>NZ_JBNJNH010000001.1:6152500-9674813 GCF_050936175.1 Dactylosporangium sp. CA-139066 | reverse complement strand
CATCGCTGGGTCGACGGCCACGAACGGCCGTAGGTCCCGCCTGCCGGTCGACGGCGGGGGTGGGGGCGGCAGGACCGTCGCCGGCGGCGGGATTCGCGCCGCGCCGGCCTTGTCGATGCTCACAGCGCACTCGAAAAGGCCGAGACGGTCAGCAGCTCCCGCTCGGCGGGGTCGAATAGCCGCCTCATGACGCTGTCCAGCATCGACATGGTCTCCGGGTCGGGGTCGACCAGCGGCGTGTCGAGGCGGACGTAGGCGAGGTCGAGCATGCCGTCCTGGATCTCGCCGGCGGTGATGGTGGTCATCGGTCTCTCCTGTCGGTGCGGTGGACGATCCAGCCGCGCTCGGCGAGCGCGTCGCAGATGGCACGGGCGTCCCAGGCGTGGCCGGCCCGGTCAGCGGCGGCCACCTGCGGGTCGCCGGCGTAGTTCTCGTCGCCGCACGACTGCTCGTGCAGCACCCGGGCGATCAGGTGCTCGACGTCGGCGCGCGGCACCTCGCCCGGGCGGAGGTCGTCGGCGGCGGATCGGGGGCGGGGCACGAACGGCTCATCGCACGGCATCGGCGGCCTCCCGGCAGGTGTGGGCCCGGTGCTGCTCGCAGGCGTCATGGCCGCACGGGCAGACGAACCGGGCGCGGTCGTTGCGGAGACAGCCGCAGTTGAGCCGGGGAGGCTCCGGTTCGACGAGGTCGAAGAACTCGCCGAGCCAGCGGAGAGCGCGGCGCAGAATGGTGGTCATCGATGCCCCCTCGGCTCGATCCGGCGCGGGGCGCGCAGTGGGCGGGCGGGTCCGGACTGGCCCTTGACCGGCGCCCGGTGCGGCTTGGCGCCGAGGTCGGCACTGTGGTCGGTCGGGCAGCCGCCCGGCTCGTCGGCGAAGATCAGCCCGCAGCAGGCGAAGCCGTGCGACGTTCGGCCGCAGTGGCGGCACGGCTCGGCGTTCACCGGTCACCGCCGGATGCCTCGGAGGCCGGGTTCTCCCAGGTCGGCCGGGCATCCCCTTTGAGGGCGCCGTCGCCGCTGTCACCGCCCCCAAAGCCCGGGCCAAAGCCGGGCCGGGCTTCGACCTTCGGCGGCGGCCCGTCGACCGCCGCGAACACGCGGCGCAGGCCGGCCTCGAGCTGCGCGTCGGTCCACACGTCGGTGACGTTGACGCACTCGTCGTCGATCGGGTGCGGGTCCTGGCCGTACTGGCAGCGGACGATGCGGGGCTCAGTCACGGTCACCATCCCCGGTCGGCGGCCAGTGCCCCCAGATCTCGTACATCCGCTCGTCGCCGAGGGTGCAGCAGAGCTTGCCGACGCGCTGCATCTCGGCGTTGAGTCCGTCAGGGGTCTTCGCCGAGGCGACCTCCCGGAGAAAGACCGAGATCAGCTCCGTGGCGGCGCCGAGACCGTTCGCGCCGAGGATCGGGCAGGGCGCCCAGTGGCGAGCGCACCACTGGTCGTTGCCCTTGACGCCGGAGAGGGCGACCGGGAACTGGTCGAACCAGGCCGTCGGGCCGATGGGCTGCTCAGTCATGCCGCCTCGCCCTCGGCCGACCGGGTGCCCCACACCTCGTAGGCGCGGCCCGGGATCAGCACGAGGCCAACGTCAGCGGGCGGGTTGCAGCGTCCGCCACGCCGGTGCCGGTCGAAGGCCTCGACGCCGGTGCCCACGAAGTTGTGGCAGGTGCCGCAGTGCGTGGTGTTCGACCCGGACCAGCGGGTGCCGCAGCGGCACGAGTGCGGCAGGTCCTCGAATGCGCGGGTGCCGGCGGCGGTGAAGTTCGCGGGGGTCGTGGTCGTCATCGGGAGTCTCCTTCGGGCTGCGCGGGAATGGGGGTTGCTTGGCCGCGGACCACCGTGGCCGTTTCTCGCGTCCTGGCTCGGCGTGCGGGCCGGGAATCGCTATCTGAGGACCGGTGGTGGGCATGCCGCTGGGCCGGTTCGAGCGGGCGTGGCTTTGCGGGGTCCGTCAGCCGACCGCTTCGGCCCGAAAACGCGCCGGGCGTGGGTCGGGTCACCAAACGCGTCCCCGGGAGCGCTGAGGCCGTCACGCCGCCACCGTCCCGTCGACCGTCCGAGCCCCCGCGAAAGCTGCGATCCGCTCCACCGCGAGCGGACGGAACGAGGCGGCCAGCACACCCGCATCCGCCTCCGACAGACCCGCGAACCGGGCCGCCTCGGCCGCGCACGCCGCCATCAGCCCGTCGAGCAACGGACCGAGCTGCCCGGCAAGCCGGCCCGCCAGGTTCTGCGCCGCCGTCTCCAGGCCCACACGGATGATGTCCAGGCCCAGCTTCTCCGCCGCCGCCTGTGCCTTGTCGTACTGCTCCAAGATCGCGTTCGGCCCGGCTTTCGACTTCCGCTCGAACTCCGCCGCCGTCCCCGTGCGCAGCCGCTCCCCGTCCTCCCCATCCGGCGAGCGGCGGTCCGTCTCCGACTCGACACCCCAGAACAGCGCCTCCGCCGGCAGGGCGTTCACCAACTCGCGCAGGTGCGCCACCTCGCCCATCCGGAACGCGTACTGCTCCAGCAGCCCCTCCAGCGGGTGAATGTGCCGGGGCACCGAATAGCGGGCGGCCGTCGCGGCAAGCTCAGCGCGTTCGGCCGCGATCACGTGGGACGGAAGGTTCCCACCGTGGCGCTCGCAGGGTCCGCGACCCAGGTGTGACGTGCCCTGACCGGCCGTCCACGTACAGAAGCCCTCCTCGCGTTTCTTCTTCGCCCCGCACAGCGGACGCCCGTCCGGCCAGCGCCTCGACCGCTCTCCGACATACCGATCCCCACCTCCCTCGCGGATCGGACCGCCCCCCACCTCGCTCACGACGAAGCGCCCCCGAGGTCGAGCTGCCCGGCCCGCTCAGCCAGCCGCGCCCGCCGCAGGTCCTCGGCCTCCCGCAGCGACGCCGCGATCACCTCCGGCTTCAGCAGCCCCAGCTTCGCGACCAGCTCGGCGTTGCGCCGGCGCCGCTCCTCGGCCTGCTCGCGGGCGAGCCGGTCCACGTCCTCGGCCCGACGCCCCGGACAGGCGTCGGCGGGATGCGATTGCCGGATCGTCTTGTTGACGAGGTGCTGCGGGCACGCCTCACCGACCTTCAGCGCGGCCTGGTCGACAAGCCCGCACGGCGCCTTCGGGCACGGGCAGCCGTCCTCGATCTCAGTGCCGGACCATGCCCGGCCGATGTGCCAGGCGGTCATGACAGCTCCCGCAGGCCGTACGCCGGCTCGGTGAGGGCCGCCCGCTCGTCCTCGGTGCGCTGCCGGGCGGCGCGGTGCTCGGGTGCCTCGGCGTTCGCGCGCGCCGGCCACGTCTGGTGCTGGGCAGCGGCGTACTCGCGCTTGCAGTCGTCGGTGTGGGTCCAGGCAGCCCAGCCCATCGCTGGGCCGCAGCCGTGGCGTTCGCAGTCGGGGCGCGGGTCTCGAGGGTCGGGCATCGGTTCTCCTTCGGGTTTGTGGTGCCAGGGACGGGCGGGTCAGGCTGCTTCGCGCTGCTGCTGGACCTGGTGAAGCAGTTCGTTGATGTGAGCCCGGGCGTGGTCGTAGGCGTGGCTGCTGTCGAGCCACGAGGGAGTGGCTTGGAATTCGCGGGCGACGGTGGCCATGGCCCAGAGGCGGGTGCCAGCGGGTACGGCGCGGAGGCCGTTGCGGGGCGCCCGGCCGCGCTGGGGGCCGACGAGCCAGCCGATGAGGGGTTTCGCCATGACGTAGACGGTTTCGGCGTGGCATTCGTCGCTGTGACCGAGGAGCGCGACGGCAGCTTCCAGGACCGCGGTGAGCCGGGGCTCGGCGTTGGTGAATTCGTCCCAGGTCGGCATCATGCGGCACCCCTGGGGCGCTCAATCCAGTCTCGCGTCTTGGCCGCCTGGGCGGCGATCTCCTCTGTGGTTGGCCCCGGCTCGCCGGGGTACGTGATGTGCCAGAACGTGGAGTCGTTGTCGGCCGCCTCGATCTCGGCTTCGCTGAGGACTCCGGCAACGATCCGGCGGTATGGCCGGACGTCGGGATTGGCGAGGGCGTCGCCGTTGGAGTCGGTGTCGCATTCGTCGACGGTGAGCCAGCCGAGGACGGGCCGGGTGAAGTGTTCGCCGTTGGCTGTGACGTAGTGCGCTTCCATGCCTGTCGGGCATGGCTGGAAGGCGGCGATGACGTCGGTGGTGGTGCTCATCGGGGTTCTCCTCCGGGGCGGGGACTTTTCTCGCACTTTTCTCGCACTTTTCTCGCGGCGTGGAGATCGCGAAATCTGGCCTTTGACCTGCGGTTTTGCTGAGGGTCCGGACCTTCTATCGCTTTTCTCGCTTCTGCGCAGGGGTGAGAGTGTGGGTATGGATCATGGGGTGAGGCGTAGGGGGTGTGAGCTGGTAATATATATATCTATCTATATTAAAAACCACCTCTATTATCGCGAGGGCCTTGATCCACACCCGCACCCCTTCGTTAGCGCAAAAGCGAGAAAAGCGAGAAAAGTCGAGCGATCTTGCGTTTCCCCAGGTCGCAGCCTCGCGAAGGCCAAAACTTTTCTCGCAGCGACGGCGAGAAAAGTGCGAGAAAAGGTCCCCCGCCAGAGCCCTACGCGGCATCGTCATCGCCCGTCCTGGGCTTGACGCCACCCCGGCAGACCGCCCACCCCGGCCGTCCGCGCGTGGGCACCTGCTCCAGCGAGTAGTTGCCCGTCTCCATGAGCTCGCCGATCCACCGCGACATCGCAGCCTTCGACGCCTTGTTCATGAACACCCGCCTGTTGATCTCACTGCGCAGCGCGTAACCGAACTCGGCGTTGTCGACGTACTCCTTGATCCGGCCCGCCTCCTCCGACAGGCCCGACGCCTTTCCCGCCGCCAGGAAGTGCTCGATCGACCACTCGCCGATCGTGATCGCGTCCTCCATCACCTGCTCCGACAGTTCGTCGTCGGTCGACAGGCCGGCGGCCAGGTGCAGCAGCGCCGCCACCCGCATCACACGCGCCAGATGCTTCGACCCCCACGCCGCCGCAGCGAGCAGGTCACCGGACGCCGGGTGCAGCCGCCCCTCGAACTCGCGCTCGTACTCCCGGTGCCGCTTGAACGCCGCCCGGGTCAGGTCGATCGTCGGAGCGTCCTCAGTCGGGGTGTCGCCGATGACGTCGTACTCGACGATCGACGCGATCAGCCCCGACCACCAGTCGCGGCCCGACCGGTCCGGGCGCTCCGCCGGCAGGTCCTTGTAGTAGGTGGCCGGGCGTTCCTCACGCTGGCCGATCAGGTCGCCGGGGATCGACACCAGGAACCGGTTGATGACGCCCGCGTCGACCATCGCATGGTCGCGGAGCATGTCGGCGATGATTCCCGGCTGTGGGGCGATGACCAGCGACAGCGCGGCCCGGTCGATCGGCTCCGAGTTCCGGGTGATCCGGGCCGGGGCGTAGGAGCGGCAGTCGTAGCCAACGAGGACCAGACCCAGGTTGCCGGTCTTCCCGCCGTTGTACATGCCGCCCAACATGCGCAGGAACGTGCCCTCGTCATCGACGATCGCGCCGGCCCCGCCGTTGGCGGCGAGCTTCGCCGCCAACGCCTCGACGCTGATGTCACCGTCGAACATGATCTGCGGCGCGGGTGGCGGCTCGGTGCGCAGCTTCTCGGCCTCGGACTCCTTGGCCTTCGCCTGCGTCCGGAATGCCTCACGGGCCCCGGCCGCCGTCGGCGCGGTGGCGTTCGCCTGCCGGTACAGCTGCTCCGCCTCGTGTTCGAGTCCGGCGATCCGCTCACCGAGGCGCTGCTGGTGCCGCTCGGTGAGCAGTTTGAGCGCCTTCCGAGCGCCGCGGCGCAGCTCCTCGATGGTCGGCGACTTCCCGGCGCCGGACGGCAGTCCGCAGCAGGTGTACAGGTTGCACGGCTGGGTCCAGTCGAGGTCGCGCCGGACAATGATCCGGGGTCCGGCAACAGCGCCGAGCATCCCGAGCATGGTGAGCGCGACCAGGTCGACGGGGACCTGTTTGCGTACGGCGAGGTCGTGGCAGTAGGCCCGCATCGGCTCGGGGAGCGTCTGCGTCGGGAAGCGGCGCGCGTACCCGCGTCCGGCAACGAACGGGGTGGCGCCGAGTCCCATGACCGGCTCAGCCGGGAGCGTGGCCGGCGGGTTGACGCGGTCGGCGAGCCGCTCGGAGAGGTGGATGACGTTGCTGCCCCGGCCCTCCCACTCCGCTTCGTCGGCGTCCCAGAGTCCCTCGGTGTACGTCACGCCGCCTCCCGTCCGCCGTAGCCGAGCCGCCGGAGCTCGCGGGCGGCCTCGGCGAAGTGGTGAGCGCTGGTGCCCCCGAAGTTGAGCAGCGTGTAGGCGCCGAACTTCGTCATCGGCGTGTTCTGCGGAAACTCGGTGGCGTCGGTGAACACCCACAGCCGGTCCCGGGCGGGGTCGCGGCCGGTGGTAGCGGAGATGCCGCCGCGCCGGTCTTTGCCGGGCCGCACCCAGTAGCGGGCGTGGCCGTGTTCATAGGCGAACGTCCAGCCGTGGGGCTCGAGGATGTCGGCCCAGTCGACCTGCTGTTCGTAGTCGATGCCCGGGTTGCCGGTGCCGGCCGCCAGGGGGCGGCGCGGAACGGCCGGGGCCACCGGCGCGGCGGGAGCGATGGCGGGCCAGACGTCGGTGAGGTTGTCGGCGAGGTTCGCGAGGCTGTACCGGCGGCCGGTGTCCTCGACGATCCGGCAGGGCCGCTCGGTGCCGGTCTTGCGGTTGACGGTGCCGGGGACGCGCAGGATGCGGGACAGGTCCCCGACGTTGCCGTACGTGTACCCGTGCCGGGCGGATACGGCGGCGATGACCTGCTGCCACCGGTCGGTGAACGCGGCGGCCCGCTCGTGGTCGCGGATCGGCGCCGGCTCGGCGAGCAGCCACCAGGCGTACATGCCGCCGCCGGAGTGCACCCACAGGGACGGGGTGAGCAGCCCGCTGTCGTCGATGAGGTCGCGGACGGCTGCCTCGTCGGGCGGCAGGGGTTTGGTGGTCTTGTGGCCGGGCCCGGCGATGTCGAGGTCCGCGGCGACGCCTGGCAGGGCGGCCGAGTCGTGGTCGCTGCCGCGGCCTTTGCGGGGCGGGGCGACGAGCGTGGTGGTACGGGTGTAGATGCCGGCGGCGCCGGCCTGGTCGAGGCGGGTGATGCGGTCGGTGGCGCGGCCTGCCCAGCCGGGGTCGGCGGTGTCGTAGGTGCGGCCCCGGAACCGGTCGAGGTCGGAGCCGATCCACACCTGACCAGTGCTGCGTCCGTGGAGCGTGGTGAGCCAGTCGTGGACGGCTTGCTGGTCGTAGAGGCTGCAGATCTGGTCGGTGATGGTGGTGGTCACGGCGCACCTCCCGGCCAGCCGCAGTCGCAAGCGGCGCGTCCGTCCTTGCCGACGATGCGGTGCCAGCCATGGAACGGACACGGCTGGATCAGGTCGGTCCCGGGTGCGTGTTTGACGAGTCCCCACCCGTAGCTGCTGTAGCCGCGGCCGAGGGCGCGGATGGAGTCGTGGGCGCCGCAGGCGAGGCACCGGCCGACGCGGAGCCGCGCGTCGAGGGGCTCGACGAGGTTCTGCCGGTTGGAGCCGGGACAGGTCGACGGCGGCGCCTGCCAGCGGGGCGAGAAGACGAGCGGCGGGAGCCCGGCGGGAACATCGTCCTGGCCGGCGCCGAGTGCCCGTCCGACGCAGGTGCCGCAGACGGGCTCGCCGGGCGGCAGGTCGTCGACGAGCCACAGGGGTCCGCGGTCGTCGCTGGTCTGGGCGAACGGTCCGCACCAGTAGTTGTAGGTGGTCCACGGCCCGCGCCCATGACTGGCGGGGTTGTCGATGGCCGACCGGACGCGATGCCAGCGACTGTTGCCCCGGCCGCGGACGTACCGGGGTGCGGTCGTCAGAGCGGTCTGGCCGTACCAGTTGCCGCCGCTGGTGGTGACGGGGGGCAGGAGCGCGACGGGCATCAGGCGGCCCCCTCGAACAGGTCGAGCGCAAGCTGCCCGCCGGCGTCCTCGCCGATGTCGCCGAGCCGGCGGTACCAGTCGAGGGCGAACGTCAGGCAGTTGGCTTCGTTGATGTGGGTGGCGGACCCGCAGCGTGTCGGTGTGCGCCGCCCGTCGTAGGACCAGGCCATGGAGTCGGCGCTGGCGAGGTGATGCCCGTACCGGGCGAGCCCGGACGTCTTGACCCCGAACCCGTGCAGGGCCAGGCCGAGGTTCGACAGGGCGGCGAAGATGGCCTCGATCTCGCCGGTGGCCTGCCGCCGGCAGACGGACCCGACGCCGACGACGGGATAGTCCCGCAGGCGGATGCCGGCCGTCTCGTAGAGGTCGACGCAGCGCAGGTAGTCGTCGAGGGTCCAGCCCTGCAGGACGGGCATGAACGGGCAGAACTCGGGGTCGCGGGTGTGCGCAGCGTCGGGCCGGCCCCACAGTGCCTGCAGGTCGGCGTCTTCGGCGTCCCACCACAGGTCGCGGAGCAGCCTGAAGTTGGCGACGGTGCGCTGCTGGTGTTCGGCGACGGTGAGCCCGGTCTTGGCGAGCATGAACGGCTCGACCATCCAGTCCTGGGGGGCCGCCCACTCCAGCCGGCCGATCTCGCGGTCGTAGCGGCGTACGGCGGCCACGTACTCCTGCGGGGTGGTGCGCCATTCGCCGTACAGGGACAGTTCGGAGAACCCGCCGGAGTCGAGGGCCCAGCTGGTGCGGGCGCGGGGCAGCGCGGTACGCCCGGCGAGGCGCCGGTGGGAGATGAACAGCGGGATGGGCTGCCCGTCGCGGTCGCGGGGCGGGAGGGTCAGCCAGTGCGGCATGTGGACGCCGAGGTAGAAGGTGCCGTTCACGCGCCCACCACCGCCAGGTGCCGCACCGGCTTGCCCTGGACGCCGGCCAGCGTCCCGCCGCACCACGCCGCCCCGTCGGTGTCGATGCGGGCCGTTATGCGTCCGCAGCGCACGCACATGCGCACCCGATAGTCGCCCTGGTCGGGGCACTGCGGGCGCGAGCGTTCGGAGCAGACGGGCCCGTCGAGGCCGTGCCCGTGCCCGGCGGGCCGCAGCGGCTGGACCTCCGGCGGCGGGTTGTGGGCGCAGACCGGGCCGCCCGCGGTGAGACGCGACTCGGAGCCGTGGGGGCAGCGGCCGATGGTGCGCGGGTTGCGCAGCTGGACAGTGGTGGCTACCTGGGTCATCACGCCACCAGCCCGTCGAATAGGTCGAGCGCCTCTTGGCCGTCGGTCCGCGGCGGTGATGCGGATCGACGAGTCGTACGACGTCGCAGCGCGGGTGGAGGCGGGCCCACAGCGACGGCCTTGCGCACCCGTGCCCAGGTACCGAACGTCTGGACAAGGCCGTTGCAGTGCGGGCAGGGGAACGGCCTCGGTGGCGGTTTGGGGAGCCGATCGTGTTCCTGCTTCGCCAGTAGTTCGAGGTTCTCGATGCGATTGTCGGTCTTGATCTCGTTCTTGTGGTGGACGACCTCATCGGGAAGGAGAATCCGGCCGAGGTGCTCAGCCATCACGAGTCGGTGCTCGAGGAGATATCCCGTCTTCTGGGCCATCGGGTGATTCGGCATCCAGATCGCCACGTAGCCACGGGGGGTGATGTGCCGATAAGAGGTGGATTTGCGATTTCGGGCGACGTATCGGTTCGAGCACGTTTTTCCACAGAACCGGTTGCGCCGCTGCGCGAGCCGACGATCCTTCTCCGACTTGATGTGACTGAAGTCGAGCGGTTTGGAGCACTCTTCGCAGGCGCGGATCGCCACCGTAGTGGTCATGCGCTCACCCGCCCCACGAGGCGCAGGTGCTGCATGTCGGCCCGCTGCCGCCACACGTTCTCGGGCACGGACCCTTCGACGCCGCACGTGGCGCAGGCCTCCATGCGGGCCAGGTGTCGCAGGCGGGCGTCGGGACAGGGCATGAGGTCGTTCGCACCGAGGCGGGTGGTGCCGGGGGCGGTCATGCGGCGCCGCCGTGGCAGCAGGTGCAGCGCGCCGCGGTCCGTTCGGGCTGGCCAACGGGTGTGAGGTCCGACCAGTTCTCGACCGCGTCATGTCCGTCGTCGGTGCGCACGTAGAGGGCGTTGGTGCCGAACCCGCCGGTGACGGTGCCGACCCAGCCGGCGCGGCGCGGACCGGGCGGGTAACCCGGGTAGCCGTGCAGCTGGACGCGGTCACCGGCCTGGTATGGCGACTTGGGCGGCACGGGCGGGTAGGTAGTCATGCCGCCTGCTTCTGCGGCAGCCGCATCGAACGCATCGTCGATACGGAGCGGGGGCCGACGCCGAGCAGTCCTGCCAGCTCTTCGACGGGCCGGTCGTGCATGCGGCGTACGACTTCAAGCTTCTCCCGCCACGGAAGCTTGACATCGGCCCCGGCGGCGAACTGCTGGATGAGCCGGTTGTCGGCGGCCGGGTCGGAGTCGTCGACGGGCGGCAGGATGCACGGCAAGGCGTCGGGGTCATCGATGGTGTCGTCATCCCAGGCGAGCGGTGGCAGCCATCCGCGGCTCTTCGCGCGGGCACGGGCGGCGTCACCGGCGGGCCCGGCGACAGGCCGCATCGACTCGCGTTCGTACAGGGCGGCGACCGCTGCCGCGGTGCGGGCCAGCACCATGGCGGCGTACGGCTGCGAGCCGCGGCTGACGAGGTTGCAGAAGTTCTGCGCGGTCCAGCCGATTGCCTCGCCGACGGCGGAGACGGTCCAGCCGATCGCGCAGAGAGCCTGGGCGCGCCGGACAGTGCCTGATGCCTCGACGTGGGCGCTGGGGGCGTGGTCGAGGCCGACGGCGAGGATGCGTTCGGCGATGTCGTAGCGGGTCGTCTTCGGCGGCGGGGTGCCGCGCTCCTTCCGCCCGCGGAGCAGGGTCCGCAGGACGGAGCGGTTCACGCCGGACAATTCGGCGACCCGGCGCGCGCCGATGCCGGCCGCGGCGAGCGAGCGGAGGTGGACGCGGACGGGCTCGGCGTCGTGGCGCCAGGTGCCGGCGGTGATCCGCTTCTGCCGGTTGATGCGGTATTCGGAGACGGCGAATGCGCAGGTGTAGCAGCGGCAGCCTTCAAGCTTGTAGCGGGCGTAGCCGTGGGGTCGTTCGGTGATGGTCAAGGTGTGCTCCCGCTTTGCTCGGGGGCAACGTCCCTGACATCGATCAGAATCTTGGTATGATCGGCGGGAAGTTGCCGGTGAGGGTGTCTTCGGAGAGCCGACTCGTCACGAGAGTCGGCTTTCGCCCTTCCGGGCGCGGGAGTTCAGGCGGCGGCGAGCCGCGCTTCGAGCTCGGCGATGCGGGCTTCGAGCTCCGCGAATCGTTCGTGGGTTTTCTTGCGAGGCCGGGTCCTGTTGGCGGCGTTCGCGGCGGCGGTGTTTCGGCTGCGCTCCTCGGGGCTGGCGTCTGCCCAGCGCTTGAGCGCGATCGCGCGCATCGCCTCGGAGATGTTGCTGTCGGCCATGGCTACCCTTTCGGGGTCGGTCCACCGCCGGGCGCGCGTTGCCGCTATGTTGATACGGCGACGCGTGCCCTGACGGGTGGGTGTTGTGGACGGCCGGTTGGGGGTTGCTTACCAGGGCTGACCCCGCCGGCCGTTTCTATAGCTGCGGTCGTACCGGCTGCGGAATTTTCGTGCATTCCTTCCGCGAGCGGTACGTGCAGCGTACCTCATCCGTGAGCCTTTGTGGCACTTGAACATGTCGCGAAAGCTCACGTGGTCAGGTGCCGTCAGCGGCGGCTTCCTCCGGCGCGGCCGGCCGCCACGGCGCCAGCACCTCCCACCCGCCGTCCAGCAGCCACACCTCAGACCGTTCGGCGCGCCCGCCGTACTGGGCGGCCAGATGCCGGGCGTCGGCCTCGTTGACGCCCTTCACCGGGCCGTGGTCGGGCAGCACGGCCCGCCAGCGTGGCCGGACGTCGGCAAAGTAGCGGAGCTCGCCGAGGAGCACCTGCGTCGGATCGTTGAGGTCGATGTCCATCAGGCCGCCCCCACGCCGGGATGCCGCCGGCGCCACTCCCGCAGGCATGCTGTGGACAGTTCAGCGGCGCCCCGCGGGTCGGCGACCACCCGCGGGGCGAGGGGTTCGCCGGGGGTGGCGCGGACGACCCGCCGGATCGTGTCGGTGACGGCCGCCGCGAACACCCCTTCCGGCATCCGGTCGGCCTCGGCGACGATCGCCAGCCAGGTGGCGTGCGGGTCCTCGACGGCCGTCACGAGCGCTCCGCGTAAGGGCTGGCCGCAACTTCGGTGCCGTCGTCAAGCGTGGTGATGGTGTAGTCGGCGAAGACGTTCGGCGCAACCCGCTGCAGCGCACGCAGGGCGAGAATCGCAACCTCGCGGATCTCCACGTCGGCGTGGACGGTGGCGCGCAGGTCAATGAAGTGTCGCCACGCCCGGTAGTTCCCCGTCACGACGATCTTCGTCTCGGCCATGTTCGGCAGCACCGCCCGGGCCGCCTGTCGGGCCTGCTTGCGCCGGGATGTTCCCGCCGGCACGCCGCGATCGCCGAGCAGCTCTTCCGCGCGTTTCGTCATCTCCTCGTAGGCGTCCATCGCCTGTTCGGCTGCGACGGCCAGAATCTCGGCCGCGTGGGAATCGTCACCGAACAGGGGCGGCAGCACCATCGCGGTGTCAGCCGCGGGCACGTACCGCTGGGACAGCTGCGAGTACGAGAAGTGCCGGTGGCGTACGAGCTCGTGGGAGAACGACCGCGAGACGCCGGTGAACCGCATGGTCACGGTGCCGTGTTCGAGGACCGACAGATGCCCGACCTCGAGGATGTGCGCGAGGTAGCCGGCGTTCGTCGCTGTGGCCGGGTTCGGTTTCGACCAGGATTGGTAGCAGTCGCGGCCGGCGAACTCGGCGAGGGCTTCGCCGCCGCGGGCGTCGGTCCGCCAGCCGGTTTCCGCCTCGGCGACCTCGGCGTCGAACCAGGTGAACGCGAGTACCTTCACGGCGGGCTTGGCGGTCTTCACGCGCCCACCCCCACGCTGAGGAGCCCCCGGACGAACGATCCGATGGACCGGGCGATCTCGTCGACCGGCCGGGTCGCGTCGAGGACCAGATACCGTCCGGGCGCCTCGGCGACAAGCTCGAGGTATGCGCCGCGGACCCGCCGGTGGAAGTCGAGGTTCTCCTGCTCGAGCCGGTCGGTGGCACCGCGTCGGGCGGCCCGGGCAAGTCCGACGGCGGGATCGATGTCGAGGAGCACGGTGAGGTCGGGAACCAGCCCGCCGGCCGCCCACGCGGACACGGCGGCGATCCAGTCGCGGTCCATGCCCCGCCCGGCAGCCTGGTAGGCGATCGACGAGTCCGCCCAGCGGTCGGAGATGACGGTGCGGCCGGCGGCGAGGGCGGGCCGGACCACCTCGGCGACGTGCTGGGCCCGGTCCGCGGCGTACAGCAGCGCCTCGGCGCGGTCGTCGACGGTCCCGGGCTCGCCGTCCAGGACGAGCTGGCGCACCGTCTGCCCGAGCGCTGTGCCGCCGGGCTGGCGGGTGACGAGCACGTCGTGGTTGAGGGCGCGTTCGAGGAGCTTGATCTGGGTGCTCTTGCCCGCCCCCTCGCCGCCCTCGAACGCGATCAATATTCCGGTCATGCGGCGGCCAGCCTTTCTTGCCGTGCGGCGTGGTAGAGGGTCAGGTTGCGGCAGTTCTTGCCGCAGAACCGGGCCTTCGCCCGGTTGCGGGTGATGATCGGGTCGCCGCACCGTTCGCAGCTGTCGGCGGGCTGCCCGTCGCCGTCGTAGACGCGGCCGGCCCGGATGACCCCGACCGGCGGGCGGACGGCGGCGTCGGCGTCACATGCGGCCTTGACCGGGCAGCCGGCGCAGTAGCGGAGCGCGGCCCGGGCGCGCGCAACCCCGGCGGCGTTGTCGACGCCGGGGCTGTATGTGGGCGAGTCCCACATGGCCGGGTCGGTGCCGCGGCACACGGCGAGGAGCCGCCATTCCTGGCTCATGCTGCGGCCCGCCCAGCTTCGGCGCGCCGCGCGCGGTGGTAATAGACGGTGCTGACTGAGACGCCGGCGAGTGCTGCAACTTGCGGACCGGACAGGCCGGTGGTGTCGAGGACTGCGATCAGCTGCGCCGTCTGCGCAGTCTCGGCGACGATCGCCGGTGCTGGTCCGCCGGCCGCCATCCGGGCGGCGCGGCGCCGGGCGACGGTGCGTTGGGAGCAGCCGACGCGGCGGGCGATTTCGGCGCCGGCTAGGCCTTGCTGGTCGAGTTGGGCGATGGCGGCGTCGCGTTCGGCGGTGGTGAGTTTCAGGTGGTCGCCCCAGGTGGCGCGCAGGACGGCGACCTCGTCGAGGTCGCGGGTGCGGTACCAGCCGACTCCCTGAGCGGCGCGGACTTGGCGCCGTCGGGACGGGGTCTGGAAGGTGGTGGTCATCGCGTTGCTCCGGTGAGGCGCGCTTCGGCTTGGTGGAGTCGCCGACGGCAGCCGCCCCGGTCGGCGCACATCCAGATGGCGCGCCACGGGGCGGGCTGCTCGTCGGCGGGTGGGACGGTGAGGCGGAGTCCGCGGCTGGAGCCGCACCAGGCGCAGTTCACCGGACCGCCACGTGCTCGGGGCAGTCGTCGAGGGGGCAGCCGTGCAGGCAGGGGCCGCACGCCCGATCGACGCAGTGCTCGCCGGTGTCGTCGGTCTCGCACAGCTCGGGGTCGCAGACGCATTCGGGGCAGCGGGTCATGGCCGCACCTCGCTACGCACCTCGTTGAACTCGCGCCAGTTCGCGGCGTCCATCTGCTGACGGGCCCAGGCGTCCAGCGCCCCATTGGCGAGCCCGGCTCGAATCTCCGTTGCCCGGTCGTGCTCCCCGGCGGCTTCGTGGACGCGGGCGATGTAATCCAGCGCGACCGCCTCAGGCAGGTAGCCGCCTTCGGGGACACATCCGTACGAGCAGCGCATGGCCCGGGTAAGGCCCCACAACCTGCAGATCAAAGGCCTGACCTCATATGCCGAGCAGCGCTTGAAGATGGTCAGCGCCGGGCAGGGCATGACCGGGTCGCGCATTGTCCGGCGCGGGATCGTCACGCCGGCGACCTGGATAATCCGCCGCCGCTCGACGCCGGTCATGTCGATGTTCGTGCAGGAGTCGTGGCAGCGGCCCCGGCACTCGATCGCCGGCAGCTCGGCGTAGATGGCGTCGAGCGCCTCCTGGACGCTCACAACGCCACCCCCGCGGGCTGCTGGTCGGCGTCGAGGTACCGCCACTCGACCCGGGTCACGACCGTGCCGGGCGTGCACCGCATGTGCTCGCAGAAGAAGTCGACGAACGCGGCGCCCGTCATCTCCGGGAAGCCCTCCAGTGCCGTCTCGCCCGGGCTGATCGAGTCGAGCGGCTCCCGGCGGACGGCGACGACCTCGACCTCGGCGATCCGGACCAGCGGTTCCACGGTGCCGTCGGCGCGTTTGCGGCCCATCACCTTCCTGCAGAGCGTGAGCTTGGTGCCAGGCTTCAGGGTTGCCCAGCCGAGGCGCCGGGTCACGGTCTTGCGGCGGGCATGCACGGCGTCCTCGGTGAGGGCGACCGACATGAGGCGGCTCACGCTTCCACCACCATGACGGGGAACGCTCCGGATGTGGATTGGTCGACGCCCCATTCCATCCACCATGGCGTCCCGTCGGCCTCGTCGCAGCCTGCGCACCCGGTCGTCGGGGTGGCGGCGCAGTCGTGAGTCGGCGGGTCAGCGAGGACCGCCCACGTCGTGGAAATGTCGAATTGGCTGCGGCCCCAGATGTCGTGCCGGTGGAACGCGGACTGGGCGGCGCCTTCGTCGTGGTGGCCGAGGGCGACCATGCCGCCGTCGTCGCCGATGAACGAGACCTGGATGCCGTCGTAGTCGGTGAAGACGTCCGTCTCGCGGGCGGTCAGGACCGCGGGGAAGGTGCTCATGCCGCCACCGCCTCACGCGCCGGGAACTGCCGGATTCGTAGGTCGTCAGGCCAGAACGTCCAGTCGCCGCCCTTCTTGTCGGTCCGCGACACCAGCTGCCCGCCCCACGACGTGTCCGACGCCCAGACCGCGCCGAGCTGCTTGACGAACACGGCCGTGCCCGCCTCGCGGGCCATCGCGATCAGCTCCCGGAGCCAGCCGAGGTCGAGCGGGCGCGATCCGGATCCGGACTCGCCCCCGAGAATCAGCCAGTCGATGCCGGTCAGGTCCAGCGACGCCAGCGGGCCCAGCAGCGGTTCGGCGGAGATGAATCGGATGGCCGCCGGGGTGTTCCGCAGCGCGTCAGCGCGCCCGGTGTGCTTGTCCAGCTCGATGCTGGTGCCCAGCCAGACGTTCGGCAGCGGCCACGGCGCCGTGTGGTACGTCGACTTCACGCCCGGGATGTACGTCGGGCTGTGCGGGGTTGCGGCCCAGTCCATCGCGGACCGGAAGTGCACGCCCGGCGCGTGCCCCGCGCCGCAGTCGCACAGGTCGGTAAGGATGCGGGCCATCCGCTCGGGCCGCTTCGTCAGGATCTGGTAGGTGTGCTGCGGCGTGGCCGCCATGACCGCCCAGAACCGGGCCAGGAACTCGCGCGACACCCGGGCATGCCCAAGATCGGACATCGAATTCACAAACACGGTTCGCGGGTCCCGCCAACGCAGCGGCTCGGCAAGCACGTCCGGGTGTAGCGTCAGGCCGAATCCGGGGCCAGAGGTGCGCGGGTCGCCGTCGTTCTGGTACTTCGCCTGGCCCATACCCTTCAGGCGCTTCGCCATGGTCAGGGCGTAGCAGTTGTCACAGCCGGCGGAAATCCGGTCGCAGCCGGTCGTCGGGTTCAGTGTCGCCGCGATCGTGCCGGGCCGGTGCGTCCACTCGATGCTGGTGTTGGTCGCCATGTGCCATGCTCCTTGTCAAGGTCAGGTGGCCTCCGCGTGCGCCGCGATAGCTCGGCGGAGGCCATCGGCTTACGTCAGGCTGCTTCCTTGTCCTCGCGCGGCCGGACCGGCTGGATCGCGCCGACGCACCCGAGCAGATCGATGGTGGGGATCGTGAGCATGGTGGCTCCTCTCAGGAGTTGGTCTGGCGGCGGATCAGCGCCGCCCGGAGTTCGGCGCGGCGCGTGACGCCAAGGGCCCGGTACGCCTGCCGCAGCTGGGTTTTGACCGTGTTGACGGACACGTGCCGCTCCCGGGCGATCTGCGGGGCGGTGAGTCCGGCCGCGGCCATGTATGCGGCCCGCAGGACTCTCGGGGTGAGGCGGGGAGTGGCGGCGTCCACCCTGGCGAGCTGGTCGTGGAGTTTGCCGATCTCGTCGACCCGGCTGGCAATCGCGGCCCGGACCTCGGCGGCCGTCAGCAGCGCCGTCACGCCGCCGCCTCGACGGCCAACTGTGCCTCCTCGACGATTTCGTCAGGCGTCCACACAGTTGCCGGCGGCGTCTTCGTCGGCCGCTCCTTCGGGCCCGTCACCAGCCAGTACGCGACGCCCTGCCGACCTGGCCGGTACGCCAGGATCGGCAACGCCGAGACGCGTTCCGCGATCCGGAGGAACTCGTTCCACTCCGCGGGCCCGCATGCTCCGGCGCCGGACATCTTGCACTGGACGAACAGCACCTGCCCGGTCTTGATCGCAACCAGATCGGTGGCGCCAAGGCTGCCCGCAGCCCGTACGACGACATAGCCGTCTGCGGCGAGCTCGCGGGCAACCTTGCGTTCGAACGCGGAGCCGCGGGCCTTGTTGGTGCGGTTCTTCGACCGGTCGACGGTCTTCTCCAGCACGTCGGGCAACGTCACGACGCCTCCTGCTGGCGGACGACCGCGACGACCCGCGAGCCGCGCCTGGCTTCCAGCGCGACCCGGCGGGCGTCGTCGGCGGGTGAACGGTCGGCGCGGCGCAGCAGGTCGGCAAGCTCGGCCTCCAGCGCGGCGTCACGCAGCGCGGCGGCCCGGTCGAAGTCGCCGTCGTCGATCGCGGCGTGGTAGTCGGCGCGGCTCATGCCGCACCCCCAGCCGCCGCATAGGCGTCCCACACCCGCTGCGGCACCCGGCCCAGCGCCGGACAGTCGACGCCGTTCCGGGCCGCCCACGCCCGAGCGGCACGGGACTCCTCGCGGCTCCTGCCGGCCTTCACCGCGCTGCCCGGCTTCAGCGCGGCAAGCCTGCCGGTCGCATGGTCCAGTTCGGCGCGGAGTCGCTCGACGAGCGCCTCAGCCTCGGCGACCTGACGGTGTTGGGCGAGCTCGTCGGCGAGGGCCGACGCGATGGCCCTGATCCGGTCGGCGGTAGCCGCGAACGCGCCACCGGCCTCGTCGGCGTCGGCGAGCGTCGCAGCGATGTCGACCCGGGCGACCGGCGACGCCGGCTGGGGTGCGGCGGCGATGAAGTCGCCGTCACGGGTGGCGGGCTCTACGGCCGGGGCGGGCTGCGTCCGCAGCGCCTGCGCCGCCTCCCGCGCCCTGGCCTGGTCGTGGCCGACGCTCTCCAGGATCTCCTCGACTGCCGCCGCTGCGACGCCCGCTGACATGGCCGCCGGCCGGCCGCCGGAGGCGAAGTTGCGCAGCACCTTCGCCCGCACATGAGGTTGCACGGTGACGGTCATGCGACCTCACCCAGCAGGATCGCCCGCCGGTGGGCGTGCACGTCACCGTCGCGCTGCCACCACAGGTCGGCGACCGGCCCCGGCGGCACCAGAGCCAGCGCGGCGCCGAGCATCGTCCGGAGCTGATATTCGTCCAGCCCGTACAGCCAGACGTTCACCGCGGCCGGATCGGTGCGCAGCTGCGCGGCATGCCGCTTCACCGCGAAGATCGCGGCCGAGGCGATCTCGTCCCGCTCGTCCGTCATGCCGCCACCGCCAGCGGCCACTCGGTGCTGATCCCGGCCGCGTCGTGCTCCAGCTGGGCGGACTCGTCGAGGAGCACCCGCCGGCGCTCGTCGGCATCCAGTGCCTCATCGCCGGGCGGGTCGTCGCGTCCGGCCAGCTCGCGCTTCTCCGCGGCCTGTGACTGCCAGTGCACGGCCAGACCCTCGGCCTGCTCGGCCGCCCAGCCGACCTGCGCCTCGTGCAGTTCGCCGGGCGACATGGCGCCGACCGCCTCGAACCAGGCGGCGTCCTCGGGCCGGACCTTCTTCCAGGTCGCGGACCGGCACGTCTGCCGCTGCAGGAGTTGCGGGCGGGGCAACGCGCACCAACCGGCCATCTTCCAAAGGACCCGGGCGGTGATGACCGCGTCGTAAGCGGCTCCGTGGGCCTTGTCGTCTTCCCAGGCGACGCCGTAGATGTCGGCGAGAGTCTTCAGGACGCGGGGGCCCTGCTTCTCGGACACCCGTGAGCGGTACTTGATCAGGCGCTTGTCGAGGACGATCGGGTCGACCACGGGACGGACACTCCCGCCGAGACGGTCAGTCAGTGGCGGAATGCCGAGCCGGCGCGCCTCACGGTCGAGGACGGTCAGGTCGTAGCGGGCGTTCTGAACGACCAGCGCGGCGCCGGCGCGCATCGCCTCGGCGATCTCGGTCAGGTACAGGTCGAGCACCTCGGCGGACGGCTTGCCGTTCGCCTCGATGAATTCGTCGGTCAGGCCGTGGACCTCGGTCGACTCCGGCGGAATCGGCACACCCGGGTTGACGTACGCCTGCCGCAGGTCGAGCGGCTGGCCGGGTGTGACGTAGGCGGCGGCGATGTCGATGACGCGCGCCTCGTCCGGGTATTTCGACGTCGTTTCGGTGTCCAGCGAAATGAGCGGAGTCGTTGCGACCCACTTCATGAGCTGCTCCGATCGTTGTGCGCGTCCTCGCAGAACCAGCCGCAGTGGTAGCCGAAGCAGTAGCTGCATGAGTCGCCCGGGCAGTACTCGTTCATCGCGTGGGGCTCCTGGTGGTTGAAGCCGGACTCGTCGACCCCCCATGGACGGCCGGTCGACGGGTCGATGTCGTTGGCGACCTCCGCGCGTCCGACCTCGGTAAGGTCCCAAACCGCCGCCCCGGGCGGCCCGTCCTTGCGGACGAGCCAGCCACGGTCACGGCATGCGGCCACGGTGCGCCGCTGGATCGGCGGGTCGCCAGCGGCGGTGAGGAGATCGCCGAGACGCCACGGACCGTTCACGGTCAGCGCCGCCAGCAGCACCCGTCGCTGCGGCGGCGTCGGGTGCGTCACCACGGTGCCCACTCCGGGTCGACTGCGCGCTCTAGCGTGCCGTCCTGGCGCGTCATGTGCTCGTGGAAGTGGCCGCGGTCGCGGGTGATGTAGCCGCACCTGCCTTCCGGCCGGGTCAGGTGCTCGTCGAGGTTCGGGCAGCGGCCGACGCACACCTTCCACCGCATCTCGCATTCCTGCTGCCAGTCGGTCAGCCCGTCCGTCTCGTCGCGAGTCATGGAGCTGCCCTCGGCGTGCGGGAGCAGCCACGCCGCCCGGACGATCTGGCAGCCGGTGCACATGCAGCCGACCTCGCGCTCACCGTTCGGGCCGTCCTCGTACGCCCAGATCGCGTGCCCGGCAAGGATGTCGCGGGCCGCGTCGGCGGCCTCGCGCAGCTGGGCGCGCAACTCGGAGATCTCCTCCGATCGCTCCGCCTCCCGGCAGTCGCACGCCGGGCGGTGAACGGTGCAGCCCCGCCACCGCGGGTCGCACGTGTCCTTCGGCACGTCGTACGCCTGCTTCGTGCCGTCCTGGAACCGGATCGTCGGCAGCGGGCCGACCAGCTCGGTGGTCACTGCAGCTCACCCTCGATCGGGTCGTCGAGCTCCGCGCCGCCCATGTCGACCTCCGCCGCAGGCGCGGGCATCGCCAGCTGCTCGACCGCGTCGATGACGGCCTTCGCCTCGTCCTTCGTCAGGTCGCCCCGGGACGCGATCTGCCGGCCGATCACCGAAGCCACGAACTCGCGCTGAGCGGTCGGCGAGTTGATGCCCTTCTCCGCGAACAGGGCGAACACCTTGCCCTGCTGCGCCTTCGTCATCGGCTCCGCGTCGGCGGGCGGCGCCGACACCGGCTCGGCCCGCGTCGGCGCGGGCGGCTGGTCGTCGACCTCACCGAGGATCTCCGCCGCCGTCACCCGCGGCGGCACCGGAACATAGTCGGGGGCGTCGTAGTCCTGCGCCTCCTCTGCCGACGGCATGCCCATGATCGCGTCGCTGGCGGTGAGCTTGCAGACCTCCGACGTGGCCCGCGCAATCAGCATCGCCTTCGGCTGCGTACCCCAGTTCGGGTTCTTCTTCGGGAACCCCGCCTGCGTGGCCTGCTCGATCGTCCACTCCACGACGATCCAGGCGTCCGGGTCGTTCGCGTGCTCCTTGCGGCGGCCCTTCATCACCACCCGGGTGGCGCTGGCCTCCACCATGCGGATGTCGTGGCCGTGGCTCTGCACCACCGCGCGCAGCGTCTCCGCCGCCGGGCGGGGCGTGCCCTGAATGTCGTGGAAGGCGCGCAGCGACGCCATCGGGTCGATGCCGAGCTCGGCGCCGGCAAGCATCGCCGCCGCCATCTCCTCGGGCTTCCCGCGGTACTTGACGGGCACGAACGCGGTGTTCGCGAGCTTCCGGGACATCTGGTAGGCGGCGTCGGCGGCCTGCGCCCACTCGACAAGACGGCCGATCGTCGGGTCGTGCGACGGCATCGCCAGCTCGGCGGACGGGGTCTCGGTGCGGACAGCAAGGGTCATGGTGATCTCTTCTCTGCTGTGGCGGGTCAGGAGTTGTCGTGGGCGCGGACGGCCCACGTCGGGAGGCTGATTTCGGGGATTTCTTCGTCGCTGCCGGGAACCGTGAAGCCCGGCCAGTAGCCGACCTCGGAGCAGTCGCGGTAGATGCCGATGGCCCGGTCGGCGAGCTCGCGGCCGACACGCTGCGCTTCGGCGTCGAGCTGAACGACCGACACCAGGTACGGCGGCTCTTTCATCTGGACGATGAACACGAACAGCGGGTCGTCGGCGAGCCCGACGGCTTTGACGGCGTCGCGGTACCAGGCGTCCTGGACGTGGTAGCGGAAGTTGTCGACGGCCTTGCGGAAGTCCTCGGGGTTCGCCGACGTCGATGTCTTGTAGTCGGGGATGATGAACCGGCCCCGGCTGGCGTCGGGGAGCCAGTCGAGCCGTGCCCGGCGCCAGATTCCGGCGCCCTCGTCGAACCAGAAGATCGACTGTTCGGGTTTGCCGTGGTCCGGGTTCAGCAGCGCGGACGCGTACGGGTCGCGGCGCAGCGCGGCGGCCATCGCTTTGACCTGCTCCACCTCGCGGGCGAGCAGTGGCACCTTGCCGTCGGCGCGCGCCTCCGCGGCGGCTTCCTTCGCCGCCTTGGTCCGCCAGTCGTTCGCCTCCACCGCGACGATCTCGGCGCCGACACCGAGCGCGAACTTGTGCGCGGCGTGACCCAGGTCGTACTCGCGCTTCGTCTTCGGCGGGTTGTCCGCCGCGTACCGGAACAGGGCGGGGCACGACGGCGGGAGGAGGAGCTTCGCGCCCGACGCCGACAGCGAGCCGGCGGGGACCGGGTCGGCGAAGTATGAAACCTCGTCGAGGTCGTAGACGCCGGGCTGGTCGATGATGACGGCCCGCTCGGGCAGGACCGTGGTCACCGGGCCACGCTCCGCACCGGCACGGCGGTCACGGTCCAGCCGGGCCCGAGCTCGTGCCGCAGCTCGTCGGCGCGCAGCACCGCATCCAGGTACGGCCGGGCGTGTTCGGCGTGCGTCTCGCCGCAGGGGCCCGCGCCGACGACCAGATAGGTGTTGCGGGCGACCCCGGCGGCGACCTCGCGCATCGCCGCGTCGTAGTCCCGGCCCGGCATGGCCAGTGTCGTCATGCGACACCCCAAGCGTGCAGCGCGCGGATCTCCCCGACGCTGATCTCCTCGGTCTTCTCGATCCGCAGGTCGGGGCGGATGCCGGGCGGCCGAGCGTGCCTGCCAGGGTCGGGAGCGGCAACCGCGGTGTTTGTGTGCGCCGGCCACCAGTCGTCACCCTTGCCTGCGCGCGGGGCGGCGTGCCGCGGCTGGTAGCCGAGGTTCCCGACCGCAGCGTCTGCGTCGGCGGTGCGCTTCCGGGGACCCTTGATCAGGGCGAAGGTGGCCCCGGTGAACGCGAAAGCCAGCCTGGCAAGCGTCAGCATCCGAGTCACCGCGCACCTGCCTTCGACGGGCGGCGGTGCCGGCCCTTCGGCCGCACGATCCACACCCGGAGCCGGTCCGCGTCGTAGACGACGGTCGCGTCGGCCGACGTGGCGACGACCGGAATGTGCGGACCGCCGTCGCCGCCCGGGTCCTGGTCGGTGTCCGTGCCGAGGGCGTCGGCGATCGCCGCGTCGATGACCCGGCCGGCCCTTGACATGGCCAGCCACAGCTCCGACACGCCCATCGCCACCAGCACGGCGGCGCCGGCGGCGACGATCAGTGGCCCGTACGACGTCGGCGACACGAACCGGCCCGCGATCAGGTATGTGGCGGCACCGGCGGCCAGACCGACGATCAAAGAAACGACACGACGACGGCGCATCAGCGCCACCTCCAACCGAGGAGATCGACGGCCGCCTCCTGGACGGCCAGGACGACGACGAACACGACCGCGGCGACGACGGCGAGGAACAGCACCGTCCACGTCACCTCGAACAGCCACCAGGCCAGACCGAGGAGCACGCGGACGGCCGGACGGTCACGCCCCACACGGCGTCGCGCATCGACGGCGGCGGCACGGGACCGGAACCGGGCGGCTAACGGGGCGAGGTCGACGGTTGTCGCGTCAGCGGTCACCGCGACACCCCGAACAGGTCTGTCGCAGCAAGGTCCCAGTCCAGGTGCTCGAGCTCGCCACCCGCCGGGACCAGGCCGAACGCCTCGTTGAGGAACGCGTCGAGGGGCTGGCGGCGCACCATGAGCGTGCACACCTCGCCGCCAGGCGGGGCCAAGTCGAGCCGCACATGCCGGCCGCCGCTGCCCAGCGCCGGCCGGACCGTCACCCATCCCGGGTCGACGACCCTCCGGTTGCGCCCTACGTCGAGCGCGACCCGGGCGAACGTCCACACAATCCGGGCACCGACGGCGTCGATGCCGCAGTCGACGGTGACTGCGAACGGTCGCCGCGGGTCATAGATCCAGCGGAGCGGGATGACCCCGTCGGCGTGGCCGTGCATAACGACCCTGCCTTGGATGTGGTGGTCGGCGATCCGGTTCATGCGGCGATCTCCTGCAGGTCGGCGAGGGCTCGGGTGGCCGCGTCGGCGGCGAAGCGCAGGGCGTGGGCGACGGCCCGGCCGTGCGGGGTGCGGGCGGTCGCGGCAGCCCAGTCGGCGAGCTCGCGGCGGGCGTCAACAAACGCGGTCACGGCCTGCGGGTTGTCGGCGTGGTTCCGGCGGACGAACAGCAGCGCCTCGAGCGCGTCGCCGCGGGTCCGGGGGCTCACGCCGCCGCCAGCTCGTCGACGTCGACCGGCCGCTCACCGAGGGCGTCGCCGTACCCGGCGAACACCACCCGGTCCATGCGCATCCCGAGGGTCCGCGCCGAGTCGGCCCAGCGGACCGCGACCGCGAACACCTCGCCGGCGTCCGGGCCGAACACGAGCGAGAACGCCGAACCGTCGCCGAGCGACACCGCGCAGCCGAGCCAGCCGCCGCGGACCTGGCGCACCTTGACCGCCCAGCGGCCGGACGGCAGGCGGACGGCCTGGACCAGGTCGTTGGTGCGGTGGACGTAGGACGGGTTCACCTCGACGGTCGTCCGGGCGAGGACGGCGGTCATGCCGCATCACCACAGCCGCGGTGGTTGACGCGAGGGCAGGTCTCGAAGTGGCGGCGGCGGCCGAACGCCGTGTCGCGCCAGCTCCGGTTATAGGCGCGGAGGACGTCTTCCTCCGTGACGGCCGCGGTGGCGGTCGACGCCGTGTTGGCCGTACGATCTGGTCGAAGCATGAGCGTCGACCCCTTTCGCTTGGTTTGGTCGGGTTGGCGCAGGGCCTCGGCGGGTGCCACCGTCGGGGCCCCGTTTCGTCTCAGGCGGCCTTGACGTCCTGGCCGGCGCGTCGGGCCTTGCGGGCGGCGATGCTGCGGCGGACCTGGTCGATGGCGAGGGTCAGCGCCCGGGCGGCGGCTTTCCCGGCGGCGCTGTCCGGGTCAAGCGGCCTGACCGGCTCCACGGCTCACCCACCCCTCGGTGAAGTTGCGCTCGTACGGGATGTCGGGCCAGCGGTTGCGTACGGCGCAGATGAGCAGCGCGTGGACCGGGCCGCCCATCGCGGCGCGGTGCAGGGTGCCGACGCTGACGCCGAGGTCGTCGGCGCGGGCCTCGTAGGTGACGAGACCGGTGCCGGCGAACAGCCGATCGAGTGCACCGGGCCGCAACAGGACCGCGGGGCGGCGGTTGCGCTGCCGGAGCGTCTCCCTTTTCGTTCCTTCCATGGATGGAACAGTAGCTGATACTCGCCATCAGCGGAAGGATTCCGAAGACATTCCAGCGGGGGAACCATCTGGGCGATGTGGAGGTGGTACGTTCAGCCCATGTCAGTGATCGCCATGGATGGCAACGATCGCCGCACGCGGTCCATCCCGCGTCAACGGTCATTCCAGGGTTGGAATGGCGTAGCATCTGGGCGCGTGGACAGCACGCCCGGCAAGACGCCGACAGAGTTCGGGTTCGCACTCCTACGGGCCATGGCCGCCGCCGGGTACACCAAGCAGGCGCCGTTCGCGCGCGACGCCGGACTGGCCGGATCGACGCTCAACCGCCTCATCTACGGCGGCGTCGAACGGCCCACCTCCGAGACGCTGCTCCAGATCGCAAAGGCGCTCGTACCGGCCGACGCTGGAACGTCGGAGCAGGTGCGCGAGATGGTCAACGCCAAGCACGCCGAACTGCTCGTCGCCGCCGGCTATGCCGTCGGTGGCGCGGTGGCGCGAGTGCTCGACCCGCTCGCGACCGAGCTGGACGACCTGCTGGATGAGGGGTCGCATCTCAGTGATGACGATCGAACCTATATCCGGAACATGGTCGACAGGGTCATCGACCCGTATCGACGCAGGGCTCGGCGGCGCCCAAGCTGAGGTTCCAACTTTGGAATGAATCCTCGTTCATTCCCGTGCCGGAACCGGAAACACCCGCTACACCTGACATACGGATCATGCGCGTAGCCGGGGGTCAGCCGCCACGCACGCCGCCAGCAGCGGCGTGCCCTGACCCCAGGAGACCACCATGAACGCTGCACGCCCCCACGGCCGAAGCGCAGCCCTCATCACCGCCGTCATCATCACCGTCACCGCCGTCATCGCCACCGTCGACAACTGGCACGGCGCCCCCTCCACCCTCCGCGAACTCGCAGCCCACGCCTGGGTCGTCTACGCCCTCCTCGCCTGCACCGACCGGGTCATCGACGCCATCCGCGACCTCATCGACCGCGTCGAACGCCACGGCGACGAACGCCACGCCGAAGGCGTCCTCGAAGGCATCCACAACGCCACCCCACCCGCCACACCAACCCAATTGCGCAGGCGCTAATGCCCAGACGCCGCCCCAAAACCCAGCCGGCCACCACCTCCGCCACGCGTGTCGCCCTCTACGTGCGCGTGAGCTCCCTCATGGGACGCGAAGGCGACGGCTTCCACAGCCCCGAAGTCCAACTCGACGGCATGCGCGGACTCATCCACCGCGAAGGACTCCGCGAGACCGCCGTCATCGACGACGACATCGACGTCTCCGGTCAAACCTTCGACCGTCCCGGCATCCGCCGCATCCGGGACCTGGTTGAAGCCCGCGAAATCGACGTGGTTGCCGTCTTCATGCTCAACCGCGTCGGCCGCAACCTCGCCGAATCCCTCCTGTTCGTCCGCTGGCTGCGCGAACGCGGCGTCCGGATCATGTCCGCCTCGGAGAAGATCGACGACAGCCCCGAAGGCCAGTTCATGGTCGGCCTGTTCCTCAACATGGCCGAACTGCAGGGCAATCAGATCGGCCAGACCTGGGCACGGATCATCGAACGCCGCGCCCGGCTCGGCCTCGCCCACGGCAACGCAGCCCAGGGCTACCGCCGCACCGGCGACGGCCTCGAGATCGACCCGATCCTCGGCCCCGTCGTCACCGACATGTTCCGCGCCTACGCCGACGGCGAGCTCGTCGCCGACATCACCGACAAGCTCGCCGCCGCCCGCGGCCGGCCCGTCGCCAAGTCCCGGGTCAAGGTGATGCTCCGCAACCCGCTCTACGCCGGCCGGATCGTCGTCGAGTCCTCCACCGGCGGCACCATCGACGTCCCCGGCGTCCATCCGCCGCTCGTCGACGCCGAGACGTGGAACCGCGCCCAGCAGCGCATGGCCCGCGACGCCGTCACCCCGCCCCGGCACCTCGCACCCGCCTACAGCCTCACCGGGCTGCTGCTGTGCGCCCACTGCGACAAGCACCTGCAGGTGTGGCACTCGACCGAGCACGGCAAGGACAAGCCGACCCGGCGGATCGTGTGCAAGCACGGCAAGGAGGTGCAGACCTGCAAGGGGGTCGGGTCGCCGCTGTACGCGCCGATCGAGCAGCGGGTCCTGGACGAGGTCGTCGACTACGCCCGGCACCTGCCTGTCGATCAGGTCGCGTTGGCGCGGCGGCAGGCCACGGTCGACAGGGCTGCGGCGTCGCTGCCGTCGGTGGAGGCGGAACGGCTCCGTATCCGGGAGGCGATGGCGAAGCTCACGAAACGTTGGGCGCTGGGGAAGGTGCCGGATGCCGCGTACGAGACGAACATCGCCGACTTCGAGGCCGACCTGGGTCGCCTCGAGACTCGGGAGGCGCAGCTGCGGCAGGCTACGCGGATGCCGGCGCCGGCGAAGCTGCGGAAGGCGGTCGAGGAGATGTTGGAGCTGTGGCCGGACGCGAACGGCACGGAGCGGAACACCCTGCTGCGATCGGTTGTCAGCGATGTGACGGTCCGTAAGGCGGCGTACTGGCGGGAGCCTCCCGAGGCGCTGGTCACCAGGGTCAGGTTCCACTGGACGTACGACGAGTAGACCTGATCTGGGCTTTGACGTGCGGAAACAATCATTGTTGTTTGCGAATGCGGACGATGGTGACCATGGTCTCGAACACGGTCCTGCTCCCTCCACTGTTGCGTTCGGTCGAGGGCCAGCGTGCGTGAAACCGGCGGTCGCCGCTCGGGCCGGACCGCGAATCTGTGGATAACCCGGTGCTTGTGGACGGGGTCGCGCGCGGCCCGGTGATCTGCTACGCGCGAGCCCGTGGCCAGCGCCGATGCGACGGCCGCGCAAGGGCGTCGTTCCAAGACCAACTTGAAAAAAAAGACTACGTCCACTGTGGACCAGTAGGGGTGCGGGCTAGACCGACGCGGGGCGCGGGGTGCGCGAGGGCGCGCCCCGCAGGACGGCGACCGCGGCGAAGACGACGCCCCACGCCAGGCCGAGCGCGGCCCAGACCGCTGGGAGGCCCGCGGTCGTACCGGGCCAGGCGAAGCACACGAGCCCGAGGTACCCGGCCGCCACCGCGGCGCAGATCCCGATGAACCGGCGGCCCCGCGGCCACACGGCCGCCGTGGCGCTCAGCAGGACGAGCCCGAGCGCGAGGGCGCCCTGTACGGCGTAGTGGTCGATGCCGATGCTGACGTCGACGGGCTGTTCGCGGCGGTTGGCCGCGTACATCGCGTTGGCGTAGGCCAGCCACGGAGCCGCCGCGACGGCCAGGGCCGCCGACGGCCGATCCAGGCCGAAACCGCCGGCGGCGAGCGGCTCGCGGCCGGGCACGAACGCGACGAGCAGGGCCTCGACGGCCACGGCCAGCGCGACGAGCAGCAGCGGCCACTCCAGCGACGCGACGGCGGACACCGCCAGCGCCGCCGCGGTGACCAGGAGCTGCACGACGGCCGGCGCCGCCCGCCGCGGCCGCACGGCGACCCATACGAAGGGGGCGGCGACGAACACCGTGAACAGCAGACCCCAGCCGGCCTCCAGCGCCACCGCCCAGAACGGGTCCCACGTCACCGACAGGTCGATCAGGCCGAAGCCGGGGTACACCAGCCACGTCAGGGCGAAGACTCCCGCTGCGACCCGCACCGCCACACCCGAAATCCGAGCCACCGCACGACCTCCCGCGAAACATTCGCCACAGGTTGACGGACGAACCGAGCGCAGCGGGCCGATCTGCCGACAACCCGACACGCCCGGACGAGGGCGTTTGTAGACTCCGCACCGGCGGGGCCGTAGCGCAGAGGTTGTCGCGCCGTCTTGCCAAGACGGATGACGCCGGTTCGACTCCGGCCGGCCCCGCCCCCGGGAGCTTGGTTGGATGGGGGCATGGCGACGGGGGAAGCGGCGCTGGTCGCGGCGGCGCGGGCGGGGGACGCGGCGGCGTTCGCGGCGCTGGTCGACGGGTATCGGGCGGAGCTGCACCGGCACTGCTACCGGATGCTCGGGTCGGCGCACGACGCGGACGATGCCGTGCAGGAGGCGTTGCTGCGGGCCTGGAAGGCCGTAAGGCGGTTCGACGGGCGGCAGTCGGTGCGGCCGTGGCTGTACCGGATCGCGACCAACCGCTGCCTCACCATGATCGAGGCGCGCGGGCGGCGGGAGCTGCCCACCGATCTGTCGCCAGGGGCGGCGGCGACCGAGGACACGCTGTGGCTGGAGCCGTACCCGGACGTGCGGCTCGGGCCCGAGGCGGCGGCCGTCGAGCGGGAGAGCGTCGAGCTGGCGTTCGTTGCGGCGCTGCAGGAGCTGTCGGCGTTGCAGCGGGCGGTGCTCGTGCTGCGGGCGGTGCTGGAGTTTCCGGCGCGGGAGGTGGCCGAGCTGCTCGACACCTCCGTTGCCGCGGTCAACAGCGCGCTGCAGCGGGCGCGGGACGTGGTGGCGCGGCGCGGGCCGGCCCGGTCGCAGCGGGCCGAGCTGGCGGAGCTCGGTGGGGGCGTGCGGGTGCTGGCCGAGCGGTACGCCCGCGCGTGGGAGTCGGGCGACGTCGACGCGATCGTCGCGATGCTGGCCGACGACGTGCGGCTGGCCATGCCGCCCATGGCCGAGTGCTACGTCGGGCCGGCGGCCGTCGCCGCGGCGCTGGGCAGCGGGCCGATCCACCATCGGTGGCGGCTGCTGCCGACCATGGCGAACGGGCAGCTGGCGCTGGCCGGGTACCGGTGGGACGACGCGCGCGGGCTGTACGCCGGCGAAGGCCTCGACGTGCTGACGCTGCGGGACGGGCGGATCAGCGCAATCACGGCGTTCCTGGTCGACGATCTCGAGGCGTACGGGCTGCCGCGGACATTGCCCGGCGGGTCGCGATGAGTTCGGGGTGGGTGGCCGGGTTGTAGGGGTGACCGGAACCTACGAACACCCGGGAGGACCTTCGTGTTGCTCAGGAACAGAACGGCGATCGTGTACGGCGGCGGGGGCTCGGTCGGCGGGGCGATCGCGCGGGCCTTCGCCCGCGAGGGGGCCGTGGTGCACCTCGCCGGGCGTACCGCGGCCACGCTGCAGGCCGTCGCCGACGACATCTCGGCCGCGGGTGGATCGGCGCACGCCGCCGTGGTCGACGCCCTCGACGAGGACCAGGTGGAGGCGCACGCCACCGCCGTGGTCGAGGGCGACGGGCGGCTGGACATCTCGGTCAACGTCATCGCCGACCAGGACGTGCAGGGCACGCCGGTGGTGGACATGCCGGTCGCCGACTACCTGCGGCCGATCAAGGTCGCCGTGCGGTCGAAGTTCCTCACCGCGCGGGCCGCGGCGCGCCGGATGATGCCGCGGCGGGCCGGGGTGATCATGACGTTCGGGGGGCCGTTCGACTGGAAGGTGGCCGGGAAGTTCCACGTCGGCGGGATCGGGGCGACCTTCGACGCCGTCGAGGCCATGCGGCGGCAGCTCGCCTGCGAGCTCGGGCCGTACGGGATCCGGGTGCTCACGCTGCGCACCGGCGGGCTGCCCGAGACCGTGCCGGGCGCCGAGGAGCTGCGGTCCTGGCTGCGGGACCAGACCCTCACCGGGCGGGCGGCCACGCTCGAGGACGTCGGGAACCTCGCGGTGTTCGCCGCCTCGGACCTCGCCCGTACCGTCACGGGCGCCGCGCTCAACATGACCGCCGGTGCGGTGCTCGACTGACAACCGCCAGGGGAGGGTGACTACGCGCGGACGTGGCGTGGCCCGGGAGTCACGGGCCTCGACCACGGCGGACGTCGCGGTAGCGCGGCATATTTATGATCTCAACCATGCGTTTGTGGGTGTGGGCCCTGGACGCGGGGCTGGCGACCGACGCCGCGGGCCGGCCGCACGAGGGCGACCGGCCCGTCTGCCTGGTGGCGGGGGAGCGGGTCGAGCTCGGGGTGCTCGACACGGGGAGGGCGCGTGGGCGCCGCGGCTCGTGGTGTGGGTGCACTGCCTCAGCGGGTGACGGCCGCCGGGCGGGAGGCCTTGCCGTCCAGCCACAGCGTGTCGGAGTCGTCGCGGTGCGTGCCGGTGGTGCCGACGTGCTTCGTGGAGATCCGGGCGCCGCGCTTGATCACGTGCAGCAGCGCCATCGCGTGGCCGCGGCCGACGCCGTAGTCGTCGCGCAGCCAGTCGACGACCGGGGCGGCCTTCGTCGCGGGGCCCTCGAGGCCGCGCTCGGCGGCCAGGGCGAGCAGCTCGCGCGGGGTCTTGCCGGTCTTGGTCTCGAGGGCGTCGAGGTAGGCCTGGAACGACATCGTGGGTCTCCTTCGCAGCGGATGTGCCTTCACCCCTGCGTCGGATTGGCCACCCCGATTTCGACAGCGTTCTCGATTTCTTTTGCGAGTGCCTCGATCTCGGCCGGCGCGAGCCGGTGGGTGTCGGCGCAGATCGTCACCTCGACGGCGTCGGGTGCGGCGTCGAAGCTGATGTTGAGCACCGCGTCGAGGGCGTCGAGCCGGCGCGTCCAGCGCATGGTCGTCGGGGCGGCCGGCGTCCGCGCCGCCTCGCCGTCCGTGGCGCCCAGGACGCCCATCCGGTCGTTCACGATGATGTCGTACTCCAGGTCAGGCCGCTCCTGCCGGACCTTCTCGACCACCGCGTCGAGGCCGAGCGGGTCGTAGTAGCCGTGCATGAACGCGCTCGTCGCGGCGGTGAAGGCGCGCCGGACGGCCTCGTCGAAGTCGACGCCGGCCACGTCGATCGCGCACAGGGCCAGCTGCGCGAGCTGGCTGACGGAGTCGCCGCAGCCGGGGCGGAAGCGGTTGCTGACGACGAGCTGGGCGACACTGGGGTTGCGGCCGGTGCAGCGGAAGAGCGCCACCGCGTACGCGGCGAGCATGACGTAGCCCGGTCCGATCCCGGTGCGTTGCGCGATGCCGGGCAGCGCCCGGTGCAGCGCGGGGGAGCGCAGGACGAGCTCCCAGTACCGCGGGGTGCGCGGGTCGTCGGACGTGCCGAGGCGCCGCGGCGGGATGTTGCGCAGCACGTGCTCCCAGTGCCGCAGGGACTTCTCGCCGGCCCGCCGCCCGGAGGCGCTCGCCTGCTTCTCGGCCAGCTCGAACGGGGTGAGCGCGGCGACCGGCGCGGTGGCCTGGCCCGTCGCCTGGTCGAGGTTGGCCATGTCGCGCACGATCGCCTCGATGCCGAAGCCGTCGACGGCGAGGTGGCAGTACATCAGCACGACGTGGGTCACCGCGCCGCCGCCGCGCACGACGGCCATCCGCACCGGCCATTCCCGCTCGTAGTCGAACGGCGTCGCGGCCCACTCGGCGCGCAGCTCCTCGGCCGCCGCGGCCGGGTCGTCGGCGTCGACGAGCGTCAATTCCAGTTCGCCTTCCGCGTACAGCACCTGCTCGGCCTCCCCGTCCGGGCCGAACCGCAGGCGGGTGCGCAGCGATTGGTGGCGGCTGACGAGGTACCGCAGCAGGGTCTGCATTTCCTCGACGCTCGTGCCCGGCGGCATCGGCACCGCACCGCCGATGTTCATATTGATGCCGGTGCGGACCATCGTTTTCCAGATGCCCAGCTGGGCCCAGGTCATCGGCGCGGTCCCGGCGCCTTCGCCGGAGAACGGTACGGTGACACGACGCGTTTCGGTGCCCATCGGTGCTCCCTCCGATCGCCCCGTGGGCCAATTCTGGGCAGACATGGAGGAGAGTCAATCGGCTCTTCGGGGGGTTGCGAGAGCGCTCTCTCGATGCTGTGTCATTGCCGCACGATAGGGTCGGGCGCATGGACGAGCGCCGCCTCGAGGACACGCGCAATGCCATCGGCGTGCTGACGCTGCTGTTCCAGGCGCCGCACGACGCCGAGACGCGCAGCGGCTACCTGCAGCAGATGATCGGCGACGAGGACACCATCGCCGACGTGGGCCGCGCCTTCACCGGCATGACGAACCTGGCCGCGCTCATCCTGCTCGACCACGCCCGCACCACCGGCGAGCCGGCCACCGAAGTGCTGCGCCGCATCGCCGCCGTGCTCGCTACCTAGGCGGGTTGACGGTCAGGCCGGCGCGGATGGCGTACACGGCCAGCTGGGCCCGGTCGCGGGCGTTGAGCTTCAGCATGGCCCGCCCCACGTGCGTGCGGATCGTCGCCGGGCTGACCGCGAGGGCCGCGGCGATCTCGTCGTTGGAGCGCCCGGTCGCCACCCAGGCGGCCACCTCACGCTCGCGCTCGGTCAGCGCCCCGAGGTCGACCGGCGGCCCGCCCGTACCGCCGAAGCGCGCGATCACCCGCCGCGTCACCGACGGCGACAGCAGCGCCTCGCCCCCGGCCACGACCCGGACCGCCCGGATCAGCTCGGCCGGCTCGGCGTCCTTGAGCACGAACCCCGCCGCCCCCGCGTCCAGCGCCGCGAACACGTTCTCGTCGGTCTCGAACGTCGTCACCACCACGGCCCGCGTGCCGCGCAGCTGCGGATCGGCGGCGATCGCCCGCAGCGCGGCCAGCCCGTCCAGCCCCGGCATGCGCAGGTCGAGCAGCGCGACGTCGGGCCGCTCCCGCCGGATCAGCTCCAGCGCCGCCGCCCCGTCCGCGGCCTCCCCGGCCAGCTCGAGGTCGGGCTCGCGCTCGATGAGCATCCGCAGCCCGCTGCGGATCAGCGCCTCGTCGTCCACGACGACCACCCGGATCATCGGGGAATTCTCGCGCGGATCTCGAACCTCCGGCCCGCCGTGACCTCGAAGGTGCCGCCGGCCGTCTCGACGCGCTCGCGCATCCCCTCGATGCCGCGCCCCGGCTCGCCGAGCTGGGCGCGCCGCCGGTTGTCGTTGGCGATCCGCACCGTGACGTCGGCGTTCTCCTGGTGCACCTCGACGGTCGCGCCGCTCTCCCCGGCGTGGCGCAGGACGTTGGTGAGGGACTCGCGCACCACCTCGTACGCGATGCGCCGCTGCCCGTCGCTGGCCCCGGTGAGCTCGTCATGCTCGAGCCGCACCTCGACCCCGGCGGCCCGGACCTGCTCCACGAGCGAGGCGATGTCCGACGGCGAGTCGATGTTCTCGATCACCGCCCGCAGCTCGTCCAGCGCCGCGCGGCTCGTGTCCCGGATCGCCCGCAGCGCCTCCCGTGCCTGCTCGGGCCGCTCGTCCAGCACCACCAGCGCGACCCCGGCCTGCATCGCCACGACCGCGAACCCGTGCCCCGCGACGTCGTGCACCTCGCGCGAGACCCGGATCCGCTCCTCCAGCAGCGCCCGCCGGATCAGCTCGAGTTCCTTCTGCGCCTGGGCGTGCCGGCGCAGGTACAGCAGCGCGCCCAGCGACCAGGGCACCGCGAGCCAGCAGGCTCCCCACAGCAGTAGCCCCAGCGCCGGCAGGTTGAGGTGGCTCGTCATCCGCGGCAGCACCGCCGCCACCGAGACGGCCGCCGCCGCCCCCGCCGCGAGCGCCGAGTCCCGCAGCGGGCGGCGCCGCGCGTACTCGAACATCGCCCACACCACGGCCAGCAGGATGGGCCCGAAGGGGTACCCCACCAGCAGGTACACCGAGCTGAACCCCACGGCCCCCGCGAGCGCCGCCACGGGCTGCCGCCGCCGCCAGGCGAGCCCCAGCGCGGCGGCGGCCATCAGCGCGTATCCGACGAGGTCAGGCTCCCGCGGCGGCTGCTGCACCAGCCCGGCCCGCCATCCGCCGAGGACCACGACGACCGCGAATCCCAGGGCGAGCAGGACATCTCGGCGCACGCCTATATATTACGGTCACTTCCGGAAGTACCGGTTGGCCGCCGTCGTGAACATCAGCGCGACGGCCCCCCAGACGGCTAGGATGTGCCCGCCCCGCGCCGCGGCCGCCACCCACCACCAGCCATCAACCTCGGCAAATAGCGTCTTTATGGAATTGTTGTCATCGGCGAGCCACTCGATGGGCTCCATGACGAGCGACAGCGTCCCGAGGATCCCAAGCCCGAGGGCCAGCACGATCCGGGCCCACCTCGTGCCGCCGCGCATGAGGAACGCGAGCCCGAGCACCAGGGCGTACGCGAGGCAGCGCACGCCCACGCCGACCGCGACGTCACGGCCGCTCCCGGCTTCTCCGCCACCGACGACGGCGACGGTCTCGACCGCGCCCGCCGCCACCGCACCGACCCAGAGCCAGAACGACTGCGTTACGGAACTTGGGGCGGCGCTCTTCGCCATCAGATCGTTCGCTGCCATGCCCCGACTGTGCCGGTTTGCGGCTCATCGATCACTGCCGCTGTCCGCCGTATTCGCCCTGGGGCCAGCCCTACTCTCCCACCGTGCCGCTCGCCTGTGCTCTTCTGCCGGGCGCGGCTGCGCTCGTTGCGTTGGCCGCGGTGGTTTGTCTTATGCCCCGCTTCGGAGCTTGTGCCAGCCGCGCGGCACCGCGCCGACGCCCCGCCCTCGGTTGCTCGGGCGGTTGTTCTGGCGCGCGGCCGTTTGGGGCCGCGCGTCAGTACGCGGCCTGGGGCGTGCGGACCGGGCTGTCCACGAACGGCTCCCAGATGCCCCGCCGCCGGACCAGCAGCTTCCGCGACAGCAGGTACCGGTCCCCGGCGAAGAACACCCGATCGACGGCCCGCCGTACCTTCGCGAGCCCCGGCGGCGACTGCGACCCGGTCACGATGACGACGTCCCGCGCCGGCACCCCGACGACGAGCTCGCCGGGCACCGACCGTTCGAGCCCCGCCCACAGCCCTTCGGCGAGCAGCAGGGTGGAGGCGATACCTTCGAAGTTGAGCATGAGCGCCGGTGGCTGACCATGAACGCCAACGGCATCAAGTCGTGCATCGAGGTTGTGGGCGGCCTGTCGGCGCAGCATGCGGCGGGGAAGCTCCATGCGTTGCAGGTCGGCCCAGGTGACGAGCCGCTGACCGAACGGTGGTCCGTAGCTGTAGCCGACTCCCAGCCCACCCATGAACTCATCGAGCACCGGCGAGTGCACATCGTCGCGCCGAAACGCGCGAAGCGGTGCGAGGACGGGGAGGAGCACGAGCTGCACGAGTGCAAGGTAGAACCGTGACTGATGTGAGACAAGCTCTTGTTTTTGCGCCATCTGCTTGCTAGAAGACCCCGGTCGCCCATCGATGAATCGTCTTCGCTGGTCACCGACCGCGCACACGTTCTCGCCATCCGCTGCAATTGCTGCCTTGCCGGCCCACCGCGCGCGCTCTGGGCCCACCGTCTGCGCCTCGTTGGCCCGCCGCCCGGGCTGTGGGCGCACCGTCTGTGCCCGATTGGCCCGCGGCCGGGCCTTGGGCTCACCGTCTGGGCCTCGTCGGCCCGCCGTGCGGGCTGTGGGCGCACCGTGCGTGCCTCGTTCGGCCCGCTGTGCGGGCTTTGGGCGCACCGTGCGTGCCTCGTTCGGCCCGCCGTGCGGGCTTTGGGCGCACCGTGCGTGCCTCGTTCGGCCCGCCGTGCGGGCTTCCGGGCCCACGTCCATGCTCGCTGGCCCGCCGCCCGGGCCCTGGGCTCATCGTCTGGAGCCGCGTGTCTGGGGGTCTGCCGCCTCCGGGCCCGTCGCCTGTCGCTGTCGACCCGGCTCGGCGGCTCGATCTCGCCAAGCCGCTGCCTTCGGATGGCAGCACCGCCGGATGGACGGCGGCGCGGGCGTGCACGCGGCGGTGCGGTCCGGTACCGCCGCCGTCGGATGGACGCCGATGACGTCTGGACGGCGGCGAGCCGGGTGGCGGCGTGTGCCTTTGGGTGGCGGCGCCGTCGAATGGACGGTGGCGGGCGGACGGTGGCGCGGTCGGGTGGACAGCGGCGGAGTCGGGCGGCGGCTGGGTCGGGCGGCGGCTGGGTCGGGTGAATAGCGGCGGAGTCGGGCGGCGGCTGGGTCGGGCGGCGGCGGGCGGCCGGCGGCGGGCGGCCGGCGGCGGGCGGGCGGCGGCGGGCGTGCGGCGGCGGGCGTGCGGCGGCGGGGCGGCGCGGCGGCGTGGGTGGGCGGCTTGGTCAGGCTTTTCGGCGGCGTCGGCGGGCGAGGGTGAGCCGCGTCGCGGCGGCCAGGGCGACGGCGGCCGTTCCGACCGCGACCGCGAGGGTGGCGGCGCGGCGCACGTCCGCCGCGGTCGGCGGCGATCCGTCCCCCAGGTGCGGCCGCTCCTCGACCCGCGAGCCGTACACGTTGCGGCCCCCGAGACGAACGCCCAGCGCGCCGGCCGCGGCGGACTCGCACTGGCCCGAGTTGGGACTGGGGTGATGGGAGCCGTCGCGCAGCCAGGTGCGCAACGCGCGGGACGGGCTGCCGCCGACGATGGGGGCGGCGGCGACGGTGAGCGCGGCGGTGAGGCGTGACGGGGCCAGGTTGGCGGCGTCGTCGAGGCGGGCGCTCGCGGTGCCGAATCGCGCGTATCGGGCCGATCGGTGGCCGACCATGGCGTCGAGCGTGTTGATCGCGCGGTAGCCGACGATGCCGGGCACGCCGGCCACCGCCGCCCAGAACAGCGGGGCGACCACGGCGTCGGACGTGTTTTCGGCCAGGGACTCCACCGTCGCGCGGGCCAGCTCCGGTGCGTCCAGTGTGTCGGGGGCGCGGCCGCACAGATTTGGCAGCTGTTTCCGCGCCGCCGGCAGGTCGCCCGCCGCGAGGCGCTCGGCCATGACACGGCCCTCGCGGGCCAGGCTGGTGCCACCGAGCGCGGACCAGGTGGCGGCGGCCATGAGTGCGGTGCGGGCGATGGGGCGATCGCGGGTGAGACGGGCACCGACGACCGCCGCGGCCACGGGCGCGCCGACCGCGACCGCGGCGAAGCGAGCGCCCGCCCGGCGGTCGTCGGCGTAGAGGCGGTCCTCCAGCGCGCCGGCGAACCGGCCGAAGCCGGCGACCGGATGCCATCGGCGGGGGTCGCCGAAGACCGCGTCGAGCACCGCGCCCAGCACGATGCCGATAGCGTCCGCCCGGGTGCCAGCCAAGAATTTCATGCCGCGAACGTACCGGTGGGGTCTGACAGTTTTGGCGATGGGTCACGGGTGAGTCGCTCAGAGTGATGCTTCGATCACTGTTGGCGGTCGGGCGGATTTCTTGTCGTACCGCCGCGGCAAAATGGGCGGCGTGGAAGGCAAGGGTGGTCTGCTCGTCGCGGGAACGACGTCGGATGCGGGCAAGAGTCTGCTGACGGCGGGGATATGCCGGTGGCTGCATCGGCAGGGAGTCAACGTCGCGCCGTTCAAGGCGCAGAACATGTCCAACAACTCGGCCGTGGCGATCGAGCCCGACGGCACGGGTGGTGAGATCGGCCGGGCGCAGGCGCTCCAGGCGGTTGCGTGCGGGCTGGCGCCGAGCGTGCGGTTCAATCCGGTGCTGCTCAAGCCCGGCTCCGACCGGCGCAGCCAGGTCATCGTGCTCGGGCAGGCGGTCGGTCACATCGGCGCCGCCAACTATGCGGAGATCAAGGACCGGTTGCGCTCCACCGTGCTGGAGACCCTGGCCGACCTGCGGCGCCGCCACGACGTGGTGATCTGTGAGGGTGCGGGCAGTCCGACGGAGATCAACCTGCGGGCCATGGACCTGGCCAACATGGGGCTGGCGCGGGCCGCCGACCTGCCCGTGATCGTGGTGGGGGACATCGACCGCGGCGGGGTGTTCGCGGCGCTGTTCGGCACGGTGGCCCTGCTCGACGCCGAGGACCAGGCGTTGGTGAGCGGGTTCGTCATCAACAAGTTCCGGGGCGACGCGGGGCTGCTGCGGCCGGGGGTGGAGTCGCTGACCGAGTTGACCGGGCGGCCGACGTTCGGGGTGTTGCCTTGGTCGTATGACCTGTGGCTCGACGCGGAGGACTCGCTTGCCTATGACGGGCGGGTGCTCGGGCGGCCGGCGCCGGCGCGCGGCAGCCAGTGGTTGCGCGTTGCGGTGATCCGGCTGCCTCGGTTGTCGAACGCCACGGATGCCGAAGCGCTGGCGTGTGAGCCGGGGGTCCAGGTCCGGCTGACCGTCGAGCCGGCCGACATCGCCGACGTCGATCTCGTGGTGGTCCCCGGCAGTAAGTCCACTGTGGACGATCTGGCGTGGCTGCGCGAGCGGGGGCTTGCCGATGCGATCGTCCGGCACGCCAAGGCCGGGCGCCCGCTGCTCGGCATCTGTGGCGGGTTCCAGATGCTCGCGGAGCGCATCGACGACGAGGTGGAGAGCCGGCAGGGGACCGTTGCGGGGCTCGGGCTGCTGCCCGTCGACGTCGCGTTTGCCGAGCGCAAGACGTTGGCGCTGCCGAGCGGGACGGCGTTCGACGGGGTGGCCGTTACGGGGTACGAGATCCATCATGGGCAGGTCACCCGCGGCGTGGAACGGCCGTTCATCAGGCGGCCCGACGGGAGCGGGGAGGGGGCGGTCGCGGGCAACGTGTTCGGCACGCACTGGCACGGGGCCTTCGAGTCGGACGAGTTTCGGCGGGTGTTCCTGACCGAGGCGGCGCGGCTTGCCGGGCGGCACGGGTTCGAGGTCGCGCCGGACACCTCGTTCGCGGCACTGCGGGAGCGGACCGTGGACGTGCTGGGGGACCTGGTCGAGGAGCATTTGGACACCGGCGCGTTGTGGCGGTTGATCGAGGGTGGCGCGCCTCCCGGACTGCCGACCATCACCGTGGGGACGCGATGATCGGGTAATGGCGGGCCGGAGTCCGACGAGCGGCGATGTATGAGAACGGGGGAGACGGTGAAGGGGACGTATCGGGAGCTCGCGTCGACCGTGCTGGCGTCGCCGGCGCGGCTGGGGGCGGTACGGGTGGTCGGGGTCGACGGGCGAGCCGGGTCCGGGAAGACGACGTTCGCGGGGCGGCTCGCGGCCGAGCTGGGGAAGAGTCGGCGGGTGGCGGTGCTGCACACCGACGATTTCCTCGACGGGTGGGCCAAGCTGCTCGTCTGGCAGCCGCGGCTGCGGGAGTGGGTGCTGGAGCCGTTTCGGCGGGGGGAGGCGGGGGCGTACCGGCGATATGACTGGGAGCTCGAGCGGCTCCGCGACGAATGGACGACCATTGAGCCGCCCGAGGTCCTGGTGGTCGAGGGCGTGGGCAGCGCGTCAGCGGCGATGCGAGCCGACCTGACGCTCGGCGTGCTGGTGTACGCGCCGCGGGACCTGCGGCTGCGGCGCGGGCTGGAGCGTGACGGGGAGGCGCTGCGCCCGGAGTGGGAGCGCTGGATGGCGGGCGAGGACGGCCATTACGCCGAGGACGCGACCGCCGAGGCCGTCGACCTGCTGGTGGACGGCGCTCCGGCGGATGCACATGATCCGGAAATTGAGTACATCATCGGCACGACCGGGTGGACGGCCCGCGCAACACTGGGGGACGATCCGGAGAGCAGGCCGGACGGGGAGGGGTGGAGCGGATGAGCACCGACGAGGCGCAGAGCGGAAATCCTCCGGTACGACGGCGGGTGGTGCTGACCGGGATCAGTTCCCGGGCCTGGGAGCACCCGGCCGATCGGGGTGCGCTGGTCGCGCTGCGGGAGCTGCGCGGGTTTGACGACGTGCTCAAGTCGCTGCACGCGTTGTGGAACGAGCGGGCCTGGCGGCTGCAGTTCCTCGGCAACGCGATCCGGGTCGACCACCGGCAGTACCCGAGGGTGCACCGGCTGCTCGCCGAGGCCGGCGCGTCGCTCGACATGGCCGAGCTGCCGGAGCTGTTCGTGCAGCAGGACCGTTCGATCAACGGCATGTGCATCGGCATGTCGAAGCCGTTCATCGTCGTCAACTCCGGGGCCGTCGAGCTGCTCGACGACGAGGAGCTGCGCTGCATGCTGGGGCACGAGCTCGGGCATCTGATCAGCGGGCATGCGGTGTACCGGACGATGGTCATGATCCTCACGGACTGGGCGGTGCGGCTGGCCTGGCTGCCCGTCGGGTCGATGGTGCTGCGGGCGATCGTGGCGGCGCTGATGGAGTGGTGGCGCAAGGCGGAACTGTCCGCCGACCGCGCCGGGCTGCTGGCGTGCCAGGACCCGGCCGCCTCGCTGCGGCTGGCGATGAAGCTGGCCGGCGGCGGCGACCTGTCGGAGGTCGACACGACGGCGTTTCTGGAGCAGGCGGCCGAGTTCGACCGGGCCGGCGACCTGCGCGACAGCCTGATCAAGATTCGGATGGTGACGGCGCGCTCCCACCCGATGCCGGTGGCGCGGGCGGCCGAGGTGCGGGCCTGGATCGACAGCGGCGAGTATCAGCGGATTCTGTCCGGCGACTACCCGCGCCGGGACGACGACGGCAATGCGTCGGTCAGTGAGGAGATCAAGGCCGCGGCGGCGTCGTACCGCCAGGCGTTCAGCCGGTCGCAGGACCCGCTCGTGTCGCTGCTGCGCAAGCTCGGCGACGGCGCCGCGGACCTGGGCGGTTGGGTCGGCGCCGGTGCGGGCCGCATGCGCGGCTGGATGCGTGGCAACGATTCTGACGGGGCGGACGGCCAGACGGCGGCGAGCTAGGCGACGAGAGGCCGCGCGGAGGCGGACGGCCAGAAGGCGGCGAGTTGGGCGACGGGAGGCCGTGCGGAGGCGGACGGCCTGACGTCGGCGAGCTGGGCGACGGGAGGCCGCGCGGAGGCGGACGGCCTGACGGCGGCGAGTTGGGCGGCGGGAGGCCGCGCGGAGGCGGACGGCCTGACGGCGGCGAGCTGGGCGACGGGGAGCCGCGCGGAGGCGGGGGGCTGGCGCCGCGGGCGGTCCGGGGTCTGCCGGCCGCATAGATCGCGGCGGCCGCGGAGACCAGGTTGGGCTTGCGGGCTGCCACCGCCAGCCACGGAAGGGGGGCCCGCCGACGACGAGCAGCGGCCGGCGGGCCGGCGGGAATGCCTCCGCACGGTCAACGAGCGGAACGCCGCGAACCCCACGGGCCGTGGCTTGCTGAGCGGACGTATCGCGAGGGCTGCGAACGGGCGGGCAAGGGCGGGCCCGCGTGCCGTCGAAGGTGGAAGTTCGCGAGTGGCTGGTTGAGAGCAACGCGACGTCCTGGGTGTCGCAGCGGGGCGTTGCTTGAATGGGGGGCGGGAAAGGGAGCGGAACGAACGATCGGACTTCGTGCGCAGTAAGTTCTGCGTATGACAGTGCGAACCGAGGAAGAACTCCGTGCCGCGATCCGGCGGGAGATGCCGGGTGTACGCGCCGATCTTGAGCGTCTTGTCCGGATTCCGGGCATTGCGTTTGCCGGGTTTGATCACAGCCACGTGGAGCGGTCGGCCGAGGCGGTTGCCGAGCTGCTGCGCGGGGTTGGGCTGCCCGACGTGCGGATCGTGCGCAAGGGCGGACAGCCCGCGGTGATCGGGCGTCGGCCCGCGCCTCCCGGTGCGCCGACCGTGCTGTTGTACGCGCATCACGACGTTCAGCCCGTCGGGGACCTCTCGCAGTGGGTCAGCGATCCGTTCGAGCCCGTCGAGCGGGACGGGCGGCTGTACGGGCGCGGGGTTGCCGACGACAAAGCCGGCGTCATGGCGCACGTCGCGGCCCTGCGGGCCTTCGGGGACGACCTGCCCGTCGGGGTGGTCGTGTTCGTCGAGGGCGAGGAGGAGTACGGGTCGGAGTCGCTCGAGGATCTGCTGCGTGAGTATCGCGACGACCTCGCGGCCGACGTCATCGTGATTGCCGACTCCGGCAACTGGGACATCGGGCAGCCGGCGCTGACGACCGGGCTGCGCGGGATCGTCAACGGGTTCGTCGAGGTGCGGGTGTTGGAGAACGCCGTGCACAGCGGGATGTTCGGCGGGGCGGTCCCCGACGCGCTCATGACGCTGTCGCGGCTCATCGCCAGCCTGCACGACGACGACGGGGACGTGGCCGTCGAAGGGCTGCTGCGCACGCCCTCGGCGCCGCTGGACTACCCCGAGGAGCGCTTCCGCGAGGAGGCGGGAATGCTCGACGGCGTGCAGTTCATCGGCAGCGGGCGGCTCGTCGAGCGGCTCTGGACGCGGCCGGCGATCTCGATTCTCGGCATCGACGCGCCGGGGACCGCGGGGGCGCCCAACGCGCTCGTGCCGGTGGCCAAGGCCAAGTTCAGCGTGCGGATCGCGCCGGGGGACTCGGCGCAGCGGGTGTACGACGCGATCACCGAGCATCTGCGCCGGCACGCGCCCTGGGGGGCCCGCGTCACCGTCGAGCTCGAGCAGCTCGGCGAGCCGTGCGTCATCGACGCGAGCGGGCCGGCGTTCGACGCGGCGCGGCAGGCGTTTGCCGATGCGTGGGACGGGGCGGAGCCGGTGGACATGGGGATCGGGGGCTCGATTCCCTTCATCGCCACGTTCCAGGACCTGTTCCCGAAGGCGGCGATCCTGGTCACCGGGGTCGAGGATCCCGACACGCGCGCGCACGGGCCGAACGAGAGCCTGCACCTGGCCGAGTTCGAGCGCGTGTGCACCGCCGAGGCGCTGCTGCTGTCGAAGGTGTCCCGCCTGACCGCGTAATCGGGACCGATCCCAGAAAATGATGATAAGTCGGATAAATCCGGGCATCTCCGATGCCCGGATTTATCCGTTATGGGCCTGTCGAGAACGCGGGCCAAAGCCGCCGAAAGGGCAGCTAAGGCCAGTAAGGAAGCACAGACAAGGGCGCGGCTAAAGGCTGCTGACGGACCAGGCAAGAGGGGGGCCGGGGACGCGGCGGAGGGCCCGCGCGTGACACGGCTGAAGGCGGCCGGGGACAGGCAACAGCGGCCGAATGCGCCGAGGGCGTGCGCGGTCGGCCCGCGTTGAGGAAATGCCTGCCGCCACGTGGCGGTGGAAAAGGCAGCGACCGAGAACCGGTTGGTCGCCAGGGAGTACAGCTCAGCTGCGGGGCGGGAGCTTCACGACGCTGACGAAGAACTCGTCGATCTGGCGGACGACCGCGATGAAGCTGTCGAAATCCACCGGCTTCGTCACGTAGGCGTTCGCGTGCAAAGAGTAGCTGCGCAGGATGTCCTCGTCGGCCTGGGAGGTGGTCAGCACCACGACCGGGATTCGGCGCAGGTCCTGGTCCTCCTTGATGACCTGCAGCACCTCGCGGCCGTCGACCCGCGGCAGGTTCAGGTCGAGCAGGATCAGGTCGGGGCGGGTGGCGTCGGCGAAGCGGCCCTCCCGGCGCAGGTACGCAAGCGCCTCCTCGCCGTCCTGGACGACGTTGAGCTTGTTGCGGACCTTGTGCTCCTCGAACGCCTCCTGGGTCATCAGGACGTCGCCCGGGTCGTCCTCGACCAGCAGCACCTCGATGGGCAGGGAGGATTCGACGGGGGCGGTCATTCTGCGGACTCCTCGACAATAACCGGCGTGGGCGCCGGGAGGGTGAACCGGAACAGCGTACCTTCGCGGTGCGACGGGTCTATCCAGATCCGCCCACCGTGATATTCGACGATCTTCTTGGCGATGGCGAGGCCGATGCCCGTTCCCGGGTACGTCTCCTTGGCGTGCAGGCGCTGGAAGATCACGAAGACCTTGTCGGCGAACTCGGGCTCGATGCCGATGCCGTTGTCCTCGACGCTGACCTCGAACTCGCCCTCGTCGGTCAGGTGGCTGTCGATGATGATGCGCGGCGGCACGTCGGGGCGGCGGAACTTGATGGCGTTGCCGATGAGGTTGGAGAACAGGGCGCCCAGCAGGGGTTCCTCGCCGTGCACGACCGGCAGGTCGGTGAAGACGATCTCGGCCTGGGTGGCCTCGCGCTGGGCGTCGAACTGCGCGGCGGCGTCGAGGACGACCTTGTTCAGGTCGACGTCGGTGAAGCCGTTGGTCAGCCGGCCGATGCGGGAGAACGCGAGCAGGTCGTTGATGAGCCGCTGCATCCGCTGGGCCCCGTCGACGGCGAAGCCGATGTACTGGTCGGCGCGCTCGTCGAGCTGGCCCGAGTACCGCCGCTGCAGCAGCTGGCAGAAGCTCGCCACCTTGCGGAGGGGCTCCTGCAGGTCGTGGCTGGCCACGTACGCGAACTGCTCGAGGTCCCGGTTGGAGCGCGTCAGCTCGGCGGCCTGCTGCTCGAGCATCCGGTTGGCCTCCTCGACCAGCCGGCGGGCCTCCTGCACGTCGTTGAGGTCGGCGTTGATCCGCCGGCGCATGGTGTCGACGTCGCTCGCCAGCGCGCTGAGCTCGGGCGGGCCGGAGCTGCGGATTTCGTACCCGTAATCGCCGCCGGCCACCCGCCGCACCTCGGCCGCGAGGCCCGTGACGGGGCGGGTCACGAGGCGGCGCAGCAGCAGGGCCAGCAGGACACCGGCGGTGACCACGACCACGGCGGCGAAGATCAGCAGCAGGATGAGCACCGTGCTGGTCTCGCGCACCTGGGCGGCGACCTCGTCGCGGCGCACGGTCAGCCGCTGCGAGAGCTCGGCGATGCGGCCGGCGGCGGCGTTGTACACGGCGCGTGACTGGTCGGTCGGCGCCGCGCGATCCGGGTTGACGCCGTCGGTGCGGGTGGCCTGGATGAGGGGCTCGGTGATCTGGCTGCGGTACGCCGCGGTGGCCGCCGCCACCTGGTGCACCGCGTCGACGAGCGCGGGCTCGCCGGCCACCAGGCGCTCGGTCTCGCCGAGGATCTGGCTCTCCTGCGCCTGGGCGTCGCGGTAGCTGTCGAGGTCGGAGTCCTTGCCGGTGAGCGCGAACGTGCGCACGCCGGACTGCTGGCGCAGCAGCTGGGAGTACAGGCGCTCGGCGTTGTCCCGGGCGGGCGTGAGCCGCTCCATGACCTCGGTCGTCTCGCTGCGGTTGGCCGCGGCCGTCGCCGTCGCGCTGACCGCGATGATGCCGAGCAGTCCGGCGACGATCGCGCACAGCGCGGCGATGCGCCGCCACAGCGACCAGGACGACGGGGTCATTTGGCTCCCAAATCCGGGGTCGGGGTCAGCAGCAGCACCGCGATGTCGTCGGGCACCGGGCCGCCGTTGTGGGCCTCGGCCTGCTGGGCCAGCCAGCCGGGCAGGTTGGGGGCGGCGACCCGGTCCGGGTCCTCCAGCACCCGGCACAGGCCCTCGACGCCCAGCCGGTCGCCCGGCGCCGCGTCGGGGCCGGCGGCGCCCTCGATGAGGCCGTCGGTGTACAGCAGCAGCGCCCACCCACCGGCCGGCTCCAGCGCCACCTCGGTCGCCGGCCGGGGCATGCCCGGCACGACGCCGAGCACCAGGCCGGGCTCTACGTCGCAGGGTGCGGCCCGGCCGCCGGAGAGCAGGATCGGCGGCGGGTGCCCGGCGACCCGGATGCGCGCGATGCCGGCGGCCAGGTCGACGGTGGCCACGGCGACGGTCGCGAAGAGCTCGTCGGTGCGCCGCTCGGCGACCAGGACCTGCTCGAGGGAGTCCAGGATGTGCTCCTCCGGCACGCCGGCGAGCACGAGCGCCCGCCACGCGACGCGCAGCGCCACGCCCAGTGGCGCCTCGTCCACGCCGTGGCCGCACACGTCGCCGATGAGCAGGTGCAGGCGGGTGCCGCCGTCGACGCCGATCGCGTCGAAGAAGTCGCCGCCCAGCAGGGCGCGGTCGCGGCCGGGGCGGTAGATGTTGTACAGCTCGGCGGCCACGTTGCGCATCAGCGGCTGTGGGAGCAGGCCGCGCTCGAGGCGGGCCGACTCGGCCTGGCGCAGCTCGGACTCGCGCAGCAGGCGGGCCTGCTCGTCGGCGCGGCGGCGCTCGACCGCGTAGCGCACCGCGCGCGACAGCCCGGCCCCGTCCACGGCGCCCTTGACCAGGTAGTCCTGGGCGCCCTCGGCGACCGCGGCGATGCCCAGGTGCTCGTCCTCGAGGCCGGTGAGCACGCAGACCGCGGCGCCGGCCGCGTGCTGCAGCACCTGGCGCAGCCCGTCGAGGCCGCTCGCGTCCGGCAGCCCGAGGTCGAGCAGGACGCACTGCACCTCCCGGAAGCGGGGGAGTGCCTCGCGCATGGTCTGGGCGATCTCCACGTCGAACGGCGCGTCGGCCTCCGCGAGCAGCTCGCGGACCAGGAACGCGTCGCCCGGGTCGTCCTCGACCAGCAGCACGCGGATCCGCTCGCCGGGGAACGGACCGATCCGCCGGTTCCGGAGATCAACCGTCGTGCTGACACTCGCCATGCTCAGACCCGTCTCCGGGGCACAGATACTTGTCGCGCGGCACACATGAGGACGATCCTCCCCTACGTGACGGCTGGGCGCATGTGCGGTTGCAGTGTCTCAGGCCCGGCGGTGCATGTGCACATGGCCATCACCCGGCCGCGTGCCATCGATCAAGCACCCGGCCGCACGCCATGGATAAGCTTTCGCGCGTGCACGGGCTGGAGAACGTCGTCGGACTGATCGCGGTCGTGGTCGCCACCTCGGTGGTCGCCCGCCGCATCGGCGTGTTGTCGCCGATCCTGCTGGTCGTCGTCGGCATCGTCATATCCTTCGTCCCGGGCCTGCTGGAGATCGAGCTCGACCCCGAGGTGGTGCTGCTCGGCATCCTGCCGCCGATCCTGTACGTCGCGGCGCTGGAGACCTCCGTGCCCGCGTTCAAGTTCAACCTCCGGCCGATCCTGCTCCTGGCGGTCGGGCTGGTGTTGTTCACCACGGCCGCGGTGGGGTTCACGCTGCACATGCTGCTTCCGGCGGTACCGCTGGCCGCCTGCTTCGCCCTGGGTGCCGTCGTCGCCCCGCCCGACGCGGTGGCGGCCACGGCGGTGGCGCGGCGCATCGGGCTGCCGCGGCGGGTCGTCACCGTGCTGGAGGGCGAGAGCCTCATCAACGACGCGAGCGCCCTGGTGACGCTGCGGGTCGCGGTGGCCGCGGCGGTCGGGCAGGCGGTCGACGGCTGGTCGATCACGCAGCAGGCGTCGGTGGCGGTCATCGGCGGCGTCGCGTTCGGCGTGATCGGCGGGCTGGTCATCGGCTTCGTGCACAAGCGGATCAAGAATCCGCTCATCGACAACGCCGTGTCGCTGCTCACACCCTGGGTCGTGTTCCTGCCGGCCGAGCGGGTGCACGCCTCCGGCGTCGTCGCGGTCGTGGTCTGCGGGCTGTCGCTGGGCCACCGGATGCCCACGCTGATGTCCGCCGCGTCCCGGCTGCAGATGGACGCCTTCTGGCGGATGGTGAAGTTCCTGCTCGAGGGCGTCGTCTTCCTGCTCGTCGGGCTGCAGCTGCGCACGCTCGTCGCGCACGTCGAGCGCTCCTTCGCCTTCACCATGGGCGCGCTGGTCGCCGTGGTCGGCGTGGTGATCCTGGCCCGGATCGCGTGGCTGTTCCCCACGACGTACATGACCCGGGTCATCCCGCGGGTGCGCCGCCGCGACCCGGCCCCGCCACTGGCCGCCCCGGCGGTGATCTCGTGGGCCGGCATGCGCGGGGCGGTCACCCTCGCCGCGGCGCTCTCGCTGCCCGAGCGCCTGGCCGACGACGCGTCCTACCCGCGTGGCCTCTTCGTGATCCTGGCCTTCGGCGTCATCGTGGCCACCTTGGTACTGCAGGGAGCCACCCTCCCCACCGTCGCGCGCTGGCTGAAGGTCCCGCCGGACGACGAGAAGGAGGACGCGCTCGCCGAGGCGGCGGTGCAGCACGAGGCTTCCCGAGCCGGCAAGGACCGCCTGGAGGAGGTGGCCGACGACGCGCCCGACGGCGTGGTCGAGCGGCTGCGGCAGGTGGCCCTGAGCCGCTCCAACCTGGCCTGGGAGCGCCTGGGCCGCGCCGACCGGGAGACGCCGTCCGCCGCGTACGCCCGGCTGCGGCGCGAGATGCTGATCGCCGAGCGCGAGGTGTTCCGCAAGGCGCGAGACACCGGGCGCATCCCGGAGGAGACGCTGCGCCAGGCGCAGCGCGACATGGACCTGGAAGAGTCACTGCTCGAGCGGGGGGATCTGTGAGCTGCGTGCATCTGGAGGCGGCGGAGAAGGTCGAGCCGCCGGAGGTGGAGGGCTGCCCGGAGTGCGTCGCGGGCGGGTTCACCGACTGGGTACACCTGCGCCAGTGCCTGGCGTGCGGCCATGTGGCCTGCTGTGACTCCTCGCCGCGCCGCCACGCCACCCAGCACTTCCTGTTGACCCACCATCCGGTGATGCAGTCCATCGAGCCGGGGGAGTTCTGGCGCTGGTGTTTCGTACACGAAACGGTGGGCTGAGCGGCTCCCAGCCGGAAATCGTCGTGTTCTCAGCGAGTTCAAAGGAGACGCGGGACACAATCGTTCGAAGTTGGGCATGCAGCCGGGTGCGACCGTGTTGCCATGGTCAACGGGGGATCCTCACAGCGGGGTAAGGGGACGGGCCATGACGAGTCCGAGATGGTGAGTGCCGTACTGGACCTCGTGTCCACGCCGGGCGTGCTCTACGCCACGGTCCTCGTCCTGCTCACCGTTGACGCGTTCGTTCCCGTAGTACCGGCCCAGGCCCTCATGATCGGCGGGGGCATCCTGTCGACGTCCGGCCACGCGGAGCTGCTGCTGCTCGTGCTCGCCGGCGCCCTCGGCGTCATCGCCGGTGACCTGCTCGCGTTCCTCCTGGGCCGCCGGCTCGCGCGCCGGGGCGGCCTCGGCCGGGCGCTGCCGCGGCGGGCGCAGAAGGTCGCGGCGAAGCTCAACTTGGCGATGCAGAAGCACATCTTCCTGGCCGTGCTGTTCTGCCGGTTCGTGCCGGCCGGGCGCATGATCACCGCCGTCTACGCCGGCCGCAACGGGGTCTCGACCCGCCGCTTCGCCACCTACGACGTGGTCGCGGCGGTCCTGTGGGCCTCCTACGGCGCGCTGCTGGGGCACTTCGGCGGGGAGGCGATCGCCGACTCGTCGTGGCTGCCGCTGGCCCTCGTCGCCGCCGGTGCGCTGCTGTTCGTGGCCGGCGCGCCGCTGCTCGGGATCGTGAGCAGGGCCCGGCGCCGCGCCGCCGCGGAGGGGCGCCCGGTCCGGATTTGCCGCCGCACCGCCATGGAGACCCTCGCCGCCGCGGAGCCCCTGGCCGCCATCGAGGTCATGGTCGCGGCCGAGGCCGTGGCCGCCGCCGAGCACGTCGTCGTGCAGATCAACGGCCTGGAGAGCGCCACCAGCTAGCCTCAGCCGGCCGGGCCCGGCCGGCTCCTCAGCCGGGCGGGGCTTAGCCGGCGTCAGCCGGACGGGGCGCGGAAGGGGTCGTGCTCGGTCAGGATGCGGTCGAGCCGCGCCTGGTCCACGCGCTGGACGACGGAGGCCGTCTCCTGCTGGTCGCGGATGACCTTTGCCAGCGTGAACGCCGACGTGACGGTGTACAGCAGGCCCAGGCCCAGAAACGCGCGCATCCACGCGTTCACGGGCAGATAGGCGATGCCGACCCCCATGCCGGTCAGCGCGATGCCGAACGACAGGGCCGACTGGACGAAGAAGGCGAACGTGGTCTTCGTGTTCATGCCGCCAGTGTCGGCCCGGCCGAGGTCAGACCGCCTGAGTACGCGTACTCACTGCTGGCCGGCGTGCACCTCAGACGGGCTGTGCAGCTCGGTCTTGTGCACCCGCTCCCACGCCTCGATCACCTCGGGCGTCACGTGCACCCGGAAGTAGTCGTTGGCGCTGAGCCGGTTGGTGACCGGCTCCTCACTCTCCGCGAGCAGCAGCCCGGGGACGAGGTGCAGGCCGTTCTGCACCGCGGCGCTGAGCCGCCGGTGCCCGTCGATCACGTAGTAGTCCGGCCCGCTGTGCCCGATGGTGAGCGGCTCGAGGTCCTCGGGCTGGGCGCCGGCGAGCTCCTGGGCGAGCGTCTCGTCGGCGAAGTCGATGACCCGGGTCGGGTAGATGCGCATCGGGTCGAGCAGCAGCAGCGGCGTCCGCTCGCGCAGGATCTCGGTGCCGAGCCGGCCCTCGAACGCGGCCTGCACGGCCGAGACGACCTCGTCCGGGGTGGCCCGGGTGCTGTCGGCGACCAGGTCGTAGTTGCGCAGCTTGTACTTGTCCGCGCCGTAGCGGGTCAGGAACCGCATCCGCTCGCTCTCGCTGCGGCTGTGCAGGTTCTTCTTCGCCTCCTCCAGCGAGGCGTAGTTCTCCACCTCGCTGTGCGGGCGGGCCAGCACGCGGCGGGCCGCCTCGTTGGGCTCGGTGATGAGGTGGACCTTGAACGCCTCGTGGAAGAAGAACCAGGCGAGGCGGCTGTCGACGATGAGCTGCTCGCCGGAGCGCGCGATCTCGCTCTGCAGGTTGTCCACCGCGCTGTCGATCGCGTCGTCGAGCTCCGCGTGCAGGTTGAGCTGCAGGGCGGTCATGCCACGGCGCTGGGCCATCTCCCGGTACATGTCGCCGACGCTGATGCGGCGCAGCCCGAGCCGGCTCGCGAGCTCGACGGAGACCGTCGACTTGCCGCTGCCGAGGTCCCCGTTGATGACGACGGACCGGTGATTGCTCATGCGCAACTCTCCTGGTAGTGGGCGTCCGGAGCCTAACACGCGCCCGTTGCGGAGCCATTTTGGCCAGGATGGCCGCCCCGCAAGGTAATCGGGGTGAAACATCGGGGTGGAAGCATCCGCAGGCACCGCCCCCCGATGAGGTGACCCTTGTTTCTTACCCGCCACGAGCAGGAGCGCCTGCTGATCCACGTCGCCGCCGACGTGGCGCAACGCCGCCGGGACCGCGGGCTGCGGCTCAACCACCCCGAAGCCGTCGCGATCATCACCGCCTTCCTGCTGGAGGGCGCCCGCGACGGGCGCAGCGTGGTCGAGCTGATGGAGGCCGGCCGGCACGTGCTCGGCCGCGACGACGTCCTCGAGGGCGTCCCCGAGATGCTGACGGAGGTGCAGGTGGAGGCGACATTCCCGGACGGCACCAAGCTCGTGACCGTCCACCACCCGATCCCATGATCCCCGGCGAGATCGTCCCGGGCGAGGGGCCGGTCGTGATCAACGCGGGGCGCCCTGAGCTGGTGCTGAGCGTCACCAATACGGGTGACCGCCCGGTCCAGGTCGGCTCCCATTACCACTTCGCCGACGCCAACGACGCCCTGGACTTCGATCGGGCCGCGGCCCGGGGACACCGGTTGGGGGTGCCCGCGGGCACGTCCGTCCGGTTCGAGCCCGGGGTGGCCCGCGAGGTGACGCTGGTGCCGCTCGCCGGGCGCCGGATCGTACCGGGACTGCGAGGTGACCGATGAGCGAGATCGAGCGGCGGCGGTACGCCGCCCTTTACGGCCCCACCGCCGGTGACCTCGTGCGGCTGGCCGACACCGACCTGTTCATCCGCGTGGAGGAGGACCACTGCGCCGGCGGCGACGAGGCCGTCTTCGGCGGCGGCAAGGTCATCCGCGAGTCGATGGGCCAGTCCCGGGCGACCCGCGCGGAGGGCACCCCCGACACCGTCATCACCGGCGCGGTCATCCTCGACCACTGGGGCGTCGTGAAGGCCGACATCGGCATCCGCGACGGGCGCATCGCCGGCATCGGCCGGGCCGGCAATCCGGACATCATGGACGGCGTCGACCCGGCGCTGGTCATCGGCCCGTCGACGGAGATCATCGCCGGCAACGGCCGGATACTCACCGCCGGCGCCATCGACTGCCACGTGCACCTCATCGCCCCGCTGATCCTGGAGGAGGCGCTCTCCAGCGGCATTACCACGATCGTCGGCGGCGGCACCGGCCCCGCCGAGGGCAGCAAGGCGACCACGGTCACGCCCGGCGTCTGGCACCTGGCCCGCATGCTCGAGGCGCTCGACCCGTGGCCGGTCAACGTGCTGCTGCTCGGCAAGGGCAACACCGTCTCCGAGGAGGCGATGTGGGAGCAGCTGCGCGCCGGCGCCGGGGGCTTCAAGCTGCACGAGGACTGGGGCACCACCCCGGCGGCGATCGACGCCTGCCTGCGGGTCGCCGACGCCTCCGGCGTGCAGGTGAACATCCACACCGACACGCTCAACGAGGCCGGGTTCGTCGAGGAGACCCTGCGCGCCATCGCCGGGCGGTCCATCCACGCGTACCACACCGAGGGGGCCGGCGGCGGGCACGCGCCCGACATCATCACGGTCGCCTCGCACCCCAACGTGCTGCCGTCCTCGACGAACCCGACCCGGCCGTACACCCGCAACACCCTGGCCGAGCACCTCGACATGCTCATCGTCTGCCACCACCTCAACCCGAGCGTGCCCGAGGACCTGGCGTTCGCGGAGAGCCGGATCCGGCCCTCGACCATGGCCGCCGAGGACCTCCTGCACGACCTGGGCGCGATCTCGATCATCGGCTCGGACTCCCAGGCGATGGGCCGGGTCGGCGAGGTCGTGCTGCGCACCTGGCAGACCGCGCACGTCATGAAGCGGCGGCGGGGCGCGCTGGCGGGCGACGGGCCGGCGGACAATGAGCGCGCCAAGCGGTACGTCGCGAAGTACACCATCTGCCCGGCCGTCGCCGCCGGCATCGACCACGAGGTCGGCTCCGTCGCCGTCGGCAAGCTCGCCGACCTGGTCCTGTGGGACCCGGCGTTCTTCGGGGTCCGCCCGCACGTGGTGATCAAGGGCGGCGCGATCGCGTGGGGCGCGATGGGCGACGCGAACGCCTCCATCCCGACCCCGCAACCGATCCTGTCCCGGCCGATGTTCGGCGCCTACGGGGCGGCCGCCCCGGCCACCAGCCTCGCCTTCGTCGCCCCGGCGGCGATCGAGGACGGCCTGGCCGACCGGCTCGGCCTGCGCCGGCGCCTGGCCCCGGTCGCCGACACCCGCGCCCGCGGCAAGGCCGACCTGCCGGGCAACGACGCCCTGCCGCGCATCGAGGTCGACCCCGACACGTTCACCGTCCGCATCGACGGTGAGGTGGTCGAGCCCGACCCGGTCACCGAGCTGCCGATGGCCCAGCGGTACTTCCTGTTCTGACAAGCGGATTCATGATGGCGCTGTTCACCCAACTCCTGCTGCTGGCCGACGGCCGGTTCCCCTCCGGCGGCCATGCGCACTCCGGCGGGCTGGAGGCGGCGATCGTGCGGGGCCGGGTCACCGACCTCGACGACCTCCGCGCGTTCCTGCGCGGCCGGCTGCGCACTGCCGGCCTGGTCGCGGCGGCGTTCGCGGCCGCCGCCTGCGCCCGGCCGGACGCCGCCGAGGAGCTGGAGGAGGAGCTCGAGGCCCGCACCCCCTCGCCGGCGCTGCGCCTCGCCGCGCGCCGGCAGGGCCGCTCGATGGGCCGCGCCACCGCCGTCGTCTGGCCCGGCGCGCCCGTCGCCCGGGTCTCGCAGCCCGTCGCGCTCGGCATCGCCGCCGCGGCGGCCGGGCTGACCCCGCCGGAGGCGGCGCACATCGCCGTCTACCACGCGATCTCCGGCCCGGCGAGCGCCGCGGTCCGCCTGCTCGGCCTCGACCCGTACGCGGTGCACGCCCTGCTCGCCGAGCTCGGCGAGGAGTGCGACGCGGTGGCCCGCGAGGCCGCGCGCTGCGCGGACGGGCCCGCGGCCGACCTGCCGGCGGCATCGGCCCCGCTGCTCGACGTCTCCGCCGAGGACCACGCCACATGGGAGGTAAGGCTCTTTGCAAGCTGAACACACGCACGACGACCCGCACGACGCGCTGCCGCACACCCACCGGGCCGTGCGCATCGGCATCGGGGGCCCGGTCGGCTCCGGCAAGACCGCGCTCGTCGCGGCGCTGTGCCGGGCCATGTCGGGCGACCTTCGCGTCGCGGTGGTGACCAACGACATCTACACCACCGAGGACGCCGACTTCCTGCTGCGCAACGGCGTCCTGCCGGCCGAGCGCATCCGCGCGGTCGAGACCGGCTGCTGCCCGCACACCGCCATCCGCGACGACATCTCGGCCAACCTCGACGCGATCGAGGAGCTCGAGGAGAGCCTCGGGCCGCTCGACGTGATCCTGGTCGAGAGCGGCGGCGACAACCTCACCGCGACGTTCAGCCGGGGCCTGGTCGACCGGCAGATCTTCGTGGTCGACGTGGCCGGCGGCGACAAGGTGCCGCGCAAGGGGGGCCCCGGCGTCACCTCGGCCGACCTGCTCGTCATCAACAAGACCGACCTGGCCCCCCTCGTGGGCGCGGACCTCGGGGTGATGGAGCGCGACGCGGCCGCCCGCCGCGGCGACCTGCCCACCGTGTTCCTCTCGCTCGTCGAGGACCGGGCCGCGAAGCCGGTCCAGGAGTGGATCCGCGGCCTCGTCGCATGAGGGCGTCGGCGCGGATCGTCGCCGAGCGCGAGAGCGCCCGGACGGTGTTGCGCGTCCTGAAGGGCGAGGCCCCGCTCCTGCCGCGCCGTACGGGCCCCAACGAGGTCCACATCGTCGGCGGCGCGGCGGGCCCGCTCGGCGGCGACGACCTGAGCCTCGAGGTCGAGGTCGGGCCGGGCGCCGAGCTGTGGCTGCGCACGGTCGCGGCGAGCGTCGCGCTGCCCGGGCGCGACGGCGCCGAGTCGTGCCTGTCGGTCCACGCGACGGTCGGGGAGGGCGGGTTCCTGGCGTTCCTGCCCGAACCGATCGTCGCGGCCGCGCGCTGCCGCCACCACAACGTGTCGGTCGTGTCGGTGGCCGGGGACGCCCGCCTGTTGTGGCGCGAGGAGGCGGTCTTCGGCCGCCACGGCGAGCCTTCGGGCGACCTGCGCCTGTCCACGACCATCAGGCGCAATGCCCGGCCCTGGTACCGCAGCGACGTCGCGATCGGCCCCTCGCACCCCGACGGGCCGGCGATCCTGGACGGCGCCCGCGTGCTGAGCACGCTGATCACCACAACGGACATTACCGAAATATCCGAAAAATCGTCAAAGGCCGACGCGGCCGTCATGGCGCTCGCCCGCGGGGGAGTCGTGGTCACCGTGGTCGGGGACGATCTCACCGCCGCCCGGCGGATCACCGGGAGGCTGGTTACACCGGCGCAATAGACGAGCAAAGCGGGAGTAACGGCCGGGGCGTGTACTCACGAACGACTCACCGATGGTGAGGCGCGCCTAGGGTTCCGCGGCCCTCCACACAGGACTGCCGGCTGGTCCGAGAGGCGCAGGCGCCCCGCTGCGGGCGTTCCACGGCGGGACAAAAGCCCGGGAGACAGCCGACGCGTCCGGCTGCTCCGTGGCCGGACAGCCACACCCGGAGGGTCTGTCCGAATGGGTCTCTTCCACAACCACTACGGGCCCGAGGCCCGCTACGCCGTCGAGCGCGAGGCCGAGCTGCCCACCACCAAATGGGAGGAGGAGGTCGCGCGCGGGCTCGAGCTCGGGCTGCCGGGCGCCGACTCCATCGTCGACAAGCGCATCCCGACGTTCTCCCGCGGCGAGCTGCCCCACTTCGCCGGCATCAACACCTTCCTGAAGGCGCCGTACCTCGAGGACGTGCGCCGCTGCGGCGAGTACGACGTCGCCGTCCTCGGCGCCCCGTTCGACGGCGGCACCACGTACCGCTCCGGCACCCGCTTCGGGCCGCAGGGCATCCGCAAGATCTCGGCGCTCTACGGGCCGTACAGCTTCGAGCTCGGCGTGGACCTGCGCGAGTCGATCACCATCGCCGACCTCGGCGACGTGTTCACCATCCCGGCCAACATCGAGAAGACGTTCGACCAGATCTCCAAGGCGGTCGCGCACGTCTACGAGTCCGGCGCGTTCCCGGTCGTGCTCGGCGGCGACCACTCCATCGGCTACCCCACCGTGCGCGGCGTCGCCCAGCACATGACGGGCAACCTCGGCATCATCCACTTCGACCGGCACGTCGACACCCAGGAGACGGACCTCGACGAGCGGATGCACACCACGCCGTGGTTCCACGCCACGGACATCCCCAACGTGCCCCCGAAGAATCTCGTCCAGATCGGCATCGGCGGCTGGCAGGCGCCGCGCCCGGGCGTCAAGGTCGGCCGCGAGCGGGGCACCACCATCATGACCGTCACCGACTGCGTCGAGATGGGCATCGAGGCCGCGGCCGAGCGGGCCCTGGAGGTCGCGTGGGACGGCGCCGACGCGGTGTGGCTGTCCTTCGACGTCGACTGCCTCGACGCCGCCTTCGTGCCGGGCACCGGCTGGCCCGAGCCGGGCGGGTTCCTGCCCCGCGAGGTCCTCAAGTTCATCCAGCTCATCGCGGAGAAGCCGCTCGCCGGCATCGAGGTCGTGGAGTGCTCGCCGCCGTACGACAACGCCGAGATCACCGCCCTCATCGCCACCCGCGTCATCTGCGACACCCTCGGGTGCCTCGTGCGCGCCGGTCACCTTCCTAGGAGAGCGTCATGAAGCGTCGTTCCCTGCTGTTCGGCGCGGCCGCGGCCGCGTTCCTGGCCGCCTGCTCGGAGTCCTCCGACGCGAAGCCGGCGTCCGGGAGCATCACGCTGGGCTTCAGCGCCTGGCCGGGCTGGTTCCCGTGGCAGGTGGCCCAGGAGAAGGGGCTGTTCGCCAAGAACAACGTCGCGGTCGAGTTGAAGTACTTCGACAGCTACACCGACAGCCTCAACGCCCTGGCCACCGGCAACCTGACGGCGAACAGCCAGACCCTCAACGACACGCTCTCGTCGGTCTCCGGCGGCGCGAAGCAGACGATCGTGCTGCTCAACGACAACTCCACCGGCAACGACCAGATCATCGCCGCGCCGGGCATCGCCACCGTGGCCGATCTCAAGGGCAGGAAGGTCGCCGCCGAGCAGGGCACCGTCGACCACTATCTGCTGCTGCTCGCCCTGGAGAAGGCCGGGCTCACCGAGAAGGACGTGACCTTTACGCCGCTGCTGACCGACGCCGCGGCCGCCGCGTTCGTGGCCGGGCAGGTCGACGCGGTCGGCGTCTTCGCCCCGTTCACCACCACGGCGCTGGGCCGCGCCGGCAGCAAGGCGGTCGCCACGTCGAAGGACTTCCCGGGCGCGATCCCCGACACGCTGTCGTTCCAGTCGCAGTACGTCGCCGACCACCCCGATCAGGTGCAGGCCGTCGTGCAGACCTGGTTCGACACCGTGGCGTGGATCAAGGCGAACCCGGCCGAGGCGGTGAGCATCATGGCGAAGAAGGGCGGGGTGTCGGACGCGGACTACAGGACGTACGACGCCGGCACCACGATCTTCACCAGGGAGCAGAACCTCGCCGCGTTCGAGCCCGGCTCCGACGCGACCCACCTGGACTTCCAGGCGAAGAAGATCGCCGGCTTCCTGGTCAGCACGAAGCTGGTCGACGCCGCGCCGCCGCTGGACGGGCTGTTCGAGCCCAAGTTCGTGAAGGCCGTGCGGTGACCGCGGCGACGGCGGCCGGACCGAAGCCTTCCGGGGCGCAGCCGTCGGTCCGGGCGTCATGGCGGCCGCTGCCGCGGCGGCGCACCGTGCGCCCGCCCCGCGCCGTGTTCGCCATCCGGGCCCCGCTGCCGCCGGCCGCCCGGACCGCGCTCGTCGCGCTGTCGGTGCTGCTGCCGCTGGCCGTCTGGCTCGGTCTCGGCGCCGCCGGCGTGGTCGACCCGCGCTACCTCCCCCCGCCGGACAAGGTCTGGCACGCGGGGCTCGACCTGGCGGCGAGCGGGCAGCTGTGGACCGACCTGTGGGCCACGCTGCAGCGCATCCTCTACGGCTTCGGGCTCGCGGTGCTCGTGTCGGTGCCGCTGGGCATCGCCATGGGCAGCTTCAGCGCGGCGAACGCCCTGCTGGAGCCGCTGAGCGGGCTGCTGCGGTACCTGCCGGCGGCCGCGTTCACCCCGCTGCTGCTGATCTGGCTGGGCATCGGCGAGAACCCGAAGATCGCGCTGATCTTCCTGGGCACGGTCTTCTTCAACATGCTGATGACCGCGGATGTCGTACGCCTGGTGCCGCGCGACTTCATCGACGTGGCCTACACCCTCGGCGCGCGCCGGGGCGAGGTGCTGCGCAAGGTCATCGTGCCGCACTCGCTGCCGGGGCTGCTCGACGCAGTACGGGTGAACTTCGCCGCGGCCTGGAACCTCGTCGTCGTCGCCGAGCTCGTCAACAGCGAGACCGGGCTCGGCAAGCGGATCCTGCTGGCCCAGCGGTTCACGCAGACGGACAAGATCTTCGCCATCCTCGTCGTCATCGCCGTCGTCGGGGTGGCGACTGACGTGCTGCTGCGGCTGGCGCGCAACCGGATCGGACGGTGGGTGTAGTGCTGGCGCTGGCCGGGGTCGGGCGCACCTGGGGTACCACGGCGGCCCTGGAAAATGTCTCTCTGGAGATCGCCGCCGGGCAGTTCGTCTGCGTGGTCGGCGCCAGCGGCTCGGGCAAGTCGACGCTGCTGTCGATCGTCGCCGGGCTGCTCGCGCCCACCTCGGGCGCGGTCACCCTCGCGGGGGAGCCGGTCACCGGGCCGGGCCCCGAGCGCGGCCTGGTCTGCCAGTCCGGCGCCGTCTACCCGTGGCGGACGGTCGAGCAGAACATCGGCTTCGGCCTCGAGCTGCTCGGCCTGCCGCGGGCCGAGCGGCGGGCGCGGGTGGACTGGTACCTCGCCGAGACCGGCCTGGCCCCGCTGCGCGCGTCGCTGCCCAGGCAGCTCTCGGGCGGGCAGCGCCAGCGGGTCGCGATCGCGCGGGCCCTGGCCTGCGAGCCGCGGGTGCTGCTGCTCGACGAGCCGTTCGGCGCGCTGGACGTGCAGACGAAGGAGGACATGCAGGTGTTCCTCCGCGGCGTGTGGCGCGACACGGGCACGACGGTGCTCATGGTCACCCACGACGTCGAGGAGGCCGTGTTCCTCGGCCAGCGGGTGGTCGTGCTGGCCAGCCACCCGGGCCGGGTCGCCGCGGACGTGCCGGTCCCGTTGCCGGAGGACCGCGACCGGCTGGTCAAGCGCACGGCGCCGTTCCAGCGGCTGCGGGCCGAGGTCGAGGACCTGATCCGCGCCGCTACCTGAGGAACAGCGCCGCGATCTTCGGCAGGTGCTTGCGGACGGCCTGGTCGTCCTCGTCGTCCCAGTCGTCCTCGACCAGCGGGGCGACCTGGCCGGTCCGCGCGCGCAGCAGCATCGGATAGTCGTCGGCCTCGCCGTACAGGTCCTCGGCGAGGTCCTCGACCTCCCGCGGCGCGAGCTCGTGAGCGGCCAGCTCGCCCGCCGCCACGGCCCGGATCACCGGGTCGTCGGCGAGGTCGTCCGGTGCGGCGACCGCCCGCTCGTAGACGTCGCGGCCCCGCGCGATCAGCCCGTCGACGAACGCGTCGGCGTAGCGGGCGACCACGCGCCCCACCGCCCACATCGCCGAGGAGTTGGCGCGCGCCTGCAGCTCCGTGCGGCGCGCGTCGAAGTCGAGCAGCTCGCTCTTGTCGAGCGCGCCGAGCCGCATGCGCAGCGCCCCGGTGAACCGCTCCGCGAAGCCGGGCGAGACACGATCCCCGGCCTCGGCCCGCGCCCCGTCGATGATCGACCAGAAAGTATCGCTGTCCACGGCAAGGAAGTCTGTCACCCCGCCGCACCCTCCGGCCAACCTTCGCCGGGGTAGCGTTCCGATCATGCCGAGTTTGACCCGTATCGAGGCGGTGCTTCGGGCACAGGCGCTACGTGTGCGCTCCTACGCCGTTGAGCTGGATCTGACCGGGGACGACGAGTTCGTCTCCCGGACCGTGGTCGAGTTCGCCAGCACCGAACCCGTCTCGTTCATCGAGGTCAAGGGCGCCACGACGGTGCGGGCCGCCCTCAACGGGGCCCCGGTCGCCGCGCCGGCCGGCAACCGGCTGGTCCTGGACGGCCTGGCCGCCGAGAACCGGCTGGAGGTCGAGTTCGCGGCGCCGTACTCCCGCAACGGCGAGGGCCTGCACCGGTTCACCGATCCGGAGGACGGCGAGGTCTACCTCTACGGCCAGGCCCCGCTCGATGACGCCCAGCGCATGTTCGCCTGCTTCGACCAGCCCGACCTCAAGGCGCCGATCACGCTCACCGTGCTGGCCCCGCCGAAGTGGCTCGTGCGCGCCAACGCCCCGGTGGCCTCCGCGGCGGACGGCCGCTGGACGTTCGAGCCCACGCCGCCCCTGGCGCCGTACCTGTTCAGCCTCCTCGCCGGCCCCTGGCACCGGCTCGAGGCCGAGCACGACGGCATCCCGCTCGGCCTGCTGTGCCGCCGCAGCCTCGCCGAGAGCCTCGATGCCGACGCCGAGGAGCTCTTCGAGGCCACCGCGGCCGGCTTCGACCGCTACCACGAGCTGTTCGGCATGCGCTATCCGTTCGGCAAGTACGACCAGGCGTTCGTCCCCGAGTTCTCCGGCGGCGCCGTGGAGAACCCCGGCCTGGTCAACTACCGCGAGGAGTTCCTCTTCCGGGCCCGGGTCACCGGCGCCGAGCGCCACCGCCGGTTCGTCGTGATGCTGCACGAGATGGCACACATGTGGTTCGGCAACCTCGCCACGCTGCGCTGGTGGGACGACGTGTGGCTCAACGAGGCGTTCGCGGAGTACATGGGCTGGCGCGTCGCCGCCGAGACCGGCCGCCACCCGACCGCGGCGGCCGACTTCGCGATCTGGCGCGAGCGCTGGGGCCACCTCGCCGACGAGCGCCCCTCCACCCATCCCGTCGCGCCCGACGGCGTCGCCGACACCGCGGTGGCGGTGCAGAACTTCGACGGCATCTCGTACGCCAAGGGCGCCGCCGCCCTGCGCCAGCTCTCCGTCCACCTCGGCGACGACGTGTTCCTCGCCGGTCTGCGCGAGTACTTCCGGCGGTACCGCTTCGGCAATGCGGCGCTCACGGACTTCCTGGCCGTCATCGGCGACGCCGCCGGCCGCGACCTGACCGGCTGGGCCGAGCTGTGGCTGCGCAGCAGCGGCGCCAACACCCTGCGCCCCGTGCCGTCCCGCGGCGACGGCCTGATGATCGAGCAGACCGGCCGGCCGCTGCGCCCCCATCGGCTGACGGCCTCCGCCTACGCTTCCGACGGTTCGGTACTGCGGGTGCCGTTCGACATCGACGGCCCGCAGACGACGATCCCGGGCCTGTCGGCCGCTCCCGCCGGCACGGTGCTGCTGCTGAACGACGGCGACGAGACGTACGCGAAGATCCGCTTCGACCCCTTCAGCCGCGCCGCCCTCCCCGCCGTCCTGCCCGACCTCGACGACCCGCTGGCCCGCGCGGTGGTGTGGAGCGGGGTCATGGATGCCGTACGCGACCGGGAGATCCCCCCGTCGGAGTTCCTGGCCCTGCTGGTGGCCGCGCTGCCCACCGAGCGCGAGGAGGCGGTCTTCGACGAGGTCCTGGCCTTCGCCCGCGACGGCCTGGCCCGCCGCGGCCTGGTCCCGTTCACCCCCTTGGCCGAGGTGTGCGCGCACGCCCTGGCCGCCGCCGCCCCCGGCACCGGCCGCCAGCTGGCCGCCGCCCGCGCCCTGGTCAGCGTCGCCGACGCCCCCGGCGTGCCGCTGCTGGCCGGATGGCTCGACGGCAGCCAGACCCCCGACGGGCTGGTCGTCGACGCGGACCTGCGCTGGGCGCTGCTGCGCCGGATGGCCGCACTGGGCGCGGCCGGGGAGGCGGAGATCGCCGCGGAGGAGCGCCGCGACCCCAGCGCGAAGGGCCTCGAGGCGGCCGCCGCCTGCCGGGCCGCGCTGCCCACCCCGGAGGCCAAGTCCGCCGCCTGGACCACCCTCGTCCACGACCCGAACCCGCGCCTGGCCATGGCCAACGCCGGCGCCTTCTGGCAGCCGGGCCAGGAGGCGCTCACGGACCCGTTCGTCGAGCGCTACTTCACCGACGCCGCCGCGATGCTGGAGGGCCGGTACTCGCTGGCCGGGCTGAATGTGGTGCGGTGGAGCTTTCCGCAGTACAGCGCCCGCGCCCTGCCGCTGGCCGAGGCCCTGCTGTCGACCCCGGACCTGGACCCCCGCCTGCGCCGCGAGGTGGCCGACGGCGCCGACGAGCTACGCCGCTGGGGCTGACCCGCGACACGCCCGGCCGGCGAGGGGTGCCTCGCCGGCCGTGGTTCCGTTCGATATCGAGCCGCGGCGTCAGTCCCCGCGCCGCCCGAGGCTGAGAATTCCCAGCAGCAGGGCGGCCATCGCCATGACGACCGCCAGCGCCCAGAGCGACTGGCCGAGGATCACGACCGTGACGCAGACGCCGAGGATGACCAGCACGAGCACGATCCGCCACGGCGGGATGTTCGGCCCTCCGGTCGGCGGCCGGCCGGGCATTGGTGGCTCGGAAGGCTCTTCGGGCTCGGGAGGCTTGGGCGGGTCGGAAGATCCGGGTAAGGTTTGGGACACGGTCGTTCCCTTTCTTGTGTGGCCATGAGCTGGGGGATTGATCATGCTGAAAACGGGTTGGGTTGCCGCTGCAACGGCGCCCAACCCTCAGCTAGCGGCCGCAAACTCCGGCCGCCATGCGCTGTCGATCTCGAGCAAGGGGTGCACGGCGCTGCAATCGGGCCTTGTGAGGATCAGCCCATTTGAGTGCCGCGAGGGCCGGGGTGCACCCACCCCGGCATGGTTGGACTCCTGGCAACCCGAGACGATCATGGCTGCCCGTTGCGGCAACCACCGGATCCGCAATGGGCTTGAGAGTGGCCATTTCGCTCGGCATCGCAACCTCCTGGCGGTACCCCAACTCGAGGCACGTCTGCGGTTCGGGTGTCACCCTCCCCGGTCCCGCCACCTCCCACTATTCTGTTTTGCAGATGTGTACGTAGGAGGTACTTATGGGCAAGGTACCCGAGTACGTATGCTGCGGCAAGGTACGTATGCCGGAAGGACGCATGGACGACATCACGGCGGAGCCGGGATCATCGGGTGGACCGCTCGCCCGGGAGTCGATGCCTCGTGCGTGCTAACAGAGAGCCGGCGTTCGTCGGCCGTGGCGATGAACTGGATCGGTTGCGGCGCAGGCTCACCGACGTCCGCGACGGCGAGGCGCGCACGGTGCTGGTCAGCGGCGAGGCCGGGGTCGGCAAGAGCCGGCTGCTGCGGGAGTTCAGCGCGATCGCGCGGACGGCGGGGGCGCATGTGCTGCATGGCTCGTGCGACGAGTCGCTCGGCGAGTCGGTGCCGTACGTGGCGCTGACCGAGGCCCTCGAAGGCTTCGGGAGTGAGCACGGCGACGCCGCCGGCGAGCTCGGCGGGCCTTCGTACGCGATGCTGGCCGGGCTGTTCGACGGTACCGGCCGGCCGGCCCCGCTCAGCACGCAGCATCAGGTTTTCCTCGCGGTGCGCCGGATGCTCGATCGCATCGGCGAACGGGCGCCGGCGGTGCTGATCCTGGAGGACCTGCACTGGGCCGACCCGTCCACCGTCGGCCTGGTCGGCGCACTCGCCCGGGCCCAGCCCGAGGGCCGCCGGGTGCTGCTGGTGTGCAGCCACCGGCCCATCGCCGCCATGCTCGATACACCACTGTGGAGGCTGCTGGGCAACGCCGACTTCCTGCGCCGGGTCGAGCAGTTCCTGCTGCCGGTGTTCACCAAGGCCGAGCTGCGCCGGTTCATGAGCGAAGTCGTCGGTGGCCCAGTGCTGCCGGAGCTCGTCGAGCGCTGCTTTGCCTGGTCGGAGGGCATCGCCTTCCACGCCGAACTGCTCACGGCTTCTCACGCCCTGGAGGAGCCGGCCAATGCGCTGCCGCAGGAGGTCACCGGCGCCATGATGGCGCAGCTGGCGCAGATCTCTCCGGCAACGCGCAAGATGCTGTGGGTGGCCGCAGTGGCCGGCCGCCGGATGAGCCACGGGCTGCTGCGCACAGTCAGCGGGCTGCCCGCCGCGGAACTCGACGAAGCGCTGCAGGAGTCTCTCGAGCAGCGGATTCTCGTTGAGGACCGGACCAGTGGGGTGTACGCGTTCCGGCATGCGCTGCTGCGTGAGGCGGTGTATCGCAGCCGTGCTACGGGCAGCACGCAGGAACTGCACGCCCAGATCGCCGAGTCGCTCGCGGCCGATCCTCGGCTCAGTCTCGGCCACGAGCGCACCATCGACGCCGAGCAGGCTTACCACTGGGACCGGGCGGGACGGTGGCCCGAGGCCCTGGCCGCGGCGGTGCGGGCCGGGCGGGCCGCCGAGCAGACTCTCGCCTTTCCGTCCGCGGAGCTGCAGTTCGCCCGGGCCCTGCAGCTGTGGGACGACGTTGCCGATGCCGAGCAGCGCACCGGCCTGTCCCGGGTGCGGGTCCTGACCGCCGCCGCGAATGCCGCCCGTTGGTCCGGCCACATCGCCAAGGCGGTTGAGCACGCACAGGCGGCGATCGCGCTGGTCGACCCGGCCGTCGATCCCGACCTTGCCGGGCTGCTCCACGAGCGGCTCGCCAACCACCTGTGGGAGGTCGGCCGGAGCGCCGAGTCCCAGCTCGCGTACGACCAGGCGGCCCGGCTGCTCGAGGACCGGCCCCCGTCGGCGGTGAAGGCGCGCGTGCTCGCCGCGTTGGCGCTGCGCGACCTGCGTGCCGGCCACCATGCCGCCGGCTTCGGCAAGGCCGAGGAGGCCCTCGCGATGGCCAGGGCGGTGGGCGCGCGCGCCGAGGAAGGCCGCGCGCTCAACGTCAGCGGGCTCGCCCTGGGCATCGGCGACGATCCCGAGGCCGGCGTCGCCCGGCTGGAAGCGGCGATCGACATCGCGCGGCAGGTGCACAACCTTGAGGACTTGTTCCGCGCATACAGCAATCTCGGCCTTGTCCTCGAGCACGCCGGCCGGCTGGATGAGGCGGCTGACACCAACCGCAAGGGCCTTGCCGAGGCCCGCCAGCTCGACCTGCAGGATAGCCGGCAGGCCGCGGTCCTGGCCAACAACGCCAGCACCGCGCTGGCGATGCTCGGCCGCTGGGACGAGGCCGAGGCCGTCATCGACGAGACGGCCCTGAGCAGGCCTGTCGGCGAGAGCCTGTACCCACGACTGACCCTCGCCGAGATCCAGATCGCCCGGGGTCGTTTCATGCAGGCCCGGGATCTGCTCGACTCCGTGGCCGCATTGGCGCAGGGCACCAACGACGTGCGCTTCCAAGGTCCGTTGCACGCGTACCAGGCCGAGCTGGCGCTATGGCAGGACCGGCCGGCTGCCGCGATCCGGCATGTGCGCGACGGCATCGAGCACGTCCGCGGCGGTGAGAACGCGGTGGAGCAGCTCCGGCTCCTGGCGCTCGGCCTGCGCGCCGCGGCCGACCAGGCTGCGGCCGACGCCGCAGAGGCCGCCGCCTCGGCGGCGACCGGCGACCGGCTCATGCTGCTGGTCGAATCGGCGGTCGACGCCGCGGAGACCGCCGAGATCGAACAGCTGGTCCGGCTGTACACCGTTGAGCGGAACCGGATCCGTGGTGAGGACACGGCAGCGCAGTGGAAGCAGGTTGTGCAGGGCTGGGTCGACCTCGGGCGCCGCTACCCGGCGGCATATGCCCGCTGGCGCGAGGCCGAGGCCGCATACCGGAGCGGGGACGGGCCCGGCGCGCGGGAGGCCGCGCGGGCCGCGCACACCACCGCATGCCACCTCGGCGCCGAGCCGCTCCGCCGGCGCGTCGAGGCGCTCGCCGAGCGGGCCGGCTTCGAGCTGGCGACCGCGCCCGAGCCGGAGATACCGCCGTTCGACCTGACGACGGCCGAGTACACCGTCTTCAAGATGATCAAGCAGGGCCTGGAGCCGAAGGTCATCGCCCAGCGGCGCAATGTGTCGGTGCGTACCGTCGAGACGCAGCTCCAGCGCATCTACAGGAAGACGGGCGTGCACAACCGGCTCGAACTGATCGCGATGGCCGATCGGGACGGCAACCGCGGCATCTGAGTACGCGTACGTACGCTTACCACTCGTACGTATGCGGCCTGACGTTACGTACCAGGGCGGATCCGGTTGGTTTCGTAGGCCCACATGGCGATCTCCACGCGGTTGCGGACGCCCAGTTTCAGCATCAGCGCCGTCACGTGGGTCTTCACCGTGCTCAGCGTGATGAACAGCTCGTCGGCGATCTCGTTGTTCGTGCGGCCCCGTGCGACCCGGGCCAGCACCTGCTCCTCGCGGTCCGTCAACGCCTCCACCGGCTGGCGCGGCGGGGCCTTCGGGCCGGCGTCGGCGAAGGCGCGCAGCAGGCGGGTCGTGACGCTCGGGGCGATCAGCGCGTCGCCGTTCGCCGCGGCGTGGACCGCCTGAGCGAGCAGGGCGGGGCCGGCGTCCTTCAGCAGGAAACCGCGGGCGCCGGCGCGCAGGGCCGCGTAGACGTACTCGTCCAGGTCGAAGGTCGTGATCACCACGACGGCGATCGGGTCCTCGACCGCGGGGCCCGCGAGCTGCCGGGTCGCCTCCAGGCCGTCCATCGACGGCATGCGGACGTCCAGGAGGCACACGTCGGGGCGCAGCCGGCGGGCCAGTTCGACCGCGCGGCGGCCGTCGGCGGCCTCGGCCACCACCTCGATGTCCGGCTGGGCGTTGAGGATCATCGTCAGGCCCGTACGGACGATTTCCTGATCATCCGCGACCAGCACCCGCACGCTCACGCGCCAACTCTAAGGCTCCGGCGCCGGCGTATGTGCGGCCGGCGACGGCGAATCCGGCCACCGCGGGGAGCAGCGCGACCGCGAACGCGGCGACGTAGGCGATCGGGCCGCGGTCGACCAGCGCGGCGAACAGGGAGCCGCCGAGCGCCAGCGCCGTGGTGGTGAGCAGCGCGTCCGCCACCGACAGGGCCGAGCTGTTGGCCCCCTGCTCGGACGGGGCGGAGTAGCCCAGGACCAGCGCCGCGGCGGCGGGGGACGTCAGGCCCATGCCGAAGCCGCCGAGGCACCAGCCCACGACGACGACGGGTATCGGTACCGACGCGAAACCCAGCGACATCGCGGACAGCACGCCCAGGGCGATGCCGGCCGAGCCGAGGCGCAGCCGGGTCGCGTCGGGCAGCCGCTGGGCCGGCCGGGCCTGGACCCACGATCCGGCCGACCAGAACAGGGCCCCGACCGTCACGGTGAGGCCGGCCAGCGCGGGGCTCAGGCCGCGCTCGCGGGTCAGCAGGAGCGGGATGAAGACATCGGTCTGCACGAACGCGGCGCCGGCCAGGCCGCGCAGCAGCACGACCGCCGGCAGGCCGCGGGCCGCGGCGAACGTGCCGGGCGGGAGCAGGCGCGCGCCGCAGAACAGCGCGACGACGAGGCCGACCGCGAGCACGGCGAGGCCGAGCGGCGACGGGTCCTGGCCGCCGACGTAGAGCAGCCCGGCGCCGAGCGCCGCGGCGACGGGCCAGTGCATCCGGACGGATGGCGAAGTGTCCGAAAAGGACGTGAGCCCGCGCAGGCGCGGCCAGATCAGCAGCATTGCCGGCACCGAGGCGAAAACCACAAGCAGAAAGACCCAACGCCAGCCGATGTACTGCACGATGGCCCCGGCCACCGCCGGACCCACGATCGCCGGCAGGACCCACGCGGCGGACAGGGCCGAGAACACGCGCGGATGTTCGGCGGCCGGGTAGGCCCGCCCGACGACCACGAACAGCGCGACGTTCACCAGGCCGCCGCCGAAGCCCTGCACCAGGCGGCCCAGGACCAGGACCCACATGTACGGCGCCAGGCCCGCCACCACCAGGCCCAGGCAGAACAGCACCACGCCCACGAAGGTCGGCCGGGCCGGTCCGGAGCGGTCGCTCCACGAGCCGCCGAGCACCATGCCGACCACGCTGGTGGCCAGGGCGCCCCCGAAGGCGAAGCCGTAGAGCGCCACCCCGTCGAGGGCGCGGGCGACGGCCGGCATGGCCGCGGTCACCGCCACCGCCTCGAAGGCGACCAGCGTGACCAGGGTCACCATGCCGACGGTGAGCGCGCGTCTGTTCTCCACGCCCCGAAACTTCGCACCTCAACACGGCTTCAGGTCAAGCCGGTTGTGATTTCACCACGTGTTGACATCGATCTCGGCGGCGGTCAACAATTGTTTGCCAACACTTGTTGACCAACGGCCCGATGGAGGAGCCATGAAGACCGTCATCGCCGGGGCCGGACCCACGGGCCTGTTGCTCGCCGGGGACCTCGCCCACGCCGGCGTCGACGTCACGGTGCTCGAGCGCCGCGACGGCGAGTCCAACCTCACCCGCGCGTTCGCCGTGCACGCCCGGACGCTCGAGCAGTTCGACGCGCGGGGCATCGCCGAGGAGGTCATCGCGACCGGCACGCCGGTGTCCCACCTGCGGCTGTTCAACCGGATCGCGCTCGACCTGGGCGGGCTGCCTTCGCGGTACCCGTTCGTGCTCATCACCCCGCAGTACAACGTCGAGCGCGTGCTCGAGGAGCGCGCACTCAAGGCCGGCGCGCGGATCGTGCGCGGGGCCGCCGTCAGCGGGATCGAGCAGGACGCCGACGGGGTCGACGTGCACACCGAGGACGTCCCGGCCTACCGCGCGGACTACGTCGTCGGCGCCGACGGGGCGCACAGCGGCGTCCGCCGGGCGCTCGGGCTCGAGTTCCCCGGGCAGGCCGTCGTCCGCTCGCTGATGCTCGCCGACGTGCGCCTGTCCGATCCGCCGCCGGACGCGATCACGGTCACCGCGGTCGGCTCCGCGTTCGCGTTCGTGGCGCCGTTCGGCGACGGGTGGTACCGCGTCTTCGCCTGGAACCGCGCGAACCAGGTGCCGGACAGCACCCCGCTCGCGCTCGACGAGGTGCGCGACACCGTGCGCCAGGCGTTCGGCACCGACTTCGGCATGGGCGAGTGCCGGTGGCTGTCGCGGTTCCACAGCGACGAGCGCCAGGTCGAGCGGTACCGCACCGGCCGCGTCTTCCTCGCCGGCGACGCCGCCCACGTGCACTCCCCGGCCGGCGGGCAGGGCATGAACACCGGCCTGCAGGACGCGGCCAACCTGTCCTGGAAGCTCGCCGCGACCGCGGGGGGCTGGGCGCCGGACGGGCTGCTCGACAGCTACCAGGAAGAGCGGCACGCCGTCGGCCGGCTCGTGCTGCGCACCAGCGGCGGCATCATCCGCCTGGCCCTGCTGCAGTCGCGGGCCGCGCGGCTGGGGCGCGACGCGCTCGCCGGGCTGGCGCTGCACGTCCCGGCGGTCATGCGCAAGGCCACCGGCACGGTGTCCGGCATCGCCATCGACTACCCGCACGCGCCGCGGCAGGAGGACATCGACCTGGGCCCCACCCGGCTGTACGAGCTGCTGCGGGTCGGCCGCCACGTGCTGCTCGGGCCGTCGCGGCCGGAGGGGTACGACGGCCGGATCACCCATGCCCGCTACGACCGCTACGTCCTGGTCCGGCCGGACGGCCACACCGCCTGGACGGGCACCGAGGGAGACCTGCCGGTTGCACTCCGCGCGCATGTCGGCTCGCCTGGGTGACGAACGACACGTCGCTGTTACCGGCCCTTGACATGGGAGCGTTGATCGATGTGTAGTGCCCGTCACAGAGCGGTTCTCGTTGACAGGCGCCCCCTTCGGTGACGCACACGGGGAACGACGGAACGCTTGGCGAGACGTGCCGGGCCCCGCGCCGCCACGGGGGGCCCGGCACCCTCGGGCCGCCGCCTCCGCTTCGCTCCGGCGACGGCCCGAGGCGAGGCTGTGCTTATTGGTTCGCGGCCCCTCCGCTTCGCTCCGGACCGCTCACGCGTGCGCCAGCTGCGGCTGCTGGCCCCGCTCGACGACCACGAACTGGCCCATCATGCCCTCGTCCTCGTGCTTGAGGACGTGGCAGTGGAACATGTACGCCGTCGCCGGGTCGGCGTAGTCGGCGAACCGGGCGATGATGCGGTACGTCTCGCCCTCGGCCAGGAACAGCGTGTCCTTCCAGCCCGACAGCTCCGGCGGCGGCGCCTTGCCGTCGACCGCCAGCACCTGGAACTGCACGTCGTGGATGTGGAAGCTGTGCGGGGTGTCGTGGCCGTTGCGCACGTTCCAGACCTCGACCGTGTCCTTGACGACCACGGCGTCGACCCGGCCCATGTCCATCTTGCGGTCGTTGATCTGGCGGCCCTGGAAGGTGAACGACCGGGTCTGGGCGGCCTGGGCCGGGTCCAGCCGGGGCGTGTCGACCAGGGTCTCCGGCAGGGTCGCCGGGGTCAGCGACGCCGCCGCGCGCAGCTGCAGGATGTCGAAGGAGTCCCGGCCGCCCTGCAGCTTGCTGCCGAGGTCCGAGCCGAGCGACGGGCCGCTGCGCAGCGTCACCCGCTCGCCCGGCTTGAGCGCCACCACGATCTCGGCCCGCTCGCCGACCGAGAGCCGCACGTGGTCGGTCATGTACGGCCGGTCAAGCAGTCCGCCGTCGGTGCCGACGAGGGCGAACGGCCGGCCGTCGCCGAGGCGGAAGCTGTAGATGCGCGCCGTGGACGCGTTGAGCAGGCGCAGGCGGACCAGCTCCGAGTGCACGTCGACGTACGGGCCGGGGGTGCCGTTGACCAGGATCTGGTCGCCGAGCACGCCGATGTCGCTGCCGAAGCGGCCGGACATGCTCAGCTGGTCGCCGCTGAAGTCCTTGTCCTGCACCATCACCGGGAGGTCGTCCACGCCGTAGTCGTGCGGCAGCGCCGCCTGTGCCGGCTCGTCGTCGTCGACGATGAACATCCCGGCCAGGCCGCGGTACACCTGCTTCTCGGTCGTCTCGCTCGGATGCGGGTGGTACCACAGCGTGGCCGCCGGCTGGTCCACCGTCCACGCGGCCTGAAACGCGCCGCCGGCCGGGATCGGGTGGTGCGGGCCGCCGTCGACCTTCGCCGGCAGGTGCATCCCGTGCCAGTGCACGGTCGTCGGCTCCGGCAGGGTGTTACGCACGTTCACCACGACCGGCTCGCCGCGCTTGGCGCGCAGGGTCGGGCCGAGGTAGGCCCCGTTGTACCCCCACGTGCGCGTCGCCCCGTGCCCGAGGTCGCTCTCGCCCGCCTGGGCGCGCAGCTCGAACACCCGCCGCCCCTGCGCGTCGACGGTGGACGGGGCCAGCGGCGGCACCTTGAGCGCCCGGTTGAAGTCGACGTGCTCGTCCAGCGGCGGCCGGGCGAGGAACCAGACGATCGCGGCGACCCCGCCCCCGCAGCACAGCAGCAGCAGACCCAGGCCACCGACCAGCCATTTCCGCACCGGACTTCCCTCCTACATGTAGCTCGGCTACATGTAGGCTCCCTTGTGCCGGCGGCGGCCCGCCAGACCCGAGCCGGGAAGCGGGGGAAACCTCAGGGTCTACCCGGACTGCGCGCCGCCGCGATCCTCGGCATGCTGTTCGGGTGGCTACCGCTGGACCCATCGACGCCTACGTCACCGCGCTGAGCCGGGCCCTGCGCGGCCCCCGCGCGGCGAAGGCGGACCTGGTCGCCGAGGCGCGTGACGGCCTGGCCGACGCCGCCGCCCACTACGAGGAGGACGGCCTGGACCGGGCCGCGGCCGAGCGGGCCGCGGTCGAGGAGTTCGGGGCGGTGGCCGACCTTGCCCCGGAGTACCAGCGCGAACTGGCCCTGGCCCAGGGCCGGCGCACGGCGATCCTCATCGGCGCCGGGGTCGCCGCCCAGTCCATCGCCTCCGAGCTCGCCTGGCGCAGCGCCGCGACGGGCTGGACGTGGGAGCCCGGCCGGGCCTACGCGGTGCTGGCCAACCTCGTCGACTACACCGCCTACGCGGTGGTGGCCGGCGCCCTGCTCGCCGTGCTGGCGTGCGGGATCGGCACCCGCTACGTGAACGTGGGCCGCTCGTTCGTGCGCGGGACCGGCATCGCGGCGTTCGCCGTCGTCGCCTTCTTCGCCGCCGGCGGCATCCTGCTGACGCTGTTCAGCCCATTCGGGCACCAGCACAGCGGCTCGACCTCGCTGCTGTCCGCGGCCGCGCACCTGGTGACGTACACCGTGCCGCTCTGGATGGCCTATTCCGGCCTGCGCTGCGTCCGCGCGGCCGCCTAGGGCACGGGATCGGCGGTCCCGCGCGGGGTGGACGGGTTGCAGCGGCGGATGCGGGCCGCGGTCAGCCGCGAGCCCTCGACCAGCCCGTAGCGGGCCACCGCCTGCAGGCCGTAGTTGCTGCACGTCGGCACCTGGCGGCAGCGGGTCGGCAGGTGCGGGGAGAGCCAGCGCTGGTACCCCCGGATCGCCGCCATGCCCGCCCGGCCCGGCCCGGAGGCGTCGCGCCGCGGCGGGCGCGACGGCGCCGAGACGGCCATCAGCGACAGCAGCGAGCCGAGCATGAACGGGCTGCAGTCGCAGTCACAGAAGTCGAGGTCGCAGTCCGGGGTGCAGTCGCAGTCGCGGTTCCGGCGGCGCCGCTGCTCCCGCCGCATGCGCCAGGCCGCCCAGTAGTCCCCGAATCGCATGGCGGCGATTGTGGGCGGCGCCACCGCGGTGATCAAGCCTTGGTCGTGGTTCTGACGCCGTCCATGAGCAGCCGCACGAGGCGGTCGGCCCGCGCGTCGCCGTCGGCGCCCGGCTCGATGATGACCATGGCGGCGCCGTGGCCGATGCGCATGAAGTCCGTGCCGTCGATGTCGGTGCGGGCCACGCCCGCCTCCTGGGCGCGGGCCAGCAGCACCTGCGCGGACCAGCGCATCATGCCGCTCACCTCGACCATGAGCTCGGCCTCCTTGTCGTACACCGCCTTGAGGGTCTCCGACAGGCCCCGGTAGCGGCGCAGGTGCTCGATCAGCGCGCGCAGCCAGGCCTCCAGCGCCCGGTCCGGGTCGGGCTCCTCCGTCAGCAGCCGGGCCGCCTCGTCGCGCAGGAGCGCCACCCGCTCGTGGAACACCGCCTCCAGCAGGTGCTGGCGGGTCGGGAAGTGGCGGTACAGCGTGCCGGGGCCCACGCCCGCCCGCTTGGCGATGTCGTCGAGCGACGCGTCCGCGCCCCGCTCGGCGATGGCCTCGGCCGCGGCGACGAGGAGCCGGTCGTAGTTGCGGCGGGCGTCGGCGCGCTGCGGTTTGGCGATGGGCATGCGTCCCCCTTGTAAACCGGAGACAGTCTCCGTATTGTTCGAGACAACGGAACCGGAGACAGTCTCCTAATTTCCCAGGTTAGTTCCGCCTGCCCATGATTGCCCAGGGAGGCCGCTCGACCATGCCCAGGCACCGCCTCGCCCTCGCCGTGATCGTCTCCTGCCAGCTGCTGCTCGGCATCGACGCCACCATCGTCAACGTGGCGCTGCCGCGCGTCGCCGCGGCCCTGCGGTTCGCCCCGGCCGACCTGGCCTGGGTCCTCAACGCGTACACCCTCGCCTTCGCCGGCCTGCTCCTGCTCGGCGGCCGCCTCGGCGACGTCCTCGGCCGGCGGCGCATGTTCCTCGCCGGCGTGCTCGTCTTCACGGCCGCCTCCCTCGCCGCCGCGCTGGCCGACCGCCCGGGCTGGCTCCTGGCCGCCCGGGCCGTGCAGGGCGTCGGCGCCGCGCTCGCCTCGCCCAGCACCCTCGCTCTCATCGCCGGCACGTTCCCGGAGGGCCCGGAGCGCAACCGCGCGCTCGGCGTCTCCTCGGCGGTGATCAGCGGCGGCGCGTCGCTCGGCCTCGTGCTCGGCGGCGTGGTCACCGCGGCCGTGAGCTGGCGCTGGGTGTTCCTGGTCAACGTGCCGATCGGGATCGCCGTCGCCGCCCTGGCGCGGCGGCACCTGCCCGAGACCGAGCGGCACGCGGGCCGCTTCGACGTCCTCGGCGCGCTGACCGGCACGGCCGGCATGGTCGGCATCGTGTACGCGCTGATCCGGGCCGCGTCCGCGGGCTGGGGCGACGCCCGGGTGCTCGCCGGCCTCGCCCTCGGCGCGGTCGCGCTGGCCGCGTTCGTCGCCGTCGAGGCGCGCACCGCGGCGCCGATCGTGCCGCTGGGCCTCTTCCGGGACCCCCGCCGCGCCGCCGGGTACGCCTCGCTGCTGCTCGTCGGCCCCAGCCTCATCGGCCCGTTCTTCTTCCTGACCACGTACCTGCAGCAGGTCCGCGGCTGGGGCCCGGTGGCGACCGGCCTCGCGTTCCTGCCGATGACCGGCGGCCTGTTCGCCGCGGCCCGCATCGTGCCCCGCCTGCTGGCCCGCTTCGGCCACCGCCCGGTGATCGGGTTCGCGCTCGCCGCCGACGTGCTCGCCGTGCTGCTGCTGTCGCGGGTCGGCGCGGGCAGCTCCTATCTGCTGGTCATCGGGCCGCTGGCGCTCGTAGGGTTCGGCGGGGGTTGCGCGTTCGTCCCGATGTACACCCTCATCCTGTCCCGCGTCGGCGGCCACCACGCCGGCGCCGCGTCCGGGGTCCTGCAGACCATGCAGTGGCTGGGCAGCTCGTTCGGCCTCGCGGTGATGGTCGCGGCGGCCGGATCCGCGGGTCTCGGCCGCGGCTTCGTCGCGGCCGCGACACTTGCCGCCGCCGCGTTGGTACTGCAAATGCTCGTCCTTCGCCCCAACAAGAAAACGCACCCGGATGGCCGACTTCGTGCGGGCGGCCGGGAACGTCCGGACGGTCCCGGACACCCGCACGAAGTCGAACAACCGAGTGCGTCGCTTGGTGGCTGAATGGTCGTGGTCTGGGCCCGGCCGGCGGGGCTGATTCCGCCGGCCGCCCGAAGCCACACCATGATCGGAAGCGCTGGTTACTTGGAGGCGATCTCCGCCTCGCCGCCGTGGTACTGCGTGCCCTCGGCGAACGCGGCGTCGAAGCGCTGCTGCAGCGCGTCGAGCTCCGAGAAGTCGGCCTGGTGGGCGTGCTCGCTGCCCTCGGCCGCGAAGACGTGGTCGTCCTCGCTGGCGTTGTGGCTGTAGTTGGTGTAGTCGTCCGACTCGTAGTGCACGGCCGGGCCCTGGTCGAACTCGGTGTGGTGACCCTGCGAGAAGTCGGTCGAGGTGTCGGCGTGGTGGTCGTTCTCGTACACGCCGTACTGGTTGCCGTAGTCCGACTCCGAGCCGTGGGCCTGGTGCAGCTGGTCGAGACCCGCGTGCTCCTGCCCGGCCTCGTAGTGGCCGTAGTCGACGTCGTGGCCGCCGTCGTACGAGCCGGTGTCGATGTCGCTCATGGTGCGCTCCTTGGGAGTGTGGTGTGGGCCTTGCTGATGCAGCAAACGTTAGGCCCGCCGGCGCCCCGTCGAATCCCGGAAACGTGCCACCACACAGGGCGCTCGCCGTCACACCCTCGGCCCGACGTGCTCCTCGCCGCGGCGTAGCAGGATGGCGTCGAAGGTCAGGCCCTTCAGCGCGGCGGTCCCCTTGCCCTCGTCGAAAGCGTCGGGGACGTCCAGGCCGGCGCCGAGGGCGTCGTAGAAGCCGCGGGTGAACTCGATCGCGGCCGGGTCCGACAGCGGGCCGTCGGCCGCGATCGTGAACTCCGTGCCGATCGCGCTGATGCGGCCGAGCGACAGGGAGTAGCACGCGTTGAGCACCGCGACCCGGATCTTCCGGCGGGCGAAGAGCTCGGCCAGGGCGTCCGAGGACGGCGTGAAGCGGTGGCCGGCGTCGTCCTCGAAGACCAGGCCCTGGTGGGTGCCGTGGCCGGAGAAGTGGACGATGTCGAACGGGTCGCGCAGCAGGGCGCGGCGCAGGTCGTCGACCGTGGCGGCGTTGAGGGTCTCGATCGCGATGCGGTCGCGCTCCGCGGACATCCGGATCGACTGGCGCAGCGTGCGGTCCTCCTCGGCCGTGCGCAGCGGCTCGCTGCCGCGGGGGTTGGCGCACACGAGCAGGATCCGCAGCGCGGGCGCCTGCCCGGCGGCGTCGGTCGGGCCCGGCACGGTACTGCGGTTCACGATCGTCGCGTGGTCGCCGGTGTTGGTGATGTAGTCGCCGGCCACGTGCGTGGTCACCGACACGAACACCCGGCGGCCGCCGGCGGGCGGCGCGGGCGGCAGCCGCCAGCCCGAGGCCGCCTCGCGGGCGTCCACGGTCTCGGCGAGCAGCCGCAGGCCGGGCGGCACCGGGATGGGCAGGCGGCCGAGGTAGCGGCGGTCCCAGCGGGCGTGCTCCAGCGTCGTCACGTTGCGCCATGCGGTGGACAGCTCGTCGGGCTCGGGCGCGACGAGCACGTGCGTGACCTCGCGGTCGTCGCGCGGGGCGCAGATCGTCGCGGCCACCTGCTCGACCAGTGCCGGCGGCAGCGGCGCGGGGGACGCGAGCGTGATCCGGGTCCGGAAGACGCCGGACTGGTAGTGCCGCCAGGCGTCATCGAAGAGCCGGGCCGCGTACACGGCGAACGGGTCGGCGGCCAGCTCGTAGCTCCGGCCGCTCAGCTGGCCCTGCACGGTGCGGCCCGGGGTGGCGAGCCGGCCGTACTTCGCGGCGAGCTCGGCCAGCAGGCCGACGAACGGCGCCGCCGGCGCGAAGGGCTCCAGCCCGACGCTCAGCATGAACGGCTGCGGCAGGTCGGCCACCGCCTGCCACAGCGGCCCCCAGTTGGCCGCACCGGCGGCGAAGCGCGGCACGGCGAGGTAGTACGCGACGCCCGCGTCCGGCCGGGACGGCACTCCCAGCCGGACCTGCTTGCGCACCTCGACGACGCCCGACGGGTGCGCCGGGAACGGGTTGAGCAGCCGCTGTACCGCATCCGGCGCCTCAACCGGCGCGGCCCGCACGTGCGGCGGCAGCATCCCGAGCCGGTCGCGCAGCCGCAGCGCGGCGGCGGTCGCGGCGCCGGACGTGGGCGCGACGACGCGGCCGAGCAGGACACACCGCACGCCCTCGCCCGGCTGGTGCAGGTAGCGCAGCTCCAGCCGGGCGCCGCCGGCCGGGTCCCACTGTCCGGCCAGCCAGCCCGCGTCGGCCAGCGCCGCCTCGGCCCGCCGCTGCGCGTCCGAGCCCTCGCCGGACACCCGCCCGGCGACCGGCTCCACCTGCAGGGCGACCCACGCCGAGACGCCGTCCGGCCCGGCAGCGCTCAACACTGCGGTGCCGGACGGCCTCGGCGACACGTCCCGGTCGGGACCGTCCATCCAGGTCATGCTCGTCAGCTCGTGGTGGGACCGGCCGGCCAGCTGGTCGTCGGGCCCGGCGGCGCGCTCACGGGCGGCGCGCTGACGGGCTGGCCCGTGGGCGGGTAGAAGTACTGGCTCGTGGGCGGGCCCACCGGCTGCGCGGGCGGGCCGGGAACGAACGTGGTGACCGGCGCCGAGCCGGCACCGGACTCGATCGGGATCTCGTAGCCGAACGTCGCGGCGATCGGCACGTTGATGCCCTCGACCGCCGCGTCCACGCCCTCGCGCACGGCCGAGTGCACGGCCTCGCGCATGGCCCGCACGCGCTCGGTGCGCAGCATCTGGTTGATGATGCCGGTGCGGCCGAGCATGCTGCCGAACAGGTCCTTGATGAACTGGCCGACGAGCGCGACGCCGCGGCGGCTGCGCCACATGGTCCAACCGACGTACAGCGAGGTGCCGAAGGCGAACACCGAGACGTACGCGACGTACGAGCGCTCCGTGATGACGAGCCGGTTGTTCACGGCCTCGGGCATCACGTCGCTGCGGATCCGTCGGGGCGTGACACCGACCGGGATCCGGCGGCGGGCCAGCGACTGGAAGATCGCCGCGTACGACGAGTCGGCCGCGGCCGCCTTGCCCTCCAGCAGCGTCCTCCATTCGGCGACCGGCTCCTGCAGCTTCGTCAGGAGCAGCACGACCCAGAACACGACGAACGACAGGAACCAGCCGACCTCGACCAGCGTGCCGCTGCCCGAGAGGCCGGAGGTGTCGCCGGTCCTGGAGGCCGTCTGCGCGCCGCCGAGCAGGCTGACGAACGCGAGCAGGGTGAAGAACAGCCATACGGTGCCGGCCGCGAGCGCGGCGTACAGCCACAGCCGGAACAGCGTCCTGAAGGGCACCGACTCGTCGAGCGCGAGCTCCATGCCTCCGAACCGCAGCGACTGCGTGCGGTACGCGATGTCCTCACCGGACGGTCCGGCCGCAGCCCACCGGCCACCCAGTGCATCTGTGCTGGTCAAGACTCCTCCTACGTCACTAGTAGCCGAGCGTGATCTGGATGGCGCCGTCGTTGCCGATGCCGGCGTAGCCCCGGACGCTGACCGACGAGGAGCCGGTCGAGCTCTGCTGGACGCCGGTGTAGTCGGTGTAGCTGATCGTGTAGGTCGCCGAGCCCGGCGTACCGGTGGCGAACTGCACCTGGTTCCGCCCCGAGTCCGCCTGCGAAAGCTGGACCTGCGGGTACGTCGTGATCTTCCAGCTCGTCGTCTGCGAGTACGACATGTACGGCGCCTGCAGCGGGCACCGATAGCGGTATGAGCCCGTCGGGTTCACGCAGGCGGCGTCGAGGTACTGCTGGACGGCCGCCTGCACGGCCTGCGGCGCGCCCGGGGCGACCGCGGGCGAGCCGAACCTGATGTCGGCCGTGACGCTCCGGTTGCCGCTCTGGTACGTCGCCGCCTGCGTGCCGCCCGCGAACAGCGCGTTGCCGGCGGTCGTCGCCTCGTACGCCCCCGGGAACACGGGCGTGCCCCGGGCCAGCGTCCCCGGGTCCACGGTGATCCCGTTCACCGTCGCCGCCATCCCGTAGGGCGCCTCCACGGTCAGGTAGAGGAACGGCTGCTCCAGCCGGTACGGCGTCTGCTCGTCCCCGGTCGCCCGGACCGCGAGCACCTGGCTGACCGACTGCCCGCCGATCCGGTACGTGACCGCCACCGCCGTGTACTCGCCGCCGCTCGTCGCGGCCTGCGACTCGGTGACGGCGGCATCGGTCGGCCGGTTCCCGGCTCCGGCCAGCGCGGCCGGCACGAGCAGCGGCGCCGCGTCCGGCGTGATGACCCCGCCTTGGTCGTCGACGAGCGCGAGCGCGGCGGCCGTGTCGCCCGATCGGAGGTGGTCGAAGTAGTCCCGCACGGCCCCGGCCGGGCTCGGCGGGTCCGGGCGCAGCACCAGGAACGCCGCCACCGCGAGCACCACGACCGCGGCGGAGCCGCCGATCGCCAGCCAGGCCCGGCGGCTCAGCTGCGGCCCGGAGGAGATCCGCGCCGGCTCGAACCGGTGGACGGGCCCACCGACGGCGACGGGGCGCGCAGCGGCCACGGGTGGTGGTGGCGGCGGCCCGGACGGCGAGCCACAGTAAAGACAACCGCCGGCCGTGCCGGGCCCGGCCTGGCCGCACCGCCGGCACAACGTCGTCGACTCGATCATCGGCCCACCGCTCCTTCCGCCGTCGCTTGCCGCCCCTTTCTGACGGACAGGTGCCGGAGGGTGGTCTCATCGTCGCGTTGAGCGATATCGCAAGATCGAGTTTTTTCGCGTCATGTAGCGTTGGTTGAGAGGAGCGCGCCGGACCGGAGTGTTCTGCGGACCGTCGCGACGCGAGTTCGGGCATGGCCGCAGCGGCCGTTGTGTGGGAGGCGGAATGCCCGCGCGGAAGCCGAAGTGCCCCCGGGCGCGACCGCGTTGGAACGCGGCCGGGCATCCGGACCAGGTCCGGCTTTGCGCGTACGTCGACGCGCTCCGGCCGGTGAGCGGCGCCGCCGCCGGGCCGGTTGCGCTGGATTTCGTCGCGCGGCTGCCCGGGGCTCGGTGCCGCGAACGTGGCCGCGACGTTCGGGCGCACTCGCCGCGGCGCCGGCTCGACGATCGTGGCCGGCCGCCCGCGCCGGGTCGACCGGCACGGCCGTTGGCCGAGCCGTCAGGGGCCTGCAGCTGAAGGTCCGCACGACCGCCTCGTCCGACTCCGCCATGTGGAAGCGCGGATCGCCGACAGCGTGGACCCGATTCTGCCGGGGGCGTGGCCGAGCTATCGCAGGGTCTCCAGCAGCGGGAGGACGTCCTCCGGGGCCGGCATGGCGGTGGCTTCCGCGCGCAGCGCCGCGGCCGCCGCGCCGTACGAGGCCTCGGTCAGGACCGCCTGCACGGCGTCGGCGGCGTCCGACGGCGTGCTGTCCACGGCGTCCAGCACGACCCCGGCGCCGAGGTCCGCGCAGCGCTCCGCGTTCGCGGGCTGGTCGGCGCCCATCGGGATCAGGACCATCGGCAGGCCGTGGGCCAGCGAGCCGACCACCGTGCCCGAGCCGGCGTGTGAGATCACCGCGGAGCAGCGCGGCAGCAGTTCGGCCTGCGGGATGTAGCGCTCGACCCGGACGTTGGGCGGCTGCTCGCCCAGCTCCGTCGGGTCGATGCCGCCGCCGACCGTGACGACCAGCTCGACGGGCAGGTCGCGCACGCCCGACAGGACGCGGGCGAAGAGGTCGCCGGACTCCGTGTTGAAGATGGTGCCGAGCGTGAAGTACACCGTCGGGGGCGTGGTGGGGGACGGGACGGCCGGCGGGAACGGGCGCATCGGGGTCGTGCCGGGGCGGGCGTGGAACGACGGCGGCACGGGCGAGATGACCAGGTGGCGCTCGAGCATCGCCAGCGTGGGGTCGGGGGGCAGGCCGTGCTCGGCGCGCGCGGCGTCCAGCAGGTCGGACAGGCCTTCGGGGCGGCCGAACGTGCCCGCGGCGAGGACCACGACCGAGGCGTGCGGGATGCCCAGGGACTCCGCGGCGATCATGCTGCCGAAGTCGGCCTCGTCGCACACGATGACGTCCGGGCGCCATCGCTCGGCGACCCGGCGGGTGGTGGCGGCGCGCTCGCGGGCGATCCAGCCGCCGAAGCCGTCGCGGAACTCGCGCTCCTCGCGGGCGCGGTCCAGGCGGGCCAGGGGGCGGCGGGCGTCGTCCGGCACGTCGGCGCCGGCGGGGAAGCCCTCCAGGTCCTTCGGCAGGACGGCTGGGCGGCCGGTCACCGCCACGGCGTGGCTGGCGCAGCGGGCGGCGTACGCCAGCGGGAGCAGGGGCTGGAGGTGGCCGTTGCCGCCGGCGAAGGCGAAGAGCATGCGCATGGTAGAGAAAGTCTCCAAACTTTTTTCGGGGGTGCTGTCGAAGAACCGGGGCGGTCTTCGACGCGTTGGTGAAGGCACCCTACTGAGGAGGAACCGACGATGCGGTACATGCTGATGCACAAGCTCGACGACTCGAACCCGGCGCTGTGGCAGCCGACGCCCGAGTTCATGGCGCGGATGGGCGCGTTCATGGAGGAGGTCAGCAAGACCGGCGTCCTGCTGGCGGCCGAGGGGCTCATGCCGAGCTCGGCGGGGGCGGCGATCGTGCGGGTGACGGACGGTCAGACCACCGTCACCGACGGCCCGTTCGCGGAGGCCAAGGAGGTCGTCGGCGGCTTCGGGATCCTGCAGGTGCGCGACCACGCCGAGGCGGTCGAGTGGGCGCAGCGCTTCGCCGCGTTGTTCGACAACGTCGAGGTCGAGGTGCGGCGGGTCTCCGAGTACGAGTAGATCGCCCGTTATGTTGGGCGCGTGGGTACAGGTACCGACGCGAAAACAGCGATCGAAGCGGTCTGGCGGATCGAGGCGGCGCGGGTCATCGCCGGCGTCGCCCGGCTCGTCGGCGACGTCGGGCTCGCCGAGGAGCTGGCGCAGGACGCCCTCGTCGCGGCGCTCGAGCAGTGGCCGGGCGAGGGGGTGCCGCGCAATCCCGGTGCGTGGCTCATGACCGCGGCGAAGCGGCGCGGGATCGACGCCATCCGGCGCCAGCAGGTGCTGCAGAAGCACCTGCCGGCGCTGGCCGGGGAGGAGCACACGGACGATTCGGCATTCGATGCGGTACTCGAGCAGGAGCCCATCGAGGACGACCTCCTGCGCCTGATCTTCACGGCGTGCCACCCGGTGCTCAAGCCCGAGGCCCGGGTGGCGCTCACGCTGCGGATGCTCGGCGGGCTGTCGACCGACGAGATCGCACGGGCCTTCCTGGTGCCGGACGCGACGGTCGGGCAGCGCATCAGCCGGGCCAAGAAGGCCCTCGCCGACGCGAAGGTGCCCTTCGAGCTGCCGACCGGCGCGGACCGGGCGGCCCGGCTGACGTCGGTGCTGGAGGTCATCTATCTGATCTTCAACGAGGGGTACTCCGCGACCGCCGGCGACGACTGGATGCGCCCGGCCCTGTGCGAGGAGGCGATGCGACTCGGCCGAGTGCTGGCCGGGCTGATGCCGGGCGAGGCCGAGGTCCACGGGCTGGTCGCGCTGCTGGAGATCCAGGCGTCGCGCGCGGCGGCGCGCACCGGGCCGGACGGCGCGCCGGTGACGCTGCTGGAGCAGGACCGCCGCCGGTGGGACCGGCTGCTCATCGGCCGGGGCCTGGCCGCGCTGGCCCGGGCCGAGGAGCTCGGCGGCGGCACGTACACGCTGCAGGCCGCGATCGCCGCCTGCCACGCGCGGGCGCGCACCGCCGAGGAGACCGACTGGGCGGCGATCGCCGGGCTCTACGCGCGGCTGGCGAGCCTGGCACCGTCGCCGATCGTCGAGCTCAACCGGGCGGTGGCGGTGTCACGGGCGGACGGGCCGGCGGCCGGGCTCGCGGTGCTGGATCCGCTCCTCGAGGAGGCGTCGCTTCGGGGGTACCACCTGCTGCCCTCGGTCCGCGGCGACTTCCTGTTCCGGCTCGGCCGCCTGGACGAGGCCCGGGCGGAGTTCGAGCGCGCGGCCGGCATGACCCGCAACGAGGCCGAGCGGGCGCTGCTGCGCTCCCGGGCGGCGGCCTGCGCGTGACCACGCTCACCGTCATCGTCGGGCTGGAGCCGGCCGGCATCTCCATGTTCGCCACGTCCGGCGCGCTCATGGCCATCCACAAGCGCTTGGATCACGCCCCGGGCCTGGCAGCGCCGGGGCCGAGACGACAGCCGCAGCTAACCCGGCGGCCACGTCCGCGGACTAGGTTCGCGCGATGGACGCGGTCGACGGGTACTGCGAACGCCTCGGGCCGGGCCTGTGGGCCGAGCCGCTGAACGCGGTCTCCAACCTGGCCTTCCTCATCGCCTCGGCGCTGCTGCTCGTCCGGTTCCGGCGCGACGGGCCGCGGGCGCTGCCGATCCTGCTCGGCGTCGTCGGGCTGTGCAGCCTGTCCTTCCACACGTTCGCCGACGGGGTGACGGCGGCGCTGGACTCGCTGTCGATCCTGGTGTTCGTGCTCGTCGCCATCGTGCTGCTGGTCCGGCACGGGTTCGGGGTGCCGGCGTCGCCGGCCTGGCTGGCCGTGCCGGCGTTCATCGTGGCGTCCGGCGCCGTGGACGCGGCGCTGCTGCTCGCCGGCCCGCGGTACACCCTCGGCGGTTATCTTCCGGCCGGACTGGCGCTGGCCGTCTTCGCGGTCGCGCTGCGGTCGCGGCGCCTGCTCCTGGCGACCGGCGTCTTTGCGGTGTCGCTCACGCTGCGCACGCTCGACGAGCCGCTGTGCGGATCGCTGCCGATCGGCACCCACTGGCTGTGGCACTGCCTCAACGCGGTCGTGCTCTACCTCGTCGCGCTCGACATCGCCGACCGGGTGACCGGCCGGACCCCGCGGCCCGCCTAGAAGCCCGAGGCCGGCGTCGCTCATTGGCTTCTTCTCAGCGCGAGCCGGGCGGCCCCGAGCGCGGGGTCGCCCGCTGTGCCGATGGTGGCGCCGCGGCCCTCCAGCGTGGCCTGGACGGCCCGGCGGACCGGGGTGTCCGCGCTCAGCAGCCCGCCGGCCAGCACCACGGGCGCGTCCGGGGCCTCGAGCTCGTCCAGGGTGGCGACCAGGCGCGCGGCGCCGTCGGCCACGATCGCGGCCGCGTCCGGGTCGCCGGCGTCGGCCAGCTCGCAGACCAGCGGGGCCAGGGCGCCGAACGGCGGTAATGCCTGGGCCCAGTGCACCAGGTCGTCGGCGGTGGCGGCGCCCGCGTGGGCCGCGACCGCCCGGGCCAGGGGAGCGGACCAGCGGCGCGCGGCGAAGCGGACCGCCCGCAGGCCCAGCCACAGGCCCGAGCCCTCGTCGCCGAGCAGCCAGCCCAGGCCGTCGGCGACGCGGGTGATCTCCAGGTCGTCGACCAGCGCGGCGACCGCGCCGGTGCCGGCGATGAGCACCGCGCCCGCGGCCCAGTCGCCGCCCGCCGCGAACGCGGTCACGGCGTCGCCGACGACCGGGATCTCGCAGCGCAGGCCCAGTGCCGCCCACTCGGCCGCGAACGCGGCGGCGACACCTGGGTCGGCCAGCGCGCTGCAGCCGGCGACGCCGACCACGCCGGCGGTCACCGAGGCCGGGTCGAGGGGGCCGAGCGCCGACCGCAGCGCCGACCCGATGGCGCGTGCGGCCGACACACCGGCGGCCGACGGGTTGCCCGGGCCGGCGGCGCCGCGCCCCAGGACGGCGCCCGACAGGTCGGTGACGACCGCCTTGGAGGCGGTACCACCCGCATCGATGCCGATCACCAGGGATCCAACCACGACGGCCATGGCGTCGATGGAAACATAGAAAATGCTTATTGACTAGAAGTTGAAGTGGTCGTAATTTTCATCGCCAAGGCAGAACGATGAAAAAGGTGACCGAAGTTGACGGGTGAGAGTGGCGGGCTGCTCGGGCGGCTGCGCATCGAGGGGCCGACGATGCCGGAGGCCCTGGCGAAGATCGCCGAGACGATCCTGGGCGATCCGGAGACGGCCGCGCACGCCAGCATCGTCGACCTCGCCGAGCGCTCCGGCACCTCGACGGCCACGGTCACGCGGTTCAGCCGGACGCTGGGCTTCAAGGGGTACGCGAACCTGAGGGTGGCGATCGCGACCGAGACCGGCCGGGCCGAGCAGGCCCGCTGGGAGACCGACATCAGCGGCGACATCGCGCCGGAGGACCCGCTCGACGGCGTTCTCGGGGTGATCACCGCGGCGGACACCCGGGCGATCCAGGCGACCGCGGCCGGGCTGGACGTCGCCGCCGTCGAGCGGGTCGCCGAGGCGATCGCGCGCGCCGGGCGGGTGGAGATCTTCGGCCTGGGATCCAGCGGCACGGCCGGGCGGGAGATGGCGTTCCGGCTCGAGCGCATCCGGGTCCCGGTGTGGTACCGCTCGGACAGCCACACCGCGCTGACCAACGCGGCGCTGCTGGGCCCGGGCGACGTCGCGATCGGGCTGTCGCACTCCGGCCGCACCCGCGAGGTGCTCGAGACCCTCGCCGAGGCGGCCGACCACGGGGCGATGACGGTGGCGGTGACGTCGTTCGGGCGCTCGCCGGTCGCCGAGGTGGCCGACGTCGTGTTCACCACGTCGGTCCACGAGACCACCTTCCGGGTCGCGGCCCTCTCCGCGCTGCACTCGCAGCTGCTGGTCCTGGACCTCATCTACGTCGCGGTGGCGCAGCGCACGTACGAGCGCACCGCCGAGGCCCTCGAGCTCACCGTGCGCGCCGTCGACGCGCACCGGGTGCCCGACACGACCAACAACCGCAAGCGACCACGGAGGGAAAAGCCGCTGTGAGCATCAGAAGTACCGACTACGTCGAGGCGATCCGCGAAGCCATCGACCGGGTCGGGACCACCCAGGGCGACAAGGTGGCGCACGCCGCCGACCTGATGACCGCCACGGTGCAGGCGGGCGGGGTGATCCAGGCGTTCGGCTGCGGGCACTCCGAGGCGCTCGCCATGGAGATCGCCGGCCGGGCCGGCGGCCTGGTGCCGACCAACCGCATCGCGCTGCGCGACATCGTGCTCTACGGCGGCGAGCCGCTCAGCGCCCTGGCCGACCCCAACCTGGAGCGCACGCCCAGCGTCGCGCACAAGCTCTACGACCTGGCCCCGGTCAAGCCCGACGACACCTTCGTCATCGCCTCCAACTCCGGCGTCAACGGCGCCGTGGTGGAGATGGCGCACCTGGTCAAGCAGCGCGGTCACGCGCTCATCGCGATCACGTCGCTGGAGCACTCCGCGCGGGTCGACTCCCGGCACGCCAGCGGGATGAAGCTCGCCGACCTCGCCGACGTCGTGCTGGACAACGGGGCGCCCTACGGCGACGCGTCGCTGCCGCTGCCCGGCGGCGGTGCCGTCGGGGCCGTCTCCTCGATCACCGCGGCCCTGCTGGCCCAGCAGATCGTCACCGAGGTGGTGGCGCGCCTGCTGGCGCTGGGCGTCACGCCGCCGGTCTACCTGTCCGACAACGTGCCTGGCGGGCGGGAGCACAACGCAGAACTCGAGGCGCGGTACGCCGGGCGCATCCGGCGTACCGCATAAAGGGAGAGAAGGCCTGATGAACCCCTCACCTTCCACTTCAACGTACCCCAGCCGCAGAACGGTGCTGAAGACGGCACTGGGCGCGGCGGCCACGGTCCCGCTGCTCAGCGCCTGTGTGACGAGCGGGAGCAACGACGACAAGCCGGCCGCGAACGGCGGGGCGAAGAGCGCCGACAACCCGCTCGGCGTCAAGGACGACGCCCCGCTCGAGGTCGTCATCTTCAAGGGCGGCTACGGCGACGACTACGCCAAGCACGCCGAGGACCTCTACAAGCAGAAGTACGCGAAGGCGACGATCGACCACAAGGGCATTCAGAAGGTCGGCGAGGCGCTGCAGCCCCGCTTCGTGGCCAACACGCCCCCGGACGTGGTCGACAACACCGGCGCCGGCCGCCTCGACATCGCCACACTGGTCGGGGCCAAGCAGCTGTCGGACCTGGGCGAGCTGCTCGACGCGCCGTCCTTCGACGACCCCGGCACCAAGGTCCGCGACACGCTGCTGCCCGGAGTGGTCGACGACGGCACCTTCGACAAGTCGGTCCTGGTGCTCAACTTCACCTACACCGCCTGGGGCCTGTGGTACTCCAAGCCGCTGTTCGCGAGCAAGGGCTGGACCTACCCGAAGACCTGGGACGAGATGCTCACGCTGTGCGCCACCATCAAGGCGGCGGGCGTGGCGCCGTGGACCTACCAGGGCAAGTACCCGGAGTACATCAACGACCCCCTGCTGTCGATGGCGGCCAAGGCCGGCGGGATGGATCTGGTCAAGGCCGTCGACAACCTGGAGCCCAACGCGTGGAAGGCCGACGGGCTCAAGGCGGCCGCCGAGGCCTTCGCCGAGCTGGCCGGCAAGGGCTACATCATGTCGGGCTCGGAGGCGCTGTCGCACACCGAGGCGCAGGCCGCCTGGTGCCAGGGCAAGGCCGCGTTCATCCCGTGCGGCTCGTGGCTGGAGAGCGAGCAGAAGGACGTCGCCCCGAAGGGCTTCGACATGGTGATGGGGGCGGTGCCGCCGCGCACGTCGAGCGACAAGATGGGCCCGGCCGCGATCCAGGCCGCCAGCTCCGAGGCGTTCCTGGTGCCGGCCAAGGCCAAGAACGTCGCCGGCGGGCTGGAGTACCTGCGCATCCTGTTCTCGAAGCAGTCGGCGAAGGCCTTCGCGCAGACCGCGGGCACGCTGCCGGCGGTGGCCGGGGCGACGGACGGGCTGACGCTGTCCAGCGGCCTGGGCTCGACCCGCGACGCGGTCACCGCGGCCGGCAAGGAGGCGTTCACCTATCGCTTCCGCACCTGGTACGCCCCGCTGGCCAAGGCTGTCGACGACGCGACCGGCGAGCTGGTCAACAAGCGCGCCACGGCCGCCGAGTGGGCCGACCGCGTGCAGAAGGCCGCCGATGCGCTCGCGAAGGACTCCAGCGTCAAGAAGTACACCCGCTGATGGGTGCCCAAGGATGAAGCACGGTCGGCTGCGGTTCCTCTTCGGTGCGCTCGTGCCGGCGCTGGTGCTGCACGTCCTCTTCGTGCTGTCGCCGTACGCGCAGGCGTTCTACCTCTCGCTCACCGACTGGACCGGCGTGGCCGGCGAGGCGCACTTCGTCGGGGCGGGCAACTATGCCCGCCTCGGCGGCGACTCCCTGTTCCTCGACGCGGTGCGCAACAACGCGGTCATGCTCGCGGTGGTACCGCTGGTCACCATCGCCCTGGGCCTGTTCCTGGCCAGCATGCTGCACCTGGGCGGCCGCGACGGCCGCTCCGGCATCGCGGGCTCGCGGATCTACCAGATCGTGTACTTCTTCCCGCAGCTGCTGTCGCTGGTCATCATCGCGGTGCTGTGGTCGTTCATCTACAACCCCAACACGGGCCTGCTCAACGGCGTGCTGCGCGGCGTCGGGCTCGGCTCGCTGGCCCGCAGCTGGCTGGGCGACCCGGCGCTCGCGCTGCCGGCCGTGATGGCCGTGCTCGTGTGGTCCTCGGCCGGGTTCTACATGGTGCTGTTCAGCGCCGCGATCGACTCCATCCCGAAGGAGCTGTTCGAGGCCGCGCTGCTGGACGGGGCCGGCGGCTGGGCCACGTTCCGGCGGGTGACGCTGCCGCTGGTGCGCGACACCGTGCAGGTGGGGTTCGTGTACCTCGGCATCGCCGCCCTGGACGGCTTCGCGATCGTGCAGGTCATGACGGCCGGGCCGGGCGGACCGGACGGGGCCACCGAGGTGATCGGGCTGTCGCTGTACCGCAACGCCTTCACCTACGGCAGGTTTGGCTACGCCTCGGCGATGGGGGTCGCGCTGTTCTTCGCGACGCTGACGCTGGCCGTGCTCGCCCTGCGGGCGGGCCGCAAGGAGAGGGTCGAGCTCGCGTGAAGCGTGTCCTGCCGCATGTGGCGATGCTCTGCTGGGGCGTGGTGACCGCGCTGCCCCTGCTGTGGGCGGTGCTGAGCTCGTTCAAGACCGACCAGCAGATCCTCACCGACCCGTGGTCGCTGCCCTCCTCGCCGCACTTCGAGAACTGGTCGCGGGCCTGGAACCAGGCCGACATCGGCCGGTACTTCTTCAACAGCGTCATCGTCGTCGGCGGCGCGCTGCTGCTGACGATGCTGCTCGGCTCGCTGGTGGCGTATGCGCTGGCGCGGTACGACTTCCGCGGCAACCGGCTCATCTACTACACGTTCGTCGCGGCCATGTTCTTCCCGGTGTTCCTGGCCCTGGTGCCGCTGTTCTTCGTGGTACAGCAGCTGGGCCTGCTCGGCACGTACCAGGGCCTGATCCTCGTCTACGCCGCCTACGCGGTGCCGTTCACCGTGTTCTTCCTGCACTCGTTCTTCCGCACGCTGCCGGCCGAGGTCGCCGAGGCGGCGTTCATGGACGGCTGCTCGCACGCGGGGGTGTTCTTCCGCGTGATGCTGCCGATGGCCCGGCCCGGGCTGGTCGCCGTCGGCATCTTCAATTTCCTCGGGCTCTGGAACCAGTACCTGCTCCCGCTGGTTCTCAATCCCGACCCGGACCGGTACGTCCTGGCGCAGGGCCTGGCCTCCCTGTCGGTCAGCCAGGGCTACCGAAGCGACTGGAGCGGACTGTTCGCCGGCCTCACCATCGCCATGCTGCCGGTGCTCATCGCCTACGTCGCGTTCCAACGGCACATCCGCGCCGGTATGACCGCCGGCGCGGTCAAGTAACGGTCCATCCACTCCCATCCCCTCAGGAGGACCCTGCCCATGTCCATCGGCAAACGTCGATCTTTGACGATCGCGTCCGTCATCGCGTTGGCCGGCGCGCTCGGCGGCGTCGCGATCACCGCGGCCACCGTCGGCACCGCCAGTGCCGCCGCCAACAACTGCGGGTACCTGTTCGACGACTTCAACTACAGCTCGTCCAGCGACGCGTCGCTGACCTCGCACGGGTGGGTGCCGCGCACCTACTCCGGCGGCCCGGGCGTGCCCGGCGCCACCTGGTCGGCCAACAGCATCTCCTTCCCGACCAACGGCGGTCAGAAGGTCATGCAGCTCACCGCGTCCACGGACGGCACCGGCGGGGGAACCAACCAGGCCGAGCTCTACACGAGCCAGAAGCGGTACCTCGAAGGCACCTACGCCAGCCGGATCCGCTTCACCGACACGCCGACGAGCGGCAACGACGGCGATCACATCAACGAGACGTTCTTCACCATCAGCCCGCTCAACGGCGATCTCGACCCCACCTACAGTGAGTTGGACTTCTCGGAGTACCTGCCCAACGGCGGCTGGGGCGAGACCGGCCCGATCAACTACCAGACGACCTGGTACACGTACCGCAACGACCCGTGGTACGCCGACAACGTCCACTCGGAGGAGCGCCAGAGCTTCGACGGCTGGCACGACCTGGTCATCACCGTCTCGGGTGGCCACGTCATCTACTACATCGACGGCCAGCAGGTCGGCGACCACTCCGGCAAGTTCTACCCGCGCCAGACGATGACCATCAACTGGAACCTGTGGTTCATCGACACCGCGGCGCACTCCGGCGGCCTGAGCACCTACATCGAGCAGGTCGACTGGGTGCTGTACGCCAAGAACCAGGTCCTCACCCCGAGCCAGGCGACGGCGCAGGCGGCCGCCTACCGCAGCGCGGGCAACGCGTTCACCGACACGGTGGACTCGTCCGGCCCGTGCGTGACCCCGTCCGGCTCGGCTTCCGCGACGCCCTCCAACTCGGCGTCCCCGTCCAAGTCCCCTTCGGCGTCACCGTCGCCGTCGAAGTCCACCCCGCCGGCGACCAGCTGCAACACGGCGCCGGAGTGGTCGATCAGCGCGGTCTACACGACCGGCCAGACGGTCAAGCACGAGAAGAGCCTCTACGGCGACCCCAACGGCCCGGCGTCGGGCCAGGGCAAGCACCTGTGGCGCGCCAAGTGGTGGACGCAGGGCTCCGAGCCCGGCTGGACCGCCAACTGGGAAGACCTCGGCCACTGCTGACCCGCGGGCCGGCGCCCCTCACCGGGGCGCCGGCCCTACGGCCGGATCAGCGCCCAGACCTCGGCCGGGCACTGGTCGGGTGCGAAGTGCCCGACGCCCGAAGATGCGGACGAATACTGACCGCATCCGGCCGTACCGTCTGCTCGTGGTTGTGACGCAGCGGACCCTGAACCGCACCTATCTCCGTCGCCAGCTCCTGCTGGACCCCGCCCCGCACACCGTCGCCGAGGCCGTGGCCCGGCTCGTCGCGGTGCAGGCGCAGGAGGTCGACGCGCCGTACGTCGGGTTGTGGGCGCGGCTGCCCGGCTTCACGCACGACCGGCTCACCGCGGCCCTGGAGGACCGCTCGGTGGTGCGCGCGGGCCTGCTGCGCGGGACCCAGCACCTCACCGCGGCCGAGGACTACCGGTGGCTGCGGCCACTCGTCAAGGCCGGGATGGGGCAGGCGGGGCTCTCGCCGTTCCGGCGGCAGATCGAGGGCCTCGAGCTGGCCGAGATCGGCGCCGCGGCCACCGAGGCGCTCACCGGGCGGACCCTGACCCGGCCGCAGCTGGCGAAGGCCCTCGGCGAGCGGTTCCCGGGCCGGGAGGCGATCGCACTGGCGTGGGCCGCCCAGCACCAGCTGTCGCTGATCCACCCGCCGCCGTCGGGCGTCTGGCGGCGCCGCGGGCACGTGCACGTGGCGCTGGCCGAGGAGTGGCTGGGCGCCCCGCTGCGGGAGTCCTCGGTGCGGGAGCTGCTGCAGCGGTACCTCACGTCGTGCGGCCCGGCCACCGCCGCCGATCTGCAGGTGTGGTCGGGCGTGCGCCGGCTGCGCGCGCAGGTCGAGCAGTTGCGCCCCTCCTTGCGCGTCTACCGCGACGAGGACGGCCGCGAGCTGTTCGACCGGCCCGATCTGGAGCTCGCCGACCCCGACGAGCCCGTCCCGGTGCGCTTCCTGCCGGAGTTCGACAACCTGGTGCTGAGCCACGACGACCGCGGCCGCATCATCTCGTCGGCGGCCGACCGCGCGCTGGTCTGCCCCGGGTACTCGGTCGTGCGCCCCACGTTCCTCGTCGACGGCTTCGTCGCCGGGACCTGGTCGGCCTCGCCCGAGCGCCTGGTGGTCTCGCCGTTCCGCCCGCTCGCCGACCCGGCCGCGGTGTACGCCGAGGCCGCGCGGCTGCTCGAGTTCCTGCAGCTGCCGGGGGCCGCGGTGGTGCTAGAAGAGCGTTAGCGGTTCGGGCTCCGGCAGCGGCGCCAGCCCCGGCACCTCGGCGCGCACGGCGGCGTGGAACTCGCGGGCCAGGCGCGGGGCGCCGGCGTTGTCCGGGGTGTGGATGAAGAACGTGGGGGAGCGGCCCTCGCGCAGCCACTCGGCGGCGACGCCGACCCAGTGCCGCCAGCCGGCCACGGTTCGCGCGGGGTCGTCGCGGCCGAGGTACCGCACGATCGGCCGCTCGGTGAGCGCCTCCGTCCGCAGCGGCGTGCGCGGCTTCTTCGTCCACGCGTCCCGCTCGGCGTCGCTGGTCGGCGGCGTGTCGAAGAACGCGGTCGTGTCGAACGGAACCCACTCCGCCCCGGTTTCCCGCAGGACTCCGGCGAGGTCGGTCCCCGGCTGGAAGAACGCGGGGTGGCGGACTTCGACGGCGTACCGGTACGCCGCGGGCAGGCGCCGCAGGAACGACCCGAGGGCCGGCACGTCGGACGGCCCGAAGGACGCCGGCAGCTGGATCCACAGCGCGTGGGCGCGCGGCCCGAGCGGCTCGATCGCGTCGAGGAACGCTCGCAGTTCCTCGGCCCCGCCGGCCAGCCGGTACTCGTGGGTGACGGCCCGCGGCAGCTTGAGCACCATGCGGAAGGCGGGATCGGTCTGCCGCGCCCACGACGCCACCGTCTCGCGGGACGGGGTCGCGTAGAACGTCGTGTTGCCCTCGACGGCGTTGCACTGCTCGGCGTACGCGGCCAGGCCCCGCCACGCCCACGCCTTGTGCGTCCACATGGCGCAGCCGACGTGCAGGGACGGTTCGCTCACGGGGTCGAGGGTATCGGCCACCGCATGCGGAGGCCGGGTCGGGCGCGGCGCCTGTCGGCCGGGGGTGAGCCCGGACGGCAGGCGCCGCAGGTGAAGCTGGTGGGTCGATCACTCGGCGGTGAACGTCACCCGGCGACGACGGCGCAGGGCCACGACCAGCACGGCGCCGCCCGCGACGAGCGCGGCACCGGTGCCCACCATCGGCAGCGTGGTCGACGAGCCGGTCACCGGCAGGCCCGGCGTGGAGGACGAGCCCTCCGGGGTCGGGGCGGTCGTCGACGGCGACGGGGAGGGCGACTTCGACGGCGACTTCGACGGGCTGGGGCTCGTGTTCGGCTTGCAGTCGCCGCTCAGGTGCACCTTGGCGCTCTTGAAGTTCGCCGGCTGACCGTTGGCCGGCCAGGTGCTGCGGCCGTCCTGCCAGAGGCCGTCGACGCTGAGCACCAGGTCGACCGGCTTGGTTGTGGTGTACGTCGTGGTGAAGCTGTCGTGGTCCTTCCCGTGACCCTTGCCGTCCAGCTGGATGTTGGCGTGCGTGCCGCCGTCGGGAAGGATCTTGATGTTGGACAGGGTGACGGGGGTTCCGTAGTCGTTCTCGACCGTCCAGGTGATGACGTATTTACCGTCGTCGCCACATTTCGCGACACCGGCCGGACCGGCGCTGTGCGCGCTCGCGGCGGTAGCGAAGAGGGTCGATAGGCCGACGGCGGCAGCGGCGGCGAATGTGCCCACCGCAGCCCTCCTGAACAGCGTGTTTTTCACGTCGTCTCCTACGGGGCGGAACTTAGCGACGACACAACATAGTGCGGATCGCCAGGTGCGCAACAGCCATAGCGGCATGGAGATATTACGACTGGTCCGCTTATGCCCGAATCATCCGAAAAAATTGTGAAGATCGATGCTTCCGGCCGTCACCCGTTGCAGCGCAACGGCTACCCAGAATGTCCAAACTGGTCGGTGGAGTTGTTGCGCTCCTTACCGAGATAGGGTCGCGCCGGTGGAGACGCCGCAGATCCTTCAGGTCGCGTCGCTACTGACGCTGCCGCAGCTGCAGGTCGTCGAGGTGCTGTCCCTGCGCGCGGCCGGCACCCGGCGCCGGGACCTGGCGCGGACGTTCGGGGTCGCCGTCGACGACGCTGGGTTGACCAAGGCGTTGCGGGCCGTGTTCGACGCCGGGCTCGCCTGGCCGGACGAGGCCGACGACGAATGGATCCGCACCGAGCCGCTGCACGAAGTGATCGCCAACACCTACGGGTTCGGCCGCGTCGCCGCCCACGAGCTGCGGTACCTCCCCCTGGAGCAGTTGCAGCGCATCGCCTACGAGCTCGGCGCGCCCGTCGGCCGCAACCACGGCCGGCTGGTCGAGGCGATCGGCGCCGCGCTCGCCGACCCCGACCTGGTGCGCGAGCAGTTCCGCGCGGCGCCGCGCGCGGCCCAGGACGTCATGCTCGACCTGGCCACGGGCGAGCCGTTCCACTCCGACCCGCACGCGATGATGGCGCTGCGCAGCGGCCGCCGCGGCTCGCCGCTGCGCTGGGCCGTCGACCGCGGGCTGCTCATCTTCAACGCGTACTACGGCGCCGCCATCTCCATGCCCAGCGAGGTCGGCGCCGCCCTGCGCCCCGACTTCGTCGCCCCGTTCAACCCGGCGCCGCCCGCGCCGCCGTCGGTCGCGATCAGCACCGAGCGCGTCGAGCGGGAGGGCGCGGCCGCGGCCCGGGCCGCGCTCGCGTCGGTCACGACGCTGCTGGAGGAGTGCGGGCGCACGCCGGTGCCGATCCTCAAGGCGGGCGGGATCGGGCTTCGGGAGGTACGAAAGCTGGCTCGTGCTCTTGGCAGTGACGAGGAGGGCGTGCGCTTCTGGCTCACCGTCGCGGGGATGAACGGGCTCATCGGCATCGCCGCCGACCGGGTGGCCCCGTCGGCCGAGTTCGACAACTGGCTCAAGCTCGAGCCGGCGGACCAGTTCGGCTGGCTGGTGGAGGGCTGGTTCCAGATGCCGGCCGCGCCGCTGCTGCTCGACGGCCGCCCGGCCCTGGTCGGCAGCGAGCACGACGGCACCAGCGCGCTGCTGCGGGTGACGATGGCCGCGGTGCTCGCGTCGCTGCGCGGCGGCCGGGGCGCGACCGGCGCCGAGGGGCTCGCCACGATGCTGGCGTACCTGCGCCCGCTCGTGGCCGGCGACGCCGACGAGGCGATGCCGATGGTGGAGGCGCTGTGGCGCGAGTACGAGCTCATGGGCGTCGGCGCGCACCACGCCCCGACCGCGCTGTGCCACGCCCTCGCCGCCGGCGACCCGGACCGCCTCGCCGCCGCGCTGCGCGACTTCCTGCCGGCGGCCGAGGAGACGGTGCTGCTGCAGAGCGACCTGACCGCCGTCGTCACCGGCGCCCCGTCGGCCGCGCTGAGCACCCTGCTGGACCTGGCCGCCGAGCGCGAGTCCCGCGGCGGGCACTCCTGGCGCTTCACCGAGTCCTCGGTCCGCCGCGCGTTCGACGCTGGCTCGACGGCCGAGGAGCTGATCGCCCGCATCCGCGCCGCCGCGGCCGGCGGAAGGGTCCCGCAGCCGCTGGAGTACATGGTCGCGGACGTGGGCCGCCGCCACGGCAACGTTAGGGTCCGAACGGTCGGCTGCGTGCTGCGCAGCGACGACGTGGCGCTGCTCGGCGAGATCCGCCAGGTCCGCAGCCTGGCCCGGCTGGAGCTGACGGAGCTCGCCCCGACGGTGCTGTCCTCGGCCCTGTCGCCCGCCGAGACGCTGGCCGCGCTGCGCCACGCAGGTTACGTGCCGGCCGCCGAGAACCCGGACGGCACGCTCGCCGTCGAGCGCCCGACCCGCCACCGCGCCGACGTTCCCCCCGGACGGTGATGCCGCGATTGCGCTGAGTGGTAACGCAAGATCGGCTTTTTTCGCGTGCTGTAGCGTTGGTGAAGATGGAGCGCGCCGAACCGAGGGGCTTGTCGCGGTCCGCGGCTAGGCCCCGATCAGGCGCCGGTCCAGGAAGTCGATGACGGCGCGCGTCAACGCCACCCGGTGGCCGGAGAACGCGTGATCGCTCGGCAGCGTGAGCTCCTCGAAGCCGTCGAGCGATCGATACGCCTCGACGACCGGCGCGTGGTGCAGCGCGGGTTCGGCCACCGTGTCGTTGCCCGCCGCGACCAGCAGGACCGGCCGCCCGGCGAGCCGCGGGCCCAGCCCGGCCAGGCGCCACGCCGCGCCGGCGCCGGGGGAGTCCAGCTCGGCCAGCAGGGCGTCGGCGCTCGTGCCGCGCAGGGGCAGCAGGTCGGAGCCGAACATGGCGTGGGCCTCGCGCCGGACCGCCTCGGGGGCCTGCGACACGGCGCCGAAGTCGAAGGACGCCAGGGCGGCCACCGCGCGGACCGACGGGTCGGCGGCCGCGGTCATGAGGGCCGCGAAGCCGCCCAGGCTGTGGCCGACGAGCGCGACGCGCGCCGGGTCCAGCGCGTGGTCGGGCGCGAGCTCACGGGCGGCGGCGACCGCGCGGGCGGCGTCGGCCAGGACGTTGCGCCAGGAGTACTCGCCGCCGACGCCCCACGAGCCGCGGTAGTGGAAGACGAGCGCCGCGTAGCCGGCCCGGCGCAGGGCCTGGGCCAGGTCGAAGTTGCGCTCGTTGCCGGGGAAGCCGTGCAGCAGCACCGCGATCGGGTGGGGGCCGGGGCCGGCGGGGACGTGCAGGACGCCCAGCAACGGGATGCCGTCGCTGTCGAAGCGCACCTCGGGGGTGCGGGCGGCGGGGCGCAGCGAGGGGTCGGGATCGAACTGCCAGCGGTCGGTCACGTTACCTTTGTACAAGGCGACCGCGGGGACGGGCGCGCAGAATCGGGGCATGACCACCGCGAAGCCCGTGAACCTGACCGAGGCGCTGGCGTCCTTCAGCGACGTGTACAGCCCGCGCATCGTGGCGCGCATGAACGACTACGACGTGCGGATCGCGCACACCCGCGGCGAGCACGTCTGGCACACGCACAACGACACCGACGAGTTCTTCCTCGTGCTCGACGGGCGGTTCGACATCGCCCTGCGCGACGGCGACGGGCACGAGCACACCGTGGTACTGCACCAGGGTGACACGTTCGTCGTGCCGCGCGGTACCGAGCACAAGCCGTCGTCGCCGGGGGGCTCGATTCTCATGTTCGAGCCGTCGGGGACCCTGACGACCGGGGACTCGCACGACGGGGCGATCCCCGCGCACGTCGACAGCACCGTGGGGCATGAGCTGGCGTGATAGACGTACCGCACACCGCTGCGAGGGGCCTGGGGGCGGACCGCGACAAGCCGCTCGGCTCGGCGCGCTCCATCTTCACCAACGCTACAGCACGCGAAAAAAGCCGATCTTGCGTTGCCACTCAGCGCAATCGCGACATCACCGTCCGGGTTCTCGGCGGCCGGCAGGTAACCGGCGTGGCGCAGCGTGGCCGGGCGAGCTACGCGCGATGCGGCGACGCGTAGCGGCGCAGGGTCGTCGGGGCGATGCCCGACTCCGCGGCCAGGGCGGTCCACGGCGCGCCCTCGGCCCGGCGTGCGGCCACGAACGCGGCCAGCGACGCGAAGCCCAGCGACAGCGCCGCCGCGCGCTCCCGGGCCTGCGCGTCGTGGCGCTTCGTCGCGTGGGCGCGCGGCTCGAGGCCGTGGTGGCGCAGCGCGGCCAGCACCGTCCAGCGCGACACCCCGGCCGCCAGCGCGATCGCGGCCACGCTGCGGTGCCGCTCGACGTGCTCGGCGCGCAGATAGGCGGCCGTGTCCGCGTGCCCGAGGGAGCGGGCGAACGGGCCCAGGCGCGCCTCGCCCGGGGGCGGGCGGTCGGGCACCGGGGTGTGCCGGGCGACCCAGTCCTTGTGCAGGCCGGCCTCCCGGCTGATCGCGGCCATGCTCAGCCCGGCCCGCACCCGCGCGGCCACGTACTCGTCGAACGTCGCGAACCCGAACCGCCGCGCGACGTCGGCCGCGATCCGGGCGCGGTGGCGCTCGCCGCGGCGCCGGTTGCCCTCGGCGCGGGCGGCCGGGTCGACCCCGGCCAGGGCGGCCAGGGTCTTCGAGCGCCGCTCGGGCGGGTGCGGCCGGCCCAGTGCGGCGCGGGCGGCGGCTGCGGTCAGCGCGCCGCTGGCCGAGCGGTCGCGCGCGGCGAGACGGGCCCGCCGGATCGCCGGCTCCGCGTAGCGGGCGTTCAGCGCCTCCGCGCGCCGCTTGCGGGTCGCGGGGCCGCTGAGGGGGTTGCCGAGCTCGAGGCCGAAGGCGGCCACATAGCCGGTTCTGGTCCAGCCGTGGTACCGCAGATGGCTCGCCACCGACAGGAACCACCTCCCGCACAGGTGGCAGCAGACCCGGTCGCCGTCCACGAGCAGCTCGCCGACCGGCGCGTAGTGCGGCGTGCCGTCGGCCAGGAGTCCCAGTGCCTGCGTCACCGCGCACCCCCTCGGTAGTCACATTGAGACTACCGAGGTGCAGCATAGGCTGCGCTGCGTGCCGCCGCCATCGCTGTCGCTGCCCGAGTGGATCGTGCTCACCCTCGTCGACGAGGCGCCCGCCCACGGGTTCGCGGTGGCCGCGCTGACGGCGGAGGACGGCGACGTCGGGCGGGTGTGGCACGTGCCGAGGCCGATCGTGTACCGCGCCGTGGACCGCCTCACCGCGGCCGGCCTCCTCGTCGTGGCCGGGACGCAGGCGGGCCGGCGCGGGCCGCAGCGCTCGATCCTGTCGGCCACGCCGGAGGGGGCCGCGGCGGTCGCGGAGTGGCTCGCCCGGCCGGTCGGGCACGTGCGGGACCTGCGCTCGGAGTTCCTGGTCAAGCTCGCGCTGCTGACCCGCCGCGGCGCGCCGCTGGACGGCCTGGTCGCGGCGCAGCGGACGGTCATCGCGCCGTTGGAGCCGGCCCTGGCCCGCCGCCGCGCCGAGGCGACCGGCTTCCCGGCGATCCTGGCCGCGTGGCGGCACGAGACCGCCCGTGCCGCCCTGAACTTCCTGAACGGCCTGTGACGCGGACGAACCCTATGCGAGGTGGCGCTCGACCGAGGCGACCTTGGACTCGAGCCGCCCGACCGGGCCCTCGCGCCAGTCGACCTTGATCACGGTGCTGGTGCGGGGCGACGCGGCCTGCACCACCGCGACGGCCGCCTGGACGACCGCCATGACCTCCTCCCACGTCTCACCCTCGACGGTGGTGAACATGGCGTCGGTGCGGTTGGGCAGCCCCGAGTCCCGCACGACCCGCACCGCCGCGGCGACGAGCTCCCCGACGTCGGACCCGGACCCGATCGGCGTGACGCTGAATGCGACAAGAACAGACATGCCTGCGACGCTAACCTCTTCTGCGTGCGAGTCCTGATCACCAACGACGACGGCATCGCCTCACGCGGCCTGCAAGCGCTCGCCCGCGCGGTGCGCGACGCCGGCCACCACGTGCGGGTGGCCGCCCCGCACGTTGAGGCCAGCGGCGCCGGCACCGCCCTCAACGCGGTCACCCAGGACGGCCGCCTGCTGCTGGAGCGCGTCGAGCTGCCCGGGGCCGCCGGCGGGATCGAGGCGTACGCGGTCGCCGCCTCGCCCGCCTACATCGCCGTGCTGGCCGCGATCGGCACGTTCGGCCCGGCCCCCGACGTGCTGCTGTCGGGCATCAACCGCGGCGCGAACGCCGGGCACGCGATCCTGCACTCCGGCACCGTCGGCGCCGCGCTCAGCGCCGCCGCCGAGGGCCTGCGCGCGATGGCCGTCTCCCTCGACGTCTTCACGGCCCTGGCCGCGACGGGCGCGGGCAGTGACGCCGCCCTGCAGGCGTTCCAAGGCCTGCACGACGACGCACTGCACTGGGCCGCCGCGGCCGATCTGGCCGTACCGCTGGTGCCCTGGCTGTCCGCCGCGCCGCCCGGCACCGTGCTGAACCTCAACGCGCCCGACCTCCCGCGGGAGCGCATCCGCGGCCTGCGCCGCGCCACCCCGGCCCCGTTCGGCCAGGTCCAGATGGCCGTCGCCGAGTCGGGCCGCGACTTCGCCCGCATCACGGTCGCGGTCCGCGAGGACGAGCGCCCGCCCGGCACGGACCTGGCCCTGCTGGCCGAGGGCTACGCGACCCTGACCGCGATCCGCCCGCCCGCCGAGGACCCGTCCGTCACGCCGCCCGTGGACTGAGCGGGCGCTCCGTCAGGGTGAAGTCGATCGCGTGGATGTCGTACCGCACGCCCTCGTCCTCCTGGGGATCGACGTCGCGCGCCCCGGCGGTGTAGAGCTGGTCGATCATGTCCTGCAGCGGCGACACCCCGCCCCAGCGCGGCGCGGCGCGCGACTCCCGGTGGCCCGGCTGCTCGAGCGGCGAGAGGTCGAGCCGGTCGGAGGTGACGACCACGAGCAGCGTCTCGTCCCGCGCGTGCCGCGGCTCCAGCCCGCGCGGCCACGAGAGCCCGGCGCCCAGCAGCTCGTTGCTGCGCTCGTCGCGCCCGAACGTGTAGGTCTCGCCGGAGGACAGCTCGCGGCCGGCCGGCGACGATCGGGTCAGCACGGTGATGCCGCCCGAGACGCCGATGTCGAGCAGCGAGACGTACACCGTCTCCAGGCCCTTGTTGCGCACGGTGACGTAGATGCGTCCGCCGGCGGCCACGGTCTCGCCGGCCGGCTCGAGCGGGCGCGCCTGCCCGGCCTCGACGAGCCCCCACTCGATCGTCACGGGCGCGTGCAGCGCGCCCGACGGGCTCTGCACGAGCCCGCGCAGGTGGGTGGCCTGCCCGAGCACCTTCAGCGAGCGCAGCAGGTCGCCGATGCCGTCGCCGTTCGCGAGCCGGGGCGGGTGCAGCGGGCCGAGCCGGTCGTGCAGCGTCAGCCGGCCGTCCGCCTCGACGGTGACCTCGGCGACCCACGACGGGTCGTCCGGCTCGGCGAGCTGCACCAGGCCGACCATCGGCAGCCGCTCGAGCAGCGTCCGCGTGCGCGGGTCGTCCGCCGGCACCCGCACCCGGATCCGCGGCGCGGTCACCTTCGTGCGGAACGCGCGCGCGCCGGTCGGGAGCCCGGCGAAGCCGCGGGCGAACGTCACCGGCCCCTCGGCGACCATCGAGCCGACCTTGTCGACGACGAGGTCGCCGACCCGCCGCGCCTTGTCGGCCGCGGTCGAGCCGGCCGGCATGATCATGAACTCGTCGCCGGTCTGCACGCCCAGCAGGGGCGCGCAGCTCAGGCGCGCGCGGTCGGCGGCCCGGTCGGCCGGCGTCACCGGCAGCGACGTGAGCAGGTCGCCGTGCTCGGTCGTGAACACGATCCGGTTGGACGGCCCCTCGGCGTCGGGCCGCTGCGGGAAGCGTAGGTCGACGACCCGCTTGCGCACCCGGTCCATGACCGTCGCCCAGGTGACCGGGGTGTCGCCGACCTCGGCGAGCGTCAGCGTCAGCGCCTCGGTCATGGCGCCGATGTAGTTGCCGGCGTCCAGGCTCAGATACTCAGAAGACGTCTCGAACGGGGCGCACGCCACGATCCGCACCGCGTGGTCGTTGCCGGCGCTGCGGTACCGCTGGATCGGCAGCCCCTCGGCGACCAGCCGGTCGATGTGGTCGCGGATGCGGCGGTACGGCATCGGCGGCACCGTCCGCGCCACCCGCTCGTCGCGCGACATCTGCCCGGAGTGGCAGCAGTCCAGGATCACGGTCACGTTGTGCGTCTTGTCCGTGAGCCGCCGCTGCAGCAGGGAGAGCTCGATGCCGGTGATGCCCCGGAAGTCCGCCGCCTGCGGGTCGAAGTCGAGCGGCACGATGAACTGCATGTCCAGCGGCCGGTAGCCGCGCTCGTCGCGCGCCTCCGGCCCGGTCTCCACCCACCCGCCGTGCCCGCTGTAGAACACGACGACGGCGTCGTCGCGCTCGGTGTCGGCGATCAGCCGTTCGTACGCGTCCAGGATGCCCTCGCGGGTGGCGTCCGGAGGCCCGCAGCGCCGTACCGTGAACCCTCGCCCGGAAAGCGTCGCCTCCATCGCGTCCAGGTCCTGCTGGACGCCCCGCAGCTTGTTGTAGTCCGACCCGATGAGCAGTGCCGTGCGTGCCACGCCGCCTCCTTGGTTGCGGTGTCCCAGGTGCATCTGACGGACCGCTCGCACCGTCCGTCAGGAAAACACACAAGGGGGGATGGACCGTGATCGACGTCGGGGAGCTGGCCCGGCTGTGCCTCGCGCTGCGCGGGCGGGGCGTGGTGACCGACGCTGAGCTGGTGCGGCGGATCGAGGCGGAGGTGCCGGCGCCCGCTGGAGCGAGCGCATCGCCCGGCAGCTCGTCGCCGCGATCGGCGAGGGCGAGTCGGCGCTGGCCGTGGCCGCCCGCGTCGAGCGCGAGCACGGCCTGGTCGACGAGGTCACGGCCGAGCGGATGGCGCTCGTCACCGCGTTGCCGGGCCCGGGCATCCTGACGGCCCGGGCCGCGCTGCTTTACTACGGACCGCGAGCGCTGGACCGCTACCGCGCCGAGCCCGGCCGGGAGCGCCAGGTGCGGGCCGCCCTGGACGCGACCCGCCCTTAGGCTCCGTCCTGGGCAACGAGGCTGGCCAGGCCGAGGATGCCGGCCCGCAGCTCCTGCAGGATCGCGGTCTGCGTGCTCGGCTTGAGCCACCGCCCGTAGTCGAGGATGTCCAGCCCGACGGTCTCCACCGCGCAGCCGTACCGCATCCCGAGCAGCAGCACCGCCGCCGCGTGCTGGAACGGGACGTACAGGTCGGTCGTCACCACCAGGATCCGCTCGGTCGGCGCCGGCCCGCCCACCATCGCCCCCCACCCGATGAACCCGTCCTGCGTGTTGGCCCGCCGCCCCGGCGTGTTGCTCGCCGCGGCCAGCACCGTCAGCGGCCCGTACGTGTCGACGCGCCACGGCTCGCCGGCCGGGCTCTGCCCGGTGCGCCGCTCCCGCACGGCCTCGACGCCGAACGCGCGCACCAGCGCCGCGGCCATGACGTCCGCCTCGACCTCGCGGTCGGGCATGTCCTCGGCCGCGGCGAACTCGACCTCGGTCGGCCCGATCGGCCGCAGGCTCGAGATCCCGGCGACCGAGCCGGCCTCGATGCCGCCGCGCACCAGGTGGGCGGCGAAGTCGGAGCGGGCCAGCGCCGTGCGGGGGCCGCCGCCGAGCACGAGCAGGTGGTCGTAGCGCGCCGCGGAGGGCCGGTTGCGCCCGGCGAGCCCGAGCGCCCGCGCCGCGTCGTGCACGAGGTCGTCGATGTGGTCCGGGTAGTCGACCGCCACGACGTCGCTGCGCTCCAGGCCGCCCTTGCGGTAGTCCCACACGTCGGAGAACGCGACCAGCTGGGCGAGGGCCTCCTCGGGCGTGCCGTGCGGCGGCGTGCCGTGGAAGGCCCGGACCAGCTCGGCCATGGCCTCGCTGCGCACCCACCGGTCGACGGCGGCGCGCATGCGCGCCGGATCGACGCCGCCGAGCGGCCATTCGGGCAGAGCGATCTCCTGCAACGTCATCCGCCCATAGAACCGAGCCCGGGCGGGCCGGTCAAATCCAGGGCCAGGCGGGCGAAGGAGCGCACGAGCGGGCCGGCGGCCGGGTCCCACGCCACCACCAGGCGGCTCGGGGGCATGTCCGTCAGCGGTACCGTGGTCAGCCCGTCCGGCATGACGTGGTACAGCGGCGTCAGGCCGATCGTGCCGCTCCACAGCACGGCCTGCAGGCATTCCTGCGCCGTGCGCACGACCGGGCCCTCGTCGCCGCCGGCGCGCCAGTAGGCGGCCCACGCCGGGTCCGTCCCCGGCGGGAAGCGGAACCAGCGGCGGCCCGCGAGGTCGGCCAGCGCCAGCGCCGGGCGCCCGGCCAGCGGGTCGTCGGCGCGCAGCACCACGCCCACCGGGTCGGCCCGCAGCACCCGCACGTCCAGGCCGCTCTCGTCGAACGGCGCGCGGGTGAGGGCCACGTCGGCCAGGCCGGCCCGCAGCCCGGTGGTCGGGTCGGTCAGGTCGGACTCGCGGACGTGGACCTCGACGCCCGGGTGCCGCTCGCGGAACGCGGCCGCGAGGTGGGTGCCGGCCTGCTCGGCGCTGTCGGCCAGGGTGCCGATGGTGATCGTCGCCGCGCCGGCGGCCGCCGCGACCCGGGCGCGGGCCTGGTCGGCCTGCTCCAGCAGGGCGCGCGCCTCGGCGTAGAGCGCGACGCCGGCCGGGGTGAGCTCGACGCCCGCGGGGGAGCGGCGCAGCAGCACGGCGCCGACGTCGGCCTCGAGCTGCTTGATCGCCCGGCTGAGCGGCGGCTGGGTCATGTGCAGTCGCGCGGCGGCCCGCCCGAAGTGCAGCTCCTCGGCGACGGCCGCGAAGTACCGCAGCGTGCGTAGCTCCATCACCAGCGACGATACCGGCCGGGTATCGGTGCGGCGGAAGAGGTGTTGGCGGCGGCCGGGCCCGGTGCGGTGGACTTGGCGGCATGGATGAACAGACGCTGCCCGATCCGGCCGTGCGGGTCGAGGCCGCCCGCGAGCTCGCCCGGGACCTGCTGGTGATCCCCAACGACGGCGTGCCGCTCGTGCCGAACGTGGGCGTCATCGGGGGTACCGAGGCGGTGCTGGTCGTCGAGACCGGCATGGGCACCGCCAACGCCGCCGAGGTCCTGAGGCTCGCGACGGACTTCGCCAGGGGCCGGAAGGTGTACCTCACGACGACCCACTTCCACCCCGAGCACGCGTTCGGCGCGCGAACCTTCGCGGGCGCGGCGACGTACCTGGTCAACCGCGCGCAGGCGGAGGACCTGCGCGCGAAGGGCCCCGGCTACCTCGGCATGTTCCGCGGCCTGGGCGAGGCGATCGCCCGCCGCCTCGAGGGCGTCGAGATCCCGGAGCCGGACGTGGTCTTCGACGAGGAGTACACGCTGGATCTGGGCGGCCGCACGGTCCGCCTGCGCCCGACGGGCCGCGGCCACAGCCGCGGCGACCAGGTCGTCACCGTCCCCGACGCGGACGTGCTGTTCACCGGCGACCTCGCCGAGGCCGGCCAGTTCGCCATCTTCCCCTGGTTCCCGCCCCACGACGCCGACGTCTCCGGCACCGGCTGGCTCGCGGTGATGGAGCGCCTGGCCGCCGAGCGCCCGGCGACGGTCGTCCCCGGCCACGGCGCGATCGGCGGCGTCGAGGTCCTGGAGGAGGTCCGCGACTACCTGCGCCTGCTGCGCGACGAGACCTGGACCCGCCGCGACTCGGCGCTGCCCGAGCCGACGATCGTCGAGGAGGTCCGCGCCGCGATGATCGCCCGCCGCCCCGACTGGGAGGGCCGCGAGTGGATCGAGCGCGGCGTGGCCTGCCTGTGCGCCGAGCAGCCCGCCTGATCGGCTACTCGCCGCGCTCCGGCAGCCGCCGCCCGCCGTGCGGCCGGGGGAACCCTTGACCGGGCGGGGCGTGTCGGTTGAGATGCTCGCCATGGGTTGCCGGTTCGTCGACCAGCGTGAGATCACCACCGCCGCGGAGCTGTCCGAGGCCGAGCAGGAGCAGCTGCGGGCGGCCGGCCGGCTGTACGACGGCGAGGACCTCAGCGCCGAGGAGCGCCTGGGCGCGGCCGAGGACGAGGAGGCGAGCTTCGCCGGCTTCGTCGCGCTCTGGCGGGTGGTCGACGGCGCGGAGCACCGCTACGACGCGTGGCTGTACCAGGTGGACAGCGGCACCATCTTCCGCGCCGGGACCACCGAGGTCGCCGCCGAGATCATCCAGTTCGGCCTGGAGCCCCACAGCGACGAGGCCCGCCGGGACCTCGGCCCGGCGCTGGTCGCCGCCGGGCTGCTGCCCAGGAGCGACTCCGCCTACGCCGAGTTCGCCGCCCTGCTGGCCGAGCAGGCGTAGGCGCCGGCGCTCACGTCGAGCCGGTGATCAGGCCGCCGGGGCCGGCAGGGAGCCGGACGCGGCGCGGGCCGCGGCGTCGGCCAGCGCGGGGATGGCGGACGGGCGCAGGGCGGAGACCGTGATGCGGACGGCCGGCGGGGTGGCGATGCGGTACAGCGCGCCCGGCGCCACCGCGTAGCCGGACTCGCGCAGCCGCGCCACGGCGGTCGTCTCGTCCGGGACCGACAGCCACGCGTTGATGCCGGTCCGGCCCGTCACCGTCAGGCCGCGCCCGCGCAGCGCGGCGACCAGGGCGGTGCGGCGGGCCTCGTACTCGTCGCGCGCCGCGGCCACCGTGGCGGCGACGGCCGGGTCCGACCACAGGGCGGTGACGAGCCGCTGCAGGATGAGCGAGACCCAGCCGGTGCCGAGGCGCTGGCGGCCGGTCAGCCGGGCGATGCTCGTCGCGTCGCCGGCGACCACGGCCAGGCGCAGGTCCGGGCCGTAGGGCTTGCTGACCGAGCGGACGAAGCCCCACGCGTCCGTCGCGCCGGCCAGGGCGTGGAGCGGCTCGACCGACAGCTCGCCGGCGTGGTCGTCCTCGATGACCAGGACACCGGGGTGGGGGGCCAGCGCGGCGCGCAGGTCGCGGGCGCGGGCGGCGGTGACGCTGGCGCCGGTGGGGTTGTGGGCGCGGCTGGTGACGACCACGGCCCGGGCGCCGGCGCGCAGGGCGTCGGCCAGGCGCTGCGGGTCGGGGCCCGCCTCGTCGACCGGGACCGGGACCGGGCGCAGCCCCAGCGCGGCAACCAGGTCGAGCAGGTTGGCCCAGCCGGGGTCCTCGACGGCGACCCGGTCGCCGGGCAGCAGGTGCGCGCCGAGCAGCCGCTCGATGCCGTCCAGCGCGCCGCCGACGACGGCGAGCTCGGTCGCGTCGATGCCGTCGCGGGCCAGCAGGGCCCGGGCCGCGGCGTTCAGCGGCGGGTGGCCGGTGCCGGCCGCGTAGCCGGTCGGCGCGGGCTCGGCCGCCAGGCGGGCCAGGTAGGGGCCGAGGTCGGGCAGCAGGCGCGGGTCCGGGCCGCCGGAGGCCAGGTCCAGCACCCCCGGCGGTACCTCCAGGCGGAACTGGCCCCGCGCGGGCGCCACGGCCGGGCGCGGGCGCACGCGGGTGCCCTGCCGGCCGGCGGACTCGGCGATGCCGCGCTGGCGCAGCGACTGGTAGGCGGCGGCGACCGTGGCCGGGCTGACGCCGAGCTGCGCGGCGGCGGCGCGGATCGGCGGCAGGGCGGCGCCCGAGGCGAGCGTGCCGCAGCGCACGCCCTCCTCGACGGCGGCGGCGATCTCGCTCGCCGTCCGGCCGGCCAGTGCGAAGGTCACCATCCGACCCTATGGCAACGGCATGGCAACGGGTTGACACGGCGGCACGGGAGTGGCAACCATCGATGAGAGAGCGCTCTCTCCACCCCGCCATGTGACTCAGAAGCGCTGAAGGTGAGGCATCGTGTCCGCCGCTAGAGCCATGTCCGCACTCACTCTGATCGCCGGCAGCCTCGTCGGCGTGGCGACCGCCGTCACGGTCGCCGCGCCGGCCGCGGTCGCCGAGACCGTGCCCCCGGCCCCGGCCGGCTGGACCACCGTGTTCGGCGACGACTTCGCCGGCAACGCCGGTGCACCGCCGTCGTCGAACAACTGGTTCTACGACATCGGCACCGGGTTCGGCACCGGCGAGAAGGAGCACACGACCAGCTCCACGCAGAACGTGTACCTCGACGGCTCCGGCCACCTGGTCCTCAAGGCCATCAACAGCGGCGGCACCTGGACCTCGGCCCGCATCGAGAGCACCCGCGCCGACTTCGCCGCCCCGCCCGGCGGCAAGCTGCAGATGACGGCGTCGATCAAGCAGCCGGACCCGGCGAACGGGCTCGGCTACTGGCCGGCGTTCTGGGCGCTCGGCTCGCCGATGCGCGTCGGCGGCGGCTGGCCGCAGTCCGGCGAGATCGACATGATGGAGGACGTCAACGCCCTCAACCAGGCCTCGCAGACGCTGCACCACGCCGCGGGCAGCCAGGGGCACGGGCTCATCCCCTGCCCGGCGGCCGGCTCGACCTGCCAGAGCGGCTACCACACGTACTCCGTCATCGTGGACCGCACGAACACCAGCGCCGAGTCGCTGCAGTTCCTGATGGACGGCGTGGTCGAGAGCACGATCACCCAGGCGCAGGTCGGCACCTCGGCCTGGCAGCAGGCGATCGACCACGGGTTCTTCATTATCTTCGACCTGGCCATCGGCGGGAACTACCCCGACGGCATCTCCGGCCAGACGACCCCGACGGCGGCCACCACCTCCGGCGGCTCGATGAGCGTGGCGTACGTGGCCGTCTACGAGCAGGGCGGCAACACCACGCCCACGGCCACGCCGACCGGCACCGGGCAGATCAAGGGCATCAACGGCCTGTGCCTGACCAACCAGAACTCGCTCAACACGTCGGGCAACCCGATGGGCGTGTCGGCCTGCAACGGTACGGCGGGCCAGCAGTGGACCACCTACTCCGACAACACCGTCCGGGTCCAGGGCGGCTGTCTCGACGTCGTGGCCGCCGGGAAGACCAGCGGTACCAACGTGGACTGGTATCCCTGCAACCAGAGCAACGCCCAGGGCTGGACCCGCCAGGCCAACGGCACGCTGGTCAACCCCAACTCCGGGCTGTGCCTGTCCGACCCGGGCGGCAACACGACCGCGCGGCTGGTCATCGAGACCTGCAACGGCTCGGCGCAGCAGCAGTGGACGGTGCCCAGCGGGACCAGCCCCGGCAACACGGTGACCGTGTCCAACCCGGGCAACCAGACCCACGCCGTCGGCAACGCCGTGAACCTGCCCATCAGCGCCACCGACTCGGCGGCCGGGCAGACCCTCACGTACTCCGCCACCGGCCTGCCGCCCGGCCTGTCGATCAACCCCTCGACCGGCGTCATCAGCGGCGGCCCGAACACCGCCGGCACCTACACGGTGACCGTCACCGCCACCGACACCACCGGCGCCGCGGGCAGCACGACCTTCACCTGGCTGGTCAACCCCGGCCAGGGCCCGTCCTGCGGCACCACCAACATCGCCCGCAACGGCCAGGCCACCGCCTCCGGGCAGGAGGGCGGCTACGCGCCGGGCAACGCGATCGACGGCAACCCGAACACCCGCTGGTCGAGCGCCTTCAGCGACCCGCAGACCCTCACGATCGACCTCGGGGCGTCGTACTCGATCTGCAAGGTGGTGCTCAACTGGGAGGCCGCCTACGGCAAGGCGTTCCAGATCCAGACGTCGGGCGACGGCTCGACCTGGACGACGATCTACAGCACCACGACCGGGACCGGCGGCGTGCAGACGCTCAACGTGTCGGGCACCGGGCGCTACATCCGCATGTACGGCACGCAGCGGGCGACCCAGTACGGCTACTCGCTGTGGGAGTTCGAGGTGTACAACACCGGCGCCGTCAGCAGCTGCGGCACCGCCAACGTGGCGCTCGGCCACCCGGCGACCGCCTCGTCGGTGCAGAACGGCACGTTCCCGGCCGCCAGCGCGTTCGACGGCAATACGAACACGCGCTGGTCGAGCGCGGCCAGCGACCCGCAGTGGGTGCAGGTCGACCTCGGTGCCAACCTGGAGATCTGCCGGATCGGGCTGAACTGGGAGGCCGCCTACGCCAAGGCCTTCCAGATCCAGACGTCCGCCGACGGCACCAACTGGACGACCGTCTACAGCACCACGACCGGGACCGGCGGCGTGCAGGCGCTCGACGTGTCCGCCACCGGCCGCTACGTGCGCATGTACGGCACGCAGCGGGCCACGCAGTACGGCTACTCGCTGTGGGAGTTCCAGGTGTACAACAAGGCCCTGCCCCCGCCGGCCTAGCCGGGAAGCGCGCCGCCGCCCGGGCGGACGAGACCGGTCTCGTACGCCAGGACGACCGCCTGGGCGCGGTCGCGCAGCCGGAGCTTGGTGAAGATCCGCGCCACGTGGGTCTTCACCGTGGCCTCGGACAGCGAGAGGTGCCGGGCCAGCTCCGCGTTGGACAGCCCCTGCCCGAGCAGGGTCAGCACCTCGAGCTCCCGCGGGGTCAGCGGGGCGAGGTCGCGGTGCAGCGGCGCCGGGCCGTCGGCGGCGAAGCGCTCGACCAGCCGGCGGGTGATCGACGGGGCGAGCAGGGCGTCGCCGGTGCCGACAAGGCGTACCGCATTCGCCAGATGCTCCGGGGTCACGTCCTTGAGCAGGAAGCCGCTCGCCCCGGCGGCCAGCGCGGCGTAGACGTAGCGGTCCAGGTCGAACGTCGTGAGCATGATGACCCGGCACTGCGGCAGCCGGGCGAGGACCTGCCGGGTCGCGGCGAGGCCGTCGAGGCGCGGCATGCGGATGTCCATGAGGATCACGTCGGGGCGCAGCTGCTCGGCCGCGGAGACGGCCTCGGCGCCGTCGGCCGCCTCGCCGACCACCTCGACCCCGCGCGCGTTGAGGATCATCCGGAAGCCCGTGCGCACCAGCGCCTGGTCGTCGGCGATGAGCACCCTGGGTTCGGTCATGCGGGGTCCAACGGGATGCGGGCGCGGACGCGGAAGCCGCCGCCGAAGCGCCGCCGGGCGTCGAGGTCGCCGCCGTACACCGCGACCCGCTCGCGCAGGCCGATCAGCCCGCGGCCGTCGCCCTGGGCCGGGCGCGGGGGCGGCCCGGTGTTGAGCACCTCGATGCGCAGATACCGCTCGGCGTAGCGGACATCGACCTCGGCCCGGTCGGCCCGGCCGTGCTTGAGGACGTTGGTCAGGGCCTCCTGGATGATGCGGTACGCCGTGACGTCGATCCCCGACGGCAGGGGCCGCGGCTCGCCGCCGATGCGCACGTCCACCGGCAGCCCGGCGAACGCGATCCGGTCGACCAGCCGGCTCAGCCCGTCCAGGCCCGGCTGGGGCGCGAGGTCCGCGCCATCGTCCTCGCCCTCGCCGCCGGGCGCGGGGGCGAGCAGGCCGAGCAGGTGGCGCAGCTCCTTGAGCGCGTCCCGGCCGGCGCCCTCGACGGCGGCCAGCGCCCCGGCGACGTCGTCCGGGACCGGCGGGCCGGCCGCGGCGAGCACCTCCCGGGCCGCGCCGGCCTGCACCACCATCACGCTCACGTTGTGGCTCACGATGTCGTGCAGCTCCCGGGCGATGCGGGCGCGCTCGGCGGCCACGGCGGCGCGCGCGGCGACCTGCCGCTCCCGCTCCAGCAGCCAGCCCCGCTCCTCCAGCGCCCGGCGGTGGCGGCGCCGTGCCCGCACGGCGGCGACCGCGCCGGCCGCGGCGGCGGCCAGCGCGCATGCCGCCACCAGCAGCGCGACGAGGACGGTCACCCAGCCACGATGCCAGACCCGGCGCGGCCGCCGCATCCGTCCCCGGTTCCAGCCGTGTACATCCGCAGGATGACGGGGCGCGCCGCGTTGCATCCGGCGGCGGACGCTCATGGGGTACCGCTGCCATAGCTTTTGGGTCATGACGACGGTGGTGCGCCTGGACGGGGTGCGCAAGGAGTACGGCGGCACGGTCGCGCTGGACGGGGTCTCGCTGCGCATCGAGGCGGGCGAGGCGGTCGCCGTCATGGGGCCCTCGGGCTGCGGGAAGTCCACGCTGCTCAACATGATCGCCGGGCTCGACCGGCCGAGCGCCGGCACGGTCGAGGTGCACGACGAGGACCTGGGCAGGCTCAGCGAGACCGGGCTGGCGCTGTTCCGCCGGCGCCGCATCGGCATGATCTTCCAGTTCTTCAACCTGCTCGACGACCTGCCGGCGCTGGACAACGTGGCGCTGGCCGCGCAGCTCATGGGCGTGCGGGCGCGGGCGGCCCGGCGGCGGGCGCTGGAGCTGCTCGACGAGCTGGGCATCGCCGAGCGGCGCAACGCCTATCCGGCGACGCTGAGCGGCGGCGAGCGGCAGCGGGTCGCGGTCGCGCGGGCGCTCATGAACCGCCCGGCGCTGCTGCTGGCCGACGAGCCGACGGGGGCGCTCGACAGCCGCTCCGGCGAGCAGGTGATGGACCTGCTGCTCGACCTCAACCAGCTCGGGCAGACGCTGCTGCTCGTCACCCACGACCGGGCGCTCGCCGAGCGGTGCGCGACCCGGATCGTGCACCTCGCCGACGGGCGGGTCGCATGAGCGCCGTGTGGCGGGCGGCCCGGGCGGCGGTCAGGCGCCGCCGGCTGCAGACGCTGGTCCTCGCGCTCGTCACGCTGTTCTCGACCGCGACGATCGTGGTCGCGCTGGCGCTGCTGGACGCCTCGAGCGCGCCGTTCGACCGGGCATTCGAGCAGCAGAAAGGGCCGCACGTCATCGCGACGTACGCGACGCCGCATCCCGCCCTCGCCGCGAACGCCGCGGCCACCGCGGGGCCGTTCCCGCAGCTCGTCCTCGACGTGCCGGCCGACGCCGCGCCGATCTGGGCGACCGGGCCGATCACCGTCGTCGGGCGCGCCGAGCCGGGCGGCGCCGTCGACGCGCTGGCGCCGTGGGCCGGGCGCTGGGCGAGCGGCCCGGACGAGGTCGTGTTCAACATGGAGCCGGCGCCGCCGGACATGGTCGACGCGTTCGCCGGCGAGCTGCTCGGCAAGAAGATCGCCGTGCCCGGGCGGCCGGCGCTGACGATCGTGGGGCTGGCGTACAGCGTCTCGCACACCGCCGACGCCTGGGTGACCCCGGAGACGATGGCCCGCCTCGGCCCGACCGGCGCGCAGGTGCTCTACCGCTTCCCGCGGGCCGGCACCGGCGCGCAGGTCGACGCGGCGATCGCCGCGCTGCCCCAGGACGGGCTGCAGGGCACGCAGTCGTACCTCACGCGCAAGGCCGCCGTCGCGGCCGGCCCCGGCACGATCCTGCCGTTCCTCATCGTCTTCGGCGTGCTCGGCCTCGTCGTCGCGGTGCTCATCGTGGCCAACGTGGTCAGCGGCGCGGTGATCTCCGGCTTCCGGCACATCGGCGTGCTCAAGGCCCTGGGCTTCACCCCGCGCCAGGTGGTGTCCGTCTACCTGGTGATGGTGACGGTGCCGTCGGCCGCCGGCGCGTTGCTGGGCGCCGGCCTCGGCACGGTCGCCGCGCGCCCCCTGCTGCGCAACGCGTTCCTCGGCCTGGGCTTCGGCGGCCAGGTCACCACCGGCGCCTGGGTGCCGCTGACCGGCGCCCTCGGCGTGCCCGCGCTCGTCGTGCTCACCGCGCTCGTCCCCGCGCTGCGGGCCCACTCCCTCTCGGCGGCCGAGGCGATCAGCGCCGGCTCCGCCCCGAAGACCGGCCGCGGCCTGCGCGCGCAGCGGTCGCTGGCCGGCACCCGCCTGCCGCGGGCGGTGTCGCTCGGGCTCGGCCTGCCGTTCGCCCGCCCCGGCCGCACCGGCCTGACGATGGCCGCGCTGCTGCTCGGCGTCATCACGGTCACGTTCGCCGGCGGGCTGGCCACGTCGGTCATCCGCTTCGGCGACGCCGTCGACCGCGCCGACGAGGTGCAGGTCCAGGTCCGCCCGGACAACCCGACCATGGGCGGGACCACCACGACCCGCACCGACCCGCAGGTGGAGGCGCTGCTGCGCGGCCTGCCCGGCACCACGTACGTCACCGCCGACCTCACCATGCAGCTCGCCGCCGCCGGCCACCCCGGCGAGCTCGAGGTCGACTTCCTGCGCGGCGACGCGGCCACCCTCGGCTACACCGACGAGCTCGTCGAGGGCCGCTGGATGGCCGGCCCCGGCGAGGCGGTCGCCTCCTCGGCGGCACTGCACGACCTGGGCGCGCGGGTCGGCGACCGGCTGACGCTGACGTACGAGGGCCGCGAGGCCCCGGTGACGATCGTCGGCAAGTCGATGGAGGCCGGCATCGGCGGCGGCGACCTGTTCGCGGACTGGTCGGTGCTCGGCGCCCTGGCGCCGGCGCACAAGGTGGTGCCGCACGAGGTGATGTACTCGATCCGGATCGCCCCCGGCACCTCCGTCGAGGCCTACATGGCCTCCGTGCGCGCCGCCGACCCCGGCCTGTACGTCTGGGCCTCCAACGCCGGCCTCAGCAACCCGTACACCGTCTCGGTGGTCACCATCTCGGTCGCGTTCTCGCTGATGATCGGCACGGTGTCGGCGCTGAGCGTCTTCAACACGGTCCTGCTCAACGTCCGCGAGCGCCGCCGCGACCTCGGCATGCTGAAGTCCATCGGCATGACCCCGCGGCAGGTGGTGGCGATGGTGGTGACCTCGATGGCGGCCCTGGGCGTGGCGGCCGGCGTGATCGGCATCCCGGTCGGCATGATCGCCCACCGGCTCGTCCTGCCGATGGCCGGCCGGGCCGCGAAGACCGACATCCCGGCGCGCCTCTTCGACGTCTGGGACTCGGCGGCGCTGGCCGCGCTGGCCCTGAGCGGCGTCGCGATCGCCGTGCTCGGCGCCCTGCTCCCGGCCCGCCGCGCCGCCTGGCTGCCGATCGCCGAGGTCCTGCACAACGAGTGACGCAGGCCGCCGACGGTAAGCGGCCGCGCCACGCCCGGGCGGGGGATGATGGGCGGGTGCGGTTCGACGGATGGATCGCCGGGGTCGGCACGGCGGAGGGTACCCGGATCGTGCTCGGGCACTGGCCGCGCTCGCCGTACGGGGCCGTCAGCGATGTCATGGTCGAGCGGGCGGACGGGCACCGGGTGCTGCTCGCCGCGACGCAGGAGCTCGCGGAGTTCGTCGCCGCGACGTACGCGTTCGACGAGGTGCGGGTCGTCCCCGTCGGCGTGCGGCGCGACGGTCCACGGTGGACGGTCGAGGCCGGGCCGCTGCGGCTGGGGTTCGTCGTCGGGCGGCGCGGCGCGCTCGGGTGGCTGCTGCGGGCCGTGCCGGCGCCGCTGGCGGGGCGGCCCGCGTGGGTGCGGCTGATCGACCGGCCCGCCCGCCGGCTGATGCCGGGGGTGCGCACCTACGGCAGCGCGGGCGGCGGGCGGCGCGAGTTCTACGGTGCGCGGGACCTGCACCCCATCGTCGCCGCCGAGGCCCAGTGGGAGGGCGCGGCGCTGGGCGCGCAGCGCGATGTCGAGCCGCCGGTGCGCTTCGGGTTCGGGTCGGCGCCGCGCCGGCCGGCGCTGGTGCGGATCACCACGACCGTCGAGGGCTGATGTCCTCCGTGATGTCGACCTCGCCGATCCCGGTCACCCGCTCGCTGCTGACGGCGACGACCGCCGGCATGAGCCGCAGCATCGGCGGCGTCGCGACCGCCGCGGGCGGCATCAGTACCGACGCCGCCGCGGTCGCCGACGCCGCCCGGACCACCACGACCAGCGTCGAGGCGGTCCGAGCGGTGTCGGCCGACCTGGCCGCCGTCTCCGGCGACCTCCGTGCTCTCGTCAGTCGGTCCCGGTTCTGAGTCAGCAGGTCAAGTTGCCGCCCGCCGGTACACCGAGAATGCCGACGAACTGGTTGTAGAGGTTCACCCGGCTCTGCATCTGCGCGGGGTTGCCGCCGTTGCACTCGATGCTGTTGATCGCGCGGATCGTGGTACCGAATCCCTGGCCGTTGACCATCGCGTTGTGCGACGTCGTGCCGGCGTTGCCGGTGCCCGTCATCCAGTACCACAGCCCGGTCTGCCACGAGATCGACGAGTTCGTCGCCACGAGGTCCGGGTTGTTCAACAGGTCGACGCCGAGCGCGTCTCCCGCCGCCTTGTAGTTGAAGTTCCAGCTGAGCTGGATGGGACCGCGCCCGTGGTACGCCGACTGGCCGGCCGGGCAGCCGTAGGGCTGGCTCCAGTCGCAGTACGTCGGCCAGTTCGCGGTGTTGATCTCGTTGATGTACACCAGCCCGCCGGTCTCGTGGCTCACGTTCGCGAGGAACGCGGCCGCCTCCTGCCGCTTGACGGTGTCGCTGCCGGTCGTGGCGAACGCGGGGTACTTCTTCATGGCGTCGGTCAGACCGGCGTACGTGTAGAAGGAGTTCCGGCTCGGGAACATCTGGTTGAACTGGGCCTCGCTGACCACGAAGCCGGTCGTCCCGCCACCGCCACCGCCGCCACCCCCGCCACCGCCGCTGCAGGCGTACGGCGACCAGTACCAGGTGCTGATCGTCGGGTCGTAGCCCGGGTTGTCGTGCGTGGCCTGGTAGAAGAGCCCGTTGGTGTACCGCACGATGGCCCCGGTCGCGTACCACTGCCCGGCCACCCAGTTCGGGTAGCTGCACGTCCCGCCGCCGCCACCACCGCCGCCGCTCCCGCCGCAGCTGCCGTTGTCGGTCCAGACGCCGGAGCCGCCGGTGCTGGGGACCTCGTGCTGCGTCCACCACTTGGCGGTCCAGTTGTGGCCGTTGTACGAGGCCTGCATGCCGCCGGTGTACACCGTGGCATCGGCATAGGCGGGCGCACAGGCGGCGGCCGCGTCGGCGACCACGGTGGGCAGGATCGCGGCGGCGGCGCCGGCGATCATCACCCCCGCGGTGGCCAAGAGGGCAAGCAGTCGTTTCCTGGGCATGGTGAGCGACCTCCCGTGAGCGGCGGGCGATGTGCACATGGACGAATGTCCATACCCATTAGTAAACAAGACTTAGTCAGTTGTAAAGAGTCTTATTTGATTACTCTGCGTACCGCCTCGGCGATCTCGGCGACGCCCACGGCGCCGTCGACGGTGATGACCTGATAGCCGAGCGCGCGGGCCCGGCCGGCGACGAGGTCGGGCATCAGCGCGGCGCGCTCCGCGACCGCCGCTCCCAGGGCCGCGAGGTCGCGCCGGATCAGCGGGAACTGCTTCTCAGGGCTGGGCGAAGGTGTACCCGGCGTCGCGGAGCCTGGGCAGGACGATGCCCAGTGCGGTGAGGGTCTGCTCGCGGTTCCCGCCGCCGTCGTGCTCGAGAATGATCGAGCCCGGGTGGGTCTTGGTCAGGATCGTGGTCACGATGTGCTGGACGCCGGGGCGGCTCCAGTCCCGGGGGTCCACGCTCCAGTCCAGCGGGCGCAGCCCCAGGTTGCCGCACTGCCCGAGGACCGTCGAGGACCAGGCGCCCCCCGGGGAGCGGAACAGCGCCGGCCGGTAGTTGCCCCCGGACGCCTTCGCGATCGCGTCGGTCGCCTTCGCCATCTCGGCGTGGACGGCGCCCGCCGCCATTTTCGCGATGTTCAACGGGTGGCTGAAGGTGTGGTTGGCGATGTGGTGACCGCCGTCGAGGACCCGCTTGACGAGGTCGGGGTGCGCGGCGGCGCTGCGGCCGATCATGCAGAACGTGGCCCGGATTCCCTGCTGCGCGAGCAGGTCCAGCATCCTCGGGGTGTAGGTCGGGTCGGGCCCGTCGTCCACGGTCAGCGCGATGTTGGTGCCGTGGCAGGGCAGCGAGTACTGCGGCCCGCCGGACTTCTGCACGACCCCCGGCGGCGGCGGGCAGACGCCGGCGGTCGGCTTGTTCGCCGGCGGGACGACCAGCGGCGAGGCGGAGTCGGTCACGTCCGGCGACGCGCTGTCGCCCTCGTGCGAGTCGCCGGGAATGTCGCCGGCGCTGTGCCAGGTCGCGTGGTCGTCGCCGCACCCCGCCAGCAGCCCGACCCCGCCCAGCGCGAACAGCAGCGCCCGCCGGGAAACCGCGCCGCTCACGCGCCGCCGCCGTCGTTGACCAGGTCCGGGTGGGCGGCGACGAACTCGCCGACGCGGTCCTGCCCGATGCTCGCGAGCAGCTGCCGGGTGGTGGCGTCGAGGATCTCGTACGACTGCCCGTCGACGACCTCGGTGTTGTACCGGCCGCCGTTGGCCTTCAGCGTCACCAGACGGTCCGGCGTGATGCCGTGCAGCGTGAGGATCCAGTCGGCGAGCGGGATGTCGTTGTTGTAGAACGACACCGCCTTGCCGATCGAGTTGAGCATGTGGTCGACCTTCTCCGGGTTGGTGATGACGCCGGCGCTCGTGGCCTTGCTCAGCATGGCCTTGATGAACTGCTGCTGGTGGCGCTGGCGCCCGTAGTCACCGTCATTGTTGGCGAGCTTGTCACGCTGCCGCACGTAGTCCAGGGCCTGCCACGCGGCCATGTCATAGCACCCAGGTTCGTACACCTGCGGCCGCATGTTCGGCTTCAGGCTTGTCGGGATGCCGTCAGCATTGAAGTTGTACGGCTCACCCTCCTTCCCGGTCCGCGTGTTCCACCCGGTGTGGATCGACGTGGTCCGCTCGTCGACGCACATGTGCACGCCCCCGAGCGCGTCGACGAGATCCTGAAATCCGTCGAAGTTGACGATCGCGGCCCCGTTGAACTTCAGCCCTCCGGCGAGGTTGCTGACCGTCTCGGCGAGCAGCGTCAGCCCTTCGTCCCGCCCGCCGCCGTTCTGGTACCCGAACTCGAACGCCGCGTTGATCTTGTCCGTCCCGCCGCGGTACTGGCTGCGGCCGTCCGCCGGGATGGCCACCCGCGTGTCGCGGGGAATGCTGGTCAGGTACACCACGTCGTGGCTCGCCGGCACGTGCGCGATGATGATCGAGTCGGCGCGCGCCCCCATCGCCGCGTTGCCGGTCCGCTCGTCGATGCCGACCAGGAGCAGGTTGAGCGGCCCGTCGATGTTGTGGCCGGCCGCCGCGGCCGAGCCGAGGCCGCCGGGGTGGGTGACCTGGTCGCCGTAGTGGGCCAGGAGCAGCTCCCCGCCGACCAGGGTGCCGGCGCTGCCGAGGAACAGCAGCGCGCCGACGACCAGGCAGAGCCGCGCCCACAGGGGGCTCTTGTTCCTGCTCCTGCGCGCCGGGCTCCGCCGCTTCCCGGGGGCGACCATCCGACTCCTTCCGCGCTCGGCGGCCGTCACGGCGACGGCGCCGTCCCAGCGTCGCCGGAGCACAGGGACCCGACGTACGCCCGTAGCCGCAGCGTTTGTTGCGGGTTTCCCGCAACCCCCGGCCGCCGGGACCGGTGCGTTCGTCATCGCCGACCGGCCACGTCAGCATCTGCCGCGTCCGGCCCCGGAAGGCGAGAATTGACCGTATGACCCGAATCTTCGCAGCCATCTCCGTCTCCCTCGACGGCCCGGACAACGACCTTGTCTGACGACCTCGCCGCGCACGCGCGGGCACTGCTGGACACGAACAGCTTCCTGACCTTGGGCACCGTGGACCCGGACGGCCGGCCCTGGACTTCCCCTGTGTACTTCGCCGCATCCGGCCTGCGAGAGTTCTACTGGGCCTCGGAGACCGACGCCGTGCACTCACGCAACCTCACCTCACGCCCGCACGTCAGCATCGTCGTGTTCGACTCGAGCGTCCGCCCCTACCACGGCAGGGCCCTGTACGCGGTCGGCACGGCGGGCGCATTGGAAGGCGGCGACCTTGAGCGCGGGCTGGAGGTGTACCCGGGGCCCAGCGACCGGGGCGCCACCGCCCTGACCCGGGAGGACGTGACCGGATCCTCCCCGTACCGCCTCTACCGGGCGACCGCCACCGAGGTGTGGGTCCTGTGCCCGCGCGAGCCGCGACAGCCGTGCCCGCTGCACGGCCTCGCCAAAGACCACCGAGCCCGCATCGAATAGCGAGAGCCGCTTCGAGACGCCCGCCGACCGGCCCGTCGAGCGCCTGCTGATGCACGACCTTGGATCTGCCAGCAGCGCGCACCGATGAGGTTTTCGCGCAGCGCCCGTCTGTACGTATGAGATCGACTTACGAGAGGCTGGCATGATGCGGAATGGGCTGATCGACGAGTACATGCTGGTCACCGTGCCGGTCCTGGTGGGCGGCGGCACGCCGTTCTTCACCGCGCTGGACAGCTGGGTGAAACTGAACCTCGCGGAGACGCGGACATTTCCCGGCGGCGTCGTGCTGACCCGATACGAGACGAGGCGATGAGCACCGGGGCGGTGGTGTTCGCGTTGTCGCGTCGGTGCTCACCTGGCCGGGTGCTCATTCCGACGGGGACTTGTCTGATCACAGTGTCGGGGGCAGGTCCAGCCAGGGTTTGTCGGTGGCGTCGAATCCGGTGAGCTCGGCGATCTTCCCGTCGACGATGTGCAGGACCGCGATGTTGAACAACCGGTACTGCGGGTCGTCAGGGGTGCGGAGGTACAGCGCGGCGGCGGGCATGCGGTTGACCGTCGTGGCGATACAGCGCCAGTCGTCGTAGCCGGGCTGGAAGAGCCCACCGCAGACCCAGCCGTCCACCGCGTCCTTGGCCGTGATGGCCGAGGTGCCCGCCTCGGGCAGCATCACGAAGCGCAGGTCGTCGCGCAGCAGGGACATCAGCCCGTCGAGGTCGTTGCGCTCATGGGCGTCCATGTACGACTTCACCACGCCGCGCTCGTCATTCGACAGCTCGTGGGCGGCGGGGCTGCGCCAGTCGAGGCGGCGGCCGGGCAGCTGCTCGCGCATCGTCACCCGCGCCCGCTGCAGCGCGCTGGTCACCGATGCGATGGTCAGATCGAGGGCGTCGGCGGCCTTCGACGCCGGCCAGCCGACGACGTCGCGCAGGATGAACACCGCCCGCTGCCGCGGCGGCAGGTGCTGGACGGCGACGATGAACGCCAGCTCGATCGTCTCCCGCGCCACCACCGATTCCTGCGGGTCCTCGGGGAGCATCCGGTCGGGGTACGGCTGCAGGTACAGCACCTCCGAGCTGGAGTCCGACAGCCCGGACGGTACGGGTGTGCGGTCATTGCGCTTCTCCAGGAAGTCAAGGCAGACGTTCGTCGCGATCCGGTACAGCCAGGTCCGCAGCGCAGCGTGGCCCTGGAACGACTCCCGCTTGTTCCACGCTCGCAGGAACGTCTCCTGCGTCATATCCTGGGCGTCCTCGTAGTTCGCAAGCATCCGGTAGCAGTGCACCTGCAGCTCACGCCGGTGGCGCTCCGTGATGAGCGCAAACCGCGCCGTATCGCCTGAGCGAACCACCGCGATGAACGAGGCCTCGTCAGCGCCCAGCGGTCTAGCGTCGGTCATGGTCACCAATCCTTCCACCGGTGCGAGGGGGGCTACCAGAACCGACGACGTGGCGGAAGAATTCTGATCGGTGAAGCCTCCACGCCGGCTCAGACTGACAGAACGACCTTGCCGCCGACGGTACGGCTCTCTGCCAGCTGATGCGCCCGTGAAGCGTCCTCGAGAGGGACGGTCGCGCCCACCTTCGACTCCAGCCGACCCTCGGCGACCAGCCGGCTCAACGCCAGCAGGCCGGCGTGGTCGGGTTCCACCAGGAAATTGGTCACCCGCACGCCTTTGTCCGCGCCGAGGCGGGCCACCGCATCGTCCACTCCGGACGGCACCAGAACCACGGTGCCCCCGGGGGTGACCAGCGGCAGCGACCGTGGGGTGTAGTCCCGGCCGACGAGGTCGAGCACCACGTTGACCGGGCCGACGACGTCCTCGAACCGAGTCGTGGTGTAGTCGACGAGTTCGGCGGCGCCCAGCGCGCGCAGCTCGTCGTGGTGGTCGGCTCGGGCCACGCCGATGACGTGCGCGCCGAGTGATGTGGCGATCTGGACGGCCAGCCGGCCGACCCCGCCGGCGGCGCCGTGGATCAGCACCCGGTCCCCGGCCTTGAGGTGCGCGGTGTCCACCAGCAACTGCCAGGCGGTCAGCCCGGAAAGTGGCAGCGTTGCGGCTTCGGGGAACGACAGCGACGGCGGCTTGGGGGCAAAGTGCCGCGAAGGGGCTGTCACGTACTCGGCGTATGCGCCGGCCTGGCGAGGAAACCACGGCATGCCGTACACCTCGTCGCCGGGCGAGAAGATGGTGACGCCGAACCCGCACTCTTGCACCACCCCGGCCACGTCCCAACCCAGGATCATCGGCAAGCGCGACAGGGGCCCGTGCCCTTGTCGCTGCCTGAGATCGACCGGGTTGATGCCGGCCGCGTGGACCCGCACCAGCACCTCGGTGCTGATCGGTCGCGGTGCTGGCACCTCGCCGAATTGCAGCACCTCTGGGCCGCCGAACCGGTCCAGGCTCACTGCCCTCATCCGGCAACTCCGTCCCTGTCGAAGCCTACGATGGCCGGTGATGTACCCGCGGCCGGGGGAACGAACCCGCCCGGTTTGTGCAGCGGGACGTGGGTAGCCGACGGCTATGGCTGCTGGTCCGCTCGGTGCGTGGCTCGCCGCGGAGTACGAGGTCGTCGCCGAGATCCCCGATCTGATGCCGACGGGCGTCACGGTCGCCGACTCGGGGCGGGTGTTCGTCTCGATTCCGCGGTGGGGCGACGACGTGCCCTACACGGTCGCTGAGGTCGTCGGCGGCAAGCTGGTCGCGTTCCCGAACGTGGAGATCAACCGGTGGAGCCCGCAGCGGGCCGCCGACACGCTCGTGTCGGTGCAGAGCGTGATCGTTGATCCGGCCGGGTCCTTGTGGCTGCTCGACACCGGCAGCCTGGCGTTCGCGCCGTTCGTCAAGGGCGGGCCGAAGCTGGTGCAGGTCGACCTCGAAACCGGGCAGGTGGTACGGGTCGTCCATCCTTCTGCCGAGGCCATGACACCCACGGTGTACCTCAACGACGTCCGCTTCGACCTCTCGCGGGGCGAGGCGGGGTACGCGTACCTCACCGATTCACAGCCCGAGGGTGCCCTGGTCGTCGTGGATCTGGCGTCCGGCGAGAGCTGGTCGCGGCTGCGTGGACACCGAAGTACCCATGCGGAGGACGGCTTCCGGGCCGTGGTGCAGGGGGTCGTCCGCGAGGGATACGTCGTCGGCGCGGACGGTATCGCGTTGAGCGCCGACGGCGAGCGACTGTACTTCTGCCCGCTGTCGAGCCGGCGCCTGTACAGCGTCGACACCGCGGCCCTGCGTGACCGAGACCTTCCGGAGGCCGAGGTCGCCGCTCGGGTGGTCGACCACGGCGACAAGGGTGCGTCCGACGGTCTGGAGTCAGACACGGATGGTGCGGTCTATGCCACCGCGTACGAGCACAGCGCGGTGCTGAAACTGGCCGCGGACGGCACCTGGACCACGATCCTGCACGCACCCGCCCTGCTGTGGCCGGACACGCTGTCGCTCGCGGGGGACGGCTACCTGTACGTGAGCGTCAACCAGCTTCCCCGCGCGCCGCTGTTCAACGACGGCGTCGACGACCGTGTCCCGCCGTACCACATCATCCGGGTCCCGGTGCACGCACGCCCCGTGCGGCTCGGTCCGACCGCAGCGCGGTCGACGCCGGCGACCTGACCGCCCGGGCCGCCGCCGGACGTCACGCCCGCGGGTCAGGCCGTCCAGCATGACTTCGATCGGCCAGCACCGGCAGCCCGATTCGCGCCGGGTGCCGCCCGGCGACCTGGCACAGCACGTCGTACGCCAGCGGACCCACCGCCAGGAAGGCCGGCAGCGGCGCCACCGGAGCCAGCCAGAAACCGCCCAGTGCGGCGGCGAAGGCGAGCATCGGCCGGCGCCGGCCGACGGCCACGGCAGCGCGTCAAGGGCGGGGCCGTACGTGCAGTATCAGCGGTTAGGCGGCAGGTATTCGCCACACCGTGACCGTGTTGTCCGAGCTGTCAGTGGAGGGGCTTCGGTTTGGCTGGGCAACGATGATTTCGTGGTGGTGCCCCCGGCAGGATTCGAACCTGCGCTCCCGCCTCCGGAGGGCGGTGCTCTATCCCCTGAGCTACGGGGGCCGTAATCGGACCTGACACAGATTAGCAGAGCCCCGCCCCGACCCGCGCACTGGTTCCCCTGTGGCGGGTGGGGCGACGCCGAACGCTACGAGGACAGGGGTTGGGCGCCCAGGTCCTTGAGTTTGTCGGTCAGGGCCGAGATGTCGTACGACTGCGCGGCCTGCATCTTCGCGGCGGAGTCGCGGACCTCGGGGGCCGAAGCGTTCTTGGCGGCTACCTCGGCCATGTGGATGCCGCCCAGGTGGTGGCGGAGCATGAGCTGGCACCACAGGATGTCGAAGTCCTTGCCCGTGGACGACTTGAGCTTCTTCAGCTCGTCGTCCGAGGCCATGCCGGGCATGCGGCCGTCGGGCTGCAGGGTGTTCATGCCCGAGGGCATCCAGGCCATCGCGCGGTTGGACGACGTGGGGGAGAGGTGCCACTGCACCAGCCAGGTCTGCATCTGGCCGATCTGCCATTGCTGGCTCGCGGCGATGTCGTAGCCCAGCGTGCGGATGTCGTCCGTGGTCCCCAGGCGGTACGCCAGCATGCCCATCTCAACGGCCTGAGCGTGGTGGATGCTCATGTCGCGGGCGAAGCCGGCGTCGATCGAGTCCTCGCCGGGGTTGCTCAAGGTCGGGATCAGGTAACCGATGGCGGTGCCGGTCACCAGCAGGAGTACCGCGGCGAGCACGCCCAGAGACAGGCGTGCCCGCCGGGAAAGTTGCGCGAACACGGTGGCTAGTTGCCGCCCATCTGTGTCGTGCCGTCCTTACCGAGGTCGTGCGGCGTGGTGCCGGTCTCGGTGATGATGTCGCCCTGCGAGCAGGGGGTGCCGGCCTCGAGGCTGGCGTTCTGGCGCAGCGCCTTGATGAACTCGTCGATGCGCTTGTCGTCGGCGTTGTCGACCTTGAGCTGGAAGCCCCACGCCTGCAGCGAGATCGGCTTGTCCAGGCCCGGGTACGGGCTCATCAGCATGTAGTCGTTGCCGCGGACCCGCTTGGCGAGCTTCTCGACCTGGTCGGCGGGGAGGCTCGGGTTGTACGTGATCCACACGGCGCCGTGCTCCAGGCTGTGCAGCGCGTGCTCGTTGGCGATCGCGGCCGGGTACACGTCGCCGAGGCAGCGCTGCCAGTTGGCGTTGTGGTTGCCGGCGACCGGGGGGCTCAGCTTGTACTGCTGCGGGCCCCACACGTGCTCGCGCTGGCCGACCATGGCCTTGTCGATCTGGTAGTAGTCCTTGATGCCGCTGATCTGGTCGGCGCGGTCGTGCCAGCCCAGGCCGTTCTCGTACACCTGGTAGCCGGCGAAGCCCACGATGCCCAGCGCCAGCACGCCGACGGTCGTGAACAGCGCGATCGGGCCCCAGGACATGCCCTGCTTGACCTTGACCGGGGCGATCTTCTTCGCGACCGGGCGGGTCGCGGTGGCGGGCCGCTTCGCCGCGCCGGATGCGGTCTTGCGGGCCGGGGCCGACTTGCGCGGGCTGGCCTTGGGCTTGGCCGGAGCGGCCGAGCTGTCCTCGTCCTCGTCAGCGTCGCCGTCGACATCATCGGCGGCGGTGTCCGAAATGTCCGACTCCTCCAGCAGCTCCAGGTCCTCGTCCTCGACCTCGTCGCCGCCCTGCTTCGGCTTCGCGCCGGCCACTGGCTTGGTGGACGGCTTGCGATTGCCGCCACTGTGCTGGGTGCTCATGCTCATCTCGTCGCCTCGCAACGCTCAGCGCTGTGCTGGTTCATCGGGCCTCGTCTGGTCAACGGTCGGGGGTCACGGCGGCGAACTGGTCCTCCCTGATCCGCGGGGAGATCCGCCTTCAGGGGAAGGACAGTCCAGCCGTCCCGCATTGTGACCAGCACAACGGGCCGCCGCCAAGTACCGGAGTCTACCCCCGATAGCATTTGTCGGTGACTCCCGCTGAACTCGCCGTAGTAGTCCTCGCCGCCGCCCGGGCGGCCATCACCGAGCGTGACCTCGATGCGTCGGTGCTCCCGGCGACGACCAGCGTGGAGCGACCGCGAAACCCGGAGCATGGTGACTATGCGTCCAATATCGCCCTGCAGTTGGGCAAGAAGGTCGGGCTGAACCCGCGCGATCTGGCCGCGGCGGTCGCGAAAAACTTGCAGGAAACTCCCGGGATCGATGCCGTGGAGATCGCCGGGCCGGGCTTCCTCAACATCCGGCTGTCCGCGGCCGCCGCCGGCGGCCTCGCCGGGGTGGTCGTGCGGGCCGGCCGGGCGTTCGGGCGCAGCGAGACGCTGGCCAAGGAGAAGATCAACCTGGAGTTCGTCTCGGCGAACCCCACCGGCCCCGTGCACCTCGGCCACACCCGCTGGGCCGCGGTCGGCGACGCGCTCGGGCGCATCCTGACCGCCGCGGGCGCCGACGTGACCCGCGAGCACTACATCAACGACGCCGGCGTGCAGATGAACCGCTTCGGCGAGTCCGTCATGGCCGCCGCCCACGGGCAACCGACCCCGCCGGACGGCTACCCCGGCGAGTACGTCCAGGACATCGCGAATGCCATCAAGGCTGCGCATCCGGACATTCTGGAAATGCCCGAAGAGCAGCAGAAGGCGGCGTTCCTGCAAAAAGCGTACGAAACCATGCTCAAGGAAATGCAGGACAGCCTCGAGCGCTTCGGGGTCCACTTCGACGTCTGGTTCTCCGAGCGGACCCTGCACGACGGCGGCGCCGTCGAGCACGCCCTCGACGAGCTGCGCAAGCAGGGCCACGTCTTCGAGCAGGACGGCGCCGTCTGGCTGCGCACCACGGACTTCGGCGACGACAAGGACCGCGTCCTGATCCGCTCCAACGGCGAGAAGACGTACTTCGCCGCCGACGCCGCCTACTACATCAACAAGCGCGAGCGCGGCTTCGAGCGCTGCATCTACATGCTGGGCGCGGACCACCACGGGTACATCGGCCGCCTCAAGGCCATCGCCGCCTGCGCCGGCGACGACCCCCGGCGCAACATCGAGGTGCTCATCGGCCAGCTGGTCAGCCTGCTGCGCGGCGGCGAGCCGGTGCGCCTCAGCAAGCGCGCCGGCACCCTGATCACCCTCGACGAGCTGATCGACGCCGTCGGCGTGGACGCCGCCCGCTACTCGCTGGCCCGCTCGTCCACGGACTCGCCGCTGACCCTCGACATCGAGGTCATCACGCGGCAGAAGAACGACAACCCGGTCTTCTACGTGCAGTACGTCGGCGCCCGCACCGCCTCCGTGGCCCGCAACGCCGCCGAGCTGGGCCTTGCGCGCGGCGAGGAGTACGACGCCGCGCTGCTGGTCCACGAGAAGGAGCTCGACCTGCTCAAGGCGATCGGCGACTTCCCGGGCATCGTGGCGACCGCGGCGGAGCTGCGCGAGCCGCATCGCGTGGCACGCTATTTGGAGGACCTGGCCGCGGCATACCACCGGTTCTACGACAACTGCCGGGTGCTGCCCCAGGGTGACGAGCCGTTCTCGGAGACCAACCGGGCGCGGCTGTGGCTCAACGACGCCACCCGTCAGGTGATTGTGAACGGGTTGGACCTGCTCGGCGTCTCGGCGCCGGAACGGATGTAGAGAACATGCGCGCACACGAGGCCGGAGCGCTCCACGCTGACCTGGGCTCGAACGGCCCCTCGTGGCTCCGGACACCGGACGACGTCAACGCACTGGTCCCGATCTTGTGGCCCAAAACCGTCAAACGGGACGCGAGCGGCGCCCTGACGGTCGGCGGGGTGGACGTCCGGAAAATCCGGGAACAGCACGGCACCCCGGCCTACGTCCTGGACGAAGAGGACTTCCGGGCGCGCTGCCGCGCGTTCAAGGAGGCGTTCGGCGGCGCCGAGGTGTACTACGCCGGCAAGGCCTTCATCGCCACCGCGATCGTCAAGATCCTGGTGGAGGAGGGCCTGAGCCTCGACGTGTGCACCGGCGGCGAGCTGGCCGTCGCCCTGCGTGGCGGCATGGCGCCGGAGCGGATCGGCCTGCACGGCAACAACAAGTCCGTCGAGGAGCTCACCCTGGCCGTCGAGCACGGCGTGGGCCGCATCATCGTCGACTCGTTCGACGAGATCGAACGTCTCCAGCAAGTTGCCATGAAGTTGGACAAACGGCCGAATATCCTGGTCCGCGTGACGGTCGGCGTCGAGGCACACACCCACGAGTTCATCGCCACCGCGCACGAGGACCAGAAGTTCGGCTTCTCGCTGTCCGGAGGGGCCGCCGCCGAGGCCGTGGACAAGATCCTCGCCGACGACATCCTCGAGCTGCGCGGCCTGCACTCGCACATCGGCTCGCAGATCTTCGACACGTCGGGCTTCGAGGTGGCGGCCCGGCGCCTGCTCGGCCTGCAGGCCCGCATCGCCGAGGTACACCAGAAGGAACTCCCCGAGATGGACCTCGGCGGCGGTTTCGGCATGGCCTACACCACCCAGGACGAGCCCGCCGACCCGCGCGACCTGGCCGGCGACCTGCTGCGCATCGTCAAGCAGGAGTGCGCCGCCCTGCACCTGAGCGTTCCGCACCTCTCCGTCGAGCCCGGGCGGGCGATCGTCGGCCCGTCGATGTTCACGCTGTACGAGGTGGGCACGGTCAAGGACGTCGACGGCATCCGGACGTACGTCTCGGTGGACGGCGGGATGAGCGACAACATCCGCACCGCCCTTTACGACGCCGCCTACTCGGCCACCGTCGCCGGTCGGGCGTCCTGCGAACCGCCGATTCTCGCCCGCGTGGTGGGAAAACATTGCGAGTCCGGGGACATCGTCGTGAAAGATGAATTCCTGCCGGCCGACGTCAAGGCCGGAGATCTTCTTGCGGTACCTGGCACCGGCGCCTACTGCCGCAGTATGGCGAGTAACTACAACCACGTCCCCCGCCCGCCGGTCGTGGCGGTGGTTGACGGGGAGTCAAGGGTCATCGTCCGCCGGGAGACCGTGGACGACCTGCTGAGACTGGACGTGGGGTGACAGATGCCGAAATCGGTGAAGGTGGCGCTGCTCGGCTGCGGGACCGTCGGTTCCGAAGTGGTACGCCTGCTGCACGAGCAGGAGGACGACCTCACGGCCCGCATCGGCGCGCCCCTCGAGCTGGTCGGCGTGGCCGTGCGCCGCATCGACAAGGCCCGTGACCTCCCGGTCGACCGGAGCATCTTCACGACCGACGCCCTCAGCCTGGTCACCCGCGACGACGTCGACGTGGTGGTGGAGGTCGTCGGCGGCATCGAGCCGGCCCGCACCTGGCTGCTCGAGGCGCTGCACGCCGGCAAGAGCGTGGTGACCGCGAACAAGGCCCTGCTCGGCGAGGACGGCGCCACGCTGCACAAGGCGGCCGCCGACTGCGGCGCCGACCTGTACTACGAGGCCTCCGTCGCCGGCGCCATCCCGCTGCTGCGCCCGTTGCGCGACTCGCTGCACGGCGACCGCATCACCCGGGTCACCGGCATCGTCAACGGCACCACCAACTTCATCCTGTCCTCGATGGACGCCACCGGCGCCGGCTTCGCCGAGGCGCTGGAGGAGGCGACCGCGCTGGGCTACGCCGAGGCCGACCCGACCGCCGACGTCGAGGGCTTCGACGCCGCCGCCAAGGCCGCGATCCTCGCCTCGATGGCGTTCCACACCCGGGTCACCTCCGCCGACGTGCACCGCGAGGGCATCACCGAGGTCACCGCGGCCGACGTCGCCAGCGCGAAGGCGATGGGCTGCACCATCAAGCTGCTGTGCATCGCCTCGAAGGCCGGCGGCGCCGTCTCGGTGCGCGTGCACCCGGCGATGATCCCGCGCACCCACCCCCTGGCGGGCGTGGGCGACGCGTTCAACGCGGTCTTCGTCGAGGCCGAGGCGGCCGGCCAGCTCATGTTCTACGGCCGCGGCGCGGGCGGCGCGCCGACCGCCTCCGCGGTGCTCGGCGATGTCGTCGCCGTGGCCCGCAACCGCCTCGCCGGGACCCGCAGCGCGTCCGAGTCGGCCTACGCCGACCTTCCGGTCTCCCCGATCGGGGACGTTTTCACGCGGTACCACATCAGCCTCGACGTCTCCGACAAGGCCGGCGTGCTCGCGGCCGTCGCGGGCGTCTTCGCCAGGCACGGGGTCAGCATCGCGACCGTGAACCAGTCCGGTCGCGGCAACCAGGCCGTGCTCGTCATCGTCACGCACGCCGCGCCGGATCGCGCCCTCGCCGCGACCGTCGCCGAGCTGCGGGCACTGGACATCGTTCGCGCCGTGGCGAGCGTCCTGCGGGTCGAAGGAGAGTGACCGCCATGTGGCGGGGATTGATCGAGGAGTTCCGGGACCGCTTACCCGTCGGGCCGCAGACCCCGGTGGTGACGCTGTACGAGGGCAACACGCCGCTGCTGCCGGCGCCGGAGCTCTCCGCCCGGACCGGCTGCGACGTGTACCTCAAGGTCGAGGGGTCCAACCCCACCGGCTCGTTCAAGGACCGCGGCATGACCGTCGCGGTCTCCAAGGCCGTCGAGGACGGCTCGAAGGCGATCATCTGCGCGTCGACCGGCAACACGTCGGCCTCCGCCGCCGCGTACGCCGCGCGCGCCGGCATCACCTGCGCCGTCCTCGTGCCGACCGGCAAGATCGCCCTGGGCAAGCTCGCCCAGGCCCTTGTCCACGGCGCGCGCCTGCTGCAGGTCAGCGGCAACTTCGACGACTGCCTGGCGCTGGCCAGCAAGCTGTCGCTGGACTACCCGGTGTCGCTGGTCAACTCCGTCAACCCGGACCGCCTCGAGGGCCAGAAGACCGCCGCCTTCGAGATCGTCGCCGGGCTCGGCGACGCGCCCGACATCCACTGCCTGCCGGTCGGCAACGCCGGCAACATCACGGCGTACTGGATGGGCTACAAGGAGGACCACGCCGCCGGCAACGCCACGCGGCGCCCGCGCATGTTCGGCTTCCAGGCCTCCGGCGCCGCGCCGATTGTCAACGGTGCCGTCGTGCGCGAGCCGAGCACGATCGCCACGGCGATCCGCATCGGCAACCCGGCGAGCTGGACCCGCGCCATCGACGCCCGCGACGAATCCGGCGGCCTCATCGACGCCGTGACCGACCGCGACATCCTGCGCGCGTACCGCCTGCTCGCCCGCACCGTCGGCGTCTTCGTCGAGCTGGGCAGCGCGGCGAGCGTCGCCGGCCTCCTGCAGGCCCACCAGCAGGGCCGCATCGACCCGGGCCAGACGATCGTCTGCACGGTCACCGGGCACGGCCTCAAGGACCCGGACTGGGCGATCTCGACCGCGCCGGCGCCGACCACCATCCCGGCCGAGCCGCTCGCCGCAGCGAAGGCTCTCGACCTGGCATAAACAGGGGCGGGACTCGGGCCGTCCAACTTGCGACCGTAGTTGCCACCAGCGCCTGGTCTGGGTCGATTTCTGCGTAGCTCCATCGAGCCAGACTGGGCGAACCGGTCGGGCCTGGCGGCCCTCCCTGCCAGGCCCGCGGTGCCAAGAGCAACAACCGCTACGGTGTGAACGTGCCGCCCGCGCTTTCGGTCCTTACTCGCAACAGGGACTTCCGCAACCTCTTCGCCGCCGACCTCATCGGCCTCGGCGCCGACTGGTTCGTCATGATCCCCCTGCTCACGCTGCTGCCGCACCTCACCGGCAGCGGCATGTGGGGCGCGTTCGTCCTCGCCACCGACACCGGCGTGACCGCGCTGCTGCTGCCGTACACCGGGACCGTCGCCGACCGCCTCGACCGCCGCCGCATCCTCATCGCCGCCGACGTCGCCATGGCCGTGTGCGCCCTCGCGCTGCTGCTCGTACGCACCCCCGCGACGGCCTGGGTGGCGCTCGTCGCCGTCGGCGCGATCGCCGTGGCCAAGGCGTTCTTCGCCCCCGCTGGGCAGGCCGCGCTGCCCAACGTCGTCGACGCCGAGGACCTCGCCGCCGCCAACGCCCTGAGCGGCTCGGCCTGGGGCACGATGGTCGTCATCGGCGCGTCGCTGGGCGGCATCGCCTCCGAGGCGTTCGGCCCCTACCCGTGCTTCGCGCTGGCCGCCGCCCTGATCACCACGTCCGCCTTCCAGGTGTGGCGCGTGCGGCGCCCCCTGCAGGCCGAGCGCGAAACGGCACCCGCGCGCCCGTTTGCGGCGATTGCCGAAGCGTTGCGGTACATCCGCGGAAATCATCGCGTCGCCTCGCTGGTGACGGTGAAGTCCGCCGTCGGCCTCGGCAACGGCGTCCTCACGCTCTTCCCCGTCCTGGCCGCGACCCTGGGCGCCGGCCCGCTCGGCACCGGCCTGCTGTTCGCCGCGCGCGGCCTGGGCGCCCTGCTCGGCCCGCTGCTGCTGCGCCGCGTGCTGACCCACCGCTCCTGGCTGCTGCCCGGCCTGGCGATGTCGATGGCCGCGTACGGCCTGGCGTACATCGGCGTGAGCCTGCTGACCTGGTTCCCGCTGGTGCTCGTCGGCGTGGTCCTGGCCCACCTCGGCGCCGGCGGCAACTGGATGATGTCGAACGTCGCGCTGCAGGGCGAGGTCCCCGACACCCTGCGCGGACGCATCTTCGCCACCGACTTCATGCTCGCCACGCTGTCGGTCGCCGCGAGCCAGCTCGCCGTGGGCTCCTTCGTCGACCGCACCGAACCGCGCCTGCTCGCCGCCGCCTGCGGCGGCGTGACCCTGCTCTACTCGGTCGGCTGGGCCGCGATCACCCTGCGCCGCCGCCGTCCGCGCCCGGCCGAGGCCTAGCTTCGGCCCGGAATGCATCCGCCGTTTCGACCCTGGTCACGTAGACGGCGGCCATTACGCTGTTCGTACGCTGCGCCCAGGAGTCCGCACCCGCAGGAGCCACGTTGACTGTGCCGCCGAGCGACCCGTCCAAACGGCCTGGGCCGGAGCCGCCGCGGATCGGCCCGTTCCCTCCGCAGCCGGGGCATCCTCGCCGCCCGCCGTACGTCGCACCGCCCGTTGCGGTGCCGGCCCCTGTGCCGGGCCGCCCGCCCTTCAGCGCCCCGCCGTCGCCGAACTCCGGCCGCCGCGGCGGTTTCCTGGTCGGCCTGACGATCCTGTCGGTCCTCGTGTCGCTGATCTCGACCGCGATCGCCATCTACTCCCTCGGCGTGGCCAACGACGCGAAGAACGCCTCGGGCCCGGCGGCCGTCACCCCCAATGCGCCGGTGAACCAGGCGGCGGTCCCGACGACGGCGGCCGCACGCCCCACGGCACGCTTCGCGGAGGCGTGGACGGTCAGCCTGGAGATCCACCCCCCGACTTCCGGCGCCAGCAACATCGACCTGGACAAGCCCGAGGTCGGCGCGGACCAGGACAGCGCCGACATGCAGCTGTACGTGTACGACGGCGAGTACTTCCGCTTCGGCCAGAACGTCAAGGTCGTCACGATGAACAGCCCGGATGCGCAGCCCGGCGACTGCGCCGCGAGGTTCGACACCGCGCGGCTGGCCCCCGACGCGCAGATCAACGTGAAGACCGACAACCTCACGCTGTGCATCAACACGTCACTCGCCGACGCACAGCGCCAGGGCATCGACTGGAAGATTGTGCTGCTCCACGTCATGAGCGTGTTGGTCGACGGCACGGTGAACGTTTCACTCAAGGCCTGGAACGTCCCTCAGTAGCTCGTGCTCGCCCCGCCGGCTCGCTCTGCCTTTAACGTCTGCCTCTTCTGCGGCCGCTGGCTTTACGTCTGCCTCTTCTGCGGCCGCTGGCTTTACGTCTGCCTCTTCAGCGGACGCTGGCTTTACGTCTGCCTCTTCAGCGGACGCTGGCTTTACGTCTGCCTCTTCAGCGGACGCTGGCTTTACGTCTGCCTCTTCAGCGGACGCTGGCTTTACGTCTGCCTCTTCAGCGGACGCTGGCTTTACGTCTGCCTCTTCAGCGGACGCTGGCTTTACGTCTGCCTCTTCAGCGGACGCTGGCTTTACGTCTGCCTCTTCAGCGGACGCTGGCTTTTACGACAAGTCGGGCGCTCCGCGCCGCGACTTGTCGGATTTATACCCCGACAGGCGATATATCGACAGGGTAGGCGCCTCTTGCGGCGAGGAGCTATCGTGGTGATATCACTTCGATAGCCCCTGGAGGCGTGTCATGGAGCGACGGGCGTTCCGGATTCCCGGCTTTGTCATGCTCGGCTTGCTGGTCGTTCTCGTGGTCGTCGCGATCGTGGCCGCCGGGACGCTCGACGACGGGTCCGGGGGCCTGGTCATCGCCGTGGTGTCCCTGGCGGCCGTGATCGTGCTGAGCGGGTTCACCGTGGTCAACCCCAACGAGACGCGGGTCCTGCAGTTCTTCGGCCGCTACGTCGGCACCATCGGCGACGCCGGCTTCCACTGGACCGTCCCGCTGAGCACCAAGCGCCGCCTCTCGCGCCGGGTGCGCAACTTCGAGACCGACCGGCTCAAGGTCTCCGACGCCGACGGCAACCCCGTGGAGATCGCCGCCGTGGTGGTCTGGCGCGTGGTCGACACGTTCAAGGCGTCGTTCGGCGTCGACGACCACATCTCGTACGTCGCCGTGCAGTCCGAGGCCGCCGTGCGGCACCTCGCCACCAGCTACCCCTACGAGTCGCACGAGGACGGCCGGGCCAGCCTGCGCGAGGGCAACATCGTCAGTGAGGAGCTGACCGTCGAGCTCGGCGAGCGGGTCGCGCTGGCCGGCGTCGAGGTGCTCGAGTCGCGGATCACCCATCTTGCGTACGCGCCGGAGATCGCCCAGGCGATGCTGGCCCGCCAGCAGGCAAGCGCGATCGTCGGCGCCCGCTACAAGATCGTCGAGGGCGCCGTCGGCATGGTGCAGAGCGCCCTGGAGCGACTGGGCGAGCTCCAGGTCGTCGAGCTCGACGAGGAGCGCAAGGCGCAGATGGTGGCCAACCTGCTCGTGGTCCTCTGCGGCGATCGCAACGTCCAGCCGGTCGTCAACACCGGCACGCTGTACGCCTGAGCCCGTGCCGGAACGCAAGAAGCTCCTGCTGCGGCTGGACCCCCAGGTCTACGAGGCGATCGCCCGCTGGGCCGGCGACGACCTGCGCAGCGTCAACGGGCAGATCGAGTTCGCGCTCCGCCTGGCCCTGCGCCAGGCGGGCCGCGAGGTCCGCCGCCCGGTGGCCCGCGAGGACGCCGACGTCGACGGCTACGCCGAGGACGACGAGGAAGCGTCGCCCGCTCGCCCCGCGGACGCTGCGCCCTCTCCCGCAGCGGAGGCTGCGTCGGCTCGCGCTGCGAAGGCTGGGACGGCTCGCCCTGCGGAGGCTGGGTCGGCTCGGCCTGTGGAGGCTGGGTCGGCGGGCGCTGTGGAAGCTGCGTCGGCTCGGCCTGTGGAGGCTGGGTCGGCGGGCGCTGTGGAAGCTGCGTCGGCTCGCCCTGCGGAGGCTGGGTCGGCGGGCGCTGCGAAGGCTGGGACGGCTCGCCCTGCGGAGGCTGGGTCGGCTCGGCCTGTGGAGGCTGGGTCGGCGGGCGCTGTGGAAGCTGCGTCGGCTCGGCCTGTGGAGGCTGGGTCGGCGGGCGCTGTGGAAGCTGCGTCGGCTCGCCCTGCGGAGGCTGGGTCGGCGGGCGCTGTGGAAGCTGCGTCGGCTCGCCCTGCGGAGGCTGGGACGGCTGGCGCTGCGGAGGCTGCAACGGCTCGCGCTGCGGAAGCCGCCGGCCCCGTCGAAGAGTCCTGATCGGCCGCGCTACGAAAGTGTCGGGCCGGAACGGGAAAAAGCCAGCCGGCGCAGCGAGGAAGTGTGGCCGGGGGCGGAGGGCAATGCCTGGTTCGCGTGGCGGGAAGTGACCGGGCGCGGCGGGCACGGGGTAGATGACCGGGCGCGGGGTAGGTGACTGGGCGCGGCAGGAAGTGACCGGGCGCGGCGGGAATGACGGGGCGCGGGGTAGGTGACTGGGCGCGGCGGGAAGTGACCGGGCGCGGCGGGAATGACGGGGCGCGGGGTAGGTGACTGGGCGCGGCGGGAAGTGACCGGGCGCGGCCAGGAAACGAATGGGTGGCCGGCGGGCGTGGTGGGGAAGCGGCGGCCGGGCGTGGGGCGGTGTTAGCGGTGTTTGGAGACGGAGAAAAGAGCGGGATCCCGAGGACTGAGCGGAGCGATCCTTATGGTGAGATGTCCCGTATGGCCTTGCTCCACCACCCCGTTGTCGTCCGCGTGCCCGCGACCAGTGCCAACCTCGGGCCGGGGTTTGATGCGCTCGGGCTTGCGCTGACGTTGTACGACGAGGTTGAGGCGCGGGTGACGAGCGGTGGGGTTGTCGTCGAGGTGAGCGGGGAGGGTGAGGGCGAGCTGCCGGGCGACGCCAGCCATCTTGTTGTGCGGGCCATGCGGCGGGCGTTCGACGTGCTCGGGGAGCGGCCGGCGGGGCTCGCATTGCGTTGCCGCAACCGCATTCCTCAGGCGCGCGGGCTTGGGTCGTCCTCGGCCGCGATCGTTGCCGGGATCATGCTGGCGCGCGGGCTGGTCGAGGATGGGGGCGCGCGGCTGGATGACGTGGCGGCGCTGGCGCTGGCCGGGGAGATCGAAGGGCATCCGGACAACGTCGCGCCCTGTCTGCTTGGTGGGTTCACGATCGCCTGGACCGAGGACGGGGTGGCGGCCGCGGTGCGGCGGGAGCCGGCGGCGGGGATTCGGCCCGTGGTGTTTGTGCCGGAGGAGCGCGGGCTGACCGAGGTCGCCCGGGCGGCGCTGCCCAAGACCGTGCCGCACGCCGATGCCGCCTTCAATGCGGCGCGCGCGGCGCTGCTCGTGCACGCGCTCGAAGGCGACCCGGGGCGGTTGTTCGCGGCTACCGAGGATCGGCTGCACCAGGGGTACCGTGCGGAAGGAATGCCTTTGACGGCCGACCTCGTGAGCCGGTTGCGGGGCGAAGGGGTCGCGGCCGTGGTGTCCGGGGCGGGGCCCTCGGTGCTGGCGTTCGGGGTCGGTGGATGGGCGCCGCGGCCGATGCCGGGTTGGCGAGTTCTGCCGCTTGATGTCGATGTAACCGGCGCGCGACTCGGTGGTGAGCTGGCATGAGGTACGCTGGAACACGCCGAGCGGGACCCTGTTGCCGCTGGCTAGCGGAGTTGATTACTCTCTAGTCCTACAGCAGCCGCTCAGTGCGGCGATCTCATGCGGGGCGGCGTGCTCCGAATTCCGTGGCACCCCTTGCGCACGCCCGGCCGCCAACCCGCGTTTCCTGTGGTCGCGCGCGCACGGATGGGCCAACGACGCAGATGGTGGCGTCCACGCCTTGCCGCAAGCGCTGCAACACCTCCCGCACCGCACGCGAGGCGGGAGCACCCGCGGGCCGCCCGGCCACCGTTAGCCACATCCGGGCAGCCCCGGCCTAACGAGGGAAGGAATCCATTGAGCGACACCACCGACGTCACGTCGGATGTCACCACCGACCGCAGCGCGGTCGAGGCCGACGGCGCCGAGGCCGGCGCGACCCGTCGGCGGCGCTCGGGCACGGGGTTGGCCGGCATGCTGCTTCCGGAGCTGCAGAGCCTGGCCGCCTCGTTGGGCATCTCCGGCACCGCCCGGATGCGGAAGGGCGAGCTCGTCACGGCCATCCAGGAGCGCCAGGCGGGCGAGTCGCGCCCCGCCGCCGCGCCGGCCGCGACCACGACGACCACCACCCGCAGCCGGGCCGCGCGCAGCGAGGCTCGCGCGGAGGCCCCCGAGGCCGAGTGGCCCTCCGCCACCGAGGTCACCGAGCCGCCGGCCCGCACCCCTCGTCGGGCCACCCGTGCCGCCGGTCCGCCGGAGCCGCGGGCCGCCCGTGACGAGGCCGCCGCCGAGGCGCCGGCCGAGCCCGCCGCCGAGCGGGCCGAGCGTCCCACTCGCACCCGCGCGGAGCGGGCCGAGCGTGCCGCGGAGCGCGCCGAGCGCAACGGTGCCGAGCGCCCCGAGCGGGCCGCCGAGCGCGTGGAGCGGGCCGAGCGTCCCGAGCGCGCGGAGCGGACCGAGCGTGCGGAGCGGACCGAGCGTGCGGAGCGCGCTGAGCGGGCCGAGCGCCCCGAGCGGGCGGAGCGGCCCGAGCGTGCGGAGCGCGGCGAGCGGGCGGAGCGGCCCGAGCGCGGCGAGCGGGCCGAGCGCCAGGAGCGTGCCGAGCGCAACGCGCCCGACCGCGGCGATCGCGGCGACCGAGGGGACCGCAACCAGCGCGGCGGGTTCGCCGACGATGAGGGCGACGACGACGGCACGGGCCGTCGCGGGCGGCGCAGCCGGTTCCGCGACCGCCGCCGGGGCCGCGACCGCGAGGGCGCCGAGCCCGCGCGCGGTGGCGGTGCCAACGAGCCGCAGGTCAGCGAGGACGACGTTCTCGTGCCCGTGGCCGGCATCCTCGACGTGCTGGACAACTACGCGTTCGTGCGCACGACCGGCTACCTGTCCGGCTCCAACGACGTCTACGTCGCCATGTCGCAGGTCAAGCGGTACGGTCTGCGCCGCGGCGACGCGGTCACCGGTGCCGTGCGGCAGCCGCGCGACGGCGAGCAGCGCCGCGACAAGTACAACCCGCTGGTGCGGCTCGACACGGTCAACGGGATGGACCCGGAGGAGGCCAAGCGCCGCCCCGAGTTCTACAAGCTCACCCCGCTGTACCCGCAGGACCGGCTCCGCCTGGAGACCGAGCCGCACATCCTCACCACGCGCGTCATCGACCTGGTGATGCCGATCGGCAAGGGTCAGCGCGCGCTGATCGTGTCGCCGCCGAAGGCCGGCAAGACCATGGTGCTGCAGGCGATCGCCAACGCGATCACCCGCAACAACCCCGAGTGCCACCTCATGGTGGTCCTGGTCGACGAGCGGCCCGAAGAGGTCACCGACATGCAGCGCTCGGTGAAGGGTGAGGTCATCGCCTCGACCTTCGACCGGCCGCCGACGGACCACACCACCGTCGCGGAGCTGTCGATCGAGCGGGCCAAGCGCCTGGTCGAGCTCGGCCACGACGTCGTCGTCCTGCTGGACTCGATCACCCGGCTCGGCCGCGCGTACAACAACGCGTCGCCCGCCTCCGGCCGCATCCTGTCCGGTGGTATCGACTCGACCGCGCTCTACCCGCCGAAGCGCTTCCTCGGCGCCGCGCGCAACATCGAGAACGGCGGCTCGCTGACCATCATCGCCACGGCGCTGGTCGAGACCGGCTCCACCGGTGACACGGTCATCTTCGAGGAGTTCAAGGGCACCGGCAACGCCGAGCTCAAGCTCGACCGGAAGATCGCCGACCGGCGCATCTTCCCGGCGATCGACATCGACCCGTCCAGCACCCGCAAGGAGGAGATCCTCCTCGCGCCGGACGAGCTCGCGATCGTGATCAAGCTGCGCAAGGTGCTGCACGCCCTCGACTCGCAGGAGGCGCTCAACCTCCTGCTGGACCGGCTCAAGAAGACCCGGACCAACGTCGAGTTCCTCATGCAGATCGCCCAGACCACGCCGGGCGAGTAAGTCCGACACAACGCCGAACGCCCCCGCGCCTGACCGCCGGGGGCGTTCGCCGTGGGGACCCGAAGAGGCCCCTCGTGGCACCCCGGACGGGCGACGGCTGCCGCTGCTGTTCGACCGGTCGCCGCTGCTGCCCTCGGCGGTGTATGCCGCCGACGACGGCCGTGGTCGCCGAGGGCGCGACCGTCCGCTGCACCGAGGGCGCGACCGTCCGGTAAAAGCCGAGGGCGCGGCCGGGGGCTAGAAGTCGCCCTCGGCCACCTGGAACACCGTCAGGCCGAGGGAGCGCCACATCCGCACGACCTGCTGGCGGTCGTCGAAGACGCCCACGACGTGGTACCGGCTGCGGATCTCCTTCTCGAAGATCTCGGCCTTCACCACCGAGTCGCGGCGCTGGTCGCCGGTGACCCGCATGAACAGCCCCCGGTACGGCACGCCGACGTGCTCGGCCAGCCACTCCTGCGTCGCCTCGCGGCAGTCGTCCGAGCGGCCCGAGCAGAACACGATCTCGTGGCCGGCGGCGTGCATCGCCCGCACCGCGGCGATCACCGGGGCGTTCGGCAGGTCCTCGCCGACGCGGGTCATGTCGTACGGGCTGCGGCCGTTGAGCAGTGCGACCGTGCCGTCGATGTCGACCAGCACCGTCTGCGGCGCGTCCGGCGGCGGCTCGTAGGGCGCGCCGACGCTCTCGTCGATGACCGGGAGCGGCAGGGGGAGGGCGCGGCCCGCGAGGTACCGCTGATGCATCCCCCGGATCACGTCCTCCCCGACGTGCCCCTCGCCGGTGCGCAGCGCGTCGCGGCGGATGCACTCGTCCAGCGGCACGTCGGTGAAGTCGCGCACCGTGAAGCTCGCCCCGCACTTCGCGGCCAGCTCGGCGAACTCGCGCACGACCCGGCCGCGCAGGTTGGTGTCGTCGCAGACCACGTGCGCGCCCGTGCGCAGCAGCCCCTCGACGGCGGCGTGGTGTGCGGCCGTGACCTCCTTCTCGGCGCGCCCGCGCCGCGCCGGGTCGGTCACCGGCCCGCCGTGCAGCATCCGGCGCAGGTCGTCGCGGTTGACGCGGACGAGGTACGGCTGCTGCTTCGCCCACGTCGTCTTGCCCGAGCCCGGCAGGCCGCGGGTAATGGTCAGCGAGCTCATGCAGCCTCCTCGTCCGCGGTCTCGCCGACCGGCGGGCGGACCTGCTGCCACAGCAGCGGCGTGTAGTCCTTGTTGTCCAGGCGCAGGAACAGGCATCCGCGCCGCGGGTGGCGGGCGACGGCGAGCGCGAAGTCCTTGCGCGTCCAGCCCTCGGGCAGGGCGGTGACCGTCTCGGCGTACTCCCGCTCGACCTCGGCCACGAGCCCGTCCACCTTCGCCGTCAGGCCGGCCGCGACGTCGCTGGCCCACGCGTGGAACTCGTCCGGCAGCGGCTCGAGCAGCTCGGGCAGGCGGTCGTTGACCATGGCATCCCACACCACACGCGGGTTGAGACCGGTGACGATGCGGTGCAGCCGGACGTACTCCGAGTACTTGATCTTCAGCCTGGTGTCCGAGTCGGTGAAGTGCACGACGAGCCCCTCGCGATTGTCCCGCGGCGGCGCGGCGAGCGCGTCGGCCAGCGTCGCGTACGCGAACGAGTCCACCACCGGCCCCGGCCAGCCGTCGATGGCGCCCGGCCCGTGGCTGCGCCCGGTCGCGATGTCCACCGCGCCGAGCAGCACGAGATCGTCGAGGCCGCCGTAGTCGAGCACGATCCGGTTGGCCGGGTAGATGATCTCGAACAGCACCGTCCGGCCGGGCGGGGGCGTGAAGCGTCCGGCGTACCGCGAAAGCCACACCTTCGTCGCGTGCCGTGCCTGCTCGGAGTCGAACGAGCCGCGGGTCGCCACCGCGAACCCGTCCGGCGTCGGGAACAGCACGCCGAGCGAGCCGTCGGCCTTGTCCGTCACCGACACCAGCCCCTCGAGGTCGAGCTCCGGCGCGCCCGGCTGCCCGTGGTTGAAGAACTTCGCGAACGGCCGCGCCAGCACCCGCCCGTCGGTGGACACGACGAGCCCGCGGCACGCCAGCGTCGCCGCGTTCCACACGTTCTCGTACTGCGTCTTCTCGGTGTAGTTGTGGATCAGCAGCGGCAGGGACGGGTGGCGCTGGGTGCGGATGTACCCGCCGCCGACCATGTCGGCCAGCAGCTTCGGGTCGCAGAGTTCGTCGATGTGGAGGCTCATAGCGCGGTACAGCGTAGGTGAGCCGCGCTCGCGATCGCGACGTGATAATGGCCGGGAATGCGGGCGGGGGAGGGGGCGTTACAGACACCGGTCGAGGTGCCGTGACACGAGCATGGCAGACTTGACCGACGGCCAACTCAGGTTCCGGTTCACGTCCGAGTGCGGGCGACCCGGCGACCGACTGATCGAAAGGACCGCGGCCATGAAGCCGGACATCCACCCGGAGTACGCGACCACGCAGGTCACCTGCTCCTGCGGCAACTCCTTCACCACCCGTAGCACCGCCAAGGGCGGTCAGATCCACGTGGAGACGTGCTCCGTCTGCCACCCGTTCTACACGGGCAAGCAGCGCGTGCTCGACACCGCGGGCCGGGTCGCGAAGTTCCAGCAGAAGTACGCGAAGGTCCAGGCCAAGAAGGCCGGCAAGTAGCTGCGCTTCCGGCGCCCGCACCGCCCCTCCCCGGGTCGGTGCGGGCGCCGTCTCTGTTTCCCGGTCTGAAAGCGTCGTTGGCGCTCGCTTCGCTCGGGCGCGCCGGGGGGTTCCCACCCCGGACCCCCCATGCTCGCTCCGCTCACATCAAGCTACTGCCCTTCGTGACTAAGGATCTGCGATGAGCACCGACACCCGGCTCGCGACGCTGCTGGCGGAGTACCAGGAGCTGGAACAGAAGCTCGCCGACCCCGGCATCCACGCCGACCAGGCGCTGGCCCGCAAGACCGGGCGGCGCTTCGCCGAGCTGTCGCCGATCGCGAAGACGGCCGGCGAGCTGGAGCAGGCGCGCGACGACCTCTCCGCCGCGCGCGAGCTGGCGGCCGAGGACCCGGCGTTCGGCGGGGAGGCCGACGAGCTCGAGGCGCGCATCCCGCAGCTGGAGGAGCGCCTCGCCGAGCTGCTCGCCCCGCGCGACCCCAACGACGCCAAGGACGTCATCCTCGAGGTCAAGGCCGGCGAGGGCGGCGAGGAGTCGGCGCTGTTCGCCGGGGATCTGCTGCGGATGTACCTCCGCTACGCCGAGCGCCACGGCTGGGTCACCGAGGTCCTCGACTCGCAGGAGTCCGACCTGGGCGGCTTCAAGGACGTCGCCGTCGCCATCAAGACGCGGGGCATCCCCGACGGCGGCAACGGCGTCTGGTCGCGGCTGAAGTGGGAGGGCGGCGTCCACCGCGTGCAGCGGGTGCCGGCCACCGAGTCGCAGGGCCGCATCCACACCTCCGCCGCCGGCGTGCTCGTCACGCCCGAGGCCGAGGAGACCGGCGAGATCGAGGTCGACCCCAACGACCTGCGGGTGGACGTGTTCCGCTCCTCCGGGCCGGGCGGGCAGAGCGTCAACACGACCGACTCCGCCGTACGGATCACGCACCTGCCGACCGGGATCGTCGTGTCCTGCCAGAACGAGCGGTCGCAGCTGCAGAACAAGGACCGCGCGATGCGGATGCTGCGCGCCAAGCTCGTGGCCCTGGCCGAGGAGCAGGCGGCCGCGGCGGCCGGCGACGCGCGACGTTCCCAGGTGCGCACGGTCGATCGGTCGGAGCGCATCCGGACGTACAACTTCCCGCAGAATCGCATTTCCGACCATCGGATTGGTTACACGGCGTACAACCTGGACCTGGCCCTCGGCGGTGACCTCGACGGCGTCCTGGATGCCCTGGCCGAGGCCGACCGCAAGGCCCGCCTCGCGGGTGAGGAGCAGCTCAGCCGAGGGTGATGGGCGTCTAACGCAGACGTCACATTCCGGAAACGGTGCGGGGGCACGCTTGTACCGGGTAGCGTTTCGTGCCGAACGACTTGCACCCAACGTGATCGCCGACACTCCGGGAGGGGTTCGCCATGCCGTCGTCGTCACCCGTCGACATCTCCGCCGGGCCGCGCGCCGTCGTCGCTACCGCCGCGGATTTGATCTACAAGGTGGGTCGCTCGGTGCTCGGTGCCGAGCGCATGCCGACGGCGAAGGCGAACGCTTGGGCGGCGGTTTGTGCGGATCAGGAGCGTGCTCGCATTCGCGAGGAGAACGCTCGCATTCTGCTGTCTCGCTGATCTCGCATCGGCGGCGCGCTGAGGCCGCATCTGCGAGCGTGGCGACGTCGCTTCTCGCGCATTGCGCGACCGTAGGTCGGTCGTGACGCCCGCGAAGACGCCGCCGACCAGGTTGCCGACCGCCGCGTCAACGGGGTCGTAGCCCGGCTCCCTGCGTATTGCCGCGTTGCCTCGCAGTGCATCGCGCGCCCGTGTGCGCAAGCCCTTGAGAGGGGCCTCGTGTGCGCGGCCTTCGCGCGGATTTGTCCCCTGACAGGGTATAAATCCGACAAGTCGTGGCGCGCCAGCGCCCGACTTGTCGCAAAAGTCCACGGACCGAAAGCCAGCGAACACAGTCGAGTCAGGAAGCTGCGCGAGGGCGCGGCGTCTTCGCGCTCAGCATCGCGTGGTCGGCCGCCTCGAAGGCCTCCGCCACGCTCTGGAAGTCCTCGCCCGACAACCCCGCCCAGCCGATCGTCACGCCCACCGGCGTGCCCGGCACCATCGACTGCCAGTCCTCGGCGGCGACCGCGGTGACGATGCGGCGGGAGATCTCGCGGGCCTCGCCCGGCGACGTCGTGGGCAGGACGACGACGAACTCGTCGCCGCCGTACCGCGCGACGAAGTCGCCCTTGCGCATCACGCGGTTGAGGACGGCGGCGACTCGTTGCAGTACCAGATCGCCCGAAAGGTGGCCGTGGACGGTATTGACCTGCTTGAAGCCGTCGAGGTCGCACACGCCCAGGGCTGCGTGGCCGCCGGCGGCGACCAGCTTCGTGATGTGCTCCTCGAGGTAGCGGCGGTTCGGCAGGCCGGTCAGCGGGTCGGTCTGGGCCTCGCCGCGGTGGAAGTCGACCTTGCGCACGAGGTCCTCGTGGTCGAGCAGCGCCGCGATGCCCTCGACGAACAGGTCCCGCAACAGGTCGAGCTGCGCATTGGCGGCCCGGTAGGCGGCGCGGTCCGCGTGGTACGCCGAGCGGTAGTCGGCCGCGCCCAGAAACGCGAGCGCGCGCAGGCGGTGCAGCTCGGCGGCGCCCAGCGAGTCCTCGTTGACCTGCGCGGTTTCGAGGCGCGCGACGGCCTCGATCGGGCGGCGCTCGGCGATCGCCTGGCACGCCAGGCCGAGGGTGCGCAGGTCGCCGGCGCGGGTGGAGAGGCCGGCCGACTCGAGCAGCGGCCACGGGTCGATGTCGGGGGCGGGCGCGCCGAGCGTGCCGAGGCGGACGAGGGCGTACCCCATCGCGCCGCGCGCCACTGGGCGCAGCCGGTCGACCTCGTCGTCGCGGATGCGCCGCTCGAGGTCGGTGGCGATGTCGCGCAGAATGCGCACGCAGCCCTCGCTGTCGCCGCGGTGGTCGAGGTCGACGGCGAGGCGCAGCCGGATCTGCGGCGCGGCGAAGTCGGTGCTGGCCGTCGGCACGCCGGCCTTCTGGGCCACCTGGCGGGCGCGCTCCATGGCGGCGTTGGCGTGGCCGTGGAAGCCGGTGTACGAGTACGCCATCGCGAGGTTGTGCCAGCCCCACGCCGTCGTCTCGTCGGTGAGCTCGACGGCGCCGAGGGCGCGCGAGCCGTGCACGAGGGCGCGCACGCAATCGTCGAGCGTGCCCGTGCGCAGGGCGACGATGGCGGCCAGGGCCTGCAGCTCGCCGTACTGCCCGGGGTCCTGCACCTGGCGGGCGGCGGCCAGGCCGGCGTCGACGGCGCCCGCGTACTCGTCGGTGCGGCCCAGGTTGAGCAGCGCGATCAGGCGCAGCTTCAGCGCCTCGACCCGGTCGTGCGGCGACTGGTCGCCCTCCAGCACCCGCTCGACCACGGCCATCGCCTCGCCGATGTGGTCGTCGAAGAGAAGCCGGCGGGCGCGCGTCAATTCCGACGTGCGGTCGCCAACCGCCATCCGGACCCCCTTCCAGCGCGCCTCATGATTATGAGGTGCACCGACTCGAAGATGACACGCCGGAACGCTCGTTGCCCACGCTTTCGTCGGTGATCGCGGCCGCGGCCGCCGCGCTCGACCGGGCCGGGGTCGGCTCACCGCGGGTCGACGCCGAACTGCTCGCCGCGCATGTGCTCGGCGTCACGCGCGCCCGGCTGCTCACCGCCTCGGCCGGCCGCGAGCAGATCGCCGAGATCCGGCGCCTGGTCGCCCGCCGCGCCGAGCGGATCCCGCTGCAGCACCTCACCGGCACCGCGCCGTTCTACGGGCTGGAGCTCGCGGTCGGCCCCGGGGTGTTCGTCCCGCGGTTCGAGACGGAGCTGCTCGTGGAGTGGGCGCTGGCGCGCCTCGGCTCCGCCGGGCGCGTCGTGGACCTGTGCTCCGGGTCCGGGGCCATCGCCCTGGCCGTCGCCACGCAGCGTCCCGGGCTGCAGGTGTACTGCGTGGAGCGCTCGAAATCCGCCCTCACCTGGCTGCGGGGCAACGTCGAGCGCGTCGCCCCGCGCGTGCGGGTCATCGAGGCCGACGTGTCCGACGATGCGGTGCTGGCCGACATTGCGGGTACCGCCGACATGGTTTTGTGCAATCCGCCCTATGTCCCGGAGACGGCCGACGTCGACGTGGAGGTGGCGCAGCACGATCCGCACGAGGCGGTCTTCGCCGGCGGCGACGGCCTGGACCTGATGCCCGCCGTCGCGCGCGCGGCCGCCCGCCTGCTGCGCCCCGGCGGCGAGCTGGCCGTCGAGCACGACGACACCCAGGGCGCATCGCTGCCCGACCTGCTGCGCGCGACGGGCGACTTCGACGAGATCGCGGACCACCGCGACCTGGCCGGCCGCCCCCGCTTCGCCACCGCCCGCCGGACCGGCGGCACGGCCTGGCAAGATGGCTCCCCGTGATGCTTTACGACTGCAGCCGGCTCGCCGAGCGCGAGCGCGGCATCGCCGCGGCGATCGAGGCCGTCGGCCGCGGTGACCTGATCGTGATGCCGACCGACACCGTGTACGGCATCGGCGCCGACGCGTTCAAGTCCTGGTCGGTGACCGCGCTCAACAACGCCAAGGGCCGCACCACGCCCGTGCCCGTCCTCGTCGGCTCCCGGCACACCCTCGACGGCCTCGTGTTCGGCCTGCCGCAGGCCGCGCGCGACCTGGTCGACGCCTTCTGGCCCGGCGCGCTGACGATCGTGGTCGAGCACGCCCCGAGCCTGCAGTGGGACCTGGGCAGCACTGACGGCACGGTCGCCGTACGGATGCCGCTGCACCCGATCGCGCTCGAGGTCCTGCGCGAGACCGGCCCGATGGCGGTGTCCTCGGCGAACAAGCACGGCCAGCCGCCGGCGGAGACCGCGGCCGAGGCGCGCGAGCAGCTGGGGTACTCCGTGAGCGTGTACCTCGAGGGCGGCCCCTGCCCCGAGCCCGTCGCCAGCACGATCATCTCGGTCGTCGGCGGCGAGCACCGTGTGCTGCGCACCGGCGCGATCCCGATCGAGAAGCTCCGCGAGGTCGTCCCGGACCTCGTCGCGCTCGAGGACTGATGTCCCCGTTCAGCGTCCTGTGCGTCTGCATGGGCAACATCTGCCGCTCGCCGATGGCCGAGCGCCTGCTCGTCGCGGACGCGCTGGCGCTCGGCGCGGGCCCGGACGTGCTGTACGTCCACGGCGCCGGCACCGGCGGCTGGCACGCCGGCGAGCCGATGGACCGCCAGGCGGCCCGGCAGGTGGAGGCCCGCGGCGGCGACGCGACGGGCTTCCGCGCGCGCAAGCTCCTGGCCGAGCACGTGGAGGCGTCGGACCTGATCCTGACGGCCACCATCGAGCAGGTGGACTTCGTCGTCGCCCTGTGCCCGGACGCGGCCGCGCGCACGTTCGTCTTCGGCGAGTTCGGCCGCCTGATCCGCGACGTCGACCTCCCGCCGGGTCTTTCGGACCCGTACGAGCGCGGCGTCGCCCTGGTCGAGGCGGCCGACGCGGCCCGGTCGGGGGAGCGCCCGCGCGAGTCGGACGAGCTGGACGACCCGTGGGGCCGCCCGGACGCCTACTTCAGCCGCGTGGCCGACGAGATCCACGCCACGACGAAGCCCTTGGCCGAGGCGCTGTTCCGGCGCTGAGACTTTGGGGCACGAAAAATCCCGCCGCTCCGCAGCAGGATTTTTCGGACTTATCATCATTTAGCGGGTCGGGGCCTGCCGCGCACCTCCTGGGTACGGTGGCAACCGGTCCGGTCTGGCCTGCTCGCTGAGCGAAAGGTGTCGTCGACGCCACTGCGTCAGCGAACCTCGGGCGGTGGCAACGAGCAGCGGGCTGTGCCGCCAATGTCAAGGTCGGCTGCCCGGAACGGCGTCACCATCGCGGTCGCCCACGGCCCAGTCGTCGCCGTCGCGCCCGTCGGTCCCACCCTCGGAGCCGCCATGGCCGAGCCTGAGCTGTGGCCGAGCCGGGAGTTGCGGTCGAGTTGGGCGAACGCACAAGCAATATCGCCAAGAACCGCGCTGACCGGGCGCCGACCTGCTAAATCATGAAATGTCGGATTTATCCGGTCTAGCGAAGCGGCCGGATAAATCCGTTCAAAGCACCTGCTACCGCTCGGCCGTGCGGGCGATGTTCCGAGCCATGCCGCCGAAGACGAAAGCGTGGAACGGGGCGACCGCCCACCAGTAGAAGTGCCCGGCCAGGCCGCGGGGCAGGAACACCGCCCGCTGCTCGTACACCGTTCGCCCGCGCGCATCCGAGGCCGCGCGCATCTCCAGCCAGGCGCGGCCCGGCAGCTTCATCTCCGCCCGCAGGCGCAGCAGCGAACCCGGCACGATCTCCTCCACGCGCCAGAAGTCGAGGGCCTCGCCGACGTACAGGCGGGACGGGTCGCGGCGGCCGCGGCGCAGGCCGACGCCGCCGGCGAGACGGTCCAGCCAGCCGCGGATCGACCATGCCAGGGGGAAGGAGTGCCAGCCGTTCTCGCCGCCGATCGCCTCGATGACGCGCCACAGGCGCTCCGGCGGCGCGCTGACGCTGCGGGTGCGCTCGTCGCGGTACACCGTGCCGCCCGACCAGGACGGATCGCTCGGCAGCGGATCGCTCGGGGCGCCGGCGAGGGTCGCGTTGGCCCAGCGCGTCTCGACGTCGGCGTTGCGGATCCTGCGCAGGGCCAGGGTGACGGCCAGGTCGAAGCCGGTCAGGCCGTCGTGCGGGTCCGGGACGTACTCGGCGATGTCGTGCTCGTGGCAGACCGCCTCGTGGATGAGGCTGCCGACGAGCGGGCGGGCGATGCGGTTCGGCACCGGCGTGACGAGGCCGACCCAGTGCGAGGACAGCCAGGGGCTGAGCGCGCGGGTCGGGACGAGGATGCGGCGGCGCAGGCCGGCGACCCGGGCGTACCGCTGCATGAGCTCGGCGTAGGTGAGCACGTCCGGGCCGCCGATGTCGAAGGCGCGGTTGACCGGCGGCGGGAAGACCGAGGCCGCCGAGACCAGGTACCGCAGCACGTCCCGGACGGCGATCGGCTGAATGCGGTTGTGCACCCAGGCCGGGGTCACCATGACGGGGAGGCGCTCGGTGAGGTACCGCAGCATCTCGAACGACGCGGACCCCGACCCGATGATGACCGCGGCTCGGAACACGACGGCCGGGACGGCGCAGCGCAGGAAGATGTCGCCGACCTCGCCCCGGGAGCGAAGGTGCGCGGACGCGTGGCCGGCCGGGACCGGGCCGCCGAGGTAGACGATCCGCTCGACCCCGGCCGCCTCGCAGGCGATGGCGAAGTTCAGCGCGCTGAGCCGGTCGACGTCCTCGAAGGCGTCCTGGCCGAGCGCGTGCACGAGGTAGTACGCGACCTCGATCCCGCGCAGGGCCTCGACCAGGCCTGCGTCCTCGGCCACGTCGCCCTCGGCGATCTCCACCTTCGGCGCCCACGGCACGTCGCGCAGCCGGCGGGCGTCGCGGGTCAGGCAGCGCACCTCGTGGCCGGCCGCGAGCAGGCGCGGGACGAGGCGGCCGCCGACGTACCCGGTCGCGCCGGTCACGAGACATCGCATGACTTCATGCTTACCCTGCGCAATCGGCCCCTAGACTCGTTTCATGGGCGACACGTACTGGGGACCCGACTTCCAGGCGCTGCGGGACACCGACCCGGAGATCGCCGACGTCGTCCTCGGCGAGCTCGGCCGCCTGCGCGGCGGCCTGCAGCTGATCGCGAGCGAAAACCTCACCTCGCCCGCCGTGCTGGCGGTCCTCGGCTCGACCCTCACGAACAAGTACGCCGAGGGGTACCCCGGCCGGCGCTACTACGGCGGCTGCGCCGAGGTCGACCGGGCCGAGACGCTCGGCATCGAGCGGGCCCGCACGCTCTTCGGCGCCGAGCACGCCAACCTGCAGCCCCACAGCGGGGCGAGCGCCAACCTGGCCGCCTACGCCGCGCTGCTCATGCCGGGCGACACGGTGCTGGCGATGGAGCTGCCGCACGGCGGGCACCTCACCCACGGCAGCAGGGTCAACTTCTCCGGCAAGTGGTTCACCACGGTCGGGTACCCGGTGCGCAAGGAAGACGAGCTCATCGACTACGACGAGGTCCGCGAGCTGGCCGTGGCGCACCGGCCCAAGATGATCATCTGCGGCGCGACGGCGTACCCCCGGCTCATCGACTTCGCGCGCTTCCGCGAGATCGCCGACGAGGTCGGGGCCTACCTCATGGTCGACGCGGCACACTTCATCGGGCTCGTCGCCGGCAAGGCGATCCCGTCGCCCGTGCCGCACGCCGACGTGGTGTGCGCCACCACGCACAAGGTGCTGCGCGGTCCCCGCGGCGGCATGATCCTCTGCCGGGAGAACCTCGCCCAGCGCATCGACAAGGCGGTGTTCCCGTTCACGCAGGGCGGCCCGCTCATGCACGCCGTCGCCGCGAAGGCGGTCGCGCTCAAGGAGGCCTCCCAGCCGGCGTACGCCGACTACGCGCGCCAGGTCGTGGCCAACGCGCGGGCGCTGGCCGAGGCGATGGCGGCCGAGGGCATGCGGCCCGTCTCCGGCGGCACCGACACCCACCTGGCCCTCATCGACCTGCGGGCGCTGCAGATCACGGGGCGCGAGGCGGAGGAGCGCTGCGACGCCTCGGGCATAACCCTGAACAAGAACGCCATCCCGTACGACCCGGAGAAACCGATGACCGCATCGGGCATCCGCGTCGGCACGCCGTCGGTGACCACGCAGGGCATGAAGGAGCCCGAGATGCGTGAGATCGCCGCGCTGATCGCCGGCGCGATCCGCGGCGAGGACGTCTCGGCCCGGGTGGCGGACCTCGTGGGCGGCTTCCCCGCGTATCCTTGTCCGTCATGACCCAAAGGCCGGCCACCTCGTGACCGAGCGACTGCGCCACCTGCCCACCACGCTGGGCATCACCGGTGTGGTGCTCGTGGTCTCGGTCGTCATCGCCGCGCTGGCCGGCGGCGTCACGCCCGCCCTGGGTGCGGCCGCCGGCGTGGGCCTGGTGCTCGTCAGCCACCTGGTGTCCAACCTGGTGGTGGCGTGGGTCGACATGGTCGCGCGGCACATGCTGTTGCCCGTGGTCCTGATGACGTACGCCGTGAAGTTCGCCGCGTTCGGCATGGTCATGTTCCGCGTGAACCAGGCGCAGTGGCCCGGACTGTTCGCGCTGGGCGTCACCGTCATCGCCGCGACGATCGCGTGGATCAGCGCGCAGCTGTACTGGATTCTCCACGCCAAGATCTACTACGTGGACGTCTAACACACGTTCTTGCGCGGCTCGCTCGTGCGGCTGCCCTTGGTGGTGCCGCTCTGGTCCTGCGCCGACCACTGCACCGCCGTGCGCCAGGTCGCGTTCGCGCACGCGACGCCGGCGGTGTGGCGGCGCGCGCTCGCCGGCCGTTCGCTCGTGGTGTCGGCGCCGGCCGAGGTGTACGCCTGACTGGCCACCGTCGTCCACTGCTTGCCGTCGGGGGAGCGCTGCAGCTGCACGGTCAGCGTCAACTGCTGCGGACCGGGCCGGTCGCACAGCACCTCGCCGGTCGCCACGACCCGGCCGCCCTGCTTCTGCGGCCGGTGCGGTGATACGGAGCACTTCGATCCGGCCTTGCGTATGCCGTCACGCACCGCGTCCGAACCCGACTGGGTCTTGGTCACCGCGAGGGCGGCGACGATGAGAAGAAACGCGACCGCGATGTTGCGCATTGTGATCACCTCGGCCACGGACTGTTATGCTCCAGCGATAGCTAACCGGGCAGAGGGGACCATGCGCAACATTCATTCACGCGTGAGTCGTGTAGTTGACGCCTTCCACCCCGGCGGCGTAGTAACGTCTTTGGCCGCCGGTTGATGGCCCCGAGAGACGGATGAACCCCCGCGCGTCGAGCACGCGGGGGTCGAGTTACTGGTGGGAAAGCCCGGCTGATATCGTCACGGCGTCATGGCGGACAAACAGCAAGAGAAGCGGCCGGACCCCGGCGCCAACGCTGGCTGGTCCGCCCTTGGCACGCTTCTGGGCGGCGTCGTCGCATGGGGCGGCATCGGCTACGCGCTGGACTGGTGGCTCCACATCCCACGCCACCTCGGACTGCTCGTCGGCATGATCGTCGGCATCGCCGGAAGCTTGTACATCGTCATGAAGCGGTTTGGTTGAGCGCGTGAAGGGTGGATCGGTGGGTCAGCCGACTTTCCTCGCTGAGGGGTTCCCTCCTGGCGTCAAGGATTTCGACTTTCAGAGCTGGATCCCGTCCCTGCGGGACTCCGAGTGGGGCCTCGCTTTCACCAAGATCACCTTCATGGTGTGGCTGGCCGTCGCCCTGATCATCATCTTCTTCCTGGTCACCTACCGCAGCCCGAAGCTCGTGCCGGACAAGAAGCAGTGGTTCGCCGAGTCGATCTACGGCTTCGTCCGGGAGGGCGTGGCCAAGGACGTCATCGGGCATGAGGGCCTGCGCTTCGCGCCCTACCTGACGACGCTCTTCCTCTTCATCGCGGTCACGAACGTCTTCGCGATCATCCCGCTGTTCCAGATCTCGCCGAACGCGCACATCGCGTTTCCGATCATCCTCGGCGTGATCAGCTACGTGATGTTCATCTATCTTGGCATCAAGAAGCACGGCGCCGCGAAGTACTTCCGGACCAACCTGTTCATGCCGGGCATCCCCTGGCCGCTGTACTTCCTCATCACGCCGATCGAGTTCATCTCGACGTTCCTGACGCGCCCGGTCACGCTGGCCGTCCGTCTCTTCGCCAACATGTTCGCCGGCCACCTGATGCTGCTGGTCTTCACGCTCGGTGGTGTGGCGATGCTGGGCAGCGCGAACGTCTTCGTGATGGGCCTGTCGGTCTTCTCGTTCCTGATGGCGATCGTCATGACCTTCTTCGAGGTCATGGTCATCTTCCTGCAGGCGTACGTCTTCGCGATGCTGACCGCCAGCTACATCCAGGGCGCCATCGCCGAAGACCACTGAGATCCGAACTTTTCAATCAGCTTCACCAATTGTTCAACCCCGTCGTCACGCGTGACAGTCACGCGCGATCCTCAGGAGGAAACACATCATGGATCTTGCTGCGGTTTCCGGGCAGCTCGGTGCGGTCGGCTACGGTCTCGCCGCCATCGGCCCCGGCATCGGCGTCGGCATCATCTTCGCCGCCTACATCCAGGCGAGCGCCCGTCAGCCTGAGTCGGCCGGTGCCAACCGGACCTGGCTCATCTTCGGCTTCGCCGTCGTCGAGGCGCTCGCGCTGTTCGGCCTCGTGCTCGCGTTCGCGCTTACGTAAGTCTTCTCTGGCATCCATCTAGAGACCGGACAGGAGGTGCGCACATGAACAAGATCCTTGCCGCGGACGAGGGAGGCGGCAACGTCATCCTCCCGCACGTGCCCGAGATCATCGTCGGCACGATCGCCTTCGCGTTGCTGTGCTTCGTGCTGCTGAAGTTCGTCTTCCCCCGTATGGAGGCGACCTTCCAGGCGCGGGTCCACGCGATCGAGGGCGGCATCAAGCGCGCCGAGGCGGCGCAGGCGGAGGCGAACCAGCTCCTCGAGCAGTACAAGGAGCAGCTCGCCGAGGCCCGCACCGAGGCGGCCCGCATCCGCGACGAGGCGCGCGCCGACGCCACGGGCATTCGCGAGGACATCCTCGCCAAGGCCCGCGAGGAGAGCGACCGCATCATCGCCGCGGGGCGCGACGCCCTGCAGACCGAGCGCCAGCAGATTGTGCGCCAGCTGCGGGCCGAGATCGGCTCGCTCGCGGTCGACCTCGCCGGTCGCATCGTCGGCGAGTCGCTCGAGGATGAGGCTCGCCGCCGAGGCACCGTGGAGCGGTTCCTCGAGGAGATCGGCGACGCCGACGCGGCCGGTGCCGCGGGGCGGCGCTGATGGAGGGCACCAACCGCGAGGCCTACGGGGCCGCTGCCGACAAGCTCGCCGAGTTCTCGGCGAGCGCTGACGTTGCGGGGATCTCGAAGGTCGCGGAGGAGATCCTCGCGGTGGCCGGCCTGCTGCGCCGCGAGCCGCGGCTGCGCCGGGCGCTGGCCGACCCCGGCCGCCCCGGCGCGGAGCGCTCGGAGCTGATCAGCTCGATCCTGACCGGCAAGGTCGGGGCCGAGACGGTCGGCCTGGTCGCCGCGCTGGTGTCCGGCCGCTGGTCCGGCCCCGGCGCGCTGCTGGACGGCACCGAGCGGCTCGGCGTCGACGCGCTGCTGGCCGCGGCGGACCGCGGCGGCGAGCTGGCCGACGTGGAGGACGAGCTCTTCCGCTTCAGCCAGATCGTGTCGGGCGACCCCCGCCTGGCCGGCGCGCTCGGCGACTCCACCACGCCGGTCGCCTCGCGCACCGAGCTGGTCACGGATCTGCTCAAGGGCAAGGCCAAGGCGACCACGCTCAGCCTCGCCCAGCTCGCGGTCGCCGGGTTCGGCGGCCGCGGCTTCGACAGCTCGCTGAACCGCCTCGTCGAGCTGGCCGCCGCCAAGCGGGACCGGTCGGTGGCGCACGTGACCACCGCGGTGCCGCTGACCGACGCCGAGGAGGAGCGCCTGGCCGCTCGCCTGGCCGAACTGTACGGTCGAGGGGTATCCCTCAAGGTCGACGTCGATCCGCGCATCATCGGTGGCATGCGGGTCCAGGTCGGCGCAGACCTGTACGACGGCACGGTGTCCCGTCGTCTCGCCGAGGCGAAGACGGCGCTCGGAAAGTAGCTTGGTGTGAGCGGAGCGAGCATGCGGGGTCCGGGGTGGGAAACCTCCGGCGCGCCCGAGCGAAGCGAGCGCCAACAACGCTTTCAGCCAATTTCCCCGAAGCTTTGTTACTCCAGATAGAAGGTTGAGGATGGCCGAGCTGACCATCTCCTCGGACGACATTCGGGGCGCGCTCGAGCGCTACGTCTCGTCCGTTGACTCAAAGATCTCCCGCGAGGAGGTCGGCGTCGTCTCGTACGCCGGCGACGGTATCGCCCAGGTCGAGGGTCTGCCCTCGACGATGGCCAACGAGCTGCTCGAGTTCGAGGACGGCACGCTCGGCGTTTCGCTCAACCTCGACGTCCGCGAGATCGGCGTCGTCGTCCTCGGCAAGTTCGAGGGCATCGAGGAGGGCCAGCAGGTCAAGCGGACCGGCCGCGTCCTCTCGGTCCCGGTCGGCGACGCCTTCCTGGGCCGCGTGGTCAACCCGCTCGGCCAGCCGATCGACGACCGCGGCGACATCCCCAACGAGGGCTTCCGCGAGCTCGAGCTGCAGGCGCCGAACGTCATGGCCCGCCAGCCCGTCAAGGAGCCGCTGCAGACCGGCATCAAGGCGATCGACGCCATGACCGCCATCGGCCGCGGCCAGCGCCAGCTGATCATCGGTGACCGCAAGACCGGCAAGACCACGGTCGCGCTGGACACGATCATCAACCAGCGGGACAACTGGAAGTCCGGCGACCCGAAGAAGCAGGTCCGCTGCATCTACGTCGCGATCGGCCAGAAGGCGACCACCATCGCCGCCATCAAGGGGACCCTGGAAGAGCAGGGCGCCATGGAGTACACGACCATCGTGGCCTCCCCGGCGGACGACCCGGCCGGCTTCAAGTACCTCGCCCCCTACACCGGTTCGTCCATCGGGCAGCACTGGATGTACGGCGGCAAGCACGTCCTGATCGTGTTCGACGACCTGACGAAGCAGGCCGAGGCGTACCGCGCCATCTCCCTGCTGCTGCGCCGCCCGCCGGGCCGTGAGGCCTACCCGGGCGACGTCTTCTACTTGCACTCCCGCCTGCTGGAGCGCTGCGCGAAGCTCTCCGACGAGCTCGGCGGCGGCTCGATGACCGGCCTGCCGATCATCGAGACCAAGGCCAACGACATCTCGGCCTACATCCCGACCAACGTCATCTCGATCACCGACGGCCAGGTCTTCCTGGAGTCCGACCTGTTCAACCAGGGCGTCCGGCCGGCGATCAACGTCGGTACGTCGGTGTCCCGGGTCGGCGGTTCGGCCCAGGTCAAGGGCATGAAGGACGTCGCCGGCCGCCTGCGGCTGGACCTGGCGCAGTACCGCGAGCTCGAGGCGTTCTCCGCGTTCGCCTCCGACCTCGACAAGGCGTCCCGCGCCCAGCTGGACAAGGGCGCCCGCCTGGTCGAGCTGCTCAAGCAGCCGCAGTACTCGCCGTTCTCGGTCGAGGAGGAGATCGTCTCGGTGTGGGCCGGCACGACGGGCCAGCTCGACAGCGTCCCGGTCTCCGACATCCGCCGCTTCGAGACGGAGTTCCTGCAGCACCTGCGCACCAGCCGCAAGGAGTTGCTGGACGCGATCGCCGAGACCAAGAAGCTCGAGGAGAGCACGATCGACGGCCTGACCAAGGAGATCGCGCACTTCAAGGAGGTCTTCTCCGCGAAGGGCGCCGACCTGAAGGTCAACGAAGCGCCGGCGAAGCCGTTCGAGGGTGAGTCGCAGCGCGAGACCGTCACCCGCCAGGTCCGGAAGTCGGGCTGACGCATGGCCGGTCAGGTACAGGCACTGCGCCGTCGGATCCGAACGGTCAAGTCGACCAAGAAGATCACGAAGGCGCAGGAGCTCGTCGCCACGAGCCGCATCGGCAAGGCGCAGGAGCGGGTTGCCGCCGCGCTGCCCTACGCCGAGGCGATCACGGGCGTGCTGACGGCGCTGGCCAGCAACGCGAACGTCGATCACCCGCTGCTGGTGCCGCGCACCCCGGTCCGCCGGGCCGGGGTCCTGGTGATCACCAGCGACCGCGGGCTCTGCGGCGGCTACAACGCCAACGCGCTGCGCACCGCCGAGCAGTTGATCGCCCGGCTGCGCCAGGACGGCAAGCAGGTCGCGCTCTACGTCGCCGGTCGTAAGGGTGTGGCGTACTACCGCTTCCGCGGCCGCGAGATCGCCGGGAGCTGGACGGGCTTCTCCGAGCAGCCGCGGTACGACAACGCGTCCGAGATCGGCGAGACCCTGATCCAGGCGTTCGTCAACGGCGCCGACGACTCGGTCGACGGCCCCGGCCCCGACGGCATCCTCGGCATCGACGAGCTCCACATGGTCCACACGCAGTTCCGCTCCCTGATGACCCAGACCCCGATCGGCCGGATCGTCGCGCCGATGGAGGTCGAGGAGCATGAGGTCAGCGGGCCGCTGCCGGCCTACGAGTTCGAGCCGGAGGCTGAGGAACTGCTCGAGGCCCTGTTGCCGAAGTACATCAACACGCGGATCTTCGCCGCGCTGCTGGACTCGGCGGCCAGTGAGTCGGCCGCGCGCCGGCGGGCCATGAAGAGCGCCTCCGACAACGCCGACGACCTGCTCAAGCGGTACACCCGCGAGATGAACTCCGCGCGGCAGGCGGCGATCACCCAGGAAATCAGCGAGATCGTCGGCGGCGCCAACGCGCTGGCGGCGGCGGGAAGTGATGTGTGATGACTGCACCAGCAGACACGAAGACCGCGGTCGGCCGCGTGGTCCGGGTCATCGGCCCGGTCGTCGACGCCGAGTTCCCGCGTGACGCCATGCCCGACATCTACAACGCGCTCCACGTCGACGTGACCCTCTCCGGGGGCACCAAGACGCTGACGCTCGAGGTTGCCCAGCACCTCGGCGACAACATGGTGCGCGCCATCTCCATGCAGCCGACCGACGGCCTGGTCCGCGGTACCGAGGTTCGCGACACCGGCGCCGGCATCTCGGTGCCCGTCGGCGAGGTGACCAAGGGCCACGTGTTCAACGCCCTCGGCCAGGTGCTCAACGCCGACGAGTCGACGCTGCAGATCAAGGACCGCTGGGAGATCCACCGCTCAGCGCCCGCCTTCGCCGAGCTCGAGCCGAAGACCGAGATGCTGGAGACCGGCATCAAGGTGCTCGACCTGCTCGCGCCCTACGTGCGCGGTGGCAAGATCGGCCTGTTCGGCGGCGCCGGCGTGGGCAAGACGGTGCTCATCCAGGAGATGATCACCCGTGTTGCCCGCAACTTCGGTGGTACGTCGGTGTTCGCCGGCGTCGGCGAGCGCACCCGTGAGGGCAACGACCTCATCCTGGAGATGGCCGAGGGTGGCGTTCTGGACAAGACCGCTCTGGTCTTCGGCCAGATGGACGAGCCGCCGGGCACCCGTCTGCGGGTGGCGCTGTCCGCGCTGACCATGGCGGAGTACTTCCGCGATGTGCAGAACCAGGAGGTGCTGCTCTTCATCGACAACATCTTCCGGTTCACCCAGGCCGGCTCCGAGGTGTCGACGCTGCTGGGCCGCATGCCCAGCGCCGTCGGTTACCAGCCGACCCTGGCCGACGAGATGGGCCTGCTGCAGGAGCGCATCACCTCCGTGCGGGGCAAGGCCATCACCTCGCTCCAGGCGATCTACGTGCCCGCCGACGACTACACCGACCCGGCGCCGGCCACCACGTTCGCCCACCTGGACGCGACCACCAACCTCGAGCGGTCGATCTCGGACAAGGGCATCTACCCGGCCGTCGACCCGCTGGCGTCCTCCTCGCGCATTCTCGCGCCGGAGTTCGTCGGCATCGAGCACTACACGGTCGCCCGCGAGGTGCAGCGGATCCTGCAGAAGTACAAGGACCTGCAGGACATCATCGCCATCCTCGGCATGGACGAGCTGTCCGAAGAGGACAAGGTGACGGTCAACCGGGCCCGGCGCATCGAGCGGTTCCTGTCGCAGAACACCTACGCCGCCGAGCAGTTCACGAGCATCCCGGGCTCGACGGTGCCGGTCAAGGAGACGATCGAGGCGTTCAAGAAGATCAGCGAGGGCGAGTACGACCACTTCCCCGAGCAGGCGTTCTTCATGTGCGGTGGCCTCGACGACCTCGAGAAGAAGGCGCACGAGCTGATGAAGGACTGACCTTCGTCGGTACTTCGAAAGGGCGCGCCATCCGGATGGTTGGCGCGCCCTTTCCGTTCTGCCCAGCTGAAATTTTCGGCAAAGCGCTTCATGAGGCGGTGACGTGCGTCACGCTCTGAAGTGTCCATCGGACGATCCGGCGCACGCCGTCGCGGACTTGTATCGCCACTTGTGCCAACGTGGCGAGGCCCACTGCTCGGCACGTCGGATCATTGACTAGACTCGGCCAAACCGAATCGCGCACACGAGGAGTAACTAGCGTGGCGAGGCAGCTGCACGTCGAGCTCGTAGCCGTCGAGGAGAAAGTCTGGTCCGGCGACGCGGACATGGTCGTGGCGCGCACGACCGAGGGTGAGCTTGGCGTGCTTTACGGCCACACGCCGCTCCTCGGCCAGCTCGCCGAGGAGGGCCAGGTCCGCATCAAGCAGAGCGGCGGCTCCGAGATCGCCTACGACGTGGCCGGCGGGTTCATCTCCGTCACCGGCACCGGGGTGACCGTCCTCGCCGAGAGCTGCGCCCCCGCATCCTCCTCCGCAGCGCACTGACGGCAGGGCGGCGAAGGTGAGGATCGTCGAGTACATCGGCATCGCGGTCCTCATCCTGCTCGCCGCCCTCGCGGTGCTGTTCCTGCGCCGCCTGGTGATCGCCCGCCAGGGTGGCACGATCGAGCTGGGCGTGCGCCTGAGCACCATCGTCCCCGGCCGCGGCTGGTCCGCCGGCCTCGCCCGCTTCTCGGGCGACGAGCTGCGATGGTATCGAATCTTCAGCTTCTGGCCGGGCCCGCGCCGCGTGTTGTCGCGCCGCGGGCTCGCTGTCGATCGCCGCCGCACGCCCGACGCGGCGGAGCTGCTCGTCCTGCCGCCCGACTGGGTGATCGTGCGCTGTATCAGCCGGCAGGCGCCCGTCGAGATCGCGATGGCCGAGCGGGCGCTGACCGGCTTCCTGTCCTGGGTCGAGGCGGCGCCCCCGGGTGAGTCCACCCCGGAGACGCGCCCCTACCGCTACCGTGCGGGCTGATCCCCGCCGCCGGGGACCCATTTCACGTCGCCGTCCGGGTTGGCCGTGCGGCAGAGGATGAACAGCAGGTCGGACAGGCGGTTGAGGTACTGCAGCGCCAACTCGTTCGTCCGCCGCTCGTCGACCTCCCACAGCGCCCAGCCGCTGCGCTCCGCCCGCCGGCTCACCGTGCGGGCCACGTGTAGCAGGGCCGCGCCTGGGGTACCGCCGGGCAGGATGAAGGAGTCCAGCTTGGGCAGCGTCTCGTTGAACTCGTCACACCAGTGCTCCAGCCGCTCCACCTGCGCCGCCGTCACCCGCAGCGGCGGGTGGGCCGGCTCCTCGACGATCGGGTTGCACAGGTCCGCGCCCACGTCGAACAGGTCGTTCTGGACCACCCGCAGGACCGCCGCGACCCGCTCGTCCAGCGCCCCCAGCGCCAGCGCCACGCCGATCGCGGCGTTGGTCTCGTCGACGTCGGCGTACGCAATGATGCGCGGGTCCGTCTTGGACACCCGCGAAAAGTCGCCCAATCCCGTCGTGCCGGTATCGCCGGTCTTCGTGTAGATCCGCGTGAGGTGAATGGCCATGGTTTTCACGGTACGGAATCCCCCTACGATGGCGGACGTGGACGTGATCCGTGTTATGGGCGGGGCCCGGCTCGCCGGTGACGTATCCGTGGTCGGCGCCAAGAACTCGGCGCTGAAACTGATGGCGGCAGCCCTGCTGGCCACCGGTCGCACCACGCTGACGAACGTGCCGCGCATCACCGACATCGCCATCATGGCCGAGGTGCTGCGCCGGCTCGGCTGCGACGTCGAGCAGGACGACGACCGCGTCATCATCGACGTGCCGGACGAGCTCGGCACCGAGGCCGACTACGACCTGGTGCGCCGCCTGCGCGCCTCCATCTGCGTGCTCGGCCCGCTGCTGGCCCGCCGCGGCCACGTCCGCGTCGCCCACCCCGGCGGCGACGCGATCGGCTCCCGCGGCCTCGACATGCACGTCGAGGGCCTGCGCCGGATGGGCGCCGACATCTCGGGCGAGCACGGCTTCGTCATCGCCACGGCCCCGAAGCTGCACGGCGCCACGATCTGGCTCGACTTCCCGTCGGTCGGCGCCACCGAGAACCTGCTGATGGCCGCGGTCCTGGCCAACGGCCGTACCGAGATCGACAACGCCGCCCGCGAGCCGGAGATCGTCGACATCTGCCGCATGCTCACGGACATGGGCGCCGACATCCAGGGCGCGGGCTCGTCCCGCCTCGTGATCCAGGGCGTCCCGGAGCTGCGCCCCGTCAAGCACCGCACGGTCGGCGACCGCATCGTGGCCGGCACGTGGGCCTTCGCCGCCGCGATGACCCGCGGCGACGTCACGGTCCACGGCATCGACCCGGCGTTCCTGGAGATCGCCCTCGACAAGGTGGTCACCGCGGGCGGCGAGGTCACCACGACCCCCGACTCGTTCCGCGTGGTCATGCCGGCCCGCCCGAAGGCCGTCGACGTGGTGACGCTGCCGTTCCCCGGCTTCGCCACGGACCTGCTGCCCATGGCGGTCGGCCTGGCGTCGGTGAGCGAGGGCTCCTCGCTGGTGACCGAGAACATCTTCGACGGCCGCTTCATGTTCATCAACGAGATGTCCCGCCTGGGCGCGGACATCCGCACCGACGGCCACCACGCCGTGGTCCGCGGCAAGGACCGCCTGTCGGGCGCCCCGGTGACCGCCACGGACATCCGCGCGGGCGCCGGCCTGGCGATCGCGGGCCTGTGCGCGGACGGCATCACGGAGATCCGCCACGTGCACCACATCGACCGCGGCTACCCAAGCTTCGAGTCGGACCTGCGCGCGCTGGGCGTGGAGGTCTCGCGCGCCGCGGCCCCGCCGGACCAGTTCGACTTCTGAGGTCGGGGGGCGCGCGTGCCCCCGCCTCGGCGCTCTGCCGGTCGAACGAAAAGTCGGGCGCTCCGCGCCACGACTTTTCGAACTTATGCCCCGGCGGGAGAAATTTCCGTTACGCCCGTTTGTCATGGAGGCGGCGCGTGACGCGGCACCGGGCACGCTGCCGTGCGCGGGTGCGAGGCGGGCCACGGTGCGGCGCGGGCCGTGGTGCGGCGCGGGCCATGGTGCGGCGCGCGGAGCGTGGCGCGCGGGCGCGGAGCGTAGCGCGGACGCGACGTGGCGCGGGCGCGGCGGCGGCGTGGCGCGCGGGCGCGGGGCGTGGCGCGCGGGCGTGGCGCGCGGGCGTGGCGCGGGCGCGACGTGGCGCGTGGCGCGGGCGCGGCGGCGGCGTGGCGCGCGGGCGCGAGGCGTGAGCCACCCCCGCTTTCATGGAGCTTCTTGATCATGGTCTGATGGCCGTGGGGAGGAAGATCCGTGGCACCACCGAAGAAATATCCCGACGAGCTGCGGCAGCGTGCTGTGCGCCTGTATCGGGAGTCGGATCCGAAGCCGGTGATCCGGCGGCTGGCAGCGCAGCTCAACGTGCATCACGAGGCGCTGCGGCACTGGATCCGCCGGGCCGAGGCCGAGGCCGGTGAGCGCACCGACCAGCCCACCAGCGATCTGGTGGAAGAGAACCGCAGGTTGGCGCGGGAGAACCTTGAGCTGCGGCGGGCGAACGAGATCCTGAAGGCGGCGAGCGCGTATTTCGCCTCGGAGCTCGACCCGACCCGGCGACGGTCATGACGTTCATCGACGAACATTCGGACCGCTTCGCGGTCGCGCTCCTGTTACGGGTCCTGCAGATTAGTTCTTCCACCTACTACGCCTGGCTGCGTCAGGCCGTCCAGCCGTGTGACCGAGATCTGGTCGACCGCGGGCTGCTGTCCAACATCTACGAGATCTGGACTGCCTCGGGCTGCACCTACGGCGCGGACCGGGTCCACCGGCAGCTGCGCCGCGACGGCATCCGCGTCGGCCGCAAACGTGTGGAACGGCTGATGGCGGACCAGGGCTGGCAGGGGGCGTTCCTGCGCCGCGGCTGGCGCGGTGGTTCCACCCGTCAGGACCCGCGGGCGACGCCAGCGCCCGATCTGGTCAACCGCCAGTTCACCGCGACCGGCCCGAACCGGTTGTGGGTCGCTGACGCCACCCGCATCCGCTGCGGCGAGGGCGTGTTCTGGCTGGCCGCGGTCCGTGACGCGTTCTCCAACCGGATCGTCGGATGGAAGGCCGGCGACCGCTGCGACACCGATCTGATCCTCGGCGCCCTCGAGTACGGCATCTGGTCCCGCGATGTGCGCGACGGTCAGCTGATTCACCACTCCGACCGCGGGTCGAACTACACGTCGTTCCGGTTTACGCAACGCCTGTCCGACAACGGGATCCTGCCGTCGATGGGCTCGGTCGGCGACAGCTACGACAACGCGCTGATGGAGAACTTCTGGTCCACCCTGAAGATCGAACTCGTCTACCGCACCTCATGGCGCACCCGGGACGAGGCCGAGAACGCGATCTTCGCCTACATCGACGGCTGGTACAACACCCGCCGCATCCAACGCGACCTCGACTACCACAGCCCCGACGAATACGAGACCGCCTGGCACCGCCAAGCGGAGCCAGACAACCTCACCCCTGCACCAACCGGAGGCAGGTAACCACCGCTCCATCAAAGCGGGGGAAGCTCAGCGTGGCGCGGGCGCGACGTGGCGCGGGCGCGGGGCGTGGCGCGCGGGCGTGGCGCGGGCGCGACGTGGCGCGTGGCGCGGGCGCGGCGGCGGCGCGGCGCGCGGGCGCGAGGCGTGGCGCGCGGGCGCGAGGCGTGGCGCGGGCGTGGCGCGGGCGCGACGTGGCGCGGGCGCGGGGCGTGGCGCGCGGGCGTGGCGCGGGCGCGACGTGGCGCGTGGCGCGGGCGCGGCGGCGGCGCGGCGCGCGGGCGCGAGGCGTGGCGCGCGGGCGCGAGGCGTGGCGCGGGCGTGGCGCGGGCGCGACGTGGCGCGTGGCGCGGGCGCGGCGGCGGCGTGGCGCGCGGCGCGGGGCGTGGTGCGGCGTGCGGGCGCGGCGCGGGGGCGTGGTGCGGCGCGAGGCAGGACGCGGCGCGGGGCGTGGTGCGGCGTGCGGGCGCGGCGCGGGGGCGTGGTGCGGCGCGCGAGCGGGGGTGCGGCGCGCGGGCGCGGGCGCGGCGCGAGGCAGGACGCGGGGCGTGGTGCGCGGGGCGAGGCGGCGGCGCGGTGCGGCACGACGCATGGCGCGGGGCGCGGCGCGCGGGGGCACGGGCGACGAGCGTCGAGGCGCTGCGCGAGCTGCGCCAGACCCTCGGCTCGCTGTGCGGCGCGCGGGTGCGAGGCGGAGGTGCGGCGCGGCGGGCTGCTGGCCGAATTACACACTCTAAGCCGATTTAAGAGTCGTCGGGCGAAAAATCCGACAAGTCGTGGCGCGGAGCGCCCGACTTGTCGCAAAAGCCGAGCCGCCGCTAACCGAGAGTGCGTGCTGCCGACAACTACGAGCTGATCAGGCGGCGAGCGCGGTCCAGCTCGTCGGCGAAGACCAGGATGCGCACCATGCCGTCCGGGCCGGTGGCCAGGGTGGCGCGGACGCCGGCGGTGCGGAGGCGATTGCGTACCTCGCGGGCGAAGGCCAGGTCGCCCACCATCGACACCGTGCGCAGCAAGCCGTAGTCCGTTGCGGGTGGTGGGGCCGGCGTCAGGGGGCTGCCGTATTTCAGCAGGCGGATGATGAGCAGCAGCGCGGCCAGGGCGCCGGCCGACGCGGCCCAACCCGCAAGGTACATGAGGGGCACATTTCACAGTCTGCCACCAGTTGATCACCTTTCGGTGGCGGATAAGGTCAACAGCAATTCACGACGGCGTGGAAGGGAACGGGACGAGCATGGCGGGTCGGCTGGCGGTCATCGGGGCGGGGCTCATGGGATCTGGGATTGCCCAGGTCGCGGCGCAGGCCGGGTGGGAGGTGACGCTGCGGGACCTGAACGACGAAGCCGTGCAGCGCGGGCTCACCGGCATCCGGGGGAGCCTGGAGAAGTTCGCGAGCAAGGGCGTCATCGCGGCGGAGGACGTCGACGCGGCGCTCGCGCGGATCACGCCGACCACCGAGCTCGACGCGGCGGCGGAGGCGGACATCGTGGTCGAGGCGGTGTTCGAGCGGCTCGACGTCAAGCACGAAGTCTTCCGGGCGCTGGACAAGATCTGCAAGGCGGATGCGGTACTCGCGACGAACACCTCGGCGATCCCGGTGACCCAGATCGCGACGGCGACCGAGCGGCCGGAGCAGGTGGTCGGGACGCACTTCTTCTCGCCGGTACCCGTGATGAAGCTCTGCGAGCTCGTGCGCGGCTACAAGACGAGCGACGCCGCGCTCGCCACCGCGCGGGCGTTCGCCGAGGAGATCGGCAAGACCTGCATCGTGGTCAACCGCGACGTCGCCGGGTTCGTCACCACGCGGCTGATCGCGGCGCTGGTCGTCGAGGCCGTCAAGCTCGTGGAGAGCGGTGTGGTCAGCGCCGAGGACCTCGACCTGGCGTGCAAGCTCGGGTTCGGGCACGCGATGGGGCCGCTGGCGACGACGGACCTGACCGGGGTCGACGTGCTGTACCACGCGGCCAAGAACATCCACACCGACACCGACGACCCGAAGTTCTTCCCGCCGGAGCTGCTGGCCCGCATGGTCATCGCCGGGGATCTCGGGCGCAAGAGCGGCAAGGGCTTCTACACGTACTCGTGAACCTCCACCGCCGCGGCCACGACCGGCAGCGCGGCGGGGACAGTGAACGCGAACCGGCTGCCGCCGCCGGGGTTGTCGGACACCGAGATCGTACCGCCGTGGCGGTCCACGATGCGGCGGCAGATGGCCAGGCCGAGGCCGGTGCCGCCGTACGACTGGCCGGTGTGCGCGCGGTGGAACGACTCGAACACGTGCGGCTTGTCCGCGTCGGGGATGCCGATCCCGCGGTCGGCGACCTCGACGCGGACCCAGCCGGGGCCGGCCGGCTGGGCGCTGATGTCGATCTTCGGCACGCGGCCGGGCTGCACGTACTTCAGCGCGTTGCCGACGAGGTTGTCGAGCACGTGGCGCAGCATCGCCGGGTCGGCCAGGACGCGGGGGAGCGTGCCGACGTACACGTCGGGCGGCACCCGCAGGTGGTTGACCCGCTCGGCGACGACGTCGTCGACGAGGCCGGCCAGGTCGACCTCGGTGGTCTTCAGCGCGGCGTCGCGCGCGGTCACGTACGCCAGCAGGTCGTCGATCAGCCGCTGCATCCGCACGACGCCGGCGCCGACCCGGTCGAGGCTCTCCGCGGCATGTTCAGGGCGATCCGGCAGGGCGTCGCGGGCCATCTCGGCGTGGGCGCCGATGACGGTCAGCGGGTTCTTGAGGTCGTGGGCGACGATCCCGGCGAACGCGGTCAGGTCGGCCTCGCGCGCGCGGGCCTCGGTGATGTCGTGGAACACCGCGATCGCCCCGCGCCGGCCGCCGGCGTCCAGGGGGCGGCCGCTCACCGACAGGAAGACCCCCTCGGGTCGCTCCGGGTTGCGGATGACCATCTCGACGCGGTCGGTCGACTCGCCGGCCAGGGCGCGCACCAGCGGCAGCTCCTCGGTCGGGAACGCGGTGACGCCGTCAGGCCGGAAGATGCCGTAGTGCTGCTGCCAGTGCTCGGCGCCGTTGACGTCCAGGGCGCCCAGCATCTCCCGGGCCGCCGGGTTGTGCACCAGGAACGCGCCCTGCTCGTCGACCACCCCGACGCCGTCGCTGATCCGCTCCAGGATGCCGTTGAGCAGCGTCACCTGGTGGTAGGCGGTGCGCTCGGCCGCGCGCAGCCCGGCGGTGGCGGCCACGACCCGCGCCTCGGCCCGGCCGCGGGCGCCCGCGAGCGCCCACAGCATCGCGCACACCAGCAGCGTCAGCATGGTGCCGCCGAGCCCGACGACGAACGGCAGCTCGGGCGCGGAGCCGCCGAGGCGCGCCGAGTCGGCGGCCACGACCAGGCGCCACTGCCGGTTGGCGATCGGCACGCGCACGGTGCGCGACATGTCCGGCCGGCCGCCCTGCGCCAGCGCGGCGACCCGGCTCTCCTGGCCCCCGCCGTTCTGCGCCCACAGCTCGGCGTCGGCCTGGCCCTGCGTGGCCCGGCTGAGCACGCCGCCGACGAAGTCCTGCCCGCGCAGGCCGAGCACGACCCAGCCCTTGAACTCCCGGTGCCCGCCGGCGTCCGGGGCGCCGTAGGAGGGTGTGGCGAGCACGAAGGAGAGCTGCTGGGACTCCGGCGGCATGGTGCGGTCGCGCAGCAGCACGTACGTGTCGGAGACGGCCGGGTTGCCGGAGCGGCGCGACTCGTACAGCGCCGCGGTCGGCTCGGCGGCCTGGGCGAGGTCGGTACCGGCCGGGAGCCCCGGGGTGTTGTCGAGGGGCCGGCTGAAGATGGTGTACAGGTGTTCGCGCCCGGCGCCGTCGGGCTTCAGCTGCAGGCCGGCCAGGCCCCGCTCGCGCCAGTACTGCTGGACCGCCGGCGTCTGCGCATCGTCCGCCGCGACCAGGAAGACCAGCGAGGTGGCCCCGACCAGCCCGGCGTCGCTCAGGGGCGCGGTGGTGGCCTGGAAGTCGTCGTAGGTGAGGTCGGTGTGCGTGCCGACGGCGGCGGCGATGGTGCGCAGGGTGTCGAGGTACCGGTGGATCTCGGCCCGCACGGAGGCCTCGGACAGGCCGGCGGCGCGGTCGAGGACGGCCGTGGCACGCTCACGCTGGCCGTCGTGGATGGCGCTGGCGGCCTGCCACGACGCGCCCAGCCCGAGGGCGAGCACGAGCGCGATCGCCAGCGCGCCGGCCACGCCGACCTGCCGGACCGCCTTGTGGAGCCGACCCGTCACCCAACTCTGTTCGGCAGGAGGACGCGGCCGTTGAGGGTCTTGCCACTACGGACGTCGGGATTCCTCGTGGGAAGAACGGACTGGCAAACGCAACTGGCGCTCGCTTCGCTCGGGCGCGCCGGGGGGTTCCCACCCCGGACCCCCCATGCTCGCTTCGCTCACACGAAATCCCGGTGTGCACGGACCCGAGCCATGGAATGGCTCTTAGTCTCTTTCGGTCCACCGGAACGTGAGCAGGCACAGCACCAGACCCGCCACGATCCAGCCGCCGAGCACCAGCGCGATCGTCCCGTGCTGCCAGGCGTGCGACGGCTCCTGGGCGGCGAAGCTGTCCGGCAGGAACACCGAGCGCATGCCCTGGGTCATCCACTTCAGCGGGAAGACCGAGGCGATGCCCTGCATCCAGCTCGGGAGGTCGGAGTACTGGAAGAACACGCCCGAGATGAACTGCAGCACGATCGCGACCGGGGTGACGACCGCGGGGCCGCTGCGGCCGGAGCGGGCCAGCGACGAGAACGCGATCCCGCACAGCGTGCACGCGCTGATGCCCAGCAGCGCCACCCAGGCGAACGTCAGCCACTTCTCGCCGGTCGAGGGCAGCTTCACGCCGAAGAACAGCGCGGCCACGGTGACCAGCAGGACCGTCTCGACCAGGCCGATGGCCAGGACCATGACGACCTTGCCGATGAAGTACGCCGCGCGGGGCATCGGCGTGCCGCGCAGCCGCTTGAGGATGCCCTTCTCGCGCTCCATCGGGATCTGGATCGCCAGGCTCTGGAAGCCGGTCGACAGCAGGCCGGCGGCGATCATGCCGGCCGCGAAGTACTGCGTGAACGTCACGCCCGTGGCGATCTCGCCGCCGAAGACCGCGCCGAACACGGTAAGCAGGATCAGCGGGAACGCGAGGGTGAACACCACCGACTCGCGGCTGCGCAGGAACTGCTTGATCTCCAGGCCGCCGCGCAGGAGGCCGAGCCGCAGCGTGTTCATTCGCCGGCGCCGATCATCCGCAGGTACACATCCTCGAGGCTGGGTCGGGTGACGGTGAGGCCCGGCACCTCGCCGCCGAACTGCTGGGCGAGGCGGGCGACGAGCGCGGTCGGGGCCTCGGTGCGCTCCGCCGCCGGGCCGTCGGGGCCGGTCCAGCTCACCGTGGCGCCGCCCTGGCCGCGGCCGCCCAGGGCCTCGGGTGTGTCGAGCGCGATGAGCCGGCCGCCGGCGAGGACGCCGACGCGGTCGGCGAGCGCCTCCGCCTCGTCCAGGTAGTGCGTGGTCAGCAGGATCGTGGTGCCGGCGTGGGCGAGGTCGCGGATGAGGCCCCAGAACTCGCGCCGGGCCTCCGGGTCGAAGCCCGTGGTCGGCTCGTCCAGGAAGAGCAGCTCCGGCCGGCCGATGATGCCCAGCGCCACGTCGAGGCGGCGCTTCTGGCCGCCCGACAGCGTCCGGGTGCGGTCGTTCTGCTTCTCGGCCAGGCCCACCCGCGCGACGATCTCGTCGGGGTCGGCGGCGCCCGGGTAGTAGGTGGCGAAGTGGTGCACGACCTCGCGCGCGGTCAGGTCGTCGAACTCGCCGGTGCTCTGCAGCACCACGCCGACCCGGGCGCGCCAGGCCGCGTCGGCCTGCTGCGGGTCGGCGCCGAGCACCTTGACGTCGCCGGACGTGCGCTTGCGGAAGCCCTCGAGGATCTCCACCGTCGTGGTCTTCCCGGCGCCGTTGGGGCCGAGGAGCGCAAACACCTCGCCGGCCCGGACGTCGAGGTCGACGCCGTCGACGGCGACATGCTTGCCGTAAGCCTTGTGTAGCCCGCGCACGGTGATCGCATCCGTCACGGCGACCACTATAGGCGGTGACAACTTTCACCGCGGCACCCTAGTTACCGTTCAGTAAGGTGCTCGTATGAGGCTCCCCGAGCGCGACCGCCCGTGGGTCATGCGCACCTACGCCGGCCACTCATCGGCCGCCGCGTCCAACGCACTCTTCCGTCGCAACCTGGCCAAGGGCCAGACCGGCCTGTCGGTCGCCTTCGACCTGCCGACGCAGACCGGCTATGACCCGGACGCCGAGCTGGCTCGCGGCGAGGTCGGGCGCGTCGGGGTGCCGGTCGCCCACCTCGGGGACATGCGGACCCTGTTCGACGGCATCGACCTCGCCCGGGCCAACACCTCGATGACCATCAACGCCACGGCGATGTGGCTCCTGGGGTTGTACGTCACGTGCGCCGCCGAGCAGGGCGTGCCGATCGAGCGGCTGGCCGGCACCACGCAGAACGACATCGTCAAGGAGTACCTGTCCCGGGGCACCCACATCTTCCCGCCCGGCCCGTCACTTCGCCTGACCGCCGACACCATCGCGTGGACGGTCGCCAACTGCCCGAAGTGGAACCCGGTCAACATTTGCTCGTACCACCTGCAGGAGGCCGGCGCCACCCCGGTGCAGGAGGTCGCGTTCGCGCTGGCCACCGCGATCGCGGTGCTCGACGCGGTGCGCGACTGCGGCCAGGTCGCGCCCGAGCGCTTCGGCGACGTTGTCGCGCGGATCTCGTTCTTCGTCAACGCCTCGGTGCGCTTCGTCGAGGAGACGGCGAAGATGCGCGCGTTCACGGTGCTCTGGGACCGGCTGACGCTGGAGCGCTACGGCGTCTCCGCGCGCTTCCGCTACGGCGTCCAGGTCAACTCGCTCGGGCTCACCGAGGCGCAGCCGGAGAACAACGTCCAGCGCATCGTGCTGGAGATGCTCGGCGTGACGCTCTCGCGCGACGCGCGGGCCCGGGCCGTGCAGCTGCCGGCCTGGAACGAGGCGCTCGGCCTGCCCCGGCCGTGGGACCAGCAGTGGTCGCTGCGCATGCAGCAGGTGCTGGCGTTCGAGTCGGACCTGCTGGAGTACCCGGACCTGTTCGAGGGCTCGAAGGTCATGGACGCGCTCGTGGCCGGCATCGTGGACGGCGCCACCGCCGAGCTCGAGCGGGTCCTCGAGATGGGCGGGGTGGTCGCCGCGGTCGAGTCCGGGTACCTCAAGAGCGCCCTGGTCGGCTCCCTCGCCGAGCGCCGCGCCCGCATGGAGCGCGGCGACGACGTCGTCGTGGGCGTCAACACGTTCACCGAGACCGAGCCGTCGCCGCTCAACAGCGCCGGCGCCATCGAGCAGATCGACCCCGCCGTGGAGCAGGCCGCCGCCGACTCGGTGCGCCGCTGGCGGGCCGGGCGCGGCGACGTGACCGCGGCCCTGGCCGGGCTGCGGGCCGCGGCCGAGGGCACCGGCAACCTCATGGCGGCGACGCTGGAGTGCGTCCGGGCCGGCGTGACCACGGGGGAGTGGGCCGGGCAGCTGCGGGAGGTGTTCGGCGAGTACCGCGCGCCGACCGGCCTGGGCGGCGCGGTCCCGGCGTCCGCCGGAAATCTGGAGCGGGTCCGCGCGCGGGTCCGGCAGACCGCCGACGACCTCGGCACCGGCCGGCTGCGCATGCTCGTGGGCAAGCCCGGCCTCGACGGGCACTCCAACGGCGCGGAGCAGATCGCCGTGCGGGCTCGCGACGCCGGCTTCGAGGTCGTCTACCAGGGCATCCGGTTGACGCCGGCGCAGATCGTGGCGGCCGCGGTCGAGGAGGACGTCGACCTGGTCGGGCTGTCCGTCCTCTCGGGCTCACACCTGGCGGCCGTCGCGTCGGTCCTGCGGGGCCTGCGCGCCGAGGGCCTCGGCGACCTGCCGGTGGTCGTCGGCGGCATCATCCCTCCCGACGATGCCGCCGCGCTGCGCGAGTCCGGCGTGGCGCGGGTCTTCACGCCGAAGGACTTCGCCATCACGGACGTGGTCGACGAGCTCGTGACCGTCGTCCGTGAGGCCCACCGTCTCTAATTCGGTCTCCACCCCTGTGCGGCCGCCCACTTCGCGGCCGCCTTCTCCTCCTTGCGGCGCTTGCGGCGGCGCATCAGCCAGCCGAAGCCGACGAACATCAGCAGCAGGAACAGCAGCACGATGACCGGCAGCACGATCGCCACCACCGACAGGGTGGCGCTCACCACGTCCTCGATCGTGCTGGCCACCGGCGCCCCGAAGCCGACCGTCGTGGCGTTGATGACCGGCCGCGACGCCGCCTTCATGCCGTGCACGCCGAGCGATATCAGCCCGCCGACGACTATGGGCACCCATTGATGGCTGCTGAAGAACGAGCCCGGATCGGTCACCGTCACCGTCTCGGAGCTCGACGCCGCGCCGAACGCGAGCCCGCCCGCGGTCGGGCGCACGAAGGTCTGGATGACGTCGTTGACGTGGTCGATCATCGGCACCTTGTCGGCGACGAACTCGATGGCCAGCAGCACCGCGACGATCGCCAGCGTCCAGCCGTTCTCCATCCACGCCCAGTTGGAGGGCAGGGTGATGAGGTCGGTGTATCGGGCGAGCAGGCCGATCGCCAGCAACGGGATATATGCGTTGAGGCCGGCCGATGTGGCGAGGCCGAGACCCGTCAATGACTCCAACACCCCTAAAGCATGACATCGAGGCGCCAGTCGCACCGGTTAGGCTGTCGGCCGTGCGTCTCGTCATCGCCAAGTGCTCGGTCGATTACATCGGCCGGCTCACGGCCCACCTCCCGCCCGCGACCCGCCTGCTGCTCATCAAGGCCGACGGCTCGATCTCGATCCACGCCGACGACCGGGCGTACAAGCCGCTGAACTGGATGAGCCCCCCGTGCCGCCTCGAGGAGGCGGAGGGCCAGTGGCGCGTGGTCAACAAGTCGGGCGAGGAGCTGCGGATCACGATCGAGGAGATCCTCCACGACACCAGCCACGAGCTGGGCGTGGACCCCGGCCTGGTCAAGGACGGGGTCGAGGCTCACCTGCAGGAGCTGCTGGCCGCGGCGCCGGAGACCCTCGGCGCCGGCTTCACGCTGGTCCGCCGCGAGTACATGACCGCGATCGGCCCGGTCGACCTCCTGTGCCGCGACGGCGCCGGCGCCACGGTCGCCGTCGAGATCAAGCGCCGCGGCGAGATCGACGGCGTTGAGCAGCTCACGCGGTACCTGGAACTGCTCGGCCGCGACCCGCTGCTGGCCCCCGTGTCCGGCATCTTCGCCGCTCAGGAGATCAAGCCCCAGGCCCGCGTCCTGGCCGAGGACCGCGGCATCCGCTGCGTGGTCCTGGACTACAACGCCCTGCGCGGCGTGCAGAAGGACGAGCTGACGCTGTTCTAGGTCGCCTCTCCCGGGCGCATCCACTGGTCGAGGTTCCGCCTCGGCCGCCGGACCACCAGGTCGCCGCCCCCGTGCAGCCGCCCGGACACCTCCACCCGGAGGGACACGGGCGTGCCGTCGTCGGGCTCGGTCCCCATGCCCGTGACGCTATTGAGACCGGGGCCGCGCGGGTATCCGCTTGGACGCACGCCCGGGTGGGCCTAGCCCCACACCCGGTGCAGCGCCGCCCGCAGCCGCATCGGCGGGTGGGACAGCCAGGTGCGCCGCCCCAGCCGCTTCGGCAGCTGCCGCCGGCGCCGCAGCGTGGCGACGACCGCCAGGTGATCGGCCGCCCACGCCCGCAGCGCGGCGCCACCCACCTGCCGCACGGCGAACCGGTCGCACGCGGCCTCGGCCCACCACCGCCAGGCGATCGCGAGGGCCGGCGCCCCGATCCCGGCGACCAGCATCGCCCGCGGATCGAAGCTGAGCATGACCCCGGTGAGCAGCCCCAGCCCGAGCAGCCCGGTGACGATCCGCCCCCGGCTGTCCCGCCGCGCGAGGTGCGCGACCTCGTGCCACAGCACGAACCGCACCCGCTGCGCGTCGTGGTCGGTGTGCTCGGATACGAAGATCCACGCCCGCCGCCCGCGCCGGTAGCAGCGATCGGTGGCGAACCCGCCCCCGACCCGCACCTCGAGCGAGCGCAGGCCGAGCCGCTCGAGCAGCGGGCCGGCGTCCGCCGGCAGCGGCACCACCGGCGCCGGGTTCGTGGCCAGCCTGCGGGTCGCCCCGCGTACGCGCACCGCCGCGACCCCCAGCGCCACGACGACCGCCCCGCCGCCGCCGGCCAGGATGATCTCGGGCCCGGCGGTGTCCCAGGCGATGGCGAGCACGATCGCGTACAGCCCCGCCATGAGCGCCACCCGCCCGGCGAGCCCGGCCACCCAGGCCCGGCGCCGCACCTTGCCCGCGCCGCGCACCACCTCCGCGAGCGCCGCCTCGGCATGGCTGGGCACGCTCTCGGGGCAGCACGCGTCGTGGTCGCCGCTCGCGAGCCCGGCCGGGTCGGCGCCGGCGGCCCGCAGCGCCCCGGCCCCTTTCGCGGTCCCCAGGACGCCGTCGAGCAGGTCGATGCTCGTCACGTACCGCCGCCCGTTCGCCGTCGCGCGCCGCGCCGCGGCCTCGATCGCCTCCCGCGCGTCCTCGGCGAATGAAACGTTCTGCGCCCCGTGCGCACCCTGGACCGGCGGCCGCAGCGCCTCGGCAAACGCCCCGAGCGCGTGGCGCGCGCCCCCTTCGGCCCCGGCGAGCCCGGCGAGCAGCAGCGCCCCGTCGATCCGGTCGGCCCCGCTCGCCCACGCGCGCTGCGCCGCCAGCCGCACGGCCTCCCCAGCCGCCCCGCTCAGCCGCATGGTGCCGGATCATCCCACACGGCCGAGGAAGGCCCTACCTGCTGCGGCCGTGTACCAGCCGGACCACGCGCAGGATCTGCTGGATGGTCTTCTCGGTCCGGTCGAACGTCGTGGCCGCGAGCACCGAGGGGCCCCGCCGCTTCACGATCGACTTGGGCCGGGCGAACTCGCGCAGCCCGTCGGCGCCGTGAATCCGGCCGAACCCGGAGTTGCCCACCCCGCCGAACGGCAGCGCCGGCATCCCCGCGAAGGTCAGCGTCGAGTTCACCGACGTCATCCCGGAGCGGACCTGCCGCGCCAGGTCGAGGCCGCCCGACTTGGAGAAGATGGCGCCGCCCAGGCCGTAGCCCGTGCTGTTGGCGAGCCGGACCGCCTCCGCGGCGTCGCGTACGCGCGCGACGGTGAGCGTGGGGCCGAACGTCTCCTCCTGCACCGCGGCCGAGTCCTCCGGCACGTCGACGAGGATCGTCGGGTTCACGAAGGGCGGCTGGACGGCCTCCGCGCCGCCGAGGACGGCGCGGCCGCCGCGGGTGAGGGCGTCCTCGATGTGGCGCCGGATGACGTCGATCTGCGAGGGCATCGTGATCGGCCCGATGTCGTCCGAGGCCGCCGGGCCGACGTTGAGCTTGGCCGCCCGCGCCACGATGCGGTTGAGGAACTCGTCGTACACGGGCTCCGCCACGTAGACGCGCTCGATGCCCACGCACGTCTGGCCGGCGTTGGTGAGGCCGCCCCACACGCAGGCCGAGGCGGCGGCGTCGAGGTCGGCGTCGGCGGCGACGATCATCGCGTCCTTGCCGCCGCACTCCAGCAGCACGGGCGTGAGCGACTCGGCCGCCGCGGCCATGACCTTCTTGCCCGTGGCCGTCGACCCGGTGAACGCGATCTTGTCCACCCCGCTGCGGCACAGTGCGGCGCCGACGTCGCCGAGGCCGTGGACGATCTGCAGGACCGGGTGCTCCGGGACGATCTCGGCGAAGCGGTCGACGAACCACTGCCCGACCGCCGGGGTGTACTCGCTGGGCTTGAACACCACCGCATTGCCCGCCGCCAGGGCGTAGGCGATCGAGCCCATCGGGGTGAGGATCGGGTAGTTCCACGGCCCGATCACGCCGATCACGCCGAACGGCAGGTACTCCAGGTACGACGCGTGCTCCTTGAGCAGGATCGAGCTGCCCACCCGGCGCCGGCCCAGCACCTTGCGCGCGTGCTGTGCGGCCCACGCGATGTGGTCGACCGCCGCGATCGCCTCCACCAGGGCGTCCGCCCGGGGCTTGCCGCCCTCGCGGTGCATGAGCGCGGCGAGTTCGTCAAGGCGGTTGGTGAGCACGCTGCGGTACGCCAGCAGGCGCCGCCGCCGCCCGGAAAACCCGAGCCCGGCCCACCACGCGGCCGCGTCCCGCCCCCGGGCCACGGCCTCGGTGAGATGATCGGTGGAGGCGATCGGGAAGCGGCCGACCTCCTCTCCCGTGGCGGGGTTGGTCGAGATCAGCGAGCCCTCGTCGATGGCGGGGACGCCGGGAGTTCGCGTGGCGGTCATGGCGCGAGTCTAAACCCGGAAATTACTCACGAGTAGATGTCGAATGACCGTGCGCCGCTGCGACCGTTGGGCACATCGACGACAGGAGGAACCCATCGTGAAGACCGAGAAGCTGTCCGTGCCCGGCGCCACGCTGTACTACGAGGTGCGCGGCTCCGGCCCGGTGCTGCTGCTGATCTGCGGCGGCATCTACGACGCCGAGGGCTTCGCGGCCCTGGCCGACGAGATGGCCGCCGACCACACCGTGGTCACCTACGACCGGCGCGGCGTCTCGCGCAGCCCGCTGGCCGGGCCGCCGGCCGAGGTGAACGTCGAGGAGCAGGCCGACGACGCGTACCGGCTGCTGGGCGCGGTCGGCGTCACCGAGGACGACCCGGCCGACGTGTTCGGCAACAGCTCCGGCGCCGAGATCGCGCTCGAGCTGGCCGCCCGGTATCCGGGCATGGTGCGCACCGTGGTCGCGCACGAGCCGCCCGTGTTCGAGCTGCTGCCCGACTTCGACCACTGGCGTTCGGTGATGGCGCAGGTGGCCGAGGTGTACCGCACCGCCGGCGTCGGCGCCGCACTGGGCACGTTCGGCGCGGCGATGGGCGGGAACGCCGACAGCAGGGGCGCGCCGCCGTCGCCGGAGTTCGCCGCCCGGATGCAGGGGAACCTGGAGACGTTCGTGGCGTACGAGATCCCGGGCTTCGGGGCCTTCGTGCCCGATCTGGACGGATTGCGATCGAGCACGGTGCGCATCGTGCCGGCCGTCGGCGCGGCGAGCACGGGGGAGCCGCCCAACCGGGCCGGCCTCGAGCTCGCCACGCGCCTGGAGACGACCGCCGAGGTGTTCCCCGGCGGCCACGGCGGCTTCGGCGACGGCGCCCCCTTCGGCGCCCGCCTCCGCGAGGTCCTCGGCTGATCCCGGAGGCCCTCGGCTACGAGGCGTGCTCCTTGATGATGCGTTCGGCCACGGCGAGGGGATCGGCCAGCCGCCCCTCGTCGTGCGCGTCGAGCCAGCGCTGCTGACCCGGGAAGAAGACGCCCGAGGCCGCGGCCCGGCGGATGTTCTCCTGCATGCGGGTGTCCATCTGGCCGGGGTCGATGTTGGCGATGCTGATCCGCTCGTCGCCCTTCACCTGCGAGGCGACGACGTCGAAGAAGGTCTCGCCGGCGGCCTTGGTGGTGCAGTACAGCGCCCAGCCGTCGATGATGCGGTGCGCCGCGCCCGAGGAGATGAACAGGATGCGGACCTTGGCGTCCGCGGGCGCGGCGCGCAGGAACGCGTTGGTCAGCACGATCGGTGCGGTGAGGTTGACGGCGATCGCGTTGGTGATGGCCTCGGTGGTGAGCCGGCCGACGGCGCCGATCGGGTCGACGACGGCGGCGTTGTGGATGAGCACGACCTCGTCGGCGTCGCGCAGGAACGCGCGCAGCGTGTCGTAGTCGGGCAGCCAGTGCGCGTCGGCGATGTCGGTGGAGAACAACGTGACGTCGACGGGCCGGTCGTCGCGCAGCTGCTGCTGCTCGGGGGTGAAGTGGCGGCCGACCGCCAGGATGCGATCGCCGCGGGCGTTGGACACATCGAAGAGGGCGGCGCCCAGACCGCGGGACACTCCAGTGATCACGACGGCACGCATGCGGTCACTCTATTCCTGTTCGAACCGCATAGGTATTGGCCTGTCGGGACCTCATTCAGATCGCCTGTGTGCCGGGCACGGATGGTCCCTTCGGTGCCCCGGCCTGACCAGGGCACGATTCGCCGAGCTTGCCGGCGATCGCGCCGAGCGCGTCGGCCAGGGCCTCGGTCTGGGCCGCGTCGAGGTGGTCGAAGATGAGCCGGCGCACGTCGGCGACGTGGGCCGGTGCGACCGCCGCGGCGAACTCGCGGCCGGCCTCGGTGATCCGGGCGATGCTGACCCGGCCGTCGCAGGCGTCGCCGGCGATCTCGACGTACCCGAGGTCGAGGAGCTTGCGCATCCGGTGGCTCAGCCGGCTCGGCGACATGTTCATCTGCCCGGCGAGGTCGGACAGGCGCAGCCCCTCGCCGGCGTTGCTCAGCGCGGAGAGGAGCCCGTACTCGACGTGGACGAGGCCGTGCGGGCGGAACGTCCGCTCGAGCTCCGGGAAGCCCACGAGCACGACGGCCAGCAGCGACATCCAAGCGCGGTACTCGGTGTCGTCCAGCCATCGTGGCTCGTCGGTCATGCCATCCATGTTGCCTTGATCTTGTCGGCCGGGGCCAACGACGCGTCCGATACGCGTCAGAAGCGCCCGATCGCAATGACGACGGCGATGGCGCCGAGGATCACGTTGAGGCCGATGACGTTGTACTCCTTGCTGCGCGTGTGGTCACCGATCGCCAGCACCATGATGATCGCCAGCCCGACGGCGGCCAGCGGGGTCAGGATCGTGGCGATCCCGGTCGCCCAGGGCAGGATCAGCCCGAGGCCGCCGAGGATCTCCATCGCGCCGATGAACTTCACGGTGCCGGCCGAGCGGCGGGTCACCCATGTCATGGTCCCCGCGAGTTTCTCCTTGGGCTGCGTCGTCTTCATGATCCCGGCGAGGATGAACGCGGCGCCGAGCAGGCCCTGCAGTACCCACAGGAAGATGTTCATGATGGCCTCCTAATACTTTAACCTTCAAGTTCCACGGATGACGGTACCGACGAGAAACTTGAAGCGTCAAGTACTGCCGAAGTCCCGACCGGCGGGTGATGGGGGCCCACCCCCGGCGCGCCCACCGTGGCCGCATGGAGACGTTGCAGCGTCGGTCCCCGTGGGTCACCGGCTTCGCGGTGTTCGCCGGCAGCATGATGCTCGTCATCGGCATCTTCCAGATCGTCGTCGGGCTGACGGCGATCTTCGAGCGCACCTTCTACGTGCTGGCCGAGAACTACATCTTCGGGTTCAACGTGGGCACCTGGGGCTGGATCCACCTCGCCCTCGGGGTGCTGGTCGCGGTCGGCGGCGGCGCCGTGCTGGCCGGGCAGCTGTGGGGGAGAGTCCTCGGCATCATCCTGGCGTCGCTGAGCGCGGTGGCCAACTTCCTGTTCCTGCCGTACTACCCACTGTGGTCGATGCTCATCATCGCCGCCGACGTGGCGGTCATCTGGGCACTCACGCGGTATGGCCGCGACGAGGCCGTCCTGCGGTAGAGGTGTGTGGGCCGGCCACATGTGACCGGCCCACAACCGATGCGACCATGCGGTGATGCACGTCACCACCCACGGGACCGAGTCCGGCCCGCCCGTACTGCTCATCCATGGCAACTGCTCGTCCTCGGGCTTCTGGGAGCCCCTCGTGCGTCACCTGCCGCCGCACTGGCGGATCGCGGCGCCGGACCTGCGCGGGTACGGCGACAGCCCCGCCCTCGGCGTGGACGCCACCCGCGGCCTGCGCGACTTCGCCGACGACGTGGCGCCGCTGCTGCGGGCGATGGCGGAGGAGTCGGGCCGGCCGGTCACCGTCGTCGGCCACTCGCTCGGCGGCGGCGTCGCGATGCAGCTGCTGCTGGACCAGCCCGAGGCCATCGGCGCGCTGGTGCTGGAGGCGCCGGTCTCGCCGTACGGCTTCGGCGGCACCCGCGACCTGGACGGCACGCCGACCACGCCCGACTACGCCGGGACCGGCGGCGGCTCGGCGAACCCCGACTTCGTGCGCCTGCTCGCCGCCAAGGACCGCGGCACGGACGACCAGGCCAGCCCGCGCAACGTCATGCGCGCGTTCTACGCCGCCCCCGGCTTCGACTTCGGCGCGGACGAGGAACTGCTCCTCGACACGATGCTCTCGACGGCCGTCGCGGAAGACCAATACCCCGGCGGCGGTACCCCCAGTGAGAACTGGCCCGGCATGGCCCCCGGCGAGCGGGGCGTGCTCAACACGCTGTCGCCGCGCTACCTCAACCTGACCGGCATCGTCGACGTCCCGGTCAAGCCGCCGATCACCTGGATCCGCGGCGACCAGGACGCGATCGTCTCCGACAGCTCCTTCTTCGACCTGGCCCAGCTGGGCAAGCTCGGCCTGGTCCCGGGCTGGCCGGGCGACGAGGACTGCCCGCCCCAGCCGATGGTCGGACAGACCAGAGCGGTGCTGCAGCGGTACGCCGAGCAGGGCGGCTCCTTCCGCGAAGTCGTCTACGAGGGCGTGGGCCACAGCCCGCACATCGAGCGCCCCGAGCAGTTCGCGGCCGTCCTGCGCGAGATCGTCGGCGACTGATTCCCCGGAAGTGCGGCGGGACCGGGTCTGCGGCACAGTGGTCGGTGTGGATCCGACCGACAGCAGCGGCCTGGTCTCGCTCATCTCCGCCGTCGCCGTCGTGGCCGGCGTCTTCGGCGTGCTCATCCCCATGCTCCCCGGCCTGCTGCTGTGCTGGGCCGGCATCCTGGTCTGGGCGGTGTTCGGCGGCCACGGCGCGACCGGCTGGGCGGTGGCCGCGGCGGCCACGGTGGTGCTGGCCCTGGGCTTCGGCGCCAAGTACCTGGTCCCCGGCCGCAACCTCAAGCGCGCCGGCGTCTCCAACTTCACCCTGCTGCTCGGCGGCCTGTGCGGCATCGTGGGCTTCTTCGTCGTACCGGTCATCGGCCTCGTCCTGGGCTTCGTCCTCGGTATCTTCCTGGTCGAGCTGGCCCGCCGCCGCGACGGCGCGCAGGCCTGGCAGTCCACGAAGCACGCCCTGAAGGCCGCGGGCCTGTCCACGCTCATCGAGCTGGCCACCGCCCTGCTCATGACCGCGATCTGGCTCGCCGGCGTCTGGCTGGCGTAGCGCCGGCTTTCGCGACCCTCTCCTTTCTCCCATCCGTCCTTCACCCGACCGAAAATGTCGTACCCCTCTGGCACAGTGACGACATGGAGATGGGTCGCCACATCGACGCCCTTGAGCGAGCCGGCCTCGATTTCGTCGACGCCGCCGAGAAGGCCGGTTTCGACGCCCAGGTTCCGACATGCCCGGAGTGGACGGTCCGCGAGCTGGTCCACCACGTCGGCTACGTCCACCGCTGGGCGGCCGCCTACGTCCGCGACGCCCGCACCACGGTCCTGTCCGACGAGGAGGAGGAGATCGCGGTCGGCCCGATGCCGCCCGACGAGGACCTCATCGACTGGTTCCAGACCGGCCACACGTCCCTGGTCGACCTGCTGCGCACCGCGCCCCCGTCCACGCCCTGCTGGCACTTCCTCCCCGCCGACTCCCCGCTCGGCTTCTGGGCCCGCCGCCAGGCCCACGAGACCACCATCCACCGCGCCGACCTGCAGGGCGCAATCGGCGACATCGCCGGCGTCGACGCCGACCTCGGCATCGACGGCATCGACGAGCTGCTGATGGGCTTCTACGGCACCCGCGGCGGCCGCCTTCGCTGCGACCGCCCATGCACGCTGGCCGTCCACGTCACCGACGGCGCCCGCGCCGAGGGCCCGCACTCGTGGACGGTCACGATGTCCGCGAAGGGCGCGTCGCTGTCCCGCGGCGCTTCAACGGCGACGGACTGCACGCTGCGCGGGGCCGCCAGCGACCTGTATTTGGCACTGTGGAACCGCCGCACCACTTCAGACCTGGACGTGGACGGCGACGTGTCCGTCTTGGGGGTGTGGCGGGAGCGGGCGACGATTCGCTGGACGTGAGCGGTTGGTTCTTTTCTCCGGGGGGTGGGGGGCCGGGGGGAAGTGTGCTCTCTCTGCTGGGCGGTGTTTGGGTAGTGGTTGCGGTCGTGGGTCCTGTTGCGGCTCGTCGTGCGGTTTGATGGCGGTGTTTGGGTAGTGGTTGCGGTCGTGGGTCCTGTTGCGGCTCGTCGTGCGGTTTGATGGCGGTGTTTGGGTAGTGGTTGCGGTCGTGGGTCCTGTTGCGGCTCGTCGTGGGGTTTGATGGCGGTGTCCGGGCATTTGGTTCCGGTCGTAGGGCTCGTTGCGGGCCGCTGGGGCTATTGGCGCCTCGCGTCGATGGAAGCTGGTTCGGGACCGTAAGAAAGCCGCGGACCGTGAGCCGGATTTGGCCCCACCGCCTACGGTCTGGGCCACCGACTGATGACCCGCGCGGTCCCGGCGGCGGCAGGCGGCCCGGAGGAATGTCCGGTGGGCAACGACGGACCCGGACCACGCTTATACGGTTAGCGGGCTGCCGGAGGCGCCCGCCACCATCGGCCGAGCGTTGTTTGTCAGCCCCTCGTCCAAGTGAATCCGCGGTCTTGCCACAACGGCCCGCAGCGACCGCGCACCCATGGACGGAGCACGTTGCCTCGGCCGTGTAAGAGCAATCGACCGACCAGTGCCACGTCTCCATTCATGAGGAATATGCGGTGGCCTCGCGTAGTGCATTTTCGAACCAACCTGCGGCGGCGAAGGACGCCTATTCTCGCTGCCATCCGGTCGCCGCGGTGTCGCATCGACCGGTCGGCGCGCTCGTGGCGGTGCCGATCGACGGTTTTCGGCATCGTTCGGTCGAGCGGCATCCTGCGCCTGCTGCGGCACGGACTCGAGGTCGTCCGGGCCGGTGTCGGCCACGAGGCGTTCGGCCTGCTCAGGTGCCATCTCCGGCGGCGCCGGCTCGTGAAGCGAACCGTCCGGCTGATCGTCTGACGCGGCCGCCAACCGGGCGCGTGCGTGGGCGTGGCGCAGCTGTTCGGCATGTCGGCGGGCCAAGCCCCAGGCTCGCTGCCGCGCATGTTCCCGACGGAACCGTTTCACCCAAGGGAGAATAACGACGCGACCTCTTCCGGTCGCGCATGGCAGCCAATTCAGTGCCGGTGAACAACTGCAGCTGCGTGTGTCCTGAACGTGGAGGAGGTTCGGTAGGTCGAGCTTTGGAAGCGGTGCTGCACGGAAGATGAAGGTTGTTGGCCCTTCGGAGTCGCCCGGCGGCGGGAGGCTTCAAACCACCTCATGCTGCGTTGGCTGAAGACCGTCGTGGTGAGCGATGAGGAAAAGGCGCCCGAGAGGTGTCAGGTAGGGATCAGGAAGACGAACGTAAGTGAATCGTTGCTGACGTGTCGAAACAATTACAGACGACATCGAAACCGGGGTGTGCAGCTGATCCCGGGATGAGCCTGGCGGGTGTGCCGCTTTCTGGCCAGGCGGTGTCCGGCATGGAGACGACGTGAGCCTGGTCTGCGGCTTCCGTGTGGAACAGGAGAAGGCGTGCCCGGATACGCCGTGCTCGTGCGGGCAGGGGAGAGGGAGTGTCCCAAGCGGCGACACCGTAAGGGATCGAGTACCGATGCCGGGTGCGCTGGCGGACCGGCCCGTAGTAGTGGTGAGGGCCCTGTAATGGGGCTGGAGCGAAGGGGCCGGGTTGTCCGTGGCTGGTCTGTCCGATCAACCGGATGTTCTCCGGAAGGAGTCGCGTGGGCGAGCTGAAAGCAGCAGACAAGCCGTTTCAGATTTCGAAGCGGGCAGTCTGGGAGGCGTGGGAGAAGGTCAAGGCGAACAAGGGCGCGCCCGGTGTGGACGGACAGACGATCGAGCAGTTCGAGGCGGATCTGAAGAACAACCTGTACAAGATCTGGAATCGGATGTCCTCGGGGTCGTACTTCCCACCACCGGTGCGTGCGGTGGAGATCGAAAAGGCGCATGGGGGCGGCACGAGAATCCTTGGCGTGCCGGCCGTGTCGGATCGCGTCGCGCAGACGGTTGTGGCTATGGAGTTGGAGCGGAAGGTCGAACGGGTCTTCCACCCGGATTCCTATGGCTATCGGCCAGGGCGCTCCGCACTCGACGCCGTGGCTACCTGCCGGACACGGTGCTGGAAGACGGACTGGGTGATCGATCTGGACATCCGCAAGTTCTTCGACAGCGTGCCGTGGGACCTGGTTGTCAAGGCTGTCGAGGCGAACACCGACCTGCCGTGGGTGGTGCTGTATGTCAAACGGTGGTTGCATGCACCGCTGGCACTACCCGACGGGTCGTTGCAAGCCAGAGACCGGGGAACTCCACAGGGGTCCGCGGTCTCACCTGTGCTGGCGAATATGGTCCTGCACTATGCGTTCGACATCTGGATGGCCCGGCAGTTCCCCGGCGTCACCTTCGAACGCTATGTGGACGACGCGGTAGTGCACTGCGTCAGCCAGGCTCAGGCACGGCATGTGCTGGCGGCGCTGCAGGAACGGATGCGTGAGGTCGGCTTGGAACTGCATCCGGACAAGACCAGGATCGTGTACTGCAAGGACAGCAACCGGCGCGGCTCCTACGAGCACACCGCGTTCACGTTCCTCGGGTACACGTTCCGAGGTCGGGAAGTACGGCCCAAGACCGGCAAGCGGTTCACCGGGTTCAACCCGGCGATCAGCAGCGACGCCTTGAAGAGGATCAGTCGTCAGGTGCGGTCCTGGCGGCTGCATCGGCACACCCAGATCTCCGAAACGGACCTCGCAGCATGGGTCAACCCCAAGGTGCGAGGCTGGATGCAGTACTACGGCGCCTTCTACCGTTCAGCGCTGTATCCCCTCCTGACGCGTATCAACGCCTACGTGATGCGCTGGCTCCGCAAGAAGCACAAACGGCTGCGCGAACGAAAGAGAGCACAGGAAGCCTGGACCCGAGCCGTCACCACAAGGCCCCGGTTCTTCGCCCACTGGGCTTGGGTGAACACCGTTCCCGCGGTCTGGTGACCAGGGCAACAAGAGCCGTATAACGAGAGATCGTTACGTACGGTTCTGTGAGAGCCGGGGGCTGAAATGCCCCCGGCTACTCGACCGCATAAACTCATTGTCCCAAAACCCCGCCGCAACCGCTGACCCGACCAATATTCGCAATCTCAGATGGTGCACAACGGGCTTACTCAGGGGAGAGCAGGTTCGACAAGGACTTGGCTAGGAGGGCGACCCGGCGGTCGTCGTCGTGGGTAAGGCGGCGCAAGGTGGGCAGCGCGATGGTGCCCGGCATCTCGGCGAGGGCCTGGGTCAGGCGGATCCGGGACGGTGGGTCCGCGGTGGAGAGTTCGTCGACCAGTGCGCTCATGATCCGGTCCGCCCACGTCGGGTCCCGGGCCAGGGTGCCCAGGAGTTCGGCGGCCTCGACGTCGTTCGTGCCCTCGACCACCATGGCGAGCAGCGTCGGCACTGCCTCGGTCACGCCGCGGGCGGCCAGGGCGAGCGCGGCGGGGCGGCGGATCGTCGGGTCCGGGTCCTCGAGTGCTTCGGTGAGTCGCGCGGTTGCCTCGTTGTCGGGGAGTTCGGCCAAGGCCAGGACCGCGCGCCGGCGGACCTCGGGGTCGGTGGCGGTCAGGCCCGAAGCGAGGCTTGGCACGACGTCGCCGCCGGCCCGGGCGAGGGCCCAGCGCAGGGCGCCGGCGACATTCGGATCCGATTCGGTGAGGACGGCTCGGGCGATCAGGTCGGCGGGGACCGACGTGGGCTCGCCGGAGGCCAGGACGGCCTGCTGGCGGCGAGCGGCGTTCGGCGATGCCAGGCCGTGCAGGAGCTCCACGATGCGGGCGACGTCCGGCCAGCCGGCGGGCTCGGCCGCGCCGACCGTGCGGAGGCGTTCGAGGAGCTCCTGCTCCCGGTGGAGGCGTTCCTCGCTGCGGCGGATGAGGTCGCCGACCAGCGTGGACGGGGCGAAGCCGGGGTCGTCCAGCGTGCGGGCGATCTGGCGCAGCGACAGGCCCAGGGACCGCAGGCCCTCCACGTAGAAGATCCGCCGGACGTCCTCGACGGTGTACTCCCGGTACCCTCCCACGGTCCGGCCCGTCGGGCGGACCAGGCCGAGGGAGTCGTAGTGCCGCAGCATCCGGGCGCTCACCCCCGAGCGGCGCGCGACCTCGCCGATCAGCACGTCGTGGTCTCCGAGCGGTCGGGGCCGAGCGCGGCGACCCGTCTCGCCTCGTGGACGGCGAGGTCGAACGCGGCGTCCGGGTCGCGCACGAGGCGCTGCGTGGCGGCGGCGTGCGCGCGCACCGGCGGCGGGCCGTCGGTCAGCGCCGCGGCCAGGACCGGCTCGACCACGTCGCCGAGGGCGACGAGGGCGCGGCTCAGGCTCAGCTGTACCTCCCGGTCGCCGCGGCCGAGCTGGGTGGCCAGCTCCGCGGCCAGCGCGGCCCGCTCGCCGTCGGGCACGAGCACCACGGCGGTGCGCCAGGCGGCCCGCGCGACCTCGTCGTCGGCGTCGCGCAGCAGCGAACGCGTGATCGCGGGCCACGCGGTGCCGTCGCCGATCTTGGACAGCGTGTGCAGCGCCTGGCTGCGGGCCTGTGGCCGCTCGGAACGCAGCGCCTCGCGCAGCTTCGGGATCGTGACCTGCGGCGGGAGGCGGGTCAGCGCCCACGTCAGCATGTCGCGCACGAAGAAGTCCGGCTCGACCGCGCACCGGGCCACGAGCGCGTCGGCGAACGCGGGCTCCGGGTGCGTGCCGATCGCCAGGGCCGCCTTCAGCCGGGTCGAGGCGCTCCCGGCGGCCAGCGCGTCGAGCTGTGGGTACGAGTTCATGGCAAACCACCTCCGAACGCCAGTCAAAGCCTTGTCACAGTGACAATGTCAAGGCGCCGAGGTCACGCGAGGCCCGCGTACCAGCGGCGGTGTACCCACGGTTCGACGGCGAGCACGCCGGTCGCGGCCAGGATCGCGCAGCCGGCGGTGATGAGGTCGCGGGCCGTCCAGGCGGCGGCGAGCCCGGCCGCGACGGTGACCCAGGGGCGCACAACGGTCAGCGGGCCGAGGCCCAGCAGGATGAGGATCGTCGCCGGGCGCCGGGGCAGGACCAGGTAGCCGACGCTGGACGCCAGCGTGACGGCGGCGAAGGGGCCGATGACCCACAGCATGGCGGAGCCGGCGCGGGTGAGGTCGGCGTAGCGGGCGGCCGGGTCGGGCGCGGCGGCCAGCGCCGCGCCGCGGATGAGGGCCAGGGCGCCGAGCACGGCCGCGCCGGCGGCGAGCCCGCGCCGCATTGCGGCGACGTAGTAGCCGCGCCTGCGGATGCGGCCGTTGCGGCCGGTCGCGGCGCGGTACCCGGCCAGCAGCCCGTCGACGGCGGCGATCGAGGCGAGCAGCGCCGGTACGGCGACCCTCACCATGGCCGCGGCGCCGGCCGGGCCTCGCCGACCAGGTGGCGCGCGGCCGGCCCGAGGGCGGCTCGCAGCGCCGGCGCGTCCTGCGGCCGGACGCCCAGGATCGGCCGGATCGAGGCGCAGAACGGGTTGCTGTGGTGGGTGGGGCGGTAGAGCAGCGGCACCAGGCCGGAGGCCGACCCGGCGGCGGTCACGAGGTCGTGGTCGGCGTGGGCGCGGCGGGCCGAGGCGACGCCGTCGTGGCGGCCCAGTGGCTCGCGCAGTGCGGCCGCGATCCGCGCGCCGCGCCGGTCACCGGCCGCGCGAAGCGCCGCGATCACCTCGTCGCGCCGCACCGGCAGCCGCGCCCCGGTCGTCACGTCGTGACGGACGACGAGATCGGAGATCTCCAGGATCGGCACGCGAGTACGGTACCGGGCTGACCGGCGTGGCGACGGGCCTCGACCGGGCGCGGCGCGACCTGGGTGACGGCGCGGCCCTAGGCCTCTTCCGGGATCGGGGCGCTGCCGCCCCGGCGCAGCAGCGTGGACGGCAGGCGGCGCAGCTGGTCGCGGGGGACCACCAGCGGGACGTAGACCAGCAGGCCCACCGTGCCGCCGGCCAGGAGCTGGACCACCGGGTAGGGCCCGGTGAAGTGGGCCACCACGGCCGCCACGGCGGCGGCCAGAACGGTGGACAGCAACGGGCGGACCAGGGGCGGGCCCATCGGGCGCAGCGCCACCTTCGCGCGCTGCAGGGCTATCGCCGTCAGGGGTACGCCGACCAGCAGGCCTATGCCGGTCTGGGCGATCGCGGCGCCGTTGATGCCCAGCGACTCCGTGGCGATCCACAGCGCGGGGACCAGGGCGATCGACCAGCCGAGGTAGATCCACAGCGTGGACCGGGTGGCGCCGGCGCCCATCAGGGCGTCCATGGCCAGGCCGGTGACCATGCGCACGAATGTCAGGCCCACCAGCAGCATCAGGGCCGGGCCGGCCGGGGACCACTTGCCGCCGTAGAGCAGGGTGACGAGCGGGGTGGCCAGTACCGACATCAGCGCGATGATGGGGGCGACCACGCTCACCAGCATGGGTATGTACTTGTGGACGCCCTGGGCCAGGGCTCTGTCGTCCGTCTCGGAGAGGCGGGAGAAGCCGGCCACCGAGACGTACCGGATGGCGGTGCCCAGGATCGTCTGCGCCCACATCGACATGTTGAACGCCAGCACGTAGAAGCCCAGCTGCTCCTGGCCGCTGATGCGCCCGACGATGGCCAGCTGGACGTTCATCACGATCGCCTCGATGCCGAGGCTCACGGCCAGGGGGAAGCCGTACTTGAGCAGCTTCTTGGCGATCTCGCGGTTGTAGCCGAAGCGCAGCGGGACCTTCGCGAAGATGGTCGTCAGGAGGCCGCCGACGACGGCGCCCGCGACCTGGCCCCAGGCGAACGCGTACGCGTGGGCGCCGGCGATCGCGAGCCAGATCGAGACCACGATCTGGAAGCCGAGGCCGACCGTATTCGCGATGATCATTTTGTCTTGCCGGAACTCGCGCATCAGCGCCGCGCTGCGGACCGCGGTCAGGCCGTCGATGACGATGACGACGGTCAGCAGGCGCACGACTCCCACGGCGTCGGCCTCGCCCGAGAAGGCCGAATAGGCGGGGGCCGTGACGTAGAAGATGCCGTAGACGACGACGCCGAAGACGGCGGCCAAGGTGGCCGCCGTCGGCGCCATGTCCTCCAGCTTGCCGCGCCACTGGACCACGGCGGCGATCAGGCCGACATCGTTGATGTGCATGAGCACGGCGAGGGCCGCGGTGGCGATGCCGAAGGTGCCGTAGTCCGACGGTTCCAGCAGGCGGGCCAGCACGAGGCCCATCGCGAACGAACCGACCTTGGCGCCCAGGGTGCCGACCAGGCTCCACTTCAGGCCGCGTCCAGCCTTGTCGCCGATCTCGGTCTGGATCAGCTGGATTTCTTCGGTATTGGTCACTCAGCAGCTCTCTGCACCGGGATCTTGTTGGGATCCGCTCCGCCGCCGCTGCCCTCCTCGATCTTCTCGAGCCACGCTTCACGCCAGTAAGGGGTGATGGCGCGAGGGCAGTTTGCGTTCAACGCACCCTCGCATATGACGCCCTCCAGAACAAGGCAAGGGCTCTTCATGTGGATCATTCGACCCGTGTTCTCATCCACGATGTGGTCGATCCGGCGGGCGATTCGGGCCGTTCGGCCACACTGCCTGGCCATCTCGGCATCGAAACCCATACCCCGGTTGAGGAGCTGCTCGTTCAGCGTGGGCTCGATCTCCTTGCGGGACAGCACCCGCACGAGGTCGCCGGGCTGCAGTCCCTTGTGGACGTCCGGGGTCTTGCCGACCGCGCGGCCCTTCAGGAAGCCCCAGTGGCGGCCGCCGCGGTGGCGGGCCCACTTGGGCAGGACCTTGGCGCTGAGGCCCTGGAACCGGTTGTACATGCCGGCGCCGACCGCCCGCATCGACCACAGCACGCCGACGTTGCCGGTGCGCACGTCGGTGACGAACTGGCCCAGCTGCATGAGCGGAAGCACCTCGGGCGCGGAGCGCAGCAGCTCGGTGGCCTGGCACTTGTAGCGCTCGGCGCCGTCCTCGAAGCGCGGGCCCCGGGCGTTGAGCGTGATGAGCGGCAGCAGCCGGGCGTCCTCGGGCGCCTCGGCGGTGACCTGAGGCTCGCCGTCGGCGACCTTCTTCAGCCACGCCGTCTTCCAGAAGATCATGCATGCGGCCTGGCACCCGCCGTGCGCGCCGCCGTCGCAGCGCACGCCCTCCAGGTGCACCGCGTTGTCCATTTTGCGGATGCCTGAGCGGGTGAGCGTGTCGCAGGTCTTGTGGGCCGATTTGTACACCCGTAGCCGCTGTCCGCAGTACCTCAGCATTTCGGGCATGAATTGCAGCGACTCGTATTCGCCGTTGGCGTCGAGAGTGGCGAGAATCTCCTCCTGGCTGAGCACCTCGACCAGGTCGCCGGCCCGCAGGTTCAGCGGTTCGCGCTGGACCGATGTTTGCGTGTGCAAGGTCAGACCGCCTCCGTCAGTGGCCCGCGGCCCGCGCCGCGGTAGCCCTACCGAACTCACCCTCTAATCACCCCGGCATCCGTTACGGGAGGCCGACTTGCGACCATCGCCGTCTGCCTCCGGCGCCCGGGCCCGCGGCAGCTTACTCGCTGGAGTTGATTCGTCACGATGAAGCCCGCCGCCGGCCTCGCCGTTGATACCGAACGGGTCCCGCGTCCTCCGGAAAAAACGACATTCCGCGCCGCGGACGACTGATGTCCGGCCGTTATCCGACACTGGACGGGCGTACTCTACGCACGGAAGAACCGCCCTCCGAGAATATGACAAATTTATGACGGAGTTGCCAGTCTTCCGGTCCGCCCGGCCGTCGGCTAGGTTCTCCGCGGTTCTCGGGATCCGCCAAAACCGGCACATGGGGGTCTGGTGACTGCGCAAAAACGCCCATTCCACTTCATCACGTCCATGCCGCGCCTCACGATGCCGTTGCCCGGCTGGCGCGATCGGGTCCGGCGAATCGAGGACCTGGGATTTCACACCGTCGCGATCGCCGATCATGTCGGCGACGGCTGGTCGCTGGACCCTATGACGATGATGACGATCGCCGCGGAGGCGACGACCACGCTGCGTGTCTCCACGATTGTGCTGTGCAACGACTTCTACCATCCGTTCTTCCTCCACCGCTCGATCAGCAACCTGGACATGCTCTCGGAAGGCCGGGTGACGCTGGGGCTCGGTGCCGGGTGGCGGCCGGATGACTATGCGGTTACCGGGCTGAGGTTCGACCCGGCGCCGGTGCGCATCGCCCGGCTCGCCGAGTCGATCGCCGTCCTCAAGGGCCTCTTCTCCGGCGAGCGCTTCACGTTCGAGGGTGAGCATTTCCACATCACCGACGCCCTGGGCGCGCCCCGGCCGGTCCAGGCGCCGCACCCGCCGATCATGATCGGCGGCGGCGGGCGGCGCATGCTTCAGCTGGCCGGCCAGGAGGCCGACATCGTCGGCATCAACCCGCCGCGGCTGAGCGACCGCGCCACCCCGGAGGAGATGGCGCGGGAGATCTCGGCGGCCGGCCTGCGTGACAAGGCCGACATCGCGCTCGCGGCGGCGGCCGCGGCCGGGCGCGACCCCGAGGCCGTGCTGTTGCAGACAAACCTGCTCGAGCTCCGGCTGAGCGACGGGGCCGGCGGCACCGCGAGCCGCTCGACCTCCGATCTGGTCAACTGGCTGCCCGAGGCGGCGCTGGAGAAGTCGCCGCTGGTCGTCCACGGTGACGTGGAGCGCTGCGTCGATGCCCTGCTGGAGCTGCGCGAGACGACCGGGATCACCGAGATCCATGTCGGTCGCGATCCCGAGGGGGTCGCGGAAATCGTCAAACGCCTGGCCTAGATCGGCCTTAATGGAAATATAAGGCGGCACACAACTGCGGCTAACTGCGATATCGAAGATCAGCGCTGCGCAATCATGTCGGCACTTCCCGCAGTCGAGAATGCGGGTATGGTGGTCCGCGGCCTTCACCAATCGAGCCCAAAGCGCGAATGGGACAAGGAGCAGCGATGCACAGAACGTTACGGTTCGCCACGGCCGCCGCGGCGTGCGGGATTCTCATCACGAGCCTCGCGGCCTGCAAGGACGGCCTGGCCACGGCGGGCGGTGGCGCGACACCACCTCCCTCGGCGTCCGCCGAGGCCTCGGCCGGCGCCGGGATCGGTGCCGGTGCGTCGGCGAGCCCGTCGGCCCCGGCGAGCGCCTCGGCCAGCCCGACGCCGAAGAAGCCGACGACGTCCGCGCCGCCCGGTGGCGGTGGCGGTGGCGGGGACAGCACCGGTGGCCCACGCACGTCGGGCAAGCCCGACGCGAGCAGCACGGGCGTGCGGCCGGGCACGCAGCTGACCGTGGTCAACGGTGACCAGACCTACTCGACCGACGGCCAGGTCATCAGCGGCAAGGACTTCCACGGCTTCGTCAAGGTCACCGGCAAGAACATCCGGTTTGTGAACTGCATCTTCCGCGGGCGCGCCACCAGCAGCAACGCCGCGCTGCTGGACACCAACCGCGGCACCGGCACGGTCGTGGAGGACTCCGAGTTCGTGCCGTCCAACCCGTCCGCGACGATCAACGGCATCGACGCCAACAACGTGAGCGTCTACCGGGCCAACATCCACGGCAGCGTCGACGGCGTGCAGACCGGCAGCAACGTGCTGATCCAGGACTCCTACATCCACGACATGCACTGGTTCGCCAGCGACCCCAACCAGGGTGGCGGGCCGACGCACAACGACGGCGTGCAGGGCTTCCTGGGCGACAGCAACGTGGTGCTGCGGCACAACAACATCGACATGTCCACGACCAAGGACGGCAACGCCGCCTTCCAGGACTCGGCCAAGAACTCGCGGGTCGAGGACAACTGGCTCGACGGCGGCGGCTGCACGCTGAACTTCTCCCACGTGAACGCCCCGCTGGGCGGGATCGCGATCGTGAACAACCGGTTCGGCCGGCACTCGGGTTACGTCAACTGCCCGATTTTGGTGAGTACGCAGGTGACGCTGAGCGCAATTTCAGGAAATGTCTGGGCCGACAACGGCCAGCCAATTCCGGCGCCGCAGCGCCACGATTAAGCGCGACCTAAAGAATGCGAAGGGCCCCGCGGGACGACCGCGGGGCCCTTCGTTTGTCACGTGGAATCAGTAGGCGCCGGTGCCCCGGATCACCGCGGTCGCCGTGCGGGCCAGGATGCGCAGGTCCAGCAGCGGCGACCAGTTGTCGACGTAGTTGAGGTCCAGGCGGACCGACTCCTGCCAGGACAGCTCCGAGCGGCCGGAGACCTGCCACAGGCCGGTCATGCCCGGCTTGACCAGCAGCCGCCGGCGCACGTCGTCGTCGTAGCCGGCGACCTCCCGCGGCAGCGGCGGGCGCGGGCCCACCATCGACATCGTGCCGTTGATGACGTTGAGCAGCTGCGGCAGCTCGTCCAGCGAGGTGCGGCGCAGGATCGCGCCGACCTTGGTCACCCGCGGGTCGCGCTTCATCTTGAACAGCACGCCGTCGGCGCCGTGCTGGTTGAGGTGCTCGATCTCGTCCCGCTTCTTGTCCGCGTCCTTGACCATGGTGCGGAACTTGTAGCAGGTGAACTCCTTGCCCCTGGTCCCGACGCGGGTCTGGCGGAACAGGGCCGGGCCGGGCGTCGTCGTGCGGATCATGATCGCCATGACGAGCATGAACGGGCCGGCCAGGATCAGCAGGAGCGTGGCCATGAGCCGGTCGAGCGCGTTCTTGATGGCGCGCTGCGGGCCGGTCAGGATCGGCGCCCGCACGTGCAGCAGCGGGCCGCCGCCGCTCGGGAGCACCGCGACCCGCTCCGGGGCCACCTCGGGCAGGGCCGGGGCGACCAGGAGCTCGATCTCGTTGTCGGACAGCTCCCACGCCAGCCGCCGCATCGCGTAGGGGTCCAGCTCCAGCGGCAGCGCGACGAGGACCGCGGTGCAGCCGGCGCCGAGCGCGGTGCCGGCGACGTCCTTCAGGTCGCCGTACACCGGAATCGAATGCGCGGTGATCTTGCGCGCGTCGTCGAGGTCGGTGATGCAGGCGCCGGCGACGCGCAGCCCGTAGGAGCGGTCGCGCCGCAGCGCGGTCAGCAGCCCGACGACGGAGTCCGCGCCGCCCACGAGCAGCGTGCGCTGCCGCACGTACTCCCGTTGCAGCGTGCTCAGCATGGCCACGGTGGCGTAGCGGCCGGCGATGGTCAGCACCGTCGCGACCGGCACCGCCACGATGAGCGGCTTGAGCAGGTACAGCATGTCGAACAGGACGCAGACCGGAGCGACGACGGCGACGGCGACGACGGCGGCGCGGAGGGTCCGGTAGATCATGCCGGTGCGGTTCTCGAGGAACCACCGGTCGTACATGCGGCAGCTCGCGAGCAGAGCCAGCCAGAACAGCGCGAAACCGGTCACGGAGTACGCCGGCGGGACACCCTCACCGGGGGCGACGAACGCGCCGCCCATCAGGTCCGCGGCCATGAACAGTACGACGGTCGTGATGGCGATCGTGACGGCCAGCACATCGCCGAGGAAGGCGACGAGCAGGTTGCGCCCGGTCGACCTGAGCTGGCGCCGCTGGACTCCAGGGAACGCCGCCATCACCGCGGTCTCGACCGTGGCCGAATCCGCCAGAACCATCCCAACCCCCTTACGTGCCCTGCTCAGATCCACTTATCGAAGGTGAAATGTGGTGACGCACGCCGTCGCGACAGCCGGTGCGCGGTCGACCCCCGGCGGTAAGGTACCGAGGAAGTCGCATAGCCGGTACCGTCGTGCCGCATTCCCGACGTGGCTGAAGGTGCTATTGACACCGCCCGTGCAGGACCTTTGCCGGAACCGTCGTCCAATAAGGGAAAAAAGGACAAGACGCCGCGACTGAATCCCGATCGCCATCCGCCGTGCGCGGTTAACTTCCGGGGTAATCACGCTGTGTCGCCTTAATAGAGTTCTATGGTGGACCTAAAGATCGCAAAGTGATGATCGGCAATGCCACCTGGGGGGTCCGGCCAGGCCGGGCGCATGATCACTGTAAGCACCCTCATGATCACCGTCCGTTCAGCGTTCGTCACGCAGTGCGTTGCCTTAAACCGAGCGTCGCCGTCAAGCCGGGTCACCGGGCCGCACTGGCTCTTTGCGCTTCCACCTTGTTACCGCCTGCCCGCCGAATGGTCCAACGGGGGCAATAGAGCAAGGGATGTTTGAATGCATGAGCACAAATTGCTGGCCGGGCTTTGCTGCGCCGCCTTTGGGAGGATAGCAGCGTCCGGCCAGGTGGCGGCAGGTGGACCCGAGGCAACTTCGTGTCCAGATTCTACGTTTTAGCAGCTCCCACCGCCCGATGGTCGGGATCTGAATCGACCCCGCGGCGGACTTCTGGCGGTACTTTCGGCCAAATCACCCGCGCCGCCGGTACTATCCCGGGCGTGGGAGCAGCTCGTGAGAGCAGTGGTAGCAGAACAGCGCCCGTCGTCAGCATCGTCACCGTCTCGCACAACGCCCGGGAGAGCCTGCTCAAGGGCCTGGCCGCCCTGCAGGCGGGCACCGAGGTGCCGGCCGAGCTGATCGTCGTGGACAACGGGTCGACCGACAACACGGCGGCCGCGGTGCGCCACGCCTTCCGCGGGGTGTCCCTGGTGCGCCGGGAGGCGCCGCTGCACCCGCTGGCCGCGGCCAACCTCGGCGCGGCACAGGCCGGCGCGCCCTGGCTGTTACTGCTGGACCCCGGACTCGAGCCGGTCGGCGACGCGATCCGGACCCTGCTCGAGTACGCCGGCGGCCACCCCGAGTGCCGCCTCTACACCGGGCGCACGATGCGCGACGGCTCCGACGACGGCCGCACGGTCGAGGGCACGCCGACGTTCTGGGGCACGGCGTGCGTGGCGGCGAGCCTGCCGTTCGATCCGGAGCGACTGCCCGGGCTCGACCGCGCCATCGGCGGCGAGGTGCCGGCGCTCACGCCGCGGATGCTGCTCGCCGAGCGCGGCCTGTGGGATGACCTCGGCGGCTTCGACGAGCGCCTGCCGGCGGCCGACCTGTCGGTCCGCGCCCGAGCCTTCGGCGCCCGCCCGGTCCTGGTCCCCGACGCGCAGATGGCGTCCCTGACCCCCGCCCCGGCCGCGCGCCGCGTCACCATCGCCGGACTGGCCGAGCGGATGGCGTTCGCACACCGGCACTGGGCGCCGGGCCGGGCCCGGGCCGCCGGCTGGCTGCTCATCGCCGCCGCCCTGGCCCGCTCGTCCACCGGCGAGCCGTGGCGCTCCGCGTGGCAGGACCGGGCCTGGCTGTCCACGATGGACACCGATGTCCCGGTCGCCGCGCCGCACCTGCCGACGCAGCCGTTGCGGTCGGCGCCGGACGCGACGCAGCCGTTGCGGTCGGCGCCGGACGCGACGCAGCCGTTGCGGTCGGCGCCGGACGCCACGCCCCTGTCGAAGGCTCAGCCGTAGCGCGGCGCGCTGCGCGAACGCTGGACGTTGGGGCCGCGCCGGTCGCGGGCCCGCCAGCAGCCGGTGTGCCAGTGCCGCCGGTCGGTCAGGTCGCCGCGCTCGTCGGCCGGCCACGCCACCACGTGGGGCACGCCCGGCGCGATCTCCTGGTCGCAGCCCGGGCACCGGTAGGCCTTGGTCGCCGCCCCGGCCGGGATGTTGCTGACCTGCCACTCGCCGTCGCTCCACGCCTGCACGGCGCCGACGCCCCGCTTGATGCGCTCGAGGTCGAGCGGCGGCGGATCGTCGTCGCGCTTGGGGTGGTTACGCCGGGGTGACACCCTTCAAGCCTATCGGCGCAATCGGCGCAAAGCCTATGGCGGCTTTCAGCGCTTCGAATAGTCGCGGAAACCGCGGCCGACCTTCCGGCCCAGGTAGCCGGCGGTCACCAGGTGCTCCAGCAGGGGAGCGGGGGCGAAGCCGGGCTCGCGCAGCTCCAGGTAGAGCTCCCGCTGGATCGCCAGCGACACGTCCAGCCCGATGACGTCGAGCAGCTCGAACGGCCCCATCGGGTAGCCGCAGCCGAGCTTCATCGCGTTGTCGATGTCGTCGGCCGTCGAGTAGGAGGCCTCGACCATCTTGACGGCGTCGTTGAGGTACGGGAACAGCAGCGCGTTGACCACGAACCCGGACCGGTCGGCGCACACCACCGCGTGCTTGGCCAGCGCCCGGCAGAGCGCCGTGGCCGTGGCCACCGTCGCGTCGGAGGTGCGGATCGTGCGCACCACCTCGACCAGCCCCATGACCGGGGCCGGGTTGAAGAAGTGCAGGCCCACCACGTCGGCCGGGCGCTCGGTGGCCACCGCGAGCTCGATCACCGGCAGGCTCGAGGTCGTCGTGGCCAGCACCACGCCCGGCTTGCAGATCTCGTCCAGCGAGGCGAACAGCGCCTTCTTGACCGACAGCTCCTCCACGACGGCCTCGACGACGAGGTCGACGTCGGTGAGGTGCTCGATCGTGGCCGACCAGGTCACCCGGCCGACGGCGGCGTCGCGGTCGGCCTCCGTGAGCTTGCCGCGCACGACCCCCTTGTTCAGCGACGTCTTGAGCGCCTCGCAGGTGCGCCCGGACTGCTCGGCGCCGCGGGTCACCGAGACCACCTCGAGGCCGGCCCGGGCGAAGACCTCGATGATGCCGGTGGCCATGGTGCCGGAGCCGACGACGCCGACCTTCGCGATGGTGCGGGCCGCGTCCGCCGCCTCGGCGTCGGGCCGCGGCGTGGCCTCGTCGGCCACCACGACCGGCGAGCCGGGCTTCTCGTAGGTGTAGAAGCCGCGGCCGGACTTCCGGCCGAGCAGGCCCGCGGTCACCATCTGCTTGATGAGCGGCACCGGGGCGTGCCGGCGGTCGCGGCCGCCGCGGCGGTACATCGTGTCGAGGATCTCGTAGGCGGTGTCGAGCCCGATGAGGTCCATGAGCGCGAGCGGCCCCATCGGCAGCCCGCACCCCAGCTTCATGGCGGCGTCGATGTCCTCGCGGGTGGCGTACTTCGCCTCGAGCATCGACACGGCCTGGTTGAGGTAGCCGAACAGCAGCGCGTTGGCGATGAACCCGGCCCGGTCGTTGATCGTGACGTCGACTTTGCCCAGCCGGGCGCACAGCGCCTCGATGTCGGTGACGACGTCCTCGGCGGTGACGACCGTGCGCACGACCTCGACCAGCTTCATCACCGGCGCCGGGTTGAAGAAGTGCATGCCGACGACCTGGTTGGGCCGGCTCGTGGCGACCGAGATCTCGGTCACCGACAGGCTGGAGGTGTTGGTGGCGAGGATCGCCTCGGGCTTGCACACGCGGTCGAGCTCGGCGAAGAGGCGCTGCTTGAGGTCGAGGTGCTCGGGCACGGCCTCGATGACGAGGTCCGCGCCGGGCAGCGCGTCCAGGCCCACGGCGAAGGTGACCCGGCTCAGCAGGGCGTCGCGCTCCTGCTCGGAGAGCTTGCCCTTGCGCACGGCGCGCTCGACCGAGCCGCGCAGCGTCGCCTCGCCGCGCTCCAGGGCGCCGGCGCTCACCTCGACGGCGGTGACGGCGACCCCGTTGCGGGCGAAGACCTCGACGATCCCGGCGCCCATCGTGCCCAGGCCGACCACGCCAACCGATGCAAACTCGCGCGCCATCGCACGGACCTCCCAAACGACCGCTCAAGTTACCGGCGAGTCTGCCATGCCGGAACCGGTCGGTCCCCCAAGGTGTGGGGAACTCCTCGCCCTCTACCGCGTGGGCGTCTTGTTGTTGTCGAGGAACCAGCGCGTGGTCGAGGTGCGCACCTCGCGGGCCGGGTGGGTGAGCCGCCAGACCGTGCCGCACATGCCGCAGGTCAGCGCCAGGATCATCGTGTAGGTGCTGAACGCCCACGAGTCGAACGTGCCGGCCACGACGATGGCGATGAGCTGCGTGGAGATCAGTGCCGCGCAGAGGTGCTTGTCCTCGGGCGTGCTCGAGCGCCGGAACGCCAGGAACGCCAGCACGATGCCGGTCAGGTGCAGCAGGGCCAGTGCCGCCGCGCCCACGTAGCCGTTCTGGATGAGCGTGGCCAGCCACTGGTTGTCGAGGATCTGGTACTGCGGCGGCACCCACGTCCCGGTCCCGCGCCCGAACCACGGCCGCTGGTTGATGTAGTGGAACGCCAGCGGATAGCGGTCCGCGCGCACCGTGAAGGCGGGGTTGCTGTCGGGGCTGTCGAACAGGTTGGTCAGGGTGCGCAGCAGGCCCGGGCTGGCCCCGCCGATGACGGCGAGCATGGCGCCGGCCATGACGAGGATGTTGTACCGCGTCCGCCAGGTCCAGATCGGGATGAGCACGATCAGCATCAGCAGGACGGCGAGAATGCCCGTGCGCGAGATGGTGACCGCGTTGCCGCCGGCGAGCATCACGGCCGCGATCGCGGCGATCATCCGGCGCCGCTTGGTGCCCGCGTGCAGGGCGAAGCTCAGCGCGAAGGGCAGGATCAGCGACATCGTGGCGGCGAACTCGATGTAGTGCGTGGTGGTGGACGCCACCCGCACGCCGCCGCCGCGCGCCTCGAAGCCCAGCGCGTCCCAGTGGGCCTGCAGGCCGGGGATGATGATGTACTGCGTGACGTCGATCTTCGTGACGTACTGCGCGATGCCGATGGCGCCGATGATCGCGCCGCAGACCACGAGGACCTTGAGCACGCCGCGCAGGCGGATCCAGTTGGGTATGCCGTCGGCCGCGGTGAGCATGATGCCGGCGAAGATGCCGTACACCAGAATCGTGCGGTCGGAGTTGTTCGCCTCGATGGACGTGAGCCCGCGCATGAAGCCCACGGCGTAGGAGATCAGGGCCGACACCAGCAGCCCCATGAGGGCCCAGCGCATCGGCTGCGGACCGGTCATCGACAGCGTCGGGGTGAACCGGGCCAGCGTCCACCACAGGAACAGCAGCATGCCCATGACGAGCCCGGGCCGGCCGATACCGGTCAACCCGGGCAGCACGTACCGGAACGGCACGAGCAGGACCAGCGCGATCGTCAGGCTGAGCAGCGCCGCCGCGTCGATGCGGCCGACGCGCAGCCGCGTGACGTACGTCCGACCAGAGACGAACGACGGCTCGAAGTCGGCGGCGTGGTAGTCAGCGAATGAGGAGGTCACTGGGGTTCAGTTGGACTTGCCGCGCTTGGCCGTCGGCTTCGGGGGCATCGCGGACAGCGGCAGCACGACCGTCGAGTCGGCGTCGGGGACCCCGCCCTTGTCGGCGCGGTCGCGGCCGTCCCAGTTGGCCGGCCGCTGATACTCGACCGTCAGCCCGGCGTCGCCCGCGGCCTGCCCGGCCGCGGCGCCGGCCACGACGGGCACCTGCCGCGGCGCGGTGCCGCGCGAGCTCGCCGCGCCGTTGACGCCCCGGTCGCCGCGCCCGGCGTCGGTCGGCAGCGGGGACGTGGTGGACGAGTCCAGGTCGTCGTCGTCGAGCTGCTGGCGGCGGCGGGTGTTGCGGCGGCGCAGCCAGGCGTCGGCGCCGACGGTGGCGCCGGCGGTGAGCAGGATGCCGGCCGCGGCCACGGCGATGAGCGCGCGCTTGACCTTCGACGTCGACTTCTTCACGTTGCCGCCGAGGTCGAGCCGCTTGACGGTGATCAGGTTGCCGTCGGTGACGGCGAGCGAGGTCTGCAGGCGGGCGACGCTGTCGGTGAAGATCGTGACGAGCTTCTCCGCGGTGTCGCGGGCCTGGCGGGCCGAGGTACCCGTGATCTCGAAGGTCACCAGCGGCGAGTTGGAGTTCATGGTGACCGTGTAGGTCTCGGCGTAGCCGGTGCGCTTGAACTCGTCGATGATGCTCTGGTCCTGCGCCTGGACGATGGCGGCGTTGCCCAGCGTCTGCAGGCCCTGCCCGAGCCAGGGGTTGAGCTTGTCCTGCCCGATCTGTGCCTGCTCCGGGTTGGTCGCCTTGATGGCGGCCGGCGGCACGAGTTGGACGTAGGCGGTAGCCACGTAGTCGGGCTTCACCTGACTGACCGTCACGCCGGTGATCACGGCGGACAGCAGCAGCAACGGCAACGCGATCTGCCAACGTCGCACGAGCAGCTTTGTGATGTCCCAGAAGTCCAACGTCGTCCTCTCGATGACCGCGCCGCTTCGTGCTGCTACCCCGGGTTTCCGGCTTAACCCCCGAATTTTCGCTAACAGTGTCCGTTCACCGGTGCTGCACGGCAAGAACGGGGCATGCTCGGGGTTGGTCGCGTGCTCGACACCATACTGCCTTGCCGCGAGCGCGCGAATGGCCCTTCGGCTGGGCGAACCCTGTGAATTAAGCTCATGTCGGGTTGCTGACAAACCTTCGTCCGATCAACCGATTACCCGTTCACCGGCCCGCGGACCACGATCGCGTCGGCCCTAGCGGGGCTTTGCGCGCAGACCGCGCCAGGGCAACAAGTCCATTGGAGGGATCCGCCGGTATGCCGACTTCGGTCGTCAACATCACCGTGCACGGAATCGGCCCGACCTGCAGGACGCTCGACCCCGGCGAAGAAGGAACCTGGGTGCGCGTCGACCAGTACGAGCGGGTTCTCGACGCGGCGGTCGGCCGGGACGACGTGCGGATCACATTCGACGACGGCAACGCCTCCGACGTCGAGGTCGGCCTGCCAAAGCTGGTCGAGCGGGGCCTCAAGGCGCAGTTCTTCGTGCTGGCCGGCGAGTTCGGCAAGCCGGGCCGGGTGTCCGTCGACGGCGTCCGGGAGCTGCTCGCCGCGGGGATGTCCGTCGGCTCGCACGGCTGGGCGCACCGCGACTGGCGGCGCATCACCGACGAGCAGGCCCAGGAGGAGCTCGACGACGCGCACCGGGTGATTGGCGAGCTCACCGGCGAGCCCGTGACCGAGGTGGCCGTACCGTTCGGCTCCTACGACCGGATCGTGCTCAACCGGCTGCGCAAGGCCGGCGTGCGCCGCGTCTACACCAGCGACGGCGGCCGCGCGGCCGTCGGGCGGTGGCTGCAGCCGCGCAACAGCATCCGCCACGACCTTGATCCCGAGTGGATCCGCAACGTGTTCGACGGGAGAACGTCGCCGAAGCTCATCGCGCGCCGTATCGCCGCGCGTAATGTCAAACGACTTCGTGGAGCACCGTGACCAGCATCGCGATCGTCATCGTGACCTACAACAGCGCCGAGGTCCTGCAAGGCTGCCTGGCTTCCCTGCCCTCCGAGGGCGTCGACATCACGCGGGTCGTGGTCGTCGACAACAACTCCCGCGACGACTCCGTCGCGATCGCGCTCGCCGCCGCGGACCGGCTGCCGATCCGCTCGGTGCAGACCGGGCGCAACGCCGGCTACGCCGCGGCCGTGAACGCCGGCGTCGCCACGCTCACCGACGAGAAGTACGACGCGATCTGGGTCATGAACCCGGACACCCGGCTGCGCCCGGACACGCTGCGCATTCTTGCCGAAGCGCTGCGCGAGCCCCGGCGGGGCATCGCCGTGCCGAAGATCCTCAACCCGAACGGCACGCTGCAGCCGTCGCTGCGGCGCATGCCGACGGTCGGGCGCGCCCTGGCCGAGGCGGTCGTCGGCGCCCGGGCCGGGCGGATGCGCATCGGCGAGCTGATCACCGACCCGCGCGAGTACGAGCGGGCCCACGCCGCCGTCTGGGCGACCGGCGCGGCGATGCTGCTGTCGGCCGACATGGTCCGTGAGATCGGCGGCTGGGACGAGTCGCTGCTGCTCTACAGCGAGGAGACCGAGTACGCGCTGCGCGCCGCCGACAACGGCTGGTCGCTGTGGTTCGACCCGGGGGCCGTCGTGGAGCACATCGGCGGCGACTCGGGCACCAACCCGAAGCTCGCGGCCCTGCTCGTGGTGAACAAGGTCCGGCTGTTCAAGCGGCGCCACGCGCTGCCGGTCGCGGGCGCGTACTACGCCGCGGTGATGCTCGGCGAGGGCGTGCGCGCCCTGCAGGGCCGGCGCACGTCCCGCGCGACGGTGGCCGCCCTCATGCACCCCAACCGCCCGCCGACCCTCGGAGACTGACATGAGCGGTACGAAGCGAAGCGGAGTGGCCGCGAAAGATAGGCACAGCTTTGGCTCAGGCCGGCGCCGGAGCGCAGCGGAGGCGGCGGCATGAGCGGTACGGAGCGAAGCGGAGTGGCCGCGAAAGGTAGGCACAGCTTTGGCTCAGGCCGGCGCCGGAGCGCAGCGGAGGCGGCGGCATGAGCGGTACGGAGCGAAGCGGAGTGGCCGCGAAAGATAGGCACAGCTTTGGCTCAGGCCGGCGCCGGAGCGCAGCGGAGGCGGCGGCATGAGCGGTACGGCATTCGACGCCCTCACCCAGGAGGAGCTGGACGCCTGGCACAAGCTGCGGGCGAACAACCCGCTGCTGGACAGCCCGTACTTCCACCCCGGGTTCGCCGCCGCGGTACACCAGGCCGGCAACCCGGTGCAGGTCCACGTCGGTCGCGGCCCGACCGGCGAGGTGGAGAGCCTGTTCCCCGTGCACCGCGACGGCGCCGTCCTGCGCCCGGTCGGCTGGCCCGGCGCCGACTTCCAAGGCCCGATTCTGGCCCCCGGCACCCGGTTCGACCCGGCCCGGCTGCTCGGCGGCGGCGTGAGCACGCTGGAGTTCGACCACCTGCTCGAGCTCGCCGACGACTTCCAGCCCTGGATCACCGGCAGCCGGCCGTCGCCGTACGTCGACACGACCGGGGGCCTGGACGGGTACCTCGCCCGGGCCTCGAAGTCCGGCAAGGACAACATGGGCCAGGCCCGCCGGCGCACCGCGAAGGCCGAGCGCGAGATCGGGCCGATCCGCTTCGTCGCCGACTCGCTCGACGAGGGCGACCTCGCCAAGGTGATCGAGCTCAAGCGCGGCCAGTACGCGGCCACCGGCGCCAAGGACTACTTCGCCGAGGACGGCCGCCGTTCGCTCATGACCGACCTGCTGCGCACCCGCGGCACCGACTTCGCCGGGATCCTCTCGACGTTGTACGCCGGCGACCAGCTGCTCGCCGCGCACTTCGGGATTCGTTCGGGCGCGGTGCTGCACTGGTGGTTCCCGGTGTACGACCCGGCCCACGCCGGCCTCGCGCCCGGCTGGATGCTGCTGCGCGAGCTCGTCATGGCCGCCCCGCAGCTCGGCTTCGCGCGGATCGACCTGGGCCGGGGTGACGACGAGTACAAGCGGCGGGCGAAAACCGGTGAGACCCCGGTCGCGCAGGGCATGGTGACCCGCAGTTCGGCCCGGCGCGCGTTGCGGGCCGCCCGCGAGTCACTCGTCACGGCGGCCAAGGACTCGCCGCTCGGGCCGCAGTTGCGCCGCGTGGTGCGCAAGCTTCGAACCATCAAGCGCTAGCCGCGTTCAACCCTGGGGAGCGACGAGAGCATGGCCGGTAGAAGTGCCCTCATCCTGGTCGAGAACCTGTCCGTGCCGTTCGACCGGCGCGTGTGGCAGGAGAGCCTCGCGCTGCGCGACGCGGGCTGGGAGGTGAACGTCATCTGCCCCCAGGGCACCAAGCGCGACACCGAGCCCTATGCGGAGATCGACGGGATCCGGATCCATCGGTACCCCCTGGAGCCGGCGACCGGCGGCCCCGTCGGCTACGTCAAGGAGTACGGCAACGCGCTGCGCCACACCCTGCGCCTGGCCAAGAAGGTCGGCCCGGTCGACGTCGTGCACGCCTGCAACCCGCCGGACATCCTCTACGTCGTGGCCAACCGGCTGAAGAAGCAGTACGGCTCGCGGTTCGTCTTCGACCAGCACGACCTGGTGCCGGAGCTGTACCTGTCCCGGTTCAACCGCGGCAAGGACCTGCTCTACCGCGGCGTGCTGCGGGCCGAGAAGGCCACCTACGCCGCCGCCGACGTCGTCATCGCGACCAACGAGAGCTACCGCGAGGCGGCGCTGACCCGCGGCGGCAAGCGCCCCGACCAGGTGTTCGTGGTGCGCAGCGCGCCGGTCGTCGAGCGCTTCCACATGGTGCCGCCCGACGAGTCCATCAAGAAGGGCAAGCCCTACCTGCTGTGCTACCTCGGCGTGATGGGCCCGCAGGACGGCGTCGACTACGCGCTGCGCGCCCTGGCCAAGCTGCGCGACGAGGTCGGGCGCACCGACTGGCACGCCGCGTTCGTCGGCGCCGGTGACACGTTCGAGCAGATGCAGGAGCTGGCCCGGGAGCTCGGGCTGGCCGAGATGGTCACGTTCACCGGGCGCATCCCGGACGAGGACCTGCTGCGGTACCTCTCCACCGCCGACGTCTGCCTCTCGCCCGACCCGCTGAACCCGCTCAACGACGTCTCCACGATGAACAAGATCATGGAGTACATGGCGATGTCGCGGCCGATCGTGTCGTTCGAGCTGCGCGAGGCGCGCGTCTCGGCCGGCGAGGCCGCCCTCTACGCGCCGGCCAACGACGAGTCGGAGTTCGCCAAGCTGACCTCGTACCTGCTGGACAACCCGGACGAGCGTCGGCGCATGGGGGAGCTGGGCCGGCAGCGGGTCAGCGGCCCGCTGTCGTGGGAGGTCTCGAAGGCCGCGCTGGTCGCGGCCTACGAGAAGGCGGTCGAGGGCAAGGCCCCGGCGTCAGGCATCCCCGCCCAGCGCAGGGCTGGTGCGGGTGCTGGCGTCGCTGCCCCAGCCGGCGCGGTCCCGGCGCAGTCGGCTCACGGTGCGGTCCAGGACCAGCACGCTCAGGTAGGCGGTGGCGTCGACGGGGCTCACGCTGCGGCGGCGCACCAGGCGGGCCAGGGTGCCCAGGCCCATGCGGGACTCGCCGGCCGGGGCGGCGCCGCGGAGGGCGGCCAGCTGCCGGTTGCCCCGCCGCACGCGGACCCGCCGGTTGAGATGCGCGGCGACGGTCCGGGCCGGTCGTACCAGTGAGCGCGCCTCGGCCACCACGACCCGCTCGTGCGGGGCGAAGCTGGCGTGCACCCAGCCGTCGTCGGAGATCACATCGGGCATCGGGAAGACCCGGCCGTGACCCTCTTCGGTGAGGACGTAGACGCCGGCGCCGGCCAGCGCGCGGGTCGGGGCGATCATGCGGTCGTGCACGCGGTGCACCCGGCCGATGAGCGGCCCGACCTCGCTGAGGTCGAAGTGCGGCACGGGGGAGCAGGCCAGCACGCCGGGGCGGGCGCAAGCGGCCACCAGCGCGCGCACCGAGGCGGCGGACAGCTCGACGTCGGCGTCGAGGTACACCCGGGGGAACGTGCGGCAGGCCGCGTCGCCCAGCCGCAGCGCCGGCACCTTGCCCGGCACCTCGGACTCGATCACTCGCACGCCGGGCACCCGGCGGGCCGCATCCGCGGTCCCGTCGGTGCAGGCGTTCGGCACCACGATGACCTCGAATTCGCCGGGCTCGGTCCCTTCGAGCAGGCGGCGCAGGTTGTGCTCGATCACGGCCGCCTCGTTGTGGGCGGGGATGACGATGCTGACCACCGGAACAAGATAGCGGCCAAGCGCCCGCATCCGATCGGAGTATGTGTGTCATGACCGAACTGGCCGTCATCACCCCGACGTACCGGCCGGATGCCGAGCTGTTCGACCTCCTGCACGCCTCCGTGCTCGAGCACACGCCGGCCGACACGGTGCACCACGTGTTCGTCTCCGAGGCCGACCTGGCGCTGTTCGGCAAGTACGAGGGGCCCCGCTGCCGGGTGCGGGTGAACACGTCGATGCTGCCCCGGCGGTACCGCCCGGTGCCCGGGATGAACTACCACGTGAACCTGCGCCGCCCGTGGCCGCCGGTGCGCGGCTGGATCATGCAGCAGACCATCAAGCTCGCCGCGGCCGGCGAGATCGACGCCGACCTGGTGCTGATGGCCGACTCGGACGTGGTGTTCGTGCGCCCGACAACCGCGGACCGCTTCCAGGTCGGCGGGCGGCGCTGGCTGTACCGCGAGGACGGCGGCGTCACCGCGGACATGGAGCGCCACGTCATCTGGCACCGCGTGGCCCGGGAGCTCTTCGGCCTGCCGCCGGCGCCGCCCCCGCCGCTGCCCGACTACGTGAGCCCGCTCAACGCGTGGGAGCCCGAGGTGGTCCGCGCGATGCAGCGGCACATCGAGAAGGTGACCGGGCGCAACTGGCTGGACGTGTTCAACGGCCAGCTGCACATCTCCGAGTTCATCCTGTACGGCGTGTTCGTCGACGAGGTGCTGCACGCGGGCCGGGAGAAGCTCCCGTCGGACATCACCATCTGCCACAACAACTGGCAGCGCTCGCCGCTGAGCGTCGACGAGGCGGTGAAGTTCGCCGGCGAGCTCGGCCCGGACGCGGTGGCCATGATGATCTCGGCGAAGTCCTCGACGCCGCTGGAGCCGCGCCTGGCCGCGATCAAGCGCGTCGGCGAGGTCGTGGCCGGGTCCTAGCGGGCCCGGGCCCTCGGCGCCTCAGCGGCGCCCGAGGGCCAGCCGGACCAGCTTGCGCGACTTGTGTGAGATGGTGCGCTGCTCGCGGTACATGTACATCCGGCTGACCGCGGCCCGCGCCTCGCGCCGCTGCTGGGCGGTGAGCCCGGGCGCGACGGCGACCCACTGCAGCAGTTCGCGGTACTGCAGCGTGTTGGAGAACTTCGACTGCCACGACGGCACGCCCAGCCGGCGGGCCAGCAGGCCGATCTTCTCGATCTTCGTGTGCCGGTGCGCGAGCACCTCGTTCACGTGCCCCCACGGGCCGGCCATCGCGAGCTTGGCCGCGTAGACCTCGTCCTCGCGCAGCATGTTGCGCCGCGGGATGGCCACGATCGGCTCCCGCCGCATCATGGAGTACAGCGGGTCGATGTACATGGGGCTGGTGTTGAGCAGGCGCAGCATCTCGCGCAGCCGCACGATCGGGTCGTCGGAGCCGAGCTCGGTGGCGTGGTACGGCGACGAGGAGATGCTGCCGTCCTGCGCCTCGTAGGAGATCTGCGTGCTGACGAGGATCAGCCGCGGGTCGGCCTCGAAGACCGCGACGCACTTGGCCGCGAAGCCGGGCTCGAGCGCGTCGTCGTCGCCGATCCAGCGGAAGTAGGTGCCGTTCGCGTTGGCCGCGACGAACATGAAGTTGCGCAGGATGCCGACGTCCTCGGGCTGGCGGTGGTAGGCGATGCGCTCGTCGGCGCGGGCCAGCTCGCGGCAGACCTCCTCCGTGTCGTCCGTCGAGGCGTTGTCGGAGATGACCAGTTGCAGGCTGGGATAGTCCTGCGACAGCACCGACTTGACGACCTTCTCGATGTCGCGGCCGGCGTTGCGGACCGGGAGCCCGATCGAGACGAGTGGCGACGCAGCGTTCGTCATGAGACCTTCCGATTCGGTCCTGGGTCGTCTTCGGTCCTGGGTCGTCGCCTGCCGTGGCGAGCACGCCCAACCTACCAATGCCACCCGGCCCGGGCGACGGGCCGAAGGGTCAGAAGACAGGCGAAAGACGCGGAGCCGCCGTGTGCTCCGCGCCTTTCGTGGCCGTTCAGCCCTGGCAGGGCAGGTCTTTGGTGGGTCCGACGATGTTGTAGTTGTCGTCGATCTGCACCAGCTTGTTGCCCTCCCACTGGATCGAGCCGCAGTCGGCCTCGACCGGCCCGTAGATCCAGGAGTGGTCGACCAGGGAGTTGTTCTTCACGATGACCGTGCCGTGGGCGTTCTTCACCTGGATGCTGTAGGTGCCGCCCATGACCAGGTTGTTGGTGACCGTCAGGTCGACCGTGCCCTTGTCCACGATGAAGATCGGGGCGGTGACGTCCTTGGCGTCGCGCTGGTCGATGACCGTGTTGTTGAGCGTCAGGCCCTTGCCCGTCATGTACGTCTGGATGCCGTCCGAGTGGTCGCCCGGGTTCGAGCACAGGTGGACGTACGAGCTCTGGATGTTGATGTTGTTGCCCGAGGCGCGGAACCCGTCGCCGTGCCCGCGGATGATCACGCGGGTGGCGGTGAAGTCCGACTCGCCGATGCCGGGCGCGCCGACGCAGCCGGTGGCCGGGCCGACCGTGCTGTCGGAGATGCTGAACGAATAGTCCTTGCCGGCGTATTCATCGATGATGCCGCCATCGATCTGGCTGTTCGTAATCTTGACGTTGAACGCCGTGATCAGCAGGTCGCCCTTGATGTGCACCTTGTCCAGGACGGTGCCGTCCTTTTGGACACGATAATTGTTGCCGTCGATGTTTCCGGCGAGTTCGGTCAGCTGCGTGCCCTTCGGCAGGCCGACGTTCGCGGGAGTCGGCCGGGCGCCGGCCTGGGTGCTGCCGGAGTTGGGCGGTTTCGTGGTGGTCTTCGAGCTAGAAGGCTTTGCGCTCGGCGAGGCGGACGGCGATACGGACGCCTGCGCGGAGGTCGATACCGCGGCGGACCCCTCGGAGGACGGGTCGGGCTGTCCGCTGGCGCTGCCGTGCCCGGAGGCCTGTCCGGGGCCTTGGATCTTGCAACTCGCGAGCATCAACGCTGCTGCGGCTACCGCGATGAGTGCCGTGGCAACGCCGAGCCGGTGGGCTCTGCGCTTCCGGTCGATCACGGTCGAAACGCTCCATTTCTGGCGATGTCGTCGGACTGCGGGCGATCCATTTTCGCGCCCCGGTCATGCTACCGTGCCGCCCGAAAGGAATGCCCACTTGTCTTGAGAATGCGGCACAAATGCATTCCGACCTGCGCTTATGTTTCTTTGGTAATTCTTAAGTCATTAAAGATCCTCGAAATGATAGGCAAATTGCCGCCAGATAGCACGGGGCCCGCCCTGCCGCAGCAGAACGGGCCCCGGCCATCCGCCGTTACGCCGGCGGGTGGAAGAGCACGCCGTTGCCGCTGCGCAGCGACGGCTGGTTGAGCGAGTACTGCAGGGCCACCGTGCCGGCCTGGTTCTCGATGCCGACGGTCGCCGAACCGCCCTGCTCGAACGTGGTGCCGTCGATGTCGGTCCAGTTGACGGCGAAGTCGCCGTTCTCCGTGAACACGATCTCGAACGACATCCGGGCGCTGGCGTTGTCGTAGAAGCGGACATTGCGCCATTCCACGACGAACTGCCGGTTGGGGGCGGTTCCGGTCAGCGAGGTGCGGACCGAGGCCGACGAGTCGATCAGCAGGTCGTCCCACAGCGGGTAGATCGCCGCGTTCGCCTTGCCGCCCGCCGCCGCCGACGGGATCGCACCGTGGTTCCAGGCCGAGCCGCCCGGCGACACGAACGTCAGCACGCCGTTGGTGTCGGCCCAGCAGGACGTGTACGACGTCCCGTAGAACTTCACCGGGAACGGCAGGGTGATCTGCTGCGTGGCGTCGTCGCCGTTGAGGGTGAGCACCGTCTGGTCGGCCCGGATGAACGTCCGGGCGCCCGGCGTGGCCGTGTAGCCGAACGAGTCGGTCAGCGCGATCGACAGGTTCAGCGTGGTCGTGCCGGAGGCCGCCACCGTGGCGCTGCCGCTGGTGGTCTGGCCGCCGGGCGCGGTCGCCGTGACCGTGTAGGTGCCCGCCGCGAGGCCGGCCACGGTGTACGTCCCGTCCGCCCCGGTCGTCGCGGTCGCGCCGCCCGGGCTCAGGGCGATCCGGGTGCCGGGGAGCTTGGCGCTGCCCCCGTTCACCGAGACCGAGCCGGTCACCGTGCCGCCCGTGGGGGGCGGCGCCGAGGCCGGCGGGTGGAAGAGCACGCCGTTGCCGGTGCGCAGGTTGGGCTGGTTGAGCGAGTACTGCACCGCCACCGTGCCGGCCTGGTTCTCGATGCCGACGGTGGAGGTGGAGCCCTGCTCCATCGCCACCTGGTCGATGTTGTTCCAGGCGACCGCGATGTCGTTGTTCTCGTACAGCACCGTCTCGAACGAGACCCGGGCGTTGGCGTTGTCGTAGAACCGGTTGTTGCGCCACTCGATGACGAACTGCCGGTTCGGCGCCGTGCCGGTCACCGCGGTGCGCACGCTGGCCGAGGCGTCGACGAGGAAGTCCGACCACATCGGGTACACCGCCGCGTTCACCTTGCCCGAGGCCGCCGCGGACGGGATCGCCGAGTGGTTCCAGGCCGAGCCGCTGGGCTGCACGAACGACATCGCGCCGTTGGTGTCGACCCAGGCGTTGCTGTACGTGGTGCCGTAGAACGTCACCGGGAACGGCAGCGCGACCTGCTGGTACGCGTCGTCACCGGTGAGTGTCAGCACCGTCTGGTCGGCCGGGATCCAGGTGCGGGCCCCGGCGGTGCAGGTGTAGCCGAACGAGTCGCCGCACGGCGGCGCGCTGCTGTTGTAGGTGGCCGTGTACGTCGCCGGGGTCGTCGGTGCGGTGATGACGTGGGTCTGCGCCCCGCTGTCCGACCAGGAGCCGTACGTGTACGTCGAGCCGGCCAGCGTCTGCGGCGTCGGCGCCGAGATCGAGTTGGACGAGCCCTGGATGACCGTCAGGTTGAACGGCGTCGTGTAGCTCGTCGAGCCGACCGTCAGCTGCAGCCCGTTCGGGTTGCTGGTGAAGCCCAGGCTCACCGTCTTGGGCTGCACCGAGACGCTGGACGTGCCGGTGAGGCCGCCGGAGTCCGTGGCCGTCAGGCGGAACTCCAGGTATGACGGGTACTCGTGGTCCGGCGCGGTGATCGTGCCGCCGGCCACCCCGGTGAACGTGTTCAGCGGGTGCTCGTGGCAGTTCGTCGGCGTGAAGCAGTGGTGCAGGATGACGTTCCAGGTGAGCGCCGAGGCCGGCAGCGTGCCGTCCTGCGGGTCGGTCGCGTGGCCCGAGAACGTGATCTGGTCGCCCACCGCCCAGGTGGCCGTGGCCGCCGGGGAGTCGATGAACGCGGTCGGCCCGTCGTTGCCGACGGTGATCGGGATCGTCTTCGTGCCGGTGGCACCCGTCGTGTCCGTCACCGTCAGCTTGGCGGTATATGTCCCGAGGGCGGTATAGGTGAAGTTCGCCGTCGGGCCGGTCGCGTCCGTGGTGCCGTCGTTGGTGAAGTCCCAGGCGTACTGCAGCAGGCCCTGGTCGGCCGGGTCGGCGTCGGAGGACGTGCTGCCGTTGAACGAGACCGCCAGCGGGGCGCTGCCCTGGCTGGGCGTGGCCGTGAAGTCGGCGACCGGCGGCTGGTTGTTCGGGTAGTAGCGGATGCGCCGGATCGTGCCGTTGAGGCTGGCGTAGTACAGCTCGCCGCCCGGGCCCATGGCCAGGTCGACCGGGGCGCTGGCGCCGCCGTCGAACGTGATGATGTTGTTCGGGTCGGGCAGGCCGCCGGCGCCGGGCATCATCGCCCAGATGCAGTTGCGGCTGTAGTCGGCGAAGAACAGCCCGCCGTTGTAGGCCGCCGGGTACGAGCCGCCGGAGGTCGGGGCGAAGGCCAGGCCGGAGATCGAGGAGCCGCCGGACGGGCAGCTCTCGTTGGCCACGACCTTGGCGCCGTGGTTGTAGGTGTAGTACGGCGCGGTCTGCCCGGCGCCCGCGTAGAGGCTCTCGCACAGCGTCAGGTCGGCGCTGTCGTAGCCGCTCTGCCGGGCGTTGCCCTCGTAGCAGGGCCACCCGAAGTTCGTCGGCCCGGTGGTCGGCGTGACCACCCGGTCGATCTCCTCCCAGGTGTTCCAGCCCACGTCGCCGGCCCACACCTCGTTGGTGCCCGGGCGGATCGTGAAGCGGAACGGGTTGCGCAGGCCGTGCGCGACGATCCGCCGGGCGTTGGCGTCGGGCGAGGCGGCCAGCGGGTTGGTCGGCAGGGCGGCGCCGGTGGCCGGGTCGAGGCGCAGGATCGAGCCGTTGAGGCCGGTCGGGTCGCCCGTGGAGCGCACGTCCTGGGAGCGCAGCGCGCCGCCCTCGGCGGTCGGCGGGGTCATGGCGTCGTTCGGCGGGTCGCCGCACGGGTTCTTCGGCGAGCCGAGCTGGCCGTAGTCCACGACGTCGAAGCTGGCGCCGTCGCCGCCGGAGACGTAGAGCGCGCCGTCGGCGCCGAACTTCAGGTCGCCGATGGAGTGGCTCGGGTACTGCTGGCACCAGTCGGAGATGAGCGGCTGCTCGGTGCCGGTCATGTGGTTGCCGGAGGCGGTCAGCTTGGACAGCCGCGCCGAGACCACGCAGGCGCCGCCGTTGGCGTTCGCGCAGACGTCGTTGTAGACGGGCGCGGTCTGGCCGAGCGGGGCGTCGTAGGTGTAGAGCACGTAGACCGAGGGGTCGGTCGGGAAGTTGGGGGCCAGCGCGAGACCGAGAAGGCCGCGGTCCCACTGGTTGTGCACGGACACGGACAAATCGGCGAAGACGTCCGGCGTCGGGTCGGCGAGGTTGTCGTACACCTTGATGGCCCCGCCCTTTTCGGCCACGAAGATGCGGCCGTCGGGCGAGAACTCGATGTTGGTCGGCTGCGTGAGCCCGCTGAACACGATCTGTTCCTGGAACCCGGAGGGTAAGGCCGCGGTCGCGGCCTGACTCCCGGCGATCGGCGTGATGACCGCGGCGACCAGGCTCGCGACCAATGCCGACCGTAACGCGCGTCGCGTCCGCGACATGCGGTCCTCCATTGTGGAGAAAAGGGATGGCGGCCCGGATCCCGTACATATTGGGGAATGAGGATGGATGGGTGCGTGGCCGCGATGTTGGTGGGGACAGACTAGCCACGAACGACACATGAAGATATGTCGACTTCCTGACGCGAAAAGGCCCCGCACCCTCGCCGTGATGCGAGAATGCGGGGCCTTTGTTGAACGCTCGTCCTCAGGCGATGAGGATTTCGGCGGTGACGCCGAGATCGGCCAGGGATTTGGCGATTTCTTCCTTGTACGCCGGGTTGGTGATGACGACCGCTTTGGGCTGCAGCGAGGTGAGTGTCGAGGGCGGGTCGACCCGGTGCCCGGTGACCGGCAGGAACCGTCCCCATTTGCGCGGGTTGAGGTCCACCACGGCGGAAAGCGCGAGCTCGCGGTCGGCGAGGGTCAGGAACTGCACGCCGCGCGAGCCGGCGCCCCACAGCACCGGCCGCGCGCCCTCGGCGTCGAGGCGCGCGATGGTGTCCCGCCACTTCGTGCGCTCGGCGTGGTGGCGCTCGCTGAAGCCGGCGATCGCGGCCAGCTGCTTGTCCCGCGCGCGCAGCGACGGCAGCTCGCCGGTGTGTGCGGCGTGGCCGCCGGCGCGCGGCCGGTTGGCCGAGACCTCGATGTAGCGGAACATGCCGGAGAACAGCGTGCCGGTCGACTCCACCGTCCAGCCCGCGCGGCCGAAGATCGTGGCCAGCGAGTAGGCGTCGAAGTACGACACGTGCGGGTAGATGACCTCCCAGCCGGCGGTGGCGAGGTCGTAGACCGCGTCGGGGACCTCGACGTAGCCGAACACCTCGCGCCCCTGGGCCTGCTCGCGCAGGTCGACGAGGAACTCGTAGGGGTCGTCGATGTGCTCGAACCAGTGCCGGGACGTGAAGAAGTCGTACCGCGGCAGGCCGCTGCCGCGCGGGGCGAAGTCGCTGTGGAAGGTCACGTCGCCCTGCTCGCCGACCTCGCCGGCGTACATGGCGTCGTAGCCGACCCCGGTCGCGCCACTCACGTGGGTGAGCTCGCGTAGGAACTCTCCCTGGCCGCAGCCGATGTCCACCACCAGCTTGCCGCCCAGGTCATAGCGTTCGTTCAGTGACTCGACCAGTTCGGCCGAGAACTTCTGGAACGCGGGCGAGAAATGCAGGTTGGTGTCCATTGTGGTGTCGTAGACGAGCTTCTCCGGCTCGAATGCGATGTTGCGCACGTAGGCGCAGCGCGGGCAGGCCGCCAGGTGCATGCGGCCCACGCCGGAGGCCACGGCGTCGCCGTGCGCCTCCCAGTGCACGCCGCACAGCACCGGGATGTCGCCCAGGTCGGCGAACGGCACCAGCCGGTCCTCGCCGCAGGCGTCGCAGAGGCGGCCGGCTTCGGCGAGGCCCATGTCGCTGGGCCCGGTCACGGGTTGGTCCAGCGCAGGTTGCTGTCGAGCCGCCCGGCCGCCATGAGCGACTGGATCCGCTTGATGCGCTGGTGCTTCTCGCTCTTGAAGTCCTCGATGGTGAGGCCGTGACGGCGATAGTTCTCGACCAGCTGCTCGACGCCGAGCTTGACGTTCCACTTCGGCTGGAACTCGGGGATCTCGCGCTCGATCAGGTCGCACGTGACCCGGTAGTTGCGCAGGTCCGTCCCGGCGCCCTCGGCGAACGTCGGCTCGCTGCCCGGCACCGCCTCGGCGACCAGGTTGGCCACGTCGCGGATCAGGTAGTTCTCACTGGTGCGGCCGATGTTGTAGGCCTTGCCGTGCACCCGGCCGCGGTCGACCTCAATCAGGGCCAGGAACGCGGCGGAGATGTCCTCGATGTGGATGAGCGGCCGCCACGCCATGCCGTCGGAGAGCAGCACGACCTTGCCGGTCAGCACCGCGTGCGCGACGAAGTCGTTGACGGCCAGGTCGCCGCGCAGCCGCGGGGAGAAGCCGTAGGCGGTGGAGTTGCGCAGGAACGTCGGCGAGAAGTCGTCGTCGGCGAGCTCCAGCAGGCCCTGCTCGGACAGGATCTTCGACTCGCCGTAGGGCGTGACCGGGTTGAAGCCGGCCGTCTCGTCCAACGGCGTGTCGTCGTCGCCCTTGCCGTACAGCGAGCAGGACGAGGAGAACAGGAAGCGCTGCACGCCGGCCGCCTTGGCCGCCCTCGCCAGCCGCACCGTCGAGCGGTGGTTGATGTTGTACGTCAGGTCCGGGTCGAGGTTGCCGAGCGGGTCGTTGCTCAGCGCCGCAAGGTGGATCACCGCGTCGAAGCCGGTCACGTGCTCCGGCTCCACGTCGCGCAGGTCTACCCGAAGCGTCTTGACCTCCTCGGGCGCCGGGCCGATCACACAGTCGGCGAACAGGCCGGTGTCGAGGCCCACCACCTCGTGCCCCGCTTCGCGGAGTATCGGCACCAGCACGCTGCCGATGTATCCGTCGTGGCCGGTGACGAGTACGCGCATGAGCTGGCTCCTGAAAGCTCGCGTGGAAGTGCTGTGTCGGACTTTTTACTTTGTCGTTTACCGCCGTGCGGAGGTTCCGGCTAGTTTTCTGGTCGGCCGGTCGGATGTTCAGAGATCTGTTCTAAGCTTGCGCGTCGCCGGCGGCGGGTTGGTTCACCGGCCAGCAGCCTAGCGCCAACAACTCAGTAGGGGGAACGTATGTCCGCTGTCTCGTGCCGGCTGTGTGGGGCCGATCTCACCGAGACGTTCGTCGACCTGGGGATGTCCCCGCTCTGTGAGAGCTACGTCCCGGCCGACAAGGTCGATGCGGCCGAGACATTCTACCCTCTCCACGTGCGCATCTGCGCGGAGTGTCTGCTGGTGCAGCTTCCGGCATATGTCGCGGGGGAGGACATCTTCTCCGACTACCTCTACTTCTCGTCGTACTCGACCTCGTGGGTCGAGCACGCCCGCCGTTACGCCGTGGCCATGATCGAGCGGCTCGGCCTAACGGCGGACAGTCTGGTCGCCGAAGTGGCCAGTAATGACGGGTACCTTCTGCAGCACTTCGTGGCCGCCGGTATTCCGGTGATCGGCGTCGAGCCCGCCGGAAATGTCGCCGAGGTCGCTCGCGAAAAGGGTGTCCGTACGGAAGTGTGTTTCCTCGGGCCGGAAACGGGTACGGCCGTCGCCGAGCAATACGGGCGGGCCGATCTGGTGGCCGCGAACAACGTCTACGCGCATATTCCGGACATCATCGGCTTCTCGCAGGGCCTGGCCAACCTCGTCAAGCCCGAGGGCCTGGTGACGCTGGAGTTCCCGCACCTGCTGCGCCTCATCGAGCGGCGGCAGTACGACACCATCTACCACGAGCACTACCAGTACCTGTCGCTGCTGACCGCCTCGCGCGCGCTGGCCAGGGGCGGCCTCACCGTCGTCGATGTCGAGGAGCTGTCCACGCACGGCGGTTCGCTGCGGGTGCACGCCAGGCACACCGACCACGCCGGCGAGCCCTCGCTCGCGGTCAAGGCGCTGCTGGAGACCGAGGCGGCGGCCGGCCTGCACACGTTCGAGGGCCACCTCGGCTTCGCCGACGAGGTCTTCACGATCAAGCGGGACCTGCTGACGTTCCTCATGCAGGCGCGGGCCGACGGCAAGCGGGTCGTCGGCTACGGCGCCCCCGGCAAGGGCAACACGCTGCTCAACCACTGCGGCATCCGCGAGGACCTGCTCGAGTACACGGTCGATCGCTCGCCGCACAAACAGGGCATGTTCCTGCCGGGCACGCACATCCCGATCTACGCGCCGGAGCGCATCGCCGCGGACCGGCCCGACTACGTCCTGGTCCTGCCGTGGAACCTGCGCACCGAGATCAGCGCGCAGCTGTCCTACGTCAAGGACTGGGGCGGCAAGCTGGTGTACCCGATCCCGGCTCTCGAGGTAGAGGGGTAATCCCGCCCATGAAGGTCGTACTGTTCTGCGGTGGCCTCGGCATGCGCATGCGCGAGGGGACGAGCAACGTGCCCAAGCCGATGGCCCTGATCGGCGACCGGCCGCTGCTGTGGCACGTCATGCGGTACTACGCGCACTTCGGACACACCGACTTCATTCTGGCCCTCGGCTACGGCGCCGCGGTCGTCAAGGACTACTTCCTGCACTACGACGAGACGCTGTCCAACGACTTCACGCTCACCGGCGGCGACCGCGACGTCCAGCTGTTCTCCACCGACATCACCGGCTGGAACATCACGTTCATCGACACCGGCCTCAAGGCCTCGATCGGCGAGCGGCTCATGCGCGTGCGCAAGTACGTCGAGGACGAGCCGATGTTCCTGGCCAACTACGCCGACACGCTCACCGACGCGCCGCTGCCCGAGATGGTGGAGCGGTTCCGCAACTCGCAGGCGACGGTGAGCATGCTCGCCGTTCCCACCGTCTCCACCCACCACGTGGTGGAGATGGACGCCGACGGGTCGGTCGCCCGAGTCCGCGACTTCCGCGAGCTCATGACGTGGGAGAACGGCGGCTACTTCATCATGCGCCCGGAGATCTTCGACGCCCTGCGCGACGGCGAGGACATGGTGCCGCACGCCTTCGACCGGCTCATCCCCGAGCGGCGGCTGCTGGCCCAGCGGTACGACGGGTTCTGGCGCGCGGTCGACACCTTCAAGGACCGCGCGGAGATGGAAGAGGCGTTCAACGGCGGCAACTGCCCGTGGATGCTGTGGGACACCATGCGGGGCCCGGCGAAGTGATCGGATTCTCCCTCGCCGGCGTGCGGTCCGTGGTCGCCCTGGGTGCTCACCCCGACGACCTGGAGATCGCCGCCGGCGGCCTGCTGCTCTCGCTGCCCGAGGGCGTCTCGGTCGACTACGTGCTGGCCACCGGCGTCCCGGCGCGGCAGGCGGAGGCCCGCGCGGCCGCGTCGGCGTTCCTGGCCCACGCCGGGTCCCTCACGTTCCACCTCCACGACCTGCCCGACGGCCGGCTCCCGGCGCACTGGAACGAGACCAAGGAGATCGTCGAGGCCGCCGCCCGCCTGGGCACGCCCGACCTCATCCTGGCCCCGTCCACCGACGACGCCCACCAGGACCACCGGCTGCTGGCCGAGCTCGCCTCGACGGCGTTTCGCAACTCGCTGGTCCTGCACTACGAGATCCCGAAGTGGGACGGCGACCTCTCGCGGCGCAACGTCTACGTCCCGCTGACCCCGGACCAGGGCCGGCGCAAGGTCGAGCTGCTGCACACGCACTTCCCGTCGCAGAAGGCCCGCGACTGGTGGGACGACGAGGTCTTCCTCGGCCTGGCCCGCATCCGCGGGATGGAGTGCCGGGCGCACTACGCCGAGGCGTACACGGTGACGAAGTCCCTCCTTACGTTCTGAATCCGCCCTCCGTTCAGCCCATCTCTTCCGTCAGACCTTTCCGTACGATTGCGCCCGCGCAAGGCATCTCCACCGGATCCATTCGAGAGGGAAACCGTGGTGGCAGCCCCAGAATTCGCCCTTCCGAAGTGGCTCCTCGTGCCCGGCGCGGCGCTGTTCACGGCGTCGATGGCGGGGTTCTTCGGCATCGCCCGCGTGCTCGGCCTGGACGACTACGACCTCCAGGTGTACCTGATGGGCGGCAACGCCTACCGGCACGGCCAGCCCGTCTACGACCAGGTGATGCACAGCGACTACGGGTCCGGGTACTTCACCTACCCGCCGATCACGGTCCTCGTGTTCGGCCCGCTGTCGTACCTGTCGCTCTCGAAGGCCCACGCGATCATCCTGGTCCTCGCGGTCGCCGCGCTGGTCTCGATCGTCTGGCTGACGATGCGCATGATCGGCGCCCGCCCCGGCGCCGGCCTGATCGGCGCGACGCTGGCCATCGCCGGCGCCGTCGTGTGGCTGCAGCCGGTGTACGACACGCTGGTCCAGGGCCAGATCAACCTCTTCATCGTCTTCCTGGTGATCGCCGACTTCGCCTTCGACGGCCGGCGCCGCTGGCCCACTGGCGTGCTGATCGGCGTCGCCGCCGCGGTGAAGATCGTGCCGGGCATCTTCATCCTGTACCTGCTGCTCAACCGCCGCTTCCGGGCGGCGGTCACGGCCGGCGTCACGTGGGCCGTGCTCACCGCGCTCGCGTTCGCCGCGGCCTGGTCGGACTCGGTGCAGTTCTGGTTCCGCGGCACGTTCGCGGACTCGACGCGCGTGGCCAGCCCGCTGACCCCCGGCTCGGTCTACAACCAGTCGATCCACGGCATCACGGTGCGCCTGTTCGGCCAGCACGGCGGGGACCTCGCCTGGTTCCCGCTGGCCGCGATCGTCGGCATCGGCGGCCTGGCCCTCGCGATCGTCGCCAGCCGCGCCGCCGGCCAGCTCGCCGGCGTGCTCATGTGCGCGCTGACCGGGCTGCTCGTCTCGCCGTTGACCTGGCATGAGCATTGGGTGTACATCGTGCCGGTCCTGATCTGGCTCGGCGACGTCGCCCGCCGGCTCAGCCGGACCGCCCCCGTGCTGGCCGGCGCGCTGCCCGCCCTGCCCGGCCTGCCGTTCATGATGTGGCCGCAGCCGATCGGCGGCCCCGGCCAGGTCGGGCCGGCGTCGATCCTCAGCCCGGCCCGTAACCTGTGGGAGGACAAGGGCAACCACAACCCGGTGGTGTTCCTGGCCGGCACCGCGTACGTCGCCGTGGGCCTGCTGGTCATGCTGGTCACCGCCTGGGTCCTGCGCCACGACTTCCGCGGCGGCCGCCCCCGGCCCGCGGTCGGGGGCACGGCCGGGGTGCCCGAGGCCCGCGCCGCCGCCCCCGACGGCCGCGAAACTTCTCGGGTCTAGGGAGAGCTGCGATGGTCGCAACGAAGGTCGGCTTCGCCTGCATCTGGGACGAGCCGGACCCGGTGAAAACCTGGTCGTACACGCCGTGGAGCCTCCGCGAGGCCCTGCGCGCGCAGGCCGACGTCGTCGACGTCGGGGTCCGGATCCCGCCCCTGGCCCGCAAGGCGCTCAAGGCGATGCACGCCCGCCGCCGCGACGGCCGCTGGGTCTCGACGTGGGAGCTCTCGCCGATCACCGACGCCTACATCCACCGGGCGATCGCCGGCCGGGCAAGCGCCGAGAACTGCGACGCGGTGCTGCAGATCGCCGACCTGGCGATCATCGACCGCCCGTACTTCCTCTACCAGGACCTGAGCTTCGACCTCCTGCTCAGGCTGGCCGAGGACGAGGCCGTGGCGTACGGCTCGCTCAACCGCGACGAGATGCTGCGCTGCCGCGACCGCCAGCAGAAGCTGTACGAGAAGGCGAGCGGGGTGCTCGCGATGAGCGGCTGGCTCGCCCGCAGCCTCGTCGAGGACACCGGCCTGCCGCCCGAGAAGGTCCACATCGTCCACCCCGGCCGCTCGTCGGTCGTCTCAGGCGGCGAGCTGCCGGTCCGCTCCGGCCCGCGCCGGCGCCTGCTCATCGTCGGCACCGACTTCATCCGCAAGGGCGGCGAGCTCGTGGTGGCCGCCCTGGCCCGGCTGCGCAAGGAGGTCGACCCCGAGATCACGCTGACGGTGGTCGGCCCGCGCTCCTGGCCGCTGCCGGGCGACGTGCCCGACGGCGTCGACTTCGTCGGCCCGAAGCCGCGCGAGGAGGTCGGCGCGCTGTTCGACAGCCACGACCTGTTCGTGATGCCGAGCCGCAAGGAGGCGTTCGGCATCGTCTTCGCCGAGGCGATCGCCCGCGGGCTGCCGTGCATCGGCCGCAACGCCTTCGCCATGCCGGAGATCATCGAGCCCGGCCTGACCGGCGCCCTCGTCGACGGCGACGACCCGGACGCCCTGGCCGCCACGATCGCCGCGACGCTGGCCGACGACGCGCTGTACGCGAAGTGCCGCGACCGCGCGGAGTGGGTCGGCTCGCACTTCAGCTGGCAGCAGTCGGCGGCGGACGCCCTGGCCGCGATCCACTCCGTCGTGCCCGCCGCCTGACCTCGCATCGCACATGGGCCCGGCCGGCGCCGGGCCCATTCCCATGTCACGTCGGCGTTCGACGCTGTTCCCGATCGGCCGGACCGCGCGCGCTTCGTGTGCGACGGCTGAACGGCCGCGCAAGGGCCCGTGTGTCGCAGTGGCTGAGCTGCGCGGCGCGGCGGCTGGGCGCGCGCGGGGGCTTGCCTGCCGCGGCGGCCGGCGTCGGGTGCGGCCGCCGCGTGGGGGAGGGGCCGAGGGTCAGCGGGTGCCGTTGGCCTCGACAGTGACCTTGCCCTTGCCGTTGGCCGGGGCGGCCGCGGCCGACAGCTCCTGGTTGAGCTCGGCCAGCCGGGCGTCCGCGGCCGCCACCTGGGTGGTCAGCTCGGTCTCCAGCTCGCGCAGCTTGGTCAGCTGGCCGGAGAGCTCGGCCTCCTGCTCGCGCAGGGCCTTGAGGCGCTCCTCGGCCTCGGCCGCCGCCTTGGCCCTGTCCGCCTCTTCCTTCGCAGCGCTCATGGCGATCGTGCGCTCGGTCGCCGACTCCGCGTCCGCCTCAAGCGTCTCGATCCGGGCCTTGAGCTCCTCGGCCTCGGCCCGCAGCTGCTCGCTCTCGGCCCGCAGCTTTGCGGCCTCGGCGGCCTCCGTGCGCAGCTTCTCGGCGTCCTTCTGCAGCTTCTCGGCGTCGGCGCGCAGCTTGTCGGCCTCGTCGGCCTTCGTGCGCAGGGCCGACGTCTCCGTCTCCAGGGTCTCAACGCGGGCCTTCAGGGCGTCGGCCTCCGCGCGGGCGCTTTCGGCCTCCGCCCGGGCCTTCTCGGCCTCGGCGCGGGCCTTCTCGGCCTCCGCCCGGGCCTTCTCCGCCTCGGCCGTGGCGTTGGCCTTGACCGCCTCGGCCTCCGACACGGCGGCGGCGCGAACGCTCTCGGCCTCGGTCGCCGCGCTCGCGCGCAGGTCGTCGGCCTCGGTCGCGGCGGTGGCGCGCAGGCCGTCGGCCTCGGTCACCGCGGCCGCGCGCAGCTCGTCGGCCTCCGACTTCGCCAGGGCGCGCAGGCGCTCGGTCTCGGCGGCCGCGGCGGCGCGCTGCTCGGCCAGCTCGGCTTCGTGGGCGGCGCGCAGGTCGGCGAGCTCCTGCTCCAGCGTCGCGCGGTGCTCGGCGACCTGGGCCTCGGCCGCCTGCTTGGCCGCGCCGGTCTCCGCCTCGAGGCGCTGGCGGGCCTGCTCGGCGGCCTCGGCGGCGGCCCGCTCGGCCTGCGCGATGGCGGCCTCGGCGGCCTCCCGGGCCTGGGCGGTCACCGCGTCGGCGGCCTGCTGAGCCTGGGCGGCCACGGTCGCGGCGTGCTGCTGAGCCTGCGCGGCGACCGCCTCGGCGGCCTCCTGCGCCTTCGCGGCGACCGCGGCGGCGGCCTGCTGGGCCTGCGCGGTCAGCGTGTCGGCCTCGTGCTTGGCCTGGGCGGTGAGCTGGGCGGCCTGCTCCTGGGCCTGGGCCACGATCGCGGCGGCGTGCGACTGGGCGCCGGCCGTCTCCTGCTCGGCAGCGGCGCGCAGGCCGTGGGCGTGCTGTTCGGCGTCGGCCCGTACGGCGGCGGCGTGCTGCTCGGCGGCCGTGCGCACCGAGTGAGCGTGCTCCTCGGCCTGGGCCCGGGCCTGCTCGAGCTGGGCGGTGGTGGCCTGGGCGATGCGCTGCGACTCGTCGTGCGCCTCGGCGACGATGCGCTCGGCCTCGCCGCGGGCCTGGGCGGCGCGCTCCTCGATGCCGCGGGCCTCGGCGTCCAGCGCCGAGCGGCGGTGCGAGACGGCGCGCTCCTCCTCGGCGCGGCGGGCGGCGAGCGCGAGCTCGAAGTCCTCGTTGGCCTTGGCGGCCCGGCTGCGGGCCTCGGCCAGCAGCCGCTCGGCCTCGGCGCGCAGGCCGGCGATCTCCTGCACGGCGCTCGCGCGGATGTCGGCGGCCTGGTCCTCGGCGAGGCCGAGGATCTGCTCGACGCGCGGGCCGAGGTGGCGGTAGGAGAGCGTCTCGCCGCGGGCCGGCGCGTGGCGGCGCAGGTCGGCGAGCTCCATCTGCAGGTCCTGCACCTGCGAGGCGAGGGCCTGGACCTGGCCCCAGACCTCCTCGTTCTCGAGCCTCAGCGCGGCGATCTCGTTCTCGGACTGCGTCCAGTACTTGTCGACCTGATCTCGCCGGTAGCCCCGGATCGCGGTCTCGAAGTCGGGTTCCGAGGACACGCCGGTGCCCGCGCTGAAAAGGTCGCCGCCGTCTGACATGACACCCATCCTCACACGCAACGTCCCGCCCCGCGCAATTACACCCTGCGCGTGACGGGACGTGCGATAGAACTCCCCGTGAATGATTCGAGAAGCGGCACGTCGCCGCGGCTCGACCGACTTACGTCAGGCCGAAACCTTCTCGCCGTCGCCCGACTTGCCCTTCTTACCGTCGCCGCCACCCTGCGCGGGGGCGACCGACGGCATGATTCCGGCCAGGCCCGAGAGCATCTGCCCGAGCTGCGAGGTGACCGCGTCCTTCTGGCGGGTGAGGTCCTCGACCTCGCGCCGGGCGCGCTGCGTGGTCTCCTCGGCCTCGGCGCGGGCCTCGCTGAGCACCCGGTGGGCCTCGGCGCGGGCCTCGTTGACCGTCTTGTCGGCCAGGTTCTTCGCCTTGTCGACCGTCTCGGCGGCGGCGCGCTCGGACTCGACGCGGCGGGTCTCGGCGCGCTGCTCGATCTCCTTGGCCCGGTCCTCGGCGGCCCGGGCGCGCCCCTCGGCCTCGGTGACGAGCTTCTGGGTCGCGGCGACGGCGGAGGCGTGGCGGGCGGACTCGTCGCGCTCGGCCTTCTCCTGCCGCTCGGCGATCTCCAGGGCGAGGGACTGCAGGTCCTTGTCGCGCTTGTCGCGGGCGTCGGTGAGCAGCTTGGTCGCCTCGGCGCGCTTCTCCTCGGCCTCGCGGGCGGCCTTGGCCCGCAGCTGGGTGATCTCGCGCTCGGCGGTGGCCCGCAGCGTCGCGACCTCGCGCTCGACGGTCGCCTTGAGCTCGGCGACCTCGTGCGCGGTGGCGGTGCGCAGCTGCTTGGTCTCGCGCTCGGCGTCGGCGCGCAGCGTGTCGGCCTCGCGCCGGGCCTGCACCCGGACCTCGGCGGCCTCCCGCTCGGCGGCGGTGCGCAGGTTGCCCGCCTCGCGCTCGGCCGTGGCCTTCATCGCGGCGGACTCGGCGCGGGCCTTGTCCGTGATCTCGCGGGCCTCCAGCCGGGCCGCGGAGATGATGCCCTCGGACTCGCGCTTGGCCTCGCCCCGGTGGTCGTTGGCCTGCTCCTCGGCCAGGCGCAGGATCTGCTCGACCCGCGTGCCCAGGCCCGACAGCGTCGGCCGGTTGTTCTCTTCCAGCTGCTTGTTGGTGTCGCTGAGCTTCTGCTCCATCGTGCCGAGGCGCTGCTCGGCCTGGCGGATGCGCCGCTGCGACTCGGCGAGTCGGCCCTCGGCCTCTTCGCGGGCCTGGTTGGCCTGCTGCAGCTGCGCATTGAGGCGCTGCAACTTGCTGTCGACCTGCTGGCGGTCATAGCCGCGCAGGACGACGCTCAGCTCTTCGTGATCCGAGCTGTTTTGGAAGAAGTCTACCGAGGACTGCTGCTGGGGCATTGGCACATACTTGCAGACCACCCGGGGGCTTTCGCAAGGGTGGAACGGCTAACTTCCGCGCGGTACGCATGGTCAACTTCGCCTGGCCAGGACACGCCACGTTTTTGTCATGCTTTATGGGCGTGTCGCATGACCTTCCGTATGCCGGAAACAGCCGTGCCGGGGAGGTCACCACGGCGTGACCGCCCCGGCACGGGGTTCGCGGGGGCCCCGTTACTGGTCGCGGAACCGGTTGATCGCCTGCTCGTGGCGGGCGCGCAACTGCGGGTCACGGACCCCGAGGCCCTCGGCCGGGGCCAGGCCCAGGACGCCGACCTTGCCCTGATGGGCGTTGCGGTGGACGTCGTGCGCCGCCTGTCCGGTCTGCTCCAGGGGGTACACCTTGGAAAGCGTCGGATGGATGCGACCGCGCGCGATCAACCGGTTGGCCTCCCACGCCTCGCGATAGTTCGCGAAGTGACTGCCGACGATGCGTTTGAGGTTCATCCAGAGGTACCGGTTGTCGTACTGATGCACGAATCCCGATGTCGACGCGCACGTGACGATCGTGCCGCCGCGCTTGGCCACGAACACGCTGGCGCCGAACGTCTCCCGGCCCGGGTGCTCGAAGACGATGTCGGGGTCCTCGCCGCCGGTGAGCGAGCGGATCTCGGCCCCGAAGCGCTTCCACTCCGACGGGTCCTGGGTCTCCTCGTCCTTCCAGAAGCGGTACGACGACCGGTCGATCACCAGCTCGGCGCCCATCGCCCGGCACAGGCCGGCCTTCTGCGGGCTGGAGACGACGCAGACCGGCGTCGCGCCCCCGTTGAGCGCGAACTGCACCGCGTAGGAGCCCAGGCCACCGGAGGCGCCCCAGATGAGCACGATGTCGCCCTGCTTCATCTGCGCCCCGTGGTGGGAGACGAGCTGCCGGTAGGCGGTCGAGTTGACCAGGCCCGGGCAGGCCGCCTCCTCCCACGACAGGTGGGCCGGCTTCGGCATGAGCTGGTTGGCCTTGACCAGGGCGAGCTCGGCCAGCCCGCCGTAGTTGGTCTCGAAACCCCAGATCCGCTGCTGGGGGTCGAGCATGGTGTCGTCGTGGCCGGCGGCGTCCTCGAGCTCGACGCTGAGGCAGTGTGCGACCACCTCGTCGCCGGGCTTCCACTTGCTCACCCCGGGCCCGACCCGCAGCACCACGCCCGCCGCGTCCGAGCCGACCACGTGGTACGGCAGGTCGTGCCGCTTGCTGAGCGAGTTCAACCGGCCGTACCGCTGCAGGAACCCGAACGTCGAGACCGGCTCGAAGATCGAGGTCCACACCGTGTTGTAGTTCACGGCGCTGCCCATCACGGCGATGAGGGCCTCGCCGGGCCCGACCTCGGGGGTGGGCACCTCCTGCACGTGCAGGGACTTGCGCGGGTCCTTCTCCCGGGTGGCGAGCCCGTCGAACATGCCGGCCTCGTCGGCCCGCACGACCACGCCCCGGTAGCTGGCGGGCACCGGCAGGTCCGCCACCGCGCGGAGCTCGGCCGCCGGGTCCGAGGCCCCTTCCGCCTGCATGATCGCGTCGAGGATGTACTGCATCGCTGGCGCTCCTAACGTCCGGAAGAGGATCGCCGCGGCGGAGGCGGGCGACCATGGGGGCCGGCAACACATCTCGATGCCCCGGGCCGGACGTTACTGAACGGTAGCTTAATCGGGAATCGGGCTGTGAAGAACTGCACTGGGCTGCACGAGCTCCACCAGCACGCCCCCCGCGTCCTTCGGGTGCACGAAGTTCACCCGGGAGTTGGAGGTACCGCGCTTCGGCTCGTCGTACAGCAGCCGCACACCCCTTTCACGCAGCGCCGCGCAGGCCGCGTCGATGTCCGTCACCCGGTAGGCGAGCTGCTGGATGCCCGGCCCGTTGCGGTCCAGGAACTTGGCGATCGTCGAGGCCGGCGACAGCGGCGCGAGCAGCTGCAGGCACCCGCCGTCGGGGTCGGACCCGACCGCGAGCATCGCCTCGCGCACCCCCTGCTCCTCGTTGACCTCCTCGTGCACGCTGCGCATCCCGAACAGGCGGCCGTAGAACGCGATGGCCTCGTCGAGGTCCGCGACGGCGACCCCGACGTGGTCGATGCGCTCGATGCCGATCGGCGGTGACATTTCCAACTTCGGGCCCGAGGTCTCCATAGCGATAGTCTGAACTTACTCAGCGTTCAGTTGCTTGTGAAAGTTCTCTCGGAGGATCCCGATGACCCAGTCCGTGATCGTCAACGGCGCCCGCACGCCGATGGGGCGGCTGCTCGGCGCGCTCAAGGACTTCCCGGCGACCAAGCTGGGTGAGATCGCCATCCGGGCCGCGCTCGAGCGCTCGGGCGTCGCGCCCGAGCAGGTGCAGTACGTGATCATGGGTCAGGTCCTGCAGGCCGGCAACGGGCAGATCCCCGCCCGCCAGGCCGCCGTCGGCGCCGGCATCCCGATGTCCGTGCCCGCGCTCACGATCAACAAGGTGTGCCTGTCCGGCCTGGACGCCATCGCGCTGGCCGACCAGCTCATCCGGGCGGGTGAGTTCGACATCGTCGTGGCCGGCGGCATGGAGTCGATGACCAACGCGCCGCACCTGCTCATGGGGCAGCGGCAGGGGTACAAGTACGGCGACGTGGTCATCAGGGACCACATGGCCCTCGACGGCCTCACCGACGCCTACGACCAGGTGTCGATGGGTGAGTCGACCGAGCGGCACGTCGCCCGGCTCGGCATCAGCCGGGAGGCCCAGGACGCCTTCGGCGCCGCGAGCCACCAGCGGGCCGCCGCGGCGCAGAAGAACGGCCACTTCGCCGAGGAGATCGTCCCCGTCGAGATCCCGCAGAAGAAGGGTGACCCGCTGCTGGTCACCGACGACGAGCAGATCCGCCCGGAGACGACGGTGGAGAGCCTGGCCAAGCTGCGCCCGGCGTTCACCAAGGACGGCACGATCACCGCCGCGACCTCCTCGCCGATCTCCGACGGCGCCTGCGCCGTGGTCGTGATGAGCCGCGCGAAGGCCGAGGAGCTGGGGCTGACCTGGCTGGCCGAGATCGGCGCCCACGGCAACGTCGCCGGCCCGGACAACTCGCTGACCAGCCAGCCGTCCAACGCGATCAAGCACGCCCTGAGCAAGGCCGGGCTCGCCGCGTCCGACCTCGACCTGGTCGAGATCAACGAGGCGTTCGCCGCGGTCGGCGTGCAGTCCACCGCCGACCTGGGCATCGACCCGGCGATCGTCAACGTCAACGGCGGCGCGATCGCCCTGGGCCACCCGATCGGCATGAGCGGCGCCCGGCTCGCGCTCACCCTGGCGCTGGAGCTGCGCCGGCGCGGCGGCGGCCTCGGCGCGGCCGCCCTGTGCGGGGGCGGCGGGCAGGGCGACGCGCTCCTGCTGCGGGTGCCCAGGCAGTGACCCAGCGCCCGCCGGCGCTGCGCCGCTCCCGGGACGTGCCCGCGCTCGTCGGCGCCGCCCGGGAGGGCGACGCGCGGGCGGTCGCGCGCCTGATCAGCCTGGTCGAGGACGGTGACGAGGCGCTGCCGCGGATCGCGGCGGCCCTCGCGCCGCATACCGGCGAGGCCGCCGTCGTCGGCCTCACCGGTTCGCCCGGCGTGGGCAAGTCGACGACCACCAACGAGCTGGTCCGGGCGTTGCGCAAGGCCGGCCGGCGCGTGGGCGTGCTCGCCGTCGACCCGTCCAGCCCGTTCACCGGCGGCGCCATCCTCGGCGACCGGGTGCGGATGCAGGACCACGCGACCGACCCGGGGGTGTACATCCGTTCGATGTCCAGCCGCGGGCACCTCGGCGGGCTCTCGGCGGCCACCCCGCAGGCCGCGCGGGTGCTCGAGGGCGCCGGCTGCGACCCCGTCGTGGTCGAGACCGTCGGCGTCGGGCAGGCCGAGGTCGAGATCGCCGGGCTCGCCGACACCACGGTGGTGCTGCTGGCCCCGGGCATGGGCGACTCCGTCCAGGCCGCCAAGGCCGGCGTGCTCGAGATCGCCGACATCTTCGTCGTGAACAAGGCCGACCGCGACGGGGCCGACGCGACGTACCGCGACATCACGGGCATGATCGGCCTCGGCGAGCGCGCCCCGGGCGAGTGGCGCCCGCGCGTGGTGCGCTGCGTCGCTTCCCGCGGCGAGGGCATCGACGAGCTGCTCGAGGCGATCGACGCGCACCGGGCGTACCTGCGCGACTCCGGCGAGCTGACCGCGCGCCGCCGGCGCCGCGCGGAGGCCGAGATCGAGGCGATCGCCCTGGGCACGCTGCGCGCCCGGATGCAGGATCTGCGCAGCGGAACCACGCTGCGTGACCTGGCCGGGGAAGTGGCGGAGGGCCGCACCGACCCTTACGCAGCGGCGGAAGCCCTCCTGGCCGACCTCCGCTAAGGTCTGCGGGTCAGTTTCTCCAAACCCGCCAAATTCCGGCTACACCAGCACCAGGGAGCTCACATTGACGGCCTGGACCGTCATGCTGCGCGGCATCCGGTACCGGGCCGGTCGGTCGTTCGTGGTCTTTCTCATCGCCGTCACGGCGACCACGGCGGCCGTCCTCGCACCCGCGTACAGCCGGGCCGCGCAGCAGTCCGTCCTCACCGACGGCCTGTCCGCCGCGTCCACCGACGCGACCGGGCTGACCGTCGGCGCGAAGGGCGGTAAGGACAGCGCCGCCTTCATGGACCTCGCCGAGATCCGGCTGGCCATGAACGCGGCCCTCGACAAGGACAAGTTTCTCGACGAACGCCTCGACCGCCCGGTCGCGGCCATCGACACGGAGGTCACCTACGCCGGCGCGACCGGCCGCCTCGCGTTCCGCCAGGACGTGTGCTCGCAGCTCGACCTCGACGGCGCCTGCCCGAACGAGGCGGGCGAGGTCGCGGTCAGCAAGCGCACCGCGGCCGCGCACAGCCTCAAGACCGGCGACACCCTCACCGTGCACCTCGGCCCGGCCGGCGCCGGCCGGGACAAGAGCTTCAAGATCAGCGGCCTGTACTCCCCGAAGGACGCCAACGCCGCGTACTGGGGCCGCACCGCCTACTTCAGCGCCGGCGCCGACGGCGAGGGGGAGCGGGCCGACTCCCTGTTCAGCCTCACCGAGGACGACCTGCGCGCGGAGGCGTCGGCGACGCTGTCGACGCGGCTGGAGTACCCGCTGCTGACCGGCCGGGTCCACCTCGACGACGTCGCGCCGCTGCGCCAGAGCCTGCAGACCCTCGGCGACCGTATGCGCGGCCACGAGCTCGAGGTCACCACCACCCTGCCGGCGGTCCTGCACGACATCGACACCGACCAGAGCGCGATTGCGCGCACGGCGCCCGTCATTGCCGTACCGCTGCTGCTGCTGTGCTGGTTTGTGCTCTTCCTGCTCGTGGCGTCCCTCACCGAGGAGCGCGCGCCCGAGATCGCGCTGGCCAAGCTGCGGGGGTACGCGTCCGGGCGGGCGGCCCGCTTCGGCCTCGGCGAGGTGGTCCTGCTGACCGCCGCCGCCGTGCCGGTGGGCCTGGCCGCCGGGCTCGGGCTGGTCCAGCTCGCCGCGGACGCGCTGCTCGCGCCCGGCACCGGCGTGGAAGTGCGCTGGCCGGTGTTCGCCGCGGCCGGCGTCGCGTTCGCGGCCGGGATCGTCGCGGCCGCGCTCGCCGCCCGCCAGACGCTCGCCCGCCCGGTCCTCGGCCTGCTGCGCCGCGTGCCCGAGCGCGGCGGCTGGAAGGCCGGCGTCGTCGAGGGCATCGTCGTGGCGCTCGCCGCGGCCAGCCTGGTCGCCGCCGTGAGCGACCGCACGTCGCCGCTGGCCCTGCTCGCCCCGCCGCTGCTGGCCATGGTGCTCGGCATCGGCGCGGCCCGGCTGCTCGGGATGTGGTCGGCCGCCCGGCTGCGCATCGCGCGCCGCCGCGGCCGCATCGTGCCGCTGCTGTCCGCCGCGCAGCTGTCGCGGCGCCCGGGCGGGCAGCGCCTCGTCGTGGTCGTCACCGTCGCCGTCGCGCTGCTGTCCTTCGCCGCCACCGCGTGGGACGTCGCCGCGCGGGCGCGCGCGGACGCCGCCGAGGACGCGCTGGGGGCCGACCGGGTGTACACCGTCAACGCCGCCCACCCCGACGCGCTCGAGGCCGCCGTGGCCAAGGCCGACCCGGGCGGCCACGCGATGGCCGTCGTCCGCGCGAGCCAGCGCTTCGACAACGCCCCGATCGAGCTGCTCGGCGTCCAGGCCGACCGGCTGGCCGCCGTCGCCGAGTGGCGCGGGCACTCCCGCGACCAGCTCGACGCCGTCGCCGGCCGGCTGCACCCGAGCGCGGCCGACCCGCTGCGCCTCGGCCGGGACCTCGCCGTCGAGGCGACCGTCGACGTCCTGCCGGCCAGGCCGGCCCTGCGCCTGGCCGCGGTCGTGGCCAACCCGGGCCAGCCGCCGCGCACCGTCACCCTCGGCGCGCTGGCCAAGGGCACCCGCAGCTACCACGCGGCCCTGCCCGGCTGCACCGCCGACTGCCGGCTCATCGGCCTCGCGGTCGGCCGCGCCGCCGGCGGCAGCGACCCGTACGCGATCACCGTCGCCGTCCGGAGCCTGACCACCGACGGCGGCGCGCTCGTACCGGGCTTCGACCTCGCCGGGCGCTGGCAGGCCCGGCGGCCCGCGAGCGGCGACGCCACGGTCACCGTGCACGCGGGCCCGGCGCTGGGCATCGACGTGTCCGGCGCCGACCCGGCCGACGCGGTCGTCGACCACGTCGACACGCCCGAAGCCCTGCCGGCCGTCCTCGCCGGCGGCGCGCCGACCGACGACGCGAAGGCCGCGAGCTTCAGCCTGCCCGGCTTCTCGGAGCAGCCGCAGCCGTTCCTGGTCGCCGGCCGCACCGACAGCCTGCCCCGGGCCGGCCGGCGCGCGGTCATGTTCGACCTGGACTACGCCACCCGCATGGCCGAGCGCACCGCGAGCCTCGCCGACAACGGCAACCTGCGCTACGAGGTGTGGGCCGCCGCCGGCGCCCCGTCCGACCTCGCCGCGCGGCTGGGCCAGCTCGGCATCCAGGTCCTCAAGAGCGAGTCCCGGCAGCAGTACACCGACCAGCTCGCCCGCCGCGCCCCCGCGCTCGGCCTGTGGCTGTACCTGCTGGCCGGGGGCGCGGCGATCCTGCTCGCGCTCGGCGTGGTCCTGCTCACCGCCTACGTCGGCGTCCGCGCCCGCCTCTACGAGCTCGCCGCGCTGCGGGTCGCCGGGGTGCGGGCCGGCCAGCTGCGCCGGGCGCTGTTCCGGGAGTACCGCGCCCTGCTCGGCCTGCCGCTCGTGGTGGGCCTCGCCGCCGGCATCGTCGGCGCCCTGGTGATGCTGCCGGGCGTGCCGCTGGTGACCGTCGGAGAGCCGGCCGGATCGTTCTCGTACGAGCCGTCGCTCGGCGCCCTGCCGATCGCCCTCGCGGCGACCGTGCTCGGCTTCGCGGTGGTCGTGCTTCTGGTGCTGCGCCTGCTGGGTCGTGCGCGATGAGTCTTTCGATCATGTGCCGCGGCCTGGTGTACATCTACCGCCTCGAGGGCTACGACGTCGTCGCGCTCTCCGGCGTCGACCTGGACATCTCGGCCGGCGAGTCGGTCGCGCTGCTCGGCCCGTCCGGCTCGGGCAAGTCGACGCTGCTGTCGCTGCTCGCCGGGCTCCTGCCACCGTCCGCCGGCCGGCTCATGGTCGGCGACCACGACCTGGTGCGCGCCACCCCCGGCGAGCTGCAGGCCCTCCGCGCCACGGATGTGGGTGTCGTACTGCAGGGTGCCTCGCGCAACCTCCTGCCGTACCTGACCGCGGAGCAGAACGTGCGCTTCGCCCAGCGCGGCGTCCCCGGCGACCGCCGCCGCGACCTGCCGGACCCCCGCGAGGTGCTCTCGATGGTCGGTCTGTCGGGGCGGGGACGCAACCGGCAGCGCCCGCAGCGACTCTCTCCTGGTGAGCGCCAGCGGTTGGCGCTCGCCGTGGGGCTGGCCGGACGGCCGGGCCTGCTGCTCGCGGACGAGCCGACCAGCCAGCTCGACACCCGGGCGCGCGACGAGGTGCTCACGGCCCTCGACGCGGTCCGCCGGGCGGGCACGACCGTCGTGGTCGTGACCCACGACCCGGACGTCGGCCTGCGCATGGGTCGCACCGTCACCATCCGCGACGGCCGGGTCGGCGCCGAGGGCCGGCGAGGAGAGGACTACGCGGTGATCGGTCGCGACGGTACGGTGCACCTGCCGCAGGATGTGCTGCGCATGCTGCCGCCCGGAACGCTGGTGGGCGTCGAGCCCCAGCCCGACGGCACGGTGCTGCTGGTCCCCGCTCGAGCCAATGTGGAGGGTGCTTCGTGAAGACGCTGACGGTCGACGGGGTCACGGTCGCGTACGAGCGGGACCGCCCCGTCCTGCGCGACGTGTCGGTCGTGGTGTCCCCGGGCCAGATCCTGGCCGTCACCGGCCCTTCGGGCGCGGGCAAGACGACGCTGCTGTGGGCGATGGCCGGCCTGCTGCGCCCCGCCGCGGGCGTCGTGTCGGTCGACAGCACGCCGCTGCGCGACCGCGACCACGCCGTGGCCGAGCGCGTGGTACTCATCCCGCAGGACAACGGCCTGGCCGCGATCCTGACGGCCCAGGAGAACATCCAGGTCGCCATGATCGCCGGCGGCGCCGCCCCCGCGGACGCCCGCCGCGCCACCGTCTCCTCCTTGGAGCGCCTCGGCCTGGCCGGCCAGGCGGACCAGCTCGTCGAGGAGCTCTCCGGCGGCCAGCAGCAGCGCACGGCGATCGCCCGCGGACTGGCGCTGCACGGCGCCGTGCTCCTGGCCGACGAGGTGACGAGCGAGCTGGACGCCACGAACCGGCAGCGGGTGATGGAGCTGCTGCAGGACGAGGCCCGGCGCGGCGCCGCGGTCGTCTTCGCCACCCACGACCCGGAGGCCGCCGCGGCTTGCGATCGCGAGCTGCACCTGTCGGACGGCGCGGCCCAGCTCGTGCGCGGCTGAACCTTCCGGCCGCTCGCTGCGCTCGTCCTCGCAGTGTTGGTGCTCTGAGCGCATCCGGCGCCGCCGCGCACGTACGGCGGCGTCGGATGCTGTTACCGCTGCTTTATGCGAAATGTCCAGGCACTTCGTGCCGGACATTTCGCATTTATACCCTGACAGGCGATAAATCGGGCGCCCGGCCACCTCTACCAGCAGGTTCTGCCCGTGCGCCTCCAGCGCCACCTCCGCGTCGACGTCATGGGTGAGCGCACGCCCATCGGCAGGCTCGGCTCGCTGGTTGACGGGCTTCGGCACTCCGCGGCGACGCGGCTGGGCCGCGCTGACGGCATGGTGCCTGGGACGGGCCGCTCCTTCGGCCGGTGCCCGCGGCGTCGCGGCCGGGCCACGGGCTGACGGCATGGTGCCTGGGACGGGCCGCTCCGGCGGCCGGTGCCCGTGGCGTCGCGGCCGGGCCACGGGCTGACGGCATGGTGCCCGGGGCGGGCGGAACGTTCCGGCGGCTGGCTTGACCGAAGGCCGCGACCGCGCCGACAAGGCGGGTTCCCGACGCCGACTCGACGGTCGTGCCGCCGCGCCCGGCAGGTGCGCACAACGATAAGTCGGGCACTCCGTGCCACGACTTATCGGATATTTCGCCTGTCGGGGCATAAGTCCGATAAGTCGTGGCGCGCCAGCGCCCGACTTATCGAAATGAGCACTGTGTCCGGTTGAGGGAGAAGCGCGTATTGTGACGATGATCGATGTGCGTGTGAACGGGGAGGAAGTGGCATGAAACTGCGTCGGCATCTGCTCATCGTGGCCGCGGGGGCTGCGGTCGTCATCGGCAGCGTGGTCGCGGTACCGGCGGCGTCCGCGGCGGCCGCGCCGAGCACGCTGCCCGCCGGTCAGTACACGCTCAGCGCCGACTACCACAAGTACGACGCGCTCAACAGCGCGCTCGTCGCCAAGCTCGGTACCGCGCCCGTGCACACCGTCATGGACAACGCCAACCACGATCGGACGGGGATCACCGACTCGCTGGGGATCGCGGGGTACCAGACCGGGTTCCGCTTCGACGACGGCGACAACGGTGACTGCGCCAACTACCCGCAGGGGATCACCACCAGCCGCGACGCGATCGGCACCGCGAACAGCGGCAACTACGACGGACACCAGCTGGTGCTCGTCAGCTGGTACACCAAGGACGGCTGTGACGGCGCCTCCGCCCGCAGCCGGATCACGCTGGTCGACTGGGATGCGACGTACCCGAACAAGTACCGCAAGATCCTGCTCGTCGAGGCGACCGGCACGACGGCCGCGCCGAGCTTCCGGGACGTCGTGATTCATGCCGGTGGGGTTTCGTGGTACGGCGACTACCTCTACGTCGCCGACACCGCCCACGGCATGCGGGTGTTCGACATGCGCAAGATCCTCAAGACGGACACGGGCGGGACCGCCGGGCAGATCGGGCGGCAGAGCGACGGCGCGACGTACTACGCGCACAACTACGCCTACGTCCTGCCCCAGGTCGGCACGGTCACCGCGGCCACCACCTCCGGCACGGCGCTGGCCTGGTCGTCGATCTCGCTGGACCGGGTCAGCAAGTCGATCGTGATGGTGGAGTACACCTGCGCGTCCGGATGCACCGACTACCCGAACCGCGCGCCGCGGGCCGTGCGCTTCCCCTTCGCCGCCGGCGCCACGACGTTCGCGGCCGCGACGACGGCCTCGCAGGCGCTGCAGCTGCCCTGGTACAAGCTCAACGGCGTCGCCTCGCACAACGGGCGCTGGTGGTTCAACTCCTCGGGATCCAAGCAGCTGTACTACTGGACGCCCGCCGACGGCGCCCACACGTACGGCTGGGTGGGCGGCGGCGAGAGCCTCAGCTACTGGGAGGACGACGCGAACCCGGACCTGCTCTGGTCACTGCAGGAGACGGTCGGGCACCGCAACGTGTTCGCCGTGACTCAGGCGACCTACGGCGCCTGAACGGAGGGTCCCCACCGTGGCGCGGCGCGAGTACGCTGCGGGCGTTTTGAGACCTGGGGACGGGAGAACGACGATGACGCAAGTTGACGACCCCGACATGACCGGCGACGCGCTCGCCGTGGTCGAGCCGGCCTCCACCACGACGTCGGCGCAGGCCGTCGTGCCGGCGCAGGCGGGGGCGCCCGAGCAGGAGCACTCGCGGCTGGACGAGGCGGCCGAGAAGGTCACCACGTTCGCGGCCGGCGCCGCCGACAAGGTCGGCGAGTTCGCCAGCAACACCGCGGCCGCGTCCGGGCGCATCGCCTCGCAGGTGGTCGACCGGCTGCGCAACAACGCGGAGCTGGCCGCCGAGCGCGGCACCACGACCATCGCCGACGAGGTGGTCGAGAAGGTCGCGGGCATCGCGGCGCGCGAGGTCCCCGGCGTGTACGACCTGGGCGGCGACGTTGCGCGGGTGTTCGCGGCGGTGCGCGACCGGATCGGGCTGGGCGACAGCGATGGCGAGTCCTCGAACCGGGGCGTGTCCGTGCGCCTCGAGGGCCGCAACGCGACGGTGCGGGTGACGCTGGTGATCGAGTACGGCTTCGTCGTGTACTCGGTCGCCGAGAAGGTGCGGGCCAAGGTCATCAGCTCGGTGGAGAACCTGCTGGGGCTCGAGGTGACCGCGGTGGACATCGTCGTCGACGACGTGCACGTGGACGAGAAGGACAAGGAGCGCCCGGGCAACGGCGAGGCCCGCGCCGCGGACTACCAATAAAACCCGAGAAAATACGAAATTGGCGATATGTCCGGCGCGCCAGCGCCGGACATATCGGGCAAGACGGCACTGGGCCGAGCCGGGCCAGGCCGGGTCGGGACGAGCCGGGCCGGGACGGGCCTGGACGAGCCGGGCCGGGACGGGCCTGGACGAGCCGGGCCAAGCCGGGCCGGGCCAAGCCGGGACGGGCCAAGCCGGGACGGGCCAAGCCGGGACGAGCCGGGCCGGGACGAGCCGGGCCGGGACGAGCCGGGCCGGGCCGAGCCGGGCCGGGCCGGGCCGTGGCGTGCCGAGGTGGGACGAGTCGGGCCAGGCCGGGGCTGGCGGCGCGCGGCCTTAGCGATCGTTCAGGTGACGGTTAGCATCTAAGGGACGGACATACACCGCCGCACCCGGAGGAGCGCCGACACCTATGGACGCCCACGAGATCGCCGAGGGGCGCGCGCGCTGGCAGCGCCGCTTCGACGAGGCCCGCAAGCGCGGCGCCGACTTCACCACGCTGTCCGGGACCCCGGTCGAGCCCGTGTACGGGCCGCCGGAAGGGGCCGACGTCCCCGGGTTCGAGCGTATCGGCTGGCCGGGCGAGTATCCGTACACCCGGGGGCTGCACTCGACCGGGTACCGCGGCCGCACGTGGACGATCCGGCAGTTCTCCGGGTTCGGCAATGCGCGGCAGACCAACGAGCGATACAAGATGCTGCTCGGCGCGGGCGGCGGCGGGCTCTCGGTGGCCTTCGACATGCCCACCCTCATGGGGCGCGACTCCGACGACCCGCAGTCGCTGGGCGAGGTCGGGCACTGCGGCGTGGCCATCGACTCCGCGGCCGACATGGACGTGCTCTTCGACGGCATCCCGCTCGCCGACGTGACGACCAGCATGACGATCTCCGGGCCGGCCGTTCCGGTCTTCTGCATGTACCTCGTAGCCGCCGAGCGCCAGGGCGCCGACCTCGGGCGGCTCGACGGCACGCTGCAGACGGACATCTTCAAGGAGTACATCGCGCAGAAGGAGTGGCTCTTCCCGCCCGAGCCGCACCTGCGCCTGATCGGCGACCTCATGGAGTACACCGGGCGGAACATCCCCCGCTACAAGCCGCTGTCGGTGTCCGGGTACCACATCCGCGAGGCCGGGGCGACGGCCGCGCAGGAGCTCGCGTTCACGCTGGCCGACGGCTTCGGCTACGTCGAGCTCGGGCAGTCGCGCGGGCTGGACGTCAACGCGTTCGCGCCCGGGCTGAGCTTCTTCTTCGACGCGCACATCGACTTCTTCGAGGAGATCGCCAAGTTCCGCGCGGCGCGGCGCATCTGGGCCCGCTGGCTGCGCGACGTCTACGGCGCGACCAGCGAGAAGGCGCTCTGGCTGCGCTTCCACACGCAGACGGCCGGGGTCTCGCTGACCGCCCAGCAGCCGTACAACAACGTGGTCCGCACCGCCGTCGAGGCCCTCGCCGCCGTGCTCGGGGGCACCAACTCCCTGCACACCAACGCGCTGGACGAGACGCTGGCGCTGCCGACCGACGAGGCGGCCGAGATCGCGCTGCGCACCCAGCAGGTGCTCATGGAGGAGACCGGCGTCACGAACGTCGCCGACCCGCTCGGCGGGGCCTGGTTCGTCGAGGCGCTGACCGACCGCATCGAGGCCGAGGCCGAGGCGGTCTTCGCCCGGATCCGCGAGATGGGCGGCGACGGGACGATCACCAGCGGCATCCTGCGCGGGATCGAGGACGGCTGGTTCATGTCCGAGATCGCCGACAGCGCGTTCGCGTACCAGCAGGCGCTGGAGAAGGGCGACAAGCGCGTCGTCGGGGTCAACGTGCACACCGGCTCGATCACCCGCGACCTGGACATCCTGCGCGTGTCGCACGAGGTCGAGGCCGAGCAGAACAGGCTGCTCGCGGCCCGCCGCGCCGGGCGGGACAACGCCGCGGTCAAGGAGCGGCTGGAGCGCATGGTCGCCGCGGCGAAGAACGGCGACAACATGATCCCGTCCATGCTCGACGCGTGCCGGGCCGAGGCGACCCTGGGCGAGATCTGCGGGGCGCTCAAGGACGAGTGGGGCATCTATCGCGAGCCCGCCCGGTTCTAGTAAGACGGGCGTTATCCAACCGCAATACAGCTCGGCAACCGGTCCCCTCCCTCGCTGGTCTACCTAGGACGACCTTGACCACGGGGAGGGGCCTTGCTCGCACTCGTGCTCGCAGCGTTGCGAGCCCGGCGCGCCCAGGCGCTGACGTTGCTGCTGCTCAGCACGCTGGCCGCGGCCGCTGCGGCGGCGTCGCCCTGGTATGTGCTGGCCTCAACGGAGCGCATCGCGAACCGGCACGTGCAGAGCGCGCCGATCGGGGAGCGATCGCTCGAGACTCTCGGCGAGGGGCCCGTCGAGGGCGGCTCGATCGAGGCGCAGCTGGCCGCCGAGGCGGACCGGACGCAGCGGATCGTCGGGCTGTCCGGCTTCACCACCTACACCGAGGCCTTCCTGCCCGGCCAGGCCGTCATGCCCCCGGCGGACGACCCGGCCAAGACCGGCGCCCCGCACAGCACCGACTCGCCGCTCACGCTGCGCACCGACGCCTGCAACCACGCCTCGATCGAGGGCAGCTGCCCCAGCGCGGCCGGCGAGGTCGCCGTGAGCTACCGCACCGCCCGCTGGCTGCAGGTGCAGCCGGGCGCCACGGTGCTGTACGCCAACTCCGGCCTGCCCAAGCCCATGGTGCTCAAGGTCGTCGGCATCTACCGCCCGGACGACCCCAACGACCCGTTCTGGAGCAGCAACGACCAGCTCGTCGCCAAGTCGCTGCCGACCAGCGCCGACCCGGGGATCACCGAGCCGGTCGACGACGCGATGCTCACCGCGCCGGCGACCTTCGACAAGGGGCTGACGATCCCGGTCCGCACCGTCGTCGACATGGTGGCCGGGCCGACGCTGCTCGTCGACAACGCCCCCGACGAGGTCCGCGACCGGCTCAACGCGGCCACCGTGGAGGCCGGCAACAACCGGCTCACGCTCAACACCCAGCTGCAGTCGACCATCGACAAGGTCGAGCGGGACCGGCGGCTGATCTCGCTCGGCGTGCCGGTAGGCGCCTTCCAGCTGCTGGTGCTGTGCTGGTTCGCGCTGTATCTGGCGGTGAAGTACACCGGCGAGGAACGGCGACCCGACATCGGCCTGGTGAAGCTGCGCGGCGCCACGCGGGCGCGCACCTGGGCGCTGGTGAGCGGGCAGAGCGCCCTGCCGATGCTGGTCGGCGCGGTGCTGGGCCTCCCCGTCGGGTACGCCGCCGCAACCGCCGTCTCCGGCTCCATCCACGACGCCACGGTCAACGAGCAGGCGGCGACGCTGTCCGCCGGCGCGGCCGCGCTGGCCGTGCTCGGCGCACTGCTCGCCGCGATGCTGGCCGAGCGGCGCTCGCTCGCCTCCAGCGTCTCCGAGCTGCTGCGCCAGGGCTCGGCCCGCTCCCGCATCTGGCGCGACCTGTTCGACCTGCTCCTCGTCGCGCTCGCGGTGGCCGCCGTCTACCAGGTCAAGCACCGGGCGGCCGGGGACGCCGCCGGCCTCGCGCTGCTCGCGCCCGGGCTCGCCGCCCTCGCCTTCGCGCTGGTCGCGGCGCGGCTCATCACGTTCACGGCGAGCCGGGCCGTCGAGGGGGCGCTGCGCCACGGCCACCCCGCCCGCGCGCTCACCGCGATCTACCTGGCCCGCCGGCCCGGCGTGCACCGCCTGGCCGCGCTGATGATCGTGACCGTCGCCCTGCTGTGCACCTCCGCGCTGACCTGGAGCGCCGGGCGCGACGCCGGCCGGGCCCGGGCCGAGCTCGAGGTCGGCGCCGACCGGGTGCTCTCCGTGCGGGCCGAAAACCGGCTCGCCCTGCTCAACGCGGTGCGCGCGGCCGACCCGGGCGGCCACAGCGCGATGGCGGTGGTCGAGTCGGTGCGCTCGGGCAACGACCGGGTGCTGCTCGTCGACAGCCCGCGCCTGGCGCAGGTGGCGACGTGGCGCCCGGAGTACGGGGCGAGCGCCGCCGCCACCGCCGCGCTGCTGCACCCCGAGGCCCCGAAGGCCGTCGCCGTCACCGGCGCCACGCTCGAGCTCGACGTCACCAACCACTACACGGTGCTCGACAAGGACCGGCTGGTGTACCTCGACGTCGTGCTCGCCGACCCGAAGGGGGTCCGGCTGACCGCCCGCCTCGGCCCGCTCGCCGAGGGCCGCCACGCGCTGTCGGCGCAGGTCCCGGCGTGCGCGACCGCGCCCGGCTGCCGGCTCAGCTCGCTGCAGATCATGCAGACCACGCTCGCCAAGCAGACGTTCTTCGCCTCGCGGCCCGGGGTCGAGGTGACCGTGCACGGCATGACCCAGGGCGGCGGCTCGGCCGTGCTGGGCCCGGACCTGCTCGGCGACCGCACCCGATGGCGGCTCGGCGTCAACGGCAGCCCGCCCAACCTCATCGTCACCCCGGTCGCCGACGGGCTGAAGCTCACCGTCGCGCCGGTGCGCCCCGGCGGCGCCGCCGACCCCGGCGTGTACCCGCTGGACAGCCCCGCCCCGCTGCCCACCATCCGGGCCACGAAGCTGCAGCCGCGGCTCGTCGGCGACCAGCGGGTCAGCTACGGCTCGATCTCGATCTCCGAGTCGATCGCCGGCACCGCGCTGCGGCTGCCGCGCCTCGGCGACAAGGGCGTGCTGCTCGACCTCGAGTACGCCGACCGGCTGGGCGCCGACTTCGGCGCCGGCGAGTCGCTGCAGGTGTGGCTCAGCAAGGGCGCGCCGGCCGACATGACGAAGCGGCTGCAGGACCAGGGGCTGATCGTGCTCGGCGACGAGTCGACGGCCGGCGTCGCCGACCTCTACGCCTCGTTCGGCCCGCCGCTCACCCTGCAGTTCATGCTGCTCTCGGCGATCGTCGGGGTCATCCTCGCGATCGGCTCGGCGAGCGTGGTGGCCGCCGTGGAGCGCCGGCCGCGGGCCCGCGAACTCGGCGCGCTGCGGGCCCAGGGCGCGCCGGCCCGCCTGGTCAAGCGGGTGAGCATCGAGGGCTACCTCGTGCTGGCCGGCGCGTCCCTGCTCTTCGGGCTGATACTCGCCGCGCTCATCCGCGCCTACATCGGCGACGTCCTTCCCTACTTCGCCGACGGTTGGAGCGCACCGTGAGCGGTCCGGAGCGGAGCGGCGCCCGGTCTGGGTCGATCGGCGCGAAGCCTCATCGAGCCAGACTGGGTGTCGGGGCCGCTCACCATGGGCACAGTTCGGCGATCGCGCCGACACCGGAGCTTGCGGAGGTGGCGGCGTGATCGGGCTGGTCCTGTCGATGGTGCGGGCCCGGCCCGGGCAGGCATTGACGGCCTTCCTGCTGGCCATGTTCGCCATGGCCGCCGCGGTCAGCGCGCCCGTGTACTCGGCGACGGCCGACCGCTCCGTCGTGCGCAGCGAGGTCGCCGCGGCGGCGCCGGCCGAGCGGGTCGTGCAGGCCCGCCTGACCCAGCCGTCGCCCGGCGACCACGACTTCGAGAACCTCGTGCCGCAGATCTTCAGCGGCGGCGGCTTCGCGAGCGTGTTCAGCGCCGAGTACGACCTCGTCATCAACCCGAACGACCCGAAGATCTCCAAGATCGCGCCGCGGTTCGTGTACCGCGACGACGTCTGCGCCCACCTGCACTTCACCGCCGGCCGGTGCTTCGTCAGCGAGACCGAGATCGTGCTGAGCGCCGCGGCCGTCCAGCAGCTCGGGCTGCACATCGGCGACACCTTCGAGGCCGCCTTCGCCGCCACCGACCCGCAGGGCGCCGACTTCGTGGAGGCCGGCCCGCGGGTCACGCTCACCCTGGTCGGGGCCTTCGAACCGAAGAACAAGTCCGAGCAGTACTGGTCCGACGCCGACTACTTCAACACCCGCCCGACCGCGCGTCTGACCACCGAGCCCGCCTTCGCCTCGCGGCTGACGATGGAGGCGTTCCAGCACGGCCCCGAGAAGCAGGCGCTGGACGTCGTCATCGACGGCTCGGCGATCACCCGCGAGTCGCTGGACGGCATCAACGCCTCGGTGCAGAGCGGCAAGGACAAGCTGCAGGCGCTGCCCGGCCACGCGGCCGTGCACACCGAGCTGCCGGCCCTGCTCACCCGGATCAACGGCGACCGTGACCTGGTCGCCGAGGTCGTTCCGGTCGCCGCGGTACCGCTGGTGCTGCTGTGCTGGTTCGTGCTCTTCATCGCCGTGGCCGCCGCGACCCAGGAGCGGCGCGGCGAGCTCGGCCTCTTCTCGCTGCGCGGCGTGACCACCCCGCGGCGCTGGTGGCTCGCGGCCGGGGAGAGCATCGTGCCGATCCTCGGCGGCGCCGTGGTCGGCTTCGTCCTCGGCCACTACCTCGTCCGGCTCGCCGCCTGGGTCCTGCTGAGCTCCTCCGGCGACGTGACGCTCACGGCCGGGCTCAACTGGTGGTCGCTCGCCGCGCTCGGCGGCGCGCTCGTCGCCGCCCTGCTGGCCCAGCGCGCCGAGCTCGCCAAGCGCACCGTCGACCTTCTGCGCAACGTGCCCAGCCGGGTCTCGCGCTGGGGCGCGCCGGTGTTCGAGGTCGTCGTCGTGGTCCTCGCGATCGTCGCCGTCGTGCAGCTGCGCCGGGGCGGGGGCGGGCTGACCGGCTTCGCGCTGTTCGCCCCGTCCGCGATCGTCATCGCCGTCGCGCTGGTGGCCGCCCGGGCCGTGCTGCCGATCGCCGAGCGGGCCGGCCGGCGGGCCATGCGCCGCGGCCGGATCGGGCCCACGCTCGCCGCCTACGCGCTCTCGCGCCGCCCCGGCACCCAGCGCGTGCTGGCGCTGTTCGTCGTCGCCATCGGCCTGCTCGTGTTCGCCTCGACGGCGGCCAGCGCCTCCGCCGACGCCCGCAACCGGCGCGCCCGCGTCGAGCTCGGCGCCTCGCGGGTGCTGTCCGTCGAGCCGATGAGCCGCGCCTCGCTGCTGGCCCGGGTCCGCTCGATCGACCCGGACGGGAAGTTTGCGATGGCGACCGTGATGCTGCCGGTCTCCGAGGACACCGCCGTGCCGCCGATGATGGCCGTGGACAGCCGGGCCCTCGCCGCCACCGCGCTCTGGGACGACCCGAAGCTGCCGGCCGGGAAGGCGGCCGAGCTGCTGCGCCCCGACACCGGCCGCGAGACGATCGAGGTCGACAACAAGGAACTGTCCCTGGACGTCACCATCGACTCGCTCGTCGACGCGTTCCGGGTGCACTGGGTCGCGGTCGTGATCCCCTCCGACGGCTCCGACCCCGGCGAGGTCGACCTCGGCGCCGTGCAGACCGGCCGGCACACGTACACGCGCAACCTGCCGATGTGCGTGAACAAATGCCGGCTCGCGGCCCTGGCGATGCAGCAGCCGGAGGGGCGCGGCTTCGACGTGACCATGACGCTGCACAGCCTCAGCCAGCACGGCGCCAAGGTCGTCGACGAGGAGGCGTTCGCCGACACCGACGGCTGGCGCACCCCGGAGTCGCCCGGGCCCAAGCTGCTCGTGCCGACCCTCACCCGGGCCGCCGACGGGCTGCGGGCCGAGATCAGCGGGTACAAGGGCGCCGACGTGGCCGTGCGGATCATGCCGACCGACGCGCCCTCGCCGCTGCCTGTGATCATGGCCCGCACGGCCGGCATCGGGGACCACATGACCGGCCTCGACGCGACCCGCCAGTCGATCACCATCGCGGGCGAGGTCGACACGGTGCCGAAGCTGGCGTACGGCGGCGGGCTGGTCGACATGGAGTACGCGGAGCGGCTGGCGACCGACGGGGGCGACGCGGAGTACCCGCAGATCTTCCTCGGGCCGAATGCCCCGCCGGACATCCTCGACAAGGTCCGGGCGGCCGGCCTGACGGTCACGGGCGACCGGGCCGTCGGCCCGCTGCGCGAGGCCCTCGAGGAGCAGGGCCCGGCCGTCGCGCTGCGCTTCCACGAGCTCGCCGGCGCCCTTGCGGTCGTGCTCGCCATCGGCGCGCTGTGGCTGGTCGCCGGCCTCGACCGGCTGCGCCGGGCCGGGGAGCTGCGCGCGCTGCGGGCCCAGGGCGTGGCCCGCCGCGACGCCGGCGCCAACGGCTACCTGATCCTGGTCGTCACGGCGGCCGTGCTGGCGCCGTTCGCGGCCCTGGCCAGCTGGCTGCTGGTGCGGGAGTATCTTCCGGTGTTCAGCGACGACCCGCACGGCTTCCAGGCCTCCTACTGGCCGTCGCCCGGGCCGGTCGCCGCCGCCTGGGCCGCGGCCGCGATCGTGCTCGGCGGCGCCGCCGTCGTGGCCGGCGCCCGGCTGCGGGCGGCAACCACCCAGCGAAAGGGACGGGGACGATGAACGGATTGGCGGTCGCCTGCCGGCGGGTCGTGCACATCTACCGCGCCGAGGCCGGCGACGTCGTCGCCCTCGCCGGTGTCGACCTCTCGATCGGGCCGGGGGAGACCCTCGCCCTCGTCGGGCCGTCGGGCTCGGGCAAGTCCACGCTCATCGCCCTGCTCGCCGGCCTCATGCGGCCCTCCGCCGGACGGGTCAACATCGGGACGTACGACATGGGCAAGCTCTCCGACGGCGAGATCGCCCGGCTGCGCGGCACCGAGATCGGCGTGGTGCTGCAGGGCGCCGCGCGCAACCTGCTGCCGTATGCGTCGCTGCACCGCAACATCTGGCTCGCCCAGCGGCGGGCCGCGCGCACCGAGGGCATCAAGCTCGACGACCCCGACCGCATCCTGGACCTGGTCGGCCTGCCCGGGCTGGGCCGGGCCCGCATCGAGGAGCTGGCCCCCGGCGCCCGGCAGCGGGCCGCCCTCGCGGTGGGCATCGCGGCCGGCCCCGGCCTGCTGCTCGTCGACGAGCCGACCAGCCAGCTCGACACGCACGGCCGCGACGAGGTGCTCGAGGCCCTCGAGACCGTCAACCGCGAGCGCAACACCACGATCGTCGTCGTCACCCACGACAGCGAGGTCGGCACCCGGCTGGGCCGCGCGGTGACCATCCGCGACGGGCGGGTCGGCGCCGAGGGCCGCGACGGCCAGGACTTCGCGGTGGTCGCGGGCGACGGCACGGTACAGCTGCCGCCCGAGGTTCTTGGCGACTTCCCGCCCGGAACGCTGTTCACCGTCGAGCACATCGACGGGGCCGTGACGCTGGTGGCGGGTGGATCCGACCGATCACTTGCGGCAGACCACATGGGGCACGTGCAAAACTAGGCCCATGAGCGACCCACGCCAGTCTCAGTCGATCTTCACCCGCGGGGCGGTGGACCTCGGCGCCCTGGCCCGCAGCAATGCGGCCGCAGCGCAGCGCGCCAGCCAGCCAGCCCCCGCGGCATCAGCCGGCGACCATGTGATCGACGTCACGGAGGCGTCGTTCCAGGACGACGTCATCCAGCGCTCGCTGACCGTGCCGGTGGTTCTCGACTTCTATGTCGACATGAGCGCGCCGCACCAGCAGTTCTCTCCGCTGCTGGAGAAGCTGGCCGCCGAGGGCGACGGCGCGTGGGTGCTCGCCCGGGTCGACATCGAGGCCAACCCGCGCCTCGCGCAGATGTTCCGGATCCAGAACATCCCGTTCGTGGTGGCGATCGTCGGCGGCCAGCCCGTCGACGCGTTCAACCAGATGCTGCCCGAGCCGCACCTGCGCCAGTGGATCGACGCGGTGCTCAAGGCGGCCGGCGTCGAGGTCGAGCACCCCGAGGACCCGCGCCTGCTCGCGGCCGACGACGCGATGGCCGACGGCGACCTGGACGCCGCCGAGGCGGCCTACCGCAAGATCCTCGCCGAGACGCCCAACGACGCGGTCGCCGAGTCCGGCCTCGCGCAGGTCGGGCTGCTGCGCCGCACCGAGGGTCTCGACCCGGCCGTCGTGCTCAGCGCCGCCTCGGCCGCGCCCGACGACATCCCGGCCCAGCTGCTGGCGGCCGACGTCGAGGTGCTGACCGGCGAGGCCGAACAGGCGTACACCCGCCTGGTCGACCTCATCCGCCGCACGCCGGGCGACGACCGCGAGACCGTGCGCAAGCACCTCGTCTCGCTGTTCACCGTCGCCGGCCCGGACGACCCCGCGGTCGCCAAGGCCCGCCGGGCACTGGCGAGCGCGCTCTTCTGACGGCGCCCGCATTGCGCCGCATCGCCGTCGTCGACGCGCCGAGCAACCTGGGGTTACGGCCACCGACCGCCACCTCGGTGCCCGGCTGCGCCAAGGCGCCCGGCGCGCTGCGCGACCACAACCTGCTCACGCGCCTGGGCGCGCGCGACGCGGGCTGCGTCACCCCGCCGCGGTACGACCCGGCGGGGTGGCAGCCCGGCGACGGCGTGGCCCAGTCCGCCGAGATCGCCGCCTTCGTGCGCCGCCTGGCCGACCGGATCGGGACCATCCTCGCCTCGGGTGACTTCCCGCTCGTCCTCGGCGGCGACTGCTCCATCCTGCTCGGCGCCGGGCTGGCCATGCGCCGCCACCAGAACGAGGCCGGCGGCCGCATCGGCCTGATCTACGTCGACGGCCACTCCGACTTCCGCCACGAGGGCAACGCCTCCTACGTCGGCGCCGCCGCGGGCGAGGCCCTGGCCCTGGCGACCGGCCGCGGCCAGGCCAACCTCTCCTCGATCGAGCAGCGCCGGCCGTACTTCCGCGACGTCGACGTCGCGCTGCTGGGCATTCGCACCCACGACGAGTACCGCCTGGACCTGCAGGCCGCGGGCATCGTCGCGCGGGCCGTGCCGGAACTGCGCTCGGACGGCGCGGCGCGCTCCGCCCAGTGGGCCCGCGACCAGCTCCGCGACTGCGCCGGCTTCTGGGTCCACATCGACGTCGACGTGCTCGACCCCGCCGTGATGCCGGCGGTGGACGCCCCCGATGTCGGCGGCATCGCCTACCGCGAGCTGGAGATCCTGCTCAGCGGCCTGGTGTCGGACCCGCGCTGCCTGGGCGCCCAGGTGACGGTCTTCGACCCGGACTACGACCCCGACGGCCAGTACGCGGCCGAGGTCACGGACGTCCTCGTCGCCGGGCTGGAGCCGTTGATCACGTCGTCGGCCCTGGTCGCGGCGTCGCCGGACCCGGTGATCTCGGCGCCGCCGTTCGCCGCCCCGGTGTCGGCGCCGCCGATCTCGGCCCCGCCGCTGATCACCCCGCGGGTTCCGAGCCCAGCGCTGCCTCCGGAGGCGCCGCTTCCTCCGGCGGCGGCCGGACTTCGGGTGCTCGAGCCGTTGGAGAGTGACCCCTCGCCGGAGGATGACCTTTCGGCGTCCGCGCCGTTCGAGGATGAGGCCGACGCTGCGCCGCCGGCCCCGTCCGCCGTCGAGACCGAGGCGCCGCGGGCCGGGCTGACCGCGTATTCCCGGGCGATCCTGGGTGCGCGCCTACCGGAAATTTCGGAAATGTCGGATATGGCGGCGACCGTGGATGCGGCGGCCGAGCCCGAGGACGAGGTCGTCGAGACTGTCGCCGAGGCCGTTGACGACGCCGTCGATGACGCACCTGAGATGCCGGCCGAGACGGAAGTCCACGCCCCTGAGATGCCGGCCGAGACGGAAGTCCACGCCCCTGAGATGCCGGCCGAGACGGAAGTCCACGCCCCTGAGGTGGCGGCTGCGACGGAAGCCGACGTCCTTGATGTGTCAGCTGCGACGGAAGCCGACGTCACCGAGGTGGCGCCTGTGACGGAAGCGGGCGCCGACGAGGGGGACGAGCGCGGCGACGGGCGGCCCAGCTGGCTTCGCGGGCGGGGGCGGCGGTCGGCGGGCCTGTCGCTCGAGTCGCTGCCGCGGGACTCGATGGGCCCCGGCGGGCTGCGGCCCGCGGGAGGGAGCGACGCGTCCCCGTTCGTGCCGGCGCAGGGCAGCCGGCGCGGGCCGGGGAGGCTCGCCCGCCCGGCCGACTCGCCCGAGTCGCCGCTGACCGATGTCGTGCCGGCGGCGCGGACGCCGGTCGAGGAAGAAGAGACGACGAGCTAAGGGCACAAACGCGGCGGCCGGCCCGGGGCGAGGACCCCGGGCCGGCCGTTTGTGCGCGTGCGGAGGATCAGCCGGTGGTCTGGAAGAACTTGCCGGCGATCGGGACCGCGGCCGCGGTCGAGGCGCCGCCGTTCTCGACGAAGACGCAGAAGGCGATGTCTCCGCGGTACCCCATGAACCACGAGTGGGTGTGGGCCGGGTTGTTGTCGTACTCGGCCGTGCCGGTCTTGCCCCGCAGGTCGCCCGGCAGGTCCTTCAGCTGGCTCGCCGTGCCGTCCGTGACGACCTGGCGCATCATCGCGCGCAGCGCGTCCAGCGACGCCGGGTTGAGCTGCGGGCCGTCCGGCGCGGGACTCTTCGGGGCCGGCTCCAGGACCAGCTGCGGCTGCTTCCACTGGCCGCGCGCGACCGCCGCCGCGGCGCCGGCCATCACGACCGGGGAGACCAGGTTGGTGCCCTGGCCGAAGGCGGCCGCGGCCTGCTCGGCCTTCGAGCCGTTCACCGACACCTTGCCGGAGAACACGTCCGCGCCGAGGTCCCAGGGGACGCCGATGCCGAGGCTGGCCGCCGTCTTGCCGAGGCCGTCCGGGGCCAGCTGCGGTGCGAGGGAGGCGAAGGCCGTGTTGCAGGACTTCGCGAAGTCGGTGCGCAGCGGTACGTTGCCGAGCTCCTCGTCGTGGGAGTTCTTGAAGGTGCGGCCGTCGACCGTGAGGTTCTTCGGGCAGGCCACCATGCTCTCGCCGGTCATGCCCTTGTCCAGCACGCCCAGCGCGGTGACGGTCTTGAGCATCGAGCCGGGCGGGGTCTGGCCGGTCAGCGCGAAGTTGTTCGGGGCCGCGCCCGGGCCGTTGGCCACCGCCACGATCGAGTTGGTGCTGACGCGGATCGCGACGAGGGCGGAGCGGCGGGTCTCGCCGGCCAGGGCCTGCTCGGCGGCGTTCTGCAGGTTGACGTCGAGGGTGAGCTTGATCTGCGTGCCGGCCGTCGGGTCGGTCGCGAAGAGCTCCTTGTCCGGCGTGCCGGTGGGCATGGGCACGACGACCTTCACGCCGGCCTTGCCCTGCAGGTCGGAGTCGTAGCGCTGCTGGAGCCCGGACAGGCCGACGACGTCGCCGATCTTGTACTTGCCCGGGTTCTTGTCCATGATCTCCTTCGTCACCTCGCCGGTCGTGCCCAGCAGCGCCCGGGCGAACTGCGCCGAGGGGGCGAGGGACTGGGTCGAGTTCCGGGTGATGACGCCGGGCGTGGAGTTCAGCTTGTTGGCGATCCCGTCGTACACCTCCTTGCGCAGCGTGATGATCTGCACGAAGGCGTCGGGCTTGGCGTTCTTGACCTGGTCCGGCAGGCCGCTGAGGTCGACCGCGACATTGGCCTGCTTGAAGGCGTCTGTCAGATTCTTGACGACGATGTTGATGTCGGTGATCGACCGGGGCTGGACGCCGACGATCACGACGGGCTTGCTGCTCACGATCGGCTGGCCGGAGCCGTCGAGGATGCTGCCGCGCGGGCCGGCGCTCTTGCGCACCGAGAGCTTGTCGGTGGCCTCCAGCTGCGGGTTGATGGTCTTCGCGCCGAAGATGACCGTCCACTGCTTGTCGACGCGCTTGGCGTCGACCGTCGTGTCGTACTCCCACGTCGAGTCCGCCACCGGCCACGCCACGTGCACGACGGCGCTGCTGTTGTCGTCCTTGACCACGGGCGAGCCCTTGAGGGTCAGCTTCGGCGGCGCCGCCGCCAGATCGCCCGACACCGTCGTCAGCAGCTTCTGCGCGGCGTCGCCGGTGAGGGCTTTACCGTCCGTACCAAGGAACTTCAGGCCCGCGATGTTGCCCTTCTCCCAGGCCCCGAGGAAGGTCTTGAACGAGTCGTCCGGCGGCTTGCTGGAACACGCGGGCAGCGTGCCGAGCAGCGCCAGGGCGGCGGCGAGGGCGGTGACGCGACGGAGTGAAACGGCCATGTGGGCGATTCTGCGCTATGAAAGCACCGATCTGCACGTCACAAGATCGCATAAGTAGGACAATTCTGTACGCCGTGGCCGGGTTGATCGGGTATTCGACGATGGTGAACCGGACGGCAAACGCTGATCCCCCAAGCACGTGCGGAGCCGCGCGGACGTCTTAGGCTGAGGCAGGACAACCCACAACGTGGTGGGCGAGGGGAGAACAACCGATGAACCGGCCAGGGGCAACCCCGGTGAAGGACGACGCACGAGGCTTACACGGCGCTCGGACCCCAGACGCGGCGGCCGAGGATGATGAGCTGGAGCAGGTAGTGCCCAACGCGGAGCACCTGGTGGCGGAGGCGGTCGTGCTGGCCGCCGCCCAGGATGCCGACCCCGAACTGGTGGCCGCCTATTGGCGCCTGGTTCCCGACGAGGAGCTGGCCGCCTGCAACGTCGCGAAGATGGTGGAGGCGACCAAGTCGCACCTGGAGCTGGCGCAGCAGCGAACGCCCGGGGAGCTCAAGCTCCGGCTCGGGCTGAGCGTCACCGGCGGCACCTCGGTGGAGATCGTCACCGATGACATGCCGTTCCTGGTCGACTCGGTGACCAGCGCCCTGTCCTCGCGCAACATCGACGTCAATCTGCTGGTCCACCCCCTGGTCGTGCTGCGCCGGGCCCCGCTGGGGGCGCTGGAGGAGATCCACGCCGGGGTCGAGCCGGAGGACGCGATCGCCGGGGACATCGTCGAGAGCTGGATCCGCATCGAGGTCGACCGCATCCGCGACGAGGCCGAGCTCGAGGAGCTGCGCACCGACCTGACCCGCGTGCTGACCGACGTGCGCGAGGCGGTCGAGGACTGGCCGAAGATGCGCACGCAGGCCCTCGCGCTGGCCGACGAGCTCGGCAGCGCGCAGCTGCCGGTGCCCGACAAGGACATCACGGACTCCGTCGAGCTGCTGCGCTGGCTCGTGGACGACCACTTCACCTTCCTGGGCTTCCGGCAGTACCGGCTGATCAAGGGTGAGGACGGCGAGGAGCTGCTGCAGGCGGTGCTCGGCTCGGGCCTGGGCATCCTGCGCGCCGACCAGGTCAAGCCGCGGGTGCTGTCGTCGATGACGGCGGAGGCCTACGCCAAGGCGCTCGAGAAACGGCTGCTCATCATCACCAAGGCCAACTCCCGGGCCACCGTGCACCGCTCGGCGTACCTGGACTACATCGGCTTCAAGCAGTTCGACCACGAGGGCAACGTCGTGGGGGAGAAGCGCTTCCTCGGGCTGTTCTCCTCGGCGGCGTATCGCACCAGCGTGCGCGACCTGCCGGTGGTCAAGCGCAAGGTCGCGGAGGTGGTCGAGCGCTCGGGGCTGTCGCCGCGCTCCCACTCCGGCAAGGACCTGATGGAGACGCTGGAGACCTACCCGCGCGACGAGCTGTTCCAGATCAGCACCGAGGAGCTGTACCACTCGGCCATGGGCGTGCTGCGCATGGCCGGGCGCCGCCAGCTCAAGCTGTTCCTGCGCCGCGACGCCTACGGCCGGTTCATCTCCTGCCTGGTGTACCTCCCGCGGGACCGGTTCACCACGGCCAACCGGCTGCGCATCCAGCAGATCCTGCTCGCCGAGCTCAACGGCGTCGGCGTGGACTACACGACCCGGGTGAGCGAGTCGAAGTTCGCCCGCGTGCACTTCATCGTGCGCACCGAGCCCGGCAACCCGCCCGGCGACATCGACGTCGAGGACCTGACCGAGCGCCTGTCCGAGGCGACCCGCCTGTGGGACGACGACTTCCGGCTGGTGCTGGAGCGCAAGCTCAACGACGAGCACCAGGCGAAGGTGCTGTACCAGCGCTACGGCGCGGCGATCTCGGAGACGTACAAGGACGAGCACACGCCCTATGAGGCGGTCAAGGACGTCGCCAAGCTCGAGCTGCTCGACGAGCCCGGGCAGCTGGTCATGCACGTGTACCGCCGGCGCCAGGACGAGTCCGACATCCGCTTCAAGGTGTTCCGGTACGGCGAGCCCATGATCCTCTCGGCCGTCCTGCCGGTGCTGCACTCCCTCGGCGTGCAGGTCACGGACGAGCGGCCCTACGAGATCGTCCGCTCGGACGGCACGATCTACCTGTACGACTTCGGCCTGCAGCTGCCGCCGGACTCCCGCGCGATCGTCGACGTGCGCCCCCACCTGGAGAACGCGTTCTCGGCGACGTGGCGCGGCGAGGCCGAGGTCGACAACTTCAACACCCTGGTGCTCAAGGCCGGCCTCACCTGGCGCGAGGTCGTCGTGCTGCGCGCCTACGCCAAGTACCTGCGCCAGGCCGGCACGGTGTTCTCCCAGGACTACATGGAGACGACGCTGCTGGCGTACCCGGCGATCGCCTCCAAGCTCGTCGCGCTCTTCGCGGCCCGGTTCGACCCCCGGCTGCAGTTGTCCGAGGCGACCCGCTCGGTGCAGTCCAAGGAGCTGGTCGCGGCCATCAACGCCGACCTCGACCAGGTCACGAGCCTCGACCAGGACCGGATCCTGCGTTCGTTCCTGCACCTGATCCAGGCGACGCTGCGCACGTCGTTCTTCCAGCGCGGTGACGGTGGGCGGCCCAAGTCGTACACCGCCTTCAAGCTCGACCCGCAGTCCATCCCGGATCTGCCGGCGCCGCGCCCGCGGTTCGAGATTTTCGTGTACTCGCCGAGGTTCGAGGGCGTGCACCTGCGCTTCGGCGCCGTCGCCCGCGGCGGCCTGCGCTGGTCCGACCGGCGCGAGGACTTCCGCACCGAGATCCTGGGGCTGGTCAAGGCGCAGATGGTGAAGAACGCCGTCATCGTGCCGACCGGCGCCAAGGGCGGGTTCGTGCTCAAGCAGAACGCGGGGGACCGCGACGAGGCGGTGGCCTGCTACCAGCTGTTCATTTCCGCCCTGCTCGATGTCACCGACAACCTCGACGGGGGCAAGGTTGTCGCCCCGCCGGACGTGGTGCGTCACGACCCCGACGACCCGTATCTGGTGGTCGCGGCGGACAAGGGCACGGCGACGTTCTCCGACATCGCCAACGAGATCTCGGTGCGGTACGGGTTCTGGCTCGGCGACGCGTTCGCTTCGGGTGGCTCGGCGGGGTACGACCACAAGAAGATGGGCATCACCGCGAAGGGCGCGTGGGAGTCGGTCAAGCGGCACTTCCGTGAGCTCGGCGTCGACACGCAGACGACCGAGTTCACCGTGGTCGGCGTCGGGGACATGTCCGGCGACGTGTTCGGCAACGGCATGCTGCTCTCGCCGCACATCCGCCTGGTCGCGGCGTTCGACCACCGGCACATCTTCATCGACCCGGCGCCGGACGCCGCCGTCTCCTTCGAGGAGCGGTCGCGGTTGTTCAACCTGCCGCGCTCGTCGTGGGACGACTACGACCGCTCGAAGATCTCGGCCGGCGGCGGCGTGTTCCCCCGCACGGCCAAGTCGATCGCGCTGTCCGACGAGGCCCGGGCGGCGCTGGGCATCACCACCGACGGCCCGCTCGCCCCGAACGACGTCATGCACGCCATCCTCGCCGCGCCGGTGGACCTGTTCTGGAACGGCGGCATCGGCACCTACGTCAAGTCGACCGGCGAGTCGCACGCCGACGTGGGCGACAAGGCCAACGACTACATCCGGGTCAACGGCCGGGAGCTGCGGGCCAAGGTCGTCGGCGAGGGCGGCAACCTGGGCCTGACCCAGGCGGGCCGCATCGAGTACGCGCTGAACGGCGGCCGCATCGCCACCGACTTCATCGACAACTCGGCCGGCGTCGACTGCTCCGACCACGAGGTCAACATCAAGATCCTGCTCGACCGCGCGGTCGCCGCCGGCGACCTCGAGCCGGCCGAGCGCAACCCGCTGCTGGCCGAGATGACCGACGAGGTCGGCGAGCTGGTCCTGCGCGACAACTACGACCAGGCCACGGCCCTGGGCAACGCGCGGGCGCAGTCGCGGTCGCTGCTGCCCGTACACAAGCGGCTCATTGCGGATCTTGAACGCCGCGGCCAGCTGGACCGTGCGCTGGAGGGCCTGCCCACCGACGAGCAGCTCGACGAGCGCGCGGCGATCGGCGTCGGCCTGACCTCGCCCGAGTTCGCCGTCCTGCTCTCCTACGTCAAGATCGTGCTCGAGCACGAGATCCTCGACTCGGACCTGCCGGACGAGGACTGGACCAACGAGGTCCTGGTGGCGTACTTCCCGACGGCCCTGCGCGAGCGGTTCGTCGAGGCGATGGCCGAGCACCCGCTGCGCCGCGAGATCGTCACCACCGCGGTCGTCAACGAGGCGGTCAACCGCGGCGGCACGTCGTTCTTCCACCGCGCCTCGGAGGAGACCGGCGCCGGCGCCGCCGACGTGCTGCGCGCCTCCGTCGTCATCCGCGAGGTCTACGGCCTGGGCGAACTGCGCCGGGCGGTGGAGTCGCTCGACAACCGCATCCCGACCCAGTCCCAGACGGCGGTCTACCTCGAGATGCGCCGCCTGCTCGACCGGGCGGTGCGCTGGCTGGTCTCCAACCGCCGCCTGCCGATCGACGTGCCCGGCGAGATCGCCCGCCTGCGACCAGGCATCGCCCGCCTGCTGCCGCAGCTGGACACCCTCTTCCGCGGCCGCGAGCGCGAGGCGCTGCACGCCAACGCGGAGGGCCTGCGCGAGCTGGGCCTGCCGGAGGAGATCGCCGACATCACGACCCGCATCATGTACGGCTTCGGCGTCCTCGACATCGTCGAGGTGGCCTCGGCCACGGGCCGCGACGTCAGCGAGGTGGCCACGGTGTACTACCTGCTGTCGGAGCGCTTCCGCGTCGACGACCTGCTGTCGCGGATCTCGGCCCTGCCGCGCGAGGACCGCTGGCAGACGCTGGCCCGGATGGCGCTGCGGTACGACCTGTACGCCGCGCTGGCCGCCCTCACGGCCGAGGTGCTCAACGCCACGTCACCGGAGGCGGACCCGGAGGCCCGCGTCCACGAGTGGGAGCAGAGCAACGCGACGTCGATCGCGCGCACGCGCAACGCGATCGGCGAGTTCGGCGAGTCGCCGGGCGACCTGGCCGCGATCTCGGTCCTGCTCCGCCAGATCCGCACGCTGGTCCGCGCTTCGGCCGCGTAGTTCCGCTCGACCCTGGCTCGGGTCCGGCTCCCTCATTGCGGGCAGCCGGACCCGAGCCGGCGTTTGTTGGGCGCGACATGTCGGGCGCTCCGCGCCCGACATGTCGGATTTATACCCCGTCAGGCGGAAAATGATGATAAATCATCGTGTAAGCGTCCGAGGTGCACGATGTTATGGCCTGACGTTATGGCCCGACCGACGTCGGCTAGCGGTGAACCGCTACCGCGGGCACGCCGCCTGGATGCGTGTCGGGGCACGCTCAGTGGGGCTGGCGCTGGATGTGCCGCGTGGGTGCAGTGAGCGGTCGGTTGGGGCACCCTCAGTCGGACCGGCTTTAGGGATGCCGCGGCGTGCGTTGAGCGGACGATTGCGGCGCGCTCAGCTGAACCGGTGACGCTTCGCTCCACGATCATGCGGTTTGCCGGGGTGGAATCGCATGATCGTGGAGCGAAAAGTGCACTCAGGCGGCCAGGCCGAGGGTCTCGGCGGCGGCGCGGCCGTTGGCGTGGCTCGCGCCCCAGGTGGTGATGAACGCCCGCGCGCCGCTCGGCCGCCACGACGACGGCCAGCCCATCTCGACCACCGTGACCGCGTGCGTCGTGGCCAGCTCCTCGACCAGCGCCCGCGCGCCCGTCAGCCGGTGCACGTTGCGGCCGACGACCACGATCGGCCGCGCGCCCGCCCGGGCGCGCAGCTCGGCCGGGTCGGCCTTGGCGGCGACGACGCGCAGCTGCTCGGTGCCGTTGATGTGCGGCCCCAGGCCCCACGGCACCCGCCCGGCGGCGATCGACGACTCGGACTCCAGCTGTACGACGAGCGGCGCCCCGCCCCGCTCGTGGGTGCCCTCGATGCGCACCGCGCCCAGCGCCGCCGGGTAGCCGAGGCCCGGCTCCTCCCGATCGGTGCGCGAGCCGCTGCGGGTCCACGCCGAGAGTTCGGCGACCCGGCCCACGGCCTCCTCGAGGCGGGCGAGTGGCAGCCGCCCGTCCCGTACCGCGGCCACGATCTCCTCGGCGCAGGCGTTCGTGATGTCCTCGTCGATGTCGGCGCCGATGCACAGCAGGTCGGCGCCCGCGTTCAGGGCGAGCACGGCGCCGGCCGGGATGCCGCCGGCGTAGCGGGCCGCGCCGAGCATCTCCAGGGCGTCGGTGACGACCACGCCGGTGAAGCCCAGGTCGCGGCGCAGCAGGTCGACGAGGACGGCGCGGCTGAACGTGGCGGGGGCGTCGCCGGTCAGGGCCGGCACGCGGATGTGCGCGGTCATGATCGACTTGGCGCCGGCCTCGATCGCGGCGACGAACGGCGGCAGCTCCCGGCCGCGCAGCAGGGCGGCGTCGATGTCGACGGTGGGCAGCTCCAGGTGCGAGTCGGCCAGCGTCGCGCCGTGGCCGGGGAAGTGCTTGGCGCACGCCGCGACGCCCGCGCCCTGCAGGCCGAGGACGGCGGCGGCGGTGTGCGTGGCGACGGCGATCGGGTCGGCGCCGAAGCTGCGCGTACCGATGATGGGGTTGTCGTCGGCCGTGTTCACGTCGACGGTGGGCGCCAGGTTGAGGTTGATGCCCAGCTGGTCGAGCTCGGCGCCGATGGTGCGGTACACCCTGCGGGTGACGGCGGGGTCACCCAGGGCGCCGAGCGCCGCGTTGCCCGGGTAGGGGCTGCCGCTGCGGTGCGCCAGCCGTGTGACGTCGCCACCCTCCTCGTCGATGGCGATCAGCACGCCGTCGCGCGCCGCGTGCAGGCTCCGCGTCAGTGCGGCGAGCTGCTCGCGCTCGACGATGTTGAACCCGAACAGCAGGTGTCCGGCCATCCCCTCGGCGAGGAGATCCACGGCCCACGTCGGGGCCTGCTCTCCTCTGAAGGCGCCCAGCAGCGTCCCCAGGGCCAGCCGGCGGAGTCCGGGATCGGTCGACACGATGTTCCCCCCTCAGCACGGACGCGTCCGCCGCATCGGCCGACGGCGTCGTCGAGGCCGGATGCTGCACACTCGTCCGATGCGCTATCCACGATCGTAAGAGCTTTTTGACCGGTTGTGCGTAGGCCGAGTGGGTGGTCCGACCGTACGCTTTCCCAATAGGTTGCTTGTGGCACGCTAATAGGAAAGTTTCCTAAATACTAGGGGTCTTTGTCACGATGAGTTCCGCCCGACTTCCAGGCACGCCCCGACTGCTGCGCGCCCTCAACGACCGAGCCGCCCTGGAGCTGCTACTGAGCCGCGGCCCGCTGACCCGAGCCCAGCTCGGCGAGCTGACCGGCCTGTCCAAGGTCACCGCATCGCAGCTGGTGGAGCGGCTGGAGGAGCGCGGCCTGGTCGCCCGCGTGGGCGAGCAGGCCGGCGGCCGCGGCCCCAACGCGCAGATGTACGCGGTGGTACCCGCCACGGCGTACGTCGTCGGCGTCGACGCCGGCCCGGCCCACGTCGTGGCCGGCGTGGCGGACATCACGGGCAACATCGTGGGCCGCACCGACGTGGCCATCGGCGACGGCGACGACCCGGTCAAGGTCGTCCACGCCGCGGTGATCGAGGCCGCCTCGGCCGCCGGCGCCCCGATCGAGCGCCTCCGCCGCATCGTGCTCGGCACGCCCGGCCTGGTCGACCCGAAGAGCGGCGAGATCACCTTCGCCTGGGACCTCCCGCGCTGGCACCGCGGCCTGCTCACGGCGCTGCGCGAGGACCTCGACCGCCCGGTCGTCTTCGAGAACGACGTCAACCTGGCCGCGATCGCCGAGCAGCACAGCGGCGCCGCGATCGGCGCGCAGGACTTCGTGCTGGTCTGGCTCGACCGCGGTGTCGGCACGGCCGTCGTCCTCGGCGGCCGCCTGCACCGCGGCAGCGTCGGGGCGGCGGGGGAGATCGGCTACCTGCCGGTCGCCGGCACCCAGGTGAGCCGCGACGCCTCCCGCCGCTCGAAGAGCGGATTCCGCACGCTGGTGGACGCGGCGGCCGTGCGCTCCATCGCCAAGACCCACGGCTTCAAGGCGGCCGGCGCCGCGGACGCGGTGCGCGCCGCGATCGCCGCCGGCACCGCGGGCAGCCCGTTCCTGGACGAGCTGGCCCGCCGCATCTCCCTGGGCGTGGCCTCGGTCGGCCTGGTCCTCGACCCGGAGCTGGTGGTCCTGGCCGGCGAGATCGGCCAGGCGGGCGGCGCCGATCTGGCCCAGCGTGTACAGCATGAGGTCGCCGCCATCGCCGTGGTCTCCCCGCGGGTGGTGCCGACGGAGGTGGCATCGGAGCCGGTGCTGAACGGCGCGATCCTGACGGGTCTGGACGCGGTACGCGAGGAGGTCTTCGGCTCCACCGCGTGAAACTTCCACGGCGCGCGAAGGTTGGCACACCGCGTTCATCGCAGCACGGGAGCCGGCGTGCGGTCGCCTCGTCGGCGCAAGCGCGCGGGGTCGGGCGAGAGCCCCGGGGTGTGGAGCCGTGGGTCATTGGCGAGGATGCGTTCCGGGGATGGCCGCGGTCGGGCCGGATGCGGACCGTACGGTTCGGGCGGCCTTGTCGCCGGACGGTCTCCAACGCCAGGTTTCGCAGCGTTTCTCATGTCACGTCCGGTGCACCGCCGTTTCATGCCGATTTATCGCCCGCCGACGTATAAATCCGACAAGTCGTGGCGCGGAGCGCCCGACTTGTCGCAGACGCCCCCCGACAAGAGCGATCAGCGGGCGTCGCGGCGGCGCATCGAGACGAACGAGGCCAGCGCCACGACCGCCACGACCGCGGCGATCACCAGGCCGCCCTGCTCCCAGCTGCCCGAGAAGCCGGCCTTCGGCACGCAGCCCGTGCGGCACGAGGCCACGTCGGCGTCGAAGGTGAAGCTCTTCGTGAGCCAGGCGGCGATGTAGCTGGACAGGCGGTACTGCTGCGAATAGTCGACGGTCTGGATGACGCTGAAGAGGACCAGGGTGCCGAGCTCGTACACCAGCAGGTACGCCATGCCGACGCCCAGAGCCGTGGACGTGTGGCGGCCCAGGGAGGCGATGGAGAAGCCGAGGGTCGTGCCGGCCAGCGCCAGCAGCACGACGCGCACGGCCGTGAGCAGCAGCGAGCCGAACTCCGGGGCCGTCATCTGGCTCACCGTGCCGTTGCCCGCGGCCACGAGCATGAAGGCGCCGGTCCAGACCCCGAGGTACACCACGGAAATGAGGCCGACGCCCGCGCAGGCGGCGAGGAGCTTGGCGGCCAGGACCGAGGTGCGGCGGGGGGCCCACAGCAGCAGGTTGGCCATGCCGCCCGAGCTCCACTCGACGCCCACGAACGAGGCGCCGAGCACGAAGCCGGACACCGTCAGGACGATCGCGGCGGTGTAGAACAGCGACGGCCACTGGCGGTGGAACGAGAAGCCGTAGTCGAGCATCGACTCGGGCGTGGGGCGCGGGCCGTAGTCGCAGCCGCGCGGGAAGCGCTCGCCGGGGCCGGCGGTGTCGGTGCCGGACTGGACGTTGGAGCAGTGCTCGACGTTGTGGTCCCAGATGTCGGCGGCCGACGCGGCGTTCACGCGGGCCGACTCGATCTCGGCTGGGGTCGGGGTGCTGCGGGTGAGGGTGAAGCCGAACGTCAGCAGCGCCAGCAGGGTGGCGATGAGGATCAGGGTGACCAGCGTGACGCGGCGGCTGAACAGGCGCGACCACTCGGCGGCGAAAAGGCGGGTCATACCGATTGCTCCTCGTCTGACCAGTCCGAGTCGTCGACGGGGCGGAACGCGCCGCCGCGCGGGGCGCCGCCGGTGAGGCTCAGGAAGGCGTCCTCGAGCTGGGCGACCGGGGCGAGCTCGCGCACCCACAGGCCGTTGACGCCGAGGGCGTGCGACACCCACGAGGCGTCGGCGAGGTCGTGGACGATGAGGTGGTCGCCGGCCACGCTGACTTCGGCGCCCGCGCCGGTGAGGATCTCGGCGGCGCGGTGGTGGTCGTCGACGCGCACGCGGTAGGCGCCCTTGTCGGCGACGGCGAGCACCTGCGACACCGGGCCGGCGCCGACGGTGCGGCCGCGGGAGATGATCGTGACGGAGTCGCAGATCTGCTGGATCTCGGCCAGGATGTGGCTGGAGATCACCACCGTCATCCCGCGGTCGGCCTGGCGGCGCAGCAGGTCGCGCATCTCGCGGATGCCCGCCGGGTCGAGGCCGTTGTTGGGCTCGTCGAGGATGAGCAGCTCGGGGTCCTTGAGCAGCGCGGAGGCGACCGCGAGGCGCTGGCGCATGCCCAGGGAGTAGGAGCGGACCTGGTCCTCGGCGCGGTCGGCCAGCCCGACCTGGTTGAGCACGGTCCCGATCCGGTCCTTCGGCACGCCGCCGGCCTTCGCCAGCAGTGAGAGGGTTTTGTACCCCGTGAAGTTCCCGAAGAACGCCGGCGCCTCGACGATCGCGCCGACGCGGGGCGCGACGTCGGCCTGGCGGCGCGGGACGGGCTCGCCGAGGATCCGCATCTCGCCGCCGTCGGCGCGCAGCAGCCCGAGCAGGGTCTTGAGCGTGGTCGACTTGCCGGAGCCGTTCGGGCCGAGGAAGCCGTGGATCTGGCCGGGCTCGACGAGCATGTCGAGCCGGTCGATCGCGGCGCGCGGTTTGCCGAACACGCTCTGGTAGGTCTTCACCAGACCGCGTATCTCCAATGCCGGTGTCATCCCCGCGCACAATACGGCCTAGGTCACCCGCGCGGGGCCCCGCCAGTCATCGATGAACCGGCCGTGGTTGGATTGGCACGTGTCAGATGACCTTGTCATCGCGGTGGAGAATGCGACGGTCACCCGCAACCGCAGCGACCTGATCCGTTCGGTGAGCTGGCAGGTCGAGCTCGACGAGCGCTGGGTGATCCTCGGGCCCAACGGCGCGGGCAAGACGACACTGCTCAACCTGGCCGGCGCGCGCATGTTCCCGACGCGCGGCTCGGTCTCCGTCCTCGGCGAGCGCCTCGGGCGCACCAACGTCGCCGAGCTCAGGACCCGCCTCGGCTTCACCTCCAACGGGCTGGCGCTGCCGCCCGACGAGACGGCCCGCGACATCGTGCTCACCGCCTCCTGGGCGGTCGTCGGGCGTTTCCGGGAGCGGTACGACACGATGGACGACGGCCGCGCCCTGGCCCTGCTCGACCAGTTCGGCGTCGCGCACCTCGCCGACCGGACCTACGGCACCCTGTCGGAGGGCGAGCGCAAGCGGGTGCAGATCGCCCGCGCGCTCATGACCGACCCGGAACTGCTGCTGCTCGACGAGCCGACGGCCGGCCTCGACCTCGGCGCCCGCGAGGACCTGGTGCGCCGCCTGGCCGCCCTCGCCGCCGACCCGGACGCGCCCGCGCTGGTGCTCGTCACGCACCACGTCGAGGAGATCCCGCCGGGATTCACCAACGCCATGCTGATGCGCGACGGCGGTGTGGTGGCCCAGGGGCTGCTCCGGGACACCATCACCGCCGAAAACCTGTCCGAGACGTTCGGTATGCCGCTGCGCGTGTCGACGATCGACGACCGCTATCACGCGCAGGCCGCTTAGACGCCCTTGAAGTCCGGCTTGCGCTTCTCGACGAACGCGGCCATGCCCTCCTGCTTGTCCTCGGTGGCGAACAGCGCCGCGAAGAGCTGGCTCTCCAGCCGCAGGCCCGAGGCGAGGTCCATGTCGAGGCCGCCGTCGACGGCGAGCTTCGCCGCGCGCAGGGCCTGCGCCGGGCCGTTGACGTAGGGGCGCACGAGGGCGAGGGCGGCCTCGTAGACCTGCTCCCGCGGTACCACCTTGTCCACCAGGCCCATCGCGAGCGCCTCGGCGGCGGGCACGAAGCGGCCCGTCATGACGAGGTCCTTGGCGCGGGCCGGGCCGACGAGGCGGGCCAGCCGCTGGGTGCCGCCGGCGCCCGGGATGATGCCCAGCGTGATCTCCGGCTGGCCCAGCGTCGCGTCCTCGGCGGCGACGCGCCAGTCCGCGGTCAGCGCCAGCTCGCAGCCGCCCCCGAGCGCGTAGCCGGTGACCGCCGCGACGACGGGCTTCGGGATGCGCGCGACGGCGTCGAAGGCGCTCGTGAGCGCGGCCGCGCGGGCGGCCATCGCGGCGTAGCCCATGCCGGCCATCTCCTTGATGTCGGCGCCCGCGGCGAACACCTTCTCGCCGCCGTAGAGCACCACCGCGCGCACGTCCTCGCGCTCGGTCGCCTCCTGCGCCGCGGCCCGCAACTCCTCCTGCACCTGGATGTTCAGGGCGTTCATCGGCGGGCGGTCCAGGCGGATCGTCCCGATGCCATCGGCGACCTCCAGCCTCACCAGCGGGCTACTCACCGTTTTCACCGGGTCCACAGTGTCTCCTCAACGTCGTTGTCGTTGCCTGGAGCCTATTCGGCGGTACGGTGAGAGGCGCCATGGCCACCACGTACTACCGCGACAACGTGGTGCACATCAGCTCCGGCGGTGTGCGCGTCGCTGAAGCTTGGTACCCGCTGGAAACCCTCACATACATCTGGCACGAGCGCACCGGGCGGCTGCGCCACGGCGCATACATGCTCGCCACCCGCGGCGGCGCCGTGCTGCTCGTCATCGGCCTGCTCATCGCCGCCGGCGTCTTCGCGCGCCGCATCGACATCACCGGCGAGCAGCGCACCATGTACATCGCCGGCGGCATCCTCGCCGTCATCGTCATCGGCGGCATCGTCGCGTTCAGCCTCGAAGGCCTGCTGGACCTGCTCGACCGGGCCCACGACCACGGCAAGGGCGTGCACGAGATCTGGGTGCGCACCGCCGCGGGGGACTCGATGATCTATTCCACAACGGACTCGCCCAAATTCGGGCAGATCTATCGAGCGCTCCAGCGGGCGGTCGAGCAGTCCGCCTAGACTGCGCGGCATGGTGGCCCTGGGCGTCGACTTCGGCACGTCGCACACGGTTGCGGTGGCCCGCTGGCCCGACGGCCGCGCCCGCCCGCTCCTGTTCGACGGCTCGCCGCTGCTGCCCTCCGCCGTGTCGCTGGACCCCAACGGCCTCGTCGTGGGCCGCGACGCCGTGCACAGCGCCCGCCGGGCGCCGGAGCGCTTCGAGCCCAACCCGAAGCGGCGCATCGACGACGGCTCGGTGCTGCTCGGCCCGCGCGACGTGCCCGTGCAGGAGATGATGACCGCGGTCTTCCAGCGGGTGCTGGCCGAGTTCACCCGCACCGCGGGCGGCGCCCCGGACGCGGTGACCGTCACCCACCCCGCCGGCTGGGCCGCCACGCGGCGCAACACGCTCCAGGATGCGGTACGCCGATCCGGCCTCCCCCGCGCCGCCCTCGTCCCCGAGCCGGTCGCCGCCGCAACCTACTTCGTGCGTGTCCTGCGCAACATGGTGCCCGTCGGCTCGTCCGTCGTCGTGTACGACCTCGGCGCGGGCACCTTCGACGGCAGCGTCGTCGCCCGCACCGCGGCCGGCTTCGAGGTCCTCGCCGTCGGCGGCCGCGACGACCTCGGCGGCCTGGACTTCGACGAGCTCGTGGTCGCGATGATCGGCCGCGCGGTGCCGGCCGACGGCTGGGCGCGGGTGACCGCCGACCCGCGGGCCGCCCGCCAGCTGCGCGACGAGGCGCGCGAGGCCAAGGAGCGGCTCTCGCGGGCGGCGTCGGCGACCGTGATGGTGCCGCTGCTGGACGTGGACGTGCCGCTCACCCGCGAGGAGTTCGACGCCGCCGCCCGCCCGCTCGTGGAGCGCTCGGTGCGCAGCCTGGCCGAGACGCTGCGCCTGTCGCGGCTCACGCCGGACCGCATCGCCGGGATCTTCCTGGTCGGCGGGGCGAGCCAGATGCCCCTGGTCGCCACCGAGCTGCACCGCGAGTTCGGGCGGCCGCCGGTGACGATCGAGCAGCCGGAGATGGTGGTGGCCGAGGGCGCGGTGCTGGTCGGCAAGGCGGTGCGGGTCAAGGCGGGCCGCCCGGTCGCGCCGGCGCCGCCCGCGTTGCCGGCCCCGGCGGTCGCGGCGCCGCAGCCGGCGTTGCCCGTCCCGGCGGTCCCGATGCTGCCAGGACCGGTGCCGCCGGCGCCCGGCCTGTCGGTCTCGGGGCCGCCGGTGTCGCCCGCCCCGCCGCGGACCGGCCCGCTGAGCCCGCCGGTGCCGCGCCGGCCGGTCTCGCCGCCGCCGGTCTACTTCCCGCCGCCGCCACAGGTCGTGTACGTGCCGGCGCCGCAGATGGTCATGGCGCCGCGGCCCCTGTCCCTGGGGCCGTGGTCGATCCGGTGGCCGGCGGGATTCATGACGACCTACGGGATCCTGCTGTACATGCTGATGGCCCTGCTGCTGTTCATGGCGATCGTCATCAAGTCGGATCCGGCCTCGGCCGCGCAGAACCTGTCCATGACCCCCGAGGACGCGGCCACCGACTGCTTCGAGTGGGCGGGCATCTGCGCGGTGCTGGCCACGCTGCTGCTGCACGGCGCGATCCGGGCGCGGCGGGCGGCCGGGGGCCACCACTGGTACCCCCTGGCGCTGTGCGTCATCGTCGCGGTGAGCAACGCGGCGCTGATCCGGCCGAGCGAGCATTACTGGCCGTGGGTGTTCGTCCCGGCCGTCATCTTCGGGGCCTCGAGCGCGGCGCTGCTGCTGCCCGCCTCGCGGCGATGGATGCGGCGCCCGCCCAAGCCGCGCCGGCCCAAGCCGCCCCCGCCCGGGCTGGTGCCTTCCGCCTAGACTTCGGGGCATGCCTACGCCAGCGATCCGGCTCGGGGTCGACTTCGGCACCTCGAACACCGTCGCGGTCGTGCGATGGCCGGACGGTCGCTCGCGGCCCCTGCTCTTCGACGGCTCCCCGCTGCTGCCCTCGTCCGTCTACGCGGAGCCCAGCGGCGCGATCATCGTCGGCCGCGACGCCGTGCACAGCGCCCGCCTCGAGCCGGCCCGCTTCGAGCCCAACCCGAAGCGGCGCATCGACGACGGCACGGTGCTGCTCGGCGACCGCGAGATCCCGGTCAACGAGCTGATCGCCGCGGTGCTGCGCCGGGTCCGCGAGGAGTTCACCCGCACCGTCCCCGGCGTCGAGCCCGAGGTGACCGTGACCGTGCCGGCGTCGTGGGGCGCCACCCGGCGCCTGGCGATCGCCGACGCCGCCGCGACGGCCGGGCTGGGCCGGGTGCGCCTCGTGCCCGAGCCGGTGGCCGCCGCCGCGTACTTCACCCAGGTCCTCGGCCACGACGTGCGCGTCGGGAAGGTCGTGGTGGTGTACGACTTCGGGGCCGGCACCTTCGACGCGAGCGTGGTGGCGCGCACCGACGGCGGCTTCGAGGCCCTCGCGGTCGACGGGCGCGACGACATCGGCGGCGTCGACGTCGACAACGCCGTCGTCAAGCACATCGGCACCCTGGTCGAGCCGCGGGCGCCGCAGGAGTGGGCGCGGCTGATGAGCCCCCAGTCCGTCGAGGACCGCCGGCACCGCCGCCTGCTGTGGGACGACGCGCGGGTGGCGAAGGAGCGCCTGTCGCGCCAACCCGCGTCGGACATGACGATCCCGCTGCTCAACGTGGACGTACACCTGACGCGGGAGGAGCTCGAAGCCCTCGCCCTGCCGATGATCAAGCAGACGGTGCGCGTGACCGAGGGCGTGATGCGCTGGGCGCAGCTGCCCGACGACGCCATCGCCGGCGTGTTCCTGGTCGGCGGGTCCAGCCGGATGCCCCTGGTGGCGACGCTGCTGCACCGCGAGCTGCGCCGGGCCCCGGTCGCGATCGAGCAGCCGGAGCTGGTCGTCGCCGAGGGCAGCATGCTGGCCGGCTCGACGGTGGACCCGACCGGCGGCCCGCCCGCGCCCGGGCCGCTGACCGGCGCGCTGCCGCAGGTGACCGGCCTGTCCTGGCAGCCCGGGCCGCCGGCGCCCGGCCCCGTGTCCCCGGCCTCCGGGCCGGTTTCCGCGCCGCCCGCCGAGGTCTTCACGATGCCGCCCGCGGGCGGGTTCAACCCCACGCCCGTGTCGTCGCCCCCGGGCGGCGGCCCGCTGTGGCCCGAGAGTCCCGGCCCGGCGTTCCCCGTCTCGGCCCCTCCGCCCGTGCATCCGGTGTCCGCGCCGCCTCCGATCTCGTCGCCTCCGGTCTCGTCGCCGCCGGTGTCCGCGCCGCCTCCGGTCTCCTCGCCGCCGGTGTCGTCGCCGCCCATCTCCTCGCCGCCCATCCCATCCCCTCCCGTCTCGTCGCCGCCGGTGTCCGCGCCGCCGAACCGGCCCGCGCGCCAGGGCCGGGTGTTCGTGTCCGGCGGGGTGCCCGAGGCATCCACGCGCTACGACGAGTACGGCCAGGCGTTCCGGACCGACAACGCGCCGCCCAAGCCGGCGCCCGTCCGGCCGTCGCCGCCGCCCCCGGTCCCGGCGCCGGCCCCCACGCGACCGTCGGCGGCCACGAAGGTGTACGACGGCTCGCGCCCGCGTCGCAGCCCGGCCGGCCGTTTCATGCTCACCCTGCTGGTGCTCGTGCTGATCGTGGTGACGCCGCTGGCGGCCGGGTGCGTGTCGTACCGGCTGACGACCGACCGCTGGCCGCAGCCGGTCGCGAACTGGCTCGGCTCCGGTAATCCGTGAGTGTGTCTCCGGTCACCCGCGCCGGAGAACGTGAGTAGGATTCGCGCATGACGACGATCGACGGGCACGGCGGGGACCTGGCGCTGGCGGCGCTGCGTGGGTTCGGGGTCACCGAGATGTTCACGCTCTCCGGCGGCCACGTCTTCCCGCTGTACGACGCGGCGAAGAAGGCCGGCGTGCGCATCGTCGACGTGCGCCACGAGCAGTCCGCGGTGTTCGCCGCGGAGGCGGTCGCCAAGCTGCAGCGCCGCCCGGGCCTGGCCGTGCTCACCGCCGGGCCGGGCGTCACCAACGGCGTGTCCGGGCTGACCAGCGCGATGTTCAACGGCGCACCGGTGGTCGTGCTCGGCGGCCGGGCGCCGCAGTTCCGCTGGGGCTCGGGCAGCCTGCAGGAGATGGACCACCTGCCGGTCGTGCGCGCCGTCACCAAGCACGCCGAGACGATCTTCGCCACCGACGAGGTCTACGCGCGGATGCGCGCCGCGGCCCTGACCGCGCTCACCCCGCACCGCGGACCGGTCTTCGTCGACCTGCCCCTCGAGGTGGTCTTCTCGACCGCGGACGGGATCGTGGAGGAGCCTGCTCCCGGTGTACCGCTGGAGGAACCCGATCCGGACGAGGTCCACCGCGCCGTCAGCCTCCTGGCCGCGGCCCAGCGGCCGGTCATCGTCGCCGGATCGGACGTCTGGGCCGGCGACGCCACCGCCGCGCTGCGGGAGGCCGCCGAGGCGCTGCGCATCCCCGTGTTCGCCAACGGCATGGGGCGCGGCACGCTGCCGCCCGATCATCCCCTCGCGTTCGCGCGGGCGCGCAAGCCCGCGTTCGGCGGCGCCGACGTCGTGGCCGTCATCGGCACGCCGCTGGACTTCCGGCTCGGCTTCGGCGACTTCGGCGGCGCGCAGGTCGTGCACGTCACCGACGCGGCCGCGCAGCGGGCCGGGCACGTCACCCCGGCCGCGGCGCCGACCGGCGACCTGCGGCTGGTCCTGACGGCCTTCGCGGCGTACGGCGGCCTCGTCGCCGACCACGAGGAGTGGATCGCCACGCTGCGCGCGGCGGAGAACGCGGCGAGGGCCAAGGAGACCGAGGCGCTCGAGGCCGACACCGACCCGATCAAGCCCGGCCGCGTCTACGGCGAGCTGCGCAAGGTGCTGGCCGAGGACGCGGTCACCATCGGCGACGGCGGCGACTTCGTCTCCTACGCCGGCAAGTACCTCGAGCCGGCCCGGCCGGGCACCTGGCTCGACCCGGGGCCGTACGGCTGCCTCGGCACCGGCATGGGCTACGCGATGGGGGCCCGGATCACGTACCCGGACCGCCAGATCTGCGTCCTCATGGGCGACGGCGCGGCCGGGTTCTCGCTCATGGACGTCGAGTCGCTCGTGCGCCAGCAGCTGCCGGTCGTCATCGTGGTCGGCAACAACGGCATCTGGGGCCTGGAGAAGCACCCGATGCGCCAGATCTACGGCTACGACCTGGCGGCCGACCTGCAGCCCGGGCTGCGCTACGACGATGTCGTCAAGGCGCTCGGGGGCGCGGGCGAGACGGTGGAGAAGCCCGGCGATCTCGCGGGGGCGCTGGGGCGCGCATTCGCCTCGGGCGTGCCGTACCTGGTGAATGTGCTCACCGATCCGGAGGACGCCTACCCCCGCTCGTCGAATCTGGCCTGAGCACCACCTTGTGGGTGGTTGGGCCGGGAACCTTGTGGGTGGGTCTGTGCGGTAACGCCCGGGGGTCTACTCCAGGCCGAGCAGGCGGGGCAGTTCGCCGATCGAGCCGATCACCTCGTTGGCGCCGGCGGCCTGCAGCGCCGCCCGGTCGCCCGCGCCGGTCAGGACGCCGACGAGCAGGCCCGCGCCCGCGCGCTGGCCGGCGATGAGGTCCAGCGGCGTGTCGCCGACGACGAGCATCCGGCGCACGTCCTCGACGCCGAGCTTGAGCGCCGAGACGAGCATGAAGTCCGGGAAGGGCCGGCCGCGGCCGGCGTCGGCGGGGGAGAGCACCAGGTCGACCTGGCCCCACCAGCCGAGCGCGTCGATGATCGCCTCCTGCGTGGCGCGGGCGAACCCGGTCGTCAGCGCCACCTTGATGCCGCTGGCGCGCAGCGTCTTGATCGCCTCTATGGCGCCGGGGATCGGCAGCACGGCGCCCTCGTCGACGAGCAGCCCGTACGCCTCCTCGAACGTCTCGTTGGCGGCCTGGGCGCGCTGCTCGTCGCCGTCCAGCAGCAGCCGGAACACCTCGATCCGGCTCTGCCCCATCGTCTTGCGCACGACGGCGAGCATGCGCTCGTATTGCGGGGTGCCCGGGGCCACGCCCTCTCCGGCGAAGGCCACCGTGAAGGCCTGCTCGACCAGGCCGTCATCACGCACCGTAGTGCCTGCCATGTCAATGCAGGCCAGTTGCCACGCGGTCATCCCGCGATGGGAGCACGGCCAGAAGACCGGAGAGTGAACGGCACAAAACCGTCAGAAGGCACCCGCTCGGCGCAGTGCGCGGGGTCGTCCGTCGGGGTCGTGCACGAAGCGGTAGAGCACTCCCGACCACCGGCGCGTCCACCACCGGAGCGTGGGCGCCTCGTACGGCCGGAGCCGACCGGACGGGCGCGGGCCACGGGATCCGTCGTCGTACCAGGATTGCAGGCCGGCCGCCGAGCGCTCAAATGCATCGATGAATGTTGCCGGATCGTCATCATCGAGATCGATGCCTGTGTGCTCCAGCGCGAGCCGGCGACGCAAACGGCGCGCGTAGCCGCCGGACGGGTCCGCGACCGCGCAGGTGAGCTCCGAGTCGTGCGTCCACGACCGCAGCGACACGTTGTCGGAGCCGATCGTCGCCCACGCATCGTCGATGATGCAGACCTTGGCGTGCACGTAGATCGGCGTGCCCTGCGCGTTCTCCGGCGCGTAGACGTGCACGCGGTCGCCGCCGGCCGCGCGCAGCATCGCCAGGGCGCGCTCCCGGCCGTACAGCTGTGGGGTCCCGCCGATTCGCCCGGGCGCGTCGGGGTATCGGGGCACGAGCGCCACCAGGTGCAGCGTGGGCGTGGCCCGAAGCGCGTCGGCGAAGCAGCTCGCGACCTGCGGTGACCACAGGTACTGGTCCTCGATGTACACCAGCCGCCGCGCCCGCCCGACGGCCTTGCGGTAGCCGCGGGCGACGCTGCGCTCGCCGTCGGGGGCGAACGGGTACGGGCCGGTGCGCAGGTGCGGGTACGTCCGCAGCAGCTGCACGGCGAGGTCACCGGCCGGCGGCGGGTCCGGCAGCTGCGGCGGCAGCGGGTCGGCGTGCAGGTCCTCGTGCTCCAGCCGGTCGTGCAGCCAGAACAGCGGGTTGCGCGACAGGGGCGTCGGGTCTTCCCAGCGCTCCCGGAACGTGGCCTCGACCTGCCCGACGACCGGCCCGCGCAGCTCGAGCTGGATGTCGTGCCACGGCGGGCGCGGCCCGTACACCGGCGCCATCGAGATGGCCTGCGCGTCGCCCTCGTGGGCGCCGGAGTCGCCGCGCCCGTGGCACAGGTCGATCCCGCCGACGAACGCGACGTCGAGCTCGGGCCGGCCCGGGTGGCGCAGGACGATGAACTTCTGGTGGTGCGAGCCGCCCGCGCGCACGCGCATGTCGCGCAGGCACTCGCCGCCGGCCGCCTCGATCTCCTCGCCGAGGTGCTGGTTCTCCTGCTCGTTGAACCGCAGCCGGTCCAGGTGCGAGCGCCACACCAGGCCCTTGACCACGACGCCGCGGCGGGCGGCCTCGCACAGCACCGCGGAGATCTCGGTGCCGGGGCCGTCGAGGCGCTGGTCGGGGTCGCCGCGCCAGTCGGTGAACAGCAGCAGGTCGCCGCGGCGCAGGCGGCGCACGGCCGGCAGCAGCGCGTCGTAGTACGTGCGGCCGTCGATGAGCGGCCGTGCGGCGTTGCCCTCGGTCCACGGCGCGAGCCTGGTGTGTGAGTTGCCGCGCTCCCGGGCGTCGAGGAACCAGTCGGTGAGGTGGCTCACGGCGCGGTCCGGCTCAGCGCGGTCCGGCTCGTGGCGTTCTGGTCCGGGGCTTCGCGGTTTGGGGCGTCCCGGTTCGGGGTCTCGGGGTTCGGGCTGTCGCCGGTGTCGCGGTTCGGCCGGAGGACCCACCACGCGGCGGCCGTCCACAGGGCCGCCAGGACGCAGCTGCCGACGATGTCGGTTGGGTGGTGCATGCCGCGGTACATCCGCGCCACCGCCACCCACAGCGGCATCACGACGGCCGCGGCGACCAGCAGCCAGCGCCACCACGCGCGGGTGTGCCCCAGCACGAGGACGGCCGCGACCGCCCACACGCAGATCGTCGCCGCGACGTGCCCGGACGGGAAGCTCGACGTCGGCAGCTTCCCGTCGAGGTTCGGCACGTCGGGCCGGGCGCGCCCGGTGATCGCGGCCGCGGCCAGGAACAGCGTCAGCTCCCCGAACATGACGACGGCCAGGAACACCACGGGGCGCCAGCGGCGTGTGACGGCGAGCGCGACCGCGCCGATGGCCAGCCCGATCGCGAGGATCGCGTGGGTGTTGCCGACGGTGCCGCCGAGGGAGCCGATCCGGTCCATCGCGGCCGAGCGGTGCGCGGCGAACCAGTGCGGGATCGTGTGGTCGCCGAGCACGTTGCCGTTGCCGTGCCGGTAGTGGGCCAGCGGCAGGCCGAGCGCCACGAGCGCGCCGAAGGTGAACACCCACGCGGCCACGAGCCCGGCCGCGGGCGCGACGTAGCGCTGTTTCGGCTCCGGCCGCGGGTGCTCCGTCAGGTGCAGCTCGGGCGCCGACTCCGGCTCGAGGCCCTCCTCCAGCGGGTGGGTGACGCGGCGCCCCTGCTCGTGCCGTGCCAGCTCGAACGCGGCCGCGCACAGCCCGACCCAGGCCGCGCCCAGCGACCAGCCGCCGATCACGTCGGACACGAAGTGCACGCCCAGCGCGAGGCGGCTGAAGCCGATGAGCACCACGAGCGTGCCCACGCCGATCAGGGCCGGGCGGCGCCACGCGGGGCGCAGCGCCGGCAGGAACACCAGCAGCAGCGCGGTGTAGCAGATGAAGGAGTTGAGGGAGTGGCCGCTGGGGAAGCTGTTGCCGCCCCCGTGCGCGACCGGCTGCTCGACGACGGGGCGCAGCCGGCCCACCGCCAGCTTGAGCGACGGGTCCAGGATGAGGCCGCCGAGGGCGGCGGCCAGGAGGAAGGCGCCCAGGCGGTACCGCCGCCGGAACACCAGCACCGTCGCGCCGATGCCGACGAGCCAGCCGAGGACGCCGAAGCTGCCCAGCCGGCTGATGCCGCCCATGAGCGCGACCAGGAAACGGCTCGGGGCGATGACCGCGTTCAGGTCGTTCGCCACGCCCCGATCGAGCGACTCCATCGGCACCCATCGCACCCGTACGGCGATCACCAGGGCCGTGAACACCAGCGCCGCAGCGCCGAAACCACCCATGCGCCACAGCGTGGCTCTGTCACCCTTCACGTTTGCCGTCATGCCCAAACTGGGGATTGCCAGAACATGACGAACAACGATCTCCTGAAGTGGCTGACGCGGGTCGGCTTCGTCGGCTACGGGCTGTTGCACCTCGCGCTGGCCTGGGTGGCCGCGCAGATCGCCCTCGGCCAGAACAGCGTGGAGGGCGACCAGTCCGGCGCCTTCCAGAAGCTCGCCACGCAGCCGTTCGGCGAGCTCCTGCTGTGGTTCGTCATCGTGTGCCTCGTCGCGCTGGCCGTCTGGCAGGCGATCCTGGCCGTATGGGGCCACCGCGAGTCGCATGGGCGCGACCGCGTGATGGAGCGCGTCTTCTCGGGCGCCCGCGTGATCGTCTACTGCGTCCTCGCCTGGACGGCCGGCAAGGTCGTGGTCGGCGCGCCGTCGTCCAGCGCGCAGCAACAGCAGCAGGCGGCGGCCGGCATCATGGCCAAGCCGGCGGGGGTGTGGCTGGTGGGGCTCGTGGGCCTCGCGGTGCTCGGGTTCGGCCTGGGCATGATGTGGTACGGCTGGAAGCGCAAGTTCGCGCGCAAGCTCGCCGTCGCGCAGGCCCACGCGCGCACGGCGGCGGTGCGGGCCGGGCAGATCGGCTACGTGGCGAAGGGGGCGGCGTTCGGCATCGTGGGGTACCTGCTGGTGGACGCGGCGGTCACCAACGACCCGCAGAAGTCACGCGGGCTGGACGCGGCGCTGCACACGCTGGCCGGGCAGCCGTTCGGGAAGTTTCTGCTGCTGGCGGTCGCGCTGGGCGTCGCCGCCTTCGGGGTCTACTGCTTCTTCCAGGCCCGGTACCGCAAGGTCGGCACATGACGCGCTCTGGCCGGTTTTGTTGGAGGCTGTCTCGGCTTTCTGGGGGCGGCTTCGTGACGCGCTTCGCTGGTGTCGGCATTTTGGGGGCTGCTTCGTGACGAGGTCGGCTGTGATCATCAACCCGGCGAAGGTCGTTGACCTCGACGAGCGGCGCCGTGAGCTCTGCGCCGCGCTGGCGGAGGCCGGCTGGCCCGAGCCGCTGTGGCTGCCCACGACGCCCGAGGACCCGGGCTGCGGCATGGCCCGCGAGGCCGCCGCGGCCGGCGCGGAGGTGGTGCTCGTCTGCGGCGGCGACGGCACCGTGATGGCCGTCGCCGGCGAGCTGGCCGGCACCGACGTCGCGGTCGCGCTCGTCCCGTCCGGCACCGGCAACCTGCTCGCCGCCAACCTCGGCATCCCGCGCACGGTGCCCGAGGCGGTCGCGGTCGCCGTGTCCGGCGTGCGGCGGCGCATCGACGTCGGCGAGGTCGAGGGCGCCGGCGTGTTCACGGTGATGGCCGGCATCGGCTTCGACGCCGCCATGGTCGAGCAGACCCCCGACGAGGCCAAGCGCCGCTTCGGCGTGGCCGCGTACGTCGCGTCCGGGCTGCGCAATCTCACCCGCCGCCGCATGTCGGTGCGCATCCGCCTCGACGGCGGCCGGTGGCACCACCGCACGGCCAGCACGGTGCTCGTGGCCAACGTGGGCCGGCTGCAGGGCGGCATCCCGCTGCTGCCCGGCGCCGAGCCGGACGACGGCCTGCTCGACGTGGCGGTGCTCGCGCCGAGCCACCTGTCGGACTGGGTGCGCCTGGCCGGCGGGGTGATGCTGGGCCGCGGGGGAGCGTCGCACGGCCTGGAGACATTCCGCGCCCGCGCGGTGGAGATCCTCGCGACCCGCGACGAGCCCCGCGAGCTGGACGGCGACGCGATCGCGGCCGAACGGCGTCTGGCCGCCCGCGTACGCCCGGGCGCGCTCATCGTCTGCGTCCCGCGGGTCTGACCCTTTGCCTCCGGCGCCGGTGGCGCTCCTTCCGCGCTATGTGCCGGGGTTCTCGTCGTCGCGGCGTTTCAGGTCTTCCTCCCAGCGGCGCAGCAGCTCAGCGTCGTTGCGCGACTGGGTCGTGTCGATGCCCCGGAGGAAGTCGGGGTCGTCGTCGGGGGCGGTCACCCGGCGGCGGCTGCGGCCACCGGCGATCACCCCCGCCCGCTGCTCGAGCGAGATGGGGCGCCCGGCGAAGAACCACGCCACCGGGCCGATGATCGGCACGAGCAGGATCAGCAGGAGCCAGACGGGCCTGGGCAGCCCGCGGATGTCCTCGCGCTCCGAGGACAGGCAGTCGATCAGTGCGATCAGCGTTGCGACCAGCACGATCAGGAAGGGCAGTGCGCGTCCCATGGCGCCATCATGACTCAGCGAAGGGGGTCATGACATCAGCAACAGGGTGGCCATCACGCAGTACAGCAGAATGAGCGTGACCAGCGCGGGCAGCGATCGCCCGACGGGGGTGGTGACCGAGGTCAGGCGGCGGCGGACGAGCCACACCACGGCGGCCCAGATGAGCGCGACGGCGGCGAGGGCGGCGGCGGCCGGCGCGCCTGTCAGGTGTACGGCGGCCAGGCGCGCCAGCAGCAGCGCGACCACGGTCACCGAGATCAGCGTGCGCCGCCACGACAGCTGGGTGCGCTCCAGCTGCGCGCCCGGTGGCGGCGGTCGCTCGCTCACAGCAGCGTCGCGATCAGCAGCGCGGCCGCGCCGAGGGTGACGACGAGGGCGAGAATGGCCGGGAAGCGCGACGGCGGCAGCGCCTCACCCAGCCGCATCGCCCGCTCGCTGCGGGCCCAGTGATCGACCGCGCGGATCGCCACCAGCCCCCCGAGCGCGAGCAGTGACACCCCGATCACGATGCGCAGCCGGTGCTCGGGCAGGAACTGCGCGACCGCGAGCCCGCCGCCGATCAGCGCCAGCGCGGTGCGCAGCCAGGCCAGGAACGTGCGCTCGTTGGCCAGCGAGAACCGGTAGTCGGGCGTGCTGCCGACCGAGCGCACCTCGTCGGGATCGAACCAGAGCCGGACCGTCGACCACATCGACATGAACTGTCATACCCCCTCAGTACAGTCGCCTCGTGCTCCGAACGACGCTCGCCGGACTGCGTGCTCACAAGGTACGACTTGTGCTGACCGCGGTCGCCGTCATGATCGGTGTGGGATTCCTCGCCGGCACGCTCGTCTACGGCGACACCGCGCGCACGGCGTTCTACGACGACCTCGCCCGCGCCGCCCGCAACGTCGACGCGTCGGCCGGCCCCGAGCGCCTGCCGTTCGGCGACCGCGGCTCCGGCTTCGCCGAAACGTCGCGCCGCCTGCCCTTCGACGCCCTCGACAAGGTCCGTGCGGCGCCCGGCGTCGCCCGCGCCGACGGCCGGCTGGCCGAGCGCCTGTCGATGCTCGACGGCCGCGGCGGCCTGATCGCCAACTTCGGCCGCCCGGGCTGGGCGGTGTCGACCCCGTCCGACCCGGCGCTGTCGATGTTCGACACGTCGGCCGGCCGCCTGCCGGCGCGCGACGGCGAGATCGCGATCGACGCCACCACGTTCGACGCCTACGCCTTCCACCTGGGCGACACCGTGTCGGTCATCGGCCCGGACGCCCGCCCGGTCCCGTTGACCCTGGTCGGCACGTTCGACCTGGGCGCCAACAAGCGCTTCGCGGGCCACAGCGTGGCCGCGCTGACCCCCGCCGACATGCGCACCGTCGCCGGTGCCACCGGTTACGCCGAGATCGTCGCCACGGCCGCGCCCGGCGTGAGCGAGTCGCGGATGGCCGCCACGATGCGCGCGAGCCTGGGCGGCACCGCCCACGTCCTGTCCGGCGACGCGCTGCGCCGGGTGTATGCGGTGGCGGCCGCGAAGTACGTCGACGGCTTCCTGGTCGTGCTCTTCGCCTTCGGCCTGGTCGCGCTGGCCGTCTCCGTCTTCGTCATCGCCAACACGTTCGCGATCCTGGTCGCCCAGCGCGTCCGCGAGCTCGCCCTGCTGCGCTGCGTCGGCGCGTCGCGCCGCCAGCTGTTCGGCTCGGTCGTGCTCGAGGCCCTGGTCGTCGGCGTCGTGGCCTCCACGGGCGGCCTGCTGGCCAGCGCCGCCGTCGGCTGGGTCCTCCTCGTCGGCCGCGACGCGCTCGGCCACGCGGTGCGCATCGACCGCCTCGTCGTGTCCCCGTCCACGATCGTCGTCGGCCTGACCGCCGGCACCGTGGCCACCGCGCTCGCCTCGCTGCTGCCGGCCCTGACCGCGAGCCGCGTCCCGCCGATGGCCGCCCTCAGCAACGCCCCGCTGGAGGCCGCGGTCCCGGCCCACCGCCGCCGCCGGCTGTCGGCCGCGTGGCTGCTGGCCGCCGTGGGCGCCGCCGTGACCGCCGCCGGCACGCGCGCCCCCGGCTTCCTGGGCGTCCCCGTCGTCTTCACGGGCGCCATCGCCCTGTTCGCCGCCGCGGTCGCCGCCGGCCCCTTCGTGATCGGCCGCCTCACGGCCTGGGCGGGCTGGCTGCCGTCCCGCCTCTTCGGCGCCCCCGCCCGCCTGGCCGTCGCCGGCGCCCGCCGCAACCCGAAGCGCGTCGCCGCCACGACCGGCGCCCTCGCGGTCGGCCTGGCCCTGATGAGCCTGTTCGCGGTGCTGCTGGGCACGACCCGCGAGCAGTCCGAGCGCGAGCTGGACGAGAACTTCTCCGTCGACTACGTCGTGACCCGCGCCCTGGAGCCCGGCCCGCAGGGCCCGGAGATCCCGCCGCCCGTCCTGGACGCCCTGCACGCCCGCCCGGAGTTCGCCGCCGTGGCCGGTGCCCGCAGCCGCGACGCCGACGTGGCCGCCCGCCGCGGCGAGGTCTGGTCCATGGAGCCCGGCGCCCTGGACACCTCGCTGCGCCCCGAGGTCATGTCCGGCTCCCTATCGTCGTTCGGCCCCGGCACCGCGGCCGTGAAGATCCCCTTCGCCGCCGGCGCCGCCCTGAAGGTCGGCTCCAGCCTGGTCCTCCACCCCCGCTCGGGCCCGCCGCTCACCCTGCGCGTGGTGGCCCTCTACGACGACGCCCCCACCCCGGGCGAGGTCCTGCTGGACTGGTCCGACTACGCCAAGGCCTTCGGCCCCGCCCAGCCCGACTCCGTCCTGGTCAAGGCCGCCGAGGGCGTCACACCGGAGACGTCGCGCGCCGCCGTCGACGACGCCGTGCGCCAGGACCCCCGCCTCCAGGTCGCCAGCCAGGCCGAGTGGCGCGAACGCCTCACCGAAACCCTGGACCGCCAGCTGCTGGTCTTCTCGGCCCTGCTGGGCATGTCGATCGTGATCGCCCTGACCGGCATCGCCAACACCCTCGCCCTGTCGGTCCTGGAGCGCACCCGCGAGTCGGCCCTGCTGCGCGCCCTGGGCCTGTCCCGCCCTCAACTGCGCGCCACCCTGATCCTGGAGGCGATGCTGATGTCCGCCGTCGGCGCCACGGCCGGCACCGCTCTGGGCGTCCTGACGGGCGCCGCGGCCGCCGTCGGCCTCATCCGCCAGTACGGCCACGGCCACCCGGTCGTGCCGGTCGCGCAGATCGCGCTGTACGCACTGCTGGCGACGTGCGCGGCGGCCCTGGCCGCCCTGCCCCCGTCCCGCCGCGCAACGCGCACGGCCATCTCATCGGCCATGACCGCGGACTAGCTCCGCCCCCTACTCCCGCCCCGCCCTGCTTCCGCCCCGCCCTGCTTCCGCCCCGCCCTGCTTCCGCCCCGCCCTGCTTCCGCCCCGCCCTGCTTCCGCCCCGCACGGCCATTTCGCGAGCCCTGACCGCGGCCTGGTTTCGCTGGCTGCGCCCGCTCCGCTTTCCGGCTCACCGTGCGCCACGCACGGCCATTTTCGCCGGCCATGACTGCGGAGTAGTTCCGCCGCCGGCTCTGCCCGCCCTGCTGCCGCCCCGCTCTGCTGCCGCCCCGCTCTGCTGCCGCCCCGCCCTGCTGCTGCCGCCGCCGCCCGCCGCGCACGGTCATTTCGCCGGCCCTGGCCTCGGAACTGCCTGGTCGGCCCGCCGGCTTGCCTTCGGCCCGCTGCACGCCGCCCACGGCCATTTCGTCGGCCCTGGCCCCGGTGTGGTTCCGTCGGCCCGGCCGGGCCTGGGTTCTGCCCGTGCGCGCCGCGTACGGCGATTTCGCCGGCCCCGGCCGCGGGGTATCGCCAGCCAGGGCCAGCCTGCGCCCGGCTCGCTGTGCGTCGCGCACGGCCACTTCTTCGGCTATTGTCCGCGGACCAGCCGGGCAGCCGCAGGCGCCGGCGTCTGAGGCTGCCCAACCGCGTGCGCGCCGCTTGCGTGCCTGCACCAAACCTCCGATCCCGTCCTCACGGCCCGCGCCCCGCGCCCGCGCTGTGCCGGCGCCACGCCCGTGCCTGCGCCAGCGTCGTGCCCGGCCCGCGCCCCGCGCCCGCGCCGCGTGCCGCGCCCGCTCCGTGCCTGCGCCCCGCGCCCGCGCCCGCGTCGCGCCCTGCGCCTCGCGCCGCGCCCTGCCCGCGCCCCGCGCCCGCGCCGCGCGCCCGCGCCGCTCGCCGCGCCCGCTCCGTGCCTGCGCCCCGCGCCCGCGCCCGCGTCGCGCCGTGCGCCTCGCGCCGCGCCCTGCCTGCGCCCCGCGCCCGCGCCCGCGTCGCGCCTCGCCGCCGCGCCCTGCCTGCGCCCCGCGCCCGCGCCGCGCGCCCGCTCCGCGCCCCGCGCCCGCTCCGCGCCCCCGCGCCCGCTCCGCGCCCCCGCGCCCGCTCCGCGCCCCGCGCCCGCTCCGCGCCCCGCGCCCGCTCCGCGCCCCCGCGCCCGCTCCGTGCCTGCGCCCCGCGCCCGCGCCCGCGCCTGCGCCCGCGCCCGCGCCCGCGCCCGCGTCGCGCCTCGCGCCGCGCCCTGCCCGCGCCCTGCGCCCGCGTCGCGCCTCGCGCCGCGCCCTGCCTGCGCCCCGCGCCCGCGCCTGCGCCCGCGCCTGCGCCCGCGCCCGCGCCCGCGTCGCGCCTCGCGCCGCGCCCTGCCCGCGCCCTGCGCCCGCGTCGCGCCTCGCGCCGCGCCCTGCCTGCGCCCCGCGCCCGCGCCTGCGCCCGCGCCTGCGCCGGCGCCCGCGCCCGCGTCGCGCCTCGCGCCGCGCCCGCGCCCTGCGCCCGCGTCGCGCCTCGCGCCGCGCCCTGCCTGCGCCCCGCGCCCGCGCCGCGCGCCGCGCCCGCGCCGCGCCCCGCGCCCGCTCCGTGCCTGCGCCCCGCGCCCGCGCCCGCGTCGCGCCTCGCGCCGCGCCCTGCCCGCGCCCTGCGCCCGCGTCGCGCCTCGCGCCGCGCCCTGCCCGCGCCCTGCGCCCGCGTCGCGCCTCGCGCCGCGCCCTGCCCGCGCCCTGCGCCCGCGTCGCGCCTCGCGCCGCGCCCTGCCTGCGCCCCGCGCCCGCGCCGCGCGCCGCGCCCGCGCCGCGCCCCGCGCCCGCTCCGTGCCCTGCCCGCGCCCCGCGCCCGCGCCCGCCGCCCGCGTCGCGCCGCGCCCTGCCCGCCCCCCGCGCCCGCGCCCGCGTCGTGCCTCGCGCCGCGCCCTGCTTGCGCCCCGCGCCCGCGCCGCGCCCCGCGCCCGCGCCGCGCCCCGCGCCCGCGCCGCGCCCCGCGCCCGCGCCGCGCCCCGCGCCCGCTCCGTGCCTGCGCCCCGCGCCCGCGCCCGCGTCGCTCTGAGCTTCCCCCGCTTTGATGGAGCGGTGGTTACCTGCCTCCGGTTGGTGCAGGGGTGAGGTTGTCTGGCTCCGCTTGGCGGTGCCAGGCGGTCTCGTATTCGTCGGGGCTGTGGTAGTCGAGGTCGCGTTGGATGCGGCGGGTGTTGTACCAGCCGTCGATGTAGGCGAAGATCGCGTTCTCGGCCTCGTCCCGGGTGCGCCATGAGGTGCGGTAGACGAGTTCGATCTTCAGGGTGGACCAGAAGTTCTCCATCAGCGCGTTGTCGTAGCTGTCGCCGACCGAGCCCATCGACGGCAGGATCCCGTTGTCGGACAGGCGTTGCGTAAACCGGAACGACGTGTAGTTCGACCCGCGGTCGGAGTGGTGAATCAGCTGACCGTCGCGCACATCGCGGGACCAGATGCCGTACTCGAGGGCGCCGAGGATCAGATCGGTGTCGCAGCGGTCGCCGGCCTTCCATCCGACGATCCGGTTGGAGAACGCGTCACGGACCGCGGCCAGCCAGAACACGCCCTCGCCGCAGCGGATGCGGGTGGCGTCAGCGACCCACAACCGGTTCGGGCCGGTCGCGGTGAACTGGCGGTTGACCAGATCGGGCGCTGGCGTCGCCCGCGGGTCCTGACGGGTGGAACCACCGCGCCAGCCGCGGCGCAGGAACGCCCCCTGCCAGCCCTGGTCCGCCATCAGCCGTTCCACACGTTTGCGGCCGACGCGGATGCCGTCGCGGCGCAGCTGCCGGTGGACCCGGTCCGCGCCGTAGGTGCAGCCCGAGGCAGTCCAGATCTCGTAGATGTTGGACAGCAGCCCGCGGTCGACCAGATCTCGGTCACACGGCTGGACGGCCTGACGCAGCCAGGCGTAGTAGGTGGAAGAACTAATCTGCAGGACCCGTAACAGGAGCGCGACCGCGAAGCGGTCCGAATGTTCGTCGATGAACGTCATGACCGTCGCCGGGTCGGGTCGAGCTCCGAGGCGAAATACGCGCTCGCCGCCTTCAGGATCTCGTTCGCCCGCCGCAGCTCAAGGTTCTCCCGCGCCAACCTGCGGTTCTCTTCCACCAGATCGCTGGTGGGCTGGTCGGTGCGCTCACCGGCCTCGGCCTCGGCCCGGCGGATCCAGTGCCGCAGCGCCTCGTGATGCACGTTGAGCTGCGCTGCCAGCCGCCGGATCACCGGCTTCGGATCCGACTCCCGATACAGGCGCACAGCACGCTGCCGCAGCTCGTCGGGATATTTCTTCGGTGGTGCCACGGATCTTCCTCCCCACGGCCATCAGACCATGATCAAGAAGCTCCATGAAAGCGGGGGTGGCTCACGCCTCGCGTCGCGCCCTGCCCGCGCCCCGCGCCCGCGCCGCGCGCCGCGCCCTGCCCGCGCCCCGCGCCCGCGCCGCGCGCCGCGCCCTGCCCGCGCCCCGCGCCCGCGCCGCGCGCCGCGCCCTGCCCGCGCCCCGCGCCCGCGCCGCGCCCCGCGCCCGCGCCGCGCGCCGCGCCCTGCCCGCGCCCCGCGCCCGCGCCGCGCCTGGCGCCGTGCCTGCGCCTGGCGCCGAGCTCTGCGCCGCGCCCGCGCCCGAACCGTGCCCGCTCGCTGCGCCGTGCCTGCTCAGCAAGGTCGCCGCCGAGCCTGTGGAAAGCCGCCTCCGCGCGCTGGCTGCCGTCAGCCGATATTGCGCCTGGCCGCCGATACTTCGGGCATGCGGCATCGGCGAGATGGGCGGAGGGGGTCAGGGGGAGTCGGCGTGGAACCAAAGCTCGCGGATCGTGTTCGAGACGCACGACTCGCGGAGGTGGCCGCAGGTGCATAAGTGATCGTCCGGAGCCTCGCGCCTGCGGTGTGTGACCTTTTCCGCAGCGTGCTGGGCGACGGCGGCGGACAGCGGCCTCAGCGGCTCGGCTATCCCGGATTTTTGCGACATTTCACCCACCTCCGAGGTTTAGAGTGCGCCGGGTCGTGACACTTTTCACCGCCACGGCGAACCTACTGCCCAGTAACCTTTGGGAGGCGCACCTGTTGCGGAGCCCGTTGCGTCGTAACGTGAAGCGCAAGTCGCCAGCGATGGCGCGGTGACTGTCAAGCAGGAGGACCTCGGACCACGATGAAGATCGTCGTACTCGTCAAGCAGGTGCCGGACTCCGGCGCGGAGCGCAACCTGCGCAGTGACGACAACACCGTCGACCGCGCGTCGGCGAACAATGTGATCAACGAGATGGACGAGTACGCCATCGAGGAGGCCCTGCGCCTCCAGGAGGCGCACGGCGGCGAGGTCGTCGTCCTGACCGTCGGGCCCGACCGCGCCACGGAGTCCATCCGCAAGGCGCTGTCGATGGGGCCCGACTCGGCCGTCCACGTCGTCGACGACGCGCTGCACGGCTCGTGCGCCGTGGCCACCTCGAAGGTGCTCGCCGCGGCGATCGCCCAGCAGAACGCCGACGTGATCCTCTGCGGCGCCGAGTCGACCGACGGCCGCGTCCAGGTCATGCCGCACATGATCGCCGAGCGCCTCGGCATCGCGGCGCTGACCGGCGCCCGGAAGCTCACCGTCGACGGCTCGCAGCTCACCATCGAGCGGCAGACCGACGAGGGCTTCGAGGTCGTCACCGCGGCCACCCCGGCGGTCGTGAGCGTGTGGGACACGATCAACGACCCGCGGTACCCCTCCTTCAAGGGGATCATGGCGGCCAAGAAGAAGCCCCTCCAGACGCTCTCGCTGTCGGACCTGGGCATCGCGGCCGGCGAGGTCGGCTCCGACGGGGCGACCAGCGCCGTCGTCGAGCACAACAAGCGGCCGCCGCGCCAGGCCGGCAACAAGATCGACGCGGGTGACGACGGCGGCGCGAAGCTCGTCGAGTACCTCGCCTCCGAGAAGTTCGTGTAAGGGGAGTCGGAAACCATGGCTGAAGTACTGGTCGTCGTCGAGGCCTCCTCGCAGGGCGTGGTCAAGAAGGTCACGCTCGAGATGCTCACCCTCGCCCGCAAGCTGGGCGGGGACGTCGCCGCGGTCGTGCTCGGCGGCTCCGCCGAGGCCCTGAGCGAGAAGCTCGGCGAGTACGGCGCAACCAAGATCTACGCCGCCGCCGGCGCGGACCTCGACGAGTACCTGGTCGCGCCCAAGGCCACCGTCCTGGCCGGTCTCATCCAGCGCGTCTCGCCGTCGGCGGTCCTGCTCGCCTCCACGCAGGAGGGCAAGGAGATCGCGGCGCGCGTCGCGGTCAAGCTCGACAACGGCGTGCTGACCGACGTGGTCGCGCTCGAGGCCGACGGTACGGCGACCCAGGTCGTCTTCGCCGGCTCCACGATCGTGAAGTCCAAGGTCACCAAGGGCCTGCCGATCGTGACCGTGCGGCCCAACTCGCTCACCCCGGCCCCCGCGCCGGCCACCCCGGCCGTCGAGGCGGTCGAGGTCGCCGTCGAGGACCGCGACAAGCTGGCCAAGGTCGTCGAGCGCAAGGTCGAGGCCAAGGGCGCCCGCCCGGAGCTCTCCGAGGCGTCCGTGGTCGTCTCCGGCGGCCGCGGCGTCGGCAGCGCCGACAACTTCAAGCTGGTCGAGGAGCTGGCCGACCTCCTCGGCGGCGCCGTGGGCGCGTCCCGCGCGGCCGTCGACTCCGGCTTCTACCCGCACCAGTTCCAGGTCGGCCAGACCGGCAAGACCGTGTCCCCGCAGCTGTACGTCGCGCTCGGCATCTCCGGCGCCATCCAGCACCGCGCCGGCATGCAGACCTCGAAGACGATCGTCGCGGTCAACAAGGACCCCGAGGCCCCGATCTTCGAGCTCGCCGACTTCGGCGTCGTCGGCGACCTGTTCAAGGTCGTCCCGCAGGCCGCCGAGGAGATCCGCAAGCGCAAGTAGGCGCCGCCGTGAGGGCGCCCGCCCGGCAGCGTGCTGCGCCGGCGGGCGCCCTATGGCAGCCGCCCCCGCAGCACGCTGCGCCCGGAGTGCCCGGCGTCGCCGTCGTGGGGCTCGACCGAGATGTCGACGATGTGGTACTTCGATAGGTCCACCGTCGCGGGCACCGCCAGCGCCAGGTCCGGCCCCGCGCCCAGCAGCCCGAGCGCCGAGACCCGCCGGGTCGGGTTGCTGTCGTCGATGAGCCACGCCTCGTAGTCCGCGCCGATCTGCACGGGCATCCCCTCCGCGCGCACGACGACGCGCCGCTGCCCGTCGATGACGCGCACGCACGCGTAACCCGACGCCCCGACCGGTGTCCCCGGCAGGGCTTCCAGGGGTACACGCGAATCCTGCGCACGGCAGTCGGACGCCGCGTCGCTCGCGCCACCGCGCCCACCGGCCAGCCGCGCGGCGACCCCGGCCCCGGCCAGGCCGGCCAGGACCGCGGCGGCGGCCGCGACGAGCGCCGTGCGCCCCCATCGGCGCCTCCGCGCGCCGCCCGGCGGCGCGGGCGCCGGCTCCACGGCCTCGAGCAGGCCCGGGCGCGGTGGCGGGGGATCGCTGTGCAGGCTGACCGCGGGCGGCGGCTCGCCCCGCCCGGACGCGGCCAGCTCCGCGCGGACGCGCCGCCACACGTGCTCCGGCGGCGGCGGGAGGTCGCGCAGGCGCTGCGTCTGCCGGCCGAGGCCCGCGACGTGCTGCAGCGAGTCCACGTCCGCGCGGCATTGCTCGCACGCGTCCAGATGGCCGGTCTCGTGCTGGTCGAGGGCGTCCTCACCGAGCGCCAGGAGTACCAGCCGCTCGGGCTCCAGGTGCGGCACCGTCCACCTCCCATCGGCTGCGCAGCCTCGCCATCCCGCGCCGCAGGTGGCTCTTGACCGTGCCCAGGGGCAGCCCGGTGAGCGCGGCGATCTGCGGGTGGGTCAGGTCGTCGTAGAACGCCAACTCCAGCACGCGCCGCTGCTCGGCGGGCAGCCGGGCCATCTCGTCGGCCAGCACGAGGCGGTCGACGATGTGGTCCGGTGGCGCGTCGCCGGCGCCGTGGCGGGCCGGGCCGGCCATCCGGCGTACCGAATCGGCAATCCGGTCGTCCCGCGCGGAAGCGCGGATCTGGTCCACGACCTTGCGCCGGGCGATGCCGAGCAGCCACCCGAGCATGGAGCCGCGGGCCGGGTCGAACCCCTCGCGCCCGAGCCACGCCGCGACGAATGTCGCCTGCGTCACGTCCTCGGCGTCGGCGACGCCCGCGACCCCGCGCAGCGCGAGGTGGAACACCGCCGGGCCGAACCGCTCGTACGCCATGCGCAGGGCGCGCTCGTCCCCGGCCCGGAACAGCTCGATGAAGCCGTCCTCGCCGTCGTCGCCGCGCGGGCGCCCGGTGGTCACCGGCGCCGCCCGCCCGAACGCCGCGATCCCCACCATCGCACGGCCACGTCCTGAAGCTAGTGCAGTCGAATCGAACCCGTCCGACCTAGCATTCGGTGCGCAGGGCCCGCGCGGATGCGCGTCGGGGCGTTCCCATACGACGGATCAACCCGGGGTGGTGCCCCTTACCACCCCGTGGGAGTTTCCGCAGATTGCGAGAATGATCGGGGAAGGCCGCACGCGGTCACCGGCCGTGACGGCGCGCACGCCGGGGCGCTATGGTCATCACGGTCCCGACCTCGATTCTTCCGGATCGATGGCCCGCCCGCGTCCGCGCCGCGTGCGCCCGGGTCGGTCACGCGCGGTGTGCCCGCACCCGGTGCGCGCGGTCGCGCACACCACCCGCCGCCCCACCGGAGGGGAGGTAAGGAGCGCCCGGCCGTTAGGCTTGGCCCCGATGCCGTACCTCGACCACGCCGCCACCACGCCGATGCTCCCGGAGGCGCTCGACGCCTACGTCGCGATCGCGCGCGAAGTCGGCAACGCCTCGTCGCTGCACGCCCCCGGCCGCCTCGCGCGCCGCCACGTGGAGGAGGCCCGCGAACGCGTCGCCGCCGCGCTGGTCGCCCGCCCGTCGGAGGTGATCTTCACCGGCGGCGGCACCGAGAGCGACAACCTGGCCGTCAAGGGCATCTTCTGGTCCCGCCGCGCCGCCGAGCCGGGCCGCAACCGCGTCGTGGCCAGCTCGGTCGAGCACCACGCCGTCCTGGACTCGGTCGCCTGGCTGGAGACCCACGAGCGCGCCGCCGTCACGTGGCTGCCGGTCGACGCCGCCGGCCGCATCCACCCGGAGGCCCTGGCGGAGGCCCTGGCGGCCGACGACGTGGCGGTGGCCACGGTGATGTGGGCCAACAACGAGGTTGGCACCATCCAGCCCGTGGCCGAGCTGGCCGAGCTGGCCGCCGGGTCGCGCGTGCCGTTCCACACCGACGCCGTCCAGGCGATCGGCCAGGTCCCCGTCGACTTCGCCGCCAGCGGCGCCGCCGCCCTCACCGTGAGCGGCCACAAGCTCGGCGGCCCCATCGGCGCGGGCGCGCTGCTGCTGGCCCGCGACGTCGGCTGCACCCCGCTGGCCCACGGCGGCGGCCAGGAGCGCGACGTGCGCTCCGGCACCCTCGACGTCCCCGCCATCGTCGCCTTCGCGGTGGCGCTCGAGCTGTCGGTGAAGACGCAGCGCGAGTCCGCCGAGCGCATCGCCCGTCTCCGCGATGCCCTGGTCACCCGCGTCTGCGCGGCCGTACCGGAGGCCATCCTCAACGGCGACCCCACCGACCGCCTCCCCGGCAACGCCCATTTCTCGTTCCCCGGCTGCGAGGGTGACGCGCTGCTGCTGCTCCTGGACGCCCAGGACATCGCCTGCTCGACGGGTTCGGCCTGCTCGGCGGGCGTGGCCCAGCCCTCCCACGTCCTGCTGGCGATGGGCGCCGACGACGCCCGCGCCCGCTCGTCGCTGCGGTTCACGCTCGGGCACACCTCGGACATGGCGGACGTGGACGCCCTGGTCGCCGCGCTCCCGGGCGCGGTCGAGCGGGCCCGGCGGGCCTCGACGAAGAGTCGCTGACGCGATTTTTCGGCCTTCGGCCGTTGAGATTTGTCCTGGCTCGGGTCCGTGCAACGTACGACCGTTGTTCCCACCAGACACCGGTCGGCGCTGGAGCGCCTCCCTGCGGCGTCCGCGGTGCCAAGACCGCAGCCGCCCCCATTGCGGCGGCCTTCGGAAGGGCTCCGTGGGAGCGCTACCAGGCCGGGTGAGCTGCTGATGAGGCACGCCGAACGTGGTCGGCCGTCGGGGTGAAGCCGTTAGGGTGAATTAGCACCGACCGCGGCCAATATTGCCTGCTAGACGCGCCGACGATTTGGTTACGGCAATTCTTTAGCGGTTTTCGTACCGCTTAACTCGGCCGCTCACCCTATGTTTGCGCCGTGCCAGTCGAAACCCCTTTTGTGGATGAGGCCACCGACGTCATTGCCGTTGTTGACTCTTCGTCGCCGGTGTTCGTCGATGCCTCCGGTCGTCGCGGGCGGCGAATCAGAGTCGTATTCGGCATGCTCGGCGCGGCCACGCTGGTGTACGGGGCGCTGGTTGCCACGAGCCTTGCCGGCGGTCCGCTGAAGCCGCAGCAGCTGCTGCCGTTCCCCGATCTGGCGAACAATTTGCCGGTGCTCGACCCGCAGCCCACGCCCAAGCCGGGGGCGAAGAATACGCCGACGGCGAATCGGCCGGCGGGCTCGGGCGCCAAGAAGATCAACAATGGGGCCACGTCTCCGAGCGCCTCCGCGTCGAGCGTTCCCGTGGCGACCACGACGCCGGCCGCCGAGGCGAGCAGCGCCGCGCCGCATCCGTCGACGTCGGCGTCGAAGCCGCCGGAGACGCCGCAGCCCTCCGCGCAGCCGTCCGGGTCGGCGACGCCGGGGCCCACGAAGTCCCCGGGCAACACCGAGGGCACGACCGGCACGGCCCTGCCGGGTCCGTCGGCGTCCGCCACGCCGTCGCGCCTGGCGGGCACCGTGCCGGTCGGCGACACCTCGGTCACGCGACCGGGCGCGTCACCGATTGGTATCAATCAATCCGCCCCGGGCGAGACCGCGAGCGTGAGCGCGGCGTGACCCGGCGGGAGAAGACCGCGAAGAAACGGTTCTCGTACGCCCGCCTCGTCTTCGGCTCCGTCCTGCTGAGCATGCTCGCGGGCGTGCTGTTCGTCGAGGCGTACGTGAACGCCGAGTTCCACCCCGACCACAGCGACAGCGTCGGCCAGCAGACGCACGTGCCGCAGAACGTCATCGACGGCGGCCCGATCATCGAAACGCGCAACGGGGTGACCCACTCGTACGGCCTGCCCGACAAGACCATCGCGCTCACGTTCGACGACGGGCCAGACCCGCAGTGGACTCCGCGCATCATGGAGGTCCTGCGCCGGCACAACGTCAACGCGACGTTCTTCGTCGTGGGCACCCAGGTGACCCGGCACGCCGACATCGTCGCCGAGCTCGCGCAGGGCGGCGACGAGATCGGCATCCACAGCTTCACGCACCCGCGCCTGGACAACCTGTCGCCGTGGCAGCGCGAGCTCGAGTACTCCCAGACCCAGCTCGCAGTCATCCGCGCCACCGGGCGCAAGTCGGCGCTGCTGCGGCTGCCCTACTCGTCCAGCGCGAACGCCATCGACGACGCGAACTGGCCGCTGATCCAGGAGGCCGGCCGGCTCGGGTACCTGTCGATCATGACCGACACGGACAGCCGCGACTGGAGCAAGCCGGGCGTGGACGCGATCGTGCGCGGCGCGACCCCCGAGGGCACCAGCGGCTCGATCGTGCTCATGCACGACGCCGGCGGCGACCGCTCGGAGACCGTCGCGGCGCTGGACCGCTTCATCCCGATGATGCAGCAGCGCGGGTACACCTTCACCACCGTCTCCGGCGGCCTGGCCAAGGCGCTCGCGGGCCGCGACATCGCCGTGGAGGCGGCGGCCGGCCCGGCCGACCGGCGCCGCGCCATCGCGCTCGTCACCGCCGTGTCGGTCGCCGACTGGATCATGGAACTGCTGCGGATCCTGTTCCTGATCGTTGGGATCCTCACGATCGGGCGCACGGCCGCGCTGTTCCTGCTCGCCGGCCGCCACGCCCGCAAGCGCCGCGCGAAGTCGTGGCAGTGGGGCCCGCCGGTCGAGGAGCCGGTGTCGGTCATCGTGCCCGCCTACAACGAGAAGGAGGGCATCGAGGCGGCCGTGCGCTCCCTCGCGGGCGGCGACCACCCCGGCGGGATCGAGGTCGTGGTCGTCGACGACGGCTCCACCGACGACACCGCCGCGATCGTGGAGGCCATGGGCCTGCCCAACGTGCGCGTCGTGCGCATCCCCAACGGCGGCAAGCCCAACGCCCTCAACGTCGGCGTCGCCCTGGCCAAGCACGACCTCATCGTCATGGTCGACGGCGACACCGTGTTCGAGCCGGACTCGCTGCGCCACCTCGTCCAGCCGTTCGCCGACCCCACCGTCGGCGCGGTCGCCGGCAACGTGAAGGTCGGCAACCGCAAGTCGATCGTCGCGCGGTGGCAGCACATCGAGTACGTCATCGGCTTCAACCTCGACCGCCGCCTCTACGACCTGCTGCAGATCATGCCGACGATCCCCGGCGCCATCGGCGCATTCCGCCGCCAGGCGCTGCGCGACATCGGCGGCATCAGCCACGACACCCTGGCCGAGGACACCGACGCGACGATGGCGCTGTGCCGGACCGGCTGGCGCGTGGTCTACGAGGAGCGCGCCCGCGCGTGGACGGAGGCCCCGAGCACCCTGCGGCAGTTGTGGCTGCAGCGGTACCGCTGGAGCTACGGCACCATGCAGGCGATGTGGAAGCACCGGCGCTCCCTCGTCGACAGCGGCCCGTCCGGGCGCTTCGGCCGGATCGGACTGCCGTTCATCGCCTTCTTCAGCATCGCCCTGCCGCTGCTGGCCCCGCTCATCGACATCCTGTTCGTGTACGGCCTGTTCTTCTCCAGCTGGAAGATCACCACGATCGCGTGGCTGGCGATGTTCGCCATGCAGCTGGTGACCGCGATCGTCGCGTTCCGCCTGGACAAGGAGCGCCTGCGCCCGCTGTGGGTGCTGCCGTTGCAGCAGTTCGTGTACCGGCAGCTGATGTACATCGTGCTGATCCAGTCGATGGGTACCGCGCTGACCGGCGCCCGGCTGCGCTGGCACAAGCTGCACCGCGCCGGCTCCGCGGGCGCGAACGCCCCGATCCCGGCCCAGCCCGTGTCAACGCCCACGCCCGCCCCGCCCACGTCCGCCTCGTCCGCGCTTGCGTCGCCGCCTGCGTCGTCGTCCGCGTCGGCGCCGCTTTCGTCGTCGCCCGGGTCGTCGTCCGCGTCGTCGTCGCTTGCGTCGCCCGGCTCTTCGTCCGCGTCGTCGACGCTCGGGTCGCCGTCCGCGTCCTCGCCGGTCGGGTTTTCGCCCGCGGCCGGGCGCGCGGGCACCGGCACGGCCGCGCATCCGAACGGGACGGACGAGGTCGGCTTCAGCTGGCACGAGGCCGGCGGGGACGAGTTCGACGATGCGCGCGCGGGCGCGCACGCGATCGACGGGCCGCGTGCCGGCAGGCTCAACGGGCCACACGCGATCCGGTTCGACGGGCCACATGCGGGCCGGTTCGACGGGCCGCGCGCGAGCCGGTTCGACGGGTCTCGTGCGGTGAGATACGACGGCGCGGCCGGGCCGGACGGGGCGCGCGGGGGCCGGTTCGACGGCGCGGCCGAGCTTGAGGGGCCGCGGGCGGCCAGGCCCGGCGGTGCGGAAGCGGCCGAGCCTGACGGGGCGCGCGCGGGCGCGTCCGGGCGCGGCGAGGGCCATGCGGCGGGCGGGATGACGCGCGGGGTGGCGCAGGTGCCGCACGCCTCCGCGCCCGAGCATCGGGTCTCCGAGCACACCGCCGTGCTCTACGCCGTCTCGCGCAGCAGGCTGCTGCGCTCCTCCAGCTCCACCGACGACGAGGAGGGTTCCTGAGTGCGCCGTACGTCCCTGCGCCGCCACCTCGGCATCGCGGTCTTCGTGATCGCCTCGCTCGCGCTCGCGTCGCTGACTACGCGCGGGCCCGGCCACGCCGCCGGGGAGACGCCCGCCGAGCAGACGGCGGCGCACGCCTCGCCGGCGACGGGCGTCACTGCCGCGCAGCCGGCCGCGAGCGCCTCGGCGGCGGCCAGCCCCGACGGCCGGCGCGCCGCGCGGGTGGGCCCGAACCACACGGTCCGCGGCGACCTGTCCGACCCGCAGAAGAAGGACATCGCGATGCGCCTCGTGTCCAGCGCGGAGAACTCGACGCTGGACTGGTCGGCGCAGTACGCCTACATCGAGGACATCCACGACGGCCGCGGGTACACGGGCGGCATCGTCGGCTTCTGCAGCGGTACCGGGGACATGCGCGCCGTCGTGGACCGGTACACGGCGGCGGTGCCTCGTAACCGCCTCGCCGCGTACCTGCCGGCGCTCAAGCGGGTCAACGGCAGCGCCTCGCACGCCGGCCTGGACCCGAACTTCACCACGGACTGGCGCGCGGCCGCGGCCGACCCGGCGTTCCGCGCGGCCCAGGACACCGAGCGCGACCGCATGTACTTCAACCCGGCCCTGAGCCAGGCCAAGCAGGACGGCCTGCGCATCCTGGGCCAGTTCATCTACTACGACGCGATCGTCATGCACGGCGCCAACGGCCTGGCCAAGCTGCGGCGCACCGCGGCCGCGCAGTCCCCGCCCCCGTCCCGCGGCGGCGACGAGGCCGCGTACCTCGAGGCCTTCCTGAACGCCCGCGTGGACCTGATGGCGTCCGAGCGCGGCCACAGCGACGGGAGCCGCATCAACGACGAGCAGCGCGTCTTCCTGGCCGCGCGCAACTTCGACCTCGACCCGCCGCTGCGCTGGAAGGTCTACGGCGACTCGTACGAGATTGCAGCCTGATCCGCAGCCGCCGCGCCCGCGCGCCTGGACGACGTTCGCCGTTCAGGCACCGCGCGTGCGCTGCTGCCACGGCGCGGCGCGGCGCGGCCGCGCGTCCGAGCAGGCGTTCTCGCTTGCGGTGCGTCCGGGCCGCGCTGAGGCCATGAAGCGAGCGCGGAGCCGAGGGAGCCCGTGCGATCGCGGGTGGGTGGCGCGGCCGCAGGCCGCGCGGGCTTGGCACCGCGGACCTGGCAGGGAGGCGCCCCGGCGCCGACCGGTGTCTGGTGGGAACAACGGTCGTAACTTGCACGGACCCGAGCCAGGGAAGATCTCCGGCGAAACCCGGGAGGTACGCGCGGAGGCCGGCCCGGACGCGCGCCCGGACGCGCGCCCGAACGCGCGCCCGGGGGCGCGGCGCGGCGCGCCGGTAGGCTGGTGGGGTGAGAGTGCTGGCGGCGATGTCCGGTGGGGTCGACTCGGCGGTTGCGGCCGCGCGGGCGGTGGCGGCCGGGCATGACGTGACCGGGGTGCACCTCGCGCTCGCGCGGAACCCGCAGACGTACCGCACGGGCGCGCGCGGGTGCTGCACGCTCGAGGACGCGCGCGATGCGCGGCGGGCGGCGGACGTGATCGGGATCCCGTTCTACGTGTGGGACATGGCCGAGCAGTTCCATGAGGACGTGGTGGATGACTTCGTCGCGGAGTACGCGGCGGGGCGGACGCCGAATCCGTGCCTGCGGTGCAACGAGAAGATCAAGTTCGCGGCCGTGCTGGATCGGGCGGTGGCGCTCGGGTTCGATGCGGTGGTCACCGGCCATCATGCGCGCCTCGGCGGGGACGGGCTGTTGCGGCGCAGCGTCGACCTGGGCAAGGACCAGTCGTACGTGCTCGCGGTGCTGACGCGCGAGCAGCTGGACCGGGCGATGTTTCCGCTCGGCGACTCGACCAAGGCCGAGGTGCGCGCGGAGGCGGCGGGGCGCGGGCTGGCCGTCGCCGACAAGCCCGACAGCCACGACATCTGCTTCATCGCCGACGGCGACACCAAGCGCTTCCTCGCGGAGCGGCTCGGGCGCGCGCCGGGCGACATCGTCGACGCGACGACGGGGGCGGTGATCGGGCGGCACGAGGGGGCGTATGCGTACACCGTCGGGCAGCGCCGCGGGCTCGACCTGCGGGTGTCGGCGCCCGACCGCAGCCCGCGCTACGTGCTGTCGATCACGCCGGTGACCAATACCGTGACCGTGGGGCCCGCGGCCGCGCTGGACGTGACGACGGTGGTCGCGGAGCGGCCGGTGTGGACGGTGCCGGTGGACGGTGACGTCGCGTGCCAGGTGCAGATGCGCGCGCACGGCGAGACGCTGCCCGCGACCGTGCGCCAGCAGGACGGGCGCCTCGTGGCGTCGCTCGGGCGGCCCGCGCGCGGGATCGCGACCGGGCAGGCGATCGTGTGCTACGAGCCCTCGCCGGACGGCGACATCGTGCTCGGCTCGGCCACGATCGCGCAGACCTCCTAGACACCGTGACCACGTAACGGAGCGGACGTGACTGCATTTCCCTGGCCGGTCGGGGCGGCGACCGGCATCGGCTCCATGCCCGGCACCGACGTCGCCGAGGCGCAGCGCATCGTGCTCGGCGAGCTTCCGGACCTGCCGCACCTGCCGGAGCTGCCGGCGCGCGGACCCGGGGCGGACATGATCGGGCGCGGGGGCGCGTTCCTGGTCGAGCTGCCGATCGAGCTGTACGCCGCGCGGTGGCGCGTCGCGTCGCGGCCCGGGCACGACCTGCGCGTCACGCGCGACCTGCTCGAACGCGACCTGGACACGATGACGGAGCAGGCGGGGGAGTACGCCGGGCTGTTCAAGGTCCAGGTGCCGGGGCCGTGGACGCTCGCCGCCTCGCTCGGGCTGCCGATCGGCGGGCAGGTGCTGCGGGACCCGGGCGCCTGCCGCGACCTGGCGGAGTCGCTGGCCGACGGCGTGCGCGCGCACGTCGCCGAGGTGCGGGCGCGGCTGCCGCACGCCACCGTGCTGCTGCAGCTCGACGAGCCGTCGCTGCCGGCGGTGCTGGCGGGGCGGGTGCCGACCGAGAGCGGGTTCGGGACGCTGCGGGCCGTGGACCCGGCCGTCGCGCGGACGGCGCTGTCGGGGGTCATCGCCGCGGCCGGCGTCGAGGTGGTCGTGCATTGTTGTGCCGCTTCGGTACCGCTGCAGCTTCTGCGGGAGGCCGGCGCCCGCGCGGTCGCCCTGGACCTGGCGCTGGTGCGCGACCTGGACGCGCTCGGGGAGCAGCTCGACGACGGGCTGGGGTTGTTCGCGGGGGTGTCCGGGCGTACGGCGGCGGACCTGGCCGGGCAGGTCCGGGACCTGTGGCGCAAGCTGGGTTTTCCGCTCAAGTCGATGGCCGAGCAGGTGGTGGTGACGCCGCCGTGCGGGCTGCCGGAGACGGCGAACGTGCGGGCGGCGCTGACCGCGGTGCGGGAGGCGGGGCGGCGGCTGACGGACGACGCCGAGTAGCCGGCCGGGCCGTCCGTGGGGCCGCCGGACGCCACGGGACGTCGTCCGCACGGCTGAGCGGCGAAGGTCAAGTAGCCCGTTTTTTGTCGTACCCCCGCGGTAAGTTCACAGCCATGACCGACGCAGAGACCGAGCCGACGATCGAGGCGCGTGAGCGGCACGCCGAGCTTTCCCGAGAGCTCGACGAGCACCAGTATCGCTACTACGTGCTGCAGTCGCCGGCGGTGGACGACTCGGTCTACGACCGGCTCATGCGGGAGCTCGAGGCGATCGAGGCCCAGTTCCCGGCGCTGGTCACGCCCGACTCGCCGAGCCAGCGGGTCGGCGGCTCGTTCTCGACCGACTTCGCCTCGGTCACGCACCGGGAGCGGATGCTCAGCCTGGACAACGCCCTCGACGAGGCCGAGCTGGACGCCTGGGCCGAGCGGGTGACGCGCGACGCCGGGAGCCCGCCGAAGTTCCTGTGCGAGCTGAAGATCGACGGGCTGGCGCTCAACCTGACGTACGAGAAGGGGCGGCTCACCCGGGCGGCGACCCGCGGCGACGGGCGCACCGGCGAGGACATCACGCTCAACGCCCGCACGATCCGCGAGATCCCCGAGCACCTGGCCGGCGACCACGTGCCCGACCTGCTCGAGGTGCGCGGCGAGGTGTTCTTCACGCTGGAGGGGTTCCAGGAGGTCAACGCGGCGCAGGTGGAGGCGGGGGAGCGGCCGTTCGCCAACCCGCGCAACGCGGCCAGCGGGAGCCTGCGCCAGAAGGACCCGCACATCACCGCGGGGCGGCCGATGCGGATGCTGGTGCACGGGTTCGGGGCCCGGCAGGGGTTCAACCCGGCGAGCCAGTCCGAGGCGTATGAGCTGATGCACAGCTGGGGGCTGCCGACCTCCCTGCGGTATCGCGTGTGTGACGACCTGGCGGGCGTGAAGGCCTACATCGAGGAGTACGGGGAGAAGCGCCACAAGCTCGAGCACGAGATCGACGGCGTGGTCGTGAAGATCGACCAGATGTCGATCCAGCGGCGGCTCGGCTCGACGAGCAAGGCGCCGCGGTGGGCGATCGCGTTCAAGTACCCGCCCGAGGAGGCGATGACCAAGCTCATTGACGTGCAGGTCAACGTGGGGCGCACCGGGCGGGTCACGCCGTTCGCGGTGATGGAGCCGGTGTTCGTCGGCGGCGTGACGGTGCGGCAGGCGACCCTGCACAACGCCCAGGAGGTCGTGCGCAAGGGCGTGCTCATCGGCGACACGGTCGTCATCCGGCGGGCCGGCGAGGTGATCCCCGAGGTACTCGGGCCGGTCGCCGACCGCCGCGACGGCACCGAGCGGGAGTTCGTGATGCCGACGCACTGCCCGTCCTGTGGCACGGAGCTCGCCCCGGAGAAGCAGAGCGACGTCGACATCCGCTGCCCCAATGCCCGGTTCTGCCCGTCGCAGCTGCGCGAGCGGCTCACCGCCCTCGCCGCGCGCGGCGGCCTGGACATCGAGGCGCTCGGGCAGGAGTCGGCCAATGCGCTGCTCGAGTCGGTCATCCCCAACGAGAGCGAGCTGTTCGACATCGACGCCGAGCGCCTGGCGCGGTCGCCGTTCTTCGTCAACCAGAACGGGTCGCTGACCGCCAACGCGCTGAGCCTGCTGGCCAACCTGGAGGAGGCCAAGCAGCGGCCGCTGTGGCGGGTCCTGGTCGCCCTGTCCATCCGGCACGTCGGGCCGACGGCCGCGCAGGCGCTGGCCATCTCGCTGCTGTCGATGGACGCGATCGCCAACGCCACGACCGAGGAGCTCGTCGCCGTCGAAGGGGTCGGGCCGACGATCGCGCGGGCGGTGCACGACTGGTTCGCCGTCGACTGGCACCGGGAGTGGGTCGAGCGGTGGGCCCGGGCCGGGGTCCGGATGGAGGAGGAGCGGGTCGACACCGGGCCGCGGCCGCTTGAGGGCGTGACGGTGGTGGTGACGGGGTCGCTGGAGCGGTACTCGCGGGATGAGGCGACCGAGGCGGTGACGTCGCGCGGGGGCAAGGTCAGCGGGTCGGTGTCGAAGAAGACGAGCTTCGTGGTGGTGGGGGAGTCGCCGGGGTCGAAGGCTGAGAAGGCGGCGGCGTTGAAGGTGCCGGTGCTTGATGAGGCGGGGTTTGAGGTGTTGCTCAGTTCGGGGGTTGAGGCGGCTCGTGAGGCGGCGCAGGTCGTCGAGGAGTAGGCCGTCGCTGGGGTTAAGAGCTGGGGGGCCGGGGGGCAGGGGTGCGCCTCTTTGCGCCTTGTGGGGGCAGGGGTTGAGGTCTCGTGGTCAGGTGCGGGCCGTCGTTGGTTTGTCGAGCGCTGTGGGGGGAGGGGTTGAGGTCTTGTGGTTGGCTGCGGGGCCGTCGTTGGTTTTGTCGAGCGGCGGCTAGCTCTGCAGACGTCGGAGAGTAACCGAGTAAGTTTGCTCGCGTAGTTGTTACTGTGGTCAATGTCTGGGCGCTACGTACGGTTCGCCATCGGTTACGCGGCAAGGATATTCAAGCTGATCTGTCCACTGTGGCATCGCCCGGTCGGTTGATTAGCGTGGCGTTTCTGCATCGATTCGGCATCCTTTCCTGACTTCTCCCGTGGTGAGGGGCAGGCTCGCTATGCGTCCGAAACGATGTCGTGCGGCCCGCCTGCGGGGGGAGGCCCGCGCCGATCATGGGAAGCGGGTCCGGATGGAGCAGAGCGCGCTGCGCAACACCGCGCCGCCTCGGCATCGTCATCGGTTCTTCGCGTACGTCGCGGTCGTCATCGCGCTCGCCGTGGTCATGCTCGTCATGAGCGTGCTGCACGAAGGGGTGCCGGGGCGCACGGACGCGGTGTTCTGGGTGTTCGCCGCGCTCGCCGTCGTCGCCGACACGCCGCCGTTCGTGCAGGGCGGGCGCGACGAGTCGATGCCCACGTTTCCGTCGGTGTGCTTCACGTTCGCGATCCTGATCGCGTTCGGGTGCGCGTCCGCGGTGCTGGTGCAGGTCGTGGCCGTGGTCGTGGCCGCCGTGTGGTTCAAGCATGCGCTGTGGCGGGCGGCGTTCAACGGGGCGCAGTACATGCTGTCGTTCCTCGCCGCGGGGTCGCTGCTGGCGCCGGAGAAGCCGGCGCCGCTGGAGGGGGCCGGCGCGCTGCTGGTGCTCGCCGCGATCGCCGTGTGGTTCGTGGTCAACAACCTGCTCGTGTCGACCGCCGTGTGGCTGCGGTTCGGGGGCGGCTGGCGCGACGGGCTCTGGCGGGCCCTGGTCGCCGACGCGCTGCCGACCGGGGCGCTGCTGCTGGCCGCGCCGGGGCTGGTCGCGACCGCGCGGGTCAACGTGTGGCTGGCGCCGCTGGCGCTGGTGACGCTGTTCGCGGTACGCCGGATGACCAAGCTCTCCGGGCAGCGCGCCCGGTCGGGCCGGCTCGACCCGCTCACGGGGCTGGCGAACCGCAAGGGGCTGGAGCGCGAGGTCGCGCAGACGCTGCACGAGCACGCCGAGCGGGCGGAGGGCGGGGTGGCCGAGCGGCGCCTCGCCCTGCTGCTGCTGGACCTGGACGGCTTCAAGCAGGTCAACGACGCGCTCGGACACCGGGTCGGGGACCGGCTGCTGATCGAGGTGGGACGGCGGCTGACGGCGGCCGCGGGCGCCTCCGGGGCCGACAACCTCGTCGGGCGGCTGGGCGGAGACGAGTTCGCGGTGGTGGTACCGCATCTTCGTGACACCGCCGACGCGCGGCGCTGCGCGGCCGAGATCATGTCGGCGCTGAGCGAGCCGGTCCTGCTGGACGAGCTGCCGATCGACGTCGGGGCGTCGGTCGGGGTGGCCGTGTACCCGGAGCACGGCACCGACTTCGCCGAGCTGATGCAGCATGCGGACGTCGCGATGTACGACGCGAAAGGCCGCGGCGACAACCTCGCCGTCTATGCGCCCGAGTCCGACCACAACACCCCCGAGCGGCTCAGCCTGCTCGCGGATCTGCGCCGGGCGCTGGAGTCGGGGACGGCCGGCGGCATCGAGCTGTACTACCAGCCGCAGGTCGAGCTGGCCACGGGCACCATGGTGGGCGTGGAGGCGCTGCTGCGCTGGCGGCACCCGCAGCGCGGGCCGATCGACCCCGAGGAGCTCATCCGCGTCGCCGAGCACAGCCCGGTGATGCGCCTGCTGACCCTGCGCATCGTCGACGAGGCCATCGGGCAGCTCGCGGCCTGGCGCAGCACGACGCCGGCGGCCGAGGGCGTGCGCGTCGCCGTGAATGTGAGCGTGCGCGACCTGCACACCGGCGAGATCGCCGAGCGCATCGCGGCGCGGCTCAACCAGACCGGCGTCGACCCGTCGCGGCTCGAGCTGGAGATCACCGAGAGCGCGCTCATGGCCGACCCGCGCCGCGTCCTCGCGACGCTGGCCAAGCTCGAGAAGCTCGGCGTCGCGATCGCGCTGGACGACTTCGGCACCGGGTACTCCTCGATGCTGCACCTGCGCCGCCTGCCGCTGGCCGAGGTGAAGATCGACCGCTCGTTCGTCCTCGGCGTGGCCACCGACCCCGACGACGCCGCGATCGTGCGCTCCATGATCGATCTCGCGCGGGCGCTCGGGCTGCGCGTCGTCGCGGAAGGCGTCGAGGACGAGCGGACCTGGCGGATGCTCGTCGAGGCCGGTTGCGACGTGGCCCAGGGCTGGTACTTCGCCCGCCCCATGCCCCCGGATCGCCTGCTCGACTGGCTGTCGAAGACTGCCGCACGGCCCGTCATCAGCACGAAATAGACTCGTCGGGTCGACGCCGGCATGTCACGCTGCGTCGAAGCCGACGACCTGAAGGAGCAGCGCCGAATGGCCACGATTTCCCGCGAGGAGGTGGCGCATCTCGCCCGCCTCGCGCGGCTCGCCGTCACCGATGAAGAACTCGACACCTTCGCCGGGCAGCTCGACGTGATCCTGCAGGCCGTCGCCCAGGTGGGCGAGGTCGCCGCCGCCGACGTGCCGCCGACCTCGCACTCCGTGCCGCTCACCAACGTGTACCGCGACGACGTCGTCGTGCCCGGCCTGGAGCGCGCGGACGCGCTCGCCGGCGCGCCCGACGCCGAGGAGAACCGCTTCCGCGTCCCGCGGATCCTGGACGAGGAGGCCTGAGCCATGACCGACCTGACGAAGCTCTCCGCGGCCGAGCTCGGCCGCCGCCTGGCCGCCAAGGACGTCTCCGCCGTCGAGGTCGCCACCGCGCACCTGGACCGCATCGAGGCCGTCGAAGGCAAGGTCCACGCGTTCCTCTACGTCGACCGCGACGGGGCCCTGGAGGCCGCCCGCGCCGCCGACGCGCGCATCGCCAAGGGCGAGGCCGCGGGCCCGCTCGACGGCGTGCCGATCGGCGTCAAGGACGTCATCACCACCCGCGGCGTGCCGACGACCGCCGGCTCGAAGATCCTCGAGGGCTGGCGCCCGCCGTACGACGCGACGATCACGACCCGCCTGCGCGAGGCCGGCCTGGTCATGGTCGGCAAGACCAACATGGACGAGTTCGCGATGGGCTCCTCCACGGAGTACTCGGCCTACGGCCCGACGTACAACCCCTGGGACACCACGCGCATCCCCGGCGGCTCCGGCGGCGGCTCGGCGGCCGCGGTCGCCGCCTACGAGGCCCCGCTGGCGATCGGCACGGACACCGGCGGGTCGATCCGCCAGCCGGCCGCCGTCACCGGCACCGTGGGCGCCAAGCCGACCTACGGCGGCACGTCGCGGTACGGCCTCATCGCCTTCTCCTCGTCCCTGGACACGCCCGGCCCCTGCGCGCGGACCGTCGAGGACGCGGCGCTGCTGCACGCGGTCATCGGCGGGCACGACCCGCGCGACTCGACCTCGATCCCGCAGCCGGTGCCCGACGTGGTCGGCGCGGCCCGCCTGGGCGCGAGCGGCGACCTGAGCGGCGTGCGCCTCGGCCTGGTGAAGGAGTTCGCGGGCGAGGGCGCGGAGCCCGGCGTCGCCGCGGCGTACCGCGAGTCGATCGACGCCCTCGTCAAACTCGGCGCCGACGTCGTCGAGGTGTCCTGCCCGAGCTTCAAGTTCGCGCTGCCGGCGTACTACCTCATCGCCCCCAGCGAGTGCTCGTCCAACCTCGCCCGCTTCGACGGCGTGCGCTACGGCCTGCGCACCGGCGACGACGGCAAGCACTCCCTGGAAGAGGTCATGTCGCTGACCCGGGACGCGGGCTTCGGCCCGGAGGTCAAGCGGCGCATCATCCTCGGCACGTACGCGCTCTCGGCCGGGTACTACGACGCGTACTACGGCCAGGCACAGAAGGTGCGCACGCTCATCACGCAGGACTTCACCAAGGCGTTCGAGGCCGCCGACGTGCTCGTCGCGCCGACCACGCCGTTCGTGGCGTTCCCGCTCGGCTCCCGCACGTCGGACCCGTACCAGATGTACCTCGCGGACCTGTACACGATCCCGTCGAACCTCTACGGCGGCCCCGCGATCTCGGTCCCGGCCGGCCTGTCCGAGGGGCTGCCGGTGGGCCTGCAGATCATGGCGCCGACGATGGCCGACGACCGGATGTACAGGGTGGCGGCCGCGCTGGAGTCAGCGCTGCCGCCACTCACCCCGCCGGCGCTGTGAGGACGCCGGGGCTGGGCTCAGCCCCGGCTGCCCTGCCGCCACGAGAACGGGCCGGGCAGGTCCACGCGGTTCTTGCGGCTGCGGGAGTTCCACGACCACGGGCCCAGCTTGAAGCTCCACGAGGAAAAGCCTTCCTGCGTGAAGTGGAAAATGAACGGGCCGAACTTCTTGCTCTTCCGGAACTGCACGGGCATGGTGTCGCTCCTCTCCAGGTGAGCGATGAATACCCAATGTCGTGCGTTGATACACCAAGGCTGAAAGCAGGCAGAAGACAATGAGCACCGTGACTTACCTGTCGTACGAGGAGGCGGTGGCCCGGTTCGAGCCGGTCATCGGCCTGGAGACGCACGTCGAGCTCGGCACCAACACGAAGATGTTCTGCGGCTGCCCGACCACCTTCGGCGCCGAGCCCAACACCCAGGTCTGCCCGGTGTGCCTGGGCCTGCCCGGCGCGCTGCCGGTGGCCAACCGCGCCGCGATCGAGGCGACGATCCGCATCGGCCTCGCGCTGAACTGCTCGATCGCGCCGTGGGGCCGCTTCGCGCGCAAGAACTACTTCTACCCCGACATGCCGAAGAACTTCCAGATCAGCCAGTACGACGAGCCGCTGTGCGTTGACGGGTACCTCGACGTCGAGCTCGACGGCGAGCTCGTGCGCATCGGCATCGAGCGGGTGCACCTGGAGGAGGACACCGGCAAGACGCTGCACGTCGGCGGCGCGACCGGGCGCATCCACGGCGCGACCGAGTCCCTTGTGGACTACAACCGGGCCGGCATCCCGCTCGTCGAGATCGTCACCAAGCCGGTGCCGGGCACGGGCGCCCGCGCGCCCGAGGTCGCCCGCGCGTACGTCACCGAACTGCGCGACGTCATCCGCACCCTCGACGTCTCCGACGTGCGCATGGAGCAGGGCTCGATGCGCTGCGACGTCAACACTTCGCTCAACCGGCCGGGCGCGGAATGGGGCACCCGCACCGAGACGAAGAACGTCAACTCGCTGCGCTCCGTCGAGCGCGCCGTGCGCTCCGAGATCATCCGCCAGGCCGGCGTGCTCGAGGCCGGCGGCACGATCATCCAGGAGACCCGGCACTTCCACGAGGACACCGGCGAGACCACGTCCGGGCGCAGCAAGGAGACCGCGACCGACTACCGGTACTTCCCCGAGCCCGACCTCGTGCCCCTCGCCCCGTCCGCGGAGTGGATCGCCGAGCTCAAGGCCGCGCTGCCCGAGCTGCCGCGGGTGCGCCGCGCCCGGCTGCAGTCCGAGTGGGGCTTCTCCGACCTCGACATGCAGTCGGTCGTCAACGCCGGCGCCGTCGAGCTGATCTCGGCCACCGTCGAGGCCGGCGCGAGCGCCGCGACCGCGCGCAAGTGGTGGCTCGGCGAGCTCGCCCGCCGCGCCAACGAGACCGAGACCGAGCTCGATGCCCTGGGCGTGACCCCGGGCGCGGTCGCGGAGCTGCAGGGCCTCGTCGACGCGGGCAAGATCAACGACAAGCTCGCGCGCGTCGTGCTCGAGGGCGTCATCGCCGGCGAGGGCTCGCCGAGCGAGGTCGTGGCCGCGCGCGGCCTGGAGGTCGTCTCGGACGAGGGCGCGCTGACCGCCGCCGTCGACGACGCGATCGCCGCCAACCCGGACATCGCGGCCAAGATCCGTGACGGCAAGGTCGCGGCCGCGGGGGCGCTGGTCGGCGCGGTGATGAAGGCCACCGGAGGCAAGGCCGACGCGAAGACGGTCCGCGAACTGATCATTGCGCGGCTTTCATAAGAGCCATTCCATGGCTCGGGTCCGTGCAACTTGCGGAACGTTCCTCCCGCGAGGAATCCCGACGTCCGTGGTGGCAAGAGCACGTCGGGGTTTGATGTGAGCGAAGCGAGCATGGGGGGTCCGGGGTGGGAACCCTCCGGCGCGCCCGAGCGAAGCGAGCGCCAGTTGCGTTTGCCAGCCTAAGAACGCGACGGCTCCGGCTCCGGCTCCGGCGTCGACGGCGTCTCTGACGGCGTCGGGGTGGGAGTCGGGGCCGACTTCGTGTCCGGCTGCACCAGGTGGCGCTGGAGCGACACCTCGGTCAGCCCGGTACCGCCGACCTGGATGTCGTCGTAGGCCGACAGGTGGCGCTGCTGGTCGAAGTACAAAATGGAAAGCGCCAGCGGCAAGGGCTTCGTGCTCTCGAGGCCGCGCAGGCCCGCGCCGCCCGTCGAGCCCTCCACCATCAGCAGGGTGCGCTCCGTGGGGGCCTTCGGGGCCGGCGACGCGGACGTCGACGTCGAGGGCGACGGCGAGGTGATCTGGACCGGCAGCGGCAGCGGCGCGGCCGCCTGGTTGGCGTCCAGCCGCTTGACCTGGCGCTCGTGCAGGTGCCCGGCCAGCACCAGCGGGCACACCCCGGCCAGCTCCTGCGCGGCGACCGGGTCGTGGACGAGCGCGACGTCGACCGGCTTGTCGCTGGAGCGGATCTTCGCCGCCAGCGTGTCGCCCGAGGCCACCACCTGCCGGTGCTGCTCCTCGTTGGTCGGGTCCGTCGACTTGTCCGGGGTGAAGCGCGGGTCGCCGATCCCGGCGAACGTCAGGCCCTTCACCGTCACGATCTTGTCGTCGAGCACGATCGCGTTCGGCTGCCGCGCGACCGCGGCCGCGGTGACCGCCGAGTCGTGGTTGCCGCGGATGTAGATGTAGGGGACCTTGAGATCGCTGATGACGTTGACGTACGACGCCTCGGGCTCCGTGCCCCAGTCGTTGATGTCGCCGGTGTCGACGATCATGTCGATGTCGAACTGGTCCGCGACCGAGCGCACCACGCCCCACGCCGCCGGGTTGAGGTGCATGTCGGAGATGTGCAGCACCTTCGTGGCGCTCGTGTTCGGCTCGTACACCGGCAGCGACGAGATCGTGCCGTAGAGCTTGCTGACGTTGAGCACGAGCTTCTGCAGCTGCGCCCGGTACTCCTCGTAGCGGTTGGCGATGCGCTGCGCGTCACCGATGATCGCCGGGGCGTTGACGAGCAGGCCGCGGTACGTGGGCTCCGTGATCGCCGCCGGCTTGAACGTCAGCAGCGTCGCCGCGCCGGTCGAGGCGAGCACCCCGACCACCACGACGCCCGCGATCGCCGTCTCCCGCCGGGCCCGGAAGACCAGCAGGACCAGGATCATGCCGCCGAGGATGCCGCACCCGGCCGTCTGCATCGCCAGCCGCCGCACGCCGAGGTTGAGCTGGTCGACCGCGTCGTGGCTGATCTGCTCGAGGTTGCCGGACTTCGCCGCGAACGCGCGGGTGCGCGCCTCGTCCAGCGACTCCAGCCGGATCCGCAGGTGCGCCGGCCCGTCGTGGGAGTCCAGCTCCAGCGAGCCCAGCGGCGGGATCTCGACCGACGTGTCGCCGGAGAGCGACGGGGTCAGCGACAGCTGCGCGCGGAACGGCCCGATGTCCTGCGTCGTGGTGCCGCCCAGCTGCACGCCGACGAGCATCCCGATCACCGCCACGACGCCGACCAGTATCCCGTGCAGCACGCGCCGCAGCCGCGGGTGCCGCGGCAGCACCCGCGCGCCCGTGGGATGGTGGCGCCGCCCGGCGGCCATGACGACGGCGCGGCGCTGGGCTCGTCGGGAGGCCAGCGCGGCGCGGCGGCGAAACGGCGAGATCAACTCTTGCCGGCCTCACCGACGTCGGAGATGACGAGGCGCAGGATCTTGTCGTCGTCGGGCTTCGGGTCCCCGCGCCCGTCCTTGTTCGACGTCGACACCCACAGGCTCCCGTCGGGCGCGACCGCGGCCGCGCGCAGCCGCCCGTACTCGTCCTTGAGCAACGGCGCGGGCGCGCCGAGCAGCGTGCCGTTGGCGGTGGTCTGCATGACGTACAGCCGCGCGCCCTTGAGGCAGGACGTGACGAGGTAGCCGCTGAGGTACGCCAGCCCGGAACACGACGCGTCGGACGTCTTCCAGGTCTGGATCGGGTTGGTGTACTTCGGGTCCGAGCCCTTGCCCTCGACGGCGGGCCAGCCGTAGTTCTTCCCGGCCTCGATCACGTTGAGCTCATCCTGGTCGCTCGCGCCGTACTCCATCGCGTACAGGCGCCCCTTGGCGTCGAAGGCCAACCCTTGCACGTTGCGATGTCCGTAGCTGTACACCGCGGTTCCGAACGGGTTACCGGGCGCCGGCTTGCCGTCGGTGGTGATCCGCAGGATCTTCCCGCCGAGGCTGTTGAGGTCCTGCGCGTTCTCGGGCTTGTTGGCGTCCCCGGTCGCGACGTACAGGAACCCGTCCGGCCCGAACTTGAGCTGCCCGCCGTCGTGGATCTCGGCTTTCGGGATGCCGGTCAGGATCGGCGTGACGGGCTGCCCGAGCGTGAGCTTGGCGACCCGGTTGTCGTCCTGCGCGGTGTAGTACACGTACACGGTTTTGTCCGTCTCGTACTGCGGCGAAACCGCGATCCCGAGCAGTCCCCCCTCGCCTGCGGGGGAAGCCGCGTCGATCTTCTGCAGCTCGGCCACCAGCAGCCCGTCCGACGTCTGCTCCTTGCCGACCTTGAGCAGCCGCTTGCTGTCGCGCTCCGTCACCAGGGCGGAACCGTCCGGCAGGAACGCGATCCCCCACGGCACCGCGAGCCCCTTGGCCACCACGGTCACCGAGACCTCCGCCCCGCCGTCCTCGCTGGACCCGGAGCTCGAGGGCGACGGATAGGGCGACATCTTGGGCGGCTGCCCGAGCTGGTCGGGCGGCGGCGGCCCGAACGAGCACCCGCCGAGGGCGAGTACGAGGCCGGCCGCGCAGAGTGCGGCCAGCTTCCGGCTTCCATACCGGCGTGCGAAACGGTGCGTCCGGGCGCTCACCGGCCCAAGCGTAGCGTTGCCGACCACGACACCATCTTTTCCCACGGCCGCCCCGTCCCGTCCCACTTCACCGCGCGCGTCGCGCGCGGTCTTCCGGTTTCTTTTTCGTGCAGGTCCCTGTTTCTTTTCGTGCAGATCCCTGCGCGTCCGCGCCGGTTCCTCTCGTTTTTCTCTCGTTGCGCCGCTTCGTCATGCGCTCCCGCGCGCTTCGTCATGCGCTCCCGCGCGCTTCGTCATGCGCTCCCGCGCGCTTCGTCATGCGCTCCCGCGCGCTCCGTCGTGCGCTCCCGCGCGCTTCGTCATGCGCTCCCGCGCGCGGCGTCGCGCGTTCTTAAGTGGCGTCGCGTGCTCCCCGCGGTCGGCGTGGCCGCCTGGCGCCTGGGCGCGGGCCGGCGGCGTTGCGCGCTCCCGCGCCCGGCGTTGTGCGCTCGCGGGCGGTCCCGTGCGTCCCTGCGCGGCGTTGTGCGCTCCCGCGCGGCGTTGTGTGGTCGCGGGCGGCATCGTGCGCTCCCGGGCGGCGTTGTGCGCTTCCGCGCGGCGTGTGCGCTGCCGGGCGGCGTTGTGCGCTCCCGCGCGGCGTGTGCGCTCCCGGGCGGCGTTGTGCGCTGCCGGGCGGCGTTGTGCGCTGCCGGGCGGCGTTGTGCGCTGCCGGGCGGCGTTGTGCGCTGCCGGGCGGCGTTGTGCGCTCCCGCGCGGCGTGTGCGCTCCCGCGCGGCGTTGTGTGCTCGCGGGCGGGGTCGTGCGCTCCCGCGCGGCGTTGTGTGGTCGCGGGCGGCGTCGTGCGCTCCCGGGCGGTGGCCGTTCGTCCCGCCTCGGTTCCCCTCCCGCGCGTTTCTCCCGGATCTCCGGGCGGCATCATCGACGCATGGTGAAGATCTGGGTCGCGCACGACACCGGCTTGGACCCGCTGCGCGCGCAGGCGCCCGCGGAGGCCGTCGTCGAGGTCATGCCTTCGCCCGAGGAGCTCCCGTCCGACCCGGCCGGCGTGGCATTCTGGGTGCCGCCGTTCCTCGCGAAGCCCGAGGTCACCGAGCTGACCGAGCGGATGCCGGACCTGCGCGTCGTGCAGCTGCTGAGCGCGGGCGCGGACGCGTGGGTCGGCCGCCTCCCCGCCGAGGTGACCCTGTGCGACGCGCGCGGCGTCCACGACTCGTCCACCGCCGAGTGGGTCGTCGGCGTCATGCTCTCCTACGTGCGCGACCTGCCGCTGTTCGCGCGGGCGCAGGAGCGGGGCGAATGGGCGTACCGCCGGACGGACGAACTGGCCGGCAAACGCGTCCTCATCGTCGGCTCCGGCTCGATCGGCCGCGCCGTCGAGGCTCGTTTGGCCCCGTTCGAGGTGACGGTGACGCGCGTGGCGAGGCGCCCCCGCGCAGGCGTGCACGGCGTGGACGAGCTGCCGGCCCTGCTGCCCGACGCCGACGTGGTCGTCCTGCTGGTACCGCTCACCCCGCAGACCCGCGCCCTGGCCGACGCCTCGTTCCTGTCCCGCCTGCGCGACGGCGCCCTGCTCGTCAACGCCGCCCGCGGCCCGGTGGTGGACACGGCCGCGGTCACCGCCGAGGCTCTCACCGGCCGTATCGGCTTCGCCACCGACGTCACCGACCCCGAGCCGCTACCGCCCGACCACGCCCTGTGGCGCCTCCCGAACGTCCTGATCACCCCGCACGTGGCCGGCTCCGTCCCGGCGGTGTTCCGCCGCGGCTACGCCTTGGCTGCCGCGCAACTGCGCCGCTTCCTGGCGAACGAGCCCCTCGACAACGTCGTGACCGACGGCTACTGACCGCTCACGCGGCACTCTCGCACCTCCGCACGTCGCGCCGCTCACGCTCCCGGGCGCAGCGTCGCCCTTGCCTTCGCGCCCGCGCCGCGCCTTCGCGCCCGCGCCGTGCCTCCGCGCCCGCGCCCGCGCCGTGCCTCCGCGCCCGCGCCGTGCCTCCGCGCCCGCGCCGTGCCTCCGCGCCCGCGCCGTGCCTCCGCGCCCGCGCCGTGCCTCCGCGCCCGCGCCGTGCCTCCGCGCCCGCGCCGTGCCTCCGCGCGTTCGTGTGCTGCGCGTCCGTGCCCATGTGCTGCGTCCCGGGCGCCGTCGCGCCTCCGGGCGGGTGTGCTGCGCCTCCGCGCGTACGGGACGCCTCGGCGCTACTGGGCGGCCGGCTGCTCTTCTTCGGCGTCGGCGATCTCGGCCTCGGCTTCGGCGTCGGTGCGCTCGGTCTGCGGGTCCTGGCCGCTGGCCTTCACGACGCGGGGGAGGTCGGCGGGGCGGACGGCGTCCAAGGGGACCAGCGCGCCGTTGGCCAGGCGGGCCTGGACCGTGTGGCCGTTCGAGACCAGGCCGTCGACCGCGGTCCACGGGACGGTGCGGCTGCCGAGCAGGGCGCGGACCGTGAAGCCCCGCTGGTCGACGTCGGTGCCGGCCCGCCAGGCCCAGATGGCGATGGCGAGGGGCGCCAGGAGTACAAGCAGAAACCAGACACTCTCGGCGAGCAGCGGGACCGCGCCGATCACGGTGATGCCGGCGGCTACGGCTAGGGCGGCGCTGCGCCGGAATTTAACCTTGACCTGGTTGCTCACCCCGCCATCCTCCCACCTTTCGAGGAACTGCCTCCGGGCGGCGTGGCGGGCATACTGAGCGCCGTGGGGGATGAGAACTGGTGTCCGAGACGGCCCGGCCGCCTCTCGCTAGCACCGCCGCCCGGGGTTACGCTCGGTGCCGTGTTTGACGAGATCGCTCCCGGTCATGGCGGTTTGCCGGGCGATCTGCGGCGATATGTCGAGTTCGCGGGCTTCCGGCCGTGGCGGGAGGCTGGGGCTTGACCACCACATTCCGCCGCGACGCGCCTGTCTCCTCCTGGGCCGCCGGCGTCAAGAGCGGTCGGCGCGTCAGCGTGCGCCCGACCGGCATCGTGGCGGGTGCGATCCTCGTCGCGGCGGTGCTGGCCGCCCTGGTCGTGGCCGGTTGGGGCATCAAGGAGCTCAGCATCCTGTGGGGCGCGGCCGCGATCGCCGCGCTCGCCGGTGTGGTGGTGCTCACGCTGCGCGGTTTCCCACTCTTCGCCATCCTCACGATCATTGCGGGCGCGGTCGCCTGGGGCGCGGCCACGCGCGGTCGCCTGCCGGACAGCTGGTTCGACATCCTCGGCGTCCTGGGGTTCATCGGGACAAATCTGGCATTTGTGGTACCGCTGGCCGGATCTTTCCTCGCCGCCCTCCTTCTTGACGCGCGCCGGGTCGCGCGCCTGTCCATCGACGAGTCCGTGAGCGGCCGCCGGTGGTGGGGCAAGCCCGACGACCACCTGCCGCGCCTGAAGGAGCTCGAGGCGATCCCGAGCGCGCGCTTCTTCGCGCTGGGCGAGGGCGGCTGCACTCACCTGGTCGCGGCCGGTCGCCGCGTGGCCCTGTTCCTGCCCACCGTCTGGCCCCACGGCGAGTTCACGATGGACGCCGCCGGCCAGGTACTGCGCGGCGGCCGCCTGTTCGTCCCCGGCTCGGAGGACGTGGACGGCCTGGCCGCCGAGGTACACACGTGGCGCGAGCAGCTCACCAAGATCGGCGGCCTCGTCCGCGGATATCTGGTGGTCGCCCCCTCGCGCGACGACGCCGCCGAGGACCTCGTGATCTCGGTGGCCCCCGGCGAGCACCTGCACCTGGTCCACGCCAACGAGATGACCGAGGCCGCGGGTCGCTGGCTGGCCGCCGAGCCGTACCGCGTCGACCTCCACGTCATGGAACGCCTCCTGTTCCTCGCGGAGGGCAACAAACTCCCGGAGCCCTTGCCTTCACCGCGTACGTTCGCCAGGGAGGCTTCCGACCCATCGCCCGGACGCACCCCGACGGACGCCGCATTCGCCGCGGCGGCCGGCGAGGACCCCGCACCAACGGCGCCCGTCAGCCCGGGCGCCACCAGCACCGCAACGCCCACGACGACCTGGCGCCCGGGCAACGGCACGATGCGCGCACGCCTGGGCCGCCTGGCCCGGGCCGGCTCCGCCGCGAAGCCCGACCCGCTCGACGACCCCGCCGAGCAGGGCGCCCCCGACTCCCCGGAAGCTGCGTTGCCCACAAATTACGACGACATCGACCCGTACGGCCCGCCACCGAGCACCGAGTGGCCCCCGCCGCCGAGCCGCCGCGACGCCGCCCCGAACTCATGGGACCGCGCCCATGACGGCTCGCGCTCGGACGCGTGGGAAACCCGCAGCCGGGACGGGCGCGACGGCGCCCGCGCGGACGCCTGGGACGCCTCGGGCCCGGACGCCTGGGACCCTTCGCGGCCGGACGCCCGCGACAGCCGCCGCTCGGACGCGTGGGACGCCCCGCGCTCGGACGCCCGCGACGCCGGTCGTTCGGAAGCGTGGGACTCCGGGCGCTCGGACGCCCGCGACCCGGGTCGTTCGGAAGCGTGGGACTCGGGGCGCTCGGACGCCCGCGACGCCGGTCGTTCCGACGCGTGGGACTCCGGGCGCTCGGAGGCGTGGGATTCCTCACGCCCGGACCGGCGCGATGCCCGCCGTCCGGACTCGTGGGACGACTCGCGCTCGGATGCGTTCCGCGCGGAGGCGCCCCGCGGTGATTCGGACCGCAACGACTTCGGCCGCCGTGACAGTCCGGACCCGTCCGACTCGGGCGCGAGCGACTCGTGGGAGGCCCGTACGACCCGCGAGCTGGTCGGCAACTGGGACAACGAGTCGGCGAGCCAGATTGCGGCGTGGGCGGCCGAGGGCGGTACGCCGGAGTCGGCACCGGGCGACGCGCCGCGGGCCGGGCGCGGACGCGCGGACGCGGAGCGGCCCTCGGAGCGCCTGTCCTGGGCGAACTCGGCCGATGACGCCGCGGCGGGCTCCGACGACCGGTTCCGGTGGAGCAGCGCGGCCGATGACTTCCCGGTGACGTACGAGGCGGGTACCTGGCCCAGCGCCTCCTCGGCGCCCGCCGATGACGATGCGGGCGCTCGTCGCCGGTCCTGGACGGAGCCGGGCGAGGCCGCCGTGGACTCGATCGGCAGCGGTGACACGTGGCGCCCGGCCGCCGGGCGTGCATCGGAGTCGCGGACGCCGAGCCAGGCTCCTGAGTCGTGGACGCCCTCCGCGGCGCCCGAGCGTCCGGCGGCGTCGTGGACGCCGGCCCCGGCCTCCGAGCGTGCGCCTGAGTCGTGGACGCCTGGCCTGGCGTCCGAGCGTCCGGCGGCGTCGTGGACGCCCGCCCCGGCGTCCGAGCGTGCCTCCGAGTCGTGGACGCCGGCCCCGGCGTCCGAGCGTGGTCCCGAGTCGTGGACGCCTGGCTTGGCGTCCGAGCGTGCGCCTGAGTCGTGGACGCCTGGCCTGGCGTCCGAGCGTGCCACGGCGTCGTGGACGCCCGCGCCGGCTCCCGAGCGTGCTGCGGAGCCCTGGACCTCGGCTGCCGCCTCCGAGCGGGGCTCGGAGGCGTCCGGCTTGAGCGGTGAGCGCGGCACTGAGGCGTGGGCGTCCGGCTCGAGCGGTGAGCGGGGCACTGAGGCGTGGGCGGCGGGCTCCGTCGGTGAGCCGCGGGGTGACGCGTGGACGCCGGCGGCGGGGGCTGAGGGGCGGGTCGATCCGTGGACCGCCTCCGCGGCCGAGGCGTCGGGCTCCGGGCGTGGGTCTGCGGAGCCGGGGGGCGAGTCGTGGCGGGGTTCGTACGCGGGTGCGGGCGAGCGCGAGTCGCGCGGCGCCTCGGCCGCTCCCGGGCGGGAGTCCTGGCCTACCTCGCCGGCGCCCGGGCGCGAGTCCTGGGGCGGCTCGGCGGCGGCTGAGCGGCCGCAGGAACCGACACGGGACGTCGGGCGGCGGCGGCCCGAGGATCTGCCGGTGGCGGGGCAGCGGCCCTCCTGGGGCGGCAGCCTCTTCGACAAGGACGCGCCCGAACTCGTGGCGCAGCCGCTTGAGCTGCGGCGGTCGTGGGACTCGGATCCCGAGTCGCGGTCGGTGCGGCGGCGGGACCGGGCCGAGCAGGACATGGCGCCGCAGGACCGAGCCGCGCCGGACCGGGGCGGACCGGACCAGGCGGCGCAGGCGCAGGGGCGCGCGGTGCAGGATCGGGGGCCGGACGGCTGGGGTCCGCAGGAGCGTGCGCCGCAGGAACGAGGACAGCAGGGCTGGGGGCAACCGGACCGCGGCTCGCAGGACTGGGGCCAGCAGGACCGGGGCCAGCAGGACTGGCGCGGCCAGCAGGACCGGGGCCAGCAGGACTGGCGCGGCCAGCAGGGGCGGGGCCAGCAGGAGCGGCCCCAGCAGGACGGGGGCCAGCAGGACTGGCGCGGCCAGCAGGAGCGGCCCCGGCAGGACCAGGGACAGCAGGGGTGGGCCCAGCAAGAGCGTGGCCAGCAGGACCGTACGCGGCAGAGCGGTCAGGCGATGGAGCGTGATCAGCCGACCACGGCCTGGGCGAGTGTGCCGAGCAACCGCGACCCGGGCGGGCGAGGCCCGCGCGACGACGCGGCCGCGGACCGTGAGCGGATGGCGGGGGAACGGGACCGGGCCTTCGGTGACCGTGGGGGCTACCGCGCGGGTGCGGGCGGCGAGGGACGCACGGAGGCGTGGCCCCGTGGGTCCGAGGCGCGCGAGCAGCCGGCTGGCGCCCCGCCGGAAGATGCCTGGTGGGACGCGCCGCCCGGGGCGCAGCCGCAGCCGGGCGAGAGTGCCGAGAAGCCCAAGCGTTCCCGGTGGGGGCGGAACAAGGACAAGGACAAGGACAAGGACGCCGCGAAGGGCAGGGTGCCGGACGCGCCGGCCGGCGACGACTGGGCGGCGGGTGCGGCCGAGCGGGGCGAATGGGCGACCGAGCCGACCAGCCGGTGGGACCGGAACGCGGATCGCGACGGTGTAGGTGCCGGTGCGGATCACAACCGGCGCGGACCGCAGGGGCCGGCCGGCTATCCGCAGGCTGGGTACCCGCAGGCCGGCCAGCCGCAGCCGGGTCAGCCGCAGGCGGGTCAGCCGGCGTTCGGCGGGCAGGCGGGGCGCGGGGGCGAGGACAGCTGGGACCGCGGGGGCGCCGGAACCGGTGAGCGGATTCCGGAGCAGCGTAAGCGGGACGCCGGGGCGTTCGACGACCTCGCGCCGCTCGAGCTCAACCTCGACGAAGAGCCGAAGGCCGAGAAGTCGCGGCGGTTCCTGCGGCGTAAGTGAGGACGCTGGAGAAGGGGCGCCCCGGGGAAACGGGGCGCCCCTTCACAGTCGGCGCTCAGTGCCAGCCGGGCATCGGGTAGGCCGAGAGCAGTTCCCGCACCTCGCCGGCGATGGTGTCCAGGGCCGGTGTGTCGTCCTTGATCGCGGCGTCCACCGCGCGGGAGATCCAGTCGGCGACCTGGGGCATCTGGGCCTCCGTGAGGCCGCGGGTGGTCAGGGCCGGAGTGCCCAGGCGCACGCCCGAGGGGTCGAAGGGCTTGCGGGTGTCGTACGGCACGGTGTTGTAGTTCGTCTCGATGCCCGCGCGGTCCAGGGCCCTCGCGGCCGGCTTGCCGCCGATCGACTTGCTGGTCAGGTCCAGCAGGATCAGGTGGTTGTCGGTGCCGCCCGACACCAGGTCGAAGCCGCGCTCCGTCAGGGCCGCGGCGAGGGCGCGGGCGTTGGCGACGGTCTGGTGGGCGTACGCGCGGAAGGCCGGCGTCGACGCCTCGCCCAGGGCCACGGCGATGCCCGCCGTGGTGTGGTTGTGCGGGCCGCCCTGCAGGCCGGGGAAGACCGCCTTGTCGATGGCCTTGGCGTGTGGCTCGTCGCACATGAGCATCGCGCCGCGGGGGCCGCGCAGCGTCTTGTGCGTCGTGGTCGAGATGACCTCGGCGTGGCCGACCGGGGACGGGTGGGCGCCGCCGGCGATCAGGCCCGCGATGTGGGCGATGTCCGCCACGAGCACGGCGCCGGCCTCGCGGGCGATCTCGGCGAAGCGCGGGAAGTCGATGGTACGCGGGATTGCCGTACCGCCGCAGAAAAGGATCTTCGGGCGTTCGCGGAGGGCGATGTCGCGCACCTCGTCGAAGTCGATGCGGCCGTCGGAGCGGCGGACCGTGTACTGCACCGGGCGGAACCACGCGCCCGTCGCCGACACCGGCCAGCCGTGGGTCAGGTGGCCGCCCATCGGCAGGGCCATGCCCATGACGGTGTCGCCGGGCTTGGCCAGGGCCATGTACACGGCGAGGTTGGCCGGGGAGCCCGAGTACGGCTGGACGTTGGCGTGGTCGACGCCGAACACCGAGCGGGCGCGGGCGATCGCCAGCTCCTCGAGCGGGTCGATGAAGCGCTGGCCCTCGTAGTAGCGCTTGCCGGGGTAGCCCTCGGAGTACTTGTTGGTGAGGACGGAGCCGGTCGCCTCGAGCACGGCCTCGGAGACGTAGTTCTCCGAGGCGATCATCCGGAGAGTGTCGTGCTGGCGTTGCGCCTCGGCGCGGATGAGATCGAAGACCTGGGGGTCATGCATGCGCAGCCTCCTGATACGCCGGGGCACCCAGGCGCGCGGTGCCCGCGATCGGAAGCTCCCCGGTGGTCGGTTCCACCTTGATGTGCGCCAGTCGCGGTGACTGACGCACATCGTAGTCGAAACTCAGGGCACGCGGCGGTAAGCCCCGTCACTGGCCGACGTGGCCATCGACGCGTACGCGCGCAGCGCCGCCGAGACGGGGCGCTCCCGGTCGGCCGGGGTGTACGGGCGGTCGCGCTTCTCCTGGGCGATGCGCCGGGCGGTGAGCTCGTCGTCGGGGACCCGCAGCTCGATCGAGCGGGCCGGGATGTCGATCTCGATCGGGTCGCCGTCCTCGACGAGGGCGATGAGGCCGCCGCCCGCCGCCTCCGGGCTGATGTGGCCGATGGAGAGGCCCGAGGTACCGCCGGAGAAACGCCCGTCGGTGATGAGCGCGCACGCGCGGCCGAGGCCGCGGCCCTTGAGGAACGAGGTGGGGTACAGCATCTCCTGCATCCCCGGGCCGCCCTTGGGGCCCTCGTAGCGGATCACCACGACGTCGCCGGCGACGACCTGCTTGGCGAGGATGCCGTCGACGGCCGACTCCTGCGACTCGAAGACCTTGGCGCGGCCGGAGAAGCGCAGGTTCTCCTCCGGGACGCCGGCCGTCTTGACGACGCAGCCGTCGGGCGCGAGGTTGCCGAAGAGGATGGCGAGGCCGCCGTCGGCGGTGTACGCGTGCTCGACGCTGCGGATGCACCCGCCCTCGGCGTCCGTGTCCAGCGAGCTCCACCGGTTCGTCGTCGAGAACGGCTCCGTGGTCCGGACCCCGCCCGGCGCGGCGTGGAACAGCTCGAGCGCCGCCTCGGACGGCGCGGCGCCGCGGATGTCCCAGGTGTCGATCCACTCGCGGAACGTCGCGGAGTGCACGGAGGAGACGGACTCGTCCAGCAGGCCGCCGCGGGACAGCTCACCGAGGATCGCCGGGATTCCGCCGGCCCGGTGCACATCCTCCATGTGGTACTTCTGCGTGTTGGGCGCCACCTTGGCCAGGCACGGCACGCGGCGCGAGATCGCGTCGATGTCGGCCACGGAGAAGTCGAGCTCGGCCTCGCGGGCGGCGGCCAGCAGGTGCAGCACGGTGTTGGTGGAGCCGCCCATCGCGACGTCCAGCGCCACCGCGTTCTCGAAGGCGGGTCGAGAGGCGATCGCGCGGGGCAGGACCGAGGCGTCGTCCTGCTCGTAGTACCGCCGGCAAAGCTCGACGATCAGGGAGCCGGCGCGCTCGAAGAGCCCGCGGCGCAGGGCGTGGGTGGCCAGGGCCGAGCCGTTGCCGGGCAGGGCCAGGCCGATGGCCTCGGTCAGGCAGTTCATGGAGTTGGCGGTGAACATGCCGGAACACGAGCCGCACGTCGGGCAGGCGGAGCGCTCGATCTGGCCGAGCTGCTCGTCCGTGACGGCCTCGTTGGCGGAGGCGATCATCGCGTCGATGAGGTCGAGCTTGGCGTCCTTCTCGTGGACGATGCCCTCGATCGCGATGGTCTTGCCGGCTTCCATGGGGCCGCCGGAGACGAAGACGGTGGGGATGTTGAGGCGGAGGGCGGCGAGCAGCATGCCGGGCGTGATCTTGTCGCAGTTGGAGATGCACACGAGGGCATCGGCGCAGTGGGCCTGCACCATGTACTCGACGGCGTCGGCGATGAGCTCGCGACTGGGCAGCGAGTAGAGCATCCCGCCGTGGCCCATGGCGATGCCGTCGTCGACGGCGATGGTGTTGAACTCCTTGGCGACCCCACCCGCTTCGGCAACCGCGTCGGCGACGATCATGCCGAGGTTGCGAAGGTGGACGTGGCCCGGCACGAACTGCGTGAAACTGTTGGCGATGGCGACGATCGGCTTGCCGAAGTCGGAGTCGGTCATGCCGGTGGCGCGCCACAGGGCGCGGGCGCCGGCCATGTTGCGACCAGAAGTGGATGTCTTGGACCGCAGCTCGGGCATACCTGCGAGTCTGACACGTTCCGCATGCTGGGATCGGTTGACTCAGGCGATGAGATGCGTCAGAGTGGGCTCATGTCGTCGAGGTCGCTCCGAGTACTTATCATCTAGCGCGCCGACGCCTGCCGTCAGCGCGCTAGCCCCTCGTGCCGAGCACGTGGGGTTTTTTCATGTCCGGAGCCTTTGAAATACGACACCTTCGAGCGAAAGTGCGAAAGCGATGACGAGACCCACGCCAGAAGTCCTCGCCCACCGAGCGCATCCCACGCCGCCGGCGGCCGACAAGAAGCCCGCGCCGAACACTCAGGCGGAGCTGCTCACCGGGGCGCAGGTACTCGTCCGCTCGCTCGAGGCGCTCGGCGCCGACGTCGTGTTCGGCATTCCCGGCGGCGCGATCCTCCCGGCGTACGACCCGCTGTTCGACTCCGAGAACGTCCGGCACATCCTGGTCCGCCACGAGCAGGGCGCCGGCCACGCCGCGACCGGCTACGCGCAGGCGACCGGCAAGGTCGGCGTCTGCATGGCCACCTCCGGCCCGGGCGCGACCAACCTGGTCACCCCGATCGCCGACGCCTACATGGACTCCGTCGCCATGGTCGCGATCACCGGCCAGGTCGCGTCGGCGTCCATCGGTACCGACGCCTTCCAGGAGGCGGACATCGCCGGCATCACGCTGCCGATCACCAAGCACAACTACCTGGTCAAGAGCGGCGAGGAGCTGCCGCGGGTGCTCGCCGAGGCGTTCCACCTGGCCGGCACCGGCCGGCCGGGCCCGGTCCTGGTCGACATCCCCAAAGACGTGCTGCAGAAGCAGACGACGTTCAAATGGCCGCCGGTGCTGGAGCTGCCGGGGTACCACCCGACGCTGCACCCGCACGGCAAGCAGATCCGCGAGGCCGCCCGGCTGATCGCCGGCGCCAAGCGGCCGGTGCTGTACGTCGGCGGCGGCGTCATCAAGGCCCACGCCTCCGAGGTCCTGCTCAAGCTGGCCGAGCTGACCGGCGCGCCGGTCGTCACCACGCTCATGGCCCGCGGCGCGTTCCCCGACTCCCACCCGCAGCACCTGGGCATGCCGGGCATGCACGGCAGCGTCGGCGCCGTCTACGCGCTGCAGAAGTCGGACCTGCTGATCTGCCTCGGCGCCCGCTTCGACGACCGCGTGACCGGCGAGCTGTCCACGTTCGCGCCCAACGCGCAGGTCATCCACGCCGACATCGACCCGGCCGAGATCGGCAAGAACCGCACCGCCGACGTGCCGATCGTGGGCGACGCCAAGCACGTCATCGAGGAGCTCATCGCCGCGGTGAGCGCCGAGCAGGCGGCCGGGCACCGCCAGCCGCTCAAGGACTGGTGGGCGACGCTGGACGACATCCGCGGCCGCTACCCCCTCGGCTACGAGGAGCCGGCCGACGGGACGCTGTCGCCGCAGTACGTCATCGAGCGCATCGGCAAGATCGTCGGCCCGGACGCCATCTACACCGCCGGCGTCGGCCAGCACCAGATGTGGGCGGCGCAGTTCATCCAGTACGAGCACCCCGCCACCTGGCTCAACTCCGGCGGCCTCGGCACGATGGGCTACGCGGTCCCGGCCGCGATGGGCGCCAAGGTCGGCATGCCGCACAAGACGGTGTGGGCGATCGACGGCGACGGCTGCTTCCAGATGACCAACCAGGAGCTCGCCACCTGCGCGCTGGAGGGCATCCCGATCAAGGTCGCCGTCATCAACAACGGCAACCTCGGCATGGTCCGGCAGTGGCAGACTTTGTTCTACGACCAGCGGTACTCCAACACCGAGCTCGGCACCCACAAGCACCGCATCCCGGACTTCGTGAAGCTCGCCGACGCGCTGGGCTGTGTCGGGCTGCGCTGCGAGACCAAGCGCGACGTCGACGCCACGATCGAGGCCGCCATGAGGGTCACCGACCAGCCCGTCGTCGTCGACTTCGTGGTCGGCAAGGATGCGATGGTGTGGCCGATGGTCGCGGCCGGCACGAGCAACGACGAGATCATGTTCGCGCGGGGCGTCCGCCCCGCGTTCGACCAGGACGACGTGTAGGAGTCGAGGAAGATCATGGCCAAGCACACGCTCTCCGTCCTGGTGGAGAACAAGCCCGGCATACTGGCCCGCGTCGCCGGCCTGTTCGCCCGGCGTGGCTTCAACATCGACTCCCTGGCCGTCGGCGAGACCGAGCACCCCGAGGTCTCCCGGATGACGATCGTGGTCAACGCGGACGAATCGCCGCTGGAACAGGTCACCAAGCAGCTCAACAAGCTCGTGCAGGTCCTGAAGATCGTCGAACTCGACACCACCGCCAGCGTCCAGCGCGAGCTGCTGCTGGTGAAGGTGCGCGCGGAACGCCCGGTGCGCTCGCAGGTCCTCGAGACCGTGAACCTGTTCCGGGCCCGCGTGGTCGACGTCGCCGCCGACGCCCTCACCATCGAGGCGACCGGCACGTCGGAAAAGCTGGACGCGCTGCTTCGTGATCTGGAGCCGTTCGGTATCAAGGAAATGGTCCAGTCCGGCGTCGTGGCCATCGGCCGCGGTTCGCGCTCCATCACGACCGGTCCGGCGCTCCGCGCCGCTTCATAACGAGGCGCTTCGCGCCGACTCCTTAAGACCCTTTGAAAGGAAAGACACAATGCCCGCCGAGGTGTACTACGACGACGACGCCGACCTGTCGTTGATCCAGGCCAAGAAGGTCGCGGTGCTGGGTTACGGCAGCCAGGGCCACGCGCACGCGCTGTCCCTGCGTGACTCCGGCGTCGACGTCCGCATCGGCCTGCCCGAGGGCTCCAAGAGCCGCGCCAAGGCCGAGGAGCAGGGCCTGCGCGTCCTCACCCCCGGCGAGGCGGCCGCCGAGGCGGACGTGATCATGATCCTCGCGCCCGACACCGTGCAGCGCTCGCTCTACGCCGAGCACGTGGCCCCGAACCTGACCGCCGGCAAGGCGCTCTTCTTCGGCCACGGCCTCAACATCCGCTTCGGGCTCATCACGCCCCCCGCGGACGTGGACGTGTGCATGGTCGCCCCGAAGGGCCCGGGCCACCTGGTCCGCCGTCAGTTCGTCGACGGCAAGGGCGTGCCCTGCCTGGTGGCGATCGAGCAGGACGCGACCGGCAACGCGCTGCAGCTGGCGCTGGCCTACGCGGCCGGCATCGGCGGCACCCGCGCCGGCGTGATCCGCACCACGTTCAAGGAGGAGACCGAGACCGACCTGTTCGGCGAGCAGGCCGTCCTCTGCGGCGGCGCGTCGGCGCTGGTCCAGACCGGTTTCGAGGTGCTCACCGAGGCGGGCTACGCCCCGGAGATCGCCTACTTCGAGTGCCTGCACGAGCTCAAGCTGATCGTGGACCTGATGTACGAGGGCGGCATCGCCCGCATGCGCTACAGCGTCTCCGACACCGCCGAGTACGGCGACTACACCCGCGGCCCGCGCGTCATCGACGCCCGGGTCAAGGAGGAGATGAAGCGCATCCTGGGCGAGATCCAGTCGGGCGAGTTCGCCCGCGAGCTGATCGCCGAGGACGACGCCGGCCGCCCGAACTTCACCAAGTACCGCGAGCAGGGCGCCGCCCACCCGATCGAGGAGACCGGCAAGAAGCTGCGCTCGATGATGAGCTGGGTCGACCGGCCCATCACCGAGACCGCCTGATCGCACGCCAAAAGCCCCCGGCCGTACGCGCCGGGGGCTTTTCTTTCAGCTCATGCGCTCGGCGTTGGCATGGATGGCGTCCCGGATGTACTGCGCCAGCCCCGGCCGGTCGGTGTCGTAGTTGGCCGTGAACCGGGGATCGGCGACGTACATGTCGCCGAGGCCGCGGTGCATGTCGAGCGGGCAGTCGTAGAACCAGCGGCTGATGTGCTGCCGGTGCGCCTCGGCCAGGTCCATGGCGGTGACCGAGTCGGCCGCCTCGCCGGAGGCGAACGCGTCGCCGAAGCGGGCGGTGTTCTCGGCGGCCTCGCTCTTGATCCGCGCCCAGTCGTCCTTCGTGTAGGACGAGGTGCGCCGGGCGGACTCCTTGTAGGCGTCGGTGTCCCCCCAGCGCTGCCGGGCCTCGTCCTCGTACTGGTCGGGGTTGAATTCCCCGAAGAGCTCCCGCTTGTCGTCGGGTGAAAGGTTCATCGTCATGCCCTCAAGCGTGGAGTCTCCAGCGGCTGGAGAGTCAACGCCTTGGACGGAAAAATCCAGACGCTGACGCGTCCGGATTTTTCCGACTTATCACCATAAAGCGGGGCCTCGGGCGGCCCCGGCGGCCTGGGGAGTGGCCGCCGGGGCCGCGGGCTTCCTGATCCGCGCGCGCGATCAGGAACGGACGTAGTCCTTGGCGTCGCCCTCGTACTGCGGCGCGTCGTAGTCCTTGGCGTCCGCGTCGTAGTCCTTGGCGTCCGCGTTGTAGTCCTTCGCGTCCGCGTCGTAGTGCTGCTCGGCGTCCACGTTGTAGTCCTTGGCGTCCGCGTCGTAGTCCTTGGCGTCCGCGTCGTAGTGCTGCTCGGCGTCCGCGTTGTAGTCCTTGGCGTCCGCGTCGTAGTGCTGCTCGGCGTCCGCGTAGTCGTGCGGCTCGTGGGCCTCGTAGCCGTGGACCTGCTCCTCGATGCGCTCGATCGCGTCGTGGATCTTGTCCTCGTACGACTCGTAGCCGGGCGCCTCGTGGCTCGGCTGCTCGTAAACCTCGTGGCCGGGCTGCTCGTAGGCGTTCTCGTGGCCGGCGTCGTAGCCGCCGTCGTCGTACTCGCTCATCCGTTCGCTCCTCGCCGGTTTTGGAAGGTGTCGCTGACGCCGGGAGACACGGGCGGGATGGAGGAGCGGGTTCAGCGCCGTCAAGAGTGTGACACCCGGACGAGTGGCATGTGATCGCGCTCACGTCTTCGCGGTCCTGGGACGTTGCAGCGGCGGGCCTACCATCGCCTGAAGGACCGACCGCCCGGTCCCCGCAGCGTTTCCCGCGTGCGTGGCGGGCAGTGTCGCGCGCCCCGCAGCCAGGGCGGATCGCAGCCAACCGAAGCCCGGAAGTCGAGGACGCATATGACCCTCCCTCCTGACCGCCCGGTAGTGCTCATCGCCGAAGAGCTGGCCCCATCCGCTCTCGAGGTGCTCGCCGACGACTACGACGTCCGCCACATCGACGGCACCGACCGCCCCGCCCTGCTCGCCGCGCTCACCGACGCCAGCGCCGTGATCGTGCGCAGCGCCACCCAGATCGACGCCGAGGCGGTCGCCGCCGCGCCCCGGCTCAAGGTCGTCGCGCGTGCCGGCGTCGGCCTCGACAACGTCGACGTGCCGGCCGCCACCGCGCGCGGCGTCATGGTCGTCAACGCCCCGACGTCCAACATCGTCTCCGCCGCCGAGCAGGCCGTCGCGCTGCTGCTCGCCGTCGCCCGCAACACGGCCGCCGCGTCGGCCGCGCTCAAGGCGGGGGAGTGGAAGCGTTCGAAGTACACCGGCGTGGAGCTGTCCGGCAAGACAGTCGGCGTCGTCGGGCTCGGCCGCATCGGCGTGCTGTTCGCCCAGCGCATGGCCGCTTTCGGTGTACGTCTCGTCGCCTACGACCCCTACATCCAGCCGGCGCGGGCGGCGGCACTGGGCGTACGGCTGCTGGGGTTGGACGAACTGCTGCGGGAGAGCGACTTCATCTCGATCCACCTGCCCAAGACCCCGGAGACCGTCGGCATCATCGGCGTGCGCGAGCTGGGCCTGGTCAAGCCCGGCGTGCGCATCATCAACGCGGCCCGCGGCGGGCTCATCGACGAGCAGGCCCTGGCCGACGCGATCGCGGACGGGCGGGTCGCCGGCGCCGGCGTCGACGTGTTCGCGAAGGAGCCGTGCGTCGCCTCGCCGCTGTTCGCCTTCGACAGCGTCGTCGCCACCCCGCACCTGGGCGCCTCCACCATCGAGGCGCAGGACAAGGCCGGCCTGGCCGTGGCCCGCAGCGTCAAGCTGGCCCTCGACGGCGAGTTCGTCCCGGACGCCGTCAACGTGCAGGCCGGCGGCGTGGTCGCCGAGGAGGTACGCCCCCTGCTGCCCCTGGCCGAGCGGCTCGGCTCGGTGTTCACCGCGGTCGCGGGCGGCATCGCGTCGGCGGTGACCGTCGAGGTGCACGGCGAGGTGGCCAAGCACGATGTGTCGGTCCTCAAGCTGGCCGCGACCAAGGGCCTCTTCGGCGGCGTCGTCGCCGAGCAGGTCACCTACGTCAACGCACCCCATCTGGCAGCGGATCGAGGCGTCGAGGTGGCCCTTGCGGTCTTCACCGAATCGTCCGACCAGCCCAACCTGGTGACCGTGCGTGGAGCGCTGCCGGACGGGCGGGTAGCCTCGGTGTCCGGGACGTATGTCGCCGGGCCGCGCGAGGCGCTGAAGCTGACCGAGATCGACGGTTTCAGCCTGGAGCTCGCGGCGGAGGGTGTACTGCTGTTCTTCCGCTACGCCGACCGCCCCGGCGTGGTGGGCACGGTGGGGTCGATACTGGGTTCGGCGGGGGTCAACATCGCGGCGATGCAGGTCGCCCGGCGCGAGGCCGGCGGGGAGGCGCTCATGACGCTGACCGTTGACACGGCCGTGGCGGCGGACCTGCTCGGCGAGGCCCAGCAGGCCATCGGCGCCACGGCGGCAAGCACGGCGGATCTGTCCGCCGACTAGGGACTTTCCTCTCACGAGGGCGGGGAGCGTGGCGGCGCTCCCCGCCCTCATTCTGTAAGCGTCATTGGCGCCTCGCTTCGCTCGGGGCGCGCCGGGGGGGGTTCCCACCCCGGACCCCCCATGCTCGCTACGCTCCCACTGGCAAGCGCAACTGGCGCTCGCTCCGCTCGGGCGCGCCGGGGGGTTCCCACCCCGGACCCCCCATGCTCGCTACGCTCCCACTGGCAAGCGCAACTGGCGCTCGCTTCGCTCGGGCGCGCCGGGGGGTTCCCACCCCGGACCCCCATGCTCGCTACGCTCGCACAGGGCGGGAACGGCGCTGTTGCTCGTTACGCTCGCACTGAGCCGGGAACGCCGCGTTGCTCGCATCACTCACACCGAATGCTCTCCAGTGGTTCCCATTGGGCGGGACGCGCGTCCACGGAATAGGACGGCGGCGTACCGTTGACGGGTCTACGAAAGGGGCCAGTGGTGGCGAAGATCGCGGTTGTGGCCGGTGACGGCATCGGCACGGAGGTCGTGGCGCAGGCGCTCAAGGTGCTGCGCGTCGTCCTGCCGGGCGTCGAGACGACCGACTACGACCTGGGCGCCGCCCGCTACAACCGCACCGGCGAAGTCCTGCCCGACAGCGTGCTGCAGGAGCTGAGCGGCCACGACGCCATCCTCCTGGGCGCGGTCGGCGACCCGAGCGTGCCGCCGGGCGTGCTCGAGCGCGGCCTGCTGCTGAAGCTGCGCTTCGACTTCGACCAGTACGTCAACCTGCGCCCCTCCCGCCTCTGGCCGGGCACCACCAGCCCCCTCGCGGGCGTGAAGCCGGGCGAGATCGACCTCGTCGTCGTGCGCGAGGGCACCGAGGGCCTGTACGTCGGCGCCGGCGGCAACCTGCACCCGGGCACCGCCGCCGAGGTCGCCACCGAGGAGAGCCTCAACACCCGCCACGGCGTCGAGCGGGTCATCCGCGACGCGTTCGCCCGCGCGGCGAAGCGCCCGCGCCGCAAGGTGACGCTGGTGCACAAGACCAACGTGCTGACCCACGCGGGCGGCCTGTGGGCGCGGACGTTCAACGCCGTCAAGGCCGAGTTCCCCGACATCGAGACCGAGTACCAGCACGTCGACGCGGCGGCCATGTTCCTGGTCAGCAACCCGCAGCGCTACGACGTCGTCGTCACCGACAACCTCTTCGGTGACATCCTCACCGACATCGCCGCCGCCGTCACCGGCGGCATCGGCCTCGCCGCGAGCGGTTCGATCAACCCCGAGCGGGCGTTCCCGTCGATGTTCGAGCCCGTGCACGGCTCGGCCCCGGACATCGCGGGCAAGGGCCTCGCCGACCCGTCGGCCGCCGTGCTGTCCACCGCGCTGCTGCTCGACCACCTCGGGCACCCCGAGGCGGCGGCGCGCGTGACCGAGGCGGTCGGTGCCGAGGTGGCCGCGCGCACCCCGGGTGCCGCGCTGTCCACCGACGCGATCGGTGACCGTCTCGCCGCCGCGGTGGCGTAGGGATCCCTGGTCCGCGGCTGCGATTGAACGTCCGTTCGGGTAAGTTTGCGGCACGGCCCGCGGCGTAAGCGTGCCGGCGCAACCGATTGTGGAGGCATGCATGAACGGCGGTGAAACGCTCGATTTCGAGATTCGTCCGAACCCTCAGCCCGTAGCCGCCGCGGAGCGGTCTGCGCTGATGGCCAACCCGGGGTTCGGGCGGGTCTTCACCGACCACATGGTCACCGTGCGCTACGCCGAGGGCAAGGGCTGGTATGACGCCCGCGTCGAGGCCCGCGCCCCGATCCCCATGGATCCGGCGACCGCGGTTCTGCACTACGCCCAGGAGATCTTCGAGGGGCTGAAGGCCTACCGGGCCGCCGACGGCGGGGTCACCATGTTCCGGCCCGACGCCAACGCCGCCCGGTTCCGGGCGTCCGCGCAGCGCCTGGCGATGGCTCCGGTACCGCAAGGCTTGTTCCTCGACTCGCTCGAGGCCCTCATCCGGATCGACCGCGACTGGGTGCCCGACGACCCCGAGGGCAGCCTCTACCTGCGCCCGTTCCAGTACGCCAGCGAGGTCTTCCTCGGCGTCAAGCCGTCGTCGGAGTACCTCTTCCTGATCATCGCCTCGCCGGTCGGCAGCTACTTCAAGGGCGGCGTGCAGCCGGTCAGCGTCTGGGTCTCGCGTGACTACACCCGCGCGGCGCCCGGCGGCACCGGCGCGGCGAAGTGCGGCGGCAACTACGCCGCCAGCCTCGTGGCGCAGGCCGAGGCCATCGAGCACGGCTGCGACCAGGTCGTCTTCCTCGACGCCGCGCAGCAGCGCTACGTCGAGGAGCTCGGCGGCATGAACGTGTTCTACGTCTTCGACGACGGCTCGATCACCACGCCGCCGCTGACCGGCACGATCCTGCCCGGCATCACCCGGGAGTCCGTGATGCGGCTGGCCGCGGACCGGGGGTTCACCGTGCGGGAGGAGCAGTATTCGTACGACCAGTGGCGCGCCGACGCCGCGAGCGGCCGCCTGCGGGAGGCGTTCGCGTGCGGGACGGCGGCCGTAATCACCCCGATCGGCACGGTCCGCGACGCCGAGGGGGAGTTCACGGTCGGCGACGGCAAGGCCGGCGAGGTGACGATGGGGCTGCGGGAGCAGCTGGTGACGATCCAGCGTGGCACCGCCCCCGACCCGTACGGCTGGGTCCACCGCGTCCTGTAACCGCTGTACATCCCGGGCCCGGCTTTTGCGTGTGTCTTCGCGCGGAAGGCCGGGCCCGAACTTTTTGCGCGGTTGCCGACGGCCGGTTTGGCGGTTTGTGTATTGGCGGTCTGTAACCGTTTCTTCACAAAGCGGCGTGAGCTGTCCGCGGGGCGTGGATTCTGACAGACCGGATATTTCGCTTTCGTCGGGCTTCAGGCCGACCAGCGGCCCAGGTTGGCGCCGCGCCCCGCACCCGTCCGGGAGGGGCGCGGCGCCGGTCTGTCATACGCGAGCTGCAGCGCCTCCTCGGCCAGCTGTGCGTCCGGGCACGGCCAGAACGCCTTGCACTCGCAGAAGTTGTCGGTCCTCGGGCGGTGCGCGTCGTGCAGGGCCCGCGCGACGCGCCACAGCATCGGGTCGGCGCAGCCGAGCGGCGGGTCGACCGGCGGCTCGCTCGGCTCCAGCGGCACTGGGTCGATCATCTTGCCCCCACTTTGGTCCGGGACGATGTCCTGAGCGCAACGGTAGCCGCCGGCCGCCCGTGGGCGCAGACCTGCTGTGCGCAAATTGCACGGTCGAGTTACCGGTCGGCCCGGCTGTGGCGGTGAGTCGCTGGAAATCGCCGGACGGGGTATAAATCCGACATGTCGTGGCGCGGAGCGCCCGACATGTCGGGCTGGGCGCGGGCGCTGCTGGGCGCGGGCGCTGCTGGGCGCGGGCGCTGCTGGGCGCGGGCGCTGCTGGGCGCGGGCGCTGCTGGGCGCGGGCGCTGCTGGGCGCGGGCGCTGCTGGGCGCGGGCGCTGCTGGGCGCGGGCGCTGCTGGGCGCGGGCGCTGCTGGGCGCGGGCGCTGCTGGGCGCGGGCGCTGCTGGGCGCGGGCGCTGCTGGGCGCGGGCGCTGCTGGGCGCGGGCGCCCGTTGCGCGGAGCGCCCGAGATGCCGGGCTGCGCGCGGATGCCGCTGGGCGCGGACGCCCGTGGCACGGAGCGCCCGACGTGTCGCGCTGGGCGTGGGCGCTGCTGGGTGCGGGCGCCCGTGGCGCGGAGTGGCCGACATGTCGCGCTGGGTGCGGGCGCTGCTGGGCGCGGGCGCCGGTGGGCGCGGAGCGCCCGACATGTCGGGCTGGGCGCGGACGCCGCAGGCCCGGGAGTCACGGATCGCGCCCACGACGGACGTCGCGGTAGCTCTGTGCAAAAAATGGTCTGGAAATGCGTACGGGTGCCGGAGCCGCCACTCCGACACCCGTACAAGAGGAAAGCTCCTAGTAGGAAGCCGCCTCTGCATCGAGGGTTACCGCCAGCGCGTGAACAACCGCGGCGACGCGCAACACCTCGTCGATCGACTCCCGGGACACCCCTGCACCGCGAGCCGATCTTTCGTGCGATTCCAGGCACACCCCGCACCCGGTGATCGCGGATACTGCAATGGACCACGCCTCGACGTCGGCGGTGCCGACCCCGGGCGCGGAGGTCACCTGGCGGCGCAGGCGCGCGGGCAGGTGCTGGTAGGCCTCGTCACCGATCAGGTGCTTGGCGCGGAAGTAGACGTTGTGGATCGCCATGCGCGAGGCGACCGCCTTGGCGGCCTCGACGGCCTCCGGCTTGAGGTGCGTGCCGGCCTCGTCGGCGATGTTGCGGATCACCAAGGCGCTGCGGGTCGTCATCGCGCAGGCCAGCGCGGCGCCCCACAGTCGCTGCTCGTCCAGCAGGTCGCCGGCGAGCACCGAGTCGAGGTTGAGCTCGAGGTCGCGTGCGTAGGCCGGCAGGGCCGCCTTCAGCGTCGCCATGGACATCGGAACTCACCCCCTCACCAACGGTGATCGGAGCCCCGCACGGTGCGGCGCTCCCTTGACCGACTCCAACCTTGCCGTGTCCTCGTTACAGGGACGTGACGAACAGGGTGAATCGTGAAGCAGATCACCCCGGATCTCAAAATCCGGAATCACGTGTCACGAGACGGTCGTGCGTGGCAAGCTACCGAACGTGACTCGGCTCATTATTGGCCCCTAGCGCGCCCAGCATCCCTCCGCTGGCCGCGCAGACCTCTCGCATTTCGCGAGGGGTCTTTTTGTTGGTCCCGCCGAGCTTCCGCCCTCTTCCCGCCATTAGGAGCAACCATGCAGGTGTACGACACGACGCTGCGCGACGGGGCCCAGCGCGAGGCGATCAGCTACTCCGTCGTCGACAAGCTCGCCGTCGCGCGGCTGCTCGACGAGTTCGGCGTCGGCTTCATCGAGGGCGGCTGGCCAGGGGCGATGCCGAAGGACACCGAGTTCTTCCGCAGAGCCCGCACCGAGCTCGACCTCAAGCATGCCGTCTTCGTGGCGTTCGGCTCCACCCGCAAAGCCGGCGTCCGCGCGCAGGACGACCCCCAGATCCGCGCCCTGCTCGACGCCGAGACGCCCGCCGTGACGCTCGTGGCCAAGTCCGACCTGCGCCATGTCGAGCGCGCGCTGCGGACCACGCCCGAGGAGAACCTGGCGATGGTCCGCGACAGCGTCGCGTACTTCGTCGGCGAGGGGCGCCGCGTCTTCCTCGACTGCGAGCACTTCTTCGACGGGTACCGGTTCAACCCGGAGTACACCGCCGGCGTCGTCGCGGCCGCCCTCGAGGCCGGCGCGGAGGCGGCCGTGCTGTGCGACACCAACGGCGGCATGCTGCCGTCGCTGATCACCCGGGCGATCACCGAGGTACGCGAGCGGCTCGCCGTCGCGCTCGGCATCACGCCCGAGGACGCGGTCGCCCGCCTCGGCATCCACTGTCAGAACGACACCTCGTGCGCGGTCGCGAACACCGTCGCCGCCGTCGAGGCCGGCGTGCCGCACTTCCAGTGCACCGCCAACGGCTACGGCGAGCGCCCCGGCAACGCCGACCTGTTCGCCGTCGTCGCCAACCTCCAGCTCAAGCTCGGTATGCCGGTCCTACCGGACGGGTGCATCGAGCAGATGGTGCGCGTCGCGCATTCCATCGCCGAGATCGCCAACATCGCACCCGACACCCACCAGGCCTACGTCGGGTCGTCAGCGTTCGCTCACAAGGCGGGCCTGCACGCGAGCGCGATCAAAGTGGATCCGCTGCTGTACAACCACATCGACCCGGTCGTCGTGGGCAACGACATGCGGATCCTCGTCACCGAGATGGCCGGCCGGGCCAGCATCGAGCTCAAGGCGCGCGAGCTCGGTGTCGACCTGGCCGGCAATCCCGACGCCCTGTCCCGGGTCACGAACCGGGTCAAGGAGCTCGAGGCCCGCGGCTGGTCGTTCGAGGCCGCCGACGCCTCGTTCGAGCTGCTGGCCCGCGCCGAGCTCGCCGAGGGCGCGCTGCCCAAGCCGTTCGCGCTGGAGTCGTACCGGGTCCTGGTCGAGCACCGCGAGGACGGCGCCGTGGTCTCCGAGGCGACCGTGAAGGTGCGCGTCCGCGGGGAGCGGGTCATCGCCACCGCCGAGGGCAACGGCCCGGTCAACGCCCTCGACGAGGCGCTGCGCGTCGCCCTCACGCGCCACTACCCGGAGCTCGGCCGCTTCCAGCTCGCCGACTACAAGGTCCGCATCCTCGAGGGCAGCCACGGCACGGGCGCGGTCACCCGCGTGCTCGTGGAGACCCACGCGACCGGCACCGACTGGACCACCGTCGGGGTGCACGAGAACGTCGTGGAGGCCAGCTGGCAGGCGCTCGTCGACGCCCTCAGCTACGGGCTGGCGCATCAGGTGCGGGTCTGAACGTGTGAAAGGGGGCCCGCGGGCCCCCTTTTTCCTGCCTTGCTACGGGCATTTGTTCTGTTTGTACGCCGCGAGCGCCGCCGGGTCGGGCTCGAAGCGCCAGGTCCCGTTCTGGTACTTCACGGTGCTCGACCCGGTCGTCGCCGCCCCGCCCGCCGGGGTGTGCGACCACTTGATCGTCGCGGTCTTGTCGTCGACCGGCGTCACGCCCGTGACCTGATACTGACCCTGCTGCCCCGTGCAGGTCGCCACCAGGTCGATGTACGCGTCCTTGCCGATCGCCGTCTTGGCGCTGTCAGTCCACAAGTCGTAGGCCCCGGCCCAGTCGCCCTCCGACAGGTTGTCGAACACCTGCTCGGCCGCCACCTGCGCCGACTGCACGTCTTGCGGCTGTGCGGTCACCTCCACCGTTGGCCGATCGGACGCCGACTCGGACTTGTTGTCCGCCTTGTCGTCCGAGCAGCCGGCCGCGCCCAGGATGAGCGGCGCCACGGCGATGGCAAGCGCGAGGCCGCGGAACGTTCGTGTCACCCATCTGCTCCAACGTGGTTCCGTTTCGGGCGGGGGCCCGATCCGTACGTGAAGGTACTCCCGGCCAACGAACCGCGCATAGCCGGAGGTACGCCTTCGCCCGGCTTCCGCCGTTGGCCCTTTTTCGGCGTTTTCGCCGTGGTCTACTGGGCTTTCGGCAGGACCAGTTCCGCGAACACCGCCTTGTGGTCGCTGTTCGGCATGAGGTGTACCGACACCTTGCGCACGCCCACCCGCTTGTCCGCCACCACGTGGTCGAGCGTCACGCCCGGGATGAACCACCGCTCGTCGTACGGCCAGGAGGCCTCGAACCCGGCCCCCACCACGTCGGCCGCGTCCCGGTACCCCTTGTCCAGCACCGCCCGGAACTTCTCGTGGTCCAGCGTCGCGTTGAAGTCCCCGATGAGCAGGTTCACGGCCCCGCCGGGCGTGGCCGCGGGCTCCTGCACGATGTCGCGCTCCCAGCACCCGGCCCCGCGCGAGTTGGACGGCGCGCACGGATGCACCGACTCCACCCGCACGTCGACGGCCCCCGGCACCCGCACCGCCGCCTGCGCCTGCCCGAAGCTCGACGGGAACTCGCGGTACCCGAGATCCGACACCGGGAACCGGCTGTACACCGCCGACCCTGTCACGCCCGGCCGCGGGTACGACACCGCGTTGGGCAACACGGCCTCCAGCCCGGTCTGCGCGAGCGCGGCCTTGGCCTCCGCCGTGTACTCCTGGAACGCCACCAGATCCACGTCGTACTGCTTGACCAGGTCCACGATCGTCTTCGGGTCCGCCCCGCCCATGAGCATGTTCACGCTCATGACCCGGATGACGGTCCCCCCGTCCGGCTCCGTGCCGGAGTCCGAGATCCACCGCGGCAGCACACAGGCCGCGAGCGCGATCGTCGCCACCGCCGTGACCACGGCGGGCCACAGCCGCTTGGTCAGGACGGCCACCACCAGCGGCACCAGCGACGCGGCCGCGACATATGGTGTGAAGGCGATAAGTTGTACCGCGGGAAAGCCGCTGTCCAGCCCCAGCACACGAGCGGCAGCCCAGATCACGAACGGCACGGCCATGAGCCAGACCACGGCCGACCACCAGCGCCGCCGTCGCCGGGGCGGCTTCGCAGGCAGCAACGGCAGGGTGTCCTCCGTGGTGACCATCCCGCCAGGGTATGCGACCCGTGCAACCGTTCTGTGACTTGTCGTCCTCGTCGCCCGCGGGTGATGTTTCGGTGGCCGCGGTTTGCGTTACTGGTTGTGGTTTGCCTTGCTGGCAGGGGTTGCGCCACTGGCCGTACTTGCCTTGGTAGCCGCATTTGCCTCGCTGGCGGCGGTTTGCCTGTTGGCCGCGGCTTGCGTCGCTTGGGTGCGGCTCGCGGTTGTTGGGCGCGGCTCAGGCTTGTTGGCCGTGGTTCGCGGCGTGCCTACGTGGCGGGCGCCCTCGCGCCGCGCCCTCGCGCCGTCGCCGTTCCGCGCCCTCGCGCGCCCCGCGCCGCGCCCTCGCGTCCGCGCCCGCGCCCGAGGCCGCGCCCCGGCGCCGTGCCACCGCGCCCCCGCGCCTCCCGCGCCCCCGCGCCTCCCGCGCCCCCGCGCCTCCCGCGCCCCCGCGCCTCCCGCGCCCCCGCGCCTCCTGCGCCGGCGCCCCGCGCCGCGCCCTTGCGTCCGCGCCCCGCGCCGCGCCCTCGCGTCCGCGCCCCCGCGCCTCCCGCGCCGGCGCCCCGCGCCGCGCCCTCGCGTCCGCGCCCGCGCCCGGGCCGCGCCCCGGCGCCGTGCCACCGCGCCCTCCGCGCCCGCGCCCTCCGCGCCCGCGCCGCGCCCTCCGCGCCCGCGCCCTCGCGCCCGCGCCCTCGCGCCCGCGCCCCCGCGCCGCGCCCTTGCCCCGCGCCCCGCCCCGGCGCCGTGCCGCCGCGCCCGCGCCCCCGCGCCCTCCGCGCCCGCGCCCCCGCGCCGCGCCCTCGCGCCCGCGCCCCCGCGCCGCGCCCTCGCCCCGCGCCCCGGCGCCGTGCCGCCGCGCCCGCGCCCCCGCGCCCTCCGCGCCCGCGCCCCGCGCCGCGCCCTCGCGCCCGCGCCCCCGCGCCGCGCCCTCGCGGCCCCACCCGCGCGGACGCGGGCGTGGCCGTTCGGCCAGCGCAGAAGAGCCGCACGACGCGCCCGTGTACCACTAGGCTCGGCTTCCGTGTACCCGGTGATCGCGCGGATCGGCCCAGTAGCGATCCTGTCCCACGACGTGTTCGTGGCGCTCGGCATCGGGGTCGCCGCGCTCGTGCTGCTGTGGGAGATCCGCCGCCGCAACGCACAGGACGAGCGGCTCTGGTACGTGCTGGCCGGCGCCCTCGTCGGCGGCGCGCTCCTGGCCCGCCTGGGCACCTGGGCGCAGCACCTCGACCTCAGGGACAACGCGCCGTTGCTGGAGCAGTGGGCGTACGGCAACCGCAGCATCCTCTCGGGGCTCCTCGGCGCCTATCTGGGCGCGCTGCTCGGCAAACGGATCAGCGGCTACCCGCACAAGACCGGCAACCTGTTCGCCCCCGCCGTCGCCGCGGGCATGGCGGTCGGCCGCATCGGCTGCTTCCTCGCCGAGCCGCCGGGCACCCCGACGAGCCTGCCGTGGGGCATCCGGCTCGACGCCGCGCACGCCGCGGCCATGCACGTGCCGGCCGGCGTGCCGCTGCACCCCTCGTTCGCGTACGAAATCCTCTTCCACCTCGCGGCCTCCGCGACCCTGCTCGCCCTGCGCGGGCGCGTCACCGCGCCCGGGCGTCTCTTCACGCTCTACCTCGCCGCGTACGCCGCGTTCCGCTTCGGCGTCGAGTTCGTCCGCGGCAACGAGGTCGTGTGGGCGGGCCTGACCCGTTCCCAGCTGTTCCTGCTCGCCCTGTTGCCGCTGACCGCGACCCGCTTCGCGTGGCGCCACGCGCGCGGTCGCGCCCGCGACCGTAAGGTCCCGAACGAAGCGCAGGCCGCCACGTGAGGCCCCGAACGCCCCCGCGACCGGAACGTGGGGGCCCGAACGAAGCGCAGGCCGCCACGTGAGGCCCCGAACGACCCCGCGACCGGAACGTGGGGGCCCGAACGAAAACCGTGAGGTCCCGAACGAATTGGAGGAGCTGAGGTGAGCTTGCCGCCCCAGCAAGGCTGGACCGTCCCGCCACCGCCCGGCCCTGAGCGCCCGATCCGCACGCGACGTGTGTTCGCCGGCATCGGCTTCGCGTTCCTCGGCCAGGTCGTCGCGATCCTCCTCGGCGTCCTGGCGGTGTACATCGGCGGCCAGAGCAGCAACTCCGAGAACGCCCTCATCGGCGTGTACCTCGAGATCCTGCTGCAGGTCCTGCTGTTCATCGCCTGCCTCATCGTCGGCATCGTGTGGATCGCGCGCCGCGACCGCGGCATCGGCCTCGGAATACTTATCGGCTGGGGCGTCACCGTCCTGGTCTTCCCCGTCGTCGGCATCGGCGTGTGCCTGGCCCTCGTCAACCAAGGACAGCTATGACCTCCGGAATGCAGCTGCGCGGCGACCGCATCCACCGCTACGTCAACGCGTTCTGCCCGGCCTGCGCGACCGAGGCGCCGGACCGTCCACTGCAGAACGTCCAGCGCCTCTCCGGCTGGCTCGCCGAACGGGACGGCCGGATCTGGCTCGAGCGCGGGTGCCCGAGCCACGGCCTCGTCCGCACCCTCTATGACGAGGAGCCGGAGATTCTGCGGTACCTCGAACAGTGGACCGCCCCCACGAAGACCCACGTCCCCGACGTGGCCGGCAACTTCGCCCCCGTCCCGTCCGCGTACCTGGCGGGCCTGCCCGAGATGCAGACGCAGCACACCTGCATCCTGCTCGCCGACCTCACCGACAGCTGCAACCTGCGCTGCCCGACGTGCTTCACGGACTCGTCGCCGGCGGTGGAGGGCGCGGTACCCCTGGCCGACGTCCTCGCCAGCGTGGACACGAAGCTGGAGCGCGAGAACGGCCGCATCGACGTGCTCATGCTCTCCGGCGGCGAACCGACCCTCTACCCGTGGCTGGAACAGCTCCTCGACGAGGTCTCCGCGCGCAACGTCATCCGCATCCTCATCAACTCCAACGGGGTGCGCATCGCCCGCGACGACGCGCTGCTGGACCTGCTCACCCGGCACCGGGAGCGGGTGGAGGTCTACCTGCAGTACGACGGCGTCTCCGAGCGCGCCGCCCGCCACCACCGCGGCGCCGACCTGCGCCGCCTCAAGGACCAGGCCGTCGAACGCCTCTCCGCGCGCGGCATCTTCACCACCCTGACGATGACCTGCGCGCTGGGCGTCAACGACGACGAGATCGGCGCCGTGATCAAGCGCGCCCTCGACACCCCGTACGTCGGCGGTGTCTCCCTGCAGCCCCAGTTCGGCTCGGGCCGTTCGGGCCCGATCGACCCCATGAACCGCCTGACCCACACGGGCGTCCTGGCGCGCCTCGGCCCCCAGACCGGCGACCTGGTCACCTGGCGCGACCTCACCGCCCTGCCGTGCTCCCACCCGCACTGCTGCTCGGTCGGCTACATGCTGCGCGACGACGCGGGCCAGTGGCGGTCGATGACGGCCCTGATCGGCCACGACCGCCTCCTGTCGTTCCTGGATCTCGCCCCGGACCTGGTGGCCAACCGCATCGCCGACATCCAGCTCCCCGCCGCTCTGCGCACCGCGGTGAAGGACTCTCTGCTGGGCCTGCTGTCCGAGCAGTCGTCCCTGTCCCACCCGGACGTGGGCTCCCTGTGGCGCGACATCTGCGAGAACTGCGACCTCGGCATCTCCACCCTCACGACCCTGGTGTCGTCCTCGCTCCCGGGCGGCCGCAACCGCCTGCGCAAGATGCTCGGCGAGCGCGTCAAGCGCATCACCGTGAAGCCCTTCATGGATCTGCACACGATGATCGAGGAACGCCTCCTGCAGTGCTGCGTCCACGTAGCCACGCGCCGCGAGGACGCGCCGGCCCCGCAACACCAGTGCGCCCCGTTCTGCGCCGTCCAGGCCTGGCCGGCCCTGTCCGCCCAGCGCCTGCCCCGCGCGACGCGCCCGCTCCTGCCCCTGTCCCCACGCGCCGCCACCGCGGAGGCCACCCCGTGACGACCCCACCCACTCCGCCGGGTGCGGCCGCGCCGGCCGCCTCGGCCCCGTACGACCCGCTCCGCCTGTGCATCTACGCCACGATCGCCGCCCTGGCGTGGCTCCTGGGCCCGGTCGCGGTCGTCGGCTTCGCGTTGCTCGGCTTCGCCGGCTACGTGCGCGCCCGCCGCAAGGGCCTGACCCGTTCGAAGTGCGTCCTGCGCGACACCCGCCTGGTCCTGGCGTATCTGGCCGTCCTGGCACTGGCCGGCACTGCCGCGATCGCGTGGCGCATCTACGCCTTGTTCACCTAAGCCCGCGCCCGCGCCTCCGCGCCCGCGCCCGCGCCTCCGCGCCCGCGCCCGCGCCTCCGCGCCCGCGCCCGCGCCTCCGCGCCCGCGCCTCCGCGCCCGCGCCTCCGCGCCCGCGTCCAGCCGCGCGCGGCGCGGAAACGGTCCATGCGCCACACGGCAATCCACGCTGGCCCCCGCGCGACGGCAGGTCTACGGTTGGCTGCCGTGAGTGACCTCCCGCCCGCGCTGGACCTGGGTCCGAACGGTTCGCCGAAACCGGAGAAACCGGCCGCCCAGCTGCCCGGCTGGCTCCGCCGCACGGAGGCGGAGCAGCGCTGGCCCGCCGCTCTCGCCATCGCGGTCGCCATCTTCATTCACCTGGTCCTGCCGCCCGACCTGGCGCCGCACCCACGCTGGATGCTCCCGGGCCTCGAGAGCGCCCTGCTGATCAGCATCGTTGCGGTCAACCCGCTGCGGATCAACCGCCGGACCCGCATCGCGCGCCCGCTGAGCATCGGCCTCGCGGCCCTGCTGACCGTCGTCACCGCCTGGTCGGTCGGCCTGCTGGTGCGCGCCCTGTTCGCCCAGACCCACGGCGAGGTACCGCCCGCCCATCTCCTGCTCTGGGGCGCCGCGATCTGGCTCACGAACGTCATCGTGTTCGCCCTGTGGTTCTGGGAGGGCGACCGCGGAGGCCCCGGCGCCCGCGCGGACGGGGAATCCCCGCACCCCGACTTCCTCTTCACCCAGATGCAGGTCCCCGAGCTGGCGCACCACGACTGGGAACCCGGCTTCTTTGACTACTTCTACCTGGCCTTCACCAACGCGACCGCGTTCAGCCCGACCGACACCCTGCCGATGTCGGCGTGGGCGAAAATGCTGATGGTCGCCGAATCGGTCATCTCGCTGGTGACGGTGCTCCTGGTGGTGGCCCGCGCGGTCAACGTCATCGGCGGCTGATCGCCGAGCATGAGGAACGAGATGCCGCAGCCGTACCTGCACGACCATGTCACCTGCGTTGCCGCCCCCGCGACGTGGCTGTCGCCTCCCTCCGGCCAGCTGAGCGGCGGCGTGGACGGCCTCTACGTGGAGGACCGCCGCGTCCTGTCACGCCTCGTGGTCACGGTGTCCGCCGTGGAGCCGGCGCCGCTCGCAACACACCGCACGGGTGCCGCCTCAGCCATTTTTTCCTCGGTACCGCAACAGCCTCCCCCCACCGGCAGCCCCGCCCTCACCCTCTTGCGTCGCCGCCTCGCCGAGCCGTCCGGCGGCACGGAGAGCATCACCCTGTCCAACGCCTCCCACGCCGAGATCACGGTCGACTTGGAGGTACACGCCGCCACCGACTTCGCCCCCCTGGGCGACATCCGAAACGCCCGCCCCCACGCCCCCGAGCGCGACACCCCCGCGACCGAGCCGCCGGAGGTCCTCGACTGGCGCTCGCCCGACGGGATGTCCGTACGCATCCAAACAACCCCACCGGCCGCGATCACCGCGCATACCGAAACGCCCGACCGCGCGGGCAGGCGCCCGGCCGCGAAGCCGGAGCCGGATGCCCGCGCGGGCGCGGCTGCCAACACGGAGCCGGATGCCGGCGCGGAGGCAAGCACGGAGGCCGAGGCCGGCAGCAGTGCCGAGCCGATGGCCGGGGCCGAGGCGACGCTGCGCTGGCGGGTCACCGTGCCCGCGCGCGGCAGCTGGACCGCCGAACTGCGCATCACCCGCACGGACCGGCCGCCGATCGCGCGCCCGAAGCGGTTCAGCACCCTCCGCGTAGCGGCCGACGACCGCCGCCTGGACGCGCTCGTGCGCGCGAGCGTCCAGGACCTCGACGCGCTGCGCCGCACCGACGGCGCGGAGGCGTACTACGCCGCCGGCAGCCCCTGGTACCTGACCTTGTTCGGCCGCGACGCCCTCTGGTCCGCCCGCCTCGCCCTGCCGCTCGGCCACGACATCGCGGCCGGCACCCTGCGCGCCCTGGCGGCCCGTCAGGGTGCCCGGCACGACCCGGAGACGGAGGAGGAGCCGGGCCGCATCCTGCACGAGGTCCGCCACGCCGGCACCGGGCACACGTTCCCGCCCGTCTACTACGGCACCGTCGACGCGACGCCGCTGTTCCTCAGCCTCGTCGCCGACGCCTACCGATGGGGCATGCCGGCGGCGACCGTGCGTGCGCTCATGCCCAACGTGTGGCGGGCCATGGAGTGGCTGACGCGCCATGACGGCTTCGTCTCGTACGTCACCACCGGCGCCGGCCTCACCAACCAGGGCTGGAAGGACTCCGGCGACGCCGTCCAGCACGCCGACGGCCGCCCCGCGCGGGGCCCGGTCGCGCTGTGCGAGGTCCAGGCCTATTCGTACCGCGCCGCCCTGGACGCCGCGTGGCTGCTCGAACAGTTCCCCGACGCCGCGAGCGACGTGGCGCCCGGCGATGCTGGCGAGGGGGCGTACGACGCGGCCGGCGAAGCGAAGCGATGGCGCGAGTGGGCGCACGACCTCGCCGACCGCTTCCGCGCGCGGTTCTGGACACCCGGCGGCTACCCGGCGATCGCGCTTGACGGCGCGGGCGAACCGGTCGACCTCCTCGCCTCCAACATGGGTCACCTGCTCGGCACCGGGCTGCTCACGCCGGAAGAGAGTGCCGCCGTGGCCGAGCGCCTCGCCGGGCTTCGCTCGCCGTTCGGGGTGCGTACGGTCTCGGCGGCGTCGGCGGGGTACAACTTCCTGGCCTATCACCTCGGCTCCGTCTGGCCGAACGACAACGCGATCGCCTTGCTCGGTCTGGCGCGCGACGGGCACCAGGTGGAGGCGTCGGCCGTCATCGCGGCGCTGCTGGCCGCGGCCGAGCGGTTCGACTACCGCCTTCCCGAGCTGTACGGCGGGGACGACCTGGCCACCCCGTACCCGACGGCGTGCCGGCCCCAGGCGTGGTCTGCCGCGGCCGGGCCGGCGATCCTGACCGCGCTGCTCGGGCTCGAGGTCGACGTGCCCGCGGGCCGCATCACGTTCGCGCCGCTCGCCCCGTCGCCGGTCGGCGCGTTCCGGGTGCGCGGGCTCAAGGTCGCCGACGGCGAGCTCGACGTGAGCGTCACCGCGGCCGGCGAGCTCACGATCCACAATGGACCCGTCGGCGTGACGTTCCACAACGCCGACGGCTCGCCGGCCCGCATCGCCCGCCCGAGCTAGCGGCGGCCCTGAGCGACCCGCGCGGGCGCGGGACCGTACACGGTGACATCGACGCCGCCGGGCCGGCCGGCGCCCCCGCGCGGCACCGCAGATGCCGCGGCGGCGGTCGGCTGGACTAGCCGGCGCTACCGCGCGGGGGCGTCAGGCGCAGCACGGTCCCGCTGCCGTCGTCGCTGATCAGCAGCGTCCCGTCGGTGTCCACCGCGGCATCGACGGGACGGCCCCACCACTTGCCGTCCGGGTCAACGAAGCCGGTCGCCAGGTCCACCGGGTCGCCCGGCCCGGACGCGGTCCACGGGACGTACAACACCTTGTATCCGGCCGGCTTCGTACGGTTCCACGATCCGTGCAGCGGCACGATCGCCGCCCCGTTGAAGAACGTCAGGCCCAGCGGGGCGCTGTGCGGCGGCAGGCCCAGGTCGATCGGGTCGGCCTTGGCGCAGTCGGCTTTCTGCCCGTCGCGGTTGAGCTCGTAGTCGCGCAGGAACGGCATGTTGCGCAGGCCGTTGTCGCTGTTGGGGTTGCAGAACGGCCAGCCGTAGAAGCCGCCGTCGCGGACCTTGATGAACTCCTCCGGCGGGTAGTCGTCGACGAACTGCGCCATCCGCTTGCCCTTGTCGGACTGGCCGTCGCCGTCGACGTCGCGGTCGTCCGGCACGAGGGTGTTGTCGCGGTTGTTGACGACGATCCACAGCTCGTCGGTGCCGGGGCGGAACGCGAGGCCCTCCGCGTTGCGGATGCCGCGGGCCAGGAGGTGCCGCGCGGCGTTGGTGCCCGTCGCGGCGTACGTGTAGATCGTGGCCCGTTGCGGGTCGCTGACGGTGTCCTGCACGCAGGCGTTGCAGGTGGAGGCGATCGACACGTACAGCGTCTCGCCGCGCACCGCGATGTTCTTGAGCACGTGCGCGTACGTCCCGTGCAGCTCGGGCGTGCTGGTGTCGGGCAGCCCGTCGACCACGACCTGGCCGTCGTGGGCCTTGAGGTCGCCGTTGGCGTAGGGGTAGCGCACCACGCGGTTGGACTCGGCGATGAAGAGGTACATCTGGCCGTTCAACGGCGCGAACACCATGTCGTGCGGCTGGCGCAGGCCGCCGGCGAACTCCGTGACCGCGCCCGCGCGCACGAGCTGCACCGTGCCGGCGCCCGGCTGCGACACGAGCAGGTCGCCGCTGGGCGTCAGCGTCATGAAGCGCGCCTTGTCGATGCGGGCGTAGACCGACGCGGTCCAGCCGGCCGGCAACTGGAGGTACCGTTCGCGATCAAACGGCGCGGACGCGAGCGCGGGTGGCACGTCCACCTTGACCCGGGTCGGCTGGCCGAGCCCCGGCGCCGGCGAGGCGGACGGCGGCGCACTCTGCGGCCGCGCGGGGGCGGACTGTGCCGGGCCCGTCGGCTCGTCCGTGCACGCCGCGAGGGTCAGCGAGCAGGCCATCAGCGTTGCCCAAAGCTTGCGCATGGCGCCGACGGTACCCTCCGTAAGCTTGAGCGGTGCAGCTCATCGTTCTGGACCGGCCGACCTGGGAGGCGCGCCGCGCCGCCCACGAGGCGCGGGTGGACGCCTGGATCGAGCCGCACCTCGCCCGACGCCGGCTCGGGCGCAAGCATCCGGTCGAGGACTTCCTGTTCACGTACTACTCGTACCGGCCCGCGCAGCTGCGCCGCTGGCACCCGGGCGCGGGCGTCGCGCTCGCCGAATCGGGCACGGAGGCGGCGACGGTGCCGCCGCAGCGCGCGGACGCGATCGCGTGGATACGTGAGCTGCTCGCCGCCACCGCCGCGCGGTCGCCGCACCTGGGCTGCTTCGGCCTGCACGAGTGGGCGATGGTGTACCGCCAGAGCCAGGACGAGATCCGGCACAACGCCTGGCCGTTGCGCCTGGGCGCGCGCGGCACGGACGCGGTCGTCGAGGCCAGCCGCATCCGCTGCAGTCACTTCGACGCGTTCCGCTTCTACACCGCGCCCGCGCGGCCGCTGAACCTGCTGCAGCCGACCCGGGAGACCCAGGTGGCCAACGAGCAGCCGGGCTGCCTGCACGCCAACATGGACCTGTACAAGCACGCGTACAAGCTCGCCCCGCTCGTGCCGGCCGAGCTCGTCGCCGACTGCTTCGAGCTCGCCCGCGACATCCGCACGCTGGACATGCAGGCCTCGCCCTACGACCTGGCCGACCTCGGCTACGAGCCGGTGCGCATCGAGACCGCCGAGGGGCGGGCGCGATACGTCGAGGCACAGCGATCCTTCGCCGAGCGGGGAGCGCCGCTGCGCGGGCGCCTTCTCGCCGAGTGCGACAGGCTCCTGGAGGCCGTGCGCAACTGACCGCAGGGTGGAGCCCGGGCGCGCGCGCCTAGTGTATAAGTCGGTTTCATGTTGCGGCGGGGACTCGGGCGCGGGGAGTGGCGATGAGCGAGGTACGGCGGCGGCTGGGCCCCCTGCTGGGGATGTGGGACATGACCGCCACCGTGAACGGCCGGGTGACGATGCGGGGGTGGACGAGCTTTGCGTGGGCCGACGAGGGCGAGTTCCTCGTGCAGCGCGCGGACGCGGACCCGCCGGGGGAGGACGTGCCCAAGGAATGGGTCGACAACTCGCCGTTCCCGACCACGTCGGTCATCGGCTTCGATGACGGCAGCAAGACCTTCACGATGCTGTACTCCGACGCGCGCGGCGTCCTGCGCGTGTACGGGATGGACCTCGACGCCGGCGTCTGGCGCATCTGGCGCGCGGCCGAGGGCTTCAACCAGCGCTTCAGCGGCACCGTCGCGGCCGACGGCAAGCGCATCGCCGCCTACTGGGAGATGTCGAAGGACGGCATCCAGTGGGCCAAGGACTTCGACCTGACGTACACGCGCGGCTGAGGGGCGTCACAGCAACTCTTAGCCTCGCCACAGCATCACCCAGTACGTTCCGCTGAGACGGGGGCGCCCGCGCGTGGGGCCGGCCGAGCCAGCGGAAGGAAGCCATCATGATCGAGGCTGTCGGCCTCACGAAACGCTACGGCGAACGGGTCGCCGTCGACCGGCTGTCGTTCATGGTCCGCCCCGGTCTGGTCACCGGGTTCCTCGGCCCGAACGGGGCGGGCAAGTCGACCACGATGCGCATGATCCTGGGCCTGGACGCGCCCAGCGCCGGCGCCGTCACGGTCAACGGCCGCCCGTTCGCCACCCTCGACAACCCGATGCGCGAGATCGGCGCGCTGCTGGACGCCAAGGCCATCCACGGCGGGCGCAGCGCGTACCACCACCTGCTGTGCCTGGCCCAGAGCAACAACCTGCCGCGCCGCCGCGTCGACGAGGTCCTCGAGATCGTCGGCCTCACCGGCGTCGCGCGGAAGCGCTCCAAGGGCTTCTCGCTCGGCATGGGCCAGCGCCTCGGCATCGCCGGCGCGCTGCTCGGCGACCCGAAGGTGCTCATGTTCGACGAGCCGGTCAACGGCCTCGATCCCGAGGGCATCCTGTGGATCCGCAACCTGATGCGCTCCCTGGCCGCCGAGGGCCGCACCGTGCTCGTCTCCAGCCACCTCATGTCGGAGATGGAGCACACCGCCGACCACCTGCTCGTGATCGGACGGGGCCGAATGATCGCGGACTGCACGGTGCGCGAGTTCATCGACCGCAACTCGGCGCTCGCCGTGCGCGCGCGGACGCCCGACGCCGCCCGCCTCGCGGCCCTCGTCACCGGCGCCGGCGGCAAGGTCGCGCCCGAGCCCGACGGTGCGCTGCTCATCACGGAGCTGCCGCTCCCGCGCGTCGGCGACCTCGCGTTCGACCACGGCATCCGCCTGCACGAGCTCGCGCCGCTGCAGGCGTCCCTGGAGCAGGCATTCATGGAGTTGACCAAGGACAGCGTGGAGTACCACGCCGCCATTCCCGGAGAAAAGCCATGACGGATTTGGTACTTGCACGAGCCGGCCTTCCCGGCATGCTGCGCTCGGAGTGGACGAAGCTGCGCACCGTGCGCTCCACCGTGTGGTCGGTCGTCGCGATGGCCGGCATCGCGCTCGGGCTGATGTCCGTCATCGCCTGGGCGGTGATGCGCCAGTGGTCGACTGCCGACCCCGGGAGCCAGAGCTACCTGCGCGAGCACCCGATCGAGATCGTCATCGCCCGCCCCGTCTTCATCGCCCAGCTCGTGGTCGCGGTGCTCGGCGTGATGGCGATCTCGGCCGAGTACACGACCGGCATGATCCGATCCACCCTGCAGGGCCAGCCGCGCCGGCTGACCGTCCTGGCCGCGAAGATCCTGGTGTTCGCGGCGCTCATGCTCGTCGTCGGCGAGCTGCTGTCCTTCGCCGCCTTCTTCCTCGGCCGGGCCATCATCGCCGAGCACATCCCGGTCTCCCTGAGCGACCCGGGCGTGACGCGCTCCGTCATCGGGGCCGGCCTGTTCATGGCGATGCTGGGCCTGTTCTCGCTGGCGTTCGGCGCCATCATCCGCCACACCGCAGGCGCCATCACCGCCGTGCTCGGCCTGGTCCTGATCGTGTCGCAGTTGACGGGGCTGCTGCCCGGGAGCTGGGGCGCCCACGTCAACGCCTGGATGCCGACGAACGCCGGCCAGCGCATCTTCGAGCCGACGCTGCCCCCGGACGCGCTGCTCACGCAGTGGCAGGGCTTCGCGGTCTTCGGCGGCTGGACGGTGCTGCTGCTGGCCGTGGCCGCGTACCTGTTCAAGACCCGCGACGCCTGATCCGGGGCCCATCGCTCGGGCGGCGGCACGTGCCCCGCCCGGGCGCGGCGTCGGCCCGGGCGCGGCGTCGGCCCGGGCGCGGCGTCGGCCCGGGCGCGGCGTCGGCCCGGGCGCGGCGTCGGCCCGGGCGCGGCGTCGGCACGGGCGCGCCGTCGGCCCGGGCGCGGCGTTCAGTGCCCCGTCTGCGCGATGCGGGCCACTTCGGCGGCGCAGCCCCACGACAGGGTCACGCCGGCGCCGCCGTGGCCGTACGCGTGGACGAGGCGGGTGCCGCCCGGGAGCGCCACGGGATCGGCCTCCACGCGAGGCCCGCCGTGCCGCGCCGGGCGCAGCCCCGCCGCCTCCCACAGCGGCCGCGCCCCGGCGAGCTCCGGCACCAGCTCGGCGCAGCGGCGCAGGATCGCCTCGGTCGTGGCCAGGTCCGGCGCTTCGTTCCAGTCGTCCGGCTGGAACGTCCCGCCCAGGACGACGTCGCGGGAGCGCGGATGCACGTACGTCATGCCGTCCGGATGCTCCTCGTCACGCACCGACGTCACCAGGCCCGGGTTGGCCACGCCGACGACCTGGCCCCGGGCCGGGAAGACCGCCGCGTCGCCCGCGAGGACGCGCGCCGCGAGCCCGGTCGCGTTGACCAGCGTCGCCGCCCGGCCGCCCAGCTCGGTCAGCGCACCGACGCGCGCGGCCGTGACCGTGCCGCCGAGCTCGCGGACGCGGTCGGCGAGCCACGGCAGGTACACCGGCATCTCCACCGAAGGCACGGTGAACCGCCACTCGCCCGGGTGCGCCGCGAAGTCCGGCACGGCGGGGGACCACCACGGCGCGCCGGCCGGGGAGCGGACGATCATCCGGGTCGGGCGGGGCGCGACGCCCGGCGCGCCGGCGGCCGCCTGCGCCATGAGCTCGTCGTAGGTCTCGTGCGCCCACGCGAGGACGCGGGGATCGGCCTCGGTGCGGGTCGGGTACCAGACCGCCGCGGCCAGCCGGGACACCGTCCGGGCCGGCTCGTCGGCCGTCACGACCCGCACCCGGGCGCCGCCCTCCAGCAGCCGCACCGCGCAGGTCAGCCCGATCACGCCCGCACCCAGCACGATCACGTCGTCCATGCGTCCAGGCAACCAGCCGCCGGGTCGGATGTCCAAGCGCGCGGGCGCCCGCGCGACGTAGCGGCGGGTGCGCCGGCGGCCGAGCGGTGCCGGCCACCGCCGACGCCGGCGTTCAGTCGCGGACGAACGTGAGCAGGTCGGCGTTGAAGGCCGCCTCGTAGGCGCCGACGATCCCGTGGGAGGCGCCCGGGTACACCTTGAGCGTCGCGTCCTTGAGCAGCTGCACCGTCTTGAGCGCGGCGGCCTGGATCGGCACGATCTGGTCGTCGTCGCCGTGCCCGACGAAGACCGGGATGTCGATCCGCTTCAGGTCCTCGGTGAAGTCCACCTCCGAAAACTCCCGGACGCAGTCGTAGGCGGCCTTCAGCCCGGCCGCCATGCTCTGCAGCCAGAACTCGTCGCGCTTGCCCTGCGACACCGTGCTGCCCGGCCGGTTGGCGCCGTAGAACGGCAGGCTCAGGTCGCGGTAGTACTGCGAGCGATCCGCCGCCAGGCCCGCGCGGATGCGGTCGAACACCGAACGCGGCGACCCCTCGGGGTTGGCCTCGGTCTTGAGCATCAGCGGCGGTACGGCGCCGATGAGCATCGCCTTCGACACGCGCGACGTCCCGTGGCGGCCGAGGTACCGGGTGACCTCGCCCCCGCCGGTGGAGTGCCCGACCAGCACCGCGTTGCTCAGCCCCAGCGTGTCGAGCAGCTCGGAGAGGTCGTCGGCGTACGTGTCCATGTCATTGCCGTTCCACGTCTGCGTGGACCGGCCGTGCCCGCGGCGGTCGTGGGCGATCGCGCGGTAGCCGTTCGAGGCGAGCAGCATCAGCTGGTCGTCCCAGGCGTCGGCATTGAGCGGCCAGCCGTGGCTGAACACGACGGGCCGGCCCGACCCCCAGTCCTTGTAGAAGATCTGGGCACCGTCGGACGTGGTGATGAATGGCATGGCGCCTCCTCGCGGCTCGGTGCTGGTCCCGGTTGCGGCCGGTTCGCGCTGGGCTGCCTGACCGCGATGGGCCGAGATAAACCCGCCCGCGCGGGAATCGGCGCGCTCGCGCCCGGTCGCGGCGTACAGCGGGTGATCCGGGCGGATGATTCGCGCTCAGGCCAGCGCTCGCGCTGTCGCCTCGCGCGCCGTCGCCCCGCGCGTCGTCGGCGCGGAGGCCCCACCGCGGACCGTCGCCTCCGCGCGGTGGCGCCCTCGAGCGCCGTCGGCCCCGCGCGCCGTCGCCGACCGCGCGCCGTTGCCCTCGCGCGGAGGCCCCGCCGCCAGCGTCGCCCTCGCGCGGTGGCGCCCTCGAGCGCCGTCGTCACCGCGGGGCGTCGTCTCTGCGCCGTGGCACCCGGGCGCCGTCGCCTCCGCGCGGATGTCTCACCGCGGCCGTCGCCTCCGCGCGGTGGCCGCTCGTGCGGAGGTGTTTCGCCCAGGTGAACGCCGTCGGCGGGCCTGCGCGCGGGGGCGCCTCAAAGGGGGCGTAACCCTACCTTAAAAGAGAGCGCTCCATTGACCAATATTCATAAAGGTTATTTACTGTTAACAATCCTTCCTTTACATTGGGCGGCATCACCCCCACCGCTGGAAGGAGCGATTGGATGCGCAAAGCGATCGCTGCGGTACCCCTGACGCTGGCCGCCGTGGCCGCCGCACTGCTGGTGACGGCGTCCCCGGCGTCGGCGCACGGGTACATCTCCTCACCACCCAGCCGCCAGGCGATGTGTGCCCAGGGCCGCGTCGCCAACTGCGGCGAGATCGTCTACGAACCGCAGAGCGTCGAGGGCCCGAAGGGCCTGACGAGCTGCAGTGGCGGCAACAGCCGGTTCGCGGAGCTGGACGACCCGAACAAGGGTTGGCCGGCCACCTCGGTCGGCGACACCGTCACGTTCACGTGGGTGTTCACCGCCCGCCACGCCACGACGAACTTCGAGTACTTCATCGGCGGCACCCGCATCGCCAACATCGACGGCGGCGGCCGGCAGCCCGACGCCACCGTGTCGCACACGGTGAGCCTCGGCGGGCGCACCGGACGCCTCCTGGTGCTGGCGCGCTGGAACATCGCGGACACCGGCAACGCGTTCTACTCGTGCGTCGACCTGCAGGTCGGCGGTGGCGGGGGCAACCCCAACCCGACGCCCACGCAGCCGTCGCCGACGCCGACGCGCCCGAGCCCGTCGCCGACCGTCACCCCGACGACGCAGCCGCCGACGGGCACCACCACCTGGGCCGCCGGTACCGCGTACAAGGTCGGCGACCGTGTCACCTACAACGGCGTGACCTACCAGTGCCGCCAGGCGCACACCGCGATCCCCGGCTGGGAGCCGCCCAACGTCCCGGCTCTGTGGCTGCGCGTCTGACCCTCGGTACCGCTGAATGAGCGGTGGCGTCCCGATCGCCGGGACGCCACCGCGCGCAAGGAGACCCCCGGACATGAAACGCTTCGCGTTCCTTCTCGCGGCGTTCCTGCTGGCGGGCTGCGCCGCCGCCCCGGCCCAGCCCGCCCCCGCAGGCACCGCACAACGCGTCTTCAACGACACCGACGTCATGTTCAGCCAGATGATGGCCGCCCATCACAGCCAGGCGCTGGAGATGGTCCGCCTGGCCCGGACGAAGGCGGTACGCGAGGACGTGCGCACCCTCGCGGCCGCGATCGACGTCACGGAGACCGACGAGCTCAAGACGATGCAGGTCTGGCTCGAGTCGTGGGGCCAGCCCCCGGCCGCCGACCCATCCGCGCACGCCGGCCACGGCGGCGCGCACGGCACGAGCCCCGACGACATCAAGGCGCTCGGCGCCAGCAGCGGCAAGGACTTCGAGACCAAGTTCCTCAACATGTTCATCGCCCACCAGCACAACGCGATCGAGATCGCCCGGCTGGAGACCGGCACGGGCGTGAACCCCGGCGCGTTGGACCTGGCCAAGCGCATCGACGAGTCACGGACCGCCGAGATCCAGCAGATGCTTCGGTACCTCGACCAGCCCGCCTGACCCGCCCCCGCGCCCGCCTCGTTCGCGCGTCCGCACCCCGCCCGTCGACCCACCGGCGCCCGCCCGCGCCCGTGCGCCCGCCCGCGCCCGTGCGCCCGCCCGCGCCCGTGCGTCCGCCCGCGCCCGTGCGTCCGTGCGTCCGCCTGCGTTTGGGCAGCCGCTCGCGCCATGGCGCCCGCCGGGGCCTCCGCCCGGCGGGTGCCCGTCCGCGCCTCCGCGCGCCCGTGCGTCCGCCCGCGCCCGTGCGTCCGCGCGTCCGCCCGTGTTTGGGCAGCCGCTCGCGCCATGGCGCCCGCCGGAGCCTCCGCCCGGCGGGTGCCCGCCCGCGCCTCCGCGCGCCCATGCGAGCGCTTCGACTCCGTCCATCAGGTCGTGCGAGCGGTCGTGGCCAGGCCGGGAGTGAGCGCCTTGGACCCACCGCGCTTGTCGGCCTTGGGGGAGCGGCCAACCGGACCGGTCCGGCCTTGTTCGGCGGCGAAGCCTCTATCGTTCGGCGACGAACGGATGCCGGACGGCGACCCGCTTCGACACGATCCCGCGGCCGGCGGTGGACGGTGTGGCACCGTGGGGAGCCGCGCCGGACCGAGCGCATCCGAGCGTCGGGCCGGGCGGTAGGGAAGCGGAGCGCGATCAAGGAGGCGGGATGGGCGACAGGTTGCGGAACTGGGCCGGGAACATCGAGTTCGGGGCGGCGCGGGTGCATCGGCCCGAGACGGTCGAGCAGGTGCAGGAGATCGTGGCGAGCGCGGAGCGGGTGCGGGCGCTCGGTACCGGGCACTCGTTCAACCCGATCGCGGACACGCCGGGCGACCTGATCAGCGTTGCGGGGCTGCCGGCCGACATCCGCATCGACGAGGCGCGGGGGACGGTCAGCGTCGGGGGCGGGGTGCGGTACGGGGATCTGGCGCGGGTGCTGGACGCCGAAGGGTACGCGCTGCACAACCTCGGGTCGCTGCCGCACATCTCCGTCGCGGGCGCGGTCGCGACCGGCACGCACGGGTCCGGCGTCGGGCTCGGGAACCTCGCGACGGCCGTGGCGGGGGTCGAGATCGTCGCCGGCGGGGGAGAGCTGGTGTCGCTCAGGCGCGGGGACGCGGACTTCCCGGGGGCCGTGGTCGCGCTCGGGGCCCTCGGCGTCGTGGTGCGGGTGACGCTGGACGTCGTGCCGGCGTACCGGATGAGCCAGCACGTCTTCGAGCACCTCCCGCGCGCGCAGCTCGACGCGCACTGGGACGAGATCGCGGCGGCGGCGTACAGCGTGAGCCTGTTCACCAGCTGGGCGGGGGACACGGTCGACCAGGTGTGGCTCAAGCGGCGCGTCGGCGACGCGCCCGCGCCCGGCGAGTTGTTCGGGGCCAAACCGGCCGGCGGGGCGCGGCATCCGATCGCGAGCATGTCGCCGGTGCACTGCACGGAGCAGGGTGGCGCGCCCGGGCCGTGGCACGAGCGGCTGCCGCACTTCCGGCTCGACTTCACGCCCAGCAGCGGGGAGGAGCTGCAGACGGAGTACTTCGTGGCGCGCGCGGACGCGCCCGCGGCGTTTGCGGCCGTGGAGCGGGTGCGTGACCTGGTCGTGCCGGCGCTGCAGATCTCCGAGATCCGCACCGTCGCGGCGGACGAGCTGTGGCTCAGCCCGCACTACGGGCGCGACAGCGTGGCGCTGCACTTCACGTGGGTACCGGATAATGATCTTGTTCTTGGGGCGGTTGAGGCGTTGGAGGAGCAGCTCGCGCCGCTGGGGGCGCGGCCGCACTGGGGCAAGGTGTTCCGGCACGCGCCGCGCTACCCGCGCGGTGGCGACTTCGCCGCCCTCGCCGCGCGGATGGACCCGCGGGGCGCGTTCCGCAACGCGTTCGTGGAGCGCTACGTGGGGGCGGAGTAGATTTCCCCCGTGCGTATCGCTCGTTTCGCCCACAACAGTGGCATGTCGTTCGGGGTCGTCGAGGGTGAGCCGTCGGCCGGGCTCACCGGCCTGACCGTCGCCGAGATCGAGGGTCACCCGTTCGGGGACATACGGTTCACGGGGCAGCGCTGGGCCCTGGCCGACGTGAGGCTGCTCTCGCCGATCCTGCCCAGCAAGGTGGTGTGCGTCGGGCGCAACTACGCCGACCACGCGGCCGAGCTCGGCAACGACGTGCCGAAGGAGCCGCTGCTCTTCCTCAAGCCGTCCACGTCGATCATCGGCCCCAACGACGCGATCCGGCTGCCCCCGCAGTCGCAGCAGGTCGAGCACGAGGCCGAGCTCGCCGTCGTGATCGGGGTCACCGGCGCGCGCCGGGTCGACCGCGCGGGCGCGGCGGCGGCCATCTTCGGGTACACCTGCGCCAACGACGTCACCGCGCGCGACCTGCAGCGCAAGGACGTGCAGTTCACGCGCGCGAAGGGGTTCGACTCGTTCTGCCCGATCGGCCCGTGGATCGTCACCGGCGTGGACGTCGGCGACGTCGAGGTGCGCTGCGAGGTCAACGAGGAGGTCCGCCAGCTCGGGCGCACCAAGGACATGGTCTTCGACGTACCGACGCTGGTGTCATATGTGTCACACGTCATGACGCTCCTGCCCGGCGACGTGATCCTCACCGGCACCCCGGCGGGAGTCTCCCCGTTGGTGGCCGGAGACGAGGTCGTGGTCTCGATCGAGGGCATCGGCGCGCTCAGCAACAGGGTCCTGACCTTGGAATAGGCGTGTTGCCGACAACCGATTTGGCTAGGGAGGGGACCTCCGGTAAAGTTCTCTTCCGGCGCGGTAAGCGCCAATGGGGTATGGGGTAATTGGCAGCCCGACTGATTCTGGCTCAGTTAGTCTAGGTTCGAGTCCTGGTACCCCAGCACTGCAGCAAGATCGCGGTGCTGTAGAGTTCCACCGCACGTCGCAGTACTGGGGCCCCGTCGTCTAGCGGCCCAGGACGCCGCCCTCTCAAGGCGGTAGCGCCGGTTCGAATCCGGTCGGGGCTACCATGCAAGGCCGCACCTCTCGGGGTGCGGCCTTTCTGCTTGGTGCCTCCTGCGGCGTTATCCGACCGCTCGCAGGGAGCCGCCGGCCACCGCGCCGCCCGCCACGTACACGGCCGCGCTCGCGGTGCTGATCATGAACGTGTCGTCGCCGTGTGGTTCTCGAACAGCTCCGGGTCGTCGGTAACGGTGACCACGGCCGGACGCGCCGGCGTCCCCGCAGAGGCCGCCGAGAGCGCCCAGGACGTCCGATGGGGCGGCGCCGGTGCCCAGGGGAGGCTACTGAGCCCAATGAGCCGCACGTGGGCGTCGAGACCGTCGTCGCCGTAGGGTCCAGCCTCCTGCGTGGTATGTCCGGTGTGGACGTGGTTGTGCCTCCCCGCGCGATGCAACCGAGGTCGAAACGGGGAAGCGCGCGGCAGATCGGAAAAACGACGCCTCGGATCGGCTCGACGGTCGCGCCCGCGCCGGTGAGGCCCGCGCGGGCGCGCCGCCGACTGTCACAGCTGGGTGGCGATCCCCAGCAGCGCCGCGATGAACACGAACAGGCCGATCATCGCGGTCATGCAGCCGCCGCGGCCGCCGCCGCCGCTCGACTGCGCCGGCGGCGGCAGCTGCGGCTCCTGGGGCTGCTCCGGCGCGGCCGGCGACTCCGGCGCGTCGGGCCTGCTCGGGCCGTGGTCCGAGGCAGGGGTCGACGGGTGGTGGCTTTCCTCCGAGCCGTCCGGCTCGGGGCTGTGAGGAATGGACGAACTGGGCACTGGCGTTCCTTCCAGCCGATGCGCTCCGGGACCGCGCCCCGGATCCGCCGATGCAGTACGCGTCCGCGCCCGGGTCGCCCCGGGCGCTCCGGACGGCACATTCCGCAGATCGTAAGCGCGTCCCCGCAGGGCGCAACCCGTTCGGCGACCGCACCGCCTCGTCGCGGTCAGGTCGCTGTGGGGGCTACAGACCCGACAGGCGCTGCCCCGCGCGCACGACCGCCATCGCGTGCCGATCGCCCGGGCGCCGGCCCAGGCGCTCGATCGGCCCCGAGACGCTGATCGCCGCGATGACCCGCCCCGTGCGGTCGCGGATCGGCGCCGACACGCTCGCCACGCCCGGCTCGCGCTCGGCCACGCTCTGGGCCCAGCCGCGGCGGCGCACCTCGGCCAGCGTGCGCCCGGTGAACTTGCACCGCGGCAGCAGCGGCATCACGGCCTCGGGCGGCTCCCACGCGAGAAGCACCTGCGCGGCCGAGCCGGCCGTCATCGGCAGCACCGCGCCGATCGGCACCGTGTCGCGAAGCCCGCTGGCCCGCTCGGCCGCGGCCACGCACAGCCGCTCGTCGGCCCGGCGCAGGTACAGCTGCGCGCTCTCGCCCGTCGCGTCGCGCAGCGCGGTCAGCATCGGCTCGGCGGCGGTCAGCAGGACGTCCGGTGCGGCGTTGGCGAGCTCGCCCAGCCGCGGGCCCGGGCGCCAGCGGCCCTGGGCGTCACGAACAAGTAAGCGGTGGATTTCCAACGCCTGCGCCAGGCGGTGTGCGGTGGCGCGCGGAAGCTTGGTCCGCTCCACCAATTCCGCCAGGCTGGCGCCGTCGACGCAGGCGGCAAGGATGACAACCGCCTTGTCGAGCACGCCGACACCGCTCATACTGTGTCCCACAGACCGAAACATACCTCCCAAATTTTAGGATGTCCAGATGGTGGGAGAAGCCCAACAGCAGCCGCGTACGCTGGCGGAGAAGGTGTGGGACGCGCACGTCGTGCGGGCCGCCGCCGGTGAGCCCGACCTGCTTTACATCGACCTGCACCTGCTGCACGAGGTCACCAGCCCGCAGGCGTTCGACGGCCTGCGCATGTCCGGGCGCCCCGTGCGCCGGCCCGACCTCACGATCGCGACGGAAGACCACAACACGCCGACCGACAACCTGCTGACGATCAGCGACCCGGTCTCGCGCACGCAGATCGAGACGCTGCGGCGCAACACCGAGGAGTTCGGGATCCGGCTGCACCCGCTGGGCGACGCCCAGCAGGGCGTCGTCCACGTCATGGGACCGCAGCTGGGCCTCACCCAGCCGGGCATGACCATCGTGTGCGGCGACTCGCACACCTCCACGCACGGCGCGTTCGGCGCCCTCGCGTTCGGCATCGGCACGTCCGAGGTCGAGCACGTCCTGGCGACGCAGACGCTGTCCCAGGCGCGCCCGCGCACGATGGCGGTCAACGTCGTCGGCGACCTCGGCCCGGGCGTCACCGCCAAGGACCTGGTGCTGGCGCTCATCTCCCAGGTGGGCACGGGCGGCGGGCGCGGGCACGTTGTGGAGTACCGCGGCCCCGCGATCGAGAAGCTGTCCATGGAGGGTCGGATGACCATCTCCAACATGTCGATCGAATGGGGCGCCAAGGCCGGCATGATCGCGCCGGACGAGACCACGTTCGCCTACATCGAGGGCCGGCAGTACGCCCCGAAGGGTGAGGACTGGGATCGCGCGAAGGAGTACTGGCGCAGCCTGGGCACCGACGAGGGCGCCAAGTTCGACACCGAGGTGACGCTGGACATCTCGCAGCTCACCCCGTTCGTCACCTGGGGCACCAACCCCGGCCAGGGTGCGCCGCTGGGCGGCTTCGTGCCCAGCCCGGACGACTTCGTCGAGAGCGCCGAGCGCGTCGCGGCGCAGAAGGCGCTGGAGTACATGGCGCTGACCCCGGGCACCGCGCTGCGGGACGTCGCGATCGACGTGGTGTTCCTCGGCTCCTGCACCAACGGCCGGCTCGAGGACCTGCGCGCCGCGGCCGAGGTCCTGCGCGGGCGCAAGGTCGCCGACAGCGTACGGATGCTGGTGGTGCCGGGCTCCGCGTCCGTGCGCGTGGCCGCGGAGGAGGAGGGCCTCGACCAGGTCTTCACCGACGCCGGCGCGGAGTGGCGCTTCGCCGGCTGTTCCATGTGCCTGGGCATGAACCCGGACACGCTCAAGCCGGGCGAGCGCTCCGCCTCGACGTCCAACCGCAACTTCGAGGGGCGCCAGGGCCGCGGCGGTCGCACCCACCTGGTTTCGCCGCCGGTTGCCGCCGCGACCGCCGTTGCCGGTCATCTCGCCGCCCCCGCCGACCTGAACTAAAAGGGACACGAACATCATGGAGAAGTTCACCGTCCACACCGGCACGGCGGTTCCGCTGCGCCGGTCCAACGTGGACACCGACCAGATCATCCCCGCCGTCTACCTCAAGCGCGTCACCCGCACCGGGTTCGCCGACGGGCTGTTCAACGCCTGGCGTTCCGACCCCGAATTCGTGCTCAACAATCCGGCGTACGAGGGCGCCTCGATCCTCGTCGCGGGGCCCGAGTTCGGCACCGGATCCTCGCGTGAGCACGCCGTTTGGGCGCTGACGGACTATGGATTCCGGGTGGTTGTCGCGCCGCGTTTCGGCGACATCTTCCGGGGCAACTCGCTCAAGGCCGGCCTGCTGCCGGTCGAGCTCGACCTCGAAAACGTCGAGACCCTGTGGTCCGCGATCGAGGCTGACCCGAAGCTTGCGGTAACGGTCGACCTCGAGGCCCGCCAGTTGCGCGCGGCCGGCCACGAATGGGCCTTCCCACTGGACGATTTCAGTCGCTGGCGGCTGCTGGAAGGCCTCGACGACATCGGTCTCACCCTTCGCCACGAGGACGCTATCAGCGCCTTCGAACAAGGCCGTCCGGAGTGGACACCCGTCGTTCACTAGCCCTCGCAGGGCGTCTCGATGAGCCGTCGGTCAAATCCGTTACTCCACAACGATTTCTTTTCCGTCATATGTTTGTATCCTGTGTGCGTTGGGATACCTTGCCCACAGGGACTTCAATTCTGGTACGGGAGGAAACGTGAACAAGGCCGAGCTCATCGAGGCGCTCAGCGCTCGCCTGGGCGACAAGAAGTCGGCAAACGCGGCGCTGGACGCGGTGCTGGCCGAGATCCAGGCCGCCGTGACCAAGGGCGACAAGGTCGCCATCACCGGTTTTGGCGTGTTCGAGAAGCGCGTCCGTGGTGCGAGAACCGCCCGCAACCCGCGCACCGGTGAAGCGGTGAAGGTGAAGAAGACGTCGGTTCCCGCGTTCCGCGCCGGCGCCAGCTTCCGCGAGATGGTCGCCAGCGGCAAGGTGCCGAAGGTTGCCGCCGCGGCCAAGAAGACCGCAGCGACGAAGGCCACGACGGCGAAGGCGACGACCGCCAAGGCCACCACGGCGAAGGCAGCGGCGACGAAGGCCGCTCCGGCCAAGGCCGCGACCAAGACCGCCCCGGCCAAGGCCGCCGCCACCAAGGCCGCGCCCGCCAAGAAGACCGCCGCCAAGACGACGCGCGCCGCGGCGTCGTCGACGGCTCGCAAGACGACGACGGCGGCCGCCGCCGCCAAGACCACCACCGCCGCGAAGAAGGCGCCGGCCAAGAAGGCCGCCGCCAAGTAAGGCAGGCTACGAAAAGGGCGGCGCCGCGAATCGCGGCGCCGCCCTTTTCGCATTTCTCCGTGGCTACTGCACCGTCATCGGCACGAGGCGGTCCCAGCCGGCGAGGCGGCCCTCCGAGAAGCACAGCACCCAGCCGGTGCCCTTGCGGGTATGGAAATTGAAATCGGCGCGCTTCGTCAGCGCCACCATCAGCGGCGGCATGAGCTTGCCCTGGCTGCACACCACCGTCGTGCCGCCGCGCCGGGCCAGCGCCACCAGCGCCGCCGCGGCGGGATCAGGCGCCTGCAGTTCGTCGAACGTCGCATCGGCCTCGACCGGCAGCCCCAGCGGCTCCACGGTCTGCCGGCAGCGCCTGGGGGTGGCCGACACCACCCGGTCGGGCCGCAGCAGCGTCAGCAGGCCGTTCAGGGCCTGCGCGTCGCGTTCCCCGGACGGCTCCAGGGGCCGCTCGGCGTCCGGGCCGGCCCAGTCGCGCCGCCTGCCCGCCTTCGCGTGGCGAACCAGCGCCACCACGCCCGTCACCGGCGGCAGGGCCAGGAACGCCCGCACGACGCCGCGGTCGTGCGCGTAGCTCAGCAGCGCCTGCGCGTCCGCGGCCGGTACCCACCGCGCCTCCTCGATCTCGTCGTCGGGCGGCCGGGGCGCCCAGGCGGCCGCGCGCATCGACCAGTAGTCGACGCTCTTCTCCACGCCCGGCTCGCCGGTGAGGTACCGGACCGACGGCAGCCGCAGCTGCGGCACCGCCTCCACCGACGTCTCCTCGTAGACCTCGCGCACGGCGGCGGCCAGCTCGTGCTCGCCCGGGTCGAGCTTGCCCTTGGGCAGGGACCAGTCGTTGTACCGCGGGCGGTGCACCAGCACGATCTCCGGCGCCCCGCCCTCGCTGCGCCGCCACACCACGCCGCCGGCCGCGCGGACCACCGAGTTCACTTCAGCCATGCGATGTTCTTATCCTCCACGACCGCCTGCCACACGGCCGGGAACTCGGCGCGGGCGCGCGTGACCGCCGCCCGCTCGCGTTCGAACAACCGCCCCGCGGTCACGGCCAGGGCCACGTCGCCGGGCTCGGTCGCCGCCGCGCCGACCCAGGCGTCCGCGGCGATCGCCGCGTCCTGATGCTCGCCGAGCACACCCTGCGCCCGTGCGATGGCCTTTGCCAGCTGTACCGCGTCGGGGCCCACGACCGCCGCAACCGCGTCGGCGGCGTAGCGGGCCCGCTTGGCCCGCTTGCGGACCTCGTGCCAGTCGTCGTCGGGCAGGTCGGGGGTGAGCCCGCCCGCGCCCGGCGCGCCGCCCCCGCCGAACGCCAGCTTCCGCCACGGCTTGCGCACGATGCCCGGCAGGACCCGGTCGGCCCGCTCCCGCGCCAGCGGCGACAGTCGAGGCGCCTGCACGGCGGCGACGAGCGAGTCGAGCAGCTTCACGTATCGCCGCGAGTGCAGCGCCGCGTCCAGGGTGACCAGCGCCTGCGCCTGCTGCGAGGCCAGCGCCGCGTCGATGCGCTCGACCGCCTCCCGGTCCGGCGGCGACAGTGGGTCGACCGCGGCCGTGCGGTACAGCCGGGCGCGCAGCACCTCGACGTCCCGCGCGCCGCCGAGCGCCGCGGCGAGCCAGGCCAGCTCCGCGCGCAGCCGCGCCGTCCATTCCGGCTCCAGCAGCGCCTGGAACGTCTGCAGGTCGCTGCGCAGCCGGCGGGTGCCGACCCGCATCTGGTGCACCGGGGTGTCGCCGTTGGGCATCAGCTCGCGCAGCCGCGCGAACGGGTCGTGCTTGAAGATGCGCGCCACGTCGCGGCGGATCGCCTCGGTCACGATGTCGCCGGCGCGCGCCTTGCGCTGCAGCGGCGCGGGCGCGACCAGGACCGCCGGCTCCAGCGGCCCCATCGCCCGCACGTGCTTGGGCACGAAGTCGCCCACCTGCGCGCCCGCGCGCAGCAGCAGGCGCTCGATCTTGTCCAGCGTCTTCGTCTCCCCGCCGACGCGCTCGACCTCGATCTCCCGGAAGCTGGAAGCGACGCGGCGGCCGTCCATGACGCTCACCGCGTCGTCGGCCACCTCCGCCAGCACGTTGCCGTCGCGGTCGGTCACGTCGTAGACGGTGCGCGACGTGCGCAGCACCGCCGCCGGCAGCAGGGTGCGCCCGCGCCGGTACGCCGTGACCAGGTCCAGCAGGTCCTCCGGCACGACGCCCGCGCCCGCCGACGGGCGGGAGTGCTCATGGCGCACGCCGGGCCTCGAGGACGGCAGCTTCACCGTCCAGACGCGCGACCGGGCGTCGCTGGTGCGGTACCGAAGCGAAACCCCATGCCGGGCGAGCAGCCGCTCGGTGGTGTCGTAGTAGGTCGCCCGCAACGACACCGGGCCCCGGACGCTCACCCTTCCGGCGGCGCCGAGGTCCGGCATGGTGAATCCGTCGTCGACCAGGTACTTGCGCTCTTCCTCCAGCATCCAGCCACCTTCGACGTTGGACCGGCTACTCAACCCGGTCGACAATGCGGCGCAGCAGCGCCTCCTGCGCGTTCTTGCCCGGACGCCGGTGCCAATCGCCGTTGCCCGACAGCTCGAACGCGCCCGTATCGTCGCTCATCATCAGGGCGAGCACGCGATGCAGTTCCTCGGTCGAGGCCGGGTCGGTCACCTGGACCAGCGCCTCCACGCGGCGGTCCAGGTTGCGGTGCATGAGATCCGCCGAGCCGATCCAGTACTCCGCGCGGGCGCCGTGCCCGAAGCGGAACACCCGCGAGTGCTCGAGGAACCGGCCCAGGATCGATCGGACCCGAATGTTCTCGGACAGGTCCGGCACGCCCGGGCGCAGCGCGCAGATGCCGCGCACGATCAGGTCGACGTTCGTGCCCGCGCGGCTCGCCCGGTACAGCGAGTCGATGATCTCCTCGTCGACCAGCGAGTTCACCTTGATCTGGACCAGGCCGTCGGCGCCGTACGCGACCTCGCGCTCGATCCGCTCGATGATCCCGCGCCGTACGCCGTGCGGGGCGACCAGCAGCCGGCGGTACGACGTCTGGCGGCTGTAGCCGGTGAGCACGTTGAACAGGTCGGTCAGGTCGGCGCCCACCTCCGGGTCGGCGGTCAGCAGGCCGTAGTCCTCGTACAGCCGCGCCGTCTTCGGGTGGTAGTTGCCGGTGCCGATGTGGCAGTACCGCCGGATGTGGTTGCCCTCCTGGCGCACCACCAGGGCCGTCTTCGTGTGCGTCTTGAGGCCCACGAGGCCGTAGACGACGTGGCAGCCGGCGCGCTCCAGCGTCCGCGCCCAGCCGATGTTCGCCTTCTCGTCGAAGCGCGCCTTGACCTCGACGAGCACCACCACCTGCTTGCCCGCCTCGGCCGCGTCGACGAGCGCGTCGACGATCGGCGAGTCGCCACTGGTGCGGTACAGCGTCAGCTTGATCGCCAGTACGTTCGGATCGGCGGCGGCCTGCTCGATGAAGCGCTGCACGCTCGTGGAGAACGAGTGGTACGGGTGGTGCACGAGGATGTCGTGGTCGCGCAACCGCGCGAACACGCTGCGCGGCGTCTCGCCCTCGGCGAAGTGGGGGTGCGTCGCGGGCACGAACGGCGGGTCCTTCAGGTCCGGACGATCGACGCCGTTGTACACCTCCCACAGCGCCGTCAGGTCCAGCCACCCCGGCACGCGCAGCACGTCGTGGGAGTCCATGTCCAGCTCGCGGACGAGCAGCTCCAGCACGTGGTCGGAGATCGACGCGGCCACCTCCAGCCGCACCGGCGGCCCGAAGCGCCTCCGCGCGAGCTCCCGCTCCAGCGCCTGCAGCAGGTCCTCGTCGCGGTCCTCGTCGAGCTCCACCTCGGCGTTGCGGGTCACCCGGAACAGGTGGTGCTCGACCACCTGCATGCCGGAGAACAGCTGCCCGAGGTGCGCGGCGATCAGCTCCTCGACCGGCAGGAAGCGCATGACGCGCGCACCGTCGCGCGCGGCGTGCAGCGCGAAGAACCGCGGCACGTTGTTCGGCACCTTGATCCGCGCGAACAGCTCCGGCCCGCCGTCCTTCTCCCGCACCACGACGGCCAGGTTCAGCGAGAGCCCCGAGATGTACGGGAACGGGTGCGCCGGGTCCACCGCCAGCGGCGTGAGCACCGGGAAGATCTGCTCGCGGAACGACGCGCGCATCCGCTCCCGCTCGGCCGGGTCGAGCTCCGTCCAGCGAACGATGTGGATGTTCTCCTCGGCCATCGCCGGCGCGATCTCCTCGGCGAAGACCCGCGACTGCCGCGACATCAGCGCGGTCGTGCGCTCCGCGATCTGCTCCAGCTGCTCCGTCGGCGGCTGGAACCCCGGCCGCCGCACGGGCAGGCCGGTCTGCAGCCGCCGCTTCAGCCCCGCGACGCGCACCATGTAGAACTCGTCGAGGTTGCTGGCGAAGATGGCGAGGAACTTGGCCCGCTCCAGCAGCGGCGTGCCCGCGTCCTCGGCCAGCGTCAGCACCCGCGCGTTGAAGTCGAGCCAGGACAGCTCGCGGTTGAGATACCGGTCTTCCGGGAGCGGTTTCTCCTCATCCTGTACCCGCAGATCGCCCTCTTCGGACCCGAACCACCCGGCACTCTGGTTCGCGATGGCGGCCTCAAGGTCACCGACAGGCGCGCCCGCGCGGTCTGCGGCGTGCTCGGCGGCGCCGGCCCCTTCGGCCGCCGCGTCCGCGTCCTTGATCACCGCGTCGGTTTGCCCGGCGGCGGCCGGCGCCTCCGCCCGCTGTGGGGCCGGGCTCGTGGGGGCGGCCTGGGCGGCGTTTACGGCCGCATCATGCCCGTCCGCCGGGACCGCGCCGGCTACCTGGCCGTTCGTTGAGCTGGTGGTCCGCGCCGTGGCTCCGTTGACGCCGGTCGTCGGCGGCTTGGTCGCCGATCGCGCGGGGGCGGCCTTCGCCGGCTCGCCGGTCTTGGCAGGCGTAGCGGCGTTGGCGGGCGTCGCGGACTTGGCAGGCGTAGCGGCCTTGGCCGGGGCGGCGGCTTTCGAGGGGGCTGTGGCCTTCGCTGGGTTCGCGGGCCTGGCGGCGGGCCCGCTTCCGGCCGGCGCGTCGGCGGTCGGCCCGCTCGTCGTCGGCTGGGCCGCGGCGGGCTTGGTGCCCGTCGCCTTCGCCGGGGCGGCCTTCGTCGCCGTCGGCTTGGCTTCCGCAGGCTTCGCGGTCTCCGGAGCCTGCGTGCTCCCGGCCGGCGTTGCGTCACCGCCCGTCTCGTCCGCCGGAGCGGCTCCCGCGGGCGTCACGTCGCCGGCTGCGGGCTCCCGATCAGCAGCTGGCGAGTCCGCGGGCAGCTGGTCCGCGGGCTCGGGCGGCGTCGCGGCGGCGGACGATTTCGTTGGGCTCTTCTGCGCGGGCACCCGCTCTGGCGTCCGCGTCGTGTCTGCCGTGGCCTCGTTCACCGTGACCTCGCTCACCGTGGCTCCGTCGGCCGCTGTGGACCGCGCGACCTTTGTGGCCCGACGCGCCCGCGCCGGAGTCCCGTTCTCGCTGGACCTCGTCGTCTTGGGCGGCGAACTTGCCGGATCGGACCGCTGGGCGGCGCTGCGCGGGCGGCTACGACCGGGCTTGCTCTCGTCCACCGGATCATCATGGCCTGTTTGTGCCGGTCTGAACATGAACTTCCCGCTGCCTGGCCCTCACGGAAGGGTCGGGAGTGTGACCTTCGTGATCGTGCCCACATCGTCGTGGTCGAGCCGCACCCGCTGGCCGAGCCGCAGGTGGCGCAGCCCGGATGCGTCGAACGCCGCCGCCGGGAACGAAATCTCGACCCCGTCGTCGAGCAGCACCGTGCCCGTACGACTCTCCTCGTCGAACGTCGCGACCGTGCCCTGCATGCCGATCACGCTACCGTGCAGATGACTTGTCCGGTATGTGCGCCGAGGCCCAAACGCGCCGCGGCATCGAGATCGGCCGCGGTGTCTACGTCGCGACGCAGGCTCGGCCACGCTCCGTCGAGCTGCACCGCGCCCGAGCTCAGGTGCGCCGCGGCCGAGCCGGGGCCGAACAGCGGCGTGAGTGGCTGGCCGGCCGGCGCGGCGAGCAGCACCGTGCCGGTGCCCTCGAGATCGGGCACGAACGCCCGCTGACCCGTCCGCGTGGCCGCGAGCAGCGCGGACTCAAGGTCTTCGGGGCGCATGGCCGGCAGGTCCGCGGTCAGCGCGACCACCGAGAACGCGTCCTCGCGCGCGGCGTCGGTCCACGTCGCGTCCGTGCGTGCCACATAAGCCTGCGCGACGTCGGCGCCGGCTACGTCCATCGGCGCCGCGTCCCCGCGCGTAGCGTCCGCCTGGGTCGCGTCCTCGCGCGTCCCGCCTGCGTGGGCGGCGTCCGCGCGCTCGGAAAGCGCCTCGTGTCCGTGGGCGCCTCGCTCGCCGCGCGTGCCGGGCGCCGCCGGGTCCGCCCGGTCGCGGCGCGACGTGGCGGTGTGCTGGGCCGCCTGGGCGCCGTAGGCCAGGGCGGCGTTGAGGCCGGCGGCCGGGGCGTCGGGCAGGCATAGGGCGCCCAGCTCGGTCAACTCCGCGCACACGGCCGGGTCATCACAGATCACGACGACACGGGCGACCGCGCGGCACGCGAGCGCGGCGGCTACCGTGTCGCGTGCCATGGCCAGGACCAGGTCGGGGTGTACGGCCTCGGGCACGGCGCCGCGCAGGCGCGTCTTGGCCGCTCGCAGGGGCTTGACCGGCACCACGGCAACCCAGGAGGCCGGTCGCTCGGAAGCCGTCGGCTGGGGCGTCGACTGGCCGTGGCAGTGCATGAGCCATCCTGACACGGCCACCCGGCGCCCGGCAGTGGCATGATTCGCAGCAGAACCGTGAGGGGAGGGTGAGATGGTGCGCCGGAGGCTCGGCTTCTGGCGGCGTTTCGCCGTCATGACCGTCAAGCCCGCGATCCAGGTGCTGACCCGTCGCACCTGGCGAGGCATGGAACACATCCCGGCCGAGGGTGGGGTGATCATTGTGGTCAACCACATCTCCCACGCGGACCCGCTGACCGTCGCGCACTACATCTACGACGCGGGGCGGTGGCCCTCGTTCCTGGCCAAGTCCAGCCTGTTCGAGGTGCCGGTGCTGGGGTACCTGCTCAAGGCGGTCCACCAGATCCCGGTGCGCCGCGGGACCACCGACGCGGTCAAGGCGCTCGAGGCCGCCCGGGAGGGCGTGCGCGCGGGCGAGGCCGTGGTCATCTACCCGGAGGGCACCACGTCGCGCGAGCCCGACCTGTGGCCGATGCGCGGCAAAACCGGCGCGGCCCGGCTGTGGCTGGACACTCGCGCGCCCGTGATCCCGATCGTCATGTGGGGGCCGGAGCGGATCTACGACCCGCGGACGAAGAAGCTCAAGCTGTTCCCGCGCGCGATGATCACGATCCAGACGGGCGAGCCGATGGACCTGTCGGCCTGGGCGGACGCGCAGCCGACGGCGCAGACCCTGGGGGAGATCACCGAGCACATCATGCTGCATCTGCGCGACATGCTGGCGGAGATCCGCGGCGGTACTCCACCGCCGCTGTGGACCCCGAAGCGCCCGACGGAGCGATCCGAAGAGCAGGCGGCATGAGCATTCAGCGCGCGGCGGTCCTCGGCGCCGGCTCGTGGGGCACGGCGTTCGCGAAGGTGCTGGCCGACGCCGGCACCCCCGCCGTCACCATCTGGTCGCGCCGGCCCGAGCTGGCCGCCTCGATCCGCGATCAGCATCAGAACCCGGACTACCTGCCGGCCCTGTGGCTCCCGGGCGCTGTCACCGCCACGTCCGACGCGCACGAGGCGATCGACGGCGCCGACCTCGTCGTCCTCGCCGTCCCGTCGCAGACGCTGCGCGCCAACCTTTCGGCCTGGAGCGGCGCGATCGGCGCGGACACCACCCTGGTGAGCCTGATGAAGGGCATCGAGCTCGACACGCTCAAGCGGATGAGCGAGGTGATCGTCGAGGTCGCCGACGTCGAGCCGGACCGCGTCGTCGTGGTCACCGGGCCCAACCTGGCGCCCGAGATCGCCGCCGAGCAGATCGCCGGCACGGTCGTGGCCTGCCGCGACATCCGCCGGGCCGAGCTGGTCCAGCGGGCGATCAGCACGCGGTACCTCCGGCCGTACACGAACGACGACGTCGTCGGCTGCGAGCTCGGCGGCGCCGTCAAGAACGCGATCGCCCTGGCCTACGGCATGGCCTCGGCCCTCGGCTTCGGCGACAACACCAAGGCGACCCTGATCACGCGCGGCCTCGCGGAGACCTCCCGCCTGGGCGCGGCGCTGGGCGCCAACCCGATGACGTTCGCCGGCCTGGCCGGGCTCGGCGACCTCATCGCGACGTGCTCGTCGCCGCTGTCGCGCAACCGCACGTTCGGCGAGCGCCTCGGCCGCGGCGAGACCCTCGAGCACGCCCAGGCGGCGACCCGCCAGACCGCCGAGGGCGTCAAGAGCTGCCTGTCGATCCGTGACCTCGCACACAGCGTCGGCGTCGAGATGCCGATCACGGAGCAGGTCGAGCAGGTCTGCCACGAGGGCGTCGACACGCTCAAGGCCATTGCCGCGCTCATGGCGAGGGAGACGAAGCCGGAGCGCCCGGGCGTCCCCTCGACCGGCCAGTGACCTTCAACGGCCCCGGCTCGGACGCACCCGCGGACCGGCCGGCCCCCGACGTAGCCCCGGACGAGCGCGCGGAGGCGGCAGCGGCGCCGTCCGGCGCGGCCGCAGACGTGCCCTCGGAGGCGCCCGGCACCGTCGCCGGCCAAGGCTCGGACGGGCGCGGGGGCGGCCCCGCAGGTGCCCCTGAGCCGGCCGCAGCGGCGCGCGGAGACGGGACCCGCGTGGTGCATGCCGGCGTGCCCGCGCCGGTCGCGGGGGAGCCGTTCCTGCCGTCGCCGGTGTTCGTCGCGCCGTACCACCTCGATCCGGTCGCCGGGCCGCAGGCGGGCGTGGACGGGTACGGGCGGACGGACAACCGGACGTACCGGATGCTGGAGCAGGCCATCGGCGAGCTGGAGGGCGGCGAGTGCGTCGTCTTCGCCTCCGGGATGGCGGCGATCACGGCGGTGCTGCTGGCCACGCTGCGCAGCGGCGACGCCGTGGTGCTTCCCGCCGACGGGTACTTCCTGACGCGGGCCTTCGCCGGCGAGCACCTGCCCGGGCGCGGGATCGAGGTGCGCACGATGCGGACCGCCGGGCCGTACCCGGACTTCGGCGGCGTCCGCCTCCTGCTGCTCGAGACCCCGTCCAACCCCGGCCTTGACGTGTGTGACGTTGCCGACCTTGCCGCGCGGGCGCACGCGGCCGGGGGCCTCGTCGCGGTCGACAACACCACGCCGACGCCGCTCGGGCAAAGGCCCCTGGACCTCGGCGCGGACTTCTCGGTCGCGTCGGCCACCAAGGCGCTCACCGGGCATTCCGACATGCTGCTGGGCTACGTGTGCGCGCGGGACCCGGAGCTCGTGGCGACGATCCGCACCTGGCGCGCGCGGACGGGCGGCGTGCCGGGGCCGTTCGAGGCGTGGCTGGCCCACCGCTCGCTCGGCACGCTGGACCTGCGCCTCGCCCGGCAGACGGCGAACGCGGCGGCCGTGGCGGAGGTGCTGGCCGGCCATCCGGCGGTCGCGTCCGTGCGGTGGCCCGGTCGCCCGGGCGACCCCGCGTACGCGGCGGCGGCCCGCCAGATGCGCCGCGTCCCCGGCGTCGTGACGTTCACCCTGGCTGGCAAGCCGGCCGTGGACCGCTTCCTCGCCGCGTCCGAGCTGGTGTTCGCCGCGACGTCGTTCGGCGGGCTGCACACCTCGGCGGACCGGCGGGCGCAGTGGGGTGACGACGCGCCCGAGGGCCTGGTGCGTCTCTCGTGCGGCGTGGAGGACACGGCCGACCTGGTCGCGGACGTTCGCCGCGCGCTGGACGCCGCGTCGGGCTGACGCGCCCGCGCCCTGCGCCTGCTCGACATCCAGCTGGCTCGGCTGCCCGTGGGCAGGGGCAAGGGCGCGAATGACAGAGTGCATGGTTGATGTCACTGCGCGCGGACGGTCCGAGCGATGCGGCTTCAAGCAGGTCGCGCGCATCCGCGCGGAGGCGGAGTTGTCCCCCGTTCAGGTGCGAACGGGGCGGCCGCTCAGCAGTGGACCGGGCCCGGTGCCGTGGCGGGCACGGTGGCGACGATCGGCGCTGAAAGATTCACGAGCCAGGAGCCGTCGGCGGCCTTGGGTACCACCACGCGGAGCGCCACCTCGCGGTCGACCGTGTGCCAGACGGTCTCGCCGGAGCGTTCCTCGGGGTACCAGCAGACGTTCGACAGGCCGAGCAGTTGGGCGTCCGGGGGGATCGTGGCCTGTGCTACGCCGCACGAGAGCACGATCGCCGGGTCGCCGAACGCGGCGTTCTGCTCCGCGCCGGCGGTGACGGGGCGGCGGGCGAGGCCGCCGAGTGCGTCCGGGAGCTTCGCCACCAAGGCCCGGCACACGGTGGCCGGGCTCGGGGCGAGCTGGGGCGCCTCAGCGGGTACCGCTGCCGCGCTTGGCTTGTCGGCATGGCCCGGGAAGCCACCCAGGCCCCAGAATGCGACCAGGCCGGCCAACAGCGCGACGGGCAGGGCCGCGAAGGTGGCGATCCGGCCGGGGCTGGGGGCCGGGCGGGTGGTGTCGACGGTCACTACAAGTGCACCACCGAGCACGTGACGGTGCGGGTGATGCCGGGCACGAGCTGGACCTTCGACACGATGAGCTGGCCCAGTTCGTCGATGCTGCGGGCCTCCGTGAGCACGACGACGTCGTAGGGGCCAGTGACCGCGTCCACGCGCACCACCCCGCCGAGGCCGTGGATGGCCGTGGCGACGTCGCGTGCCTTGCCGACCTCTGTTTGGATCAGGATGTAGGCCTGTACCACGACACGACTCCCTCCCTGCCGTACGAGCGCTGACCAGGCGTCAACCTACCGCAAGAATGGAACCGGCAAATCAACCGCCGTGCGTGATCATGCCATGACGCGCGGCTTCGGCGACACTATCGAGCATCAGGTTGGAGGACGGGTGACCGTAGCAACCGCCGGGGAGTTCGGGCTCATCTCGCGGGTGACGGCTCGGCTCGGGGCGGCGTCGCCCTTTGTTCTGCTCGGACCGGGGGACGACGGTGCGCTCGTCGCGGCCCCGGACGCGCGCGTCGTGGCGAGCACCGACGTCCTCGTGGACGGGCGGCATTTCCGCCGCGACTGGTCCAGTGCGCGCGACGTGGGCCACCGCGCGGCCGCGGCAAACCTCGCCGACATCGCCGCCATGGGCGCGCGGCCCACCGCGCTGCTGGTGGCTCTCTGCGCTCCGGCAAACCTGCAGATCTCGTGGGCCGAGGAGTTGGCCGACGGCCTAGCCGCGGAGGCGGCGAAGACCGGCGCGTCGGTTGTGGGCGGGGACACATCCTCGAGCCCGACGCTGACGATCGCGGTGACGGCGCTCGGCGATCTCGAGGGGCGGGCGCCGCTGCTGCGCTCGGGCGCGCGCCCGGGCGACGTCGTGGCCGTCGCGGGGCGTATCGGGCACGCCGCGGCCGGGTACACGATCCTGTCGCGCGGGTTCCGCTCGCCGAAGCTGCTCGTGGACGCGCACCGCCGGCCCGAGGTGCCGTACCACCTGGGCCCGGTCGCGGCGCGGATGGGCGCGACGTCCATGATCGACGTGTCCGACGGGCTGCTCGCCGACCTCGGCCACATCGCGACGGCCAGCGGCGTCGGCATCGATCTGCGGCGCGACGCGTTCAGCGTGCCCGAGCCGATGGTCGCGGCCGCGACCGCGCTGGGCGTCGACCCGTACGGCTGGATCCTTGCCGGCGGCGACGACCACGCCCTCGCCGCCACCTTCCCGGAGGGCACTGAGCTGCCGGCCGAGTGGCTCGTTGTGGGGTCCGTGGTACCGGCCAGTTTGTTCACGGTGGGTGACGGTGTGACGGTGGACGGGCGCAGGTACACGGGCGCCGCCCCCGGCTGGGATCACTTCCGGTGACGGTTTCCCGCCGAAGCAGTAAGGGCCGTTCGGGCCCGTACCCTTTACGCTCGTGACCCAGTTCGACATCCGAATGACCCGCTACGGCTCGCGGGTCGCCACCGAGCTCACCACCGCCGCGCTCGCCGATCTGAGCGAGCGGTACGGCGGCGAGGGGGACTCCACCCCGATCCAGCCCGGCGAGTTCGACCCGCCCGAGGGGGCGTTCCTCGTGGCGTACGTGGAGGACCACGTGCCGGCCGGGTGCGCCGGCTTCCGCACCCTCGCCGAGGACGAGACGACGGCGGAGCTCAAGCGCATGTACGTGGTGCCCCAGTTCCGCGGTCGCGGCCTCGCGAAGGCCCTCCTGGCGGCCGTGGAGGACGCGGCGCGGCAGGCGGGCCGCAAGCGGCTGTGGCTGGAGACGGGGACCGCACAGCCCGAGGCGATCGCGCTCTACGAGGGCAGCGGATATGCGCGGATTGCGGATTTCGGGCATTACAAGGGGTACCCGGACGTGCGCTCGTTCGGTCGTGATCTCTGAGCGTTGCTTTTCCGGGGCGGCGCGCGCCCGGGCGCCGAGGGGGCGGCGTCGGTGCGCGTGCCTACCGGCGCACGGCAAAAGGCCCCGTGACCTGGTCACGGGGCCTTTGCGCTGGCTGAATCAGCCGCGGACGACCTTGCCGGCCTTGAGGCAGGACGTGCAGACCTGCATCTTCCGCGTGGTGCCGCCACCGGCCGGGGTGCGCACCGTCTGAATGTTGGGGTTCCAACGGCGGTTGGTCCGCCGGTGCGAGTGGGACACGTTGTGGCCGAAGCCCGGTCCCTTGCCGCAGACGTCGCACACGCTAGCCACGGGGATCTCCTGGGATTGATTGCAGTCTCGGGTCGGAACGGAACCGCACCGCGGATCTCGTTCCAGGCGTCCCCGGCCGGGTGAGCGGCGGGCAACCCCGCAAGGTTACCTGATGCCGGCCCGGGACACCCAATCGGCCCTGTCGGGGGCGCATCGGTGGGGAATGACGGCGCTCACGGTTAGGCTCTGGCGCGTGCCAGACAGCGTGGACGCCGCCATCGTCCGCCGGTGGTGTGTCACCGGCCTGGGCGCGCTGCGGCGCCATCAGGCGGAGATCGACGCGCTCAATGTGTACCCGGTCCCGGACGGGGACACCGGCACCAACCTCGTGTTGACCATGGCCGCCGCGGTGCAGTCGCTGGGCGACCGCTCGGGCGCGCCGGCCGACGGCGCGGACGCGGTGGTGGTCAGCGGCGCGGGCGCGGTGGCTAGCGGCGCGGACGCGGTGGTGGTCAGCGGCGCGGGCGCGGTGGCTAGCGGCGCGGACGCGGTGGTGGTCAGCGGCGCGGACGCGGTGGCTAGCGGCGCGGACGCGGTGGTGGTCAGCGGCGCGGGCGCGGTGGCTAGCGGCGCGGGCGCGGTGGTCGGCGGCCCGGACGCGTCGGTCGGCGGCCCGGACGGGTCGGTCGGTGGCGCGGCGGCGGTGGTTGGCGGTCGAGGCGCGCTGGCCGAAGGTCCGGATGCGGTGGTTGGCGGCGCGGGTGCGGCGGCCGATGGTGCGGCGGCGGGCGACGGTGCGGGCGTGGCGGGCGGGGGCGCGGCGGCCGGAGGCGCGAGCTCGGGCGCGGACGATTTGGGTGGCGTGCTGCGCGACGTGGCCCAGGGGGCATTGCTGGGGGCGCGGGGTAACTCGGGGATCATCCTGGCGCAGCTGTTCAAGGGGCTCGCCGGTGCGCTGGGCGGCGTGGTCGCCGCCGACGGGCAAGATCTGGCCCGGGCCCTGGACGAGGCGGCCAAGGCGGCCTACCGCGCGGTCGCGGCGCCGGTCGAGGGCACGGTGCTGTCCGTCGGTGCGGCTGCCGCTCGGGCGGCGCTCGCCGCCGCCTCCGCGCCCGACGACGGGGCGGGCGACGCGTCCGGGCGTGATCGCGGCGCGAGTGATGGCACCGCGGGCCGAGACGTGGTCGCGGTGGCACGGGCGGCCGCCGAGGCGGCGCGCGTCGCGCTCGCGCGGACGCCTGAGCAGCTGCCTGCCCTGGCCCGGGCCGGCGTCGTCGATGCCGGTGGCCGCGGCCTGGTCGTGCTGCTCGACGCCCTGGTGGAGACCCTGACCGGCGAGGCGCCGCCCGACATGACGACCGGGGCCGCGAGGCCGGCCCCTGGGCTACCGGGCGGGAGCATGGAGCGGGAGGCGGGCTCGGACGCGTACGGGTACGAGGTGCAGTACCTGCTGCGGGCGGCCGCCGGCGCGGTCGACGAGCTGCGCCGCGTCCTCGCGGGGCTCGGGGACTCCCTCGTCGTTGTGGGGGAGGAGCCCGTCTGGCACGTCCACGTGCACGTCAACGACGTCGGGGCGGCTATTGAGGCCGGGGTTGAAGCGGGGCGGCCGAGCAGGATCACCGTCACGCGGTTCGCCGATCAGGTGGCAGCGCTCGCCAGCGCGGACGTAGCGGCCGTGGGCGCGGCAGACGCAGACGCAGGCGTGGCGCGGGCGGGCGCGGCAGGGGCGGGCGCGGCGGGCGTGCGCTTGGCGGCAGCGGCAGACGGCGCCCGAGACTCGTTCGACGAGGTGCGGGTCGGCGGCGCACGCGGCGACGAGGCGCGGCACGGAGACGAGGCATGGACTGACGCGCCGCGGGACGGCGAGGCGTGGGACCGGAACGTGGTTCGGATCGAGCAGAGCGCCGCGGGGGCGTCCCGGAACGCGGCCGACGGGTCGGACGACGCGACAGAGCGGGCCGTTGTCGTCGTGTGCAGCGGACCCGGGCTGGCCGAGCTGCTCGCGGCCGAAGGCGCCACCGTCCTGACCGGCAGCCCGTCGACCGGGGAGATTCTGGCGGCGATTCGCCGTACCGGGGCGGGGCGTGTCGTCGTGCTGCCCAACGACTCGAACGTCCTCGCCGTCGCCTCCGCCGCGGCGGCCGAGGCGCGGGCGGAGGGCATCCGCGCGGGGGTGGTGCCGACCCGCTCGCCGGTGCAGGCGCTCGCGGCGATGGCCGTGCGCGACGCGGCGCGGCGGTTCGAGGACGACGTGATCGCGATGGCCGAGGCGGCCGCGCGGTGCCGGTCGGCCGAGGTCACGATCGCCGGGCGGGAGGCGCTGACCGTGGCCGGGCGGTGCCAGCCGGGCGACGTGCTCGCGATCGTCGACGGGGAGGTCAACCTCATCGGGCAGGACCTGTCGCGGACCGCCGTCGGGCTGCTGGACCGGATGCTCGGGGGCGGCGGGGAGCTGGTCACCCTGATCGTCGGGCGGGGCGCCCCGGCGGGGCTGAGCGACACCCTGCGCGAACACGTCGAGGGGGCGTGGCCGTTCGTCGAGGTGCAGTGTTACGAAGGGGGCCAGCCGCACTACCCGCTGCTGGTGGGCGTGGAATAGATGTAAATCAGACCGGGGGAAGATAGGTCGAGTGGCCGACATCGACATGACGACGCCGTTGTCCAAGGTGCTCGGGGGCAACGGGGCGAAGCTCCTCGCCGAGCACCTGGACCTGCACACCGTGGGCGACCTGGTGTACCACTTCCCGCGCCGTTATGAGGAGCGCGGCGAGCACACCGACATCCGGGCGCTGGAGATCGACACCGACGTGACGGTGTTCGGGCAGGTCAAACGCGTCAGCTCGCGGCAGTTCCAGCAGCAGCGCGGTGCCGCGCGGGGCAAGCGCGGGTCGTTGGTCGAGGCGGTCATCGGCGACGACAGCGGCGGCGAGATCAGCGTCACGTTCTTCAACCAGCCGTGGCGGGAGAACCAGCTGCGACCGGGCCGGTGGGGGCTGTTCTCCGGCAAGGTCGGGCGGTTCAACAACAAGCTGCAGCTCAACCAGCCCGACTACGTCCTGCTCGACGCCGGCGAGGGCGAGGAGGCGGTCGAGGAGTTCGCGGGGGCGATCATCCCGGTGTACCCGGCGACCGCGCGCGTGCCGACCTGGCGCATCGCGGCGGCGGTGCGCACCGTGCTCGACGTCCTGCCGGTCACGCCGGACCACGTGCCGGCCACGACGCGGGCGAGCCGGCGGCTGACGCCGCTGGACAAGGCGCTGCGCGAGATCCACCGGCCCGAGTCGCAGCAGTCCCTGGCGATGGCGCGGCGGCGGCTCAAGTGGGACGAGGCGTTCGCGCTGCAGCTGACCTTGGTGCAGCGCAAGAAGCGGGCCGAGGACTGGCCGGCGGTGCCGCGCCCGCGCCGCGACGACGGGCTGCTGGCCGCGTTCGACGCGGGGCTGCCGTACGAGCTGACGCGGGGGCAGCGCGACGTCGGCGAGGAGGTCGCGGCCGACCTGGCGCGGGCGCACCCGATGCACCGGCTGCTGCAGGGCGAGGTCGGGTCCGGCAAGACGCTGTGCGCGCTGCGCGCCATGCTGCAGGTCGTCGACGCCGGCGGCCAGGCGGCGATGCTCGCCCCGACCGAGGTTCTGGCCGCCCAGCACTACCGCAACGTGATGGACCTGCTCGGCGGCATGGCGCGGGCGGGCGAGCTCGACGCCGCGCCCGAGGCCACCCGGGTGTCGCTGCTGACCGGCTCGCTGGGCGCGGCCGCGCGGCGCCGGGTGCTGGAGGAGATCCGCAGCGGTACCGCGGGCATCGTGGTCGGCACCCACGCCCTGCTCTACGAGGGCGTCGACTTCGCCGACCTCGGCCTCGTGGTCGTCGACGAGCAGCACCGCTTCGGCGTCGAGCAGCGCGACGCCCTGCGCACCAAGGCCGACCAGCCGCCGCATGTGCTGGTGATGACGGCCACCCCGATCCCGCGCACGGTCGCGATGACCGTGTTCGGCGACCTGGAGACGTCGGTGCTCAGCCAGCTGCCGCGCGGCCGCTCCCCGATTGCCTCTCACGTCGTACCCGTCACCGAGAAGCCGGCGTTCCTGGATCGGGCGTGGCGGCGGCTGCGCGAGGAGGTCGCGAAGGGCCACCAGGCGTACATCGTGTGCCCGCGCATCGGCGACGCGAAGTCCGACGGCGAGGACGTGCCGCCGGTCGGCGACGACGGGCGCCGGCCCCCGGTCGCGGTGCTCGACGTCGCGCCGCAGCTCGAGGAGGGGCCGCTGCACGGGCTGCGCATCGGGGTGCTGCACGGGCGCCTGCCCGCCGACGAGAAGGACGCCGTGATGCGCTCGTTCGCCGCCGGCCAGATCGACGCGCTCGTCGCGACCACGGTGATCGAGGTCGGGGTCGACGTACCGAACTCGACCATGATGATGATCCTCGACGCCGACCGCTTCGGCGTCTCGCAGCTGCACCAGCTGCGCGGGCGCGTGGGCCGGGGCAGCGCGCCCGGGCTGTGCCTTCTGGTCACGGAGTCGGGCGAGGGCACGTCCGCGCGGGCGCGCCTGGACGCGGTCGCCTCCACCACCGACGGGTTCAAGCTCGCCGAGCTCGACCTGGAGCAGCGCCGCGAGGGCGACGTGCTCGGCGCCGCCCAGTCCGGTCACCGCTCGCACCTGCGGCTGCTGTCGCTGCAGCGCGACTCGGAGCTCATCGGCGAGGCGCGCGCGGAGGCTATCGAGCTGATCGACGAGGACCGCGAGCTGGAGCGGCACCCGCTGCTGGCCGCGATGATCGCGCGGCTGGTCGACGAGGAGCGGGCGGAGTACCTGGAGAAAGGCTGAGCGCCGCACGTCCGGCTCCTCGCGGCCGGCGGGTGAGGGTGCCCACTCGATGCGTCAGCCGAGGGCTGATCCGCCCAAAATGGCCGATTTGACCGCCCTGACGTAGCGTGATCGACCACGCAGCGTAGTCGGATCCGGTATGCGTCCGGATTGGTGGATGGCACCGTATTGTCGGAATGTGCAGTGATGCGACTCACTTCCGGCCGCCCGACAGGCCTCCGCCGGTCGATGGACATCGCTTCCGCGGTACCGCCGACCGAGCGCCCGACGCGCCGCGGGCGGCTTCTACCCTGGTCTGCGTGACGCGAATCGTGGCGGGGGTGCTGGGTGGGCGGCGGCTGACGGTGCCGCCCGGGCAGGGCACCCGGCCCACGTCCGACCGGGTCCGGGAGGCGCTGTTCAGCACCCTGGACAACCAGCTCGACCTCGACGGTGCCCGCTTCGCCGACCTGTACGCGGGCTCGGGCGCGGTCGGGCTCGAGGCGTGCTCGCGCGGGGCGTCGCACGTGCTGCTCGCCGAGGCCGACGCCAAGGCGGCGCGCGTCATTCGCGGCAACGTCGCGGCGCTCGGGGTCGGCGACCGGGTGCGGGTGGTGGCCGACAAGGTCGAGCGTCTGGTCGCGGGGGAGCCCGACGAGGCGTACGACGCGGTGTTCATTGACCCGCCCTACGCGATGACCGACGAGCGCGTCCGCGCGGTCCTGGAGGCGCTGGCGCAGCGCTGGCTGGCCCCGGACGCCGTCGTGGTGGTGGAGCGCTCCAGTCGCGGCGCCCCGATGGCCTGGCCCGAGGGGCTGCGGCCGCTGGCCGAACGGCGCTACGGCGAGACGGCGCTGTGGTATGCCCGACGCGATCAGGACGGCTCACGCAACGGCTGAGGATTCCTTTGGTACGGTCCCCGCTCATGAGGCTTGGGCTGGTGCAATGAGGCGCGCGGTCTGTCCGGGTTCGTTCGATCCGGTCACGAACGGGCACCTGGACATCGTGGGTCGGGCATCGCAGATGTTCGATGAGGTCGTCGTCGCGGTGCTGATCAATCAGAGCAAGGCGGGGCTGTTCACCGTCGACGAGCGGCTGGAGATGCTCGCGGCCGTGAGCGCGCCGTACAGCAACGTCCGCGTCGACGCCTTCCAGGGCCTGCTGGTGGACTTCTGCCGGTCGAACGAGATCACCGCGATCGTCAAGGGCGTGCGGGTGGCCGGCGACTTCGACTACGAGCTGCAGATGGCCCAGATGAACTACGGCCTCAGCGGGATCGAGACGCTGTTCATGCCGACCAACCCGAAGTACTCCTTCGTCTCCTCGAGCCTCATCAAAGAGGTCGCGAAGTGGGGCGGCGACGTTTCACCACATGTACCCGATCTCGTGGCGAATCGGCTGCAGGAGCGGTTCGCCTCGGCGCGAAAGTAGATGCAAAACCCGAGTGGCGATGGAGCGGCATCGCACTTTGAGCCGCATGATGGTTACGTCGTTCGACGTTGGGAACAGGAGTGACCGCAGGTGGATCCGCTCGAGAGCATCGACCAGATCATCGCGCTGGTTGAGGGTGCACGGTCGGCGCCGATGTCGCGGAGCAACTTCGTGTTCGACCGCGCCGACATGATCAATCTGCTCGACCAGTTGCGCGCCGACCTGCCGGGGGAGCTGCGCCGGGCGACCGCGCTGCTCGACGAGCGGGACAAGATCGTCGACGCGGGGCGGCGCGAGGCGGAGCGGATCATCGCCGAGGCCGAGGCCGAGCACACGCGGCTCGTGTCGATCAACGAGATCGTCGTGTCGGCCGAGCACGAGGCCTCACGCATGATCAACGAGGCCCGGGCGGAGACGCAGCGGCTGCGCGACGAGGTCGACGACTACGTCGACACGGCGCTGGCCAACTTCGAGCAGTTCCTGACCCGCTCCCTCGCGTCGATCGAGCGTGGCCGGGACAAGATGCACGCGCTGCGCGAGATCGGCTCGTTCACCCCCTCCGGCGAGGACGACCGGCCGCTGCCCTTCTGAGAACCGCGCTAAAGTGGGGGCGATTCGACGGAAGATCTGCCGCTCGGGTAGCCTAGTCCGTCGGCCCTGCCTGGCCGGAGTCTTACGATGCCACATCAACAGCACCCGCACCTGGATCCCCGGTCGCCGCTGGTCCTCGAGACGAGAGACCTCCCACGCCGACCGGGCGCTCTGCATGCGGTCTCGCGGAAGGTGCCGGCACCCGAGGACCTCGGCCTGGAGCTGATCGGCGTGCCCCAGGGCGCCGAGCTCGACCTCCAGCTACGCATGGAGTCGGTTTCCGAAGGCGTTCTCGTCTCCGGCACCGTCACCGGCCCGCTGGTGGGCGAGTGCGGGCGCTGCCTACGCCCGATCAGCGACACGCTGGACGTCCCGCTCCAAGAGTTCTATGCCTACGAGCACAGCACGACGGACGAGACGACGGACGAGGACGAGGTCGGACGGCTGCAGGGAGACCTGATCGACCTGGAGCCGGCACTGCGGGACGCGGTGGTGCTCTCCCTGGCTGCCAACCCCGTGTGCCGTGAAGACTGCCCAGGTTTGTGCCCCGATTGCGGGGTGCCGCTCGACGAACTGCCCGAGGGTCACAACCACGAGCAGCTCGACCCGCGCTGGGCCGCCCTGTCCCAGATCAAGACGTCAGAGGAGTAGGTCCCGTGGCCGTTCCCAAGCGGAAGATGTCGCGCAGCAACACCCGGTCGCGCCGGAGCCAGTGGAAGGCCGTCGCGGTCTCCACCCAGCCGTGCCCGCAGTGCCGCTCGCCCAAGCTGCCCCACGCGGCTTGCACGGTCTGCGGCACGTACAACGGCCGCCAGGTCATCGAGGTCTGACCACCGGATCCGGGTGACGCGATCCGACCGATCGCCGCACGGCGGGGAGTCCCCGTCCGGCGTCGCGCGGATCGCCGTCGACCTCCTCGGCGGGGATGGGGCTCCCGCCGTCGTGGTTGACGGCGCTCTGCGCGCATGCAGCGCCGATCCAGACCTCCACCTCGTCCTCGTCGGGCCGCGCGAAGCGGCCGGCGAGGTCATCGGCGCGCTCGCGGTCTCCGACCGTGGGCGCGTCAGTGTCATCACCGTCGACTCCGCCATCGGCATGGCCGAGTCGCCGCTGCGTAACATCCGCCGCGAGACGACGGTGCGCGCGGCCGCGGAGGCCGTCTACACCGGCCGCGCGGACGCGATGGTGTCCGCCGGGTCCAGCGGCGCCGCCGTCGCCGCCTCCGCGCACGTGCTCGGCCGCCTGCGCGGCGTGCGCCGGCCCGGGCTGGCCGCGCAGCTGCCGACCCCCAACGGCACCGTGCTGCTCGTCGACGTCGGCGTGACGCTCGACGCGACCATGCTCGAGCTCGTCCAGCACGCCGTGCTCGGCACCGCGTTCGCCGCCGTCGCGCTCGGGATCGAGCGCCCGCGCGTCGGGCTGCTGTCCATCGGCAGCGAGCCCGGCAAGGGCGACCGCCTGCGCCGGGCCGTGTCGATCGCGCTGTCCGACATCCCGCTGCCGGCCGGTGGGCGCTACGTCGGGCTCGTGGAGGGCTTCGACGTGCCGCGCGGAGGGCCGGCCGATGTCGTGGTCACCGATGGGTTCACCGGCAATGTGCTGCTCAAGGGCATTGAGGGTGCCCTGACCGGGCGTCCGTCGGACAGATCGGAAATGTCCGGAATCGGAAATGGAGCTTCGCGGCCGCTGCGCGATGCAGCGGCCGCGTCCGGCGAAACGCGCCCGGACGCGGCCGCGGATCCGGCGCAACGGGATGCAACCGCCGACCGGTCGCGCTGGGACGTAGCGCGCCAGGATGCGGCGGCCGACCCGGAGCCGCGCGATCAGGCATCACGGCACGAGACGACCGCGAACGACGGGGCGCGCCGAGACGAGGCGGCCGCGACCGGGCCGGCGCGCCGCGACGGGGGCACCGCGACCGCGCGGGTGCGCCGCCACGAGGCCGCCGCCGTCCTCCTGGGCGTCGCCGGCGACGTCGTCGTCTGCCACGGCTCCGCCGGTGGGGCCGAGGTCGCCGACGGCATCGCCCTCGCCGCACGACTGCACCGCGACCGCATCACCCCGGCGGTCGCCGCCCTCGCCGACGATCTGCTGACCGAACTCTCCTCGGCCGGCGGGCTCACCATCCGTGACGCACTGGGAGAGCGCTCGTGAAGAACCAGAACCATCTCGAGGCCGCGTTCGGCGTCGAGTTCGACCCGGAGATGCTGAAGCGGGCGCTGACCCACCGTTCGTACGCGTACGAGAACGGCGGCCTGCCCACCAACGAACGGCTGGAGTTCCTCGGCGACGCGGTGCTCGGCGTGGTGATCACCACCGCGCTGTTCCAGAACCACCCGAAGCTGGCCGAGGGGCAGCTGGCGAAGCTGCGCGCCAGCGTCGTGAACATGCGCGCCCTCGCGGACGTCGCGCGCCGCCTCGGCCCCAACGGCATCGGGCCGTTCCTGCTGCTGGGCAAGGGCGAGGAGGCGACCGGGGGCCGCGACAAGGCGAGCATCCTCGCCGACACGCTCGAGGCGCTCATCGGCGCGATCTACCTGCAGTACGGCCTGGAGACCACCGCCAAGGTCATCCACAAGCTGTTCGACGGCCTGATGGAGGAGGCCGCGCTGCGCGGCGCCGGCCTGGACTGGAAGACCAGCCTGCAGGAGCTGACCGCCGGGCGCGGCCTCGGCGTGCCCGAGTACCGCATCGACGAGGAGGGGCCCGACCACGCCAAGCGGTTCACCGCCTGGGTGATCGTGGCCAAGCGCCGCTACGGGGGCGAGCAGGGCGGCAGCAAGAAGGAGGCCGAGCAGCGGGCCGCAGAGGCCGCCTGGCGCGAGTTGTCGGGCGTGCAGCCCGAGACCGCGGCTGTCGCCGGATCGGCCGCCACCGTCGCCCAGGAAGCCCCACACGACGACGCCGCCGCCGAAGCCCCCGGGCCGCGCGCCGGCGCGACCTCATCACGCGCGGACGCCTCCGCGTCCATCCCCGCAACGCCGCGCGCCGAGGCCGTCGCCGGCACCCCGGCGACGCCACGCCCGGACGCGTCCGCCGGCACCCCGGCGACGCCGCGCGCGGACGCGACCGCCGACACCCCCGCCACGAACGAGACCGCCGAGGAACCGCCCGCCGATGACGACGATGACCCCGGTCAATGAACAGACGCAGCGCGGGCGCACCACGCTGGTCGCGTTCCCCCTAGGCCTGTACGCCCTGAGCCGTCTGCTGCAGCTGGCGTACCTGTGGTGGATGGCCCCCGACGACAAGATCCGGGACCGGCTGCTCGCCTGGGACGGCGGGCACTTCGTGCGCGTGGCCCAGGAGGGGTACCCGACCGGCTACAGCTTCGACGCCGAGGGCAACCTCACGGGCAACGGCCTGGCGTTCTTCCCCGCCTACCCGATGCTGGTGCGCCTCGTGCACTACGTCACGCGCCTCGACTACGGCACGGCCGCCATCACCGTGTCGTGGCTGGCCGGAGCCGCGGCCGCGGTCCTGCTGTGCGCACTGTTCTCGCGGTTGTACGACGAACGCGTCGGCCTGGTACTCACCGCGCTGTTCTGCGTGCAGCCGATGTCGATGGTCCTGTCGATGGGGTACTCGGAGTCGCTGTTCACGGCGCTCGTCGCCGGCATGCTGCTGTGTGCGCACCGCGGCGACTGGCTGTACGCCGGTCTGCTCGGGCTCGGCGCCGGCCTGACCCGTCCCACGGGCGCGGCCGCGGCGATCGCGCTCGCCGTCGCGGCCGGCATCACCGTCTACCGCACCCGCACCCGCGCGGGCGCGGGTCGCACCGGCGACTCTGCGCAGGACGGGGGCGAGGAGGCGGGCACTACGCGTACAACTGCGGCTTGGAAACCCATCCTCGCGGCCGCGGTGGCCCTCGCGGGGGTGCCCGCCTATCTGCTGTGGGTCGGGTTGCGCGTGGGCGACCTGGGCGCGTGGTTCGACATCCAGACCGCCGGCTGGGGCACCACGTTCGACTACGGCGCGTCCAGCCTGCTGTTCGTGCGCGACGCGCTCAAGGGCGGCGACGGCTGGATCCAGGTCAGCGTCGCGTGGATGCTCATAGGTACCGTCATCCTCGCCGTGGTCGCGCTGAGCCGGCGCGTCTGGGCGCCGCTGGCGGTGTACGGCGTCATCGTGCTCGTGCTGGTCCTCGGCCAGGCCGGCTACTACCACTCCAAGCCGCGGCTGCTCGTGCCGGCGCTGCTGATCCTCGTGCCGCCCGCGGTCGCGCTCGGTCGCGCGCGCCCGCGCACGGCGGCGCTGGTCGTGGCGGGCGTCGGCGCGTTCGGGCTGTGGTACGGCTCGTATCTCATCACCGTCTGGCACTACGCGATCTAGAGGGAGACATGCCCGAGCTGCCCGAGGTCGAGACCGTCCGGCGCGGCCTGGACAAGTGGGTGTCCGGCCGGCGCATCGCCACCGTCGAGGTGCTGCACCCGCGCGCGGTCCGCCGCCACCTGCCCGGCGCCGAGCACTTCGCGGGCGTCCTCGCGGGACGTCGCGTGGGCGCGGTCATGCGCCGCGGCAAGTACCTGTGGCTGCCCCTGGACGACGAGGACGCCCTCGTCGGCCACCTGGGCATGTCCGGGCAGCTGCTGATGCAGCCCGCGGACGCGGCGGACGAGACGCACCTGCGCATCCGCTTCACGTTCGACGACGACGGGCCGCAGTTGCGCTTCGTCGACCAGCGCACGTTCGGCGGCCTCGCGGTCTCCGCGGGCGGCGCGGTGCTGCCGGCCGAGCTCGCCCACATCGCGCTGGACCCGGTCGACCCGCTGTTCGTCGACGACGCGTTCATCGAGCGGATGCGCCGGCGGCGCACCGAGGTGAAGCGGGCGCTGCTCGACCAGACGCTGCTCTCCGGCGTCGGCAACATCTATGCGGACGAGGCGCTGTGGCGGGCCCGCCTGCACGGGGCGCGTGACACGTCGCAGCTTTCCCGGCCGGCGGTACGCCGCCTGCTCGGGCACGTGCGCGACGTGCTCAACGAGGCGATCGGCCAGGGCGGCACCAGCTTCGACGCGCTCTACGTCAACGTCAACGGCGAGAGCGGCTACTTCGAGCGGTCGCTGAACGCCTACGGGCGCGAGGGCCTGCCCTGCAACCGGTGCGGCGCCCCGATCCGCCGGGAGGCGTTCATGAACCGGTCCTCGTACTCCTGCCCGCGCTGCCAGCCGCGGCCCCGTCTCGCACCACGCTGAGCTGCCGGTACGGGCGCGGTCGCCGAGGCGCCGGGGTCGGCTTGCCGACCTCCTCGGCCCCGCCGAGCTCGGCGAGGCCCGGCACGAGGCCGCACCAGGCCGGCAGGTCGGTGTAGGGGTCGGGCGCGCCCAGGTCGGTGACGAGCCCGAAGCCGGCGCCGCGGCTGACCTGCAGCCGGGCCGCCTCGTCGAGCTCCCACGGCGGCACGGCGTGCACCAGGTGCCCGTCGCCCGGGCGCGCGCCCTCGCCGGACCAGCGCCGGTACTCCCGCCAGCTGCCGTCGAACACGCACACCGGCAGGCCCAGCTCGCGGTACGCGTCGTCGGGCGGCTCGCCGGGGTTCAGCACCACGTCGGGCAGCCCGGCCCGCGCGGCCGCCTGCGCGATGACCGCGACCGGGCCGATCGCGTAGGGGCTGGCGGGCGTGCGGTCCAGGAAGACGCCGCGCACGGGGTAGCCGGCCCAGCGGTACACGTCCGCGCGGATGTCCGCGACCGGGCGCGTGCCGCAGTCGACGTCGACGTAGCCGAGCAGCAGCACGCCGGCCGCGTCCAGGCGCGTCATGGCCGCGGTCCAGATCGGGTCGCGGCCGCTGCCGGGCCCGCCCGCGACGTCGACGACGACGGTGAACGCCGGACCGTGTGCCGCGACGATCTCCCATGCGTGTGGCCGGGCCAGCGGATGCGCCCGCAGTGGCAGGAGCGTCGGAACCCGGTCCACGACCGGACTAACGATGCTGGGCCCCCTCAAGCACGGCCGGTGTCCACCGTCCAGTAGGGCGTGCGGCCGCGCATCGCGGCCCCGACACCGATCGATGTGATGCCGCAGTCCAGCAGCTTGTCCTGCGCGTCGCCGTGCATCCAGTGCTTGACGACGTCGCCGGCGTCGCCGCCCTTGGCGGTCAGCTCGTCCGCGAAGCCGGTGAACCCGGCGGCGCGGACGCGCCCGGCCGCGTCGCTGCCGTCGCTGCCGCGGCTGCCGGTGAAGTCCCTCGCCGCCATGTCTGCGGCGTGCGTCCGCGCGGCCCCGCGCAGCCGGTTGTCGACCTTGAGCGCCTCGCACTTCTTCTTGCGCCGCTCGCCGTTGATCAGCTGCACGACGCGGTCCTCGTAGCCGGTGTTGAAGCTCGCGGCGACGAGGGTGGTCTGGGCCGTGGTCGGTGTGGCGGATGTCACTGGCGGGGCGCTCGACGCCGCGGCGGGCGCGCTGGACGGGGCGGCCTGCGGCTGCGCGGCCGGGGGAGCGGCGCGCTCGGCGTTGGAGGTGCCGCCGCCGGCGGTCAGGGACGGCACGACCACCGCGCCGAGGCCGAACAGCACCAGCACGCCGGCGACGATCGCGGCGATTCCTGTGGGGCCGAGCCGGTCGACCAGGCGCCGGGCGGCCAGGCCTCCCGGCAGACGTCCGGTATCGAGGCCGGGCGGCGGTGCCGTCATCGCACTCTCCCGGTCGTGTCGGTCCCCAGAATTCTCGGACAAGACGCTACTTTGCAGTGGCGCCGTCGGGCAACCGGTGGCACACTGCCACGATCGGCGCGGCGGTGCGGATCACGCACCCGGGTGAGTGAGAACACCCTGGCCAGGACGTTTGGCGTGCCGGTTGGCTTGACTAAGTCGCGCCCCGGAAGGAACATGGAGGGGTCGCCAGTCGCGCCCAATCATGCCCTTGTGTTTCGGTTTCGGGTGCTGGGCGCGCGTTTGCCGGAGTCGACCGGCTGCGCTTAACAAGGAGACGATATGGCTAAGGCCCTCTTCGGCCACGTAGGCAGCGCGCCCGACCGGCGCCTTGTCGACGAGGTCACCCAACTGCGCGCCAAGGTTCGGGCGCTCGAGTTCGAGGTCGTTCGGCTCCGCGCCGAGAATGACCGGCTCGCGGCGGCTGCTTCAGAGGCGGACCAGCTGGTCCGGCTCGCCGAGCCGGCAATGGCCTGAAACTCTCAGGTCATCGCGTTAGCGCAGAACTGCACAGTAAACCCGCGCGCCGACATCCAATGGGTCTCGGCGCGCAGTCATGTAACGACCCGGTTGTCCGGTTGGTTGCGCGAGTGGCCTGAGTGGCCTCCAGTGGGCGCTGTGCCCACGACACGCGCATTATGGTGTGCGGTGCTGCAGGGCCGGGTACTCTCCCGGCGGTAGCCTGCCCGGTAAGACACCTCGACAACCGTGGAGATCCGTGCACCTCAAGACCTTGACGGCCAAGGGCTTCAAGTCCTTCGCGTCCACGACCACGCTGAGGCTCGAACCGGGCATCACCTGCGTGGTCGGGCCAAACGGCTCCGGCAAGTCCAACGTGGTCGACGCGATCGCCTGGGTGCTCGGCGAACAGGGTGCCAAGGCCCTGCGCGGCGGCAAGATGGAGGACGTCATCTTCGCCGGGACGGCGAGCCGGGCCCCGCTGGGACGCGCCGAGGTCACGCTCACCATCGACAATACCGACGGTGCGTTGCCAATTGACTACACTGAGGTATCGATCACACGACGGATGTTCCGCTCGGGTGAAAGCGAGTACGAGATCAACGGCAACTCCTGCCGCCTGCTCGACATCCAGGAGCTGCTGTCCGACTCCGGCATCGGCCGTGAGATGCACGTCATCGTCGGGCAGAACCGCCTCGACGGCGTCCTGCACGCCCGCCCCGAGGACCGCCGCGCCTTCATCGAGGAGGCGGCCGGGGTACTGAAGCATCGCAAGCGCAAAGAGAAGGCCATCCGCAAGCTCGAGGCGATGGCGGCCAACCTCAACCGGCTCGGCGACCTGACCACCGAGCTGCGCCGCCAGCTCAAGCCGCTCGGGCGCCAGGCCGAGGTGGCCCGCCGAGCCGCCGGCATCCAGGCCGACCTGCGCGACGCCCGGCTGCGACTGCTCGCCGACGACCTCGCTACGCTGCGTGAGACCCTCGACCGCGAGATCGCTGACGAGACCGCGCTGCGCGCGCGCCGCGAGGAGGTCGAGGCCGAGGTCGAGGCGATCAACGAGCGCCTCGCCGCCCTCGAGGCCGAGCACGCCGCCGACGCGCCCGCGCTGGCCGAGGCGCAGGACACCTGGTACCAGCTGTCCACCCTCCAGGAGCGCTACCGCTCGCTGCACCAGCTGGCCGCCGAGCGCCACCGCAACCTCTCCGCCGCGCCGGTCGAGGAGCGGGCCGGCCGCGACCCCGACCAGCTCACCGCCGAGGCCGACAAGGTCCGCGAGCAGGAGGAGGAGCTGCGCGCCGCGCTCGAGGCCAGCCAGGAGCGCCTCGCCGAGGCCGTCGAGCGCCGCCAGGACCTCGAGCGCCGCCTGGCCTTCGCCGAGAAGGCCATCGTCGCCGCGCACAAGGCCATCGCCGATCGCCGCGAGGGCCTCGCCAAGCTCGCCGGCCAGGTCGAGTCCGCGCGCTCCCGCACGACCGCCGCCGCGGACGAGATCGAGCGTCTTGCGGTACAGCTGGCTGAGGCCGAGGCCCGCTCGGAGGCCGCGCAGGGTCTTTATGACGAGGCGAGCGCGGGCGCGTCCGTCGCCGACAACGCCAACGCCGACCTCGAGATGCGCCACCAGGAGGCGACGCGCGAGCTCGAGGCGATCAACAACGAGGTCCGCCAGCACAGCGACGCCGAGCGCGCCGCCGAGAAGGACGCCGCACAGTGGAAGGCCCGCGAGGAGGCCCTCGCCATGGGCCTGCGGCGCAAGGACGGCGCCGGCACCCTCCTGGCCCGCGCGGACCGCGTCCCCGGCCTGCTCGGCAGCGTCGCGGCGCTGCTGTCGGTCGAGACCGGCCACGAGGCCGCGCTCGCCGCCGCGCTGGGCGCCCTCGCCGACGCGGTCGCGGTCTCCGGCGTCGAGGGCGCGGTCGCGGCCGTCGAGATGCTCAAGCAGGACGACGCGGGCCGCGCCGCACTGCTCATCGCCTCCGCGCCGATGCTCGACGCGCCGCCGGTCGAGCGCGTGCCGCTGCCCCCGGGCGCGGCGTGGGCCATGGACCTCGTCCGCGCCCCCGAGGAGCTGCGCCCCGCGCTGGAGCGCGCCCTCGGCGACGTCGTGTTCGCCCCCGACCTCGCGACCGCGCGGCGCATCGTCTCCTACGCCCCCGCGCTGCGCGCGGTCACGCCCGAGGGCGACGTCATCGGCGCGTACGCCGCGGCCGGTGGCTCCGGCAAGCAGCACAGCTTCATCGAGGTCCAGGCCGCCGTCGAGGAGGCCCGGCAGCAGAAGGTCGACGCCGAGCGGCGCGTCGCCGAGGCGCGGGAGCTGCTCGCCCTGGCCCGCAACTCGGCCGCCGGGGCCAAGCAGGTCGTCGCCGAGACCGCCGCGGCCAAGAAGGAGGCCGACAGCGTCCGCAACGCGGCCGCGCGGCGCCTCGCCGAGCTCGGGGCCGCCGCCAAGTCCGCCCGCGCGGAGGTGGAGCGGCATGCCGCCGCCAAGGCCAAGGCCGAGGCGGCCCGCGAGTCGGGCCTGGCCAGCCTGACCGAGCTCGAGGAGCGCCTGGCGCTCGCCGAGGAGACGCCGATCGACGAGGACCCGTCGACGCTGGAGCGCGACGATCTCGCCGGTGAGGTACCGCTGGCTCGGCAGCAGGAGATGGAGGTCCGCCTCGCCGTGCGCACCGCGGAGGAGCGCGTCGGCGCCCTCGCCGGCCGCGCGGACGCGCTGCTGCGCCAGGCCGCGGCCGAGCGCGCCGCCCGGGAGCGCGCCGCGGCCCGCAAGGCCACCCGCGCCCGCGGCGCCCGCGTCGCCGAGGCGGTCGTCAACGGGGCCGCGTTCGCCCTGGAGCGCCTCTCGGAGTCCATCGCCGAGGCCCAGGAGACCCGCGACACCCTCGCCGCCACGCGCGCCGAGCGCGAGACCGCGCTCACCGACGTGCGCGGGCGCGCCAAGCACTTCACCGCCGAGCTGGAGCGACTCACCAGCGCCGTGCACCGCGACGAGGTCGCCCGCGCCGAGCAGCGCATGCGCATCGAGCAGCTCGAGGCCCGCTCAGCCGAGGAGTTCGGCCTGGACGCCGACACGCTCGTCGCCGAGTACGGCCCGCACCTGCCGGTGCCGCCGACCGCGCCCGAGCTCGCCGCCGCGGAGGCCGACGGCCGCCCCGCCCCCGAGCCGGTGCCGTTCGACCGCGCGACGCAGGAGAAGCGCTCCGCCAAGGCCGAGCGCGAGCTCAACCTGCTGGGCAAGGTCAACCCCCTCGCCCTGGAGGAGTTCGCGGCGATGGAGGAGCGCTACAAGTTCCTCTCCGACCAGCTCGAGGACCTCAAGGCGACCCGGCGCGACCTGCTCACGGTCGTCAAGGACGTCGACGACCGCATCCTCGAGGTCTTCACCAGCGCGTACCACGACACCGCGCGCGAGTTCGAGCAGGTCTTCTCCGTGCTCTTCCCGGGCGGCGAGGGCCGCCTCGTGCTCACCGACCCCGACGACATGCTCACCACGGGCATCGAGGTCGAGGCACGCCCGCCAGGCAAGAAGATCAAGCGCCTGTCGCTGCTGTCCGGCGGCGAGCGCTCCCTGACCGCCGTCGCCCTGCTCTGCGCGATCTTCCGCGCCCGCCCCAGCCCGTTCTACATCATGGACGAGGTCGAGGCCGCCCTGGACGACGTCAACCTGGGCCGCCTCATCACCCTCTTCGAGCAGCTGCGGGAGCGCAGCCAGCTCATCATCATCACCCACCAGAAGCGCACGATGGAGGTCGCAGACGCCCTCTACGGCGTCACCATGCGCGCCGGCGTCACCGAGGTCATCTCCCAGCGCCTGCGGACGGAAGAGGCGGCGTGAGCTCCAGCCAGCGGCCGACGGCCCTGCTCGTCGACTTCGACGGCGTCCTGCGCACCTTCGACGCGTCGATCAATGCCAAGATCGAGCAGCGGTACGGCCTGGAGCCCGGCACGGTCCTCGAAACGGCGCTCGAGTGGGATCGCCTCCTGCCGGCGATCACGGGCCGCATCACGCGCGCCGAGTGGCTCGCGACCGTCGCGGACACCCTGGCCGACCGCGTGGGCGGCCCGCAGCGCGCCGCCGAGCTCATGGACGAGTGGGTGGTGTACCCGGGCGCCATCGACCCGCAGGTCCTGCGCTTCGTCCGCGACGTGCGCGCCGCCGGCCACCCGGTCGCCGTCGCCACCAACTCGACCGCGGAGTTCCGCGACGTGCTGGAGTCGTTCGGCCTCACCGACGAGTTCGACGCGGTCGCCAACTCCGCCGAGCTCGGCGTGCACAAGCCGGCCAAGGAGTACTTCGCCGCGGCCTGCGCCCTGCTGGCGACCCCGCCGTCGCGCTGCATGCTGGTCGACGACATCGACCGCATGATCCGCGGCGCCCGCGCGGCGGGCCTGACCGCGTACCGCTACGAGCCCGGCGACGACCTTTCCTACCCGCGCCGCGCCTTCGGGCTGCCGTCGGCTGCTTAGAGGCTGGCCTCGACGGCCTGAACGACCTCGTCGGCCTTCGGCTGCGTCCGCGGCCCGAACCGCGCCGCCACCGTGCCGTCACCCGCGATGAGGAACTTCTCGAAGTTCCACCGGATGTCGCCGGTGTGTCCTTCGTCATCGGCAACGGGCGTCAGCAGCTGGTACAGCGGGTGCCGCCCCTCCCCGTTGACCTCGATCTTCTCCGTCATGGGGAACGTCACGCCGTAGGTGGTGCTGCAGAACTCGGCGATCTCCTCGGAGGTGCCCGGCTCCTGCCCGCCGAACTGGTTGCACGGCACGCCGAGGACGGAGAACCCACGCTCCGAGTACTGCTCGTGCAGCGCCTCAAGCTCGCTGTACTGCGGCGTCAGGCCGCACCGTGAGGCCACGTTGACGACCAGCACGGGGCGGCCGCGGAACTGGCCGAGGTCGAGCGGCTTGCCCTGCAGGTCGGCGATTTCGACGTCGTAAAAGCTCATGCCAGCGATCGTATGCCCGCGAGGTGGCCGCGACGTTGCGCGCTCCCGCGCCTCATGCCTCGGCGCCTCCGTGCGTCGTGCTACGCCTCCGCGTGCCGCTCCCGTGCCTCTGCGCGCCGCTTCCGAACCTCCGCGCGCTCCCGAGCCTCGGCGCGCCGCTCCCGCCCTCCATGCGTGGGCTGCCTCCGCGCGCGGGCTGTGCCTCCGCGCGTTGTGCTGGCGTCCGGGCGTTTCGGGCGGCTACTGCTCTCCGCGCCTGCGCGGTCTCCGTCGCGGTTCAGCGCCCCCGCGCGGTGTTGCGGTCGCGGCCGCGCGGACGGCCTAAGCCTGGATCCACCGATCGGTGCTGGAGCGCTCGCGTCGTGAGGCATTGCATCGATATGTGCTGATTGAGTTGGTTGGTGGGTGTGATGGACCCGCCGGGCGCTCCGGCGTGCTCCGTGGCGATGGTGGGGCCCGAGGTGGGCGGTTGGTCCGGGTCAGGCTGTGGCGGGTGGTGCGTGGACTCGGTCGAAGAGGGTCTGCCAGGGCTGCTGCCAGGGCCAGTGGGTGGGCAGGTGCAGGATGAGGCGGCGGGCTCGACGGGCCAGCCGGGCCGGGATGGTGATCAGCTGCCGGCGGATGGTGGCGGCCCGGGCGGTGGCGTAGCGGGGGCTGGTCAGGCAGCCGGCGGCGCGGAGCAGGTTGTGGCTCATCGCGGCCAGGGTCAGCCAGGCGGCGTTGGCGGCGAACCGGCCCGAAGGCAGATGCGCGAGGGGTCCGTCGATGAGGTCGGCGAAGACCTGCTCGACGATGGCGTGACCGCGGTGAGTCAGATCAGCATCCACTGTGGATTCCGTGGTGTCGGTGAGAAATGCGTGATACCGCCACAGCGGGAACAACGCCTCCTGACCTTCGGGTGCGGGGTTGCGTTCCTTGACCCGGCGCACGACAAGCCGGGCGGTGATCTTGTAGCGGGTGGACTCGAACGCGGTATAGACCGTTTCGGCGACCTCGGCCTCGGAGATCCAGCCTCCGGTCTCCTCGTCGAACACCGCGCCGGGGTAGCGCACCGGGGTCCACGCGGTCTCGTCGATGCTGGCGATCGCGGCGCGGAGCTTGGGGTTGGACTGCAGGGTGAGCGAGAAGTTCACTCCGGCGTTGCGGCAGGCGGCGGCCACCGGGCCGGAGCCGAACGCCGAGTCGGCACGGACCAGGATCCGGCCGGTGGCGCCGCACGCCCGCGCGGTCGCGATCGCTTGGCGGATGAGGGATGCCGCGCCGCGGGCGGAGCCGGCGTTGCCGCCACGCAGCCGGGTCGTGGCGATCACCGGCGCCGCCGTGGTGGTGCTGATCGTGGCCACCAGCGGGGACAGACCGCGCAGTCGCGCGCTGTAGCCGCCGACCTTGGCGTGGCCGAACGCCGCGCCCTGCTTGGCGTGGCCGTAGACCCGCCGCAGCAACGAGTCCACGTCGACGTACGCCTGCCTGCCCGCGCCGGGCAGCAACGGCGTCGCCGCGGCGAGGGCGGCCAGCAGGTCCCGGGCCGCGGCCTCCAGCTGCAGGGCGTGGCCCCAGGTGAAGAACCGCAGGAACGACCCCAGCGTCGAGGGCGCGGACACCCCGGCGAACAGCGTGGCCATCCCGCCATGCCGCAACACGTCCAGGTCGTCGATGCTGTCCGCGCCGGCAGCCATGCCGGCCACGACGGCGGCGGCCTTGGCGCCCGGGTTCGACCCCGTGGACAGGTCCGGCCGCACCCGGGATGTGACCAACCCGGCCAGATCGACCTGCTCAGCGAGACTCATCACCGGGACCAGGCCGGCGCACGACACCAGATTCGCCTCGTCGAACACCACGTCGACCGCGCGGCGAGCATGCAACAATCGCACCTACGAGATGCCCTCTCGACCAGGGTGATGGAAGCGTAGAGAACTCCCATCCTTCCAGGTCAGAGGGCATTTCCCATACCCTCGCAGCTCACGACGTCATCGTTAGTCGGTGGATCGAGGCTAAGGTGAGGCGTGACCGGTCACCAACTCGCGGTCGGCGCCGTACTGCGCCGCGGCAAGGATGTCCTCCTGATCAGCGACCCGCCGGACTGGGCGCTCCCGGGCGGCGCCGTGGAGGCCGGCGAGCCCCTTATGGCCAAGGTCACTCAGGAGGCCGGCTTTGCGTCGGTGCTGGCGGAGCGCCTCCTATGGGTCGCCCGCTACCCGGCCGGCGGCGTCGAGTACGAGATGCTCGGCTTCGAGGTGACCGGTGTCGGCCCGCACGACGGCTCGGGCGCGTGGGTGCCCCTGACAGATGCCGTCGAGCGCCTGAGCACCATGTGGTTCGCACCGATCCGCGAGCCCGCTGTGGCATATCTCACCGGCCGGGCCCGGGTCGCGACCCTTTGGACCTGGACAGACCTCAACGAACCGCCCGAGATTCACCCCAACGTTCCCTCGTCCTGACGCCGCCTCCGCGCCCGCGCCTCCGGGCCTGCGCCTCCGCGCCCGCGCCTCCGGGCCTGCGCCTCCGCGCCCGCGCCTCCGGGCCTGCGCCTCCGCGCCCGCGCCTCCGGGCCTGCGCCTCCGCGCCCGCGCCTCCGGGCCTGCGCCCGCGCCTCCGGGCCTGCGCCCGCGCCTCCGGGCCTGCGCCCGCGCCTCCGGGCCTGCGCCCGCGCCTCCGGGCCTGCGCCCGCGCCTCCGCGCCTCCGCGCCTCCGGGCCTGCGCCCGCGCCTCCGGGCCTGCGCCCGCGCCTCCGCGCCTCCGCGCCTCCGGGCCTGCGCCCGCGCCTCCGGGCCTGCGCCCGCGCCTCCGCGCCTCCGGGCCTGCGCCCGCGCCTCCGGGCCTGCGCCCGCGCCTCCGGGCCTGCGCCCGCGCCTCCGCGCCTCCGGGCCTGCGCCTCCGGGCCTGCGCCGCGCCTCCGGGCCTGCGCCCGCGCCTCCGGGCCGCTCGGGGCACGCGCCGCAGTCGTCGCTCCGCGCCCGCACCGGCCACGCTGACGCGACCGAGCGTCAGCTCAGCTTCAACGACGCCACCTCGCCAAGCGACTTGTCCGGCCGCGTGCCCTCGATCCGCACATGCGCCGACCGCCCATCCACCAACAGCAGCCCAACGGCGTTGCCGAAGTACGGCCCGGCGGTCTTACGCCACCGAACGACCGGCTTCGGCAGCCCCAGCGTCCGCGCCAGCGACCGCATCATCCGTGCCGCCGGCGGGTTCCAGCCGAACTTCATCGCGGGCCGTACGAGCTTCGGCATGTCGTTGTGGACGGGGGAGCAGGTCAGCTGGTGCACGGCGCTGACGACCTCCGGGCCGAGTTCGGCGCGGGCGGCGTACGAGTGGTGAACATCACCCGACAGGACGCTGATCGTCGCGGGGGCGGGGGAGACGCCGCCGTGGCCGGCGCCGACCTGGGTCAGCAGGGCGCTCAAGGCGTCGAAGGAGCGGCCGAACGCCGCCCAGTGCTCCAGGTCCACCGCTTGACGCAGCTTCTCGCCGAAGCGGCCGACCCAGCCCCGCGGGGACTCTGCCAGGCGCTCGGTCGCGGCCTCCAGGTGATGGATGGCCGGCGGCAGCAGCCACGGCAGCGACGAGCCGATCAGCAGGTGGTCGTAGTCGCCCGGCACCTGCTTGGCGAACCATGCCCACTCGCTGTCCGGCAGCATCGCCCGCTTGCCCTGCTCGAGCTCCCGGGCGGCCCGGTTGTCGACGACCACAAGGCGGGTGCGGTCGATGTCGATGGTGTAGCTCCAGCGGTACGCCGCGCGGTCGTGGTCGGCGCGGGAGCCGAACGCGTCGAGGATCTCGGTTGCGTCGCCGGCCGAGATGACGGCGGAGTAGACGGGGCACTCGGCCAGGGCGCCGGGAGCGAGGTTGCCCATGTGCTGGTACACCCAGTACGACGCGAGCCCCGCCTGGATGCGCTGCGGCCACCAGGACAGCTCGGCCATCTGCTCGCGCCAGCGCTGCGACGTGTTCCAGTCGTCGATGATCTCGTGGTCGTCGAAGATCATCACGCTGGGGACGGTGGAGAGCAGCCAGCGGATCTCCGGGTCGCTCCATGAGTCGAGGTACAGCTTCGTGTACTCGTGGAAGTCCACCACCTGCGTCGTCGGCGCGTCCGCGCGGCGCTGCCGCCGGCGCCTGCGCAGCCAGTGCTGGATCTTTTCGGGGGTCTCGTCGGCGTACACCTGATCGCCGAGTAGCACCAGCAGGTCCGGCCACTCCGTGGGGCCGGCCGCGCGGATCGAGGCGCTCAGCCGGCCGGCGTAGGCGTCCAGCGCGTCCGGCGGGTACCGCGTGACGCTCAGCGGGCTAGCCTCCCGGCACGAGCCGAAGACGAGCCGCACGGGCGCCCCCGTGCGCCGGGTCCGGATGACCGGAGCCGGGAACGGGTCCTCCGGCAGCGGCCAGACCTCGACGCCGTCGATCTTGACCCGGTACGGCGTCTCCGCGCCCTCCGGCAGCCCGGAGACGACGACGAGCGCGTAGTGGTGCCCGTGCACGCTGAACGTCCGCGCGGCGCCGCTACCGGGCGCGGCGTCGACCTCGACGGTCGCGGGGGCGGCCGTCTCGACCCAGACCGTCGCCTGGTCGCCCTCGACCCGCCGCAGCACCGGCCCCAGGACGAGCGGTCCCCGGTCCGTGTCCAGTTCGGTGTCGGACATGACGATGCGACCTCCCGAGGGTGGGGCGGCGAGTGCGAGCGAATGCCATCCGAATGATCCTGCTCGGCCCGCTTCGGCGCCACCGCAGGCCGTTCGCAGCTGCGTCTGGAAGTATTCGTGCCATGGAGTCGTACATCGTCTTCGCTTTGGTGCTGCTCGTCGTGATTATCGGGGGCACCTTAGCGCTGGTCGCGCCCCGTTTCCGCAAGCCACCGACGCTCCCGCCGGCGCCCCCGAAGGCGCCCGAGAAGCCGGAGCAGGCCTCGACGACGGTGGCCCCGCCCAAACCGGAGATCGTCAAGCCGGTCCCGCCCAAACCGAAACTCGAGCCGAAGCTGCCGGCGCCCCCGCCCGTTGCCGAGCCGGCCGCGCCGCCCGTTGTCGAGGCCCCCGCGCCGGCACCGGTGCCCGCGCCCGCGCCGGAGATCGAGGCCCCCGAGCCGACCGCCGGGCGCCTCGTACGCCTCCGTGCACGCCTGTCGCGTTCCCAGAACGTGTTCGGCAAGGGCCTCCTGGCGCTGCTGTCGCGCGACAAGCTCGACGACGACACCTGGGACGAGATCGAGGAGACGCTGATCGGCGCCGACGTCGGCGTACAGGCGACCACCGAGATCGTCGCCAAGCTGCGCGAAGCCGCCCGGATCCATGGCACCGCCACCGCGACCGACCTGCGCTCCATGCTCGCCTCCGAGCTGGTTGCCGCCCTCGATCCCGACCGGGACCGCACCCTGGCCTGCACGCCGCGCGACGGCCGTCCGGCGGTGCTGCTCGTCGTCGGGGTCAACGGGGCGGGCAAGACCACCACGTGCGGCAAGATCGCCCGGGTGCTGGTGGCCGACGGCCACACCGTCGTGCTCGGCGCCGCCGACACCTTCCGCGCGGCCGCGGCCGAGCAGCTGGCCACGTGGGCCGGGCGGGTCGGCGCGGACGTCGTGCGGGGCCCGGAAGGGGCCGATCCGGCGTCCGTGGCGTTCGACGCCGTCAAACGGGGTATTGACGCGGGTGTGGACACCGTCTTGATCGACACCGCCGGCCGGCTGCAGAACAAGGTCGGCCTCATGGATGAGCTCGGCAAGGTCAAGCGGGTCGTGGAGAAGCACGGGCCGGTCGACGAGACGCTGCTCATCCTCGACGCCACGACCGGCCAGAACGGGCTTGAGCAGGCGCGCGTGTTCACCGAGGTGGTGGACGTCACCGGCGTGATCCTGACGAAGCTGGACGGCACCGCCAAGGGTGGGATCGTCATCGCGGTTCAGCGCAAACTGGGCATTCCGGTAAAGCTCGTCGGCCTCGGTGAGGGCCCCGACGACCTCGCTCCGTTCGATGCCCGACAGTTCGTCGACGCCCTGGTTGGCGCGGACGCGTAACCTCGGACGGTACCTTGGGACGGTAAGGCGCGGTCGCGCTCTCTCGGCGACCACCGAACAGCACCACAGCACGGTTCCCCCCGGTCAGGCCAGCGAAGGACGATCACGTGACGCAGCAGGAGATCCCGCTCCACGGCGGGAACACCTCCGTCGTGGTGCGCTCAGGCGACACGGTGCGCCGCAACGCGGGCCCCTGGACGCCCGCCGTGCACGCCCTGCTGCGCCATCTCGAGTACGTCGGGTTCACGGGCGCACCGCGCGCCTACGGCATCGACGAGCGCGGTCGCGAGGTACTGCAGTATCTCGAAGGCGAATGCGGCGAGTATCCGCTCGCGCCGCACTGGGTGACCGACGAGGCGATGGTCACCGTCGCGACCATGCTGCGGATGTTCCACGACGCCCAGGCCGGCTTCCGGCCGCCGCCCAACGCGGTGTGGCGCTCGTTCGGGCCCCCGCCGCCGGACACCGAGGTGATCTGCCACCACGACGCGGCGCCGCACAACGTCATCTGGCGCCCGGACGGCACCCTGTCGCTGATCGACTTCGACCTGGCGTCGCCGGGCGCGCGGATCTACGACGTGGCGTACGCGGCGTGGACCTGGGTCCCGCTCTTCTCCGACCGCGACTCGTACACGCTGGGCTGGAAACGCCCCAACCGCCCGCGCCGGCTGCGCATGTTCGCCGACGCGTACGGGCTGACGCCGCGCGACCGGCACCGCCTCGTGCGTGTCATCCGCAAGCGCATCGTCGACCACATCGAGGGCATCCGGCGCATGGCGGCCGCCGGAGACCCCGCTTTCGTACGCATCGTGCATAAGGGCCATCTGCGTCGCCCGGTGCGTGATCTGCGTCTGATCGATTACGAGCGCCACACGCTGGAATACGCGCTGAGGTAGGCGTTCTTGCAGGTGTGAGCGTTTCTTCACACGCTGGAAACATGACGTGACGCGGTAGAAACCGCGCAACGCCGGTGCGTGAAACGTGGGGCCGGGAAGCTCTCGCGCAACCGGCTGGAGGGCGACGCTGCCTCGAAGGTCGGGAGGGAGGATCTCGACCATCTGGAGGCCCGCGTGCCTGAAGTGAAGATTGACACTGGCCACACCGCGTGGCTCCTTGTATCGACCGCACTCGTGTTGCTGATGACGCCCGGCCTGGCCCTGTTCTACGGCGGCCTGAACCGCGCCAAGGGCGTCCTGAACATGATGATGATGAGCTTCTCGACCATCGGGCTCGTCAGCGTCCTTTGGCTGTTCTACGGCTTCAGCGCGTCATTCGGTACCGACAGCGCCGGGGGCTTCTTCGGCGACCTCGGTCAGTACTTCGGCAGCAAGACCTACATCGACCAGATGTGGGGCGCGACCGCGGACAACCCGAGTGGCATCGGCATTCCGACGTACGTCTTCATGGTCTTCCAGATGACGTTCGCCGTGATCACCGTCGCGCTGATCAGCGGCGCCATTTCCGACCGGGCGAAGTTCGGCGGCTGGCTGCTGTTCGCCCTCGGCTGGGCCACGCTCGTGTACTTCCCGGTCGCCCACAACGTGTGGGGCGGCGGCTGGATCGCCCAGCACCTGCACCCGCTGGACTTCGCCGGTGGTACCGCGGTCCACATCAACGCCGGTGCGGCCGCGCTCGGCGCCGCGCTGGTGCTCGGCAAACGTCTCGGCTGGCCGCGCGAGATCATGAAGCCGCACAACGTGCCCTTCGTGGCCCTCGGCGCGGGCCTGCTGTGGTTCGGCTGGTTCGGCTTCAACGCCGGCTCGGAGCTGACCGTCGACGGCGTCACCGGCCTGGCGTTCGTCAACACCCAGGTCGCCACCGCGGCCGCGCTCCTCGGCTGGGTCATCGTCGAGTGGATCCGCGACCGCAAGCCCACCCTTGTCGGCGCCTCCTCCGGCGCGGTCGCGGGCCTCGTCGCCATCACCCCCGCGTGCGGCTTCATCGACTCGTGGGCGGCCGTGCTGCTCGGCCTCGTCGCCGGCATCGTCTGCGCCCTGGCGGTCAGCCTCAAGTACCGCTTCGGCTTCGACGACTCGCTCGACGTGGTCGGCGTGCACTTCGTCGGTGGGTGGATCGGCTCGCTGTGGCTGGGCTTCTTCGCCAACGACAAGCTGAACTCGGCCATCAGCGGCGCGCTCGGCGCCAAGAACGGTCTGTTCATGGGCGGCGGGGCCGGGCAGCTCGGCTCCCAGGCGGCGGCGAGCGGTATCGTCACCGTCTACTCGTTCGCCATCGCCTTCGCGCTCGCCTTCATCATCGAGAAGACGATCGGCTTCCGGGTGAGCAACGAGGACGAGGTCGCGGGCATCGACATCGCGGAGCACGCGGAGAGCGCCTACGACCTGACCCCGGGCACCGGCAGCACGGGCGGTGGCGCGTTCGCCCTCGCGGGCGTGGGAGCGGGCAAGGCACCCGCGCCGGCGGCGGAAGCCCCGGCGTCGGAAACGGTAGCCGGATAGCGTCGAGGAATGTCGGAGGGAATGGGCATGAAGCTGGTGACCGCGGTCATCAAGCCGTATCAGCTCGACGCGGTGAAGGAGGCCCTCCACGCGCTCGGCGTGGCCGGCCTCACCGTGAGCGAGGTCCAGGGATACGGCCGTCAGAAGGGCCACACCGAGGTGTACCGCGGTGCGGAGTACACGGTGGAGTTCGTCCCGAAGATCCGGGTCGAGATCGTCACCGACGAGCTCGATTTCGAGAAGGTCGTCGACGCCATCGTGACCGCCGCTCGGACGGGCAAGATCGGTGACGGCAAGGTGTGGGTCACGTCCGTCGACGAGGTCGTTCGGGTCCGCACCGGCGAGCGCGGGCTCGACGCCCTCTAAGCCGCCGATCTCTATCCTCATCACATGACGCAACCGTCGGCGCCCGCACCGGTCCTTTCCACCGGGGCGGGCGCCGACGCCCGCACGGAGCGCTCGGCCACGATCGACGAATGGCTCTCGAAGATTTTTTCAGGAGCCGGCGGCGGTACCTCAGGAGCCGCCCTCGTCGCCGTAGGCGGCCTCGGACGGCGCGAATGCGCCCCCCGCAGCGACCTCGACCTGGTGCTGCTGCACGACGGCGGCCCGGGCGCGGAGGCGGCCGCCGACGAGCTGGGCAGCCGCATCTGGTACCAGGTCTGGGACGCCAAGTTCGCCCTCGACCACTCCACGCGCAGCCCCGAGCAGGCGCTCGCCCTGGCCCGCGAGGACCTCAAGGTGGCCCTCGGCCTGCTTGACGCCCGCCTCATCGCCGGCGACGAGGCGCTCATGGCCCGCCTGCACGCCGACGCCGTCGCCCAGTGGCGGCGCGAGGCCCGCCACCTGCTGCCCGCGCTGCGCGCCCTCACCACGCGGCGCTGGGAGGCCCACGGCGAGCTCGCATTCCTGCTCGAGGGCGACGTCAAGGAGTCCCGCGGCGGCCTGCGCGACTTCGGCGTCCTGCGCGGCATCGGCTTCGCCGGTGTCGCCGACGGCCCCCGCCCCGCCGTGCGCGGCGCCCACCGCACCCTCCTCGACGTCCGTGACGCCCTGCACGCCGTGCGCGGGCGCCGCGTCGACCGCCTCCTCGCGCAGGACCGCGACGAGGTTGCCGAGCTGCTCGACTTCGGTGACCGCGACGACCTGCTGCGGCGCATCGCCGAGGCCGCCCGCACCATCGCGTACGCCAGCGACGACGCCTGGCGCGCCGTCGAGCGCTGGTCGGCCCCTCGCGCGCGGGGCCACGAGGAGCGCCGCCCCCTCGCCCGCGACGTCGTCGAGCAGCGCGGCGAGGTCGTCCTCGCCCGCGCCGCCGTCACCCCCCGCCCGGACCCCGCCCTGCCGCTGCGCGTGGCCGCGGCCGCCGCCCGCGCCGACCTCCCGATCGCGCACGCGACGCTGGAGTGGCTCGGCGGCTTCGCCGGCCCGATGCCCCGCCCGTGGCCCGCCCCCGCGCGCGACGCCCTGCTGACCCTGCTCGGCAGCGGCCCGTCGATGATCTCCGTCTGGGAGGCCTGCGACCGCTACGGCCTGGTCGTGAACTGGCTGCCCGAGTGGGCGCGGGTGCGCAGCCTGCCGCAGCACAACCCGGTGCACCTGTACACCGTCGACCGCCACCTGGTCGAGACGGCCCGCCAGGCCGCCCGCCTCACCCGCGACGTCGACCGCCCCGACCTGCTCGTCCTGTGCGGCCTGCTGCACGACATCGGCAAGGGCCTCCCCGGCGACCACAGCGTCGTCGGCGCCCCGATCGCCGCCGCCGCGGCCGAGCGCCTGGGCCTGAGCCCCGCCGACGTCGCGCAGGTGGAGAAGGTCGTCCGCCTGCACCTGCTCCTGCCCGACACCGCCACCCGCCGCGATCTGTCCGACCCCCAGACCATCGCCACGGTCGCCCGCGCCGTGGGCGACGCCTCGACCCTGTCCCTGCTGCACGCCCTGGCCCGCGCGGACGCGGCCGCCACGGGCCCGGCCGCCTGGTCGGACTGGAAGGGCCGGCTCATCGCCGAGCTCGTCCGCCACGTCGAGCGCGCGCTGGACACCGGCGTGATCGACGCCCCGCCCTCGCCCGCCGCCGAGCTTCCGGTTCCGGCGCGCCTGCCGGCGGTACACCTGGAGACCGACTCCGTCGCCGTCACCGCCTCCGACCGCCGGGGCCTGCTGGCGGCGGTGGCCGGCTGCCTGTCGCTGCACCGCCTCGACGTCGTCACCGCCGACACGGTCACCGTGGACGGCCTGGCCCGCATGGTCTGTGCAGTGCAGCCCCGCTACGGCGGCGAGGTCGACCGCGAGGCCGTGGTCTCGGACCTGCGCCGCGCGGTCACCGGCGACCTGCCGGTGGCCGAGCGCCTGGCCGCCCGGGAGCGCTCGACCCGCCGCAGCGCCTCCGCGCCCCCGCGCGTCGTGTGGCAACCGCCGTCTGCGGCGACCGACGCCACGGTCATGGAACTGCGCGCCACCGACACGCCCGGCCTGCTCTTCCGTGTGGCGAGGGCACTGGGCGACGTCGGCGCCGACGTGCGCTCGGCCCGCATCTCCACCCTGGGTGGCGAGGTGGTCGACGCGTTCTACCTGGCCGGCACCTGGGACGCGGACGCCCGCGCCCGCGTGGAGGCGGCCGTCATCCAGGCGGCGACCCCGCACTGAACCGATTACGGCCACCTCGCCGCGCCCGCCAGGCGGTCACCGATCGTTCCTGCCGCTTTCACTCCTAATGTTCCGTATGCGACCGTCTGCGCGGGCCGAGAGCGCGCGCGGAGGCGCCGAACGCCCAGCTGCCGGGCTCGGAGCCGGCGGCGCGCGCGGTCGCGCGGCGACGCGTGGCCGCGACGAGGTGTCGGTGTTCGCGTACCCTTCAAGGGACTCCTACACCCGAGGACGGATCCGTCGTGTTTGACACCCTGAGTGACCGGCTCTCCGGCATCTTCTCGAAGCTGCGGAGCAAGGGGCGGCTCACCGACGCCGACGTCGACGCCACCGCGCGCGAGATCCGCCTTGCGCTGCTCGAGGCCGACGTCGCGCTGCCCGTGGTCAAGGCGTTCATCGCCCGGCTCAAGGAGCGGGCGCGGGGCGCGGAGGTGTCGCAGGCGCTCAACCCGGCCCAGCAGGTCATCAAGATCGTCCACGAGGAGCTCGTCGCGACGCTCGGTGGCGAGGCGCGGCGGCTGCAGTTCGCCAAGAACCCGCCGACCGTGATCATGCTCGCCGGTCTGCAGGGTTCAGGTAAGACGACCCTGGCCGGCAAGCTCGCGCGGTGGCTCAAGGCACAGGGCCACCAGCCGCTGCTCGTCGCCGCCGACCTCCAGCGCCCCAACGCGGTCAACCAGCTGCAGGTGCTGGGCGGCCGGGCCGGCGTCGAGGTGTACGCGCCCGAGCCCGGCAACGGCATCGGCAACCCCGTCCAGGTCGCCCGCGACTCGATGGAGCACGCCCGGCGCCAGATGCGCGACATCGTGATCGTCGACACCGCCGGCCGCCTCGGTATCGACGCCGAGATGATGCAGCAGGCCGCCGACATCCGCGACGCGGTCGACCCCGACGAGGTCCTGTTCGTCATCGACGCCATGGTCGGCCAGGACGCGGTCACGACCGCCGAGGCCTTCCGCGACGGCGTCGGCATCTCCGGCGTCGTGCTGTCCAAGCTCGACGGCGACGCGCGCGGTGGCGCCGCGCTGTCCGTCCGCCACGTCACCGGCCAGCCGATCATGTTCGCCTCCACGGGCGAGAAGCTCGAGGACTTCGACGTCTTCCACCCCGACCGGATGGCCTCGCGCATCCTCGGCATGGGCGACGTGCTCACTCTCATCGAGCAGGCCGAGCAGGCGTTCGCCGATGACGAGAAGGAGCGGATGGCCGCCAAGCTCATGGGCGGCGAGGACTTCACGCTCGAGGACTTCCTCGAGCAGCTGCAGGCCGTGCGCCGCATGGGCCCGATCGCCAACGTGCTGGCCATGATGCCGGGCATGGGCCAGATGAAGGACCAGCTGGCCGAGATCGACGACAAGCACTTCGACCGGGTCACCGCGATCATCCGCTCCATGACCCCGAAGGAGCGCTCCAACCCGAAGATCCTCAACGCCTCCCGCCGCGTGCGCATCGCCAACGGCTCGGGCGTCTCGGTCACCGACGTCAACCAGCTGCTGACCCGCTTCGCCGACGCGCAGAAGATGATGAAGCAGATGGGCGGCATGATGGGCCTGCCCGGCGGCCGCCGGAAGGCGACCAAGTCGCCGAAGAACAAGCGCAAGGGCACCAAGGGCGGCAACAGCGGCATGCGTCAGCCTCGCCTCGGCGGCGGCATGCCCCAGCTCCCGCCCGGCTTCGACCCGGCGACGATGGACCCCAACGCGGCCGGTATGCCGCCCGGCTTCCGCCTGCCGAAGCTCGACTTCTCGAAGCTGCAGAAGCGTGACAAGGACGCCTGAGCCACCCGCCGCGCCGGCGCTGCACGTCCGGGGCACCCTGCTGCCCTCCGGCGAGCGGCGTGACCTCTGGATGGTCGGCGACCGGGTCACGTTCGAGCCGGTCGCGGGCGCGCTGACGGTCGCCGACGAGGGGTTCGTCCTGCCCGGCCTTGTCGACGCTCACTGCCACCTCGGCATCCAGCCCGGCGGCAAGCCCTCGGACGGCGTGGGCCAGGCGCGGTCGCTCGCCGTCGTGGACCGCGACGCCGGCGTGCTCGCGATCCGCGACGCCGGGTCGCCCATCCCGTACGAGTCGCTGGACGACGATCCCGACATGCCCCGCCTCGCGCGGGCGGGGCGGCACGTGGCGCCGCCGAAGCGGTACCTGCGCGACATCGGCGTCGAGGTCGGCGAGGCCGACCTGCCCGGCGAGATCGCGCGCCAGGCGGCCCGCGGCAACGGCTGGGTCAAGCTCGTCGGCGACTGGATCGACCGCGGCAGCGGTGACCTCGCGCCCGCGTGGGACGTCGCCGCGATGGCCGGCGCGGTCGCGTCCGCGCACGCCGCCGGCGCCCGCGTGGCCGTCCACGTGTTCGCCGAGGAGTCGGTTGCCGCGCTGGTCCGCGCGGGCGTGGACTCCGTCGAGCACGGCACCGGCCTGGCGGAGGCCGACATCGAGGAGATGGCCCGCCGCGGCACCGCCCTGGTCCCGACGATGATCAACATCGCGACGTTCGGCGGCATCGCGGCGCAGGCAGAGGACAAGTTCCCGGTCTACGCCAGGCACATGCTCGCCCTGCGTGACCGCTTCCCAACCGTGGTACGGGCGGCGCACGAGGCCGGCGTGCCGATCTACGTCGGCAGCGACGCCGGCGGCGGCATCGATCACGGCCTGGCCGCCGAGGAGATGCTGCTGCTGCACCGCGAGGCCGGCCTGCCCGCCGAGGCCGTTCTGTGCGCCGGCTCGTGGGGCGCGCGGGAGTGGCTCGGCTTCCCCGGCCTCGTCGAGGGCGGCCTGGCCGACCTCGTTGTCTACGCCGAGGACCCGCGCACCGATCTCACGACCCTGCTGCGCCCGCGCCGCATCGTCATGCGCGGTCGCGTGGTCCGCTAGGCCCGGAGCCCAACCCACGCGGCGCCCCGCAATCGTGCGGTGGCGTCCCGCGGCCGAGCGTGGACGTGGGGCGACTCAAAGCCGTGGCCGGCTGGTCGAGACCGGGCTGTTGGCGCACGTTGCTCAACGGGGGAGCACGTGGTTGCTCGACCGGGGGACCGGGTGGGCGAGGCCGTTGTCACACGGCTGGTCGAGTGAGGGGCATCGAGGCGAGGGCGCGTGGCGAATACAATCGCACTCGTGCCGCTGCGTCCCGGAAGACCGGTCCTGCACCGGCATTTCACCCGCGACACGCTGGTCTGGGCGCCGCTGACGCGGGTCGTGGCCGATGACGAGCTGGGCACGCGGCTCTGGCTGGCCACCGGAAGCCCACTGATCCGGCAGGTGACCGAGGACGGTCTTGGGCCGCGGGACATGCCGTTCGGCGAGTGGATCGAGCAGCCGAAGAAGATCATCCAGGATGTGTACCGCGGGCCGAGCACGCTGAAGTTTCATCCGCGCTCGGCCGCGTACTCAGTGTGGTGGCTCTTCGACCCGCAGGGTGGCTTCCGCGCCTGGTACGTGAATCTCGAGGAGCCCGGCGTCGCATGGGACGACGGCGGCGTCGCCGGGATCGACCTGACCGACCAGGACCTCGACATCTGGGTGTGGCCCGACCGGCGCTGGGGCTGGAAGGACGAGGACGAGCTCGAGGAGCGCCTCGCGTACCCGGACGCGTACTGGGTCGGCGACCCCGACGCGGTCTGGGCGCAAGGGCGCGCGATCGTCCCCGCCATCGAGGCCGGCGTGTGGCCGTTCGACGGGACCTGGACCGATTACCGGCCGCCGGCCGACTGGAGCATCCCGGAACCCGTGACAGAGGGCTGGGATCGACCGAGGGAGCGCGCTTGAGCATCGTGTTCACGCCCGGGCAGGTGGTCGTGCACCGCAACGTGCGGCGCGGGCGCATCGGCTGGGTACGGCCCGCGCGGGTGGTGTCCGACGACGAGCGTGGCCTGCTGCTGTGGATCGCCCGCCACACGCCCGTGGTGAACGAGGTGTCCGGCGACGGGCGGGGGATGCGCACGATGCCCTTTGCCGAGTACGTCACCCTCGGCACCGGGCTCAAGCACGGCTCGTGGAACGGCCCCGGGGTGCTGAAGCTGCACCGCCCGGACGATCCCGCGCACTCGGTGTGGTGGTTCCGCAACGACGCCGACGAGTTCACCGGCTGGTACGTCAACCTCGAACGGCCGGCGATCCGCTGGAGCGACCCGGGCGGCGCGGCCGGGGTCGACGTGACCGACGAGGACCTCGACATCGTGGTCGCGCCCGACCGCACGTGGCAGTGGAAGGACGAGGAGGAGTTCCTCGAGCGACTCGCCATTCCGGAGCACTACTGGGTGACGGACGAGGCGGCGGTACGCGAGGAGGGCCTCCGCGTCGTCAAGGAGATCGAGGCGGGTGGGTTTCCGTTCGACGGCACCTGGACGGACTTCATGCCGCCGCCCGAGTGGCAGGTGCCCGCGCTGCCCGACGGATGGGACCGGCCGCCGCTGCGCTGAGCGCCGCGCCCGAGCGGGTTGCGCCGTGACGCGGCCGGCAACAGGGCGGACAGGCGGCCGAACCGGGTTGCGCGGTGGTGAGGACGCGGGTGACGCGGCAAACAGGCGACCGAACGAGGTCGCGCGGTGGTGAGGACGCGGGTGACGCGGCAAACAGGCGACCGAACGAGGTCGCGCGGTGGTGACGACGCGGGTGACGCGGCAACGGGCGGCCGAACCGGGTCGCGCGGTGGTGACGATGCGGGCGACGCGGCAAACGGGTGGCCGAACGAGGTCGCGCGGTGGTGACGATGCGGGCGTGGGGCCGGCGGACCTGTGACAAGCTCCACTGGCGGGGCGCCAGCGAGCCGTCGGGAAGGCGGACGGTGGTGGCAGGGGCGGTTTTTGCACACGGTAGTGGGTCTGGCACAATGGTCTGCTGGTATCCGGTGTGCGTCCGAGCCCTCTAACCCGGCGTCGCGCCAGTCCAACAGAGCAGCCGACGGCACCATCCCCACGGTGTCCGGGCGGTCGCTCGGCTTCCAACAGATCCAGGAGCGAGCAACCAAGTGGCCGTCAAGATCCGGCTCCTGCGGATGGGCAAGATCCGCAACCCGCAGTACCGCATCGTCATCGCCGACTCGCGCACCAAGCGTGACGGTCGCGCGATCGAGTTCGTCGGGCTCTACCACCCGAAGGAGGAGCCCTCGCGCATCGAGGTCAACTCCGACCGCGTCCAGCACTGGCTCTCCGTCGGCGCCCAGCCGAGCGAGGCCGTGCAGGCCATCCTGTCGAAGACCGGCGACTGGCAGAAGTTCAAGGGCCTGCCCGCGCCGGCCGAGCCGCTGAAGGTCGCCGCGGCGGCGCCCGACCGTCGCGCGACGTACGAGGCCGAGGCGCAGGCCGCCGCCGGTCTGGCCGACGCGCCGAAGGCGAAGAAGGCCGCCGAACCGAAGAAGAAGGCCGAGGCCGAGGCTCCGGCCGCGCAGGCGGAGGAGCAGTCCGGTGCCGGCGCCGGCGCGGAGGCCTGACGTGCTGCGCCCGGCGCTCGAGCACCTGGTCAAGGGCATCGTCGACAATCCCGACGACGTCCGTGTGCGCATGGTCGACTCCCGCCGCGGTCAGCGGCTGGAGGTCCGGGTCAACCCGGAGGACCTCGGCACCGTGATCGGGCGCGGCGGCCGCACGGCCAAGGCGCTGCGGCAGGTCATCACGTCGATCGGCGGCCGCGGCGTGCGCGTCGAGATCGTCGACGCGTACTGACCGCATGCTGCTCGTCGTCGGCCAGGTGATCCGCGCGCACGGCGTCCGGGGCGAGGTCGTCGTGGACGTGCGCACGGATGCGCCGGCAGAGCGTTTCGCCGTCGGGTCGGTCCTCGAGACCGACTCGACGGCGGTCCGGCACCTGCAGACCGTGCCCGCGGGCGCGTGGAAGCCCCCGCCGACACTCACCATCGAATCGGTACGGCCGCATCAGGGCCGCCTCCTCGTCGTCTTCGAGGGCATCTACGACCGCAACCTCGCCGAGGACATGCGCGGCGTCCTGCTGTGCGTCGACAGCGCCACGATCCCGCCCAGCGACGATCCCGACGAGTTCAACGACCACGAGCTCATCGGGCTCGACATCGTCGACGCCGCGGGGGAGCGGGTGGGCGAGCTGCTGCGCATCGACCACGCGCCCGCGCACGACCTGCTCGTGGTCCGGCTCACGGACGGGCGGACCGGGCTGGTGCCGTTCGTGCGCGAGATCGTTCCCGAGGTCGACGTGCCCGGGCGCCGCATCGTGATCACCCCGCCGGAAGGCCTGTTCGACCTATGAGGGTCGACGTCGTCACGATCTTTCCCGAGTACCTCGCGCCGCTGGACCTGTCGCTCATCGGCAAGGCGCGGGCGAACGGCACCCTTCAACTGGCCGTGCACGACCTGCGCCGCTGGACCCATGACGTGCATCGCACCGTGGACGACACGCCGTACGGTGGCGGGCCCGGCATGGTCATGCGCCCCGAGCCGTGGGGGCAGGCCCTGGACGAGCTGGCCGGCCCGCAGACCCACCTGATCGTCCCCAGCCCGGCCGGTGCCCCGTTCACCCAGGCGGCCGCGCGCGCCCTGGCCACCGAGGACCACCTGCTGTTCGCCTGCGGGCGGTACGAGGGGATCGACCAGCGGGTCTTCGACTACGCCTCCGCGCGGATGCGCGTGAGCGAGGTCTCCCTCGGCGACTACGTGCTCTTCGGCGGCGAGGTCGCGGTCCTCGTGGTGCTCGAGGCGGTCACCCGGCTGCTCCCGGGCGTGCTGGGCAACGCGGACTCGCTGCTGGACGAGTCGCACGCCGACGGTGTGCTCGAGGCGCCGATGTACACGAAGCCGCCGAGCTGGCGCGGGCTTGACGTGCCCGAGATCCTCCGTTCGGGCGACCATGGCCGCATCGCGCGGTGGCGGCGTGAGCAGGCGCTCCAGCGCACCGCTGAGCGACGCCCTGACCTCATCGCTGCGCTTGAGGAGCGCGCCCGCGGCGCGGAGCAGGGACCGCGCGGTGGTGGGCAGGGCGGCCGCGGTGGCGAGCGAGGCCCGCGTGGTGCCGAGCAGGGCAGCCGCGGGGGCGAGGGCGGGCGGGGCCTGCGCGGTGGCGAGCAGAGCCCGCACAGCGGTGAGCAGAGCTCACGCGGTGGCGAGCAGGGCCCGCGCGGTAGCGAGCAGAGCCCTCACGGCGGCGAGCAGAGCTCACGCAGTGACGAGCAGGGCGGCCGCGGCGGCGAGCAGGGCCCGCGCGGTAGCGAGCAGAGCGCACACAGCGGCGAGCAGGGCTCACGCGGTTCCGAGCAGGGTGGCCGCGATGGCGAGCGGGGACCGCGCGGTGGCGAGCACGGCGCTCACGGTGCTGATCGAGATGCTGACGGTGCCGGTCGAGGTGTTCGCGGTACCGATCAAGGGGCCTGATTTCAGGTTCGGCGTGTCGATGTGGCAAAGTAGTGAGGTTGCCACGGGCCGATGCGCCAGGCACTCATGATCATCTGACCCTAGCGCGCCGCGGTATGCGGGCGTGCCTTGAGTGACGAGGAACAGCCGCGATGAACACGCTGGACGCGCTGGACGCACAGTCGCAGCGGACCGATATCCCGAGCTTCCGCGCCGGCGACACCGTCAAGGTGCACGCCCGGGTTGTCGAGGGCAACCGGTCCCGGGTCCAGGTCTTCCAGGGCGTCGTGATCCGTCGCCAGGGTGCCGGCCTGCGGGAGACCTTCTCGGTTCGCAAGGTGAGCTTCGGCGTGGGTGTCGAGCGCACCTACCCGGTCAACAGCCCGGCCGTCGACCGGATCGAGGTCGTGACGCGCGGTGACGTGCGCCGCGCCAAGCTGTACTACCTGCGCGACCTCCGTGGCAAGAAGGCCAAGATCAAGGAGAAGCGCGAGACCAAGGTCAGCAGCTGACCTTGCGGTTCGCCGGTTCGTCGACGGGGAGGGGCGCGGTGCGTTCCCTCCCTGCGTCGCGTCCGAGATCGGGTTTTTCGGTCAACTGGAGCCGGGCTCCCCAAAGTGGTCTTGTGCATCTAGGCTGACGCCGATGGCAAGCGACCCCTACGGACGCGATGGTTACGACGATCGCTCCGACGAACCTCACCCACGCAACCGCCACCTAGACCAGGCGGGCGACGAGCGTGGGCAGCAGCAACCCTTCGGTGGTGTCAGCTACCCGGGCCACGATTACTGGGCCACCACGGGCCGGCCGGACTCCGTCGAGGTGCAACGCGCGTACGACGGAGGCTGGACGCGCGACGAGCGCGACGCCTACGGCCGCCGCGACACCGGCTCCGGCCATGATCTCGGCCCCGGTCGCGACACAGGCGCCACCCGGGACACGGGCGCCGGCCGCGACGCAGCCTTCGGCCGGGACACCGGGCCGGGCCGCGACGTCGTGCCCGGGCGCGGGGGATACCAGCGCGACGACGGCCGTAGCGACTGGAACCGGCCGAGCCGGGCCTGGGACGACCCGTACGGGTCGCGGCGCGGCCGCTGGGACCGCGACGAGCCGCCGATGGTGCGCGACCGCGCGTTCGAGGACGAGGGCGCCTACGACGAGCCCGGGTACGGTAACCGGCGCGACCGCGGAGACCGGTACGAACGAAGCTATGACCGTGGCGAGCGCTCCCTGGGGTCGGGATCGGGCGCGCGCGGGCGGGGGCGCGGCAACTATGACGACGACTCCGTCTCGTCGTGGCGCAGCAAGGTCCGCCGCAAGCGCAAGAACATGCCGCTGTGGCAGGAGCTGCCGCTGCTGCTGATCGTCGCGTTCTGCCTGGCAGTGCTCATCCGCACGTTCCTGGTGCAGGCGTTCTTCATCCCGTCCGGCTCGATGGAGGAGACCCTCCTCGTCGGCGACCGCGTGCTGGTCAACAAGGTCCTCTACGACGTGCGCGAGCCCGAGCGCGGCGAGGTCGTCGTCTTCACCGGCCCCGACACGTGGGCGCCCGAGAACCAGATCGACAAGGACGCCGGCTTCTTCGCTGAGCTCGGCCGTACCGTCGGGGATCTGGTGGGCTTTTCACAGCCCGGCGAGAAGGACTTCATCAAGCGCGTCATCGGCCTGCCCGGCGACACCGTGGCGTGCTGCGACGTCAACGGGCGGGTCACGGTCAACGGATATCCGCTCGATGAGTCGGCGTACCTCTACGAGGACTCGCCGCTGGACGCCGCCCCCAACCCGAAACAGTGCACGGCGCGCCGCTTCGGCCCCGTGAAGGTCCAGCCCGGCCAGATGTTCGTGATGGGCGACCACCGCGGCGTCTCGCAGGACTCGCGCTGCCAGGGCCAGGTCCCGATCTCCAATGTGATCGGGCGCGCGTTCGTCATCCTGTGGCCGAGCAGCCGATGGGGCTGGCTTCCGGTGCCGGACACGTTCAAGAACGTCCCGAAACCGGCGGCGTTGGGGCCACCGGGCCCGGCCGTCACCCGTGCGCCCGTCGCCCCATTGGTTCCGGACATGGTTATTGCCCCGTTGGCGGTTTCCCTCACGCTTTCGACCCGTTCGGCGCGTCAGCGACGGTTGCGGCGTCGCCGATGGTGACGAACACGTACCCTTCAGGGCGTGATTGACGAGCAGACCAAAAAGCCCAACACCTTTTGGCGCGAACTGCCGATTTTGCTCGCCGTGGCGGTCATCGTCGCCGTGGTGGTCAGGGCCTTCGTCCTGCAGACCTTCTTCATCCCGTCGGAGTCGATGGAGAACACGCTGCTGATCAAGGACCGCGTGCTCGTCAACAAGCTGGTGTACGACTTCCGCTCCCCGCACCGTGGCGAGGTCATCGTCTTCACGGCGCCCGACTCGTGGCGCAACGACCCGTCGGAAGAGGACTTCATCAAGCGGGTGATCGCGACCGGGGGCGACCACGTCGTGTGCTGCGACGACAAGCAGCGCATCACGGTCAACGGCCAGGCCCTCGACGAGTCGTACATCTACGCCAACCCGGACGGGCTGCAGGATCTGCCCAGCGAGGAGCAGTTCGACGTCACGGTGCCCAAGGGGCGCCTGTGGGTGATGGGCGACCACCGCTCCCGGTCGGGCGACTCGCGGTACAACTTCATCCGCACGAAAGATCCGAACCAGGCCACCATCGCGGAGGACGACGTCATCGGGCGCGCCTTCGTCGTCTTCTGGCCGTTCAACCGGGCCAAGTGGCTGAGCGTGCCGGACACTTTCGACAAGGTGCCGGATCCGACACCCAGGTAATGACGCCGTAGTCTCGTCGGTATGACGGAGGCAGCGGCAGAAATCGACCGCCGGGCGGCCCGGGTGCTGCTGCTCGACCCGTCCGGGCGCGTGCTGATGCTGCGCGGATGCGATCCGGCCCGCCCCGAGCACCGCTACTGGTTCACCGTCGGCGGCGGCTTGGAGGCGGGCGAGTCGCTCATCGACGCGGCCGTGCGCGAGGTGTACGAGGAGACGGGGCTGCGCATCACCCGCGACGACCTCGTCGGGCCCGTGCGCACCGACCACGTCGACTTCCCGTTCGACGGCCGGTGGTACTCGCAGGAGCAGTCGTTCTTCGTCGTGCGCGCGGACGCGTTCGACGCCGACCTCAGCCACCTCGCCGACTACGAGGTGACGAGCGTGGACGCCACGCGCTGGTGGTCGGCGGACGAGCTCGCCGCGACGTCGGAGCGTTTCTACCCGGCCGACCTCGCCGACCTGCTGCGGGAGGTGGGCTGAACATGCTCGCGCCTCCGCGCACCGTCGTGCATCGCGCAGCGGGCCTGTGGGCCCTGGAGCGAGCCCTGCAGCGCCGGGGCTTCGCCCGGGTCGCCGGCGCCGACGAGGCGGGTCGTGGGGCCTGCGCGGGCCCGCTCGTGGTCGCCGCGGTCATTCTGCCGCCCGGCCGCCGCGGCGAGATCGAGGAGCTCAACGACTCCAAGCTGCTGACCCCGGCCGCGCGGGAGCGCATCTACGCGCAGGTCGTCAAGCGCGCGGAGGCGTGGAACGCCGTCGTCATCCCGCCCGGCGACATCGACCGCCGCGGCCTGCACGTGTGCAACCTGGCCGGCATGCGACGCGCCCTCGCGGGCCTCGCGGTGCGCCCCGACTACGCGCTCACCGACGGCTTCAAGGTCGACGGCCTCGGCTTGCCCGGCCTGGCGGTTTGGAAGGGCGACCAGGTCGCGGCGTGCGTCGCGGCGGCGAGCGTCGTGGCAAAGGTCACGCGAGACCGGATCATGGAAAAACTGCACGAGTCGTACCCCGAATACGGCTTCGACGAGCACAAAGGCTATTCGACGCCGGACCACGGCGCCGCGCTCGTCGCCCACGGCCCCTGCCCCGAGCACCGTTTCTCCTACGCGAACGTGGCGGCGGTGGGGCAACCAGGGCAACGGCGCGGTAACGTCGGCGTGGCGCCCGGCGAGGCCGCACGGGTTCCGGCGCAAGTGGGCAACAATGTGGCTATGGAAGGCGGACCGCGATGAGCGCCGAAGATCTCGAGAAGTACGAAACCGAGATGGAGCTCCAGCTCTACCGGGAGTACCGCGACATCGTCCGCCAGTTCTCCTACGTGGTGGAGACCGAGCGCCGCTTCTACCTGGCCAACCAGGTCGATCTGCACGTGCGCAACTCGGACGGCGAGGTCTACTTCGAGGTCGAGATGCACGACGCCTGGGTCTGGGACATGTACCGGCCCGCCCGGTTCGTGAAGAACGTCCGGGTGATGACGTTCAAGGACGTCAACGTCGAGGAGCTCGAGAAGCCGGACATCTCGCTGCCCGACAACGGATTCGGCGGCTGAGCCCGCGCCGTCGGGGGCGCGCCGCCAGGTGAAGCGCGACTATGCGCGAGCGTTGAAGGCCCGGGAGTCACGGGCCTCAACCACGGTGGACATCGCGGTAGCTCGGAGAAATTTTCAGCGACGCCGGGTCTGCTCGGGCCGGGCGTAGCGGTTGTACGCGAACCAGACGCCGCCCACGACGAGCGCCCCGATGATGATGTACAGCAGCGCGCTCAACACCAGCTTGAGCAGCCACCATGCGATCATCCCGACCACGATCAACCCGATGACGACGAGCACGGCCTTCAATATGTTCATGCCGGTGTCCTCCCGATTTGTCCGGCGGTTCTAGCACATTTCCAGGCCGCGCGCGGGTTATCCACAAGCACCCGGTTATCCACAGAATAGCCATGATCGCGTTTGCCGGGACGCCCGGTTTGGGTCACGCTGCCCCGCATGTTGAAGAGATTGGCCCGGGTCGGGCTGCTCGTACTTGCCGCTTCCGCCATCGCCGCCGCGAGTGCCGTCGTGGCCGCCGTCAGTTCAGCGCTCGCCACGCCACCGCCCGAGGAGCCGCCTGATCAGGAGGCCCCGGAGTCGGTGTACGAGCCGCCCCTGGACGGTCCCGTGACGGTCACGCGGGGCTTCGAGCCCCCGTCGGACCGCTACTCGGCCGGTCACCGCGGCGTCGACCTGGCCGGCGTGCCCGGTCAGCTCGTGCGCAGCGCCGGCCCGGGGACGGTGCTGTTCGCCGGGATGGTCGGCGGGCGGCCGGTGGTGAGCGTGGAACACCCCGGCGGGGTGCGCACCACCTACGAGCCGGTCGACCCGGATGTCGTTCAGGGCCAAACCGTTTCTACCGGTACCGCGCTGGGTCGCCTGAGACCCGGGCACCCCGGCTGTCCGCTCGCGGCCTGCCTGCACTGGGGCCTGCGGACGGACGAGGGGGTGTATCTCGACCCGCTCACCCTGATCCGCCGCTCCCGCGTGCGGCTGATGCCGGTCACGCCCGCAGCAGCCGCGGCAGGCCCTCCGCGAGGCGCTGATAGTCCTCAGGGCGGTTATACACGTGGGCGGACAGCCGAAGGTACCCGCGCCCGCGCCAGGCGGAAAGCCCGACCTCGGCGGCCAGATCGTCCGAAATCCGCCGGCGCAACGCGGTCGCGGCCGCGGGTTCGGCCGCAACGCCGGGCGGCAATGGCAACAGCGCCATCGGTAGCCCGTTCGCGGCCGGCACCTCCGCGCCGATAGCGTCCGCGACGACGCGGCGCCCGTGCTCGGCGAGCGCCGCGTTGTGCCGCCGCACCAGGTCGATGCCGAGCGTGCGCAGCACGAACAGCCCCGTCGGCGCGGCGAGCCACGACGTGTAGTCGTGCGAGCCGACCCACTCGAGGCTGCCCGGGAAGCCCGCCTCGACCTGCCATGACAGGACCAGGGGCCGGATCCGCCCGCGCCACGCGGGCGCGACGGCCAGCAGCGCCGTGCCGCGCGGCGCGAACGCCCACTTGTGGAGGTTGCCGACCCAGAAGTCCGCGCCGAGCTCGGCCACGGCCGGGTCCAGGTTTCCTGGCACGTGGGCGGCGTCGACGTGTACCGCGACGTGCTCGCCCCACTGCGCCCGCACCGCCGCGACGATGGCCTTCACCGGGAACACGCGCGCGGTCGCGGCCGTGATGTGGTCGACGATCACCAGCCGCGTCCGCGCGGTCACCGACTCCAGCACCGCCGCCACGACGGTGGCGTCGTCGGCGGTCAGGGGTACCCGCGCGACCCGGTGGACCGCGCCCGTGCGCCGGCAGGTGTCCTGCACGGCCAGGTCGACGGCTCCGTAGCCGTGGTCGGTCGTCACGATCTCGTCCTCGGGGCCGAGGCCGAGGCTGCCGAGCACGATGGACGTGCCGGTGCTGGCGTTCTCGACCAGCGCGGTCCCGTCGGGATCGGCGCCGACGAACGCGGCGAGGTGGCGCCGTACGTGGGCGACGCGCTCCTCGAGGCCGACCGCGAAGAAGCGATGGGGGTTGGCGTCCATCTCCTCGCGGAGGCGCTGCTGGGCCCGCTGGACCGGGATCGGCACCATGCCGAACGCCCCGTGGTTCAGGTGCGCGACGGCTGCGTCGTTCGAGAACAGCAGGCGCGCGCCCGGGAGCGGCTCCGGTGCGGACATATCCACGATCTTAGGGCTCCTAGTTTGAGCTTGGGGCCGCTTGCCGGCGTGACCACCCGCGCCGACACCCGCTGCGGGTTGTTGTTGTTGGGCTTTCTACGTCGGCGCGGTCGCCCGGTGTGGCGGAGTCGGGAGTTCTGCCGCGACTCCGCGGCGCGTTGGCGGTCGCGGTCGGCCATCATCCGCGCGGATGTGCCTGCTCGTGCGTGCTGCGCAGCCGCGCGTGGCCGGTCGTCATGCGCGCGGGTGTGCCTGCTCGTGCGTGCTGCGCAGCCGCGTGCGGCCGGTCGTCATGCGCGCGGGTGTGCCTGCTCGTGCGTGCTGCGCAGCCGCGCGTGGCCGGTCGTCATGCGCGCGGGTGTGCCTGCTCGTGCGTGCTGCGCAGCCGCGCGTGGCCGGTCGTCATGCGCGCGGGTGTGCCTGCTCGTGCGTGCTGCGCAGCCGCGCGTGGCCGGTCGTCATGCGCGCGGGTGTGCCTGCTCGTGCGTGCTGCGCAGCCGCGCGTGGCCGGTCGTCATGCGCGCGGGTGCGCCTGCTCGTACGCGCTGCGCAGCCGCTCGATCGACACGTGGGTGTAGATCTGCGTGCTGGACAGCGAGGCGTGTCCGAGCATCTCCTGGACCGAGCGCAGGTCGGCGCCCCCTTCGAGCAGGTGCGTGGCGGCGGAATGCCGGAGCCCGTGCGGCGACGTGTGCGGCAGCCCGGCCGCCCGCGCGTAGCCGTCCACGATCCGACGCGCCGCCCCCGCCTGGAGTCGGCCCCCGCGCGCGCCGAGCAGCAGCGCCGGCCCGCTCTGGGCGTTCTCCAGCGCCGGGCGCCCGTGCCGCAGCCAGGCGGTCAGCGCGTCCTCGGCGGGCAGGCCGTAGGGGACGGAGCGCTCCTTGTCGCCCTTGCCCACGACCCGCACGACGCGCCGCATCCGGTCGACGTCGCCGAGGTCGAGGCCGCAGAGTTCGCTGACGCGGATGCCGGTCCCGTACAGCAGCTCGAGCACCGCGCGGTCGCGCAGCCCGACGGCGTCCGGCCGCCCCGCCGGCGAGGTCACCAGCGTCTCGGCCTGATCGGCGCGCAGCACGGTCGGCAGGTCGCGGTGGGCCTTGGGGCTGGCCAGGCGCTGGCCGGGATCGGCTTCGATGAGCCCCTCCCGCTTCGCCCAGGCGGTGAACGTCCGCGCGGCGGCGGCGTGCCGGGCGAGGCTCGTCCGGGCGTCGCCGCTCGCCCGCCTCCGCGCGAGCCAGCCGCGCAGGACGGCGAGGGTGAGGTCGCTCGGCGCCTCCGCGCCTCCGGCCGAGGCGTGGTCCAGCAACGAGACGACGTCGCCGACGTAGGCGCGGACGGTGTGAGCGGATCGGTTTCGCTCGGCCGCCAGGTGGCGTGCGAAGTCGTCGACCGCGTCCCTCATGGCGGTAGGTAGGCGTTCGTGCATCCCGGCCGTACCGACGCTGGGCTCTTCGGTCGCGTTGCGGCTCGCGCCGCGATCGAGCGGCCGACCCGTGGCCCGTCGGGTTGGCTGGTTCGCGCGGTGCGGCGTCGTTTTGTCCTTGCTTCGTCGCGCCGGTTGAGCCGCGGCCTTGCGTGCGGTCGTGGTTTGTGGCGCGGTCGTGTCGCCCTGCTCGGCCGCGGTGTGCGACGTGCCCGCATCGCCCTGCTCGGCCGCGGCGTTCGGCCTGCCCGCGTCGCCCTGTTTGGTCCTGTCTCGCGGCGTGGCCGCGTCGCGGTCAGCCGTTCTGTCCTTGCTACGGCGCGCCGATGGGGCCGCCGTGTTCCGCGCGGTCGCGTCTTGCGGCGCGGGCGTGCTGCGCTGATTGGCCGCATCTTGTAGCGCGGCCGTGTCGGCCTGTTGGGCCGCGTCGTGCGGCGCGGGCGCGTTGCCCGGCCTGGCCGCATGTTGCGGCGCGATCGTGCCGGCCTGTTTGGCCGCGTCGTGCGGCGTGTTCGGCGTCAACTGCGCTGCTGCTGCTCTTCGAGGAACCGCTCGATCAGCCCGCGCACCACGGCCGCCATCGTGAAGCCGTGCTCGGTGCACCACGCGCGCAGCTCGGCGTGCCGCTCGGCCGGGAGCCGGAACGTCACCAGCTGGCTCTCCTCGCCCGCCGGCAGCGAACCGCCCATGGCGCCGTGGCTGGACTCCGGGCCGAGGTCGGGGACGCCCATGAGATTGCGCCCGCGCAGCGCGGCGCTGGCGAGCAGACCGCCCGGACCCGCCGGGACGGTGCGGTTGAGCAGCCAGACAGTGATCTCTTGGCGTTCGGCGGCCGGAAGCGTCTCGAGCAGCCCGACGAGTTTGTCGACAGGAGCGGTCATACCGCCACGATAGCGCCCGCTATCCCGCTATCAGTATCGGTCGCCGCGATTGCGAGCACGCGGACGCCCTGAATTTCCTCGAGCAGCTCCGGCAGCGTCCGGTCGATCACGGCGCCCGGCACGTTCACCACGAACTCGTCCGTCGCGACCGCGCCGTCGCGGCTCAGCACCCGCATCTGGCGGATGTCGACGCCGAGGCGGCCGAGGAGCGTGGTCACCTGGCCGAGTGAGCCGGGACGGTCGGGGAGTTCGACGATTACGTGACGTAGCGACATGGGGCAAGCCTGACGACGCTGCGTTTCCCGACCGTTACGACGCCACGTCGCTGGGCTTTCGGGAAATCGTTGACAGCGTCAAGGGACTGTATGACGATGTCAACTATGACTATCGAGTCGGTCGCCGCATTCAGGCGGTTCAATCGCTACTACACGAACCTGATCGGTGTGCTGCGGGCCGGGCTGCTCGACTCGCCGTACTCACTGGCCGAGGCGAGGGTGCTGTACGAGCTGGCGGCCGCGCCCGCGCCCGCGCTGGAGGTCGCCGACCTGCGGCAAGGACTGGACATGGACGCCGGCTACCTGAGCCGCATCCTGGGGCGCTTCGAGAATGACGGCCTGGTGGTGCGGGAGCGCTCGGACGCGGACGCGCGCAAGCAGCGCATCCGGCTGACCGACGCGGGACGCGCCGCCCAGGCGGAGCTCGACAAGCGCTCGGACGAACAGGCGGCCACGCTGCTGGTCTCGGTGACCGACGCGGACCGCCGGCGCCTCATCGGCGCCATGGAGGCGATCGAGTCGATCCTCGGCGGCGGCGGTACCGCGTCCGCGCCGACCGTCGTCCTGCGGCCGCCCGGGCCGGGTGACCTCGGCTGGGTGGTGCAGCGCCACGGCGAGCGCTACGCCTCCGATTACGGCTGGAACGACGAGTTCGAGGCCATGGTCGCCCGCATCGTCGCGGACTACGCGGAGTCGCACGATCCGCGCTGGGACCGGGGGTGGATCGCCGAGGTTGACGGCGAGCCTGTCGGCTCGATCTTCTGCGTGCGAGCCGAGCCTGCGGCTGTGCGGTGGGCGGATGAAGTTGCAGTTGAGCGGGATGCCGATGAGGGCGTGACCGTTCCGGCCGGCGACGACGACGCCGGCCGTCGGACGGTGTCGGCCGTGTACGCCACGCCGGTGACGGCCAAGCTCCGGCTCCTGCTCGTCGAGCCGAGTGCCCGCGGCATGGGCATCGGCGCGCGCCTGGTCGACGAGTGCATCCGGTTCGCCAGGAACGCCGGATATCGGGAGATGGTCCTGTTCACTCACGACATCCTCGACGGCGCTCGGCGGATCTACGAGCGCGCGGGCTTCGTGCTGGACAGCGAGGAGCGCAAGCCGGCGTACGGACATGATCTTGTCCACCAGCACTGGCGCAAGAAACTTTGAAATCGGACATGGTGGTGGCCACACGTGGCCTGGCCTGCGGCGCGAGCCGCCGCATATCAAAGTCAAATAACGTGTCCTGATTTCATCCACAAGCACCCCGCTGTCCACAGGTTGATCTTCATCGCGCCGCGATGATCGTCGCGATCGGCCACAGTCGCCGGCATGACGAACCGCAACCAGCTCGTCGGCGGCTTCGGCGAACGCGTCGCCTGCCGATACCTCGTGTCACAGGGGCTCGTGCTGCTCGACCGCAACTGGCGAAGCCGGGCGGGTGAGCTCGACGTCGTTGCCCGCGACGGCGCCGACCTGGTGTTCGTGGAGGTCAAAACCCGCCGCAGCACCCGGTACGGCCAGCCGGTCGAGGCGCTCGTGCCCGACAAGGTCCGGCGCCTGCGCACGCTCGCTCGGATGTGGCTGGCGGCCAACGACGTGCGCGGGGATCGGGTGCGGTTCGACGTGGTCGGCGTGCTCGTCGGGCAGTCCGTGGCCGTCCAGCACGTGCGTGGGGCGTTCTGATGGGGTACGCCCAGATCCGCTCCGTTGCCCTGCAGGGCGTCGCGGGTGAGGTCATCGTGGTCGAGGCCGACGTCGCGCCCGGCCTGCCGAGCCTGGTCGTCTCCGGGTTGCCGGACGCGGCGCTCAGCGAGGCCCGCGATCGGGTACGTGCCGCGGTGCACAACTCCGGGGCGTACTGGCCGCAGCAGCGGGTCACCGTCAACCTTCTGCCCGCCCATGTGCGCAAGCACGGCTCCGGTTTCGACACCGCCGTCGCCATCGCGGTCCTCGCCGCTGGGGCGGACCTGCCGATCGGCCGCCTCGCCGATGCCGTCGTGCTCGGCGAACTCGGGCTGGACGGCACGGTCCGGCCGGTGCGAGGCGTGCTTCCGGCCGTCCTGGCGGCGAGCCGCGCCGGCGTTGGTTCCGCGGTGGTACCCCTGGGCAACATCACCGAGGCGCGACTGGTCCCCGACATCGAGGTCCGCGCCGCCGACAGCCTCGGCCGGATCATCGGCTACCTCTACGGGAGCCAAACCCTCTTGGACCCGGCGATCGAAAGTCCGCCGCCGGAGCAGCCGCCGCTGGATCTCGCCGACGTGCTTGGGCAGGAGCGGGGGCGGCGGGTCATCGAGCTGGCCGCCGCCGGTCGTCATCACGTGGCGATGTTCGGGCCCCCGGGCGCCGGCAAAACCATGCTCGCGGCCCGGCTGCCCGGGGTGCTTCCGCCCCTGGATGATCAGGAAGCCATCGAGGTGACCGCGCTGCACTCGATCGTCGGGAGGCTCGCCCCGAGCGGCACCCTCGTCCGCCGGGCGCCGATTCAGGCCCCGCACCACACCGCATCGGTTGCCGCGCTGGTCGGCGGCGGATCCGGTCTGGCCAAGCCCGGGGCCATCAGCCTCGCCCACCATGGGGTCCTCTTTCTTGACGAGTGCGCGGAATTCACACCCGGAGTGCTCGACGCTCTCCGGCAGCCGTTGGAGCAGGGAGAGGTACGGCTCAGGCGCACCTACGGCGAGACGCTGTATCCCGCACGGGCGCAGCTGGTGATGGCGGCCAACCCGTGCCCGTGTGCAAGGCCAGGCGGTAGGCAGATGTGCCAATGCCCCTCGCTCGTCCGTCGGCGGTATCAGGCCAGGCTCTCCGGGCCGTTGATGGATCGCGTCGACCTTCAGGTGGACCTCGATCCGGTCCGGTCGGCGGCGTTGCTGGATACCGAGCACGTCGAGCCGTCCGCCGTGGTCGCCAAGCGCGTGCTCGAAGCGCGCGGCGCCGCTCGCGAACGGTGGAGCGGACGGGCGAAGACGAACGGCGACGTACCGCCGGCGCTGCTGCGCGACAAGAGGTATCGGCTGTCGAGGGCGGTCCTGCGCCCGCTGACGATCGAGATAGATCGCGGTCGGCTGTCGGCCCGTGGGTTCGATCGATGCGTGCGGGTCGCGTGGACGATTACCGATCTTGATGGGCGGGAGCGGCCCGCTGTCGACGATGTGCGTGAGGCGCTTGAGCTGCGATCGAGGAGCGTGCGATGAGCATTGAGCCGCAGGTGAGTGAGGAGCGGACGGCCCGCATGGCGCTCGGGATGCTGATCGAGCCGGGCTGCCGGGAGTTGGGGGTGCTCGTGCGCTCCGTCGGGGCGGTGGAGGCGCTGGCCCGGGTGGTCGGGGGGTTCGGCATCACGGAGCAGTTGGCGGGGGCCGTGCGGGCGCGGCTGCGCGCGGCGGGGGTGCAGGGGTCGGCGAACGTCGGCGAGCAGGTCGCCGAACAGATGGGCGAACGGGCCGAGCAGCTCGGGGCGCGGATCGTCACCGCCGCCGACGCCGAGTGGCCCGTCTCGTTCGACGACCTGGTGCGGGCCAGCCGCGAGGGCAACATGCTGCGCCGGGACACCGATCCGCCGATGTGCGTCTGGCTGCGCGGGCCGCTGGAGCTCGCGGAGACCTTGGAACGGTCCGTGTCGGTGGTCGGGGCGCGGGCGATCACGGGGTACGGCGGATATGTGGCCTCCGAGTTTGCCTTCGGGCTGGCGGAGCGGGGGTGGACGATCGTGTCCGGCGGGGCGCTCGGGGTCGACGTGACCGCGCACCGCGGGGCGCTGATCGCGGGCGGCAAGACGGTGGCGGTCATGGCGTGCGGGATCGAGCGGGCGTACCCGGCGGCCAACGCGGCCGTGCTCGAGCAGATCGGCGCCGAGGGGCTGGTCGTGACCGAGTGGGCGCCCAACACGTTGCCGCACAAGACGCGGTTCCTGACGCGTAACCGGGTCATCGCGGCCGCCAGCCGGGGGACGGTGATGGTCGAGGCCGGGTCGCGCAGCGGGGCGAGGAACACGCTCGGGTACGCCAGGCTGCTGCAACGCTCGGCGATGGTCGTGCCGGGGCCGATCAACTCGGCGATGTCGGTCGGCTGCCACATCGAGCTGCGCCAGCCGGGCACGGTGCTCGTGACCAGGCCCGAGGAGATCATCGAGGAGGTCGGCAGCGTCGGCGAGCTCGCGACGCCGATCCAGGGCGCGGGGCGGCCCGAGGACGCGTTGGATCCGCTGCAGGCGCGGATCCTCGACGCGGTGCACGCGCGGCGGGCCACGTCGGCGGAGCAGATCGCCGCCGTGGCCGGGGTCAGCGGGCGCGACGCTCGGCGCAACCTGCCGCTGCTGGAGGAGCTCGGGTTCGTGGTGTCGAGCGTGGACGGGTACCGGCTGCGCAGCCACCCGCGCGCCGAGCTCGGCGAGGAGGCGGGCCGATGATGCCGTCAGAGGCGCTGCAGCCGGGTCACCGCCTCGTCGAGGACCTCGTCGCGCTTGCAGAACGCGAAACGCACGAGCCGCCGGCCGGCCGCCACGTCGTCGTAGAAGACCTGCGTCGGTACCGCGACGACGCCGCACCGCTCCGGCAGCGACAGGCAGAACTCGACCCCGTTGGTGCCGCCCAGCGGGGTGATGTCGGCGGTCACGAAGTACGTGCCCTCGGGCTGCAGCACCGCGAACCCGGCCTCCGTCAGGCCCTTGCACAGGCGGTCGCGCTTGCGCTGCAGGTCGTCGCGAAACTCGTGGTAGTACGACGGCGGCGAGGACAGCGCCACCGCGATGGCGGGCTGCAGCGGGCCGGCGTTGACGTACGTCAGGAACTGCTTCACCCGCGTCACGGCCGACACGAGGGCGCGGGTGCTGCAGACCCAGCCGATCTTCCAGCCGGTGCACGAGAACGTCTTGCCGGCGGAGGAGATCTGCACGGTTCGCTCCCGCATGCCGGGCAGGCCGGCGAGGGGGACGTGCGGGGCGGCGGCGTCGCTGAAGACCAGGTGCTCGTACACCTCGTCGGTGACGGCAAGCACGTCGAACTCGATGCACAGCTCGGCGATCTGGGCGAGCTCGGCGGCGGTGAAGACCTTGCCGGTGGGGTTGTGCGGCGAGTTGAGCAGCACCAGGCGGGTGCGCGGGCCGAAGGCGGCGCGCAGCTCGGCGGGGTCGTACGAGTAGCGGCCCTGGTCGACCCGCAGCGTCACCGGGCGGCGGACGGCGCCGGCCAGGGCGATGGAGGCGGCGTAGGAGTCGTAGTACGGCTCGAAGCAGACGACCTCGTCGCCGGGCTCGCAGAGGGCCAGGATGCTGGCGGCGATGGCCTCGGTGGCGCCGGCGGTGACCAGGATCTCGCCGTCGGGGTCGTACTCGAGGCCCCAGAACGCCCGCTGGTGAGCGGAGATCGCGGCGCGCAGCTCGGGGATGCCGGGGCCCGGCGGGTACTGGTTGCGGCCGCCGTGGATCGCCGCGGCCGCGGCCTCGAGCATGGCGGCGGGGCCGTCGGTGTCGGGGAAGCCCTGGCCGAGGTTGACGGAGCCGGTGCGGACGGCCAGCGCCGACATCTCCGCGAAGATGGTCGTGCCGAACGGGCGCATGCGGGCGACGAGCGGGTCACGCGAGGCGTCAGTCACCCACCGAGTATGCGGCCCGGGCCGGGTGGGGTCGTATCGGAGCGTGTTTCGGGGGCCAGAGGGAGTCCGGTACGGCAACGGCGCGGTCGTTCCGCCAGTGCCGGGACGGGTGGTCCGGCCTTACTCGCGGCGGCAACCGGGACGGGGCTGGTCCCTACGGACCTTGCAGGCGCGGACGCGACGGACTTCGCGGGGGCTGCAGCTGCCGAGCGTGCGGGGGAGATTCCGCCGGGGCTGTGGCGGGCGATGGGCTGGCCGGCGGTCGAGCCCTGCTACGGGCGGGCGACCTGGGCGGACGGGAGCCTCCGGCGGCCGCGGGTGTCTCGGCGGCTCTTGCAGGTTCTTGGATGGCCCGGGGCCGAGCCGTGGTGGGGGAGGGCGGCTGCGCGACGAGCCCTGGTGCGGCCGCGCGGTGGTGGCCCGGATCAGGGCCGGAGCGAGTCCGGCGGCGCGATGTCGACAGAACCCACAGGGGACAGCAGGCGATGAGGATGGGAGCGATTGGTGGGCGGCGACGCACATTACACGGACCTTTTGCCGGGTGGCGGGGATGATGCCGAGGGCCTACCGTGACGGACCGTGGATGGACGCCGGAACTTCAACCCGGAACCGGATGCGGATTCCCGCTGGTACCCGGACGACCGTGGATACGACGACCGCGGGTACGAGGACCGCCGCGACGATCGGGCGCGCAGCGACCGGGACTGGGAGTCCCGCGGGCGCGACGACGCCGACCGCGGGTACGGCGACGAGCGTGGGTACGCGGAGGATCGCGGGTACACGCCGACGCGGTATGCGGATGAGCGGGAGTACGACGACGGGTATCGGGTTCCGGAGCCGCGCGGAGCTGGGCGTGGGTACGGTGCCGATGCGCTGAGCTACGGCGAAGGGCCGGGCGGGAGCTACGGCGAAGCGCCGAGCGGGCAGTTCGGGGCGCAGGGCGGTGCCGGTCGCGGGGTGGACCCGGGCGACCTGTCCGGCGAGTTCGGCGGCGGGCGCTCCCGGCGGTCCGAGGCGATCGACCGCAGCGCGCTGCAGCGGCCGGTGTCGGGGGGAGCCGGTGGCGGCGCTCCGGCGGGTGCCGGGCTGTCGACGTCGGGCGCACCGATCCCGGGTCTGCCGCCGCAGGGCGGCGTGCAGGCACCGAGCCTCGCCGGCCAGGGGCTTCCCGGCCCGGGGCTTGCGGGTCAAGGGGCGCCGGGGCAGGGCGTGCCGGGGCAGGGCGTGCCGGGGCAGGGCGCGGCGGTTGCGGGAATGACCGGTGCGGGCCTCGGCGGGGCGGCGACCAGCCCGCTCGGCGGTGGCGCCGGACCCGTCTCCGGAGGGCCCGTGTCGGGGGCGCCCGCCTCCGGTGGGCCGGGCGCGGGCGCGCAGAACGCGTTCGCGGCGCCGACCGCGCTGACGGCGGCCGTGCCGGCGCCGCAGCAGTACGGGGCGGGGGACCCGGGCGGGGCCGTGTACCGCAGCAAACGGCCGGGGCTGGCCGTCGTGCTGGTGCTGCTCACGATCCTGTTCGAGGTGCCGGTGCTGCGGCTGTTCCTCAGCGCGATGACGGCCAAGGAGATTCCGGCCGGGGGGACGCTCGCGAGCATCTTCATGATTCCGGCGTTGCCGATGTTCGCGCTCGGGCTGTACGGGCTGATCGGCGGGGCGGCCGCGGCGGCGCCGGGAGCGCGGGCCTGGCTGCGGACGCCGCTGGCCTACCTGCCCGTCGCGCTCCTGCTGTTCCTCGCCGCCGGCCTCGCTGCTTCATAAACCGCCAAAAAAAGCAGCGAAAAGCGGGCAAAGAGCGGCGGCGCTACGAGCGCTGACCTCGCGAATCGGACAAGAGCCCGCCGCATGACAGTGACGCGGTCCTGAGAACGGGCCGCGTCACTGTCTGTGGCCGGATAGAAACGGACATACGCGGACGAACAACACGCCACCGGGGGGATTCGAGGTGGCGGGGGTGCGGCGCGTACACTTTCCACCGGCGACCGCACACCGTGTGGTCGACCTCGCGCGCCCTCCCGAACCCGCCGCAAAGCGCCGGGTGAACTTCCAAGGGCGGCGGCCGCCCTGGTCCCGAACAGACGCGCCGGCAGAGAGACAGCGCCGGCGTGCCCCGACGGGTGAGAACGGCCGACGACCGGGCGCCAGGACGAGCGGGCCGACCGGTCCGCCGTGACAACCAGGATCGAAGGGATCCCGCCGACATGGCCGTGACCATGCGCCAGCTGCTCGAGAGTGGTGTGCACTTCGGGCACCAGACCCGCCGCTGGAACCCGAAGATGAAGCGCTTCATCTTCACCGAGCGCAACGGTATCTACATCATCGACCTGCGCCAGACGCTCGACTACATCGAGAAGGCGTACGACTACATCCGCAACACCGTCGCCGAGGGCGGCTCCGTGCTGTTCGTCGGCACGAAGAAGCAGGCCCAGGAGGCGATCGCCGAGCAGGCGACGCGGGTCGGGCAGCCGTACGTGAACCACCGCTGGCTGGGCGGCATGCTGACCAACTTCCAGACGGTGTACAAGCGGCTCCAGCGCATGAAGGAGCTCGAGAGCCTCGACCTGACGGGCACCGCGCAGGGGTACACCAAGAAGGAGACCCTGCAGCTGTCGCGCGAGCAGACCAAGCTCAGCCGCACCCTCGGCGGCCTGCGCGACATGCAGAAGCTCCCGTCGGCGATCTGGGTGATCGACACCAAGAAGGAGCACATCGCGGTTGACGAGGCCCGCAAGCTGGGCATCCCGGTGATCGCCGTGCTCGACACCAACTGCGACCCGGACGAGGTCGACTTCCCGATCCCGGGCAACGACGACGCCATCCGCTCCGCGGCGCTGCTGACCCGCGTGGTCGCCGACGCGGTCGCCGACGGTCTGATCGCCCGGTCCGGGCGCGCCACCCGTGCCGACCAGAAGCCCGAGCCGGGCGTCGTGGCCGGCGACGAGCCGCTCGCGGAGTGGGAGCGCGAGCTGCTCGAGGGCGCCAAGTCCGGCGAAGCCGCCGCCCCCGCCGCTGCTCCCGCCGCCGAAGACACCACCCAGGCGTAACTGCCCAGGCGTCAACCCACAGAGCGAGAGAGAGTCATGTCCAACTTCACCGCCGCGGACGTCAAGCGGCTCCGCGAACTGACCGGCTCCGGCATGATGGACTGCAAGAAGGCGCTGGAAGAGGCCGAGGGCGACTTCGACAAGGCCGTCGAGCTCCTGCGCATCAAGGGTGCCAAGGACGTCGGCAAGCGGGCCGGGCGCACCACCGCCAACGGCCTGGTCGCGCACCACCGCTCGGGCCTGGTCGAGATCAACTGCGAGACCGACTTCGTCGCCAAGAACGAGGCGTTCATCGAGCTCGGCCAGAAGCTGGCGGAGCAGGTCGACGCGATCAAGCCGGCCGACGTGGACGCGCTGCTGGCCTCGAAGATCGGCGACGGCACGGTGGCCGACCTGATCCAGGTCGAGTCGGCCCGCATCGGCGAGAAACTCGTCATCAACCGCATCGCGGTGCTGAACGAGCCGGTCGCGATCTACATGCACCGCAAGAGCCCCGACCTGCCGCCGCAGGTGGGCGTCGCGGTCGAGTTCAACGGCAAGACCGACGAGGCGGCCGTGGCCGACGCCCGTGGCGTGGCCATGCAGATCGCCGCGATGCGGCCGAAGTACCTCACGCGTGACGAGGTGCCGGCCGACGTGGTCGAGTCGGAGCGGCGCATCGCCGAGGAGACGGCCCGCGAGGAGGGCAAGCCCGAGGCGGCCCTGCCGAAGATCATCGAGGGCCGGGTGAACGCGTTCTTCAAGGACTTCGTCCTTATCGAGCAGCCCTCGGTCGGCGACAACAAGAAGACCGTCAAGCAGGTGCTGGCCGAAGCCGGCATCGATGTGACGCGCTTCGTGCGGTTCGAGGTCGGCCAGGCCTGATCGGCCGCACAACGGGAAGTGAGGGGGTCACGGTCCACCGAAAAACGGCGGCCGTGACCCCCTTTTCACAAGGTGACAGACAGAAAGGTGCGCACATGACGAACACCGCCGTCGAAGCGGCCAAGCAAGTTCTGACCCCCGCCCCGCACGGGGTGCGGCGCGTCGTGCTGAAGCTCTCCGGTGAGGTGTTCGGGGGCGGCGCCGTCGGCGTGGACCCCACGGTCGTGCGTGGTATGGCCCGCCAGATCGCCACCGTCGTGCGCCGCGGCGTGCAGGTCGCGGTGGTCGTCGGCGGCGGCAACTTCTTCCGCGGTGCCGAGCTCTCCCGAGCCGGCATGGACCGCTCCCGCGCCGATTACATGGGCATGCTGGGAACGGTCATGAACTGCCTGGCGCTGCAGGACTTCCTGGAGAAGGAAGGCATCGACACGCGCGTGCAGAGCGCGATCTCCATGGCCCAGGTCGCCGAGCCGTACATCCCCCGCCGGGCGATCCGCCACCTGGAGAAGGGGCGTGTGGTCATCTTCGGTGCCGGCGCCGGCATGCCGTACTTCTCCACCGACACGGTCGCCGCCCAGCGCGCCCTGGAGATCCATGCGCACACCGTGCTCATGAGCAAGAACGGCGTCGATGGCGTGTACACCGCCGACCCGCGCACCGACCCGACCGCGCGCAAGCTCGACCACCTCACCTTCGCCGAGGCGCTGCTGCAGGGCCTGCGCGTGGTGGACCAGACGGCGTTCAGCCTCTGCCAGGAGAACGCGCTGCCCATGCTCGTCTTCGGCGCGGAGGGGGAGGACAACGTCGCCCGGGCGCTGAGTGGTGAGAGGATCGGCACACTCATCACCGCCGAGCCCATCCCGGATCGAGGAGGACAGACCACGTGATCGAAGAAACACTCTTCGAGGCCGAAGAGAAGATGGAGCGCGCGATCGAGCACGCCAAGGAGGAGTTCGCGGTCATCCGTACCGGCCGCGCCACCCCGGCGATGTTCGGCAAGGTGATGGTCGACTACTACGGCACCCCGACCCCGCTGCCGCAGATGTCCTCGATCGCCATCCCGGAGCCCCGCATGGCGATCATCAAGCCGTACGACGCGTCGCAGATCGGCGCGATGGAGAAGGCGATCCGCGACTCCGACCTCGGCGTGAACCCCAACAACGAGGGCACCCAGATCCGCATCCTGCTGCCGCAGATGACGGAGGAGCGGCGCCGCGACATGATCAAGGTGGCCCGCAACAAGGCCGAGGACTCCCGCGTGGCGATCCGCAACGTGCGCCGCAAGGCCAAGGAGGAGCTCGACCGCATCGTCAAGGACGGCGAGGCCGGCGAGGACGAGGTGCGTCGCGCCGAGAAGGAGCTCGAGGACCTGACCCACAAGTTCGTGGCCCAGGTCGACGAGCTGCTCAAGCACAAGGAAGCCGAGCTACTCGAGGTCTGATGGCCCATATCGACCGGGGGGCGCGGCCGGAAGCCGCGCCCTCTCCACAACCCCAGGAGCAGCGCAAGAGCCGCGCCGGACGCAACCTGCCCGCCGCCATCGGGGTCGGCGCGGGCCTCGGCGGCCTGGTCGTGGTGTCGCTGTTCACGCTGGACAAGTGGCTGTTCCTGGGGCTGGTCATCGCCGCCGTGCTGATCGGCGTGTGGGAGATGGTCCGCGCGGTCAGCGTCCAGAAGGCGCGCCCGCCGCTGGTACCGCTGCTGATCGGCGCCCCCCTCATGGTGTGCCTCGCCTGGTTCGGCGGCGCCCAGCGGCTGCCCCTGGGCCTGCTGGCCACGCTGCTGCTCGTCTTCGTCTGGCGCTTCGCCGACGGCGTGGCCAACTACCAGCGCGACGTCACCGCCGCGGCGCTCATCGCCGTCTACGTGCCCTTCCTCGGCTCGTTCGCCGCGCTGCTGGCCTACCCCGCCGCGGACGGCAGCGTCCGGGTCCTGGTGACGGTCCTCGCCGTGGTGCTGTCGGACACCGGGGGGTACGCCACCGGTGTCTTCCTCGGCAAACACCCCATGGCGCCGTCGGTCAGCCCGGCCAAGTCCTGGGAGGGCTTCGCCGGCTCGATCGTGTGGACCGGTGCCGGCAGTGCCATCGCCCTGCCGCTGCTGCTCGACGACGCGGCCTGGTGGCACGGCGCGATCTTCGGCGTCGCCGTGTCGATCGCCTCCGTCCTCGGCGACCTCGGCGAGTCGCTGATCAAGCGGGACCTCGGCGTGAAGGACATGAGCAACCTGCTGCCCGGGCACGGCGGGCTGATGGACCGCCTCGACTCGGTGCTGCTGGCGCTGCCCACGGCGTACGCCGTCCTGGCGTTCCTGGTGCCGTGGAGCCCGAAATAGTCGCCCTACCGCGCTGAACAGCGGTCTTCGAGATCATGCCGCGCGGCATGGGACACTGGAAACGTCATGACGCAGCTACCCGTACTCAACCTGTCCGACGGCGCGGCCGGCACCACTGGTGACGGCCGCCGCGCCGCCCTGCCCCCACGCCACCTCGCCGACCTGGATCTCGCCGGCCGGCGCGCCGCCGTGGCGGAGCTGGGCGAGCCCGCGTTCCGGGCCGGGCAGGTGTCCGCGCACTACTTCGGCCGCCTTGTCCGCGACCCCGAGGCGATGACCGACCTGCCGGCCCGCGCCCGCGCCGCGATCACCGGCGCGCTGCTGCCGCGGCTGCTGCACCCCGTGCGCGAACTCGCCACCGACAGCGGCACCACCCGCAAGACGCTGTGGCGGCTGCACGACGGCTCGCTCGTCGAGAGCGTCCTGATGGGGTACCCCGACCGCGTCACCGTATGCGTCTCGAGCCAGGCCGGCTGCGGCATGGCGTGCCCGTTCTGCGCCACCGGCCAGGCCGGCCTCACGCGCAACCTGTCCACGGCCGAGATCGTCGACCAGGTCGTGTGGTTCGCCGGCGAGGCCGCCCGCGGCGCGCTGCCCGGCTGCCCGGACCGGCTCTCCCGCGTGGTCTTCATGGGCATGGGCGAGCCGCTGGCCAACTACAACCGCGTCATCGCCGCCGTACGACGGCTGACCGAGCCCGCCCCGGAGGGCCTCGGCCTCTCGCAGCGGCACATCACCGTGTCGACCGTCGGGCTGGTCCCGGCGATGCGGCGGTTGACGCAGGAGGGGCTGTCGGTGACGCTTGCGCTGTCGCTGCACGCACCTGATGATGATCTGCGCGACACGCTCGTACCGGTCAACCAACGTTGGAAGGTCGCCGAAGTGCTGGATGCCGCGTTCGAGTATGCGGCTCGCACCGGCCGGCGCGTGTCCATTGAGTACGCAATGATCCGGGATGTGAACGACCATCCGTGGCGGGCGGATTTGCTCGGTCGGCTCTTGTCCGGCCGTCTCGCACATGTCAATCTCATCCCGCTCAATCCGACTCCGGGTAGCAAGTGGGACGCCAGCCCGAAGCCGGTCGAGCGGGAGTTCGCCCGGCGACTGCGCGCCGCCGGTGTTCCCACTACGGTGCGTGACACCCGGGGTCGGGAGATTGACGGAGCCTGCGGGCAGCTTGCGGCCTCCGGAGGTGGCAAGGTGGGAGAGCGGGAAAGCGGCTTGCTAGCACGGCGAGCGAACGAGGAGACACAGTGAGTCAGGGTCAGCGGTTCCGGCGCCGTGCAATGCGTCGGGGATACAAGGTCGACGAGGTCGACTCGTTCCTCGACCGGGTGGAGGCAACCCTCTCCGGAGACCCGACGGGTGCGCCGGTGAGCGCGCAGGAAGTGCACGACGTGGTCTTCCGCGTGCGCTTCGGCGGATACGACGAGTGGCAGGTCGACCTGCACCTGGATCGGGTCGAGCGGCAGCTCGCGGAGCACGAGGAGCGCGGCAGCGGCGGCGGCGGCTTCGGCCGGGCGCTGGACTCGCGCAGCGGCGAGCTGCGCATGGCGCCCGAGCGGATGCCGGAGCGCATGGAGCCGCAGCGCATGCCCGAGCGCATGGAGCCGCAGCGCATGCCGGAGCGCATGGAGCCGCAGCGGATGCCCGACCGCGCCGGCATGGCGCCCCCGGACCGCATGGGCCCCCCCGGCGACCCCTACGGCCCGCCGCCCGGCGACCGCATGGGCCCGCCCCAGGGCGACCGGATGGGTCCGCCCCCCATGGACCGCATGGGGCCCCCGCCGATGGACCGCATGGGCCCGCCGCCCGGCGCGCCCCTGCCGACCCGGCCCACCCCGCAGCCGGCCGGCCCGCCCCCGCGCGACCCCGGCTACGGCCGCTACGACGAGCCCACTTACGGCGGCGCCTTCGACGACGACCGCAACCCCTATGACCAGGGCCCGCGCGCCCCGCGCGCGGACATGACGGCCGAGATCCGCATGGACCGGCCCGAGCCGGTCACCTATGGCGGCGGCCCCGGCCCGGACCGGGACCCGTATGGCGGCCCGCCCGACCGTGACCCCTACGGCGGCCCGCCGCAGGGCGACCCGTATGGCGGCCCGCCGCCCGGTGGCGACCCCTACGGCCCGCCGGTGCAGCACCAGTCCGGCGAGGTGGCCCGCATCGACCAGCTGCGCCGCACCTTCCAGCTGCGCCGCTTCGGCAGCGGCTACGACCGCGCGCAGGTCGACCGGCTCTTCGAGGGCGTCATGGCGTCGCTGACCGGCCGGGGCGGCCCGCTGACCGACGGCGACCTGGACCCGTCGCACCTCAACCTGGTGCCCGGCGGCTACTTCGAGGCCGAGGTCGACGCGGCGCTCAAGGAAGTCCGCGACATCGTGACGCGGCGCCGCTAGCCGCATACACCAAACAAAAGGGGCGCGCCCAAGGCGCGCCCCTTTGTTATGCAGTATCTGAAGAACCGGGCGAAAGCGACGATCACTCAGCGTGACCGGTTCGAGCGTCTCAGCGAAGGCCGTTGCGGCGCAGCACCCAGTCGCCGACGAGGGCGAGCACCAGCAGCCCGGCGCCGACGATGAGGAAGATGTCCTCGACGTGGCCGCGGTGGTTGCCGACGAGCATCGTGAGCAGGATCAGCGCCGAGACGGCCGCACCGAAGCGCGCCGCGCGCGGGTGACCCGGCTTGTGCTGGTCGGGGGAGGTCACTGGCTCGTGCTCGGACACGGCTCGTCCTTTCGGCAGGCGGCCCCGCCGGCGCGGCGGGCACAGGGTTCCATTCAGAGTCTGGCATGCGGCACCGGAAGGCACGGTTGCGGGTCGGTCGGGTAGCGTCGTGGCGGGCAACCTGCGGTACCAGACAAGGCGGTACCAAACTAGGAGGAAATCCGTGCGCATCACCGGAACGGGCCACGCCAGCCTGCGCATCGACACGCCGGCCGGAAGCATTCTGTGTGATCCGTGGGTCAACCCGGCGTACTTCGCGTCGTGGTTCCCGTTTCCGGACAACTCCCTGCTCGACTGGGAGACGCTCGGCGACTGCGACTACCTCTACGTGTCCCACCTGCACCGCGACCACTTCGACGCCGAGCACCTCAAGCGGTTCGTGTCGAAGAAGGCGACCGTGCTGCTGCCCGAGTTCCCGACCAGCGAGATGCGCGACGAGCTCGAGGCGCTGGGCTTCACCCGCTTCCTGGAGACCAAGACCGAGCAGGTCCACGAGCTCGACGGCGGCCTGAAGATCATGATCCAGGCGCTGACGTCGCCGACCGACGGGCCGATCGGCGACTCGTCGCTCTGGGTGGAGTACGACGGGATCCGGGTGCTCAACCAGAACGACGCCCGCCCGACCGACCTGACCACGTTCAACGCGCTCGGCCACGTCCACGTGCACCTGCTGCAGTTCTCCGGCGCCATCTGGTACCCGATGGTCTACGAGCTGCCCGAGGCGGCCAAGCGGGCGTTCGGCAAGCAGAAACGGGACCGGCAGTTCGACCGCACGTTCCGCTACATCGACGACCTGCGCGCCTCGCACGTGGTGCCGATCGCGGGCCCGCCGTGCTTCCTCGACGACGAGCTGTGGCAGTTCAACGACATCTTCGGTGACGAGGGCAACATCTTCCCCGACCAGTGGGTGTTCCAGGAGGAGTACGCCAAGGTCGGCGGCACCAACTCCACCGTGCTCCTGCCGGGCTCCGTGATGACTGTCACCGCTGACTCCATCGAGACCACGCACCCGGTCGAGCCGGCCGAGTTCTTCGCCCGCAAGGTCGAGCACCTCGAGGAGATGCGCGAGCGCAAGAAGCCGGTGATCGAGGCGGCCAAGGCGACCTGGCGCCACCCCGAGATCGACGTGCTCAAGGAGATGCAGCGGCGCATCGAGCCGCTGCTGGACGAGTCGGTGTACCTCGCCACCGGCGTCGGCGGCCCGGTCCGCTTCGACCTGGTCGGCTACGACGGCGAGTCGGTCGAGTCGATCGTCGTGGACTTCCCGGGCAAGCAGGTGCGCCACTACGCGGACGAGAAGGTCCGCTACCGGTTCCGCACCGAGCGCGCCCTGGTCGAGCACCTGCTCTTCATCGGCGAGGTCGACTGGGTCAACTCGCTGTTCCTGTCGTGCCGGTTCTCCGCGGCGCGCATCGGGCAGTACAACGAGTTCGTCTACGCGTTCTTCAAGTGCCTGTCCGAGGAGCGGCTGCAGTACGCCGAGGGCTGGTACGCCGAGCAGAAACCCGACGCCGAGGACATCAAGCTCGGCGACTGGATCGTGCAGCGGCGCTGCCCGCACCTCAAGGCCGACCTGACCCGCTTCGGCATCGTCGACGGCAAGACGCTCACCTGCCAGCTGCACGGCTGGAAGTTCGACCTGGTGAGCGGCCGCTGCCTGACCAGCGTCGGGCACGAGCTGCGCTCCCGCCCGGCCGGCACCCCGGCCCCGGGCGCCGACCCGCTCGGCGGCGAGCCGGTCGCGGCGGTGGCGGCCGGCGAGCCGGCGGACGGCGAATAAGGGTCCGTGCTCGACAAGGTCCGCAAGCTGCTGGCCAAGGCCGAGGACCCGGCGTGCACGCCGGAGGAGGCCGAGGCCCTCACCGCGAAGGCCGCGGCGCTCATCGCGAAGTACGGCATCGACCAGGCCCTGCTCGACGCGCGCGAGGAGCGCGCGGCCGCGGTCGGCAACCGGCTCGTCGAGCTGGCCGCGCCGTACCTGCGCGAGAAGGCGTACCTGCTGCACGTCGTGGCGGCGGCGCTGCGCTGCCGGTCGATCCGGCTGGAGCGGCGCACCGCCGGCGGCCTGGCGATCTCCGTGCACCTGTTCGGCTTCGAGGCCGACGTGGCCGGCGTCGAGCTGCTGTTCGCGTCGCTGCTGGTCCAGGCGGCGCGCGGGCTGCTGCGCGAGCCGGTGCCCGACGGCCAGCAGGCGGCCGCGTGGCGGCGCTCCTGGCTGGTCGGCTTCGGCGCGGCCGTGGCCGAGCGGCTCGCCGAGGCGTCCCGCGCCGCGTCCGAGCGCGAGTCCGCGGCGCCCGGCACCGCGCTGGTCCTCGCCGACCGCGAGCGCGCCGTCGACCGCGCGGTCGAGGCCGAGTACCCCGACATCCGCACGGGCCGGCGACGCCGGCTCAGCGGCGGCGGCTTCGAGGCCGGCAGCGCGGCCGGGCGCCGCGCGGACCTGGGCGCGCCCCGCGTGGGCCACGACCGCCCGTCCGAGGTCACCGCCGGCTCCTAAATCCGTCGCGGCGCGGGCGCCGACCCGTCATCCTCGAATGAGCGGGGCGGCGACTGACGACCGCCGTGGTGCCCCGCCGGACCGGCCCCACGTCATCGGGGCCGAGAGGCCGCGGCAGTCCCGCCGCGGCGAAGGTGTGGTGGCACCGCGACCGGCCCCATCGCCCACACCTCCGGGGAGCGTCCTTCCCAAGGAGGTGTTTGATGTCGTACCGCGTCATGTCCGCCGACCTCGCAAGACATACGGGTGAGTCGATCCGGCTGTGTGGCTGGGTCCATCGGCGCCGGGTGCTCGCCCGGGTCACGTTCCTGATCGTGCGCGACCGGGCGGGCCTCGCCCAGGTCGTGGTCCCGGCCGGCGTGCCCGTGCCGGGGGAGGAGTCCGTGGTCGAGGTCACCGGCACCGTCGTGGCCGGCGCGGCCGCGCCGGGCGGGTACGAGGTGGCGTACGAGGCGATCGAGGTGCTGTCGGAGGCCGAACCGCCGCCGGTCGAGCTGTTCCGGCCGGCCGTCGAGGCCGGGCTGCCGGCGCTGCTCGACCACGCCGCGGTGGCGCTGCGCCACCCGGCCCGGCGGGCCGTGTTCGCCGCGTCCGCGGCCGCCGTCCGCGCGTTCCGGTCCACCCTCGACGGGCTCGGCTTCACCGAGATCCACACGCCCAAGATCGTCGGTACCGCGACCGAGAGCGGCGCCAACGTTTTCGCCCTCGACTACTTCGGCCGCCCGGCGTACCTCGCCCAGTCCCCGCAGTTCTACAAGCAGACGATGGTCGGGGTGTTCGAGCGCGTCTACGAGGTCGGGCCGGTGTTCCGGGCCGAGCCGCACGACACGTCGCGGCACCTGGCGACGTACACCTCGCTCGACGCCGAGCTCGGCTTCGTCCGCGACCACCGCGACGTCATGGCCGTGCTCACCCGCGTCGTGCGCGCGATGGCGGCCGCCACGGCGGGCCTGGAGGGGCCGGCGCCCGTCCGGATGCCCGACGAGGTGCCGGTCGTGCACTTCGCCGAGGCGCTGCGGCTGGTCGGCGCGCCCGAGGACGAGCCCGACCTCGCGCCCGAGCACGAGCGGGCGCTCGGCGCCTGGGCGCTGGCCGAGCACGGCTCCGACTTCGTGTACGTCGAGGGCTACCCCATGGCGAAACGCCCCTTCTACACCCACCCGCAGCCGTCGGACCCGCGCTGGTCGAACTCGTTCGACCTGCTCTTCCGCGGCCTGGAGCTGGTCACCGGCGGCCAGCGCCGGCACCTGTACGCCGACTATCTCGCCGCCCTCGGCCCGCAGGCCGGGGCGCTGGCGGAGTACCTGGCCGCGTTCCGGCACGGGATGCCGCCGCACGGCGGCTTCGCGATCGGCCTGGAGCGGTTCCTGGCCCGGCTCACCGGGGCCGCGAACGTGCGCGAGACGACCCTGTTCCCGCGCGACCGGCACCGCCTGGCGCCCTAGTAATTCGATTGCCGGGTACCAAGTGATGATCTATAATTGATACATGCGTACGAACGGGGACGGCATCTGGGATTCACCGCGCTGACGGATGGGGTGCGCCGCGCGCGCATCGCATCGGCCCAGCTCGCGCCGCTGTCGAAGCACTCCGGCGGCGACGGGGGAGAGCCAAACGGGGGTGGCCGGCGGGGGGCATACGCCGGCCGCACCCGGGCGCGAATCCACAAAGGACGATTCTTCGGGTGTACCAGTGGTGAAGGTTTGGGGCAGGCCGGGTGCACGGCCCCGATGGGCGCACCGGCGGCCTGACACAATGGGGGAGTGACCCCCCGAGAGATCGTGCTCCTCGGCTCCACCGGGTCGATCGGCACGCAGGCGATCGACATCGTGCGGCGCAACCCCGACCGGTTCCGCGTCGTCGCGATCGGCGCCGGCGGCGGCAACGTCGAGCTGCTCGCCCGGCAGGCGCTCGAGCTCGGCGTCGAGGCGGTCGGGGTGGCCCGCGCCAGCGTCGCCCAGGACCTGCAGCTCGCCTTCTACGCCGAGGCCCAGCGCCGCGGCTGGGCGACCGGCGACTTCCGGCTGCCGAAGATCCTCGCCGGGCCCGACGCGATGACGGAGCTCGCCGAGTGGCCGTGCGACACCGTGCTCAACGGCGTCGTGGGCTCCCTCGGCCTCGCCCCCACGCTCGCCGCCCTGCGCGCCGGGCGCGTCCTCGCCCTGGCCAACAAGGAGTCGCTGGTCGCCGGCGGCCCGCTGGTGCGCGCCGCGGCCGCGCCCGGGCAGATCGTGCCCGTCGACTCCGAGCACTCCGCGCTCGCCCAGTGCCTGCGCGGGGGCGCCCGCGGCGAGGTACGCCGGCTCGTGCTCACCGCCTCCGGCGGCGCCTTCCGCGGCCGCACCCGCGAGCAGCTCGTCGACGTCACCGTCGCCGACGCGCTGGCCCACCCCACCTGGGACATGGGCCCCGTCGTCACCATCAACACCGCCACCCTGGTGAACAAGGGGCTGGAGGTGATCGAGGCGCACGAGCTGTTCGCGGTGCCCTACGCCGACATCAAGGTCATGGTCCACCCGCAGTCGGTGATCCACTCGATGGTCGAGTTCGCCGACGGCTCGACCCTCGCGCAGTGCAGCCCGCCCGACATGCGCATCCCGATCGCCCTCGCCCTCGGGTGGCCCGACCGGGTGGCCGACGCCGCGCCGGCCGTCGACTGGACCCGGGCCCACACGTGGGAGCTGCGGCCGCTCGACGAGGTGGCGTTCCCCGCCGTCGCACTGGCCAAGGCGGCCGGCGAGGCCGGGCGCTGCCGCCCGGCGATCTACAACGCGGCCAACGAGGAGTGTGTCGCCGCGTTCACAGCCGGTGATCTGCCGTTCCTCGGGATCGTCGAGACGCTCGAGCGGACCCTCGGGGACGCACCGGATTTCGCCGAACCAGGTACCGTCGATGACGTGCTCGCCGCCGAGTCCTGGGCGCGGGCCCACGCCCGTGCGCTCATCGCCGCGGGTGCCGACCGGAGAGGGGTCTGATGGCTGCGCTGGGCATCGTCGTATTCGCCCTGGGCATTCTCATTGCCGTTGCGCTCCACGAGGCCGGACACTTCTGGTCCGCCCGCTGGTTCGGCATGAAGGCGACCCGATACTTCATCGGGTTCGGCCCGACGATCTTCGCGTTCACGCGCAAGGGCGTCGAATACGGGCTGAAGGCGCTGCCGTTCGGCGCGTTCGTCAAGATCGTCGGGATGACCCCGAACGAGGAGGACATCGACCCGGAGACCGGTAAACCGGGCTCCGAGGACCCGAAGGCCATGTGGCGCTTCCCGGTCTGGAAACGCACGATCGTGATGGCCGCGGGCTCCATCACCCACTTCGGGCTCGCCCTGATCACGCTGTGGGTGCTGTTCGCCTTCGTCGGCATCCCCGACGTGAGCAAGGTCAACCAGGTGCCCGTCCGCGTCGGCACGGTCAGCGAATGCGTGAGCAAGACCTGGCAGTACGACCCGACCACGCGCACCCAGAAGGCTTGCGAGAAGGGCACCGACCCGCAGAGCCCCGCATCGGCGCTCGGGCTGCAGTCCGGCGACATCATCGTCAGCATCGACGGTCACCCGATCCAGGGCCAGCAGGCGCTGCGCGACGAGCTCAAGAACGACATCGGCAAGACGGTGACGGTGCAGTACCGCCGCGGAAACGAGACCCGCAGCGGCACCGCCGAGATCCCGGCGAGCCAGCGGGTGAAGCTCGACTCGAAGACCCCGGCCGACAAGATCGGGCCGGCCGACCTCGAACAGGCCGGGCTGCTGGGCATCACGGTCGACATCCAGTACAAGGACCTTCCGGTCGTGCGCGACGGCGCGGTCGGCGGCGTCGGCCACACGGCCTCGATGACCGCCTCGCTGGTCGGGCGCACGTTCGCCTCGCTCGGGTCGATCCCGGAGCGCATCCCCAACCTGTTCAGCGCGATCTTCGGCGGCGAGCGGGACCCGGAGACCCCGGTCAGCGTCGTCGGCGCCAGCCGGATCGGCGGCGAGCTGTTCGAGCTCGGCGACTGGCCGTCGCTGCTGCTGCTGTTCGCGACGCTGAACCTGTTCTTCGGCATCTTCAACCTGTTCCCGCTGCTACCCATGGACGGCGGCCACATCGCGATCGCCTGGTTCGAGCGGGTCCGGTCCTTCATCGCCGCCCGGCGGGGCCGGCCCGACCCGGGCCGCGTGGACTACTACAAGCTGGCGCCTTTCACGCTGGCCGTGATAGGCGTGCTCGGCGTCTTCGTCCTGCTGACGGTGACGGCCGACTTCGTCAACCCGATCTCGATCAAGTGACACCTCCTTCGCGAAGGTAAGGGCCCTTTCATGACCGCAGTCAGCCTTGGCCTGCCCGCCGTACCGCCGCCTCCGCTGGCGCCGCGGCGCCAGTCCCGTCAGATCATGGTCGGCTCGGTGCCCGTCGGTGGCGGCGCGCCGGTGTCGGTGCAGTCGATGTGCACGACCCTCACCGCGGACGTCAACTCGACCCTGCAGCAGATCGCCGAGCTCACGGCGTCGGGCTGCCAGATCGTGCGGGTCGCCGTGCCGAGCCAGGACGACGTCGAGGCGCTGCCGGCGATCGCGAAGAAGTCGCAGATCCCGGTCATCGCCGACATCCACTTCCAGCCGAAGTACGTCTTCGCCGCCATCGACGCCGGCTGCGCGGCGGTCCGGGTCAACCCGGGCAACATCCGCCAGTTCGACGACAAGGTCAAGGAGATCGCCAAGGCGGCCTCCGACGCCGGGGTGCCGATCCGCATCGGGGTCAACGCGGGCTCCCTGGACAAGCGCCTGCTGGAGAAGCACGGCAAGGCCACCGCCGAGGCGCTGGTCGAGTCGGCGCTGTGGGAGTGCTCGCTGTTCGAGGAGCACGGCTTCCGCGACATCAAGATCTCGGTCAAGCACAACGACCCGGTCGTCATGATCCGCGCCTACCGGCAGCTGGCCGAGCAGTGCGACTACCCGCTGCACCTCGGCGTCACCGAGGCCGGCCCGGCGTTCCAGGGCACGATCAAGTCCTCGGTCGCGTTCGGCGCCCTGCTCGCCGAGGGCATCGGCGACACCATCCGCGTGTCGCTGTCCGCGCCGCCGGTCGAGGAGATCAAGGTCGGCACGGCGATCCTGGAGTCGCTCGGCCTGCGCGAGCGCGGCCTCGAGATCGTCTCGTGCCCGTCCTGCGGCCGCGCCCAGGTGGACGTGTACTCCCTCGCCGACCAGGTCCACGCCGCCCTCGACGGGTTCCCGGCGCCGCTGCGCGTCGCGGTCATGGGCTGCGTCGTCAACGGCCCGGGCGAGGCCCGCGAGGCCGACCTCGGCGTCGCCTCCGGCAACGGCAAGGGCCAGATCTTCGTCAAGGGCCAGGTCATCAAGACCGTGCCCGAGTCGCAGATCGTCGAGACGCTGGTCGAGGAGGCGCTGCGGCTGGCCGAGGAGATGGGTGTCGACCTGCCCGAGGAGCTGCGCGGTGTCGGCCCTTCGGTGACGGTGCACTGACCCCGTTCTCGTTGGGGTTGCCCGCCCCTCGCGCCGGCTCACCGGCGCGAGGGGTATGTGCAGCCATACTGCTGTGGATCTGGCAGGCTGGTACGCATGCTCACGGTGGCAGCGCGCCTCCTCGGTGACGCCGAGCGCGGTTCGGTCGAGCGCCTCCTCGACCGGGACCCCTACGGCGGTGCCCAGGTCGCCGAGCGCGTCTCGATGGCCGGGCTCGCCTGGTGGCGCCAGGACGCGCGGATCTTCGGCTACGGCTCCCGCCGCAACCTCGAGTCCCTGTGCTGGATCGGCGCCAACCTCATCCCGGTGCACGCCACGCCCGCCGCCGTCGCCGCGTTCGCCGAGATGGTCGCCGGCGAGCCCCGCGGCTGCTCGTCGATCGTCGGCGCGGCCGACGCCGTGCTCGGGCTCTGGTCGCACCTGGCGCCGACCTGGGGCCCGTCCCGCGACGTGCGCCCCAACCAGCCGCTGATGGCGATCACCGCCCCGTCGCCGGTGACGCCCGACCCCGAGGTCCGCCTCGTGCGCCCCGACGAGATCGACTCGCTCTTCCCGGCCGCCGTCGCCATGTACACCGAGGAGGTCGGCGTCTCGCCGACCGCCGACGGCGGCGAGCGGTCCTACCGCGAGCGCATCGGCGAGCTCGTCCGCGGCCGCCGGGCCTACGCGCGTTTCCACAACGGGCGGGTCGTGTTCAAGGCCGAGCTCGCCGTCGTGACCCGCCACACCGCGCAGATCCAGGGCGTCTGGACCGATCCGGAGCTGCGCGGGCGGGGGCTGGCGACCGCCGGGATCGCCGCCGTCGTGCGGGACGCGTTGCGCCGCGTCGCCCCATCGGTCAGCCTGTATGTCAACGACTACAACACGCCGGCCCGCCGCGTGTACGAGCGCTGCGGGTTCGAGCAGGTCGGCACATTCGCGACGGTTTTGTTCTAACTTCGGACAAATCGCCCCGACAGGGCGGATGATCACGAGGGACCCCGCAGGCGCCGAAGAGGGGATGCTCGCCATGGGCCAGATGATCCGGCAGATCGGGCCGAACACGACCCGCTACTACTGGTACCCCGGCGACAAGAAGGAGTGGCTGCGCGCCCTCCTCGCGCTCGCCTCGGGCGGCGCCGTGCTCGGCCTGGCGTACTTCTTCACCCGCAGCTGGCTCGCCGCGACCGTCCTCGGCCTCTCCACCGCCGCCGGCGTCTTCGGCTACAACCTCGGCCGCCGCGACCTCGAGGCCACCGACGCGCTCAACGACCGCACCCCGCGCCGCGAGGCCGCCTCGGCCGCGAGCCGCGCCGCGTGGCGGGGCATCGCCGAGGGCGCCGCGGCCGCGTTCGCCGCCCTGATCATCGTCCAGCTGCCGGCCACCGGCTTCTTCGCCGACTGGGTGCTGCCCCTGGTGCCGCCGATCGTCGGCGGCCTGTCGCGCCAGGCCGCGCTGCTGACGACGCGCCTGAGCAAGCAGTCGCAGAAGGCGTCGGAGTTCGCGGGCCCCGACGCGACCCGCCGCATCGAGGCCGACGAGGACGCCGACGCCACGCACATCGCCCCGGCGACCCCGTCGTCCTAGCGGGCGACGGGTTGAACTGGTGTGTCCGACGTCACAGATCGTCGCCGGGCGGCCGGGCGACCATCAGCTGCCGCACCTCGATGCGCTGCCGCAACGGCACGCCCCCGGGCCCGGGCGCGGCCGACACCAGCGCCGCGATCTCGATCGCGCGCGCCTCGGATTCCACGTCGACCAGCTGGTAGCCGGCCAGCACATCCTTGACCTCGGTGTACGGCCCGTCGGTGACCACCGGGGCGCCCCGGCCGCCGCAGACCACGGTCTTGGCCAGCTCGGGCCCGGTGAGCGCCTGCATCTCCACCAGCTCGCCGTTGTCGATGAGCTCCTGGTTCAGCCTCCGCAGGTACTCCAGGTGCGCCGTCATGTCGCCGGGTCCCCATCCGGACATCGGCCCCGCGCCGAGGTCGTCGTGCTTGGTCAGCAGCATGTACTTAGTCATGGCGTTCCATGTCTCATCTCCCTCGTCGCCGCGTTCTTTGTCGCCGCGTTCTTGTCGTCGCTTGCTTGAGGAAGACGGAGCCGGCCGCGCGATTTCGACATGCCCCCGCGGCTATGCGGTGGCGCTTTCGCGGAGGCCGCACAGGACGTCGGCGGTGCGGGAGCCGGGCGCGCGTTTCGACATGCCTCCGCGGCTATGCGTTGGCGTTCTCGCGGAGGCCGCACAGGACGTCGGCGGTGCGGGAGCCGGGTGCGGCGGTGTAGAAGACGACCCGCTGCCCCTGCTCGTCGGCGTGCAGCAGCTGGCACTCGAGGACGAGCTCGCCGTACTCGGGATGGGTCACGGTCTTCTCGGTCGTGCGCCGCACGCACACGTGGTGCTCCTGCCACCGGCGCGTGAACTCCGGGCTGTTCGCGTGCAGCCGGGCGATCAGCGCGCGGATGCCCTCGTCGTGCGGGTACCGCGCGGCCGCGGCCCGCAGGTCGGCGACCGACTCGTCGGCGAACGCCTGCGCCTCCGGCGGCGAGTCGGGCGCCAGCGGCCACGGCCCGCAGAACGCGTTCCAGATCATGTTCCGCTCGGGCGGGGGCGGCCCCATGAGCTTCACCGCCATGCGGTTCCAGGCCAGGAGGTCGTACTTCACGTCGATCACGAACGCCGGCGTGTCGTCCAGCCGCTCCAGCAGGTGCCGGATGCCCGCCGACACGACCTGGCTGGGCCCCGCCGGCAGCCCCGGCTCCTCGCCGGCGAGCCGGAAGAGGTACGCCCGCTCGTCCTCGAACAGCCGCAGCGCCCGCCCGAGCGCGGTCAGCACCTGCCGCGAAGGGTGCGGCCCGCGCCCCTGCTCCAGCCGCGCGTAGTAGTCCACCGAGATGCCGGCCAGCCCGGCGACCTCCTCGCGGCGCAGCCCCGGCGTGCGCCGCCGCGCCCCCGCGGGCAGCCCCGCGTCGGCCGGGCGCACCCGCGCGCGGCGGTCCTTGAGGAACTCGGCCAGCTGTACCCGGTTCATGCCCTCCATGCTGCGGGATCCGCGCGGGGCCCAACCAGGGACCGGCGATCCGATGTTCCGCACGTCTCTCCCGCCGCGCGCCGCGCGCCGCGACGGTTGGGGGCATGACGACCAAGACCGCCCTCGTCACGGGGGCCAACAAGGGCATCGGCCTGGAGATCGCGCGCGGCCTTCGAGCGCTGGGCATGGACGTGCTCATCGGCGCCCGCGACCCGATCCGCGGCAAGGAGGCCGCCGCCGCGATCGGCGCGACCGCCGTCGAGCTCGACGTGACCGACGAGGACTCGATCGCCCGCGCGGCGTCGCGCATCGAGGTCCTCGACGTCCTCGTGAACAACGCCGGCATCCTGCTCGAGCGCGGCGCCCCGCCGAGCGCGACGCCGGTCTCGATGCTGCGCGACACGTACGCCGTCAACGTCTTCGGCGTCGTGGCCGTGACCACCGCGCTGCTGCCCGCGCTGCGCCGCGCCCCGGCCGCGCGCATCGTGAACCTGGGCAGCGGCCTGGGCTCCCTCGCCTACGCCTCGACCCCGGACCACGTCTACGCCCGCAACACGCTGCTCGCCTACAACTCGTCGAAGTCGGCGCTGAGCGCGGTGACCCTTTCGTTTGCGAACGAGCTGCGCGACACGGCGATCAAGGTGAACGTGGCCGATCCGGGCTACTGCGCGACGGACCTGAACGGGCATGCGGGGCCGCGGACGGCGGCGCAGGGGGCGGTCGCGGCGATCCGCCTTGCGACGCTGCCGGATGACGGCCCGACGGGCCGCTTCTTCGACGACGAGGGCGAGGTTCCCTGGTGACCCCCGCGCCCGCGCACTTCGCAGTTCGGCGGTAACGCGCGCGGTCGCGCGGTGCCGTGGCGCCGCACACGGTGGCGCGCGCGGTGGCGCGGTGGCGCGCGCGGTGGCGGGGTGGCGCGCGCGGTGGCGGGGTGGCGCGCGCGGTGGCGGGGTGGCGCGCGCGGTGGCGGGGTGGCGCGCGCGGTGGCGGGGTGGCGCGCGCGGTGGCGGGGTGGCGCGCGCGGTGGCGGGGTGGCGCGCGCGGTGGCGCGGTGGCGCGCGCGGTCGCGCGGTGCCGTGGCGGCCGCACACGATGGCGCGGTGGCGCGCGCGGTCGCGCGGTGCCGTGGCGGCCGCACACGATGGCGCGGTGGCGCGGTGGCGCGCGCGGTGGCGCGGTGGCGCGCGCGGTCGCGCGGTGCCGTGGCGGCCGCACGCGGTGGCGCGGTGGCGCCGCGGTCGCGCGGTGCCGTGGCGGCCGCACACGGTGGCGCGGTGGCGCGGTGGCACGGTGGCGCGCGGTGCCGCGGTGGCGCGTGTGCGGTGGCGTGGCGGCCGCGCGCGGGGGCGCCACGACGCGCGCGGGGGCGCCACGACGCGCGCGGGGGCGCCCGCGCTCTGCCGGTGACGCGCGGGGGCGTGGTTCAGAGGTACGTGCGGGCGTGGGCGATCCACGCGGCCGCGGCGGGGCTGGTCGGGCCGGACGAGCGCCAGGCCAGCCCCAGGCGCCCGCGCAGGCCGGGGCGCACGATGCGCAGCGCGTGCAGGTGCGCGCGGTGGCGGGCGATCGACGACGGCAAGATCGCCACGCCCAGGCGGCGCGTGGCCAGCTGCTCCAGGACCGCGGGGGAGCCGGCCTCGAACGCCACCCGCGGCGTGAAGCCCGCCTCCGCGCACGCGGCGTCGAGGATGGCGCGGATGCCGCCGCCGCGGGGGAGGCAGATCAGGGCGCGGTCGCGCAGGGCGCTCAGCGGGATCGTGTCGCGGTCGGCGAGGGCGTGGCCGGTCCACACCGCGGCGTCGATCTCCTCGTCGGTGATGACGTGCGCGTCCAGGCCGTCGGGGACCTCGGCGAACGCGACGATCGCGGCGTCCAGGCGGCCCTCGCGGGTCGCGTCGACGAGGCGCTCGGACGCGTCCTCGACCAGCGTGACGTCCACGGCTGGGTGGCGGGCGTTGAAGTCGGCGAGGATGGCGGCCAGGTCGACCGTGTGCGAGGTGACGGTGCCGATGGCCACGCGCCCGCGCCGCAGGCCGGCCAGCTCGTCGACGGCCTGGCGGGCGCCCTCGACGGCGGACAGGGCCGCGCGGGCGTAGGGCAGCACCGCCTCGCCGGCCGCCGTGAGCCGCACGGTGCGCGCGGAGCGGTCCAGCAGCGGCTGGCCGAGTTCGCGCTCCAGCTTGCGGACCTGGGCGCTGACGCCGGGCTGGGCGATGCGCAGGCGCTCGGCCGCGCGGGTGAAGCCGCCCTCCTCGGCGACCGCCAGGAAGTACTCCAGCTGATGCAGCTCCATAACTCCTGATTCTAGATCTGATCAGGAACCGCTCTTGGAGTTCTGGTCGGCGGGCGCGCAGGGTGGAGGCATGAGCAACGAGAAGGCGATGACCCCGGAGGAGATCTCGCGCCAATTCGTCGAGCGCGCCAACGCCGGCGACGCCGCGGGGCTGGCCGCGCTGTACGAGGCGGACGCGGTGCTCGCGTACCCGCCCGGGAGCGAGACGGTCGGGCGGGACGCCATCCGGGCGGTGTGCGAGGAGATGCTGCGGCACGTGCCGCGCTTCGAGGTGGAGGAGGCGCTGCCGACGATCCACCACGGCGACCTGGCGCTCACCTCGACGAAGGCGAAGGACGGCACCGGCGGGCGCGTGCAGGTGGTGCGCCGGCAGGGCGACGGCAGCTGGCTGCGCGTCATCGACCGCCCCGAGCAGCGCGACTGAGCGACGCGCCGCCCAGCACACGCGACCGCGCGGCGCCGAGGCCGGCCCGCGCGGTCGCTGGGTGCGGGCGCGTGGCGTTTAGGACCGCGCCGGCCGCGCGGGAGCGCGGGGCGCGGGCGCGTGGCGTTCGGGCCCGCGGCCGTGCGGGGGACGGGCGCGCGGCGTTAGGACCGGGTCGGCCGCGCGGGCGCGCAGGGTGCGGGCGCGTGACGTTCGCGTCCGCGGCCGTGCGGGGTCGGGCGCCCGGCCGTGCGGGGGTCGGGCGCGCGGCGTTAGGACCGGGTCGGCCGCGCAGGGTGCGGGCGCGCGGCGCGCGGGGGCGGGGTGCGGGCGCGCAGGGTGCGGGCGCGTGACGTTCGCGTCCGCGGCCGTGCGGGGTCGGGCGCCCGGCCGTGCGGGCGCGTGGCGTTCGGGCCCGCGGCCGTGCGGGGTCGGGCGCCCGGCCGTGCGGGCGCGTGGCGTTCGGGCCCGCGGCCGTGCGGGGTCGGGCGTGCGGTGCGGGTGCGGGCGCGTGAAGTTCAAACCGCGGCCGCGCGGAGTGCGGGACCGGTCCAGGTGCGGGCGCGTGGGTCAGGCGCGGACGCGGAGCATTTTGGGGTCGTAGAGGGGCTCCTGGCGTACGACACCGGGAACCCAGCGGTCGAAGACCGACACGTCCGCCGGGGTGCCGGCCGGCACGTCCGCGGGCAGGTACGCGTAGGCGATCGACGCGCCGACCCGGTAGCCGAAGCCGCCCGACGTCACGCGGCCGGCCGGGACGCCGTTGACTCGGACCGGCTCGCCGCCCAGGCAGACGGTGCCGGGGTCGTCGAGCACCAGGCAGCGCAGGACGCGTGGCGGGCCGCCGGCTTCGCGTTCGGCCAGGAGGGCCTCGCGGCCGAGGAAGGGCTTGTCCAGGCGTACGAACGGGTCGAGGGCGGCGGCGAAGGGGGTGGCGTCGGTGGTCAGGTCGCTGCCCCACACGCGGTAGCCCTTCTCGAGGCGCATCGAGTCGATCGCGCGGTAGCCGGCGGGGCGCAGGCCGAGCGGGGCGCCGGCCTCCAGCAGCAGGTCCCACAGGGTGAGGACGTACTCGGTGGGGGCGTACAGCTCCCAGCCGAGCTCGCCGACGAATGTGACGCGCTGGGCCAGGACCGGCACGGGGCCGACGAACAGGCGCGCGGCGCGCATGAAGGGGAAGTCGGGGGCGGCCAGCGACGTGTCGGTGAGTGGCTGCAGGATGTCGCGGGCGCGGGGGCCCCACAGGCACAGGCAGCCGTGGGCGCCGGTGACGTCGTCGACCAGGACGTCGGCGGCGGTGGCCAGGGCGTGCTTGCGGATCCAGTCGGCGTCGCGCACGCCGCTGGCGGTGCTCGTGACGATGCGGAAGTGCGCCTCGCCGAGGCGGGTGACCGTGAGGTCGGCCTCGACGCCGCCGCGGGAGTTGAGCAGCTGGGTGTACGTCATGTGGCCCACGGGGCGGTCGACATCATTCGCGCACAGGTGCTGCAGCAGGCCGAGCGCGCCCGCGCCGCGCACGTCGAGCTTGGCGAAGGACGACTGGTCGAACAGGCCGGCGGCCTCGGCGGTGGCGGCCACCTCGCCGGCGATCGCGGGGGACCAGTTGCGCCCGGCCCAGCCCTTCGGGCGCTGGGCCTGCGGGGTGAGGCCGGCGTTGGTGCCGAACCAGTTGACCCGCTCCCAGCCCGCCTTCTCGCCGAGGGCGGCGTCGAGCTCGGCCAGCCGGGGCCAGATCGCGGAGCGGCGCAGCGGGCGCGCGGTCGACCACTCCTGGCCGGGGTACACGATGTCGTAGTAGCGGGAGTAGCCGTCCAGCGCGCGGGCGCCCGACCAGCGGCGGCTGCCGGCGTAGAGGCCGAAGCGGCGGACGTCCATCGTGGACACATCGTACTCCGGCGTGCCCTCGGCGATCCACTCCGCCATCACCTTGCCGACGCCGCCGGCCGCGGCCAGGCCGTGCACGCAGAAGCCGGCGGCGACCCACAGGCCCGCCACCGGGGTCTCGCCGAGCAGGAACTCGCCGTCGGGCGTGAACGCCTCCGGGCCGTGCACGACGCGCGCGACGTCCAGCGCGCGCAGCGCCGGGATGCGGTGGCGGGCGTTCGCCCACGACTCGGCGAACTTGGCCAGGTCCGGCTCGAACAGGGTGCGCGGCTCGTCCAGCGGGGCGCCGGCCGCCGGGTGCCAGGGCGCGGGGTCGCGCACGTAGCCGCCGACGAGCAGGGCGGTGTCCTCGGCGCCGCGGAAGTACACGATGCGGTCGGGGTCGCGCACCGTCGGGACGTCCATCGTGGACTCGGCGCCGAGCGGGGCGGTCACGACGTACTGGTGCTTGATCGGCACGATCGGCAGCTCGACGCCGGCGAGGCGGCCGACGTGGCCCGCGGCCGCGCCCGCGGCGTTCACCACGACGTCGGCGGCGATCGGGCCGGCCGCGGTGACCACGCCGCGCACCCGGCCGCCCTCGACGGCGATGCCGGTGACCCGCACCCCGGTGGCGATGCGCACGCCCAGCTTCTCGGCGCCGGCGGCGAGCGCGGTGCCGAGGCGGGCCGGCTCGAGCCAGCCGTCGCCGGGCAGCCAGCCGGCCAGGCGGACGTCGGCGACGTTGAGCAGCGGCAGCCGGTCGAGCGTCTCGGCCGGGCCGAGCAGCGCCATGTCCAGGCCGTAGGTGGTGGCCGAGCTCGCCTGGCGGCGCAGTTCCTCGACCCGCTCGGCGGTCGTGGCCAGGCGCAGGCCGCCGACGCCGCGCCAGCCGGGGTCGAGGCCGGTGAGGTCGCGCAGCTCGGCGTAGAGGCCGGACGAGTACATGATCATGCGGGTCTGGCTGACGGTGGAGCGCAGCTGGCCGACGAAGCCGGCGGAGTGCCAGGTCGTGCCCTCGGTGAGCGCGTGCTGCTCCAGCAGCAGCACGTCGGTCCAGCCGAGGCGGGCGAGGTGGTACACGATGGAGCAACCGGCGACGCCGCCGCCGACCACGACCGCGCGCGCGGCGCGGGGCAGGTCCGACTCGATCGACATCGCGTCATTGTGGCCCCGCCGCCCGGCCCCGGAAAAGGTCTGAACATGTGCCAACTGTTTCCGGATCGTAAACGCGAGGATCGCCCTTGACTGGCGACTGACAGGGGCGTTAACTCTGTCCCACCATGACGCCGATCACTTCGACGAAGGCGGGTTAAAGGCCTGGCTTCGCCCGAATTCGATCGGTGGATCGCGGCGAAGGGGCCGGATGCCATGAGTGCGGTGCCGTCGGTCGCGGACCTGCTGGAGCGGGTCCCGTCGTGGGTGGGCCGCGCGGTGGAGTGGCGGCGCCTCGAGGGCGGCCTGTCGCACCACGTGTACCGCATCGACGTCGAGGGCGTGCCGTACGTGCTGCGGGTCCTCGAGCCCGCCGTCTCGGCGGCCGGGCTCGGCATCGCGCCCGAGCGGGAGATCGAGAACACGCGCCTGGCGGCGGCGAGCGTCGGGGCTCAGGTGTACGCCGAGCTGCCCGACGTCCCGGCGGTCGTGCTCGAGTTCCTGCCCGGGCGCACGCTCTCGGCGGCCGAGGTGCGCCGCCCGGAGGTGATCCCGGCGCTGGCCGAGGCGTGCCGGCGGCTGCACGCGGGGCCGGCGTTCGGCAACGACTTCGACATCTTCGCCAAGCGCGCCGAGCTGCTGGAGGTCTGCCGGCGCCACGACCTGCCGCTGCCGCCGGGCTACCGCGACCACGAGTCCGCGGTGGACGCGCTGCGGGCGGCGCTGGCCGCCGATCCGCTGCCCGCCGTACCGTGCCACAACGACCTGCTGGCGGAGAACTTCATCGCCACGTCCAGCGGCGTGCGCATCGTCGACTACCAGCTGTCCGGCAACAACGACCCGGCGTTCGAGCTCGGCGACATCGCCGCCGAGGCCGACTACGACCCGGACCTGACCGGCCGGCTGGCCGGCGCGTACTTCGGCGACGGGCTCACCCCGGCGCTGCTGACGCGGGTCCGGCTGTTTCACATCGCGTCCAACGTGACCTGGGCGCTGTGGTTCACCGTCCACCATGGACTGCTCGCCGCCGCCCGCGGCGAGGGCGCGGTGGGCTTCGACTACGAGGCGGAGGCGGCCGACAAGTGGGGCCAGGCGCGCGACGCGCTGGCGGACCCCGGCTTCGGCGAGCTTCTGGAAACGGTGAGCGGAAGGAAATTCATCACCCCCAACCATTAGGAGGTGCCCATGTCGGCATCGCCGACGCAGGCCGACCTGCCGATCGACGACGACGAGAAGCGACTCGCCGAACTGGGCTACAAGCAGGAGCTCCGCCGCAAGTGGAGCGGGTTCTCCAACTTCGCCATCTCGTTCTCCATCATCTCGATCCTTGCGGGCTGCTTCACGACCTTCGGCCAGGCCTGGAACAACGGCGGACCGGTCGCCATCTCCTGGGGCTGGCCGCTGATCTCGATCTTCATCCTGATCATCGGCTTCTGCATGTCGGAGCTGGTCTCGGCGTACCCGACGGCCGGCGGCATCTACTGGTGGGCGGCCCGGATGGGCAAGCCGATCCATGGCTGGTTCACCGGCTGGCTCAACCTCATCGGCCTCATCGCGGTCACCGCGTCGGTCGACTACGGTTGCGCCACGTTCCTCAGCTACGTGCTGGAGGCCTACAGCGGCTGGGACAGCGGGAACCTCTACCTCACGTTCCTGCTGTTCGTGGTCATCCTGGCCGCGCACATGGCCATCAACATCTGGGGCCACACCATCATCGACGTGCTGCAGAACGTCTCGGTGTGGTGGCACGTCGCCGGCGCGGCCGCGGTCGTGCTGATCCTGGTGTTCGTGCCCGAGAAGCACCAGAGCCTGTCGTTCGTCTTCACCGAGCGGTTCAACCACTCCGGGTACTCCAACGGCACCTACTGGTTCCTGGTGCTGCCGCTCGGGTTCCTCCTTACGCAGTACACCATCACCGGTTTCGATGCTTGTGCCCACGTCTCGGAGGAGACCATCGGCGCCTCGAAGGCCGCGGCGAGGGGCCTGTGGCAGTCCATCTTCTACTCGGCGATCGGCGGCTGGATCCTGCTGCTCGCGTTCCTGTTCGCCGCGACCGACGTCGGCGCCGTCGACGACAAGGCCGGGTCCGTCAACGCCATCTTCTTGACGGCGCTGAGCTCCGGCTTCTACAAGGCCGTCATCATCATCTCCACGGTCGGGCAGTTCTTCTGCGGCATGAGCTGCATCACGAGCATGTCGCGGATGACGTACGCGTTCAGCCGTGACCGCGCGGTGCCGGGCTGGCGGCTGTGGTCCAAGGTGGACCGCAACGGCACCCCGGTCAACGCCATCATCGGCGCGACGATCGCCGGCCTGATCCTGACCCTGCCGGCGCTCTACAAGAGCCCGACCGGCGCGCCGACCGCGTTCTACGCCGTCGTCTCCGTCGCCGTCATCGGCCTGTACGTCGCGTTCCTGATCCCGATCTACCTGCGGATCCGGATGGGCGACCGGTTCGTGCCCGGCCCGTGGACGCTGGGCGGCAAGTACAAGGTGCTCGGCTGGATCGCGGTCGTCGAGATCGTCGTCGTGTCGATCTACTTCATCCTGCCGCTGGGCCCGACGGCGATCCCGGGCAACAAGGGGTTCAGCTGGGTCAATGTGAACTACGCGCCCATCGTGCTCATCGCCGTCATCGGCGGCGCCGCGCTGTGGTGGGCGTTGTCGGCCAAGCACTGGTTCAAGGGGCCGATCCGCACCGTCGACGAGGCCCTGGCCGATGACACGGCGGGGCAGACACAGTAGGAGATGATGGGTCCCGGGCCGGCGAGCGCCGGCTCGGGACCGTCTCGGGGAGGTCGGATGCCGGTGGCGACGGAGCCCCTGTCGGGCGTGCCGATGTGGCGGCCGGTCCGGGGCGGCAACGCCTTCGAGATCACCGTCGCCCGGCTCGCCCAGGCGATCCGGCTCGGCCTGGTGCCGGTGGGCGAGCGCCTCCCGCCCGAGCGGGAGCTCGCCGAGCGGCTACAGGTCAGCCGGGTCACGCTGCGGGAGGCGATCGCCGCCCTACGCGAGGCCGGGTTCCTCGAGTCGCGCCGCGGGCGCTCGGGCGGCACGTTCGTCGTGCGGTCCACCGGCGAGGCCGGCGAGGGCCACACGCAGGACGCGGCCGCGCTGGCCCGCCAGATGGGCGACGCGCTGCACGACGCGCTGGACTTCCGCCGCGTCCTGGAGCCCGGCGCGGCCGCCCTCGCGGCCACCCGGGCGCTGTCGGCGCCCGACCGCGCGCACCTCGTCGCGTGCCTCGCGGCCGCGCGCACGCGCGACCCGCTGACCCGCCGCGTCAACGACTCACGGCTGCACCTGGCGATCGCCGCGGCCAGCGGGTCGACCTCGGTGGCGGCGTCGATCGCCGACGTCCAGCTGCGCCTGGACCGCCTCCTGGCGGCGATCCCGGTGCTGCGGCGCAACCTCGACCACTCCGACGCCCAGCACGAGCGGGTGGTCGAGGCGATCCTGGCCGGCGATCCCGTGGTGGCCCGCACCGAGATGGAGGAGCACTGCGACGCCACCGCGGCGCTGTTGCGCGGCCTGCTCGGTTGAGCTTATGGTTTGGTTCTAGACCTTTAGGGGAACGTTTCGATGCTGACCGTCGAGCAGCTGCGCATCGCCGTGGACGAGGGCGAGATCGACACCGTCATCGTGGCCGTCACGGACATGCAGGGGCGGCTGCAGGGCAAGCGCTTCCACGCCCCGCACTTCATCGCCGACGTCCTGGCGCACGGCACCGAGGGCTGCAACTACCTGCTCGCGGTCGACGTCGACATGAACACCGTCGACGGCTACGCGATGTCCTCCTGGTCCGGCGGCTACGGCGACTTCGCGATGATCCCCGACCTGGCGACCCTGCGCCGCATCCCGTGGCACCCCGGCACCGCCCTGGTCCTGGCCGACCTGCAGCTGCTTGCGGGTGGCCCGGTCGCCGCGTCGCCGCGCCAGGTCCTGCAGGCCCAGCTCGGCGCGCTCGGCGCCGCCGGGTTCACCGCGTGGACGGGCACCGAGCTCGAGTTCATCGCGTTCCGGGAGTCCTATGAGGACGCATTCCGGCGGGGGTACCGCGACCTGACGCCCGTGACCCTGTTCAACTCCGACTACTCGCTGCTGCAGACGGCGCGCGTGGAGCCGCTGCTGCGCCGCATCCGCAACGAGATGGCCGGCGCCGGGCTCACCCCCGAGAGCGCCAAGGGCGAGTGCAACCTCGGCCAGCTCGAGATCGCGTTCCGGTACGACGCCGCGCTGCCCAACGCCGACGGGCACGTGCTGTACAAGAACGGGGCCAAGGAGATCGCCGCGCAGGAGGGCGTCTCCATCACGTTCATGGCCAAGCCCAACGCCCGCGAAGGCAACTCCTGCCACATCCACTTCTCGCTGCGCGGCGCCGACGGGCGCCCGGCCGTGGCCGGCGACGGCGAGCACGGCATCTCCCCGCTGTTCCGCAGCGCGATGGCCGGCATCCTCGCGACCCTGCGCGACTTCACGCTCTTCTACGCGCCCAACATCAACTCGTACAAGCGGTTCCAGGCGGGCTCGTTCGCGCCGACCGCGGTACGTTGGGGATTGGACAACAGGACGTGCGCGCTGCGCCTCGTCGGGCACGGCCCGTCCATGCGGGTCGAGAACCGGGTGCCCGGGGCCGACGTCAACCCGTATCTCGCGATCGCGGCCATGTCCGCCGGGGCCCTGCACGGCATCCGCAACGGCCTGGCCCTCGAGGACGTGTACACCGGCAACGCCTACGAGGACGCCACCGCGCCGCGGGTGCCCGCGACGCTGCGCGAGGCGCTGGAGCTGTGGGAGGCCAGCGCCGCCGCCCGGGAGGCGTTCGGCCCGGACGTCGTCGCGCATTACGCCAACATGGCCCGCATCGAGCTGGCAGCGTTTGACGCGGCGGTCACCGACTGGGAGCTCACCCGCGGCTTCGAACGTCTCTAGAGGGGTTTATCCATGCACGACGTCATCTCGCCGGTCACCGAGGAGGTCGTCGCGACGGTACCGTCGCTCGGCCGCGAGGAGACCGACGCCGCGATTGAGCGCGCCCACGCGGCGTTCCCGGCCTGGCGCGCGGTCACACCCGGCGACCGGGCGCGGCTGCTGCGCCGCTTCGCCGCCGTGGTCGACGCGCACAACGAGGAGCTCGCCCAGCTCGAGGTCCGCAACGCCGGGCACACCATCGGCAACGCCCGCTGGGAGGCGGGCAACGTCCGCGACGTGCTCGACTACTACGCCGGCGCCCCCGAGCGGCTCAGCGGCCGCCAGATCCCGGTCCCCGGCGGCCTCGACGTCACCTTCTACGAGCCGCTCGGCGTCGTGGGCGTCATCGTGCCCTGGAACTTCCCGATGCCCATCGCCGGCTGGGGCTTCGCGCCCGCGCTGGCCGCCGGCAACACCGTCGTGCTCAAGCCGGCCGAGCTCACCCCGCTCACCGCGATCCGCCTCGGCGAGCTGGCCCTGGAGGCCGGCCTGCCCGAGGGCGTCTTCACGGTGCTGCCGGGCAAGGGCTCGATCGTCGGCGAGCGCTTCGTCACCCACCCGCTCGTGCGCAAGGTCTGCTTCACCGGCTCCACCGAGGTCGGCAAGCGCATCATGGCCGGCTGCGCCGAGCAGGTGAAGCGGGTGACGCTGGAGCTCGGCGGCAAGAGCGCCAACATCGTCTTCGCCGACGCCGACCTCGAGCGCGCGGCCGCCGCCGCGCCCGGCTCCGTCTTCGACAACGCCGGCCAGGACTGCTGCGCGCGGTCGCGGCTGCTGGTGCAGGCGAGCGTCTACGACCGGTTCATGGAGCTGCTGGAGCCCGCGGTCCAGGGCTTCCGCTGCGAGGACCCGGCCCTGGAGTCGGCGCAGATGGGGCCGCTCATCTCGGCCGGGCAGCTCGAGTCCGTGCGCGCCTACGTCGACGACGACGCGGTCGCGTTCCGCGGCGCCGCGCCCGCCGGCCCGGGGTACTGGATGGCGCCCACCGTGCTCACCGCGAACGGCGCGCAGGACCGGCACTGGCGCGAGGAGATCTTCGGCCCGGTGCTGTCCGTGCTGCGCTTCGACGACGAGGCCGACGCGATCCGGCTGGCCAACGACACCGAGTACGGCCTGTCCGGCTCCATCTGGACCCGCGACCTCGGCCGCGGCATCCGCGTCGCCCGCGGCGTCGAGTCGGGCAACCTCAGCGTCAACTCCCACTCCTCGGTGCGCTACTGGACCCCGTTCGGCGGGGTCAAGCAGAGCGGCCTCGGCCGCGAGCTGGGCCCGGACGCGGTCGCCGCGTTCAGCGAAGTCAAGAACGTCTACTTCAGCACGGAGGTGTAGAGGTGCAGCCACGTCTGCAGGACCGCGTCGCGGTCATCACCGGGGCCGGCAGCGGCATCGGTCTGGCCACCGCGCGGCGCTTCGCGTCCGAGGGCGCGAAGGTCGTCGCCGTCGACCTGAACGAGGACGCCGGCAAGGCGGCCGCCGACGAGGTGGGCGGCGAGTTCGTCGCCGCCGACGTGGCCGACGAGGCCGCCGTCCGGGCCCTGTTCGACGGCGTCGCCGAGCGCTACGGCCGCCTCGACATCGCCTTCAACAACGCCGGCATCTCCCCGCCCGACGACGACTCGATCCTCGACACCGGCCTCGAGGCGTGGGAGCGCGTGCTGAAGGTCAACAGCACGAGCGTGTACTTCTGCTGCAAGTACGCCATCCCGCACATGCTCGCCCAGGGCAAGGGCTCGATCATCAACACCGCGAGCTTCGTGGCCCTGCTGGGCGCGGCGACCTCGCAGATCGCCTACACCGCCTCCAAGGGCGCCGTGCTGTCCATGACCCGCGAGCTCGGCGTGCAGTTCGCCCGCCAGGGCGTGCGGGTCAACGCGCTGTGCCCCGGGCCGATCGCGACCCCGCTGCTCATGGAGCTCTTCGCCAAGGACCCGGAGCGCGCCCAGCGCCGCCTCGTCCACGTCCCCATGGGCCGCTTCGGTACCCCGGAGGAGATCGCCGGCGCCGTGGCGTTCCTGGCCAGCGACGACGCGTCGTTCATCACCGCCTCGACGTTCCTGGTCGACGGCGGCATCACCGGGGCCTACGTGACGCCGCTGTGAGTGGTCCGGAGCGCAGCGGAGGAGCCACGAGCCAAGAGGCACAGGTGACGGCGTGACCAGGCCATTGGTGGGGATCACCGCCTACGCCGAGCCGGCGCGCTGGGGCGTGTGGGACACCCGCGCGGTGCTCATCCCCGAGGCGTACGTGCGGATGGTCCGCGCCGCCGGCGCCCGCCCGCTGGTGCTGCCGCCCGACGACGTCGGCGGCGCCGCGGACGCGGCCGGGCTCGTCGCCCGCCTCGACGGCCTCGTGCTGGCCGGCGGGGCCGACATCGACCCGGCGCACTACGGCGCGCTCGCGCACCCGGCCACGCGGACGCGGCCGGACCGCGACGCGGGGGAGCTGGCGGTGCTCGGCGCCGCCCTCGACGCGGACCTGCCGGTGCTCGGCGTGTGCCGCGGCATGGAGCTGCTCGCCGTCGCCTACGGCGGCGCGCTCACCCAGCACCTGCCGGACCTGCTCGGCAACGAGCGGCACCAGCCGGCGCCAGGCGTGTTCGGGGCCCACCCGGCCCGCTTCGCGCCGGGCTCCCGCGCGGCCGCCGTGTTCGGGCCGGCCGCGGAGGTCAACTCGTACCACCACCAGGGCGTCGACAAGCCCGGCACCCTGACCGTGAGCGGCTGGGCCGATGACGACGTCATCGAGGCGGTCGAGGACCCGGCCCGCCGCTTCGTCCTCGGCGTGCAGTGGCACCCCGAGGAGGCGGGCGATGTGCGTCCCTTCGCCGCGCTGATCGAGGCGACCTGAACTAGGTTCGTAAGTATGCGAATCGGGTTCGGGCTGCCGGTGTCGGGCACGTGGGCGACGCCGGGGCCGCTGGGGCGGGTTGCGGCGGCGGCGCAGGAGAACGGGTACGACTCCCTCTGGAGCTTCCAGCGCCTGCTGGTCGGCGCCGACCAGCAGGTCGACCCGGTGTATCGCGGGGTCCTCGACCCGCTCGTCGCCCTCGCGTACGCGGCCGCGCGCACCGAGACGATCCGGCTCGGGGTGGCGGTGGTCAACATGCCGTTCGTGTCGCCGGCGCACCTGGCCAAGCAGGCCGCGACGCTCGACGTGCTCAGCGGCGGCCGGTTCGACCTCGGCCTGGGCACCGGCTGGTCGGAGGCCGAGTTCGCCGCCACCGGTGCGCAGGGTGACAAGCGGGCCGCGCGGACCCGCGAGTACGTCGCGGCGCTGCGCACCCTGTGGCGCGACGAGCCCAGCGCGTTCGAGGGGGAGTTCTACCGGGTGCCGCCCAGCCGCATGGACCCCCGCCCGGTGCAGACCGGCGGCGTGCCGATCCTGCTCGGCGGCTCCGTGCCGGCGGCGCTGCGCCGCGCCGGCGAGATCGCCGACGGCTGGATCAGCCGCAGCGCGCACGACCTGTCGGGCATCGGACAGGACGTCGCGCTCGTGCACGAGGGCGCGGAGCGGGCCGGGCGCGACCCGCGCGCGCTGCGCATCGTGTGCCGCGGCGTGCTGTTCCGTCCCGATCGCGACCTGCTGTCCGGGTCGTGGGAGAAGATCCGCGAGGACGTGGCCTGGCTGGGCACCCAGGGCGTCACCGAGGTCTTCTACGACCTCAACTGGGACCCGCAGGTCGCCGGGCCGGACGTCGACCCGGTCGCGGCCGAGGCGCGGGCCATGGACATCCTGCACAACCTCACCCCGGTGGGGCTAAGTTGAGGTCATGTCGCGACCGGTCATCGGCCTGACCACGTACGCCGAGGAAACCCGCTTCGGCCTCAACGACACCTTCTCCGCGGTCCTGCCGCTGTCCTACGTGCACGCCGTGCACAGCTCGGGCGGCCGGGCGGTCCTCGTCACGCCCGACGACCCCGACGTCGACGTGCTCGAGGGCCTCGACGGGATCATGTTCACGGGCGGCTCCGACGTGAACCCGGACCTCTACGGCGAGCCCCCGCACGCCACGACCAAGGTCAAGCCGGAGCGCGACGCCGCCGAGCTGCTGCTGATGCGCGCGGCGCTGGAGGCGGACCTGCCGCTGTTCGGCATCTGCCGCGGCATGCAGCTCATGTGCGTGGCCTACGGCGGGCGCCTGCACCAGCACCTGCCGGACGTGCTCGGCCACCACAACCACCGCCCGGTCAGCGGCCCGAAGTTCGGCGAGCACCCGGTGCGGCTGTCGCACGGCTCCCGCGCGGCGTCGATCCTCGGCGACGCGGTGATCGTGAACTCGTTCCACCACCAGGGCTGCGCCGACCCGGGCCGCCTCGTGCCGACCGGCTGGTGCCCGGAGGACGACCTGATCGAGGTCGTCGAGGACCCGTCGAAGACCTTCGTCGTCGGCGTTCAGTGGCACCCGGAGGACACGACCGACTTCCGCCTCTTCGCCGCGTTCATCGAGGCCGCCCGCGCCCGCCGGGACAACATCGCCGTGCGGCCCTAGCGGGCCGCCTCGTCCGGGTCGCGGTGCTCGATGCGCAGGTCGGGCGCGGTTTCGCGGTACTCCTCGCGGTCGTCGGAGTCCTGCAGTACCGCTTCGGCCTGCGCTTCGGGGTCGTCGCTGCCGGCGGCGCGCTCCTCCGGAAGCAGCCGGGCGCGGTCATGGACTCGTTCCTCGTCGATCATGCCAGGGTGGTTACCCGGACCACCCGGAGTTGATGCGCGTTAGGCTTCTGGCCATGAAGGTTCGTGCACCGCTCGCCCCCGGCACGCAGACGCCCTGGCGTCAGGTTCCCGCCAGCATCGTGCGGCCCGAGTACGTCGGCAAGCGCGCCCCGGCCAAGCACCGCGGGTCCGACGTCCAGCCGCCCGAGATCATCGAGCGGATGCGCGTCGCGTCGAAGCTGGCGGCGCAGGCGACGGCGCTCGCGGGGGAGCACGCACAGCCGGGCGTGACCACGGACGAGATCGACCGCGTCGTGCACGAGTTCCTGTGTGACCACGGGGCCTACCCGTCGACGCTGGGCTACAAGGGCTTCCCGAAGTCGTGCTGCACCTCGCTCAACGAGGTCATCTGCCACGGGATCCCCGACTCGACCGTCATCGAGGACGGCGACATCCTCAACGTCGACGTCACCGCCTACATCGGCGGCGTGCACGGCGACACCAACCAGACCTTCTGCGTCGGCAACGTCGCCGAGGAGGACCGGCTGCTCGTCGAGCGCACGCGCGAGGCCATGATGCGCGGCATCCGCGCGGTGGCGCCGGGCCGGCCGCTCAACGCGATCGGGCGCGTCATCGAGGCGTACGCGAAGCGCTTCCAGTACGGCGTCGTGCGCGACTTCACCGGCCACGGCATCAACGAGGTCTTCCACACCGGGCTCTACGTGCCCCACTACGACAACCCGCGGCTCACCACCATCATGGAGCCCGGGATGACGTTCACCATCGAGCCGATGATCACGCACGGCACGCACGAGTACGACATCTGGAAGGACGGCTGGACGGTCGTCACCAAGGACCGCAAATGGACGGCGCAGTTCGAGCACACGATCGTCGTGACCGAGGACGGGTACGAAATCCTGACCCTGCCGTGAGCCACCCCGCGGCGCAGGATGCGCATCATCACGCGGACGTCTCCGGCGGCTGGCTGCGGGCGGCCGTCTTCGGGGCGATGGACGGGCTCGTGACGAACATCGCGCTCATCGCCGGCGTCGGCGGGGGCGGCGCGGCCCCGCGCGACATCGTGCTGACGGGCACGGCCGGGCTGGTGGCCGGCGCGATCTCGATGGGGCTGGGCGAGTTCACCAGCGTGCGCGCGCAGAACGAGCAGGTCGCGGCCGAGGTGCTCAAGGAGCGTCAGGAGCTTCTGCGGTACCCCGAGGCCGAGGCCGCCGAGCTCGCCCGCATCTGGCAGGAGCGCGGCGTGCCGGAGGACCTGGCGCTGGAGGTCGCCACCATCCTGGGGCGCAACCACGAGGCGGCCGTGCGCGTGCACGCGCAGGAGGAGCTGGGCGTCGACCCGTCCGACGTGCCGTCGCCGTGGACGGCGGCGAGCTCGTCGTTCGTCTGCTTCTCGGTCGGGGCGCTGATCCCGCTCCTGCCGTACCTGGTCGGCTCGGCGTCGTTGCCGGTGGCCCTCGGCGCGGGCGGAGTGGGGCTGTTCGTGGCGGGCGCGTTGATCGCCCGCTTCACCCGGCGCGCCTGGTGGCGATCCGGGACCCGGCAGCTGCTGCTGGGAGCGGCGGCGGCCGGGGCGACCTATCTCATCGGGCATCTTGTCAATGTCGTGGCCTGATCCGTCTCGGGGCCGGTGTGTCCCCGAGACGGCAGGCTCACGAGACGGCGTTACTCGTTAACGACGCGGCTGCATCGTCGGACCGGCCCACGCGGTGCGGCGCATTTCGGGTCCTCCTCTCGTTTGGACGCTCGTGGCGTGATGCATCAATCGTCGCGGAGCGGACAGCCCGATGGGGCGCGGCGGCGTTGCTGTGGCACGCTTTCGGGAGTATCGCGCTCCCGTCCGGTTCTGGCCGGTTTTGCGCGTTTGTTGTCTACTCCGGCTTCCCCGGGAACGCGGGTACCAGCGGCGTGGTCCCCGCCGCCTTGCGAAACCCGACGCCGCGCGTCGTGCAGTCCACGAGCGCCTCGAGCGCGATCTTGCGTACGTCGCCGTCGGTGGCCGGCAGCGCCAGGCGCCACTGGGCGGCGGTGCGGTCCTCCAGCAGTACCGCCAGTTTGAGCGCGGAGGCCTTGTCCGTGACGGCGAACGGCAGCTGGTAGCTCGCCGCGGTCGGCGGCGGCGTCACCCCGGCGCCGGCCAGCCGCACGATGAGCGCGTCGCGCCGCGCGCGGTGCGCGTTGTCGGCCGCGTGCGCCTGCGCGACGGTCGCCGAGTCGAGCTTCGGGCCGAGCACCCCGTACCCGTAGATGGCCGCGTGCTCGGCCTGCAGGGCGGCGACGAGCCGTTCGTCGGCGGGGGTCACTTCAGCACCTCCTGATGCCCGGCGCGGCAGGCGGCGATCGAGCCGAGCAGGGCGGCCCGGTACGACGGCGCGGCCAGGCAGGCCGCCTCCGCCTCCGTGCGGGCCTGCTTCTCGCGCCCGGCGAGGTCGGTCAGCGCCGCGGACTGCTCGGTCGGCACGCCCGTGCTGGGCTGGACGGACCCGCTGGCGTCCGGGAAGGGCCCGTTCTCCGGCACGCCGATCTCCCGGGCCAGTGCGATGACGTGCTGCGCGTGGTCGTCCTTGAGCGGCCCGAGCCGGTCCTGCAGCGCCGGGAACGCCGTCAGAACCTCGGCGTAGCGGTCCCGGAGCGCGACCGTGCTGTGCAGCATCGGCAGCAGTACGTCGGGGGCAGGCGGCGGCTCTTCGGGCTGCTTGGCGCCGCCGAGGGGGTCGCAGGCCGCCAGCGAGCCGGCCGAGAGCGCTGCGGCGGCGAGGAGGGCGCGTCGGCGGATCGGCACGCCGCCTAGTGAACACCATGGAGGCGATTTGTGCGGCACCCGGCCCTTCGTGGCGCTCCCACCCGCGTGGTGATCCGCCCGCCGGCTTCTCGGGCGGCGTGGGGTTGCGTCCCGAAAAGTCGGGCGCTGGCGCGCCACGACTTTTCGGATTTTTCGCCTGCCGGGTCATAAATCCGATTTGAGTGCTGTATCCGGCCGGCTTGTGGCCGCATGGCCGACCCGGCCCCCGCGTGAGCGCGGCGGCGATAGTCGGGCGCAATGCGGGTACCGATGGCGGCTGCGGGTGGCCCGAAGGCCGCTTCTTTGCGCTGCGTGGCGTCGCGGGCCCGGCGCGGCCGGGTGGCGTTCGGAGCGCCGCTGGCACGTCGCGAGTAACGTCGCGTTACGCTCTGGACGAGCCGCCCGCGCGCAGAGACGCAGGCGGCGTTGAGGCGTGCGCCCGTGCGGGTGCCCGAAGGAGGGGTGTCGATCTATGGCGCAGCAGCATCGACAGCGCCTCTTGGCGGTCGTCGAGCCGGTCGTCGCGGCCGGGGGGTACGACCTCGAGGATCTCACCGTCTCCCGGGTCGGGCGGCGGCATCTGCTGCGCATCGCGGTCGACAGCGACTCCGGCGTGGATCTGGACGCCGTCGCCGACCTCTCGCGGGGCATCTCGGCCGCGCTGGACGAGGCGGAGGCGGGCGGCGACGAGCTGATCGCCGGGGAGTACGAGCTGGAGGTCGGTTCGCCGGGCGTCGACCGGCCGCTGACCCTGCCGCGGCACTGGCGGCGCAACCGCGCCCGGCTGGTGAAGGTGAAGGCCGCCGGGAGTGAGGTGACCGGGCGGGTGGTTGCGGCCGACGACGCCGGTGTGACGCTGGACGTTGACGGCGACCGGCGCACCCACGCCTACGCCGAGCTCGGCCCGGGCCGGGTGCAGGTGGAGCTCAAGCGGCTCGCCGAGCTGCCGGACCCGGAAGATGAAGACATCGAAGACGAAGACGACGAGGAAGGGGAGGACGGGGAGTGAACATCGACCTTGCGGCCCTCCGCGCACTGGAGCGCGAGCGCGAGATCCCGTTCGAGACCATCCTCGCGGCGATCGAGACGGCACTGCTGACCGCGTACCGGCACACCGAGGGGGCCAACCCGCACGCCCGGGTCGAGATCGACCGGCGCACCGGCGCGGCGTCCGTGCTCGCGCAGGACCTGGACGAGGACGGGGCGATCGTGCGCGAGTACGACGACACGCCCCACGACTTCGGGCGCATCGCGGCGATGACCGCCAAGCAGGTCATCCTCCAGCGGCTGCGGGAGGCCACGGACGAGGCGCACTTCGGCGAGTACGTCGGGCGCGACGGCGACCTGGTCACCGGCGTGATCCAGGCGCACGAGGCGCGGGCCGAGAAGGGCATTGTGACCATCGATCTCGGCAAGATCGAGGGCATGCTCCCGGCCGCCGAGCAGGTGCCGGGGGAGCGCTACGAGCACGGCCAGCGGATCAAGGCGATCGTCGTGCACGTGGCGAAGGGCTTCCGTGGTCCGCAGGTGACGCTGTCGCGCTCGCACCCAAACCTGGTGAAGCGCCTGTTCGCTCTGGAAGTGCCGGAGATTGCCGACGGTACCGTGGAGATCGCCGCCATCGCCCGTGAAGCCGGACACCGGACCAAGATCGCGGTCCGTTCGACGGTCGCCGGGGTGAACGCGAAGGGGGCGTGCATCGGGCCCATGGGGCAGCGGGTGCGCGCGGTCATGAGCGAACTGCACGGTGAAAAAATCGACATTATCGACTGGTCGGAGGATCCGGCGCAGTTCGTCGGAAATGCCCTTTCTCCGGCGAAAGCGCTCAGCGTTGAGGTCGTCGACGCGGCCAACCGGGCGGCCCGGGTGACCGTCCCGGACTTCCAACTTTCCCTGGCCATCGGCAGAGAGGGCCAGAACGCACGGCTCGCCGCGCGGCTCACCGGATGGAGGATCGATATCAAACCGGACAACGCTTCGGCGAGCTCTGTCGATCACGTCACCGGACCGGGCGCGGCGCGCGCCGAAAGTGCAGGGTAGACTTCTTGACGGTACGTCGCACGCCCCCGGCTGGCATGCCCGTGATTCCGGCTGCATCCAATCGAACTGCATTGAGTCGAGCGGAACCGGTTCGCACCTGCATTGGATGCCGGAAGCGTGCGTCATCCTCCGAGTTGCTGCGATTTGTCGCGATCGAGTCCGGTCCTGGCCAGTTCAGGGCTGTCCCTGATCCGGCTCGCAGACGGCCGGGTCGGGGAGCACACTTGCATCCTGATCCGGCTTGCCTCGCGCTAGCGGAGCGCCGGCGCGCCTTCGGGCGGGCTCTGCGCCTCACCGGGGTCTTCGACACCGGTCCGCTGGCCGAAGCCGTCGCCTCGGCGGCGGTGACGGAGCCGGAGCATACGCAGTGATCGGAACCGCCGATGGTGGGAGCGCGACGCCCCCACCCGGACCCGCAAGGTAGGACGACGGACATGAGCACACGATGAAGTCCCTGAGATGACCAGGCTTCAAGTGCACGAGTGAGGTCGGAGCGGAACTTGCCGCCCGGCCTCGAGGTGAGGAGTGTAGTGGCAGGCAAGGCCCGCGTACACGAGCTGGCGAAAGAGCTCGGGGTCGAAAGCAAGACCGTTCTCGCGAAGCTGCAGGAGCTTGGCGAGTACGTGAAGTCCGCATCCAGCACGGTTGAGGCGCCCGTGGCGCGCCGGCTGCGTGCGAGCTTTGAAAACGGTGGAGGATCCGCCCCGGCGCCCTCCGCGCCTCCTGCGCCGGCCCCGTCGGCACCGTCGGCACCCGTGCCGTCGGCCCCGCGCCCGACGCCGTCCCCGGCCGCCAAGCCCTTTGCACCGCCGAAGCGGCCCCAGCCGCCGACGGGTGGCGGACAGAGCGGATCCGGAGGCGGGGGCGGCCGTGGCCCCGTGCCCGGTCCGCCGCGCCCGGCCCCGCCCGCGGTGCGTCCTACGAGCGCGCACGACATCGAGGTGGCGGCCGCAGAGCAGCGCGCCGCCGCGCTGAAGGCTGAGCAGGAAGCGGCGATGAAGGCCGCCCAGCAGGCCCGTCAGCGTGAGAACACCCGGCGCGAACACCCGCAGCAGCCGTCCAGCGGCGGCGGTGCTGCCCCGACCCCGGGCCCGCGCCCGGGCCCGACGCCCGGCCCCTCGGGGGGTGGCGCCCCGGCTCCGGGCGCGCCGCGTCCCGGCCAGGGTCCCCGCCCCGGCGGCGCCCGTCCGCCCGCGCGGTCCCCGGGCAACAACCCGTTCGGCGTGTCCGGTGGCGCGACCCCGCGTCCGCCGTCGCCGGGCAACATTCCGCGGCCCAACCCGTCCTCGATGCCTCCGCGGCCCAACCCGGCCTCGATGGGCGGCCCCCGGCCGAACCCGTCGCAGATGCCGAGCCAGCGCCCCGGTCGCCCCGGTGGCGGCCCCGGCACTGACCGTCCCGGTCGTCCGGGCGGCGGCGGTGGCGGCTTCCGCGGCCCCGGTGGGGGCGGCGGCGCCGGTCGTCCGGGTGGTCCCGGCGGCGGCGGTGGCGGCGGCTTCCGCGGCGGTCCCGGTGGGGGCGGCGGCGGTGGCGGCTTCCGTCCCGGCGGCGGTGGCGGTGGCGGTGGCTTCCGCGGCGGCCCCGGTGGGGGCGGCGGCGGTGGCGCGCCCGGTGCGGGCGCCGGTGGTGCCGGTCGTCCCGGTGGCGGCGCCGGCGGCCGTGGCCGCGGCGGCGGTGCCGCGGGTGCCTTCGGGCGTCCCGGTGGCCGGCCGACCAAGGGTCGCAAGTCCAAGAAGCAGCGCAGACAGGAGTTCGACAACCTCTCCGCGCCCACCATGGGCTCGGGCGCCCCGCGCGGGCAGGGTCAGGCGATCCGCCTGCCGCAGGGTGCGTCGCTGTCGGACTTCGCCGACCGGATCAACGCCAACCCGGGCTCGCTCGTCCAGGAGATGTTCAACCTGGGCGAGATGGTGACGGCCACGCAGTCGTGCACCAACGAGACCCTGCAGCTGCTCGGCGAGCACCTCGGCTTCGACGTGCAGATCGTCAGCCCCGAGGACGAGGACCGCGAGCTGCTGGCCCGCTTCGACATCGACCTCGACGCCGAGGTCGACGAGGAGCGTCTGGTCATCCGGCCGCCGGTCGTGACCGTCATGGGTCACGTCGACCACGGTAAGACGAAGCTGCTGGACGCGATCCGCCAGACGAACGTCGCGGCGGGCGAGGCCGGCGGCATCACCCAGCACATCGGTGCGTACCAGGTCCGCGTCGAGCACGAGGACGAGGACCGCGCGATCACCTTCATCGACACCCCGGGTCACGAGGCGTTCACCGCCATGCGTGCCCGCGGTGCCCAGGCCACGGACATCGTGGTCCTGGTGGTCGCGGCCGACGACGGCGTGATGCCTCAGACGATCGAGGCGCTCAACCACGCCCAGGCGGCCGAGGTGCCGATCGTGGTCGCGGTCAACAAGATCGACAAGCCCGAGGCCAACCCGGCCAAGGTGCGGCAGGAGCTGACGCAGTACGGCCTGGTCGCCGAGGAGTACGGCGGCGAGACCATGTTCGTCGACATCTCGGCCAAGAGCCGGATCAACATCGACGGCCTGCTCGAGGCGGTCCTGCTCACCGCGGACGCCGCGCTCGACCTGCGCGCGCCCATCGACGGACCGGCCCAGGGCATCGCGATCGAGTCGCACCTCGACCGCGGCCGCGGCCCGGTCGCCACCGTCCTGGTGGAGAAGGGCACGCTCAACGTCGGTGACTCGATCGTCGCCGGCCGCGCCTACGGACGCGTCCGCGCGATGCTCGACGAGAACGGCACGCCCGTCCCGCACGCGGGTCCGGCCCGTCCGGTCCTCGTGCTCGGCCTGACCTCGGTGCCCGGCGCCGGCGACACGTTCCTCGCCGCCGACGACGACCGCACCGCGCGTCAGATCGCCGAGCAGCGGCAGGCTCGCCGCCGCGCGGCCGAGATGGCGGCGCGCACCGGCCGGGTCACGCTGGAGAACCTGTTCGACCAGCTCAAGCAGGGCGAGAAGACCACGCTCAACCTCATCCTCAAGGGTGACGGCTCGGGCTCGGTCGAGGCGCTCGAGGACGCGCTGGTCAAGATCGTGGTCTCCGACGAGGTCCAGCTGCGGATCATCCACCGCGGCGTCGGTGCGGTCACGCAGGACGACGTCAACCTGGCCAGCGCCTCGGACGCGATCATCATCGGGTTCAACGTGCGGGCCGAGGGCCGCACGCGCGACCTGGCCGACCGCGAGGGCGTGGAGATCCGGTACTACACCGTCATCTACCAGGCCATCGAGGACATCGAGTCGTCGCTCAAGGGCCTGCTCAAGCCGGTGTACGAGGAGGTCGAGCTCGGCCAGGCGGAGATCCGCGAGGTCTTCCGCTCGTCCAAGTTCGGCAACATCGCGGGCTGCATCGTCCGCACCGGCCTGATCCGGCGCAACAGCAAGGCGCGCCTGGTCCGCGACGGAGCGGTGGTGGCCGACAACCTGTCGATCGCCGGCCTGCGCCGATTCAAGGACGACGCGACCGAGGTCCGCGAGGGCTTCGAGTGCGGTATCACGCTCGGCACGTACAACGACATCCAGGTCGGCGACGTGATCGAGACGTGGGAACTGCGCGAGAAGCCGCGTACCTGATCGCTCGCACATAGCCGAGGGGCCGTGGACGTCAGTCCACGGCCCCTTCGGCATGCGGCGCTTTTGGCATGCTGGCGGGTCGGCGGTGGGCGCGGGGGAGGCGTAACGTCGGTCACGTTATGGACCTGTGCTGGTGGTCGATCGAGGTCCGCGACGGTCAGCAGCCGGCGCGGCTGTGGCGCGACGCGCACAGCGCCGCCCTCATTGAGTCCGCGGTGACGCACGGGGCGCCCGTGACTGGGCCTGGCGCTCCGAGGAGTTCGGCGTCGTCTTCGAGATCGGCTTCGCCGACGCGGAGGACTGGCAGCGCTTCCGGCGGCTTCCCGCGGTCGTGGCCGCCCTCGACGCGGTGGCGCCTGACTCGCTCTACGTCTATCGCGGCCGTGGCGGCAGCGCCGGTGCGGTCCAGCCTCGCCGTCGTGGGCCGCTGCCCGCGGCGGGCGCCGCCGCCCTGCCGGTGGAGCCGGATCCGGTGATCGTGGCGCACCTGGGTGAGACGCTCGAGCCCGTGTCGCTGGTCGTCGGCCGCCCGGACCTCCTGGTCGCCTGACCGGCCGCCTTCTCGGGCTGGCTGGTCGCCTGACCGGGCCCCGCTGGTCGCCTCTGGCTGGCGCTGCCGGTCGCGTCTGGCCGGCGCTGCTGGTTGCCTGACGCCTCGCGCCTTCCAAGTCTCTTGAAAGCCTCGCCCCACCGCACGGCTGCTTGCCGGTCCCGCCTCATCGTCGCGACTGGGCCCCGTGTTGCCGTTTTACCGGACATTTCCGATATGTCGCCCTGGCTGGGTGCCCCGGGATAACTAGGGGCGGGATGCGGTACCAAGCGGATAGGATCTTGCGCCGTGTATACCGGAACCGCGGTCTTCGACCTTCTTCTGCCCGGTGACTCGCGCTCGCTCAAGGCGAAGCGGTCGTATGTGCGGCCGCTCGTCGCGTACCTGCGCAAGTTCGAGGTCTCCGTCGCCGAGGTCGGGGCGCTCGACCTGACCGGCCGGGCCGAGGTCGGCATCGCCGTCGTCGCCGCCGAGGCCGGGCACGTTCGCGAGGTACTCGACACGTGCGAGCGCGCGGTCGCGGGGCGGCCCGAGTTCGAGCTGCTGTCCGTGCGCCGTCGGTTGCATGGCGACGACGACGAGTAATCCTGGCTTCTCACCCCGGCCCCACCGGCGGGGCGCGGGTACTGTCAAGGCGTTGGTCAGATCTTCTGGTCCCCTAGGCGGCCGTATGGCCGGCGGGCGGGCCGTTTGGCTGCGGAGGTGTTCGAGATGACGGATCCGGCGAAGGTGCGGCGGCACGCGGAGCGAGTGCGCGAACTGGTCGCATCGGTGGTACGGACGCAGATCAAGGACCCGCGGCTCGGCATGATCACGATCACCGACGCGCGGATCACCGCCGATCTGCGCGAGGCGACCGTCTTCTACACGGTGCTCGGCGACGCGGCGGCCCAGGCGGGCACCGCGGCCGCGCTGGAGAGCGCGAAGGGCCTGCTGCGCTCGACCGTCGGCAAGGCCCTGGGCCTGCGGCACTCCCCGAGCCTCGCGTTCGTGCACGACGACGTGTCCGACCAGGTCAAGCACATCGACGAACTGCTGGCCAGCGCCCGTGACGCCGACGCCGAGGTCCAGCGCCTCGCGGCCGGGGCGCACTACGCCGGCGACCCCCAGCCCTACAAGCTGGAGGACGAGGAGGACGCCGGCGACCTGGGAGCCGACGGCGCCGACGACGAGGTCGTCGTCGGCCAGGACCGGCGGTGACCGGGCTCGCGCCCGGCCACGGACCGGGCGCGGGCCCCGACCTCAACACCGAGTCGGCCGCGGACGCCCGGACGGCGCCGTCCGCGGCCGCCCCGGGCACCGGCCCGGGCTCGTCGCACAGCGTCAACCCGGCCGCGGACGCCCGGACGGCGCTGTCCGCCGCCGCGGGCCAGGCCGGGGGTGCCGGCCCAGGCTCGTCGCACGTCAACCCGGCCGCGGAAGCCCGGACGGCGCCGTCCGCGGCCGCCCCGGGCCAGGCCGGTTCGCACATCAACCCGGCTACGGGATCAACCTCCGACCCGGTAATCGTGGAAAACAGCCCTATCGCAAGTTGTGGCCCGGACGCGAAGCCCGGCGGCGTTGAGGCGGCGCCGCGGCCGAGCCCGCAGGAGTGGGACGCGGCCGTGCGGGCGCTGCGCGGCCTGCCAGACGGCGCGCGCGTGCTGCTCGCCTGCCACGTCAACCCCGACGGCGACGCGCTCGGCAGCATGCTCGCGGTCGGGCTCGGGCTGCGGAGCATCGCCGACGAGTTGCGCATCGGGCACCTCGCGGCGACGTTCCCGGGGCCGATACGGCTGCCGGCGCCGTTCGACGCGCTGCCGGGCGCCGAGCTGCTCGTCGCCGAGGAGCTCGCCGATCCGGCGCCCGACGCGATGCTCGTCTTCGACGTGGCCAGCATCGAGCGGCTCGGCGGGCTGGCCGACCGCCTCCGCGCCGCGCCGGTCGGCATCGTCCTGGACCATCACGCCTCCAACCCCGGCTTCGGCGCCATCAACCTCGTGGACCCGGCGGCCGCCGCGACGTCCGTGTTGTCGGACGGGTTGTTGGGGCGTCTGGGTGTACACCTGGACAAGGCAATAGCCGAGTGCCTCTATGTGGCCCTGGCCACCGACACCGGCTCCTTCAAGTTCGCCTCCACCACGCCGGCCGTGCACGAGCTCGCCGCGCGGCTGATCGCGACCGGGATCCCCGTGGGCGAGATCTCCCGGCGGCTGTTCGACACGCGGCCGATCGGCGCCGTGCGGCTCTTCGGCGTGGCGCTGGCCCGCACCGTGCTGGAGCGCGAGGGCGCGGGCGGGGCGGGGTTCGCCTGGACGTACCTCACGCTGGACGACCTGGCCGCCTACGACCAGCCGCCGTCCGCGGTCGAGGCCCTCATCGACACCGTCCGCTGCGTGGCCGAGGCCGACGTCGCGTGCGTCGTGAAGCCCGTACGTGCGGGGGAGTGGTCCGTCTCCCTGCGCAGCAAGGGCGCCGTCGACGTGAGCGCGGTCGCGGTCGCGCTCGGGGGCGGCGGCCACCGGTTCGCGGCCGGGTTCAGCGCCACCGGCACCGTGGCCGACGTCGTGGGGCACATCCGCGCGCTGCTTCCGGCTCCGGCCAGCGCCGCGCCGCGGCCCTGACGGTTCGCCGCCCGCGGTCCTGGCGGTTTGCCGCCCGCGGTCCTGGCGGTTTGCCGCGCTGTCCGTCGGGCGGGCCTGCCGCGCCGCGGCCCTGACGGGCTGCCGCGCCGGGGTCCTGGCGGTTTGCCGCGCTGTCGGTCGGGCGGGCCTGCCGCGCCGCGGCCCTGACGTTCGTGCCGCTGCATTTGTGGTCCTGAGTGACGGAGCGGATCAGGGTTAACTCCGGGGGAATATCGGGGCGACAACGGCTGGCACCTGGGCATCGGCTGCGGTGACAATCGATGTATGGACCGACCCGAGCTGGTTGCGGAGGTTGACCGGGCCTGGGCCCGGCCGGTCGTGCTCACCCCCGTGTTCGCCCTGATCTCTCTCGTCGGCGGGGCCCTGCCCTCGTTCAGCCTCGGCGCCAACCTGCTGGTCCTCGGCGTCGGCGGCGCACTGTTCTGGATCGGCATGTCGTCCGCGGTCCCGCGCCGCCCCGCCCCCGCGCGCCTGCCGCGCCGGGCCGCCTGGTGGCTGCTGCCGCTGCTGCTGTTCGGCGTGGTCGAGGGCGCGACGTTCCTGAACGGCTCGTCGGCGTACCCGACGCTGTCCCGCCTGGCCGACCCGATCCTCGAGCACTACTGGGCCCGCGCCGCCGGGTACTTCGGCTGGCTCTGGGCCTTCTGGGCCATGGTCCGCCGATGACCGCCGGCCAGCTGCTCGTCGCGTCGCTGTTCGCGGCCGCGATCGCCCTGTTCGCCGGGGTCGAGATCATGGCCCGCCGCGAGGGCTCCCGCGTGCCGAGCCTGGGGGACGTGTGCGGGGTCGTCATGCGGTACCGCGTCGGGCCCCTCCCGGTCGGGCGGCTCGCCATGTTCGGGTTCTGGTGGTGGCTCGGCTGGCACTTCCTGGCCCGCTGAACGTGCCCGGCGGGCTCGCCGGGCGGTCGCCGAACGCGGGCCATTTGGGTGAATCGGGGCCGTCCGCCGCGGCCCGCACCGCCGGGCTGAGCTGGGAAATTGATCGTGACGGGGTCACGACACGCCGTTCCAGATTGCGGGATATCGTCGCACATGCTGGAACTGAACGATAACTTAGTCGCATGCGCACAGTACGAATTCTTCGCTGCCCGCCCCGGGCCGACCGCTTCTGACAGCGGATCCCGGTGGCGGGTGAACGGCCCAGCGAACCATGCCGCCGGAAGCGAGGAACCAAGTGCGCCGCAACCAGTGTGATCAGGCCGACACCACCCACGTCGGTCTCCTTGCCGTGCGTTGTGCGTGTCCCCCGGTGACCCCGGGCGGGTCTAGCGCGCGCCGACCATCAGCACCATGCACCAGAGGAGACCAGCGTCATGTCTGAACAGCCCAAGCCGCAGCCCAAGCCGCAGGAGCCGGCCACCGACACCCGGGAGCGCGCCCGCGCGGCGCTGCAGATGTCGATGGACCGTCGCGGCTGAGTCGCCGCGGCGTCGACACAAGCTTCGGGAAGCCGGGACGCCCCCGCAATGACGTCACGGTTTCCCGGAGGTTGTGCCGGTAAGTGCCACCGTCGCGTGGCACGCCTTACGATGACCGGGTGACGGTCGATCAAACGTCCACGACGCGCCGGGTCGCCGCGCTGGCGATCCCGGCGCTCGTGGTACTCGCCGCCGAACCCCTCTACGTCCTCGTCGACACCGCCGTCGTCGGCCACCTCGGGCGCACGCAGCTGGCCGGGCTCGCCATCGGCGGCTCCGTCATGTCGTTCGCGGTGTGGCTGGGGACCGTGCTCGCGTACGGGACCACGGGGCGCGCCGCCCGCCGCTTCGGCGCGGGCCAGCGCACGGAGGCGGTCGAGGAGGGCGTCCAGGCGTCGTGGCTCGCCCTGTCCGGCGGCCTGGTCATCGTGATCGTCCTCGAGGCCGCCGCCGGCCCGCTCACCCGCGCCCTCGCGGGCGGCGCCGGCGAGGTCGCGCGCAACGCCGAGGCCTGGCTGCGCATCGCCGCGCTGGGCGCGCCCGGGCTCATGCTCGGTACCGCCGGCAACGGCTGGATGCGCGGCGTGCAGGACACCCGCCGCCCCCTGTACTTCGTGCTCGCCGCCAACGCGCTGTCGGCCGTGCTGTGCCCGCTGCTGGTGTACCCGGCCGGGCTCGGCCTCAACGGCTCCGCCGTGGCCAACGTGACCGCGCAGACCGTCGTGGGCCTGCTGTTCGTCCGGGCGCTGATCACCGAGCGCGTGCCGTTGCGCCCCCACCTCGCCGTCATCGGCCGCCAGCTGGCGCTCGGCCGCGACCTGCTCCTGCGCGGCGCGGCGTTCCAGGCCTGCTTCCTGTCCGCCTCCGCGGTCGCCGCGCGCTTCGGCGAGGCCGCGCTCGCCGCGCACCAGATCGCGATCCAGCTCTTCTTCTTCACCGCCCTGGCGCTCGACGCCCTCGCCATCGCCGCGCAGGCCCTCGTCGGCGCGGCGCTCGGCGGCGAGCGGGTCGCCGAGGCCCGCGACCTCGCCCGCCGCATCACCTTCGCCGGCCTCGTCGCGGGGCTGGCGTTCGCGGCGCTCGTCGCCGCGGCCCTGCTCGCCATCCGCCCGTGGTTCGGCGCCGATCCCGAGGTGTACACCCAGGCGCGCCACGCCTGGTGGTTCTTCATCGCCATGATGCCGGCCGCCGGCGTCGTCTTCGCCTTGGACGGCGTCTTCCTGGGGGCGGGCGACGTGCGGTACCTGCGCAACCTCACGCTGATCAGCGCGCTCGGCGGCTTCCTGCCCGGCATCTGGCTGGCCTACCTGCTCGACTTCGGCCTCCGCGGCGTCTGGGCCGCGCTGACGCTGTTCATCGCGCTGCGCCTGGCCGGCCTGCTGCGCCGCCTGGCGAGCGACAGCTGGGCGGTCGCGGGCGCGGTGCGCTAGAGGACCACACCGTCGCGCGCTTGCGCGTGGGCGCGGGGTCTGAGTGCGCCGGAGCGCAGCCTTGAGCGCGCCCGGATGCGCGGCGCTGCGCCCAGGCGCGGGCGGAGCCCGCCCGCGGGCGCGGGCTTGAGTGCGCGGGGCGGCGGTGCGGGGGCGGCGTAGCGCGCTGTGGCGGCGCGGCGTTGCGCCACGGGGCGCGCTGGCACCGTGATGCGCGTCGGCCGCGGCGTTGCGCGTGCGGGGGCGCGGCGTTGTGCCAGGGGGCGCGCTGGCCGCGGTGTTGCACGCGCGGGGGCGCGACGTTGCGCGCAGATGCGTTCAACGCGTAGGGGCGGGCAAAAGGCGTGAAGCGGAGACGGGGGCGGCACAATACTGGCCGGCGTGGACCTGACCGATGCGCAGCGCGCCGCGCTGGAGCACGTCCGCGAACGGAGCCCAGGCCGCACTCCGCTCCCGGTCGACGCGCCGATCACCGTCAACTTCCATCCCGACCGCGCGGTCGCGGGACGCACCGTCATCGAGGGGCTGCTGGCCGACGGGTGCTTCCGCAGCCAGTTCGAGACGGGGATTTCCAACGGGGGGCTGACCGCGTACCCGGGCGGGGACCGCGATCGCTGGGAGGAGCGCATGTTCGGCGGGGCCTATCAGCGGCCGGGGGTGCGGGCCGCGGACCGGCCGAAGTACGGGGCGCTCAACCTGCGCCACCACGACGACGGCGCGGCGCCGCGCTTCGGGTCCGCGCACCTGCGGCTGCGGCGGCACGTGCGCGACCGTACGACGTTCACGTTCGGGGACAGCAACAACCATCCGACCGCGGCCGGTACCGCCGACGCGTTCGACGCCGTTCTGGCCGCGCTGCGGGCGCACCACGGCGAGGGCGCGCTGGAGCGCCGCGCGACGCCGGGGCCCGGGCGCGCGCTCGACGACTACGTGGAGGCACAGATCCACGGGCCTCTGAGCCTGCCCGACGACGTCGAGGCCATCGTGCTCGACAGCAGTTTCACAAGCTCCGGCTGCGGTACCGCAGGAGTCGCGGCCCGCCTCGCCGAGCGCTACGGCGTGCGGGTCGAGTGGCGCGCCGGCTTCCGGTTGGCGCCGGGCGCTGTTCCGGCGGAGTTCCGCGGGCCCGAGGTACCGATGCTGGCGCTGTTGCTTTGTGAGCGGCGCGGCGTGGACGCGGTCGATCCGGCGCTCATCGGCGCGGCCGCGCGCGACGTGGTCGCCGATCCGGGCGCGTGGGCCGAGTGGGGCGGGGGCGCGGAGGCGCTGCAACTGCTGAAGTACCTGTGGCACTGCCTGGTGCGGTTCGGCTGAACGTTAGGGTGTCGCGCATGGCACAGAAGGCGGCGACCCAGGGCGGCCTCGTCGTCGTCGACAAGCCCGGCGGCATGACGTCGCACGACGTGGTGTCGCGCATGCGCCGCATCGCGCGGACGCGCCGCGTCGGGCACGGCGGCACCCTCGACCCGATGGCCACCGGCGTGCTCATCATCGGCGTGGAGAAGGCGACGCGGCTGCTCACGTACGTGATCGGGAGCACCAAGCAGTACACCGCGACGATCCGCCTCGGCGAGTCCACCGTCACCGACGACGCCGAGGGCGACGTGGTCGCGCGCGCGGACGCGTCACACCTCACCGACGCCGCGGTCGCCGCCGCCCTCGAGCCGCTGCGCGGCGACATCCTGCAGGTCCCGAGCGCGGTGTCGGCGATCAAGGTCAACGGCGTCCGCTCGTACCACCGCGTCCGCTCCGGCGAGGAGGTCGCGCTCACGGCCCGCCCGGTCACGGTCTCCCGCCTCGACGTGCTGGCCACCCGCCGCGAGGGCGCGCACGTCGACCTGGACGTGGACGTGGCATGCTCGTCGGGCACGTACATCCGCGCCCTCGCCCGCGACCTCGGCACCGCGCTGGGCGTCGGCGGCCACCTGACGGCTTTGCGCCGCACGGCGGTCGGCGCGTTCACGCTCGCCGAGGCGTCCACTTTGGAGGACCTGGCCGAGCGCCCGGATCCCGTGACGTTGCCACTGCCGGCCGCCGCGGACCGCTGCTTCCCGCGCCGCGACGCCACCGAGGACGAGGCCCGCACGCTCTCCCACGGCGGCCCACTGCTCCCGGCCGGCATCCCCGGCCCGTACGCGGTGTTCGCCCCCGACGGCACCGTCCTCGCCATCGTGAGCGAACGCGAAGGGCGCGCCCGCCCGGAAATCGTCCTCGTCCCGTAGCGCCTCGCGCCCGCGCCGCGCCGCGTTTCGCGGGCGCGCCGCGTTTCGCGCCCGCGCCGCGTTTCGCGCCCGCGCCGCGCGCCTTGTCCAGCGCAGTGCCCGCGCAGAGTCGGCCCCGCGCAGAGCCGTGCCCGCCCGAGCCGGCGTCGCGGCTCCGTGCCGCGTCGCGCCTTCGCTTCCCGCGGGCGCGAGTTGAGCTTTTGCCGCCGTGTGGCGTGCCGTTGCTCCAGGGCGGGCGGTGTGAGCGGCCGTAGGCCGCGTGGGCTTGGCACCGCGGACCTGGCAGGGAGGCGCTCCAGCGCCGACCGGTGTCTGGTGGGAACAACGGTCGTCAGTTGCACGGACCCGAGCCATGGAAATCAGTCCGAAGGCACCCAGTACCCTCGGTGGCATGCAGCGTTGGCGGGGAACGCAGGCCGCGCCCGGGGGCTGGGGCCGCGCGGTCGCGACGATCGGCGTGTTCGACGGCGTCCACCGGGGGCACCAGCAGATCATCGGGCACGCCGTGAAGCGTGCCGGGGAGCTGGGGGTGCAGTCGGTCGTCGTGACGTTCGACCCGCATCCGTCCGAGGTTGTGCGGCCGGGGTCACATCCGGCGGTGCTCACCGAGCCGGGGCGCAAAGCCGAGCTTATCGAGGCGCTCGGGGTCGACGTGCTGTGCGTCGTGCCCTTCACGGTGGAGTTCTCGCGGCTCAGTCCCGAGGAGTTCGTGCACGACGCGCTCGTCGAGCATCTGCACACCGCGCTGATCGTGGTGGGGGAGAACTTCCGGTTCGGGCACAAACAAGCGGGGGACGTCGAGCTGCTGCGGCGGCTCGGGCGGACGTTCGGGTTTGGCGTCGAAGGGGCACCGCTCGTCGCCGACGAAGGGACCGTGTTCTCGTCCACCTACATCCGCAGCTGCGTCGATGCGGGAGACGTCGCGGCGGCGGCGCGGGCGCTCGGGCGGGCGCATCGGCTCGAAGGGGTGGTGGTGCGGGGGGACCAGCGCGGGCGTGAGCTCGGGTTTCCGACCGCCAACCTGCTCGTGCCGGCCAATGCCGCGGTGCCGGCCGACGGGATCTACGGCGCTTGGCTCAACCGGGAGCGGGACGGGGCCCGGTACCAGGCCGCGGTGTCGATTGGGACAAATCCCACCTTTTCCGGCAAGGAGCGGCGGGTCGAGGCGTTCGTGCTGGACTTCGAGGGTGACCTGTACGGCGAGAGGGTGAGTCTCGACTTCGCCGCGCGGCTGCGCGAGCAGCGCACCTACCAGGGGATCGAGCCGCTGGTCGCGCAGATCGCCGAGGACGTCGACCAGACGCGCGACGTGCTGCGCGGCGGTCCGATGCGCGCCTGAACGGTCCGGTCTGTTAGCCTTGGATAGACGCCGGGTGACCGGCGGGGGTCAGGCTGCCTGCACGACGCCGCGGGAGCCGGCCGACGAATCCACGGTAAAGGGAGAACATGGCGCTCGATTCTGCGCAGAAGACCGAGATCATCTCGAAGTACGCGACCGTCGAAGGCGACACCGGGTCGCCGGAGGTGCAGGTCGCGATGCTGACGAAGCGGATCGCGGACCTCACCGAACACCTCAAGCAGCACAAGCACGACCACCACAGCCGGCGCGGCCTGCTGCTGCTGGTCGGCCGTCGCCGCCGCCTGCTCAACTACCTGCAGCGCAGCGACATCGCCCGCTACCGCTCGCTGATCGAGCGGCTCGGCCTGCGGCGATAACGACTCGTTCACGGGGGAGTGGCGAAAAACCACCCAAACCGAATCGATGGCGCTTCGCTGGAATCGATTCGGCCCGGGGCCCGGAATTCGCCGCTCCCCCGTCGAGTAGTGACACACTGAAATGGCAGCGCCCCGCCGAGCGGGTCGGCGCACCGGTCCTCGGTAGTGGCTTCCGGGTGAACAACCTCCCCGTGAGCTTCGATCGAAGACCGGCCGCAGACAGCTCCGCCGAGGGCGAACCACGACCCAAAGGGAGCAACAAGACAACATGACCGAGCAGAGCAATCTCGGTACGCACAGCAGCACCGCGGTCATCGACAACGGCGCGTTCGGCACCCGGGAGATCACCTTCTCCACCGGGCGGCTCGCGCGCCAGGCGGCGGGCTCGGCCCTCGCCCAGCTCGGCGAGACCGTGGTCCTGTCTGCGACGACCGCCGGCAAGCAGCCGAAGGACCAGTTCGACTTCTTCCCGCTGACGGTGGACGTCGAGGAGCGCATGTACGCGGCCGGGCGCATCCCCGGCTCCTTCTTCCGCCGCGAGGGCCGGCCCAGCGAGGACGCGATCCTCACCTGCCGGCTCATCGACCGGCCGCTGCGCCCGAGCTTCGTCAAGGGCCTGCGCAACGAGGTCCAGGTCGTCGAGACCGTGCTGGCGCTGGACCCGGCCCACCCGTACGACGTCGTGGCGATCAACGCCGCCTCGATGTCGACCAAGCTGTCCGGCCTGCCGTTCTCCGGCCCGATCGGCGCGACCCGCATGGCCCACGTCGACGGGCAGTGGGTGGCGTTCCCGACGGTCGAGGAGCTCGGCCGGGCCACCTTCGACATGGTCGTGGCCGGGCGGGTCCTGCCCGACGGCGACGTGGCGATCATGATGGTGGAGGCCGAGGCGACCGAGCACACGGTGGCGCTCGTCGCCGGCGGCGCGCCCGCGCCGACCGAGGAGGTCGTCGCCGGCGGCCTGGAGGCGTCCAAGCCCGCGATCCGCGAGCTGTGCCGGGCCCAGTCGGAGCTCGCCGAGGTCGCCGCGAAGCCGGTGCAGGAGTTCCCGGTCTTCCTCGACTACCAGCCCGACGCCTACGAGGCCGTCGCCGGCGCGGTGAAGGACGAGGTCGCCGAGGCCCTGCGCATCGCCGCGAAGGCGGAGCGCGAGGAGGCCCTCGACCGGGTCAAGGAGGCCGCCTTCCAGCGCCTCGCCGGTCAGTTCGACGGGCGCGAGAAGGAGATCGGCGCCGCGCTGCGGTCGCTGACCAAGAACGAGGTCCGCGCCCGCGTGCTGCGCGAGCAGGTCCGCATCGACGGCCGCGGCCCGCGCGACATCCGGCCGCTGACCGCCGAGGTGCAGGTCCTGCCCCGCGTGCACGGCTCGGCGCTGTTCGAGCGCGGCGAGACCCAGATCCTGGGCGTCACCACGCTGAACATGCTGCGCATGGAGCAGACGCTGGACACGCTCGCGCCCGAGAAGTCCAAGCGGTACATGCACAACTACAACTTCCCGCCGTACTCGACCGGTGAGACCGGCCGCGTCGGCGCCCCGAAGCGCCGCGAGATCGGTCACGGCGCGCTCGCCGAGCGGGCCCTGATCCCGGTCCTGCCGGCCCGCGAGGAGTTCCCCTACGCGATCCGGCAGGTGTCGGAGGCGCTGGGCTCCAACGGCTCCACGAGCATGGGCTCGGTCTGCGCCTCGACCATGGCGCTGCTGTCGGCCGGCGTGCCGCTCAAGGCGCCGGTGGCCGGCATCGCGATGGGCCTGATCTCCGACGAGGTCGACGGCAAGACGCAGTACGTCACGCTGACCGACATCCTGGGCGCCGAGGACGCGTTCGGCGACATGGACTTCAAGGTCGCCGGCACGCGGGACTTCGTGACCGCGCTGCAGCTGGACACCAAGCTCGACGGCATCCCGTCGGACGTGCTGGCCGGCGCCCTGCAGCAGGCCCACGACGCGCGCCACGTCATCCTCGACGTCATGGCCGAGGCGATCGAGTCGCCGGCCGGCATGAGCCAGTACGCGCCGCGGGTGACCACGGTGCGCATCCCGGTCGACAAGATCGGCATGGTGATCGGCCCCAAGGGCCAGACCATCAACGCGATCCAGGACGAGACCGGCGCCGAGATCAGCATCGAGGACGACGGCACGATCTACGTCGGCGCGACCGACGGCCCGTCGGCCGAGGCCGCGGTGGAGCGGATCAACGCCATCGCCAACCCGACCATGCCGAAGGTCGGCGACAAGTTCCTCGGCACCGTGGTGAAGACGGCCGCGTTCGGCGCCTTCATCTCGCTGCTGCCGGGCCGCGACGGCCTGCTGCACATCTCCAAGGTGGGCAACGGCAAGCGGGTCGACAAGGTCGAGGACTTCCTCAACGTCGGCGACAAGGTCGAGGTGCAGATCGCGGACATCGACAACCGCGGCAAGATCTACCTGGACAAGGTGCTGGCCGAGGGCGAGCAGCCGCCGGCGCCGGCCGAGGGCGGCGAGCGTCCGCCGCGGGAGCCTCGCGGCGACCGTGGTGGCGACCGTGGCCCGCGCCGCGACCGGGGCGAGCGCGCCGACCGCGGCCCGCGCCCGGCCGAGGGTGAGGGCGCGCCCGCGCCCGCGGGTGACGAAGGTGGCGAAGGCGGGGAGTTCCGCCGTCGGCGTAGCCGGCGCGACTGATCCATGGCGAATCGAGCGCAGACCCAGACGCTGTCCGACGACCCGCTGGGCGGAACGGTGCGCCGCACCGTGCTGCCCAACGGGCTGCGGATCCTGACCGAGTCCATCCCGGCGATGCGCAGCGTGTCGTTCGGCGTCTGGGTCGGCATCGGTTCGCGGGACGAGACGCCCACGCTGTCGGGCGTCTCGCACTTCCTCGAGCACCTGCTGTTCAAGGGCACCAAGCGGCGCACCGCGCTGGACATCTCCGCGCAGATCGAGGCGGTCGGCGGGGAGACCAACGCGTTCACCGCGAAGGAGTACACGTGCTACTACGCGCGGGTGCTCGACGCGGACCTGCCGCTGGCCATCGACGTGGTCTGTGACCTCGTCACCGACTCGGTGCTGGCCGGGGCGGACGTCGAGACCGAGCGTGGCGTGATCCTCGAGGAGATCGCCATGCACGACGACGAGCCCGGCGACGAGGTCCACGACGTCTTCACCGAGGCCGTGTACGGCCACCACCCGCTCGGCCGGCAGATCTCCGGCTCGGTGGCGAGCATCTCGGCGCTGACCCGCAAGCAGATCGACGGGTTCTACCGCAAGCGGTACCGCCCGGAGACCATGGTCATCGCGGCGGCCGGCCACCTCGACCACGCCAAGGTCGTGCGGGCCGTGCGCGCCGCGTTCGAGCGGGCCGGCTGGGGCGACACGCCGGCCGTGCCCGCGCCGCGGCGCTCCCGCACCAACCGCGTGCCGGCCCGCTCCGGGCAGGTCGTGGTGCGCAACAAGGACACCGAGCAGGCTCACCTGGTGCTGGGCTGCAGTGGGTACGCGCGCCAGCACGAGGACCGGTTCGCCCTCGGCGCGCTCAACAACGTGCTCGGCGGCGGCATGTCCAGCCGGCTGTTCCAGCAGATCCGGGAGCAGCGCGGGCTGGCGTACTCGGTGTACTCCTTCACGTCGCAGTACAGCGACACCGGCCTCTTCGGCGTCTACGCCGGCTGCGCGCCGGGCAAGGTCGAGGAGGTCCTCGCGATCACCCGCGAGGAGCTCGCGCGGGTGGCCGGCGAGGGGGTCACCGACGAAGAGGTGGAACGCGGCAAGGGCATGCTCAAGGGCGCCGTCGTGCTCGGCCTGGAGGACACCGGGTCGCGGATGAGCCGCCTCGGCAAGGGCGAGCTGCTGTACGACGAGCTGCTCTCCGTCGACGACGTCCTGCGCCACGTCGACGCGGTCACCCCGGAGCAGGTCCGCCGGGTCGCCGCCGACCTGCTCACCCGCCCGATGTCGCTCGCCGCGATCGGCGATTTCGACGACCGCGCGTTCAAGGGCGCCCTCGACTGACGATAAGTTGGTCGGCGTGAGCGAAGCTGTGGAGCCGATCCGGGTCGGGGTGCTGGGCGCCCGGGGGCGCATGGGGGCCGAGGCGTGCCGCGCCATCGACGCGAGCGACGACCTGGAGCTCGTCGCCATGGTCGACGAGGGCGACTGGCTGTCCAACGTGTCCGACGCCGGCGCCGACGTCGTCGTGGACTTCACCACGCCCGACGTGGTGATGGACAACATCCGCTGGTGCATCGACCAGGACATCGCGATGGTCATCGGCACGTCGGGCTTCACCACCGAGCGCCTCGAGGAGGTGCGCGGCTGGCTGGCCCGCAAGCCCGGCCTCGGCATCGTCGTCGCGCCCAACTTCGCGATCGGCGCGGTGCTCATGATGGAGTTCGCCGCCCGGGCCGCCCGCTTCTTCGAGTCGGTCGAGATCGTCGAGATGCACCACCCGAAGAAGATCGACGCGCCGAGCGGCACCGCGCTGCGGACGGCGCAGCTCATCGCGCAGGCGCGGGCGGAGGCCGGCCTGGGTGCCGTGCCCGACGCCACCAAGGACGAGATGGCCGGCGCGCGCGGGACCGACGTGGAGGGCATCCGGGTCCACGCGCTGCGCGCCACCGGGCTCGTCGCCCATCAGGAGGTTCTCTTCGGTACCGCGGGAGAGACCCTGACGATCCGGCACGACTCCTACGACCGGGCGTCGTTCATGCCGGGTGTACTCCTCGGTGTCCGCTCCGTCGTGAAGCGCCCCGGCCTCACGGTCGGCCTGGGCGCCCTGCTCGACTGAGCGTCCCACATCGTGGGAGCCGGCGGCTCCAAATCGGTCGCAACCGGGTCACGTGGTGATAACGGAATCCTCGGAGTCCTGTTCGAGCGAGGTGTGCCAGCGGATCTGCGGCACCAGCAGATCATCGACGTCGAGCGATCGGCTGACCCCGTCCGGGGCCCAGCCGGCGCCCTCCAGAAATCGACGTGTAACGCGGTCGTCAGCGAACGTCCACGCAAGCGCTGTCGTGAATCCGTCAGTTCGCCACAAATCCACGCTTGCCGCCAGCAATCGGCTGCCGTGGCCGCGGCGCCCCCAGCGGGGCTCGACCAGCAGGTCAGTGATCGCCGCAGTGGCCTCAAATGCCTTGTCAAGGGTGGTGTGATCTTCATCCGGGGCGAGTGCCGTGTCGTCTGCCGGACCTGACGCGGCAAACCCCACGACGTAAGATGACTCGAGTCCGGCGTCGGGCCCTGTTTCCGGCGAAACGACCTCATCTACGGATCTATCGACCTGTTCCACCGCCACCAGGACCCGGTGTGCCGGACTTGGCGGCTCCGCGATTGCCTCCCGCCACCTGCGGGTAATCCAGTCCTCGTCCAGCCGGTCGAGGATGTGTTTCGGCAGGAGTCGCCGATAGGCGACCCGCCAGGTTGTGAGTTGGATGCGCGCGATCTCGACGACGTCGTCGATTCGCGCCGGACGGACGAACCCGAGCGTCATGAAGCAGCACCCTACGGATTTTGTGTGAATCGCAACGCGGCGGGGTAGCGCCCGCTCGTCACAGTTGGACCGGCGGGACCGTTGAGTCTTCTGATGGAACTTCGGCAGCGAGCGACTGGGAGGGCAGAACAGGTGGCGGAGCGAGGACGGGTCGCCGAGTCGACGGCCGTCCGGCCCAAGCTACGGCCCGGAGCCAGGAAGACGCTCATCGTGGTGGCCGTCTGGGCCGTTGTGTGGGCCTTCCTGCTCGCGTGCGCGGCTCACAACGGGTTCTTCGACCTCAAGGTCTACTACGGCGCGATGGACTATTGGGTCAACCGCGGCGGCGACATCTACGACTACCTGACGCCCGGCACCCCCTACGGCTTCACCTACCCGCCGCTCGCGGCCATGCTGATGACGCCCATGTCGCTCATCGGGTGGAACACCGCGATCGTCGTGAGCGTGACGATGAACGTGCTGGCGATGGTCGCGATCCTGACCTGGCTGCTCAGGCCGATCTTCAAGCGGCAGGGCTGGAACTTCTGGTTCGCGATGGGCATCGCGGCCGCCCTGGCCGCGGCGTTCGAGCCGGTCCGCGAGACGGTGAACTTCGGCCAGGTCAACATCCTGCTGCTGTTCCTCGTCGTCGGCGACGTCCTCGTGCTGGTCCGCGGCGGCAGCCGCCTCGGCGGCCTCGGCATCGGCCTGGCCACCGCGATCAAGCTCACCCCGGGCATCTTCATCGTCTACCTGCTCGTCACCCGCCGGTGGCGCGCCGCCGCCGTCTCCGCCGCGACCGCCACGGCCGCGACCTGGGCCGCCGCGACGCTCGCGCCCGACGCCTCGCGCGTCTTCTGGACCGACGCGGTGTGGAACACCGACCGGGTGGGCTCGCCGACCTTCGTGTCCAACCAGGCGCTCACCGGCCTCGTCGGGCGGATCTTCAACCCCGACCCGATGAAGCCGCTGTGGCTGCTGCTCGTGCTCATCACGCTCGCCGTGTGGTACTGGCGGACCCGCCGCGCGATCCGCAACAAGGACGAGGTCGCCGGCCTGGCCCTGACCGGCATCGTCGGCTGCATGGTGAGCCCGATCACGTGGATCCACCACCTCGTCTGGGTGCTGCCCTCGATCGTGGTGCTCTTCGACTACGCCACCGACCGCTCGCTCGACCCGCGCCGGCGGCGCAACCTCATGATCGCGTTCGGGTTCTCGTTCGCGCTGCTGTGCAGCCGCACGCCGTGGGCGTTCCACGCGAAGTTCGACGGGCTGGGCCTGATCGGCGGCAACGCCTACATCCTGCTCATGATCGTGCTGCTGTTCGCCCTGCCGATCCGCGAGCCGGCCGACAGCGGCGCCGGCCAGGGCCTGTCGGCCGACCCCGGGCGCTCCACCGGCCCGGCCGTCGAGGACGTGCCCGACCTCGTCGACCTCGACCGGAAGGTCAGCGCCGCGTTCGACGCGAAGGACGTCGGCGGCACCGTGCGCAGCGAGGCCGGGCCCAACGTGGAGCCCGCACGCCCGCTGGTCGGCGCCTAGCACCCACCGGTCACGCACCCACCGTCACTGCCGGACGGTGGCCCCGAGCAGGGGGCCGCCGTCCGGTTTTTTGTCGTACCCCGGCGATAGCCTCCTTGGCGATGACCGAGTACCTGACACTCACCCAGGCCCGGCGGGTCGCGCTCGCCGCACAGGGCTTCGCCGACCGGGTCCCGGCCGGGGAGCCGGAGCGCCGGCACGTGCGCCGCGTGCTGGAGCGCACCGGGCTGCTGCAGATCGACTCCGTCAACGTCGTGCAGCGCGCCCACTACCTGCCCGCCTACAGCCGGCTCGGGCCCTACGACCCGGCCCTGCTCGACCGGCTCGCCTATCGGCGCCCCCGGGAGCTGTTCGAATACTGGGCGCACGAGGCATCCCTGGTCCCCGTGCGGCTGCAGCCGATGCTGCGCTGGCGGATGAGCTCCGGCGCCGCCTGGGGCCGGATGGTCCGCATCGCCCGGGAGCAGCCCGACCTGGTCCGCTGGGTGCTCGAGGAGATCCGCGCCAAGGGGCCGGTCAGCGCCGCCGAGGTCGAGGGCGACCTCATCCAGCCGAGGCGCAAGGACCACTGGGGCTGGAACTGGTCGGACACCAAGACCGCGATCGAGTGGCTCTTCTACTCCGGCGAGGTGAGCGTCGCCCGGCGCAACTCGTCCTTCGCCCGGGTGTATGACGTGCCCGAGCGCATCCTGCCGCCCGAGGTCGTCAACGCGCCCACGCCGGCGCCGGCCGACGCGTTCCGCGAGCTGGTCCGGGTCGCCGCCCGCGGCCTCGGGGTCGCCGCGGAGGCGGAGCTGCGCGACTACTTCCGGCTGCCCCTCGCGGGCGCCCGCGCGGCGATCGCCGAGCTGGTCGAGGCGGGGGAGCTGGTGCCGGTCGAGGTGCAGGGGTGGCCGCAGCGGGCCTACCTGCACGCCGAGGCCCGGATCCCGCGCCGGATTGCGGCGTCCACGCTGGTCAGCCCGTTCGACCCGCTGATGTGGGAGCGGGGGCGGGTGCAGCGGCTGTTCGGCTTCAACTACCGCATCGAGATCTACGTGCCGCCGTTGCAGCGGCTGTATGGCTACTACGTGCTGCCGTTCCTGCTCGGCGACCGGCTGGTGGCCCGGCTCGACCTGAAGGCGGACCGGAAGGCGGGGGTGCTGCAGGTGCCGGCGGCGTGGATCGAGCCGGGGGTGAAAGCGCCGGGGGAGGTGGCGGAGGCGCTGGCCGCGGAGCTCCGGCGGTTCGCGGGCTGGCTCGGGCTGGGCGCGGTCGACCGGCCCGACCGCGGCGACTTCGCCGAGCAGCTCGGCAAGGCGCTCGTGTAAGCGCCTCGGGAAGGCGCTTGTGTGAGCACCTCGGCCAAACGCTTGTGTGAGCGGCGCGCGAAGGCGCTCGTGTGAGTGCATCTCGGCGAGGCGCTCGTGTGAGCGCATCGGGCAGGCGCTCGTGTGAGTGCTTCGGGCAGGCGCTTGTGCGAGCGGCGCGCGAAGGCGCTCGTGTGAGTGCATCTCGGCGAGGCGCTCGTGTGTGCGGCTCGGGGGGCGCTTGTGCGACGCGGCTCGGCGAGGCGCCTGTGTGAGCGGGTGGCCGCTCGTGTGAGTGGCGCGCCCCGGGGTCGGCAAAAAGCCGACCGTGGGGGCGTGCGTGAGCGGTGTAGCGTATTGAGCGTGACGTCGCCGTTGTCGGCCCCGCTGCCCGGTGTGCTGGGTGAGGAGGCGGCCGAGCAGTCTTCGCAGCTGCCGCCGCCCGTGTACCACTACGCCTATGCGCCGCCCGGGCGGTTTGCGCGGTTCCTGTCACGGCTTCCGGCCTGGGCGGGCCCGGCCGGGGTCGGGGCGCTGATCTCCGGCGGTGTGGCCTACACGCTGCTGATGAAGCCGACCTCCGCGGGCGCGGCCGACACCCCGACGTGCCTGGTCAAGCTGCTGACCGGCTTCGACTGCCCGGGGTGCGGCGGGACCCGCGCCGCCTGGTATCTGCTGCACGGCGACATCCCGGCCGCGGCGCACCACCACGCGCCGCTGGTGTTCGCGGCGCCGTTCCTGGCGTATCTGTACGTCGCCTGGACCGTCAACCGGCTCAACCTGCCGTTCAAGCTGCCGGTGCTGCGCATCTCCAACGGCGCGCTCATCGGCTTCCTCGGCGTGTGGCTGGTGTTCTCGATCCTGCGAAACTTGCCCTGGGCCCCGTTCACCTACTTTTACGTCTAGGTAAGCTCGGCGAATGCTCTCCGTCAAAGCGATCGCGTGGACCCACTTCGAGCCGCCCTCGGACGTGGCCTGGGAGACCGACGCCGACGGGGGCGAGGCGCTGGCCGAGTTCGCCGGGCGCGCGTGCTACCAGTCGTGGAGCAAGCCCAACCCGGCCACCGCGACCAACGCCGGATACCTGCGGCACATCCTCGAGGTCGGGCACCTCTCGGTGCTGGAGCACGGGACCGTCACGTTCTACCTGACCGGCGTGTCGCGCTCGTTCACGCACGAGCTGGTGCGGCACCGGCACTTCTCGTACTCGCAGCTGTCCCAGCGGTACGTGCCGGGGCGGGACCAGGTCATGGTCGAGCCGGCCGTGATCGCCGAGGACCCGGCGCTGCACAAGACCTTCGTCGAGGCGAGCGAGGCCGCGCTGCGGGCCTACAACGAGCTGCTCGAGGGGCTCGAGGCCAAGTTCGCCGACGTCGAGAACAAGACGTCGCGGCGCAAGCAGGCGCGGCAGGCCGCCCGGGCGGTGCTGCCGAACGCGGCCGAGACGAGGATCGTGGTGACCGGCAACTACCGGGCCTGGCGGCACTTCGTGACCATGCGCGCGAGCGAGGGTGCCGACGTGGAGATCCGTGAGGTTGCCGTCGCGTGCCTGCGGGAACTGCAGCGCGTCGCGCCGAGCGTGTTCGGGGATTTCACCATCTCGCAGCTCGCGGACGGCACCGAGGTGGCGTCCCCGCAGTACACCTGGGAATCTTGAGAAATGCGCGCTCGGGCCTTCCGCTAGGTTGTGCGTATGACACGCACCGGTTCCGTCCCCGGTCGGCCGTTCGGCCGGCTGCTCAGCGCGATGGTCACGCCGTTCGGGCCTGACGGGTCGCTCGACGTCGACGGCGCCGCCCGGCTCGCCGTCCACCTGGTGGACGAGCAGCAGCACGACGGCCTGGTGGTCAACGGCACCACGGGCGAGTCGGCAACCACCAGCGACGCCGAGAAGGACCGGGTCCTGCGGGCGGTCGTGGAGGCCGTCGGCGACCGGGCCACCGTCATCGCGGGCGTGGGCACCAACGACACCGCGCACACCGTAGAGCTTTCCCGCGCCGCCGAGAAGGCGGGCGCGGACGGGCTGCTCGTCGTGACGCCGTACTACAACAAGCCGCCCCAGGCCGGCCTGGTCCACCACTTCCGGACCGTCGCCGACTCCTCCGGGCTGCCCGTGATGCTCTACGACATACCCGGGCGCTCCGGCGTGGCGATCGAGACCGAGACCATGTGCCGGCTCTCCGAGCACGAGCGCATCATCGCCGTGAAGGACGCCAAGGGCGACCTCGGCGAGAGCGCGTGGGTGATCAAGCGCACCGGCCTGGCGTACTACTCCGGCGAGGACAAGCTGACGCTGCCGCTGCTGTCGGTCGGCGCGGTCGGCGTCGTGGGCGTGCCCACGCACGTGTTCGGGCCGGACACCAAGCGGATGATCCTGGCGTACGAGGAGGGCGACGTCGCCCTGGCGCGGGAGCTGCACCTGAAGCTCCTGCCGGCATTCTGCGGGTTCTTCCGCACCCAGGGTGTCATCCTGACGAAGGCCGCCCTCACACTGCTCGGCCTGCCGGCCGGGCCGGTCCGCCCGCCGCTCGTCGCGGCGAACGCGGCGGAACTGGGGCGGCTGCGGGAAGATTGCGCCGAGGCGGGGCGCACGATCGGCACCGCCGACCAGATGGCGCACCACAACGAACTCGGAGTGGCCCTATGACGGTGGCGCACGTCGAGCTCGATCCGCCGCCCCCACTGCAGCCCGGCACCCTGCGGGTGACCCCGCTGGGCGGGCTCGGCGCGATCGGCCGCAACATGACGCTGCTCGAGTACGACGGCAAGCTGCTCGTCATCGACTGCGGCGTGCTGTTCCCCGACGTCGAGCAGCCCGGCGTCGACCTCATCCTGCCGGACTTCTCGTCGATCCTCGACCGCCTGGAGTACGTTCAGGCGATCGTGCTCACCCACGGCCACGAGGACCACATCGGCGCCGTGCCATACCTGCTGGCCCACAAGCCGGACATCCCGCTCGTCGGGTCGAAGTTCACGCTCGCGCTCGTCGAGGCCAAGCTCGCCGAGCGGCGCATCGAGCCCTACTCGCTCACCGTCCGCGAGGGCCAGGTGGAGCGGCTCGGGCCGTTCGAGTGCGAGTTCTTCGCCGTCAACCACTCGATCCCGGACGCGCTCGCGGTCGCCGTCACCACGGGGGCCGGCACGGTGCTGCACACCGGCGACTTCAAGATGGACCAGCTGCCGCTGGACGGGCGCATCACCGACCTGGCCGGGTTCGCGCGGCTGGGCGCCGAAGGCGTCGACCTGCTGCTGTCGGACTCGACCAACGCCGAGATCCCCGGGTTCGTCACCCCCGAGCGGGAGATCGGCCCCGTCCTGGAGCGCATCTTCGGCCGGGCCACCGGGCGGATCATCGTCGCGTCGTTCGCCTCCCACGTGCACCGCGTGCAGCAGGTGTTCGACGCGGCACACGCGCACGGGCGCAAGGTCGCCCTCATCGGCCGCTCGATGGTGCGCAACATGGGCATCGCCCGCGACCTGGGGCTGCTGCGCATCCCGCACGGCCTGGTCGTGGCCATAGACGAGGCGATGAGCCTGCCGGCCGACCGGGTCGTGCTCATGTCCACCGGGTCGCAGGGCGAGCCGATGAGCGCGCTCGGGCGCATGGCCAACGGCGACCACCGCCACATCGTCATCGGCGAGGGCGACACCGTGGTGCTGGCCTCGTCGCTGGTGCCGGGGAACGAGACCGCGGTGTACCGCGTGATCAACCAGCTCTCGCGGGCCGGTGCGATCGTGGTGCACAAGGACGTGGCCAAGGTGCACGTCTCCGGGCACGCGCCGGCCGGCGAGCTGCTGTACCTGCTGAACGTCGTCAAGCCGCGCAACTTCATGCCGGTGCACGGCGAGTGGCGGCACCTGCGGGCGCACGCGCAGTTGGCCCGTGAGGCCGGCGTCGCGGACGAGCGCGTCGTGCTGTGCGAGGACGGCGACGTCGTCGACCTGGCCGGCGGCGAGGCGCGCCTCGTCGGGCACATCCGCTCCCGGTACGTCTACGTCGACGGCCTCGCCATCGGCGACGTCGGCGAGTCGCTGCTGACCGAGCGGCGCATCCTCGGCGACGGCGGGTTCATCGCCGCGACCGTGGTCATCGACTCCGTCACCGGCAAGGTCGTGGCCGGGCCGACGGTGTCGGCGAAGGGCTTCTCCGACGACCCGGCGGTGTTCAACGCCGTGCTGCCGCTGGTCACCGAGGCGCTCAACAAGGCGGCGACCGAGGGCATCACCGACCCGCACCAGCTGCAGCAGATCGTGCGGCGCACGGTCGGGCGGTGGGTCAACGAGGCGTACCGGCGCCGGCCCATGATCGTTCCGACGGTGGTCGAGGTCTGAGATGTACGCGGCGCTCGCGACGACGGTCCTGGTGCTGCACTTCTGCTATCTGGCGTACGTCGTGCTCGGCGGGTTCCTCGTCTGGCGGTGGCCCATGGCCTTCTGGCCGCACCTGGCCGCCGCCGCGTGGGGCCTCGCCGTGGTCACGATCCCGCTGACGTGCCCGCTGACCGTCCTCGAGCACTGGGCCCGGCGCAAGGCGGGGCAGGGCATCAGCGACCGCGGGTTCATCGACACGTACATCGAAAACGTCCTCTACCCCGAGCGGTACACCCACTTGCTGCAGGTCCTGGTGGGTGTGCTCGTCGTGGTGTCCTATGCGGTGGCCTTCGTGAAGTTCCGGCACCGGCGTGCCGAGCGAAAAATGTCGGAGCCCCCCGCTACGGTGTGACCATGGCGGGCCGCACCTCCCAGGCCGGCCGCGGCGGAGGCACGTCCAACGCGCGCGGCGGTTCGAACACGCGTGCGACACCGCAGAAGCGGGCGACACCGCGGGCGCGGGCCTCCGGGGCGGCCGCGACGAAGACCACCCCCGCGACGCGCGGGCGGGCCGCGCCGCGCACGACGACCCGCGCCACGCCGGTGCGCCGCCGCCGCACCGGGGCGATGGTCGCCACGCCGCTCGGGCTGTTCGGCCGCGGCATGATCGCCGTCTGGATGGGCCTGGCGCACAGCGTCGGCTGGGGCGCCCGGGCCATCGGCCGGCAGGCCGCCACCGCCCGCGACCTCGACCCCGAGCACCGCCGCGACGGCGCCGGCCTCGCCATGATCGGCGCCGCGGTGCTGCTCACCGCGGCGCTGTGGTTCGAGGCGGCGGGCCCGGTCGGGCGCTGGCTGGCCGGCATCCTCCACACGTTCATCGGCGCCTCCTCGGCGGTCCTGCCGATCCTGCTCATCATCAGCGGCGTGCGCGTCATGCGCTCCGGCGGCGGCGAGCCCGACGAGCGCCGCGGCCGCGGCTTCGTCGGCTGGGGCGCCGTCTTCCTCGCCGGCACCGGCCTGCTGCACCTCATCGCCGGCAGCCCGACGCTGCCGGCCAAGATGGACCGGGCCGGCGGTCTGCTCGGCCGGGGCAGCGGCGGCGGGCTGGAGATGGCCGTCACCGCCTGGGTCGCCGTGCCGCTGCTCGTGCTGCTGCTGCTCTTCGGGCTGCTCGTCGTCACGTCCACCCCGATCAGCCGCATCCCGCAGCGCTGGCGCCAGCTGCGCGACCTTGCCCTCGGCCGGGTCGAGGACCCGACGCTCGTCGACGACGAGGAGGAGTTCGAGGAGCTCTACGACGAGCCCGAGCCGCCCGCCCGGCGCCCTCCGGCCCGGCGCCGGCCGAGCGCCAAGGCCGACGAGCCGGCGCCGCTGCCGCACCCGCTCGGCCTCGACCCGGGCGAGTTCGACGCGGCCGCGCCCGACCTCGACCCGGAGCTCGTCCACGACACCGTCGTGCTGCAGCGCATGCCCGCCGCCGGGCGCCGGCGCTCGAAGAAGGAGGCCGAGCCGGCCCCGGACCGCGAGCCGCCCGAGCACTCGCCGCTGCCCACCCGGGCCGAGCAGCTCGCGCTCACCGACGCCGACTACAAGCTGCCCCCGCCGACCCTGCTCGGCACCGGCGACGCCCCGCGCGGGCGCACCCGGGCCAACGACGAGGTCATGAACGCGCTGCAGGGCGTCTTCGAGCAGTTCGGCGTCGACGCGATGGTCACCGGGTTCACCCGAGGCCCGACAGTGACCCGCTACGAGGTCGAGATCGGCCACGGCGTCAAGGTCGAGCGGATCACCGCCCTGTCCAGGAACATCGCCTACGCGGTGAAGTCGGCGGACGTGCGCATCCAGAGCCCGATCCCGGGCAAGAGCGCGGTCGGCGTGGAGATCCCCAACCCCGACCGGGAAAACGTGGCCCTCGGCGACGTGCTGCGCTCCCGGGCCGCGACCGGCGACCACCACCCGCTGATCGTCGCGCTCGGCAAGGACATCGAGGGCGGCTACGTCGTGGCCAACCTCGCCAAGATGCCGCACATCCTCATCGCCGGCGCGACCGGGGCGGGCAAGTCGTCGTGCCTCAACAGCCTGCTCGTGTCGCTGCTGACCCGGGCCACGCCGGAGGAGGTGCGGCTGCTGCTGGTCGACCCGAAGCGGGTCGAGCTCACGAGCTACGAGGGCATCCCGCACCTGGTCACGCCGATCGTCACCAACCCGAAGAAGGCGGCCGACGCCCTCGACTGGGTCGTCGGCGAGATGGACATGCGCTACGACGACCTCGCCGCGGCCGGCGTGCGCCACATCGACGACTACAACCGCAAGGTGCGGGCCGGGCAGATCACGGCGCCGCCGGGCAGTGAGCGGCAGATCCGGCCCTATCCCTACCTGCTGGTCGTCGTCGACGAGCTCGCCGACCTCATGATGGTCGCGCCGCGCGACGTCGAGGACTCGGTGGTGCGCATCACACAGCTGGCCCGCGCGGCCGGCATCCACCTGGTCCTGGCCACCCAGCGGCCCAGCGTCGACGTCGTCACCGGCCTGATCAAGGCCAACGTGCCGTCGCGGCTGGCGTTCGCCACGTCGAGCCTCGCCGACTCGCGGGTCATCCTCGACCAGCCCGGCGCCGAGAAGCTCATCGGCCGCGGCGACGCGCTGTTCCTGCCGATGGGGGCGTCGAAGCCGGTCCGCATCCAGGGCGCGTGGGTCAGCGAGACCGAGATCAACGACATCGTCAAGTTCTGCAAGGACCAGCGCGAGCCCGAGTTCCGCGAGGGCGTCACCGAGAAGCGCGACGAGGGCAAGAAGAAGATCGACGAGGAGATCGGCGACGATCTCGAGCTGCTGCTGCAGGCGATCGAGCTGGTTGTGACCAGCCAGTTCGGCTCCACCAGCATGCTGCAGCGCAAGCTGCGGGTCGGCTTCGCCAAGGCCGGGCGGCTCATGGACCTCATGGAGACCCGCGGCATCGTCGGGCCGTCCGAGGGCTCCAAGGCCCGCGACGTGCTGATCAAGCCCGACTCGCTGCCCGAGGTGCTCGGCGATCTCCGGTCCGGCGAGGACGACTGAGGTCGCGGTCCCGGTCCGGTGCTCTCCGCGTTCGTCCCGATCTGGGCGCTGACCGCCGTCGGGTACGTCACCGGCCGCGCCGGCGTGCTCGGCCCGGCCGCCGTCGACGTCCTCGGCCGGTTCGTCTTCTACGTCGCCATGCCCGCCGCGCTGCTCGACACGCTGACCCGCCAGCCGATCGGCGGCCCGGCCGGCCGCGCGGTCGCCGCCTTCGCCGCCGCGACCCTGCTCGTCGGCGCGGCCGGGTTCGCCGCGGCCCGCTGGGTGTTCGGCCGCCCCCTCGCCGAGCAGACGATCGCCGCGATGGCCTCCGGATACGTCAACGCCGGCAACCTCGGCATCCCGGTCGCCGTGCAGGTCCTCGGCGACGCGAGCTTCATCGCCGTCGTCCTGCTCATCCAGACCTCGATCCTCACCCCCGTGATCCTCGGCACACTCGACCTGGCCCGCACGGACCACGCCGCCGGCCGCATCCGCCGCCTGCTGACCGTCCCCCTGCGCAGCCCGGTCATGCTGGCCTGCGTGGCCGGCGTGCTGCTCGGCGCCGCCCACGTGCACCTGCCGCCGCCGGCCGGGAACACCGTCGCCCTCCTGGGCCGCGCGGCCGTCCCGTCCGCGCTCATCGCCCTTGGCCTGTCGTTGGTACCGCGGGAGCCGGCCGACGGTGAGCCCCGGCGCCCGGCCGAGGTCGTCCTGGCCGTGCTGCTGAAGTCCGCCGTCCAGCCGGTCGTGTGTTTCGTGCTGGCCCGGCTCGTCCTCGGCGTCACCGGCCCGGCGCTGCTGGCCGCGGTGCTGTGCGCGGCGCTGCCGACCGCGCAGAACACGTTCGTCTTCGCCCGCGCGTACGACATCGACGGCACCTACGCGCGGGACGTGATCGTCGCCTCGACCGCCCTGTCGATGGCGACCCTGACCGTGGCCGCCACGCTGCTGCAATAGTTGACGCGTGCCTGAGGAACTCGATGCGCTCACGGTCCTGGCGGACCCGCGGCGGCGGGCCGTGTACGAGCACGTGGCGGCCGCCGGGGGAGCCCTCAGCCGCGACCAGGTGGCCGAGGCGCTCGACATCGGGCGCAACCTCGCCGCGCACCACCTCGACAAGCTCGCCGAGGCCGGGCTGCTCGAGGTGTCGTTCGCGCGGCTGAGCGGCAAGGCCGGGCCGGGGGCCGGACGGCCCTCGAAGCTGTACCGGCGCTCGCCGGCCGAGCACGCCGTGAGCCTGCCGCCGCGGGGGTACCGGGTGCTGGCCGAGGTCTTCGCCGACGCGGTCGAGGAGGCCGGCGTGGAGCCCGCCCTGTACGCGGCGGCGCGCCGGCAGGGGGAGCGGCTGGGGCGCTCGGGTGCGGGCGCCGAGGAGACGCTGCGGGGGCTCGGCTACGAGCCGTACGCCGACGGGGACGTGTGGCGGCTGCGCAACTGCCCGTTCGACGGGGTGGCGCGCACGCATCCCGGTGCCGTGTGCGGGGCCAACCTCGCGCTGCTGGAGGGGGCGCTCGGCGGCGGGGTGCGGATCGAACCGGGGCCCGAGGGGTGCTGTGTCGTTGTGGAGCGGGGCACAGGGGGTACCAAAAACAATGGCTCTTGGTTTTAGACTCCCGGCATGGTGACGCATCTCGCGCAGCTCAACATCGGCGTGCCCGTAGGCCCCCGGGAGGACCCCAGGATGGCCGGGTTCTACGCCGAAATCGACCGGATCAACGCGATCGCCGACGAATGGCCCGGCTTCGTGTGGCGGCTCGTCGACGACGGCGGGGCGGACGCGACGTCGCTGCGGCCGTTCGGCGGCGACATCATGGTGAACCTCTCGGTGTGGCGCGACGTGGAGGCGCTGCGGAAGTTCACGTTCCGCAGCGGGCACCTCGACATCCTGCGACGGCGGCGGGAGTGGTTCCGTCCGTTCGGCGACGCCATCGCGGTGCTCTGGTGGGTGCCCGAGGGCCACCGGCCGAGCGTCGCGGAGGCCGGCGAACGCCTTGAGCTGCTGCGGAGCAAGGGCGCGACGGCCGAGGCGTTCACGTTCCGGGATCCGTTTCCGGCGCCGTGAGGCCGGGTCCGCTCCGCAAAATGTCAGCCCCGGTCGGTACCCTCGACGCATGTCCACCAACGCCGACCGCCGCGTAGCCCTGCTCACCCTGGGCTGCGCCCGTAATGAGGTGGACTCCGAGGAGCTCGCCGCCCGATTGGCCGACGGCGGCTGGTCGGTGACGACCGACGGCACCGACGCCGACGTCGTGCTCGTCAACACCTGCGGTTTCGTGGCCAAGGCCAAGCAGGACTCGATCGACACCCTGCTGGCCGCGGCCGACACCGGCGCCAAGGTCGTCGCCACCGGCTGCCTCGCCGAGCGCTACGGCGAGCAGCTGGCCGGCGAGCTGCCCGAGGCCCACGCCGTGCTCGGCTTCGACCACTATCCGGACATGGCCGCCCGCCTCGACGCGATCCTCGCTGGCGAGACGGTCAAGTCCCACGCGCCCCGCGACCGGCGCACGCTGCTGCCGATCACCCCGGTCGCGCGCCGCGCCACCGAGGTCGTCACCCCCGGTCACCTGCCCGCCCACCTGCAGGGCGTGCTGCGCCGCCGCCTCGACAACGGCCCGGTCGCGCCCCTGAAGCTGGCCAGCGGCTGCGACCGGCGGTGCACGTTCTGCGCCATCCCGTCCTTCCGCGGCGCCTTCGTCTCGCGCACGCCGGACGAGGTGCTCGCCGAGGCCGAGTGGCTCGGCGCCAACGGCGTGCGCGAGCTCGTCCTGGTCAGCGAAAACTCGACCTCCTACGGCAAGGACCTCGGCGACCCCCGGATGCTGGAGAAGCTGCTGCCGCAGCTGGCCGAGACCCCGGGCATCGTGCGGGTGCGGGTCTCCTACCTGCAGCCCGCCGAGACCCGCCCCGGCCTCGTCGAGGCGATCGCCACCACGCCGGGCGTCGCGCCCTACTTCGACCTGTCGTTCCAGCACTCCAGCGAGCCGGTGCTGCGCCGCATGCGCCGGTTCGGCTCCACCGAGCGCTTCCTCGAGCTGCTCGCCTCGGTGCGCAAGCTCGACCCCGAGGCCGGCGCCCGCAGCAACGTCATCGTCGGCTTCCCGGGCGAGACCCGCGAGGACGTCGACGAGCTCGCCCGCTTCCTCACGGAGGCCCGCCTCGACGCGATCGGCGTGTTCGACTACAGCGACGAGGACGGCACCGAGGCGGCGAGCCTGCCGGACAAGGTGGGCGCGGGGACGATCAAGAAGCGGTACGACTGGATGAGCGCCCTCGCCGAGGAGCTCTGCGCCCAGCGGGCCGGCGACCGCATCGGCTCGGTCATCGAGGTGCTGGTCGACTCGGTCGAGCGGCACGGCCGCGACTTCGACGTCGAGGGCCGCGGCGCCCACCAGGCCCCCGAGGTCGACGGCTCCACCGCGCTCGTGCCCGGCGCCGCGTTCGACCCGGCCACGCTGCGCCCCGGCGACCTCGTGCGCGCCAAGGTCACCGACAGCGTGGGCGTCGACCTGGTCGCCACCCCGATCGAGCTGATCAGCCCGGCGTCGCCATGACGGCGGTGAAGCCCGTCCCCCTGCTCAACGCGGCCAACGTCCTCACGGTCGTGCGGATCGTGCTGGTCCCGGTGTTCGTCGCGTGCGTCGTGGCCAGCCGCATGACCCACGACCTGTGGCAGCTCGCGGCGGGCCTGATCTTCATCGTCGCCTCCGCCACCGACTACGTGGACGGCTGGCTCGCCCGCACGTTCAGCCTGGTCACGTCGTTCGGCAAAGTGGCGGACCCGATCGCCGACAAGGCCCTCACCGGCGCGGCGCTGGTCCTGCTGTCGTCCTACGACAAACTGTCCTGGTGGGTCACCGCGGTCATCCTGGTCCGCGAGTGGGGCATCACGGCGCTGCGCTTCTTCGTGCTGCGCTACGGGGTCATGCCGGCCAGCCGGGGCGGGAAGGCGAAGACCGCCCTGCAGATCCTCGCCATCGGGTGGTACCTCACGCCCCTCCCGCCCCTGCTCGCCGCCATCGGCCCGTGGATCATGTTCGCGGCCGTCGTCGTGACGGTGGTCACGGGCGCCGACTACATCGTTCGGGCGGTCCGCATCCGGCGTGAGGCCCTGATCGCTCGCGGGTCGGCCGCGGAGCCGACGGGTTCGCCGTCCTCCTTTCCGCCCGGGGCGGGGGCGCCACTTGTGGCGCCGGTTACGGCGGCGGAGGCGCCGGCGGTAGCTCCGCAGGCGGACGAGCCGGTCGCCTGACCATTACGGCGGCGGAGGCGCCGGCGGTAGCTCCGCTGGCGGACGAGCCGGTCGCCTGACCCTTCTCCGGGGCGGCTTGCCGGACGCCGGCTGTTCCAAGGTTGCGACGGAAGTCACATCGCATCGCTGCGGGTTGGGTTTGTGCCGCGTGGGCATCGTTTTCAGGCATTGTGGCGAGAGCGCCCCGATATTCGCTGCGATAAATCCGACATATCCGTAAAATTCGGCGGAGTCGCTGGTTTCGTGAGCGGACGGGTGAACCTTCGGGTGGCCGCGGGGCGTTGACCGGGCGGGGCCGCTGGCCGAGTGTGGACCGGGCGCCGTCGCGCGGGTGCGTGCGGCCTTGAGTGGGTGCGGAGCGACGTGAGGGGGAGCGGTGACTGACCGACGGGCGGGCGCGATTCTCGAGGCCCTGCACGAGCGCGGCGAGACCCTGGCCGTGGCCGAGTCGTTGACCGGCGGGCTGCTGGCGGCGGCGTTTGTCCAGGTCCCGGGGGCGAGCCGGGTGTTTCGGGGCGGGATCGTGGCGTACGCGACGGAGCTGAAGGCGAAGCTCCTCGGGGTACCGCCGCCGCTGCTCTCGTCGCGCGGGCCCGTCGATCCGTCCGTGGCCGCGGCGCTCGCCGCGGGGGCGCGGGAGCGGTGCGGGGCCGACTGGGCCGCCTCCACCACCGGGGTCGCCGGTCCGGATCCGCAGGGCGGCCAGCCGGTCGGGCGCGTGTACGTCGCCGTGGTCGGTCCGCCGCCGGGGCATGGCGAGCCCGAGCGCGTTGAGGTGCGGGAACTCACCCTGCCGGGTGATCGGGCGGCCGTGCGGGAGGGCGCCGTCGAGGCCGCCGTCGGGCTGCTGGCGGAGGCGCTTGCTGTCTCATAACGGCGCGGGAAGGGTGTCGATCGGCGCCGCACCAGGTACCGTGACGAGTACCAGTTTTTCGCGGTCTTGCCAGCTGCGTCAGAGGGGGTGCCGCCGTGCTGCTTCGTCGGGTGATCGGTGACGCGCTGCGCGCGCGACGGCAGGCCCAGCATCGGACGCTGCGAGAGGTGTCCACCGCCGCCAATGTCAGCCTCGGATATCTGTCCGAGATCGAGCGCGGGCAGAAGGAGGCGTCCAGCGAGCTGCTGGCCGCGATCTGCGAGGCGCTCGGGGCCGCACTGTCCGAGGTGCTGCGGGACGTGAGCGACACGCTGGCCCTGGCCGAGGACATGCCGCCGGTGCTCGTGCCGGTCGGAGGTGGCTCCGAGGCGACCTCGGACGACGACGGGGCGGGGGCCGTGCCGGCGCAGGTGCCCTCCGGCGAGCCGGTGCCGGCCGCGAGCGGTGCTGCCGAGGCGGCGCAGGCGCGGCTCATGCGCGGCGCGCCCAAGGCCAAGATCGCCGCGGACGCGAAGCTCTCCGTGGCCGTGCACCGCGACGGGCCGCTGCGCACCACGCTGCGCGCCACCCGCGGTCCGGCCGACCGCGGCCGCGACGCCGTCCTCGTCGCCTGAGCCGACCGCGACGCCGTCCTCGTCGCCTGAGCCGACCGCGACGCCGTCCTGGCCGGCTTGGCCGGCCGTAAGAGTGACCAGCACCGACGCGGGTTGATCCGGACCGGGAACGCCCGTGCCCGGCGCGGCTTGATCGGGATTCGACGCGACCTGACACACTGGGGCCGCCCCCGGACGGGGGCGCGTACCGAACGCAGGAGCGCGGAGGACTCGTGAGCTACCCGGCACCGAACCGGCGGCGCAACCCCCTGCCGATCATCATCGCCGCGGTCGTCGGCGTGTTCGCGATCTGCGGGGTGTACCTACTGCTGGTAAACCGCGACGGCGGCGACAAGGGCGGTGACAGCAGCGCCGGCTCCCAGCGTCGCGAGGGGTGCATCGCGCTGAACGTCACCGCGTCCAGCGAGAAGGCCGCGCTGATGTCGCAGCTCGCCAAGAGCTACATCGACTCCAACCGGCGCTTCGACGGCAAGTGCGCCGACCCGATCGTGCAGTCGAAGGCCTCCGGCGCGGCGCTCGACGCGCTGGCCAACGGGTGGGACGTCGGGCGCGACGGGCCGCAGCCGGCGGTGTGGACGCCCGCGTCGGCGTCGTGGGTGGCGCTGCTCAAGCAGCGGCTGGCCACGAGCGACAAGGGCGGCCTCGTTCCCGACGGCAAGCTGCCGACCGTCGCGCAGTCGCCGCTGGTGCTCGCGATGCCCAAGCCGATGGCCGAGGCGCTGGGCTGGCCCGACAAGCCGATCGGCTGGGGCGACGTGCTCGGGCTGACCAGCGACCCCAACGGGTGGGGCTCCAAGGGGCACCCGGAGTGGGGGCGCTTCAAGCTCGGCAAGACCAACCCGCACTACTCGACGTCGGGGCTGAACGCGACCGTCGGCGCATACTTCGCCGCCACCGGGCGCTCGACCGACCTCACCGCGCAGGACCTGTCCGACGCGAAGGTGCTCAACTACGTCAAGTCGGTCGAGTCCGGCGTCGTGCACTACGGCGACATCTCCCTGACGTTCCTGTCCAACCTGGCCGCCGCCGACCAGGCCGGGCGCGGGCTGAACTACATCAGCGCCGTCGCCATCGAGGAGAAGTCGGTGTACGACTACAACACCGGCAATCCGACCGGCGACCCGGCGCTGGCCGGCAAGGGGCCGAAGCCGCGGGTGCCGCTCGTCGCGGTGTACCCCAAGGAAGGCACGCTGCTCAGCGACCACCCCTACGTCGTGCTGACCAACGCCAGCGACGAGCAGAAGGCCGCCGCCGCGGACTTCCTCGCGTTCGTGCGGGACGCGCCGCAGCAGAAGCGCTTCACCGACCTGGCCTTCCGCACGTACGAGGGCAAGCCCGGCGCCGGCCTGACCCGCGACAACGGGCTCTCGCCGGACGCGAAGTTCACGGTCATCGACCCGCCGGCGCCGCAGGTGCTGGAGAAGGCGCTCACGACCTGGGACAACCAGCGCAAGCGGGCCAAGGTCCTGCTCGTGCTCGACGTGTCCGGGTCGATGAACAACGACGCCGGCAACGGCAAGACCCGCATGGAGCTGGCCAAGCAGGCGGCGCTGCAGTCGTTGACGCTGTTCGCCGCGGACGACGAGGTCGGGCTCTGGACGTTCTCGACCGAGGTGGCGGGGGCCGGCACGCCGTACACCGAACAGGTCCCCGTCGGCGCGCTGAGCGCCAACAAGGCGCGCCTGGAGCAGGTGATCCGGGGGCTGAGCGCGGAGGGCGGCACGGCGCTGTACGCGACCACCCGCGCCGCGCAGCAGAAGATGGCCTCGCTGGCCGACCCGAGCCGCATCAACGCGGTGGTGGTGCTGACCGACGGCAAGAACGAGTACCCGAAGGACAGCGACCTCGACGGCCTCGTGCGCGACATCGACACCTCCGACAAGGAGATCCCGGTGCGGGTCTTCACCATCGCGTACGGCGGGCAGGCCGACCTCGGCGTCCTGCAGAAGATCTCCTCGGCGTCCCGGGCGGCGGCGTACGACGCGTCCGACCCGACGACGATCGACAAGGTACTCGTCAACGTCCTGAGTAACTTCTGATACCCAGGGGAAGAGGGCACACTTACGGGCGTGGGCGTCAAGGAGCAGCTGACCGAGCCGTGGGGCCTCGTCGCGGCCGGAGTGCTCGGCGGATTGGCCGGGGCGGTCGCGGCCGCCCCGGCGGGGGTGCTGGTCGGCGTGCCGGTCGGCCTGGCGGTCGCGGGCACGGTGTACGCGATCAGGGTCGGCCTCGGCGCGCTCACCGACCGCGGCGGCTCCTCGTCGGCCCGCGCCGTGACCGCGGCGCCGCCGCCGGACCTGCCCACGCCGCCGCGTGGCAGCGACGCGGACCGCTGGCTGCGCCGGGCCGAGCAGGCGGTGCGCACGCTGCGCCGGCAGTCCGAGGGCACCGGCGACCCGGTCCTGCGCGGCCAGATCGCCGAGATCGACGACCAGGCCGCCGGCGCCGTGTCCGACCTGGCCCGCTTCGCCGGCCAGGTGACCCTCATCGAGCAGACCGCCGGCGCCATCAACACCCAGCGGCTGCGCCAGGACTACAACCAGCTCGAGCGCGGGCTGTCCGGGCTGCCGCCGGGGCCGCTGCGCGAGGAGCGGGAGCGGGCCCGGCGGGCGGTGGCCGACCAGCTCGAGGTCGGCCAGCGGCTGCGCGAGGCCCGCGAGATGCTGCTGGCCCGCATGCAGTCGGCCGTGCTGGGCATGGAGGGCCTGGTGGCTCGCATGGCCGAGCTGGTGGCGCTGCACGCGACCACGGTCGGCGGCGCGCCGCTGACCGCGTCCAAGGTGGCGGAGCTCACGAACGACCTCGAGGGCCTGCGCGCCGGCCTGGCCGAGGCCGAGCGCCTGTCGCGCTCGGCCCTGGCAGGCGGGGATGTCCCGGGCGTCGAGCCCTGACTTCTCCCTGACTTGTGTCCGGAATGATCGGGTTTAGCCGCAATTTTCGGGTCTTCGGCCCCGAAGTGGGCGTGACGCTCTAGCGCGAGCCTGACACGATAGAAGCGCACGTCCGAGTGCTGGCCGAGGAGGACCGCGAAATGGCGAATCCGTTCGCTAAGGGCTGGAATTACCTTATGGCGCTGTTCGGCGCCAAGATCGACGAGTACGCCGATCCGAAGGTGCAGATCCAGCAGGCGATCGAGGACGCGCAGCGTCAGCACCAGGCGCTGGTGCAGCAGGCCGCGGCCGTGATCGGCAACCAGCGGCAGCTGGAGATGCGGCTGTCGCGTCAGATGTCCGAGGTCGAGAAGCTGCAGGGTTCGGCCCGGCAGGCGCTCGTGCTCGCCGACAAGTCCCGCGCCGAGGGTGACGAGGCCAAGGCCACGCAGTACGAGCAGACCGCCCAGGTGTTCGCCACCCAGCTGGTCGCCGCCGAGCAGGGCATGGAGGACCTCAAGACCCTCCACGACCAGTCGCTCAACGCGGCCGCGCAGGCGCGCAAGGCGGTCGAGAACAACGCGATGATGCTCCAGCAGAAGCTCGCCGAGCGCACCAAGCTGCTCAGCCAGCTCGAGCAGGCGAAGATGCAGGAGACCGTCGCCAAGTCGCTGGAGTCGATGAGCGGCCTCGCCGCCCCGGGCAACACCCCGTCGCTGGACGAGGTCCGCGAGAAGATCGAGCGGCGCTACGCCAACGCCATGGGCCGCGCCGAGCTGGCCTCCAACTCGGTGGAGGGCCGCATGCTCGAGGTCCAGCGCTCGACCCTCGACATGGCCGGCAGTTCCCGCCTCGACCAGATCCGCGCGAGCATGGCGGGCGAGAAGCTCGCCGGCGCGCCCGAATCGCCGGCCGTCGCGTCGACCGGCCCCAAGGACGCGAGCATCGCCCGCCTCGACGAGATCCGGGCGAGCATGAAGGACAAGCAGACGGGCGACTCGGCCAGCGCCGGCTGACCGGCACCCGGCACGGCGGCGGATTCCGGGGGGCGGACATGGCCAGCGACCGAACCAAGCATCTGAAGCGGCTGCGGAAGCTGCACCGATCCGCCCGCGGCTGGTCCGTGCGCGCCGGCCTGCTCACCGGCGCAACCGCGATCCTCGCGCCGTACAGCGGCCTCGGCCTGCCCGACGCGTTCTGGGCGGCCGGGGCCGGCGGCTCCATCGCGATCGCCGTCTGGCGGTGGATCGACTACCGCGCCTTCCGGGCTTTGCCGGTACCCCCGGAGCCCGACCCGGCCCTCGCCGGCGCCATGGCCCGTGACAAGCTCGTCGGCCTCGTGCAGCGCCTGCCCGCCGGCCGGACCGCGATCGCCGAGTTCGACCGGCAGCGCGAGTCCTTCAAGCTGCGCGGCCTCACCGTCGCCGAGCCCTGGCGCCGCCTCGACCGCGCCGCGACCATGCTGAGCGGCCTCGTCGGCCGGCTCGGGCCGGCCGCGGAGTCCGCCGTGCTGGACGCCACCGTCGCCGAGCGCCAGCTGCGCGACCTGGCGCAGCGGTGCGCCTCGGTCGAGCGGACCATGCGCCTCGGGCCGGCGGGTGACGCGTTGCGGCCTGCGCACCAGGCGCTGGCCGGGCAGCTTGAGCAGGGCGTGACCGCCTATGAGCAGTTCGTCACGGCGGCGGCCAGCTGTGTTGCGGAGGACAGCGCGGCGGTGGGCAACCTGACGGACGCGACGGCGTTCCTGCGCGGCGTGGCCGAGGGGCTGGCCGACCTGCGCACGCCCCAGGCCGCGCCCCGCCCGCAGACCGCCTGAGCTACTCGCTCGGCAGCAGGTAGCGCCAGCTCGCGCGGACGGTCGTGCCGTCGGGCATGCGGTACGTGGGCCAGGCGCCGCGCTGGTCCAGGTCGCGGGTCAGCATCCGTACCGCCGCGCGGGCCGCGTCGCCGTCCATGTCGGCGCGGCGCAGGCCCTCGGCGTCGGGGGACGGGAGCTTGATGTCCGTCGGCCAGACCACCGCGGCCGAGGCGCTCGGGTCGGCGGCCGGGGTGCCCAGGCCGGAGGAGCCAGCGGTGCCCTCGAAGGCGGGCACGGCGACAACGCGGACGCGGGTGGCCAAGTACGGCTGGGCCGTCGCCGACACCGCCTTGTGCACGGCGGCGAGGCGGTCGCGGGCGTCGTAGAGCACGTCGGCGTACGCGTGATCGGACTTGAGCTCGTCCAGCCCCTCCGCCGTGAAGCTGAGCGGGCCGGTGGGGGACCACACCGAGACCTTCGTCACGGGCGCGTCGGCGATCGTCGGGGTCGAGGTGGGCTTCTTCTGCGTGGCCGCCGTGCGCAGGTCGCCGGCGACGGCGGTGGCCAGGGCGCGGAGCTGGTCCGGGTCGAGGCGGGAGCGGTACGCCGCGTCCGCGATCGTGTCGCCGTCGCCGTAGACGACCAGGCGGGGCGGGCGCAGCGCCGAGAGGCCGGGCAGGGTGTAGCCGCCGGTGAGCTCCCAGGTCGCGAGCGCTTGGTCGGCGGGCGGGTCGAACGAGGGGGTGGGCGTGGGCACGGCGCCGGGGGCGTCGTCGCAGGCGGACAGCGCGAACGTGGCCAGGGTGCCGGCGAGCAGGCCCCGCCGGGTCAGCCGGTGATCCACCGGCTCGCCACCCCGCACGCGCTGACGGACCCCGTTCCGCTCATCGTCCCTCCCCATGAGACGTGCCGGCCGCCGATTACGCCCAGCACACTATCGCGTGCCCGCGAACGGGGCCCCGGCGGTCTTGTGGGATAACGCGGCCTGAAGTTCTGCTTAGGTACCGACCCCGGGCCGGGTGCCGTGCGTAGCTTCATGGTGTGCACATGGGGTACGACAACCAGGGCTTTTGGCTTTTGGACATCGATGCGAATGGCGATCTGATGCTCGTGCGAGGCCGCGATCAGCCTCGCGGCGGGAGGGCGCCGGGCTGGCAGTGGGGGCACCAGTACGTGATGCGGTCGTTGTCGCCGCCCGTCCACCGGCGCACTACGGTGCGGCACCGGCGGCACGGCTGACCGGCGCGTTCGAACACCCAGGTGGTCTCGCCGCGGCGCAGGGAACCGGTGGTCACCTGCGTGAAGCGGCCGCGGTTGGAGTTCATCAGCGCGTGCGCCCGCTCGACCATCGCCGTGAGGTCCGTCACGTCACCCGTCGGGGTCCACGGCGACACGCCGCGCAGGAACAGCGTCTCGGCCTTGTAGAGGTTGCCGATGCCGGCGAGGTTGCGCTGGTCGAGCAGGGCGTCGGCGATCCAGCGCTCGGGCCGCGCCAGCAGCCGCCGGACCGCCTCCGCGGCGTCCCAGTCCGCGCCCATGAGATCCGGGCCGAGGTGCCCGACGAGGCGTGCCTCCTCGCGGGTCGGCACGATGTCGAGCTCGTGCAGGTGGTAGCCGACGGCGACCGCCGCGTCGGTGTGCAGCGCGACCCGGATGAGGTGCGCGGGGCGGCCGCTCCAGCGCTCGCCCGGCCGGTACGTGCGCCACGCCCCGTCCATGCGCAGGTGCGAGTGCAGGGTCAGCGGGTCGCGCCCCTCGCGCTCCAGGCGCAGCAGCAGGTGCTTGCCGCGGCAGGCGGACTCGGCGACGGTCCAGCCGGACAGGTCGGCGGTGGCCAGGCGCGGCACTCGGAAGTCGCTGCGCGCGATCGTGCGCCCGTCGATCGCCTCGCCGAGCAGGCGGGCGGTGTTCCAGACGGTGTCGCCCTCGGGCACCCTGGGCCCTCCGATCCGTGGCACAGTCGCTGGATATGAGCCGACCGTCACTCTACGAGTTCGCCGGCGGGCCCCTGAGCGCCTCCGGTCAGTCGACGCCGCGCTGGGGCTGGGACGGGCCGGCCGGGGCGACGCTGTAGCGCTGCAGGTGCCCGCGCGCCTCGAGCGCGGCGACGACCGACTCGGCGTCGGAGCGCGACTCGAGGCGGGCCACCTCGTACCGCTCGCCGTCGTCGCCCTGGCGCAGCACCGCCCACAGGCCGGCCTCGACCCGGGCGTTGACCTTGCGCGCGTCCTTCTCGGCCTGCCGCATAAGGGCGGCGGCCTGCTCCTCGGCGAGCTTGAGGATCTGCTCGACCCGCGGGCCGAGCCGGGCGAACGTGGCGCCGCCCGCCTCGGCGTCGCCGTCGGGGTCGGGCGACTCGGGCTGGCTGGCGGCGAACATGACCAGGCCGACGACCGTCGCGGCCACGCCGGCCCACACCGCCGTGTCGTGGGCCCGCGACGAGGAGAGCTGGGAGCCGGCGAACAAACCGACACCGAGCCCGATCGCGAGCATTGACCAACGCCTCATGACCCAGTGAGGCTAGCGGACCCGCTCCAGTTGCATGATCCCGTCGCCCCCGGCCAGCGCCGACGTGCGGCCGGTCGGGCGGTACCCGGCCTTCTCGTACAGCCGCCGCGCCCGCGCGTTGCTGACCCGCGTCCACAGGGTGATGCGCGCCCACCCGCCCTCGTGCAGCGCGTCGAGGACCAGGCCGCCGAGCCCCCGGCCCCACCGTCCGGGGTGTACGAAGACCATGGAGACGTGCCCGTACGCGGGGATCGGCGCGCCCGCGCCGTCGTCGGCCCGGCCCGGCTCGGCCAGCCCCATCGCGACGGGCTCGTCGCCGTCGCGGGCGATGACGACGAGCGCGCCGGGGTCGGCCAGCTTCTCGCGGACCCGCTCGACCCGTTCGGGCGAGGGCGCCCGGCCGCGGGCCTCGTTCGCCGCCCGCCACACCCGCAGGGCCGCCTCCAGGTCCGTTGCGGCGGCCCGCCGTACCACCAATGCCATGTCAGGAAATCAATACCTGCCGCCCCTGCGGCGTCAACCGCTGGCAGTGCGCCGGCGGCGGCCAGGTGACGCTGCGCAGCTCGTCGGCGTACGTCATCCAGTAGTGGCCGCTGCCGTCGTGGTCGAAGTAGGCGTGCGACTCGTACGCCATCCGGTGCGCGGGATCCTGAATCCACGCCGTCGGGTGCATCTGCCCCCAGGACGGGGGACCCATCGGGACGTACCCGCTGACCAGGATCGCCCGCCGGTCCCCGGTGGCGCGGATCGCGTCGACCGCCTCCTGCGAGGCCCGCTCCCAGATCAGCGCGCCCGCGCGTCCGTCGGCGGCCAGCCGGGTCGGCTCGTTGAGCAGCCCCAGCCCGACGACGGCGGGGTTGTCGATCGCGCGGCTCATGCGCTGCCAGAAGTCCGCCAGCGCGGTCGTCGGCAGCTCCATGTCGCCCAGCCGCAGCATTCGCGGCGGCCCGTCGGCGCCGCCCCCGAGCGCGTAGTCGCCGTAGTTGTGCAGGTCGATGATGACCGTCAGCCCGGCCGCCTCGGCGTGCCCGAGCGCGTCGCGCACCCTCCCGAGCTCGGCCTCGTCCAGCGGCCCGAACGGCCGCGGCTGCAGCCGCTCCCAGTTCACCGCCAGCCGCACCAGCCGGATGCCGCGCCCGGCCAGGAACGCGTAGCTCGACGGCGTCTCGTACGTGTAGTCCAGCCCGTAGCGGCCCGGATTCCCGGTGCCGAACCCGCCGTTGCTGTCCGAGGCGGCGAACGACCCGGCGGCGAGGTTCACGCCGCGCAGATATCCGGGTGTACTCCCATGCCGCTCGACGACGCGCGCCTGCGGCCCGGCGACGTCGACCCGCAGCCCGTGCGCGACCGGCCGGTACACCGCCATCGGGTAGTTCGCCGGCCACGTCCCCGCCGCCCACGCGGTGACCGGCAGCCCGATCGCGTCGGCCGCCCGGTACCAGACCTCGGCGACCTGGCTCCACTGCGCGGCGTCCTTGTCCGACGGCCACCCGATCTCGCCGATGAACCCGGTCGCGTGGTTGCGGCTCAGCCACCCCGAGAAGTTGGCGAGCCCGGCGACGGCGCGCGCCTGCACGTCGTCATCCACGCACAGGATCTTGACCGGCCGCGGATTCTGCAGCGGTACGACGAGAGCCGCCACCAGCAGCAACACCGCGGCCGCGAGCGCCGGCCCCTTGCGCAATATGGCCGGCTCGTGGTGTGTCGTCCTGCGCCGCGGCGGCGGGTGCCCGATGCGCTCACCCGGCCGCGCCTCCTCGTTCGGCTGCGCCACCGGTGGGTTCTGCCCGGATTCGCCGCTTTAACCGCGGGCCCTGGGTCCGGTCTCGCGGCACTCGCCTTGCGGTCGGGGTTCGCGCGCGCCGGTCGCCTTGGGGTGAGGGGCTAGCTCTCCGGCCTCACGCCGGCCGTCTTGCGGTTCCGCTCGCTCGCCGGATTCTCGCCGGCCGTCTTGCGGTTCCGCTCTGTGGCGTGCGTTGGCCTTTGTGGCGGATTCGGCGCCTTGCTCGAATCGTGGATGCCCGCCCCGGAAACGACAAATCCGGACAGCTTCGCGGTCCGGATTTGTCGGAAATTTCGTATTAAGGCAGCAGAGGGGCGACTTCGGCGGCGAGCAGGGCGATGTGGTCCAGGTCGCGCATGTCGAGGACCTGCAGGAACGCCCGGGACGCGCCGGCCTTGACGAACTCGTGGAGCTGTTCGGCGAGGTGGGAGGGGGTGCCGTACAGCTGCCCGGACTGCGGCCGCTTGGGATCCAGCCCGACCGACTCGGCCCGCCGGCGGACCTCGGCGTCGTTCGCGCCGCACACGATCGTCTGCGCGAACGAGAACACGATCGGCGCGCGCCCGTCGCGCCCCTCGCGCTCGATGGCGTCGACGACGCGCTGGTACTGCGCATCGGTGTCGTCGAGCGACGAGAACGGCACGTTGAACTCATCCGCGAACCGCGCCGCCAGCCGCGGCGTCCGCTTCGGCCCCTTGCCCCCGATGATGACCGGCGGCCCCGGCTGCTGCACCGGCTTGGGCAGCGCCGGCGAGTCGGCGACGTCGTAGTACCGCCCCTCGTAGCTGAACGTCGACCCGGCCGGCGTCGACCACAGCCCGGTCAGGATCTCCAACTGCTCCGCGAGCCGGTCGAAGCGTTCGCCGATGGGCGGGAACGGGATGCCGTACGCCCGGTGCTCCCGCTCGTACCACCCGGCGCCCAGCCCGATCTCCACCCGCCCGCCGCTCATGGCGTCGACCTGCGCGACGGCGACGGCGAGCGGCCCCGGGTGCCGGAACGTCGCCGAGGTCACGAGCGTGCCGAGCCGGATGGTCGACGTCTCGCGGGCGAGCGCCCCGAGCGTCACCCAGGCGTCGGTCGGCCCGGGAAGCCCGTCCCCGGCCATGGTCACAAAATGATCGGACCGGAAGAACCCTTCAAACCCGAGCTCCTCGGCCCGCGTCGCGATGGCCAGCTGATCTTCGTACGTGGCGCCCAGTTGAGGCTCGATGAACACGCAAAGCCGCATGGCACCCGACACTATCCTGATGACGCCGAGCACGATCTCGTTCACCACCGACTACGGCCTGTCCGACGGCTTCGTCGCGGCCTGTCACGGCACGATCGCCCGCCTGGCCCCGCAGGCCCGGATCATCGACGTCACGCACCTCATCCCGCCGGGCGACATCCGCCGCGCGGCGGCCGTCCTGGCCCAGACCGCGCCGTCGCTCCCGCCCCCGTCGGTCCACCTCGCCGTGGTCGACCCCGGCGTGGGCACCGAGCGCCGCCCGATCGCGCTAGCCACCCACAACGGCTTCCTGGTCGGCCCCGACAACGGCCTGCTGATCCCGGCGGCGGAGTCCCTGGGCGGCATCACGACGGCCGTCCACCTCACCAACGAGGAGTGGTTCGCCCCAACGGTCTCCGCGACGTTCCACGGCCGCGACATCTTCGCCCCGGTGGCCGCGCGCCTGGCGACGGGCGCCTCGCTCCTGGCCGCCGGCGACCCGATCGACGACGTGGTGCGCCTCCCGCCGCCGTACGTCGAGCAGACCCCCGGCCGCCTGATCGCCGAGGTACTGACGATCGATCACTTCGGCAACGTGCAGCTGGCCGCCACCCCCGACCTTCTCCCGCCGGACGCCCTCGCCCTGACGGTCGAGTCCGTGGCCGCGGCCCGCACGACAACCTTCGGCGACGCCCCGCCCGGCGCCCTGGTCCTCCTGACGGATTCGGCCGGCTACCTGGCCATAGCGGTGAACGGCGGCAGCGCTGCGGCCCTGCTGTCCTTGACCCCGGGGGACCGCGTGACCATCACCTACTGACGCCCGCGCCGCGTGTGCGCCTCGTTTCCCGTCCTGGCCCGTTTGCCAGCGCCATCACGGTGTCAGCGCGCCATTGGTTCCCAGCGGCCTCCGTGGCCTCAGCGGCGCCGCGGCCTCCGTGGCCTCAGCCTGCGCGGCGGTCGAGGCGGCACGCAGCCCACGGCCGACGTCCGGACGGCATGCATCCCGCAGCCGGCGTCGGCGAGGCAGGCAGCCCGCAGCCGGAGCCGGCGCCGGGACGGCCGGCGACGTCCTTGCTGGCGCCGTGCTGTCGCGAACGGGGCGGCGGGGCGCGGAGGGCGAGGCGCATCGTCAGCCTCGCAGTCTCAGGCCGCGGGGCGTACTGCGGAACCCGGCGCCCGCCAGGGCGTCGCGCAGCGGGGAGTGCAGGATCGACTCGCCGTCGGCGCGTTCGACGGACAGGGCGCCCAGCGCGCCGCCGTGGACCGCGTCCGCCAGGGCCTTGGCGGCCAGGGCGAGGAACTCGGGGTCGTCCGCGTACGACAACAGGGTGCGGCCGCCGCGCTCGACGTAAAGGGTCAGGTCGCCGCCGACGGTGACGACCAGCGCGCCCGCCTTGCGACCGGCGCGGTGGCCGACCCGTTCGCCGTCGCCGGCGTCGATGACCCGCTCCGGCCAGGGCAGCGCCGCGCCATACGGGTTCGCCGGGTCGGTCGCGGCCAGCACGAGCGCGTCGCGGTGCTCGGTGCCGCCGCGCAGCCGGTCGACGGCGCCCGGCAGCGCGAACTGGGCGGCGCCGAGGCCCTCCACGAAGTAGCCGCGGCGGGCCGCGCCGCGCTCCTCCATGGCCGCCAGCACCGGATAGACGCCGGCGAACGCGCCCGGCAGGTCCTCGGCCATGACCGCGCCGCGGGTGACGACGCCGTGCCGGTCGAGCAGCAGCTCGGCGTTGGCGGTCGCGCGCCGGGTCGGGTCGAGGTCGCGGTCGGGCAGCAGATACCAGCGGCCGGCGGCCTGCGGCGGGCCGGTGCGGGCCACGGCGAGCGAGGCCCGCCCGAGCGAGCCGGAGCCGGGCCGCCGGTATCGCGAGCGCGGGGTCGACGGCCGGGACCGGTGCGCCCCGCCGCCGCTGAGCTTGGCCCGCAGCGGCGCGATCGTGTCGTTGGAGAGCCGGCCCGCCCACACGAGGTCCCACAGGGCGGCGATGAGCTCGTCCTCGGGCGCGTGGATGTGCTCGGCGATGCCGCGGAAGAACAGCGCCTGCCCGCCGGAGAGGGCGTCGATCACGGCGTCGTGCAGCGGGCCGCCCACCTCGGTCGGCGGCGGCAGGAGCAGCGGCGCGGCCTCGGCGAAGGCGAGGCTGATCCAGCCGTCGTGCTCGCCGATCGCCCCGGTGCCGGCCCACACCAGGTCGCCGGAGGCGGTGAGCTCGTCGAGATACGCCGCGCTGTAGTCGGCCACGCGGGCCGGCAGGATCAGCCGCTCGAGCGCCGATGCGGGCATGGCGATCCCCTGCAACTGCTCGATCGCGGACGCGACGGCCTCCACCCCGCGGGCCCGGCTGGCGCCGATGTGGTGCCACTGCGGCAGGAACCGCGCGAGCGCACGTGGCGGCACCGGCTCGATCTCGCGGCGCAGCGCGGCGAGCGAGCGGCGGCGCAGCAGGCGCAGGATCTCCGCGTCGCACCACTCGGTGCCGGCGCCGTCGGGGGAGAACTCGCCGGAGACCACGGAGGGCAGCCGGCGCAGCGCCTGCTCGAGCACGAAGACGCCGAGGCCGAACCGGGCCGCGGCCCCGGCGGCGGCGAACGGCGCGTGGGTGCGCGCGTAGCGGCTCACGAGGTCGCCGAGCGGGTCGGCGACCGGTTCGAGATAGGCGGTGGGGAGCCCGACGGGCAGCGCCACGCCGAGCGCGTCGCGGTATCGCCCGGCGTCCTCGACCGAGATCCACCGCGCCTCGCCGGCAATGCGGACCTCGATCGCGCGCCGCTGGGCGGCCAGCTCGGCCGCCCACGCCGGGTCGGCGCCCCGGGCCGTGAGCTCGGCGTCGCTGAGGTCGCCGAGCACCCGCAGCATCTCGGCCACGTCCTCGGCGTCGCGCGGGGTGCGCTGCGCCCCGAGCCACTGCAGCGTCTGCTCGGTCTCGGCGACCACCGCCGGGTCGAGCAGCTCCCGCAGCTCCACCCGGCCGAGCAGCTCCGCCAGCAGGGTCGGGTCGAGCGCGAGCGCGGCCGCCCGCCGCTCGGCCAGCGGCGCGTCGCCCTCGTAGAGGAACGCCCCGACGTAGCCGAACAGCAGCGACCGCGCGAACGGCGACGGCCGCTGGGTCTCCACCTCGACGAGCCGCAGCTTGCGCCCGGCGACGTCGCGCATGACGCCGACGAGCCCGGCGACGTCGAACACGTCCTGCAGGCACTCGCGCGCCGCCTCCAGCGTGATCGGGAAGTCGGCATACTCCCGGGCGACGTCCAGCAGCTGCGCGGATCGCTGCCGCTGCTGCCACAGCGGCTGCCGGCGCCGCGGGTCACGCCGCGGCAGCAGCAGCGCCCGCGAGGCGCACTCCCGGAACCGGGCCGCGAACATCGCCGACGTGCCGACCGTCTCCTCGACGATGCCGGCGATCTCATCCGGGTCGAACGCGACCAGGTCGGCGCCGGGCGGCTCGTCGGCGACGTCGGGCAGCCGGACCACGATGCCGTCGTCGCTGGGCATCACCTGCGCGTCGACGCCATAGCGCTCGTTGAGCCGCTGCGCGATCGCCAGCGCCCACGGCGCGTTGACCCGGGCCCCGAGCACGCAGTGCACGGTCATGCGCCAGTCGCCGAGCTCGTCGCGGAACCGCTCGACCAGCACCGTGCGGTCGTCGGGCAGGTGCCGCGTCGCCTCGCGCTGCTCCCGCAGGTAGGCCAGCAGATTGTCCGCCGCCCAGTCGTCCAGCCCGCCGGCCCGCAGGTGGGCCCGCGCCGCCTCGTCGCCGGACTTGACGAACCCGCGTAGCCGCGCGCCGATCGCCCGGCCCAGCTCGACCGGCCGCCCGGGCGAGTCGCCCTTCCAGAACGGCATCTTCGCCGCCGCACCGGGCGCGGGGGACACCAGCACCCGGTCGGGCGTGATGTCCTCGATGCGCCACGACGTCGAGCCGAGCAGGAACACGTCGCCGACCCGCGACTCGTACACCATCTCCTCGTCGAGCTCGCCGACCCGCGCCGCCTTCTCCGCGCCGGCCAGGAACACCCCGAACATGCCACGGTCGGGGATGGTGCCGCCGCTGGTCACCGCGAGCCGCTGCGCGCCGGGGCGGCCGGTCAGCACGCCGTCGGTGCGGTCCCACACCACCCGGGGCCGCAGCTCCGCGAACGCCGTGGACGGATAGCGCCCGGCGAGCATGTCGAGCACCGCGAACAGGGCCGACTCGGGCAGGTCGGCGAAGACCGCGGCCCGGCGCACCAGCGCCCCGAGCTCGTCGACCTGCCACGGCTCCATCGCGACCATGGCCACGATCTGCTGGGCGAGCACGTCGAGCGGGTTGCGCGGGTAGCGCAGCTCCTCGATGCCGCCCTCCACCATCCGCTCGGCGACGACCGCGCACGAGACGAGGTCGCCGCGGTGCTTCGGGAACACCACGCCCCGCGAGACGGCGCCGACCTGGTGCCCGGCCCGGCCGACCCGCTGCAGCCCGGCGGCGACGCTCGGCGGCGCCTCGATCTGCACCACCAGGTCGACGGCGCCCATGTCGATGCCCAGCTCGAGGCTGGACGTGGCGACCACGGCCGGCAGCTGCCCGGACTTGAGCGCCTCCTCGATGTGCTTGCGCTCCTCACGCGAGACGCTGCCGTGGTGGGCGCGGGCCACCACCGGCGGCGCGCCGTGCGCGGTGCCGGCCTGGGCCATCATCTCCGCCGGGGTGCGGGCGGCATCGGGCTTGGGCACCCCGGCCCGCGTCCCGGCCAGCTCGTTGATCCGGGCACACAGCCGCTCGGCGCCGCGCCGGGAGTTGGTGAACACGATCGTCGAGCGGTGCGCCTCGATCAGGTCGAGGACCCGCTCCTCGACCGCGGGCCAGATTGAGGCCTGCCGGGGCCCGTCCTCGTCGTCCTCGCCGGGCGTGGTCTCGCCGATCGCGGTCATGTCCTCGACCGGGACCTGGACCTCGACCTGGATCGTCTTGGCGCTGGGCGGCTGGACGATCTCGACCGGGGCGGCCCCGCCCAGGAACCGCGCGGTCTCGTCGATCGGCCGCACCGTCGCCGACAGCCCGATCCGCTGCGCGGGCCGCTCCAGCAGCGCGTCGAGCCGCTCGAGGGAGAGTGCGAGGTGGGCGCCGCGCTTGGTCGCGCACACCGCGTGCACCTCGTCGATGATGACCGTCTCCACGCCCCGCAGCGAATCCCGGGCCTGCGAGGTGAGCAGCAGATAGAGCGACTCGGGCGTGGTGATGAGGATGTCGGGCGGCGTGCGGCTGAAGGCGCGCCGCTCATCGGCCGGGGTGTCGCCCGTGCGCATGCCGACCCGGATGTCGGGCGGCTCCTGGCCCAGCCGGGCGGCGGCCTGCCTGATGCCGGCCAGCGGGGCGCGCAGGTTGCGCTCCACGTCGACGGCGAGGGCCTTGAGGGGGCTGACGTAGAGCACCCGGCACCGCCGGGCCGGGTCGGCCGGGGGGCGTGCCGCCAGCTGATCGAGGGACCACAGGAAGGCGGCCAGGGTCTTGCCGGAGCCGGTCGGAGCCACGACCAGCGCGTGCCGCCCGGCACTGATCGCCCGCCACGCTCCCGCCTGCGCCCTGGTCGGCGCCGCGAACGCCGCGCGGAACCACTCGCGCGTCGCCGCCCCGAATCCGTCCAGCTCTGTCATGCCCCCAATCCTGCACCGGGGGTACGACAATTCCTGGAGGCGGCGACGATTTGCCCGAATTGGGAGGATTGGCTACTGTGTCTCAATCCCCACGCGAGACTTGCCTGGCCGGGCAGCGATGGGGTCCCCCGCCGCGCCCCGGCGGGGGACCCCGATGCGTACCCCGATCAGGACAGGCTGGCGGTGGCCAGCTTCACGCTGAAGCCCAGGAACGCGGCCCCGACGAGCCTGGTCAGCCCGGTCGCCAGCCGCCGGCGCGCGCGGAACTGCGCCGCCAGGTACTGCCCGCCGAAGATCAGCGCGGTGAGGTACAGCGCGCTCAGCACCTCGGCGATCGCGCCGAGCACCAGGAAGGCGATCTGCGGGTGCGGCGAGGCCGGGTCGACGAACTGGATGAAGAACGAGACGAAGAACAGGATCGCCTTCGGGTTGAGCAGGCTGATCACCAGCGCCCGGCGGAACGGCCGGTCGGCCCGCGGCTCGGGCGCCGGCGCGTCCGGCTCGGCCTGCCGGCGGCGCCGCAGCGTGCCGATGACCAGCCGGACGCCGAGAAACGCCAGGTACACCGCGCCGAGGTACTTCACGATCGCGAACAGCCACGGATAGGCGTGCAGCAGCGAGGCCACGCCGCCCGCCGACAGCGTCATCAGCACGGCGTCGCCGAGCCACACGCCGGCGGCGCCCCGATAGCCCGCGCGCACGCCCTGCCGGGCCGCGACCGACAGCACGTACAGCGAGTTGGGCCCCGGCAGCAGCACGATCGCCGCCGTGCCGAGCACGTACGTCAGGGGATTGGTGACACCGAGCACGAAACGCCTCCCGCGTTCAGCGCCGCGGCCAGCCGCTCCCGCGCGGTGGGCCATTCGTCGGCGATCATGGAGTACAGCACGGTATCGCGCTGACTGCCGTCCGGGCGACGCTTATGTGCCCGCATGATGCCCTCGCGCTGGGCGCCGAGCCGCGCGATCGCGTTCTGTGACCGCTGGTTGCGGATATCGGTGTGCCACTCCACCCGCAGCGCACCGAGCGTTTCGAAGGCGTGGCGCAGCATCAAGAGCTTCGACTCGGTGTTGACGCCGGTACGCCACCACGCCCGCCCCACCATCGTGTGCCCGATCGCGACCGCGCGGTTGACCGGGTCGATCGCGTAGAACGAGGTCGAGCCGATGATCCGCCCGCTGTCCGGCTCGCGCTGCACGAACGGCACGCGGTCCGGGTCGGCCAGCGCGGCGGCCACGATCTTCGCCATGTCCGGCACGGAACCCGGCCGCGGGCTGCCCAGATGCGCCCAGACCTCGGCGTCGTCGAGCGCCTCGAACAGCCCGGGCGCGTGCGGGTGATCGAGCGGCTCGAGCACGACGTGCCGCCCGCGCAGCGTGGTCGGGCTGTGCCAAGGTCCGAGCTCCGGACGCAGATACCCCGGCAGCGGTACATCCTGTGCCGGGGCGGGCACGGGAAGCCCGCGGGTGAGCTTCAGCGGTACAACTCCGGCCCAATGCGGAAGGTGTGCGTCCTCGGCGTCGTCGATCGCGCCGCCGGTCCGGACCTTCACCGAGACCTCCGTCAGCGGCAGCGCCAGCAGCGCGGTCTGCGCGGACTCGCGGCGGTCCGGCGGCCGGCTGTCGGCGGCGCGCCCGGCCGCGACCTTGTCGACCAGCGCGTCGAACGCCTTGGCCCGCTCCGCCTCGTCGGTGACGAGCCGCGCGGTGCCGTGCACCACGACCGAGCGGTAGTTGGCGCTGTGGTTGAACTGCGCGCGGGCCAGCACGAGCCCGTCGATGAGCGTGACCACGACGCACACCGGCAGGCCGGCGTCGCGCGCCGCGAGCAGCGGGCGGCTGCCGGTGGAGCCGTGCAGGTACAGCGTGTCGCCCACCCGCGCGTGCAGCGTCGGCAGCACGCGGGGCTCGCCGCCGGCCAGGTAGCCGAAGTGGCACACGTACGCCTCGTCGATGACGGCGTGCGCGAGCGCGACGTCGTAGGAGGCCCGCTCGGGCTTGCGCCGCGGCGTGTTCCGCGCGGTCTGCTCATAGGTCTCCACGGCCTGCTCCTTTGTACTAGTACAATCTCGCGTTTGCGGCAGTACAATATCAGCCCGGCCGTGAGCAGCGACAACCAAAAATGTCGGACCCTCCCGCTACTGTCCCCACCGTCGGGGCACCGCGCGCAAAATACGGGGGCGCGCGGTGCCGCACCCAGGGAGGAAGATCAACGTGAAGATCGTCAAGAGCGCCGCCACCGTCCTCGCGGCCGTGGCCTCGCTCGTGCTCATATCGGCGTGCAGCGACAGCGACAAGACGGGCACCGCCGGCGGCGGCGCGACGACCGGGGCGACCGGCACGGCCGCGCCCGCGCCGGCCAAGAGCCTCGCCCCCGCCGATCAGCTCGCGGCGGCCGCCTCGAAGACCGGCGGCGGCACCTACACCTTCACCATGACCTCGGCCAACGCGACCGCTGACGGCGCCGCCGACCCCACCGGCCCGACCAGCACCGGCCGCCTGGTCGTGACCCTCGACAAGGCCAAGGTCACCTTCGAGACCCTGTTCATCGGCGGCACCTACCTGGTGAAGATCAGCGGCCTGCCGGTGCCCGGCCTGGACGGCCGCAAGTGGCTGCGCCTCGACCGCTCGAAGCTCAACGACAACAGCCTGCTCGACGCGTCCAGCGTCAAGGACCCGACCGGCCTGTCCGCCTTCCCCGGCACCGTCAGCCAGGCGAGCACCACGGACGGCCGCCAGTTCAAGGGCATGCTGGACCTCACGAAGCAGTCGTTCACCATCGTCGACAACGACGCCGTCAAGGGCCTGGGCGACCTCGCGAAGGCCGTCCCGTTCGAGGCCACGGTCGACGAGAAGGGCTATCTGACCTCGGTGAAGGTGAGCGTTCCGGCGTACGCGCAGACGAAGGCCGACCAGGTCAGGGTCACGTACAGCGGCTTCGGCACGCCGCTGCAGGCGCAGCCTCCGGCCGCGTCCGAGGTAATCGACGCACCCGAGGCGGCCTATCGACTGTTGAACGGGGTGTAGGCGGCACCGGCACGGGGGCCCGGGCCGCGCGCCGGCCGGCCCCTGAGGGCCGCGCCGCACGCTCATCAAGGAGGAAGAGCATGCGCCCCGACGGCCAGTTCCTTGCGGCCTCGCCCTGTCCGAACTCGCCGGCAGCAGCCGCCGAGGAGCCCGCCTGGGCCGCCCCGCGCCCGCCGTCCGCCACCACGCCGGCCGCCGCTGCGTTCGCCGCCGCGCCCGCTCCGTGTCCGCCGTCGGCCGCCGCCCTGTCGCCCGCCGCCGCGTCCGTAGCCGCGTTCGCTCCGCACCCGGCGTCGGCCGCCGCGTTCGCTCCGCACCCGGCGTCGGCCGCCGCGTTCGCTCCGCACCCGGCGTCGGCCGCCGCGTTCGCTCCGCACCCGCCGTCGGCCGCCGCGTTCGCTCCGCACCCGCCGGCTGCGCCGTCCGTCGCTGCGTTCGTCGGCGCTGTGTCGGCTGCGTGTCCGCCGGTCCGCGCCGGAGCCGTGGCTGCTCGGTCTGAGCTGTCCGCGGTCGGTGCTGCCGTCACAGTGCCCGCTTTGGGCCCGTCGGCTGCCGCGGCGCCGTCGGTCGTCGCGTCCGGGGCCGTGTCCGCTTCGTGCTCGCCGTCCGTCGCCGCGCCGTCCGTTGCCGCGTTCGTCGGCGCCGTGTCTGCTGCATGTGCGCCGGTCCGCGCCGCAGCCGCCGTGGCTGCTCGGTCTGAGCCGTCCGCGGTCGGTGCTGCCGTCACGGTGCCCGCTTTGGGCCCGTCGGCTGCCGCGGCGCCGTCGGTCGTCGCGTCCGGGGCCGTGTCCGCTTCGTGCTCGCCGTCCGTCGCCCCGCCGTCCGTCGCCGCCGTGTCCGCTGCGTGTCCGCCGGTCCGCGCCGCGGCCGCCATGGCCGCTCGGTCTTTGCCGTGCGCGCTGGTCGGGGCTGTCGTCACCGCGCCCGCTCTGCGCCCGCTGGCTGCCGCCGCGCCCGCTCTGCGCCCGCTGGCTGCCGCCGCGCCCGCTCTGCGCCCGCCGGCTGCCGCCGCGCCCGCTCTGCGCCCGCCGGCTGCCGCCGCGCCCGCTCTGCGCCCGCCGGCTGCCGCCGCGCGGTCCGAAGCCGTGTCCGGTTCGTGCGCGCCGCGAATGTCGGTTGGGGGCGCCGTCGCTGTGTCCGGTGTGCGGCCGTTGGTCGGGCGCGCTGGCGAGTCCGGCCTGTCCGGTCCTCGTCCGCTGGTCAGCGACAGCCGGACTGGGGCCGTCCGGCGACCGGCTGTTGGCGCTTCCGAGGCGCGGCTTTCGGGGTCGGGTGCCTCCGGGGAGATTTGGCGGGCAGCGAGTTGTGCTGCTGGAGTGCTGGTAAGGGCACGAACGCGCGGGGTGGGCGTTGTCTCGCGGAGTAGGCGCGGGGTTGCCGCCGTGGTGGCGGTTCTTGCGGCCCTCGTGCTCGCCGGGTGTGGGGGCGCAGGCCGTGACGGGCAGGCGACCTCGGCGGCGGCGTCCGGGGATGCGGGGGACAAGGCCGCGAAGGACGTGCTGGTCGCGGCGGTCAAGGCGCTGGCCGGGTCGAGCTACTCGTACACGATGAAGATCGACGAAGGGACCGTCACCGGGGTGGTGGATGCAAGCGGGAAGCGGCAGGCGCGGCTTGACTCGGTGGCGTCGGGCGTGCGGTTCTCGCTTGAAGGGATTGTGCTCGGCGGGGAGGAGCGGTACTTCCGCACGAGTATCCCGGCCTCGGGGGTCAGCGCGAAGAAGTGGTACCGGTTCGATCGGACCAAGGTGACGAAGACGGGGATCGTCGGGCTGTTCGAGACGACCGATCCCACGAGCAGTCAGGACTTCGTGGGGCGGGTGGGGAACGTCCGGAAGGAGAGTGACGGGCGGATCACCGGGGCCTACGACCTTACGCGCGGCGGGGATCTCGGGGTGGCCGATCGGCAGGTGCTGGCGGCGCTCGGGGAGGCAGCGAAGAAGGCGCCGTTCGTCGTGGTGCTCGACGGGCAGGGGCGGCTGGTGTCGGTGCGGATCACGGTGCCGGCGTACGGGAAGGTGGCGGCTCGGGAGCTGGCCGTCGACTACGTCCAGCAGGGGAAGGCGGTGAAGGTGAGCGTCCCGAAGGCCGGTGAGATCGTGCCGGCCACGGCCGCTGTGTACAACCTGTTGAACAACTGAAACCTGGCTTTCGCGAGCGTCGCGCGGTCACGGAGGCGGGTACGCTCCTGGGCCGTGCGAAGGGTTGCGCTCCTCGTGGTCGTGGGCGTCGTTGCGGGGCTTTCCGGGTGTACCGCGGAGAAGAGCCCGGAACCGCAGACGCCCCGAAGCGGCGTGGTGGCCTCGCCGACGGGGCTGGCCGCGGACGTGCAGGCGTTCGTGGGCGGGAGCTACCGGTTCAAAGTGGTGGCGAACGAGGGGACGTACGTCGGCGGGATCGATCCTGTCGGGGACGTGCTCGATGCGTCCGTGAGCGTGAAGTCGGGGGAGCAGTCGATCAAGATCGACACCGTGCAGGTGCACGGGGTGGCGTACACCCGGCTCGGTACCGCGCAGCCGGTGCCGGGGCTGTCGGGGGATGCCTGGTACCGGGTCGATCCCAGCCGCGTCAGCCGGGCGGGGGCGCTCGGGCTGAGCGCGATCAAGGACCCGACCGGGGTGCGGGCGCTCATCGCGGCCACGCATGACGTACGGCAGGACGGGCGGACGTTCCGGGGGACCGTCGACATGACGCGGGTGGCCGCCTGGGGGCCGGTCAACGTCGGGCAGGTGCTGCAGCTCGGCGATGCCGCGCGGGCAATTCCGTTCGAGGCGGCGGTGGACGAGCGCGAGCGGATCACCAGCGTGAAGGTGAGCATCCCGGGGAACACGGTGCAGGCGACGTACTCCGACTTCGGCGCGGCCGTGAGCGTCCAGGAACCGGCGAACGCGGCGCCGCTTCCGGACTATCTGTACGGGATGCTGGGCCTCTGAAGCCACCCGGCTTCTGGTGACACGACACAGCTAGGCGAGACCGCGTCTCGCCGCGCACACTGGCGCGCATGGAGCAGCACCTGTACGAGGCCGAGCACCATGCGTTCCGGGACCTGTGCCGTGAGTTTCTCGCCCGCGAGGCGGTCCCGCACAACGACGAGTGGGAGCGGGCCGGGATCGTCGATCGGGAGATCTGGCGCAAGGCCGGGGCGGCGGGGCTGCTCGGCACGGACGTCGACGAGGAGTACGGCGGCGGGGGCCAGAAGGATTTCCGCTTCAACGCCGTGGTGGTCGAGGAGATCGTCGCGGCGGGGGCGTCGGGGCTCGGGTTCGGGCTGCACAACGACGTCGTGGCGCCGTATCTGACCGACCTGACGACCGAGGAGCAGCGCAAGCGGTGGCTGCCCGGGTTCTGCTCCGGTGACATCGTGACCGCCATCGCGATGAGCGAGCCGGGGGCCGGCAGCGACCTGGCCGGCATCCGCACGAACGCGGTGCGCGACGGCGACGGCTGGGTGCTCAACGGGCAGAAGACGTTCATCACCAACGGCGAGATGGCCGACCTGGTGGTCGTGGTGGCCAAGACCGACGCGTCGAAGGGGGCGCACGGGATCAGCCTGTTCGCGGTGGAGACCGGCACGCCCGGGTTCACGCGCGGGCGGCGGCTGGAGAAGGTCGGGCTCAAGGCCAACGACACCGCCGAGCTGTTCTTCGACGACTGCCGGATCCCGGCCGACAACCTCATCGGCCAGGAGAACGCCGGCTTCTACCACCTCATGGCCAACCTGCCGCGGGAGCGGCTCGGCATCGCCGTTGCGGCGGTGGCGGCGGCGGAGCACATCCTGGGGTTGACGCTGGAGTACGTCCGCACGCGCGAGGCGTTCGGGCGGCCGATCGGCAAGTTCCAGCACAACCGGTTCCTGCTCGCCGAGCTCGACACCGAGGTCACGATCGCCCGCACGTTCCTCAACCACTGCATCGTCGAGCAGAACGCGGGGCGGCTCAGCGTCGCCGACGCGGCCAAGGCGAAGTGGTGGACGACGGAGCTGCAGAACAAGGTGGCGGACCGCTGCGTGCAGCTGCACGGCGGCTACGGCTTCATGATGGAGTACCCGGTCGCCAAGGCGTGGCTCAACAGTCGCGTGCAGACGATCTATGGCGGTACCACGGAAATCATGAAGGAGATCATCGGCCGGAGTCTCGGGCTGTGACCTCCGCGAGGGCGCCCAGGATGAGCGCGGTGGAGGTGGCGCCCGGGTCCGGGTGCCCCACGCTGCGCTCGCCGAGGTAGGACGCGCGGCCCTTGCGCGCCTGCATCGGCACGGTCGCGCGGACGCCCTCGGCCGCCGCGTCGGCCGCGGCCCGGGCGGCGGCCGCCTCGCCCTCGCCGGCCGCGGACGCGTAGGCGGCCACCGCCGGGGCGAGGGCGTCGACGAGCGTCTTGTCGCCCGCCACGGCCTTCCCCAGCTGTTGTACCCCGTCCAGCGCCGCCTGCAGGCCCTCGGCGAACGAGCCGCCCTGCCGCAGGGTCTTGCCCAGCGCGCGGAACACCGTGCCGTACAGCGGGCCGGAGGCGCCGCCGACCTTCGACAGCAGCGTCGTGCCCGTCTTGCCGAGCACGTCGCCGGCGCCGCCGGCCTCGAACGAGTCGAGCGCGGCGACGGCGGCGTCGAAGCCGCGGCGCAGGTTGACGCCGTGGTCGCCGTCGCCGATCGCGGCGTCGAGGTCGGTGAGCCGTTGCGCCTCCGCGCGCACCACCTCGGCGATGGCGGCGATCCACGCCCGGGCCAGCGCCTCGTCCATGCTCACGCCCCCCAGCGCAGCGCCGGCGTGCGCACGGGCGCGTCCCACAGGCGCAGCAGCTCGTCGTCGGCGCGGCACACGGTGAGGGAGAGGCCGGCCATGTCGAGGCTGGTCACGTAGTTGCCGACCAGGGAGCGGGCGATCTGCGCCCCGGCGTCGTGCAGGAGGCGGGAGATCTCGCCGAACATGAGGTACAACTCCATCTGCGGCGTGCCGCCCAGCCCGTTGACCAGGACGATCAGCGGCTCGGGGCCGATCGGTTTGGCAGAGCGCACGGCGTCGACGACGAGGGCGGCGACCTCGCGGGCCGGGCGCGTCTTCTGCCGGCTGCGGCCGGGTTCGCCGTGGATGCCGACGCCGACCTCCATCTCGTCGTCGGCCAGGTCGAAGCCGGGGCGGCCGGCCGCGGGCGTCGTGCCGGCGGTGAGCGCGACGGCGAAGGACGCGGAGCGCTCGTTGACCAGGCGCCCGACGGCGGCGACGGCGTCGAGGTCCGCGCCCTCCTCGGCGAGCGCGCCGGCGATCTTCTCGACCAGCAGCGTCGCGCCCGTGCCGCGGCGCCCGGCGGTCCACGTGGAGTCCTCGACCGCGACGTCGTCGTCGACGAGCACGGTCTGCACCCGCAGCCCCTCCTCGTCGGCGAGCTCGGCGGCCATCTGGAAGTTCATGACGTCGCCGGTGTAGTTCTTGACCACGTGCACCACCCCGGCGCCGGCGTCGGCGGCCTTCGTGGCGGCGAGGATCTGGTCGGGGACGGGCGAGGTGAACACCTCGCCGGGGCAGGCGGCGTCGAGCATCCCGAGCCCGACGAACCCGGCGTGCAGCGGCTCGTGGCCCGATCCGCCGCCGGAGACGAGCCCGACCTTGCCCGGGCGCGGCGCGTCCGCACGCGCGACGAACTGCTCATCGAGGTCGACCCGCAGCTCGGGGTGGGCGGCGGCGAGCCCGGCGAGCGCCTCCCGGACCACGTCGGCCGGGTCGTTGATGAACTTTTTCATGCCCATAGCATGCCTGGTATGGCGCAACTGGTGGGGATCGTGTTGGTGTCGCACAGCGAGAGGCTGGCGCATGGCCTGCGGGACATGCTCGTTCAGGTGGCGGGCGAGGAAGTTCCGATCGAGGCGGCCGGCGGGACCGACGACGGTGGCCTGGGCACCAGCTACGACCGCATCCTCGTGGCCATCGACCGGGCCGACCGCGGCGCCGGGGTGCTCGTGCTGACGGACCTGGGCAGCGCGGTGCTCACCGCGCGTACCGTGCTCGAGGACCGGGTCGCCAACGACGCCGTGCTCGTCGACGCGCCGTTCGTCGAGGGCGCGGTCGCCGCCGCGGTGCTGGCCGGCACGGGCGCCGGCCTCGAGGAGGTCACGCAGGCGGCGGTGGAGGCCCGCGATGTCCGCAAGCTCTGAGCGCTCCGTCGTGCTGCCCGAGGATCTGCACGCCAGGCCGGCGGGGGCGCTGGTGCGGGTGGCGGCGCGCTTTCGCAGTACCGTCGAAGTGATCTTCAATGAGAAGCGGGCGAACGCGCGCAGCGTCCTGGCGATCATGGGGTTGAACGCGACCGCCGGCTCCACCGTCCTCGTCCGCGCGGACGGGGACGACGCCGACGAGGCGGCCGCGGCGGTGGTATTGGCCCTCTCCGCCGTCGCGTAATGACTGGTGCGGTCTGCGGTCCGTACGCGACGATGGCCGCGTGATCGTTGCCGAGGCACCACCCGTCGATGTCACCGGCCTGCAGCGGCGCACGCTCGGCCTGCTCGTGGGCACCCAGATCGTCGGCGGGCTCGGCGTGGCCAGCGGCGTCTCCGTCGGCGCGCTGCTCGCCGCCTCCCTGGCCGGGCCGTGGGCGGCCGGGCTCGCCGGCAGCTGCTCGGTCGTCGGCGCGGCGCTGATCGCGATCCCGGCGACCCGCCTGATGCGCGCCGGTGGGCGGCGGCCGGGCCTGGTGTTCGCGTACTGCCTCGGGGCGCTCGGCGCGCTGCTGGTCGTGGCGGCGGTGCGGGCCTCGTCGGTACCCCTGCTGTTCCTCGGCACGCTGCTGTTCGGCGGCGCGAGCGCGGCGAACCTGCAGTCGCGCTACTCCGCGGTCGACCTCGCCGCGCCCGACCGGCGGGCCCGCCATCTGTCGATCGTCGTGTGGGCCACGACGGTCGGCGCGGTCGCCGGGCCCAACCTGGCGCCGCTGACCGACCGGCTGCTGGCGCGGTGGGGCGTGCCGGAGTACGGCGGGCCGTACCTGTTCAGCGTCCTCGCGTTCGCCCTGGCCGCGGTCGTGCTGTTCGTCGTGCTGCGCCCCGATCCGCTGCTCACCGCGCGCTCCCTCGCCGGCGACGCGCCCGCGCCGGCCGCGCGCGTCTGGCGGCAGGCGGCGCGGACGATCCGCGACAGTGCGGGGGCGCGCACGGGGGTCACCGCCGTCGCCGTCGGGCACGTGGTGATGGTCGGTGTGATGTCGATGACGCCGGTGCACCTCGGGGCGTACGTGCACGACCATGCCGACCTGCTGCGCATCGTCGGGCTGGTGATCAGCATCCACATCACCGGGATGTACGCCCTGTCGCCCCTCGTCGGCTGGCTGGCCGACCGCGCCGGGCGCCGCCCCGTCATCCTCGGCGGCGCCGCGGTGCTGGGGCTCGCGTGTGTTCTGAGTGGTACCGCGGGGGAGCGCACGTGGCAGCTGTCGCTCGGGATGGGCCTGCTGGGACTGGGGTGGAGCGCCACGATGGTGTCGGGCTCCACGCTGCTTTCCGAGTCGGTACCCCTGGAGGAGCGCGCCGGCGTCCAAGGCCTCTCGGACGTCATCATGGGGGTCGCGGGCGCTTCGGCGGGCGCGCTGTCCGGGGTGGTGGTGGACCTGTTCGGCTACCCGGTGCTGACGGTGCTCGCCGGGGTGACGGTGGTACCGCTGGTCGCCCGCGTACTCCGTTAGGTTTGATCCCGTGCGTTTGACGGATTTCTGGCAGCGGCTGGAGCAGGTCTTCGGAGTTGGCTACGCGCGGAGCATCGCGCACGATCAGGTGTTGTCGCAGCTCGGCGGCCGGACGATCGACGAGGCCCTCGCCGGCGGGTTCGACACCGCCGACGTGTGGCGGGCTGTAGTCGCCGCATACCCGGAGCGTGTTCCAGCCCGTCTGCGCTGAGGTTTTTCGGCGTGTCGGCCTGCCGATCGTACAGATGTACGGGTACTCTTCTCGCTCGTTGGGCGTCTCGCAGGCAGTTTTTGTCATACCCGGCGCTTAACGTGTCAGCGTGACCAAGCGAACGCCGACGAAGACCGCGAACCCAGGGGTGACGGACATGGCAGTGCAACCGGATCGGGAGAAGGCGCTGGGGCTCGCCCTCTCACAGATCGACAAGCAGTTCGGCAAGGGCTCCGTGATGCGGCTCGGCGAGCGCGTCCAGCAGCCACAGGCGATCATCCCGACCGGCTCCATCGCCCTCGACGTGGCGCTGGGCATCGGGGGCCTGCCGCGCGGCCGGGTGATCGAGGTCTTCGGCCCGGAGTCCAGCGGTAAGACGACCGTCGCCCTGCACGCGATCGCCAACGCGCAGGCGCAGGGTGGCATCGCGGCGTTCATCGACGCCGAGCACGCGCTCGACCCCGACTACGCCAAGGCGCTGGGCGTCGACACCGACGCGCTGCTGGTCTCCCAGCCCGACACCGGTGAGCAGGCCCTCGAGATCGTCGACATGCTGGTGCGCTCCGGCGCCCTCGACATCATCGTCATCGACTCCGTCGCCGCCCTCGTGCCGCGCGCCGAGATCGAGGGCGAGATGGGCGACAGCCACGTCGGCCTCCAGGCCCGCCTCATGAGCCAGGCCCTGCGCAAGATCACCGGTGCCCTCAACAACTCCGGCACCACGGCGATCTTCATCAACCAGCTGCGCGAGAAGATCGGCGTCATGTTCGGCAGCCCGGAGACCACGACCGGTGGCCGCGCGCTGAAGTTCTACGCCTCCGTGCGCCTCGACGTCCGCCGCATCGAGAGCCTCAAGGACGGCACCGACGTCGTGGGCAACCGCACCCGCGTGAAGGTCGTCAAGAACAAGGTCGCGTCGCCGTTCAAGCAGGCCGAGTTCGACATCATGTATGGCAAGGGCATCTCTCGCGAGGGCTCTCTCATCGACGTCGGCGTCGAGCAGACGATCATCCGCAAGTCCGGCGCCTGGTACACCTACGACGGCGACCAGCTCGGCCAGGGCAAGGAGAACTCGCGCAAGTTCCTGCGTGAGAACCCGGACGTCGCCGCCGAGATCGAGAAGAAGATCAAGGAGAAGCTCGGCGTCGGCGTGGGCTCCGCCAGCGACGCGGCCGGCGGGCCCGAGGTCGCCCCGGTCGACTTCTGACGGCTTCGCGGCCCTCGTCTGCGCTTGGCGGTTCGTGTGCGCTTGGTGGCGCGTGCGGTCCAGCGCTCGGATGCCCACCGCGTCCGCGCCTGGCACTGCGCGCGTCCCGCGCCCGCCCTGCTCCGCGCCTGGTCGGTCCGCGCTGCGTGACGAGCGCCTGAGCCCGATGGCTGGGTTTGCGTACCGGGCTTCGGTGCGGGGTCGCGTGCTGGGTGACGGCCTGGCTCGCGAACCGGGCGTTCGTGGCGGGCCGTCGGCGGTGTCGGCTTTGCGTCGGTCGCCGCGGCGGCGGTTTGCAGCGTCGGTTGCGAGCCGGGCGTTCGCGGTTCGTATCTGCGGGTGGCGTCGTCCTCCCGCCTGTGACCACCCGGTGCCGGCCCAGTGGGCCAAGCCGCTTCGGCCGGCACCGGGTCATAGGCTCGACTCGCAACGCTGTCGGGCCGTGTTGTCGGAGGTTTGCTGATGTCCGGCGGGGATGACGCCGCCGCTGCCGAGTTCGGTGGGTTCGAGCCCGGCGAGAACCCGTGGCTGACCGCGGATGCGGCGCCATCGGGGGAGCCACCGCAGTCCGGTCAGTCGCGGCGGGTCCGAGGTGCGGCCGTACCGCCGGTGACGCCGTGGGACGACCCGGGCGGCGACAATCCCTGGACCGCTTCGAGTTCGGTCCCGCCGCCTTCGTTGCGCGCGAAGCGCCAGGTGCGGCCGCCTGAGCCCGACAATCCCTGGTCCGCCGCGGATGGCACCTCGCCGTCGCGAGCTTCTTCGCCGGTGGGTGAGTCTGACCCCGGCAATCCCTGGTCCGCCGCGGATGACGCCTCGCCGTCGCGAGCTTCTTCGCCGGTGGGTGAGTCTGACCCCGGCAATCCCTGGTCCGCCGCGGATGGCACCTCGGCGCCGCGAGCTTCCTCCTTGCCGGTCGGCGAGTCTGGCCCTGGCAATCCCTGGTCCGCTACGGATGGCACTCCGTCGCCGCGAGCTTCGTCGTCGGCCGGCTGGCCTTCGTCCTTGCCGGCCGACGAGCCTGGCCCCAGCAAGCCCCGGTCTGCCGGCGGTGCTCCGTCCGCGCGGGGCGGTTCGCGGCGGGACACGTCCGTCGTGCCCTCCGGCGCCGACAATTCGGATTTGTCCGAAACGGACGATGAAAAGCCGAAGCGTGGGCGGCGCGGGGGGCGGGGGCGGCGCGAGCGGGGGGAAGCCGCGGCGGCTCCCGCGGCGCCGAAGGACCCGCGGGAGATGGCGCGGGAGATCTGCCTGCGGCAGTTGGCCGTGCGGCCGCGTACGCGGGCGGAGCTCGCCGCCACGATGCACAAGCGTGGGGTCGAGGAGGAGATCGCGGCGGAGATCCTCGACCGGTACGACGAGGTCGGCATCATCGACGACGCCGCGTTCGCCCGGGCGTGGGTCGCCAGCCGGCATCACGGGCGCGGGCTGGCCAGGCGGGCGCTGGCGGGGGAGCTGCGGCGCAAGGGAGTCTCGCCGGACGAGGTGGGCGAGGCCCTCGAGGAGCTGGCGCCGGACGTCGAGGAGGCCACGGCGCGGGCCTTGGTGGCTCGCCGGCTGCGGGTCGAGACGCGGGGGACGCCCGAGGCGGTGTTCCGGCGGCTGGTCGGCATGCTGGGGCGCAAGGGGTACCCGCCGGGGCTCGCCATCCGGCTCGTCAAGGAGGCCATGGCCGAGCGCGAGGACGCCGCCGAGTTCGCCGACGGCATCGACCCGGACGCGCTGGCCGACGCCGCGCTCGATCCCGACAACCAGTAGCCCGCCGCTCCGTCGGCGGTCGCCCCGCCGCCCCGCCGCTCGGTCGGTCCGTTGCTCGGCGCGCTCCATCATGCGGGCGGCTCCGCCGACCCGCCGCTCTGGCGCTCAGTGGCTCTATTTCGCAGGTCGCTCGGCCGCTCGGCCGCTCGGCGATCCTCCGTTGCTGCTCCATTGGCAATGCCGGCATGGCGGTCGGCCGCCGGGCGCCAGCGAGGTTGTCGCGACGACGCCCTGGCAGATCGTGTATGACGGCGCTGCATGTCGATACGCCAGGTGGCGACGTCACGTTGAGTGTGGTCGCCGGGACCCGGCGAAATGGTTTTCGGACGACAACTGTCGATGGGGGCGTTGGTGGCGGCCACTGTCTGTGGTGGAATGATTGCGCAAGCTCGTCGAGTGAGTCTGCGCTGTGTAGATGGCGCGATCACGGATTGTTGAATGTTTCATCAAGATCGCGACCGACATGCCGGAAAGATCCGCCCAAAAGTTGCTGGTGTGATGTTTTGGCAGGCGACGGTACTTGACGGACTTACGTCCCGTATGGTGCCCGATCATGAGTCCTTGACCGAAGCGGCCTTCACGACCTAGCCTCGGCGTTACCAGATGGAGACCGCCCAACCACCGCGGGTTTACCGCACAACATAGATCGCGTCACAGATCAGCAACACTTACGAGCGTTCATAACGGAATTGAAGCGCCATGTCTTGCGGGAGGCCTGGCGCTAGCGGCGACCTAGCAGCGGGGCTTTCTAAGTCCCGATATCGACGTACCTTGATGCGCAGTGGTCGGGCGTCTCCTCCACATCACCCGCCGCTGCAAGATGCGCGGCGCCGAGCGGAGCGAGGTGACGTCGTGACGGATCGCGCCCATGTCATCCTCTGCGACCCCGTGAGTCCCGATGGCCAGGCGGCCGCGGAGACGGCCGCGGGGCGGGCCCGCAGCGGCGAACGAATCCCGGCCGAGTCCGACGGGGACGAGGGCGGCGAAGCGCGGCGAAACGGTGTGAGTCCGGATGGCCAGGCGGCCGCGGGGCGGGCCCGCGACGGCGGGCGGATCCCGGCCGATTCCGACGGGGACGAGGGCGGCGAAGACCGGCGAAACGGTCATACCGGCCGCGGAACGCCGAGACGCCCGAGGCGCCGGGCGGACGTTGGGCGGATCGGCGGGGCGACCATCGGGCCTGTGCGACTCATCCGGACGGCGGACCCAAGTAGGGTTGCATCCGGGGGCGGGACCGCCCGGGCTGACAGGGCGGTGGGCGTGGACAGAAGGTCGGGTGCCGACCGGGCGGGCGAGTACCGCGCGGTGACCGGTGAGGTGGCGGCGTGACCGGGTTTCAGATCGCGCTGACCGTGGCGATGACCGTTCTCGGCGTCGTCGTGGTCGTGGTGCTGATCGCGGCGCTCAAGGTGATCCGGCGGCTCGGAGTGAGCACGCCGGGCGTGGCGCCCGCGGGGGACGACCCCGCCTTCCTCGCCGAGAAGGATCGGCAGGAGCACTCGCTGGCCTCCCTGCGTACGGCGGCGGAAGACGCCACGGCGGCAGTGGACGAGGCGCGGGCGGCGGCCGCGGCGGCGCGGACCGAGGCGGCGGCGGCCAAGGCCGAGGCCAGCGCGGCGCGGTCGGAGGCGCGGCGGATTCTTGACGCGGCGCGGGCCGAGGCCGACTCGCTGCTCGAACGGGCGCACCGGCAGGCCGAGGTCGACGCCGAGCAGGCGCGCGCGGCCGCGCGGCGGGCGGGGGAGCGCGAGGTCAACCAGCTCACCGCGGTCGCGAAGGAGCAGTCGCAGGACGCCGAACGGCGCCAGCGGCGGCTCGACGAGCGGGAGCGGCTGCTGGCCGAGGAGGCCGAGCGGCTGGCGGAGCGGGACCGGCGCATCAGCAGTACCGAAACCGATTTGTTGGAACGCGAAGCGTCCTTCTCCCGTCGTGAGAGCGAGCTCGCGGAGGGCGAGGAGCGGCACCGCGAGGAACTGGAGCGCATCGCGGGGCTGACGGCCGACGCGGCGCGGGTCGAGGTCGTCGAGACGATCGAGGCGCAGGCCAAGCGCGAGGCGGCGCTGCTGGTGCGCGATATCGAGAACGACGCGCGCAACACCGCCGAGCAGCGGGCCCGGCACATCGTCGTCGACGCCATCCAGCGGGTCGCCAGCGAGCAGACCGCGGAGAGCGTGGTCAGCGTCCTGCACCTGCCCAGCGACGAGATGAAGGGGCGCATCATCGGGCGCGAGGGGCGCAACATCCGCGCGTTCGAGTCGACGACCGGGGTGAACCTGATCATCGACGACACGCCGGAGGCCGTGCTGCTGTCGTGCTTCGATCCGGTACGCCGCGAGATCGGCCGCCTCACGCTGGAGAAGCTGGTGCTCGACGGGCGGATCCATCCGCATCGCATCGAGGAGGTCTTCGAGCAGGCCAAGCACGAGGTGGAGCGGCTGTGCCACCGGGCCGCCGAGGACGCGCTGGTCGAGGTCGGGATCACCGACCTGCACCCGGAGCTCATGACGCTGCTGGGGCGGCTGCGCTACCGCACCTCGTACGGGCAGAACGTCCTCAAGCACCTCGTCGAGACCGCCCACATCGCCGGCATCATGGCCTCCGAGCTGCGGCTGGACCCGGCGCTCATCAAGCGGTGCGCGTTCCTGCACGACATCGGCAAGGCGCTCACCCACGAGGTCGAGGGCAGTCACGCGCTGATCGGCGCGGACGTGGCGCGGAAGTACGGCGAGCACGACGAGGTCGTCCACGCGATCGAGGCGCACCACAACGAGGTGCTGCCGCAGACGATCGAGGCCGTCCTCACGCAGGCGTCGGATGCGTGCTCCGGCGGGCGGCCGGGGGCGCGGCGGGAGAGCCTGGAGGCGTACGTCAAGCGGCTCGAGCGCATCGAGGAGATCGCCGGCGGCAAGTCGGGCGTGGAGAAGGTCTTCGCGATGCAGGCCGGGCGCGAGATCCGGGTCATGGTGCGGCCCGACGACGTCGACGACATCGGGGCGGCGGTGCTGGCCCGCGACGTGGCGAAGCAGATCGAGGAGGAGCTGACCTACCCGGGTCAGATCCGCGTCACGGTCGTGCGGGAGTCGCGCGTCACCGAGATCGCCCGCTAGCCGCAAACACTCACCAACCGGCGGGATTCGCGCGGACGCCGCATATACGAAATGTCGGATAAATCCGGACGCGCCAGCGTCCGGATTTATCCGTTCAAAACGCCCGCACGCCGAAGGCGGTCGCGCACCCGGCCCGCCCGCCGAAGGCGCCCCGTGCACGCGGCCCGGGCACCGAACGCTCCCGCGCCCGACCCGCGCGCTGGTGGCGATTGAAGGCGCGCCGGCACGCCGAAGGCCGTCGAGAGTCGAGAGTCGAGAGACAGTGCGGCAAACGGCCCCGAAGGCGTCGAGAGCCGGCCCGCGCGCAACCGGAGGAGCGCGGGCCGGGTTCGCGCTACGGGGCGATCACCGAGTCCTTCTGGACGCCGTCCTTCTGGACCTTGAACGCCCAGATCACCGGGTCCGGCACCGCCAGGTTGCCGCTGCCGTCGAACTTGATCTGGCGGCCCGTCGTGACGCCCTTGCCGTTGTACGTCGACAGGAACTTCTGCATCTGCTCGCGGGTGCCGTTGCCGGCCTTCAGGCCGTCCAGGTACACCGCGGCGGCGTCGTAGGCCTCCGGGCCGTAGTAGCTGGCCGCCTGGCCGTATGCGCCGCGGTACTTCGAGGCGTAGTCGTTGCCGGCGTCGTTGGAGGGGACGCACGGTGCGGTGATGACCACGCCGTCGGCCTTGCCGCCCGTGCCGCTCACGAACTCCTGCGTGAACAGCGCGTCCGAGGCGACGACCGGCATCGTGGGCTTCGCGGTGCGCAGGGCCTTCACGAAGGCGGTGCCGTCGGTGGACTCGCCGGCGAAGTACACCGCGTCGGCGTTGGAGTCGGTGACCTGCTTGACCGCCGAGGTGAAGTCCGTGTCGGCCTGGCGGATCTGCACGAACTGGCCGGCGGCCGCGCCGAGCCCGTTGGAGACCTCCTGGCGGCCTGTCGTGCCGAAGTCGGAGTCGTCGTACACGATGGCGACCTTCGTCACCTTGAGCGTGTTCTTCAGGTACCGGGCGCCGGCCTGGGCCTGGTCCTCCTCGTCGGCGATGATGCGGTGGAACACGCTCCAGCCCTGCTTGGAGACCTTCATGTCGGAGTCGAACGTGAGCATCATCGGCAGCTTGGCGTCGTCGAGGATCTTGCCGGAGGCCATGATCTCGTTGTCGTACACGGGGCCGACGAGGCCGACGACCAGCGGGTCGTCGACGGCGGCCTGCGCCTTCGACTTCGCGCCGTCGTCGGAGCCGGTGGTGTCGAACTCCTTGAAGTCGACGTGGCAGTTGGGGTTCTTGTCGTTCCAGTCGGCGATGGCGAGCTTGACGCTGTTGCGCAGCAGGACGCCGTCGTCGGAGTTGTCGCCGCTGGACTTGCCCAGGTAGCCGATCTTCTTGCCGCAGGCCGGCGCCGCGGGGCCGGCCTGGTCCGACGGGCCCCCGCTCCCGCCCGGGTTGTTGTCGTCGCCCCGGTTGACCGCCCACACGATCCCGGCGATCACGAGGATCAGCGCGAGGGCGCCGCCGCCGACGGCCGCGACGAGTCCTCCGCGCCCTTGCTTCTGCGGCGGTACGGCGGGAGCCGTCACCGGCCACGACGGCGCGCCGACCGCCGGGCCGCCGGGCTGGGCGACCGGCTGCTGCGGGACGATCGGGCGCTGCTGCTGCGCGTACGCGGCCGGGTGCACGGGCGAGACCGGCTGGCCCGAGACGGGCTGCCCCGAGACGGGCTGGGCCGGCCGCTGCTGCGGCGGGTAACCGGCCGGGCGCTGCGCGGGCGGGGACGTCGGCTGGGTGGGGACCGTGTGCGCCGGCGGCGTCGTGACGGGCGGCACGACCTGCATCGAGGCGGTCTGCAGCAGCGGCGGCAGGTGCGGCGTGTTCGACGGCATGCTGAACGCCGGCGAGACGGGCTGGCCGGAGACCGGGGCGCCCGAAACCGGCGTCGGGGACGCCTCGGCCCGCGGGCCGCCCGAGGCCGGCGGGCCGGAGATCGGCGAGGACGCCCCGCCGGCGGCGCCCGCGACCGGGGCGCGCCCGGTCGGCGGGGCCAGGTGCAGCGCGCCCTCGGCGACGACCAGCTCGGGCTGCTCGATCGCGGTCGGGGCGAGCCCCATCGCGCGGTGCAGCAGCGTCGCCGCGAGCGGGATGCGGCTGGAGCCGCCGACGAGGAACACCGCCGACACCTTGCGCTCACCCAGCGCCGCGGCGGTCACCGCGATCTGGGTCGCCGTCACCGTGCGGGCGAGGATCGGGCCGGCCAGCTGCTCGAGCTGCTCGCGGCCGATCGGCACGCTCTCGTCGAACAGCGGCACGTGGACGTAGGTGGTGGCGGCGCGGCTGAGCATCTCCTTGGCCAGCCGCGCGTCCTCCCACAGCTGCCAGGCGGCGCGGCGGTCGGCCTCGGACTCCGGGTTGGTGAGCCGGCGCCAGTTGTCGCCCTCGCGGTCGGCGAAGTTCCGGCCGAGGTACGCCACCACGGCCGCGTCGACGTCCAGCCCGCCGGCGTCGGGCAGGCCCTCGCTCGCGAGCACGTCGAAGCCCCCGCCGGCGTTGCGGCGCACCACGCTCGCGTCGAACGTGCCGGCGCCGAAGTCGTAGACGACGGCGATCCCGCCGACGGGCACGTGCGCGCCGACGGTGGAGACGAAGTAGGAGGCGGCGGCGACCGGCTCGGAGGCCAGCAGCGGGGCCGGCAGCCCGGCGGCGACGGCGGCCTGCGACAGCGTCTGGCGCCGCTGCGGCGGCCAGGCCGCCGGGTGGGTCATCGTGACGTGGGAGATCTTGGCGCCGGCGACCCGCTCGGCCTCGTTGGCGACCCGGCGCAGCACCGTCGTGACGAGCTCGGCGACGGGCACGTCGCGCTCGCCGAGCCAGACGGTGCCCTCCTCGATGCGGCGCTTCGGGTAGGGCTCGAACCGGTGCGGCTGCAGCCGCGCGGAGTGCACGGCGTCACGCCCGGTGAGGATCGTGCCGTCGGCGTTGACGTACACCGCCGACGGCAGCAACGGGGTGCCGTCGAAGAGCAGCGGCTTGGCGCGCCCGTCCGGCCAGCGCAGGACCGCGACGGTGTTTGAGGTGCCGAAGTCGATGCCCAACCTGAAGCCGGTGTCCGCCACTCGCGCAGCGTACGCACCGGGCGCAACCTTGCCAATCAACTCAAAGTGCCGGGCCCGCCGACCCACTGTCCACGGTCAGCGGCACCGGTGCGGCCGTCGTCTTGCGCCGCCGGCCCCGAGCCAGGCGTTTCTGCAGCCAGAACGCAAACCAGGACAACAGGCCGCAGGTGGTGATGTAGATCGCGGCGACGACGAGGTAGCTCGGGACGTACGGCAGGCCGAACGGCAGCCGGCCGCCGATCTGCTTGCCGACGTACAGCAGCTCCGGCAGCTGGATGATGAAGCCCAGCGCGGTGTCCTTGAGCAGCACGACGAGCTGGCTGACGATGGCCGGCAGCATGGCCCGCACGGCCTGCGGCAGCAGGATCGACCACATCACCTGCGTCTTGCGCATGCCCAGCGCGTAGGCCGCCTCCGACTGGCCCTTCGCGACGGAGATGATGCCGGCGCGGAAGATCTCGGCGAGCACGGAGCCGTTGTACAGCGTGAGGCCGATCACCAGCGGCCAGAACGGATCGACCTTATAGCCCAGCTGGATGGGGCCGTAGTAGGCGAAGAAGATGAGGATCAGCAGCGGGATCGCGCGGAACAGCTCGACCACGAACGTCGACGGCGCGCGGAACGCGACGTGGTCGCTCAGCCGCGCGGTGGCCAGCAGCGCCCCGAGCACCAGCGCCAGGACCGCGGCCGCGCCGGCCGCCCGCAGCGTGGTGAGGTAGCCGTCGAGGAGCTGGTCCTGGATGGCCTTGTACTCGAACTGCTGCCACTTGATGGAGTCGAACTGGCCGGTGTCGTTGAAGCGCTTGACGATGTACGCCAGCAGCGCCACGATCGCGACGACGCTCACGACGCCGAGGATCCGGTTGCGCAGCCGCGCCTTCGGGCCGGGCAGGTCGTACAGGACGTTGGTCATCGTGCGACCCTCCAGCGCCGCTCGAGCATCCGCTGCAGCGCGATCAGCGGTACCACCAGAATCAGGAAGCCGATCGCGACCCACAGCAGGACGTAGATCTGGTTCTCGCTGCGCTCGGACAGGTACGCCTGGATCGCGCCCGCCTCGGCGACCGAGAAGCCGGCCGCGATCGTGGTGTTCTTCAGCATGGCGTTGTACACGCTGATCATCGGCGGCACCACCGTGCGGAACGCCTGCGGCAGCACGACGTTGGACAGCACCTGCGTGAACGTCATGCCGAGCGCGCGGGCGGCCTCGGCCTGCCCGACGGGCACCGTGTTGATGCCGGAGCGCAGCGCCTCGCACACGAACGCGCTGGTGTAGGCGATGAGCGCGACGCACGCCGCGGGGAAGTAGTCCAGGGTGACGTCGAGCTTCGGCACCGCGAACACCAGCAGCGCGAACACCAGCGTCAGCGGGGTGTTGCGCAGCAGCAGCACGTACGAGGTGCCGAACGCGCGCAGCGCCGGGACGGGGGAGACGCGCATCGCGGTGAGCAGGGTGCCGACGACCAGCGAACCCACCGCGGCGATCAGGAACAGCTCGATCGTGGTCAGGAAGTGTGACCCGATGATGTCCCAGTTGTCCGTGAGGACGTGTAGAAAGTCGTTCATCCGCTGCCCATCGGAAGGTCTTCGCCGAATGTGGTGGGACGCCGCCCCTCGCGGAGCGGCGTCCCGGTCACTGCATCAGTACTTCTCGAGCGCGGGAGCCGTGGCCGGGGAGCCCGACTTGCCCAGCGTGCCGTCGTAGATCTTCTGCCAGGTGCCGTCCGACTCGGCCTGCTCCAGCGCGGCGTTGACGAAGTCGCGCAGGGCCTTGTCGTCGTGGGCCAGGCCGATGCCGTACTTCTCCGGGTACGGCTTGCCGGTCGCGGGGTCGGTGAACGGCTTGCCGACGACCTTGAGCGCGCTCGGGTTCTGCGCGGCGTAGCCCTTGAGGATCGCGTCGTCGGTGGTGACGGCGTCGACCTTCTTGTCCAGCAGCTGCGAGACGCACTCGGAGTAGGTCTTGAACTCCACGATGCTGCCGCCCGGGTCGGTCAGCTTCTGGTCGCGCACCCGCTGGATCGGGGTCGAGCCGGTCGCCGAGCACACCTTCTTGCCCTTGAGCGTGTCCGAGCCGGTGATGGACGTGTCGTCCTTGCGCACCAGCAGGTCCTGCGCGGCGACGAAGTACGGGCCGGCGAAGGAGACGTCGGCCTTGCGCTTGTCGGTGATCGAGTACGTGCCGACGTAGTAGTCGACCTCGCCGCCCTTGATCGCCGTCTCGCGGTTGGCCGAGGCGACCTCCTTGTACTCGATCTTCGCCGGGTCGATGCCGAGCTTCGACGCGATCAGCTGGGCGATCTCGATGTCGAAGCCGCAGCGCTTGCCCGAGGCGTCCTTGTAGCCGAGGTTCGGCTGGTCGAACTTGACGCCGATGACGACCTTGCCGGCCGACTTGATCTTCGCGAACGTGGGGCTGCCCGCGATGTCGACGCCGGTGGCCGGCGTGAACGACGTGCCCGACGACGTGCAGGCGTCACCCTGCGCGGCCGGCGCGCCGGACTGGCCGGCCGGCGCCTCGGGCGTGGGAGTGCCCTCCTTGCCGCATGCGGCGAGGCCGAGCGAAAGCGTGGCGACTGCGGCGAAGGCCGCGACTCGCGTGATTCGCATGTTCTGCCCTGCTCCTTCCATTACCTCATGGCCGTCCGGCGGCGTACCGGGCGGCCTCTGGGCGCGCCGGGTGTGGCGCGCCGGTTCTCGTGTGCCGAGATGTGTGTGCCGGAATGTCAGTGGGTGAGGATCTTTGAGAGGAAGTCCTTCGCGCGGTCGCTGCGCGGGTTGGCGAAGAACTCCGCCGGCTCCGCCTCCTCGACCAGCTGGCCGTCGGCCATGAACACGACCCGGTTGGCCGCGTGGCGGGCGAAGCCCATCTCGTGGGTGACGACGACCATCGTCATGCCGTCGCGGGCCAGGCCGGTCATCACGTCGAGCACCTCGCCGACCATCTCCGGGTCCAGCGCGCTGGTCGGCTCGTCGAAGAGCATCGCCTTGGGCTGCATGGCCAGCGCGCGCGCGATCGCCGCGCGCTGCTGCTGGCCGCCCGACAGCTGTGCCGGGTACTTCTCCGCCTGGGTGCCGATGCCGACCCGGTCGAGCAGGCTCATCGCCCGCTCCCGGACCACGGCCGACTTCTCCTTGCGGACCTTGATCGGGCCGATCATCACGTTTTCGAGCACGGTCTTGTGCGCGAACAGGTTGAACGACTGGAAGACCATGCCGACCTCGCTGCGCAGCCGCGCCAGCGGCCGGCCCTCCTCGGGCAGCCGGGTCCCGTCGAAGACGATCTCGCCCTGGTTGATCGGCTCCAGCCGGTTGATCGCCCGGCAGAGCGTCGACTTGCCCGACCCGGACGGGCCCACCACGACGACGACCTCGCCCCGTCCGATCGACAGGTTGATGTCCTTCAGCACGTGCAGCTCGCCGAACCACTTGTTCACGCCACTGAGCACGATCAAAGGCTCGTCCGTCATCATCCGCCCCACTGCCTAGCGATACTCGTCGCTCTTCGGTGCGAACGACGTTAGCGGGGCAAAGGGCCTTGATCCGCGACACAGTGGTCACGGGGCGATAACGACAGCCGATTTGCGTGCGGAGTGCCCGACACGACGCTTTTGGTCACACTAGGCGGCATGCGCATTCTGGTGACCAACGACGACGGCATCGACAGCCCCGGGCTGCACGCCCTGGCCGCGGCGGCCGCGGCGGCCGGGCACGAGGTGATCGTCGCCGCCCCGGCCGAGGAGTCCAGCGGCTCGAGCGCCGCGCTGCTGGCCGTCGAGGCCGACGGGCACATCGCGATGCAAGAGGCGGTGATTGTGGGTACACCTGCGGCCTTTGCGGTCTCCGCCACTCCGGCGTTCATCGTCCTGCTCGCCACGCGGGGCGCCTTCGGCGAGCCGCCCGACGTCGTGCTGTCCGGCATCAACCGGGGCCCCAACACCGGCGCCGCCGTGCTGCACTCCGGCACCGTCGGCGCGGCCCTCACCGCCGTGGCCAACGGCTGCCGGGCGATGGCGGTGTCGCTCGACGCCACCGGCCCCGAGCCGCACTGGGCGACCGCGGCCGAGGTCGCCGTGGACCTGCTGCCGCTGCTCACCGGCCCGTTCGTCCTCAACGTCAACGTGCCCGACGTCGAGGCGGGGTACGTGCGCGGCATCCGGCGCGCCCACCTGGCCGAGTTCGGCATGGTGCAGATGACGCTGCGCGAGCGCGGCGAGGGGTTCGTGCGCATGTCGCTCGAACAGGTCGGCGACGTGGCCGAGCCCGGCAGTGACGACGGCTGGCTGCTGGACGGGTACGTGGCGGTCACGCCGCTCTTCCCGCCGGGCGAGGCCGCCGACGTGGAGCTGCCCGGGCTCGTGGATACGGCCGGTGAGCATGTAGGGGGTTAGTATTTGTGCCGCCATGACTGACACCCGCACCTTCCGCGTCGTGACCTACGGCTGCCAGATGAACGCGCACGACTCCGAGCGCATCTCCGGCCTGCTGGAGGAGGCCGGCTACGTGCCGGCGGCCGGCGACGGCGAGCCCGACGTCGTCGTGTTCAACACGTGCGCGGTGCGGGAGAACGCCGACAACCGGCTGTACGGCAACCTCGGCCACCTGCGCCCGACCAAGCTCGCCCACCCCGGCATGCAGATCGCCGTTGGCGGCTGCCTGGCGCAGAAGGACCGCGGCGAGATCGTGAAAAAGGCGCCCTGGGTGGACGTCGTGTTCGGCACGCACAACATCGGCTCGCTGCCGGTGCTGCTCGAGCGCGCCCGCCACAACGCCGCCGCCGAGGTCGAGATCCTCGAGTCGCTCGAGGTCTTCCCGTCCACGCTGCCGACCCGCCGCGAGTCGACCTACGCCGGCTGGGTGTCGATCTCCGTCGGCTGCAACAACACCTGCACGTTCTGCATCGTGCCGGCGCTGCGCGGCAAGGAGAAGGACCGCCGCCCCGGCGACATCCTGGCCGAGGTGCGCGCCCTGGCCGCCGAGGGCGTCCTCGAGGTCACCCTGCTGGGCCAGAACGTGAACTCGTACGGCGTCGAGTTCGGCGACCGCTACGCCTTCGGCAAGCTCCTGCGCGCCTGCGGCACCGTCGACGGCCTGGAGCGGGTGCGGTTCACCAGCCCGCACCCGAAGGACTTCACCGACGACGTCATCGCCGCGATGGCCGAGACGCCGAACGTCTGCCACTCGCTGCACATGCCGCTGCAGTCGGGCTCCGACACGGTCCTGCGGGCGATGCGCCGCTCGTACCGGGCGGAGAAGTACCTCGGCATCATCGACAAGGTCCGCGCCGCGATGCCGGACGCCGCGATCACCACGGACATCATCGTCGGCTTCCCCGGCGAGACGGACGCCGACTTCGAGCAGACCCTGGACGTCGTGCGCGCCGCGCGGTACTCCAGCGCCTTCACGTTCCAGTACTCCAAGCGGCCCGGCACGCCCGCCGCCACGATGGACGCCCAGGTGCCGAAGGCGGTCGTGCAGGAGCGCTACGACCGGCTGATCGCCACGCTCGAGGAGATCTCGTGGGCGGAGAACAAGAGGCTGGTCGGCTCGACGCTTGAGGTTCTGGTCGCGGTCGGCGAGGGGCGCAAGGACACCTCGACCGGTCGCCTTTCGGGGCGTGCCCGGGACGGGCGGCTTGTCCACTTCGCCGCGCCTTCCGATGCCGGCATCCGGCCGGGGGACGTCGTCCACACGACGGTCACGTACGCGGCGCCGCACCACCTCAATGCGGATGGGGCGCTCGTCTCGCATCGCCGGACTCGGGCCGGCGACGCCTGGGAGTCGGGCCAGGTGACGCGGACGCCGGGGGTGAAGCTGGGCATGCCGACGATCGGCGCCCCGCCGCCGCAGCCCGCCACCCACTGCTGATCGCTCGTTCTGCGGCCGGGCTTTTGCGACAAGTCGGGCGCTGGCGCGCCACGACTTGTCGGATTTATACCCCGTCAGGTCATAAATCCGGGCGAAAGGTTCCTGGGGTCGAGCGGTTGGCCCGCCACGGATGGCCAGACTGGCCGGCGGGCTGGGCGACCGCGCCGCCGGCCCCGAACCGGCGCCGGCGTGCCATGGCCGGCAGAGTCGAGCGGCCTGCGCGGGCACCGTGTGTCGTGGTCGGCGGTTGGGCGCCCGTGGCGGGTCGGCTGCGGGGTTGGCGGCCTGCGTGGGTGCCGTGTGTCGTGGTCGGCGGTTGGGCGCCCGTGGCGGGTCGGCTGCGGGGTTGGCGGCCTGCGTGGGTGCCGTGTGTCGTGGTCGGCGGTTGGGCGCCCGTGGCGGGTCGGCTGCGGGGTTGGCGGCCTGCGTGGGTGCCGTGTGTCGTGGTCGGCGGTTGGGCGCCCGTGGCGGGTCGGGGGCCTTCTGCGAGCGCCAACGCGGCGTGGTTGGGGGAACGGGGCGCATCAACGGTCTCGGATCATGGCGTTGTCCGATTTGTCCCTCATCGACTTTCATGACCATGGAGCGGCAACGTCGCTTCCCTCGCGCTCTGCGCCGGCCCTCGGCCGTCGCCGCCGGAGTGGTCCGCCCGCCGGGCGGCTTCCGTGCGGAAAAGTCGCCTGTCAGGGTATAAATCCGACAAGTCGTGGCGCGCCAGCGCCCGACTTGTCGCAAAAGCCAGCGTGCAGGGCGGTATGAGGGTTCGTGCACGAGGGCAGAAAAGCGTTGACCACTACACGCACGTGGCGTGTAGTGGTCAACTTTTCTATGTCGGACGGGCGAGCCCGTCACTGGGGAAGTCCGTCAGCCGGTGTGCTCCGCCATCGCCAGGAACTTGCGCTTCGACTCCAGGGCCTTCTCGGCCTCCCGGATGCGGCGCTGGTCGCCGGCGGCCTGGGCGCTCGCCAGCTGCTGCTCCGCCCGGGCCACCTGCTCGCGCATCTGGGCGAGCAGCGGGCTGGCCTCCGGCGGGGTGCGGCGCCACGCGGCGTCCATCGCGGCCTTGACCTTGTCCTCGACGGCGCGCAGGCGACGGTCGAGGCCCGCCTGCGACTCGCGGGGGACGCGGCCGACCTCGTGCCAGGTGCCCTGGAGCTCGCGCAGCTTGTTCTGCGCGCCCTTCGGGTCGCCGTCGATGTCGAGGGCCTCGGCCTGGGCCAGGAGCTCCTGCTTGCGCTCGAGGTTGCCCTTGAACTCGGCGTCGCGCGCGGAGAAGACCTCGCTGCGGCGCTTGAAGAAGGCGTCCTGGGCGGCGCGGAAGCGTTCCCAGAGCTTCTGCTCGGTGTCCTTCGCGGCGCGCGGGGCGGTCTTCCACTCGGTCATGAGCTCCTTGAGGCGGGCGGCCGTCGCGTTCCACTCCGTGGACTCCGACAGGCCCTCGGCCTCGACGACGAGCTCCTCCTTGCGGCCCTGGGCCTGCTTGCGCGAGGCGTCGAGGGTCGCGAAGTGGGCGCCGCGGCGGCGGGTGAAGGCGTCGCGGGCGGCCGCGTAGCGCTTCCACAGCTCGCTCTCGGCCTTCTTCTCGACGCCGTGGATCGACTTCCACTCGTCGAGGATCTCCTTGAGCCGGTCGCCGGCCGTCTTCCAGCCGGTCGCGTCGGCCGCGATGAGCTCTGCCTCCTCGACCAGCGCGGTCTTGCGGGCGAGCGACTCGGCGCGGGCCGCGTCGCGGGCGGCCCGGGCGGCGCCGGCCTTCTCCTCCGCGATCGACGTGAGCTTGTCCAGGCGTGCCGCGAGCCCGTCGATGTCGCCGACGACGTGGGCCTCGTCCAGGCCACTGCGCAGGCGGCGGATGGTGGACAGTGACTGGCCGGCGTCGGCGGCCCCGCTGCCGAGTCGCGCCTCGATCAGATCGACCTCGGTCACCAGGTCGGCATACCGGCGCGCGAAGTGGGCCAGGCCCTCTTCGGGTGTCCCGGCCTGCCAGGACCCGATGGCCCGCTCACCGGCGGCCGTCTTCACGAAGACGTTGCCGTCGGCGTCGATCCGTCCAAACTCCGTAGGGTCGCTCATCTGCCCATCCTCGCTCCCGGCGCCCGTAGGATCGGGTATCCCACCGTCACGCCGCCATCGCACAGCAAAGTTCCCCAGGGCATTGTCACAGGTGTGCCCCGGGGCCGGTCGAGGGCCTGCGGCCGAACCGTGACCATTCCGGTGCCATTCACAGGCCCTGCGGCCTGACCGTCGCCGGCCATGCCGCCCTCCGCGGCTGCAAAGAGACCGTCCCCGATAACGTTAGGCCGTGTCACTCGTCGCCGCCGCGGTCTGCCCACATCCACCACTGCTCGTGCCGGAAGTGGCCGCCGGGGCGGCGGGCGAGCTCGACGACCTGCGGGCTGCCTGTCGCGCCGCGGTGGCGCGCCTGAACAACGCCTCGGTCGACTTGCTCATCGTCGTCGGTGCCGATACCACGACGGTACGCCGCATACCCCCCTTTGGGGGAACCCTGTTCCCGTGGGGTATCGATCTGCCGGTGGGTGATCCATCGGGGGAGCAGCTCCCGCTCAGCCTGCTCATCGGCGCGTGGCTGGCCCCGGACGCCGGAAACTTCCAGAGCGTCGCCGCCGACGCCGCGCCCGAGGAGTGCGCCGCGCTCGGCCGGGCGCTCGCCGGCGAGGCCGAGCGGGTCGGGCTGCTGGTGCTCGGCGACGGCTCCGCGTGCCGTACCGAGAAGGCGCCCGGGTACTTCGACCCGCGCGCCGAGGCCTTCGACGCCGCCGTCGCGTCCGCCCTGGCCAAGGCCGACGCCGCCGGGCTGGCCGCGATCGATCCGGGTGAGGCGGCCGAGCTGCTCGCCGCGGGCCGGGCGCCCTGGCAGGTCCTCGCGGGCGCGGCCGGGCGGCCGATGACCGGGGAGCTGTTGTACGACTCCGCTCCGTACGGGGTCGGTTACTTCGTGGCGTCGTGGGTATGACGCGTGTCCTCGCGATCGTCGGGCCGACGGCCGCGGGCAAGTCGGCGCTGAGCCTGCGGCTCGCGGACGCCCTCGGCGGCGAGGTCGTCAATGCCGATTCCATGCAGCTGTACCGCGGGATGGACATCGGCACCGCCAAGCTCACGATCGCCGAGCGGGCCGGCGTGCCGCACCACGTCCTGGACATCTGGGACGTCACCGAGCCGGCCAGCGTCGCCGTCTACCAGCGCCTGGCCCGCGCCGCGATCGACGACATCGCCGCCCGCGGCCGGGTGCCGCTGCTCGTCGGCGGCTCCGGGCTGTACGTCCGCGCCGTCCTCGAGGACTTCGACTTCCCGGGCACCGACCCGCAGCTGCGCGCCGAGCTGGAGCGCGAGCTCGCCGAGGCCGGGCCGGCGCCGCTCTACGCCCGGCTTCAGGCGGCCGACCCGGTCGCGGCCGGGCGCATCCTGCCCAGCAACGGCCGGCGCATCGTGCGGGCGCTCGAGGTGAACGCGCTGACCGGCACGACCTTCACGGCGGCGCTGCCCGAGCCGCGGCCGGTGTACGACGCCCTGCAGATCGGCGTCGACGTGGACACGGCGGTCCTCGACGAGCGCATCGGGGCCCGCGTCGACGCGATGTGGGCGGCGGGCTTCGTCGACGAGGTGCGCGGGCTGCTGGGCCAAGGGCTGCGGGAGGGTCGCACGGCCGGCGGGGCTTTGGGGTACCGCCAAATCATGCAATATCTGGACGGAGAGTGCGGGGCCGACGAAGCGCGCGCGGAGACGGTCCGGGCCACGCGGCGGTTCGTGCGGCGGCAGCGCTCGTGGTTCCGCCGCGACGACCGGATCCGGTGGCTCGACGGCGCGGCGGCGGACATCACGCAGGCGGCGCTGCGCACCGTGCGGCAAGATTGACGCCATGCGCTTCGCGAAAGGCCACGGCACGGGCAACGACTTCGTCATCCTGCCCGACCCCGACGGCACCCTGCCGCTGACCCCGGCCCTCGTCGCCGCCCTGTGCGACCGGCGCCGCGGCATCGGCGCCGACGGCGTGCTGCGCGTGGTGCGCAGCGCCGCCCACCCCGATGCCGAGGCCTCCGCCGCCGGCGCCGAGTGGTTCATGGACTACTGGAACGCCGACGGGTCGCAGGCGGAGATGTGCGGCAACGGGGTGCGCGTCTACGCCCGGTACCTCGCCGAGGCCGGCCTGGTCGACCCGGAGGGCTCGTTCGACCTGGTCACCCGCGCGGGAGTGGTGCCGGTCACCATGGGCGAGGAGATCTCGGCCGGGATGCCGATCCCCCGGGTGTACGTCCAGAGCGAGGCCGCCACCAACGGCACCACCTTCACCGGCACGGCGGTCGACGTGGGCAACCCGCACCTGGTCTGCGCCGTCGACGAGCCGACCCTGGAGCGGCTCGACCTGACCCGGGCGCCCGAGATCGACCCGCTGATCTTCCCGGCCGGGGTGAACGTCGAGTTCGCCGCGGTGGGCCCGGCGCCGGCCGGCGCCGACCTGTACCGGCGGATGCGGGTGTACGAGCGCGGCTCCGGCGAGACCCAGTCGTGCGGCTCGGGCGCGTGCGCGGTCGCGGCGGTCGCGCTGCACCACGCCGGCCTCGACGGCGGCGTGGTCGTCGTCGACCTGCCCGGCGGGCGGCTCACCGCGACCTCGACGCCGTCGGAGTTCCGGCTGCGGGGGCCCGCGGTCATCGTCGCCCACGGCGACGTCGACGCGCAGGCCATCCGCCAGCTGGCGCCCACCTACTCCTGACCGTCGGCCTCCGGCCCGGCGACGCTGATGCCGTCCGGGGTCGAGTCGAGCTGCGGGCCCTTGGCGGCGGCCCGCACCGCCGCCGCGACGGCCGGGGCGACCCGCGCGTCGAACACGCTCGGCACGATCACGGTCGGGTTGAGCTTGTCCTCGCCGACCGAGTCGGCGATCGCCCGCGCGGCGGCCAGGGCCATCGCGTCGGTGAACTCGCGCGCCTGCGCGTCGAGCATGCCCCGGAAGACGCCCGGGAACGCGAGCACGTTGTTGATCTGGTTGGGCTGGTCGGAGCGGCCGGTCGCCACGATCGCGGCGTGCTCGCGGGCCTCCCGGGGGTCGACCTCCGGGTCGGGGTTGGCCAGCGCGAACACGATCGAGTCGGGCGCCATCGTGGCGATGTCGTCGCCGGTGAGCAGGTTGGGCGCGCTCACCCCGATGAACACGTCGGCCCCGCGCACCGCGCCGCGCAGGTCGCCCGCGTAGTTGTCCCGGTTGGTGTGCTCCACCAGCCACTGCCAGCTGCCCGAGAGCCCGGTCATGCCGCGGTGCAGCGCGCCCGGGCGGTCCGTCGCGATCACGTCGCCGACGCCCTGGCGCAGCAGGAGCTTGATGATCGCCGTACCGGCGGCCCCGGCCCCGCTGACCACGACCCGGACCTTCCCGATCGGCTTGCCCACGACGCGCAGGGCGTTGGTGAGGGCGGCGAGCACGCAGATCGCGGTCCCGTGCTGGTCGTCGTGGAAGACCGGGATGTCCAGCTGCTCGCGCAGCCGCTCCTCGATCTCGAAGCAGCGCGGGGCGGCGATGTCCTCGAGGTTGATCCCCCCGTACGCCGGGGCGATCGCCTTCACGATCGAGATGATCTGCTCGGTGTCCTGCGTGTCGAGCACGACGGGCCAGGCGTCCACCCCGCCGAAGCGCTTGAACAGCGCGGCCTTGCCCTCCATGACGGGCATGGCGGCGTACGGCCCGATGTTGCCCAGGCCGAGCACCGCGGAGCCGTCGGTGACCACGGCGACGGTGTTGCGCTTGATCGTCAGCCGGCGGGCGTCCTCGGGGTTTTCGGCGATCGCCAGGCACACCCGGGCCACGCCGGGGGTGTAGGCGCGGGACAGCTCGTCGCGGTTGCGCAGCGCCACCTTCGGCGCCACCTCGATCTTGCCGCCGAGGTGCAGCAGGAACGTGCGGTCGGAGACCTTGCGCACGTCGACGCCGTCGAGCTTCTCGAGGTCGGCGACGACCTGTTCGGCGTGGGCGGAGTCGGCGGTGTCGCAGGTGAGGTCGACGACCACGTTGTTGCTGTCGGAGTCGACGACGTCGACGGCGGTGACGATGCCGCCGGACTCGCCGACGGAGGTGGTCAGGCGGCCGATCGCCGAGGCGTCGGCGATGACGGAAACACGGACGGTGATGGAGAACCCGGCGCTGGGTAGTCTGTGTGTGGCTGGTGTCACCACCCCATTCTCACCCTGCGCATCCCTCCCGCCCTGCCCCGGGTGCGGATATCAAGTGCCGTCGCGGCCGCGAAGTGACAGGATTGACGGGTTCACGCTCATGGAGGAGATCATCTTGCGCGCACAGACGACCTATTCCGCAGACGAGTTCGACGCGGACGAGGTCTTCGACGACGGAGATCTCGCACTCGAGGAGCGGCACGCCCTGCGCCGCGTCGCCGGGCTGTCCACCGAGCTCACGGACATCACCGAGGTCGAGTACCGGCAGCTGCGCCTCGAGCGCGTCGTGCTGGTCGGCGTCTGGACCGAGGGCACCGTCACCGACGCCGAAAACTCGCTCACCGAGCTGGCCGCGCTCGCCGAGACGGCCGGCAGCCAGGTGCTCGACGGCCTCATCCAGCGCCGCGGCCGCCCCGACCCGTCCACGTTCATCGGCCGGGGCAAGGTCGACGAGCTGCGGGCCGTGGTGCAGAGCAGCGGCGCCGACACCGTCATCTGCGACGGCGAGCTCTCCCCGTCGCAGCTGCGCACCCTGGAGTCGCAGGTCAACGTCAAGGTCATCGACCGCACGGCGCTGATCCTGGACATCTTCGCCCAGCACGCCAAGAGCAAGGAGGGTAAGGCGCAGGTCGAGCTGGCCCAGCTGCAGTACTTCCTGCCCCGCCTGCGCGGCTGGGGTGAGGCGCTCAGCCGCCAGGCCGGCGGTTCGGCCAGCGGCAACGGCGGCGTGGGCCTGCGTGGCCCCGGTGAGACCAAGCTCGAGATCGACCGGCGGCGCATCCGCACCCGCATCTCGCGGCTCAAGCGCGAGATCGCCGCGATGGCCACGATCCGCGACACCAAGCGCGCCACCCGCCGGCGCAACCGGGTGCCGGCCGTCGCCATCGCCGGCTACACCAACGCCGGCAAGTCCAGCCTGCTCAACCGGCTGACCGGGGCGGGCGTCCTGGTCGAGGACGCGCTGTTCGCCACCCTGGACACCACGACCCGCCGCGCGCGGGCGGCCGACGGGCGCGTCTACACGCTGTCCGACACGGTCGGGTTCGTCCGCCACCTGCCCCACCAGCTGGTCGAGGCGTTCCGGTCCACCCTCGAAGAGGTTGCCGAAGCCGATCTCGTACTGCACGTGGTCGACGGTTCGCACCCCGACCCCGAGGCGCAGGTCCGGGCGGTCCGCGAGGTCCTGGCCGAGGTCGGCGCCGACGCCGTGCCGGAGCTGCTCGTCATCAACAAGCTCGACGCCGCCGACGAGGAGACCCAGCTGCGGCTCAAGCGGCTGTGGCCGGACGCGGTCTTCGCCTCGGCCCGAACCGGCGCCGGCATCGCCGACGTGCGCGACGCGATCGAGCGCAAGCTGCCGTGGCCGGCGATCGAGCTGACGGCCGTGGTGCCGTACGAGCGCGGCGACCTCGTCGCGCGCGTGCACTCGGTCGGCGAGGTGCTGGAGACCTCACACCTGGCCGAGGGCACCCGCCTGCGGGCCCGGGTGACGGAGGCCCTCGCGGCCGAACTCGCGCCCTATATCGGCTGATTACGCCCTTGCCCGGCCGAATGCGCCTTTCACCGGGTGACTTCACTGAGTCGTCGTTAACCGTTACACCGAGTGACAGCCGGACCGGGGATCCCCAATCCTGGTCCGGCTCTGCCAAACTTGTGCGATGCGACGACGGGTGGTGCTCAGTGCGGCCGCGGTGATGGCTCTGTCGGCCGGCGTCTCCGCAGCACCGGCCGCGGCTTACGCACCGTCACCCTCGGCGGCGCCCGGCCAGACGGTCTGCACTCCGTCCTCGAAGGACGTCACCGAGATCTCGGGCCTGGTCGCCACGCAGAGCGGCTACTACGCGATCCAGGACAGCCAGGCGGGCGGCAACAAGCCGAAGATCTTCGTCCTGGACAACTCCTGCAAGCTGGTGAACACGATCACCTATCCGTCGACGGCGCGGGATCCCGAGGACGCCGCGATGGACAAGAACGGGATGCTGTACATCGCCGACATCGGCGACAACGATGAGAACAGCGGCGGCCAGAAGGAGCCGCGCCCGAGCGTCGCCATCTGGACGATGGCCGCGGGCGCGAAGCAGCCGACGATCAACCGCGTGGCGTATCCGGACGGCAAGAAGCACGACGCCGAGGCCCTGCTGATCAACGGCGACGGCACCCCGATCATCATCACGAAGGCGCCGCCGAGCGAGGTGTGGGTCCCCGAGGGCCCGCTCGTGCCCAACAACGAGAAGAACTTCGTGAAGCTGAAGAAGGTCGGCACGTTCACCGCCCAGGAGACGAAGACGGCCAACCCGCTGGGCCTGCTCGGCTGGAAGCTCGTCACCGGCGCCGCGGCGAGCCCCGACGGCTCCAAGGTCGTGATCCGCACCTACTCCGACGCCTACGAGTTCGACGTCTCGGGCGGCGACGTGATCAAGGCGATCACGACGGGCAAGCCCCGCATCACCCCGCTGCCGAACGAGCCTCAGGGTGAGGCGATCACCTACACCCCGGACGGCAAGCACTACATCACGGCGTCCGACCAGGACAGCTCGAAGAAGGCCCCGCCGCTGCTGAAGTACACCCCGACGGACATCAGCGCCGCGACGGGCGCCGGCGCCGGGGGCAACGCCGCCCCGAAGCCGGCGGACAAGTCGTTCCTGCAGTCGCTGACGCTGCAGGACATCACCTATACGGTCGCCGCGATCGGCATCATCGGCCTGGGCCTGGTCATCGCCGGCGTCATCGGCATCCGCCGCTCAAGGGCCGCCCGCCGGGCCGCCGGCCCGAACACGGGCCCGATCCGCGGCTCGGCCGAGCCCCCCGTGGACGAGTTCAACATCCCGGCCACGGTCGGCGGCGCCCAGCCCTACGACGACGCCCCCTTCGGCCCCCCGGGCAACGTCTACGGCGCCCGCGGCTCCTCACCCGACCGCGGCAACAACGTCTACGGCGCCCCCTCAGACCGCGGCGGCATGTACGGCGGCGGTGGCAGCGGCCCGGACCGCGGCGGCTACGGCGCTGGCGGTGGCGGTGGCGGCTCGGACCGCGGCGGCGTCTACGGCGGCGGTGGCGGCGGCTCGGACCGCGGCGGCGTCTACGGCGGCGGTGGCGGAGGCGGCGGCTCGGACCGCGGCGGCTCGTACGGCGGTGGCGGCGGCGGCTCGGACCGTGGCGGTGGCGGCGGCTCGTACGGTGGCGGCGGCGGCTCGGACCGCGGCGGCGCTCGCGGCCCCGGCGGCGGCAACGTCTACGGAGGCGGCGGCTCAGGCTCGGGCGGCGGCAACATGTACGGCGGCGGAGGCGGCCGCGGCCCAGACCGCGGCGGCTACGGCTATCAGCCCGGCTACGGCGAGCACGCCGGCTACGGCGGCGACTACGGCGGTTACGACCGCGGCTACGCCCCGCGCCGCTGACCGAACTCGGGCCGCCGGTCGGCCTCGATCAGGTCGCTGACCGACGACCGAGCCATGACGCCGCCCCGAGCGGCCGCGCCCGCGGACGGCTTCCCGCACCGCCGGGCCTTGAGTTCCGCATTGAGTCGGCATGCGGCCGCGCCCTGCGTGACGAGCGCGACGTCGGGGCGGGCGTGCCGCGCCTGCCCGATGCGGACCGGTCGCCCGTCGTGTGTCGCGGCCGTGCGCGATGAGTGGAACGTTGGGGCGGGCGTGAGCGGCCGGTCGTCCGCCGGTGTCGCGTGCGTGATCGCGAAGGACCGTGGCCGCGCGGGCATGGAGGGCGCCGTGGCAGCCCTGACGTCGCGGCGCGCCGGTGTCCGCCGGGCCGGGGATGGCCACACGGCACGGGCGGATCGTGGATCGCCGCTGTCCGCGCCACCGGAGGGGCTGCCGGACGGGTCACCGCGGCCACGCAGACCGAGGGTGCCTGCGGCCCGCGAGCCGGGTTGCTTGCGGGCCGGCGGGGATTGCGGTGTAGTGGGCGCCGCCGAGCCTCGCTGCCCCGCAGGTCGTTGGCCCGGCCCAGCCGCCCGCCAAGCCTTCAAGGCCCGCGGGTGGTTGCGATGTGGTGGGTGGTCCACAGGTCAGTGGCCCGGCTCCGGACGCCCGGCCGCCGCCGAGCGTTGCGGTCCCGCAGGTGGTCCCGGTGTGGTAGCCCGGGCCCAGTCGTCCTGCCGCCGAGCCTCGCGGTCCCGCAGGTGGTCCCGGTGTGGTGGCCCCGGCCCAGTCGTCCTGCCGCCGCCGAGCCTTGCGGGTCCGCGCGAGGGCTGGGGGTGTGGTCGGCGTCGCCGAGGCCTGTGGTGGGGGAGGTCAGATGCGGCGGACCACCGTCACGACGCGGCCCAGGATGGTGGCGTGGTCGCCGGCGATGGGGTCGAACGCGGCGTTCTGCGGCATGAGCCACACGTGGCCGTCGCGGTTGCGGTAGGTCTTCACCGTGGCCTCGCCGTCGAGCATGGCGGCGACGATGTCGCCGTTGTTGGCGTTGGGCTGCTGGCGGACCACGACCCAGTCGCCGTCGCAGATGGCGGCGTCGAGCATCGAGTCGCCCTTGACCTGGAGCATGAACAGGGTGCCCTCGCCGACCAGTTCGCGGGGGAGGGGGAAGACATCCTCGACGGCCTGCTCGGCGAGGATCGGGCCGCCGGCGGCGATGCGGCCGAGGACCGGGACGTAGGCGGGGGCCGGGCGGGCGGCGCGGGCGGCCTCCTCGTCGACCGTGACGAGCTCGCTCGGGGGGCGGACGTCGACGGCGCGCGGGCGGTTGGGGTCGCGGCGCAGGTAGCCCTTGCGCTCGAGCTCCTTGAGCTGGTAGGCGACGCTCGAAGGGGAGACCAGGCCGACGGCCTCGCCGATCTCGCGGACGCTCGGCGGGTAGCCGTTGCGCTCGACGGCGGCCCGGATGAACTCCAGGATGCGGCGCTGGCGGACGGTCAGGTCGGCCGCGAACAGGTCGGGGAAGGCGCTCACCACGGCGGTGACCGCGCGCATCTCGGGCTCGCCCCCGCGGCGGCGGGTGGCGCGCTTCGCGCCGGTGCGGCCGGCGATGGCGGTGACCTCGGCGCCGGGCCCGTCGATGAGCTCGTCCGGCTCGCCCGCGGGTGCGTCGGTGCGGTCGTCGGCTGACACGTCGTCCTCCCTCATGTTGGCGGGTGCGGGCTGGCGCCGCCCCCGCTGACGGGCCGGTGGCACGCCACCCGCACGTCTCCCGGGCTTCCGCGGGTGCGGAAACGCCGGTTGTCGCATAGGTCCGGTCATCGCGATCAAAGTCTGATCGTGTGTGGATCACCGTATCGCCGAGGTACGACAGTTTCAAACATCTGTACTACGTGGCGCGGTCTTTTTTCGGCGAGTCTTCTCGACACGGGTCTTCCGGCTCTGATACACAATCGTACGACTGTTCGATCGAACGGGTGTACGCACAAAGGGGACCGACATGGACCACAGGCCGATTCGCCTCACCCGGCGCGGCCGGGTCGTCGTGTTCAGCTTTCTGCTCACCGTGGCCGGGGGGCTGGCCGGGCTCGCGGCGGCGCCCGGGCAGGCGGCCGACCCGCCGGGGGCGGCGCCGACCGTCATCGTCCAGCCCGGCGACACGCTCTGGGGCATCGCGACCGAACACGCCGGGCGGCAGGGGCGCGACGCCACGGTCGAGGAGATCCGCCGTCTCAACCACCTGGACGGCTACAGTATCGACGCCGGGCAGCGGCTGGTGCTGCCGCGCACGCGCTGACCAGTGCGAATATCGCCTCCGCGGCGTCCAGCTATCTGAGACGCGCGACACAAACGTGTCGGGATCCGCGTTTAACTTGCGTTGGCGTAGGCGTCGGCATAGCGTCTACCCCTAGATGTAGTAGTTACAGGGGTGTAAGTCGTCCACAGGTAGTGGAATCGGCACTCCCCTATCACTGAACGTAGTCACTTGGCGAGGTACGCCCATGGCGCACCGAGCCGTCCTTGCTGTGCCCTTTTATCCGGATAATCCCGGCATATTCTGGAGTGAGACATGCGCTGCCCGTACTGCCGGCACGCGGACTCGCGGGTGGTGGACTCCCGCGAAGCCGAGGATGGCCAGATCATCCGGCGGCGCCGGTCCTGCCCGGAGTGTGGGCGCCGGTTCACGACCGTCGAGGAGGCGGTGCTGGCCGTGGTCAAGCGCAGCGGGGTGACCGAGCCCTTCAGCCGGTCGAAGATCATTGCCGGGGTGCGCAAGGCGTGCCAGGGGCGGCCCGTCGACGAGGACGCGATCGCCGTGCTCGCGCAGAAGGTCGAGGAGACCGTCCGCGCCCGGGGCGCCGCCGAGCTGCCGAGCCACGAGGTGGGGCTGGCGATCCTGGCGCCCCTGCGGGAGCTCGACGAGGTGGCCTACCTGCGCTTCGCCAGCGTGTACCGGTCGTTCGACTCGCTCGGCGACTTCGAACGTGAGATCGCGGCGCTGCGTGCGGGGATGCAGTCGCCGCGGGACGAGCCGGGCGAGGGGCCACCGCCCGCGCCGGCCGCGCGGACAGGGGAAGCCGCGGACGGCGCGCTCAGCCCGACCGGCGCCGGGCGTCCGACCCGCGCAACGAGCTGAGAATCCCGGGCGCCGCGGGAAGTTTCACCCGCGGATCTCACCCGGACCTGCAGCAGGGTACGACCGCCACATCGGCACGCTCATGCGGTACCGACGGCGGAACAAAGACGAACGTGAAACATTGAACGCTGATGAGGGGGCCGCGGATGGCGGGGGAGACGAAGACGAAAGCGTCGGCGCGCAAGGACCAGCGGGAGGGGCTGCGGGTCGAGCGCGTCTGGACGACCGAGGGTGTACACCCATATGACGAGGTGGCGTGGGAGCGCCGCGACATCGTCATGACCAACTGGCGGGACGGCTCGATCAACTTCGAGCAGCGGGGGGTCGAGTTCCCGACGACGTGGAGCGTCAATGCCGCCAACATCGTCACCACCAAGTACTTCCGGGGCGCCGTCGGCACGCCGCAGCGTGAGCAGTCGCTGCGCCAGCTGATCGACCGCGTCGTGTCGACCTACACGAAGGCCGGCCAGGACCACGGGTACTTCGCGACCGACCGCGATGCCGAGATCTTCGGCCACGAGCTGACCTGGATGCTGCTGCACCAGGTGTTCAGCTTCAACTCGCCGGTGTGGTTCAACGTCGGCACCGCCTCGCCGCAGCAGGTCAGCGCCTGCTTCATCCTGTCGGTCGACGACTCGATGGACTCGATCCTCGACTGGTACAAGGAGGAGGGGCTGATCTTCAAGGGCGGCTCCGGCTCCGGCGTCAACCTGTCCCGGATCCGCTCCTCCAAGGAGCTGCTCACCAGCGGCGGCACCGCGAGCGGCCCGGTGTCGTTCATGCGCGGCGCCGACGCGTCGGCCGGCACGATCAAGAGCGGCGGCGCCACCCGCCGCGCGGCCAAGATGGTCATCCTCGACGTCGACCACCCCGACGTGGAGGAGTTCATCGAGACCAAGGCCCGCGAAGAGGACAAGATCCGCGCCCTGCGCGACGCCGGCTTCGACATGGACCTCGGCGGCAAGGACATCGTCAGCGTCCAGTACCAGAACGCCAACAACTCGGTCCGCGTCTCCGCCGAGTTCATGCGCTCGGTCGAGGACGACACCGAGTTCGGCCTGCGCTCGCGGCTCGACGGCAGCGTGGTGTCCACGGTCAAGGGCAAGCAGCTGTTCCACAAGCTCGCCCAGGCGGCCTGGGAGTGCGCCGACCCCGGCATCCAGTACGACGACACGATCAACGACTGGCACACGTGCCCGGAGACCGGCCGGATCACCGCGTCGAACCCGTGCAGCGAGTACATGCACCTGGACAACTCCAGCTGCAACCTCGCCTCGCTCAACCTGCTGAAGTACCTCAAGGCCGACGGCTCCTTCGAGATCGAGAAGTTCGTCAAGTCGGTCGAGCTGGTCATCACCGCCATGGACATCTCGATCTCCTTCGCGGACTTCCCGACGGAGAAGATCGGCGAGACCAGCCGCGCCTACCGCCAGCTCGGCATCGGGTACGCCAACCTGGGCGCCCTGCTCATGGCCAGCGGCCTGGCGTACGACTCGGAGGGCGGGCGCGCCGTCGCCGCCGCCATCAGCAGCCTGATGACCGGCACCGCGTACCGCCGCTCGGCCGAGCTGGCCGGCGTCGTCGGCGCCTACGACGGCTACGCCCGCAACGCCACCGCCCACCAGCGGGTCATGCACAAGCACGCCGCGGCCAACGAGGCCATCGCGCTCGTCGGCGGCGTCGACACCGCGATCAAGGAGGCGGCCACCGCGCAGTGGACGCTGGGCAACGAGATCGGCGCCAAGAACGGCTGGCGCAACTCGCAGGCCTCCGTGCTCGCCCCGACCGGCACCATCGGCCTGATGATGGACTGCGACACCACCGGCGTCGAGCCCGACCTGGCCCTGGTCAAGTTCAAGAAGCTCGTCGGCGGCGGTTCGATGCAGATCGTCAACCAGACCGTGCCGCGGGCGCTGCGCACCCTGGGGTACCAGGAGGAGCAGGTCGAGGCGATCGTCGAGCACATCTCGGCGCACGGCCACGTCGTGGACGCGCCGGGCCTGCGCACCGAGCACTACAGCGTGTTCGACTGCGCGATGGGCGAGCGCACGATCGCGCCCATGGGCCACGTGCGGATGATGGCGGCGATCCAGCCGTTCATCTCCGGCGCCATCTCCAAGACCGTCAACATGCCGGAGGCGGCCTCCGTCGAGGACGTCGAGGAGATCTACTACCAGGGCTGGAAGCTCGGCCTCAAGGCGCTGGCGATCTACCGCGACAACTGCAAGGTCGGCCAGCCGCTGTCGGCGGTGTCGTCCAAGAAGGCCGAGGAGCCGGCGCCGGTCGTCCAGGAGGTCGTGAAGACCGAGAAGGTGATCGAGTACCGCCCGGTGCGCAAGCGCCTGCCGAAGAAGCGGCCGAGCTCGACCGTGTCCTTCTCCGTCGCCGGCGCCGAGGGCTACCTCACCGCCTCGTCCTACCCGGACGACGGCCTGGGCGAGGTCTTCCTCAAGATGTCGAAGCAGGGCTCGACCCTGGCCGGCGTCATGGACGCGTTCTCCGTCGCGATCTCCATCGGCCTGCAGTACGGCGTGCCGCTGGAGACCTACGTCTCGAAGTTCGTGAACATGCGCTTCGAGCCGGCCGGCATGACCGACGACCCGGACATCCGCCTGGCCAGCTCGGTCATGGACTACATCTTCCGCCGCCTGGCGCTGGACTTCCTCGACTTCGACACCCGCTCGGAGCTGGGCATCCTGACCTCGTCGGAGCGCGCGGCCCAGCTGCGCGCCGAGGCGGGCGGCGGCGAGTCCGACGTCGACCTCACCGAGATGCGCAACTCGGCCCCGGTCGAGAAGCCGGCGGCGGCCGACAAGGCCGCGAAGACGGTCGAGGTCGAGATCGAGACCCCGCGGCGCGCGGGCTCGTCCACCGAGCTGCTGGAGCTGGTCCAGGGCAAGGCGGCCGACGCGCCGCTGTGCTTCACCTGCGGCACGAAGATGCGCCCGGCTGGCAGCTGCTACGTCTGCGAGGGCTGCGGCTCCACCAGCGGCTGCAGCTGAGCCTGCTCATCACACGGCCGCTCGCCCCGCTCGGGGCGGGCGGCCGTTTCGCTGGCATCATCGACTGGTGGATCGAGTGCTGGGCGGCGGCCCGCTTCGCGAGATCGGCCGGCCCCGCGTTGTCGCCATCGCGCCCGGCGGCGATCGCCTCGCGATCGGCGGCGAGCTGGGGCGGGCCCAGTGGCACGGCCACGACGTCGCCGCGCGGTCGCGCTCACACCGCGGCTGGTATCCGCTGGCCGTGTACCGGGCCGACGACCTGTCGTGCGAGCACCTCGTCACGACCGGCTGGCCGGCGAACGCGATAGCCTTCCATCCGACGCTGCCGCTGGTGGCCGTCGGCACCGGCTCGTACGACGGCGGCTGGTCCTACGAGGGCGAGCTCGTCCTGCTGGACCTGACGACCGGGGCGGCCGTGTCGCTGCTCCAGTATCCCCGCGAGGTGCGGCGCGTCGCCTGGGCCGATCCGCAGACCCTCGACCTGGTGCTGGCGGTTCCCTGCGACGAGGACGAGGAGCAGTACGCCACCACGTCCCTGGCGTGCTCGATCCGCCGCGACGACTGGGACCGGGCCACCGCCCGGATGCTCCGCGCGCCGTACGGGGAGACGCCGGTCCCGGACGGGCCGCGGACGGACCCGGCGGCCGGCGCCGCGATTGTCGAGGAGCTGTGCCGCGAACGCGGCCGGCCCTGGGCGCCCCGGCGCGCGGTGTGGGCGGTGGAGTCGCTGCCCGGCGGGCGCATCCTCGCCGCGCTCGAGGGCGTCCGGCTCGAGTGCTGGTCCCCGACGTCGGACGAGCCGCTGTGGCGGCTGCCGTCCGACGGCACGGGCTGCCAGGTGAAGGTGCGGCCCGGTGCGCGCACCGCGCTGGTGCTGACGCAGACGCCGAACAGGTTCGAGGACCGGGGGTGGACCCACGATCCGAGCGTCGTGACCGAGGTGGACCTGGCGGACGGCGCCGTCCTGGCGACCCACGAGCCCGGCTCACACGTCGTGCTGGTGACGCGGGCCGACGGCGGCTGGGCCTGGCGGGACGCCGAGTTCGTTCCGGAAGCGACCGGCACGGCGGTCGTGCACGCCCCGGGCGCCGCGGAACCGGCCACCGTCGCGATCGGCCGCTACGACCTGTTCAACCACTACTTCGACATCCGCCGCGCGCCCGATCTGCTGTTCCTGCAGGGCCGGGAGGACAAGCCGTCGCTCGAGAAGTGGGTGGTCACCTCCGACGGGCGCCGCCTGTTCCCGCTCGAGTGGGACGCGGCGCGCGGCAAGCACCTGTTCGGCGGCTGCGGCGCGTACCTCGAGGATGCGTCGGGGCCGTCGCTCGTGCACGCCGGCGCGATTCACGACTGGGCCGGCCTGCTGAAGGGCAATGCCTTCGTGGTCCGCCGGGCCTACCCGGGCGGCGAGCTCCAGTGGGTGTTCACGGCCGACTGCAGAGCCACCGCGCTCGACGCCGACGAGGACTTCGTCTACGTCGCGTTCAACGACGGGGAACTGGTGGTGCTGCGCGCCGGGGACGGCTCGGTGTACACCCGGCGGGAGCTGCGGATCGATGGTCACCGGGCGATCCCGCTCTCGCTCGCCCGGCTGGACCCGGGGCGCCTCGCGATCGGCACCCTGGACGGGCGGATCGTGATCTGGCCCGTTCAGGACCAGGCGGCGGCGTAGCGGTCGAGGTCGTCGCGGTACTCGATCCGCTCGAACCAGTCCGCGGGCCAGGCCTGCGTGCCGTGGATGGCGCCGGCCAGGCCGCCCGCGATCGAGGCGATCGAGTCCGAGTCGCCCGAGGACGCCGCGCCGCGGGCGATGGCGTCGACCGGGGAGTCCGGGTACAGCAGGACGCAGTACAGGGCCGTCGCGAGGGCCTCCTCGGCGACCCAGCCCGCGCCGCCGGCGGCGCACGGGTCGGCGTCCTTGCCGATGTAGCGGACCTGGTCCTCGAGGCCGGTCAGCACGTCGAGGCACTCGTCCCAGCCGGTGGCGATGAAGCGCTCCGGGCTGTCGACCATCGGGCGGCGCCACAGGTCGTCGCCGAGCCAGTCGCCGCGGTACACCTTGCGCTGGGACTCGCAACGGGCGCGCAGCGCGGCCGGGAGCTCGGCGACCGGCAGGCCGTCGAGGAGCCAGCGGACCGCGAGGGCGCTCAGCTCGGACGCCGCCAGGCCCGTCGGGTGGCCGTGGGTGAGGGCGGCCTGCAGCTGGGCGGAACCGGCGCGCTCGTCGTCGGTCAGGCCCGGGGCCAGGCCCATCGGGGCGACGCGCATGTTGGCGCCGCAGCCCTTCGAGCCCTGGACCGTCGCCTCGACCCACGGGCGGCCGCGGGCCAGGTCGCCGACCGCGTGCATGCAGGTGTTGCCGGGGGCCCGGTTGTTCTCGGGGCTGAACGCCCACGCGATGAAGGCCTCGCGCAGCGGCGGCTCGAGGGTCGCCGCGGTGAGCGGCGGGTCCGCCTGGGCGCGCAGCAGCGCGTCGGCGACCGCCAGGGTCATCTGGGTGTCGTCGGTGACCAGGCCGTCGGACGGCAGGTCGCGGGGGCCGCCGGGGCCGTACCGCTGCACGATCTCGTCGTAGCGCATGAACTCCGTCGGCTTGCCGAGCGCATCGCCGAAGGCGAGACCGAACAAAGCTCCCCGGACCTTGGTCATGTTGCGGAAGCTATACCCGCACCACCTCGACACGCGACCCGGGGTAGCGGTCGCGCACCGCCACGGCCCGGCGCTCGGCGGCGTCGGACAGCGCCAGCAGGCGCACCGGGCCGGGCGTCGAGGCGACGGAGGCGTCGAGGCGGCCGGGGGCGGTGACCGGCAGGTGGTTGTAGATGGCGCCGGCCGTGTCGCCCGACGTGCGCTGCATCGTCGACAGGAACAGCGTCAGGCGGTACGACTCGTAGCCCCGGTCGTCGCCGACCACGATGACCGGCGCGGTGGCCGGGATCCGCGCGTACGCGGCGAGCAGCAGCCGGGCCTGCGCGACGCGCTGCGCGTCCGGGCCGCGCAGCCACATCCGTCCCCAGGTGCCGTCGATTCGTCGGCCGTCAAAGACGGGATGGTACGGGCTGTCGCCGCGCCCGGCCCCCGTCAGCGCGACGATCGCGACGAGCGCCGGCACCGCCACCGGCAGGGAGCGGCGGCGCGCGGCGGCGGCCGGCGGGGGCAGGTGCAGCGCGACCGCGCCCGCGCCGGCCAGCAGCACCGCGAAGACGAGGTACAGCGCCTTGTTGGCGTAGTAGCCGGAGCCCACGCCGAAGAGGCGCTGGCCGACCAGCAGGACGCCGGCGAACGCCGCCACGGGGACGAAGACCAGCGCGTAGCGCCGCCAGATCCGGCTGCGCCGGCCGCGGCGGGTGAGCAGGCCGGTGGCGACCAGCGCGGCCAGGGCGGCGAGCGCGTCGCGGCTGAGCACGAGGTAGCCGATGGTGAACAGGGCGCTCGCCTGGTCGGCGTAGACGAGGCCGTACACCATCGGGCCGGCCGCGCCGAGGCCGCACGCGGCGGCGAGGGCGAGCGCGACCGGGCGCCGGGCCAGGCGCCGCCAGCGGGTGGCGAGCCAGATCAGCGCGGCCAGGCCGGCCGGCGGCAGGTAGAGGTAGTACGTGAACCCGACCGCGGCCAGCAGCAGCGCGACGAGCAGCAGCTGGTCGCGGGTGCGCGCGACCGGGCGCACGAGCAGGGCGAGCAGCAGCACCGCCTCGGCGAGGCCGAGCACCTGGCTGGGGTAGCCGAAGCTGAGCAGCTCCAGCATCTCGCCGGCGGCGCACGCGGCGGCCAGCACCGCGGCGAGCGTGACCCGCCGGGCCGGGGTCAGGCCGCCCGCCCCGATCCACTGCGCGGCCCACACCAGCACGAGGGCCAGCAGCGCGTAGCCGCCGAGGACGTAGGCCAGATAGTGGGTCAGCATTGCGGTACCGCTGCCGAAATCGCGGGCCGAGGACCGCACGTAGCCGTCGAGCAGGCCGGCCAGCAGGTGCGAGCCCTGCGGGTAGTCGATCATGCCGCCGTAGACGTAGCGCTCGGCGCGGGCGTGGTCGGCGAACAGGTAGCCGCCGGTGCGCCGGATCGCGTCGAACACCGCCGCGTGGCGCGCGAGGTCCTCGCCGTCGAGCATGATCGCGAGGCGGCGGTCGGGGCCGGCCCGCCAGACCGGCCAGGCGGCGACGAGCGCGACGGCGCCGGCCGCGGCGACGGTGACCGCGTCCGGCCAGCGCGGGCGCGGCAGCGACGGGCGGCGCCCGGTCGCGGCGGCGAGCAGGATGAGCGCCGTCGCGGCGGTGCCACCGGCGGCGACCGGGTGCAGGCCCCAGGGCCACGCCGCGAACGCGAGGCCGCCGAGGCACGCCGCGCCCAGCAGGGCGCCCGTCGCGAGCACGAGGCGGTCGAGCAGCGTGCGGCCGCCGCGCAGCAGCGACGCGGTGGCGAGCAGCAGCAGGGGCGGGACGGCGGCGGCGAGGCGCAGCTCGTACAGCCCGGCGACGACGGCCCACGCCGCGGCCACGAGGGCGGGCGCGCGCAGTCGTACACGCCAGGGGGAGGGGTCCGGCACATCGGGTACAACGAACCTTTTGCCCGTTCGTTGTACTGGACGTGGTCACCCTCCGCGACCGGTACGACGCCCGGGCCAACGGCCTGGGGCTGCTGCGGCTGGGGCTGGCGCTGGCCGTCCTGGTCGCCCACGCGTGGCCGCTCGGCTTCGGGGCGCCCAACCCCGGCCAGGGCCTGACCCGCGGGCAGAGCGACCTGGGCTCCCTCGCGGTGGACGGGTTCTTCGTGCTGTCCGGGTTCCTGGTCGCGGCGAGCGCCCGCCGCGGTGGCGCGCTGCGCTTCGCCTGGCACCGGTTCCTGCGCATCTTCCCGGGGCTGTGGGTGTGCCTCATCGGCACCGCGGTGGCCGCCGCCGCGACCGGGCACGGCGGCGCGGTCGCGTTCGCCCGGGCCAACTGGTTCGGGGCGGTGCACCAGTGGGGCATCGACACGCTGTTCCTCGACACGCCCTACGGGCGCCTGACCCGGGGCAGCGTCGTCAACGGCTCGCTGTGGAGCCTGGTGTACGAGCTGCTGTGCTACGCCGGCCTGACGCTGCTCGTCGTCGTCGGGCTGCCGCGCCGCGCCCCGTGGCTCGTGCCGGGGCTGGCCGCGGCCGCGTTCCTCGTCATCGCGGCCGACGCCGCGCACGACCCGACGACCCCGCGCTACCGGGGCGGCCTCGGCCCGTTCCCGCTGCTCGGCTACGTCGACGCGCAGCTGGCCTGCTACCTGGGCTTCCTGTTCCTGCTCGGGGCGTCGGCGCAGCTGTACGCCCACCGCATCCCCCTGCACCCGGCGCTCGCCGGCGCGGCCGCGGCGGTGCTCGCCGCCAGCCTGGTGCTCGGCGGGTTCTTCCTGGTGGGGTACCCCGCGCTGGCCTACCTGCTGCTGTACGCCGCCTGCACCGTCCCGCCGAGACTGCACCGGGTCGGCCGCGAGCACGACTACTCCTACGGCATCTACATCTACGCGTTCCCGATCCAGCAGCTCGTCGCCGACCTCGGCGGCGCCGCGCACGGCGCGCCCGCGTACCTGGCGCTGTGCGTCCCCGCGGTGCTGCTCGTCGCCGCGGCCTCCTGGCATCTGGTCGAGCGCCCCGCCCTGGCGCTCAAGCACCTCGCGAACCCGTCGCGCAAACTACTGTTGGCGCGGTGACCATCACCTATGCCTGGCGCGGCGTCTTCACCGACCAGGAGATGCCCGGCGTCTGGGAGCGGGTGAACGCCCACAGCCTCGGCTGGGTGTGCGCCCGGGACGCCGACGCCGCCCTCGCCGGCTTCGTCAACGTCGCCTGGGACGGCGACCAGCACGCGTTCATCCTCGACACCTGGGTCGACCCGGACCGGCGCCGGGCCGGCATCGGCACGCTGCTGGTGAAGGTGGCGGCCGAGGAGTCGCGCGCGGCCGGCTGCACGTGGCTGCACGTCGACTTCGAGCCCCACCTCACCTCGTACTACCTGGAGTCCTGCGGGTTCCGCCCGACCGCGGCCGGGCTCATCGCGCTCTGATACGCCAGCGCCGCCGCGCCGTAGAGGCCGCCGTCGCGCCCCAGCGTGCTGGCCCGCACCTCGAGGCGGCGCAGGAACGCCATGCCCTCGCGCGCGGCGAGGGCGCGGCGGATCGGGGCGAGCAGCGTCTCCCCGGCCGCGGCGACCCCGCCGCCGACGATGACGCGGTCCAGGTCGACCAGGGCCGCCGTGGTGAGCAGCCCGGTGGCGAGCGCGTCGGCGGCCCGGTCGAACGCCGCCCGGGCCACCGCGTCGCCCGCCCGGGCCGACTCCGCCAGGGCGCGGGCGTCGGCCGGGCCGGCGGGCGGCGACCAGCCCCGCGCGGCCGCCCAGCGGACCATGGCCGGGCCGCTGGCGTACGTCTCGACGCAGCCCGTCGCCCCGCACGGGCAGCGCTCGCCGTGCGGGTCGACGGTGATGTGGCCGATGTGCCCGGCGTTGCCGGTCGGGCCGAGGTGCGGGCGGCCGTCGAGGACGAGGCCGCCGCCGATGCCGGTCGACACGACGATGCCGAGCAGGCAGCCGCCGGCGTCCGCGGCCGGGCCGCGCCACCACTCGCCGAGCGCCATGCACTGCGCGTCGCCGGCCATGGCGACCGGCACGCCCGGCAGCCAGCCGCCGATCGTCGCGGTGAGCGGGAAGTCGCGCCAGGCCGGGATGTTGACCGGGCTGACGGTGCCGCGGCCGCGGTCGAGCGGGCCCGCGGTACCGACGCCGACCGCCTCGACGCCCGTCGTGCCGGCCTCGACGAGGACGCCGCGCAGCACCGCGGTGGGGTCGGCCCCGGCGATCGGCCGCTCGACCCGCGTGTGGATCGCGCCGTCGCGATCGACGACCGCCGCGGCGAACTTGGTGGCGCCGACGTCGACGGCCAGGACGCGCGTCATGACTGGGCCTCGTTGACGCACCGCAGCACCGGGAAGGCGACGAGCGCCGCCCGGTCGAGCGGCGCGTCGCTGCGCACCTCGAAGGTGACCGACTCCCCGGGCAGCAGCGTGACGAGCTGGTCGTCCACCGTGGCCGAGGGGTCCAGCCGGTCGGGGAAGAGCGCCAGCTCCCGCACGATGGTGCGCGCGGTGATGCGCACCGCGTGGCCGCCGGGCACGTCCGTCACGACCGCGTCGAACTCGGCCGGCGGGTAGGGGACCTGCGGATCCTCGGCGAAGAACCGCAGGTCGCGCCGCCCGTCGAACTCGGCGGCGAGCACCTGCGCCGCTGAACCGTGCAAGTCCGCCGGCACGGGCACCAGCGCGACCGCGCGCGGCTCGGCGGTCACCGCGAACGTCGCCGACGCCAGGGCCGTGCCGTCCAGGGCGCGGCGGGTCAGCGTCAGCGTGCCGGCCCACGGCTCGGCGTCGTCGTTGACGACGGCGACCGCGTCCTCGTGGAAGGTGAGCAGGCGCGGGGCGTAGGAGCGGCGCAGCTCGTACCACAGCGGCTTGCGGCGCCGGCCGCCGTCGACCGCGGCCCAGGACGTGACCGGCCAGCAGTCGTTGAGCTGCCAGACGACGGTGCCCATGCAGTACGGCATCAGGGCCCGGAACCGCCGCACGCCGAACGCCATCGCGCGGGCCTGGTTGAGCTGCGTCCAGTAGTGCCAGTCGTCGAAGCTGCGCGGCACGGGCAGGTGTTCGCCCAGCCCGGAGAGCAGCTTCGCGTTGCCGTCGATCGCCTTCTGGTGGTGCATGACGCCGGGCGAGTCGGGGGCGAGCGGCTCGTCGCTGACCGAGGCGCGCAGGGTCGCGTACGTCGGCGGCCCCTGGAAGCCGAACTCGGCGACGAAGCGCGGGGTGTAGTCGGCGTAGTGGGTGTAGTCCCGGGAGCCCCACACGGTCCAGATGTGGATGGTGCCGGTGGACGGGTCGTGCACGTCGCGGTCGGGCGCGCCCGAGTAGGGGCTGCCGGGCCAGTACGGCCGGCCCGGGTCGAGCTCGCCGGTCAGGCGCGGCAGCAGGTCGTAGTAGTAGCCGGCGCCCCAGCTGCGCCCCTCGAGCTCGGCGGGCCAGCCCCAGTGCTGATGGCCCTCGATGTTCTCGTTGTTGCCGCACCACAGCACCAGGCTCGGGTGCCCCATGAGGCGGGCCACGTTGTCGCGTACCTCGGCCTCGACCTCGGCGGCGAACGGCTCCTCCTCCGGGTACGCCGCGCACGCGAACGGGAAGTCCTGCCAGATCAGCAGGCCGAGCTCGTCGGCCAGGTCGTAGAACTCGTCGGACTCGTAGACGCCGCCGCCCCACACCCGCAGCGCGTTCGCGCCGGCCTCGATCGCCTGGCCGAAGCGCTCCCGCAGCTGCGCGGCGCCGGTGCGGGCCGGGAACGGGTCGTCGGGGATCCAGTTGAAGCCGCGCACGAAGACGGGCTCGCCGTTGACGGCGATGCGGAACGCGTCCGGGTCGAGCTCGACGCTGCGCAGCCCGACCCGGCCCGTCCAGGCGTCTTCGGCGGCGGTGACGACGAGGTCGTACAGGTGCTGCTCACCCCGCCCGCGCGGCCACCACAGCCGGGCGCCGGGCACGTCGACCCGCAGCGTCAGCTCGTCCTGCCCGGGCGCGAGCTTGCCGTCGACCCGCACGCCGCCGATCTCGGCGGACACCGCGACGGCGCTGTGCACGGCCCGCTCGACGGCGACGGTGACGTCCACGCCGTCCGGGCGCGACCGCGGCCGCACCTGGGCGATGCGCGCCCCCGACCAGGAGTGCAGGCCGATCGGGCGCCAGATGCCGGACGTGACCAGCGTCGGGCCCCAGTCCCAGCCGAAGTTGCAGGCCATCTTGCGGATGAAGGCGTACGGCTCGTCGTAGGGGCCGGGGCGGGCGCCGAGCCGGGCGGCCTGGGCCTCGGCGTACTCGTACGGCGCGGTGAACTCGATCGCCAGCTCGTTGGCGCCCGGGCGCAGCAGGGCGGCGACGTCGAAGCGGTAGCGGCGGTGCATGTTGCGGGCCGTCCCGGCCGGCCGGCCGTTGACGGTCACCGTGGCGATCGTGTCGAGCCCGTCGCAGACCAGGTCGACCCGCTCGTAGCCCTCGGGCCGCCAGTCGAAGGTCGTGGTGTAGCGCCAGTGCGTCCGCCCGATCCAGCCCAGCGCCCGCTCGTGGTCGTCGTGGTACGGGTCGTCGATCAGGCCGGCGGCGAGCAGGTCGGTGTGCACGCAGCCCGGCACGGCGGCGGGCACGCCCTCGAGCGCGCCGGCCGGCGGGCGGACCCAGGCGGGGTCCTCCACCGTGGCGGCGGCGATACCGGCGGCGGACAGCGTCCAGCCTTCGTGCAACGAGCGGTACATGCGCGGGTCCTCTGGGTAGGCGAGGTGACTAAACCGAGAAAGTAGAGACCGGCTCTCCCGGCTGTCAATGCGGCACGAATCGTGAAAGGCCGCCGGCGCCCCCTTGACCTGCGGTTATGCGGCGGCAAGTCGCTACCCCGTGGTAACGGTTCGGTAAAGAGGACCGAGCGGACCTTGAGCCCGCCGCGAAAGCGGCGCCATGATGCGAGCGCTTCAGCTAAACCGCTTTAGGCCCGAATGGAGCACCCCCCATGTTGAGACGAACGTTCGTCGCCGTCCTGGCCGCCACCGCCCTCGCTGCGGCCGCTTGCGGCGGCTCGAGCACGCCCGCTTCCTCCGACGACGCGCTGCCGCCCGCCGACCCCGGCAGCGTCTCCGGCGACATCACCGTGCTGACCAACCGCACCGACCTGGTCACCGACGGCACGATGCAGAAGTACGCCGACCAGTTCAAGCAGGTCTACCCCAAGGTCAACGTCAAGTTCGAGGGCGTGACCGACTACGAGGGCGAAGTCAAGATCCGCATGAACACCGAGAACTACGGCGACGTCCTGCTGATCCCCAACACGGTCTCGACCGACGACTACCCGAAGTACTTCGCCTCGCTGGGCAGCGCCGCCGACGTCAGCGCCAAGTACAGCTTCACCGACAAGGCGAAGGTCAACGACAAGATCTACGGGGTCGCCGGCTTCGCGTACGTCAACGGCTTCGTCTACAACAAGGACGTCTGGTCCCAGGCCGGGGTCACCAAGTGGCCCACGACGCCCGAGGAGTTCGTCGCCGACCTGCAGGCGATCAAGAGCAGGACCCAGTCCACGCCGTACTACACCAACTACCACGACGGCTGGCCGCTGAGCTCCTGGTCGTCGGTGGTCGGCTCGGTGAGCTGCGACCCGAAGGCCAACGACAGGCTCGCCACCACCGACCCGTGGGCCGCCGGCGCGGACCTCGCCACCGGGGACCAGCTGCTGTACGACATCGTGAAGAACAAGCTGTCCGAGGCCGACCCGACGACGACCAACTGGGAGGACTCGAAGGGCGCGCTCGGCACCGGCAAGATCGCCACGATGTGGCTCGGGTCGTGGTCCATCGTGCAGATGCAGGACGCGGCGAAGAAGGCCGGCAAGGACCCGAACGTGATCGGGTACATGCCGTTCCCGAAGCAGGTCGACGGCAAGTTCTGCTCGGTCGTCGCCCCCGACTACCAGTACGCGATCAACTCGCACTCCAAGAACAAGGCAGCCGCCCGCGCCTGGTTCGACTGGTTCATCGACAAGTCCGACTCGGCCAAGGTCAACCAGGCCGTCTCCGCGGTCAAGGGCGCGCCGATGCCGCCCGCGCTGCAGCCGTTCACCGACGCCGGCGTGAAGTTCATCGAGCTGTCGCAGGCCGAGGCGCCGAAGCTGACGAAGATCGACAACGCCTCCGAGGTCGGCATCAGCAAGCCCGACTACCGCCAGAAGATCGTCGACACCGCGCGCGGCGCGGCGCCCGGCGACCTCAAGGGCATCTTCACCGACCTGTCCAAGCGCTGGACCGAGGCCGCGAAGACCGTCAGCTGATTTCGATGTGGCGGGCCGGCCGCGGCCGGCCCGCCGTTGGAGGATCGATGATCGACTCGTTGCGCAAGGCGCTCACGCCGTGGCTCTACCTGCTGCCGGCGATCGCGCTGCTCGTGGCGTTCACGTACATCCCGGTCGGCAGCATGATCGGCTACAGCTTCACCGACTGGGACGGCCTGGACGCCGACCCGTCGTTCGTCGGCGCCGACAACTACGCCCAGCTGTTCAGCCGGCCCGAGCTGTTCGGCGTGTTCTTCGTCAGCCTGTACTACCTCGCCGCCGCCGCGGTGCAGATCGGCCTGGCGCTGTACTTCGCCTTCACCCTGAGCTTCGCCACCCGGCTGCGCAACCTCTTCAAGGGCATCCTGTTCTTCCCGTACCTCATCAACGGCGTCGCCGTCTCGTTCGTCTTCCTCTACTTCTTCCGCCCGCACGGCACCCTCGACTCGGTGCTCGCGCTGTTCGGCTCGCACCCCGGCAAGCTCTGGCTCGGCGACCCCGACCTCGTGAACTGGTCGCTGTCGGGCGTCTCGGTCTGGCGGTTCACCGGCCTGACGTTCGTGCTGTTCCTCGGCGCGATCCAGTCCATCCCCGGCGAGCTCTACGAGGCCGCCGAGCTCGACGGGGCCGGCCGCTGGCACATCTTCCGCCACATCGTCGCCCCCGGCATCCGGCCGATCATCAGCCTGAGCGTCATCCTCGCCGTCTCCGGCTCGCTGTCGGTCTTCGAGATCCCGTTCGTCATGACCGGCGGCGCGGGCGACAGCAAGACCTTCGTGATCCAGACGGTCAAGCTCGCCTTCCAGTTCAACAAGTTCGGGCTCGCCTCGGCCGCGGCCGTCGTGCTGCTGGTCGTCGTGCTGCTCGTGACGTGGCTGCAGCGCCGGCTGGTGCCGGACGAAAGGACGGACCTGACATGAGGGCCATCTCCGGCGTCCTGAAGTACGCCTCCCTGGTGCTCGCCTCGATCGTCGTGCTGCTGCCGCTGGTGACCGTCTTCGTCACCTCGCTCAAGACGCCGGAGGAGATCGCCGGCGGCGACACCCTGGCGCTGCCGCGCAACTGGCTGAACTTCCACAACTACGCGGTCGCCTTCGACAAGGGCCAGATGCTCACCGCGTTCGCCAACACGGCGATCATCCTCGTCGTCACCATCGGCGGCACCGTGTTCGTCGGGACGCTCGCCGCCTACGCCATCGACCGCATGCGGTTCCGGTTCAAGAAGCTCGTCGTCGCCGCGTTCCTCGTGGCCACCCTCGTGCCCGGCGTCACCACCCAGGTCACCACCTTCCGGGTGGTCAACGCGCTCGGGCTGTTCGACTCGCGGTGGGCGCCGATCCTGCTGTACATGGGCACGGACATCGTCGCCATCTACATCTTCGTGCAGTTCATGCGCGGCATCCCCGTCTCCCTGGACGAGGCCGCCCGCATCGACGGCGCGTCGACCTTCAAGATCTACCGGACGGTGATCCTGCCGCTGCTCAAGCCGGCCATCGCCACGGTCGTGATCATCAAGGGCATCTTCGTGTACAACGACTTCTACATCCCGTTCCTGTACATGCCCTCCGAGGGGCTCGGCACCATCTCCACCTCGCTGTTCCGGTTCAAGGGCCCGTTCGGCGCGCACTGGGAGACCATCTCGGCCGGGGCCGTCCTGGTCATCCTCCCGACGCTTATCCTGTTCCTGCTGCTGCAGCGGTTCATCTACAACGGCTTCACGTCCGGCGCCACGAAGTAGGAATCCTCGTTGAAACGCCCCACCATCAGCGACATCGCGGAGGCGGCCGGCGTCTCCATCGGCGCGGTCTCCTTCGCCCTCAACGACCGGCCGGGCGTCTCCGCACAGACCCGGGAGCGCATCCGCGCCATCGCCGACGAGATGGGCTGGCAGCCCAGCGCCGCCGCCCGCAACCTGTCGGCGGCCCGCGCGGAGGCGATCGGCCTGGTCATCGCCCGCGACGCGGCGACGCTCGGCGTCGAGCCGTTCTACATGAAGTTCATCGCCGGCCTGGAGACCGAGCTGTCGGCGACCGGCACCGCCCTCGTACTGCAGGTCGTCGGCGACCACGACCGCGCGATCGAGGCGCTGCGCTCGCTGTGGGCGGCCCGGCGCATCGACGCGACCATCCTCACCGACCTGTGGGTCGGCGACCCGCGGGTGGCCGCCCTGGAGCGCCTCGGCCTGCCCGGCATCCTGGTCGGCCACCCCAGCGCCCGCCCGGCCGGCTCGAGCGTCCCGGCCATCTGGAGCGACGACGCGGCCGCGCTCAACGAGGCCGTCAACTACCTGGCCGGCATCGGCCACCGCCGCATCGCCCGCGTCGGCGGCCTCGTCTCCCTCGAGCACACCCGCATCCGCACGGCCGCGTTCCGCGCCGCCGCGGCCCGCCACGGCCTGGCCTCGGCCGAGGTGGTGGACACGGACTACACGTGGGAGGCCGGCGCGTGGGCGACCGAGCGCCTGCTGACCGCGGCCACCCCGCCGACCGCCATCACGTTCGACAACGACATCATGGCCACCGCCGGCCTGCACGTGGCCCGCAAGCTCGGCCTGGACGTCCCGCGCGACCTGTCGATCGTGGCCGGCGACGACTCGCAGCTGTGCGAGATGACGTACCCGTCGCTGAGCGCCCTGGCCCGCGACGTCCTCGCGTACGGCGCCAACACGGCCCGGCTGCTGCAGTCGTTCCTGGACGGCGCGGAACCGGCCGACTTCCAGGACGCCACCCCGCGCCTGCTCCTGCGCGACAGCATCGCCCCGCCATAGCTGTGTTGTCAGCTCGCTTCGCTTGTGTCAGGACCGCCGGCGACACGCCCCGACGGCGAACCGTCTGCGCGGAGCCTGCCCGCGCCGGCCAGTTGAGGGCGGTAACCGGCCTCGTCGCCGGGGTTGCGCAGCCCGGACCCCATGATCTCGGCGGTGTCCACGCCGTGCGGCAAACGGCGGCGGCCGCTCGCGCCGAGGTGGGCGAGCGGCCGCGGTGCGAGCGGGCCTACTTCTTCTTGCGCAGGGCCTTCAGGTCGGCGTGTGCGGTCTTCGCGGCCGTGCGGATCGGGTTCACCTGCGCGCGGATCGCGTCGCCGTCCGGGCCGGGCTTGAGCGACAGCAGCGTGTCGGCCTTACCCTGCAGGGACTGGGCGATCGCGTCCAGCTTCGCGGCGTCGGCGCCCGGCTGCGACCGCAGCTTCGTGACCACCGCGAGCTCGGTGTCGATGGCCACGGTCAGGCGCACCTTCGGGCCGGTGAGGATGAAGACGCGGTAGTCGTACACCATGCTCTGCGCGTCGGCCTTCACCGCCGGCGCGGTGGTCTCGGCCTGCAGCCTGGTCTTCAACGCGGCCAGGCCGGACTGCTGGTCGTCGATCAGCTTGGTCAGCGCCGCCTTGTGCGCCGCCGTGAGCTGGCCGGCGCCGTTCACGATGGACTCGAAGCCCTTCAGGGCGTCCAGGCGCTTGTCGATGCGCGCGGCGACGGCGGTCTTCGCGGCGTCCAGGCCGGCCCCGGGGGACGGGGCCGCGCCCGCGGGGGCGGCGGTGACGAGCGTGGCGGCCAGGGTGGCCAGGGCGGCCAGGGCGGTGGTCGCGGTGCGTACGAGCCGGTTCATCTTTCAGTCCTCGTCCTGTGCGGGCTGGCCGTCGTTGCTGAGCTGCTGCCCGACCTGGTCGAGCATGTCGTCCACGCTTGCGTCGCCGGACTGGCCGGCCTTCGTGTCGGTGCCGGTGTTCGCGGTCGTCCCGGCGGGCGCCGTGGTCGTGGCCGCGGGCGGGGGCGCCGGCTCGGCCGGCTGGTGCGGCCGGGCCCGGCCGCAGCCGCCGAGGAACAGCAGCCCGGCCGCCAGCGCGATGGCGAGCGTTCGTCTCATGGTGGACATGCTCGGGGCCGCGGGTAAGCACCACCCGCGGCCCCATGTAAGAAGTTGGTCAGGCGCCGCCCGCGCCCGCGCCCCGCGCCGCCGTCGCGCCCGCGCCCGCGCGTTGCCGGCGCCCGCGCGCCGCCTGCCTGCGCCCGCGCGTCGCCTGCCCGCGCCCGCGCCGCCGTCGCGCCCGCGCCGCCCATGCGCGCCCGCGCCCGCGCCGCCGTCGCGCCCGCGCCGCCCATGCGCGCCCGCGCCCGCGCCGTCGTCGCGCCCGTGCCGCCCATGCGCGCCCGCGCCCGCGCCGCCCATGCGCGCCCACGCCGCCCGCCCGCGCGCCGCCTGCCCGCGCCCGCGCGCCGCCCCGCCCGCGCCGCCCATGCGCGTCCGCGCCCGCGCCGCCCGCCCGCGCGTCGCCTGCCCGCGCCCGCGCGCGGCCTGCCCGCGCCCGCGCGCCGCCCGCTCGCGCCCGCGCCGCCCATGCGCGCCCGCGCCCGGGCCCGCGCCGCCCGCCCGCGCGTCGCCTGCCCGCGCCCGCGCGCGGCCTGCCCGCGCCCGCGCGCCGCCCGCTCGCGCCCGCGCCGCCCATGCGCGCCCGCGCCCGGGCCCGCGCCGCCCGCCCGCGCGTCGCCTGCCCGCGCCCGCGCGCGGCCTGCTCGCGCCCGCGCGCCATGCGCGCCCGCGCCCGGGCCCACGCCGCCCGCCCGCGCGTCGCCTGCCCGCGCCGCCCATGCGCGCCCGCGCCCGGGCCCACGCCGCCCGCCCGCGCGTCGCCTGCCCGCGCCGCCCATGCGCGCCCGCGCCCGGGCCCACGCCGCCCGCCCGCGCGTCGCCTGCCCGCGCCGCCCATGCGCGCCCGCGCCCGGGCCCACGCCGCCCGCCCGCGCGTCGCCTGCGTCCGCGCGCCGTCTGCCCGCACCTGCGCCGCCCGCGCCCGCGCCGCTCGCTCGCGCCCGCGCGGACCCTTCGCACCCGCGCCCGCGCCGCCCGTGCGTGCGCCGTCCGCGCTTACGCCGCCCGCGCCCCCACGCCGCGCGCCGCCCGCGCGCCGCCCGCGCCGCCCGTGCGTGCGCCGTCCGCGCTTACGCCGCCCGCGCCCCCACGCCGCGCGCCGCCCGCGCGCCGCGCGTCAGGTGCAGGCCGTCGCGCGCGTGTCAGGTGCCGACTGCTGCTGTCACCTCCACCTCCAGCAGCGCGCCCGGGCGGAACAGGCGGGACACCTCCACGGTGGTGCTCGCCGGCGGTACGCCCGGGAACAGTTCGCGCCGCACCCGGCCGTAGTCGGGCAGCAGGCCGAGGTCGGTCACGAACGTCCGGATGTGCACGACGTCGCCGAAGCCGGCGCCGTGTGCGGCCAGGATGCCGCCGATCACGTCGAAGATCCGGCGTGCCTGCGCCGCCATGTCGCCCTCGCCGACGATCGCGCCGGCGTCGTCGACGGCGATCTGGCCGGCCAGGAACAGCAGCGCGCCGCCGCCGCCGATGTCGATGCGTGCCACGTGCGAGTAGGGGCCGGACGGCGGGGTTACGCCGGCGGGGCTGTCCAGCGAGACGATCATGGCCGCCTCACCAGGGCCGACAGGTCATCGTCCGGTACGGCCCGAGCCATCATCGTCCGCGCGGCAGCCAGCATCGGCAGGTCGGGGCCGGCGGCGGCGATCGCCAGGTCGGCGTCCTTGGCGGCGAGGGCGACGCGGAAGTGTGCGGCCGGGGCGCCGGGCGCCAGGGTGCGCTCGGTGGCGAAGCCGAGGGGGCCGTCGCGCAGTACCGCCACCGCCGCCTCCCGGTCGAGTCCCACCGCGGCGGCGACGGTCAGCGCGTCGGCCAGGCCGGCGACCGCGGTCACCAGGGCCGCGTTGAGGACCAGCTTGACCGCGGCGCCCGTGCCGAGCGCGCCGCAGCGCCGGACGGTGCCGAGCGCGGCCAGGACCAGCTCCACCCGCGCGACGTCGGCGTCGGCGCCGCCCGCGAAGATGCGCAGCGCCCCGGCGGCGGCCGCGCCCGTGCTCCCGCCGACCGGCGCGTCGACCAAGGCAACGCCGGCGGGGAGTCCGGCGGCGATCCGGCGTACCGCATCCGGGCCGATCGTCGACATGTCGACGACGACGGTTCCGGCGCGGGGGGCGAGCTTCGCCAGGACGGCCTCGACGGCGTCCCCGTCGGTCAGCATCGTGATCACCACGCCGGCGTCGACCGACCCGAGGTCGTCGACGTGGCGGACGCCGGGGATCGGCGGTCTGGGCGAGCGGTTCCAGGCGGTGACGCGGTATCCGGCCGCGGCGAGCCGGCCCGCGATCGCGGCCCCCATGTGCCCGAGCCCGAGCACAGCGATGTCGTTCATGGCACCGACGCTAGGGCCGGGCCCGCGATGCGACCAGCGAATGTCTGGCATGGCTGCGATGCACAATGGGAATGTGCAGACGGAGATGCTCGAGGTGTTCCGCGAGGTCGCGAACCAGCGCTCGATCACGGGGGCGGCGGCGACGCTGCGGTACACCCAGTCCGCCGTCTCCCGGCAGATGGCCGCCCTGGAGGCCGAGTTCGGCGCGCGCCTGTTCGACCGGCTGCCGCGCGGGGTGGCGCTCACCGAGGAGGGCCGCTGCCTGCTGGCGCACGCCGAGGCCGTGCTGGACCGCCTGGCCGCCGCCCGTCGCGAGGTCCACGCCGTGCGTGACGCCGTGACCGGCCGCCTGCGGGTCGGGGCCTTCGCCACCGCGGATGCCGCCGTGGTACCGCGGGCCATGTCCCGCTTCCGCGCCGAGCACCCGGCCGTCGAGGTCTCCCTGGTCGAGGGCCTGACCATGCGCCTGCTGTCGGCCCTGCTGGCCGGCGACGCCGACGTGGTCCTCGTCAACACGAGCGCCGACCGGCCCTTCACCGACGATCGCTTCGGCTGGCACCACCTGGCCGACGAGCCCGTCCTGCTGGCGGTGCGCGCGGATCACCGGCTGGCCGCCCGCGCCGGCCGCCGGCCGGGTCTGCGCGCCGGCGGGCCGCCGGGCGCCCACGCGCCGGTCGTCCGGGCCGCCCGGGCGCGGGCCGCCGGCGCCGACGACGCGCCGGCCGGGCGCGGCGCCGTGGTTCGCTGGGCCGACCTCGCCGGGGAGCCGTGGGTGGCCGGCTCGCTGCGGCCCGCCGAGACGCTGCTCGGGGCGAGCGCGCGGCTCGGGTTCGAGCCGCGCATCGAGTTCGTGGTCCGCGAGTGGACGGCGAAGTTCGGCTTCGTGGCCGCGGGCCTCGGCGTGACCCTGGTCCCGGCGCTGGCCGCCGCCGTCGTCCCGGCCGGTCTGCGGCTGCTTCCGCTCGACCCGGCGGAGTTCCCGCCGCGGCTCATCCAGGCCGCGACCCTGGCCGGCCGCACGGTGCCGGCCACGGTGGCCCGCTTCCTGGCGATCCTGCAGGATGAGACGGTGGCCACACTGCGTCACGTTTCGCCGCCGGGCCCGTCCAAGCTGCCATGAACACGATCCTGGTCACGGGCGCCACCGGAACGCTGGGCCGCCCGTTGATGCGCGAGCTGTCCGCCCGCCACCTCGACGCGCGCGGCCTGAGCCGCCGGGCCCCCGGCCACGCCCACGCCGATCTGCTGACGGGGGAGGGCCTGGCGGCCGCCCTGGACGGCGTCGGCCTGGTGATCCACGCCGCGACGGACGGGCGCCGCGACGTCCGCGCGGCCGAGAACCTGCTCGGGGCCATGCGCCCCGGCCAGCACATCCTGTACGTGTCGATCGTCGGCGTGGACCGCGTGCCGCTGCCGTACTACCGGCAGAAGTACGAGATCGAAACCATGGTGCGGTCCCGCGGCGGGTCGATCCTGCGCGCGACGCAGTTCCACGACCTGGTCTTCACCATGGCCCGCGCCCTGACCGCGGCGCCGGTCGGCCTGTACCCGTCTTGCTCCGTCCAGCCGGTCGAGGTCGGGGAGGTGGCGACGCGCCTGGCCGAGGTCGCCGCGACGTTGGCGGCCGATCCGTCCCCGGTCGTCGAGGACTTCGGCGGCCCCGAGGTCCGCCACGGCCGTGACGTGATCCGGGCGTACACGAAGGCCGCCGGCCGGCGCCGCGTGCTGCTGCCGCTGCGGGTGCCGGGCCGCATCTTCCGCGCCTACCGCGACGGCGGCCACCTGGCCCCGGACCGCGCGCTCGGCACGCGGACGTGGGAGGACTACCTGGCCGGCCGCTTCGCCTCGGGGTCCTGAGCCGGGTCGGGGGTGTGGCGGATCCGGCGCAGGCCCACCGCGGCCGAGACGCCGGCCGCCGCCACGTCCGCGATCGTGAAGAGCAGGCGGGACACGAGCGTCACGGCCCACGCGGCCGGCCACGCCACGCCCAGGCCGGCCAGCGCGATCGCCATCAGGAACTCGCGCGCGCCAAGGCCCGACGGGGCCACGATCACGAAGGTGCTGATGCTCATGGCGAGGGCCATCGCGAACACGCTGCCGATGAGGCCGTGGGCCACGCCGGGGATGTGGGCGCGGACCAGGAACCAGATGTGGACGCCGGCGGCGAGGTAGCCCATCGCGCACCACAGGCTGGAGACCAGCACGGCCCGCCAGGTGATCGGCCGGTCCAGTGCGGGGCGGCGCAGGAGGCGCATCGCGCGGTTGACCAGGTACGTCAGCAGCGGCGGATAGCAGCAGACCAGGCCGAAGGGCAGGAGGATCACGGCGCACCACACCGCGATCGCGGCGAAGGTCTGGTGCGTGGTGGCGTCGGCGCCGTCGAACGCGACGCCGAAGCCGGGGGAGGTCAGCACCAGGCCGACCGTCACGCCCAGGCCCGTGACCACGGCCGAGCCGATGAAGACCTTCGCGCGGGAGACGCCGACCCGCCGGCCCAGCTCCATCTGCACCACGTACGCCCACACCGTGCCCGGCAGGTACTTGCCGAGGGCGCCGATGAGCTGGATCGGGGCGGCGTCGCGGATGCGCAGCGGGTGGTCGAGGCTGCCGACCATCGCCCGCCAGGCCATCATCGTCGCCCACAGGCAGGCGACCGCGGCCGCGAGCGAGGCGCCCAGCGAGGGCCAGGAGAGGTGACGGAACGTGTCCGACACCTCGCTCCACTGCCGGACCGTGGTGGCCACGATGAAGTAGGCGATGCCGAGCGCGGCGAGGATGCGCACCACCTGGATCGCCCGGGAGCGCCACGGCTTCTTGACAGCGGGCGGAGCCGGCGCGGCATCCACTGCAGCTCCACTCACGGTCGGTCACGCTAGCACGGTCCGCACGACCGACTCGGACGGTCACAGAAGAGCCCTAAGATGCGAGCGATCCCAGTCAGAGGAGTCAGCGTGCGATACGTGGTCATCGGTGGGGGAATTGTCGGGCTGGCCACCGCGCACCGGCTGGTGCTGGACCGGCCCGACGCGCGGGTCACCGTCGTGGAGAAGGAGAGCGCCTGGGGCGCGCACCAGACCGGGCACAACTCGGGGGTGATCCACGCCGGGGTGTACTACAAGCCGGGCAGCCTCAAGGCCACCCTGTGCAAGGCCGGCGCCGCATCGATGGTCGAGTTCTGTGCGGAGCACGGGATCGCCCACAAGGTCACCGGCAAGCTCATCGTCGCCACCGACGCGGGGGAGCTGCCGCGGCTGCACGCGCTGTTCGAGCGGGCCCAGGCCAACGGGCTGCCGGTGCGGATGGTGAGCCAGGGCGAGGCGCGGGAGTACGAGCCGGAGGTCGCCTGCGTCGAGGGCATCCACGTCGCCTCGACCGGCATCGCCGACTACAAGGCCGTGTGCGTGAAGCTCGCCGAGATCGCCGAGAAGGCGGGCGCGACGCTGCGGCTCAACACCGCCGTCGTGGGCATCAGGGCGAGCGAGCGCGAGGTGGTGGTGCGCACCACCACCGGCGACATCGTCGCCGACGTGCTCGTGAACTGCGCCGGCCTGCACGCCGACCGGGTCGCCCGGATGGCCGGGATCCGCCCGCCGGCCCGGATCATCCCGTTCCGCGGCGAGTACTACGAGCTGCGCGCCGATCGGCGTCACCTGGTCAACGGCCTCATCTACCCGGTGCCGGACCCGCAGTTCCCGTTCCTGGGCGTACACCTGACGAAAATGGTCGACGGGAGCGTCCACGCCGGCCCGAACGCGGTCCTGGCGATGGCCCGGGAGGGCTACACGTGGGGGAAGATCCGCCCCCGCGACGTGGCCGACGCCGCCACCTACGGCGGCCTGTGGCACCTGGCGCGCAAGCATCTGCGGTACGGCCTCACGGAGGTCCGCCGCTCCCTGTCGAAGCGCCGCTTCGCGCAGAGCCTGGCCCGCCTGGTGCCAGCGGTGACCGCCGAGGACCTGGTGCCGGCCGAGGCGGGCGTGCGGGCCCAGGCGATCACGCCGGCCGGCGACCTCGTCGACGACTTCCTCATCGTGGCCGAGGGCCGCCAGGTCCACGTGCTCAACGCGCCGTCGCCGGCCGCCACCAGCTCGCTGGAGATCGCCAAGTACATCACCGCGCGGCTTCCGGTATAGGGTGCCCGCTGTGCGCCGGGTCCTCCTCGCCCTCCTCGCCCTCGCCGCCGGCCTCGTCGCGGGCTGCGACAACGCCGGTGCCAACCCGTCCGCGCCGGCCACGACCGCCAAGGCGGCCGACGCCGGCGGCGCCTGCCAGCTGCTGGACTTCGGCATGGTCAACGCGAAGCTGGGCCTCAACCTGAGCGTCGCCGCCGGCGCGCAGCAGGACAACACGTTCAGCTGCGTGCTGCAGGCGGCCCACGCCAGCTACCCGGACCTGGTGCTGTCGGTGAGCACCACGACCATCGGCGCGGACGTCTTCGGCACGATGATCCAGCCGAAGGACGCGACCGCGGTCCAGGGCCTGGGCGTCACCGGGTACCAGATGCAGACCCCGCCCACGGACAAGGCCGGCCCCGGCGTCGAGGTCGGCTGGCTGGCCGGCAACAAGCGCATCATCGAGCTGTCCCTGCGCCTGGCGCCCGGCACCCCGGACGAGAAGGCCGGCGAGGCGATGCCGAAGCTCGTCGAGCTGGCGAAGCTGATCGACCTCAGCAGCCTGTGACGCCGGCCCGGCTGCGCGCCCTGGCGAAGAGCCGCTCGGGATCGCCGAAGTAGCGCCAGGGCCAGACGGTGGGCCGGTCGCCGCCCCGCAGCAGGTGCGGCCGCGCCCGCCCGTCGTCGCCGCCCTGGTGGTAGAGCGCCGCGAACGCCTGGTGCGCCGCCATCGCCCAGGGATGCGCGTCGTCGCCGGCGAGCAGCCGGTCGGCGGCCGCGTCGGTCTCGCGCCGCACGTCGGGATCCCCGAGGTACCGCCACGCCCGCCACGCCCGCCCGACGACGTTGCCGCGCAGCAGCCCGTCGACGCACCCTTCGATGTGCGCGAGGGCGATGAGCGCGTGCAGCGGATGCCCGTCGGGCCGCCCGGCCGCGCGGGTGCGGGCAAAGGCGAGCACCCGGTCGGGCGTGCCGTACCACCGCCGGGTGTGCCCGACGAGATGCCGCGCGTGCGCGAGATAGAGGTCGGGCACGAGCACGCAGGCCCGCTTGAACGCGTCGGCCGGCTCGGTCACGTGCAGCGGCGCCCCGATCACGACCCCGGCGAGCTCGCTCCACGCCACGGCGTCGTCCCGGTCGAACGCCGCGGCCTGCCGCAGCGCGGTCCGCGCCTCGGCGACGAGCGCCTGCTGCGCCTGGATCCGCCGGTCGAGGCGCCGGCCGGACCCGCGGCCTTCGCGAACCTCCCAGGCCGCGGCCGCGAGGGCGGCCCCGAGCAGCAGCCACCGCTCGCCCCGGTAGGCCTGCGCGGCGGCGAGACCCCGCAGCAGCTCCAGCCGGGCCACCCCGGCGCCGCCGAGCACGCTGACGACCTGCTCCCGCCGATGTACATCGGAGCCGGTCGAGGCGATCAGCTCGAGCGCCGCGGTGGCATCCCCGTCGTCCTCGAGCGCCACGAGCGCCTTGCCGAGCTCCTCGTCCTCAAACGCCACCGCCTCAACCTAGGAAGCGTCACTCGGCCCGCTCGTCGTATCGCGCCCGCGCATCCGCAATCTCACCCCGATGCCGCTGCGCCCACCCCACGAGCGCCACGAGCGCGGCCTGCAGCTCGGCCGCCATGGGCGTGAGCGAGTACTCGACGCGGGGCGGCATGGTCGGGAAGACCGTGCGCACGATAAGCCCGTCCCGCTCCAGGTTGCGCAGGGTCAGGGTCAGCATCCGCCGGCTGATCCCCGGAATGCTCCGCTCCAGGGCGGTGAACCGAACGGGCCCGGAGGAAGCGGCGATCAAGATGCTGACGCTCCATTTGGAGCCGACTCGATCAACCACTTCCTCGACGGAACAGCCCGACGGCGCACAGGGGGGAGGATCGTCAGGCCAGAGAGCGGACATTCCCCCACCTGCTTACGCCGCCGCGACGAACACCCGCGAAGCGACCTCGCGCGGCAGCCGAATCCGCTCACCGGCGCGGTCGATGCTGACCCCGTCGCGCTCCTGCGCCACCGTCACCGTCGCCCCCGGGTCGATCCCGGCCGTGTGCAGCTGCCGCAGCACGTCCGCGTCCGTCTGCACCGACTCGCAGATCCGGCTCACCACGACGGACCCCGCCAGCCCCGGGAACGCCAGATTCCGCTCCGGGTCCGGCGCCTCGTCCGCCGTGCCGCTGCCCGGCAGCGCGTCCAGGCCCGGGATCGGGTTGCCGTAGGGCGAGCGGGTCGGCCGCCCGAGCAGCTCGTAGACCCGCTGCTCGACGGCGTCGCTCATGACGTGCTCCCAGCGGCACGCCTCCTCGTGGGCCTGCTCGTAGGGCAGCCCGATGACGTTGACGAGGAGCAGCTCGGCGAGGCGGTGCTTGCGCATGACGGCGACCGCGTGCTCGCGGCCCTGGTCGGTCAGCGCCAGGTGGCGGTCGCCCTCGACGATGAGCAGGCCGTCGCGCTCCATGCGGGCGACGGTCTGGCTGACGGTGGGGCCGCTCTGGTGCAGGCGCTCGGCGATGCGGGCGCGCTTGGGCACCACACCCTCTTCTTCGAGCTCGAGGATGGTCTTGAGGTACATCTCAGTCGTGTCAACCAGGTCGTTCACTGCCTTGCCCTCCCGGTACGCGATGCTACCCGCTGCGTACGACAAGATTGGAGCGTGACAACCAACCGGGCGATCTTGAACGTTGCCGTGCTCGCCGAGCTGGTGCGGTCCGTCCAACCGCCGACTGTTCTCGATGTGCGCTGGACCCTCGCGAAGGACGGCCGGGTCGCCTACGCGGCCGGCCACCTGCCTGGCGCGGTCTTCGCCGACCTCGACGAAGACCTCTGTGGACAGCCCGGCGCCGGTGGGCGCCATCCGCTGCCCGATCCCGCCGCGCTGGAGGCCGCGCTGCGGAGACTGGGGGTCCGCGCCGGTCAACCGGTGGTGGTGTACGACGCAGGCGGCGTCAATCCTACCGGTTCCGCCGCGCGGGCCTGGTGGACGCTGCGGTGGGCGGGCATCGAAGACGTCCGCGTCCTCGACGGGGGCTTCGCGGCCTGGGTCGCCGCCGGCCAACCCGTGACGACCGACACGCCGGAGCCGGCCCCGGGCGACGTCACGGTCCGCCCGGGCGGGATGCCGGTGTGGACCGAGGCCGAGGCGGCCGACCCGGGCAATGTGCTCCTCGACGCCCGGATCCCCCAGCGGTACCGCGGGGAGACCGAGCCGGTCGATCCCGTCGCCGGCCACATCCCCGGCGCGCGCAACCTCCCCGCCGCCGAGACCGTCGACGAGTTCGGGCTGCTCCGCCCGCTCGACGTCGCCGGCGAGCGCGTCGGGGCCTACTGCGGCTCCGGCGTCACCGCGTCGCAGCTGGTGCTCGCGCTGTATGAGCAGGGGGTGCCGGCCGCCCTGTACGTGGGATCGTGGAGCCACTGGATCACGGATCCCGGCCGTACCGTTGCGAAGGGCGAATCCGCATGAGCACCTTGGTGGTGTGGGACGAGCGGCTCCTGGCGTACGACATGGGCGATCATCCCCTCGACCCCGTCCGCGTCGAGCTGACCATGGCCCTGGCCCGGGAGCTGGGCGTGCTGGACCGCCCCGGCGTCGTGGTCGAGCCCGTGGAGGCGGCGACCGACGCGATGCTCGCCACCGTCCACGACCCGGACTACATCGCGGTGGTGAAGGCGGCCTCGACGGGCCGCCGCGTGTCGATCATGGGCCTCGGTACGTCGGACAATCCCACGTTCGAGGGCATGCACGAGGCGAGCGCCCTGATCGCCGGCGCGACCCGGCGGGCGGCCGAGGCGGTGTGGCGGGGCGAGGCCGAGCGCGCGGTCAGCATCTCCGGCGGCCTGCACCACGCGATGCCGGCCCGGGCGTCGGGCTTCTGCGTGTACAACGACCCGGCCGTCGCCATCAAGCGCGTCCTCGAGCTGGGCGCCGAGCGCGTCGCGTACGTCGACATCGACGTCCACCACGGCGACGGCGTCCAGGAGGTCTTCTACGACGACCCGCGGGTGCTCACGATCAGCCTGCACGAGTCGCCGCGCACCCTGTTCCCCGGCACCGGCTTCCCCGACGAGACCGGCGGCCCCGCCGCGCCCGGCTCGGCGGTCAACGTCGCCCTGCCGCCCGGCACCACCGACGAGCTGTGGCTGCGCGCCTTCCACGCCGTGGTCCCGGGCATCCTGCGCGCCTTCCAGCCGCAGCTGCTCTTCACGCAGTGCGGCGCCGACACGTACCACCACGACCCCCTGGCCAACCTGCGCCTCACGGTCGACGGCCAGCGCGCGGCGTACCTCGCCCTGCGCGACCTCGCGCAGGAGACCGCCGGCGGCAAGTGGGTCGCCAGCGGCGGCGGCGGATATGCGCTGGTCGAATGCGTCCCCCGGGCCTGGACCCACCTGCTGGCCGTGCTCACCGGCGACCCGCTCGACCCGGCCTCGCCGACGCCGCCGGCCTGGCAGGAGCTGGCCCGGGCCCGCCGCCCGCGCCACCAGGTCCCGGCGACGATGACCGACGGCGGCTCGACCACCTGGACCCCGTGGGTGCCGGGCGACACGCCGTCCCAGGTCGACCGCGCGATCATGGCCACCCGCAACGCGGTCTTCCCGTCCTTCGGCCTCGACCCGCACGACCCCCGCGACTGACGCCCTCAGAGCCGGTCGACCGCCGCCGCCACGTCGCGCCCGGCCAGGTCCAGGCCGGCCAGCGCCCTGACGTCGCGCAGGCAGATCGCGCAGGTGCCCGCCCGCATGAAGTACAGCACCAGCCCCTCGCGGTGCTCGCCGCAGCCGGCGGTCGCGAGCGCGGTTCGAATCAGGTTCTCGTGAAGTGGCCTAGCCACGGACCGCTGCCTCGAGCCGCGTCAGGCGCTGCTTGATCCGGTCGAGCTCGGCGAGCATCTCGGTCTCCGCGGCCGAGGAGGTGCCGTACGGAGCCGGGGCCGCGACGTCGTGCGCGCCGCGCAGCGTGTCGAGCTCGTCGTGCAGGGCGATCAGCGTCTGGGCGACCACGTCGAGAAACTGGTCGACCTCGTCCTCGTCGTACCCGCGCTTGCCGAACGGCGCCTTGGCGAACCGCAGGGCCTGCACATCCGCCGGGGTCAGCATCATGCCAGACACGGTAACCCAAACGGGTGGGAAACTATGCGAGTGAACGACCGCGCCGCCGACGTGCTGCTCTCGGACGGGACCACCGTCCACTTGCGACCGATCCGGCCCGACGATGCCGATCGGATCGTCGCGCTGCACTCCCGGTTCTCCGATCGGACGCGGTATCTGCGGTACTTCTCGGCGTACCCCCGGATCCCCCAGCGCGACCTGGACCGCTTCGTCAACGTCGACCACCACGACCGCGAGGCGTTCGTGATCGAGCACGCCGGCGAGCTGATCGCCGTCGGCCGCTTCGACCGCCTCGGCGCCGGCTCCCACCAGGCCGAGGTCGCCTTCGTCGTCGAGGACGCCCACCAGGGCCGGGGCATCGGCTCGGTGCTCATCGAGCACCTGGTCGCCGCGGCGAGCCAGGAGGGCATCACCGAGTTCGAGGCCGACGTGCTGCCCGAGAACCGGGCGATGCTGCGCGTGTTCATGGCCGCCGGCTTCCACATCGAGCGCCAGTTCGCCGACGGGGTCGTGCACCTGTGGTTCCCGATCGCCGCCACCCCCGACTCGATGCGCGTGCAGCGCGACCGGGAGCAGCGCGCGGAGGCCCGCTCGATCGGCCGGCTGCTCAACCCGCGCGGCGTCGCGGTCTACGGCGCCCGCTCGGGCGGCTCCGGCATCGGCGCCGCGCTCCTGTCCCACCTCAAGGCGGCCGGCTTCGCCGGCAATCTGGTCCCGGTCCACCCGTCCGCCCGGGTCGTGGGCGGCCTGCCCGCCGTGACGTCGCTCAGCGGTACCGCGGGAATCGACCTCGCCGTCGTCGCCGTCCCCGCCGACGCGGTGCCCGCCGTCGTCGCCGACTGCGCCGCGGCCGGCGTCCACGGCCTGGTCGTCGTTTCGGCCGGCTTCGCCGAGTCCGGGCCGGCCGGCGCCGAGGCCCAGGCGGCGCTGCTGCGGGCCGTGCGCGACCACGGCATGCGCCTCGTCGGCCCCAACTGCCTCGGCGTGGCCAACACGGACCCGGGCGTGCGGCTCAACGCCACCCTCGCCCCGCTGCTGCCCCGGGCCGGGCGGGTCGGGTTCTTCAGCCAGTCCGCGGCGCTGGGCACGGCGCTGCTGGCCGAGGCCGACCGGCGGGGCCTCGGGCTGTCGTCGTTCGTGTCGGCCGGCAACCGCGCCGACGTGTCCGGCAACGACGCGCTGCAGTACTGGCGCGAGGACCCGCACACCGACGCCGTCCTGCTGTACCTGGAGACGTTCGGCAACCCGCGCAAGTTCGCCCGGATCGCCCGCGAGCTGGCCCGCCGCAAGCCGGTCGCCGCGGTCGCGAGCCCGGTCCGCCCGCCGGCCCTCGACGCCGTCACGGTGGGGCCGGACGCCCGCGGGGTGGCCGCGCTCTTCGCCAGCTCCGGCGTCATCCGCGTCGACACCGTCGGCGAGCTGTTCGACGTAGGCCTGCTCATCGCCGGCCGCCCGCTGCCGGCCGGCGACCGCGTCGCCGTGGTCACCAACGCCGCCGCCCTCGGCGTGCTCGCCGTGGCCAAGTCCCCGGCGGCCGGCCTGCGCGTCGCCGACGGCTACCCCCTGGACCTGGGCCCGGCCGTGTCGGACGTGGACTTCGTGCGGGCCGTGCACGCCGCCCTCGACGACGAGCGCGCCGACATCGTCCTGGCCGCCTACGCGCCCGCCCTCGCCGAGGACGACAAGCTCGGCGTCGCCGAGCTGCTGCGGGTGTCCACGGCCGGCGCGCCGCGCCCGGTCGCCGTCGTCGCCCCGGCCGACCCGTCGTTCACGGTCGCGCCCGGCTACGGCGACGCCGACCCGCCCGCCCTGCCGATGTTCCCGGCGATCGAGGAGGCGGTGCGCGCCCTTGGCCGCGTCGCCCGCTACGCCGCGTGGCGCCGCGAGCCGGTCGGGGCGCTGCCGTCGCTGCCCGGCGTCGACACCGCCCGCGGGACCGAGGTCGCCGCCCGCCTGGCCGAGCGCGGTGCCCGCGACCGCGGCGAGGCCGACGAGCTGCTGGCCGCCTACGGCATCCCGGTCGTCCCGTCGCGCTGGGCGGCGGGGGAGCGGGTCGCCGCGGTGGCCGCCGAGCTGGGGTACCCGGTCGCGCTCAAGGTCGCCACGAGGCCGTGGCGGCACCGCATCGACCTGGGCGCCGTCCGCCTGAGCCTCGGCTCGGCGGCGGCCGTCGAGGAGGCGTACCGCGAGCTCGAGCGCCTGTTCGGCCTGGGCGTCGAGGTCGTCGTCCAGCCGATGGTCGCCCCCGGCGTGGCCTGCGTGGTCGAGGTCGTCGACGACCCCGCGTTCGGCCCGGTCGTCGGCTTCGGCCTGGGCGGCGAGGCGGCCGACCTGCTCGGCGACCGCGCCTGGCGCCCGGTCCCGCTCACCGACCGCGACGCCGCCGCGCTGGTCCGCGCCCCGCGCGCCGCCCCGCTGCTGACCGGCTACCGCGGCGCCGCCCCGGTCGACCTCGACGCCCTCGCCGACCTGCTGCTGCGGGTGGGCCGGCTCGTCGACGAGCAGCCGTCGCTGTCCGCGCTGACGCTCAACCCGGTGCTGGCCCGCCCGTCCGGCCTGGCGGTGCTGCACGCGAGCGCCGAGCTGGCCACGCACCAGCCGCGCCCCGACAGCGGGCCCCGCCGGCTCTGAGCGGGCCGCCCCGGCCCGGCGCTCACGCGGTCCGGGCGAGTCTGGTGAACGACAGGGCGTACATCGTGCTGAGCACCCAGCCCAGCAGCGTCGCCAGGTTGAGCCACCACTCGGCGAGGCGGCCCAGCGGCGCGTGCGGGTTCGGGTACCAGGTGGAGCGCTGGCCGAGCGAGATCAGCGGGACGACGGTGTCCACGGCGTACAGGACCGGGTCGAAGCAGCGGACCTGACCGTCGCCGCACGGGTCGGCCCGGGGCGCCTGGGCCGACCGCGCAGCGTCCGGGCCCGCCGGGCCGGTGTCGCCGCCGTCGACGGTCACGACGCGCCCGTCGACGGCGTAGGCGTTGCCCCGCGGGTCGGTGGCCCGCAGCGTGTCGCGGATGCCCGGCACGTACAGCGACGCCGACACGGCGACGAGCAGCGCCAGCAGCAGCCACGCGGTGCGGCCCGGGCGGTAGCCGTAGCCGACCAGCAGCCCGTACAGCGCGCTCAGCGCCGCGCGCGGGTGCCACCGGCGGCGGGGAGCGGCGCGGCGCTCCCGGTGGCGGCGCTCGATCAGGATCGCCTCGGCGTCCGAGGTGTACCCGTGCTGGCGGAACACCCGCGCCAGCTGCTCGTAGGGCCCGGCGTCGTACTCGGCCTGCCGGCTCAGCCACCGCAGCCGGGCGGCCCGGTCCCAGCGCAGGTCCCCGAAGCGCTCGTAGGTCATCCCGGACACGACGAACCGCTCCGGCCACTCGTCCGGGTCGTCGTCGAGCACGCTCGTGGTCAGGTTGCGGAAGTCGACGCTGGGCTCGAGGTGGGCCCAGCGCAGCCGCGTGTAGCCCCGCACGGTGAGCCCGACCGCCTGCACCGCGTGCCCGCCCGGGTTGTCGTCGCCGCGCCCCGGGCAGGTGAACCGCCCGCCGCGCAGGCTCAGCCGGCCCTCGATCGCGCACCGGTTCAGCGCGACGAAGCCGGTCGAGGAGAAGTCGTCCACGAGCCGGACCGAGCCGCGCACGACCGCCTGCTGCAGGTCGAGCGTGCGCCCTGCCGGGTTGTCGAGGACCGCGCCGTCGGCGTCGAGCGAGCCGTCGATCGTCGCCCCGACCGCCGACACCAGCGCGTGCCCCGGCCGCGGCGCGCGCAGCCGCACGTCCCGGATGACGACGTCGCCGCGGGCGCGGGCGCCGGCCAGCCGCACCGTGCCCGCGACGGCGACGCGGGCCGCAGCGTGACGTGCGAGCGGACCTCGGCGCCCCGCAGGTCGAGGGCGATGCGCCCGGGCGCGTCGATCGCGCAGTCGCCGCCGATCGTCACGGTGGTGAGGTCGCCGTACGACAGGTCGATCCCGCCCCGGAACCGGCACCCGCCCTCGATGTTCAGCGCGCCACCGACCGTCAGCCGCGGCGCGGTGAGCGCCGGCTCCCCGCCGGGCCCGTGCAGCACCGCGCCGCGGATGACCATCCGCCCGGCCACCGCGAGGTTGCCGCCGACGAACCGGCCCTCCAGCCGGGTCTCGACGGCGCTGTCGGCGGGATGCCCGGCGAGGAACAGGCTGCCGGCGATCGTCGCCTCGCCCAGGTCCACCGCGACGGCGGGCCGCTCGTCCGGCCAGGCGCGCCCGCCGGCGATGCGCGCGCCGCCGAGGTCCAGCGAGCCGCCGATCCGGGCGCCCGGCAGCCGGACGTCGCCGCCGGCCGCGAACCCGTTCGCCAGGCGGGCGTTGCCGCCCACCCGGATCCGGTCGGCGTGCAGCGCCCGGGCGCCGCCGGCGTCGATGGCGGTGCCGAGCAGCAGCAGCCGCCGGCCCACGTCGGCGTCGCGCAGCCACACCGCGGCCGGCACGCGGCCGCCGCCCCGGTGCGCGCCGGCGATCCGCGAGCCGGACAGGTCGAGGTCGCCGGCGACCCGCAGGCCGTCGGCCAGCAGCCCCGGCAGGCGGGGCGAGCCGGTGATGGCCAGCCCGCGCACGGAGGCGCCGGTCAGGTCCGGCGCCTCGTCGAACGTGCAGCCGGTGAAGGCGAGGGGGAACGCGGCGTCGACGCCCGCCAGGTCCAGCCGGCCGCGCACGTGCACGCCGTGCAGCCGCAGGCCCCTCGGGTCGATCGGGCGGGTGGCGTCGAGGCAGCAGTCCCGCAGTACACCCGCGTCGAGGATTCCGCCGCGCAGCTCCCGCCCGTCGCGGCACGCCGCCAGCAGGGCCCGCCGCCGTAAACCGAACGCCACCGGCCGAATTGTAGGACGTCGATGCTCAGGCTGTGCCCAGGCCCTGTCCGGCCGATCTGCGGTGTGCCCGGGCACGCGAAAGGGCCGCCCCCGAGGGGGCGGCCCTTTTCGAAAGCTCAGCTCGCGTACGCCTCCAGGCGCTTGGCCCGCGACGGGTGGCGCAGCTTCAGCAGCGTGACCTTCTCGATCTGGCGGATGCGCTCGCGCGACAGGCCGAACTCGCGGCCGACCTCGTCGAGCGTGCGCTGGCGGCCGTCGTCGAGGCCGAAGCGCAGCCGGATCACGGCCTGCTCGCGCTGGGAGAGCGTCGAGAGCACGATCTCCACCTCGGAGCGCAGCATGCCCTGGGAGACGCTGTCGCCCGGCTCCTCGCGCGGGTCGATGCGGGCCACGAAGTCGCCGAGGGCGCTCTCGCCGTCCTCGCCGACCGCCTGGTCGAGGCTGACCGGCTCGCGGTCGTAGGAGATCAGCTCGATGACCTGGTACTCCTCGATGCCCAGCGCCGCGGCGATCTCGGCGACGACGGGCTCGCGGCCCAGGGTCGCCGACAGGTCGCGCCGGACCCGGACCATGCGGTTGACCTGCTCGACCATGTGCACCGGGATGCGGATGGTGCGGGCCTGGTCGGCCATGGCGCGGGTGATGGCCTGGCGGATCCACCAGGTGGCGTAGGTGGAGAACTTGTAGCCCTTGGTGTAGTCGAACTTCTCGACGGCGCGGATGAGGCCGAGGTTGCCCTCCTGGATGAGGTCCAGGAACGCCATGCCGCGGCCGGTGTACCGCTTGGCGATGCTCACGACCAGGCGCAGGTTCGCCTCGAGCAGGTGGGCCTTGGCGGCGCGCCCCTCGCGGACCACGACCTCGTAGGTGTTCATCCAGGCCGGGTGGACCATGCCGGTGGAGAGCTTCTCCTCCGCGTACAGGCCGGCCTCGATCTTCTTGGAGAGGTCGACCTCCTGCTCGGCGGTCAGCAGCTTGGTGCGGCCGATCGTGTTGAGGTATGCGCGAACCAGATCCGCTGAGACGCCCGTGTTGTCGAGCGGTTGCTCCTGCTCGTGCTGTTCGTCGGCCTCAACGTCGATGGCGTTGAACTCCGTGGTGTCACTCAGCGGCTGGGCCACTTCGCTCGCCTCCCGTGTGGATTGACAAGTGGCGCGATCATTCCTGCGAGAAGTAGCTTCGCTGAGCGGGCGTGAAGTGGCGGTGAGGCGGCGTAGCCGTGGCACGAAACCGTGAGTCTCAGATCTCCAGCAACACCGTCCGCGGTCCGACGTTCACGCTTTCGACGAGCATGTGGGTGCGAAATCGCCCGGTTTCCACGGTTGCGCCCCGGTCTCGCAGGGCCGCGCAGAACGCCTCGATGAGGGGCTCGGCGGCCTCGGGGCGGGCCGCGGCGATCCAGGTCGGGCGCCGGCCCTTGCGCGCGTCGCCGTACAGGGTGAACTGCGAGACGACGAGCAGTGGCGCGCCGGTGTCGGCCGCCGATTTCTCGTCGTCGAGGATCCGCAGCTCGTGCACCTTCCGGGCCAGCGTTCCCGAAATTTCGGAGGTGTCCGAATGGGTCACCCCGACCAGCACCAGCAGCCCGTCAGTGATCGAGCCGACCACCGAACCGTCGACCGTGACGCTCGCCCGGCTGACGGTCTGGACTAGGGCTCGCACGGCAGCAGGATCCCCCGCTCGATGAGATGCGACACCAGCGGGACCGCGACGTCGGCGAGGACCTCGGGGGGTACACCATGGGCGGCCGCCAGGAGGTCGACCTGGGCCTGCAGGGTGACCGAGCCGTCGCACGCGCCGATGAGGGCCAGGGCGACCGGGTCGACCTCCTCGACCCACCGCAGGCCGTCGGGCAGGACCAGCAGCTGCCGCTCGACCTCCCAGCCCTCGGCGCCGAGCCCGGCCTCCTGGCGCAGGCGCAGCCCGGGGGCGGCGGTCAGGCGGCTGGCGAGCAGGTCGGCGCGGCGCAGGAAGTCCTGCCGGTCGAACCAGTCGCCGATCAGCGGGCCGAGATCGCCGTCGACGCCCTGGCGGAGGTCCTCGATGCGCACGGTCGGGTCGTCGTGGCCGGCGGCGCGCAGCGTGATCAGGCCGAAGCCGACGGCGTCGACCTTCTGGGCGTCGAACCAGTCCAGCCACGCCGCGGCCAGCGCGGGCTGGTGGGCCGGGTCCTCGGAGGCGTCGGCGAGCCACAGGTTGACGTACGCGAGCGGGTCCGACACCTCGCGCTGGATCACCCAGGCGTCCAGGCCGGTGCCGGCGAGCCAGTCGTTGACCCGGTCGCGCCAGTCCTCGCCGGCCACGTGCAGCCAGTTGGCCAGGAACTGCATGTGCCCCCCGTCGGCGAGCAGCCCGGGCGCGGCGGCGACGAGCTCGGCGCAGACGGCGTCGCCGGGGCGGCCCGAGTCGCGGTACGTGTGCGCGGTGGTGCCGGGCCCGGCCACGAACGGCGGGTTGCTCACGACGAGGTCGAAGCGGCGACCGGCGACCGGCGCGGCCATGTCGCCGCGCAGCAGCTCCCAGTCCAGGCCGTTGAGCGCGGCGGTGGTGGCGGCGAAGCGCAGCGCGCGGGGGAGCACGTCGGTGGCGGTCACCCGCTGCGCGTGGGTGGACAGGTGCAGGGCCTGGACGCCGCAGCCGGTGCCGAGGTCGAGCGCGGTCGCGACCGGGCGGCGCAGGGCGGCGGCGGCCAGGGTGGTCGAGGCGCCGCCGATGCCGAGCACGTGGTCGCCGGGCAGCGGCCGCCCGGGGCGCATGCCGGCCGACAGGTCGGCGACGACCCACCAGTCGCCGTACGGCTCGAGCTCGATCGCCGCCCGCAGCCCGTCGCCGTCGGGCTCCACCAGCGCCGCCGCCGACTCGAGCGGCAGCGGGGCGAGCGCGGCGGCGACCCGCTCGACCGGCTCCGTCTGCCCGCAGACGAAGAGCCGGATCAGCGTGGCGAGCCGCCCGCCGGAGTCCTCGGTGACGCGCAGCGCGGCGCGGAAGTCGTTGCGCGCGGCGGCCGCCGCGGCGTCCTCGCCGAGGTGGTTCCTGATGCCTTCCGAGGTGTACTGCGCGGAGGCGAGCGCCTCGCGAAGCTGTTGCAGTGCGGCGGGTTCCAGCAGAGCGTCCACACCGACATCCTGGTACTTCAGCGTTGGTCGATGCCTATGCAGGCCACGACCCGGGACGCGTCCGCCGTCAGAAACAGCTGGAAGTGGGTCGGCGGATTCTCGATCTTCGCCTCGCCGACCCGCAGCGGCCGGTCCCCGGAGGTCTCCAGCTCGGCGATCGCCTCGGCGCTGCCCAGCATCGGGTTGCCGATCTTGGCCATGTGCTGCGCGCGGCGCGAGTAGCTGCGGGCGAGCTGGTCGGCGGGCAGCGTGTGATCCCACACCACATACTCCGCGCCGGCGCGAATCGCCGCGCGGCACGCCTCGAAGGCCGCTCCGGGCTCCTCGCCGAGGAGCCGGAGCAGTGCTTCACGCTCCATGCTCAATATGACCATAAAGCGGGACGATTGTGCCAGGGGTCAGGCGCAGTTCTTGAGCTGCTTGCGGACGTCGGCCGGCGCCTGCTCGCACTTGAGGCCGACGAAGGCCCACCGCTGCTGCGCGTTGTCGAACTGGAAGAGGATCACCGCGCGGTCGCCCTCGGTGCGGGCGACGGCCCAGCCCTGGGCGCAGCTGACGTCGGTGAGTCCCTTGCCGAGCTGCACGGCGGCCGCCGCCTCGGCGTTGGCGGTCAGGGCCTTCTCGAGCGCGGGCGCGTCGACCGGGCAGCCCGTCTGCGGGCTCACGCCCGGCTTGAGCGGCGCCGGCCCGGTCTGGGGCGGGAGGGACTGCTGGTCGGCCGTCGGCGCGGCGGGGGCGGCGGCCGGCGGCGCGGATGCATCGCCGGAGCAGGCCGCAAGGGTGGCGGCCGCTCCGGCGACGACGGCGAGGAGTGTGTATCGCACCCCTCGAATCTACGACACTCTATGAGTTAGTTCTGGCATCCCTTGAGGTGTGTCGCGGCCTCTTCGGGCACGGTGTCCCGGCAGACGCCGTCGGTGCCGCCGGAGACGGCGACCCACGACTTCTTCGCGGTGTCGTACTTGAACAGCACCGTCGCCGCCTCGAGGTTGGTCGGCTGCGCGACCGCGGTGGCCCAGCCCTCGTAGCAGCTGACGTCCTTGAGCCCCTTGCCCAGCACGATCGCCGCGGCGACCTTCGGGTTGGCCTTGAACGCCTTCTCCAGGGTGGCCGCGGTGACCGGGCAGCCGGCCGCGGCGGCCGACGGCCGGCCCGAGGGCGCGGCGCTGATCGGCACCGAGCTCGGGTCGGCGGCCGGCGCGCTTTGCGCCGCAGCGCCGGTGGTGGCCGGCGCGCCGGTGGTCGCCGGCTCGTCGTCGGAGCAGCCGGCAAGGACGGTCGCCGCCAGCAGGCAGGGCAGGGCGACCGTGAACGGGATGCGAGTCTTCACATGCGGCATCGTGAGGCTTGGCCGCGCGCCGCGCTTGTCGGCATCACGACACGTCGGCGAGGAACCGCTCGAGCACCTCGACGACCAGCGCATGATCGTCGGCCTGCGGCAACCCTGACACCGTTACGACACCGACGACGCCCACATTGCGGACCCGGATGGGGAACGCCCCGCCGTGGGTGGCGTAGTCGGCCGGGTCGACCCCGTAGTCGGCGTCGAACGTGCGGCCCTTGGCGGCCAGCCGGCGCCCGACGAGGTACGAGGACGCGTGCAGCCGCTCCACCACCCGGATCTTGCGCTCGATCCAGCGGTCGTTGTCCGGCGCCGTGCCCGGCCGCGCCGCGTGGAACAGCTGCTGCCCGCCGCGCCGCACGTCGATCGTGATGGCCAGGTCGCGCTCCCGGGCGACGTCGACGAGCCGGCACCCCAGCGCCCACGCGTCGTCGTTGTCGAACCGGTCGAACACCAGCCGCGCCTCCTGCGCCTCGAGCTCGGCGATCAGATCGTCCACGGTGACGTACCCCTTCTCGTTCTTGCGTCTTTGGTCGGTTGGTTGTTCGGTTGGTCTCCCGGATTCGCGTCAGGACCAAGCGACGCTCAAGTTCCCGGCAAGTCCGGCCCGGAGGATTCTGTCCCATGAGAACCCGGACCTTCACGCTGTACATCGCCGCCACCCCCGACCGCGTGTGGCGGGCCCTCACCGACCCGTCGCAGACCCGCCGCTACTACCTGGGCCTGGCCGTCGACTCGACCTGGACGGCGGGCGCGCCGATCATCTTCCGCACCCAGCAGGGCCCGGTCCCCGACGCGCTGCACGGCGAGATCATCCACGCCATACCCGGCGAGTGCCTGATACACAACCTGTTCACCGGCGTCGGCCGCGAGCAGGAGGCGCACTGCTGGCTGACCTGGACCCTGGCGGCGGTCGACGACCCGTCGCTCACGCGGGTCAGCCTGACCTGCGACGACCTGGACGCCCGCCCGGACCCGGACCGCGACGACGCCTGGTCGCGCATCGTGAGCGGCCTGAAGACCGTCCTGGAGACCGGCGCCTCCCTGCCCGGCTAGACCCAGGGTCAGCCGACCCAGCCCACGAAGGCGCGTCGCGACGGGGTCGCCGCGGCGCGCGGGGGCGCGGGCGTGGCGCCGGACAGGACCGAGGTGAGCGCGCGGGTCAGCCACGCGTTGACCGACAGGCCTTCGCGCGCGGCGGCCTCCTCGATGCGCTGCTTGAGCTGCTCGGGCGGGCGGAAGTTGATCCGGCCGACCGGGCCCTCGGCGGCCGGCTCGGGCGCGCCGGGCTCCGGCTGGGGCTCGGCCGGCGCCTCCAGGTCGGCGTCGGGGGCGGTGACGACGAAGTACGGGTTGCGGTCGCGCACGCGGACCTCGACCGAGCCCGGCGCCAGGTCGCGGGTGATCTCGTCGGCGGCGTCGGAGAGGACGTCGAACATCGCCAGCCGGGTCGCCGACGCGACCGCGGCGGCCAGCCGCTCGGCCAGCGCCGCCTCGTCCGGGCCGGCCGCGGCCAGCAGCTCCGCGCGCAGGCCCTCGACGTACCGCGTGAGGTCCATGGGCCCAAGTATCGCAAATTGATGGCGCCATCGGCGCCATCGATGGCCCCCGCCACGGGAAGATGATGATGGACGGGACGGGGACGGGGAGGGCTCATGATCCAGCTCCTGGCGCCGGACGGCACGCTTCGCGAGGACGGGCGGGCGCCGCTCGACGTGACGCCGGCGCTGTGCCGGGACCTGCTGCGCGACATGGTGCTCGCGCGGCGCTTCGACGAGGAGGCCCTCGCGCTGCAGCGCCAGGGCGAGCTCGGGCTGTGGCTGATGTCGCTGGGGCAGGAGGCGGCCCAGGTCGGCTCGGTGCGCGCCCTCGCGCCGGGCGACTACGTCTTCCCCAGCTACCGCGAGCACGCCGCCGCGCGCTGCCGGGGCGTCGGCGCGGCCGAGCTGCTCGCGCAGTGGCGGGGCGTCATGCACGGCGGATGGGACCCGGCGCGGTACCGCTTCCACATCTACAGCCTGGTCCTGGGCACGCAGGCGCTGCACGCGGCCGGGTACGCGGTCGGCGTCCGGCTCGACGGCGCCGACGAGATCGTGCTCGCCTACTTCGGCGACGGCGCCAGCAGCCAGGGAGACGTGAGCGAGGCCCTCAACTGGGCGGCGGTCGCCGAAGCGCCGATCGTGTTCTTCTGCCAGAACAACCAGTGGGCGATCTCCACCGGCACGAGCCGGCAGATGGCCGCGCCGCTGCACCGCCGGGCCGAGGGCTTCGGCCTGGAGGCGCACCTCGTCGACGGCAACGACGTGCTCGCGGTGCACGCCATAACCGCAAGAGCCGCGGATTCGGTACGCCGGGGAGGGCGCCCGGTCTTCATCGAGGCGACGACCTACCGCATGGCCGGGCACAGCACCTCCGACGACCCGCGCCGGTACCGCTCCGACGACGAGGTCGAGTCCTGGCGCGAGCGGGACCCGATCGCCCGCCTGGAGCGGCTCGTGCGGGCCCGGGACTGGGCCGGCCCGGAGTACTTCGACGAGCTCAAGGCCGAGTCCGACCGGGTGGCGGAGCAGACGCGGGCGGCGTGCCTGGCGCTGCCGGACCCGGCGACGGATGACATCTTCCGGTTCACCCACACCGAGGAGACCGAGCTGCTGCGCGAACAGCGGGAGTGGCTGGAGGTGTACCACTCGTCGTTTACGGCGCACTGATGGCGCCATTTAGCCCCTTGCGTGGCGCCATCGACGGCGCCATAGTGAAGCCATGACTGATGCGGGCATCGCCGTCTCCGGGCTGCGCAAGCGGTACGGCGACAAGATCGTCCTTGACGGCATCGACCTCGACGTCCCGGAGGGCGCGATCTTCGCGCTGCTCGGGCCCAACGGCGCCGGCAAGACCACGATGGTGCACATCCTCGCGACGCTGCTGCCGGCCGACGGCGGCTCGGCCCGGGTCGCCGGCCACGACGTGGCCACCCAGGGGGCCGCGGTGCGCGCCGCCATCGGCGTGACCGGCCAGTTCTCCGCCGTCGACAACCTCCTCACCGGCGAGGAGAACCTGCTGCTCATGGCCGACCTGCACCACCTGGGCCGGCGGGAGGGGCGCCGGCGCGCGGCCGGGCTGCTGGAGCGCTTCGAGCTCACGGACGCGGCCCGGCGTACCCCGGCCACCTACTCCGGCGGCATGAAGCGCCGCCTCGACCTGGCGATGACGCTCGTCGGCGACCCGCGGGTGATCTTCCTCGACGAGCCGACGACCGGCCTCGACCCGCGCAGCCGCCGCACCGTCTGGCAGATCGTGCGCGGCCTCGCCGCCGACGGCGTCACGATCTTCCTGACCACGCAGTACCTCGACGAGGCCGACCAGCTCGCCGGCCGCGTCGCCGTGCTCGACCGCGGCGGCATCGTCGCCGAGGGCGCCCCCGACGACCTCAAGCGCCGCGTGCCCGGCGGCCACGTGCGGCTGCTCTTCGCCGCGCCCGCCGCCCTGTCCGCGGCGGCCGCCCTCCTGCCCGCCGCCGCGCGCGACGACGAGGCGCTCACCCTGCGCGTGCCCTGCGACGGCACCCCCGCCGACCTGCGCGACCTGCTCAACCGCCTCGGCACCGGCGGCGTGGAGCCGGCGGCGCTGACCGTGCACACCCCCGACCTCGACGACGTGTTCTTCGCCCTGACCGGGCATCTGGCCGAGCGGGAGGCCGTGGCATGAGGGACGCCCTGACCATGCTGCGCCGCGACCTGCGCCACCTGCGCCGCAACCCGTCGACCGTCTTCGTCGCGCTGGTCGTGCCGATCATCATGATGCTGCTGTTCGTCTACGTCTTCGGCGGCCCGGCGGCCGTGGACCACGGGCGGTACCTCGACTACGTCGTGCCGGGCGTGCTCGTGATGAGCATCGGGTACAGCGTCGGCCAGACCGCCCTCGCCGTCTCCGCCGACATGTCCGAGGGCATCATCAACCGCTTCCGCGCGATGGGCATCTCCCGCGCCGCCGTGCTGACCGGCCGCGTCCTCGGCACCGTGCTGCGCACGCTCGTCTGCGTCGCGATCATCACGGGGCTGACCGTGCTCATGGGCTACCGCCCGCACGCCACGGCGGCCGGCTGGCTCACCGCCGCCGCGTTCGTGACCCTGGCCGCGTTCGCCGCCGCGTGGCTCACCACCGCGCTCGGCCTGTCGGCGAAGACCCTCGTCGGCGCGAGCTACGCGGCGTTCCCGGTCACCTTCCTGCCCGTCGTGAGCAGCGCGTTCTCCCCGACGTCGGCGATGCCGGCCGGGGTGCGGGCCTTCACGCAGCACCAGCCGTACACGTCGGTCATCGAGACGCTGCGGGCCGCCCTGACCGGCGCCCCGGCCGGCCACGCGCCCTGGATCGCCGCGGCCTGGTGCGTCGCCGTCGCGCTGGCCGGCTACCTGTGGTCGCGGGCCCGCTTCACCCGCCCGCCGCGCCCGCGCTGACGTCCGTGGCGCCGCCTTCCCCGATGGCGCCATGGTGGCGCCAGGGCCGGCGGCGCCGGTGCCGCGACTACAGCGGCCGCCTGAGGTCGACCCGCCGCCCCGCTCTCGCCGGGCGGCGGCCGGCCGGGCAGTATGGGTGCATGGCGTTTGCGCTGCCGATTCCCGACGAGGCCAACGAACTGCTCGACCGCGACCCGCTCGCGCTGCTGATCGGCATGACGCTCGACCAGCAGATCCCGCTGGAGAAGGCGTTCACCTCGCCGTGGGTGCTGGGCCGGCGGCTGGGGCACGAGCCGACGGCGACGCAGATCGCGGAGTACGACCCGGAGGCGCTCGCCGAGATCTTCGCGACGCCGCCGGCGCTGCACCGGTTCCCCAAGGCGATGGCCGCCCGGGTGCAGGAGGTGTGCCGGATGATCGTCGAGCAGTACGACGGCGATGCGGCCGCGCTCTGGACCGGCGTCGCCGACGGCGCCGAGCTGCTGCGGCGGGTGCAGGGGCTGCCCGGGTTCGGCCGGCAGAAGGCGCAGATCCTCGTGGCGCTGCTGGGCAAGCAGTATGGCGTGCAGCCGCCGGGCTGGCGCGAGGCGGCCGGCGCCTACGGCGAGGACGGCTCGCACCGCTCGGTCGCCGACATCGTCGACCAGGACTCGCTGGTCAAGGTGCGCACGTTCAAGAAGCAGATGAAGGCCGAGGCGAAGGCGGCCAAGGGGTAGCCCGGCTCACCCGATCAGGTGAGGTCGCGCCAGGCCGGGGTCGTGGCGAAGAACCGCAGCAGGCCGAGCAGGCGGCTGCCCGGAGGAGCCGACCAGTGCCGCGCCGCGGAGGGCTCGGGGTCGCGCAGGCGGGCGAGCGCCCAGATCAGGTGGTGCCAGAGCACGCGCGGCTCCATGTTGACGCCGTGGTACCCCTTGAGCACCGCCGGCACCACCGTGAGCGGCAGCTTGGCGAACTCGGTCGCCGGGTCGGCGATCATGGCGTCGCCCCAGTCCACCAGGCCCGCCAGCGCGCCGCGGGCGACCATGATGTTCTGCGGGGCGACGTCGCCGTGGATCGCCACCCGCAGCGGCGCGATCGGCACCTTCGGGGCCAGCCGGTCGAACCAGCCGGACAGCCACTCCGCGCCCTCCTGGTCCAGGCGGCCCTCGGCGCGCAGGTCCGACACCAGCGCCCACGGGTCCAGCGGCGCCGCGTCGACCGGCAGCCGGGGCGGCGGCGGGAGCTGGTGCAGCTTCGCAAGCTCCCGGCCGAGCTCCTCGAAGAGCCTCGCGTCCGCGGCGCCCGCAGCCGCCGCGTCGAGGCCGGGGACGCGCTGGGTGAGCAGGTAGGGTACCGAAGCGTCGAACTCCACCACGGCGGGCGTCAGCACCCCGCCGCGGCGCGCCGCCGGGATGATCGCCGCCTCGGCGAACAGCCGGTGCCCGTCGCGCCGCGACCGCGGGATGCGCAGCACGAGCTCGTCGCCGAGCAGAAACACGTGGTTCGCCCCGCCGATCGGCCCGGGCTGCACCTTCTCGGCCGGCACCCCGTGCCGCGCCGCGACCGCCTCCGCCATGCCCTCCACGCCACGAGACTGTCCCACGCCCTCCTGTAGGACGACAACGGATGCGAGTCGACCGATGCGGTCGTAAGGTGCCTACGTGCTGAAGGGTTTCCGGGATTTCATCTCGCGCGGCAATGTCATCGAGCTTGCCGTCGCCGTCGTGATCGGCGCCGCGTTCAACGACGTCGTCAAGTCATTCACCGACGGCTTCCTCAAGCCGCTGATCAGCCTCTCCGGCGGCATCGGCTTCGGCGACCGGCCCGGCCTGAAGATCGGCAGCCAGGTGCTGCAGTGGCCGAACTTCGTCAACTCCGTCATCACGTTCCTGCTGACCGCGGCGACCGTGTACTTCCTGGTCGTCCTGCCCATGAACAAGCTCGCCGAGCGGCGCAAGAAGGGCCTGGAGCCCGAGCCCGCGGCGCCCAGCGACGAGATCCGCCTGCTCACCGAGATCCGCGACCTGCTGGCCACCGGCACCACGGCCCGCGAGCAGGGCGGCGCCCCCGCCGCCCACGCCGTCGACCCCCGGCCGCCGGTCAAGCCCAACGAGGGCGTGGCAGACTCGAGATAATGGCCCGCAGGTCACGACCGCAGCTGATCACCGACGCGGCACGCAGCCCCGAACAGGAGCTCCGCGCCCGCGAGCTGCGCTATGTCTTCATGATGCTGCTGCGCGCCGCGTGCGTCGTGATCGCGGCGATCCTGGTCGCGACCCGCCCGCCGCTGCTGTGGCTGTGGCTGTCGCTGTGCCTGCTGGGCGGCGTCGGGCTGCCGATGGTCGCGGTCCTGCTGGCCAACGACGCGCCGCCGCGCCCGGAAAACCGGCTGCGCAACCGGTTGCACCGACGGCCGACGTCCCATCCGGACCCGGCGCACGCTTTGCCCGACCAGGAACACAAGGTCATCGACGCCGACTGACGAACGCCGCGCCTTCCGCGCGGCGTTCGCTGTTTCTTCGCCCTGCGCCTTCGCGCGGCGTTCGCTGTTTCTCGCCGTGCGCCTTCCGCGCGGCGTTCGCTGTTTCTCGCCGTGCGCCTTCCGCGCGGCGTTCGCTGGTCCACGCGTTTGGCGAGGCTCGTTCGGCTGTTCTGCGGGTTCGCTCGTCTGCGGCTCAGGGTGGGTTTTTGCGACAAGTCGGGCGCTCCGCGCCACGACTTGTCGGATTTATACGGCGTCGGGGTATAAATGCGGTAAGTCGTGGCACGGAGTGCCCGACTTACCGAAAATGCCCGGGTCGCGGTGAGGGCCCCGGATCACGGGCGGGCGCCCAGGCGCGAGACGGCCCGCGCGCCGAGCTCGTTGCCGCGGCGCAGGGCCGCCTCCGGGGATGTGCCCGCCAGCCACTCGGCCAGGAAGCCGGCGGCGAACGCGTCGCCGGCGCCGGTCGGGTCGACCACCGTGGCGAGGGCGATGCCGGGGGACTGGGCGGTGCCGTCGCGGGAGGCCCAGGTCGCGCCCGAGGCGCCGGACTTCACGACCGCGGCGCCTGCGTACGTGAGGAGGCGGCGGGCCAGCTCCGGCGGGGCGTCGGGGCCGGGGGCGATGACGCGGGCCTCGTCCAGGTTGGCGAAGAGGATGTCCGGTCGCGGTACCGATGCCAGGAATGCGCCGGCGCCCAGCCGTTCCAGCGGGGCGGCCGACGCGGCGTCGAGGCTGGTCGTGAGGCCTCGGCGGCGGGCCTCGGCCAGCGCGAAACGGCCGGCGGGGGCGCAGTCGGGGTCGAAGAGGACGTACGCCGAGAGGTGCAGATGCTTCGCGTCCGCGTGGTCGAGGGCGCGCTCGACGTCGGCGCGGTTCAGGAGGCGGTTCGCGCCGCGGTCGGTGAACATCGTGCGCTCGGCGTCGGAGGTGAGCACGACGACCGTGCCGGTGGCGGCGCCCGGTACGCGGCGGACGCTGATCCGCACGCCGTCGGAGCGCAGCTCGGCCAGGCGGGCGTCGCCGGGGCCGTCGTCGCCCGCCACGCCGGCGAAGACGACCGGGCAGCCGGCCGTGGCGAGCCAGGCGGCCGTGTTGGCGGCCGAACCGCCGCCGCTGATGCGCACGCTCGCGATCGTGTCGGAGCCGATCGCGAGCGGGCCCTCGTGCATGGTGAGGATGTCCGTGACGACGTCCCCGATGACGACGACGCTCACCGCGTCACAGCGCGGCGGCGATGCGGGCGGCCAGGTCCGCGTTGCGCAGGATGATGCGCACGTTCACGTCCAGGCTCTTGCCCTCGGTGGCGTGATGGAAGTGCGCCAGGAGGTACGGCGTGACCTCCTTGCCGCTGATCCCCTCCCGCTCCAGCCCGGCGAGGCCCTCGGCGAGGACGCGGTCGTGCAGCGCCGGGTCGAGCTGCTCCGGCTCGGGCAGCGGGTTGGCCACGATCAGGGCGCCCGGGTGCACGTCGTGGGCGCGGGCGGCGCTGATGATGCCGGCGACCTCCTCCGGGGTGCCGGCCGACCAGTCCAGGTCGAAGCCGGCGTCGGTGAGGTAGAAGCCGGGGAAGCGGCGGGTGCCGTACCCGACGACGCTCACGCCCAGGGTCTCGAGGCGCTCCAGGGTCGCGCCGACGTCGAGGATGGACTTCACGCCGGCGCACACGATGGCGATCGGCAGGCGCGACAGGGCGGTCAGGTCGGCGGACTCGTCGAACGTGCTGGAAGCCCCGCGGTGTACGCCGCCGAGCCCCCCGGTCGCGAACACCGCGATGCCGGCCCGGGCGGCGATCGCCGAGGTGGCCGCGACGGTCGTGGCCCCGTCGGCCCCGGCCGCGGCGGCGGGGGCGAGGTCGCGCACGGACAGCTTGACCACGTCGTCGCTCTCGGCGAGGTGGGCGATCTCGCCCTCGCCGAGCCCGACCACGATCTCGCCGCCGATCATGCCGATGGTGGCCGGCACGGCCCCGGCCGCGCGTACGGTCGCCTCGATCTCCTTGGCCACGGTGAAGTTGGCCGGACGGGGCAGGCCGTGCGAGATGATCGTGCTTTCGAGCGCGACGATCGGCGCTCCGGCGGCCCGGGCGGCCTCGACATCGGGCCCGAAGCGGATGACGTGGTTGATCACCAGCCCACGATAGCCCTGCTCCCGCGCGTCACTGTCCGGCGGCGGGCCTCCGCTCGCGCTCTGGTCGCCCGCGCCTCTTCGCGCCCGCTCTCGCGTCGATGCCTGCGCCCGCGCGTCGTGCCCGGGGCGTCGTGCGCGCGTGCCGTGCCCGCATGCCGTGCCCGCGCAGGGTGCCCGCGTGCCGCGCTGGGGCAGCGCGGCGTGCCCGCGTGTCGTGTCGCGCCGTGCCCGCGCGGGGTGCCCGCGTGCCGCGCTGGGGCAGCGCGGCGTGCCCGCGCTTGATGCGCTGCCGGCAACGTTGGCGGCGATGGCGTGTTCTGCGGGTTCGGTCCTTTGCGGCTCAGGGTGGGTTTTTACGACAAGTCGGGCGCTCCGCGCCACGACTTGTCGGATTTATGAGTCGTCGGGGGATAAATCCGGTAAGTCGCGGCACGGAGTGCCCGACTTACCGAAAAACGCGCCGCACGCGCCGTGCCGCACGCCAGGGCCGCGGCCGCGGGACCGGGCGACGGCGTTGTTGGTCCGTCACGCGGCGGCTTACCAAGAACGCGTCGTGCGCCGTGCCGCACGCCAGGGCCGCGAGCGCGGGAACGCGCGACGGCGTTGTTGGTCCGTCACGCGGCGGCTTACCAAGAACGCGTCGTGCGCCGTGCCGCACGCCAGGGCCGCGGCCGCGGGACCGCGCGACGGCGTTGTTGGTCCGTCACGCGGCGGCTTACCAAAAACGCGTCGTGCGCCGTCCCGCACGCCAGGGCCGCGAGCGCGGGACCGCGGAACGGGCGTTGTTGGTCCGGTCACGCAGCGTCGGTGGCGCCTAGGTGTGCGCCGGGTGGCGATACGCGGCCTGCCGAGGGGGCCGAAACGCGGCGGGCCTGGCAGACTGGGAGCCGTGACGACCACTCCAGAGAACGGTGGCGGGACCCTCACCGACGAGCGCGTTGATGAGCAGACCAGCACCGACTATCGCTATGACGCCGGCGACCACGAGAAGTTCTCGCACTACGCGCCGAAGGACAAGATCATGCAGGCCATGATCGAGGGGACGCCGGTGCGGGCGCTGTGCGGCAAGCTCTGGGTGCCCTCGCGTGATCCCAGCCGCTTCCCGGTGTGCCCGGTGTGCAAGGACCTGTACGAGAACGTAGTTCAGAACGACGACCCGAGTTCGTGACGTTCGGCTCGGTTCGGCACGCGCCGGGCCGGGGCCCGCTAGGCTGTTGAGCGCCTTCGCGGTCGCGCTGACGCGAGGGCGTTTTCATGCGCCCGGAGCCGGACCAAACGGGCAATATCGGGCCGAGGGCTGACGTAAGCCGCCGACCCGCCGATGGGCCGGCGGGTGCTGACGTGCGCCGATGCCGGCCGGGCCGGGGTCGACGCGCGCCGATCCGTGGGGGAGCGGGGCGGCGCCGGGGCGAGTGCAGTGCGACGTGGACGAGACGTACGGGGAGGGGTGCCGCATGCCGCCGCGTCCGGTGGTGCAGCAAGGTCAGACGCTCCGGGTGTGGCAGCGCAAGGCCCTGATGGAGTACCTGCGGGGCAATCGCGAGGACTTCCTGGCCGTCGCGACGCCCGGCGCCGGCAAGACCACGTTCGCGCTGCGGGTGGCGCTCGAGCTGTTCGGCGACGGGACCATCGACAACCTCACCGTCGTCACGCCGACCGAGCATCTCAAGAACCAGTGGGCGCAGGCCGCGGCGCGGGTCGGGATCGACCTCGATGCCGGGTTCCGCAACTCCGACGTGCACGCCGCGTCGGACTTCCACGGGACCGTCGTCACCTATGCGCAGGTGGGGATCGCTCCCGCGGTACACAAGCGGAGAACCGTCACCCGCAGAACCCTGGTCGTGCTGGACGAGATCCACCACGCCGGCGACTCGAAGTCGTGGGGCGACGGGGTCAAGGCGGCGTTCGAGCCGGCCGTGCGGCGCCTGATGCTCACCGGCACGCCGTTTCGCTCGGACGACAACCCGATTCCGTTCGTGGAGTACGAGCGCGGGTCCGACGGCATCGCCCGATCGCGCTCCGACACCGTGTACGGCTACTCGGAGGCGCTGCGCGACGGCGTCGTCCGCCCCGTGATCTTCCTGGCTTACTCCGGGGAGACCCGATGGCGCACCTCGGCCGGCGACGAGCTGGCGGCCCGCCTGGGCGAGCCGATGACCCAGGATCTCATCGCGCAGGCGTGGCGCACCGCCCTCGACCCGACCGGCGACTGGATGCAGCAGGTCCTGCGCGCCGCCGACGCCCGGCTGCAGAAGCTGCGGGCCGACGGCATGCCGGACGCCGGCGGCCTGGTCATCGCGAGCGACCAGCAGTCCGCCCGCGCGTACGCGAAAGTCCTGAGCGAGCTCACCGGCGAGAAGGCCGTCGTCGTGCTCTCCGACGACGTGGGTGCCTCCGGCCGCATCGCCGCGTTCTCGGCGTCGAACGAGCGCTGGATGGTCGCGGTGCGCATGGTGTCGGAGGGTGTGGACATCCCGCGGCTGGCCGTCGGCGTGTACGCCACCAGCGCCTCCACCCCGCTGTTCTTCGCCCAGGCCATCGGCCGCTTCGTGCGCGCCCGCAAGCCCGGCGAGACGGCGTCGGTGTTCGTGCCCAGCGTGCCGCACCTGCTGGAACTGGCCAGCGAGCTGGAGGCCCAGCGCAACCACGTCCTCGGCGAGCGCAAGACCAAAGAGGGCTTCGACGACGACGAGATGGAGCGGGCCAACCGCGAGGAGAAGGCCTCCGGTGAGCTGGAGAAGAGCTTCGAGGCCCTGTCCGCGACGGCGGAGCTCGACCAGATCATCTACGACGGCGCGACGTTCGGGCTGCCGGCGCAGACGGGCACGGCGGAAGAGGAGGAGTACCTCGGCCTGCCCGGCCTCCTGACCCCCGACCAGGTTTCCGTCCTGCTGACGAAGCGCCAGGCGGACCAGGCGGCGGCCCAGAAGCGGCGCGCCCCGGTGGATGCGCCCGCGGCGCCCGTCGCGGAGGTACCGCAGCCGCGCACCGCGGGGGAGCGGCGCATCGTGCTGCGGCGGCAGCTCAACACGCTGGTGGCCGCCCACCACCACCGCACCGGGCTGCCCCACGGCAAGATCCACGCGGAGCTGCGCCGGCTGTGCGGCGGGCCGCCGAGCGCGCAGGCGACGATCGAGCAGCTCGAGGAGCGGATCGCCACCATTCAGACCATGTGATTCGTGCATAACCGGAAAATCGGAAATGTCCGTCGCGCGTGCGGCGGACATTTTTTGTTTATTTGGAGTTTGTGCGCGGTGGGCGTCCGTTGACGATGATGGCTCGCTGCGAACCGTGGATGAATGGCCCGGCGTCATAAGCCAGCAGGCACGGGCTTGGGAGTGGACTGAAGCACCCTGGCTCCCCAGGCCGGCGCACGGGCGTGGCATCCAGTCGCTGGCTCAAGCGCACGATGGGTGCGGTTAAGGTCCCTGGCCCGGGCTGAGGAGGCTCCTGGCGCGCGCGTTTGTAGGCGCGGCCACCACTCCCCGCACTGCCGCCCAGGCAAGAACCCGGCACCGGATCTGACGGCGCGGTCGTGGCCCTAGGGGGCCTACAGCGGCCGGAAAACGACCGCAGGGCATCCCGGAGGGACGCCCTGCGGTAACCGTATTGGTCTCAGCTGGCCGAGAGCTCCGAACCGCGCCACGAGAAGTCCGGGGCTACGGCGTACTCGACAGCGATCTTGACCAGCTGGTCGGCGTACTTGTTGGCGTGATGTCCACAGAAGATCAGATCGCCGCCCTCGGCGAGCCGAACTCGAAGTTTCCCTGCCGCGTTGCAGCGGTCGCACCGTTCCTCGGCGGCGGGGGGCGCCGCCGTCTCCGGCGGCGGCGTGAGGGTCGGGGTCATCGCCTTCCTCCTCTGATCGTCACCGACGAACGCTTCCTTGCGTCGTTCACAGATGGTTCAACACCGTGTTGCCCGACATCGTTCCCACCTGGTGTGGGGGACCGATGTCACATTTCTGTCGTGCCCGGGAGGCCGATACCGGGTTGGGATCGAATACCCGCTACGTGCTTCCTATCGCGCCGCGCTTGCGATCACAAGTGGGTTGGCGCGGCGCCACGGCTCTGTAATGCCCTCGGTGACCCGAAACACACCCGGGCCGCCCCAAAAGGGACGGCCCGGGTTCGCGCAGAGCGAAAAACGGTCGTTCAGTCCAAGTAATCCCGGAGGACCTGGGAACGCGACGGGTGCCGCAGCTTGGACATCGTCTTCGACTCGATCTGGCGGATGCGTTCGCGGGTCACGCCGTACACCTGGCCGATCTCGTCCAGGGTGCGCGGCTGGCCGTCGGTCAGGCCGAAACGCAGCCGCACGACGCCCGCCTCGCGCTCCGACAGCGTCTGCAGCACCTGCTGGAGCTGGTCCTGCAGCAGCGAGAAGGAGACCGCGTCGACGGCCACGACCGCCTCGGAGTCCTCGATGAAGTCGCCCAGCTGGCTGTCGCCCTCATCGCCGATGGTCTGGTCGAGGGAGATGGGCTCGCGGGCGTACTGCTGGATCTCCAGCACCTTCTCCGGCGTGATGTCCATCTCCTTGGCCAGCTCCTCCGGGGTGGGCTCGCGGCCCAGGTCCTGGAGCAGCTCGCGCTGGATGCGGCCGAGCTTGTTGATGACCTCGACCATGTGCACCGGGATGCGGATGGTGCGGGCCTGGTCGGCCATGGCGCGGGTGATGGCCTGGCGGATCCACCAGGTGGCGTAGGTGGAGAACTTGTAGCCCTTGGTGTAGTCGAACTTCTCGACGGCGCGGATGAGGCCGAGGTTGCCCTCCTGGATGAGGTCCAGGAACGCCATGCCGCGGCCGGTGTACCGCTTGGCGAGCGACACGACCAGGCGGAGGTTCGCCTCGAGCAGGTGGTTCTTGGCCCGCTCGCCGTCGCGCGAGATCCACATGAAGTCGCGGCTGGCCGGCATGACCATCGGCTCGCCGGCCTCCTCGGCCGCCCGCAGCCGCTCGGAGGCGTACAGCCCGGCCTCGATGCGCTTGGCGAGCTCCACCTCCTGCTCGGCGTTGAGCAGCGGGACCTTGCCGATCTGCTTGAGGTAGGCGCGGACCGAGTCGGCCGACGCGGTGAGCTCGGCGTCGCGCCGGGCCTGCTTGAGGGCCTCGGACTCGTCGTCGTCCCACGCGAAGTCGTCGTCGGTGGCCGTGGCCTCCGCGTCGGCCTCGGCGGCCTTGGTCTCCTCGACCGGCTCGTCGACGACGACGTCCTCGATCTCGGCGGCCAGGGCGGCGTCGTCGAGGTCCTCGAGCTCCGGCTCCTCGCCGGCGCCGGCGGTCGGGGCCGCGGGGTCCGCGGCCTCGGCCGGGGAGGCCTTCTTGGCGCCGTCGGGCGCGGCCTTGGCCGGCGCGGCCTTCTTCGCCGCCTTCTTGGCGGGCGCGGCCTTCTTCGCCGGCACCGCGGCCGGCGCGGCGGGCGCGGCCGGAGCCGCGGCGGATGCGGTGGGCGCCGATGGCGCGGCCTTCTTCACAGGAACCTTCTTCGCCGCCGCCGGCTCCGGCGATCCGGATTCGACGGCTGTCAGCGGCTTGGCAGCGGGTGCCTTGCGAGCGGGGGCGGCCTTGGCCGTCGCCGCCTTGGACGCCGGGGTGGCGGAACGGGCCGCGGCGACCCGGCGCCGGCTGTGCGCGGAGTCGTCGACCACCACGGTCACGCCCGCTTCCGCCAAGCTCCTCAGCAGCTTCTTGGCGTGCGCGGGGGTTACGTCTGCGGTCTCTACCGCCTGCGCGACCTCCGCCGACGTGAGATGGCCGCCGTTGGAGGCGGCACGCGCGATCAGCGTGTCGGCGAGGGAGCGTACGTCAACGCTGGGCTGGTGAGCTGCTGTCACGAACGACCTTCCGGTGCGATGAGCGAGCGACGGCCGGTGCGGCCGGGTTCGCGCACGGCGCGGCCGTGCTGAGTGGGCCGGGTTGCTTTGGTGGCTTCCGTGTGCCGTGACTCCGGGCGGATTCACAAACGACAGCGGGCAGCGCGTGAATTGTAACGCTCTCTCGCCCCAACATCCCCTCTTGAGGGGGCTGGACGCGCTCTTGTGACCGAACGGATGGGCTCCGAGCGGCCCGAGAAGCCTTTGGAAGGATGGCGAGCATGGCTCAACCGGTGGAACTGCTCAACCTTGCCGTATCCGTTGCCCGCTCCGCGAGCGAGCTGGCCAGCCGCATGCGAGCCGAGGGCGTGTCGGCCGTGACGACCAAGTCGACCGCCACCGATGTGGTCACCGCCGCCGACCGGGCGGTCGAGCGGCACGTGCGCGAGCAGCTCGCCCGGGCCCGGCCGGACGACGCGGTGCTCGGCGAGGAGTACGGCGCCGACCGCGACGCGCCCGTGCGCTGGATCCTCGACCCGATCGACGGGACCGTGAACTACCTCTACGACCTGCCGCAGTACGCGGTGTCCCTGGCCGCCGAGGTCGGCGGGGTGGTGGTCGCCGGCGTCGTGGTCAACGCGGCCACCGGCCGGGAGTGGACGGCGCTGCGGGGCGGGGGCGCGTTCCGCGACGGGCGGCGCCTCGCGGTGTCGCCGGAGACGGACCTGGGGCAGGCGCTGGTCGGCACCGGGTTCGGCTACGCCGCCGAGCGCCGGCTGTATCAGGCCCGGGTGCTGGCCGGGCTGATCGGCCACATCCGCGACATCCGCCGGCTCGGGGCGGCGTCGATCGACCTGTGCCTGGTCGCCGAGGGGACCCTGGACGCGTACTACGAGAAGGGCCTCAACCCGTGGGACCACGCGGCCGGCGGCCTGGTCGCCGCCGAGGCGGGGGCCCTGGTGACCGGGCTGGACGGGGCGCCGCCGGGGCCGGACATGGTCGTGGCGGCCCCGCCGGCGCTGCACGCCCGGCTGCACGACCGCCTCAGCGAGCTGGACGCCGCCGGCGGCCCGTGACGGGCGAGGCAGGCGGCGCCGCAACGGCCGGGGCCGGCCCGCGGGAGCAGGCCGGCCCGGACGGCGCGGGTCAGTCGTCCTTGGCGCAGGTGCCTTCCGGCAGCTCGGGGTTGCCCAGCGCTGCGATCGCCTGGTTGACCTCGGTCGTGGTCGGCAGCTGGCGGAACTTGCCGCCCAGGATGATCTCGACCTTGTCGTCCTGGCGGGCCTTGTCGAACTGGGTGTCGGCCTGGTTGAGGAAGTACGCCCGCACGAGCCACGCCGCGCCGACCGTCTGCGGGCCGTAGCGGATGACCGCGACCACGTTGCCCGGCTTGGCGACCGGCGGGTTGGGCGCCGCCGTGACCACCTTCGCCTCCTTGAACCGGCGGCTCAGGAAGTCGTTGGCGACATCCGTGGCGGCGCCGGTGCGTGTGGTGGCGTTGTAGATGGTGACCTTGACGTCCTCCTGCCGGGGGAGCTTGGCATTGGCCATCACCGCGCCCTCGGCGCACTTCTTCGCGTTCGCCGTCCCGCCGCTCTGGTGGTCCTTCACCACGGCGACGATCACGAACACCGCCGCGGCGACGATGAGGATGCCGACCACCGCGAGTGCTCTCACCCGCGCAAAACTCATGGCTCGCTCCCCGGGCCTGCCTCGTACGTTGTTCCGTCACCAGAGAAGACGCTCTGGCTGCCGGAGAGGTTAGCGCCTGATGCGCACACTCGCTGAAGTCCCCACCGGAGGTACCACAAAGTTCCTACTCGCCGTTGCGGGACGACTTCGCACACGAACAGCGGGCGGGCGGTATCGTCGCATCGCCGCGGGGCGGGTGCAGGACGGGCCCCTCCGAGCAAAGATCGTTGTGTCGCCTCGGTCACAGTGGGAACAAGTTTCCGCGCGTGGGCGTACAACAAACGTCCGGGAGCGGTAAGGTACGCCGCCCCACCCTACCGGCGACATGAAATTGGGAGTGTGAACACCGATGGCCACCGACTACGACGCGCCACGTCGCGACGAGGTCGACCTCGGGGAGGACAGCCTCGAGGAGCTCAAGTCCCGCCGCACCGACGCGCAGTCCGCGACCGTGGACGTCGACGACTCCGACCTCGCCGAGAACTTCGAGCTGCCGGGGGCCGACCTCGCCGACGAGGACATGACGGTCAAGGTCCTGCCGATGCAGGCCGACGAGTTCCGCTGCTCGCGCTGCTTCCTGGTGCATCACCGCAGCCAGCTCGCGGTCGAGCGCAACGGGGAGCTGATCTGCCGCGAGTGCGCGTAGACCGTGTGTTCCGGCTGACTTGATCACGCGGAACTCGCCCCGGCGTGCTTCAGTGTGAGGCAGTGACCGTTTCCGTACCCCCGGAGGTTTCGATGGTCCAGCCGGTGCCCGCCGACGAGGCGGCCGAGAACGCGCCCGTCCAGCCGGAAGCGCTGGCCGGACCCGGTGGCGACGCCGCGGCCGGCCCGGTGGACGACGCGGAGCTGTCGCAGGCCGTCGTCGCGCTCACCGACGAGGAGGTCACCGCCAAGGACCGCGGCCGGCTGCTGGGCCGCCTCGTGCGCATCGAGATCGGCGAGCGTGGCCTGCGTGACCTGTTCCGGCCGAAGAAGGCGATCGGCTGGATCACCGACTCGGTGACGCGGGTCGCGCCGCACATCCCGGTCCGCGACCTGGACACGCTCCGGGCGCACTACCCGGGCCTGGAGGGCGACGCCCTGGCCGATCGCCTGATCCGCAACGCCGCGCGGGTCACGGCCGGCATCGGCGCGGCCGGCGGCGGCGTGGCCGCGGTCGAGTGGGTCGCCACGCCGAGCCTGCTGTCGGCCCCGGTGCTGCTGGCCGCCGAGACGGTGGCGGTCGTCGCCGTTGAGATGAAGCTCATCGGTGAGCTGCACGCCGTCTACGGCCGCCCGATCCCCGGCAGCGGCACCCAGCGCGCGTTCGCGCTGATCCAGGCGTGGGCCGAGCGGCGCGGGGTCAACCCGCTGCGCATCGGCGGCAGCGTGGCCGCGGCGATGGGCACCGCGCTGCGCAAGGAGCTGCGCGACCGGCTGCTGAAGCGCTTCGGGCGCAACCTGAGCACCATGGGGCCGTTCCTGACCGGTGCCGCGGTCGGCGGGTTCCTCAACCGCCGGGCCACCCAGTCGCTGGGCAACGACATCCGCAAGGACCTGCAGAACCCGCCGCCGGGCGATCAGCGCGTCATCGAGGCCTGAGCGGCGTCGCGCAGGGCCGCCGCGAGCTGTTCCGGGTGGCGGGTGCTGATCAGCCAGTACGGCGTCGGGTCGGCCTCGTCGCGGATCTCCACCCGCACGGCGGGCCCGACCCAGGGCCGCTGGATCACGAACGCCTCCGGCTCGGCGTAGGGCCCGAGCAGGTCGCGCTTCTCGTCGGCAGTGATCGTCGTCACCTCGCCGACGTACCGCAGCGGGATGTGCGCGTCGTCGACCCGCAGCTCGCCGTTGGACACCTCGATGCGGATGCGGCCGAGGCGCCAGAGCCCGACCACGGTCAGCGGCAGCAGCACCAGGTAGGCCACCCAGGTGGCCGCGCCGGGTGCGCCCAGCTTGACCTCGGCGGCCAGCGCGGCGGCGAGGGCGACCGCGGGCAGCCAGAGCCACCAGGACAGGCCGAGACGCTCGCGGTACGGGTTCGGCGTGGACACGCAGGCGAGGATACGCGGTAGGCGAGGGTACGTGTTCGCGCGCCGGACGGACCCGGCAGGATGGAGGCATGGGGATGGAGGTACTCCTGCGGCAGCTCGACCCGGGTCTGCCGGTGCCGGCCTACGCGCATGACGGCGACGCCGGCGCCGACCTGTACTCGGCGCAGGACGTGGAGATCGCGCCGGGCGAGCGGGCGCTGGTGCGCACCGGCGTGGCGATCGCCCTGCCGGAGGGCTACGTCGGCCTGGTGCACCCGCGCAGCGGCCTGGCCGCGAAGATGGGGGTAACGGTGCTCAATGCGCCGGGCACCGTCGACGCGGGCTACCGGGGCGAAATCCTGGTGAACCTCGTCAATCACGATCGAGTGATATCGGCGAAGATATCCCGCGGTGACCGAATCGCCCAGCTTGTTATCCAGCGCGTGGAGCGGGCACACTTCCACGTCGTCGACGACCTTCCCGATACTGTGCGCGGGGCCGGTGGCCACGGGTCCACCGGCGGGCATGCCGGGCTGGTCCCGGCAGCGAACTTGGAGGCAGAGCAGTGATCTTCTCGCGCAAGAGCGGGAGCGGGAGCGGGCGGCACGCCAAGTCCGACGCGCGGGCCAAGGGCCAGGAGGCGTTCGACGACGAGTTCGACGACGACCTCGACGCGATCGAGGACGACGCCGACCCGCGCCCCGGCAAGTCGCCGCGCACCGGCGGCCCGTACGACATCAGCGAGGCCCCGGACGGCATCGCCCAGCTCGACCTCGGCGCGCTCAAGGTGCCCGCGGTCGACAACGTCGAGGTGCGGGTCCAGGCCGACAACGAGGGCAAGATCCAGCAGATCGTGCTCGTGTACGAGCAGAGCGCGCTGCAGCTGGGCGTGTTCGCCGCGCCGCGCAGCGAGGGCATCTGGGACGAGGTCCGCGCCGAGATCCGCAAGCAGCTGTTCAACGACGGCGTCGCGGCCGAGGAGGTCGCCGGCGACTACGGCACCGAGCTGCGGGCCCGGGTGCGCACCCCGGAGGGCCTGACCGACATCCGCTTCGTCGGCGTCGACGGCCCCCGCTGGCTGGTCCGCGCCGTGTTCCAGGGCCCGGCCGCCGAAAACCCGCAGGTCGCCCCGCCGCTGCTGGAGTGCCTGCACAACCTCGTCATCGATCGCGGCCACGAGGCGATGCCGGTGCGCGAGCCGCTGCCGCTGCACCTGCCGAAGGAGGTCACCGACCAGCAGGCCGCCGAGGCCGCCGCGGCCGGCGGCGCCGAGCCCGGCACCAACGGCACCAATGGCACCGACGGGACCGACGGCGGCGAGGCCGCTCGCCGAAAGCCGTCACCCCGGCCCCGTCGCAAATAGCCCCAAAGCGCGTACCGTCGTAGTTCAAGGTGTCATGACAGCCGAACGGGAGGGTGGCACCGTCATCATGGCCACGGACAGTGACGCGGTAGCGGGGCAGCGGGGGCTGCGAAAGTTTCTGCGCCGGCTGACGGCGAGCGACTCCGAGCTCGACGCGGAGGAGCTGCAGCGCGACGCCGTGCAGTGCGGCAGCATGCCGGCGCTGACCTGCCAGCGGGGTCAGGTGGTGAGCCTCAAGGGGCGGCTGCGCACGGTGGTGTACACGCCGCGCACCAACCTGCCGACCCTGGAGGCCGAGCTCTTCGACGGCAGCGACCTGGTCACACTGGTGTGGCTGGGCCGGCGGCACATCGCCGGCATCGAGCCGGGTCGAGCGATCACGGCGAAGGGCCGCATCGCCGTCCGTGATGGCCGTAAGGTGCTCTACAACCCGTACTACGAGCTCGACACCCCACGATGACGCGCAACCCATGATGAGGCCGGATGCAGCCAGGTAACGAGACCGCCGCCGAGACGTCCACGGACGAGGAGGAGCCACTCCCCCCGTTCTCGGTGCAGATGGCCCAGCAGCTCGGCGGCGTGCGGGGGCTCGTCGAGTCCAGCATCCCGATCACGCTGTTCATCGTGGTCAACTTCCTGGGCGATCACTTCCACTGGTGGTCGCTGCGCACGTCGCTCATCGTGGCCGTCGGCGCGGCGCTGTCGATGGCCGTGTACCGCCTGGCCCGCAAGGAGCCGACCCGCCACGCGCTCAACGGCGTGTTCGGCATCGCGATCGGCGCCTACATCGCCTGGAAGAGCGGCGACGCCAAGGACGTCTACCTGCCGGGCATGCTGCTCACCGTCGGCTACGTGCTCGGCATGCTGGTGTCGGTCGTCATCGGCCGGCCGCTGGTCGGCTGGCTGTGGTCGGTGACGCTGGACGGCGGCGCCACCCGCTGGTACGACAACCAGCGCCTGCGCCGCGCCTTCGTCTGGCTCACGGTCCTCTGGGCGGTCGTCTACGCGCTGAAGCTCGGCGTGCAGGTGGCGCTCTACCGCGACTCCAGCGCCGACTCCGACGACCTGCTCGGCATCGCCCGCCTGGCGCTGGGCTGGCCCCCGTACGCGCTGCTGGCCGCCCTGACCGTGTGGCAGGCCCGCCGCATCCTGCGCGACGAGCCCGCCCACGCACCGGCCGACGAGCCCGCCTCCTGACCGCGCGAAGCGCCCTTCAAGCGGGGTGGGAACCCCCCGCCGCGCCGCGCCGGAGGCGCCGCCAGTTGCGCTTGCAGTCTCTTAAAAGACCTTCCCGCCGCGGGTCTTCTCGACGCTGTCCTCGCCGAGGATGACGGCGCGGACCGTGTCCTCCATCTCGGTGGTGACGACGAACACCAGCTCGTCGCCGGCCTCCAGCGGATCGTCCGGGGTCGGCACCAGCACCCGCCGGCCCCGCAGGACCGCGACGAGCGCCGAGTCGTGCGGCAGCGGCACGTCGCGCACCGGGTGCCCGACGTAGGGGGCGCTGGCCGGCAGGGTGATCTCGACGAGGTTGGCCTCGGACTGCCGGAACGTCATCAGCCGGACCAGGTCGCCGACCGACACCGCCTCCTCGACCAGCGCCGCCATGAGCCGCGGCTTGCTCACCGAGACGTCGACACCCCACTGCTCGTTGAACAGCCACTCGTTCTCGGCGCGGTTGATCCGGGCGACCACCCGCGGTACCGCAAACTCGGTCTTGGCCAGGAGCGAGACGACCAGGTTGACCTTGTCGTCGCCGGTGGCCGCCACGACCACGTCGCACGAGGAGAGGTCGGCCTCCTGCAGGCTGGTCAGCTCGCACGCGTCGGCGAGGATCCACTCGGCGGCGGGCACCCGCTCCGGGCGCACCATCCGCGGCACCCGCTCGATCAGCATGACCTGGTGGCCGTTGTCGACGAGCTCCTTGGCGATGGAGCGGCCCACGTTGCCGGCCCCGGCGATCGCGATGCGCATGGTCAGTGTCCCCCTTCGGGCGCCGAGCTGGTGACCTTGGTCACGGAGCCGGACATCTCGTCCGTGAGCAGCATGAACGCGAGGTCGCCGTCCTGGATCACGGTCGACTCGGTCGGCAGCATCGCCAGGCCGAAGCGCATGAGATAGGCCAGGCGGGCGCCGCTGCGCTGCTCCAGCTGCCCGACGCTGTGCCCGATCCAGTCGGGGTGCATCGGCACCTCGACGATGGACACGGTGCTCGTCGGGTCGCGCCAGATCTCCACGTTGCCCTCGGGGACCATCTGGCGCAGCATCCGGTCGGCGGTCCAGCGCACCGTCGCCACGGTCGGTATGCCGAGGCGCTCGTAGACCTCCGCGCGCTTCGGGTCGTAGATGCGGGCCACGACGCGGTCGACGCCGAAGGTCTCCCGGGCCACCCGGGCGGAGATGATGTTGGAATTGTCACCGGAGGAGACGGCCGCGAACGCGTCGGCCCGCTCGATGCCGGCCTGCAGCAGCACGTCCCGGTCGAAGCCGATGCCGGTGACGGTGGTGCCGTGGAAGTCCGAGCCGAGGCGGCGGAACGCGTCGGCGTCGACGTCGATCACCGCGACGGTGTGTCCGCGCTGCTCCAGACTCTGCGCCAGCGTGGAACCCACGCGGCCGCAACCCATGATCACGACGTGCACGTCCCCGCCTCCGTGTCCCTAGAGCACCCACCCAGAGGATGTCATGCGCCGCCGTTTCGGGCGCGCCGGGATCGCCCAGCGCGCGCGGACCGGTGCACCCGCAGGAGGCACGGCCCGTACGCTTAGGCGTCGTGGCCAGTCCCACCTCCCTCATGAAGCGGCTGCTCCTGGGCCGACCGTTCCGCTCGGACCGGCTCAAACACACGCTGCTGCCCAAGCGCATCGCGCTGCCCGTGTTCGCCTCCGACGCGCTGTCGTCGGTCGCGTACGCCCCCGACGAGGTCCTGCTGACCCTGTCGATCGCGGGCGCGTCGGCGCTGACGATCTCGCCGTGGATCGGTCTCGCGGTCGCCGTGGTGATGCTCACAGTCGTCGCCAGCTACCGCCAGAACGTGCACGCGTACCCGTCCGGCGGCGGCGACTACGAGGTGGCGACGGTCAATCTCGGCCCCCGCTTCGGGGTGGCGGTGGCCAGCGCCCTGCTGGTCGACTACGTGCTGACCGTGGCCGTGTCGACGGCCTCCGGCGTGGCCAACCTCGGCTCCGTCGTGCCGTGGGTCGCCACCCACAAGGTCGCCATATCCATCATCGCGATCGCCGTGCTCACCGCCATGAACCTGCGCGGCATCCGCGAGTCGGGGGCGGCGTTCGCCATCCCGACGTACGGCTTCATGATCGTCATGATCGGGATGGTCCTCACCGGCTTCTTCAAGCTGTTCGTCCTCGGCGAGGACCTGCGGGCGCCCAGCGCCGACCTGGTCATCCACGCCGAGCACACGAACATGACCGGCGCGGCGATGGCGTTCCTGCTGCTGCGGACGTTCTCCTCGGGCTGTGCGGCCCTGACCGGCGTCGAGGCGATCTCCAACGGCGTGCCGGCGTTCAAGGAACCCAAGAGCAAGAACGCGGCGACGACGCTGCTGCTGCTCGGCTCGATCTCGATCACGATGCTGCTCGGCATCATCCTGCTGGCCAACCGGACCGGCCTGAAGTTCGTCGAGGACCCGAGCCAGATCGAGAGCGGCCCGGCCAACTACGTGCAGAAGACCGTCACCACGCAGCTCGGCCAGACCGTCTTCGGCGCGGGCTCGATCATGCTCTACGTGGTCGGCGTCATCACCGCCCTGATCCTGTTCCTGGCGGCCAACACGGCGTTCAACGGCTTCCCGGTGCTCGGCTCCATCCTGGCCCAGGACCGCTACCTGCCGCGGCAGCTGCACACGCGCGGCGACCGGCTGGCGTTCTCCAACGGCATCATCCTGCTGGCGCTGGCCGCCATGGTGCTCATCATCGGCTTCAACGGCGAGGTGACGCGCCTCATCCAGCTGTACATCGTCGGCGTCTTCGTGTCCTTCACGCTCTCCCAGGCGGGCATGATCCGGCACTGGAACCGGCTGCTGCGCACGGTGCGCGACCGGCAGGTCCGCAACCACATGATCCGGTCGCGGACGATCAACATGATCGGCCTGACCCTGACCGGCGCCGTGCTCATCGTGGTGCTCGTCACGAAGTTCCTGCTCGGCGCGTACATCGCCATCATCGCGATGATCGTCATCTACTTCCTGATGGTCGGCATCAAGAAGCACTACGACACCGTCGCCCGTGAGCTGGCGCCGACCGAGGACCGCCCGGTGCTGCCGGCCCGCAACCACGCCGTGGTGCTGGTCAGCAAGGTGCACCGCCCGACGCTGCGCGCGGTCGCCTACGCGCAGGCCACCCGGCCCGACAGCCTGACCGCGCTGACCGTCAACGTCGACGACCACGACACGCGGGCGCTGCAGGAGGAGTGGGAGCGCCGCGGCATCCCGGTGGCGCTGACCGTGGTCGACAGCCCGTACCGCGAGATCAACCGCCCGATCCTCGACTTCGTGCGCAGCAAGCGCCGCGACTCGCCGCGCGACGTGGTGACGGTCTTCATCCCGGAGTACGTGGTCGGCCGATGGTGGGAGCACCTGCTGCACAACCAGAGCGCGCTGCGGCTGAAGGGCCGGCTGCTGTTCGAGCCCGGCGTGATGGTGACGAGCGTCCCGTGGCAGCTCAGCTCCATCGGCGACGTCGACATCGACCGTCTCGACGCGACCCTGAGCCGCGGCCCGAAGCGCGGCCCGCGCTCCGCCGCCAGCCCCGAGTCGTGACCGTCACCACGGACCTCGAACTCGAGGTCGGGCCGGTCGCGCACGGCGGGTTTTGCGTCGCCCGCCACGAAGGGCAGGTCGTCTTCGTCCGCCACGCCCTGCCCGGGGAGCGCGTCCGGGCCCGGGTCACCGACCGGCGCAAGGGCTTCCTGCGCGCCGACGCCGTGGAGATCCTGCTGCCGTCGCCGGACCGGGTCATCCCGCCGTGCCCGTTCGCCGGCCCCGGCGCCTGCGGCGGCTGCGACTGGCAGCACGCCTCCTGGGACGCGCAGCGCCGGCTGAAGGCCGACGTCCTGCGCGAGCAGCTGACCCGCCTCGGCGGCCTCACCGACTTCTCCGAGCTGCCGGTCCTCGTGGAGCCCCTGCCGGGCGGCCCGTTGTCCTGGCGGACGCGGGTGCAGTACGCGGCGGGGCCGGACGGCCGGGCCGGCTTCCACGCCCACCGCTCGGCCGGCATCGTGCCCGTGGACCGCTGCCGCATCGCCCACCCGGCGATCCAGGCCCTGCCGGTGCTGCGCGAGTCGTGGCCGCCGGGCGCCACCATCGAGGCCGTCGCGGCGTCCAGCGGCGACACCGCCGTGGTGACCCGCGCCTCGCGCACCGGCCGCGCCGAGGGCCCGGTCGCCCAGGTCCGCGAGCGCGCCGCCGGCCACGAGTGGACCCTGGACGCCACCGCGTTCTGGCAGGTACACCCGCACGCCGTCGACGCCTTCACCACCACGGTCGTGTCGATGCTGCGCCCGGCCGCGGGGGAGCGGGCCTGGGACCTCTACGGCGGCGCCGGCGTATTCGCCGCCGCCCTCGCCCCGCACTGCGGCCCAATCACGGTCGTCGAGGCCGACCCGCGCGCGGTGGCGTCCGGCCGCCGCGCCCTGCGCGACCTGCCCAACGTCACGTTCGCCCGCGGCGACGTCGCCCGGGTCCTGGCCGCGAACCCGCGCTGGCGCTCCGTCGACCTTGTGGTGCTGGACCCGCCCCGCTCCGGCGCCGGCCGCCCGGTCGTCGCCGCCGTCACCGCCCGCCGGCCGCGGGCGGTCGCGTACGTGGCGTGCGACCCGGCGGCCTTCGCCCGCGACGTGCGCACATTCGCCGAGCGGGGCTACTCCCTGACCGCGCTGCGCGCCTTCGACAGCTTCCCGATGACGCAGCACTTCGAGACCATCGGCCTGCTGACGCCGGCGCTCTAGGGTCCGCGTCCGCGCCGCCGGTCACCCGGATCACGGCGGTTAGACTCCGAGGGTCCACACGGCAGGAGGGTCCCATGGCAACGCTGCGTGAGCGGCTGACCGGCGGCGTGCCGCTGGTCGCCGTCAGCTTCGGCGACGACGACGCCGAGGCCGACGCCGCCCGCGCCCGCGAGGCCGGCGTCGACCTGGCCGAGCTGCGCATCGACTGGTACCGCAGCATCGAACCCGGCGACGTGCTGCGCGCGGCCGCCCCGTTCCGCGCGGCCGGCGTGCCGACCCTGGCCACGATCCGCTCGAAGGCCGAGGGCGGCTACTGGCCGGCCGACGACGCCGCGCGCCTGCGCCTGTTCGAGGCGGTGCTGCCCGTGGTCGACGCCGTGGACGTGGAACTGTCCTCGGCCGGGATCCTCCCGGCCGTCGTCGCCGCCGCGCGCTCCCACGACCGGCCGGTGATCGTGTCGTACCACGACTTCGACGCCACCCCGCCCGAGCCCGCCCTGCAGGCCACGGTCGACGCGGCCCGCGCCGCCGGGGCCGACCTCGTCAAGATCAGCACGATGGCCCACGGCCCCGCCGACCTGCGCACCCTCGCCTCGCTGCTCGTCCGCAACGACGACATGATCGTGATCGGCATGGGCCCGCAGGGCGCCGGCTCGCGCGTGTTCTTCCCGCTGCTGGGCTCCCGCATCACGTACTCGGCGATCGGCGGCCGCCCCGCCCCCGGTCAGCTGCCCTTCGACCAGACGGTGTACATGCTGTCGGCGTTCTCACCCGCGTACGCCGCGGCCCGGAACCCCGCATGACCGCCCCCGGCCCCGGTTCCGACCCGGCCTTCGACGAGGAGCGGCCGCCGCGGGACCCGATGCGGGCGCTGCGCAAGACGGTCTCGCAGATCGTCGTGGTGTTCACGATCCCGTTCGTGTTCTCGATCGTCCAGGCCGCGCTGGGCGGCGGCCGGCTGAAGGTCGACCGCTCCCCGGCCGCCTGGACGGTGTGGACCGCCGGGGTGGCGCTGATGGTGGTCGCGTCGCTGCTGGCGGTGCAGTCGCTGCGCGGCAAGGCCCCGGCGTGGACGGGCCGCTCGGCGGCGTGGTGGTGCGCCGCCATCTGGGGCGCCGGCCTGATCCTGACCGTCGTGTACAGCAACATGGTCCCGCCCCCGACCCGCTGACGGTTGCGGCCCGGATAAGTCGGGCGCTGGCGCGCCACGACTTATCCGACTTATACGGTGGCCGGGTATAAGTCCGATTTGTGTGACTTGCCGGGGCGGCGCGGTTGGCTGCTTGCCCCTATCTTCTTGTCCGTGCCGCATGACATGACGCAGCCGCCGGGCACGCCCGGACCCGACGAGCCGACCGACTGGCAGCGCTCCGCGCCGCCCGGTGCGCCGGACATCCAGCCGCCCGCAGCGGCGGACGCCGGACGCCCGCCCGCAACGGCGGACGCCGGACGCCCGGCCGTGGCGGCGGACGCCGGACGCCCGGCCGTGGCGGCGGACGCCGGACGCCCGGCCGTGGCGGCGGCTCCGGCGCCGGCCGAGCCCGGGTTCGCGCCGCCCGACCGGCCCGCGACGACCGGGGCGCCCGCGCTTCGTCCGGCGACGCCCGCGCACGGCTTCGGCCCCCAGGCCGGCGCGATCCCGCCGCCCGTCACGCCCCCGCCGCCCGTCACGCCCCCGCCGTACGCGGCCGTCTCGCCGTCCCTGCCGCCCGCCCCGGCGGTGGTGCACTACGACCCGGCGCAGACCTATCTGGTGTACGAGACCGTGGCCGCCGGCTACGGGGTCGGCCCCGGCATGCACGACCCGCTCATCAGCCCCGACTACGGCGGCTGGTGGCGGCGCAGCGGCGCGATCTTCAAGCTGGTCTGGCCGTACGTGCTGCCGCTGCAGCTGGCCGCCTTCGCCGTGTCGCTGCTCGTCATGATCCCCGAGGCGCTCAACGCCAACCGGTTCCTCGCCGACTTCTCGGCCAACGCCTCCACCAACCCGCAGGCGCCGCCCGACACCGGCGGGGCGCTGCGGGTGTTCGGGATCTCGATGCTCGGCTCCGCGTTCGAGATCTTCGTTGCGTCCGTCGTCGCCGTCGCCGTCACCCACATCGCCGTCTCGGCCGCGGCCGGGCTCACGCCCCGGCTCGGCCCGGCGCTCGCCCTCGCCGGGCGGCGGCTGCTGCCCCAGGCCGGCTGGCAGGTCCTCGCGTCGCTGCTGATCGGCGCCGGCGTCTGCGCGTGCCTGCTGCCCGCCGTGTACTTCTACGTCGTGCTCATGGTCCTGCCGGTGGTCGTGACGTTCGAGCGCGGCGGCGCCGGGATCGGGCGCTGCTTCAAGCTGTTCCACAGCAACGTGGGCGTCGCGGCGTCGCGGGTCTGCACCGTGGCCGGGCTCGCGCTGCTCGTCGGGATCGTCGCGGCCGTCGCCGGCGTCATCGTCGCGCTGTTCGACGCCAACGCCGTCACCTCCGGGGCCGGCGGCCCGTTCGCGGCGTCCTCGACGACGACGATCGTCGTGCGCACCGTCGTCAGCGCGCTGTTCTCGGCGCTGCTGCGGACGTTCACGAGCATCATGCTCCTCACGGCGTACGCCGACATGCGCGCCCGCGTCGAACCGCTCTCCACCGCCGCGCTGGCCGCGGAGATCGGCATCGCCCCGGCCGCCCCTTCGGCGCCGGCGGCCCCGGCACCGGCCTGACGCCCGCAACGGCGGTACGGGTGCGGCTTGCCCGTACCGCCCCTTCCGCCCGATTCGCCGGTCGATACTGCATGCATGGGACTGAGCCGGCGCGAGCTGCTCGCCGCGGGGGCGGCGGTACTCGGGCTGTCCGGCTGCGGCGGCGGCGAACCCACCGGCGCCGCGCCCGACCGCAAGGTCGAGGTGTTCTCGTGGTGGGCGGGGCCGGGGGAGAAGGAGGGCCTGGAGGCGCTCGTCGCCGATTTCAAGGCCACCAACCCCGGCATCGAGTTCGACAACGCGGCCGTCGCCGGCGGTGCGGGTACCGTCGCCAGAACGGTCCTCGCCACCCGCCTGGAGAACGACGACCCGCCCGACTCGTATCAGGCGCACGCCGGCCGCGAGCTCAGCGCCCACATCGCCGCCGGCTACCTCGAGGACCTCCGCGAGCTGTACCGGGAACAGGGCTGGCTGCAGAAGCTGCCCGCCGGGCTCGTCGAGTCGATCACCGTCGACTCCGCGATCTACTGCGTCCCGGTCAACATCCACCGATCCAACCTGCTCTGGTACAGCCCGAAGACCCTCGCCGAACTCTCCCTCACGCCGCCGTCGACGTGGGCGCAGTTCCTCGACCAGGCCGACACGATCACCCGGCGCGGCCTCACCCCGCTGTCGATCGGCCCCGGCTGGACGCAGAAGCACCTGCTGGAGAACGTGCTGCTCGGCGAGCTCGGCGCCGACGGCTACACCGGCCTGTGGACCGGGCGCACCGACTGGTCGGGCGGGCCGGTGCAGCAGGCCCTGCAGCTGTACACCCAGATCCTCGCCCGCACCGACATCGCCGCCGGCTCCGGGGACTGGCAGCCGGCGCTGGACAAGGTGGTGGCGGGCACCGCGGCGTACAACCTCATGGGCGACTGGGCCGACGCCTACCTGCGCACCAACGGGCTCGCCTTCACGGAGGGTTACGGGGTCGTCGCAAGCCCGGGGACGGACCGGGTGTACAACTTCCTCTCCGACTCCTTCACGCTCCCCAAGGGCGCGCCCCACCCCGGCGCCGCCCGCAAGTGGCTCATCGAGTGCGGCTCCGTCGGCGGGCAGGACGCGTTCAACCCCCAGAAGGGCTCCGTGCCCGCGCGGACCGACACCGACCGGTCGAAGTACACCGGCTATCTGGCCGCGGCCCTCGCCGACTGGGCCGACCCGGCCACCCGGGTGGTCGGCTCCCTCACCCACGGGGTGGTGGTGGACACCATCTGGAGCACCAAGATCGATACCGCGCTGGCCTCCTTCGTACAGGACAAGAACGCCGCGGCGTTCGCCAACGCCGTGGCCACGGCCCGTTCGTGACAGGGATGTGTGGAACCTGTCAAGATTCGTTCGGCCAAGGTGCGCCGCTGCGCGGCCCCACTAGACTCGGCGGGCATGAGCACAGAAGAGAACGCGGCCTCGTCCCTGCTGAGCACGGTCCAGGCCCCGGGTGATCTTCGAAACCTGACCGCCGAGCAGCTTGACGTGCTCGCCGCCGAGATCCGTGACTTCCTCATCGCGAAGGTCTCCCGCACCGGCGGTCATTTGGGTCCGAACCTTGGTGTGGTCGAGCTGACCCTCGCCCTGCACCGCGTCTTCGACTCCCCGAAGGACCGGATTCTCTTCGACACGGGCCACCAGGCGTACGTCCACAAGATCGTCACCGGCCGCCAGGACGGCTTCGACCTCCTGCGCCGCCGCGGCGGGCTCACCGGCTACCCGAACCAGGCCGAGAGCGAACACGACATCATCGAGAACTCGCACGCCTCGACCGCCCTGTCGTACGCCGACGGCCTCTCCAAGGCCTTCGCCCTGCGCGGCGAACCCCGCCACGTCGTCGCCGTCGTCGGCGACGGCGCCCTCACCGGCGGCATGTGCTGGGAGGCGCTCAACAACATCGCCGCCGCCAAGAACCCCCTCGTCATCGTCGTCAACGACAACGGCCGCTCCTACTCGCCGACCATCGGCGGCCTCGCCGACCACCTCTCCAACCTGCGCCTCAACCCCGGCTACGAGAAGGTTCTCGACCTCGTCAAGGACAACCTCGGCCGCACCCCGCTCGTCGGCCCGCCCCTGTACGAGGTCCTCCACGCCGTCAAGAAGGGCATCAAGGACGCCGTCGCCCCGCAGGCGATGTTCGAGGACCTCGGCATCAAGTACGTCGGCCCCGTCGACGGCCACGACCGCGAGGCCGTCGAGTCCGCACTGCGCAAGGCCAAGAACTTCGGCGGCCCGGTCATCGTGCACGCCGTGACCCGCAAGGGCTTCGGCTACCGCCCCGCCGAGGAGGACGAGGCCGACTGCCTGCACGGCCCCAGCAGCGCCTTCGACATCGAGACCGGCAAGCTCCTCGCCCCCGCGTCCGTCAAATGGACCGGCGTCTTCGCCGACGAGCTCGTCGCCATCGCCGACGAACGCGCCGACGTGGTCGGCATCACCGCCGCCATGGCCGAGCCGACCGGCATCGCCAAGCTCATGCGGAAGTACCCCGAGCGCGCCTACGACGTCGGCATCGCCGAACAGCACGCCGCCACCTCCGCCGCCGGCCTCGCCATCGGCGGCCTGCACCCGGTCGTCGCGGTCTACGCCACGTTCCTCAACCGCGCCTTCGACCAGGTACTCCTCGACGTGGCCATGCACAAGCTCCCGGTCACCTTCGTCCTCGACCGCGCCGGCATCACCGGCCCCGACGGCCCGTCGCACTACGGCATCTGGGACATGTCCGTCTTCGGCGTCGTCCCCGGCCTGCGCCTGGCCGCCCCGCGCGACGCCCAGACGGTCCGCGAGGAGCTGCGCGAGGCCGTCGGCATCGACGACGGCCCGACGATCCTGCGCTTCCCCACCGGCTCCGTCCCCGCCGACCTCCCCGCCCTGCGCCGCGTCGGCGGCGTCGACGGCTTCGGCGGCGTCGACGTCCTCGCCGAGCATCCGCGCAAGGACGTACTCCTCGTCAGCGTCGGCGCCTTCGCCCACATGGCCATGGACGTGGCCGCCCGGCTGGCCGAGCAGGGGTACGGCGTCACGGTCGTCGATCCGCGCTGGGTCCGCCCGGTGCCGGTCGAGCTGGTCGGCCTGGCCCGCGAGCACCGCCTGGTCGTCAGCATCGAGGACGGGGTGCGCACCGGCGGCGTCGGTGACGCGATCGCCAAGACCCTCCGCGATGCGGACGTCTGGACGCCGCTGCGGGACCTCGGCGTTCCGCAGGGCTGGCACCCGCATGGGGCGCGCAATGAGATTCTGGCGGAGCTGGGGCTGACGGCTCAGGACGTGGCTCGTCAGGTGACGGAGTGGGTGAGCCGGATCGAGGAGCCGTCGCCGCTGGCCGAGGCCCCTTCTTCGCAAGCCCGCGCTCCGCGCCGCTGACGCTTCTCTACGGCCGTGCCCGTGCCCGTGCCTGCGTCGGCCCGCGCCTGCGTCGGCCCGCGCCTGCGTCGGCCCGCGCCTGCGTCGGCCCGCGCCTGCGTCGGCCCGCGCCTGCGTCGGCCCGCGCCTGCGTCGGCCCGCGCCTGCGTCGGCCCGCGCCTGCGTCGGCCCGCGCCTGCGTCGGCGCGGCCCGCGGGTTGCGTCGGCCCGCGGTTGCGGGTCGCGTTCATCGACTCACGTCGTGCCGCCGCCCTGACACTGTCATCGTGACAGTGTCACGGCGCTCGATGCTGACAGTGTCACGTCGACAGTGCCGCGGCCTTGCGGCGGACGACGGGCGGCGGCGCGTTGACCGCGTCTCGGCTGTCCCGGCGTCGGTGACGCTGACAGTGTCACGTCGACAGTGTCGCGGCCTTGCGGCGCTGGCAGGGCTAGGGGCGTTCGGGCGCCCAGCGCCCCGGGGTCGGGTCGGCGGTGGACGTTGACGGCTCCCAACCTGAGCAATGCTGACACTGTCACGTCGCCAATGTCGCGGTCTTGCGGCGTTGGCGAACCAGCGGCGTTCGGGCACGGAGACGGCGCTGCTGCGGACGTTACCCGTGTCGCCGCGGGGGCGCCGCTGACAGCGTCACGTCCACAATGTCCGGCTGCGGGCCTTGCCCATGTCACGGTGTGGGCGATCGCGGCAGCGTCGCGTTGACAGTGGCGTGGCCTTGTGGCGCTGAAGAGGCAGGACCCGCGGCTCGGCCCGCTGCGGCCAGATGTGGGCGCTGTCATCGTGACGATCTCACGGCCGCCGATGCTGACAGTGTCATGGTGACAGTGACAGGGTTCAGGGCCGCGCGGTGACAGAGGCGTCAGTGTCCTCAGAGGACCGCGGCCGGAGTGGCGTTGCGGTTCAATCGACGGGATGATCCACCAGCGGCGAGACGTCGCGGACGAGCGGCGCCTGGCGGCGCGGATCGAGGCGCTGCTGCGCCGCCTTGAGCGCCGTCCCGATCCCGAAGACTGGCGCGAGCTCAGCCGCACGCTCGTCCTCGAAGAGGAGTATTCGAGCGGGCCGGGTACGCCGCGCTGCCTCGGCTTGCCCCGCTCGCCGCCGATGCAGAGCACCGCGAAGACGCGCTGGCCCCGGCGGCGGGGTCGCCATGGGGACGCTCCAGCGGTACCACGGAGCGGATGACCTCGTCGAAGACGCGGCGAAGGCGTTGGCCGGGCGGTGGCGCATCGCGGTCGACGGACGGCGCGAGAAGAGTGGCGAGGAAACCGGGCGGGGTTCGTGGGACTCTCTACGGGCAGCGGCGGAAAGGGGGCCCGTGGCCGAGGCGATGATCGAGCTCGACGTCAGCGCGCCCTGGGAGCCGCCCGACGACCGCGAGCGGGTGCCCGGGCGGTCGCGGCGCTGGGGGATGGGGGCCGCGGTGCTGGCGCTCGTGTGTGCCGTGCTGCCGGCGGGGCAGGCGCCGCGGGACCTCACGCCCTTGTACACCGCGGACTTCCAGGTGATGTCGCTCGACGCGGCCGGGGGGCGGCTCATCGTGTCGCGGTACCAGGCCGGGGGCGCGCCGCCCGTCGTCGAGGCGATCGATGCGCGCGACGGCAGGACGCTGTGGGAGCGGCCGACCGAGGCCGACCAGTCGTTCGTCGCGCTCACCGACGAGGTGGCGCTGCTGCAGGTGGAGCGGGCCGACGAGCAGGGGGAGTACGACGGGCGGATCATCGCTCTTGACGCGGCCTCCGGGCGCATGCGGTGGGAGCGGCGGCGGACCCGGATCGCGGGGCTCGCCGGGGGGCTCGTGCTCGCCGAGGACCAGGCGTGGCCGGGGGAGGAGCAGGGGTTCGACCCGGCGTACGGCGATCCCGAGGACCCGGCCGTCGTGCTGCCGATGCTGCCGCATCACGAGCGGCGGGTGGCGCTCGAGCCCGGGACCGGGCGGGTCGTGTGGACCGTCGACACGCCGCCGGGCGTGGTGGCGAGCCTGACCTACGGCGACTACCCGCAGGTGGACGAGCTCAGTGAGCTTGACGCCGCGGGTGTACTGCGGGTGCGTGACCTGGCGACCGGCGGCGTCGCGGCCACGTTCCGGCTGGGCCGCTCGGGGGCGGTCGGGATGCACCGGCGCGGGGTCGCGGGGCAGGAGGTCGTGTGGGCGGCCGGCGCGCGCGGCGCCGACGTGTACGACCGGGGGTCCGGGCGGCTGCTGTGGCACGCGCCGGCGGACGGGTCGGCGTACAACGGGCCGTTTCCGTGCCTCCCCGACCGGTACTGCGTCTTCGGCGAGAGCGGCACCGACGTCCTCGACCCGGGGGCGGGGGCGCGGCAGTGGCGCGCGGAGGGGTACGCGGCGATGCTCGGGGCCGTCGACGGGCGGCTGCTGCTGTACCGGCAGGGGCCGCAGCAGTTCCATCCCGACGACGTGACCGCGTTCGACCCGCGGACCGGGGCGGTCGCCTGGCACGAGCAGGGCTGGCAGTTCGCGAACGGGATGTTCAAGGGGCCGGGGCTTGCGGGGTACTTCGTGTGGCGCCCGACCAGCAACACCGACGCGGTCGTGGGGCGGCTCGACCCGCGCGACGGGCACGTCGAGGTCATCGGGCGGGCGGCCGACTTCTACGGCTCCCCGCAGTGCACCGCCACCGGCGGGATGCTCGCCTGCCTCGCCATCGGGGTGCTGTACGTCTGGGCACTGCCGTGACCGAGGCGTTCATCGACCTCGGCGCGGCCGAGCCGTGGACGCCGCCGGACGAGCCGCCGCAGCGGGGTCGGCGGCGGGCGCGAGGGCTGCTGGTGGCGCTGGTCGCCGTGCTCGCCGCGGCGCTGCCGGGCGCGGCCGCGCCGAGGGCGGGGGCGCTGCTGCACCTCTCCGCCGGGGTGCAGAACGTCGGCCTGGGCGGCGGGCGGATGTTCGTCACGCGGTACCTCGGCGAGGGACCGCACCGGCTCGAGGCGTACGACACCGGCACGGGCCGGGCGCTGTGGAGCGTCGAGCTCGAGGACGGGCAGTCGTTCGTGTTCGGCGATGCCGACGTGGTGATGGTGAGCAGCGAGTACGGCGAGCGCCAGCCGCTGCAGCTCAGCGTGGTCACGGCGCTGGATCCGGGCACGGGCGCGCTGCTGTGGCGGCGGCCGTCGGCGGGCGTGGCCGGGCGGGGCGGCGGGCGGGTGCTGCTGCAGGACCTCACCTCGTTCCAGCAGCCGGAGGACGGCGTCACCGCGCCCAGCCCGGAGAACCGGGTCCTGGGCGCCGACGCGCGCTCCGGCGCGCTCGTGTGGGAGCTGCTGGTGCCGCCCGGGTCGCAGGCGGCGTACGGGCGGGATCCCGGGTCGCCGTACACGATGCGCTCGCTGTCGGTCCTCGACCCCGACGGCGCGCTGCGCCGCTACGACCTGCGCACCGGCGCGGTCGCCGGGACCGCGCGGCTGGCGTGGTCGGGTCCCGTCGGCTGGTTCCGGCTCGGCGAGGACGGCGACGTGCCGGGGCCGCCGGGCGCGCGGGCCGGGCAGGTCGCGGTCGGGGGCGAGGGCGGGCTGCGCGCCGACGTGTACGACGAGCGCAGCGGGCGGGCGCTGTGGCACGTCGACGTCGAGGCGTACGGCGGCCTGCGCGCGTGCGCGCCCGGCTGGTGGTGCGTCGCCGGCGACCACGGGCAGGTCGCCTACGACGCGGTCACCGGCGTGCCGGTGCTGCGCGCCGACACCACCGACGTGATGGTCGCCAACGACGGCGGCGTCCTGGTCCTCGGCCGCCTCGCCCCGGACCGGCGCGCCCTGGCCGGCCTGCGCACCGTCGACCTGCGCACGGGCGCGACGCTGCGGACCCTCGACGGCTGGCGGCCCGCGTTCGGCCCCGGCGACCGGCTGCTGGTGTCGTGGCAGGCCGACGGCGAGTACTCGGCGCTCTTCGGCCAGCTCGACGCGCGGACCGGCCGGGTGACGGTGCTCGGCGCCGCCGACCTCGGCGCCGCCGACCCGGTGTGCGTGTCCGACGAGCGCTCGGTCGCGTGCGGCGGGTCCAACGGGTCCGGCGACGTGACGCTGTGGCCGGCGCCGCCGCGGCACGGCGGCTGAGCGCGGCGGGTCCGACGGGTCCGGCGACGTGACGCTGTGGCCGGCGCCGCCGCGGCACGGCGGCTGAGCGCGGCGGGTCCGACGGGTCCGGCGACGTGACGCTGTGGCCGGCGCCGCCGCGGCACGGCGGCTGAGCATGCGCGGCGGCCGGAGAACTCGCCGGTCCGGCCACTGCCGCGGCGGCCCGGCGATCAGCACAATGGATGCGTGCCGCTGAGTGCGATGCACGCCGCCGACGCCGCCGTGAGTGGGGCCGTGATCGACCTGGGGCTCGTGCGTGGGGAGCCCGCGATCGACGCCGACCGGGGGCCCGCCGGGCTGCCCCGCGGCTGGGGCCTGCTGCTGGCGCTGGGGCTGCTGCTGTCGCTCGTCTCCGCGGTACCGCAGCGGCAGGCGCCGCAGGAGGTCACCCGGCAGCCGTTGCGCAACGGCGAGTTCCACCTGGCCGGCGGGGCGCTGCTGCTGCTGGCGAGCGACCGCACGCCGACCCCCGTCGAGGCCTACGACGGGCGCGGCGGCGACCTGCGGTGGCGGTACACGCCGGACGGGCTGGCGACGCTGTCGTACGCGGCGGCTGGCGACGGCCTCGTCGTGCTCTGGCCGGACCTGTGCCGCTCGGGCGTGACCGGCACGACCGTCGCCCTGGACGTGCGCACCGGGCAGGAGCGCTGGCACGCCATCGGCGTCCCCGTGCGTACCGCGGCCGGCATCCCCGGCACCGTGATCCTGCGCAGCCTGTGGTCGGACGGCTGCGGCGCCCTCGCCGCGGGCGCCCCCACCGGCGGGGCGCTGCGCTGGCAGGCCCTGGACGCCGGCGGCCGGGCGCGCTGGGAGGTACCGGTCGACGCGGGCACCCGGGTCGCCGTCGACGGCGCGGGGGAGGGCGCCGCGTGGGCCGCGCTCGTCGACCGCCAGGGCGCGGTCAGCGTCGCCGACTTCGCCACCGGCGTGCGGTCCGCGGCCGGCGACCTGCGCGTCGGGCCGGACGCGCTGGTGGCGGCGGCCGGGGGCCTGCTCGTCGTGTCCGGGTTCGACGCCGACGGGGCGACGCTCACGGCGTACCGGCGCGGCGACTACGCCACGGCGGCGTGGCGCGCGCGGGTGCCGACCGGGCCGCAGCCGGGCCGCACCGACCGGTTCACCGTGCGGCCGTGCGGCCGGGAGCTGTGCGTGGCGGGGCAGCGCACCGTGGTCCTCGACCCGTCGACCGGCGCGACGCTGTGGGTCGCCGGGGCCCGGGCGGACCTGGAGGCGGTGCCCGGTGGCCTCCTCACCGAGGCCGGCGTGCGGCCGATGGCGTTGCTGGACCCGCGGACGGGGGCGGCGGCGGCCGACCTGAGCGGCTGGGAGGTGCTCGGCAGCGACGGCGGGCGGATGCTGCTCGGCTCGGTGTCGCCGGCGGGGACGCTGCTGGGCCTCCGGGACACCGCCACGCCCGCCCGCACGGGGGTGACGCCGTTCGCGACGCTCGACGACCGGCTGCTGGGGTGCGAGCTCGAGGGCGCGCTGGTGGCCTGCCAGACGGACACGGACGAGGTCGTCCTGCTGCGCCTGACCGCCTGACCCGACCAGGATTTTTCGCCTGCCGGGGTATAAATCCGAAATGTCGTGGCGCGCAGCGCCCGACATTTCGTGCGACAGCCGCGGTTGGGGTCATCGGGAGCGGCCGTACTCGGCCAGTGCGTGGAAGGCCGCCTTCGGCGTCCACGAGCCGTCCGGCAGCACCTTCACGATGCCCCGGCTGGCCAGGTCGAAGTCCAGCGACGGGTCGTCGGACGTGGGCAGGTGGCGCGAGGCGAACGTGTACACGAACGCCGCGTCCGCGCCGCCGGCCTCGTAGTCGCGCAGCAGGTCCACCACGTACCGGGCCTGGGCCTCCTCGTCGCGCTCCAGCGGGGCGGTCAGGGCGGCCGCGCGGCCGTGCTCGTCGTAGCGCACCGGCTCCGCGGCCGTGCCGGCCGCGTCCGCCGCGCCGCGGTGGGTGGCGCAGCCGAACTCCGTCGCCGCGTACGGCTTGCCCTGCGACACCATCGCGCGCAGCGTCTGCGGGAACGCCGCCGCGTTCGTCGCGTCGCGGTAGCCGGCGTCGCTGGCGATGATGTCGAACGGGGCCCAGTCGACCGCCTCGAACGGCAGCGACGCGTAGCCGACCGGGCCGGCGAAGCGGGCGCGGACGGCGGGCAGCGCCTCGGCCAGGAATCGGGCGATCGCGGCGCGGGCGGGCGGGACCGCCGCGCGCAGGCGCGCCGGGTCGCCGAGCAGGGCCATGCGTTCGAGCAGGTCGGCGCCGGGCAGGAAGCCGGCGTTGCACATGGTGATCTCCGAGCCGGTCAGGTACACCACCGCCGCCCCCGACCCGCGCAGCCGCTCCGCGCGCTCGGCCCCGTCGAGGATGAACGCCATCAGCTCGTCGTAGGGCAGGTTGTTGGTGAACGGGCAGTACCACACCTCCAGCCCGGCCTCGGCCGCGAACCGCGCCGCCGTCTCCAGGCGGTCCTGGACGCCGCCGGTGACCCGTACCGCGTCGCAGCGCAGTTCGTCGCGGATGACCCGCATGTCGCGGCGCACCGCCTCGGGGTCGAACGGCTCGTGGGTGGTGCTGCCGGCGCTGACGAAGCCGGTGTCGTACGTGACGCCCCAGACGCGCATGGATGCTCCCCTGTCGTAAATAGGGTACGGACAGTACCTTACGATGGAGGTCATGACAACGCGGCGGCGGGGCGAGGAGCTCGAGCGGGCGATCCTGCGCGCGGCGGCCGAGGAGCTGCGCGAGTCCGGGTACGCGGGCATGACCATGGACCGCGTCGCGCAGCGCGCCGGCACGAACAAGAACGCCATCTACCGCCGGTGGCCGCACCGGGCGGCGCTGGGCATCGCCGCGTACCGGCAGCTGTCGGCCGAGCGGATGCCGGACCCCGACACCGGCACGCTGCGCGGCGACGCGCTGGAGATGCTGCGGGCGGCGAACCGGACGTGGGCCTCGCCGCACGGCGCGCTCCTGCGTGACCTGCTCGCCGCGGCCGCCGACGACCCGCGGCTGCTGGCGCTGCTGCGGGAGCGCTCGGGCACCTCGGCGATGGACGCCGCGTGGCTGTCGATGCTGGCCCGCGCGGCGGCGCGCGGGGAGGCCCCGGCCGGCGCCGTGCACCCGCGCGTGGCCGCGGCGCCGATGACGCTGCTGCGCGGCGAGTACGCGATGCGCGGCGCCCCGACCGTGCCCGACGAGACCCTGGTCGAGATCGTCGACGAGGTCTTCCTGCCGCTGGTGCGCGGCCGCGGCGCCTAGGGATGCCGCGGCGCCTAGGGATGCTGCGGCGCCTAGGGATGCTGCGGCGCCTAGGGATGCTGCGGCGCCGGGGGGATCAGGGGTCGCCGCCGCTCAGGGCGGGCAGGGCGCGGGCGGCCGCCTGCAGCGCGGCCACCGCGGCGTCGACCGCGTCGTCGTCGGGGACGGGGCGGGTGCTGAGGCGCACCTCGTACGTCAGTGCCGCCCCGCCGTTGCCCGGCGCGACGAGCGGCACCCAGCGGAACCGGTCGGCCCGCCGCCCGCCGAACTCCATGCCGGGCTTGAACGCGAGGGCCGCGTCCGACGGGGCGACGAGCACGCGGCCGTCCCACTGCGGCCCGACCGCCTCGTGGCGCAGGCGCAGCACCGCCGTCGCCGGGTCGTCCAGCGCCGGGGCCGGCCGCTCGAGGCCCCAGGCCGCCGCCCGCTCGTCCGGCACGCCGGGAAGGTGCAGCACCGGGCGGTACCGCTGCCGCAGCTCGGTCAGGGTGAGCCGGGCGGCGCCGACGTGCGCGGCCGGGACCATCGCCTCGAGGCGCGCCGTGTAGAGGGGTACCGACCGGGTCCCCTCCGAGCGGCCCACGAGCAGGGCGTGCCGGCCGAGGCCGCCGTCGTGGCGGGCCCGCAGCTGCCCGGGCGGCAGGTAGTCGACGGCGACCCGCGCCCGGCCGAAGCGCTCCCGCAGCCGGGCCTGCGCGGGCGCGACGAACAGCGCATGGTGTGGCAGGCAGGCCAGCCGCGGCAGGCCCTCGTCGGCGGCGGCGCTGCGCATCAGCCGGTACTCCCCGACGACCCCGCGCGCGGCCCGCTCGAACTCGCGGCCGCGGGCGGTGAGGCGCAGCTGCCCGCGGTTGCCCTCGAACAGCGGCTCGCCGCACCAGCGCTCGATGCGCTGGATGGTCTTGCCGACCAGCTGCCGCGCGTACGGGCGGTCGCGTAGATGGCGCGGGCGCTCCGGCGACAGCGCCTCGGCGGCCTTGGTGTGCTGGCGGTGCTCGACGACGGCGAGGAACACGCGGCACTCCCACTCGTCGGGCGCCACCTCGTCGCTCACGGCCATGCCCGAAGAACCTAGGGGCGGGCGGCCCCGGCGCGGTAGCTCGGCGCGCGGTTTCGCAGCATGGGTCAAAATCCCCCCAAAGACCTTGCGTTCGTGACCGTCGGTAACTTGACGCAGAGGGCCGATCCATCACGCTCTGCGATATAGACCATAGGGAGTGGGGGCGGTAGGGGGCCGATTCCACCGTGCGTAGAAGGGGGATCACTCTACGCACGGTGAGGGAACCATCGGGGTGCGGCCGCCTTCGACGACTACGGTGCGCACGCGCGACGGGGGCGGTAGACAGTGCACAGCGGGGATGGGTCAGAGGGGGAGCCGGTGTCGGCGCTGACGATCGAGTTCGTCCAGGGCGGCGCGGTGCGCGCGTCGCTCACCGTGCGCGGGTCAGGCGCGGTGGCGGCCGGGCCGGTCGGGGCCGGCGGCGTTCTTGACGGCGTACATCGCCTCGTCGGCGGTGCGCAGGACGGCGTCGGGCTGCTCGCCCGGGGCCGCCAGGTGCACGCCGATGCTGGCCCCGATGCGCACCTCGTGCCCGTGGATCTCGAACGGCTCGGCGACGACGGCCCGCAGCCGCTCGAACAGCGCCGAGGTGTCGTCGGCGGGGCCGATGCCGGGCAGCAGGACCACGAACTCGTCGCCGCCGACGCGGGCCAGCACGTCGCAGGGGCGCAGGCAGGCGGCGAGGCGCGCGCCGACCCGGCGTAGCAGGTCGTCGCCGGCCTCGTGGCCGAGCTCGTCGTTGACGGGCTTGAAGCCGTCGAGGTCGACGAAGAGGACCGCGACCGGCTCGGCGCGCAGCGAGTCGGCGAGGCGCTGGTGCAGCCGGCGGCGGTTCGGCAGGCCGGTGAGCGGGTCGTGGTGGGCGTCGTGGGCGAGGCGGTCCTGCATCTCGCGGCTGTCGGTGATGTCGCGGGCGTTGATGACGACGCCGCCGAGGGCCGCGTTGTGCAGCTGGTTGGAGGCGGTGAAGTCGAACCAGCGGTAGTTGCCGTCGGCCTGGCGCACCCGCACCTGCATGCGCTCCAGGCCGCCCCTCTCCTGCAGCAGGGCGGCGAAGCGCTCATGCACCGGGCCGCGCTCCTCGGGGTGGATGATGTCGAAGACCGAGGTACCGACGGCGATGAAACCCAGGATGCGTTCGCCGCTCGGGCTGGCGTACACCACCTGCCCGTCGCCGTCGAGGACGGTGACGACGTCGGGGGCGTGCTCGACCAGGGCGGAGAAGCGCTCCTCGGCGCGGCGGCGCACCAGCTGCGAGCGGTAGCCGAGCACGGCCAGCCCGGCGATGCCGACGAGCAGCATCGTGAACAGCGCCAGGCTGGTGGTGAGGCTGCGGTTGCGCATCGGGCCGTCGAACGTGGCCGTGGACTGGGCGCGCACGTAGGCCCAGCCGCCCGGCAGGCCGCCGTGCACGGTGGCGATCATCGAGCGGCCGTTCTCGGTGTACGTGACGAACACCGCCTCCTGGGCGCCCAGCCGCGCGATGACGGCGGAGTCGGCGAGCGAGCCGAGCCGGTCGGGGCTGCTGGACGCGCCGACGGTGCCGGCGGAGTCGACGAGCATGGAGACGTGCGAGGCGTCCCTGAGCTTCATGAGGTACGCCTGGAGCTGGCTCTTGGCCACCGGGATGAACCCGTACAGCAGCGCGGCGGGCCGGCTGCCCACGACGATGGGCACGGCCACGGCCTGCACCAGCGTGTCCTTGACGGTCATGATCGAGGAGAAGCCGGGGCCGCCGAGCGCGATCGAGGAGATGAGCGGCTTGTATCCGACCGACTGCGGGTCGGGGAACATGTTCGCGGTGCGGGTGGCGTTGAGCGGGTTGCCGACGAGGTCGGTGAGCACGAGGCCGTAGGTGAAGTACGACGACTTCTGCGAGTACTCGGCCAGGGCCGCGGTGTCGCCGGGGTCGCCGGCGGTCAGCGACAGCGGGTGGCTGCCGGTGAAGTCGGCGAGCTCCTTGGCCGAGACGCGCAGCAGCTGCCCGGCGAGCCCGGCGTTGTTGGTCGCCAGGGCCAGGGAGTCGTCGCGGTGGACCCGCTCGACGGCCTCGAGCGCGGAGCGGTTCATGAAGATGCCGGCCCCGCCGATGCCGAGCAGCAGCGCGACGGAGACGCCGACGACGAGCCAGCTGCGCAGCCGCATCGAGCCTCCACTCCGCTAGCACCGGCCGGAAACGCAGCCCAGATCGGCCCGGTACGGTCCGGGCCTGAGGGAGTGTGCCCGCGATCACAGTGTGGCGGCGCCGTCACTGCGGGTGAGATCGCAAGATCGGCTTTTTTCGCGTCGGCTAGCATAGGTTCAGGAACAACGAGGAAGCCCGCGCGGGACCGGCTCCTACCGTGCCGCCTGGCGCACCGACGCGGTGCCGGACAGCACCGGCGTGACGGCCGCCGCCGGCAGCGAGACGGTCACCTCCAGGCCGCCGCCGTCGAGCGCGACCGCGCTCACCCCGCCGCCGTGGGCCTCGCACACGGCGCGCACGATCGACAGCCCCAGCCCGGTGCCGCGCGCCCCGGTGCGCTCCCGGCCGCCGCGGCGGAACGGCTCGAACAGCGCGGGCAGGTCGGCCGGCTCGACCTCGAAGCCGGTGTTGCCGACCACGAGCCAGGCCAGGGTGTCGTCGGTGCCGGTGCGGACCCAGATCCGGCCGGCCAGGTGGTTGTAGCGGACCGCGTTCTCGATGAGGTTGCCGGCGAGGCGCTCCAGCAGGGCCGGGTCGCCGACGACGGTGGCCGGCGACAGGTCGGTCTGCACGTCGAGGTTGAGGCGCTGGACCTCCTTGCCCATCGCCGACAGGGCGACCGTGACCCCGGTGGCGAGGTCGGTGTTGACCTTGCGGCCGAGGCGGCGGCCGGCCTGGGCCTCGGTGCGGGCCAGCAGCAGCAGCGACTCGACGAGCGCGTTGGCGCGCATCGAGGCGTCGCGCACCACCGTGGCCATCCGGCGGTACTCCTCGGTGTCGGCCTCCGGGTCGTCCAGGGTCACGTCGACCTCGGTGCGCATCACCGCCAGGGGCGTGCGCAGCTCGTGGGAGGCGTTGGCGACGAAGCGTTTCTGGGTCTCGAACGCGCCCGCGATGCGGTCCAGCATCGCGTCGAAGGTCTTGGCCAGCTCCGCGACCTCGTCGTCGGCGCCGTCGTAGTTGATCCGCGCGTCCATGGACTCGCCGGTCAGGCGGCGCGCCGTGGTGGTGACCCGCTGCAGGGGCCGCAGGGAGCGGCCGGCCACGACGTAGGCGCCGGCGACGCCGACGGCGCCGATGAGCAGCAGCGCCAGGCTGCCGCGGGTCAGCAGCTCCCACTCGGCGGAGTCGACGAGGTCGGTCTGCCACGTCTGCGCGTCGACCTCCTGGCCGTTCTCCAGCACGACCCGGGTGCCGGGCTGCAGCTGGTCGGCGGGCTTGAGGGCGCCGTCGACGAGCAGGTAGGCCAGCACCACGAGGACGAGGCCGGCGCCGATGAGCAGGATGCCGTTGAGCAGCGTGAGGCGCAGCCGCAGCGTGGGGCGGAAGAACGCGGTGCGGCGGGCGTCGTAGACGGTCATTGCGGCTGCCTGGTGCGGTACCCGGCGCCGACGACGGTCTCGATGAGCGCCGGCTCGCCGAGCTTCTTGCGCAGCGTCATCATCGTCACCCGCACCGTCGTGGTGAACGGGTCGGCGTTGGCGTCCCAGACCCGCTCGAGCAGCTCCTCGCTGGACACGACCGCGCCGCGGGCCTTGAGCAGCTCCTCGAGCAGGCCGAACTCCTTGCGCGTGAGGTCCAGGGGGTGCCCGGCGCGGGTGGCGACCCGCTTGGCCTGGTCGAGGACGAGGTCGCCGATGGTGAGCACCGGCGGCGCGGCCGGGGTGGCCCGCCGGCCCAGCGCCTGCACCCGGGCGACGAGCTCGTCGAACGCGAACGGCTTCGGTAAGTAGTCGTCGGCGCCGATCTGCAGGCCCTCGACCCGGTCGGCGACGCTGCCGCTGGCGGTCAGCATCAGCACCCGGGTCAGCGCCCCCGAGGCGACCAGGTCGGCGCAGATGTCGTCGCCGTGCATGCCCGGCAGGTCGCGGTCGAGGACGACGACGTCGTAGCGGGTGACCATCGCCATCTCGTGCCCGGCGGTGCCGTCGTAGGCGACGTCCACGGCCATGCCCTGCCGGCGAAGCCCCCGGACGATCGCGTCGGCGAGATTCGTCTCGTCCTCGATCACCAGCACGCGCACGCCCTTCACCTCCGCCGATCCGGGCCAGTCTGGTGCAGGGGACGTGAAGTCCCCGTGAAAGCCCTGTGGTGCCAATGTAACTACCCGGGCAACCGCCAGAGGTGTACCGCATCGCCGCCGGCCAGGCACGACAGCCGGTGCTGGCGCACCGAGCAGCGCGACGGGATCGCCGCCACCCGGCCGAGCGGCGTGATCATGCCGGTGCGCAGGTCGATGCGGGCCAGCCGCGACCCGTCGCCGTCCGGCCGCTGGATGATCGCCGCCGGGACCTGCGCGGTGCCGAGGTCGTCGTCGTCCGTACCGTTGCTGGCCGTCGGCACCACCGCCCACCCGGCCAGATCGGTCCGGTCCGCGCCGGTGTGCCAGTCGACGACCCGCACCCGGGTGAAGTCGTCCCGGTCGCGCGCGACGAGCACCCCGGGCCCGGCCGCGTCCAGCTGCAGCGGCCGCCGCCACACCTGCTCCCCGGTCGCCGCGTCGAGCACGGCGAGGTCACGCCAGTTCGGCACGCAGACCATCGGGCCGCAGGCGACGACGACCGGACCGTAGGCGATCTCGGCGATCGGCGCCTGGTCGCTGGAGGAGAAGAGCCGGTTCCAGAGGTACCGCAACCCGTCCCGCCGGTACGCCGTGATCATCGCCCCGTCGGCCCGCACCGCCACGATGACCAGCAGGTCCCCGACGATGCGCACGCTGGTCGGCGGCTGCCCGGCCAGCTCGTCGACGTCGGCGACCGCGGTGACCGCCCCGGTGACGGCGGAGCGGATCTCGGCCCGCCCGCCCTGGTACCACACGGCGAACCAGCCGCTCCCGGGCCCGTCCGGCGCCACCAGCCGCGCCCCGCCGGCCAGGTCGAACGCCCACCGGACGTCCCCGGTCTCGGCGTCGACCCCGGCCAGGTGCACCGGCGCCGGCGCCGCATTGCGCGGCGGTACCACGGGCGGGCACTCGGCATTGCGGTCGTCCACGGTCAGCAGCCCCGGCGCCTCCCCGGCGGGCCCGGCGACGACGGCGATCGGCGCCCCGGAGCGGCGCCACCGGGTGCCCCCGGTCGCGGGGTCGAGCCGCTCGAGGCTCCACCCGAGGGTGTCGGTGCAGGGCCGGTGCCGCACGTAGGCGCGGTCGGCGGCGAGGTACACCTGCCCGCTCCCGCCCGGCAGCGACCGGCTCCACCGGGAACGCCCGGTCGCCCAGTCGAACGCGGTGAGCGCCGGCGACTCCCGCAGCGCGTACAGCGCCCCGCGGTCGGCGACGAGCGCGGAGGCCGGCTGGGCGAGCACGCCCATGTCCTCGACCGCGGTCGCCGGCCGCGACCCGGTGGCGAACAGGATCACCAGGGCCAGCACGCCGATGAGCGGCCACTGGCGGCCGCTGGCCGGTTTCGGCACCGGCCAGTCGAGCACATCCCCGTCCACCCGCCCGTGTGACTCACCGAGGTCGATCAGCTCACCCACCGCTACAGCTTGCCCGTCCGGGCCGTTGGTCACAATTCGGCAACGGATTCTGGCGGAAGATACCCGCTCAAAGCCGGGCGAAGTACTCCCGGGCAGCCGCGACGCCGCCGCCGGCGGCCAGGGCGACCATCAGCGCCGCCCGCGCCTTGCCCGCCGGCAGGCCGCGGGAGCCGATCGCGCCCACCGCGCCGGCCAGGCCGGTGCCCAGCGGCCGCTCGTCGAGCCCGGCCCGGCCCGCCCGGGCGCGGGAGGCGACGACGACCGGGATGTCCCAGTCGGTGAGGTCGCTGATCGCGGCCAGCAGCGAGGCCGGCACGTTGTACGCCCCCGTGCCCTCCAGCACCACCCCGCGCGCGCCGGCGTCGGTAGCGGCGATGAGCAGGTTCCCCTCGATGCCCGGGTACGCCCGGATGAGCGCCACCTCCGACTCCGGCTCCCCGCGCGGGTCGGGCGGCCGCGGCGGCGGTGCGGCGAGGACCTCCACGCGCGAACCCCGCACGCGCCCGAGCATCGGGTGCGGCGCGGACGACAGCCCGGCCGGCGAGTCGGCGTCGAGCAGCGTCACCCAGCGCCCCGCGTGGACCTCGCCGCCGAGGCACACGAGCGCGCCCGCGCCGGCGAACGCCGGGTCGGCCGCGACCGTCAGGGCGTCGGCGAGGTTGCCGGGGCCGTCGCTGGACACGTCGTCCAGCGCGCGGACCCCACCGGTGAACACGATCGGGCCGGGGCCGGCGACGAGGTCGGCGAGGCAGGCGGTGTCCTCGATGGTGTCCAGGCCGTGGGTGACGACGACGCCGTCGAAGCCGGCCAGCGCCGCGCGGGCGCGGCGGGCCAGGTCGGCCATCGTGCCGGGCGTCAGGTCGAAGGCCGGCTCGGCCATGACGTCCTCGACGGTCACGTCGGCGGCCAGGGCGGGCACCGCGGCCAGCAGCTCGGCGCCCGTGGCGATGCCGGGGGGCCGGCGGCGGTACGACATCAGGTCCTTCGTCGCCAGCAGCAGCAGGCGCGGCGTCACGCGCGCTGCTCCAGGCGTTCGATGCGGGCGGTCAGGTCGGCCAGCACGGTCGTCACCCGGTCCAGCGGGGAGGCCTGGCTGGCCTGCAGGTGCACGTAGCCGGCCAGGGCGGCGGCCACCGCCCGGCGGGTCAGGCGCAGCTCGGCGCCGAGGGAGCGCAGCGCCTGGCCGCCGGCGCCGTCGGGCTCGGCGACGAGGCCGAGCAGGAGGTGCTCGCAGCCGACGTAGTTGTGGCCGAGCGCGGTGGCCTCGGTGACGGCGAGCTCGAGGGCCCCCGCGGCCGGGACGCTGAAGCGGCGGTCGCCGCCGCCGGGGCCGGCTGCGTCCTCGGCGAGGTTGCGGGCGGCGAGGTCGGCGGTGACCCGCGCGGGCTCGATCTCGATCGCGCGCAGCACGTGCAGCGCGAGGTTGCCGCCCTCGTCGATGAGCCCCTGCAGGAGATGGCCGGTGCCGACGTCACCGGGGGAGGCCGCGGCGGCGAGGCGCAGCACGGCGCGGGCGCGCTGGGTGAAGCCGGGCAGGCGGGCGGCCAGGGCGGCGTCGTCGAGGTCGCCGAGGACCGTCTCACGGATCGCGGTCACGCGGCGCACGGCCTGCTCGAGCGCGCGCTGGCAGACGGCGGAGACGGGCACGCCGGCCTCGCGGACGGCGTCGGCGAGCTCGTCCGGGAGGTACACGTTGATTTTCGGCATGACCCCTATATACCCCCACTGGGGTTATAGCGTCTACCCGATGGGGGCGCCGTGGGCGCGCATGAACGGCAGCGGGTCGACGGCATTGCCCGGCGTGGTCGGCGGCGTGCTCACGTGGACCTCGAAGTGCAGGTGCGGGGCGGAGGAGTTGCCGGAGCTGCCGACGTAGCCGATGACCTGGCCGGCGGCGACCTGCTGGCCGGGCTGGACGACGCCGCGGTGGACCATGTGGCAGTACAGCGTGGAGACGCCCCCGGCGTGCTGGATCTTCACGTACCAGCCGCAGCCGCCGACGGAGGCGCTGCCGACCTGGTCACAGCTGTGGCCGGCCTCGATGTTGCACACCACCTCGACGACGGTGCCGGCCGCGGCGGCGCGGATCGGGGTACCGACGAAGCTCATGAGATCGACGCCGACGTGATTGGGGTTGGTCGGCGTGCGGAAGCCCGGCCGCGCGGTGAAGCCCGGCAGCGGGCTCACCCACCTGCCCGCCTCCGTGCCCGGCGCGACCGCGGGCGTGGACGCCGGGGCCGGGCTCGCCGCGCAGGCCGGCGGGGTGACGCCGCGATTGACGTAGGCGTCGGCGACGTACGCACCGGTGTCGAGGCGGTCCCACTGGTCCGTGGTCCGCATCGTGCCGATGATCACCTCGCCGCGCTGCTGGCAGGCGATGTTCAGCGCCGTGCCGTTGGGCAGCGCGCCGAGGATGGCGGCCGTCCGGCCGGGCCCGCCGCGGGTCTTCAGCGGGATGGCGCCGGACGCCACGGCGCCCGCCGTGGTCGGGGTCGCGTGGGCCGCCTGGGCCGTCGCCGGTTGACACGCCGGCAGCGGTACCCCCGGAGCCCGCCGCACCCACGCATCGCTCACGTAGGTCCCGTCGGTGAGCCGGTCCCACTGGTCGGTGACGCGGACCGGCCCCTGGTCGATGAGCTGCCCCTTGACCTGGCACTCGATGCTGACGCCGGCCCCGTTCGGCAGGGTGCGCAGGGAGGTCGTCCACACGGCGGCACCGGCCCGCACGTTGAGCGGCCGCTTGGGCGACACGACCGTGGCGGTGGTGGCAGCCTGGGCACTGACCGCAGGCACCAACGCGGCGGCGACGACGGCGACGACGACGACGAAGATCGTTTTGCGCATGGTGCACCCCCGGGGACGAGCGATTCGTGCGCTCGGGCCGGGGGGACCGCGAACCCCGACAACGCTAGGCGCCGCCGGGGTCCGGGATCCGAAATATCCGCCTCTTGTCACCCGTTCGGGGTGTTTCGGCGCTGACGCGGCCCGGGCCGCAACCGTGGTTGCGGCCCGGGCGACGGCCAGGGCCGGCCGCCTGCGCGCGGACGCGGTCCGCAACCGCGCCTGGGCGGGCGGCAGACCGTGGGCGCCCGGGGGACGTGTGCCGCCGTGACACTGTCATCGTGACAGTGTCACCGCGGACCGCGGGCGCACTCAGGGGCCCGCGGATGTGGTCCGCCCTGCGCGGATGCGGTCCGCAACTGCGCCTGGGTGGGCGGCAGACCGTGGGGGCGCGGGGTGAAGTTCCGCCGTGACACTGTCATCGTGACAGTGTCACCGCGGATTGCGGGCGCGCTGAGGCCCGCGGATGTGGTCCGCCCTGCGCGCGGGCGCGGTCCGCAACTGTGCCTGGGTGGGCGGCAGGCCGGAGGCGCGCGGGGGCGTGTGCCGCCGTGACACTGTCAACGTGACAGTGTCACCGCAGATCGCGGGCGCTCTGAGGCCCGCGGATGCGGTCGGCACCTGCGGCAACTGCGTCTGGGTGGGCGGCAGACCGCGGCCGCCCGGGCGACGTGTGCCGCCGTGACACTGTCATCGTGACAGTGTCCCCGCAGACCGCGGGCGCCCTGGGGCCCGCGGATGCGGTCGGTACCTGCGGCAACTGCGTCTGGGTGGGCGGCAGACCGCGGCCGCCCGGGCGAGGTGTGCCGCCGTGACACTGTCACCGTGACAGTGTCACCGCAGACCGCGGGCGCCACGGGCGACGTGTGCCGCCGTGACACTGTCATCGTGACAGTGTCACCGCAGACCGCGGGTCCCGGGGGCCGTGACTGCGTCGGGGCGGCGTGGGTGGCCGCGGGCGCGCGGACGCGGTTCGCGACCGCGCGCCCCGGCTGGGCGGTGCGGGTCAGGCGGCCTTGGGAGCGTTGGCCGCGCCCTCCGGCAGGAACCGCGCGCCGGTGACCGTTTCCGAGATGCCCTCGCGGTCCAGGTACGGGGTGACGCCGCCGAGGTGGAACGGCCAGCCCGCGCCGAGGATCATGCACAGGTCGATGTCGCGCGGGTCGGCCACGACGCCCTCGTCGAGCATGAGGCGGATCTCCCGGGCCAGGGCCTCGGTCGCCTCCGTGCGCAGCTGCTCGGCCGTCGACGGGGTGTCGCCGACCTCGAGCAGGGCGAGGACCTCGGGGTCGGGGTTGCCCTCGGCGTCGGTGAAGCCGCGCTTGCCGGCCTCGACGACGCGGGCGAGGTTGGCCGAGACGCCGAAGCGGTCCGGGAACGCGTGGTGCAGCGTCTCGGCGACGTGGTGGGCGACGGCCGGGCCGACCATGGTGAGCAGGGCCATCGGGCGCATCGGCAGGCCGAGCGGGTCGAGGGCCGAGTCGGCGACGTCGATCGGGGTGCCGCGGTCGACGGCGGCGGTGACGACGCCGAGGAAGCGGGTCAGCAGCCGGTTGACGACGAACGCGGGGGCGTCCTTGACCAGTACCGAGGACTTCTTCAGCGCCTTGCCGACGGCGAACGCGGTGGCCAGGGTCGCGTCGTCGGTCCGCGCCGCCCGCACAATCTCCAGCAGCGGCATCATCGCGACCGGGTTGAAGAAGTGCAGCCCGACGACGCGCTCCGGGTGGGCGAGGTCGGCGGCCTGCTCGGTGACCGACAGCGACGAGGTGTTGGTGGCCAGGACGCAGTCGTCGCGCACGATCGCCTCGACCTCGGCCCAGACCTGCTTCTTGACCTTGAGGTCCTCGAAGACGGCCTCGAGGACGAGGTCGGCGTCGGCGAACGCGGACTTGTCGACGCTGCCGGCGACGAGGCCCTTGAACTTCGCGGCCTTGCCCGGGTCGAGGCGGCCCTTCGACACGAGCTTGTCGATCTCGGCGTGGACGTAGCCGACGCCCTTGTCGACGCGGGCCTGGTCGAGGTCGGTGAGCACGACCGGTACCTCGAGGCGGCGCACGAACAGCAGCGCCAGCTGGGAGGCCATGAGGCCGGCGCCGACGATGCCGACCTTGTTCACGTCGCGGGCGAGGCCCTTGTCGGGGGCGCCGGCGGGGCGCTTGGCCCGCCGCTGCACGAGGTCGAACGCGTAGAGGCTGGCCCGGGCCTGGTCGCCCAGGATGAGGTCGGCGAGGGCCTCGTCCTCGGCGGCGGTGCCGTCCTCGAAGGAGGCGTCCTTGGCCAGCGCCAGCAGCTCCAGTGCTTTGCTGGCCGAGTTGACGGCGCCGTGGAGGCGCTCGTCGAGCTGGTGGCGGGCGAAGTACAGCACGCCGTCCCACATCTCCCGGTCGATCTCGGGCCGGGTCACGGTGACCGTGCCGTCGACGACGCCCTCGGCCCAGGCGAGGGAGCGCTCGAGGTAGTCGGCCGGCTCGAAGATCGCGTCGGCGATGCCCAGCTCGTGCGCCTGCGCGGGCTTGAGCTGCTTCTGGGTGAGCGGGTTCTGCAGGATGACCTGCGCGGCCGGGGCGATGCCGATGAGGTTGGGCAGCAGCTGGGTGCCGCCCCAGCCGGGCACCAGGCCGATCGCGACCTCGGGCAGGGCCAGCGCGGCCGCGCCCGATGAGACGGTGCGGTAGTGGCAGTGCAGCGCCACCTCGAGCCCGCCGCCCATGGCGGCGCCGTTGACGAAGGCGAAGGTGGGTACCGGCGAGTCCCGGAACTTCTTGAAGACCCGGTGGCCGTAGCGGCCGAGCTCGACCGCCTGGGCGCGCTCGGTGAGCAGGGGCATGCCGGTGATGTCGGCGCCGACGCAGAAGATGTAGGGCTTGCCGGTCAGCGCGATGAACTTCGGGTCGGCGGCGACGGCCTCGTCGATCGCCGCCTCGAGGCTGGCCAGGCCGGCGGGGCCGAACGAGTTGGGCTTGGTGTGGTCGAAGCCGTTGTCGAGCGTGATGAGCGCGGCCCGCTCCCGGCTCGGCAGGGTCACGAAGCGCAGCAGCGCCCTGGTCACGACCTCGTTCGGGTTCGAAAGAACAGACACTGCCGCGCTCACTTGGCGCCCTCCCAGTTCGGGTTCTCCCAGATGACCGACGCGCCCATGCCGATGCCGACGCACATGGCGGTGAGGCCGTAGCGGACGTCGGGCCGCTCGGCGAACTGGCGCGACAGCTGCGTCATGAGCCGCACGCCGGAGGAGGCGAGGGGGTGACCGACGGCGATCGCGCCGCCCCACGGGTTGACCCGCGGGTCGTCGTCGGCGATCCCGAAGTGGTCGAGGAACGCCAGGACCTGCACGGCGAAGGCCTCGTTGAGCTCGAACAGGCCGATGTCGTCGATGCTCAGGCCGGCCAGGCGCAGCGCCTTCTCGGTGGCCGGGACCGGGCCGAAGCCCATGACCTCGGGCTCCACGCCGGTGAAGCCGTAGGCGACGAGGCGCATGCCGACGGGCAGGCCGAGCTCCCGCGCGACGTCCTCGGCGGCGATGATCGAGGCGGTGGCGCCGTCGTTGAGCCCCGCGGCGTTGCCGGCGGTGACCTTGCCGTGCGGGCGGAACGGCGTCTTGAGGGTGGCGAGCTTCTCGAGGCTGGTCTCGCGGGGCGCCTCGTCGACGGTGGCCAGGCCCCAGCCGGTCTCGGGGTCGCGGGTGGCGACGGAGACCAGGTCGGGCTGCAGCTTGCCGGCGGCGTACGCGGCGGCGGTCTTGACCTGGGAGGCGTAGCCGAACCGGTCGGCGCGCTCCTTGGTGATGGCGGGCAGCCGGTCGTGGAGGTTCTCCGCGGTGGCGCCCATGACGAGTGCGGACGGGTCGACGAGCTTCTCGGCGATGATGCGCGGGTTGGGGTCGACGCCCTCGCCCATGGGGTGGCGGCCCATGTGCTCGACGCCGCCGGCGATCGCCACGTCGTAGGCGCCGAAGGCGATGCCGCCGGCGACCGTGGTCACCGCGGTGAGCGCGCCCGCGCACATCCGGTCGATCGCGTAGCCGGGCACGGTCTTGGGCAGCCCGGCCAGCAGGGCGGCGGTGCGCCCGATGGTCAGGCCCTGGTCTCCGATCTGCGTGGTCGCGGCGATGGCGACCTCGTCGACCCGCTCCGGCGGCAGCTGCGGGTTGCGGCGCAGCAGCTCGCGGATGCAGCGGATGACGAGGTCGTCGGCGCGGGTGTTGGCATACATCCCACCGGCCTTGCCGAACGGGGTGCGCACGCCGTCGACGAAGACGACGTCGCGGACTGCACGGGGCACGGGTGTCCTCCTAGCAACGAATTACCGACGATGTTACTCGCCAGTAGGTCGCGCCGGGCTGTGAACCCTTTCACCCGTCATTGCGGTGTCTGTAGCCGTCAGGCCGGGGAACAGGTCACTGCGGCGTCCGCAGCGCCTTCGTCAGGCCGGGGGAGACGAGGGCGACCTGCCACTGCCGGGCGCCGTAGCCGGACAGGACCGCGGCGACGGCATCCTCGGTGAGCTCCTCCGGCGGCGACCAGGCCAGGCGGCGTACCGAATCCGGGGTGATGAGGTTCTCCGGAGGCAGCAGGTGTGTCGCGGCCAGGCCGGTGACCAGCTCCCGGCACCGGGCCAGGCGGGCGGCCGCGACCGGGTCCCGCTCCGCCCACCGGTGCGGCGGGGGCGGCCCCTCCGACGGGGGCGTGGTCGGCAACTCCTTGTCCGGCAGCGCCCGCGCGTCGCTCAGCGCGCCGAGCCACGTCGGGGCGAGCCGGCGCACCGAGCGCCCGCCGAAGCCGGCCAGCGCCAGCAGCGAGCGCTCGTCCTTCGGGTCGGCCTCGGCGGCCGCGATGATGGCCGCGTCGGCGAGGACCCGCCCGGGGCTCGCGTCGCGGCGCTGGGCGATCTCGTCGCGGGCCGTCCACAGCGCCCGCACGCGCGCGAGGGCGCGGGCGCCGCGCACCCGGTGGATGCCCGACGTGCGCCGCCACGGGTCGGCGCGCACCCGCGGCGGGTCGCCGGCCGAGGCGACGAGCGCCGCGAACTCCTGCGCCGCCCAGTCGGTCTTGCCCTGCCGGGCGAGCTCCTCGGCGAGGGTGTCGCGCAGCTGCAGCAGCAGCTCGACGTCCAGCGCCGCATACGTGAGCCAGGACGACGGCAGGGGCCGCGTCGACCAGTCGGCCGCGGAGTGATGCTTCTCCAGGGTGTACCCGAGCAGGGACTCGGTCAGCGCCGCGAGCCCGACCCGCTCGAACCCGCACAGGCGGGCCGCGAGCTCGGTGTCGAACAGCCGGGTGGGCCGCAGCCCGAGCTCGGTCAGGCACGGCAGGTCCTGGCTGGCGGCGTGCAGGATCCATTCCGCCGGCGAGATGACCTCGTCGAGCTCCGGCAGCTGGCCGAAGGGCAGCGGGTCGATCAGCACCGTGCCGGCGCCGGCCCGGCGCAGCTGCACCAGGTACGCCCGGTGCGTGTAGCGGTAGCCGGACGCCCGCTCGGCGTCCACGGCCACCGGGCCGGTGCCCTGGGCGAAGCGCTCGATGGCGCGCGCCAGCTCGGCCCGGTCCGCGATCGGCTCGGGGGTCCCGTCTTGGGGGGCGGTCAGCAGGACGGGCTCGGTCTTTTCGCCCGGTTTACCCGGACTGTCGTCTGGCTCCTCGTCCCGACGCCGCGCGGGGGGTTCGTCGGTCACGCGACAACCGTACGTTGCGCCACAGGTCCCTTGTTGCAGCCGGTCCGGCGCGTCGGCGTTCAGCTGATCTCCGTGCCGTCCGGCGGAGCCGCGTATGGACCGTTATGCGGATTGTCATGTGGACGTTGTGTTGACCTTGTGTGCGCCGCCGGTGTAGGGGACGGACGGACAGACATGGTTGCCGGTACGGTTCGCTGACGTGGCCGGTCAGGTTGTGTACACACGCGGCATCGGAGGTCGCGAGGCTTGTGCCCGCCGTCTAGGGTGAGGGCCGACCGCGGTATCGCCGGACGACCACCGTCGAGGTGCATGTGTCCGGCGAAACGGGTGGAACCGTGACAGGAAGGAAACAAGCAGCAATGACGGCCGGGTATGACCCCTCCAACCCGGTGGCTTCCGGCAGTTCCGACGCCTACGATCCCGACCGCCCGCGTCACGCGGCGGCCGAGGTCGACGACCCGGAGCGCCTCGGCCCACACCCCCCTCGGATGACCTCCACCGGCTCCTTCGCCACGGTCACCGCCCCCGTCCCGGCCCAGGGCCCGGCCACGGGCGCGCAGCCGACCAGCTCGTGGCCCGTCTCGGCGCCCGTGACGCCGCCCCCGCCGCACAGCGTGCAGCCGGTGGCCTTCGCCCCGCGCCGCAGCCGGCTCGGCGCCGTCTCCCTGGTCCTGGCGATCCTGCTGCTCATCGTCGTCGGCGTCCAGGCGGCGTTCATCGTCGACCTGGAGCACAAGGCCGACAAGGCCGACGCCGCCGCGAAGGCCGCGCAGGCCGGCGACGCGTCCCGCCTCAAGGCGCTCGAGGACCGCGCCGACAAGCTCGAGCAGAAGACCGGCGGCAACCTCGACGCCGCCGAGGTCTCCTCGAGCGTGCGGCCCAGCGTGTTCCGGGTCTCCACGAAGTACGCCATCGGCACCGGCTTCGCCCTCGGCAAGGCCCCCGCCGGCGGCGGCACCGACCTCATCACCAACTACCACGTCGTCGCGGACGCCTACACCCGCGGCGAGAAGGACATCAGCCTCGAGCGCACCGACCAGCGCTTCCCCGGCAAGATCGTCGAGGTGCACCCGGACAAGGACCTCGCGGTGCTGCACACCGACGAGGAGTTCCCGCGCCTGACGGCCGCCGCCGGCCCGCCGAAGGTCGGCGAGCCGGTCCTCGTCATCGGCTCCCCGCTCGGCCTCGAGGACTCCGTCACCACCGGCGTGGTCAGCGCCTTCCGCACCCTCAACGGCGAGTCGCTCATGCAGTTCGACGCGGCCATCAACCCCGGCAACTCCGGCGGCCCGGTGTTCAACGCCAAGAAGGAGGTGGTCGGCGTAGCGACGCTCAAGGCGCAGCAGGCCGAGGGCATCGGCCTGGCGATCCCGATCTCGGTGGTCTGCGACACGGTTCCGGCTGTCTGTTGAGCCCCGCCGCCCGCTGACCAGCTTCCGACCGCCCGGTTCTTCGGCCGGGGTACCACCACGCCGGCGCACATCCCGGACGCGCCGGTAGTAAGACTCCCGCGGGGGCGGTGCCCGGCGGGACCACCAGGAGGAAGAGAACATGGCATACCCCGGCAACCCCCAGGGCAACCCGAACGACGCATACGGCTACCCCGACCCCAACGCCTCCACCGGCGCATACCCGCCGCCGCCCCAGCAGCCCCCGGCCTACCCGGCCGCGCCGTTCGGGGAGCAGCCGCCGGCGCCGCAGTACGGCCAGCCGGCCAACCCCTACGGCGAGCAGCCGCAGTACGGCCAGCCGGTGCCGCCGCAGCCCCAGCCGGTCCACGACCAGGGCACGACGCAGCTGCCCACGTACGGCGAGAGCTCCTACAGCCTCGACCCGTCCGTGTCGGCGCCGCCGACCGCCCCGATGCAGCCGGCCCCGCCGATGTCGGCGCCCCCGATGTCGGGCCCGCCGATGTCCGGCCCGCCGGTCGCCTACGGCCCCGTGTCGGGCCCGCCGACCAGCGGCTTCCCCGGCCAGCCGATCGGCTACCCGGGCGCCGAGCCGCCGAAGAAGCGCGGCATCGCCGTGCCGCTGCTGTCGGGCCTGCTCGCCCTCGCGGTCATCGCCGCCGGCGTGTTCGTCGGCCTGTGGGTCGACAAGTCCAACAAGCTCGAAGCGTCCGAGGCGAAGTCGAACCAGCGTCAGGTCGCGCTCGACCAGTCCAACAAGGACCTCGAGCAGACCCGCACCGACCTCAAGGCCAAGGCCGACGAGCTGGCGAAGTCCCAGCAGGACCTGCGCGGCACCCAGGCCGACAGCACCGAGGCCAAGCGCCAGCGCGACGTCATCGGCAACTGCCTGAAGCTGCTGCTGGAGGCCCTCGACGCCGCCAACTCCGGCGACAAGACCACCACCCAGAACAAGCTCAACGAGATGGAGAAGCCCTGCAACGAGGCGCAGGTCATCCTCGGCATCTGATCCGGTGAGGACCGGGGCCGGACGTCCGCGGCCCCGGTGCTCGCCGCTCAGGCCGTGTGGATGAGCTCCGCGAGGCGGGTCAGGACGTCCGGGTCGGTCTCCGGCAGGACGCCGTGGCCCAGGTTGAAGATGTGGCCGGGGGCCTTCGCGCCCTCGGCCAGCACGCGGCGGGCCTCCTGCTCGATGACCGTCCACGGCGCGAGCAGCACGCATGGGTCGAGGTTGCCCTGCAGGGCCCGCCCGGGGACCCGCGCCGCGGCCACGTCCAGCGGGGTGCGCCAGTCGACGCCGACCACGTCGGCGCCCGCGTCGGCCATGGCGGGCAGCAGTTCCGCCGTACCGACGCCGAAATGGATCTTCGGAAGGCTCCCCGTGACGCCGTCGAGGACCGCCCGCGAGTGCGGCAGGACGTAGCGGCGGTAGTCGGCCTCCGACAGGGCGCCGGCCCAGGAGTCGAACAGCTGGATCGCGTCCACGCCCGCGTCGACCTGCACCTGCAGGAACGTGCGGGTGATCTCCGCGAGCCGGGCGCACAGCGCGTGCCACACGTCCGGGGCGCCGTACATCAGCGCCTTCGTCTTCGCGTGATGCCGCGACGGCCCGCCCTCCACCAGGTAGGAGGCGAGGGTGAACGGGGCGCCGGCGAACCCGATGAGCGCCGTGCCGGACCCGCCGAGCTCGGCCAGCAGCAGCCGGATCGCCTCCGCGACGAACCCGACCGCCTCCGGCTCCAGGACCCGGATCGCCTCGACGTCGCCCATCCCGCGCACGGGGGCGGCGACGACGGGCCCGGTCCCGGCGACGATGTCGAGGTCGATGCCGGCGGCCTGCAGCGGCACCACGATGTCGCTGAACAGGATCGCCGCGTCCACCCCGTGCCGGCGCACCGGCTGCAGGGTGATCTCGCAGACCAGGTCGGGCCGGCGGCAGGACTCCAGCATGCCGACTTCGGCGCGCAGCTGCCGGTACTCGGGCAGGGACCGGCCCGCCTGGCGCATGAACCAGACCGGGACGTGCGGGACAACCTCGCCGCGGGCGGCGCGCAGCAACAGCTTCGTGTCGTTCATAGCCTGCCCATCGTTGCACTGATTGTGCGCAGGCGGCGCGGCGGCACCCCCTGCGCTCGTTTCGGATTTAGTCTTCCGTTATGGCGCCATCGACCGCGACTCCGCCCACGTTCACCCGGGCGGTGCAGGAGCTGCGCGCCGTGACCACCCGGCCGGAGATCACGCTCGAGGAGGTCCCGGCCCCGCAGCGCCTCGCCCCCTACGCACACGCGATCGGGGGCACGGTCCTGCGCCACGGGGACGAGGTGGCCACCGGCCGGCTGATCCTGCTGCACGACCCCGCCGGCCACGATGCCTGGGACGGCACGATGCGCCTGGTGACGTACGTGACCGCCGAGCTCGAGGCCGAACTGGCCACCGACCCGCTGCTGCCCGGCGTCGGCTGGAGCTGGCTCGTCGACGCCCTCGACGGCCACCACGCCGCCTACACGGCGATCGGCGGCACCGTCACCCAGACGATGTCGACCCGCTTCGGCGACCTCGCCGGCCCGCCGGCCGCCGCCGACCTCGAGATCCGCGCCTCCTGGACCCCGACCGACGAGGACATGCAGGCCCACGTCCACGCCTGGTGCGCGCTGCTGGCCTCCACGGCCGGCCTGCCGCCCCCGGGCGTCACCGCCCTGCACTCCTAGGGGTGCAGGGCCGCCGGCCCCGGCTACGGCAGGTTGGCGACCAGGTCGGCGATGTCGCGGCGGCGGCCCGTGTAGAACGGGACCTCCTCGCGCACGTGCCGGCGGGCCCGCGACGCCCGCAGCTCCCGCATCAGGTCGACGATGCGGTGCAGCTCGTCGGCCTCGAACGCCAGGATCCACTCGTAGTCGCCGAGCGCGAAGCTCGCCACCGTGTTCGCCCGCACGTCGGGGAACGTGCGCGCCTGCTGCCCGTGCTCGGCGAGCATCGCCCGGCGCTCCTCGTCGGGCAGCAGGTACCACTCGTAGGAGCGCACGAACGGGTACACGCACACCCACTCGCGGGCGTGCTCGTCGGCGAGGAACGCCGGGATGTGGCTCTTGTTGAACTCCGCCGGCCGGTGCAGCGCCATCTGCGACCACACCGGCGCCATCCGCTGCCCGACGCCGGTGCGGCGGAACCCGGTGTACGCCTCCTGCAGCGCCTCCGCGCTCGGCGCGTGCCACCAGATCATCAGGTCGGCGTCGGCCCGCAGCCCGGCGACGTCGTAGGTGCCGCGGACCGTGACGTCCTTCGCGGCCAGATCGGCGAGGAACGCGCTCGCCTGCGTCGCGTCGCGGCTGCCGGCGCCGTACGGCTCGGCGAGCCGGAAGACCGACCACATGGTGTAGCGGATGGACTCGTTCAGCTCGCGGATGCGTGCCGCGTTGCTCGTGGTCATGCCATCTACTCTGCCAGCCGCTCCAGCACCGCCTCGGCGGCCCTCCAGCCGGAGGCGACGCACGCGGGGATGCCGACGCCGTCGTAGGCCGCGCCGGCCACCGCGATCGCCGGATGCGCCGCGAGCCCGGCCCGCAAGGCCCGGACCCGGTCCTGATGATTCGGGGTGTACTGCGGGAGCGCCCCACCCCACCGGAACACCCCCCGGCCGAGCTCCGCGGGCAGCGCGTCGACGCCGATGAGCCGCGCCACCTCGGCCCGTACCACCTCGGCCAGCGCGTCGTCGGTGCGCTGCAGCTGCCCCTCGTCGCCGTGCCGCCCGACCGACGCGCGCAGCACCGTCACCCCGGGCCGGCGCAGATGCGCCCACTTCTGGTCGAAGAACGTGACCGCCTTCACGGCCAGCCCCTCCGTCGCCGGGACCAGGAACCCGGACAGCTCCGGCAGCTTCGTCGCCGGCAGCGCCAGGGCCACCAGGGCGACGGAGGCGTAGTCCAGCGGTACCGAGCTGACGCCGTCCACCGCCGCCAGCAGCCGCTCGGCGGGCCGGGCCGGCACGGCGAGGACCACGCCGTCGGCGTCGAGGACCTCCGCGTCGCGGGTCGAGCCGAGCGTGAGCTGCCACCCGCCGCCGCTGCGGCGCAGCGCCCGCACCGTCACACCGCACCGCACGTCGGGCAGCGCCGCCGCGACCGCGTCCACCAGGCGCGACATGCCGCCCTCGACGGTGCCGAAGACCGGGGCCCCGGGTGTACGCCGGGACGCCGCCACCGCCGCCTGCAGCGCCTCGGTCAGGGTGTGCGCCCGCTCGGCCGCGGCGGCCAGCGCCGGCAGCGCCATGCGCAGGGACAGGCGGTCGGCCCGTCCCGCATAGACGCCGCCCAGCAGCGGCTCCACGAAATGGTCGACGACGGCGTCGCCGCGGCGCGGCCGGACCAGCCCGCCCACCGTCACGTCGGCGCCGGGCGCCAGGAGCGGTGCCGTGGCGGGCTCGTCGAGTACCGAATCCGGGGCCTGAACCGGAATGCCCATCAGGGTCCCGGCGGGCAGGTCGCGCAGGCTCCCGTCGATGGCGACCGCGGCCCTCGCCGGCGTCGGGTGGACGACGGTGACGCCGACCGCCTCGGCCAGGCGCAGGGCCGCGCTGGACCCGCCCTCGGGCGCGCCGACCAGGAACGACTCCGCGCCACGCTCCACCGGGCCGCCGGCCAGCTCGCCGGTGGACAGCTTGCCGCCGGGCCGGTCGCGCTGGTCGAGCAGCACCACGTCGAGCCCCGGCCGCAGCGTGTGCAGGCGGTGCGCCGCGGCCAGCCCGGCGATCCCCCCGCCGACGACCACGACGCGTTTTGTCATACCCGCAGTCTATTGTCGCGGCATGGGCGAAGAGCGCGTGGCAGTGATCACCGGGGCGGCGCAGGGCATCGGCCGGCGCACCGCCGAGGTGCTCGCCGAGGAGGGCTACCTCCTGGCCGTCATCGACCGGCAGCCGGTCACCGGGTTCGAGGCCCTGTCGTTCGTCGGCGACGTCTCCGACGAGGCCGACGTGCAGCGCTTCGTGGCCGCGGTCGAGGCCCGCTACGGCCGCGCCGACGTGCTCGTCAACAACGCCGGCATCGCCTCCATCGCCCCCGCCGAGGACACCACCGCCGAGCAGTGGCGCCGCGTCCTCGACGTCAACCTCACCGGCCCGTTCCTGCTCTGCCAGGCATTCGGCCGCCGCATGCTCGTGCGCGGCACCGGCTCCATCGTCAACATCGCCTCCGTCGCCGGCCTCATGGGCGTCGCCGACCGCGTGGCCTACAACACCAGCAAGCACGGCCTGATCGGCCTCACCCGCACCCTGGCCGTCGAGTGGGGCGGCCGCGGCGTGCGCGTCAACGCCGTCTGCCCCGGCTGGGTCAAGACGGAGATGGACGACGAGTCGCAGTCCTCCGGCGCCTACGTCGACACCGACATCACCGAGCACGTCCCGATGGCCCGCTTCGCCCAGCCCGACGACATCGCCCGCGCGGTCGCCTTCCTCGCCGACCCGGCCCGCAGCGGCTTCGTCAACGGCACGGCACTGCCGGTCGACGGCGGGTGGGCCGCGGACGGCTCCTGGCAGTCGCTGCGCCTGTCGGCCCGCTCCCGCGCCTGACTCACCGCCGGCCCGGTCCGGCCTCGGGTCTTCGGCTCGGCCTCGCGCCTGACGCACCGCCGGCCCGGTCCGGCCTCGGGTCTTCGGCTCGGCCTTGCGCCTGACTTTCCGGCCGCGGCGGCGTTGTTCGGGGGCACCGGCCGGTCGGGTCGATGGTGGCCGGGGCGCGGACGGTTCGTGGCGGTCCCTGCACCTGCCGACCGGCTTCCGCGCGCGGCCGTTCCGGGGCGTCGTGATGTTCACGCTCCTGACGGAATTGTTGTCCCGCGCCGCGTGTCGTCTTGCGATCTCGCTCGTTGTTCCGGTGTGCGTCGATATGTCGTCGAGTAGGGTGATCGTGGCCCCCGCGATGTCCTTCTGAGGGGCGAACCCCTCTGGAAGATCTCCGCGAACGCGCGCACACTCTCGTGGATGAGCGACCTCGCGTCCTCCCGCCCCGTGCCCGACGAGCCGCCCGCGCGCCCCGGCGGTCCGAGCGACGTGTCCGGCCTGTTCCCGCGGGCTTCGGAGCTGTTCGTGCCGGCCGCGCGCGATCCCGCGGACGACGGCTTCGCGCTGAACCCGCTCGCCGAGGTCATCGCCGACCTGGCCGACCTGGGGTCGCACCGCTCGTCGCCGTCCTCTGACGATGCGCTGCCCGGGTCGTCACCATCCGTTGCCCCGGACGACCCGATGGCCGGCCGGTCGCCCGAACCCGGCACGTCGGCGTACGCCTTCAGCGACCCCGACCGCGGCACGTTCGGCGACGTCGCGTTCGGCGATTCCACGTTCGGAGGCCGCGGCGCGTTCGGCGATCCCGCTGCGTACGGCGGTAGCGGCGCGTTCGACGATGGCGGTTCGTACGGTGATGGCGGTTCGTACGGTGATGGCGGTTCGTACGGTGATGGCGGTTCGTACGGTGATGGCGGTTCGTACGGTGATGGCGGTTCGGCGGATCTCGGCGGTGACGCGGGATTCGTGGCTTTCGACATCGACGGCGGCCTGTCGGCGGCCCTCGACGACACGGAGCCGACCGCCCGCACGATCGCCGCGCTGCTCGAGGCCCCGGCAACGTCCGCCGCCGAGCTGGCCGACGCGGTCGCCTGGTGCTACGACGACGCGGCGCTGCCGCTGCTGCTGCCGCTGACCCGCCACCCGGACGCCGGCGTGCGCCGCTCGGTGGCGCAGGCCCTCCCCAGCGTCCTCGGCGAGGCCGACCCGGCCGAGACGGTGCGGGCCCTGATCGCGCTGAGCGGCGACGCGGACGACGACGTACGCGACTGGGCGTGCTTCGCGCTGGGCACCCAACTGTCCGAAGTGGACAACCCGGTGATCCGCGACGCCCTCGCCGCGCGGCTGGAGGACCTCCACGACGACACGCGCTGCGAGGCGCTGCTCGGGCTGGCCCGCCGCCGCGACCCGCGGGTCCTGCCGGTGCTGCACGAACGGCTGTCCAGGGACAACGTGTACTCCCTGGAGATCGACGCCGCCGGCGCGCTGGGGCACGCCTCGCTGCACACGCTGGTCCGCGGGCACCTGTCCGGCTGGGACGACGACGTGGTGGCCCGGGTGTGCGCCGCGCTGCGGCTGACGGACCCCGACGGCGTCGGCGACGACCTGCTGGACGGGCTGACCGACTGGTTCCGCCAGGGCGCACCGCACGCCACCGACGAGGACCGGTACTGGTGGTCGGTGACGCTGCAGTTGCTGGAGCACGCCGAGTACCGCGCCCCGGAGATCGCCGAGCAGGTCCACTACCGCCTGATGAACGCCGAGCCGGCCACCACGTTGATGCTCGGCTCCCGCCTGTCCCAGCTGGCCGGCGACCACGGCTGGCCCCGGTGGCGCCCATCCGGTTCGTGACGGAAGCGGGGTAACGGCCTGTTGTGAAGCGCGGTCAGGACGGGTTGGTCATGATCGTCGACCAGCCCGTCCAGACCGCCGCCTGCTTGAGCCACAGCTGCGTGACGAGGTCGCCGGCGGGGGAGACCGCGTAGATCTCGGTGTTGCCGGTGTACGGGTTGAGGATGACGGCCGGGTCGGTGCCCAGGTCCCCGCCGATCGGCGTCCAGGCCGCCCATCCGCCGCCGGGCATGATGAGGGTGTACGCCAGCGCCGAGCCGCTGCGGGCATAGATCTCGGTCGAGCGGTACTGCGGGTTGTAGAACACCGCCGGCCGCCCGGCGACCGACCCGCCGAGGTCGTTCCAGCCCGACCAGCCGCCCGCGTAGAACTTCTGCCACAGGTGGCCGTTCGTGCCCTGGGCGTAGATCTCCGACGAGCCCCACACCGGGCTGCGGAACACGGCCGGGTCGCCGGCGAGGTCCCCGCCGAGGTCGTTCCAGCCCGACCACGCGCCGGCGAAGTACTTCTGCAGCAGGTGGCCGTTCGTGCCGCGGGCATAGAGCTCCGTGGTCCTGTACACCGGGTTGTACAGCACCTCGGCCGGGTCGCCGGCGAGGTCGCCGCCGAGGTCGTTCCAGCCGGACCAGCCGCCGGCGTAGAACTTCTGCCACAGGTGGCCGTCGGTGCCGCGGGCGTAGATCTCCGTCGAGCCGTACCGCGGGCTGTAGAACACGACCGGGTCGCCGGCGATCGAGCCGCCGAGGTCCGTCCAGTCCGACCAGCGGCCGGCCTGCCAGTACTTCTGCGCCAGCCGGCCGTCCTGCGTCCGGGCGTACACCTCGACGGTGCCGGCCTTCGGGTTCTGCAGCACGTGCGGGGTGCCCGCGATGCCGCCGCCGAAGTTGCTCCAGCTCGACCAGCCGTAGCCGGGGCTCCAGTACCGCTGGGACAGGCCGTGGCCGGCGTCGGTGTACACCTGCAGCTGCTTCGTCGGTTCGTGCACGACCGGCGTGGGCCGCGCGATCAGGGGCGCCGGCGGGTCGATGCCGGCGAGGCGCTGCAGCGCGGCGAGGTCGCCGTTGAACACGTCCTTGTCGTAGTTGCCCTGCTGCTGGTTGTTGCCGCCGGCGTACTGCCACAGCGTCCACTTCGACCAGCCGTTCGGCAGCTTCGGCGCGGTGCCGCTCCAGGTCGCCACGTCGAGCGGGTACCCCGCGAACTGGGTGGTGCTGCCGACGCACTGGTTCCACCAGTTCGCCGCCGTGTAGATCATCGCCTTGCGCCCGATGCGGACCTGCACCTGGTCCAGGAACGCCTGGATCCAGTTGCGCATCGCCGTCTGGTCGAGGTTGTAGCAGGTGCCGACGGTGGAGAAGTACGGCCACTCGAGGTCGACGAACGGCACCAGGGTCTTGGAGTCGTTGACCCAGGCGGCCTTGTCGATGAACCGGTCGGCGTCGCCGACGGGGGTGCCGCGGTCGGGCCGCGCGAACGTGTAGGCGCCGGCGAGCAGGCCGGCCTTCTTGGCGTCGGCGATGTCCTGGGCGAAGTACGGGTTGACGTAGTTGTCGGTCTCGGTGGCCTTGATGTAGGCGAAGGAGACGCCCTGGGCGGCCTGGCCGGCCCAGTCGATCGTCTTGAACGTGCTGTGGTCGTGGCTGGAGACGTCGATGCCCTTGACGGTGTACTGCGGCCCCGGCGCGGCCGCCGCTTCGGGTCCGCGTGCCCCCGCGTGTGCCCGGCCGTTGCCCGGCTCGGCTTCTGCTGTCACTGCAGCGGACTCGGCCTCTGCTGCCACTGCAACGGACTCGGCTTCTGCTGTCACTGCAGTGGCCTCGGGTTCTGCTGTCACTGCAGTGGCCTCGGGTTCTGCTTTCACTGCAGTGGCCTCGGGTTCTGCTTTCACTGCAGTGGATGAGCCGAACAGCAGCAGCCCGGCCAGAAAGCCGGCGGCCAGCACGGTACGCATGTCGCTCGGGTCCCCCTCTCCCGCGCCGCCACGGTACCGTGCGGGCGCGGTGCCGCGTGGGCTGATCCGGGCGAATTCGGACGTTTGTCGCGTGAGTGGGGACGAATGGCGGTAAATCTGGATATTCTGATCGAACGCCTGCGCAGAGCCGACACCGAGGTCCGGGTCGCCGCGCGCGACGCGCTCGCGGCGCTCGACCCGGCCGTGGGGCTCGCGGAGCTGGCCAACCCCGCCCGCGACGCGGCCGCCGATGTGGTGATCGGCGGCATCCTGGCGCGGTGGGGCGACCCGGCGTTCGACCCGACGGTGGCGGCGCTGGCCGCCGCGCCCGGCGAGCGGGCCGCCCGGCGCACGGCGAGCGCTTTCTCCTGGCTGACGAGGCTGGACTCGGCCCGTTTCGCCTCCTGCTGCGCCACGCGAGCCCGGCGTGCGCGAGGGCCGCCGCGTACGTGCTGGTCGTGCACCGCGACCACGACGCCGCCGCGTTCGCCGACGACTTCGTGCCCCTGCTCGCCGACCCGGACCACGCCCTGCGCGAGCGCGCGGTGCAGGCCCTGACCGCGGCCGGCCCGGCGGCGCTGCCCGGCGCCCGCCGGATGCGCCGCACCGTCCCGGCCGGCCGGCGAGCCGCGCTGCAGGTCATTGCGGCGGTCGACTGGACTGCCCTGGAGCCGGCCGACGTCGAGGCGGTCCGCCGCCTGGTCCGGATCAAGGCGCCCCGGGAGGTGCCCGCGCCGGTGGAGCGCGAGTCCGAGCCGTGGTTCGCCGTCCCGTCCCGGGCCGCCGCCGCGGACCACGCCGCAGGGGGCGGCTGACCTCGCTGGCCCTCGCGCGCGGTGATCACGCCGGGGCGGAGCGGGCCGGGGCGGAGCGGGCCGCGGTGGACCTGTCGGCGGTCGCCGCGGAGCAGGCGGCGGTCCTTGAGGCGTTCGGGCTGTCCGGCCCGGAGCCGGTGACCATGCGTATGGGGTTGTCGTCGTGGTACCGCCGGTGGCATCCGGCGCCGGGGCGGCATGCGTACGTCACGCCCGCCCTGGACGGGTGGTTCCTCGTGTTCGGCGACCTTGTGGGGCCGCACGAGGCGATGGCGATCTGTGAAGCGGTGAGCGCGAAGCTCGGGGAGTGTCACTACTACGGCACCGGCTGGCTCGTGGCGCGTGAGGGCCGGGTGGTGCGGTGGTTCGATGACGAGCTGCCCGAGCTGGGGGAGCCGTTGCCGTTCGAGATCGAGTGGGGGGATCCCCGGGTCAGCGAGGTGCTGCGCGAGGTCTCCGTCGATCCCGGGCGGCTTGGTGCGCACACGCGCGTGCGTGGGCGAGGCGTGCTGGCGTTGACCGAGCTCGGACGGGAGCAGGGGCCGGGAGGCGGGGTGCTGGAGATCTGAGGCGACTCCGGCGGTGGCATTCCGGCTTCAACCACAGCCTAACCCACCCCACCTAACCGATCATGCCCGCCGGCACCCGCCGTGACCGGTCCGTCACCCGCGCGTCCTGGCGCGGAACAAACGCGGCGGATGCGATGGCCGAGCCGGCCGTGGTGGCCAGGCACCAGGCGACCGCGCGCCAAGGTGCCGGGCCGGCCGGCTGGCACCGGCCGTGACCGGTCGGTCACCCGCGCGTCTTGGCGCGGAACAACGCGGCGGACGCGATGACCGAGCCGGCCGTGATGGCCAGGCACCAGGCGACCGCGCGCCAAGGGGCCGAGCCGGCCGGCTGGTCCAGCAGCAGGGCGCGGAGGCTCTCGACGATCGGGGTCACCGGCTGGTTGCCGGCGAAGCCGCGCAGCCACGTGGGCATGGTCGTGATGGGGACGAAGGCGCTGCTCGCGTACGGCAGGAAGGTGATGCCGAACGTGTAGCCGCTCGCGGCCTCGGACGAGCCGGCCAGCAGGCCCAGCGCCGCCGACAGCCACGACACGGCGGCGATGCTCAGCAGCAGGATGCCCGCCGCGGCGAGCCACTGCGCGAAGTTGGCGCGGGGGCGGAAGCCCAGGGCGAACGCGACCGACAGGACCAGCACGCTCGACACCGTGTTGCGGGCCAGGCTCGCGAGCACGTGGCCCGACAGCAGTGCGGCGCCGCCGACGTCCAGGGAGCGGAAGCGGTCGACGATGCCGCCCGACAGGTCGCTCGCCACCGCGACCGCGGTCATCGCCGAGCCGAACGAGACGCACAGCAGCATGACGCCGGGGACGACGTACGTGACGTACTGCGTGCCGACCTGCAGGGCGCCGCCGAAGAGGTACACGAAGACGACCATCAGCATGACCGGCAGCGCGATCGACATGATGAGGGCCTCGACGTTGCGCCGGCCCAGGCGCAGGGAGCGGGCGCCGAGGACCGACCATTGGGTGAGGGCCGAGCTAGACACCGGCGGGCTCCTTGCGGGAGGTGAGGGACAGGAAGACGTCGTCGAGGGTGGCGCTGTGCAGCGAGAAGCGGCGCACGGCGGTGCCGGCCGGGTCGATCTCGTCCAGGACCGAGCGCACGTGGGCGGCGCTGCCGTCGGTGGTGACGCCGAGCGTGAGCCGGGCCTCGTCGCGCTGCACGACGCGGGCGCCGAGGCGGGCGGCGACGGCCTCGAACCCGGCGCGGTCGGCCAGGTCCAGGTCGAGGCGCTGGTCGCCGAAGCGGCGCTTGAGCTCGGCGGGGGTGCCCTCGGCGACCACCCGGCCGTGGTCGACGACGGCGATGCGCGCGGCGAGGCGGTCGGCCTCCTCGAGGTACTGCGTCGTGAGGAACACCGTCGTCCCCGCGTCGACGAGCCCGTCCACGACGTCCCACATCGCCTGGCGGCTGGTCAGGTCCAGGCCCGTGGTCGGCTCGTCGAGGAAGATGACCCGGGCCCGGCCGGCGAGGCCCGCGGCGAGGTCGAGGCGGCGGCGCATGCCGCCGGAGTACTTGCCGGCCCGGCGGTCCGCGGCGTCGGTCAGGCCGAAGCGCTCCAGCAGTTCGGCGGCGCGGCGGGCGGCGTCGCGGCGCGACAGGCCGGACAGGCGGGCCATCATGCGCAGGTTCTCGGCGCCGGTCTGCAGCTCGTCGACCGCCGCGTACTGCCCGGTGAGGCTGATCGCGGACCGCACCCGGTGCCGCTCGCGGACCACGTCGTGGCCGGCGACGCGGGCGGTGCCGGCGTCGGGGCGGGTGAGGGTGGCGAGGATGCGCACCGTCGTGGTCTTGCCGGCGCCGTTGGGGCCGAGCAGGCAGAACACGGACCCCGCCGGCACCCGCAGGTCGACGCCCGTGAGGACCTCGAGCCTGCCGTAGGACTTCTGCAACCCGGTCGCCTCGATGGCGGGACCGTTCTGCGTATGGTGTACGCTCATGCGTACGTTATACGCAGAAGTAGGATCCCGAGTCAATGAGCGAGCGCGAAAACGGCATACCGCCGGTCCTGGCCATGGCCTGGGGGCTGCGGGAGCGGCCCGGCAAGGGGCCGCGGCCCGGGCTCACCCTCGAGCGGATCGTCGCCGCCGGGGTGAAGGTCGCCGCCACCGAGGGCCTCGGCGCGGTGTCCATGGCCCGCGTCGCCAAGGAGCTCGGCGCGGCCACGATGTCGCTCTACCGGCACCTCAACGCGAAGGACGAGCTGCTCGACCTCATGGTCGACCACGCCATCGGGCAGCCGCCGCCGCTGCCGCCCGGGCAGGACTGGCGCACCGGCCTGGCCGCCTTCGCGCGGACCTATCTCGCGCTGCTGCGCGACCAGCCGTGGATCGCCCGGGTGCCGATCAACACCCCGCCGATCACGCCGAACCAGATCGCGTGGATGGACCACGGGCTGGAGACCATGCGCGGCACGGCGCTGCACCAGTACGAGCGGCTGTCCAGCATCATGATCATCAGCGGGCTGACCCGGAACTGGGCGCTGCTCACCGCCGACATCGACGCCGCCGCCCGGGCCGGCGGGGGCAGCACCGAGCAGGCGATGCTGGGCTACAGCCGGCTGCTCAGGCGCTTCGCCGACCCGGCCCGCTTCCCGGCCGTCGGCGACCTCATCGCCTCCGGCGTCCTCGACCACCCCGCCGAGATCCCGGACGACGACTTCGAGTTCGGCATCGCCCGCTTCCTCGACGGCCTCGAAGCGTTGATGCAGCGCCGGATCAGGGACAACGGCCGCAAAACCTAACAGCGGGCTCGCGCGTTGCACACGTGTGACAGCAACAGTCGAGCGGCGGACCGCGGTCGCCGCCGACGCGAAACCCGTACGGCGGGTCGCCGCCGCCTGGATACCGCCCGCGGCCGTGGCCGTGGGTGTCGCCGCGGGACTCAAGGTCTACGGCGTGCCGCTGCAGTCGACCGCGGTCTTCACGCTCTACCTCGCCCTGGGCATCGTCCTGCCGGGCACCCTCATCTGGCGGGCCGTGCGCGGGCGGTCGGGCTGGCTCGTCGAGGACCTCGGCGCCGGCCTCGCCGTCGGGTACGCCGGCGAGGTCCTCGCCTACATCCCGGCCCGCGCCCTCGGCGCCCCGCTCGCGTTCCTGGTCTGGCCCGCCGCCGTCCTCGCCGCGTTCCTCGCCGTGCCGCGCCTGCGCCGGCACTGGCGGGGCGGCGGCGAGCGCACGCCGCTGTGGTGGTCGCTCATCCTGTCCGGCACCGCCGCCGTCGTCTTCTTCTGGAGCTGCGTGCGCTTCTTCCGCACGCACGACCTGCGCGAGCCGGGCATGCTCAGCCCCGACGCCGACTCGCCGTTCCACCTCGCCCTCATCGGCGACGCCAAGCACCACATGCCGCTCATGTCGCCGTGGCTTTCGGACCAGCCGGTGCTGTACCACTGGTTCGTCTACGCCGACATGGCCGCCACCAGCTGGGTCACCGGCATCGAGCCGCACGTGCTGCTCGTGCGCCTCGCCCCGCTGCCGATGCTGTTCGGGCTCGTCGCGCTGCTCGGCGTCCTCGGCCGGCGGCTGACCGGCGTGTGGTGGGCCGGCGCCGCCGCGGCCGTCATCACGTTCTTCGTGCTGACCCCGATGCCGTACCACTGGCCGCTGGAGGGCTGGTTCTCCGCCTTCGGCACCAACGCCTACGAGGACGGCTCGTCGCTGCGCGCCCAGCTGTGGACCAGCCCCACGCAGACGTTCGGGGCGCTGCTGTTCGCCGGCCTCTGCCTCGCCCTCGTCGAGGCCATGGCCGCACACACCCGGGCGAGCTGGGCGCTCGTCGTCGTGCTCACCGCCGCCGTCACCGGGGCCAAGGCGACCTTCCTGCCGATGCTGCTGGCCGGGCTGCTGCTCGTCGTCGCCGTACGGCTGGTCACGAGAAGGCGCGTGCACCCGGGCGCGCTGTTCGCCGCCGCCGTCACGTTCCTCGGGCTGCTCTTCGCCCAGTTCGTGCTCTTCGGCGGCGCCTCGCAGGGCATGGCGATCGACCCGCTGCACTTCGCGCAGATCTCCGGGGCGCCCTACACCGTGAAGTTCGCCGCCCCCGAGTACCCGCACCCGCTGTGGCGGCTGCTCATCGTGCTCGCGCTCACCCTCGCCTGCTGGGCGTGCATCTGGCCCGGGCTGCTCGGCCTCGGCCGGCTCGCCCCCACCATCCGCCACGCCCGCCGCCTGCGCCGCCACCTCGGCATCGCCGCCGACCCCGTCATCCTCATGTTCGGCATCGGCCTGTCCGGCGTCGGCGCCCTCATGGTCTTCGGCCACGAGGCCGGCGCCGAGGGCTGGTTCATGGTCTCCGCCCGGCCCTACCTGTCCCTCGCCTCCGTCGTCGGCCTCGTCCTGCTCACGCCGCGGGGCCTGCCCCCGAAGCGGATGCTGCGCCAGGTGTACGCCGCGATGGCCGCCGGTGCGCTCATCCTGCTCGCCGTACACAAGATCGGCAGCATGCACACGCCGAAGCTGCAGAACACCGGCAGCCTGGCCGTGACCCTGTGGGCGCTCGTCTGGCCGTACCTGCTGTCCTACGCGCTGCTGGCCGCGGCCGGGCGGTGGATGTACCGGCGGAGGTTCCCGGCGTGGCGCACGCTCGTCGCCGCCCTGCTCGCCGGCGCCTGCATGAGCACCGCGCTGCAGCACGTCTACCAGATGACCCGCACGTCGTACCTCGGCGGCTGGCGCGGCGTCGTGCAGATCCGCACGTTCGTCACCCCCGGCACGCAGGAGGCCGGCCGCTGGCTGCGCGACCATTCGGACCCTGACGATCTCGTGGCCACGAACGCGCACTGCATCGGCGACCCGTACTCGCTGCAGGGCTGCGACAACCGGCACTTCTGGTTCTCCGCGTACAGCGAGCGCCGCTTCCTCGTCGAGGGCTGGGGCTTCACCGACCGGGCCCACCGGGAGGCGGCGAAGGACCACGTCAACGCCATCTTCGCGCCCTACTGGGACCAGCGGCGGCTGGCCGACAACGACGCCGCGTTCTACCACCCGAGCGCGCAGACCGTCGGCAAGCTGCGCGACCAGTACCACGTCAAGTGGCTCATGGTCGACGAGGGCTACCTGCTGCTGCCGTCCATCTGGGTCGAGGACTACGCCCAGTTCCGCTTCCGGGCCGGGCGCATCGCCATCTACCAGCTGGGATCATGATGTACGACACCATCGGCGCAACCCGCCGCGACCGGCTCGCGGCGGTCCTGGCGTGCCCAATCTGTCACGACCGCCTCGGCCCGGACCTGACCTGCGCCGCCTGCGGGCCGGTCGGGCGGCGCAGCGCCGGCCCGGGGCAGGGCGAGCGGCTCGACTTCGGCGGGTTCGCCGCCGAGGAGCTCGGCGCCGACGCCCTCAACCGGGTCAAGGAGCTGGTCAAGACCCGGTTCACCCGGCTCTACCCGGCCGCCATCCGGCTGCTGTCGCCGGTGCAGGACCGGCCCGGGCTGATCGGCGGCTTCCTGCGCTCCTTCAACCTCGACCGCGACCTCGTCGCCGACCTCGGCTGCGGCACCCACCGCCGCGACGAGCGCGTCGTGTGCATCGACGGCGGCGCGTACGCCAACGTCGACATCGTCACCGACCTGCGCCGCCTGCCCCTGGCCGACGGCAGCCTCGACGGCGCGATCAGCATCGCCGTCCTCGAGCACGTGCCCGACCCGGCCCGGCACATCGCCGAGATGCACCGCGTCCTGCGCCCCGGCGGGCGGATGCTCGTCTTCGTGCCCTTCATGCAGCCGTTCCACGCCTCGCCGTACGACTTCCAGCGCTACACCGAGGTAGGCCTGCGCGAGCAGTTCGGCGCGTTCGACGTGCTGTCCGTGCGGGTCGGGGCCGGTCCCACCTCCGGCATGCTGTGGGCGCTGCAGGAGTGGCTGGCCATGGCGCTGTCCTTCGGCAGCCGCCGCCTCTACCGGCTGATCCTGCCGCTCACCTGGGTGCTGTCGCCGCTCAAGCTGCTCGACCTGCTGCTCGTGCACCACCCGATGGCGGCCCAGGCGGCGAGCGGGTTCGTGATCGAGGTCCGCAAGGCGGCTTGATACAACTTGGGGATGGATGACCTGCGCGCTCAGCGGCTCTTCGGCGGGGCGAGCGTCGCCCCCGGCGACCTCGCGACCAGCCCCTACCGGGCCGACCGGGACCGCATCGTCGCCTCGCCGTTCTTCGCCCGCCTCGCCGGCGTCACCCAGGTCATCAGCCCCGGCGGGTCCGGCCTGCTCGTGCACAACCGGCTCACGCACAGCCTCAAGGTCGCCAGCGTCGCCCGCGGCATCGTCGAGCGGCTGAGCGCCGACCCCGACCAGCGGGCCCTGCTGGACAAGCTCGGCGGCTGCGACGCCGACGTCGTCGAGGCGGCGGCGCTCGCCCACGACCTCGGCCACCCGCCGTTCGGCCACCTCGGCGAGCACGTCCTGGACCGCCTCGCCCGGGAGCGGCTCGGGCTGCCCGACGGGTTCGAGGGCAACGCCCAGTCGTACCGCATCGTCACCAGCACCCAGGTGCGCGGCGCCGCCATCGGCCTGGACCTCACCGCCGCCGTGCGCGCGGCGCTGCTGAAGTACCCGTGGACCCGCCGCACGTACCCCGACCCGCACCCGATGCGCCTCAGCCCGACCCCGCGCGGCGCCGGCGGCGACCCGGCCGTCGGGTCGTCGAAGTTCGGCGCGTACGTCACCGAGGTCGCCGACGTCCGCCAGGCCCGCGCCCCGTTCGCCGGCCGCATCGCCGACTGGCAGCAGACCGTCGAGGCGTCCGTCATGGACACCGCCGACGACATCGCCTACGCCATCCACGACCTCGAGGACTTCCACCGCGTCGGCGTGCTGCAGCAGGGCCCGGTCGCCACCGAGCTCGTCGCCTGGCAGCGCGACGCCGCGCAGCTGCGCGCCCTCGGCGACGCCGAGCTGCGCACCACCGCCCGCCACCCCGGCCGCTCCGTCGAGCAGCTGCGCCGCACCCTGCAGCGCAAGGACGGCTGGATCTGCGACGACGACGCGTTCGCGGCCGCCGTCGAGCACGTGCGGAACGAGCTCGCCGACGGGCTGCTCGCCGCGCCGTTCGACGGCTCGATCGAGGCCGAGCAGGCCGTCGCCCGCTTCTCCGCCCGCTGGACCCGCCGGCTCATCGACGCCGTGTACGTGCGGGCCGACCCGCCCGTGCGCTCCGGGCACGTGCTGCTCGGCCGGGCCCAGTGGCACGAGGTGCAGGTGCTCAAGTTCATCCACCACCGGTTCGTCCTGGAGCGGCCCGACCTGGCCCTGCACCAGCGCGGCCAGGCCCGGCTCGTCGCCAGCCTCGTCGAGGCCCTGCACGCCTGGCTCACCGACCCCGGCGAGGAGGCCCGGCTGCCGCGGCGGCTGCACGACCTCGTCGAGCTCGCCGACGCCGAGGCCCGCACGCTCAGCGCCGCCGACTACGGGCTGGAGTCGCTGGACGTGCCGGCCATGGCCCGCGGCCGGGCCATCGTCGACTTCGTCGCCGCGCTCACCGATGGGCAGGCGGTCGGGCTGCTCGAGGCGCTGTCCGGGCGGTCGCGGCAGCTGTGGACCGACGCGTTCGTCCTCTGACCGGACGTACGGCGGGGACCTGCTTAGGGTGGCGGCATGCAACTTCGCCCCATGACCCAGGCCGAGCTCGACGCGATGCTGCCGGTGCTCAAGCGGGAGTACGCCGAGGACGAGCTCAAGTCCGGCCGGCGCACCCCTGAGGCGGTCCACGCCGGCATCGAGGAGCTGTTCGCGCGGCTGCTGCCGGCCGGGGTCGACAGCCCCGGGCAGCTGCTGTTCAGCGGCGTCGACGACGGCGGGGCCGTGGTCGGGCACGTCTGGATCGCGCTGCCGGACGAGCAGCGGCCGCAGGCGTGGGTGTACGACATCCAGGTCGACCCCGCCCACCGGCGCCGCGGCCACGCCCGGGCGATGCTGCTCGCCGCCGAGCAGGTGCTCCTGGCCCGCGGGATCGACCGGCTCGGGCTCAACGTGTTCGGGCACAACCCGGGGGCGCGGGCGCTCTACGAGGGCCTCGGCTACGCGACGACCTCGGTGCAGATGTCGAAAGAACTGGCATAGGGCCCGAAGCGCCCGCATGCTTTGCGTTGTCACTCCCGCACCATTAGAAACAGGGCGTGACGATGCGGTGGGGGCCGGTCGCGCTCGCCACCGGTGGTGTTGCGGTCATCACGGTGGGGACGCTGCTGGCGATCCCCTTGACCCAGCCTTCGGCGCGCACCTCGGCGGCGGGCTCGCCGGCGGCGTCGGTCGCCACGGGCTTTTCGGACATTCCCGATGCACCGGAACCGGTCGGCGCGTCGGAGCCGGTCGGGTCGGCCGCCGCGGGGCTGCGCTCGGCGGCGCCGAGCGTGTCCCGGGCCCCGCGGCCGGGCGGGCGGCCGGGGCCGGGCAACACCGGGGCGATACCCGGCGTCGGGCTCACCGTCGTCAATGGCGACCAGCGGTACGGTACCGATGGAAAGATCGTCGAAAATGTGGACATTCACGGCTATGTCCTGATCACCGGCAAGCGGGTGGTCCTGCGCAACGCCGTCGTGCGCGGCGGGCCGGCCAAGTGCGGCGCCGTCGTGCAGATCGCGGCCGGCGCCAGCGCGGTCCTCGAGGACGTCGAGATCGCCCCCGCCGCCACCGGGCCGTGCCTCGACGGGATCTGGGCCACCGCCGCCTCCCTGACCCGGCTCAACGTCCACGGCGGGGTCAACGGCGTCAAGGCCACCGGCCCCGACGTGCTGCTGCAGGACTCGTGGGTGCACGACTCCGCCTACTTCGCGAGCGGCGCGCCCGGCGGCGGGGAGACCGAGACCGACGCCGTCGAGGACGTCGGCCAGCGGCGCGTCACGCTGCGGCACAACGCGCTCAGCGTCGGCGCGCACGGCAACGCCGCCTACCAGGTGCGCCAGACCGGCGGCGGCAGCGCCAGCGAGCAGCGCATCGAGGGCAACTGGCTCGACGGCGGTGGCTGCACGCTGAACTTCTCGCACGGGGGCGGCCCGCCGCTGGCCATGATCGCCGTGGTGAACAACCGGTTCGGCCGGGCCAGCTCGTACGCCTGCCCGATCCTGGTCTCCACGCGCACCGTGCTCACCGAGCTGTCCGGCAACGTCTTCGACGACAACGGCGCGCCGATCCCCGCGCCGAGTCGCCACGACTGACCGCGCCCCGGCTGGGATCATGGAGCCGTGACCGAGCGGCTGGTGGTGATCGGCGGCGACGCCGCGGGAATGAGCGCGGCGTCCCAGGCGCGGCGGCGCCGCGGCCCCGACGACCTGGGCATCGTGGCGTTCGAGCGGGGCCAGCACGTGTCGTACTCGGCGTGCGGCATCCCGTACCTCGTCGCCGGCGACGTCACCGACCCCGACGACCTCGTCGCCCGCCACCCCGCCGAGTTCCGCGACCGCCAGCACATCGACCTGCGGCTCGGCAGCGAAGTCGTGGCGATCGACACCGAGCGGCGGGAGGTGCTCGTGCGCGGCGACGGCCGGGAGTACCGCGAGCCGTTCGACCAGCTCGTCATCGCCACCGGCGGGGTGCCGCGCCGGCCCGAGGTCCCCGGCGCGCTCGCCGTCGGGATCCACGGCGTGCAGACGCTCGACGACGGGATCCGGCTGCTGGGGTACCTCGACCGGCACGCACCGCGGCGCGCGGTCGTCGTCGGCGGGGGGTACATCGGCCTGGAGATGGCGGAGGCGATGCTGCGCCACGGCCTCGACGTGACCCTCGTCGACGCCGCCGAGCAGCCCATGCGCACCCTCGACCCCGACATGGGCGTCCTCGTCGCCGACGCGCTGCGGGCCGAGGGCGTCACGCTGCGCCTCGGCGAGCGCCTCGAGGGCTTCGCGACGCACGGCGGCCGGGTCGCCGCCGTGCACACCACCGGCGGCGAGATCCCCGCCGACCTGGTCATCCTCGGCCTCGGCGCCCGGCCCGGCAGCGACCTCGCCCGCGCCGCCGGCATCAGCGTCGGCGCCACCGGCGGCATCGTGGTCGACCGCCGCATGCGGACGTCCGCCGAGGGCATCTGGGCCGCCGGCGACTGCGTCGAGACGTTCCACCTCGTCTCTCAGCGCCCGGTCGCGATCGCGCTCGGCACCCACGCCAACAAGCAGGGCCGGGCCGCCGGCATCAACATCGGCGGCGGCTACGCCACGTTCCCCGGCGTCGTCGGCACCGCCGTGTCGAAGCTGTGTGCGCACGAGGTCGCCCGCACCGGCCTGAGCACCGCCGAGGCCGAGGCCGCGGGGTTCGCGCCGTTCGGCGTCGTCACCGAGTCCACCACCCGCGCCGGCTACTTCCCGGGTTCCCGCAAGATCAAAACCAAGATCATTGCCGAACGTACGACGGGAAGGCTGCTCGGCGCCCAGATCGTGGGGCAGGAGGGCGCCGCCAAGCGCATCGACGCGCTCGCCGTCGCGCTGTGGCACGGCATGACGGTGGAGGAGATGACCTCGCTCGACCTGTCGTACGCGCCGCCGTTCGCCCCGGTCTGGGACCCGGTCCTCATCGCCGCGCGCAAGGCGGCGGAGGCTCTAGGGTCGTACTCGTGATCTCGGACTTCGCCTCCCTCTCCGCCGCTGATCTGTACCGCCTGCTGCAGCTGCGCTGCGACGTGTTCGTCGTCGAGCAGCGCTGCCCGTATCCGGAGCTCGACGGCCGCGACACCGAGCCCGGCACCCTGCACCTGTGGCTGGACGCGCCCGACGGCTCGGTCGCGGCGTACCTGCGGGTCCTCGACGAGCCCGGCGGCGGCGCCCGCATCGGCCGGGTCGTCACCGCCGCCGCCCACCGCGGCCGGGGCCTGGCCGGCCGCCTGCTCGCCGAGGCCATCGAGCGCATCGGCCCGCAGCGCGAGATCGTCCTCGACGCCCAGACCGGCGCGACCGGCGTGTACGGGCGCTTCGGCTTCGAGATCTGCGGCCCCGCGTACGACGACGAGGGCATCGAGCACGTCCCCATGCGCCGCGCCGGGTAAATGGCTTCAGCCCCCGCCGGTTTTCGGCGGGGGCTGGGCTGTGTTTACTGCTTGGGCTCGAGCTTGATGTTTACTGCTTGGGCTCGAGCTTGATGTTCTACTGCTTGGGCTCGAGCTTGATCGACAGGGAGTTCACGCAGTGCCGCGTGTTCTTGTCGGTCATCCGCTCCCCGCGGAACACGTGCCCGAGGTGCGAGTCACACCGCGCACACCGGATCTCGGTGCGCACCATCCCGTGCGACCGGTCCTCGATCTCCTTCACGGTCCCCGGGATCGCGTCGTCGAACGACGGCCACCCGCAGTGCGAGTCGAACTTGGCGCCGCTGTCGAACAGCTGCTGACCGCAGGCGCGGCAGCGGTACACACCCTCGGTCTTGGTATCGACGTACTCTCCGCTCCACGGCGCCTCGGTCCCAGCGCGGCGCAGCACCCGGAACTCGTCCGGAGACAGCCGCACCCGCCACTCCGCGTCGGTCGTGGGCAGCGTGACAAGTGGCTCGGTCATGCCTCAACGTTAGGCGCCACGCCGGGCCACGACCATTACGGCCCAAGAACGCCCCGTCACCTCCGGGCGCGCCGCTTTGTTCGCGTCTTGCGCCTTTATTCCGAGATGCCCGAATCGTCCGCGGCGCCGGTTCGTTGGCCCATCCGAAAGCCACGATTCGGACTTTTGTGGTGCAATGCCCCTTCTGTGATGAGGACGACAATGAGGCTGCTGTACAAGGCCGTCGCGGCCGGAGCCGTCGGCGCCGCCGGCATCACCGCCCTGGCGGGCGCCGCCGGGGCCGCCCCCGCCCCGCAGACACACCCTCAGGACACGAGGTCCCTTCCGGCACTCCCGGACCCGATCCGCCTGCTGCCCGCGTCCGAGACGCCGTTCCCCGGCTACCCGGCCGCGGTGTCCCGGACCGCGGGCAACTCCCACCGCGGCCACAGCTCCGCCACCTCGGACGCCGGCTACGGCCACGGCCACGGTGGTTCCGGCCACGGCCCGTCCGGTCACGGTTCGGGCAACGGCGGTTCCGGCCATGGCCACTCCGGGCACAGCGCGGGGAACGGTGGTTCCGGATACGGCGGACACGGCAACGGCTTCCCGGGCGGCAACAGCCCGGCCACTCCCGGCGGTGGCGGCGGTCAGGGCAACGGCGGGCAGGGCAATGGCACCGGCGGTGGCGGCGGGCATTCCAACGGCGGCCCGACCCCGGGCGGCGGCACCGGCCAGGGTGGCACCACCCCCGGCGGCAACGGCCCGACGACCCCGGGCGGCACCCCCGGCGGCCCGGGCGGCGGCACCCCTGGCGGCCCGGGCGGCACGACCCCCGGTACCCCGGGCGGGACGACCCCCGGTACCCCGGGCGGGACGACCCCCGGCACTCCGGGTGGCACCACGCCCGGCACTCCGGGTGGCTCGGGCGGCGTGACCGGAATCCCCGCTCCGACCACGACCCCGACGCCGACCGGCACCGGCGGCGTGGCCGGCGTCCCGGGCTCGGGCGTGATGCCGGCCGGCGAGCTGCCCGTCACCGGCCCGTCGTCGTCGCTCATGACCACGATCGGGTTCGCGTTCATCATCGGCGGGGCCGGCGTGCTGTACTTGACCCGGCTGGGCGGGCGCGACGACGAGTCGACGCAGACGCACGTACCGGGCCCGCGCAACCGCCGGCCCGGGCCGGGCTCCGGGCGGACCACCGCGGGCGCGGCACCGCGCCGCCCGCGTCCCAGCCCGCAGGCCCCGCGCCGGGCCCGCTGACCGGTCCCGGCCGGCCAGGCCCACTTCCGCTCCAGGCCCACTTTCCGCTCGGGCGGGTGCGGGCGGACCGATTCGGGAACGCCGCCTTCGCGGGGCGAGGTGGGAGCGGCGGAGTCGGGTGGCGCGTAAGGTCCTTGGCATGGCCGATGCGCTGGAGATCGAGGTCGCGGGGCGGGCGGTGCGGCTCACCAGTCCGGAGCGGGTCGTGTTCCCCGAGCGGGGATTCACCAAGCGGGACGTGTTCGAGTACTACCTCGCCGTCGGCGACGGGATCATGCGGGCCCTCGGGAATCGGCCCACGACGCTGCAGCGCTTTCCCGAGGGGATCGGGGGCGAGGCGTTCTTCCAGAAGCGGGTGCCGAATCGCGGGGTACCGCCGTGGATCGAGACCGCGCAGATCACCTTTCCCAGCGGGCGCAAGGCCGATGAGCTCTGCCCCGCCGATCTCGCGCACGTGGCCTGGGCGGCGCAGATGGGCACCATCGTCTTCCACCCGTGGCCGGTGCGGCGCGACCACGTCGATCACCCGGACGAGCTGCGGATCGATCTGGACCCGCAGCCGGGCACCGACTTCGCGGACGCGGCCGTCGTCGCCGGGGTGCTGAAGGGCGTGCTCGACGACCTCGGGTTCACCGGCTGGCCGAAGACGTCCGGCGGGCGGGGCGTGCACGTGTACGTCCGCATCCAGCCGAAGTGGACCTTCGTCGAGGCGCGGCGGGCCGTGATCGCGCTCGCGCGCGAGGTCGAGCGGCGCCGGCCGGACCTCGTGACCACCAAGTGGTGGAAGGAGGAGCGCGGCGAGCGGGTGTTCATCGACTTCAACCAGATGGCGCGCGACCGCACGATCGCCTGCGCGTACTCGCTGCGGGCCAACCCGCGGGCGACGGCCTCGACGCCGCTGCGGTGGGAGGAGTTGCCCGACGTCGAGCCGGACGACTTCGACCTGCGCACCGTGCCGGCCCGCATCGCCGAGAAGGGCGACGCGCACGCCGGCATCGACAACGTGGCGCACGACATCACGCCGCTGCTGGAATGGTCCGAGCGGGACGCCGCGAACGGCGAGGGCGACATGCCGTATCCGCCGGAGTATCCCAAGATGGAGGGCGAGCCGATGCGCGTGCAGCCCAGCCGGGCGAAGAAGGCCGAGGCCTGATCCCGGCGCCCGGCCCGGTCCGCTTCCGAGCCGGCTTAGCCGCATCCGGCTCCAGCGCCGGGGTTAAGGCGCTCGGTCCGGACCGCTTCCGGGCCGGCTTGGCCGCATCCGGCTCCAGCGCCGGGGTTAAGGCGCTCGGTCCGGACCGCTTCCGGGCCGGCTTGGCCGCATCCGGCTCCAGCGCCGGGGTTAAGGCGCTCGGTCCGGACCGCTTCCGGGCCGGCTTGGCCGCATCCGGCTCCAGCGCCGGGGTTAAGGCGCTCGGTCCGGACCGCTTCCGGGCCGGCTTGGCCGCATCCGGCTCCAGCGCCGGGCTTAAGGCGCTCGGTCCGGACCGCTTCCGGGCCGGCTTGGCCGCATCCGGCTCCTGCACCGGGGCTCAAGGCACTCGGTCCGGGCCAGGTCGTGGGCCGGGCGCTGCTCGACGGGCCCGGCTGTGCGGAGGATGACGCGGCCGGGGACAGCGTGCCGGTCGCGGGCGGGGCGCTGCTCGGAGGGCTAGCCGTGCCGTCGGCAGCCCGCACCCGGAGCAGCGCGCCAGCCGCGGGCCGTCTGCTGTTCACAGCGCCGCCTCCCGCCGGCCCGGCGCTGGTCGACGTGCCGCCGTGGGCTGTGTTGCTCAACGCGGCACCGCGCGGCGCGCGGGCGGTGGGCGGCGCGGTGCTCGGTGGCTCGCGCGGCCGGCGGTGCAGCTCTCGAACACTCCGCGCGTCGCCGGCCGTGCGTTGCGTGGTGCGTCGCCGGCCGTGCGTTGCGGGGCGCGGCCAGGGACGGCGTGCCGGTCGGGGCGTGCCGTCGGTGGCGCGCGGCCCGAGGCGGCGTGCCGGTCGGGGGCGTGCCGTCGGCGGCGCGCGCCCGGGAGAGCGCGCCGACCGGGAGGCGTGGAGCGGCGCGCGGGGACTACTTCTCGCAGGTGGTGCCGTTTGGCGGGACCTTCAGGTCGATCAGGTAGCGGTTGACGGCGTCGATGATGCAGCCGGTCTGGGGGTACGCGGTGTGGCCCTCGCCCTTCCAGGTGACCAGGTTGCCGACGCCCAGCATTTTGGCGAGGGCGGGGGCCTGCTCGTACGGGGTGGCGGGGTCGCCCAGAGTGCCGATCACGACGATCGGGGCGGAGCCGGTCGCGGGGCCCGTCGGGTAGGGGTCGTGCTTGCCCGGCCACTGGGCGCAGATGAGGTTCAGGGCCAGGGCGCCGCCGAACAGGGGGTACTTCTCGCGCCACTGGGACTGCAGGGTGCGCGACTGCTCGACCGACGGGACGTTGTCGCTGTCGGCGCAGTTCACGACCGAGTTGGCGTCGAACATGTTGGTGTAGTGGCCGCTCGGGTCGCGCTCGGCGTAGAGGTCGGCGAGCTGGAACATCTTCGCCGGCTTGCCGTTGCGCAGGTCCTGCATCGCCTGGGCCAGCAGGCGCCAGCTCGACTCGCTGTAGAGCGACGACACGACCGCGGTGAAGACCCAGCCGGCGGTGGCCTTGCGGCCGTCGCCCTGGATGGGGTTGGCGCGGGCGTCGGCGATGGCCTTCATGACCACGGCGCGGGCGTCGGGGCCGATCGGGCAGTCGTTGGGGGTGTTGGAGCACCAGGTGGTGAAGTTCTTGAACGCGAGCTCGAAGCCGCCGGCCTGCTTCTCGGCGGAGGCCTGGGCCGACAGGGTCGGGTCGACGGCGCCGTCGAGGACGAGGGCGCGCACGTTCTTCGGGAACAGCTGGGCGTAGACGGCGCCGAGCAGCGTGCCGTAGCTGTAGCCGAGGTAGGTGAGCTGGCGCTCGCCGACCGCGGCGCGCAGGGCGTCCATGTCGCGGGCGGCCTGCTCGGTGGAGAACAGGGGGAGCTTGTCGCCGTACTTCTCGCCGCAGCTCTGCGCCAGCTTCCGCGTCAGGGTCACGGTCTGCTGATAGCCCTGGTCGCTGACCGGGTCGGGGTCGAGGCCGAAGTTCTGGTCGAGGTCGGCGTCGGAGAAGCACTTCACCGGCGAGGAGCGGCCGATGCCGCGCGGGTCGAAGCCGATGACGTCGAAGCGGCGCAGGATCTCGGCCGGCAGGAAGACCGAGCGGTAGACGCCGTAGTCGAAGCCGGAGCCGCCCGGGCCGCCCGGGTTGATGAACAGCGAGCCGACCCGGTCGCGCTGGCTGGTGGAGCGGCCGCGGACGAGGGCGATGTCGAACGTGCCCGAGTCCTTCGGGTGCGCCCAGTCCTGCGGCACCTTCACGGTCGCGCACGAGAACTCGGTGGTCTGCGGCGGGGAGGCCAGGATGCCCTTGTAGGCGTCGGGGCACGGCGTCCACGCGGCCGGCGGGATGTCGAGGCCGCCGGACTGCGACACCGGGCCGCCGGCGGGGGCCGACGCGGACGGGCCCTTGAGCGGCCGGCCCGACGTCGGGGTCGTGAACTGCGGCGAGCTGGTGCACCCGGCCAGCAGCCCCACGGCCAGGAAGACCGGGGCGAGCCGGCCCAGCACCCGGCGGGCACGGCGGCCGGCGGGCGCGGGAACGGCGGCAGCGTCCGGCCGGGGCGAGGCGGCAACCCGGCGGCCGGCGGGCGCGGGAACGGCGGTGGCGTCCGGCCGGGGCGAGGCGGCAACCCGGCGGACGGCGGAAGCGAGGAAGGACATGGCGGACCCGGGGTGAGGGGTGTGCGAGGGGCGGGGAGCGCGAGCGGGGCGAGGGGCGGTGGAGAAGGTCACGGACGACCCGCCAGCACGGACTCGACGTCGAAGCGCAGCGGGCGGTCGAGCTGCTCGTACGTGCACGAGCGGGGGTCGCGGTCGGGGCGCCAGCGCTTGAACTGCGCGGTGTGGCGGAAGCGGTCGCCCTCCATCGCGTCGTAGCCGACCTCGACGACCAGCTCGGGGCGCAGCGGCACGAACGACAGGTCCTTCTTGCCGGTCCAGCGGCTCACGCCGCCGGGCAGGCGGGTGCCCTCCTCGGCGGGGGCCGACTCGAGGCCGGCGGCGGCGCTGCCGGGGACCTGGCCGGCCCAGTTCCACGGGTGCTCGACGATGCCCTCGCGATACTGCGCGAGCTCCTCGACCAGCTCGGCGCGGCGCTCGCGGGTGAAGGACGCGGCGACGCCGACGTGGTGCAGGCGGCCCTCGTCGTCATACAGGCCCAGCAGCAGCGAGCCGACGATCGGGCCGTCCTTGTGCCAGCGGAACCCGGCCACGACGGCGTCCGCCGTGCGGGAGTGCTTGATCTTGAACATGGTGCGCTTGCCGGGCTCGTAGGCGCCGTCGGCCGGCTTGGCGATGACCCCGTCGAGGCCGGCGCCCTCGAAGCGCTCGAACCAGTCCTGGGCCACGGCGATGTCGGTGGTGACCGGGGTGACGTGCACGGGGGCCTTGACGTCGCCGAGGGCCTCGACGAGCCGGGCGCGGCGCTTCGCGTAGCCCTCGGCGACCAGGGACTCCTCGCCGATGGCGAGCAGGTCGAAGGCGACGTAGGAGGCGGGGGTCTGCGCGGCGAGCAGCCGCACCCGGGACGCGGCGGGGTGGATGCGCTGGCCGAGCAGCTCGAAGTCGAGCTTGGGCTCGCCGGTGTCGCGGCGGATGACGATGATCTCGCCGTCGACGACGCAGCGGGGCGGCAGCTGGGCCCGGACCTGCTCGACGACCTCGGGGAAGTATCTGGTCAGCGTCTTGCCGCCGCGGCTGGCGAGCTCGACCTCGTCGCCGTCGCGGAACACGATGCAGCGGAACCCGTCCCATTTCGGCTCGTAGCTCATGCCGGGCGCGCTGGGCAGGCTGGGGATGCTCTTGGCGAGCATCGGCTCGACTGGCGGCAGGACTGGCAGTTCCACGTCGCCCAGTCAACCACACGGGTACGACAAGATTGGGCCCGCAGCGAGCAGGATCAACGCCGGTCAGTACCGCGCGAACGAACGGATCGGCATCCGCGGGCCGAAGCGCGGCGCGCCGATCCCGGCGGCGGCGATGAGCGCGCACACCCGCCCGCGGTGCGGCGCGAACGGCGCGAGCAGCTCCAGCATGTGCTCGTCGGTCCCGCGCGGCGCCCCGGTCAGCGCGAAGGTCACGTTGTTCTTGATGTTGTAATCGCCGACGGAGACGGCGTCGGGGTCGCCGTACGCGGCCCGGGTCACCTCGGCCGCCGTCCACGGGCCGATGCCGGCGATGCTGACCAGCCGGGCCGTGCACGACGCGGCGTCGGCGCACCGCTCGAGGGCCGCCGCGTGGGCCGCGGCCCGCCGCAGCGTGTCGGCCCGCTTCTGCTCGATGCCGAGGGGGTGCATGGCCCAGTACGGCGTCGCGGCGATGACCTCCGGGTCGGGCGGGAGGAGCAGGCCGCGGCAGGGGCCGGGCGCGGGCTCGGAGAGGCGGCGCAGCAGGCGTACGTAGGAGTGGTGGGCCTCCTTGCCGGTGACCTTCTGCCCGATGATGGCCGGGACGAGGTGGTGGAAGACGCGCCCGGTGGCGGCGATGCGCAGGCCGGCGTGCTCGCGGGCGAGCCGGGCGACGAGGGGGTGGGCGCGGGCCAGCTCGTCGAAGCCGGTGAGGTCGTCGCGCAGCCCGGCGATGGCGTCGGCCCGCTCGAGGAGCCAGTCGGCCCCAGGGCCATATGCCTCGAAGCGAAGGTCCGACGTAAAAAGGATCCCCAGCGATCCGGGCCCGGAAGGGGTGCGGGTCGCGAACCACGCCGCAGACGTGCTGATCGACAACGTCGGGTCGCCCTGGATGAGTGCCAGGCCGCGCATGGTCCGGACCAGGTCGTAGCGAACCGGAATCTTCATGCCGCGACCCGCGCCAAGGCCCGGTGCAGCCGCAGGGTCCGGGCCAGGTCGTAGCGAACCGGAATCTTCATGCCGCGACCCGCGCCAGGGCCCGGTGCAGCCGCAGGGTCCGGGCCAGGTCGTAGCGAACCGGAACCTTCATGCCGCCACCCGCGCCAGGGCCCGGTGCAGCAGCCGGGCGTCGCCGAGCATGGCGCGCAGCTTACGCTCCAGCCCGGCGATCGGCACCAGGTTCTGCGGCGCCCGCGGGTCCTTGTACGCCTGCGAGGCGAACCGCGGCAGCGTGACCGCCGACAGCCCGGCCAGCGCGACCGCGGCCCCCGGCTCCAGGTCGGCCGAGCACTCCGCCCGCACGATCCCCGACCAGGGCGCACCGGCCGGCCCGGGCAGCCGCAGGTACCACGCGAAGCGGTGCCACGACGTGCCGAGCAGGAACACGGGCGTGCGCTGCCCGCCGCGCAGCGCGGTCACCACGGCGGTGAGGTCGGCCGGGAGGTACTCCACCCGGTGCGTCTTGATGTACCCCAGCGCCCGCGGCAGGTGCGCGCGCTCCTGCAGCGGCCCGTCGACGATGAGCAGGTCGCCGTCGGTGCGCTCCTCGTTGGACACGCCGACCTCGAGGGCCCGCATGTGCCGCTGGACGCCGAGCGCGAGGTCCTTCGGCTCGCCCCGCCTGATGCGCCGGCCGGGGTACCGGATGTTGCCCGCGACGACCGGCGGCAGCTCGGCCACGGGCGTGAACAGCCCGCGCTCGATCCGCGTGGTGGCCACCTGCGCCACGCCCCGGCCGAGTTCGCAGCGCACGACCCCGGCGGCGTAGGAGGCGGCGACGCCCGGATGCGTGGTGCCCTCGTCGTCGGTGATCCAGACGCGGGCGTCGATGCGCTGCACCCCGTCGACGATGAGCACCGTGCCGGGCACGTCCACCGCCGGCGGGTCGACCGGCCGCCACGCGGCGGCCGGCAGCTCGACGTCGGGCTGGATCTGCGCGCTGCTCTGCGCCTGCGGCCCGTCGGTGGCCGAGGCCTCGAAGGAGAGCCCGTACGCCGGGTCCCACGCGTCCACGTGCAGCTTCACAGGCCGGCCCGCTCGATCCGGGCGCTGCGGGCGTCCTTGCGGACCTCGAAGCGGACCGGGATCCGCTCCGCCAGGGCCCCGACGTGGGTGACGACGCCGACCATCCGGTCGCCGCGGGCGGCCAGGGTCTCCAGCGTCGCCGCGACGGTGTCCAGGGTGGCGGTGTCGAGGGTGCCGAACCCCTCGTCGAGCACGATCGACTCGAGGCTGGCCGACGCCGCCGACAGCCCGGCCAGCTGCTCGGACAGCGCGAGCGCCAGGGACAGGGAGGCCTGGAACGTCTCGCCGCCGGACAGCGTGCGCACGGCCCGGCGCAGGCCGGCATCGTGGTGGTCGACGACGAAGAACTCGCCCTTGTCGTGCCCGAGGTCGTACTGCCCGGAGGACAGCTCCCGCAGGGTCCTCGACGCGCCCTCGACGAGCGTGTCGAGGGCCTCGGCGAGCAGCCAGCGCTCGAACCGGTCGGCCCGCAGGTGCTGGGCGAGGGCCCGGGCGACCTGCGCGTCGCGGGCCAGGCCGTCGCGCTGCTCGCGCATCTTGTCGGCGTCGGCCCGCCGCTCCTCGATGCGGCGCACGGCGGCCTCGGCCCGCTCGACGGCGACGGCGGCCTCGCGGGCCGGGTCGGCGCCGGGCGCGGGCAGCCCGGCCTCGGCGAACCGGGCGGCGAGCTCGCCGCGGACCCCGGCGACGCGGCGCTCGGCCGCGCCGACCTCGTCGAGCACGGCGGGCCGGCCGGCGCGGCGGCGGCCGGCCTCGCCGGTGGCCCAGCCGTGCAGCGTGGACCAGGCGTCGGCGAGGTCGTCGCGGTTGGCCGGCGGGGGCCCGAAGGCGGCGAGGCCGTCGCGGGCCGTGTCGAAGGCCCGCCAGGCCGAGCGCAGCCGCTGCTCGGCCCGTTCGGCGGCGCCGGTGGCGGTGCGGTGCGCCTCGCGGGCCTTGCGCACGTCGGCGATGGCCCGGTCGAGGGCCTTGCCGAGCTTGGCGATGCCGTCGAGGTCGCGCTGGAGCGCCTCGGCCGGCGGCGCGCCGTCGAGCTCGCGGTCCAGCTCCTGCGTGCGGGCCGCGGCCTGCTCGGCCTGGGCGCGGACGGCGGCCAGGCTGCGGTCGGCCTCCCGCAGCGCCTTGTCGCGCTCCTCCACCACGTGGTCGGCGGCCTCGCTGCGCTTGCGGGCCGCCTTGCCGGCGGCCTCGGCGGCGGCGACCGCCGGCTCGTGCGGCACGGAGGGCAGCTCGCGGACGGGCTGGGTGCACACCGGGCACGCCTCCCCGACCTGCAGGTGCGGCCGCAGGGCCACCGCCCGGTCCGCCGCCACCGCGGCCTGGTAGGCCGCCCGCGCCGCCTCGAGCGCCTCGCGCGCGTCGGAAGCGTCCGTCCGGGCGGCCGCGACGGCGCGGGAGGCCTGCTCGTGCACCGCCGAGGCGGAGGCGACCCGGGCCGTGATCGTCGAAGCCTCCGCCGCCAGGCGGGCCCGCTCGGCGTGGCGGTCCAGGAGGCGGCGCAGCGCCGCGGCGTCGCCGGCCGCCTGCAGCTCGCCCCGCAGCTTCTCCTCGTGCTCCTCGGCGGCCCGCACGGCCTCCTGCGCGCCGGCGACCGCGGCGCGCGCGTCCGCGTCGGCGGCGGCCAGCCCGGCCGCCTCGCCGGGCACGGCGACGGCGTCGAGCCGGGCGATCTCCGTGTCGAGGGCGTCGAGCGCGGTCGCGGCCTGCGCGGCGAGGCGGCCGGCGTCGGCCAGCTGCGGCGCGAGCGTGTCGACGGCCGTGGCCAGGCCGTGCAGCGCCGTGACCCGCCCGGTGGCCGCGGACAGGGCCGCGTCGTCGATGTCGGAGAGGGAGCGCAGCTGGTCGTCGAGGACCTTGAGCTTGGTCTCGGCGGTGTTGCCCTCCGCCGTGGCGCGTTCGCGGATCCGGCCGTACACGTCCAGGCCGAGCAGGTTGACCAGGATCTTCTGCCGGTCGGCCGGCTTGGCGTGCAGGAACGCCGCGAACTCGCCCTGCGGCAGCACCACGCACTTCGTGAACTGCTCGTAGGGCAGCCCGACGACGGTCAGCACGGCGGTGTCGACCTCGCCGGGCGTGCCGGCGAGGACCTCGGCGATGTCGCCGGCCTCGAGGCCGAACTCGAGCTTGGCCAGGTCCAGGCCGGGGGCCAGCATCTCCAGGCCGGCGTGCTTGGTGGTGACGGCGCCCTTCGCGTCGCGGCGCACGACCCGCGTCAGGACGTACCGCTTGCCGACCGACTCGAAGATCAGGCGCACCCGGGCCTCGGCGGCCGAGGGGGCCAGGGCGTTGGCGATGGCGCGCCGGTCGCCCCAGCGGGGCACGGTGCCGTACAGCGCGAAACAGATGGCGTCGAGGACCGTGGACTTGCCGGAGCCGGTCGGGCCGACGAGGGCGAAGAAGTCCGTGTCGGTGAAGTCGACGGTGGTCGGCTCGCGGAACACGGTGAAGCCGTCGAGATCGAGGCGGACGGGCCTCATGAGTGCATCACCTCGTCGTGCAGCCGGTGGAACAGGGCCACGGTCGCCTCGTCGGCGTGCCCGCGCTGGTCGAGGTAGTCGGCGAAGAGCTCGCCGGCCGAGCGCCCGGCGCGGGCGGCCTCGGCGCGGCCGGAGCCGGGGGCGGGCAGCAGCTTCGGGTCGATGCGCACCTCGAGGGCCTTCGGCAGCAGCTCCTGCACCTCCTCGCGCAGGCCGGCGCGGGGCGCCTCCTGGACGTACACCCGAAGCCACGCCTCGCCGGTGTCCAGCGTGGCCAGCTGCTCGAGGGTCCCGCGCACGGTGCGCAGCGGGGTCGCGACCGGCAGCGGGATCTCGCGGACCCGGGCCGCGGTGGCGGCGGTGACGTCGACAATCGCGGCGGTGGCGAGGTTCTCCTCCTCGCCGAAGTCGATGGGCAGCGGGCTGCCGCTGTAGCGGATCGGGCAGGGCCCGCTCACGGACTGGGCGCGGTGCAGGTGGCCCAGCGCCGCGTAGTGCACCGAGGACGGGAAGACCGAGGCGGGGACGGCGTAGCCCATGATGGTGTGCGCCTCGCGCTCGCCGCCCCCCATGGTGGCCCCGATGACGGTGAGGTGGGCGGTGAGCAGGTTGACGGTGTCCCGGCCGAATCCCCGCGCCAGATGCACGATGAGCTCACCGACGTAGGCCGCGTAGGACTGCGTCATCTCGGCGGCGGACAGCTCGAACATCTCCGAGGCACGCACGGCGTAGCGCTGGGACAGGAAGGGCAGCGCGATGAGCCGCCATTCCTCGCCGCCACGAGTGGTGCCCGCAATGAGGTGCTCCTCGGGCTTGCCGATCGCCCCGCGCAACGTGATCCCGGCCGCGTCCGCCCATGACCGCAGGGCGTCCAGCGCTCGTCCGTTGTCGTGGTTGCCGCCGATGACCACGACCTCGGCGCCCGTCCTGCGCAGCGCCGTCAGCCCCCGGGTGACGATCGCCGTGGACTCCGCGGTGGGGGTGGCCGTGTCGTAGAGGTCGCCGGCGACGATCACCAGGTCGGGGCGCTCCGACGAAGCCACGTCGACGAGGGCGCGCAGCGCGGCGATGTGGTCGGCCGCCCGCGACTGTCCTTTGAGGACCTTGCCGACGTGCCAGTCCGAGGTGTGCAGGATTCGCAAACCGAAACACGCTCCTTAGAACGGGATGTCGTCGTCGGAGATGGCGCCCGCGCCGACCCGGGCCACGACCGCGAACGGGTCGGTGGCGTGCTGGGCGATCGAGCGCAGCGTGGAGGAGGGCGGCGGGCCGGCCTCGGCGGGCCGGGTCGCCCACGACGGGAAGGGGAACTCGATGCACAGCGGCACCGGGATCTCCGGCTGCGACACGAACATGGTGCCGGGCTTGGCCAGCAGCGCCCGCTGGCGCTGGGCGGGGGGCAGGAAGCCGTACTCCGGCCGCGACGCTTCGGCCGGGTCGAGCCGCCCGACGACGCGGATCGCCGAGTTGGCCACGATGCGCCGCTCGACCTCGCTCGCCGTCTGCTGCGCGCCGATGAGGACCACGCCGAGGGAGCGGCCGCGCTCGGCGATGTCGAGCAGCACCTCCTTGATCGGGCTGGTGCCCTCCCGCGGCGCGTACTTGTTGAGCTCGTCGAGCACGACGAACAGCAGCGGCTTGGCGGTGCCGGCCTTCTCCTTGCGCTCGAACTCGGTGCGCAGCGTGACGCCGACGACGAAGCGCTGGGCCCGGTCCGGCAGGTTGTGCAGGTCCACGACGGTCACCTGGGCCGACTCGGCGGTGTTGACCGCGTGCGGCTTGCGGGTGGCGAGGTCGCCGCGGATGAGCCGCGACAGGTCCTTCTTGCTGCCGATGAGCCGGCGGGCGAAGGCGTTGACGGTGCCGAGGCCGACGGCGCTGCCGGCCCACGCGCCGCGGGTGGCGTCGTCGTTGAGCTGCTCGACGAGGTAGTCGACGAGGTCGGCGTAGGAGTTGAGCCGGACGCCGTCGAGCGCCACCCCGCCCTCCGCGGGCTGGGCGATGCGGGCCAGGTGCGCGGTGACGGAGTGGACCACCATCGTGTACTGCTGCCGCTCGTCGTCGGCGTCGGCGAACACGTAGGGCAGCAGCCGGTCGGCGCAGAACTCCGCCAGCGTCCAGTAGAACGCGTCGACGCCGCTGAGCCGGCTGCTCACGTCGGGGGTGCCGGAGGAGTCGCCGGCCCGCGGCGGGGCGTAGACGCGCACGTCGGGGAAGGGGCCGGCGACCAGGCCGAGGCGGGCGTAGGCGGCCTCGGTGGCCGGGTCCAGGCGGGCGTTGGGGTGGTCGAGGAACAGCAGGTCCTCGCCCTTGACGTTGAAGATCAGGGCGCGGGTGTTGGCGGTCTCGCCGGCGCCGCCGAGGACGCCGGAGCGGAACACGGAGTACAGCAGGAAGGTCGCGAAGCTCGTCTTCGTCGCCACGCCGGAGATGCCGGAGATGGACACGTGGGCGCCGCGGGAGCCGTCGAGGAAGTCGGCGTTGAGGAACATCGGCGCGCCGTCGCGGCCGAAGCCCATGGGGATGGTGCGGTCCATCCGGTCGAAGTACAGCGCGCCGGCCCGCGCCTCGCCCTGCGCCCGGTGCACGAGGGCGCCGGGGGTCGGCGGCACGTACACCTCCGGGTCGACCCGCGTCGTGGTGATCTCGGCCGCCTCCTGGATGGTGGCCGGCAGCGTGCCGTCGGCGACGAGGAAGACGTCGGAGTCGAACACGACGCCCTCGTGCCGGGCCCGGACCGCGGTCACGACGCCGGCGATCGTCACGGGGTCGTGTTCGGGAAGGTCACGCTCCGTGACGACGACGTCGTCGAGCTGGAGGTAGGCGCCGTCCTCGACGGCGACCCAGAACGTCAGCGGTGTGGCGTCGGCGGTGCCGAGCACGCGCCCGACGACCGGCCCGCCCGCGTCCCGTGCGGCTTCGTCCTCCATGGCGTCGACCCCCAGTACATGTGTTCGCCTGTGCATCGTGCCCCAACCGGGGCCGCGGGTCGAAGGCACCACGCCCGCGTGGATGGATGAGTGCCCCATTCACGGGGGCAAAAGGGACGAACGCGCCCTTGTCCACAGGGTCGGGGTGGGTTGTCCACAGGGCTGTGGACCGTGCTGTGGATTCGGGGTTCAGCGGGTGTACCGCAGCAGCAGCGATCCCTCGGCGAGCAGCGCGTGACGCAGCGTGAGCGCCTGCGGGGTCTCGACCGCGGGCCCCGTGGTGATCCGGTCGGCGCCCGGCCCGGCCAGCAGCGGCGAGACGGTCAGGCACAGCTCGTCCACGAGCCCGGCCGCGGTGAGCGAGCCGAACAGCCGCGGGCCGCCCTCGCTGAGGATCTGCCGGTGCCCCCGCTCGCGCAGCGCGGCGAGCGCGGCGGCGAGGTCGACCTCGTGCTCACCCGCGGCGACGATGTCGGCGACGTCGGCGAGCCGCCCGGGGTCGGTGCGCCGGTGGGTGACGACGACCGGCCGCACCGGCGCCTCGGCGAGGGCGCGGTGGCCCGGGTCGAGCCTGCCGCGGGCGGAGACGACGACGAGGGTCGGGTACTCGGGCAGGCCGGCGGCGACGCGCCAGGCCCGGCGCCGCTCGTCGAGGCGCAGCGCGTGGTAGTTCTCCTCGCGCACCGTCCCGGCCCCGACGACGAGGGCGTCGCACAGCATGCGCAGCAGGCCGAAGACCCGCTTGTCGGCCCGGCCGGACAGCGGCTCGCTCCTGCCGCCGACGTGCCCGGCCCCGTCGAGGCTGGACACGAAGTTGAGCCGCAGCCAGGGCTCCGGCGGCGTCCGGTAGAGCTCGAGGAGGTCGGGCGCGGGATCGGGCGCGGGCCACAGCAGCTGCACCGGCAAACCCTACTCGCCCGGCGGCCCCGTCACCGGCGGCGTGGGCTCGGGCGCCCGGTGCTGGCAGTCGCACCAGTTCCCGCCCCGGCACTGTTCATGCCGTTTGTCGCGGCACGCTTGACAGATCACCAGTTCAGGCTGCGCCGCCGGGCCCGGCCGGTCAACAATGTCACCACCATGGCTCGCATGATCTTCCAGCTGCGCATCGCCCTCGACGGGGTCGAGCCCGTCGTCTGGCGGCGCGTGCACGTGCCCGGCGGGTTCACCCTCGACCGCCTGCACCGGGTGATCCAGTTCGCGATGGGGTGGGGCGACCGGCACCTGCACGTGTTCGACATCGACGGGGTGCAGTACGGCGTGCCCGATCCCGACGGGCTGCTCGAGGTCCGCGACGAGCTCGACGCGCGGCTGGACGCGGTGGCGGGCAAGGGATCCCGGCTGCGGTACACCTACGACTTCGGCGACTGGTGGGAGCACGAGATCGCCGTCGAGGACGTGGGGCCCGCCGAGCCGGACATGCGCTACCCGATGTGCACCGGCGGCGAGCGGGCCTGCCCGCCGGACGACGTCGGCGGGCCCGGCGGCTATCGGCGGTTCCTGGCCGCGTACGGCGATCCGGCCGATCCCGAGCACGAGGCGATGCGCGCGTGGCTGGGCCGCGACTTCGACCCGGCGGCCTTCGACCCGGCGCCGGCGAGCACCCTCCTGCGCCGCATGACGTGACCGCCCCCCGCGCCCATTTGATTAGGGTCCGAACGACCGACCGTTGATCGACGCCCGTGTAAGTTTCGGGCGGCGCCGACCATCTATGGAATTCAATGGCGGCCGCCCGTTGCCGGGCATCGGCGTCAATGTCACCGTGCGTGTGCGGGCAAAAGGGACATTGCGCGATATAGCCGGGCGAAAACCGGCTAAGAAATCTTGCGGTAACGAAATGGGAACGCTCCCATTGCCCCATTGACACGTCGCTGTTCGCGGTCCAATCTCATGGGAGCGCTCCCGCGGCTGTGGCCGGTGACACACCCCGCGGCCGCGGGAGGCATCAACTCGCATGTCGCCATACCCCGGCGGGGGCTTCACCCTGCCCGCCGCAGCACCTCTGCAGAACGCACGCATCAACACCCCGCACCCAACACACCCAACACACCATCACGACCTGAGAGAGGGGTCAGGATGAGCTTCACCTCGCGCCGCATGCGATCCGTCGCCGCGGCCGCGCTGACCGTCGGGCTCGCGCTCGGCATGGGCGCCTGCAGTGCCAAGAAGGACAACGCCGGCTCGGACAACAGCACGGCCGGTGGCCCGGTCACGATCTCGCTGTCGTACTTCGGTACCCCGGGCTTCACGCAGGCCGTCAAGGACTTCCAGGCCGCGAACCCGAACATCAAGGTCGACGTCAAGAACGAGGGCCAGACCAAGGACTTCGTGCCGAAGCTGGCCCAGCAGATCTCGGCCGGCAGCGGCGCGAGCGACGTCGTCATGCTCGAAGAGGGCATGCTGCTGCAGTACCTGAAGGACAACAAGGGCTTCGCGAACCTGCTCGACCTGGGCGCCTCGTCGGTGGAGAGCGACTACCTGTCGTTCAAGTGGAAGAACGCGTTCACCGCGGACGGCAAGAAGCTCGTCGGTCTCGGCACCGACGTCGGCCCCCTGGCCATGTGCTACCGCACCGACCTGTTCGCCAAGGCCGGCCTGCCCACCGCCCGCGACGAGGTCAGCAAGCTGTGGCCGACGTGGGAGGACTACGTCAAGAAGGGCGAGGAGTTCAAGGCCAAGAACACCGGCGCGGCCTGGATCGACTCGGCGACGTCGATCATGCAGCCGTACATCATGCAGAACAGCGACACCTGGTTCTACGACAAGACCGACAAGTACATCGGCGACACCAACCCGGTCGTGCGCAAGGCCTACGACCTGGGCATCGACATGGCGAGCAAGGGCCTGACCGCGAAGCTGGCCCGCTGGCAGGCGGACTGGGACGCCGCGTTCAAGAACGCCGCGTTCGCGACCGTGCCGTGCCCGCCGTGGTACACCGGTGTGATCAAGGAGCGCGCCGGCGACGCCGGCAAGAACAAGTGGGACATCGCCACCATCCCGGGCAAGGGCGGTAACTGGGGCGGCTCCTACCTCGCGATCCCGGAGCAGAGCAAGAACAAGAAGGCCGCGTTCGAGCTCATCAAGTTCCTGACCGGCAAGCAGGGCGGCATCGACGCCTTCAAGGAGGCGGGCCCGCTGCCGTCGTCGGTGTCGGCCTTGGCCGACCCGCAGATCGCCGACGCGACGAACGACTACTTCAACAACGCCCCCGTCGGCAAGATCTACGTCGCCGCGGCGAAGGAGCTCAAGCCGATCTACCTGGGCCCGAAGCACCAGGCCCTGTGGGAGAACGCGTTCGAGCCGGCCATGCAGGCGGCCGAGCAGGGCAAGCTCTCCGCCCAGGCGGGCTGGGACAAGGCCATCAAGGACAGCAAGGCGCTGGCCGAGGGCTGATCGGTAGCCGATCGAACACGGGCGGAGGTGGCGGCTGACGCCACCTCCGCTCGCTAGCGACCGGAACCTCAGCGACCGGGATTTCGCGCTCTGGAAGAAGGACCACCACCATGACCACCAACGTCGAGGTGCCCCGGGCGAATCATCGAAGGCAGGGCCCCGGGCGAAAGGACCCGGTGACGCCGCCGCGGCGGCGCTCCGTGCGTCTCGGCCGGCTGGACCTCAGATTCTCCCCGTACCTGTTCGTCGCGCCGTTCTTCCTGCTCTTCGCGGTGTTCGGCGCGTACCCGCTGATCTACACGGCCATCCTGTCGACGCGCAAGAACACGCTGACGGGCGGCGACGCGGGCTTCGTCGGCTTCGAGAACTACACGAAGGTCCTGCAGGACGACCACTTCTGGAAGGTGCTCGGCAACACGTTCGGGCTCTTCGTGGTCGCGACCGTGCCGCAGCTCATCCTGGCGCTCATGATCGCCAGCTGGCTCAACAAGAAGATGCGCGCCCGCACCGCGATCCGCATGGGCGTGCTCATCCCGAACATCACCTCGGTCGCCGCCGTCGGCATCGTCTTCGGCCTCATCTTCGCCGACCGCTACGGCCTGGCGAACTGGGCGCTGCAGAGCGTCGGCCTCGACGCGGTCGAGTGGCGCAACCACCAGTGGTCGTCCTGGACCGCCATCGCCTTCATGGTCGACTGGCGCTGGACCGGCTACAACGCGCTGATCTACCTCGCCGCGATGCAGGCGATCCCGAAGGAGCTCTACGAGTCCGCCTCGCTCGACGGGGCGTCGGCCTTCCGCCGGTTCTGGCGGATCACGGTACCGCTGATCCAGCCCACGATCCTGTTCACGGTGATCATCTCGACCATCGGCGGCATGCAGCTGTTCACCGAGCCGCTGCTGTTCAACTACGGCCGGATCCAGGGCGGCTCGCTCAACGAGTTCCAGACCGTGGCCATGTACATCTACGAGACCACGTTCATGAACAACTTCAACGTGGGCAAGGGCGCCGCGATCTCGTGGCTGCTGTTCCTCATCATCCTGGTCTTCGCGCTGGTCAACTTCCTGCTGGTGCGCCGCTCGGTTCGGGGGACCAACTCATGAGCACCATGACCCGGTCCGCGCCGGCCCGCCCCGCGCCCAACCCGCAGAAGAAGCCCGGCCGGGTCCGCAGCGCCTCGGCGGCGCTGTGGGAGGCCAGCCCGCTGACGTACCTCGGCCTGATCATCACGATCGTGCTGTCCATCTTCCCGATCGTGTGGTCGTTCATCGTCGCCTCGCGCGACAACTCGGCGGTGACGGCGATCCCGCCGCCGCTGACCCCCGGCCCGAACTTCTTCGACAACGCGGCGCGGGTGCTGCAGAACTCGGACGCCAACTTCGTCTACGGCCTCGTCAACTCGGCCATCGTCTCGGGCTGCGTCACCCTGTCGGTGGTGTTCTTCTCCACCCTGGCCGGCTTCGCGTTCGCCAAGCTCAAGTTCCGCGGCAAGAACGCGCTCCTGCTGATCATCATCATGACGATGATGATCCCGACGCAGGTCAACATCATCCCGTTGTACCTGCTCATGGTGAAGCTAGACTGGACTAACACGCTGCAGGCGGTCATCGTGCCCTTCCTGGTCAAGGGCTTCGGCGTGTTCATGATCCGGCAGTACGCCGAGTCCGCGATCAGCGACGAGCTGATCGAGGCGGCCCGCATGGACGGTGCCTCCACCTGGCGGACGTACTGGAGTGTCGTGCTCCCGGCGTTGCGCCCGGCGGCGGCCGTCCTCGGCCTGCTGACCTTCATGGAGACGTGGAACGACTTCCTGTGGCCCTACGTGGTGCTCAACGGTGACACGCCGACCGTGCAGGTTTCGCTGAACATTTTGGCGACCGGTTACTACAAGACGGACTACGTGCAAGTCTTTACCGGGACAGCCCTGGCGATCGTGCCGCTGCTCATCGTGTTCATCGCATTCGGCCGCCAGATCATCGGCGGCATCATGGAAGGTTCGGTCAAGGCGTGACCATCATCGACCCGCTGACGTTCCCACCCGGATTCGTGTGGGGGGCGGCGACCGCGTCGTACCAGATCGAGGGGGCGGTGGCCGAGGACGGCCGCACCCCCTCCATCTGGGACACGTTCAGCCACACCCCCGGCAAGACCAAGGGCGGCGACACCGGCGACGAGGCGTGCGACCACTACCACCGCTACCGCGAGGACGTCGCGCTGATGCGGGACCTGGGCCTTCCGGCCTACCGGTTCTCCATCGCGTGGCCCCGCGTGCAGCCGGGCGGCAGCGGGCCGATGAATGCCAAGGGCCTGGACTTCTACCGGCGGCTCGTCGACGAGCTGCTCGAGCACGACATCCGGCCGTGGGTCACGCTGTACCACTGGGACCTGCCGCAGGAGCTCGAGGACGCCGGCGGCTGGCCCAACCGCGACACGGCCGCCCGGTTCGCCGAGTACGCCGCGCTGGTGCACGGCGCGCTCGGCGACCGGGTCCGGCACTGGACCACGTTCAACGAGCCCTGGTGCTCGTCCTTCCTGGGCTACGCCTCGGGCGTGCACGCCCCCGGCCGCCAGCACGCCCCCGACGCGTTCGCCGCGATGCACCACCTGCTGCTCGGCCACGGCCACGCGCTCGAGGCGATCCGGGCCGCGGACGCGGAGGCGGAGCTGGGCATCACGCTCAACCTCTACGCGATCTCGCCGGCCGACCCGGCCCGCGAGGGGGACCTGGACGCGGTGCGGCGCATCGACGGCCTGGCCAACCGGATCTTCCTCGACCCAGTGCTGCGGGGTGAATACCCGGAGGATGTGAAGCGCGACGTCGCCGGCGTCACCGACTTCGGCTTCGTCCACGACGGCGACCTCAAGACCATCTCCACGCCGCTGGACCTGCTCGGGATCAACTACTACAGCCGGCACGTGGTCGCCGCGCCCGACCCCGACGTGCCGGCCGAGCCCTACTGGCGGGCGCCGACGTCGTGGCCGGGCAGCGAGGACGTGCGCTTCATCAAGCGGCCCGGCGTCCCGGTCACCGACATGGACTGGGAGGTCGACGCGCCCGGGCTCACCGAGACCCTCGTGCGCGTCGCCCAGGAGTACCCGCCCGTCCCGCTCTACATCACCGAGAACGGGGCGGCCTACGCCGACACCCCGGGCCCAGACGGGGAGATCCACGACGCCGAGCGGGTCGCCTACTTCGACGCCCACTTCCGGGCCTGCCTGGCCGCGATCGAGCAGGGCGCGCCGCTGCGCGGCTACTTCGCCTGGTCGCTGCTGGACAACTTCGAATGGGCATGGGGCTATTCGAAGCGCTTCGGCGTGATCGGCGTGGACTACGCCACCCAGCGGCGCACGATCAAGGCCAGCGGTCACCGCTACCGCCAGGTCATCAAGCGCAACGGCCTGGCCGGGTAGCGTGCACCGCCCGACACTTGACGAGGTCGCTGCCCTGGCCGGTGTCGGGCGCGGCACCGTTTCCCGGGTCATCAACGGCTCGCCCCAGGTGAGCCCCGAGGCCCGCGCGGCGGTGCAGAAGGCGATCGACGAGCTGGGCTACGTGCCCAACCGGGCCGCGCGGGCGCTGGTGACCCGCCGGACCGACTCGGTGGCGCTGGTCGTCTCCGAGTCCGAGGAGCGGGTCTTCGGTGAGCCGTTCTTCGCCGGGATCGTGCGCGGCGTCAGCTCGCACCTGGCCGACACCCAGATGCAGCTGTGGCTGGCGATGGCCCAGTCCACCGCCGAGCGGCAGCTGGTCGAGCGGCACCTGTCCGACCAGCACGTCGACGGCGTGCTGCTGCTGTCCCTGCACGACGACGACCCGCTGCCCGGCCTGCTGGCCGGGCGGGGGCTGCCCACGGTGCTGGGCGGCCGGCCCGCCCAGATGCTGGAAAGCGCCCACACGAACGGCAACGGCGTCGCCTTCGTCGACAACGACAACGAGGGCGGCGCCCGCACCGCCGTGGAGTACCTGCTCAGCCTGGGCCGCCGGTGCGTGGCGGCGATCGCCGGGCCCCAGGACATGGGGGTCGGCAAGGCCCGCCTCCGGGGGTATCGCGAGGCGCTGCGCCTGGCGGCACGAGCGTCGGGCGCCTATCTTTCCGACGATCGGCTCATTGCCTACGGCGACTTCAGCGAGGCGAGCGGGGCCGACGCAATGTACCGCCTGCTGCATCTCAACCCGGGCCTCGACGCGGTCTTCGCCGCCTCCGATCTCATGGCGGCGGGGGCCATCCGTGCGCTGCGCGAGCAGGGCCGGCGGATCCCCGAGGACGTCGCCGTGGTCGGCTTCGAGGACTCCGCCGTCGCCCGGCAGACCCTTCCGCCGCTCACCACCGTGCACCAGTCGGTGGAGGGCATGGGTCGCGAGATGGCAAGGCTCCTGCTGGCCCGCATCGCCGGCGGGCCGGCCCACTCGACCGTGCTCGACACGCACCTCGTGGTGCGCGAGTCGGCCTAACCCCCCGCACCGCAGGAGGCATCCCGTGCGCTTCGGCCACTTCGACGACGAACGTCGCGAGTATGTGATCGACCGGCCCGACACCCCGCTGCCCTGGATCAACTACCTGGGCACCGAGGCGTACTTCGGCATCATCTCCAACACCGCCGGCGGCTACTCGTTCTACCGCGACGCGCGGCTGCGCCGGCTCAGCCGGTACCGCTACAACAACGCCCCGTTCGACTTCGGCGGCCGCTACCTGTATCTGCGCGACCATGCTCAAGACGGCGCGTACTGGTCGCCGACCTGGCAGCCGACGCAGACCGAGCTGGACGAGTACGAGTGCCGCCACGGGCTGTCCTACACGCAGATCTCCTCGGCCTACCGCAACATCAAGGCCCAGGTGTCGTACTTCGTGCCGCTGGGCGAGACGCTGGAGGTCTGGCGGCTGCGGCTGACCAACGAGCGCAGCCCCGATCAAGCCGACAGCGTGGCCGAGCTCTCCGTCTTCTCCTCCGTGGAGTTCTGCCTCTGGGACGCCCAGGACGACGCCACCAACTTCCAGCGCAACTTCAGCACCGGCCAGGTCGAGGTCGTCGACGGCGTCATCTACCACAAGACGGAGTACCGCGAGCGGCGCGACCACTTCGCGTACTTCGCCTGCAGCGAGCCCCTCGCCGGCTTCGACACCGCCCGCGAGTCGTTCCTCGGCCCGTACCGCTCGTGGGACCGCCCGATCGCCGTCGAGCGCGGCGCCTCCTCCGACTCGATCGCCCACGGCTGGCAGCCGCACGGCTCGCACCACGTGCGCGTCACCCTCGAGCCGGGGGAGACCCGCGAGATCGGCTTCGTGCTCGGCTACTGGGAGAACCCGCGCGACGCGAAGTTCGACCCGCCCGGCTCGCAGACGATCAACAAGCACATGGTGCGCCCGGTCATCGCCCGGTGGCTGCAGCAGGAGACCGTCGACGCCGGCTTCCGTGCGCTCCGCGAGCAGTGGGACGCGCTGCTCGGCGGGCTGCAGGTGGCCACGCCCGACGGCGACACGGACCGGATGGTCAACATCTGGAACGCGTACCAGAACATGGTGACGTTCAACATGAGCCGGTCGACGTCGTTCTACGAGTCGGGCATCGGCCGGGGCATGGGCTTCCGCGACTCCAACCAGGACCTGCTCGGCTTCGTGCACATGATCCCGGAGCGGGCCCGCGAGCGGATCCTCGACATCGCCGCCACCCAGCTGTCCACCGGCGGGGCCTACCACCAGTACCAGCCGCTGACCAAGCGCGGGAACAACGACATCGGCTCCGGCTTCAACGACGACCCGCTGTGGCTCATCCTCGGCGTGGCCGCGTACCTCAAGGAGACCGGCGACACCTCGATCCTGGAGGAGCCGGTGCCGTACGACAACGACCCCGGCTCCGAGCAGCCCCTCTACGACCACCTGCAGCGCTCCCTGCGGTACACCCTGGAGCGCCTCGGCCCCCACGGCCTGCCGCTGATCGGGCGGGCCGACTGGAACGACTGCCTGAACCTCAACTGCTTCTCCGAGACGCCGGGGGAGCCGTTCCAGACGACCGAGAACGCCACCGGCGGCGTCGCCGAGTCGGTGTTCATCGCCGGGCAGTTCGTCCTCGCGGCGCGGGAGCTGGCCGGGATCGCCGCGCTCGTCGGCCGGCCCGGGCAGGAGTACCTCGACGCGGCCGAGAAGATGGCCGGCACCATCGCCGAGCACGGCTGGGACGGCGCGTGGTTCCGCCGCGCGTACGACTTCCACGGCAACGTCGTCGGCTCGGCCTCCAACGACGAGGGCCAGATCTTCATCGAGCCGCAGGGCATGTGCATCATGGGCGGCGTCGGCGTCGAGGACGGCACCGCGGCGACGGCGCTGGCCTCGGTGCGCGAGCGGCTCGCCACCCCGCACGGGATCGTCCTGCAGCAGCCGGCCTACAGCTCCTACCGGGTCGAGCTCGGCGAGATCTCCTCCTACCCGCCCGGGTACAAGGAGAACGCCGGCATCTTCTGCCACACCAACCCGTGGCTCATGATCGCCGAGGCGATCGTCGGCAATGGCGACGGGGCGTTCGACTACTACAAGCGCATCCTGCCGGCCGCCCGGGAGGCGATCAGCGAGGTGCACCGCTGCGAGCCGTACGTGTACGCCCAGATGATCGCCGGCCGCGACGCGCCGACCCACGGCGAGGCCAAGAACTCGTGGCTGACCGGCACCGCGGCCTGGAACTACGCCGCCGTCACGCAGTGGATCCTGGGCATCCGCCCGGAGCTGACCGGCCTGCGGGTGGCCCCGGTGATCCCGGCGGACTGGCCGGGCTTCACGGCGGTCCGCCGCTTCCGCGGCGCCACCTACAACATCACCGTACAGCGCGGCGCGGAGCGGTCACTCACCGTCGACGGCGAGGCCCGGGATCCCGATTCGGTACTCCCCCTCGCCCCCGCCGGTGCGATTTCTGAGGTGATTCTGACGATTTCCTGAAAAGAAGGGCCCTGAAAGAGCAGGGCCCTGAACAAGATTCGTCCGACCGTCGGGTGGCCCGCTGACGGGATGTGCGCACAATGAGGCGTGAACATCCCGTCCACGGGCCGCCCGCGTTCCGCCGGCCGGCCCACGCTCGACGAGGTCGCCCTGCGCGCCGGCGTGGGCCGCGGCACCGTGTCCCGGGTCGTGAACGGCTCGCCCCAGGTGAGCCCCGAGGCCCGCGCCGCCGTGCAGAAGGCGATCGACGAGTTGGGGTACGTGCCCAACCGCGCCGCCCGCGCGCTCGTCACGCAGCGCACCGACTCCGTCGCGCTGGTCGTGTCGGAGTCGGGGGAGCGCGTCTTCGGCGAGCCGTTCTTCGCCGGCATCGTGCGCGGCATCAGCTCGGCCCTGGCCGACACCCAGCTGCAGCTGTGGCTGGCGATGGCGCAGTCGCCGGCCGAGCGCGAGCGGGTCGAGCACCACCTCACCAACCAGCACGTCGACGGCGTGATGCTGCTCTCCCTGCACGACGCCGACCCGCTGCCGCTGCTGCTGGAGCGCCGCGGCCTGCCGGTCGTGCTCGGCGGGCGCCCGGCCCAGATGCTGGCCGACGACGAGCAGCTCAACTTCACCGCGCAGCTGTCGCAGCTGTCGTACGTCGACGCCGACAACGAGGGCGGCGCCCGCATCGCCGTCGGCCACCTGCTGGACCGCCAGCGCCGCCGCATCGCCGCGATCGCCGGGCCGCAGGACATGGCCGTCGGCGTCTCCCGGCTGACGGGCTACCGGGAGGCCCTGGAGCGGGCCGGGCTGGGCGTCGACGAGCGCCTCATCGCGTACGGCGACTTCTCCGAGGCCAGCGGCGAGCGCGCGGTCCACGACCTGCTCGAGGCCGACCCGGCGATCGACGCGGTGTTCGCCGCCTCCGACCTCATGGCCGTCGGCGCCCTGCGGGCCCTGCGCGACCTCGGCAAGCGCGTCCCCGACGACGTGGCCCTGGTCGGCTTCGACGACGTGGCGATCGCCCGCCAGACCGACCCGCCGCTGACCACCGTCCACCAGCCCGTCGAGGCGATGGGCCGGGAGATGGCCCGGCTGCTGATCGCCCGCATCGGCGGTGCGGCATCCTCATCGGTGATGGTCGAGACCCACCTGGTGCGCCGGGCCTCGGCCTAGGACCAGGCCCACCGGCGTCGGACCAGGCATCCGACCGGCAGCGTTTGCCGTTTCTCCGGCGGGGGCATCGGGACTTTGGAGGAGGTGGCAGATCGATGAGCTCTCAGTGGAAGAAGCGGAGGCGCCACGCGGAGAGCGTGGCGGAGGAAGCCTGGGACCATCTGGTGTCCGCGCTCGACAGCGCGCGGGCCTTCGGCGGCACGGTCAAGGAGTTCGGCGGCACGGTCAAGGACCGCGCGTCGGACCTGGCCGACGAGGCCTCGGACCGCTACGGCACGGCGTCGCACCGGGTCGGATCGGCGTACAGCACGGCGTCGGACCGGGTCGGCTCCGTCTCGACGGAAGCGTGGCGGCGGGCCAACTCGGCGCTGGACGCGCTGTCGGGCAAGCGGCCCCGCAAGCCGTGGGGCTGGTTCGCGGTGGCGGTCCTCGGCGGCGTGGCCGTGGGCTGGGCGGTGGCGGCGGCGGCCCCGAGGGCCATCCAGGCCGCGAGCGACCGCTTCTTGGACGGTCCCGACGAGTTCCCGGCGACGGCCGAGCCCCCGGCCCCCTACGACCCGGCCGTGCCCCCGGCGGCCCCGGCCCCCTAGACATCCCCTCGGCACGACAAGGACGACCGCGGACCGGCGCCGTGCGGGGCGCCGATCCGCGGTCGTTGCTCATTGCCGGTCGCGCTTGTCCTGCTGTACCTCCCGCTAGCTGTACTTGCGCAGCTCGCGCCGGGCCAGGGACGCCTTGTGGACCTCGTCCGGGCCGTCGGCCAGGCGCAGCGTGCGGGCGCCGGCCCACAGCTGGGCCAGCGGCGTGTCCTGGCTGACGCCGGCCGCGCCGTAGGCCTGGATCGCCTTGTCGAGGACCCACTCGGCCATCGACGGCACGGCGATCTTGATGGCCTGGATCTCGGTGTGGGCGCCCTTGTTGCCGACCGTGTCCATGAGCCAGGCGGTCTTGAGCACCAGCAGGCGGGCCTGCTCGATGCGCACCCGCGACTCGGCGATCCAGTCCTGGATGACGCCCTGCTCGGCGAGCGGGCGGCCGAACGCGACCCGCTGGCTCACGCGGCCGCACAGCAGCTCCAGGGCCCGCTCGGCCATGCCGATGAGGCGCATGCAGTGGTGGATGCGGCCGGGGCCGAGGCGCGCCTGGGCGATCGCGAAGCCCTCGCCCTCGCCGGCGATGAGGGCGCTCGCCGGTACCCGGACGTTGTCGAAGACCACCTCGGCGTGGCCGCCGTGGGCGGCGTCGGTGTAGCCGAAGACGTGCATGCCCCGCTTGACGGTGATGCCGGGGGTGTCGCGCGGCACGCAGACCATCGTCTGCTGCCGGTGCCGCTCGGCGTCCGGGTCGGTCTTGCCCATGACGATGAAGACGGCGCAGGCGGGGTTCATCGCGCCGGAGGACCACCACTTGCGGCCGTTGATGACGTACTCGTCGCCGTCGCGCTCGATGCGGGTGGCGATGTTCGTCGCGTCGGAGGAGGCGACGTCGGGCTCGGTCATGCAGAACGCCGAGCGGATCTGGCCCTCCAGCAGCGGCTTGAGCCAGCGGTCGCGCTGCTCGGGGGAGCCGAACTGGGCCAGCACCTCCATGTTGCCGGTGTCGGGGGCGGCGCAGTTGAGGGCCTCGGGGGCGAGGTGGGGGCTGCGGCCGGTGATCTCGGCCAGGGGCGCGTACTGCAGGTTGGTCAGCCCGGCCCCGTGCTCAGGGCCGGGCAGGAACAGGTTCCACAGGCCCCGCCCGCGCGCGGCGCGCTTGAGGTCCTCGATGACCGGGGGGCGCGCCCACGGGTCGGCGGCCGACGCGAGCTGCTGCTCCATGACGGCCTCGGCGGGGTACACCTCCTCCTCCATGAAGTCCGTGAGCCTCTCGTGCAGCTCGGCGGTGCGTTCGTCGAAACCGAAGTCCATCAGCCTTCCCCACTGTTCATTGGCTCTCCGCTGTTCGTTGGCTCTCCGCTGTTCATTGGCTCTCCGCTGTTCGTCGGCTCTCCGCGAAGTGCTGCGACACCGGCCCGCAGGAGCGGGGAGACGAGGTCCCCGATCTCGTCGAAGCCGGCCCCGACGGTCTGCCCGTGCGTGTAGCGGTAGTGGATGCCCTCGAGCACGACGGCCAGCTTGTAGCAGGCCAGCCCGACGTACCAGTGCAGGTCGTCGCTCAGCGGCGCCGTGCGCGCGTAACGTTCCAGCAGCTCGTCGCCGCTGGGGAAGCCGGCGGCGGCGCCCAGGCCGTCGGCGATCGGGTTCTTTCCGGTCTTGATGCGGTCCAGCACGTTCCAGTACGCCAGCAGCAGCCCCAGGTCGGTCAGCGGGTCGCCGAGCGTGGCCATCTCCCAGTCGAGCACGGCGGCGACGCTCAGGGTGCCCGGGTCGACGATGAGGTTGTCGAGCCGGTAGTCGCCGTGCACGATGCCGGTGCGCGGGCTGGCCGGCACGGACGCGGCGAGCCGGTCGCGCAGCTCGTCGGCGGCCGGCAGCTCGCGGCTGCGCGACTTCTCCAGCTGGCCGGCCCAGCGCCGGACCTGCCGCTCCAGGAAGCCCTCCGGCCGGCCGAACTGCGCCAGGCCGACCTCGGCCGGGTCGACCAGGTGCAGCTCGGCGAGGGTGTCCATCATGGCGTCGGCGACGCGGCGGCGGCCGGCGTCCCCGAGCGGGTCGGTCTGCTCGCGGTGGCGCAGCACGACGCCGGGCACCCGGGCCATGAGGTAGAACGGGGCGCCGAGCACGCTGTCGTCCTCGCAGAGCAGCAGCGCCTCCGGCACCGGCACGGCGGTCGGGCCGAGCGCCGAGATCACCCGGAACTCGCGGCCCATGTCGTGCGCCGTGGCCAGGACGTGGCCGAGCGGCGGGCGGCGCAGCACGAAGACCTCGTTGACGACGTACGTCAGGTTCGACCGGCCGCCGGCCACCAGCTCGGCCGTCAGCGGGGCGCCGACCAGGCCGGGGGCCTTCTCGTCGAGGTACGTCTGCAGGCGGGGAAGATCGAGGCCGGGCGGGGTGCTCATCCGGCCAGTCCATGGGTGAGACACATTCTCTGTCAAGCACTGCGGCCGAGTTCACCCCGGAATGTCCGAATCGGGGCCTCGGGAAACGTTCCGGCATCGACACCGCTGCGAAACGGCGCGGAAACGGGCGGTAGGCAACCTGGTCAGCAGAACCGGAGAGCAAGGCGTACACCAACGGCGGCGTACATCCAAGCCCAAGGACGAACGGGAGGTCACCCACATGCTGCTGAGGCTGCGGGTTACGTTGCCCGACCGTCCCGGCTCACTCGGGCAGGTTGCCCGGACGCTGGGTGTGGTCGGCGCGGACATCGTTTCGGTCGTGGTACTGGAACGGGTCGGCGGCCGTGCGGTGGACGACTTCACCGTGGTCTGGCCGGCTTCGGGCCCGGTCGACCGCGTGCTCACCGGCCTCGCGGCGATCCCAGGCGTTCGCGTGGACGGTGTGTGGCGCGGCACCGAGCTGTCGGAGCCGAGCAGTGGCCGCGAGGTCGCGCTCATCGGACAGGTGGCGGCGAACCCCGGCAACGGCCTGGCGACGGTCGTTGACGCGGCACCCGCACTGTTCGGCGCGGACTGGGCGGTCGCGATCCAGATCGGACCGGACTGGGCGGGCGGCGGCGCGCGCGCCCGGGCATGGTCCTCCACCTCGGTGATCTGCGCCAGCTGGCGCGCTCCGGATGTCCCCCCACAGGTGGACATCGCACCACTCCGGCCTCGCGCGTTGAGCGCTGCTGACGGCGTACATCTCGCTGTCGCGCCTTTCCAGCGTGGAGGCCTGGTCCTTGTCGTCGGCCGCGGCGGGGCGGACGGCGACGCGGGAGCACCACCGTTCCACGGATCCGAGGTGGAACGGCTGGCGCAGCTGGTCGGTGCTACGGCACTTGTGCTCGGGGAACGGCTGGCGGGGCCCGGTTTGGCGGAACCGGGTGAGGCGGGTGGCTCCGAGCTCGGCGCCCCCGCTCCCGCCGGCACAAAAACCTGGGCGGCGTGACGGCATGACGCTCTGGCGCATCCGGGCGACGGTCGACGACCGCCCCGGCTTCCTCTCCGTGCTCACCGCGAGCCTGGCCCTGCGCAAGGTCAACATCCTCTCCGTGCAGGTGCACACCACCGAGCTCGGCGCCGTCGACGACTTCCTCGTCGAGGCCCCCGACGAGCTCACTGTGGCCGACCTGGCCGACGCCGTGCAGCGCGGCCGCGGCCGCGACCCGTGGATCGCCCCGTCCGACGTGCGCGGGCTCGCCGACGAGCCGACCCGGGTCCTCGCGCTGGCGGCCAAGGTGCTCGACGGCTCGGCCACCCTCGAGGAGGCGATCGCGGCGCTGCTCGGCGACTGCGACATCTCCTGGAAGGCCGGCGCCTCCACCGGCCCGGCCGGTTTCACGGCGACCGGAATGCAGCTGCCGGACCCGGCGGGCGGCACCCTGTACGTTCGCCGGCCGGCGCCGGCGTTCACCCCGGCCGAGTACGCCCGCGCGCAGGCCCTGGTCGAGGTGGCCAAGGTCGGATCGAGACACACGGCGGCCTGACGACAACCGCGGCCTGACCGAACAACCGGAGCGCCCCCTCGTTGATCGAGGGGGCGCTTTTTGTCGCGCGGCGCTACGTGTAGGGTGACGACATGTTGGTAGGGTACATGTCGGGGGGCGACGCATGACAGCCCTGGAGTATGCCCGGCTGCAGTTCGGGCTGACCGCATCGCTGCACTTCCTGTTCGTCATGGTCACACTGAGCCTCGTCGTGCTCGTCGCCGTGCTGCAGACGCGCTACGTGGTGTCGGGCAACCCGGTGTACGGCCGGATGGCCCGCTTCTGGGGGCTGCTGTACGCGATCAACTACGCGGTCGGCATCGCCACCGGGCTGGTCATGGAGTTCGAGATCGGGCTCAACTGGAGCGGCCTGTCCCGGCTCACCGGCGACGTGTTCGGCGCGCCCCTGGCCCTGGAGACGCTCATCGCGTTCGTGCTCGAGTCCACGCTGCTCGGCATGTGGATCTTCGGCTGGGGCCTGGTCCACAAAGGTCAGCTCGGCAAGCGCCTCCATCTGCTGCTGATCTGGGGCGTCGCCGCCACCGCGATGCTCTCGGCGTTCTGGGTGATGGTCAGCAACGCGTTCCTGCAGCACCCGGTGGGGTACGCCCGCGACGCCGACGGCACCGTCCGGCTCACCGACTTCGGCGCGCTGCTCACCAACAGCGCCCTGTGGTTCTCCCTGCTGCACGCCGTGGCCGCCGCCATGACCACCGGCGGCATCCTCATGGCCGGCATCAGCGCCTGGCGCGTGCGCAAAGCGACCTCATCCACCGGACCCGGCCGGCCCGACGACCACGAGCTGTTCCGCCGCTCGCTGCGCCTCGGCGTCCGGGTCGGGCTCATCGGCTCGTTCTTCACCATCGGCTTCGGCTACGCCCAGTTCGGCCCGATCGGCGACAACCAGCCGACGAAGATGTCCGAGGGCGCCAAGGCGCTGGCCGCCCAGGCCGACATGGTCGCCCGCTTCGGCCCCGGCCACTACCTGCCCGGCGACATCGTGCGCACCGCCCTGGACTCGATGATCGGCATCGCCAACCTGCTGTTCCTGCTGCTGTTCATCGTGCAGCTGCTCACGTTCCGCGACACCCTGATCCGCCGCCGCTGGGCCCGGCCCGCGCTGTGGCTGCTCACCGTCCTCATCCCGGTGCCGTTCGCCGCGGCGATCCTCGGCTGGCTGGTGCGCGAGGAGGGCCGCCAGCCGTGGGCCGTCTACGGGCTGCTGCGCACCGCCGACGCCGTGTCGCCGATGAGCGCCGGGGCGCTGCGGGCCTCCACGTTCGGCTTCACCGTCCTCGTCGCCGCGCTCGCCGTCGTCGACTGGTGGCTCCTGGCCCGGGCGGCGGCCCGGCCGCCGGGCGGCGAGTTCGGGGTCGAGGAAGAGAGCCCCGCCGAGCTGCAGGAGGTCGCGGCGTGAGCGGTCCGGAGCGAAGCGGAGGAGCCGTGAACCATATGCACAGTTCGGACTCGCGCCGGCGCCGGAGCGAAGCGGAGGTGGCGGCGTGAGCGGTCCGGAGCGAAGCGGAGGAGCCGTGAACCATATGCACAGTTCGGACTCGCGCCGGCGCCGGAGCGAAGCGGAGGTGGCGGCGTGAGCAATTTGTGGTACGGCATCCTCGGCTTCTGCCTGGTGGCCTACTTCGTGCTCGGCGGGCTCGACCAGGGCGTCGCGATGCTGCTGCCGGCCCTGCGCGGCGACGGCGAACGGCGGGCCGCCCTCAACGCGATCGGCCCGATGTTCCTCGGCAACGAGGTGTGGGCGGTCGGCGCCGCCGGCGTTCTCGTGGCCGCGTTCCCGCGGCTGGACGGCGAGCTGTTCGGCGCCGCCTACCCGGCCGTGGTCGCGATCGTCCTCGGCCTGCTCGCCCTCAACGCCGGCGTCCAGCTGCGCAGCCGCGGCCGGCGGCGGGGCGGCTTCGACGCGCTCATCGCCGCGAGCGGCCTGGCCCTCGCCGCCGGCTGGGGGCTGCTCTTCGGCGTGCTGCTGCACGGCGTCCCGCTCGACGCCGCCGGCCGCGTGCACGGCTACGCGCCGCTGGGCGACCCGCGGGTCTGGCTGACCGCCGCCGCCAACGTGCTGCTCGTCCTCGTGCACGGCGCCGCGTACCTGGGCTGGCGCCTGGAGGAGGGTCCGCTGCGCGCGCGGATGCGCCGGCTCGTCGTGCGGCTCGCCCCGGTCGCGGCCGGCGTGGTCGTGCTCACGGTCGGCGGCTGGTACGCCGCCGCCCCCGACGCGGTGCGCAACCCGGTGGCGGGCACGATCCTCGCCCTCGCCGCCGCCGGTGCCGCGATGGCGGCGAGCTTCCTGGCCCCGCGAGCCGGCGGGCGGGCGTTCGCGGCGACCGCTGTGGCGTGCGCCCTACCGGCCCTCGCGGCCGCGTCGGCGCTGTTCCCGGCCGTGCTAGCGTCCACCCTGGACCCGGGCGCGACGGTCACCGTCGCCGGCGCGGCCGCCGGCGGGGACACGCTGCGGCTGCTCGCCCTCGGCGCGGCCCCGCTCCTCCCGGTGCTCGTCGCCGTCCAGGCCGCGTGCTGGTGGCTGTTCCGGCGCCGGGCGTCGCTGTACTGGTAGGAGCGACAGGTGGACAGAAGGCTGCTGCGTATCGGCCCGGTGCGGCGCTACGCGATCGTGCTGGCCGGCTCCGCGCTGCTGGCCGCGGTGCTCATCGTGACGCAGGCGGTGAGCCTCGCCACGCTGCTGGCCGCGGCGGCCGGCGGGCGGCTCGACCGGGCCGCGCTGGTTGTCGCCGCCGTCGCGGTACTGCTGCGGGCCCTGCACGCCGGCGCGCTGACCGCCGTCGCCGGGCGGGCCGCCGCCGGCATCAAGGCGCACCTGCGTGAGGAGCTGCTCGACTCGGCCGCCCGGCGCGGGCCCGCGTGGCTGGCCGGGCGGCGGGCCGGCGAGCTCGCCACCCTGGCCGGGCGCGGCGTCGACGGCCTCGACGGGTACCTCACCGGCTACCTGCCGCAGGTGTTCCTCGCCGCCTTCGTCCCGCTCGCCACCCTCGGCTGGCTCGCCCTCACCGACCTCACGTCCGCGGTCGTCGTCGCGCTCACCCTGCCGCTCATCCCGGTCTTCGGGATCCTGGTCGGCAAGGCCACCGGCGCCCGCACCGAGCGGCAGTGGGCGCTGCTCGGCCGCCTCGGCGGGCACTTCCTCGACACCGTGCGCGGCCTGCCGACGCTGCGCGCGTTCGGGCGCGGGCCGTCGTACGCGCGCCGGGTCCGGGCGACCGCCGAGGCGTACCGGGCGGCGACCATGCGTACCCTGCGCCTGGCGTTCCTGTCCGCGCTGGTGCTCGAGCTCGTCGCCACCGTCTCCGTCGCGCTCGTCGCGGTGCCGGTCGGGCTGCGGCTGCTGCACGGCGGGCTGAGCCTCACCGCCGCCCTCGTCGTGCTGCTGCTCGCCCCCGAGGCGTACCTGCCGCTGCGGGCGCTGGGCACGAAGTTCCACGCCAGCCAGGAAGGGCTGGCGGCGGCGGCCGAGCTGCATGCCGTACACCTGCCACCTTCGCCGGCCACGACGCAGCCCCGGCTGCCACCGGCGGACGCCGCGGTGGTCCTGGAGCGGGTGGAGGTCCGCTACGGCGACGTCCTCGCCCTGCGCGACGCGGACCTCGCCGTCGAGCCCGGCGACCGGATCGCCCTCGTCGGCCCCAGCGGCGGCGGCAAGTCGACGCTGCTGTCCGTCGTGCTCGGGTTCACGCCGCCGACCGCCGGCCGGGTGCTCGTCGGCGGCGCCGACCTCGCCGCCCTCGACCTGGACGCGTGGCGGGCCCGCCTCGCCTGGCTGCCGCAGCGCCCGCACCTGTTCGCCGGCACCGTCGCCGACAACATCCGCCTCGGCGCCCCCGAGGTCCCGCTCGCCGACGTCGTCGCGGCGGCGCGCGCGGCCGAGGCCGACGGGTTCGTGCAGGCGCTGCCGCGCGGCTACGACACCGACCTGGCCGAGCACGGACTGTCCAGCGGCCAGCGCCAGCGCCTCGCCATGGCCCGCGCCTGGCTGCGCCGGGACGCCGCGCTGCTGCTGTTCGACGAGCCGACCGCCCGCCTCGACCCGTCGAGCGAGGCCGCCGTGGTGGCCTCCGCGGCCCGTCTCGCCGCCGGGCGCACCGCGCTGCTCGTTGCCCACCGCCCGGCGCTGCTGTCGATCGCCACCCGCACGGTGCGCGTGGAAGCGGGCCGGCTCACCGAGGCCCACCCGGCGGTGGCCGCATGACGGCGACCCGGCCCCAGCGCCTCTTTTTCCGGCCTCTTCCCCGGCTTTCGCGGCTTGCCCGGCCTCTTTCCCGGCTTGCCCGGCCTCTTTCCCGGCTTGCCCGGCCTCTTTCGCGGCTTGCCCGGCCTCTTTCGCGGCTTGCCCGGGTTCTTTCGCGGCTTTCCCGGCCCCAGCGCCTTCTTACCGGCCTCTTTCCCGGCTGCGCCGCGGCTTCCCGTCCGGCGGTGGCCTGGTGAAGGCGATCTGGGTCCGGCTCGTCTTTGCCGGCCTCCTCGCGGTGCTGACCGAGGCGGCCGGCGTCGGCCTCGTCGGGACCGCCACCTGGATGATCGTCCGCGCCGCCGAGCGGCCGCCGCTGTCCGCGCTGGCCGTGGCCATCGCGGCCGTGCGGGCCTTCGCCCTGCTCAAGGGCGGCACACGGTACGCCGAACGCCTCGCGAGCCACGACGCCGTCCTGCGCGTGCTGGCGGACCTGCGCGCCCGGGCCTTCGCCGCGCTGGCCGCCCGCGGAGACACCGTCGCGAACGGCGCCGGCCCCTCGAACGGCACTGGCCTCTCGAACGGCGCCGGCCTCTCGAACGGCGGCGGCGCGGCGAACGGCGGCGGCATTGCGAACGGCGGCGTTGGGAACGGAGCTGGCCTCTCGAATGGCGGTGGCAGCGCGAATGGCGGTGGCAGCGCGAATGGCGGTGGCGGTGCGAATGACGGTGGCGGCGTGGGTGGGGGCGTCGGTGCGCACGGGGACTCGCTGAGCCGTGTGGTGTCCGATGTGGACGCCGTGCAGGATCTGCTGCTGCGTGCCGTGCTGCCGGCCGGCGTCGCGGCCGTCGTCGGCGTGGCCGCCGTGGCCGGGGTCGGCGCCGCCGATCTCCGCGCCGGTGTGGTCCTCGCCGGCGGCCTGCTCATCGCCGGGCTCCTGCTGCCGCTGCTCGGCAACGCCCTGAACCGCTCGGGCCCGGCCATCGCGCGCGCCCGGGGCGACCTCACGCAGTCCACTGTGGACCTCACGCAGGGGGCCGCGGAGCTGGTGGCGTTCGGGGCGATGCCGGGTGCGCTCGCCGGGGCCGCGGCCCGTGGGCGGCGCCTCGCCCGGCTCGAGGCCCGCGCCGCCGCCGTGTCCGGGCTCGTGACCGGCGCCGCCGCCCTGGTGCCGGCCGGTACCGCGGTCGCCGTCGGGGTCCTCGCCCACGGCCCGGCCGCGCCGGTCCTCGCGCTCGTCGCCCTCACCGTCGGGGAGGTGGTGGTGCCGCTCGCCACGGCCGCCGCCCGCCACGGCGAGGTCCGCGCCGCCGTGGCCCGCGTCCGCGAGCTCATCGGCACCGCCCATGACGGCACCGCCCGCGTCGGCACCGCCCGCGTCGGCACCGCCGGCGTCGGCACCGCCCGCGACGGCTCTGTCCGCCCCGTCGCGGCCCGAGTCCGCGAGCTTGTCGGGACCGCCCGCCGTGGCGAGGTCCGTGCCGCGGTGACCGGTGGCCGCGGGCTCGTCGGCACCGCCGGCCCGGGCGCGGACGAGCCGGAACTCCGCTCGCTGCCGGGCCCCGTGAGCGTGCGGCTGCGCGGCGTCACCGTCCGCTACCCGCATGGGGCGCGGCCCGCGCTCGAGGGCGTGGACCTCGACCTGCCGGCCGGGCGGCGCGTCGCCGTCGTCGGGGCCAGCGGGGCCGGCAAGTCGACGCTGCTGGACGCGATCGCCGGCCGCGCGCCGGTCGTGGCCGGTGTCGTCGAGGGGCGGCCGGCGGGGGCCGAGCCGTGGCAGGTGGCCGGGGGCGTGTTCGCCGACGCGCACGTGTTCCACGCGTCTGTGCGGGAGAACCTGACGCTCGGCCGGGAGGGGTTCGGCGACGAGGATCTGCGGGGCGCCCTGGCCGCCGCGGGCCTGCCCGAGTACGGCGGCCGCCTCGACGAGCTCGTCGGCGAGGACGGCGCGCGGCTGTCCGGCGGGCAGCGGCAGCGGCTGCTGCTGGCCCGGGCGCTGCTCGACCCGCCGCCGGTGCTGCTGCTGGACGAGCCGACCGAGGGCCTCGACCCGGCGGCCGCCGACGCGGTGCTCGCCACGGCGCTGCGGGCGGCGGGGGAGGGGCGCACCGTGGTGGTGGTCACACACCGCCAGGCCGATCTTGACCGGTTCGACCAGGTGGTACGCGTGGATGACGGGCGGCTCGCCGCAAGCTGAGTGTTGGCGCGCCCCGCGGCGCATGTGGGACCCTTGGACCCGTGGGGGACGTGACCAAAGTCCTTGCCGATCCGGTCGATGTCTACATCGGCTCGCTGGCGGCTGCCCTGCGCGGCCCGCGGGCGACGCGCCTGGAAATGATCACCGAGGCGCGCCACAGCCTTGAGGACGCCGCCGCGGCCTACGAGGACGACGGACTCGAGCCTGCCGAGGCCCGCGCGCGGGCGGTCGCCGAGTTCGGCTCGCTGCGCGAGGTGGTCCCGGGCTACCAGGCCGAGCTCGCCGCGCAGCAGGGCCGGCGCACCGCGCTGTGGATCGCGCTGGTGCTGCCGGTGGTCAACCTGCTCGCCCCGCTCATGTGGTGGGACAACCCGTGGGGCACCGAGCACGCGAGCCACCTCTACTGGGTGCTGGTCGACCACTTCAAGTACACGTCGTTCCTCGCCGCCGCGGTCGCCGCGCTCGTCGTCGCGGGCTTCTCGTGGGGCAGCCGCTACCTGCGCGACGGCGTGCGCTACGCCCGCCGCGTCGGGCTGGGCGCGGTGACGTTCCTGGGCCTGCACGGCCTGGTCGCCGCGGCGGTCGTCGGGCTGAGCGTCTACCAGTGGCCGGCGGCGGCGTCGTGGCCCCCGGTGCTCATCGGTGTCGCGGCCTTCGCGGCCGCGTTCGGCTACGCCGGCTGCCTCGCGGTCCGCTGCGTCTCGTTCGCCGGCACGGCCCTGCGCAACCGGCCGCTCGCCTAGGACGGGGCCCAGGGAAGGCCGCCCGCACAACGCCCGTGCGATTCGTTCGCCGGCACGGCCCTGCGCAACCGGCCGCTCGCCTAGGACAGGGCCCAGGGAAGGCCGCCCACACAACGCCCGTGCGATTCGTTCGCCGGCACGGCTCTGCGCAACCGGCCGCCGGCCTGGGGCAGGCCGCCGGCCCCCAGAGGGAAGGCTCAGGCCGTCGCGGGCGGCGGCAGCAGCACGGAGCCGATCGTCGCCGTGAACTCCTGCCAGGCCGAACGCTCCTCGGCGAGCACCTTGCGCCCGGCGTTGGTCAGCCGGTACGTCCGCCGCTCCCGCCCGCCGACGGTCGACCAGGCGCTCTCGACGTAGCCGGCGCGCTCGAGCCGGCGCAGCGCGGGGTAGACGGTCCCGGTGGGCAGGGACAGCGATCCGCCGCTGCGCTCCTGCAGGGCCTCGATGATCGCGTAGCCGTGGCGGGGTTCGCCGTCGAGCACCGCGAGCAGGAGTGCGTCGAGATGCCCGCGTAGCGCGTCCGCCTTCATGTGTAGCGAGTCTACGGGTTGGTGGCCGCCCGCGCCACGGCAGGGGTTTAGCAACCCGGAGGTTGGGCAGACCCGCTGCACACCAAGGACAGGAGTGCGGGGCGGGAATGGTGAAGCTTTGGGGATCGGACCGGTGAGGCGGCGCACGGAAACCACGGCCGACGTTGACCTGCAGTGGCCCACCGGGCTCGGCACGGCGCTCGCCATCGCCTCGGGGCGGGCGCTGTCGTACCGCCGGGGCGTGCCCCGCCCGGTCGTCGCCGCGCCCCGCTGGAGCACCGCCCGCGGCCGGCACGCCCGCCGCGACCCGGGGACCACCCTCGACGCCGGCGTCGTCGCCCGCTGGCTCGTCGGCCAGCTCCCGCCCGGCCGCTACAACGGCCTCGTCGTCGGCTCGCCGCACGGCGCCGCGCTGCACCTGGCGGCGGCCCTCGGCGTGCCGTGGCTGCCGGCCGCGTTCGAGCTGCCCACGGCCGACATCGCCACCCAGGACGGCATGTCGCCCAACGGGGTGCCGGCCGACGGCGCCGCCGCGGCCCGGGCCGGCGAGCGCGGCGCCCGCGCGATCCTCGACGCCAACCCGGACGTGACCGTCCGCCAGGTCTACGACCCGGTGTGGCGGGGCTGGTCCGCGGCGTCGACCGCGTACGCGGTGGTGCGCTGGCAGCGGCTGCCGGACGCCTACCGCGACCTCATCGCCGACCGGCTGCGCCCGGGCGCGCCCATCGTCGTGACCCGCGACGTGAGCCGCTGGCTGACCCTGACCGGCCCGGCCGGGTACTCCTTCCAGCTCGGCGGCCGCGCCACCGGCCTGACCCCGGGCGACTACTACGACCGGCGCACCGCCCCGGGCCCGGTGCCGGGGCTGGACGGCGCGGGGGAGGGCCCGCAGGACAGCGACGGCGAGCGCAGCGTCGACCGCGGGTTCGTCGAGGACCTGCGCCGCTTCGCCTCCGCGCACGGCAACCCGGTCCGCCAGGTCCTCTACCGCCACCCGGACGTGCTCTCCGGCGCCGTCGCCGACCTGTACCGCGGCTGGCTGCGCGCCGGCGCCCGCACCGGCAACCGGCTCGTCGTGGAGTGCGGCCGGCTCCTGGACCCGTGGCACGTGGTGCGGGCCGGCCTCGTGCCGTACTGGTGCGAGTACCCGCTGCGCTCGGCGGTGGGGTCGCTGTCGTGGTGGCTGGCCGGCAGCGAGCCGTACACCTCCGTCGACGTGCTGCCCGAGCCGCCGGGCGTGCAGCTGCCGACGACCGCGCCGCTGTCGGACTGGGAGGCGGTGGCCGCGTTCGCGTCCCGCCGGGCGATGGTCGACGCCCGCTGCGCCCGTGCCTACCCGTCCGGTTCCGTGCCTGCCCACCACGCCACGCAGGTGCTGCGCTCGCAGCCGCACGACCTGCCGTACCTGCCGTACCTGGCGGCCGAGGAGGCCCTGACCGGCCTGGCCCAGCGCGGCCAGACCGACGGGCTGCTCGTCCTGTAGTGCAGGGCAGTACTGCCAGGTGCTGGTGGCTGCTAGGCGCTGGTGGAGTCCTCGGACTTCTCCTTGTTCTTCTGCACCTTGGAGATGACGTCGTGCAGGGGCTTGGTGCCGCTGCCGACGACCACGCCGGTGATGATGGCGTCGACCCACACCGGGATGCCCTGCCAGCCGTCGCCGGCGATGGAGTGCAGCAGGTAGAGCCCGCCGGAGGCCGACGCGACGGTGGCGAGGGCCACCGCGATGCCCCACGACACCAGGCCGCGGCTGGCGCGGCCCCGCTCGACCATCGACTTGGCGTGCGCGACCTGGATGAGGTCGTCGAGGGTGGCGTCGTGGTACTTGTTCGCCATGTTCGCCACCGCCCGCTCGAGCTCGCCCTTGGCGTGCTGGCCGGGCATGAACCGGGCGAACGGCTCGAGCACGCGCTCGACGGCGGTGGCGAACGCGAACAGCACGCCGAACAGCGCGGTCGCGTCCGGCAGGTGGATCTCGTCGGCGTTGACGCCGAAGTGGTACAGCGCCCACGACCCCGCCCCGCCGGCCGCCACGAGCAGGAACGCCGCGACGAGCGCGCCGATGCTGGCCGGCTGGGTGGCCACGGCCGCGGCCTCGCCCCCCGGCGCGGGCACGGCGTCGCCGCCGACGGCGACCGCGGCCCCGACCTCGGGCGCCGGTGCGGCCGCCGTCGGGGCGCCCGGCAGCGGGGCGCCCGGCACGGGGATGCGCTGGGTCGCGTCCTGGTCCGGCGGCCCGGCCTGGGTGGGGATGGCCGCACCCGGCTGGCCCGGGTACGGGTAGCCGGCCGGCGGCTGGGCGAGGTTGGGCGGTGCGACCGTGGCGGCGGCCACGACCCGGTTGTTGGAGGTGCCGAGGACGGCGGTGCGTCGGACCAGAGCCATGCGCGAGAGGCTAGCGCTCGTCGATGCCCCGGATCATCCGGGGATCGTGCACCCCGGCGTCGTTCCTTCGGAGGGCCCGACCGCAGCCGGTGGACCGGCTCCGCCGCAGCGTCGAGGCCGCCGTCCGCCCCGGGTGGGAGCAGAGCGGCGGCCTCGACGACGTTGGAGCTGCCCTGTGTAGCTGTGGTGTTACGCGGTAGCTGTGGTGTTACGCGGTAGCTGTGGTGTTACGCGGCCGGAGCGCTCGCCGGCGCCGAGGCGCCGGCCGAGGTCGACGCCGACGCCGAGGTGCCCGGGTTCGCGGTGTCCGCCGGCGCGGGCAAGGCGCTGCCCTTGACGTACTCGTCCCACGACTTGTCCCAGTCGGTCCAGCCGTTGCCCCATGCGAGCTTGCGGGTCGTGTTCTTCACGATCACGACGTCGCCGATCTTGGTGAGGTTGTACAGGTACTTTGCGTTGGCCTCGGAGACGTTGGTGCAGCCGTGCGAGACGTTGCGCTTGCCCTGGCTGTCCACCGACCAGGGGGCCGAGTGGATGTACTCGCCGCCGCTGGTCATGCGCTGCGTCCAGTACACCGTCTCGCGGTACGGGTCGTCGGGGTCGGTGCCGACGAACAGCTCGGACTGGTTCTTGTCCATGACCACCATGTTCCCGCTGGACGAGGGGGTCTTGGGCTTGCCGAGGCTCACCGGGAGCGTCTTGATGACCTGGCCGTTCTGCTCCACCGTCATCTGGTGGGTCTTGTCGTCGGTCGTCATGACGATCTTGTCGCCGATGGTGAAGGTGCTCGTGACGTCCTTGGTGCCCCAGCCGTTCTTGGTGAGCTGGAGGCCGCCGACGGCGAGCCGGACGTTGATCTTGGTGCCGGACTGCCAGTACTCCTTCGGGCGGTAGTGCACCTCGCCGCCGTCGAACCAGTACCAGGTGCCGACCTGGGGCGGGTCGGAGGTGACCAGCAGCCGCTTCTCCACCGCCGCGCGCATTTCCTTCGGGACGCTGGAGCCGAACCGCACGACGATGGGCATGCCCACGCCGTACGTCTTGTTGTCGGTGATCGCGGTGGAGACGTTGACCGTCTTGCCGGGCTTCGCCATGGTCGTGAACGTGATCTTCTTGCCGGCGGGGTCGCCGGCGGAGGTCACGCTCGCCGTGTACTGCGTGCCGTATTTGAGCTGCGTGCCGGGGACCCAGCTCGTCCCGTCGGAGCGCAGCGCGCCGGCCACCGCCGCCCCGGAGGCGTCCGTCAGCGTGACCTGGGCGCTGGCGCCCGGGCCCCCCTGCAGGGACAGCTCGGTGGCGGTGGAGACGTTGCTGGCACCGTCGGCGGGAGCGGCGAAGGCCGCCGTGGGCAGATCGGCGGACGCGGAAGCCGAGGGGCCGCCGGCACCGCCGTCATTGCCGTTCCACTTCGGTTTGACCTCGTCGCTGCCGCCGCAGCCGGCGGCGAGCAGAACAACGCTGGTGAGCGCGGCGATCGTGGCCAGTGCGCGTGCGGAGACTCCCATGTCCACACCTCCTTCTTGAATTGCGTCGTGACTGAGGATGCACCGGTCGCAACCCCGGTGTATCCCGTGTTTGTGCCACCGGTTCAACTTGCCGGGACCGCGCGGTGGCGGGCGATCCGGCCGGGCATCATCGTAGGAAGTAACGGATGACGGCAGCCATCCGCTCGTTGGACGTCTTCCGGACTGTCGGAGGTTGCGTGACAGTTCGGTAACAGCGGCCCCACCTGCCGCGACGTGGGATTTGTCACGATCTCACGCTGTAGGTCGGCCGCCGGTGCGCACGGTACGTTGGTCGGCAACCAACGCGGCGGGCGTGCCTGCATGGGGTACGGACTCGAGTACCAACCATGCAAATTGCGCCCGCTCTTCGCGTACACTGGCAAGACCGCTCCCCAGGGCCGACGTTGTCCCGATTTGCACTCGATGACGTCAGGAGGCCCGATGGTGTACCCGGGACCGCAGCTGCAGGGTCTGTACGACCCGGCCTTTGAGCACGACGCCTGCGGGGTCGCCTTCGTCGCCGATATCAACGGCCGCCGGTCCCATGACGTCGTCCACAAGGGGCTGTCGGCGCTGCGGCGAATGGACCACCGCGGGGCCCGCGGCGCCGAGCCCAACACCGGCGACGGCGCCGGCATCATGATCCAGATCCCGGACGCGTTCCTGCGCGCCGTCGTGCCGTTCGAGCTGCCCGCCGCCGGGCAGTACGCGACCGGCCTGGCCTTCCTGCCGACCGACGACGAGGCCGCGCAGCGCGCCCAGCGGGTGCTGGAGAAGTACGCGCTGGTCGAGGGCGCCCAGGTGCTCGGCTGGCGCGACGTGCCGATCGACGCCACCGACCTCGGCGCCACCGCCCTGGCCGCCATGCCGCGCATCCGCCAGGTGTTCCTCAGCGCCGAGAAGCTGGGCGCGCCGGGCACGGTGCTGTCCGGCCTGGACCTGGACCGGGTCGTCTACTGCGTGCGCAAGCAGGCCGAGCGGGAGACCCGGGAGCGGGGCATCCAGCTGTACCTGCCCTCGCTGTCGGCGCGCACCATGACGTACAAGGGCATGCTCACCCCGGACCAGGTCGTCTCGTTCTTCCCCGACCTGTCCGACGAGCGGGTCGCCTCGGCGATCGCGCTGGTGCACTCGCGCTTCTCCACCAACACGTTCCCGTCGTGGGAGCTGTCGCACCCGTACCGCATCATCGCCCACAACGGCGAGATCAACACGATCCGCGGCAACCGCAACTGGATGGCCGCCCGCGAGGCGCTGCTGGCCACGGAGAACCTGCCGGGCAACATCCGCCGGCTGTTCCCGGTCTGCACGCCCGAGGCGTCGGACTCGGCGAACTTCGACGAGGCCCTGGAGCTGCTGCACCTGGCCGGGCGCAGCCTGCCGCACGCGGTGCTCATGATGATCCCGGAGGCGTGGGAGAACGACCCGCGCATGGACCCGGCCCGCCGCGCCTTCTACCGCTTCCACGCCTCGCTCATGGAGCCGTGGGACGGCCCGGCCAGCGTGGCGTTCACCGACGGCACCCTCGTCGGCGCCGTGCTCGACCGCAACGGCCTGCGCCCGGGCCGCTGGTGGCAGACCAGCGACGGGCTGATCGTGCTGGCCAGCGAGGCCGGCGTGCTCGACCTCGACCCGGCCACCATCGTCGCCAAGGGCCGCTCGGCGCCTGGCAAGATGCTGCTGGTCGACACCGCCGCCGGGCGCATCCGCACCGACGACGAGATCAAGGCCGAGCTGGCCGCCGCCGAGCCGTACGACGAGTGGCTGCACGCCGGGCTCATGGACCTCGAGAGCCTGCCCGAGCGCGAGCACATCGTGTACACGCACGACTCCGTCCAGCGCCGCCAGCAGACCTTCGGCTACACCGAGGAGGAGCTCAAGATCCTCATCGGCCCGATGGCCAAGGCCGGCGCGGAGCCGCTGGGCTCGATGGGCACCGACACCCCGGTCGCGGTGCTGTCCACCCGGCCGCGGCTGATGTACGACTACTTCACCCAGCTGTTCGCGCAGGTCACCAACCCGCCGCTGGACGCGATCCGCGAGGAGCTCGTCACCAGCGTCGCGTCCACCATCGGCCCCGAGGGCAACCTGCTCAAGCCGGGCCCGGCGTCCTGCCGGCAGATCGCGCTGCCGTACCCGGTCATCGACAACGACGACCTGGCCAAGATCCTGCACATCGACGACGACGGCGACCTGCCCGGCTTCAAGGCCGTGCGGGTGTCGGGCCTCTACCCGGTGCGCGACGGCGCGACCGGCCTCAAGCGCCGGCTCGTGGAGATCATGCGCGGCGTGTCCGAGGCCATCGAGGACGGCGTGCGCATCCTGGTGCTCTCCGACCGCGACTCGACCGCCGACCTCGCCCCGATCCCGTCGCTGCTGCTCACCGCGGCCGTGCACCAGCACCTGGTCCGCGAGCAGACCCGCACCCAGGTGTCGCTGGTCGTCGAGTCCGGCGACTGCCGCGAGGTGCACCACGTGGCGCTGCTGTCCGGCTTCGGCGCCTCGGCGGTCAACCCGTACCTGGCGTTCGAGAGCGTCGAGGACCTCATCGCCACCGGCGCCCTCGCCGGGATCGACCCGGACAAGGCGATCCACAACTACGTCAAGGCGCTCGGCAAGGGCGTCCTGAAGATCATGTCCAAGATGGGCATCTCGACCGTCTCGTCGTACTGCGGCGCCCAGGTCTTCGAGGCCGTCGGCCTCGACCCGCGCTTCGTGGAGCGGTACTTCACCGGCACCCCGAGCAAGATCGGCGGCATCGGCCTGGCCGAGGTGCACGCCGAGATCGCCACCCGGCACGCGCGGGCCTACCCGTCCAACGAGGCCGAGCGGGCGCACCGGCGCCTCGAGGTCGGCGGGGAGTACCAGTGGCGGCGCGAAGGGGAGCTGCACCTGTTCAACCCGGAGACGGTCTTCCTGCTGCAGCACGCGACCCGCTCGAAGCAGTACGACGTCTTCCGCCGCTACACGGCCAAGGTCGACGAGCTCGCCGGGCAGGCCGGCTCGCTGCGCGGCCTCTTCGAGCTGCGCACCGGCGTGCGCCCGCCCGTGCCGATCGACGAGGTCGAGCCGGCCGTCGAGATCGTCAAGCGCTTCGCCACCGGTGCCATGTCCTACGGCTCCATCTCGGCCGAGGCGCACGAGACGCTCGCGATCGCGATGAACAACATCGGCGGCAAGTCCAACACCGGCGAGGGCGGCGAGGACTCCGACCGGCTGCACGACCCGCGCCGCCGCTCGGCGATCAAGCAGGTCGCCAGCGGCCGCTTCGGCGTCACCACCGAGTACCTCGTCAACGCCGACGACCTGCAGATCAAGATGGCCCAGGGCGCCAAGCCCGGCGAGGGCGGGCAGCTGCCCGGCAACAAGGTGTGGCCCTGGATCGCCCGGACCCGGCACGCCACGCCGGGCGTCGGGCTCATCTCGCCGCCGCCGCACCACGACATCTACTCCATCGAGGACCTCGCGCAGCTCGTCTTCGACCTCAAGAACGTCAACCCCTCGGCGCGGGTGCACGTCAAGCTCGTGTCGGAGGTCGGCGTGGGCACCGTCGCGGCCGGCGTGGCCAAGACGAAGGCGGACGTCATCCTCATCTCGGGGCATGACGGTGGTACCGGTGCGTCGCCGCTGAACTCGCTCAAGCATGCCGGCACGCCGTGGGAACTCGGGCTGGCGGAGACGCAGCAGACGCTGCTGCTGTCGGGCCTGCGCGACCGGGTCAGCGTCCAGGTCGACGGGCAGCTCAAGACGGGCCGGGACGTGGTCATCGCGGCGCTGCTCGGCGCCGAGGAGTACGGCTTCGCCACCTCGCCGCTCATCGTCTCCGGCTGCATCATGATGCGCGTCTGCCACCTGGACACCTGCCCGGTCGGCATCGCCACCCAGAACCCGGAGCTGCGCAAGCGGTTCACCGGCGCGCCGGAGTTCGTCGAGAACTTCTTCTGGTTCATGGCCGAGGAGGTCCGCGGCTACCTGGCCGAGCTCGGCTTCCGCACCCTCGACGAGGCGATCGGCCACACCGAGCTGCTCGACGTGCGCCCGGCCGTGCACCACTGGAAGGCCGGCGGCCTGGACCTGACGCCGCTGCTGCACGTGCCGCCGCTGGCCGACGACGCCGTGCGCCGGCAGACCACCAAGCAGGACCACCGCCTCGAGCGGGCCATCGACAACCAGCTCATCGCCGCGGTGTCGCCGGCCCTGGACGCGGGCGAGTCGGTCCGGCTGGAGATCACGGTGCGCAACGAGCACCGCTCGGTCGGCGCGATGCTGGGCGGCGAGGTCGTCCGCCGGGTCGGCGGCGCCGGGCTGCCCGACAACACCGTGGACATCACGCTGCGCGGCACCGCGGGGCAGTCGTTCGGCGCCTGGGTGCCCCGCGGCGTCACGCTGCGGCTGTACGGCGACGCCAACGACTACATCGGCAAGGGCCTGTCCGGCGGGCGCCTCATCGTGCGCCCCGACGAGCGGGCGCCGTTCGTCGCCGAGGACCAGATCATCGGCGGCAACACCGTGCTCTACGGTGCCACCGGCGGCCAGCTGTTCATGCGGGGCCGCGCCGGCGAGCGCTTCGCGGTGCGCAACTCCGGCGCCGCCGCGGTCGTCGAGGGCGTCGGGGACCACGGCTGCGAGTACATGACGGGCGGTACCGTCGTCGTGCTCGGCCCCACCGGCCGCAACTTCGCGGCGGGCATGTCCGGCGGCGTCGCCTTCGTCTGGCGGCTCGACCGCGACCGGGTCAACGCCGAGCTGGTGGACCTGCGCCCGGTGTCGGACCCGGCGGCCCTGCGGGCCCGGATCGAGGAGCACCTCGCCGAGACCGGCTCCGCCGTCGCCGAGCGTCTGCTGGCCGACTGGGAGACCGCGGTCGCGGAGTTCACCGAGGTGATGCCGCGGGACTATGAGCGCGCGATGGAGGCGATCCGGGCCGCCGAGGCCGCCGGCCGCGACGTGGATGCGGCTGTCATGGAGGTGGCCCGTGCCTGACCCGAACGGTTTCCTGCGCTTCGAGCGGCGGCTGCCGGCCCGGCGGCCGGTGCCCGTGCGCCTGCGGGACTGGCGGGAGGTGTACCCGTCCGCCTCCGACGAGCTGATCCGTGAGCAGGCCACGCGCTGCATGGACTGCGGCATCCCGTTCTGCCACGACGGCTGCCCGCTGGGCAACCGCATCCCGGACTGGAACGACCTCGTCCGCACCGGCGACTGGGACTTCGCCATCGAGGCGCTGCACGCCACGAACAACTTCCCGGAGTTCACCGGCCGGCTGTGCCCGGCGCCGTGCGAGGCGGCCTGCGTGCTGTCCATCGCCGGCGGCCAGGCGGTCACCATCAAGCAGGTCGAGGTCGAGATCATCAACCGGGCCGTCGCGGCCGGGCGGGTCACGCCCCGCCCCGCGCCCGAGCGCTCCGGCAAGAGCGTCGGGGTCGTCGGCTCCGGCCCCGCGGGCCTGGCCGCCGCCCAGCAGCTGGCCCGCGCCGGCCACGACGTCACCGTCTACGAGCGCGACGACGCCCTGGGCGGGCTGCTGCGGTACGGCATCCCGGACTTCAAGCTCGAGAAGGAGCACATCGACCGCCGCCTGGAGCAGCTGCGGGCCGAGGGCGTGCGCTTCAAGACCGGCGTCAACGTCGGCGTGACCGTGTCCGTGGAGGAGCTGCGGGCGTCGCACGACGCGCTGCTGCTGGCCTGCGGCGCGCTCGCCGGCCGCGACACCGCGGAGACGCCGGGCCGCGAGCTGCGCGGCATCCACCTCGCGATGGAGCACCTCGTCGAGTCCAACCGGGTCGTCGCCGGCAAGCAGCCGTCGGCGTCCATCACCGCCGAGGGCAAGCACGTCATCATCATCGGCGGTGGCGACACCGCGGCCGACTGCCTCGGCGTCGCCCACCGGCAGGGCGCCCGCTCCGTGCTGCAGCTGGACCAGTACCCGGTGCCGCCGCAGGAGCGCGACGAGGGCCGCGACCCGTGGCCGACGTGGCCGTGGATCCTGCGCAACTACCCCGCGCACGAGGAGGGCGGCGAGCGCGCCTTCGCCGTCGCCGTGACCTCGTTCGAGGGCGACGCCGAGGGCAACCTCACCGCGGTGCGCATCGCCGAGGTACAGGTGTCCAGGGTGAACGGCCGGCGCATCGTCTCCGTGGTGGAGGGGACCGAGCGGGAGTACCCCGCCGACCTCGTGCTGCTGGCGATCGGCTTCGAGGGCACCGAGGAGGGCCCGCTGCTGGCCAACCTCGGCCTGACCCGTAACCGCCGCGGCGGCATCGACACCGACGGCACGTGGCAGAGCTCGGCGCCCGGCGTCTTCATCGCCGGCGACATGCACCGCGGCGCGTCGCTCATCGTGTGGGCGATCGCCGAGGGCCGCGCCGCCGCCGCGTCGATCCACGCCTACCTGGGCGGCGACGGCACCCTCCCGTCGCCGGTCGACCCCGCCGCGGTGGCCCTATCCGCCTGAGGTGCACTTCGGGAGCGGACCTCGTAGCCGGTTCGCTCCCGGGGTACCCCTCGGCCATGAAAGCCCCTCGCCTGTTGACGGCCGCGCTGGCCGGCCTGCTGCTCCTGCTGTTCTCCCCGCGCCCGGCCCACGCTGGCCGCACATTCTCCGGCGCCTTCTCCAGCGACCTGTCCACGGCCATCTCGGTCACCGAGCGCTACTGGTCCGCGAAAATCGTCGGCTTCCGCCCGATCGCGCGGATCGTCCCGTACACCTCGGACGGCGAGCTCTCGTGCGGCCTGCAGCCCATCCCCGCCGAGAACGCCGCGTACTGCCCGATCGGCGATTTCATCGCCTACGATTCGGCGTGGGCCGAGCAGGTGTACACCCAGATGGGCGACGCCTTCGTCTTCTACCTGCTGGGCCACGAGTACGGCCACGGCATCCAGCAGCGCCTGGGCATCCAGTACCAGTTCACGATCTACCAGGAACTGCAGGCCGACTGCTTCGCCGGCGCCGTGATCGGCGACTCCATCCGCGTCGGCGACCTGCGCCTGGAGCAGGGCGACCTGGACGAGCTGAAGTCGGGCCTGATCTCGGTCGGCGACCCTCCGGGCGAGCCGTGGTTCCAGGAGGGCGCCCACGGTTCCCCCGCCCAGCGCACGGCCTCGTTCTTCAGCGGGTACGACACCGGCCTGGACGCCTGCGACCTGCCCAGGCAACAGCCGCCGGCCCCCTTCCCGGCGACGTCCCCAACCCCGTCCTGGCCGTGGGGTCCGTGACCTTTATGTCGGTTCTGCGGCTCCCCTGAACGGGGTCGAGCCACGCATCGCTAGTCGGCTACCGTCGGGGGTGTTCGATACGCATCGTGGCGGGGGAGGGCGCGATGAGTGAGCACAACGGTTTCACGGTCGACGTAGCGGCCGTGCACGGCTTCGGCACCGACTTCCAGCACGACCTGGACGTCCACCTGTCAGCCGAGATGACGCAGACCTTGACGGTGTTCGCAAACACACCACTGTTCGGCACGCAGGCGCTGAGCGACGACGTGAAGCAGGCCGCGAAGAACTACCACGCCCGGCTGGTGGAGCTGTACGAAGCGCTGGACGTGCTCATGTACAACGGCGAGGTCATGGCCCGCGCCGCTCACGTGATTGCCGACGCATACACCTCGGCGGACGCACTGGCGAGTACGGACGTTCAGACGGCCATGTCGGAGGCGGGGCGGGCGGTCAATGCGGACGTCCCGCCTGTCGACCCGAAGCTGGGCCGGCCGATCTGATGTCCGCTCAGTCACCGTCGCGTGGCCGCCGGCCGCGCCGGGTTTGCGCGTTCTGCCGGATCGTTGCCGGTGGGGTCGCCGAGCACGGCGGCCGTTCGATACGGTCATGGTCTTCGATGCGCGTCGTAGTGGGGGCATACTGATGGCGCAGACGTACGCGAACTACTCCCTCCCGCAGCTGTGGGCGGTCGTCGCCGTCGAGGATCCAGAGACGGGATTTGCGCATGTCAACGCCTTGAATCGGCTTCGGGCGGCGATCGAGCAACAACGCGACAACCTACGAGGTCACCGGGACCGGCTGATGGAAGGCTGGCCGCCGGAACGCAGCGACGCTTCGGCCGCATTCGTCGGGCGAATCAACGACCTGATCGACGCGTTGACGTACATGGCCCGTGCGACGGGCCAAATCTGCGTCGGCGTGGACGAAACGTACGCGAGCATCCGCGACGCGCGGCGGCAACTGGAGTCGCTGCACGCCGGCTACCCGCGGAGCACCGGCCAGGGGATCGCGGTTGCCAGAACCAGCGATCCCGCGCTGGACCAGCGTGGCCGAGACGTAATGATCGCGGCGGACGGCAGGATCGCCGACGCGGCCAAGTCGTACAGCACCCCGCTGCCGACGCCAACCCGTTCCATTGAACCGGGTTCGCAAATCATCGAGAACGACTCGGAATCGAGCGGCTCGACCGCGAGCGTGTCCACGGGCGGCGGCCGTTCCGTGATTCTGCCGCCGCCCGTCTTCGAACCGCCGCCGGCGGTCGGAGGCGGATCCGGTGAGGGCGGGACAGAGGGAGGAGGAACGCAAGCGGACCCCCTCGACGACGGGCCTGGGACTGTGCTTGCAGGCGATCCGCCGAGCCGATCGCCGCTGCCGCCCAGCGGTGGGGCAGGAGGCGGCTATCCCACGTCAGGGCCGGTCGGCGTGATCGGTGGCGATCCGCGTCCGGGCGGCCCTGCGGTGAGTCCTGGCATCGGTGTGGGCTTGCGGCCCGGCGCTGTGGGAGCTGGAGGCGTGATCGGCGGGCCGCGGCCTTCCAACCCGTCGGCGGAGCGGGTACCAGGCGCGCCCATCGGCGGTGTCCCTCCGCGCGTCAGCTCGGCCCAGGCCGGGCGGCCACGTCGCGCCGTGAGCCCATCGGCGCCCTCGGAATCTTCGTCTGCGGGCCGAGCCGCGGGGCCCGCTGGGGCATTCCGTGACCGCTCGTACGAGGAATACGCAGAGCGGCGTCGATCGAAGCGCGGCGGCGACGACGAACTGTGGTCGGTTGAAGAAGGCGTGCCGCCCGTGTTGGATGCCGCGCCGCAACAGCGTCACGAACCTGGACCGGGCGTGCTCGGGATCGACCGTTGATCACTGTGGTGCGTCGCCTGTGCGCCGGGGTGCTGGCGGCGGTCGTGGTGCTGTTGCTGACCGCCCGCCCCGCTGCCGCCGACAAGGTCCGGGATCAAGAGTGGCATCTCGCGGCGCTCGGGATCCGGCAGGCGCAGGGGATCAGCCAGGGTGACGGCGTTGTGGTCGCCGTGCTCGACACGGGGGTAGACGCCCAGCACGCAGAGCTGTCGGGCGCGGTCCTGCCGGGCAGAGGTTTCGGCGAGGGCAATACCACCGACGGCCGGACCGATTCCGTCGGTCACGGTACGGCGATGGCCGGTCTGATCGCCGGACGTGGACTGCCCAACGGCGGCGGTGTTCTCGGCGTGGCGCCGAAGGCCATGATCCTGCCCGGGCAGGTGCTGCGCGGCGAGTCGAAGTCTGCCGGAACAGGGATTTCTGACGGGATCGACTGGGCGGTCGAACACGGCGCGAAGGTCATCAACCTGTCCCTGGACGTCGGAGAGGATCCGCAGATTCGTCAGGCGGTCGAGCGGGCGCTGCAGGCCGACGTCGTGGTGGTGGCCGGGGTCGGCAACACCACGGATCGGAGCGGGGTTGCGTTCCCGGCCAGCGTTCCCGGCGTTGTGGCTGTCGGCGGTACGGACCGCAACGGTGACCACGCGTCGGTGTCGGTGACCGGCCCTGAGATGGTGATCGCCGCGCCTGCCGTGGATGTCGTGTCGACGCGACCACAAGGGAAGTACGGCGTCGGTTACGGCACGAGCGACGCGACGGCCATCGTGGCCGGGGTGGTGGCGCTGGTCCGGGCCAAGTATCCGAACCTGTCCGGGCCGGAGGTGGTACATCGGGTCACGGCCACGGCCACGGACAAGGGCAAGCCGGGGCGCGACGACGAGTACGGGTTCGGGATCGTGAATCCCGTGGCTGCGCTCACCGCCGATGTACCGCCAGCAACAGAGTCCTCGGCGGCACCGGCGGTAACTGCGGCGCCGTCCGGCGCGGCGGGCGGTGGAGGGTCCAGCGGAACGCCGGTGAAGGTGGGGGCGATCGCCGCGGGTGGTGCCGCGTTGGTGTTGGTTGTCGGGCTCGTGCTCTGGCGGACGGCGCGGGGGCGCCGGTGACGTCAACGCCGAATCGCGTTGACGATCGATCGATGCTTGGCCTGCGGTGGTTGCCGCCGATGGTGCACCGTTCCCGTCCAGCGTCGAGCCCTGGTTCGCTGAGGGCGCGGGCGGCGCAAACAGGGGCTTGCGGCCCTCGTGAGTGGGAGGCGTGGCGCTGGTGTTGCCTGCCGGGCTGGTGTTGTGGAGGGTGGCGCGGCGGCGGCGCGTACCGCTGGACTGATCACCTCCTCGCGGAGTGTGGCGATCACCCCATGCGGGTAACGCGCGCAGAATGCAGGAGACGGTCGTTGACACGCTGGCGCCGCTTGGGATTGCGCTCGGGGCGGCGCTGCTGGCGTTGCTGGTGGTGCAGCTCGTGCACGTCGTGCTGCTGCGGGCGGGGCGGCAGTCGCGGTTTCTCACCGATCTGGCCAACAGGGCGCATCGGCCCGTGCAGTGGGTGATCGTGCTCTGTGCGGTGTACTTCTCCGTGCGCGCGGCGGCCGACGGGGCCTCGTGGCGGCACACGTTCCTGCACGCCGATCAGCTGATCATCATTGCGGCGGCGGCGTGGCTGCTGGCGGCGCTGCTGGTGGTGGGCGAGGAGGCGGCGCTGTCGCGGTTTCGGACCGACGTGCCCGACAACCGTACGGCGCGGCGGGTGCACACGCAGGTCGTGATGGTCCGGCGGGTGACCGTGGCCGTGATGGCGGTGCTCGCGGCGGCCGTGATGCTCATGACGTTTCCCGAGGCGCGGCTCGTGGGGACCAGTGTGCTCGCCAGCGCCGGGTTCGCGGGGATCATCGCCGGTCTCGCGGCGCAGAGCGTGCTGCGCAACCTGTTCGCGGGACTGCAGCTGGCGTTCTCCGACGCGGTACGCCTCGGCGACGTGGTCATCGTCGAGAACGAGTGGGGGCGGGTGCAGGAGATCACCCTGTCGTACGTCGTCGTGCACGTCTGGGACGACCGGCGGCTCATCCTGCCCACGTCGCGGTTCACGGAGCGGCCGTTCGAGAACTGGACGCGGAGCGAGTCGGCGCTGCTCGGCGCGGTCTTGTTCGACGTCGACTGGTGGCTGCCGGTGCCGGAGATGCGCGAGGAGCTGCGCCGGGCGCTCGAGTCGACGGACCTGTGGGACGGGCGGGTGTCGGTGCTGCAGGTCATCGAGGCCACCGGGAGCGCGATGCGGCTGCGGGCGCTCGTCAGCGCCCTGGACGCGCCGCGGCTGTGGGATCTGCGCTGCTTCGTGCGCGAGCACATGGTGACGTGGCTGCGCGACTCGCACCCGGCGGCGCTGCCGCGCCTGCGGGGCGAGATGAGCTCGGCGACGCCGCTGCACGCGACGCTCACCGGGCAGACGCACACCACGGACGGCGACGCGCGGGTGTTCAGCCACAGCGTCGACGGGCGGGCCCGGGCGGAGGCGTTCACCGGGCGCGAATCATGATCCTCGCCGCCACCGCCGCGACGAGCAGGCCGGCCACGAGCGGCAGCGCCGGCCCGGCGAAGGCCGCGCAGATCACGAGCGCGGCGGCCAGGTACACCACGAACGCGGCGGCCGCCGGGCGGGACGGCAGGTGCAGCAGCTGCAGCGACACCAGCAGCACGGCGACCGGGATGCACACCGCCAGGTTGCCGCGCAGCGTCGGGCCGTCCGACGTCAGCGCCACCGCCAGGCCCGCGCCGAGCGCGGCCGCCGAGCCGAAGACGAAGAAGTGCCCGTACCCCCACACGAACGCGTGCCGGTTGTCCACCAGGCGGTCATGGACGGGCTGCTCGAAGTACAACCACCAGAATGCGAACACGATCAGCAGCCCGCTGCCGGCCACCCACCACAGGCGGCCCGTGCCGAAGCCGCCCTGCACGGCGAGGGTGGTCGACAGGACGATCTCGCCGAGCACGATGATGAACAGCAGGCCGTAGCGCTCGGCGATGTGGTGCGGGTGCCACGGCGTCGACCAGCCCCGCTCCGCCCACACCGGCACCGACAGCTCGGCCGCGGCCATCACCACGAACAGCGCCGTGTGCATCGTGCCGTGGGCGAACAGGATCAGGGCCCAGCCCACCATGCACGCCGAGACGCCGGCCGCCATCTTCAGCGCGGTGCGGCGGGCGTCGTCGCGCAGGCCGTGCGCGGCCCGCAGCCACTGCGCGGTGAGCCCGATCCGCATGATGACGTAACCGAGGGTGACGACGCCGAGCCGGCCGTCGAACGCGGCCGGCACCCCGGCGGCGAGCACCAGCACGCCGGCGATCTGCAGCAGCGCCGTCAGCCGGTAGGGGACGTCGTCGGCGTCGAACGCCGAGGCGAACCACGTGAAGTTCATCCACGCCCACCAGATGGCGAAGAACACCATGACGTACCCGGCCACGCCGTGCGCCACGTGGTGCTCCGCCACGGAGTGGTGCAGCAGCTGGCCGAGCTGTGCGATCGCGACCACGAAGCACAGGTCGAACAGCAGCTCGAGCGGCGTGGCGACCCGATGGGCCTCGCGGGTGTCGCGGGCGCGCATCGGCCGCCGCCACTGGGGCAGAGTGGACATCGGACCAGTATCGAGCAAAGCCAGGGTTTCCAACGTCTCAACTGATGGCGTGGGGCCGGGGCAGCGCATACGCGCGGTGGCCGAGGGGCTAGCCTCAGGGTGTGACTCGACGCGCCAAAATCGTCTGTACGCTCGGCCCCGCCACTTCGTCGGCCGAGCGGCTCCGTGGCCTCGTCGACGCCGGTATGGACGTCGCGCGGCTCAATTTCAGCCACGGAAGCCACGAGGACCACGCCTCGGTGTACAACCTCGTCCGGGAGGCCGCCATCGGCGCCGGTCGCCCCGTGGGCATCCTCGCGGACCTGCAGGGTCCCAAGATCCGACTCGGTCGTTTCGCCGACGGGCCGCACGAGTGGCGGACCGGCGACACCGCGGTCATCACCAGTGACGAGATCTCCGGCACCAAGGACCGGGTCTCGTGCACCTACAAGAAGCTCCCGCAGGAGGTCAAGCCCGGCGACCGGCTGCTCATCGACGACGGCAAGGTCGCCGTCGAGGTGACGAGCGTCACGGGCAACGACATCGCGGTCCTCGTCACCGAGGGCGGCATGGTCTCCAACAACAAGGGCGTCTCCCTGCCCAACGTGGCGGTCAGCGTGCCCGCGCTGTCGGAGAAGGACGCCGAGGACCTGCGCTTCGCGCTGCGCCTGGGCGCCGACTGGATCGCGCTGTCGTTCGTGCGCTCGCCCGACGACATCAAGCTCGTCCACGAGATCATGGCCGAGGAGGGCATTCACCGCCCGGTCCTGGCCAAGGTCGAGAAGCCGGAGGCGGTCGCCGCGCTCGAGGCGATCGTCAACGCGTTCGACGGCGTCATGGTCGCCCGCGGCGACCTCGGCGTCGAGATGCCGCTGGAGCAGGTGCCGCTGGTGCAGAAGCGCGCCGTGCAGCTGTGCCGCGAGCAGGCCAAGCCGGTCATCGTCGCCACGCAGATGCTCGACTCGATGATCGAGAACGCGCGCCCGACCCGGGCCGAGGCCTCCGACGTGGCCAACGCGGTGCTCGACGGCGCCGACGCGGTCATGCTGTCGGGGGAGACGAGCGTCGGGAAGTACCCCATCCTGACGGTCTCCACGATGGCCCGCATCGTCGCGACCACCGAGGGCGGCGCGCTGACCGTGCCCCGCCTGCAGCACGACCCCCGCACCAAGGGCGGCGCGCTGACCTCGGCGGCGTCCAACATCGCGCGCAACATCGGCGCGAAGGCCCTCGTCGCGTTCTCGCAGACCGGCGACACGGTGCGCCGCCTGGCCCGCCTGCACTGCGAGCTGCCGCTGCTGGCGTTCACCCCGGAGCCCACGGTCCGCAACCAGCTCACCCTCAGCTGGGGCGTGCAGACCTTCGACGTGCCGTTCGTGGAGCACACGGACGAGATGTTCAAGCAGGTCGACCTGGCCCTCGTCGGACTGCCGTGGCTCGCGCCCGGCGACGACGTGGTCATCGTCGCCGGCTCCCCGCCCGGCACCCCGGGCTCCACGAACACGCTGCGCGTCCACCAGCTGGGAGCACTGTCACAGGACTGAGCGGCCTGCACGGGCAGGTTCCTGCGTAGATTGTCCGTGTGACCGAACTGGCAAGCGGGCAGGCCGCGGTGGACGAGCTCGTGCGCCTGCTGGATCTCGAGCCGCTGGGGGACGACCGGTTCCGGGGCATCAGCCCACCGGTCGGCCCTCAGCGCGTCTTCGGCGGGCAGGTGGCCGGCCAGGCCCTCGTCGCCGCCGGCCGCACCGTCGAGCCGGCCCGGCACGTGCACTCGCTGCACGGCTACTTCGTGCGCCCCGGCGACCCGAGCGTCCCCATCACGTACACCGTGGAGAACATCCGCGACGGCGGCTCCTTCTCGGTGCGCCGCTCCGTCGCCGAGCAGCACGGCGAGGTCATCTTCTTCATGTCGGCGTCGTTCCACCGCTCCGAGGAGGGGCTGGACCACCATGAGCCGGCCCCGCCGGACGTGCCGCCGCCGGACGAGGTGCCGACGATGGCGGAGCGCCTGGCGAAGTACCCGGAGCGGGCCGGCATCTGGAGCACCGTCCCGCGCCCGATCGACGTGCGCTACGTCGGCGAGCCCGGCTGGGTCCGGCCCGGCAACCGCCCGGCCGAGGACCACCAGCGGGTGTGGATGCGGCTGGACGGCAAGCTCCCCGACGACCCGTTGCTGCACACGTGCGTGCTCACCTTCGCCTCCGACCTGACGCTGCTCGACTCGGTGCTGTCGGCCCACGGCGCGGTCTGGGGCCCCGGCGGCTTCGCCGGCGCCAGCCTCGACCACGCGATGTGGTTCCACCGCCCGTTCCGCGCCGACGAGTGGTTCCTCTACGACTGCGTGAGCCCGTCGGCCTCCGGGGCCCGCGGCCTGGCCACCGGCCGCATGTTCACCGCGGACGGCCGTCACATCGCCACGGCCGTGCAGGAGGGCCTGTTGCGACGCGTGGGAGGATGAGGACATGCGCCTTTCGGCCCGAGTTGACTACGCACTGCGCGCGGTGGCGGAGCTGGCGGCCAGCTCCGGCGACGCCAAGCTGGTGACCGCGGACCGCCTCGCCGCGGCCCAGCAGATCCCGCCGAAGTTCCTCGAGAGCATCCTGCTGCAGCTGCGCCGCGGCGGCATCGTCGTCGCCCAGCGCGGCCCCGAGGGCGGCTACCGCCTGGCCCGCCCGGCCGCCGACATCTCCCTGGCCGAGATCATCCGCGTCATCGACGGCCCCCTGGCCAACGTCCGCGGCCAGCGCCCCGAGGAGCTCGGCTACCACGGCGCCGCGTCCGCGCTGCAGGACGTGTGGATCGCGCTGCGCGCCAACGAGCGCCTCATCCTGGAGACCGTGACGATCGAGGACGTGGTGACGGGCGAGCTGCCGGAGCGCGTGCGCGACCTGGTGGCCGACCCTCGCGCCTGGGTGTGACGTTTTTTCTGGCCCTGGCTCGGGTCCGTGCAAGTTACGACCGTTCTTCCCACGAGACACCGGTCGACGCTGAAGCGTCTCCCTGCCAGCTCCGCGGTGCCAAGGGCGAAAAACCCGCTATTCCCCATCGGTTTGATAGGGGATAGGATCGGCGGGTGATCGTGGTCCTCTCCGGTAACCCGCGCCCCCACTCGCGCACGCTGCACCTGGCCGAGGAGGTCGGCGCCGCCCTCGCGGCCCGCCTGGCCCAGCCGGTGCCGCACACCATCGACGTCGCGGCGCTCGGCCCCCGCCTGCTGCAGCCGGCCGACCCCCAGGTCCAGGACGCGCTGGACCGCCTGCGCCGCGCCACCGTCCTGGTGGTGGCGACCCCCACCTACAAGGCGACGTACACGGGCGCCCTCAAGGTCCTGCTGGACCAGCTCCCGCCCCAGGCCCTGCGCGCCGCGGCGGCCGTGACGGCGGTCACGGCGGCGGCCCCGGCCCAGGCCGAGGCGACCCAGCGCCACCTGCGCGAGCTGCTCACCGAGCTGGCCGCGACCCCGGTGGACCCGCCGCTGTCGGTGCTCGAGCAGGACCTGGCCAACGCCGGGCGCACCGCCGCCGAGTACGTGACCACGATCGGCGACGCCTTCACCGCCGCCGGCGTGGCCTGACGCCGGTCAGCCGCGCAGCGAGGCGGCGGCGAGCAGCGCCGGCGCCTCGTCCCCCGCCGGGTGCTCGATAAGCTCGTTGAGCGACCGCGCGATGCTCACGAGCGCATAGGTCTGCGTCACCCGCAACGTACGATCCATCTCGAGATCGTCGGCCATGTCCAGCTCGGCGCGGATGCTGTGCAGGAACCCCTCGGCCGCCTGCAGGTACGGGTCGTGCGCTTTCGACATACCCCGAGCGTAGGGCCGCTCCCGCCCGCCGAAGGCGGTTCGCCGAGATCGGCGGGCCCTGTGCGCTCGCCGGCCTCCCGACAAGTCGGGCGCTCCGCGCCACGACTTGTCGGATTTATGCCCCGGCAGGCGATAAATCCGGCACAATGCCGCGGATCGGCTCGCGCCCGGTGCACGCCAAGCGCGGACGCGGCTGGGTCGGTCCGTGGGCACCGGGGCGGTCGCGTGCGCCCGGCACGCGGGGGAGCGTGGGAAGCGCGGACGCCGACGCGGGCCGGTGGTCCGCGGGCGCTGGGGGACGGTCATGAAGGGCGCCGGCGACGTCCGGGCTGTGCCAAGCCCGGACGCGTGCGGTCGCGGGCCGGCGGTGCGCCACGCGGGTTGCCGTCAGCTGCCCGCTCGCGTCGTCGATGAGCAGCGCCGACCCGCACCGGCCGGCGAATATTCGGGTGCCGGGCCCGACGCGAACAACGCACCAGCTCGTCGCTGGAGTGACGCCGTTGCGGGACAATGGGCCAGCACAGCTATCTGGGCTGCCAGGCCGCCGGGGGAGTTGTGAGGCGGCGGACGTGGGCGGGCATGCGGCCGCGTACGACGTCGGCGAGGCTCACCTCGTCCAGCACGTTGCGCACCGCCGCGCGCACCGCGACCCACAGCTGCTGCAGGTGCTCCGCCGTGCCCGAGTACATGGCCTCCTCCGGGCGCACGCCGCGGACCTCCGCCAGGGGGCCGTCGACGGCGCGCAGGATGTCGCCGACCATGATCTCCGACGGCTGGCGGGTCAGGACGTAGCCGCCGTCGACGCCGCGCTGGCCGCGCACCAGGCCGGCGCGGCGCAGGTCGCCGAGGACGGCCTCGAGAAACTTTCGCGGCATGTCCTGCTCGTCGGCCAGGCCGGCGGCCGACACCACGGCCGGATAGGCGGCGGCGAGCCCGAGCGAGGCCCGAACCGCATAATCCCCGCGCGCCGAGATGTGCATCGAAAGACTGCCTTTCCGGCCGGGCTGGTGGCGTACCTTGTCCGATACCAATGTAGGGTGCCCGCCCGCGGGTGATCGCCGGGGTAGCGTTGTCGGATTATGCGATCAGATGAGCCACGCCGCGGCGCCGACCACAACGTGATGCGGGAAGTGAACCGCTCGCTGGTGCTGGCCCTGGTCAAGGAGGGCGGGCCGGTGTCGCGCGCGAGCATCGCCCGGTCCACCACCCTGGCCAAACCTACGGTGTCCGCGATCGTCGACGAGCTCATCGCCGACGGGCTCGTGCGCGAGATCGGGCCCGGCTCGACCGCGGTCAGCGGGGGGCGGCCGCCGATCCTGCTCGAGTTCAACGCCCGCTCCCAGCTCGTCGTGGGCGTGCACATCGGCGCCCGGCGCACCACGATCGCGATCGGCGACGCGGCGGGGGAGGAGATCGCCCGGCGCGAGTTCCCGACGCCGCGGCCGCCGGGCGGGGCGGCGCCCGGCGGCGGGGCGCGGCCGGTGGCCGAGCCGGGGGCCGAGCCGGAGGTCGTGCTCGGCAAGGTCGCCGCCGAGGTGCGCGACGCGATCGCCGGGGCGGGGCTGCCGGGCGCGAAGATCGCCGCCGTCGGGGCGGTGCTGCCGGGGCTCACCGACTTCCACACCGGCGTGTGCCTGCTGGCGCCCAACCTCGGCTGGCGCGACGTGCCGGTGCGCGACATCCTCGCCGCCGAGCTCGGCGCGCCCGTCTACGTGCACAACGCCGGGCAGGCGGCGGCCGTCGCCGAGAACCTCGAAGGGGCGGGGGAGCGGGTCGGCGACCTGGCCCTGCTCTACGCCGGCACCGGGCTGTCCGCCGGCGTGCTCTCCGACGGGCGCGTCTTCCACGGCGTCGGCGGGACCGCCGGGGAGATCGGGCACAACGCCGTACCGGGCATCGAGGAGCCCTGCAACTGCGGCAACGTCGGCTGCCTGGAGACGGTGGCGTCGGGGCCGGCGATCGTCCGCGCCGCGCGCCGCGCGCTCGCCGCCGGGGAGCCGTCGGCCCTCGCCGGGCTCGACGGGTTCGACGCCCGGGACGTGGCCGCGGCCGCGCAGGCCGGCGACGCCCTCGCCGGGGCGGTCATCGCGGCCGCCGGCGAGCACCTGGGGCTGGCCGCCTCGTGGCTCATCAACGCGTACAACCCGGCGCTCGTCGTCGTCGGCGGCGGCCTGGCGGCGATCGGCGACCTGCTGCTCGACCCGCTGCGCGCGGCCGTCGAACGCCACGCGCTCGCCCCGGCGCTGCGCGGGGTGGAGATCCGGGCGTCGATGCTCGGCCCCGACGCCGAGGTCCGGGGCGCGGTACTGCTGGCGCTGCAGCACTCGGAGACGTACTACCGCGTGGTCTTCCGGGCCTAGAAAACCTTCGCCGCGAGGGCCGGGGGCTCAGTGCGAACGGGGTTAGTTCTTATCTTGAACTAACCCCGGCCCGCGGCGTAACCTGAGGCCCACATCCGCCAACCCCCCGCCCGCGAAGAGGTACCTCATGAACGATTACCAGCCCAGCCGCGAAGACAAGTTCTCCTTCGGGCTGTGGACCGTCGGCTGGCAGGCCCAGGACGTGTTCGGCGGGCCGACGCGCGCGCCGCTGGACTCCGTCGAGGCCGTCCACCGGCTGTCGGACCTCGGCGCCGCCGCGGTGACGTTCCACGACGACGACCTGTTCCCGTTCGGCAGCGACGACGCGACCCGGGACAAGCTCATCGGCCGCTTCAAGGACGCGCTCGGCGAGACCGGCGTGCGGGTGGAGATGGTCACCACCAACCTGTTCAGCCACCCGATCTTCAAGGACGGCGGGTTCACCTCCAACGACCGCGCGGTGCGCCGGTTCGCGATCAAGAAGGTGCTGCGCAACATCGACCTCGCCGCGGAGCTCGGGGCGGAGACCTACGTGCTGTGGGGCGGGCGCGAGGGGGCCGAGTCCGGCGGGGCGAAGGACGTCGCCGCCGCGCTCGACCGCTACCGCGAGGGCCTCAACCTGCTGTGCGCCTACGTGCGCGAGCAGGGGTACGACATCCGCTTCGCCCTTGAGCCGAAGCCCAACGAGCCGCGCGGCGACATCCTGCTGCCCACCATCGGCCACGCCCTCGCGCTCATCGCCACCCTCGAGGAACCCGACCGCGTCGGGCTCAACCCCGAGGTCGGCCACGAGGAGATGGCGGGGCTGAACTTCGCCCACGGCATCGCCCAGGCGCTGTGGCACGGCAAGCTGTTCCACATCGACCTCAACGGCCAGCACGGCCCGCGCTTCGACCAGGACCTGCGCTTCGGCGCCGGCAACCTGCGCGGCGCGTTCTGGACCGTCGACGTGCTCGAGAACGGCGGATACACCGGCTACCGCCACTTCGACTACAAGCCGCCGCGCACCGAGGACTACGACGGCGTGTGGGAGACCGCCCGCGCCTGCATGCGCAACTACCTCATCCTGCGCGAGCGGGTCCACTCCTTCCGCGCCGACCCGGACGTCGCCGCCGCCCTGGCCGCCGCCCGCGTCGAGGAGCTGCACGAGCCGACCCTCGGCGAGGGCGAGACGATCGAGTCGCTGCGCGCCGAGGAGTTCGACGTCGACAAGCTCGCCGCCCGCGGCGGGGCGTTCGAGGTCCTCGACCAGCTGGCGATGGAGCACCTGCTCGGGGTGCGCTCATGACCCTCGTCGCCGGGGTGGACACCTCCACCCAGTCGACGAAGGTGCTCGTGTGCGACGCGGACACGGGCGCGGTCGTGCGGGAGGGCCGCGCCGCCCACCCCGACGGCTCCGAGGTCGCGCCCGCCCGCTGGTGGGACGCGTGGCTGGAGGCGACCGCCGGCGGCCTGCTCGACGGGGTCGCGGCGATCGGCGTCGGCGGGCAGCAGCACGGCATGGTGCTGCTCGACGAGGCCGGCGAGGTGGTCCGCGACGCGCTGCTGTGGAACGACACCCGCTCCGCCGGCGCCGCCGAGGACCTCATCGCCGAGCTGCCCGGCGGCGCGGCCGGCTGGGCCGAGGCGGCCGGCTCCGTGCCGGTGGCCAGCTTCACCGTCACCAAGCTGCGCTGGGTGGCCCGGCACGAGCCGCAGGTCGCGGCCCGCGCCGCGGCCGTCGTCCTGCCGCACGACTGGATCACCCACCGGCTGCGCGCCGACCGGTCCGCGGCGCCGACGACGGACCGCGGCGACGCCTCGGGCACCGGCTACTGGTCGCCGGCCACCGGGGAGTACCGCACGGATCTGCTGCGGCTCGCGTTCGGCCGCGACCTCGCGCTGCCCCGGGTCGCCGGGCCGGCCGAGGTCGTCGGCGAGACCGCCGCCGGCGCGCTGCTGGCCGCCGGCACCGGGGACAACATGGCGGCGGCGCTCGGCCTCGGCCTGGGCCCCGGCGACGTCGTGGTGTCGCTGGGCACGTCCGGCACCGTGTTCGGGGTGAGCACGGCGCCGGTGGCCGACCCGAGCGGCACCGTGGCCGGCTTCGCCGACGCCACCGGCCGGCACCTGCCGCTGGTCTGCACCCTCAACGCGGCCCGGGTGCTCACCGCCGCCGCGGACCTGCTCGGCGTGTCACTGTCCACACTGGACGAGCTGGCGCGCTCGGCCGAGCCGGGCGCGGGCGGGCTGACGCTGCTGCCGTACCTCGACGGCGAGCGCACGCCCAACCTGCCGGCGGCCCGGGGCCTGCTCAACGGGCTCACCCGCGCCAACGCCGGCCCGGGCAACCTCGCCCGCGCCGCGTACGAGGGCATGCTGTGCGGCCTCGCCGACGGCCTCGACGCGGTCCGCGCGGCCGGGGTGCCGGTGCAGCGGGTGCTGCTCATCGGCGGCGCGGCGGCGTCGCAGGCGGTGCGGGCGATCGCGCCGGCGCTGCTCGGGATGCCGGTCAGCGTGCCGGAGCCGGGGGAGTACGTGGCGCTCGGCGCGGCCCGCCAGGCGGCCTGGGCGCTGCGCGGCACGGCCGAGGCCCCCGCGTGGCCGGTGTCCGCGGCCGAGGTCGCCGCCGTTCCCACCGAGGGGATCCGCAAGGTGTACGCCGACGTGCGCGACCGCGCGCAGGCCCTGCTGCGGTGACGGATGCCGGCGCCGGGCCGTCCGACGGCCCGGCGCCGGACCACCTCGCACCGGGGCCGCTCCCTCGCGCGGCCCGGTGCCGGATCACGTTCGCAGCACAGACTCTGGGCTCGCCCGGTTGCCGGGTCCGGTTGCGGCACGGAGCGACCCGGTTGCACCGCAACGAACAAGGGGCCTCCCGCGGCAAACGGGAAAGCCCCTTACGCATGCACCGGCCTGGCTCAGCCCGGCCAGTCGCCGGTCAGGCGGCGCACACCGGCCGCGCCGCCGCGGTCGATGGCCGCCCTCACCACGGCGAAGATGGCGCCCTGCAGCGCGGCGGCGGCCAGGACCTCGCCCCAGCCGTACTCCTGCGACGTCGCCTCGGGCGCCTCGTCCTGCCCGGCGAGGCGCCGCCACACCTGCTTGAACACGAAGCTCGCGGCGACGCCGCCGGCGATGCCGAACGCGATGCTGAACGGCTTGTACAGCAGCTTGTTCACCAGCGCTCCCGGTGATTGTTGCGGTACCCGATCAGCGCGGCCAGGACCAGCAGCGCCGAGCCGACGACCCACGGGGCCGGGCGCTCGCGCGCCGAGTCCAGCATGCGCCGCAGGCCCCGCTCGATGCTCTGCCGCGGGTTGGTGCGCAGCTCCCGGCCCGCGTACGCGGCGTTGACCGCGACCTGCTCCACGCCCTCGCGCATGCGCAGCTTCGCGGCGTTGACGGAGGAGTGCACGGCCTCCTGGGCGCGGGCCTTCACGTCGGCCTTGGCGGCGAGCGCCTCGACGGTCTGGCCGAGGTCGGCGCGGGTGCGGGCGATCTCCTCGCGCAGCAGGGCCGGGTCGGCGGACGGTTTGTGCCCGTCGCCGGCGTGGCGGTGGTGGCCGTTGGTGTGGTGCTCGTGGCCGTACATGTCGGCGGGCCCCCGGCTCGACTCGGTCGCGGTCATCGGTGGCCCCCGTGCTTCGCCGAGGTGGTGACGGTGTCGATGTCGGCCCGCACACTGGCGACCGACTCCTCCGGCAGCGGCGAACCGGCCTTGCGGACCTGCCCGCGGCCGAGCAGCGCCAGCACGCCGGCGATGGCGAACAGGACCACGCCGACGATGAGCGCCGCCAGCCACACGGGCATGACGACGGCCAGGGCGGCGATGACGGCGGCCATCAGCGCCCCGCCGCCGTAGAGGGCCACGACGCCGGCACCGCCGAACATGCCCATCCCGACGCCGGCCCGCTTGCCCTTCTGGGCCAGCTCGAGCTGGGCCAGCTTCAGCTCGTCGCGCACCAGCGTCGAGACCTGCTCGGCGGCGAGCCGGACGAGTTCGGCGGTGGATCGCTCGCCCACCGGCGCCGCCGCCTCCCTGACGGGGCCCGGCGCGATCGGGTGCTGCACGCGCGGCGCGGTCGCCGGGCGGTTGTTCAGGGTGTACGTCATGGCTTCTCCCCTCGCCGTACCCTCCTGATTCCCCGCCGCGGCCCCTGCTAACCGGCAACTGTGGCCGCGGGCGCCCCGTGCGCCTCATCCGTCGCACCGCCGGCCGCCGGTTCCTCCCGGGCGCGGGCCGGCAGCAGGAAGCTCAGGCCGCCGGCGAGGGCGAGCAGGCCGATCTCCAGCCACAGGACCCGCTCCAGCGAGACGGTGAAGCCCCCGGCGGTGCCCGTTGCATGCAGCCACGAGAAGAACGCCGTGCCGAGCACCGCCACGCCGATCGCGCCGCCGATCTGCTGGGCCGCGGTCAGGGTGCCGGACGCGGAGCCGACCTCGTGCTCGTCGACGGCGGCGAGGACGATGTCGAAGTACGGGGCCATCGACGCGCCCATCCCGATGCCGAGCACCAGCAGGGCCGGCGCCAGGGGCCACGGCGAGGCCGGGCCGCCGGTCGCGGCGAGCGTGCCGAGCAGCCCGGCGGCGCCGAGGCCGACGACGGCGGTGCCGGCGACGAGCAGCCGCCGCCCGCCGAAGCGGCCGCCGAGGGCCTGCGCGGCGACCGCGCCCAGGGCGGTGCCGAACGCCCACGGCGACTGGGCGAGGCCGGCGCGCAGCGGGGACCAGCCGAGGCCCGACTGGAGGTACACGCTGATGATGAGGGTCAGGCCCATGAGCCCGGCGAAGAAGATCAGCCCGACCAGCAGGCCCGCGTTGAAGCGCCGCTTCGCCAGCAGGGACGGCTCGACCAGGGGGCTGCGCCCGGCGCGCACCCGGCCGCGCTCGTAGCGGCCGAACGCCCACAGCGCGGGCACCGACGCCGCCATCGCGGCCCAGCACCACCACGGCCAGCCGAGCTCGCGGCCCTGCACGAGCGGGAAGACGAGCAGCAGCAGCGCCGCGCCGAGCAGGGCGGTACCGGGCAGGTCGAGGCGCAGGGAGCGGTCGCGCTCGGCGTTGCGGGGCAGCACGAGGACGGCGCCGGCCAGCGCGGCCAGCCCGACCGGCAGGTTGACCAGGAAGATCATCCGCCAGCCGGTGCCGAACAGGTCGGCGTCGACGAGCGCGCCGGCGAGGATCGGGCCGCAGACCGCGGACAGGCCCATGACCGGCCCGAACGCGCCGAAGGCGGCCCCGAGCTGCTCGGGCGGGAACGCGGCCTTGATGAGGCCGAGGCCCTGCGGGATGAGCACGGCGCCGAAGAGGCCCTGCAGGACCCGGCAGGCGACCAGCCAGGCGGGGCCGGGGGCCACCGCGCACAGCAGGGACATGAGGGTGAAGCCGGCGGCGCCGGCGAGGAACATGGCGCGGCGGCCGAAGACGTCGCCGAGCCGGCCGCCGGTGACGAGGCCGACGGCGAAGGCGAGGGTGTACCCGGCGGCGAGCCACTGCAGGAACGCGGTGCCGCCGCCGAGGTCGGCGCGCACGGAGGGGCCGGCGATGGCGATGATCGTGGCGTCGAGCAGGTCCATGACCTCGGCGGCGAGGACGACGGCGAGGACGGCCCAGCGCCAGCGGTACGGCGGCGGGGCCTGAAGCTCCCGCGGTTTCGAACGGTGTTCGTTGTTCACGAACAACGTTCTACTTTCGAACGGCGTTCGTGTCAAGTAACGCTGTTCGTCTCAAGTAGCATGTGTCGGGTGCCAGCAGCCGCCATCCCCGCCCCACCATGGCGGGCGCCGAAGAAGACCCCGGCCGCCCGCCAGCCCCTGAGCACGGAGGCGGTGCTGAGCACAGCCCTGCGCCTCGTCGACCGCGACGGCCTCGACGCGCTGAGCATGCGCCGCGTCGCCCAGGAACTCGGCACCGGCGCGGCGTCGCTGTACGCGTACTTCGCCAACAAGGACGAACTGCTCGAACAGCTCCTCGACCGGGTCATCGGCGACATCCCGCTGCCCTCGGCCGGCGCCCCCGACTGGGTCGCCGAGGTCAAACGCAGCTGCTACGCCAGCCGCGCCGTCTTCTGTGCCCACCGCGACCTCGTCAAGGTCGCCCGGGCCAGCATCCCGATCGGGCCCAACTCGCTGCGCTACACCGAGGCCCTCCTCGCCGTCCTGCGCGGCGCCGGCGTCCCCGACCGCATCGCCGCCTGGGGCATGGACCACCTGTCCCTCGTCATCGTCGCCGACGCCGTCGAGGCCGCCGTCCACGCCGAACGCGGCCGCGGCAGCGAGGCCGACGCCGCCCCCTACCTCGCCCAGGTCCGCGACTACATGTCCAGCCTGCCCGCCGACCAGTTCCCCAACCTCGTCGCCATGGCCCCCGCGATGATCGAAGGCAGCGGCGACGAGCGGTTCTCGTTCGTCATCGACCTGCTCGTCGACGGCCTCGCCCGGCACGCCGACCCGGCCCGCACGGCGAAGGACGGCACCGCATGACCGCCATCGTCGGCCTCGTCCACCGCGGCACCGTCTACATCGGCGGCGACAGCGCCGGCGCCTCCGGCTGGAGCCTCACCGTCCGCGCCGACACGAAGGTGTTCCACAACAACGGATACCTCTTCGGCTTCACCACCTCCTTCCGGATGGGCCAGCTCATCCGGTACTCCCTCAAACCCCCGAAGCCCGTCGGCGACATCGACCGGTTCATGGCCACCAAGTTCATCGACGCCGTCCGCGACTGCCTCAAGACCGGCGGCTGGGCCCGCCGCGACAGCGAACGCGAGGAAGGCGGCACCTTCCTCGTCGGCGTCAAGGGCCGCCTCTTCACCGTCCACGACGACTACCAGGTCGCCGAGGCCGCCGACGGGTACGCCGCCGTCGGCGTCGGCGACGAGATCGCCCTCGGCGCCCTCTTCGCCACCGCCCAGTCCCGCATGGCCCCCGAACGGCGCGTCGAGATCGCCCTGCGCGCCGCCGAACGCTTCAGCGCCGGCGTCCGCGGCCCCTTCGTCTGCTTGTCCCAGCCACCGGGAGTCCTTCCACAGTGAAGTAATGCCCTACGGTGAGGGCCATGACGTTCTCGATCGTCGGCCGCTCCGCCGACGGGCAGTCCCTCGGCGTCGCCGTGGCCAGCAAGTTCCTCGCCGTCGGGGCCGCCGTCCCGGCCGCCGAGGCCGGCGTCGGGGCCCTCGCCACGCAGGCGTTCGCCAACCTGGCGTACCGCGGCCAGGGCCTCGCCCTGCTGCGCACCGGCACCGCCGCCGCCGACACCGTCGCCGGCCTCGTCGCCGCCGACCCCGGCCGCGTCCAACGGCAGCTCGGCGTCGTCGGCCCGACCGGCGACGGCGCCACCTACACCGGCACCGGCTGCTTCGACTGGGCCGGCGGCACCGCCGGCGACGGCTACGCCATCCAGGGCAACATCCTCGCCGGCCCCGCCGTCGTGACCGAGATGGAACGCGCCTGGCTCGCCGCCCCCGACCTGCCCCTCGCCCGCCGCCTGCACGCCGCCCTCGCCGCCGGGGACGCCGCCGGCGGCGACCGCCGCGGCCGCCAGAGCGCCGCCCTGCTCGTCGTGCGCCCCGGCGCCGGCTACGGCGGCCTGAGCGACGTCGAGGTCGACCTGCGCGTCGACGACCACCCGGACCCCGTCACGCGGATGGGGGAGCTCATAAGCCTTTGGGAGCTGTACTTCGGCAAGCCCGACCCGGCGACCCTGCTCCCCCTGGAGGGTGAGCTGGCCGGCGAGGTCCGCGACCGGCTCGCCGCCCTCGGCCACGACGACCTCGCCGCGTGGGCCGGCATCGAGAACCTGGAGGAGCGGCTCGTCGACGGCGCCATCGACCCGCTCGTCCTGGCCCAGCTGCGCGCCGCCGGGCCGGCCTAGGCCGGGTCGGCACATGTCGGGGGAGCTCCGCTCCACCCCGAACCCCCTCATGACCCGCCGCGGTGGTGCAACCTCGGTTTCGTCAGGCGTTGTGGCCACGGGCGGCCGGGGCTCAGGGCTTCCCGGCGTCGGTCTTCCCGGTGGCGGTCTTCCTGGTGGCGGTTGTGGCGTTGGTCGCGGCGGCGGTCTCGGCCAGGGCGGCGAGCACCGCGGCGACCGACGGGCGGGCGGCCGCCGTCGAGCGCACCGCCGCGGTGATACGGCGCCGCAGGGGGTCGCGCAGAGGGCGGCCGATGACGCGGTACCGCGGGTCGACCGCCAGCTCCGGCAGCAGCGTCACGGACAGGCCCGCCTCGACGTGGGCCAGCAGCGGGCCGTAGGAGGCGAAGACGGCGGCCACGTCCGGTTCGAAGCCGGCGCGGCGGCAGGCGCGGGTGATGAGGTCGTGCGTCCAGCCGCCGGGCCGCTCCGCCGACCACCGGTGCCCCGCGTAGCCGGCCAGGTCCACCGGCGCCCGCGAGTCCGGCGCCGCCGGTTCCGTCGCCGGCAGGTCGGGCGCCCCCGGTTCCATTGCGTGCGGGTCGCGCGCCGTCGGCTCCGTCGCGTGCTGGCCCGGAGCCGCCGTTTCGCTCGCCGGCGGGTCGGGCGCCGCCGGTTCCGTTGCTCGCCGTTCCGGCGTCGTCGGTTGCGTTGCGTGCGGGGCCGGTGCGGCGGTCACCAGGACGATGCGGTCCGTGGCCAGCGGGGTGTGGACCACGTCCGGGTCGACCGGCGACGAGCCGTCGAACCGGTCGGCGGTCACCGCCACGTCGCAGTCGCCGCGGCGGAGGGCCTCGACGCTCTCGGCCGGGTCGAGCTCGCGGACGTCGACGCGCAGCCGCGGGTGGCGCCGCTGCAGCAGCACGACGGCCGACAGCACGAACGTGTTCACGGCGCTCGTGAACGCCCCGACCGTCACCCGGCCCGCCGGGCCAGGCGGGGTGCCGTCGGCCGGGCCGCGGGCGTCGTCCAGCGCGGCCGCCTCGGCCCGGGCCGCGTCCATCTGGTCCAGGATCGCCCGCGCGCGGCGGGCCAGGGCCGCGCCGGCCGGGGTCAGGCGCAGGCGGCGGCCGGCCCGCTCGAACAGGCGGGCGCCGGCCTCCCGCTCGAGGACCGCCAGCTGCTGCGACACCGTTGACGGGCTCAGGTGGGCGGCCTGCGCCACGGCACGGACCGTGCCGAGCGACGCCAGGTCGCCGAGCAGCTTCAGGCGCCACGGGTCGAGCACGGCTTCCATCCTGCCGCGAACGTTCGGTTCCGGCATACAACATGTGCGGAAACGTGCGCTGGAGGCGGACAGTGCCCGGTCGTACCGTCGGGGCATGACGGACTTCTGGAACGACGTCGACCGCCACGTGGTGCGCTACGGCGGCGCCTTCACGCCGGAGATCATCGTGCGGGCCGAGGGCAGCCACGTGTACACCGAGGACGGCCGGGCGATCCTCGACTTCACCTCGGGGCAGATGAGCGGCATCCTCGGGCACTCACATCCGGAGATCGTCGCCACCGTGCGGCGCTCGATCGGGGAGCTCGACCACCTGTTCAGCGGCATGCTGTCGCGGCCCGTCGTCGAGCTGTCCCGCCGCCTGGCCGAGTCGCTCAGCGCCGCCCAGGACACTGTTGCCCGGGACACTGTTGCCCGGGACCCACTCGCCCGTGACGTCGGCCCCAGTGTCACCGGCCCCAGTGTCACCGTCGCCCAGGGCACCGTCGCCTCCGGTGCGGTCCCGGCGGGGCGGCTCGAGAAGGTGCTGCTGCTCACCACCGGCGCCGAGTCCAACGAGGCGGCGCTGCGCATGGCGAAGCTCGTCACCGGTGGGCACGAGGTCATCTCCTTCGCCCGGTCGTGGCACGGCATGACGCTCGCCGCGGCCGGGGCCACCTACAGCGCGGGGCGGCGCGGATACGGGCCCGTCGCGCCCGGGAACTTCGCCATCGCGGTGCCGAACGCGTACCGGCCGGACGTCACCGACGCCGACGGCAACCTCGACTGGCGGCGCCAGCTCGACCTCGGCTTCGACCTGTTCGACGCGCAGAGCGTCGGCGCGCCGGCCGCCTGCCTCGTCGAGCCGATCCTCAGCTCCGGCGGGGTCATCGAGCCGCCGCCCGGGTACCTCGCCGCGCTGCACCAGAAATGCCGGGAGCGCGGCATGCTGCTCATCCTCGACGAGGCCCAGACCGGCCTGTGCCGGACCGGCACCTGGTACGCCTTCCAGCGCGACGGGGTCGTGCCGGACATCATCACGCTGTCGAAGACGCTCGGGGCCGGGCTGCCGCTCGCCGCCGTCGTCACCACCGCCGAGATCGAACAGGCCGCCCACGAGCGCGGGTTCCTGTTCTACACCACCCACGTGTCCGACCCGCTGCCCTGCGCCGTCGGCAACACCGTCCTGGACATCCTCGAGCGCGACGCCCTCGACCAGCGCGCCGCGAAGCTCGGCGAGCAGCTGCGCCGCGGGCTGCTCGAGCTGCGGGACCGGCACGCCGCCGTCGGCGACGTGCGCGGGCGCGGGCTGCTGCAGGGGCTGGAGCTGACCACCGGCGCCGACACCCCGTACGGCGCGGACCGGCTCGGCGCGGAGGTGACCCGGCGCTGCCTCGCCCTCGGGCTGCACATGAACGTCGTGCAGCTGCCGGGCATGGGCGGGACGTTCCGGATCGCGCCGCCGCTGACCAGCAGCGAGGAGGAGATCGCCCGCGGGGTGGCGATCCTGGACGAGGCCATTGCGGGGGCCACGGCCGGAAGCTGACCGCGGGGGTACTCCTCGCCGGGAGCGGTACCGACCGACGCTGTGCCGATCGCGTGCTGTCCCGATTGAGCGCTGTCCCGATCGCGTGCTGTCTGGATTGAGCGCTGTCCCGATTGAGTGCTGTCCCGATTGAGTGCTGTCGCGATCGCGTGCTGTCTCGATTGAGTGCGGGGTTGATTGCGTGCCGGTCGGTCAGGGGCTGGCGTCGAGGCCGGAGCGGACCGCGTACAGGGCGGCCTGCGTGCGGTCCTGGACGCCCAGCTTCGTCAGGATCGCGCTCACGTGGGTCTTGACCGTCTTCTCGGCCAGGCCGAGCGTGCGGGCGATCTCCCGGTTGGAGCGGCCGCGCGCGACCTCGGCGAGGACCTCCCGCTCGCGGGCCGTCAGGTGCGCCGCCTCCGCCGGGGGCGGGCCGTCGGCGAGCAGGCGGGCCACGTCGGGGTGCAGCAGGACGTGGCCGGCGTGCACGGCGCGGATCGCGGCCGCGAGGGCCGGCGGGTCGACGTCCTTGTAGACGTAGCCGGCCGCGCCGGCGCGGACCGCCGGGAGGACCGCGGACGGGTCGGTGAAGCTCGTGATGACCAGCACCCGTGGGGTTGCCAGCGGTGGCTCCGCGCGGTCGTTGCCGGGCCCGGGCCCGTGCAGGGCGTGCAGGGCCTCGACGCCGTCGCCGCCCGGCATGCGCAGGTCCAGCAGGATGACGTCGGGGGCGGTGCGGCGGGCCTCGGCCACGCACGAGGCGCTGTCGCTCGCCTCGCCGACCACCGCGATGTCGTCCTGCAGGTCGAGGAAGGTGCGCAGGCCCTGGCGTACCACCGGATGGTCGTCGACGACGAGGACGCGGATCGGGTCAGGCACCGGGCACCTCCAGCGTCACCGTCGTGCCCTCGCCGGGGCCGGAGCGGATCGAGAGGCGGGCGCCGGCGGCGCGGGCCCGCTCGCGCATCGACGCCAGGCCCAGGCGCGGGCGCGGCCCGGCGTCGGCGCCGTCAGTGCCGTCGGGGACGCGAGGTTCGGACATCCGGCCGTCGAAGCCCCCGCCGTCGTCGGACACGGTCAGGACCACGCCCGAGCCGGCGCGGCGCAGCCGCACCGCCACGTGGCCGGCCGAGGCGTGGCGCAGGGCGTTGTGCAGGGCCTCCTGGGCGATGCGGTACGCTGCCTCCTCCCGCGCGGCGGGCAGGCGCGGCACCGCGTCCGCGGCGAACGTCACCCGCGGGGCGTGCACCCGGTCCAGCAGCTCCGCCTGCCGCCCCAGCGCCGCCGCCAGGCCGTCGCCGGCTAGGTCCACCGGGTGCAGGCCGACCACGATCGACTTCAGCTCCGCCGTCGCCTCCGCGGCCAGGCGGCGCACCGTGTCCAGCTCCGCCTGCGCGCGGGCCGGATCCCGCGGTACCAGTGCGGCCGCCGCCTCCGCCGTGAGCCGCAGGCTGAAGAGCTTCTGCGTCACCGCGTCGTGCAGCTCGCGGGCGATGCGCTGCCGCTCCTCCACGATGGACAGCTCGCGGCTGCGCTCGTACAGGCGGGCGTTGACGATCGCGATCGCGGCGTGGGCGGCCAGGAGCTTCAGCAGCTCCTCGTCGTCGGCGTCGAAGCCGCTGCCCGTTCCGGCGTCCGGCTGCCGGCCCGCTTCTGGCTCCTGGCCGGCGGCGGGCTGCTCTCCGGCGGCGTGGTTGCCCGCGTCGGGCTTGTTGCCCGCGTCCGGCTTATTGTTTGCGTCGGGCTGGTTGCTTGCGTGGGGCCGGTTGCTTGCGGCGGGCGGGCTGCTTGCGGCGGGCGGGCTGCCTGCGGCGGGCGGGCTGCCTGCGGCGGGCCGGGTGCCGGTGGCGGGCAGCTTGTTGGCGAGGAAGAGCTCGCCGAGGATCTCCGCACCGTCCACAATGGGCATGCCGAGGAAGCCGACCATCTCCGGGTGGGCGGCCGGCCAGCCCTCGAAGCGCGGATGGCGGCGGATGTCCGGGGAGCGGACCGGGGACGGGTCGCGCAGCATCGCGCCCAGCAGGCCGTGCTGGCGCGGGATCGGGCCGATCGACCGCCACTGCTGCGCCGTCAGGCCGTCCGCCACGAACTCGCGGAACGAGCCGTTGCCGTCCGGGATGCCCAGCGCCGCGTACTGGGCGCCGACCAGCCGGCGCGCCGCCGAGACGATCGTCTGCAGGACCTCGCGCACCGAGAGGTGAGCGGTGACGGCCAGCACCGCCGCGCTCACCTCGCGCAGCTCCTCCCGATCGCAACCGGCCACGCACCAACCGTACCGATGCCGGCTCCTGCTCTTGAAGGACCTAGGACCAAGGACCTAGGCGCGGGCCGGTCCCGGGCCCGATGGCACGCGGCCGGGCGCTCCATAGCGTCGGGAGCATGAACGAACGCACCGCAACCGACCATGCCGGCCATGCCGGCCATGCCGGCCATCCCGGCCGCGCCGACGGGGACCGCGCGCGGACCGCCATCGTCACCGGCGGCTCCCGCGGCCTCGGACGGGCCCTCGCCGAGGCGCTCGCCGGCGACGGCTGGATCGTCGTCGTCGACGGCCGCACCCTGCACACCGGCACCGCCGCCGAGATCCCCGGCGTCATACCCGTGCCCGGCGACGTCACCGACTCGTGGCACCGCGGGCTGCTGCTCGAGACCGCGCTGGAGACCGGGCGGCTCGACCTGCTCGTCAACAACGCCGGCATCCTCGGGCCCAGCCCGCAGCCGGCCGTCGGCGACTACCCGCTCGACGCGCTGCGCGGCGTGCTCGAGGTCAACGTCGTCGCCCCGCTCGCCCTCACCCAGCTGGCGCTGCCCGCGCTGCGCGACCACGGCGGCGCCGTCGTCAACATCACCTCCGACGCCGCCGCCGGCGCCTACCCCGGATGGGGCGGCTACGGGGCCGCGAAGGCCGCCGTCGAACAGCTCAGCAACGTGCTCGCCGCCGAGGAGCCGAAGCTGCGGGTCTGGTGGGTGGACCCCGGCGACCTGCGCACCCAGATGCACGCCGAGGCGTTCCCCGGCGCGGACATCAGCGACCGGCCGCTGCCCTCGACGGTGACGCCGGCGTTCCTGGCGCTGCTGCGCCGGCGGCCCGAGTCGGGGCGGGTGCGGCTGTGAGCACCGCCGTCGACGACGGGGTCTCGGCGGCCGTGTTCGGCTCCGCCGGATTCGAGCTGCCGGCCGCGCTCGAGGCCCACGAGCCGCCCGAGGCGCGCGGGCTGGCGCGCGACGGGGTGCGGCTGCTCGCCGGCGGGCCGGACGGGGTGTCGCACCGGCGCTTCACCGACCTGCCGGAGCTGCTGCGGGCCGGGGACGTGCTCGTCGTCAACACCTCCGGGACGCTGGCGGCGTCGGTGGCGGTCGTGGGGGTACCGATGCGGCTGCACTTCTCGACGCGGCTGCCCGACGGGCGGTGGGCGGTCGAGGTGCGCGGCCGGGACCGGCGGCCGATGCCCGGGCGGGCCGGTCCGCTGCGGCTGCCCGGCGGCGCCACCGTCACGCTCGAGGAGCCCTACACCCGCGGGCGGCTGTGGGCGGCGACCGTCCGGGCCCCGCTGCCGGTGCCGGAGCTCCTGCAGCGGCACGGGGAGCCGATCCGGTACCCGTACGTGCGGCGGGCGTGGCCGCTGTCGTACTACCAGACGGTGTTCGCGACCGTGCCCGGCAGCGCCGAGATGCCCAGCGCGGCGCGGCCGTTCAGCGAGCGGGTCGTCACCCGGCTCGTCGCCGCCGGGGTGCAGTTCGCGCCGCTCGTCCTGCACACCGGGGTCGCGTCGCCGGAGGCGCACGAGCGGCCGTACGCGGAATGGTTCTCGGTGCCGGCCACGACGGCGCGGGTCGTCAACGACGCCCGGGCGGCCGGCGGGCGGATCATCGCGGTCGGCACGACGGCGGTGCGGGCCCTCGAGAGCGCCGCCGAGCCGGGCGGGCGGGTCGTCGCGCGGGAGGGATATACCGAATTGGTGGTGACGCGGTCACGGGGAGTACGGGTGGTGGACGGTCTGCTGACCGGATTCCACGAGCCGCGGGCGTCGCACCTGGATCTTCTGGCGGCCGTGGCGGACCCCGGCACGCTGCGGGAATGCTATGCGGAGGCGGTGCGGGGCGGGTACCTGTGGCACGAGTTCGGGGACGTGAACCTCCTGCTGCCCTGAGAACGTGTCGGTGGGGGTGGGTATGTTTCGAACGTGAGTTCGAATGAGGATCTGGGGCGGCTCGGCGACGCACTCGCCGGGCTCCTCGACGGTGACCCGGCCACGCTCGACGACGATGCACTCCGCGCCGCCATGCTCGCGCTGCTCCGCCACGCCAACCAGCTCGACGCCGTCATCGCCCGCTACGTCGGCGCGTTCGACGACCGCAAACTCGGCCGCGGCGACGGCTGGGGCACCACCAAACAATGGCTCCAGGCCTACGGGCGGCTCTCCGGGCCCGCCGCGGCCAGCCGGATGCGCGCCGCCGCCACCACCCGGCTCCTGCCCAGCCTCGAAGCCGCATTCGAGGCCGGCGAAGTCACCCGCGAACACGTCGACCGGATCGGCTCACCGCCCGCGAAGTCGGCGACGAAGTCGTCGAAGGCGCCGAAGAGCCCCTCGTCACCATCGCCCGCGAACACGAGCCCGAAGCCGTCCGCGAAATCTGCGAACGGCTCATCGACGAGGTCATCCGCGACCGGCGTGTCCCCGCCGAAGACCAGTACCGGCGGCGCGGCGTCACCGTCACCCGGGCCGGCGACATGTGGAAGCTGCGCGGCATCCTCGACGCCGAAACCGGGCTGCTGCTCACCACCGCGCTCGACGCCTTCACCAAAGCGCCCGGGCCCGACGACGAGCGCAGCCCCGACCAGCGGCGCCACGACGCACTCGCCGACCTGATCAACACCACGCTGCGCGAGGGGCGGGCACCCGTCGTCGCCGGCATCAGGCCCCACCTCGCCCTGCTCATGCCCGTGCGGCGGTACGCCGAACTCCACGACCACGGCGGCGACAACGGCAGCGACGGCGGCAACCCGCCGGCGCCGGTGGCCGCGACTGTCGACGACGGCGGGCCGGCGGTGCTCACCGGATACGGCGTCATACCCGACGCGTTCGCGGCGCGGCTCAGCTGCGACGCCCACCTGCAGCAGATCTGGCAGCATCCCGACAACGGGCTGCCGCTCAAGCTCGGGCGGGCCTACCGCAACACGCCGCCGGCGCTGCGGCGGGCGCTCGCCGCCCGCGACCCGCACTGCCGATGGCCGGGCTGCCGGATACCGGCGAACTGGTGCGACAGCCACCACCTGCGGACATGGATCCGCGACCACGGCAACACCGACGTCGACAATCTCGTCATCCTGTGCCGGTACCACCACGTCAGCGTCCACGAGCGGGGCTGGGGGCTGCGGTACGAGCCGGCGGACGGCTCGGTGACGATCATGCGGCCGGACGGGACGCCGTACGAGCTCGGGCCGAGCCTCCCGCGGACCGGACGGTCGGTGCGGTTCGCGCCGCCGGGAAGGGCGGCCTGAGCGGCTGGTGTACCGGTGCTGCGACGGGCTGAACGTGGTGCGAGGCCACGACTTCATGTGTGCGCTGTGCGATGCCGCGCTGGAATGCCGGCGGGCGGGCTGGCGGCTCCGGGCGGGCGCGATGCCGGAGCCGCGGGCGGCTGAGCCGGTAGGGTCCGGGGATGGCGTTGTCACCGCAGGAAGAGGTTGTCTCGGCGCTGCGGCAGTTCGCCGAGCGCATCGACGTGTTCGATCCAGCGCCCGGGCCGGCCGTCGTCGAGATCACGGTGGGGGACCGCACGGTGCCGATGCGCGCGCCGGTCGTGCGGGCGCTCGCCGAGGCGCTGCGGGCGTACCAGGATCCGCGCGACCGCGGCACCTGCGACCAGTGCGGCGGGCCGCGGCTCGACGACAACTTCGTGTGCGCGGACTGCGGCCAGCCCAGCGGCGTATTCGGGCAACTGCTGCGGGAGCGGGCGGCACGCTACGAAGGCCCGCCGCCGGAGCTGCCGGGCTGATGGGAAGGCGGCGCCGAATGCGCTTGGGCTGCATGCGGGCCGGGTTGCATGCGCCCGGAGTGAACGCCGCCAGGGGCGGTCCGCGGGCCGTCGCGACAGTACGGTGGCCGCATGGAGACCATCCCGCGCAACCCGACGGACGGCATCTACGCGGCGACCGACGACTACGTGCACGCGATGGAGGTGCGCGGGGCGGCCCGGCTGCTGTTCGTCGCCGGCACGATGGGGCTCGACGCGCAGGGCCGGCCCGGCGCGACGCTCGCCGAGCAGCTCGAGCTGATCTGGGACAACATCCGCGCGATCCTCGCCTCGGCCGGCATGACGGTCGGCAACATCGTGCGGCTGACCAGCTACCTGCGCGACGCCGCGTACGCGGAAGCCAACGCCGCCGCCCGGGTCGCGGCGCTGGGCGACCGGCGCGTGCCGACGACGGCGATCGTCGCGCAGACCCTCGACAGCGACTGGCTGGTCGAGATCGAGGTCATCGCCGCCGCCTGACCCCGGGAAGGCGGTCGGAACTGCCCGGCGGGCCGCGCCGTCAGGCGTGCCCGGTCGCCGCTCGCAGCCGGGCGAACTCCGCGGCGAGGTCGGCGAGCTGGTAGTGGGCGTTGAGCCCCGACGGGTTCGGCAGGATCCACAGCCGCGTCGCTCCGGCGTCCGGCCCGAGCGGCGTACCGTCCTGCGGCCCGACCTTCGCATCCTGGACGCCGAACGCGGTGCGAAACGCCGTGACGCCGAGGACGGCAAGCCACCGCGGCGCGTACCGGGCGACCTTGGCGCGCAGGATGTCGCCGCCGGCGGTGAGCTCGGCCCGGGTGAGCTCGTCGGCCCGGGCGGTGGCGCGGGCGGCGAGGTTGGTGATGCCGAGCCCGTACCCGGGCAGGAGCCCCTGCTCGTCGGGGCGCAGCTGCCGGGGCGTGAGCCCGCCGAGGTGCAGGGCCGGCCAGAACCGGTTGCCGGGCCGGGCGAAGTGGTGCCCGGTGGCCGCGGACCACAGCCCGGGGTTGATGCCGCACAGCAGCACGTCGAGGCCGGGCGCGATGACGTCGGGCAGGAGCCGGTCGGCGGCGGCGAGCAGCTCGTCGCGGCTGAGCCGCACGCGCGGCGGCCCGCCGCGGTTCAGTGTCGACGCCATGCGGACAAGCATGCCAGGGCGGCCGGGCCGGCCCGGCACAGTGGAGGGCATGGATTCCGTGTACCCGCCTGCCTCCTCGTTCGCCCCGGTCGATCTGGATGCCGTGCTCGCGCTGTGGGACCGCCCGCTGGCCGAGCGCGCCGACCCGGCCGCCGACTTCCGCCGGCACTACGCCGATCCGGTGCCGGTCAACGGCGTCCCGGTGGGGGCGGAGGGCCTGGTGGCGCGGGCCGCGGCGCTGCAGGCGGCGTTCGCGGAGCGCCGCACGGAGCTGGTGCACCGGGTCGAGACCGCCGATCGCCTGGTGATCGGCTTCTACATGCACGTGCGGCATGTGGGCCCGTACGACACGGCGCTCGGCCGGGTGGAGGCGACGGGTCGGCGGCTGCGGATCCGGGTGAACGACATCCTGACGATCCGCGACGGCCTGATCACCGACATCTGGGTGATGTCCGACGAGGTGGACCTGCTGCGCCAGCTTGGCCGTCTGCCGTCTAGCGTCTGATCCCATGGGCGATCGGCGGTTGATTTCGAGTGGTTCGACGTTCGAGCAGGAGATCGGGTACTCGCGGGCCGTCGTCGACGGCGACTGGGTGCACGTGTCGGGGACGACCGGGTTCGACTACGCCGCGATGACGATCTCCGATGACGTGGTCGAGCAGGCGGAGCAGTGCTGGCGCAACATCGACGCGGCGCTGCGGGAGGCGGGCGCGTCGGCCGCCGACGTGGTGCGGGTCCGGTACCTGTTGCCGCAGGCGGCGGACTTCGAGCCGTGTTTCCCGGTGCTGCGCCGCTGGATGGGCGACGTGCGCCCGGCGGCGACGATGCAGGTGTGCGGCCTGTCGGATCCGCGGATGCGTATCGAGATCGAGGTGACGGCCCGCCGGCGTGGCAGCCGGGTGGCGCCGGGCCTGGGCTGGCCGCGCTGATCGGTGCGGTTACCGCTGTTCGACGGTGAGCCCGAGGGCGGCGGCGAGGGCGCGGGCGACGGTGCCGGGGTCGTCGGTGGCGATGGTGGCGCCGGCGAGCCCGGCGATGCCGTCGACGCGGTCGAGGGTGCAGCCGTCGAGCCGGGCCCCGGCGGCGATGGCGCCGTCGAAGCGGGCGCCGGTGAGGTCGCAGCGGACGAACGCGGCCCCGGTGAGGTCGGCGTCGCCGAAGTCGGCGCCGCTGAGGTCGGTGCCGGTGAAGAGGACGGCCTGCAGCTGGGCGCCCCGGAAGACGGCGTCGGCGGCGTGGCAGTCGCGGACGGTGACGTGGTGCAGGGTGCCGTCGAGCCAGTGCAGGCCGGTGAGCCAGGTGTCGCGGATGGCGACGCGGTGCAGCACGGACTGCTCGGCGTGGACGTCGATGAGGCTGCTGCGTTCGATGAGGCAGTCGGTGAGGATCGCCCCGGCCAGTGCGGTGCCGCTGAGGTCGGCGCGGTTGAAGCGGCATTGGACGAACTCGGCGCCCTTGGCGATGCGGCCGGTGAGGGCGAGGTCGTAGAAGCCGAGGGCCCGGTAGGTGGCGTCGTCGCGCAGGTCGTTCTCGTCGAGGGTGGCGTATTCGAGGGTCCGGGGCGGCCGGGGCCGGGCGGGCGCGGGTCCGGAGGCGGGCGGGGCCGGGAGCGGGTCGGCGGCCGCCGTGGACTCCGACTGGGTGGGCATGGGGTGTGACGTTAGTGGCAGGTGTGACGGTGCGGGGAACCGGCCGCCGCCGGGCCGGGCAAAATCACCGGGCAATCGCGGCGACGCGTGCCTATCCTTGCGAGCGTTATGTCTGACGTGTCCCAGCCGACCAGCCTGGGCGAGCTGCGTGCTCGTCTCGCCGGGCTGATGCCGCAGGATCAGCATCGGCTGCGCCGGCGGATCGACGGGGCGAAGCGGTCCCGTAATGCGCAGGGGATCGCGGAGGCGATCCGGGCGGACGTGGAGCGCGCCGAGCAGCGTGTCGCCGCCCGCCGGGCGGCGGTGCCGCAGGTCACGTATCCGGAGCAGCTGCCGGTCAGTCAGCGCAAGGACGAGATCCTGGCGACGATCCGCGACCACCAGGTGGTGATCGTGGCGGGGGAGACGGGTTCGGGCAAGACGACGCAGCTGCCGAAGATCTGCCTGGAGCTGGGCCGGGGGGTGACGGGCCAGATCGGGCATACGCAGCCGCGGCGGATCGCGGCGCGGACGGTCGCGGAGCGGGTGGCGGAGGAGCTGGGTTCGGAGCTGGGTTCGACGGTCGGGTTCAAGGTCCGGTTCTCGGACCAGTCCGGCGAGCAGACGATGATCAAGGTGATGACGGACGGCATCCTGCTGGCCGAGATCCAGCAGGATCGGCTGCTGCGCCGCTACGACACCCTGATCATCGACGAGGCGCACGAGCGCAGCCTCAACATCGATTTCATTCTGGGGTACCTCAAACAGCTGCTGCCCCGCCGCCCCGACCTGAAGCTCATCATCACGTCGGCGACGATCGACCCGGAGCGGTTCTCACGGCATTTCGGCGACGCCCCGATCGTGGAGGTGTCGGGCCGCACCTATCCGGTGGAGGTCCGCTACCGCCCGATCGAGGCGGCGGACGAGGGCGCGGAGGAGGTCGACCAGTTCGACGCGATCTGCAACGCGGTCATCGAGCTGCAGGCCGAGGGGCCGGGCGATGTGCTGGTGTTTCTCAGCGGCGAGCGGGAGATCCGCGACGCCGCCGACGCGCTGACCCGGCTGGAGCTGAGGAACACGGAGATCCTGCCGCTGTATGCGCGGCTGTCGTTCGCCGAGCAGCATCGGGTGTTCCAGGCGCATTCGGGCCGGCGGGTGGTGCTGGCAACGAACGTGGCGGAGACATCGCTGACGGTGCCCGGCATCAAGTACGTGGTGGATCCGGGCACGGCGCGCATCTCGCGGTACAGCCACCGCCTGAAGGTGCAGCGCCTGCCGATCGAGCCGGTGTCGCAGGCGTCGGCGAACCAGCGTAAGGGCCGCTGCGGGCGTACGTCCGACGGCGTGTGTATCCGCCTGTACAGCGAGGACGACTTCAACGCCCGGCCGGAGTTCACGGATCCGGAGATTCTGCGCACGAACCTGGCGTCGGTCATCCTGCAGATGATCTCGCTGGGCCTGGGTGACCTGGGCGCGTTCCCGTTCATCGACCCGCCGGACCGGCGCAACGTGACGGCGGGTGTGCAGCTGCTGGAGGAGCTCGGCGCGCTCGAGCCGGGTCCGCGCCTGACGGATCTGGGCCGCCGCCTGGCGCAGCTGCCGGTGGATCCGCGGCTGGCCCGGATGGTGCTGGAGGCGGAGCGCAACGGCTGTGTCCGCGAGGTGATGGTGATCGCGGCGGCGCTGTCGATCCAGGACCCGCGGGAGCGCCCGGCGGACAAGCAGGCGCAGGCGCAGCAGCTGCATGCGCGCTTCGCCGACAAGGACTCCGACTTCACCGGTTTCCTGAATCTGTGGAACTACCTGCAGGAGAAGCAGAAGGAGCTGTCGAGCAACCAGTTCCGCAAGCTGTGCCGGGCGGAGTTCCTCAACTATCTGCGGGTGCGGGAGTGGCAGGACATTTTCAGCCAGCTGCGCCAGGTGCTGAAGTCGATGGATGTGACGCCGAACGAGGAGCCGGCGGCGCCGCTGCCGATCCACGTGTCGCTGCTGTCGGGTCTGCTGTCGCACATCGGGTTGAAGGATCCGGAGAAGAACGAGTATCTGGGGGCGCGCAACGCCCGGTTTGCGGTGTTCCCGGGTTCGGCACTGTTCCGCCGGACGCCGCGCTGGGTAATGGCGGCGGAGCTGGTGGAGACGTCGCGGCTGTGGGCGCGGGTGGCGGCGCGGATCGAGCCGGAGTGGGTGGAGCCGCTCGCCCAGCATCTGGTGAAGCGGCAGTACAGCGAGCCGCACTGGGAGCGTAAGCCGGCGGCGGTGATGGCGTCGGAGAAGGTGACGCTGTACGGGGTGCCGATCGTCGCCGCCCGGAAGGTCAACTACGGCCGGATCGATCCGGTGCTGGCGCGGGAGCTGTTCATCCGGCATGCGCTGGTCGAGGGCGACTGGGACACGACGCACGCGTTCTTCGAGGAGAACCGCCGCCTGCTGGGCGAGGTGGAGGAGCTGGAGAACCGGGCCCGCCGCCGGGATCTGCTTGTCGACGACGAGACGCTGTTCGAGTTTTATGACGGGCGCATCGGCGACGAGGTGGTGTCGGGCCGGCACTTCGACACGTGGTGGAAGCGGACCCGCCGGGAGCAGCCGGATCTGCTGACGTTCGACCCGGCGATGCTTGTCAACGCGGCCGCGGATGCGGTTCGCCAGGAGCAGTACCCGGACCTGTGGGAGCAGGACGGCCGGCGTTTCCCGTTGACGTACCAGTTCGAGCCGGGCGCGGACGCGGACGGCGTGACGGTCCACATCGGCCTGCCGCTGCTGGCCACGGTCCGCGACGCCGACTTCGTGTGGCAGGTTCCGGGCCTGCGCGAAGATCTGGTGACGGCGCTGATCAAGTCGCTGCCGAAGGCGTTGCGCCGCAACTTCGTGCCGGCCCCGGACACGGCCCGCGACGCGCTGGCGGAGCTGCCGGTCCGCGACGGCGACCTGCTCGACGCCCTGGAGCGGCAGCTGCGCCGGATGACGGGCGTGTCGGTGCCGCGCGAGGAGTGGGACCTGGCGAAGGTGCCGGAGCATCTGAAGATGACGTTCCGGGTCGTCGACGACGCCGGCAAGGTGCTGGGGGAGGGCAAGAGCCTGCCGGCGCTGCGGGCGGCGCTGGCGCCGAAGGTGCAGGCGACGGTCGCGGAGGCGGCCGTGGATGTGACCCGCAAGGGTGCGACGAGCTGGGTGTTCGGCACCCTGCCCCGCACCCTGTCACGGACGGTTGCCGGTCACACGCTGACCGTGTACCCGGCGCTGGTCGACGAGGGCGCGTCGGTGGCGGTGCAGGCGTTCGACCTGCCGGCCCGCCAGCAGCTGGAGATGTGGGCCGGCACGCGGCGCCTGCTGCTGCTGACGCTGCCGCAACCGGCCCGGTTCGTGCAGGGCCGGTTGTCGAACGAGGCGAAGCTGGCACTGAGCCGCAACCCGCACCGCAACGCCGTCGACCTGCTCGACGACTGCGCGGCGTGCGCGGTCGACCAGCTGATGGCGGATGCGGGCGGCCCGGCGTGGGACGAGGCCGGGTTCGCGGCGCTGCGGGACAAGGTCCGCGCCGACGTGGTGGATCTGACGCTGGATGTGGTCGGCAGCGTCCGGAAGATCCTGGCCGCCGCCTACGACGTGGAGCAGCGCCTGGCGCGTACGAAGAACCCGCTGCTGCTGCCGGCGTTGACGGACATGCGGGGGCAGTTGAGCCGCCTGGTGTACCGCGGGTTCGTCACCGACACGGGCTGGCAGCGCCTGCCGGATCTGGAGCGGTATCTGCGCGGCATCGAGCGGCGCCTGGAGAAGGTGCCGACGGATCCGGGCCGTGACCGGGACCGGATGCTGACGGTGCAGGAGGTTCAGCGCGAGTACGACCAGCTGGTGTCGACGATGACGATGTCGCCGCCGCTGCGCGAGATCCGCTGGATGATCGAGGAGCTGCGGGTGGGCCTGTTCGCGCAGGCGCTCGGCACCGCCTATCCGGTGTCGGACGTGCGCATCTACCGGGCGATGGACGCGCTGCCGTCCTGATCGGCGGCGCTCGCCGCGGCCGGCGGGGGGCGCAGCGCGGGGGCGAGCAGGGTCACGGCGGCGGCGAGGACGATGAGCCCGAGCAGTGCCCGCCCGAGCCCGGCGGCGTCGGCGACGGCGCCGATGAGCGGCGGCCCGACGAGGATGGACCCGTATCCGATGCTGGTGACGAGGGCGATCGCCTCGGCCGGCCGTGCGGTGTCGCCGGCGGCGCTGACCGCGGCCGGGAACACGAGGCAGATGCCGAGCCCCCACAGCAGCGCGCCCGCGTACGCGAGGGGCGTCCACGGGGCGAGGACGGTGGCGGCGACGCCGCCGATGCCGAGGAGCCCGGCGAAGCGGACGGCGCCGGCCCGCCCGAGCCGCGCGACGGCGGCGGTGCCGAGGAACCGCCCGCCGGTCATGGCGGCGGCGAACACGGTGTACCCGAGCGCCGCCGACGCCTGCGACAGTCCCCGCCCGGTGTTGAGGTAGAGGGCAAGCCAGTCCCCGGCGGCGCCTTCGGCGACGGTGGCGCAGAAGGTGAGCAGCCCGATGAGCAGCAGCCCGCGCGCCGGCCGCATCCGCCCGGATCGCTCGGCGCCGGGCGCGTCGGTGGTGTCGGCGCGCTCGTCGACGTACCAGCGAAGGCCGGTCCAGGTGACGGCGAGCGACGCGGCGGCGGCGAGGGCGAGGTGCGGCCCGGCCCCCGCCCCGGCGCGGGCGGCGAGGGAGCCGGCGGCGGCCCCGGCGATCGACCCGAGGCTCCAGCAGGCGTGGTAGCGCGGCATCCATTCGCGTCCGGCCCGCCGGTCGACGGCGCTGCCCTGCACGTTCATGGCGACGTCCCACGACCCGTAGGCGAGCCCGAGCACGAACAGTGCCCCGCCGAGGGTGGCGAGCCCCGGCGCGTATCCGGCGGCGCCGAGCGCGGCGGCGGACACGAGGGAGGTGCCGGCGACCCAGGCGCGGCTGCCGAACCGCCGGCACAGCCGCCCGGTCAGCGGCATGGACAGCAGCGAGCCGATCCCGAGCGCGAGCAGCGCCCGCCCGAGTTCGCCGGCGCTGATGTCGAGGTGCCGGACGACGGCGGGGATGCGCGACACCCAGCCGCCGACGAGGGCGCCGCTGGCGGTGAAGACGAGGCCGGTGCCGAACGCGGCGCGCCGGATGCCCATCCCGCGCGCCCGCTACGTTCAGTACTGCTCGGGCCGGCGGAACGTGACCGTCTGGTCGCCGGCGGCCGGCGGCTGCCCCGGCCCGCCCGGGTTGATGATCTGCGTCGGCCCGGACGGCGGCGCCGCGCCGAACCCGCCGGGCTGGACGATCTGGGTCGCCCCCGCCTGGTAGGGGTCCTGCGGCGGCGGGAACGACTGGTACGGCGGCGGCGCGGCCGGCGTCCCGTAGGTGCTCGGCTGGCCGGCCCCGAAGCCGCCGGCCGGTGCGGGCACCACGGGGTGCATGCCGGTGTCGGGCTCGTTGCGGTCCTTGCGCCGGAAGTAGAAGAGGCTGCCGACGAGCCCGAGCGCGCCGACGATGGCGACGATGCCGATCCAGAACCCCGCGGACATGCCCCCGCTGTCGGAGGTGGTGCGGGCGGGGGCGGCGTCGTTGCTCTGCGGGATCGCGCCGTTGCCGGCGACCGGCGGGGCGAGGGTCTCGTCGGGGAGGCTGGGCTCGTCGCTGACGGAGCCGCTGGGGCCCTTCGACGGCTTCTTCGTCGCGCTGGCGCTCGCGTTGGGCCCGGCGGCGCGGACGGCGAAGCCGGCGGTGTCCAGGGGCCGCACGCCGTCGCTGACGGTGAGCCGGCCGGAGCCGTTGCCGGGCGACTTGATCGTGAGTGAGACGGCGCCGTTGAGGGTCTTGCCGGGGCCGAGGTCACCCAGCGCGCAGCGCAGCCGGCCGCCCTGGACGACGTCGCAGCCGTTGCTGGCCTCGGCGACGGCGTTGGCGGGGGCCTGGACGGCGAGCAGGAGGTTGGACACCGCCGTCTTGTCGGAGACGTTGCGGATGCCGAACGAGACGGTGACGGTGTCGCCGACCTTGCCCGGCGGCGGCTGCTTCACGTCGACGATCTTGACGCCCTCGGCGGCCCAGGCGGGCCCGGCGAGCAGCGCCGCCCCGCCGAACGTGCCGACGCCGACGGCCGCGGCGGTCGCGATGATCGCCGCGCCGAAGCGCCGTCCACTCCGTTGCTCACCCATGCTTCGGCGGACACTAGCAGCATTCGTCAACGATCGCCCTCCGCGCCCTGCTGGGACGAACCGCGCACAGGGGTCTGAAACAGGCGGAACAACCACCAGAGCGAGGGTGTCAGAATGGCGGCACCGGCGAGGACGGCCCACAGCGTGGCGCGCGTCACGGCCGGGGTGGCGGCGACGCCGGACACGGTCGTCGCCGGCGGCAGCAGGTACGGGTACTGCGCGGCCGCCCATCCCCACAGCACCGCGGCGACGGCGAGCCCGCCGCTGACCCGCACGGCGGCGTAGCGGCCGGCGGCGAGCAGCCCGATCGAGGCCAGCCCGGCGAGCGCGGACACGGCGACGAGCGCGGCCGGGACGGGCCGCCACAGCCGCTCGGCGAGCCAGCCGGCGTCGGCGTGCACGGCGACGAGCCCGGCGGCGGCGAGGACCCCGGTGGCGGCGCCGGCCCACAGCGCCAGGCGGCGCAGCTGCGGTACCAGATCGGGGTCCTCGCGGCGGGCGTCGAGGGTGAGGAAGACCGCGGCCAGGTAGGCGCACACGGCCACGGCGAGCGCGCCGGTGACCACCGACGTCGGGTTCCACCAGGAGGTGAGCAGGTCGCCGCGGCCCGCCGTCCACGGGGGCACCCGGCCCGAGGCGATGCCGCCGGCGGCCGCGCCGAAGAAGAACGGCGTGACCACGGACGAGAACGCGAACAGCGCCCCGAAGACGCGCTGCCGGCCGACGGTGTCGCTGGTCTTGCGGAACGCGAACCCGGCGCCGCGCCCGATGATGCCCAGCGCCGCGCAGGTGAGCGGGATGTACAGCGTGGCGGCCACGCCGGCGAACACGGCCGGGAACCCGGTCCACAGCAGCACCACGGCGAAGATGAGCCACACGTGGTTGGCCTCCTACACCGGCCCGATGGCGTGCTCGATGAGCCTGCGCCGGCGCATGCCGGTGCGGGCGCCGCCGGCGAAGAGGTCCCAGAACCCGGCGCCGAAGTCGGCGCCGCCGAAGAGCGCGTAGGCGGTGACGGCGGCGAACAGCACCCCGAGCAGGGCGTCCGCGGAGGTGAGGGCGCCCATCACGGCACCGGGAACGTCTCGACGTCGGACTCCTGGGGCGCGACGGGGACGGGCTTGTCGCGGGCGAGCCGGCGCAGCACGTACACGGTGGCGACCGTCAGCAGCGTGTACACGGCCAGCAGCACGAACAGGCCGGTGCGCAGCCCGGGGGCGGTGTTGACGGCGTCGTGGGTGCGCAGGATCCCGTAGACGACCCACGGCTGGCGCCCGGTCTCGGTGGTGGTCCAGCCGGCCTCGAGGGCGAGCACGGCGGCCGGCCCGCACAGCGCCGCGGCCCGCAGGAACCAGCGGTTGGTGAGCCATCGGCGCCGGAACTTCCAGATGAACGCGAACGCGGCGGCCACGCCGAGCATCGCGAACCCGGCGCCGACCATGAGCTGGAACGAGGCGTGCACGACGTTGACCGGCGGGCGCTCGTCGGCGGGGACCGCGTCGAGGCCGGTGATCTCGGCGTCGGGGTCCCAGTGGGCCAGCAGCGACAGCGCGTTGGGGATCTCGATGGCGTAGCGCAGTTCCCCGTCGACGGCGACGCCGCCGAGGTGCAGCGGCGCGCCCCGCTCGGTCGGGTACAGGCCCTCCATCGCGGCGAGCTTCACCGGCTGGTTGTCGGCGACGTAGTGCGCGGCCCAGTCGCCGACGCCGACCTGCACCGGGGCCATGACGGCGGCGACGGTGAACGGCACGAGGAACCCGAGGCGGTGGTAGCGGTCCGTGCGCCCGCGCAGCATGCCGACCGCGTACACCGACGCCATGCAGAACCCGGTGACCATGAACGCGGCGACCAGCATGTGCACCGACTGCGGCCCGGTGGCCCGGTTGAACATGGCGCCGAGCGGGTCGACGCCGGTGATCCGGCCGTCGACGAGGTCGAAGCCCTTCGGCTGGTTCATCCACGCGTTGGCGCTCACCACGCAGAACGTGCCGACGATCCCGGCGAGCAGGATCGGCACCGCCGACCACAGGTGCACGCGGGCGGGCAGCCGGTCCCAGCCGTAGAGGTAGATGCCGAGGAACACGGCCTCGACGAAGAACGCGAAGCCCTCGAGGGTGAACGGCAGCCCGATCACCTGCCCGTAGGTGCCCATGAGGCCGGGCCACAGCAGCCCCATCTCGAAGCTGAGGATGGTGCCGGAGACGGCGCCGACGGCGAAGAGCACGCCCATGGCGCGGGCCCAGCGGCGGGCCAGGAGCCGGTAGGCGACGTCGCCGGTGCGGTGCCCGCGCCACTCCATGAACAGCGTGATGGCCGGCATGGCGACGCCGAAGCTGGCGATGATGATGTGCCAGCCGAGCGACAGTGCCATCTGGGTCCGGGCGGCGGCGAAGTCGCCCGGGGTGGCGGCCTCGGCAAGGATCGACAGGGATTCCACGACGCGTGCCCCCTATAAGCCTGCGTGGTGTTGCCTGCCCCCAGTTCTATCCCCGCCGTAGCGGCGCCGGCCCGGCGGTGCGCGCGAAAGCAATGTTGAACACGTTCGGGAACTTTTCCGGCAATCCACGAGTAGCATGGCTACACGTACCGTGCCTACATTCAGAAGTCCTGCGGGGGCGCCGCGAACTGGGCCAGGGCCAGCAGCAGCGCGATGACCACGAACCCGGCGTAGACGAGCCGCCGCCGCCGGATGTTCTCGTAGGCGTGCCACCACGCGATCGCCGCCTCCGACACCGGCCCGGCCACGAATGCGCTGCGCGCCCGCCGCGGCACCACCATCGGCGCCAGGCGCACCGCCGTGCTCACGTACACGCGCCGCTGCGGCGGCTCGGCCACCCGCTCCGGCGTCACCGTGATCTGCAGCCCGTCGTCGCCGGCCCCGTCCTCAAACGGCCGCTCGTCGAGCCAGAAGCGCTCCGAGCGGCGCCGGAACACCCGCCCCAGGAAGTCGTCGGCCGCCCCGGCCTGCCCCAGGCGCGTGCGCCGCAGCTCCAGCCACGGCCAGCGGGTCGCCACGTCGGTGAGCACGTCCACGTAGAGGTGGTCGGCGTCCTCCTCGCCGCCGACGACCCGGACCGAGTCGCGGCGCAGCGGCTCCAGGTGCTCGGTGACGAACGCGACGTAGCCGGCCGGCGGCTCCGACGTCATCCGCATCACACCAACGCGCATGACACCATCGTCGCCGCCGCCGCCGGCGAACGCCACCACCGGGATGTACAAGAACACAGAACAGGATCCGGGCTGCCGCGACGCCCGCCGTGGGCGCGGTCCGTGACTCCCGGGCCCGCGGCGTCCGCGCCCGGTCACCGGCACCGCGCACCCGGCCGCGCCCGATACCCTCCACCGGGGCCGTTTCGCGGGCCACCGGAGGGTTGCGCGCGGATGGCATGATCGGCCCCGTGGGCTCCGCGTTACCCGTCGGCCGGGAGATCCTCATCCCCGGCGAGCTGACGGTCGCCATCGACGAGGGTGGCATCCGCACGGCCGGCGGCATGCTGCCCGCGCTGATCTACACCACCGACGGCCTCGAGCGGCACGGCCAGCGCGAGATGGTCTTCGCCGTCGCCCGCACCGGGGCCCCCGCCCCCGGCTACCCGCTCACCATGGCCCGCACCGTGCACCGCTTCGCCGCCGAGGGCCGCATCGTCGACGCCGGCGACGTCAGCGTCTTCGGCCGCCCCGGCGTCGACGTCGACGAGCGCGTCACCGGCTTCGTCTACGCCGACCCGCCGGCCGCCCTGCCGTCCACAGTGGACCTGCCCCGGCCGCCGCTGGTCGCCCTGCCGCTGCTGGGCGGCGAGACCGCCGTCGTGCAGCGCTTCGGCCACGCCAGGGTCCTGGCGCTGCTCGGCGCCCAGGAGCGGTACTACCCGCACCCGTGGTGGTTCCGCCCCGGCCGCCCGCCCGTGCTCGACGACACCGAGTTCCGCGCGGCGACGATGCTGTCGCGCGCCCCGGCGTACAACCTGCCGTTCCTGCGCGTCGTGCACGACGGCGACCGGCTCGAGCTGTCGGTGAGCCCCGGCGACCTGCCCTCGCTGCGGGAGGCGATGCGCGAGGCGCCCGACGTGTGCGCGTACCTGCCCGGCCTCGCCGGCACCCCGAAGACCTACGTGTGGGCGCCCGGCCAGACCGGCCCCGCGGCGATCGTCGCCCCCGGCGGGGAGCGCGCCACCCGCCTGGCGTGCAACTTCGTGCTCATCGTCCGCGGCGCCGGGGCCGGCGGCCCGGACGCGCAGGCCCCGACGGCGCGGCAGGTCGAGGACGGCTTCGCGGTCCTGCTGACCGGCGCCATGCACGCCCGCCTGCTGCAGGCGGTGGAGGCGGGCCGCCCCGTGGAGATCGGCCTGCCCGGCGGCGCCGTGCGCGCGGTCGCGTTCCGGGTCGCCGACGGCGCCGCCCCGGCCGCCGCGGCGCCGGGCCCCGACGCGGTGAACGCGCTCCCGCCGGACCTGGTCAACGGCGTCCCGGCGGCCACGACGATGGCCGCCGGGGACCTGGTGGGCTCGGCCCGCCCCGCGGGCGGCGCCGGCGCACGGTCGCGGGACCCGGCCCGCGGCCGCATCGTGCTGCTCACCAGCGAGGAGCAGCTGCGCCAGGCGACCACCCCGGCCGAGCTCGGCGACTTCCTCGACCGCACCCGCCGCGTCGTCTACCAGCTCTTCGCCGGCGTGCGCCACCACACCGAGGAGCTCATGATCGAGTTCCGGCTGGCCCCGAACCGCCCGGTCGCCGTGCGCATCATGGCCCGCCCGATCGCCCCGCCCCGCGAGCTGCTCGTCGTCCTGGAGCGGCAGCTGCAGGCGCTGCCGCCCCCGGCGATCCACTACACGGAGGTCGCGTTCCAGCTGCACCTGCCGGTGCGCTGAGCAGCCGGCGCACCCTGGAGAAAAATGCCGCGACGGCCGGCGGATCAGCGCACGTCGGTCAGGCGCACGATCATCTTGCCGAGGTTGGCGCCGCGCAGCAGGCCCTGGAACGCCTCCACCGCGTGGTCGATGCCGTCGACGAACGTCTCCGCCACCGTCACCCGGTTCTCGCGCAGCCAGCCGGTCATCTCCTCCTGGAACGCCTCCCGCCGCGACCAGTGGTCCAGGACCAGGAACCCCTGCATCGTCAGCCGCTTGCTGATGAGCAGCGGCAGGTTGCGGATGCCCTGGGCGTCCGGGGTGTTGTACTGCGAGATCATCCCGCACACCGCGATCCGCCCGTGCACGTTCATCCGGAACAGCGCCGCCTCCAGCTGCTCCCCGCCGACGTTGTCGAAGTACACGTCGATGCCGTCCGGGGCGAGGCGCTTGAGCTGGCCGCGGATGTCGCCGTCGCGATAGTTGAAGGCGGCGTCGAAGCCGAGCTCGTCGATGAGGTACCGGACCTTCTCCGGCGAGCCGGCCGACCCGATCACGAGCCGGGCCCCGCGCAGCCGGGCGATCTGCCCGGCCAGGCTGCCGACCGCGCCGGCCGCGCCGGAGACGAACACCGTCTCGTCGGGCCGCATCCGGGCCACGTCGAGCAGCCCCGCGTAGGCGGTCAGGCCCGGCATGCCGAGCACGCCCAGGTACGCCGACGACGGCGCCGCCGCGGTGTCCACGACCCGCACCCGGGCGGCGTCGAGCACCGCGTACTCCCGCCAGCCGAGCCCGTGCAGCACGCTCTCGCCGACCTTGACGTCCGGGCTCTGCGAGGCCACGACCGTGCCGACCGCGCCGCCGTCGAGCGGGGCGCCGAGCTGGAACGGCGGCACGTACGACGGCACGTCGTTCATGCGCCCCCGCATCGCCGGGTCGACGGACATCACGTCGTTGCGGACCAGCACCTCGCCCGGCCCGGGCGACGGCACCGGCTCCTCGCGCAGCTCGAAGTCGGTGTCGGCCGGGAACCCGGTCGGGCGCGCGGCGAGATACCAGACCCGGTTGACGGCGCTCACTTGGCGACCTCGATGTGCACGTCGATGTTGCCGCGGGTGGCGTTGGAGTAGGGGCAGACCTGGTGGGCGGCGTCGGCGAGGCGCTGCGCGGCGTCCGGGTCGAGGGCCGGCAGCGTCACCGTCAGCCAGACCTCCAGGCCGTAGCCGCCGGCGCCGTTGGGCCCGATGCCGACCTTCGCGTGCACCTCGGAGCCGTCGACCGCGCCGGCCGCGCCGGCGCCGAGGGTGCGGCGGGCGACCGAGCGCAGCGCGCTGTGGTAGCACGCCGCGTAGCCGGCCGCGAACAGCTGCTCGGGGTTGGTCGCCCCGCCGGCGCCGCCCATCTCCTTCGGCGTGCGCACGTCGAAGTCGAGGATCCCGTCGGAGCTGGCGACGTGGCCGTTGCGCCCGTCGCCGCTGGCCGTCACCTCAGCCGTGTACAGCACCTGCATCGATCTCTCCCTGTCGCTGGAGTGCGGCGGTCAGCCGCACGAGGGTGTCGCGGAGCTCCGCGAGCTCGCCGGTGCCGAGCCCGCCGTCGCACACGAGCCGCGCCGGGATCGGCGCCGCCCGCTCCCGCAGCGCGGCGCCGGCCCCGGTCAGCCGGACCACCACGGACCGCTCGTCGTCGCTGCGCCGCTCCCGGGACACGAGCCCGGCCGCCTCGAGCCGCTTGAGCAGCGGCGACAACGTGCTGGAGTCGAGCCGCAGCGCCGTGCCGAGGTCCTTGACGGTCCGCTCGTCGCGCTCCCAGAGCGCGAGTAGCACGAGGTACTGCGGGTAGGTGACCCCCAGCTCGTCGAGCAGCGGCCGGTAACGCGCCGTGACCGCCCGGGTGGCGGTGTAGAGCGCGAAGCAGACCTGCCGGTCGAGCGGGAGGACATCCACGGGACAACCATAGCGCACGATTTAGTCGTGCGCGATTGAATGTGACCGGGGATGCCCGGCCGGCACCCGGCGGGCATACTCATCGGATGCGCCGCGACGCCGTCGCCCGGTACGCGTTCGTCTCCTCCGCCGCCGCCCCCGTGCTGCTCATCGGCGGCTGGACCCTGGCCGCGGCGGTCCAGCCCGGCCCCTCGCTGCAGCGCGACGGCTACGACTCGCTGCGCGACACCATCAGCGCCCTCGCCGGCTACGGCGCCGCCCACCGCTGGATCATGACCGCCGCCCTGCTCGGGGTCGGGATCTGCCACCTCGTCACTGCCCGCGGGCTGCGCCCCCTGGCGCTGCCGTCCCGGGTGATGCTCGGCGTCGGCGGCGCCGCGACCGTCGCCGTCGCCGCCCTGCCGCTGCCCGCCGCCGGGACGTCCGGCGCCCACCAGACGGCCGCCACCCTCGCGTTCGCCTGCCTCGCGCTGTGGCCGGCGCTGTGGCGCCACCCCGGCGGGGCGGTGCCGCGCCCGCCGGTCGCCGTCATGATCCCGGCGACGCTCGTCATGGTCGCGCTCGTGCTGCTGTTCACCGCGGCGCTGGGCAGCGGCGTCCTGGTCGGGCTGGCCGAGCGCCTCGCCGCCGGCGCGCAGGCCCTGTGGCCCCTGGCGACCGTGCTCCTGCTGCGCCGCCCGGCCGCCGTGACGGCCATCCTCGGCTGACCGGCCGCGGTCGTCGGGTGACGTCGTCCGCGGTCATTGGCCGCCCGGCCGCGGTCGTCGGGTGACGTCGTCCGCGGTCATTGGCCGCCCGGCCGCGGTCGTCGGGTGACCAGCCGCAATCGTCGGGTGGCGTCCGCGGTCAGCGGCTGACCGGCCGCGATCGTCGGGTGACCAGCCGCGGTCATCGGGTGGCGTCCGCGGTCATCCGGGGATCACGCCGGCGGCCCGCTCCGCTCAGCAGGCATAGCGGCGGCCCCTGGGCCCGGCCAATATGCCTGCCGTCAGCGCCCGTCGATGGCCGAAAGCTTGTCCGGGTTGGCGACCATGTAGAAGCCGGCGATGCGGCCACCGGACACGGCGACGGTGAGCGCGTAGCGGGCCCGGGGGCCGTCGACGAGCCGCCCCGGGCCGCCGTTGAGCTGCCGGGGCGCGGCGTGAAAGGGCCGGCCCAGGACGGCCGCGAAGAACCGCACCACCTTCGCGCGGCCCTCGATCGGGTTGCGGGCCGCCCGGGCCCGGCCGCCGCCGTCGCTCCACACGACCACGTCGTCGTGCAGCATCCGCTCCAGGCGCCCGGTGTCGCCGAGGCGGGCCGCCGCCACGAACCCATCGATGAGCCGCTCCAGCTCCGCCGGGTCGGTGCTGAACCGGGCCCGCCCGGACAGCGCCGCCTCGGCCCGGTGCCCCAGCTGGCGGCAGTCCTCGGGGGAGCGCTCCAGGATCGTGGCGATCTCGGTGTACGGCAGCCCGAACGCCGTGTGCAGCACGTACACGGCCCGCTGCGGCGGGGTGAGCCGCTCCATGAGGTGCAGCACCGCCATCGACAGGTCGGAGGTGTCGACCGCCCCGAACGGCGACGGCTCCGTCGACACCGGCTCCGGCAGCCACGTGCCGACGTACTCCTCGCGCCGCGCCTGCCGCCCCCGCAGCGCATCCACGGCGAGCCGCGCCACCACCCGGGTCAGGTAGGCGGCGCGGCTCGGCCACGCCCGAGCGGTCGGCGCCGGTCCACCGCAGGTACGCCTCCTGCAGCACGTCGTCGGCGTCGTGGACGCTGCCCAGCATCCGGTACGCCAGCCCGTACAGCATCGGCCGGTGCTCCTGATAGGCGGCGTCGGCCCGGTCCTTCAAGGCCGGTTCCGTCGCCGCCGGAGCCGTCCTGGCCGTCTCCGTCCCGGCCGTCTCCGTCCCGGCCGTCTCCGTCCCGGCCGTCTCCGTCCCGGCCGTCTCCGTCCTGGCCGGCTCTGTTCTGGCCGCGTCCGTGCTGGCCGGCTCTGTTCTGGCCGCGTCCGTGCTGGCCGGCTCTGTTCTGGCCGCGTCCGTGCTGGCCGGCTCTGTTCTGGCCGCGTCCGTGCCGGCCCGAGCTGTTCCGGCCGGATCTGCCGTCGCCGGGTCCGCCGTGGCGGGGACGGTCATTCCGTCGGCGGCTGGTTCCGGGTCGCGACCGAGAGGCGGTTCCACACGTTGATCGTCGCAATCGCCATGAGCAGGTTCGCCACCCCTTCCTCGCCGAACACTCGCACGGCCCGCTCCCACGCCTCGTCGGTCACCCCGTGCTCGTCCAGCCGGGTCACCTGGTCGGTGAGCTCGAGCGCCACCCGCTCCCGCTCGTCGAAGAACGGCGCCTCCCGCCACACCGACACCGCGAACAGCTTCCGGGTGTCCATCCCGTCGCCGATGCCCTCCTTGCTGTGCATGTCGACGCAGAACGCGCACCCGTTGAGCATCGACGCGCGCAGCTTGACGAGGTGGCGCAGGTCGGGGTCGACGTTGGCCCGGATGTACTTCTCCATCCCCAGCACCGCCTGGTACGCGCCCGGGCTCACCTGCTGGACGGTCATCCGCTGCACTGGCTTCACACTGGAATCGGTCATGCGATCACGACGGCCCAGCCCACCCCGAACGTGACAACCACGGCTGTGGCGCCCGCCACGCTGTGCTGCAGCTCGCTTCGCTGCTGTATTGCAGCTCGCTCCGCTCGCGCCGGGGGAGCTCCGCTCCACCCGGACCCCCTCAACCCCGCACCGTGCGGCCCGGCCGCGAACGAGCGCCCAGTCCCGTGGGGCCGGCGGTCGTTCCTGCGGTCGGGAGCGCCGATCGCCGCGGGGCTGGGCGTGCCACGGCGGAAATCTGCGGCCGCGAACGCCGCGGGCCGGGCGTGGCGCGGCGGAATCTGCGGGGCTGCGAGCGCGGCGGGCTGGGCGTGCCGCGGCGGAATCTGCGGGCTGCCGGCGCAGCGGGCGTTCCGGGACCGCCTAGGGTTCTGGGGGTGACCTCGACCTCCTGGCGCCACCTCCCGCCGGCCGCCCGCGCGATCGCCGTCGCCGCGACCGACGCCGTGGAGGCCGCCCGCGCCCAAGCCGCCGAACCGTACGCGGAGGCCGCCGAACGCCTGGCCGCCCTCGACGCCGAGCCCACCGGCCGCGTCCTCGGCGCGGTCGTGCGGATGCTGCTGGAGGAGCGCCACCCGGACGGCCTGGACGGCGACGACGTGCGCGCCGCCCTCGAGCACGCGGTCCGCTGGGCGGCTGCCTGGCGCGACGTGGACCCGCAGGTGATGGTGGTACTGCTGGTCGGCGCGCTGGGCATCCACGAGACCGGCGAGGAGGCTCCGCTGCCGCCGCGCGCCCTGGCCGAGCACGCGCCGCTGCTCATCTCCGACCTGCTGCAGGCCAGGACGTTCGCCACGTACCTGGAGGCCGCCTTCACCGAGATCCAGCGTGCCGAGATCCACGACGCCTGACGCTGCATCGCCCGCCCCGCACGGTCTCCGGCCGTCCCCGCGCTATCGGTGCTGCGTTGCCCGGCCTCACTCGCTCCGCGAACCGCGAGACTCCGGCGGATCTTGCCGAATCCAAATATGCGCATAACCGAAATATCGGATATGTCCGTCGCGGAGCGGCGGACATATCCGCGGCAAAGCCTCGCCTCCGATGAGTGCCGGGCGGTGCTTCAGTGAGCCGGGGGCGTCGCCAGGCGGAAGTCGGCGAAGTCGAAGCCGGGGGCCACGACGCAGCTCACCAGGACCGGCTCGCCCGACGCGGGGGCCGCCGCCTGCCAGACGCCGCCGGGGATCAGGACCTGCGGGCGCTGGCCGGCGGCCACGTCGGCGCCGAGCAGGACCTCCGGGCCCTCGCCGGGGCGCTCGCCGGAGCCGCCGAGGCGCAGCGCCAGCGGGCCGCCCGAGTGCCAGAACCACAGCTCGTCGGAGCGGACCACGTGCCAGGCCGACTCCTCGCCCGGGTTGAGCAGGAAGTAGATCGCGGTGGCGGCGCTGCGCGGGCCCTCGTAGCCCTCGGGGGTGAAGGTGGCCGCCGAGCGCCAGGTCTCGCGGTACCAGCCGCCCTCCGGGTGCGGCTGCATGTCGAGCTGCTCGGCCAGATGCGGTCTCATGGGGGTACCGTAACCGCCCTAACGCCCAATCCCGCGTACCCGGCCGGTTTGCGATGCTGGGCCGGTGAGACTGCATTCGCGCAACGGGGCCTTCGTCGAGCTGCGGGCCGCACCGACCAGGGAAGAGGTGACCAGGGAAGAGGTGACCGGGGGAGCGGGGGCCGGGGGAGCGGGGGCCGGGGGAGTGACGGTCACGAGGGAGACGGCCGGGGGAGAAGCGGCCGGGCAGGAAGCACCCGGGGACGCGACGGCGCTGCTCGTCGTCGAGGGCATCGTGGACGCGCTCGACGGGCGCGCGTGGACGTTTCGCTCGGCCTGCCTGACCCGCGACGAGGCGCGGCTGCTCGGCGACTGGCTGCTGCGGGCCGCCAAGGGGCGCGTGGATCTGCTGGAGCGGCTCACGTTCCCGGTGCTGTCGTTCACGCTCGACGAGCACGAGTACGGGCAGCCCCGGCTCGTCGTCGGGTTCTCCCGCGAGACCGCGCCCGCGTGGCTCGGCGACGAGCGCGAGCGCACGTTCGACTATCCGGTGACGCTCGACCTCACCCCGGAGTCACTCGAAGCCGCCGCGGTGGACTGGGAGAGAGAGGTCCGCGCGGGCTGAAGCGGCGTTACCATCGCCCGATGCGACGACGGCTCGGGTTCGTGTTGGTCACGGCGGTACTGGCGCTGGCCGGCTGCGGCGAGCCCGAACCGGTACCGATGGATCCGAACTACCACGTGCCCGACGCGAGCGTCTCCGCCGCCGACGCGGCCGGGGGCACCGACGGCACCGGCGGCAGCGGCGGGCTCGGCGCGGCGCCGTCGGGCGGGGCGCCCGCGGTGACCAACGGTAACCCGTCCGGGCACGCGGCCGTGCCGGACGAGGCCCGCGCCGTCGACACGTCCAAGCCCACCTGGGTCGTCGGCGACGGCACCGCCGCCAGCTGCACGTCGGAGAAGTTCGTCGCGGCGGTCGCGGCCGGCGGGCTCATCCGGTTCAGCTGCGGGCCCGACCCGGTGACGATCGTGGTGAAGGAGACGGCGAAGGTCCACAACCGCTCCTCCCGGGTCGTCATCGACGGCGGCGGCAAGGTCACGCTGAGCGGCGAGGGCAAGCGCCGCATCCTGTACCAGAACACGTGCGACGAGTCGCTGGAGTGGACGACGGAGCACTGCCAGGACCAGGAGACGCCGGCGCTGACGGTGCAGAACATCACCTTCGCCGACGGCAACTCCACCGGCGAGAAGGCCGAGGGCGGTGGCGGCGGGGCGATCTTCGTGCGGGGTGGGCGGTTCAAGGCGGTCAACGCGCGGTTCGTGCGCAACCGCTGCGACGAGACGGGACCCGACCTCGGCGGCGCCGCCGTGCGGGCGCTCAGCCAGTACCACAACCAGCCCGTCTACATCGTCTCCAGCACCTTCGGCGGGGCGTCCGGGCAGGGCGGGGTGTGCGCCAACGGCGGCGCGCTGAGCAGCATCGGCGTGTCGTGGGTCGTGCTCAACAGCGTGTTCTCGTACAACTCGGCGGTCGGGCACGGCGCCAACCCGGCCAAGTCCGGCAGCCCGGGCGGCGGCAGCGGCGGCGCGATCTACTGCGACGGCGACGCGTTCACGGTGCGCCTCGCCGGCACGCTCATCGAGCAGAACCGGGCCAACGAGGGCGGCGGTGCGGTGTTCTTCGTCAGCAACAACCGCACCGGCACCATGTCGATCGAGGGCTCGACGCTGCGCCGGAACCCGAGCGCGGGCTTCGAGACGAACGGCTTCCCCGGCATCTTCTTCCTCGGCGCGAAGCCGCCGTCCGTCTCGGACTCAACCCTCACGAAGTGACGCGTGACGCGTGACGCGTGACGCGTGACGCAGGACGCGTGACGCGTGACGCAGGACGCGTGACGCGTGAACGCAGGGCGCGTGACGCAGTGAGCTGCGTGCCTGCCTACGAGCGCAGGCAGGCGCAGAACGGGTGGCCGGCCGGGTCGAGCAGGACCGTGTAGCGCTCGCCGCCCGGCTGGAAGTCCGGCCGTGTGGCGCCGAGCTTGACGGCGCGCTCCTCGGCCTCGGCCAGGTCGTCGACGTAGAAGTCGAGGTGGAACTGCTTCGGCGTCGGGCCCTCCGGCCACGTCGGCGCCGCGTAGTGCTCGAGCTGCCCGAAGCCGATGGACGTCGTGCCGTCGCTGATCATCGCGTACTCGGCCTGGCTGTGCGTCACCTCCCAGCCCATGACCTCGGCGTAGAAGCTCGCGAGGACGGGCGGCTCGGCGCAGTCGATGTTCACCATGATGAGGCTTGCGAATCCGGTCATGCGCCCATCCTCGCCGCCATTCCTGCCATCTCATGTCAGGAATTTTTTGGCGGTACCGCATCAGCTTGCTCTTGGTTGTTCCGGCTCCCGGTCAGGAGGCGTGGGGGCGGACCAGTTGCGGCGGATGGCCACCATGCGCAGCACGAACGTGAGGGTGGCGGCGAGCGCGATGCCGAGCGGCCGGTGGGCGTGCAGCGCGTCGAGGGCGGCCACGGAGGCGCACCCGAGCAGCCCGGCGACGGCGTAGATCTCGCGGCGCAGCACCGACGGGATCTCGCCGGTCAGCAGGTCGCGGGCCAGCCCGCCGCCGATGCCGGTGATCATGCCGATGATGCAGGCCCCGATCGGCGGTACGCCGGCGTCGAGCGCCTTCAGCGTGCCCGTGACCACGAACAGCCCGAGCCCCGCGGCGTCGAGCACGAGCACCGTCCAGCGCAGCCGGCTCACCGCGGGATGCAGCCAGAACGTCGCCGCCGCGCACAGGACGGCCACGCCCGAGTAGCGCCAGTCGACGAACGCGAACGGCTGCACGTTGATGAACACGTCGCGCATGATCCCGCCGCCGAGCGCCGCGGTGAACCCGACGAAGATCACGCCGAACAGGTCGAGCTTCTTCGCCACCCCGGCGGTGGCCCCGGAGGCGGCGAACACGGCGATGCCGACGAGGTCGGCGACGAGCAGGGGGCTGAGCGGTGCCATCGGGATCATGTATACCGGCCGCCGGGCGGCGCGATCGCGACGCGCCCGGCGGCCGGTGATGCTGCTCCTACGATGCTCCTGCTACGACGATGCTGCTACGACGATGCTGGCTACGGCCCGTCAGATGTTGTTGATTACGGCCATCGAGGTCTCGTGCTGCATCGCCATCATGTCGGAGATCGCGCCGGCGTCCCAGTACCCGCCGTCGGGCGCCGCGGCCGCGGTGTCGCCGCTGTCGCCCGTGTCGGCGGTGGCGGAGATGTCGCCGTCGAGGTTGCCGCCCGAGCCGTCGTACTCGGCGCCGTAGTCCGGCTCGTCGGTCAGGTCGGTGGTGATGCCGGTCGCCGGGTCGTACGCCTGCTCGTAGACGCCGTCGCCGTCGCTGTCGATGGCGGCGATGTCGACGGTGCCGTCGTGGTCGAGGTCGCCGACGAGGATGTTGCTGCCGTCGTCGGTGGTGTAGATGGCGGCCGGGTCCTCCGTGCCGTTGCCGTCGAGGTCGGTGCTGAAGGGCGTGTAGTCGCTCATATCGGGTTGTGCTCCAGTTCGCTGATCGGTTCTGTCTCGCCGCGGGTTGCCTGCGGCCCGGCAATGAACGTATGGCCGCGCGGCGCTTCCGCACTCCCCCTTTGCTGCCAAGCCGACACCGGAAGCGACGTGCGTCACCCCGCCGCGTTTGCCGCGAGCCCGCCCGCGGGTATCAATCCGTCGATTCGGGAGAAGGAGGCACACCGTGGGCAGAGGGTCCTCGATCGGCGGGGTCATCATCGCCATCTGGCTGATCATCGGCGTCATCGCCGCCGGTCAGCGCGGCTACTTCAACAGCGATGAGGCGAACTGCGCCAAGGCCGGCACGATCGCCGTCACGATCATCGCCGGCCCGCTGAACTACATGGGCGTCAACCCGAAGATCAACTGCGCCCTCCCCGAGCCGTCGAAGTAACCGTTCAGCCGGCTCACAGCCGGCGGCGCTAACGTTCCGGGATGGACGAGTTCGAGGCGCGCAGGGTCGTCGACGCGCTGCGCGGGCGCGGCGTGCCGGCCCACCTGGAGATGGCGAAGGCCGGGCTGTCCCAGTTCGGCGTACGGGTCACCCTGTTCGACGGCCGCGTCGCCGTCTGGGACACGGACGGCACCGCGGGCCTCGAGGCCCAGGTGATGCGCGACGGCATCCTGGTCGGGTTCGTGCCGATGATCGAGGGCTCGGAGCACTTCACCGAGCCCGAGATCGTCGACGCGATCGCCAACACGGACTACGACCGCCCGATCGCCCGCCGCCGCACGACCCCGGCGCCCCCGGCCCCCGCACTCCCGCAGGAGGGCGGCTTCTTCCGCCGCTTCCGCGGCGGCTTCCGGTGAGCTGAGTTCCCGGCTCGCTCCGCTCGCGCCGGGGGAGCTCCGCTCCACCCGGACCCCCTCAAAACCTGCGGCGTGGCACTTGGGCGGGCGGCAGGTTCTCGGCACGCTCGCACGTCTCGCGCGGCGTCAGGGCGCCGTGCCCGCTCGGAGCTCCCGGTGCCCGCAGTCGCGCCTGTCCTTCCGGCTCCCGCGCGCCTGTCCTGTCCTTCCGGCTCCCGCGCGCCTGTACTTCCCGCTCCCGCGCGCCTGTACTTCCCGCTCCCGCGCGCCTGTCCTTCCGGCTCCAGTGGCCGCGCGCGTGTCGCTCCCGCTCCTGCGGCCGCGCGGCTGTCCTGTGCCGGCCTTTCCTCAACCTCGCAATACCGGCAAAGTGCAGCCACCTCACTGTGCGCACATATACGAAATGTCGGATATATCCGGACGCGTCAGCGTCTGGATATATCCGCTTTCGTGCCACTGTCAGCCGGTGATGCGGCGGGCGAACTGGAAGGCGTACACCGGTGAGAGCTTCACGCCGCCGCGCTCCGTCGAGGCGTGGACCATCCGGCCGTTGCCGACGTAGATGCCCACGTGGCCCGTGGACGGGAACACCAGGTCGCCCGGCTGCAGCTCCGATCGTTGCACCGGGCGGCCCCACCGGGCCAGGCCGTAGGTCGAGCGTGGCAGGTACAGGCCGATCATGCGGTACGCGGCGAACACCAGGCCCGAGCAGTCGAACGCGTCCGGGCCGACGTGGCCGAACGAGTATCGCTTGCCGACCTGGGCCAGGGCGAAGCCGACCACGCCCTGATCCGACGGCGACCATGCGCCGCCGGGCGGAGACGCGGTGCGCTGGCGGGTGGTGGGCGGGCGGCGCGCCGAGCGTGGGGCGCCGGGTGGCCGGGCGTCCCGGGCGGCGCCGGGGCCGGCCGGGGAGCGGGTTGCGTCCCGGCGGTCCGCCGCGCGCGACGAACGGGCCGAGCGGGGCGCCCGAGCGTCGAGGGCGTCCTCGGCGGGTGCGCTCTCCGGCTGGGCCGTAGCGGCCGCGGTGGCCGGCTCCGGCGGCACGTGGGCGGTGTGGGCGCCGCGCAGCTCCGCCAGGCGGTCGGCGAACTGGTCGGCGGATCGGTCGGATCGGCCGGCGAATCGGCCGGGCGGGCCGGAGCGCGGGTCGGGCGGCGGGACCGATGCGATCCCGCGGGCCCCGGGCGCCCCCGGGGCGGACCCGGCGGCGAAGGCGGGGACGGGCGCGGCGTGTGTGGTGTTGCCGCTGATGAGCGCGCCGCCGAGGACGGTGCAGACGATGGTGCAGGCGGTCGTGGCCGCCGCGAGGTTGCGGCGTAACGGACGTGTGGTGGTCAGGTGGGGCTCCCCGTTCGGCCCGGGGCACTCGTGCGCTCCCCGGCCGGTGGGCGCGCCGGGGAAGCTACGCCCGGCGCGCCCGGGCCCGGCCGGCGGGGGGAGCGGGAACTGCCCGCTCACCGCCGGCCCCGGGGACCCGGGCAATGATCGCTGTCGAGAGCCAAAGTAGACCGACGTACCCGACCATCCGGGCAAATCACATAAAATTCCTCAGATCGACGGAGGCGTCTACGCGGGGTCGGCGAAGGCCGGGTCGGGGTCGGACACGTCGGCCACCGTGGCGTCCAGGGCGGCCAGCGCGGCGTCGGCGGGGACGGCCACGGCCACGCCGTGGCGGCCGCCGCCCAGGGAGATCTCGCGGCCGCGGACGCGCTCGTCGGCGATCACCGGCCACGGCGTCGTGGAGCCGAACGGGGTGATGGTGCCGCGCTCGTACCCCGTCGCCGCCTTCGCCGTGGCGGCGTCCGGCATCGACATGCGGGGGATGCCGAGCAGTGCGCGCAGCTTCGGCCAGGAGATGACGCGGTCGCCGGGGACGAGCACGAAGCGGTAGTCGCCCTCGGCCAGGCGGACCACGATCGTCTTCACCACGTCGCGGGGCTCGACGCCCCGGACCCGGGCCGCCTCCGCGAGGCTGCGGACCGGGCCGTGCTCGACGACGCGGTACGCGATGCCGCTCGCCGCCACCGCCGCGACGGCCGGGTTGTCGGGGCTGCCGGCCATGCTCACGGCACCAGCGGCCGGACGCGCTCGGCCACGAAGCGCACGAAGCCCTCCGGGTCGGGGTCGTCCGCGGTCGGCTGCAGGATGACGCTGTCCGCGCCGGCGTCGGCCCAGCGGGCGATCGCGTCGGCGAACGCGTGCTCGTCGCCGGTGACGGAGACGTCGCGCGACGGGTCCGGGTAGCCCCACCGCTCGCGCTCCGCGGCCATGCGCTGCGGCGCGTCCGGGCCCGTGGCCGCGTGCAGGTAGACCACCACCGGGTGCAGGTCGGTGCGCCCGGCCGCCGAGCGGCCCTCGTCGATCAGGGCGCGGTTTCGCCGTACCGTTGCCGGATCGGTGCCGCCCGTGAGCACCGTGCCGTCGCTGACCTCGCCCGACAGCCGCAGCGTCCGGTCGCCGGTGGCGCCGAGCAGGATCGGGGCCGGTCCGGTCGGCGGCCAGTCCAGCGCGACGCCGTCGAGGCGCACGTAGCGGCCCTGCGCCGACACCCGCTCGCCGCGCAGCAGCGCCCGCAGCGCGACGGTGTACTCCCGCAGCAGCGTCAGCGGCGAACCCGCCCGCGCGCCGACCTGGCCCATCCAGTCCTGCACCCCGTGGCCGGCGGCGATGACCGCGCGGCCGGGGAAGAGGCGGAACAGGGTGGCGATCTCCATCGCGCTCACCGCGACGTTGCGCAGCGGCACGGGGAGCAGGCCGACGCCGACCCGCAGCCGCGAGGTCCAGGCGAGGGCCGCGGCGGCGGTGGTCAGGCCGCCCTCGAGGAAGCAGTCCTCCCACAGCCACAGCTCCTCGAGCCCGGCCCCGTCGGCGGCCTGCACGACGTCGCGCAGCCGCTCGGGCGGCAGTTGCGGCAGAAACACGGTACCCAGCGTCGTCATGCCCAGCAGTCTCGCACTGTCGCCAACCCGATCGGTTCCCCATAGCGGAACGCGGTGGAACGCCACAGGGGGCATGAACGAAACGGGTATGAGGGAACGTCACGCCGTGGTCCTGGGCGGCAGCATGGCCGGGCTGCTCGCCGCGCGCGTGCTCACCGAGCACTTCGGGCGCGTCACCATCGTCGAGCGCGACGAGACCAGCGGGGAGTGGGCCGGCGACCCGGAGGCGAACCCGCGGGAGCGGCAGGTGCGCCGCGGCGTGCCGCAGGGCCGCCACGCGCACGGGCTGCTCGCCGCCGGGCTCAACGTCGTGGAGGGGCTGTTCCCGGGCGCCACCGCCGAGCTCGTCGCGGCCGGCACGCCGAGCGGCGACGTGCTGGGCAACGTGCGGTTCGGCGTCAACGGGCACCGGCTGCGGCAGGCGCCGACCGGGATGACGGCGCTGTCCTTCAGCCGGCCGTACTTCGAGAACTACCTGCGCGCCAAGGTGTTCGCGCGGCCGGGCGTCGAGGTGCGCGGCGGGACCGACGTCGTCGGCATCGACGCGGACGCGAGCCGGGCGCGGGTGACCGGGGCGCTCGTGCAGCGCCGCGACGGCGGCGGCGACGGCGGTGTCAGCGGCGGTGTCGGCGGCGGTGTCGGCGGCGGCGGTGTCGGCGGCGGTGTCGAGACGATCGCCGCGGACCTCGTCGTCGACGCCACCGGGCGCGGGTCGCGGGCCCCGCGGTGGCTGGCTGGCCTCGGCTACGAGCGGCCCCGCGAGGAGCGGCTGCACGTCGACCTCGCGTACGTGTCGCGGCACTACAAGGTCGACCCGGCGCTGCTCGGCGGCGACGTCGCCATGATCATCGGACCGTCCGCGGCCGCGCCCCGCGGCGGGGCGGTCATGCTGCAGGAGGCCGGCCGGGCCGTCATCACGCTGTTCGGCATCCTCGGCGACCACGCCCCGCTGGACGACCAGGGGTGGCGCGCCTACGCCCGCCGGCTGCCGCTGCCGGACGTCGCCGACGTCATCGACGCCTCGGTGCCGCTCGACGAGCCGGTGAAGTTCCGCTACCCGGGCAGCGTCCGGCACCGCTACGACCGGCTGCGCCGCTTCCCGAAGGGCTTCGTCGTCGTCGGCGACGCGATGTGCTCCTTCAACCCGATGTACGGCCAGGGCATGTCCGTCGCCGCCGTCGAGGCGCTGCGCCTCGGCGAGGCCCTGGCCCGCGACGGCGCCGCCGGGCTCGACGCGCTGCGGTTCTTCCGCGCCGTACGCCCCGTCGTCGACATCCCGTGGCAGATCGCCACCGGCGGCGACGCGGCGCTGCCCGGCGTCGACGGGCCGCGCGACGCGCGCACCCGCCTGGTCAACCGCTACCTGCACCGCCTGTACGCCGCCGCCGAGCACGACGAGGTGGTCTCCCTCGCGTTCAGCCGGGTGACGAACCTGCTGGACCCGCCGGCGGCCCTGCTGCGGCCGGCGATCGCGGCCCGGGTGCTGGGGCGGCGACGCTTGGCGACCGCCTGAGCACGAATCGTGGCACGATCGGTGGGTGCCGTACCGCCGGATCGCCGACATCGACTTCGCCGCGCTCACCCGGGGCCCGTTCCACCCCTCGCCCGACGACTGGGCCGACGAGGTCCTGTACTTCCTGCTCGTCGACCGGTTCTCCGACGGCGCCGAGCGCGGCTACCGCGGCAACGACGGCGCCGTCGTCACCGAGGGCACCACGCCGCCGCTGAGCGCCGGGGACCACGGGAACGCGGTGGCGGACGAGGACGGCGCCGCCCGGTGGCGCGACGCCGGCCTGACCTGGAACGGCGGCACCCTCGCCGGGCTGCGCGCCAAGCTCGGCTACCTGCGCCGCCTCGGCGTCACCGCGATCTGGGTCAGCCCGGTGCTCAAGCAGGCCGCCGGGCAGCCCACCTACCACGGCTACGCCATCCAGGACTTCCTCGCCGTCGACCCGCACTTCGGCACCGCCGAGGACCTGCGCGCCCTCGCCGCCGAGGCGCACGCCCAGGGCCTGCGCGTCATCCTCGATGTCGTCGTCAACCACGCCGGCGACGTCTTCGGCTACGAGGGCGACGCGCAGCCGCTGTGGAGCGGGCAGCGGTACCCCGTGAAGGGCTTCCGCGACGCCGGCGGGCGCCCCGTGCTGCCCGTCGGGCCGGCCCCGGACGCCTACCCCGACGGCGCCGTCTGGCCCGAGGAGCTGCAGAGCACCGCGACGTTCACCGGCAAGGGGCGCATCACCGACTGGGACCACTACCCGGAGTACCTCGACGGGGACTTCGAAACCCTCAAGGACATCGCGCTGGGGGAGGGCCCCGCCGACGACTACCGGCCCTCCGCCGCGCTGCTGGCTCTCGTGCGCGCCTACCAGTACTGGATCGCCTACGCCGACCTCGACGGCTTCCGCGTCGACACGGTCAAGCACCTCGACCCCGGCGCCGCCCGCTTCTTCGCCTCGGCGATCCACGAGTTCGCGCAGTCGATCGGCAAGGAGCGCTTCTACCTCGTCGCCGAGATCACCGGCGACCGCGCGTTCGCGTACCGCACCCTCGACGAGGTCGGCATGGACGCCGCGCTCGGCCTCGCCGACGTCCAGGACCGCCTCGAGCGGGTCGCCAAGGGCGAGGCGGACCCGGGCGAGTACTTCGCCCTGTTCCGCAACTCGCTGCAGGTCGGCCGCGAGTCGCACACCTGGTTCCGGGACAAGGTCGTCACCGGCTACGACGACCACGACCAGGTGCGCAAGGGCTGGTGGAAGGCCCGCTTCGCCGCCGGCGAGCCCGGCCGGCGCCTCGCCCTCGTCGCGCTCGCCCTCAACGCCGCCACGCTCGGCATCCCGTGCGTGTACTACGGCAGCGAGCAGGACTTCGACGGCGAGGGCGGCCACGACCGGTACATCCGCGAGGCCATGTTCGGCGGCGAGTTCGGGCCGTTCCGCAGCCGCGGCGGGCACGCGTTCGACGAGGACCACCCGACGTACCGCGAGCTCCAGCAGATCCTGGCCGTGCGCCGCCGGCTGCCGGCGCTGCGCCGCGGCCGGCAGTACCTGCGCCCGGTCTCCGCCGACGGCGTCGTCTTCGCCCCGCCGGGCCCGCGCGGCCTGCTGCCGTGGTCGCGGATCTTCGCCGACCGCGAGGTCCTCGTCGCCGTCAACACCGACCCCGACCGCGTCCGCACCGCCTGGGTGACCGTCGATGCCGGCCTGCACGCCGAGGGCGCCATGCTGACCTGCGTGTACTCCAGCGAGCCGGCCCTCGCCGGCGGCCGCGTGTCGGTCTCGGCCCGCAACGGCCGGGCCGTGCAGCTGACGGTCCCGCCGGCCGGTGTGGTCATGTACCAGTAAGCGGACGTACTCGGCGGGCATGGAGCCGGTCGGCCGTGCTGCACCTGGCGATCGAGGACCGGGGCGTTTCGGCCGCGGATCGGCCCGGCAAAACTGTGGATGAACTTTGGGTGCCCACTCGTCGATGACGGAATGAAGCGGTAACATCACCCCTCGTCACATCGATTCGCGGGAGTGGATTTGCGAACGCGGGCGGTTCCTGACCACATCTTCGAGAAGCTGATCGGCGCGATGATCAGCGAGGCGGCCGGCGCGATGCTCGCGCAGCGGTCCCGCAGCTGCGCGCTGCACGCCGGCGAGGCGTTCGGGCGGGTCCTGGCCTGGCTGTGGGAGAACACGTCCGGCCCCGACGACGTCCTCGCCTACGTCGCCGACCTGATCGCCCAGATGCGCTACCACGCCCCCGGCGCGGACGCGTCGATCCCCCTCGACGACGTCCTCGCCGGTGTGCGCCGCGCGGTGGCGCCGATGGCCCCCGCGGAGGGCGCCGCGATGCTGGCCTGCCTGCGGGCCGGCCTGCCGTCCTACCTCTGACCCGAGCCTGACGACCCGCTACCGCCGGACCACTCCCGCAGCAGCTCGGCCTCGCGCCCGGCGCCGAGCCGCTGCGGTGCTTCGCGCGGGTTGGCCCGGCCGTCGGCGAGGCAGTCGCGGATCGTGTCCGCCAGCGGCCGCGGCGTCAGCCCCGCGGCGAACGCCGCCGACGGGTCGGCCGCGTTGACCGCCGCGTCCGGGTCGGGCGCCGGCCACAGCGGCAACTCCTCGCCGGTGAGCCCCCGCTCCAGCAGGAACTGCGGGTCGACCCAGGTCAGCGTGGTCCCCGGCGGCCCCACCGCGTCGCGCACCGCCTCGAGCAGGTCCCCGAACGAGAACGGCTTCGCGGGCCGCCAGGCGGGCGCCGCGGCGTGGAAGACGCCCGGCCGGCCCGCCTCGGCCATGGCGAGGATCCAGGCGGCCATGTCGCGGGCGTCGATGTACTGGATCGGCTCCTCGAACCGCCCCGGCGCGAGCACCTCGCCGCCGCGCGCGATCCGCTCCACCCACCACGTGAACCGGACGAGGTGGTCGTGGGGCCCGATGACGTACGTGGGCCGGACGATCAGCGTGCCCGGGCCGAAGACCTCGGCCGCGGCCCGCTCGCAGGCGACCTTGAGCGGCCCGTAGTCGGTGTCGTTCGGCTCGTACAGCGGCCCGTCCTCGGCGAACCCCGGCGGCGGCTGGTCGTAGGCGGAGACGCTGGAGATGAAGACGTACTGCCCCGGCTCGCCGAGGGCGGCCGCGAGCCGCCGGACCTGCTCCGGGCGGTACGCGCTGACGTCGATCGTCGCGTCGAAGCGCCGCCCGGCCAGCCCGGAGAGGTCACCGTCGCGGTCGGCCAGCACGTGCGCGGCCTCGGGGAACAGGTCCGCCCCCGTGCGGCCGCGGTGCAGCAGCGTGACGTCGTGCCCGTTGCGCAGCGCCGCCTCGGTGATGTGCCGCCCGACGAACTGCGTCCCGCCGACGATGAGGAGCCTCACCCCCGCACCCCCGAGAACAGCGCGTTGAGCTCGTCCTGCGGTACCTGCGCGCCGGCGTAGCCGAAGGTCCCCGCCTCGAACAGCTCCCGCGCCGCGGCCCGCAGGTGCCCGTACAGCGCCCGCGCGATGCTCCCGCCCACGGTCACCCGCCGGACCCCGAGCCGCGCGAGGTCCGCCATGCTCAGCGCGCCGCCGGTGAGCCCCATGACCACGTTGAGCGGCCCGTCGAGCCCCGCCACCAGCGCGCCGATCGTGTCGGCATCGGCGGCACCGGGCACGAAGGCGCAGTCGGCTCCCGCGGCCAGATAGGCGTTGCCCCGGGCGACGGCCTCCGCGACGGTACCGCCCGTGAGGAGCGCATCCGTCCGCCCGACGAGCACGAACGGCCGCGCGGCGGCCGCGCGGGCCGCCTGGACCCGCTCGACGGCGAGCCCCCGGTCGTAGAGCCCCCGCCCGTCGAAGTCCTCGATGTTGCCCCCGGCCGCGCCGGCCGCGACCGCGAGCGAGATCGTCTCGGCCACGTCGTGCGGCGCGGCGCCGTAGCCGTCCTCGAGATCGGCGCTGACCGGCCCGGCGACGGCCTCGACGACCTCGCGCACCCGCCCGATCATGACGTCACGCGGCACCCGGCCGGCGGCCGCGTGATCGGCCCGCGCCAGCGAGAACGCCACCCCCGCGCTGGTGGTGGCCAGCGCCGGGAACCCCGCCGCCGCGAGCATCCGCGCGCTGCCGGCGTCCCACGCGTTGGGCAGCAGAAAGCACCCGTCCTGGTGCAGCTCGAAGAACTCTTGAGCGTCCATGCGACGACGCTACTGCGCGCGAGGGGCGCGGGGGATCACCCCGCGCCCCTCGTCGGTCCGGTCGCCGGTCCGGGCCGGGCTAGCTCAGGGCGAACTTCTGGGCCGCCGAGCCGTTGCAGTCCCAGATCTGCAGGCGCGTGCCGTTGCCGGTGGCGCCGTTGGGGGAGTCGAGGCAGCGGCCCGACTGGGGGTTCTTCAGCGAGCCGTCGGCCTGCTGCTGCCAGACCTGGCCGCCGACGCCGTTGCAGTCCCACAGCTCGACCTGCGTGCCGTTGGCGGTGCCGTTGCCGATGATGTCCAGGCAGCGGCCCAGGGTGCGCAGGGCGCCGTTGGACTGGTGGAACCAGTGCTGGTCCACGGCGTACGACTGGCAGTCCCAGAGCTGGACGGCCGTGCCGTTGGTGCCCGAGTCGTCCGCGGCCACGTCGACGCACTTGCCGCCGGGGCCGACGCTGGCGCCGCCGCCGTTCACCGCGAACTTCTGCGCGGCCGAGCCGTTGCAGTCCCAGATCTGCAGCCGCGTGCCGTTGCCGGTGGCGCCGTTGGGGGAGTCCAGGCAGCGGCCCGACTGGGGGTTCTTCAGCGAGCCGTCGGCCTGCTGGACCCACTTCTGGCCGCCGACGCCGTTGCAGTCCCACAGCTCGACCTGCGTGCCGTTGGCGGTGCCGTTGCCGTTGATGTCGAGGCAGCGGTTCAGCGTGCGCAGCGAGTTGTCGGCGAAGTGCGACCAGTGCTGGTCCTCGGCGTACGTCTGGCAGTCCCACAGCTGCACCCCGGCGAGGTTGCCGCCGGTGTCGTCCGCCGCGACGTCCACGCACTTGCCGCCGGGGCCGGCGATCGTGCCCTGCGGGCCGTTCGGGACGTTCGTCTGGCCGCCGTAGCCGACGCTGACGACGTTGGCCTGCACGGCGTTCTCGGCGGCGTCGGTCGGGTAGCCGTACACCATCGCGCCCTCGAACCAGGTGCCCCGGTTGCGGTTGCTGTTGTCACCGCCGATGCCCAGGATGATGCCGCCCTCCTGGTGCATCGGGCGGTACCCGGACTTGTCCGTCGGCAGCCCGCCGTTCCACCAGGTGGTGAGGCCGCCGGACTGCGAGTTGCCGCCCTTGAGCGCGTAGGTGGTCTGGCCGTTGTTCTTCAGCGTCGCCGTCACGAACGCCGAGTTGTTGCCCGGGTTCGGGTTCGAGCCGTTGCCGCCCTGGAACATGCCGTTCTCCATGTCGGCCTCGATCCACGGGCCGGAGCCCTGGCACGGCGGGAAGAAGCACGTGGTGGCGATGCTGATCGCGTCCATGTGGCCGTTGCCGGTGTCGTACGGCGTCGCCTCGGCGTTGCCGTAGTCGAAGCAGCAGTCGGAGCCGACGTGCGTGCCGCTGGCGACCATGTAGACGCCCTCGGGCTGGCCGTTGACGGCCACGCCCGGCGCCCGGCCGTTGAAGCGGTAGCCGACGCCCGGCGACACCCACACGCCGTACACCTTGTGCCCGCCCGCGCTCACCGCGATCTCGCTCGCGTCCGCGCCGCGGTCGCCGGAGCCGGCGCCGCCGTCGGGGGCGACGGTCAGGTCGCTGTGGTTGCTGGTCTGGTCGTAGATCCGGACGATCCGGCAGGTGGAGCCGTTGCAGAACGCGTCCTGGTCGCCGGCGTTGGCGTACCCGCCCGCGGCCAGCAGGCCCACGTTGTGCAGCGCGCCGTCGGAGGCGCGCTGGACCTGGTAGAGCGGCCCGTTGTACGCCGAGAACAGCGCCCGGGTCGTGCTGTGCGCCGCGACGCAGGCGGTGCCGTTGGAGGCGTAGATGTCGCAGGGCAGGGTCCCCGCGGCCTGGGCCGGACTGTTCAGCCCGATGAGGGCGGCGGCGGTGAGGGCCAGGCTCGCCGCGGCGGATAGCAGTATCCGCCGGCGTCCCGGTCGTGATCGACTGACCACGTTGAGACCTCTTTCGATTCTGGGATGACTTCACGGACGGACCGTTGGCGGCGGCCCGGGGCGTCGTGGTGCCTCAGTATGCGCATTCGCGGTGGTCTTTGGTAGATCATGTTGGAAACTGTTCGCTCTGCGGTCGCACCTTGCGCGACTGTGGCGCGACCGTCCACCGCGGCGAAGGCGACCGACCTTCACCTCGGTGCGGCGCGCCGTCCGAGCAGGACAGGGATCGCGGACAGCAGCGCGACCAGGCGCACCCGGGCGGCGGCATCGCCGCACGGCAGCGGGATCTGCAGCCGTACCTCGGCGAACTGCCGCCCGTCCCGCCCGGCGACGCGGGTGAGCACCCCGCCGCCGGCGTGGGGCAGCGAGATCACGATCGGCTCGGAGCGGTGCTCGCGCAGCCCGCAGCGATGATCGCGGGCGCACCACGCGTTGTGCCCGGCGGCGCTCACGACGCCACCTCGTCCGGGCGGCCCGGGCGCATCATCGGCGGGTACAGCAGCTCCGCCCGCCCGCGCCGGTAGAGCGCGGCCGGCCGCCCCGTCGGCAGGCTGCGCCGCTCGCCCGTGGCGACGATGAAGTCGTCGACGCCGGTCACCTTGCGGTGGAAGTTGCGCGGGTCGACCCGCACGCCCCACACCACCTCGTACACCGAGCGCAGGTCGGCGATCGTGAACGGCTCCCGGCAGAACGCCGTCGCCAGCGGCGAATACTCGAGCTTCGCCCGCGCCCGCTCGACCGCATCGCCGAGGATGTCCCCGTGGTCGAAGGCCAGTTCGCCCTCCTCGCCCACCGGCACCCAGCGGGCGGCGGCCGCGTCGGTACCCGCGACCGGCACCGGCAGGTCCGGCGCGATCGCCAGGTACGCCACCGACGCCACCCGCCCGCGCGGGTCACGGCCGGGCGCCGCATAGGTGCGCAGCTGCTCCATGTGCAGGCCCTCGCCGATGCCGGTCTCCTCCCACAGCTCGCGGGCGGCGGCCCGGTCGAGGTCCTCGTCGTCGAGCACAAACCCGCCCGGCAGCGCCAGCCGCCCCGGGAACGGCGGCTTGCCGCGCTCGATGAGCAGCACGTTGAGCCGCTCGCCGCGGATGGTGAGGATCGCCAGGTCCACGGTCAGGCTGGCGTTGTACCGCAGGGATGACGGCTCGCGCATCAGCGGAGAGTAACCAACGGCCGCGGTCGGCCCGGCACAAACGGTCGCGCTCACGACGCGTCCCCGTCCACGCGCAGCAGCGGCAGGAGACGCTCCGTGACGGCCGCGGCGTTGCGGGCCGCCAGCCGGTGGCTGTCGTGGCGCTTGGCCTCGTCGGCGAGGTCCGAGATGCCGCGGATCGTCAGCCACCCGACGAGCCCGTCGCCGCCGTCGAGCTCCTCGTAGAACGCCTGGCCGACGCCGCCCGCCTCGGTCTCGACGGCGAGCATCTTCTCGTTGAAGCGGCGCAGGTACTCGAGGATGTCGCTGCCGGCGTCGGTGATCACGGCGTCGCCCGAGCCGATCGGGCCGCGCCAGACCCGGACGTCGACCCCGTCGACCGGCACCCGGCCGGGCCAGCGGCGGAAGAACTCGTTGAGGCGGTGCCGCAGCGCCGCCGCCATCGGCTGGCTCGAGCCCCGCCGGCGCGGACCGTCGCGGGTCTCGCGCCGGGCGTCGTAGTAGACGACCTCGTCGGCGACGACCACGTCGCCGATCGTCAGCCGGCGATCGGGGTCGCCGCCGATGCCGCCCGACACCCCGCCGGCGATGCCGACCAGCAGTACCACGGCCGGATCGAACTCGTGCCGCAGCCGCTGGTAGGCCAGCGCCGCCGAGCGCCCGCCGCGGTCGAGCGTCTGCATGGCGGTCACCGTGAGCGCGCCGCCCTCGGCCGGAATGCGGGCCGTGTGCGCCTGGGCGCCGCCGGCGAGGCGCACCGCACGGTACGCGTCGTGCCGCTGCAGCATCTCCACGACGGCAACGAGCTCCTCGGTGAGCACCGTGAGGATGCCGACGTCGGCCCGCCGCCCCGCCCGCACGGGCCCCGGGACCGGGTCCGGCCGCACCGTCTTGTGCATGGTGCCCGCGACGTCGCCGCCGACGTTGACCGTGCCGCCCGTGCTGTAGATGCCGTAGTTGCCGCCCATCACTGCTCTCCCGTCGTGGTGGTGGTGTTCTGCGTGCCGACGGCGTCTCCGGTGACGTTGACCGTCCCGCCCTCCATGGCCACGGCGCCGGCGCTGAGGATCGTGAGCGAGCGCTGGCGGTACTCGGTCACGTCGACCCCGCGCTGCTCGAGAAAGTCCAGGACCGCGGCGAGCACCCGCCGCTCGATGATCCGGCCGTACTTGATGACGTCCTGCGTCTGCATGTGATCCCGCATCTCGGCCGACTGGCCGAGCTCGCGCAGCGCGATTGCGGCCCCGTAGTCGAAGCCCTGGGCCACGCCGGTCGAGCGGCGTCGCCCGGACATCCGGATCGTGAGCAGGTCGCGCCCGGCCCGCGCGAGCGCGCCCGGCGCGGCGGCCACGGTGGCGGGGGTGGCGACCAGGGCATGCAGGCCGGCCCTGAACGTCGCCGTCCACGCCGTGCCGCCGACCTGGTCGACCACCCGGAACCGTTCGTCGCACGGCAGCAGGCCGGTGACCTGCAGCTCGAGGTAGAGCGACTTGCCCTGAACGGCGAAGTGCACGTACACGGTGGTGACGAGCTCGCCGTGCCAGGAGACGACCTGGCACACGAGGTAGTGCCGTTCGGGTGCGGTCGGGTTGCGGATGATCTCCCGGACGCGTTCGGGCGACGAGTGCGGGCGCAGGGTCGAGATCTCGGTGCCGGCGACGAAAATCCGGTCGTGCACCGTCAGCGCCGGCAGCCGGCGCTCCGGAAGCGCGTCGTTGGCGAGGGACCGGATGTGGTCGCGGACGTACTCGCTGATCTCGTTCGCGGTGAACGGCGGGCGGGCGAACTCCCGCTTCGACTCGGTCTCCCGCTCCGCCGCGCCCACCAGCGGCGGCGGCGCCACGACGAGGCGTTGCGTGAGATCCCACCGGCGCAGCACGCGACCCGAGCCGACGAAGGGCTGGTAGCCCGAGAACACGACCGTGTTGCCGCCGAGCTGCTCGCCGATCTGCTCCAGCCGGGCGTTGTGCACGGGCCGCCTCGTGGCCTTGCGCGGCTTGAGGTCTCGCAGCTGCCGGTGGCTCCAGGCCCGGCAGAGCGCCACCGCCAGGAACACCGCCGTCACCGGGCCGGCGAGGACGAACACCGAGAGGGAGCCGATCCAGGAGTCCCCGAGCAGCCCGAGGTGGGCGACGGCCGCGACGGCGATGAATGTCACGTACATCGTTGCCAAGCCGACGACGCGGGCTACTACCTGCGCGTACAGGTTCTCCAGCCAAAGGCGCCGGAAGGTGCGCGGATGCGTGCTGTCGCCCCGGGCCGCCTGGCCGTGGCCGCCGCCGAAGTGCAAGGAGTCGCGCAGGTACCGGATGGAGTCCCGCCCGACCACGGCGGTGGTGGCGACCACGTGGACGGCAAGGCACACCCCGAGCGTCGTGAGCAGCGCCGGAATCGACAGCCAGGCCGCGGTGACCAGCGCGCCGACGATGACGGTGTCCCGGGCGGTCATCGCCCGGCGCGACCGCAGGCAGTGGCCGAGCACGGCGAGGGTGTCGAACCCGTGCGAGGGCGCGACGATGCGCTTGGGGCGGTAATAGATCTCGCGCAGGGCCGACCGGCAGAACTCCTCGTCGAGGTAGGCGCCGGCGCTGAGATGGCGCGTCGCGTTGGTGTCCTCTTCCTCGACGGCCGGCCACGGCGCGGGTCTCGGCCGGCGGGCGGTCAGCCAACCGCGGAGCGTTGGTGCATACGAGTTCGAGATCACGGGCACCGTCCAGGGGGTAAACGTCAATCTGACGAGAAGTCAGCCTAGATAGGCGCTCATCTTTGCGTCAAGGTGACGAGAAGGGTCCGAATTCACGCAGTGTGTACATGGCGGCGGGAGAAGTGATGGTGGGGTACGACACCGGGGTTGCATGGTTATGCACTGCGTCGTATATGCTTTCCTCGTGTCCAAGGTTCTGAACTCCCTGCCTGTCGGTGAGCGCGTCGGGATCGCCTTCTCGGGCGGGCTCGACACGTCGGTGGCGGTCGCGTGGATGCGCGAAAAGGGCGCCACGCCGTGCACCTACACCGCCGACCTCGGTCAGTACGACGAGCCCGACATCGCCTCGGTGCCCTCGCGCGCGACGGCCTACGGGGCCGAGATCGCCCGCCTCGTCGACTGCCGGGCCAGCCTCGTCGAGGAGGGCCTGGCCGCGCTGGCCTGCGGCGCGTTCCACATCCGCTCCGGCGGGCGCGCGTACTTCAACACCACGCCGCTCGGGCGGGCCGTGGCCGGCACCCTGCTGGTGCGGGCCATGCTCGAGGACGACGTGCAGATCTGGGGCGACGGCTCCACGTTCAAGGGCAACGACATCGAGCGGTTCTACCGCTACGGGCTGCTGGCCAACCCCTCCCTGCGCATCTACAAGCCGTGGCTGGACGCCGCCTTCGTCGGCGAGCTCGGCGGGCGCAAGGAGATGTCGGAGTGGCTGGTCGACCACGGGCTGCCCTACCGCGACAGCACCGAGAAGGCGTACTCCACCGACGCCAACATCTGGGGTGCCACCCACGAGGCCAAGCTCCTCGAGCACCTCGACACCGGCATCGAGATCGTCGACCCGATCATGGGCGTGCGCTTCTGGGACCCCGGCGTGGAGATCCTCGCCGAGGACGTGACGATCGGCTTCGCGCAGGGGCGGCCGGTCAGCATCAACGGCAAGCAGTTCGCCAGCGCCGTCGACCTGGTGCTCGAGGCCAACGCGATCGGCGGCCGGCACGGGCTGGGCATGTCCGACCAGATCGAGAACCGCATCATCGAGGCCAAGAGCCGCGGCATCTACGAGGCGCCCGGCATGGCGCTGCTGCACGCCGCCTACGAGCGGCTCATCAACGCCATCCACAACGAGGACACGGTCGCGGCGTACCACAACGAAGGCCGCAAGCTGGGCCGGCTGCTGTACGAGGGGCGCTGGCTCGACCCGCAGGCCCTCATGCTGCGCGAGGCGCTGCAGCGCTGGGTCGGCAGCGCCGTCACCGGCGAGGTGACGCTGCGCCTGCGCCGGGGCGAGGACTACTCGGTGCTGGACACCCGCGGCCCCGCCCTGTCCTACCACCCGGACAAGCTGTCGATGGAGCGCAAGGAGGACGCCGCGTTCGGCCCGGTCGACCGCATCGGCCAGCTGACCATGCGCAACCTCGACATCGCCGACTCGCGGGCCAAGCTCGAGCAGTACGTCACGCTCAACGTCATCGGCAGCCCGCACCCGATGCTCATCGGCGCCAACCAGACCCCGTCGGCCGACCTGCTCGGCGCGATGCCGGCCGGCGGCGCGGCGGCGATCGCCGCCCGCGGCAACGGCCCGACCGACGACGACCTGCTCGACCAGGCCGCCATGGAGGCGGGCACCGACTAGAAACGGGTGGTGAGCCCCGCTTGTCATGAAGTCGTCAAAATCTCACGGCGTGTCGTTTGCTCTGAGGCGCGCGCGCCGCTGAGATGCGCGTCATGACCGATGCGCACGACCAGGGGCTCACACTCCACCTGATCACGCATGTGCCGGCCCACGAGCCGCGCGAGGAAGACCCCCACTACCACCTCTTCGAGCAGGTCAAGGCGCGGATGAAACGCCAGGGCCTGTGGCGCTGCGCGATCAGCGACAACTACTGCGGCGGCAACGTCGAGCTGCACCACTCGCACATCGAGTTCTCCCAGGCCGGCGGCATCGACCTGGACAAGATCAACCAGCAGCTCGGGCTGCACCTCGACGACGACGGCGACTTCCAGGAGTGGATCGAGTCGCCGGGCAACCTCGAGCCGCTGTGCGCGGTGCACCACCGCACGCACTTCGGCGTACACGTGATCCCCGGCCCGCTGTGGGAACCGCTGCGCTACCGGGCCGCCCACGTCCAGCCGGCCGCGGAGTTCATCCCGGCCGGCGAGCTCGACGACGACCGCGAGACGGTCGTGAAGACCACGAGGACCACGACCGTGCGCCGCCGGCCGACGAAGTCCGGCGAGGTCGAGGTCGACAAGGTCGAGGACGAGAAGACCAAGGTGAAGGTCGTGTCCGGCCACCACACGGTCGAGGAGCACGTCGAGCGGCACCACAACGTGGACAAGGTGGCCGTACCGCGGCCGCGGGCCCCGCACAAGGCGGAGCGCAAGGGCTTCTTCTCCCGCCTCTTCGGCCGCGACTGACCGGCCCCTAGACCCGCGCGCCGGCCTCCTCGGCGGGGGCCGGCGCTCCGGCCGCCGCCGGCCCGCCCGGCCCGTGCAGCGCGGTGACGGCCCAGGTGGCGGCGCTGGCGCAGGCGAGCACGACGATGAGGATCACGACCCGGTCCACCGACGTGCTCAGGTGCCACTCCAGCGGCATCGGCGTGATCATGTAGATGAGCGTGAGCGCGCACCAGTACAGCCCGGCGACCGCCCACAGCCAGAGGTCCTCGCCGACGCCGAGCGCGCGCCGGCGCCCGCGCAGGAAGAGCAGGCCCAGCAGGGCGGCGATCATGGCGTACCCCACGATCCAGTCGACCCGTCCGGCCATCGTCGCGAAGACGTGCGGGAACCGTCCCGCCGTGTCGGGGTCGCCGTGCAGCAGCGCCTCGAAGCGCCCGCCGGTGAGCACGTCGGTCCGCGCGCCGAGCGCCCGGGCCACCGCCGACCACACCGCGGCGACGCCGACCGGCAGCCAGACCCACCCGATGCGGCGGATGCTGCGGCGGTACTTGACCGTGCCCACGACGGCGAGGGCGAGCACCATGCTCAGCCCCTCGTTCTTCATCAGCGCCGCCGAGCTCAGCAGCAGCATCGCGAGGGGCAGCGTCGGGCCGAACGGCTCCCGGCCGAGCACGAGGAGTACCACTCCGGCGGCGAAGGCGGCGGCGCACATCGCGTCGCTGAAGCCCGCGGTCGGCACCATCCACAGAGGACTGAACGCCGACCAGCCGACCGCGACCGCCGCCGCCCACGACACCAGCGCGGGCCCGGCGGCGGTGACCAGCCGCAGGGCGTACACGGCGGCGGCGACCGCGGAGAACGTGAGCACCCCGGACACGATGGCCGCGGGGTAGAACTCGTGCGTGCCGAGCACCCGCCAGACGAGCGCGACCGGCGCCGAGGCCAGCGGCGGGTAGTCCTGGTGGCTGAACGACAGCGCGGGGTTGCCGATCGACTCGCGGGTGAAGGCGCTGCCCTGCTCGAAGTACCCGGCGTGCAGCCACCAGATCATGTGCGCGTCCCACAGCAGCGGCTGGCGCACGATCGGCAGGAACGGCGGCACGAGCGGCACGGTGAGCAGCAGCGCGTCCCGCCACCGGCCCAGCGGCACGGGCGCCGCCCGGCGTTTCCAGTAGGCGATCGCGCCGGTCAGCACGAACACGGGGACGATCCAGGGCAGCAGCGGCCCGCCGGCGACGATCATGAGCAGCACGCCCCCGGTCGCCACGGCGGCCCCCGCGATCGGCGCGAACACCAGGGCGAGCGGCACCGCCCGCGTGACCGAGTAGGCCAGCGGCAGCCCGAGCACGACGAGCAGCAGGATCCCGAGCACGCTGGTCATGCGCCGCCCGCCCGCCGCGTCACGACCCGCACCCCGTGCGGCGCCGCCGGGTCGAATTCGACCCTGACCACGAGATCCCCGCCGTCCCCGACGACGACGATCCCGCGCACGGTCGCCAGCTCGGTGATGCGCAGCTTCCAGTTCCCGTCGGCGCTGTCGACCACGACCCGCGCCCCGGCCGGCACCTGCCGGTCGAGCTCGTCGGCGATGTACTCCTGCTGCTCCCGGAACTGCCGCCCCGCCGGGTCCCCGTCGGCGATCAGGGCGGCCCCCGTCCGCGCCGAGTACACGCCGGGCCGCGCCGCCTGCAGCAGCGCCGCCGCGCACAGCAGCACGACGAGCAGCCGGACCGCGTACCGCCACCGGCTCTCCCCGGCCTCCAGCCGAAGTCGCACCACGTTCCCCGTCCCTGTCACGTGCTTCTTGGTGCTTCGTGCTTCTTGTGGCGAACACACTAGACGCCTTCCGGGTGATCCCGGGCGGTACTGTGGCGCGCGTGATGGCTAGCTCACCGCGCGTCGGCGTCGGCGTCTTCGCGGTCCGCGCCGGCCGCTTCCTGATGGGCCGGCGCCGGGGCGCCCACGGCGAGGGCACGTGGTCCCTGCCGGGCGGCCACCTGGAGTACGGCGAGTCGTTCGAGACGGCCGCCGCGCGCGAGGTCCTGGAGGAGACCGGGCTGACCGTGTCGTCCTTGCGCCCGGTGGCGGTGACGAACGACGTCTTCGCCGCCGAGTCCCGCCACTACGTGACGGTGTGGATGCTGTCCACCGAGGTGGAGGGCACCCCGGAGGTCCGCGAACCGGACAAGTTCGTCGCCCAGTCCTGGTTCGACCTGGACACCCTCCCGGTGCCGCTGTTCCTGCCGTGGGAGCAGCTCCTGCGCTCCCCGTTCATCGCCGGGATCCGGACCGCCCTCGCCGCCGGCCGTTCCTGACGATCGTTCCGGTCGCGCGGACCTGTCCGTCAGAAGAAGTCGGATGCGCCACCGGATGGGGAGGGGCTGGTCGCCATGCTGAGCGCGGATGAGCTGCGTTCGCTCTGTGTTGCCGTGCGGGCGAAGACCGCCGTCGTCGACGAGGAGCTCGTCGGGCGCGTCGAGCGCGAGGTGGAGCAGTACCGGCGGCGGCTGGCCGAGGCGCCGGCGCAGGAGCCGCCCGCGGACCTCGTCGACCGGCTGCCGCTGGCCGGATGGCTGATGTACGAGGCCTCGCTCATGCTGCTGTGGGACGTCAAGGCCGGGTTCGACTCGCTGCCGGGCGAGGAGGCCGCCACCTCGCTGCGCAACGCGATGCTCATCGAGCGGCTCGCCGACGCCGCCCGGGCGCTGCCGTGGCCGGAGTACGCGCCGCGCGGGCTCGGGACCATCCGGGCGCAGGCGCTCGTGGAATCCAAGCGCGACACCGTCAGCGGGTACGACGTGGCCTGGACGCTGCACGAGGAGGCCCGGGAGAAGCACCGGTCGTACCTCGACAGCCACGGCGACTCGGCGGCGGCGAAACGGTTCGTGCTCGACCTCGACGAGATGCTGCTGCAGCTCGCGCTCGCCGAGACCGGGACCGCCTGCCGCACGGCGGAGCAGGTCATCGGGCGCTGGCTCGACGACTGGGAGGGCGCCGACCCCGACGCGGAGCGGCGGGCCGCGGACACCTGGGTGCGGCGCATGTTCCGGCAGCTCTCCGACGGGGCCGCGGTCGGCGAGGAGGCGCTGGCCATCGGGGACCGCATCGACCGGGAGCACGGCTTCGTCGACGCGGTCACCGAGAAGCGGCTCATCATGAAGGCGGGGTTCCGCAACCCCGCGATCATGACCTGCCGGGCGCTGCTGCTCATGTACTCGTTCTGCCCCGAGATGCAGCGCCTCGGGATGCGCCCGCCCAAGCACGACACCTGGGCCGCGTTCATGGAGTCGCTGCTGGACCGGTTCCACGCGGCGTTCCAGTTCCTGCGCCGGCCGGTGCGCAGGGCCGACGGCACCGAGGTGCCGCTGCTCAAGGACCACGCCCGCACGATCGTGCAGTTCTGCCTGCACCTGGCGCTGCTCGCGGCCGAGCAGCGCCTCGCCGAGCCGCTGGTCGTCGACGAGACGCTGACCCTGGACCGGCTCGACGACGGCGGGGCCCTGGCCATGGCCCGGTGGCTGGCCGCGCCCGACGGGGCGGCCGGCGACGGCAAGGTGCGCGGGGACGCGAGCATCATCGGCAGCGCCTCCATGCCGCGGTTCGTGCAGTCCGTCGAGGCCTGCCGCAACGACGCCCACGCGACCGCCGACTACCGCCGGTGGCGCAGCGAGTGGACGGTCCTCGACCGGTACAACGCGCCCGAGCGCTGGGGCCGCATCGAGCGGGTGCTGGCGAAGGAGTCGCCGCAGAAGGCGCTGATCATCGGCTCCGACTACGGCGGGCTGCGCGGCGTGGCCCGCGACCTGGCGACCATGCGCCGGACCCTCGAGGGCCGCGGGTTCGCGGTCCGCGCGTGCCGCCCCGAGCAGGCGACCCGCGACGGCATCCTGCGGGCGTACGAGGAGCTCATCGAAGACGCGCGGCCGGGCGACGCGGTCGTCGTCTACTACTCCGGCCACGGCGGCTACGTCGAGGCGGCCGGCCACGGGCCGGGGCCGGCCGAGCTGCAGTACATCGTCCCGGTCGACTACCGGCCGGAGGTCGACGGCGACTTCCGCGGCATCGCCCAGGCCGAGCTGTCGGTGCTGCTGCTGCGCCTGACCGACGTGACGCGCAACGTCACGGTCATCCTCGACTGCTGCCACTCCGGGCGGATGTCGCGCGACCCGAGCCTGGAGCTTCGCACCGTGCCGCCGTCGCGCTACGAACAGGTCCGGGCCCACGTCGAGCGGCTGGAGCTGCCCACCGACCGGATCGGCGAGAGCAACCCGCACGCCGTGCGCGTCGTCGCCTGCGCGCCCGAGCAGCGCGCGTACTCCTACCCGGTCGCCGGCGGCGAGTACGCCGGCGTGCTGACCGAGTCGCTCGCGCTCACCCTCGAGGAGGCCGGCGAGGAGCCGGTGAGCTGGGCGACGGTGCTCGACCGGGTGCGCCACCGGGTCGTCGGGCTCGGCTACGGCCAGCGGCCCGAATCCGAGGGGCCGGCCGACCGCCTGCTGTTCGCGACGCAGACCCAGGACCGGCTGCACTCGCTGCCGGTGACGGCGCTGGACGGCACCGGCCGGGTCCGGCTGGACTGCGCGCCGCTGCTGCGGGTGCAGCACGGCGACGAGTTCATGATCATGCCGGCCGGGCGGGACCGGCCCGACCCGCTCCACAGCGTCGGCGACCTGACGATCGACGAGGTCTCGGCGATGGCGGCCGCGGGGCCGGTGACGTTCGCGCCGGGCCGCACGGCGGTGCCGATCGGGGCCCGGGCCTTCCCCACGTCGGTGACCGCGCCGCAGATCGCGGTGCGGGTGCCGCCGGGCGCGGACCGGGTGCTCGGCGCGCTGGAGACGGCCCTGCTGGCCCGCGTGGCCCGCGACGGCGAGGAGGACTGGGCGGCCGAGGTGCGCATCGAGCCCGACGGCGGCCTCACGCTGTGCGACCGGACCGGGCCGCTGCACCCGCCGTACCGGGACGACGAGCAGGGCATCCGGCACCTCGCGGCGGCGGTGAAGACCTACGCCCAGGCGACCCAGCTGCGCCGGCTCGTCGGCGACGACACGTACCCGCTGGACGCGACCGAGGTCACGGTCGAGTGGGGGCGGGTCGTCGACGGGACGGCGCACCCGCTGCCGCGCGACGGGGCCGTCCTGCGCCCGGGGGAGCGCATCTACGTGACGGTGCACAACAAGAGCACGGTGCCGGTGTACGTCTCGTTGCTGGACATCGGCGTCACCGGCCGCACCTCGGTGATCTACAGGGCGACGCCGGCCGGGCGGCTGCTGCCGGCCGGGCGGGAGCTGACCCTCGGGCGCCGCCACGACCAGGTGCTGGTCGGCGCCGGCATGTCGTGGGTGCCCGGCCTCGATCCGGCGCACGCGCGGCCGGAGACGATCCTCGTGGTGCTCACCTCGGCGCCGCAGAGCCTCGCCGCGCTGGAGCAGCCCGGCATCGCCCAGACCCGCAGTGACCGGCGCGGGGACCCCGGCTCGCGGCTGCGCGACGTCATCGACCAGCTCGGGGCCGGAGTCCGGCGCGAAGTCGACGGCGACTGGTCCAGCGGCCTGCGGTACGAGATCCGCGGGATTGATTTCAGGATGCACCCGGACGGTCCGGACGCAGAAGGAGACGCCCGATGATGAGCCCGGACGAACTGCGCGAGATCGCCACGCAGCTGCGCGCCAAGACCAGGCAGACCGACGACGAGCTCGTCGGACGGCTCGCCGCCGACGTCGAGGAGTACCGCGAGATCCTGCGGCACAACCCCACCCAGGAGCCGCCCGCGGAGCTCTACGAGCGGCTGCCGCTCATGGGCTGGGCGATCTACGAGACGACGTGGGACTGCGTCCAGCGGGTCACCGCGTCGTTCGACCGCGACGCCGCGGACCCGGCCACCCGGGCGCGCAGCGAGGCGGAGCTGACCCGGGTCGACCGCATCACCGAGTGCGCGCGGCAGCTGCCGTGGCCGGAGTTCGCGCCGCGGGCCCTCGGCGCGCTGCGGGCGCTCGCGCTGGCCGAGTCGAAGCGGGACACGGTGGCCGGCTACGACGCGGCCTGGACCCTGCACGACGAGGCCCGGCAGAAGTACGCCGAGTTCCGCGACAGCCACGGCGACGGCGCCGGCCGCGAGCGCTTCGTGCTCGCCCTCGACGAGGTGTTCCTCCAGCTGGCGCTGGCCGAGACCGGCACCGCCTGCCGCACCGCCGAGCGGGTCGTGGCCCGCTGGGCCGAGCAGTTCGAGGACCGGGAGCACCCCGAGCGCAGCCGCGCCGAGCAGGAGCAGTGGATCCAGCGCATCTTCCGGGAGCTTCTCGCCGGGCTCAGCGTCGGCGAGCGGGCGCTGGACACCGGCGAGCGGATCCGGCGCGATCCCGGCTTCGCCGCCGCGGTCGACGAGCACCGGCTCACGCGCCCCACCGCCCTGCAGAACCCCGGCATCATGACGGCCCGGGCGGCGTCGATGCTGCTGGCGCTGCGCCCGGCGATGCAGAGCCTGGGCCGGCGTCCGCCCGCGCCGTTCGACTTGTGGGACGACTGGGAGCGCGACACGCTGCGGCGCTTCGAGCGGGCCTACACGGCGATCGAGGCCGACGTGCCCGGGCCGGACGGCGCCCCGGCGAAGATGGACCCGGGCTTCCAGCGGCAGATGGTGCACGTCCGGCTCAACCTCGCGCTGCTCAAGCCCGGCTCGGTCCTGCCGTCGCGGCGGGGCGCCGACCTGCCGTTCCTCGCCTCCGACACCCTCGACGAGGCCGCCCTCGACGCCATGTCCGCGTGGCTCGGCCGGGGGCGGGAGCGGGGCCTCGGCGCGGCGACCATGCCGCTGTTCATCCGGTCCCTGATCGCCTGCCGGGGCCTCGGCCCCGACGACCGCGGCTACCAGGAGTGGCGGCTCAAGTGGTTCCAGCTGGACCAGCACTCCGACGAGCCCGGCCGGCTCGACCTGGTGCATTGGGCCCTGGCCGAGGCCGCCGGGATCGACCTCACTGGACGTACGCGCTGAGCAGCGCCCACCCGCTCGCCGGGGTCCCCGCGGCGATCTCGGCGAGCTGGGCGTTGCGCAGCGCGACGTCCAGCGGCAGGTGCAGCGACCGGGCGGAGCGCACCATCGCCGCGGCGACCCGCCCGGTCGAGGCGTCGTCGACGCTGTCGATGCCGGCCACCACGCACCGCGCCCCGCCGGTCAGCAGCGCCATGACGAGACTCAGCGGCTCCGACCCGTGGTCGTTGAGCACCAGCCCGACGTGGCAGGAGGCCATGAGCACCGACGCGGGCCAGCGCAGGCCGAGCGCCCGGGCCGCCGACAGCGGCTCACCGGGGATGCCGAGGAGCTGATCGAACCCCTTGCCGCCGCCGTGCGTGGCGATGTGCAGGAACTGCCAGCGGTCCCGCTCCCGCAGGGCGTCGTCGAACCGGCCCTCGTGCCGCTGCGGCACGGCATCCGCGCGCAGCCGGCCCGAGCTGAGCCGCACGCCGTCGTCGGACAGCCCCAGGCCCCAGGCGTCGCGCTCCTGGGCCACGTGCACGCCGCGCAGCTGCTCGCCGTAGACGCTCACCCGCTCGTCGCGGCCGACGAGCCGGATGAGGGCGTCGCCCTCCACCCGCGGCGGCAGGTCGCCCGACAGGCAGGTGAGCACGGGGCACTGGGAGATGACGGCCCGCTGCACCAGCCGGGTCGAGGCGTCGTCGACGCGCAGGGCGGCCCACGGCACCAGGCTCAGCCAGGAGTGCGCGGACACGAGCAGGCGCACGGGCGCGTCGGGGCCGGCCGCCGGCAGGATCTCCTCGGTCAGCCGCGCCGGCAGCACGTCGCGGGCCAGCCCGCGGAAGTCGACGCCGCCCTCGTCCGCCAGCCCTGGCATCGAGTCGAGGTCGATGTCGCGCAGCGCGCGGACGAGGTCGCCGATGCGGGTGCCCTGCTCGACCAGCGTGCGGAAGTCCTCGCCCGGGTCGAAGCGGTCGAACGCCATCCGGCCGCCGGGTTCGATGAGCGTGCGGAAGAACGCCGTGCGGTCGAGGCTGTCGCGCAGCTCGACGTAGTCGAGGGCGTAGCGGGGCCCGATCTTCGCGATGAGTTCGGCGACGTCCGCCGGCGGCGGGAAGACCGTGTCCGCGAGCATCGGCGACACCGCGTCGACGAGCTCCTCCCGCAGCGCCTCGAGCTGCTCGCGGCGGCTCTGCGGGGTGTCGGTCATCGGGCCGGGCTCCGGGTTCTCGATCTCGACGATCTGGGTCAGCAGGTTGTCGACGAGGGGGTTGCCGTCGAACGTCAGCCCGTCGCGGATCCGGGTGGCGAAGCCCGTCGACTTGGCCGACAGCGCCGCCCGCAGGCCCAGCCGCGCCGCCCGCTCGTCGCCGATGCGGTGCGCGAGGAGCGCGATGTCGCCGTACATCCGATGGAACACCTCGGCCAGCGGCGCCCGCGACCGGGCGATGACCCGCCACCGGGCCCGGACCTCGTCCGCCACCTCGAGCGCGCGCGCCGCCAGGTCCGTCGCCGTCGCCCGGTCCGCCCCGTCGCCGGTCGCGGCGAGGTACTCGGCCGCCGCGAGCAGCACCGACAGCTCCCGGACGCCGCGGTGGTCCTCGCCGTCGTGCGCGGTGACGTCCTCGCCGGCCGGGTCGATGCCCAGCAGCCGCATCGAGTCCTCGAAGTGCCGGCGCGCCCGCGGGTCGCCCGGCCGGGCCGCCCATGCGGCGAGCGCCCGGACGAACTCGTAGCGGTAGTGCGTGGAGAACCCCTTCGCGCGGGTGTCGTGCCAGTACCCCTCCAGCTCGTCGAGCTGCCCGCGGACCTGCCGCGCGCCGCCGCGCTCGATGAAGCCGGCCCCGACCTCGTAGAGGCAGTGCGCGATGTGCGGCTCGGCGCCCGTGCCGAACAGGTCCTGGGGCGAGCGCCGGGCCAGGTCGAGGGCCTCCTGGTGCCGGCCGTCGAGGCGCAGGTCGCGGGCCGCGTGGTAGCGGTTGAACACGCCGAGGGTGAGGTCCTTGTCGAGCCGGCGCACGCCGGGCGGCCCGCCGTGCTCCTCGAGCTCGCGCAGCGCCCGGGCGTGCATCTCGGCGGCGGTGTAGGTGCTCACGAGCTCGGTGCCGACCAGCGCGCAGTACCGCACCAGGACCGCCGCGTGGTCCCAGGCCTGCGCCCGGATCGCCCACCGGCGGTCGCCCTCGGCCAGCGCGACCTGCCGCTCGAGCGCCAGGTCGAACAGCGTGGCCCCGGCGGTGCCGCGGCGGGCCTCGAGGTCGCGCTGGCGCACGATGCCGACGGCCCGGTCGGCGGCCGCGGCCAGGGTCAGCAGGTCGTCGCGGCGCAGCACCCGGCGTACCGCATCCTCGTGGGTCTCGATCTCACGCATCGGTGATCGCCTCCGCCAGCTCACGGATCGCTTCGAAGTCGTGGCAGCCGGCCAGGACGGCGGCGTGGACCTGCGCCCGGGCGACGTGCTCGTCCAGTGCCCGATAGTCCCGGCCGCGCCGGGCCGGGTCGACCCAGATGAGCGTGCGGGCCAGCCCGGCGAGCCGGGCCACCTGCGCGACCAGCCGCTCCGGCTCGCGGAACTCGAAGCCGTCCGTGCCGAGCACGACGATCGCGGAGCGCACGGCGCTCGTGCCGGCCCAGCCGCGCAGAAAGTCGCGCAGCGCGATGCCGAGGGTCGTGCCGCCCGACCAGTCGGTCTTCACCCGGCCCGCGGCGGCGAGCGCGACCTCGGGGCGGCGGGCGCGCAGCGGCCCGGTGAGCCGGGTGTACCGCGTGCCGATCGCGAAGACCTCGGTGGTGCCCGGCCCGGCGTGCAGCGCGGCGTGGGCCAGGCGCAGCAGCATGTCGCTGTACGGCCGCATCGACGCGCTCACGTCGACGAGCAGCAGCAGGCGGCGCGGCCGCGCGGCGCCGGCGCGGCGGCGGATCCGCAGCAGCTCGCCGCCGTTGCGCAGCATCAGCCGCATCGTGCGGGCCGGGTCGATGCGGCCGCGGGCGGCCGGGCGCGGGCGCATCGTGCGCCGCCGCGGCACCGGGCGCAGCCGCCGGACCCACTCCGCCGCCTCCCGCCGCTCCTCGTCGGTCATCTCCTCGAAGTCGCGGGCGGCCAGCCGCGCCGCGTCGCCGGCCCCGCCCGAGCCGCCGTCGCCGTCGCCGGGCCCGTCGCCGGCCGCGCCGGCCGGCCCGGTCACCGCGACCACGGAGGTGCGGGCTTCGGCGACCTGGTCGAGCGACTCACCGTCCGGGGGTTCGAGGCCGAAGCGGCGGCGGTACACCATGTCGAAGGCCGCCAGATGCCCCTCCGCGCTGCAGAAGGCGATCCGCAGCGGCCAGTACGGCTCGGGGCCGCCCTCGGCCACGCCCCAGTGCGCGAGCGCCTCGGCCGCCGCCGCGACCCGCCCGGCGTCGACCGGGACGCCGGCCGCGCGCAGCGCCGCGGCGAACCCGAGCAGCGCGTCCTCACCGGTCATGCCCCCTCCGCTCCGCTCCGGACCGGTCATGGCCGGCGCTGCTGCGGCACCAGGACCGTGCGCACCGCCTCCTCGTCCTCGTGCTGCTTGACCAGCGTGCCGAGCGCGGCCTCGGCCACGTCGCCCATCCCGTCGGTGGCGCCGAGGTCGGTCACCGCCCGCGCGAAGTCGATCGCCTCGGCCAGGCTCGGCGGCTTGGCCAGCTCCAGCCGGCGCAGCTGCGCCATCGCCCCGGCGATCTCGCCGGCCAGCTCGGGCGAGAGCCCGAGCACGTGCCGGCGCAGGATCTCCGCCTCCCGCGCGGGCGCCGGGTGCCGGATCCAGTGGTAGAAGCAGCGCCGCTTGATGGCGTCGTGGGCCTCGCGGGTGCGGTTCGAGGTCAGCACCACGAACGGCGGGTGCTGCGCGGTGAACGTGCCGAGCTCCGGGACGGTGACCTCGAACGTGTCCAGGACCTGCAGCAGCAGCGCCTCGAACTCGTCCTCGGCCCGGTCGAACTCGTCGATGAGCAGCACGGCCGGGCCGTCGCGCACCGCGCTGAGGATGGGCCGCGCGATGAGGTACTTCTCGTCCCACAGCTGCGGCAGCCGGTCGGAGTGGTCGCCCTCCCCGGCCGCGCGCAGCGCCAGCATCTGGGCGGCGTAGTTCCAGTCGTAGAGGACCCGCTCGGCGTCGAGCCCCGCGTGGCACTGCACCCGCTCGACCCGGGTCCCCAGCACCTTGGCCATCGCCCCCGCGAACGCGGTCTTGCCGACGCCGGGAGCGCCCTCGAGCAGCAACGGGCGGCGGCCGCGGTACGCCAGGTAGGCCGCCGCCGCCAGCCCCGGCTCGGCCAGGTAGCCGGCCGCCTCGTCGAGCCGGTGGGCCAGGTCGGCAGCGCTCGTGAAGGTCATGTCTCCTTCTGACGGACAGCTTCGCCGGCGAACGGCTTTACCGGGAGAAGACCGGCCCGGGAAGATTGACCGGTCGTCACGTGTTGGAAAGCTTACTGATCACTGTTCGGGTCGGGGGTGTCCGCATGGTTGTCGGCGGGGCCGCGGGGCGCTGATGGTCATCACCTTGGTCATCGACACGTTCAACGTCGGCAACAACGGGACCACGATCTCGGCCACCCGGTTCGCCGACGCGCTCATCGCGCGGGGGCACACCGTCCGCGTGGTCGCGTGCGGCGAGCCGGCCGGTCAGGAGGCCCCCGGCGGCCCGCGGATGTACTGGGTGCCGGAGCTGGTCGTGCCGATCGCCAGCCGGTTCGCGCACCGGCAGAACACCGTGTTCGCCAAGCCGGTGCGCGACGTGCTCGCCGACGCGATCCGCGGGGCCGACGTCGTGCACATCTACCAGCCGTGGGCGCTCGGGCGGGCGGCGCAGCGCATCGCGCGCCGGCTCGGGGTGCCGGCCATCGCGGCCTTCCACATCCAGCCCGAGAACATCACGTACAACATCGGGCTGGGCTGGTTCCCGCCGGCCGCGCACCTGGTCTACCTCCTGCTGCGCATCGCCTTCTACGGGCGGTTCACCGACATCCACTGCCCGTCGACGTTCATCGCGGCGCAGCTGCGCCAGCACGGGTACCGCGCCCGCCTGCACGTCATCTCCAACGGCGTCGGCAGCGGCTTCCGGCCCGGCCCGCGACGGCGGCGCGAAGGGCCGTTCCGGATTCTCATGGTGGGGCGGCTGTCGCCGGAGAAGCGGCAGGACGTGCTGATCCGGGCCGTGCGGCGCTCGCGGCACGCGGCCGACATCCAGCTGTACTTCGCCGGGCACGGCCCACGGGAGCAGCGCCTGCGCCGGATGGCCGCGAAGCTGCCGAACCCGGCCGTGTTCGGCTGGCACTCGCAGGAGGAGCTGGCCGAGCTCATCCGGCGCTGCGACCTGTACGTCCACGCCTCCGACGTCGAGATCGAGGGCGTGTCGTGCATGGAGGCGTTCTCGTGCGGCCTCGTGCCGGTGATCTCCGACAGCCGGCGCAGCGCCACCGGCCAGTTCGCGCTCGGCCCGGGCAACCTGTTCCGGGCCGGCGACCCGGCCTCGCTCGCCGAGCGCATCGACGCCTGGATCGACGACCCGGCCGGCCTCGCGGCGGCGTCGGAGGCGTACGCGCGCTACGCCGAGCTGTACCGCGTGGAGCGCAGCGTGCCGGCGATCGAGCGGGTGTACGCGCGGGCCGGGCGCAAGCCGCAGCCCCCCGCCGGGTACTCCGGCCGCGTCTACCGCCTGCTGTCGAACGCCTTCTACTATGCGGTCGCGGTGCCGCTGCTGTTCCTGTGGACCCGCGTCATCCTCGGCGTGCGCACCGAGGGCGGCCGCCGCCTCCCGCGCTCCGGCGGCGTGCTCACCGTGTGCAACCACGTGCATCTGCTCGACAGCGTCCTCGTCGGCCTCGCGCTGTTCCCCCGCCGCCCCGTGTTCACGGCGGCCCCGATGAACCTCGACAACCGGCTGTACGGCGGCCTGGTGCGCCTGCTGGGCGGCGTCGCCGTGCCCCGCACGCCGGCCGGGCTGCCGGAGTTCTTCACGGAGATGGAGCTCTTCCTCGCGCAGGGCCGGGTCGTGCACTTCTTCCCGGAGGGGGAGCTGAAGCCGTACGACACCAGCCTGCGCGACTTCAAGCGCGGCGCCTTCCATCTGGCGGCCCAGGCGCGCGTGCCGGTGCTGCCGCTGTCGATCCGCTTCACCCCGCCGACCGGCCTGGGCCGCCTGTTCCGCCGCAAGCCCACGATGGTGATCGTCATCGGCGAGCCCATCGTGCCGACCATGACGGACCCGCGCAGCGACCGGCGCATCCGCATGGAGCTGGCCCGCCGCCGCATGCACGACGTGATCACCCGCGCCGCCTGAGCCGCTCGGCCGCCCGGTCTCAGGCGGCCAAGCGGCTCAGGCGACATCGTTCGAATTCGAAGCACTGTGGCGCGGGTCACGGGCCGGGCGGGATTGCTTCGAAGTCGCAGCATGTTGTGAGCGGTGTGCTTCAAATTTGAAGCATCTTGCCGATCGAAAGCAGGCTCACCATGAAGGCAGTGCGTTTCCACGAGTTCGGCGACGCCGGCGTCCTGCGGTACGAGGATGTGGAGCAGCCCGTCCCCGGTGCCGGGCAGGTGCGGATCCGGGTCGCCGCGACGGCGTTCAACCCCGTCGACGACGGCATCCGCGGAGGCCATCTACGCGAGGCGTTCCCGGTGGTGCTGCCGCACATCCCCGGCATCGACGTCGCCGGGACGGTCGACGCGCTGGGCGAGGGCGTGGACGGCATCAAGGTCGGCGACGAGGTCATCGGGTTCCTGCCGATGGTGGCGGACGGCGCGGCCGCCGAGTACGTCGTCGCGCCGGCCGAGGTCCTGACCCCGGCGCCCACGAGCGTCCCGCTGGCCGACGCCGCCGCGCTGCCGTCGGTGGCGCTCACCGCGGAGCAGGCGCTCTTCGACGACGGCGGGCTGGCGGCCGGGCAGCGCGTGCTGATCAACGGCGCGGGCGGGGCCGTCGGCGGCTACGCCGTGCAGCTGGCCAAGCTCGCCGGTGCGCACGTGATCGCCACGGCCGGCCCGCGCAGCGGCGAGCGCGTCCGGGCGGCGGGCGCCGACGAGGTCGTCGACCACACCACCACCGAGGTGGCCGCGGCGGTGACGGAGCCGGTCGACGTGCTGCTCAACCTCGCGCCGGTCGACCCGGCGAAGCTGGCCGCGCTGGCCGCCCTGGTCCGTCCGGGCGGTGTCGTGGTGAACACGACGGTGTGGATGCCCGCCCCCGCCGACGAGGCGCGCGGCGTGCGCGGCGTCAACGTCTACGTCCGCAGCGACGCCGGACGGTTGTCGCGGCTGGTGGCGCTGGTCGACCGCGGCGAGCTGCGCATCGACGTCGCGCAGCGGGTACCGCTGGCGCAGCTGCCGGCGGTCCACGCCGCGGCGGCCGTGGGCGCGCTGCCCGGCAAGGTCGTCGTCGTCGCGCCGACCGCCTGACCCAGGGCGCGCCGTCGCCGCCGCGTCAGCCTCGCCGGGCCGGGGGACGGGGCCGGGCCGAGCGCGGCGGTGCGGCGCGCATGTGTTCGCGGACGCGGCCGAGCACGTCGCCGAGCGTGGCGAGGTCGCCGTCGGACAGTGCGTCGAGCAGCAGGCGCCGGACGCTGTCCACGTGGCCCGGCAGCACCCGGGCGACCAGGTCACGGCCGGCGTCGGTGACGGCGACGATGACGCTGCGCTCGTCGTCGGGCGACGGCGAGCGGGTGATGAGGCCGCGCTTGTCCAGCAGGCCCGCCTGGTAGGTGAGCCCGCTGCGGCTGTACACCACGCCGTCGGCCAGATCGGTCATCCGGATCCTGCCCCCGGGCGCGTCCACCAGGCGGGCGAGGATCTGGAACTGTACGTAGCTGAGGTCGCCGTCGGCGCGCAGGTGCTCGTCGACGGCGTACTGCAGCAGGCTGCTGACCTCCATCAGGGCGAAGTAGGCCGCCAGCTCCTCGGTGTTCAGGCCTGGTTTCGGGTCGGTCACACTGCCCACGGTACGGACGCTGATGTTGCATCGTGCGGTGGCTTCGTCAGTGTCGCGGCATCGCCGGTGACCAACGCACCGGCAGGGCTCCGGTCGCCGTGAGGGCCGCGTTGATCCGGCTGAACGGCCGGCTGCCGATGAACCCGGCCGGGTTCATCGGGCTGGGGTGGCCCGCCCGCAGTACGACATGCCGGTCGTTCGTCACCAGCGGCGCCTTCGCCTTCGCCGCCGCGCCCCACAGCACGAACACCACCCGCTCCGCCTTCGCGTTCAGCGCCCGGATCGTGGCGTCGGTGACGTTCTCCCAGCCGCGCCCCTTGTGCGAGTTCGGGGTGCCGGCGCGGACGGTCAGCACCGCGTTGAGCAGCATGACTCCCTGCCGGCACCAGGCGGTCAGGTCGCCGGACGGCGGCGGGTCGACCCCCAGGTCGTCGCGCATCTCCCGGTACACGTTGCGCAGCGACGGCGGCACCGCGACGCCCGGCGGCACGCTGAAGCTCAGCCCGTGGGCCTGCCCCGGCCCCACGTAGGGGTCCTGCCCGAGGATCAGAACCCGGGTGGCGGCGAGCGGGCACAGCCGGTAGGCGGCGAAGATGTCCTGCTTGCGCGGATACACCGCACCGGACCGGTACTCCTCGACGACGAACGAGGACAGCGCCGCCACGACGTCGGCGTCGACGTACGGCGTGACCGCCTCGCGCCAGTCGTCGGGCAGAAAGTCCAGGAGGTACACGGGCTTCGCCGGCAGTGTCATGGCCTGCAATGTATCGGTCAGGCCCGCCCGGCGTACGCCGGCGGCTTTGACCTGCGGACGAGGGAGCGCCACAGTTAGGGGCGTGCATCGGGCCCTCGACGCGCTGACCGTGGCCGCGTTCCTGACGCTCGTCGTCGGTGTGTCCGGCGCCGAGCGGCCGGTCGCGGCGCTCATCGCCGGCCTGGTGTACCTCGCCCTCGCGACGATCGGCTTCGGATGGGTGCGGCGCCGCGGGCGGCGGTGGCCGGCTACCGCCTACGTCGCGCTCCAGCTGGCGCTCGGCTACGTCGTCTTCGTACTGTCCGCAGCGACGGTGGGCGCCGTACTGCTGCTGCTCGTGCTCGTGAGCCAGACGGTCCTGCTGCTCTCGCTGCGCGGCGCGGCGGTGGTCGTCTGCCTCGTCCCGCTCGCGCACCTGGGCATGGCGTGGCGCGACGGGCTGCGCGAAGGGCTGGGTATGCTCGCCGCGGCCGTGTTCGCCGCGGTGCTCACCCACCTGTTCGTCCGCGAGCAGGAAGCGCGCATGCGCCTGCGGGAGTACGCGCTGCAGGCCGAGCGGCTCGCCGCGGCGCAGGAGCGCAACCGCGTGGCGCGCGACATCCACGACGGGCTCGGGCACTCCCTCACCGTCGTGCAGATGCAGGTGAAGGCGGCCCGGGCGGTGCTGGAGCAGGACCCGGAGCGGGCCGACGCCGTACTGGAGAAGGCTGAGCGGCAGGCCGAGAAGGCGCTCGCCGAGGTCCGGCGGTCGGTCGGCGCGCTGCGCGAGCCCCGGCCGCCGGTGCCGCTGTCCGAGGCACTGCGCGCCCTGGCCGACGAGGCCTCGGCCGCCGGCGTACCGACCAGCCTGGGCGTGTCCGGGGCGGCGCGGCCCCTGCCCGCCGGCGCCGAGGAGTCGCTCTACCGGGCCGCGCAGGAAGGCCTCACGAACGTCCGCAAGCACGCGGACGCGACCCGGGCCGAGCTCCGGCTTGACTACACCCGCCCGGCCGCCGTCCGGCTCGAGGTCCGCGACGACGGCGTCGGTCTCGACCCGGCCGTGGGCGCGGCCGCGACGGCCGGTTACGGGCTTCTGGGGGTACGCGAGCGAGCGGCGCATGCGGGCGGCCGGATGAGCATCGAGTCGGAGCCCGGGCGGGGCTCGACCCTGAGCGTGGAGGTCCCCGGGTGAGCGCCGAGCCCGTACGCGTCCTGCTCGTCGACGACCAGTCGCTGTTCCGCGAGGCGCTCGCCGTGCTGCTCGGGGTACGCACCGACATCGTCGTGGTCGGCGAGGCCGGCAACGGCGACGAGGCGCTGACCCGCGCGGCCGAGCTGCGCCCCGACGTCGTCCTGATGGACCTGCGCATGCCGGTCCTCGACGGCATCGCGGCCACCCGCCGGCTGCGGGTGGAGCAGCCGGGCGTGCGGGTGATCGCGCTCACCACGTTCGACGACGACGAGGACGTGTTCGCCGCGCTTCGGGCGGGTGCGGTGGGCTACCTGCTCAAGGACGCGTCCTCGGCCCGGCTCGTCGAGGCCGTGCTGGGCGCGGCCCGCGACGAGTCGGTCCTGCAGCCGTCGGTGGCGGCCAAGGTCGTGGCCCGGTTCGCCCAGCTGCCAGAGGCCGACGCGCCCCCGCGGCCCCAGCCGCTCGTCGTGCCGCTGTCCGACCGCGAGCTGGACGTGCTCCGGCTCGTCGCCGACGGCCGGACCAACCGGGAGATCGCGGCCGAGCTCTTCCTCGCCGAAGGCACCGTCAAGAACCACGTGACGAACGTGCTGGCCAAGCTCAACGCGCGCGACCGCACCCAGGCGGCCCTGCGGGCCCGCGCGCTCGGCCTGTTCTGATCGCCATCGCCGTTGCGGATGGTCATGACCGCCGACCATGACCTCTGGCACGTGTGTCCGCCGCCGGCCCGCCGCACGATTTCGGGCATGACATCGACGCATGACTCGCACGCACCGGCCCGATCGGCCGCCCGGAAGAACCTCCGCTTCGCGCTGCACTACGTGGAGATGGTCGTCTCGATGCTGGCCGGCATGCTGCTGCTCGGCCCCCTCTGGTCCTGGGCCTGGCCCGGTCTTGACGACCACCCCGCGGCGGCCGCGCTCGTGATGGCCGCGGACATGACCATCGGCATGGGCGCCTGGATGCGCATCCGGCGCCACTCGTGGCGGCTGATCGCCGAGATGTCGGCCGCGATGGTACTGCCGTTCGTGGCGCTGCTCGTGCCGTACGCGATGGGCGCCATCTCCGGCGCGGCGCTCATGATGGGCGCTCACCTGCTGATGCTGCCGGCCATGCTCGCCACGATGCTCTGGCGGCACCGCGACTACCGCCACTGAGCCACCGCCGGCGGCGGTCGTGGTCACCGAGGCAGGAGCACCGGCCGACCAACAATGCTCAAAGATCGAGGAAGTACCGGATTATCTTGCGGATCTCGGTCAGGTCGTCGTTGCTGACGTTGCCCAGCCGGCGTTGGAGACGACTGGCGTCGATGGCTCGCATGTCCTCCGGCCGGGCGAAGCTCGCCTGGCGGAGGCCCGAGCCGCTGCCGCCGATCCTCGGCTGTGTGATCAAGCCGCGATCGTGGCTGGTGAGCGGAACCACGATCACCATGTTGATCGGCAATCCGTGCAGCCCGTTCGAGGAGACCACGACAACCGGGCGTCGACCACCTTGCTCGTGGCCGACCGTCGGATCGAGCTCGGCGAGCCAGATCTCGCCGGTGCGGACGTTGCTCACTCCCACCAGCCGGATTCGTCGTCGGCGCTCAGCGTGTCGCGGTCGGTCCCGGACTGCCAGGATCGTGACTCGGCCCGGTCCGTCGTCCAGGCCTCCGGGTCCTCTCGCTGGAGGTGTTCGAGCTGTTCCTGGGCACGCGCGAAGAACATCTGCCGTTCGAGGGTTTCCGTGGCCTCGGCCAGCAGGGCGCCCATGGTGGTGCCACGCTCTCGCGCCAGAACGGCCAGTCGGTCCCGCACGGCAGCGTCAACCTTGATCGTGGTCGTGCGCATACCATACAGTCTACCCTGCGGTATGCCGAAGCCGCCGACCTCCGACGGCGCTATGGTCCGGCTTGCCGGTATCAGCTCACCTGATAGCTGCGCAGCAGCAGGTCGCTCGCGCGGTCGAGATCCGAGCGGTTCCGAATCCGGATTTCGAGATCTCCCGTGCCGAAATGCCCGATTGAGCGGACGTCGCGGGTGAATCCATCCTCGAGATCAATCGACTCGGGGTTCAGCTTTGCGAACACGAGCAGCGTGTGATCCCGCGGGTGCACCTCCACGCAGGCGAAGTTCTTCAGCCGCTTGTAGGCGAAGTACAACTTCGTCGCCGTCTGCTGACCGTCGTCGCCGAAAGCATTGAGCGCCGCGTCGAGGTCCGCGAAGAGGTTCTTCAGCGACTCCGGCGACTGGGCGAGATACTGCGTCACCGTCTTCTGCTGCGCGGCGCCAGATCGCGCGCGGCCGGCGCCGGGGACGGGGCGGGCGTACCGGCCGTGGCGGTCGGTACGCCCGCATCGTTCGCGCTTCGCCGGCGCGGGCGCGCGTCGCGCCGCGTCAGTGCAGCAGTTGAAGCTGGTTGTTGGTGTCGTCGACGAAGTAGACGCCGAGGCCGAGCGGTGCGACGGCGAGACCGAACAGGGCGCCGGCGCCGAGGTCATCGAGGGTGCGGAACGCAACCTGCCGCCTGAGCAGCGGGTTGGTCTCGACGATGTTGCCGTCACCGCCGTTCACCGTGAGCACGTTGCCGTTCGGGGCGATCGCCAGCCCGAGCGGACCCGACAGGTGCCCGCCCTGCGTGATGGTCTTTCCGGTGCCCGCGCTGTTGTTGCGCAGGACCGCGTTCGGGATGGCCGCGATGCGGCTGTTGACGGTATCGGCCACGTACAGGGTGCCGTCCCAGCCCAGGCCGACGCCGGTCGGGCCGATGATCAGCGCGTTCGGGTCGGTCTGCTCCGTGAATCCGGAGCCGATGGTGGTGGTCGCGCGCCGCTCCGGCGGATTGTTCCGGTCGACCTTCAGCGACAGGCGCAGCACGGTTCCCTGGTTCGTCATCGGTGGCTGGCCGCCCACGATCCCGTTGAGGACGTTCGTGACGAAGAGGTCGACCGACGCGCCGTTGTCGCGTGCGGTCATGTCCCACGGGCCGTTGATGCCGTCCCCGGCGAACGTCTCGCGGACCGTGCCCTTGCTGTCGAGCACGATCAGGCAGCCGGCCTGGGCGGTCGCGGAGGTGCCGTCCGCGGTGGGCAGGCTGCCCACGATGACCCAGCCGGTACGGAGAACGACGAGCGCCGTGGTCAAGCCGACCCCGCCCGGGCAATCGCCGGGCAGCTTGCCGGCGTCGATCTGTGCGAAGAGACTGACGCGGCCCTCGCGGCTGATCTGCACGATCGTCGTGCCGGTGCCCTGCTTGTTGTCGGCGTTGTTGAAGTTGCTGACCAGCACCTCGCCCGCGCGCAACTTGTCCTTGCTGACGGGTACCACCGCCACGCCGTACGGGTTGACGTCACCGTTTGCCGGCACGGTCGATGCGACGACCTCGGTATTCTTGAACCTGTTGATGAACGCCAGGCCGGAGAACCAATCGTCCGTCGAATGGGCGTTGGCGCCCGGAGCGAACGCCCCGACGGCCAGTGCGGCCACCGCCACGCAGACGCCCGCCTTAACTGCGAACCTCACGACTTGTGCATACCTTCCTGTGTACGGATCGTCTGATTCGGACGTCCGGAATGCCGGACTCGAATGGACTCCCATGGCCGCAGGAAATGCGCGGCCGCCACCGCGGATCGTGTGCATCACGGTCGTGTACGCGGCGGATCTGGGAACTCGCGTCGTGGCCTTCCCGGGCGCGGGCAGGCGGAAACACCACCCCTCGTGTGGTGCGATACATGCGGATTGAGGGCTAATCAAGCTCCGAACTCGCGAAATAGCCACTCAGTCCGATTTGTCGAGGGCTCTCCTTGCCGCAGCGGCGAGCCGCCATGGGCGGCAATCAGACGGCACGCGGCGACCCGGGAGTCGCGAGGTGCGGACCGTCGAGTACGCGTACCCGCTGCGGCCATTGGTGCAGGGGGCTCGCATGACCGGAGGCGCCTGTCAGGTGATGGAGCCTGGAGGGGCGAGCCATGCGGCCGGCCGGCCGGTCACCTTGACGATCTCGTCGAAGTCGTGGTCGTAGTGCACGAGGGTCAGTCCGCTCAGTTCGGCCGTGGCGGCGAGGAGCAGGTCGACCGCGCCGGCCGAGCGGTGCGTGCCGCGGGCCGTCATGGCGGCCTGGACCTCGGTCGCGCGGCCGAAAACCCGGTCCGGCATGGCGACCCACGCGAACGTGGCTTGAACAGATCCTCCGGAAGGCTGGGGCGCTCGGCGCCGATGGTGGAGTTCTTGCCGTGTCCGGGTAGAACGTGATGCCGTCGCCGAGGCGGTCGAAGAGCTTCGTCGTCACGTCGGGTGGTCCACCAGGCGGGCGACCGCTTCGCCGTCGGTGATGCTCCAGGCGATCGCGAGGAGGTGCGCCCGTCGCTCGGTGCTCGCAAACGCGGAAGAAATTGTCTTGCAGATGCGGAAGAAAACTTGGCTCGATTGCGGAACTAGGGCATGCTTGATGTGTGGATGGTGCGCTTACGGGTCTGGCCCAGCGGCGCTTGGCGGCCGTGCTCGTCGATCGTTTGAGCGAGGAGCCGACCGTCGTCCTGAACGGGCCACGAACGGTCGGCAAGAGCACCCTGCTCGGCGAGTGCGCTCGGCGGCTAAGCCGAACCGTGATCGACTGCGACGATCCGGCCGTACGTGCTGCGGTCCGCAATGACCCCGGGCGCTTCGTGGAGGGACCCGGCCCGATCTTTCTTGACGAGTTCCAGCACGTTCCCGAGCTCCTCGATGCGATCAAGGCCGAGCTCAACCGTGATCTGAGCCCAGGGCGCTTCGTGCTCGCCGGATCGACGCGCTATTCGACGCTGCCGCAGGCCGGTCAGTCGTTGACGGGGCGAGTCGACATCATCGACGTATTGCCGCTCACGCAGATGGAGATCGACGGCAACGACGCGGAGCCATTCGTCCATCGGTTGCTCGCCGACCCGGGCGTCGCGAGCCCATTCGAGCGCTCGATGACGAGCCGGGAAGAGTACGCCCGGCGAGTGACGTCAGGGGGCATGCCTGTCGCGTTGCGGCGTCCTCCGGGGAGGTCGCGCTCGCGGTGGTACAGCAACTATCTCGATCTCGTCATCGAGCGCGACGTGATCGAGCTCAGTCGCGTCCGGCAACGCGAGATGCTTCCTCGCCTGCTGAGCCAGCTCGCCGCGCGGTCGGGGCAGGTGCTGAACATCGCGGCGACCGCGCAGGCGGTGGGGATGGAGAAGAGCAGCGCAGAGAACTACCTGCGGCTACTGGAAGCGGTGTTCTTGATGCAGCGCCTGCCCGCCTGGGGGACGACCTTGGGCTCCCGGGTGGCGCGTCAGCCCAAGGTGCATATGGTTGACGCCGGCGTGATGGCCTGGCTGCTCGGGCTGAATCCGGAGAAAATCTCACGGTCGGACCCGGCCGTTCTGACCGACTACGGGCACTTGATCGAGACGTTCGCGGTGGGCGAGATTCTCAAGCAGCTCAGTTGGTGGGACGCGCCGGTCGCTGCAGGTCATTTCCGGACTGCGACCGGCGACGAGGTCGACCTTGTCCTCGAGGGCGACGACGGCGCCGTCATTGCTTTCGAGATCAAGGCCGGCACTCGTATCCACGGCGAGGATCTGCGCGGGATCCGGGCATTACGGAGCAGGCTCGGCGATCGTCTTGCCGCCGCCGTGCTCCTGTACACCGGGGATCTTGCGTTTGCGCATGAGGAGGGCGCGTTGGTCGTACCCCTCGATGTCTTGTGGAGATGACCGGCTACCAGCCGCGGGCGCGCCACTCGGGCAGAGAGGGGCGCTCGGCGCGGATGGTGGAGTTCTTGCCGTGACCCGGACGAGCCGGTGACGGTCCGGTGCGCTGCACCGAGCGATGTCGGTGCACGTATGAGGCCGCGAAGCCGCGCGACATCAACGATCTCCGGATCGTCGTTCGCGGAAACGGCCGGGTCAGCCCGCTTGCCGGGCAATCGCTCGGACCCGGCGGGGATCGTTGGTCTACGGGTTGTTCGAGCTCGCATGACCATCGAAGAACTGCCTGTTGCGTTCGATGAAAGCCTCGACGGTGAGCGGATCGGCGCCGGTCAGGGTGCGGACGACGTCGTTGGTTCCGGCGAAGATCCCGTTGCGGTAGTCGACCGCGACACTCGTCAGGTGCTGGACGAAGTGCGGCGCCAGGCCGTGCCGTTCGAGCTCGGCGGCGAACTCGTCAATCCCGATCGGCACATAGGTAACCTGTCGCCCCAGGGTGCGGGTCATCGCCTCGGCGATCTGGTGGTGGTTGAGCTCGACGGGGCCGTACAGCGGGTAGATCTTTCCCGCGTGCGGCTGGGGATTCTCGAGAATGGCGGCGATTACCCGCCCCTCGTCTTCGGCGGCTATCGGGGCATGGCGTGCGTCAGCGAAGGGCAGCCGGAGCTCACTGGTCGATTCGTCCCAGAAACTGATCAGCCACTCAGCGAAGAAGGTGGGCCGGAGGTGGGTCACGGTGCCGCTGAAGTGGTCAAGAACGCGTTCGGCGATCCAGTGCTGCCGGGCGGCATCACTGGCGGCGTCGCGCCGGGCAGAGATCTGGGACATGTTGACGATGGCGCCGACGTTGTTCTCTTCGGCCGCCAGCATCAGCGTGGCGGCGGCCTCGATCAGGCCCGGAGAGATCGGATAGGTGAGGTAGGCCGCTTCGATGCCCTTGGTGGCCCGGGTCACGGCATCGAGGTCGTGGAGGTCTCCGATGACGACCTCGGCACCGGCCGCGGCGAGGCGGTCGGCGCGGCCATCGGTTCGGTGAACGAGTGCGCGAACGCGGTGGCCGTGGTCGAGGAGTGTGGCCGTGGCGGATGCGCCGGTCTTGCCGGTGGCGCCGGTGATGAGGACGTGGCGTGGCATGACGCGGTCCTTTCCGGCCCGCGGTGGCCGAAACCATCGGTTGGTGCCGCGCGCTCTCCGCTCAACGTCCAGATGCCGGCGGTTTGCGCAGCCGGCGTCCCTACCAGCCCCTGGCGCGCCACTCCGGCAGGGATGGGCGTTCGGCGCCGATGGTCGAGTTCTTGCCGTGGCCCGGATAGAAGGTGACCTCGTCCGGCAGGCGGTCGAAGAGCTTCGTGGTCACGTCGTGGAAGAGCGAGTCGAAGTCCGCCTTGCTGCCGTGGGTGTTGCCGACGCCGCCGGGGAACAGGGAGTCGCCGGTGAAGAGGTGGCCGCCCTCGCCGGCGTAGTACAGGGCGATCGAGCCCGGCGTGTGGCCGACCAGGTGGATGACCTCCAGCGTGCAGTCGCCGACCCGCACCGTGTCGGCCTCGGTCAGCGTGGACGTGACCACCGGGATCTCCGGGGCGTCCGCCGGGTGGGCCAGCGACTGGGCGCCGGTCGCGTCGACGACCTCCTGCAGCGCCATCCAGTGGTCGGCGTGGCGGTGGGTGGTCACGACCGCGAAGATGCCCTGCGGCTCGACGAGCTCCAGCAGCCGCGGCGCCTCGTTGGCGGCGTCGATGAGGAGGGCGTCGCCGGTGGTGCGGCAGCGTACGAGGTACGCGTTGTTGTCCATCGGGCCGACGGACAGCTTGGTGATCTCGAGTCCGGTCATTTCCACGCCTCCAGGCTGGGCAGGTCGCCGGTCAGGCCCGTGCCGTCGGCCCGGCCGGAGAGCCAGGCGGCCAGCAGGTGGGGCGGGCCGGTGACGATGGGTGCGGAGGGGACGGTGAGCAGCACGGCGCCGTCGGGGTCCACGAGGGTGGCGGCGCGCGGGGTGGCCGGGTCGTGCAGCAGGCGCAGGGCGAACGACTCGGGCCAGTCGGCCGGCGCGTAGCCGGCGTCGAGGTCCACGTGGTGCAGCTCGACCTCGCAGATGCGGGCCCAGACCAGGCGGGCGGCGAGGACCTCGGTGCCGGAGGGGAATGCGACGGTCGCGGACCAGGCCTCGGCGGGGGTGGCGTCGATCTTCGCGGCCAGGCGCGACGACGCCGCGTCGAGGTCGGCGAGCTGGTCGGCGGCGGGGCGCGGGGCGCCGGCCTCGATGTCGGCGTCGCGGGCCTGCGGGCTCGCGTAGGCGGGGGTGCGCACGCCGGTGCGGGCCCATTCGAGCAGGTTGACGTACGCGTCGGCGTTGCGGGCCAGGTGGCTCACCACGTGGCCGCGGGTCCAGCCGGGGCACCGGGACGGCGCGGAGAGGGCCTGGTCGTCGAGGGTGCGGACGGTGGCGAGCAGGCGGGCGGTTGCGCGCTCGAGCTCGGGCTGCAGGACCAGCGGGTCGGCGCTCACCCCGGAATGTTATCGCTGGCGGACCCCGACCGCGGGCGGCAGGTCGCCGACCGCCCAGTGCAGCTCGTCCTCCCAGTCGGCGACGCTCAGGTCGACGGTCTCGAAGCTCAGGCGGGCGCCGATGGGCTTCCCGAGGTACCCCGCGAAAAGATCATGAACCACGACGAGCCGCTGGCCGACCGCGAAGGCCGCGGGGTCACGGCCGGCGGCCGCTCTTACCTCGAGGCGGCCGTAGACGCCCATGTCCGCGTCGGTCCCGCGCTCCTCGACGATCACGTCCAGGATCTCGTCCTCGGCGCCGACGTGGAACCCGTACGACGTGCCGCCGAACGTCAGCCAGAACCGCATCAGCGAGTCGTCCTGGCCCGGCGAGACGTGCCACTGGACGTCGGCGCGGTCCAGGCGTTGCCCGACGGCGCCGGCCAGCACATGCGAGGGGAGCACGTCCCGACCATAGCCCCGATATTCGGTTTCGCGGCAAGGACGCGCTGCCTACCGTGGATTTCCGAACGCCCGTTCGGGCGGGCCGCCCTTCGGAAGGACCGGATGAACATCGACCTCTCGGCGCTGGGCTGGGACGCGGGCTGGGACGACGCCTTCCGGCGCGACTTCGCCGGGCCGGGGCAGCGCCCGGCGCGGGTGAGCCGCGTCGACCGGGGCGTCTGCACGGCGCTCACGGGCGGCGGACCGGTGCGCGCGAGTGTGGCCGGGAGCCTGCTGGCCCGGGCCGCCCAGGACCCGGGCGCGCTGCCGTGCGCGGGGGACTGGCTGGTCGTGCGGGCCTGGCCCGACGGGCGGATCACGGCCGAGGCGGTGCTGCCCAGACGCACCGCGATCGTCCGCGCGGTCGCCGGCGAGCAGTCGTTCGGGCAGGTCCTGGCGGCCAACATCGACGCCGTCGCGGTCGTGGAGCCGGTCGACCCCTCGCCCGACCTCGGGCGTATCGAGCGCCTGCTGGCCCTCGCGTGGGAGTCGGGCGCCCGGCCGCACCTCGTGCTCACCAAGGCCGACCTGGCCGCCGACCCCGAGGCGCTCGCCGCGCAGATGCCCGGGCGCGCCTCCGGGGTGCGGGTGCACGCCGTCAGTGCGCGCACCGGAATGGGCCTGGACGAGCTGCGCCCGCTGGTCGCCCACGGCCGCACCCTCGGGCTGCTCGGCCAGTCCGGCGCGGGCAAGTCGAGCCTGGTCAACGCGCTCGCCGGGGCCGCCGTCATGCAGACGCGGGCGCCGCGGGCCGACGGGCGCGGGCGGCACACCACGACATATCGGGCGTTGGTGGCGATGCCGGGCGGCGGCGCGGTGCTCGACACCCCCGGCGTCCGGCTGGTCGGTATGTTCGACACCGAGGCCGGCCTGGACCGCGCGTTCACGGATGTGACGCTGCTCGCGCAGGACTGCCGCTTCCAGGACTGCCGGCACGGCGAGGAGCCCGGCTGCGCCGTGCGGGCGGCCGTCGAGGAGGGCGAGCTGAGCCCGCGGCGCTATGCAAGCTGGCAGAAACTGCAGAAAGAGCAGATGCTTGCATCGGTACGGCGGGTGCGCCGCGAAAGTCGCGAACGCCGACGGCCGGCACGGCCCTAGCTGCGGGGCTTCCCCCGTTCGTGGAGATCTTCCGCGGACATCGGGTGGGCGGGCGCCGAAAAATGTCATACCCCCTGGCTAGAGTTGTCGGCTGGCACCGTACTGGTGTTCCAGTTGTCTCCGGTTGTCTCTGCCGGTTGTCTCTGCCAAGGGGAAGCATGTCCGACCGCTTGATCATCCGTGGCGCACGCGAGCACAACCTCCGCGACGTCAGCCTCGACCTGCCGCGCGAGGCGATGATCGTGTTCACGGGCCTGTCCGGCTCGGGCAAGTCGAGCCTGGCGTTCGACACGATCTTCGCCGAGGGTCAGCGGCGCTATGTCGAGTCCCTGTCGTCGTACGCCCGGCAGTTCCTCGGGCAGATGGACAAGCCGGACGTCGACTTCATCGAGGGCCTGTCCCCGGCCGTCTCGATCGACCAGAAGTCGACCTCGCGCAACCCGCGCTCGACGGTCGGCACGATCACCGAGGTCTACGACTACCTGCGGCTGCTCTTCGCCCGCATCGGCGAGCCGCACTGCCCGGTCTGCGGCGAGGCGATCACCAAGCAGACGCCCCAGCAGATCGTCGACCGCGTGCTCGCCATGGACGAGGGCACCCGCTTCCAGGTGCTGGCGCCGGTGGTGCGGGGGCGCAAGGGGGAGTACGTCGACCTGTTCAGCGAGCTGCAGTCCAAGGGCTACGCCCGGGCCCGCATCGACGGGGTCGTGCACCCGCTGACCGAGCCGCCGAAGCTGAAGAAGCAGGAGAAGCACACCATCGAGGTGGTCGTCGACCGGCTCGCGGTGAAGGCGTCGGCCAAGCAGCGGCTCACCGACTCGGTCGAGACCGCGCTGAAGCTCGCCGCCGGCATCGTGATCCTCGAGTTCGTCGACCTGCCCGAGGACGACGAGCACCGCGAGCGCCTCTTCTCCGAGCACCTCGCCTGCCCCAACGAGCACCCGCTGTCGATCGAGGACCTCGAGCCCCGCTCGTTCTCGTTCAACGCCCCTTACGGTGCCTGCCCCGACTGCACCGGCATCGGCACCAAGAAGGAGGTCGACCCGGAGCTCATCGTCCCCGACCAGGAGCGCACCCTGCGCGAGGGTGCGATCGCGCCGTGGGCGACCGGGCACACGCTGGAGTACTTCCTGCGGCTGCTCGAGGCGCTCGGCGACGACGAGGGCTTCAACCTCGACACTCCGTGGCGGGCGCTGTCGAGCCGGGCGCAGAAGGCGATCCTCTACGGCTCCGAGGACCAGGTCCATGTCCGGTATCGCAACAAGTACGGGCGGGAGCGTTCCTACTACACCGGCTTCGAGGGCGTGGTGCAGTGGATCGAGCGCCGCCACGCCGACACCGAGAGCGACTGGTCGCGGGACAAGTACGAGGGGTACATGCGCGATGTGCCCTGCGGCACCTGCGGCGGCACCCGGCTCAAGCCCGAGATCCTCGCCGTGACGATCGCCGGGCGCAGCATCGCCGACGTCTGCAACCTGTCCGTCGGCGAGTGCGCCGAGCTGCTGGGCAAGATGACGCTCACCGACCGGCAGAAGCTCATCGCCGAGCGGGTCCTCAAGGAGATCAACGCCCGGCTGCGCTTCCTCGTCGACGTCGGCCTCGACTACCTGTCCCTCGACCGGGCGGCCGGCACCCTGTCCGGCGGCGAGGCGCAGCGCATCCGGCTGGCCACGCAGATCGGCTCCGGCCTGGTCGGCGTGCTCTACGTCCTCGACGAGCCCAGCATCGGCCTGCACCAGCGCGACAACCACCGGCTCATCGAGACCCTGGTGCGGCTGAAGAAGCTCGGCAACACGCTGATCGTCGTCGAGCACGACGAGGACACCATCCGCACCGCCGACTGGATCGTCGACATCGGGCCCGGCGCCGGTGAGCACGGCGGGCGGGTCGTGCACAGCGGGCCGTACGAGCAGCTGGTGAAGACCGAGGAATCGGTCACCGGGGCGTATCTGGCCGGCCGGCGCAGCATCCCGACGCCCGGCATCCGGCGGCCGCGCACGCCCGGCCGCGAGCTGGTCGTCGTCGGCGCCCGCGAGCACAACCTGCACAACCTGACCGTGTCGTTCCCGCTCGGGCAGCTCGTCGCCGTCACCGGCGTCTCCGGCTCGGGCAAGTCCACGCTGGTCAACGACATCCTGCACGCCGTGCTGGCCAACACGGTCAACGGCGCCCGGCTGGTGCCCGGCCGGCACACCCGCATCACCGGCCTCGACCTCGTCGACAAGGTGGTCGGGGTCGACCAGTCGCCGATCGGCCGGACGCCGCGGTCCAACCCGGCGACCTACACCGGCGTGTTCGACAACATCCGCAAGCTCTTCGCCGAGACGACCGAGGCGAAGGTGCGCGGCTACGGCCCGGGCCGGTTCTCGTTCAACGTCAAGGGCGGGCGCTGCGAGGCCTGCGCCGGCGACGGCACGATCAAGATCGAGATGAACTTCCTCCCGGACGTGTACGTCCCGTGCGAGGTCTGCAAGGGCGCGCGCTACAACCGCGAGACCCTCGAGGTGCACTACAAGGGCCGCACGATCGCCGAGATTCTCGACATGCCGATCGAGGAGGCGGCGGGCTTCTTCGAGGCCATCCCGGCCATCCACCGGCACCTCAAGACGCTGGTCGACGTCGGCCTGGGGTACGTGCGGCTCGGCCAGCCCGCCCCGACCCTCTCCGGCGGCGAGGCCCAGCGCGTGAAGCTCGCCTCGGAGCTGCAGAAGCGCTCGACGGGCCGGACGGTGTACGTGCTGGACGAGCCCACCACGGGCCTGCACTTCGAGGACATCCGCAAGCTGCTGATCGTGCTGCAGGGCCTGGTCGACAAGGGCAACACGGTCATCGTCATCGAGCACAACCTCGACGTGATCAAGGCCGCCGACTGGCTCATCGACATGGGCCCGGAGGGCGGCAACAAGGGCGGCACCGTCGTCGCGGCCGGCACGCCGGAGGAGGTCGCCGAGCTGCCGGAGAGCTACACCGGGCAGTTCCTGCGCCACACGCTCGGCCTGTCCGGCGAGGCGAGCGGCGACCCGGCGGCGCGCGACCGGGCGGCGCAGGCCAACGGCACCAAGCCGGCTCCCGTCCCGCGCAAGACGGCGGTCAAGGCGGCGGCGAAGGCGGCGCCGGCCAAGAAGGCGGCCGCCCCGATCAAGGTGACCGGCTCCAAGGCGACCGCGCGCAAGGTCGCGAAGAAGGCGGCCACGAAGAAGACCTGACCCTCGCGCGCGCTCCGGCCGTTGTCGACGGCTGGCCCGTGGGCGGCTGCGGCGGTGGTCGGTGGCTGGTCGCGGGCGTTCCCGCGGTGGTTGATGGCTGGTCGCGGGCGGCTCCGGCTGTGGTCGGTGGCTGGTCGCGGGCGGCTGCGGCGGTGGTGGGTGGCTGGTCGCGGGCGTTCCCGCGGTGGTTGACGGCTGGTCGCGGGCGGCTCCGGCTGTGGTCGGTGGCTGCTCGCGGGCGGCTGCGGCGATGGTCGGTGGCTGGTCGCGGGCGTTCCGCCTGTGATCGGCGGGCTCGAAGGTGGCGCTGCTACGGTGGCCGCTGGCGAGGCTGACCTCAGGAGGAGACACGTGCCAGTCGAGGACCGCTTCAACCCCTGTGCCACCGCCGCGCGGCGCACGCTGCTGCTCGGCGCGGGCGCGATGGGCATCGCCGTGATCGCCGGCTGCGGCAGCGACGACGACGCCAAGCCGGGGGCCGGGGGAGCGCCGGGCGGTACCACCGCCCCGGCCGCGCCGGCGACGACCGGCGGCAACCCGTTCGACGACAGCACCGGCTCGGGCGGCAGCGGCGGGGAGGCACAGGTGCCCTCCAACGCGCTGGTCGCCACGGGCGAGGTGCCGGTCGGCGGCGGCATCATCGTCAAGGACACGGTGCTGGTGATCCAGCCGGCGAAGGGGTCGTTCAAGGCGTACGACGCCGCGTGCCCGCACGAGGGCGCGATCGTCGACCCGCCGTTCGACGGCAACCAGATCATTCAGTGCCCGCGGCACAACTCGAAGTTCAAGGTCTCCGACGGCAGCTACGTCTCGGGCCCGGCGCCGCGCGGCCTGAAGAACATCCGCGTCGAGGTCCGCAGCGGCTACGTCGTGCGGGCCTGACGGAGGGCGATTGTCACGCTGGGTAATCGCCCGGTTGCGGCTTTGGTGGCGAGTTCACAGACTTTGTTGAGCATTGAACCGTACCCTCCATGCTCTGTGTATCTCTGGCCGCAGCCTGCGGGCCTACGACCATTGGAGGAGCTTGATGAGTGACACGACCCGCCGCGCGGTGCTCGCCGGGGCGGTCGGCGTGACGGCCGCGTCCGTCCTGGCCGCCTGCGGCGACAACGACAGCGGATCGAACACCTCCGCCGGCTCCACCGCCGCGGGCGGCCCCGCGGCGAAGAAGTCCGAGATCCCGGTCGGCGGCGGCAAGGTCGTCCCCGACGCCGGCGGCACGGTGATCACCCAGCCGGAGTCGGGCACGTTCAAGGCCTTCACGGCGATCTGCACCCACCAGCAGTGCATCGTGAGCGAGGTGTCCAACAACTCGATCAACTGCCGGTGCCACGGGTCGACGTTCTCGGCGGTGGACGGCACGGCGACGAACCCGCCGGCCACGCAGAAGCTCGACGAGAAGAAGCTGCGCCTGGACGGCGACGACATCTACATCACGACCTGACGTTCGCGTCGCTCCGCCCCGCGCCGCCTTGGGTCTCGCCCGTCGGCCGCGCGGGGCGCCGTGTTGTCCGGCGCGCGCGGTTGATCGGTCTTTGATCGGGCTGTCCTGGACGGCGGTCGCGCGGCCCGGTGTTCTGCAAATTCTGTAGCGCTCGGCCTGCCGCCTGGGACTTTGCTGGCCTGGTGGCTGTCGTTGCCGGTCCTGCGGGCCGCGGTTTGGTTCCGGATTGATCGGGTCACGAAAAATCCCGATGCCTGGCGGCATCAGGATTTTTCGGACTTATCATCATTTTTTGGCACTGTGTTCGGGCGGGGCTGGGCGGACCGGGCGTCCCCGTTTTTGTCATACCTGCCGGATAGTCTCGGAACCGTGCCAGACCCGTCCACGTATCGACCCGCACCGGGGACCATTCCCGACACTCCCGGCGTCTACCGCTTCTACGACCCGAGCGGCCAGGTCATCTACGTGGGCAAGGCCAAGAGCCTCCGGCAGCGGCTGAGCAGCTACTTCGCCGACCTGTGGACGCTGCACTCACGCACGCAGCAGATGGTCACCACGGCGGCGCGGGTGGACTGGGTCACGGTCGGGACCGAGGTCGAGGCGCTCCAGCTCGAGTACAACTGGATCAAGGCCTACGACCCCCGCTTCAACGTCCGCTACCGCGACGACAAGAGCTACCCGTATCTCGCCGTCACGCTCGACGAGGCCTATCCGCGGCTGCAGGTCATGCGCGGGTCCAAGCGCAAGGGCGTGCGCTATTTCGGGCCGTATGCACACGCCTGGGCCATCCGCGAGGTCCTCGACCTGCTGCTGCGGGTGTTCCCGGCCCGCACGTGCTCGTCGGGCGTCTTCAAGCGGGCGGGGCAGATCGGGCGGCCGTGCCTGTTGGGGTACATCGGCAAGTGCTCGGCGCCGTGCGTCGACCGCGTCAGCGAGGCCGAGCACCGCGAGATCGTCGAGGCCTTCTGCGACTTCATGGCCGGGCGCACCGACACCATGATCAAGCAGCTCGAGCGGGAGATGTACCAGGCCTCGGACGAGCTGGACTTCGAGCGCGCGGCGCGGCTGCGCGACGACCTGGGCGCGCTGCGCCGGGCGATGGAGAAGCAGGCCGTCGTGCTCGGCGACGGCACCGACGCCGACGTGGTCGCGTTCGCCGACGACCCGCTCGAGGCGGCGGTGCAGGTGTTCCACGTGCGGGGCGGCCGGGTGCGCGGCCAGCGCGGCTGGATCGTGGAGAAGACCGAGGACCTGACCCCCGGCGATCTGGTCCATCACTTCTGCACCCAGATCTACGGCAGCGAGGCCGGCGCCGACGCCGCCGACCTGCCGCGCGAGCTGCTCGTGCCGGAGCTGCCGGCCGACGTCGACGCGCTCGCCGACTGGCTGAGCCGCCTGCGCGGGAGCCGGGTGTCGATCCGCGTGCCGCAGCGCGGCGACAAGAAGACCCTCGCCGAGACCGTCGCCCGCAACGCCGAGCAGGCGCTGCAGCAGCACAAGCTGCGCCGGGCCGGCGACCTGAGCACCCGCAGCAAGGCCCTCGAGGAGATCGCCGAGGCGCTGAGCATGCAGACCGCGCCGCTGCGCATCGAGTGCTACGACGTGTCGCAGATCCAGGGCACCGACGTGGTCGCCTCCATGGTGGTGTTCGAGGACGGGCTGGCGCGCAAGAGCGAGTACCGGCGCTTCGCGATCAACGGCGCCACCGACGACGTGTCCGCGATCTCCGAGGTGCTGCGGCGCCGGTTCGCGCGTTACCTCGACGCCAAGGTGGAGATCGACGAGGCCGCCGAGGTCGACCCGTCCCGCCCCGGCATCGACCCGACGACGGGCCGGCCGCGCAAGTTCGCGTACCCGCCGCAGCTCGTCGTCGTCGACGGCGGCCAGCCCCAGGTCCAGGCCGCCGCCCAGGTGCTGCTCGACCTCGGCATCGACGACATCGCCGTGTGCGGCCTCGCGAAGCGCCTGGAGGAGGTGTGGCTGCCGGACGACGAGTTCCCGGTGATCCTGCCGCGCGCCTCCGAGGGCCTCTACCTGCTGCAGCGGGTGCGGGACGAGGCGCACCGGTTCGCGATCACGTACCACCGGCAGAAGCGCTCGAAGCGCATGACCACCTCGACCCTCGACGACGTGCCCGGCCTCGGCGAGATCCGCCGCAAGGCCCTGCTGCGCCACTTCGGTTCACTCAAACGGCTGAAGGCGGCGAGCCCGGAAGAGGTCGCGGAGGTGCCCGGCATCGGCCGCCGCACCGCCGAGGCGATCATCGCGGCCCTCGGCGGCGAGACCCCGGCGCCCCGGGAGCGACCTTCGTCGGCATCGGAGCCGTCCTCGGCGGACCCGGCGCACCGGTCCTCGGCGGACCCGGCGCGGCCGTCCTCGGCGGATCCGGGGCCACCCTCGCCAGAGCCTGCGCCCTCCTCGCCGGCCGAGGAGCGTTCCTCGCCGGGCGCGGATCGGGCTTCGTCGGGCGGGCCGGGTTCCGCGCCGCCGGGCGGGGCTGCGGTGCAGGTCGAACGCATTGACGTCGAGGTTGAGGTCGAGATCGAGGCGGGGCATCGCAGCGACAGCGGGGGCGCCGGGCACGGCTCCGTCTCCGCCGCTGATCCGCGAGCCGCCGATTCTGTGCCGGGCGTTTCTGCGTCCGGTTCGGGCGGGCCGGCTGCCGGTCCGGGGGTGTCCGCCGCGGGTCCGGGTGCCTCCGCCCGGACGGCGGGCTCTGACTCGGGCGCGGCCGGACCGGCGCCCGGCGGGTCGCAGAGTTGGGGCGGCGAGCAGAATCGGACGGAGGCGGCGCAAGTCACGCATACCGCTAACTAGTGCAAACCGACCGACCGTCCGATGCGGCGAGCGGGACGACATAAACTCGTCGACGTGTCGAGAGAAGGCGACGTGCCGAGAGACGCCACCGCACCCGACAGCGGGGCCCAGCCGACGGGCGACGTGACCGCCCACGGCGGGGCCGTCACCACCGGCGGCGGGGCCGTCGCTACGGACCGGATTGAGCGCGTGGAGGGGATCGACCCCGCGCGCGGACCGGCGGCGCACCACTCGATCGGGCGACCGGAAGCGACCGGACCGGCCCGTCCGGCCGACGCGGTCGACCCGGCACCGCGGGTAGCAGCGGCCGACCCGGCTGATCCGGCTCGGCGGGCGGAAGGGGCCGACCCGGCTGACTCGGCTCGGCGGGCAGAAGGGGCCGACCCGGCTGATCCGGCTCGGCGGGCGGAAGGGGCCGACCCGGCTGACTCGGCTCGGCGGGCAGCAGCGGCCGACCCGGCTGATCCGGCTCGGCGGGCGGAAGGGGCCGACTCGGCTGACTCGGCTCGGCGGGCAGAAGGGGCCGACGCGGCCGAACCGGCCCGGCGGACGGAGGCGGCCGGGCTGGCCCGGGGGGCAGCAGCGGCCGACCCGGCTGGGCGACACGGTGGGCATGAATCGGCCGGCCGGAGTGATCGGCTCCGCGGGGAGCGCGGGCTTGGGCGCGGCCGCGAGGACGAGTTCGGGATCGGGATCGACGACGCAGAGGGCGAAGGGATGCTGCCCGAGCGCAACACCACCGACCTGGTCATCGTCACCGGGGTGTCCGGGGGCGGGCGCAGCACGGTGGCGCGGGCGCTTGAGAACGTCGGGTACTACGTCGTCGACAACCTGCCGCAGGCGCTCCTGCTCGACATGGCCGAGCTTGCGCACGCCGCGCGGGGGGCGGCCCGGCGTACCGCGATGGTGCTCGACGTGCGCAGCCACGCGTTCTCCACCGATCTGCCGGGGGCGGTCAAGTCGCTGCGGGAGCGCGGCTTCCATCCCCGGATGGTGTTCGTCGACGCCGATGACGAGGTGCTGATCCGGCGGTTCGAGAGCGTCCGGCGCTCGCACCCGCTGCAGGGGGCGGGGCGGCTGTCCGACGGGATCGCCGCCGAGCGCAAGCTGCTGCAGGAGGCGCGCGAGCAGGCCGACGTCCTCATCGACACGAGCCATCTCAACGTCAACCAGCTGCGCGGGCGCATCGAGGAGATGTTCGGCGAGGAGGACACGACCCAGATCCGGGTCACGGTGCTGTCCTTCGGGTTCAAGTACGGGTTGCCGCCCGACGCCGACTTCGTGCTCGACGCGCGCTTCCTGCCGAATCCGTACTGGGTGCCGGAGCTTCGCGAGCATACGGGCAAGGAGACGGACGTCAGCCGGTACGTGCTCGGGCAGCGCGGGGCGATCACGTTCGTGGAGACGTACGCGCGGCTGATCAACGCGACCGCGCCGGGGTTCGAGCGCGAGGGCAAGCGGTACCTCACGATCGCCGTCGGCTGCACCGGCGGCAAGCACCGCAGCGTGGCCATCGCCGAGGAGCTCGCCCGGCGCCTGCGCGACATGCGCCTGGCCGCGTCGCCCCAGCACCGCGACCTGGGACGCGAATGACGAGGCCGGCGAAGTGACGGGCCGCGACGTGGCGGGCCGGGACACGAACGACGGGACGGGCACAGCGATGGGCGCCCGCCCCGCCGCAGCTAAGGCGCGCCCTCCGGCGCCCTCAGCGCTCTCCACCGCGCCATCGGCGGGCTCCACCGCGCCCTCAACGCTCTCCACCGCACCATCGGCGCTCTCCACCGCGCCATCGGCGGGCTCCACGGCGCCGTCGGCATCGGGGTCGACGGCGGCGGCGGGGCCGGCGGTGCGCGTGGTTGCGTTCGGTGGCGGGCACGGGCTGTCCGCCTCGCTCCGGGCGCTGCGGATCGTGCAGCGGGCCACGCCGCTCGACATCACCGCCGTGGTCACGGTGGCCGACGACGGAGGGTCCAGCGGGCGGCTGCGGGCCACGCGCGACATCCTGCCGCCGGGCGACCTGCGGCAGGCCCTGGCGGCGCTGGCCGACGAGACCGATACCGCGGACCTGTTCCAGCACCGCTTCACGGGAGCCGACGAGATCGCCGGGCATCCCGTCGGCAACCTTGTGCTCTGCGCGCTCATGGAGCTTGCCGGGGACCCCGTCCTCGCGCTCGACCGGGCCGCTGAGATGCTGCGCTGCGGCGGCCGGGTGCTGCCGATGTCGCGGGACCCGCTGCACATCGAGGCGGACCTGTCCGAGGGTGGCGAGGTTGTCACCGTACGGGGTCAGCATGAGGTGGCGGTCACCGCGAAGACCATCGACCGGGTGCGGCTGACGCCGGCCGAGCCCGAGGCCTGCGCCGAGGCGGTGCGGGCGGTGCTGGACGCCGACTGGCTGCTGTTCGGTCCGGGGTCGTGGTTCACCAGCGTGATTCCGCACCTGCTCGTGCCGGGGCTCGCGGCCGCGATCCGGGACAGCGGGGCGCAACGGCTGGTCACGCTGAACCTCGCCGCCGACAGCGAGACGGCGGGGCTCACGCTGCCGGAGCACCTGGCGGCCCTGCGTCGTTACCTACCGGGGCTGCAGGTCGATGTAGTTCTTGCCGACGGGAAAGCCGTAGGCGACCCCGAACCGGTCCATCGTGCGGCAGAATCGCTGGGTGCGCGGCTGGTGCTCGCCCCGGTCGCCGTCGGCGACGGGGCGCCCCGGCACGACCCGCGGGGGCTTGCGGCCGCGCTGGAACCACTCCTGCGCGCCGGAGGGCGCCAGGCACCGGTAGCCGCCGCCCCGGCCGCCGGTGTGACGAGCACGGATGGAACGGGCAGTACCGCGACGGGGGACGCTGCGGCGCACAGCGGCACGGTCGGCGACGCTGTCGCGAGCGGTGACGGCGCGGCCGGCAGTGACGGCACGGGTACCGGTGACGGTGCCGCCAGTGGTGACGGCACGGGCACCGGGGACGGTGCGGCGGGCGGTGGCCGGGCGGCGAGCGGCAACGGTGCGGTGACCGGTGACGGTGCGTCGACCGGTCGGGGGGCGGCGAACGGCAACGGCGCCGCGCACGGTGGCAACGGCGGCGGCGCCGCGAACGGCGCGGCCGGGAACGGTGCGCGTACGGGCGCCGGACCGCACGACATGACCTTGAACACGAAAACCGCGAGGTGACGACAGAATGGCGATGACCGCTGCGGTCAAGGACGAGCTCAGCCGGGTGGACGTAGCGAAGCCCTGCTGCCGGCGCGCCGAGATGGCTGCGCTGCTGCGCTTCGCCGGCGGGTTGCACATCGTCTCCGGGCGGGTGGTCGTGGAGGCCGAGCTCGACACCAACGCCGCCGCGCGACGGCTGCGGCGTGAGGTGTCGGAGGTGTACGGGTACTCGAGCGAGATCCACGTCCTGGCCTCCGGCGGGCTGCGCAAGGCCAGCCACTTCATCGTGCGCGTGGTCAAGGACGGCGAGGCGCTCGCGCGCCAGACCGGGCTGCTCGACGTGCGCGGGCGGCCGGTCCGCGGGCTCCCGCCGCACGTCGTGTCGGCCAACATGTGCTGCGCGGTCGCCGCGTGGCGCGGGGCGTTCCTGGCCCACGGGTCGCTGACCGAGCCGGGGCGCAGCTGCGCGCTGGAGATCACCTGCCCGGGGCCCGAGGCGGCGCTGGCGCTGGTCGGGGCGGCCCGGCGGATCGGGATCACCGCCAAGGCGCGCGAGGTGCGCGGCGTGGACCGGGTCGTGGTCAAGGACGGCGACGCGATCGCCGCGCTGCTGACCCGGATCGGGGCCCACCAGAGCGTGCTGACCTGGGAGGAGCGCCGCGTGCGGCGCGAGGTGCGGGCCACCGCGAACCGGCTGGCCAACTTCGACGACGCCAACCTGCGCCGCTCGGCGCGGGCCGCGGTCGCCGCGGCGGCGCGGGTCGCGCGGGCGATGGAGATCCTCGCCGACACCGCGCCCGATCACCTGTCCAGCGCCGGTACGCTGCGGCTCGAGCACCGCCAGGCGTCCCTGGAGGAGCTGGGCGCGCTCGCCGACCCGCCGCTGACCAAGGACGCGATCGCCGGGCGGATCCGCCGGCTGCTGGCGCTGGCCGACAAGCGGGCCCGCGATCTGGGCATTCCGGACACTGAGTCCGCCGTCACGCCGGAGATGCTCGTCGGCTGAACACCGGGTGGAGCGCAGCTCCACCCGGCGCGAGCGGAGCGAGCGGAAGGGAACCGCGTTCTTGGCACCACGGACGTCGGGATTCCTGGCGGGAGCAACGGTCGTGCGTTGCACGGGCCCGAGCCATGGAAAGGATGAAACAAGCCGGTTGCAAACGTGTGCTCCGACACCCCGCCGGGGCCGTGACCGGTCCGAGACGATAGGGTTCCACTGTTCGGCGATGAAGCCGACTCGGGTCGCTCCTCGCTGTTCGATCGCCGCCGCACACGCGGCCGGGCCCCTGCTCAACAGGGTTGGGCCCGGACCGGCGGGACCAGGGTGGGCGAGCCAATAACACTCATCTGGCGCCCGGCATCGGCAAACAACGGCCGGGGCGCGACGTGACGAGGAGATGTGTCGAAGTGACCATCCGGGTTGGCATCAACGGCTTCGGCCGTATTGGCCGCAACTTCTTCCGTGCGGCCCTCGCCAAGGGCGCCGACATCGAGGTTGTGGGCGTCAACGACCTGACCGACAACGCGACGCTGGCGCACCTGCTGAAGTACGACAGCATCCTCGGCCGCCTGGGCGAGGAGGTCAAGGCGACTGCGGACGAGATCACCGTGGCGGGCAAGACCTTCAAGGCCCTCGCCGAGCGTGACCCGTCGAAGCTGCCGTGGGGCGACCTGGGTGCGGACGTCGTCATCGAGTCGACCGGCATCTTCACCGACGCCGAGAAGGCCAAGGTCCACGTGGCCGGCGGCGCCAAGAAGGTCATCATCTCGGCCCCGGCCAAGAACGAGGACCTGACGATCGTCTTCGGCGTGAACGAGAACCAGTACGACCCGGCGAAGCACACGATCATCTCCAACGCCTCGTGCACCACCAACTGCCTGGCCCCGATGGCGAAGGTCATCAACGACACGTTCGGCATCGAGCGTGGCCTCATGACCACGATCCACGCCTACACCCAGGACCAGAACCTGCAGGACGGCCCGCACAAGGACCTGCGCCGCGCCCGCGCCGCCGCGCTGAACATCGTGCCGACCTCGACCGGCGCCGCCAAGGCGATCGGCCTGGTCCTGCCGGAGCTCAAGGGCAAGCTGGACGGCTACGCGCTGCGCGTGCCGGTCCCGACCGGCTCGGCCACCGACCTCACGGTCACCGTCGGCCGCGACACCTCGGTCGACGAGGTCAACGCCGCGCTGAAGGCCGCGGCCGAGGGCCCGCTGGCCGGCATCCTCACCTACACCGAGGACCCGATCGTGTCGAGCGACATCGTCACCGACCCGGCGTCGTGCATCTTCGACTCGGGCCTGACCAAGGTCATCGGCAACCAGGTCAAGGTCGTCGGCTGGTACGACAACGAGTGGGGCTACAGCAACCGTCTCGTCGACGCCGTCACCCTGGTCGGCACCGGCCTGTGAAGACGCTCGACGACCTCCTGAGCGAGGGCGTCGCGGGTCGGCGCGTGCTGGTGCGCGCCGACCTCAACGTCCCGCTCGACGGAGACAAGATCACCGACGACGGGCGCATCCGCGCCGTGCTGCCGACCCTCAACGCCCTGCGTGAGGCCGGCGCGGCCAAGATCACCGTCATGTCGCACCTGGGCCGCCCGAAGGGCGCGCCCGACCCGAAGTACACCCTCGCGCCCGTCGCCGCCCGCCTGGGCGAGCTGCTCGGCGCGCCGGTGGCCTTCGGCGACGGGGCCGACGGTGACCTGGTGCTGCTGGAGAACCTGCGGTTCAACGCGGGGGAGACCAGCAAGGACGAGGGCGAGCGCAAGGCGTTCGCGCAGGAGCTGGCCGCGCACGGCGACGTGTACGTCGACGACGCGTTCGGCGCCGTGCACCGCAAGCACGCCAGCGTGTACGACGTGGCCGCGCTGCTGCCGCACTACGCGGGCTACCTGGTGGCCAAGGAGCTCGAGGTGCTCTCGAAGCTCACCGGCGAGGCCGACCGGCCGTACGTGGTCGTCCTCGGCGGCTCGAAGGTCTCCGACAAGCTCGCCGTCATCGAGGCGCTGCTGCCGAAGGTCGACAAGCTGCTCATCGGCGGCGGCATGTGCTTCACCTTCCTCAAGGCCCAGGGCCACGAGGTCGGCAAGAGCCTGCTGCAGGACGAGATGGTCGACACCTGCCGCGACCTGCTCGAGCGCGGCGCCGGCAAGATCGTGCTGCCGACCGACGTGGTGACCGCGGACAAGTTCGCGGCCGACGCGGCGGTGCAGACGGTCGGCGCCGGCGCCATCCCGGCCGACGAGCTCGGCCTGGACATCGGCCCGGAGTCGGTCGCGGCCTTCAGCGCCGCGCTCGAGGGCGCGAAGACGGTCTTCTGGAACGGCCCGATGGGCGTGTTCGAGCTGGCCCCGTTCGCCGCCGGCACCCGTGGCGTCGCCGAGGCGATCACCAAGGTCGACGGGTTCACCGTCGTCGGCGGCGGCGACTCGGCCGCGGCCGTGCGGGCGCTGGGCATCCCCGAGGACGGCTTCAGCCACATCTCCACCGGCGGCGGCGCCTCCCTTGAGTTCCTCGAGGGCAAGGCCCTGCCGGGCATCGTCGCGCTGGAGGGCTGAGCGATGGCGGAGCAGACCGGTCGCCGGCCGCTGATGGCCGGCAACTGGAAGATGAACCTGAACCACCTCGAGGCCATCAAGCTCGTGCAGCAGCTGGCCTTCACGCTCACCGAGCAGCAGCTCAACGACGTGGAGGCGGTGGTACTCCCGCCGTTCGTCGACATCCGCAGCGTCCAGACGCTGGTCGACGGCGACAAGCTGCTCATCGGCTACGGCGCGCAGGACGTCTCCGCGCACGCCGCGGGCGCCTACACCGGCGAGGTGTCCGGCGCCATGCTGGCCAAGCTCGGCTGCCAGTACGTGGTCGTCGGGCACTCGGAGCGCCGCCAGTACCACGGCGAGGACGACGCGCTCGTCAACGCCAAGGTGAAGGCGGCCCTGGTCAACGGCATCGCGCCGATCCTGTGCGTGGGCGAGGGCCTGGAGGTCCGCGAGGCCGGCGAGCACGTGGGCTACACGCTCGCGCAGCTCGACGCCGCGCTGGAGAAGGTCAAGACCGACGAGGTCGAGAAGATCGTCGTGGCGTACGAGCCGGTCTGGGCGATCGGCACCGGCAAGGTGGCCACGCCGCAGGACGCGCAGGAGGTCATCGGGGCGATCCGCACCCGCCTGGCCGAGAAGTACACCGGCGGCACCGCCGACCGGGTGCGCATCCTCTATGGCGGCTCGGTCAAGCACGACAACGTCGCGGCGATCATCGAGCAGCCCGACATCGACGGCGCGCTCGTCGGTGGCGCCAGCATCGACGCCGAGGGCTTCGCCCGGATTGTCCGCCTCGGCAAGTAGTCTCCATAACTCAGCGTCGCGCGGCCGTTCACGGTCCGCGCGACGCTGTGTTTTGGCCTGCCACCCCCTGTACCGCGGCCGGTGAACGCCGCCTAAAGTGGCTCCGTCCACCACCCCTTGACCTGGCGTCAAGCCGGCGGGCCACGGGCTCATCCGCCACGAACGGGTGACCGGGCGCGCGGGCCACGCCGTGAGGACGAGCATGCGTCGTGCCATTTTCGCGAGCCTGGCCGCACTGTCGCTGATCGGCTCCGTCGCCGGGTGCAGTACCGCAGACGCCAAGAACGGGCCGCAGCCGCCGAAGCGCGGCGGCACCCTCCACGTCGTGGTGAGCGCCAAGCCGGCCCACCTCGACCCCCAGCGGGTCTCCACGGCGACCGAGGCCAACGTCAGCCGCCTCATCTCCCGCACGCTCACCACGTTCCGGTCCGAGCCGGGCGCGGCCTCCAGCGAGATCGTGGGCGACCTCGCCACCGACGCCGGCCGCCCGAGCGAGGGCAACCGGGTCTGGGACTTCCAGCTCAAGGACGACGTGCGCTGGGAGGACGGCACCCCGATCACCTGCGCCGACGTCAAGTACGGCGTCGAGCGCAGCTTCTCGGGCCTGTTCTCCGTCGCCCAGCCGTACGCCAAGACCTACCTCGCCGACACCGACGGCTACGCCGGCCCGTTCGTCGGCGGCAACAACGGCGGCAAGGGCCTCTCGTCGGTGCAGTGCGTGGACAACCGCAACATCCGGTTCACGCTGAACCAGCCGATCGGCGACTTCGGGTACACGGTGGCCATGTCGCTGTTCGCCCCGGTCCCGGCGAAGCAGGACACCAAGAATGACTACGACAAGCACCCGTTCTCCTCGGGGCCGTACAAGCTGCAGGAGGTCACCGACCAGCAGCTCGTGTTCGTGCGCAACTCGTACTGGGACGAGAAGACCGACAGCGTCCGCAAGGCCTACCCGGAGAAGATCCTCATCGAGGCCAACGGCGACCTGCCGACCGTCACCTCGAACCTGATCACCAGCGACGGCGAGAACGCCGACGCGATCGACCTGGACAAGAACGTCGCGCCGAACTTCGTCCAGCAGGTCGTCAACGACCCGGACCTGTCGGCGCGGGCGGTGCAGGGCAGCTACGGCGGCATCCGGTACCTCGCCATCAACAGCAAGCGGATCCCGAACCTCGCCTGCCGGCAGGCGCTGGTGTACGCCTTCAACAAGCGCAAGTTCCGCGCGGCCGCCGGCGGCTCCGTCTACGGCGACTACGCGAACACGATGATCGCGCCGCAGCTCAAGGCCCACAAGGACTTCGACGTCTACGACAGCACGAACAACGTCGAGGGCAAGCCCGACGTAGCGCTGAAGCTGATGGACGAGCAGGCGAAGGCCAACAAGCCCTGCCCGGCCACGCTGACCCTGTCGATCCCGGACCAGAAGGACATCCGCCGCCTGGCCACCACGATCGTGGAGACGTACCAGCAGATCGGCATCCAGGTCAAGATCAACGGGATCGACCCGGAGACGTACTTCGACGTCATCGGCAACCCGGCGAACACCAACGACCTGCTGTGGTCCGGCTGGATCCCGGACTGGGCGAACGGCTCGGCGGTCATTCCGCCGCTGTTCGACGGCCGGCTCATCCCGACCAAGGCCAACGCCACGAACAACCAGGACTACTCGCTGCTCAACGAGCCCGAGATCAACGACATGATCTCCGCGGCGCTGGCCGAGTCGGTGCCGGACCGGCAGTACAGGCTGTGGGGCGAGCTGGACCAGAAGATCGCCGAGCAGGCCGTGACGATCCCGATCGTCTACATGAAGGCGCTGCGCATGGCCGGCAGCAACGTGCGCGGCGGGTTCATCCATCCGCAGTTCGGCCAGCCCGACCTGTGCGCTCTCGGTCTCGCCTAGTAAGCTCCATCCGTTACGACCGCCACTTCGAGAGGACGACCGCGCCATGACGGCGTTCGCCTACACCCTGATCGTGCTGCTGGTCATCACCAGCGTGCTGCTGACCCTGCTCGTGCTCCTGCACCGCGGCAAGGGCGGCGGCATGTCCAGCATGTTCGGCGGCGGCGTCTCGTCGAGCCTCGCGGGCTCCTCGGTCGCCGAGAAGAACCTCGACCGCTACACGCTGCTGGTCGGCATCATCTGGTTCGCGTGCATCGTGGGCCTCGGCCTCTGGCTGAAAATTGTCGAGAACGGTGGTGCCTAGCCACACCGGGTAGTTTTAGACTCGTGCGCGCGGTCCGTGTACTTTTCGGGCCGCGCGCACGAGTTTTACGCCCTTTGACGTCGTACCCCCCGACGAACAGGAGCGAGCAGCCGTGGCAGCTGGCAACGCCATCCGCGGAACACGAGTCGGCTCCGGCCCGATGCGCTGGGCCGAGCGAGGAGAACAGGCCCCTCGGCGGAGCGTCACCTACTGGTGCGCCAACGGCCATGCGACGCAGCCGGCGTTCGCGGCCGAGGTCACACCACCGATCCTCTGGGACTGCCCCCGGTGCGGCCTGCCGGCCGGGCAGGACGCCCAGCAGCCCCCGGAGCGGCCGCGGGCCGAGCCGTACAAGTCCCACCTGGCCTACGTGAAGGAACGGCGCACCGACGCCGACGGCGAGGCCATCCTGCAGGAGGCCCTGGCGAGACTCCGCCAGCGCCGCGGCTAGCCCACGGTCCGTGACGGCTTTTCACGGTCCGTGAGCGAGTTGGAGATCGGTTAGGTGGCGTGATGTACGGTCGGAGGTAGACCGGACGCGCCGCCGCCGATCATCCGTGTAACTTTCCGCGGCGCCGGTTCCGTCTGGACATCCCTGGCCACGGCGGTCGCACCAGCTCGCGCCTCCGACCGGCCTGCGCGCCTCGTTCGCGGTCCGCGCCTGGTCCGCGGTCCGCGCCTGGTCCGCGGTCCGCGCCTGGTCCGCGGTCCGCGCGCTTGGCACGCACGGATCGCCGCCGGGTCCAGGGGCAACCCGCCCGCGCAAAGCGCTCGGACCGCGGCGTGTCGCTCGGCAGATGCCGGCGTGTCGCGTGGGCATGGCATGCCGCTTCGTTTCGTTTCGTGCTGCCGGCCGCGCGCGGCGGCCTCGCAGGCCAGCAACGCAGAGCGGCGCCGCCCTCCGAAGGAGACCGGCGCCGCAGCGTGGTGCGATCAGACGAGGCTGCGGAACTTCGGCGGCAGCTCGTGGGCCGCCGCCGAGTCGAGCAGCCACAGCGTCAGGTCGCGGCCGTGCACGCCGGCCGCCGGGATCTGGCGCGGGCCCGCGTCCGCCAGGGCCAGGCCCACCGCCGCCGCCTTGCCCGTGCCGGACGCGATCAGCCACGCCTCGTCGGTCGTGTTGATCGCCGGGAGCGTGAGGGTCGTGCGGACCGGCGGGGGCTTCGGGCTGCCGCGCACCGCCGACACCGGGCGGTTCTCCAGCGTCACCGGGTGCTCCGGGAACACCGAGGCGACGTGGCCGTCCTCGCCGACGCCGAGCAGCACCACGTCGAAGTGGGGGAGCTCGGCGTGGCCGGGGCGGGCCGCCTCGGCCAGCTCCGCGGCGTAGCGGGCCGCGGCGGCCTCGGCGTCGTCGCCGTCGGGGCCGTCGGACGCGGGCATCGGGTGTACCCGGGTGGGGTCCAGCTTCAGCGCGTCGAGCAGGGCCGCGCGGGCCTGGGTCTCGTTGCGCTCCGCGTCGCCGGCGGGCAGGAAGCGCTCGTCGCCCCACCACAGGTTCACGCGCGACCAGTTGACCGCGTCGCGGGCCGGGCTGTCGCGGATCGCCTGGTAGATCTGGGCGGCGATCCGGCCGCCGGTCAGGACCAGGGTCGCCTCGCCGCGCTCGGCCTGGGCGTCGGTGAGCCGGACGATGAGGCGCGCCGCGGCGGCCTCGGCGAGCAGCTTGGGCTCGGTGTGTACGACAACCTTGCTCTGGGTCACGAAGCCGCCTCGGCGAAGTTGGTCGCCTCCGGGCGCTCGGCGAGGGCCGGGTCCTTCCAGATGTGCACGCGCGGCGCGGTGCGCTCGTCGAGGCGGCGCTTGCCGGTCGCCGAGGCCAGGGCGGCCGCGTACGGCTGGTCCGGGTCGAGGCGGCGCAGCTCCTCGGCCAGCTCGTCGCCGAGCGGGCGGCGGGTCAGCGGCAGGATGCGGTCCGGCTGGCCGGTGCGCTGCAGCGTGGCCACGCCCGCGTTGAGGTCGCGCACCAGGCTCATGCTGTTGCCGTCCTCGAGCTCCAGCTCGACCGACTCCATGATCTTGCCGGAGCCGTCGCGGCGGGCCGGGCGCACGCCCAGGCGGGCCTCGAGCCAGCCGCCGAGCAGCATCGCGGTCGGGTCGTGCTCCGGGGCGACGATCGTCGCCGCCTTCACGCCCACGCGGTTGGCGTCGAACGCGCCGGCCAGCAGCGTGCGCCACGGGGTGATGCGCGACCACGCCAGGTCGGTGTCGCCGGGCACGTAGTCGTCCGACCGGATCCGCAGCGCGGCCACCGGGTCGTCGGCCTGCGCGCTGTCGGTGATGCGGCGGTCGGCGACGACGCCCAGTGGGTCGTACGCGATGCGCTCCGGCGGGGTGCACTGCCACCACGTCACCACCGGCACGTCCGGTGCGAGCAGCGGCATGACCACCGACTCGGCGTGCAGCGCCAGGCGGCCCTGCATGCGCATCACGACCGCCTCGCACGGGCCGAGCCGGCCGCCGACGACGATCTCGGCGTCCAGGCGTGAGCGTTGCTGCGTCACGTCGGCGCGCACGATGATGAGCAGCCGGCACGGGTGCGCGGAGGCGGCGATCGTGGCCGCCGCCTCGGCCTCGCGGACCTGCCGCTCGTCGACCACGGCGATCAGCGTCAGCGCTAGGCCGCTGGTCAGCCCGCCGGCGCTGCGCCGCTCGTTGGCCAGGGCCTTGACGACCTCGATGCCGGTCGTGTCCCACAAACCGATCATGTCCATGTCTCCCTCTAGGCCCCGATGTCCTAGGCCCGGCGCCAGGTGCGGCCGTCGCGGGCCAGCATCTCGTCGGCGGCCCGCGGGCCCCACTCGCCCGCGCGGTACGGCTCCGGCGTCGAGCCGGCCCACGCCGCCTCCAGCGGGTCGACCACGTTCCAGCTCGCCTCGACCTCGGCGGAGTCCGGGAAGAGCGTCTTGTCGCCGACGAGCACGTCGAGGATCAGCCGCTCGTACGCCTCCGGGCTCGCGTCGGTGAAGGCCTCGCCGTACTGGAAGTCCATCGCGATGTCGCGGACCTCCATCGTCGTGCCGGGCACCTTCGAGCCGAACTTCAGCATCACGCCCTCGTCCGGCTGCACCCGGATGACCAGCTGGTTGTGGCCGAGCATCTCCACGTCCGCGTCGCTGAACGGCAGGTGCGGCGCCTTCTTGAACAGCACCGCCAGCTCGGTCACCCGCCGCGGCAGGCGCTTGCCGGCCCGGATGTAGAAGGGCACCCCGGCCCAGCGGCGGTTCTGGATGCCCAGCCGCACCGCCACATACGTCTCCGTCTTGGAGTCCGCCGGGACGTCCTTCTCCTCCAGGTACCCCGGGACGCGCTCGCCGGCGACCCAGCCGGTCAGGTACTGCCCGCGGACCGTCTGCGTGAACACGTCCGTCGGCACCTTGATCGCGTTGAGCACCTTGAGCTTCTCGGTGCGGATCGCGTCGGCGTCGAAGGCCGTCGGCTCCTCCATCGCCACCAGGGCGAGCAGCTGCAGCAGGTGATTCTGCAGTACGTCCCGTGCCGTGCCGACGGTGTCGTAGAACCCGGCGCGGGTGCCGATGCCGACGTCCTCGGCCATCGTGATCTGCACCGAGTCGACGTAGTTGGAGTTCCAGACCGGCTCGAACAAGTTGTTGGCGAACCGCAGCGCCATGATGTTCTGGACGGTCTCCTTGCCCAGGTAGTGGTCGATGCGGAACACGTCCTGGGCGGTGAAGGCGTCGTCGACGAGGTCGTTGAGCTGCATGGCCGAGCCGAGGTCGTACCCGAACGGCTTCTCCACCACGACCCGCCGCCAGCCGCCGGACTTCGCGTTGTCCGACATCCCGGTGCGCTCGAGCTGCTTGAGCACGACCGGGAACGCCGAGGGCGGGATCGACAGGTAGAAGGCGGCGTTGCCCTGGATGCCGGACTCCTCGCGCAGGTCGTCGAGCGTCTGCGCCAGGTGGTCGAAGGCCGCGTCGTCCTCGAACGAGCCCGGCACGAACTTGATGTTGCCGGCCAGCCGCGACCACACCTCCTCCCGCCACGTGGTGCGGGCGCCGTTCTGCGCGGCCCTGCGGGCGAGGTCCTCGAAGTCGCCGTCGCCCCAGTCGCGCCGGGCGAAGCCGAGCACGGCGAAGCTGGGCGGCAGCAGGCCCCGATTCGCCAGGTCGTAGACGGCCGGGATGAGCTTCTTGCGGGCCAGGTCACCGGTTACGCCGAAGATGACCAGCGCACACGGCTCGGGAATCCGAGGCAGTCGCCGGTCCTGCGGGTCCCGCAGCGGATTGGTCATCAGTCTCACCCTCCGAGGGCGGCCAACAGTTGGTCGATACCGGTTGCCCGGTCGGTCAGATGGAGCCGCAGCACCGGCCCCGCGCGCCGCTCGGCGGCGGCCCGGGCGGCCTGCAGCCCGCCGAACGTGTAGGGCCGGCCCGGCACCGGCACGTCGCCGGTCACCGCGCCGGTGATCTGCAGCGTGGCGCCGAGCCCCGGCCGGGCCGGGCGCCCGCCCCAGCCGAAGGTGACGGCCCGCGCGACGCGCCCGGCCAGGGCGTCGCGCATCCCGGCCGCGGCGGCGTCGCCGTCCCGGTCGAGATAGGCGGAGATGGCTACATACCCACCGGCGGCGACTCCACGCACGAGGTCGTCGATGGCGCCGATGAGCGTCGCCTGCGAAGTGTCGCCGTAGACCTCGACGGCCCCCTCGACAAGCGTCGGCACCTCCGCGGCGATGTCCGAAATTTCGGATAAATCCGGCGCGGTGGTCAGGGCGTCGCTGGCTGGGACGCCGGGGATGCCGGCACGAGCGCCGCCGGCCGAGCCGCCCGAGCCGGGGACAGCGCCGGCGAGAGCGCCGCCGGTGATTGCGCCGCCGGTGGGGGCGCCGCCGGTGGGGGCGCCGCCGGTGGGGGCGCCCACGGTGGGGGCGCCCACGGTGGGGGCGCCCACGGTGGGGGCGGTGCCGGCGGAGAGCATGCGTGCGGCCTGCTCCCAGGCGAGCAGCTGCGCGCCGAGCGGGCCGTTCACGCAGAGATCGGAGGCGATCCCGCCGCCGGGCATGATGCCGCGGCCCAGGACGCCGCCGACGGTCACGCTGAACACGTCGAGGCCTTCGTGGCCCCAGGACGACGGGTTCTCCAAGGCGACCGGGACCACGCCGGGGAACAGCTCGGAGATCCACTCGCCGAGGCCGTCGATGCCGGTGCCGTCGGGCGCGACCGCGAGCTTGTCGCGGCCCGCGCGCGTCGCCGCGGCGATGGCGGCCCCGAGGGCCGCGCCGGGCGAGGCCGACGGGGCGACCTCCATCGAGGGGCGGGGCGCGGGCGGGGCCAGGGTGAAACCGGCCGAGAGCCGCGCCGCCGGGGGAGGGGCCGGTGCGAGCAGGGCCGCCGCCTCATCGAGCAGCGCGGCCGTGTCGGCGCCGGCCAGGCCGGGTGCCACCAGGCCGTACGCGCTCAGGGCGGACAGCGGCGAGGCATCGGTCAGGAACAGTTCGCCGCCCAGGGCGGCGAGCGCGGAGCCGGGCGCGGTCACCACGACGAGCGGCGGCTCGGCGCGGTCGCGGAGCAGGCGCAGGTAGGCGTCGGTCTCCGGCGACGGGTCCGCGGGGGCGGCGGCGACGAGCACGGCCCGGTCGAGGCGGGTCAGGGCCGCGGCGGCGCGGTGCGGGTCGGCCGAGTCGAGGACCGTCAGCCGCAGGCCGAGCGTGGCCGCGATCGCCCGGGCGGCGGCGGCCGGGGCCCCGGTCGCCAGGAGCACCACATGGTCGAGGCCCCGCGCGCGCAGGTCGCCGCGCAGGGCCTCGATGCGGGCCGCAAGCTCCGGTCCGGGCAGGGGGAGCAGCGGGGCGGGATCGGCCGCCGGCGCGGCGCCGAAGACCGTCAGGCCGGCCGCCGCGACCACGTCGTCGAGCAGATCAGACACCCGCTACCCCCTGCATGCCCTCATCCTGGTGCCCGCGAGTGGCGGGCACGCCAAGAAACCATGAAACCTCAGGCCGGAGTACTTCAGGCTGGAGTACCTCAGGCGGATGCGGCGTCGAGCGCCTTCTGCACCGTCTCGATCATCTCCTTGCCGCTGACCGTGAACTTCTCCACGCCCTCGCGCTCGAGGACCTCGACGACGTCGTTGTAGTCGATGCCCACCGCGGCGAGGCGGTCCATGACCTGCTGCGCCTCGGCGTAGCCGCCGGTGACGGCGTCGAGGCGGACCTCGCCGTGGTCGGCGAAGGCGTGGATGACCGCCTCCGGCATGGTGTTGACCGTGCCGGGGGCCACGAGCTCCTCGACGTAGATCACGTCGCGGTACTCCGGGTTCTTGGTCGACGTCGAGGCCCACAGCGGCCGCTGCGGGTGGGCGCCCGCGTCGGCCAGGGCCTGCCAGCGCTCGGAGGAGAACTTCTCCTCGTACAGCTTGTAGGCCAGCTTCGCGTTGGCGATCGCCGCCTTGCCGAGCAGGGCCTTGGCCTCGTCGGTGCCGATCTTCTCGAGGCGCTTGTCGTACTCGGTGTCGACGCGCGACACGAAGAACGACGCCACCGAGCCGATCTTGGCCAGGTCGTGGCCGTTGGCCTTGGCCTGCTCGAGCCCGGCGAAGAAGGCGTCGATCACCGCGCCGTAGCGCTCGAGGGAGAAGATCAGGGTGACGTTGACGCTGATCCCGTTGGCCAGGGTCGCGGTGATCGCCGGGATGCCCTCGCGGGTCGCCGGGATCTTGATGAACAGGTTGTCGCGGTCGACGAGCCACCACAGCGCCTTCGCCTCGGCGACGGTGCGGTCGGTGTTGCCCGCGAGGGTCGGGTCGACCTCGATCGAGACCCGCCCGTCGACGCCCTTGCTGGCGTCGGCGGCCGGCTTCATCACGTCACACGCCCAGCGCACGTCGTAGCCCATGATCGAGCGCATGGCCTCGGCCACGGACGTCTCGCGCAGCGCCAGCTCCGTGTTCTGCTCGGCGTAGTCGTCGGCCGAGGTGACGGCCTTGGCGAAGATGGTTGGGTTGGTGGTCACGCCGACCACGTGCTGCTCGCGGCGCAGCTTGTCCAGCCCGCCGCTGGTCAGCCGTTGCCGGGAAAGGTCGTCGAGCCAGATCGCCACGCCAGCGGCGGCGAGCTCGGCCAGCCGATCGGAACTCATCGCGGGTCTCCTTTGACTTCAGTTGCCGGTGGTGCTGCCGGTGATCTCGCCGGCCTTGGCCAGCGAGGCGTGCGCGGCCGCGACGACCTTGTCGGCGGTGAAGCCGAACTGCTCGAACAGCACCGTGTAGGGGGCGCTCGCGCCGTAGTGCTCGATGCTCACGGGGACACCGCAGTCACCGAGCAGCTTCTGCCAGGACATCGCGATGCCGGCCTCCACGGTGACGCGGGCCTTCACGCCCGTCGGGATCACCTGCTGGCGGTACGCCGCGTCCTGCTCCTCGAACCACTCCTGGCAGGGCATCGACACGACCCGGGTCGGCGTGCCCTCGGCCTCGAGCCGCTCCTGCGCCTTGACCGCGAGCTGCACCTCGGAGCCGGTGGCGATGATGATCACCTTCGGCTGGCCGTTGGCGGCGTCCTTGAGGATGTAGCCGCCCTTGGCGACGTTCTCGGCCGGCGCGTACACCGTGCGGTCCAGCGTCGGCAGGTTCTGCCGGGTCAGGGCCAGGGCGATCGGCTGGTTCCTGCGCTCCAGCGCCACCTTCCACGCCTGCGCGGTCTCGTTGGCGTCGCCGGGGCGGACCACCGCGAGGCCGGGGATCGCCCGCAGCGCCGAGAGGTGCTCGATCGGCTGGTGCGTCGGGCCGTCCTCGCCGAGGCCGATCGAGTCGTGCGTCCACACGTAGATCACCGGCTGCTGCATGATCGCGGCCAGGCGCACCGCCGGGCGCATGTAGTCGGAGAAGACGAGGAACGTGCCGCCGTAGGGGCGGGTCGGGCCGTGCAGCTTGATCCCGTTGAGGATCGCGCCCATGCCGTGCTCGCGGATGCCGAAGTGCAGGGTGCGGCCGTACTCGTGGCCGGGGAACGCCTTCGTGGCGAACTCGGAGGGCAGGAACGACGGCTCGCCCTCCATCGTGGTGTTGTTGCTCTCGGCCAGGTCGGCCGAGCCGCCCCACAGCTCCGGCAGCACCGGCGCGAGCGCGTTGAGGGTGTCGCCGGACGCCTTGCGGGTGGCCACGCCCTTCTCGCTGGGCGGGAACTCCGGCAGCGCCTTCTCCCAGCCGTCGGGCAGCGCGCCCGCGAGCAGCCGGTCCAGCAGCTCGGCCCGCTCGCCGGCGCGCTCGCGCCAGTCGGCGAAGCCCTTGTCCCACTTCTCGTGCTCGGTCTTGCCGCGCTCGATCGCCTCGCGGGTGTGCGCGAGCACGTCCTCGGCGACCGCGAACGACTGCGCCGGGTCGAAGCCGAGGATCTCCTTGGTGGCGGCGATCTCGTCGCCGCCGAGGGCCGAGCCGTGGATCTTGCCGGTGTTCTGCTTCTTCGGGGCCGGCCAGCCGATGATGGTGCGCAGCGCGATGAACGACGGCCGGTCGGTCTCGGCCTTGGCGGCCTGGATGGCGTCCCACAGCGCGTGGACGTCCTCGGTGTACACCCCGTCGCCGGCGTCGTGCCCCTTGCGCCAGTCGACGACCTGGGTGTGGAAGCCGTAGGCGGCGTAGCGCGCGGCCACGTCCTCGCTCTTGGCGACCTTGGTGTCGTCCTCGATCGAGATCTCGTTGTCGTCGTAGATGACGACGAGGTTGCCCAGCTTCTGGTGCCCGGCCAGCGCGCTGACCTCGTGGCTGATGCCCTCCTCGATGTCACCGTCGGAGCACAGCACGTAGACGTGGTGGTCGAACAGGCTCTCCCCGACGCCCGGCTCCGGGTCGAACAGGCCGCGCTCGCGGCGGGCCGCCATCGCGAAGCCGACCGCGTTGCCGATGCCCTGGCCCAGCGGGCCGGTGGTGGTCTCGACGCCGGCGGTGTGGCCGTGCTCGGGGTGGCCCGGGGTCAGCGAGCCCCACTGGCGAAGCGACTTCAGGTCGTCCAGGCTCAGGCCGTAGCCGGCCAGGTACAGCTGGATGTACAGCGTCAGGCTCGAATGGCCGCAGGAGAGCACGAAGCGGTCGCGCCCGAGCCAGGTCGGGTCGGTCGGGTCGTGCTTCATGACCTTCTGGAAGAGAAGGTATGCGGCGGGGGCGAGGCTCATCGCCGTGCCGGGGTGGCCGTTGCCGGCCTTTTCGACGGCGTCCATCGCCAGCACCCGGACCGTGTCGACGGCGCGCCGGTCGACGTCTGACCAGGAAAGCTCGGGAACCTTGACCTCTTCATCGCTCACGGCGGTGCTGCTCCTGTCGAACGGCGAGGTTGCGTTTTTCCTCGAAGGGGTTATCAGGTCGACCCTACCCACGAATGGGTGGCCCCACGCTGAGTCGACCAGGTTTCGGACATCGGCGACGCTGCCGGCGGCCACGGTAGTCGATGCCCGCTCGCGCGCGGTGCGGCCCGGATGAGCCGCGACGCCGGCCGCACAGCGCGCAACGTCGATCGGTTCAGCCCTGCGCGAAATCGGTGCGGCGGGGCGTGCCGCGGGGGCGCCGTCCGACCAGCGACGATCCTGTTCTACGATGCGTGAGCCCGCCGATCTCGGTGGGACCCTCGCTCCGCCGACGGGCAGTTCCGCGGCGATGCCGGAAGGTGGCAATTCAGACGTGACGCAGCTCGTCGACCATGGAGTCGTTGATAAGCGCGCGTCCGAGCCGGTCCGTCCCACATCGGCGGCGACCCTGGCCCGGGCCCAGCAGGCGCAGGCGGCCGGCCGGCGCGCCGGCGCTCTCGCGGTGGTGAAGGCATACGTCTCGCTCACCAAGCCCCGCATCATCGAGCTGCTGCTCATCACCACCGTCCCGGTGATGTTCCTGGCCGACCACGGCCTGCCCAACCTGTGGCTGGTGCTGGTCGTGCTGGTCGGCGGCTCGCTCGCGGCCGGCGCGGCCAACGCGCTGAACTGCTACATCGACCGCGACATCGACCAGGTGATGAAGCGCACGTCGCGGCGGCCCCTGGCCACGCACACCGTGTCGCCGCGCAGCGCCCTGATCTTCGGCCTCACGCTCGCCGTCGTGTCGACGGTGCTCATGGCCACGTTCACCAACCTGCTCGCCACGCTGCTCACCGCGGGCGCCATCGCGTACTACGACCTCGTCTACACGATGTGGCTCAAGCGGACCACGCCGCAGAACACGGTGTGGGGCGGCGCCTGCGGCGCGGCCCCGGTGCTCATCGGCTGGGCCGCGGTCACCGGCGGGCTGTCGTGGCCGGCGTGGGTGCTCTTCGCCGTCGTGTTCCTCTGGCAGCCGCCGCACTTCTACGCCCTGGCCATCAAGTTCAAGGACGACTACGCGCGGGCCGGCATCCCGATGCTGCCCGTGGTGGCGAGCATGCGCCGGGTCGGGCTCGAGACGGTGGTGTACAGCTGGCTCACCGTCGGCGCCTCCGTCGCGCTCTGGCCGCTGGGGATGACGCCGCTGTACGGCGTCGTGGCGATCGTGACGGGCGCCATGCTGCTCGTGGAGGCCCACCGGCTGTACGGCCGGGCCCGGCGCGAGGAGCCGCTGAAGCCGATGCGGCTGTTCCACTGGTCGGTGACCTATCTGACGCTGCTGTTCGTCGCGATCGCCGTGGACGCGCTGCTGCAGTAGCCGCGCGGCGGGCTGCCCGGCGGCAACTACCGGGGGCCCGAACCCCGCACCAAAAGGTCGCCTAAGCGAGAGTTAACCCAGAAACGCCCGAATTTTTTGGCACGTCCACGCCGATGCGAGTGACGTGACAGATATCTCGCTTTGCGCGCCGAATGGGCGTGAAGAAAATACCGATATTTACGGACATTGCCGGGCGAATCGAGGAGCGTGTCCGCTAAACCTGTCCGTTATGACGATCACAACCGGACGTCAGTTCACCCACACGTGGTCTGACGTCCCTCTAATGTGGCGCTCATGGCAGATGGTTCCGATACGACGATGACCCTGAGCCGCCCGGTGCCGGGCAGCCTGATCACCGGCATCAAGTCCTTCGCGGACGACCACGGCGGCGCCAAGGCAGTCATCGAGTACGTCGGCCGGCGCGGTGCCCGCATCGTGCTCGTCGGGGAGGACGGCGTCTGGGGCGACCAGTTCGCCGAGGGCACCGACATCGCGCGCAACGCCTGCGCGCAGGCGGGCGTCACGATCGAGAACGCGTGGGAGCGCGAGCTGCTCGAGCAGATGCGGCCGAGCAACGACCTGTGGCGCTCGATGGGCCGCCGCACCCTGTCCCGCTAGGGCACCCCGCAGGCCCCGGTATCGTCGCCGGGTGAGCCAAGATCGTCAGTCCCGCACCGACCTGTCCGCCGCGACCCGGGCCGCCGCCCGGGTCGCTCTCGTTACCTGCGCCGACCTGCCCGACCTCGACGAGGACGACCGGGCGCTGATCCCGGCCCTCGCCGCACACGGCATCGCCGCCGAGCCGGTCGCCTGGAGCGACCCGAGCGCCGACTGGTCCGCCTACGACCTGGCCGTGATCCGCAACACCTGGGACTACGCCCGCCGCCGCGACGAGTTCGTCGCCTGGGCCCGCACCGTCCCCCGCCTGGCCAACCCGGCCGCGGTGATCGAGTGGAACACCGACAAGCGGTACCTGCGCGACCTCGCCTTCGCCGGCATCCCGATCGTGCCGACCACGTGGGTCGAGCCGGGCGAGGAGTGGGCGCCGCCGGCCGAGGGCGAGATCGTCGTCAAGCCGGCCGTCAGCGTCGGCAGCATCGACACCGGGCGGTACGACCTCGCGACCCAGGGCGACCGGGCCGCCGAGCTCGTGCGGCGGCTGCAGGGGGAGGGGCGGGTCGTCATGATCCAGCCGTACCTCGCCGCCGTCGACATCGGCGGCGAGACCGCGGTCATGAGCTTCCGCGGCGAGTTCAGCCACGCGATCCGCAAGGGCGCCATCCTGACCGGGCCCTACGAGGAGACCAAGGCGCTGTACCAGAACGAGGACATCTCGCCGCGCAACCCGTCGCCCGACGAGCGCGCGCTCGCCGCGCGGGTCCTCGCGGAGCTGCCGGTGCCGGCGGGCGACCTGCTGTACGCCCGGGTCGACCTGCTGCCCTCCCCGGACGGCCCGGTCGTCATCGAGGTCGAGCTGACCGAGCCGTCGCTGTTCCTCGGCCACGCGCCCGGCGCGGCCGAGCGGTTCGCGGCGGCCGTCGCGGGCCGCCTCACATAGCGCGCGGCCGTGCCGATGTGACGGGCGTGAAACGGCGCATCGGCACGGCCCTCGTGCTGACCTCGGCCATGGTGGCCGGGGTGGCGGGGTGCAGCATGCTGCCCGGCATGACCGGCAGCGGCGGCGGGGGCTCCGGCACCACCGCCACCCGGTCGGGGCCGCCGGTGGCCATGCCGGAGCGGCAGGTGTACCTGCGCGGGGACGCGGTGAGCCCGGCGGCGAGCACCGCCACCCCGGCGCGCGGCCCGATCGCGTCGATGTCGCTGTTCCCCACCCGCTCGGCCGGCACCGCGGCGGCGCCGAGCCCGCGCCCGAGCGACTGCACCGGCGTCGTCCATCCCGGCGTCGTCAACGGCGCCGACGTTGCGCCCGGCACCACGTCGGCCGTCGTCAGCTGGTGGAACATCGGCGACCCGTACATCGTGGAGTACCAGCTCGCACCGGTGCCGCAGGACCTGTACATGGGCGTGCAGCCGGCGTGGAAGTGGCAGAAGGTCGCGCCCGGCACCGGCTGCACCCGGGTCAGCGCCACCGTGACCGGGCTGAAGTCCGGCGGCCACTACGTCTTCGTGGTGCACGCGCTGCTGAAGAAGTACGGCTCGCGGGCCACCTCGGTGCCCGAGGTGGCCCGCAGCGACGCCGTCACCCTCCTGTAGGGGTTCTGGCTAGGCTGGCCGGCATGGCCGAGCTTCCCGTCCCGCGACCGGCCGGCGCCGCCGCGGGCGTCGACGTGCCCCTGATCACGTACCACGACGACGCCACCGGCGAGCGCGTCGAGCTGTCCGCGACCGCGCTCGGCGAGTGGGCGGCCCGCGCCGCCGGCCTGCTGCGTGAGGGCTGCGGCCTCGGCGCGGGGAGCCGGGCCGCGGTCCTGCTGCCCCCGCACTGGCTCACCGCGGTCGCGCTCATGGGCGCCTGGTCCGCCGGGATCACGGTCTCGCTGCGCGGCTGGGCGACCGCGGGGCTGCCGAGCCTCGAGCCGGGCGCGGGCGAGCCGTTCGGCGTCTCCTTCGTCGCGGCCGCGCGGATCGGCTCGTGGCTCGAGGACATCCCGGAGGCGACGCACCGGTTCTCGTGCTTTGCCGAGGAGCCGCCCGAGGGGTACCGCGACCTGCGCGCCGCCCTCGACGCGTACCCGGCGCACACGCCGGCGCCCGGGCGCACCCGCGGTACCGATGCCGCCACCGCCGACGGGTCCAGCTTCGGCCAGTGGGGCACGATCGCGGCCGGCGTCGCCGAGCGGATCGGCCTGCGGGGCGGCGACCGGCTGCTCGTCGACGCCGCGGGGGACGACCACCCGGTCAAGTGGCTGCTCGCGCCGCTGTCGGCGGGCGCCACCGTCGTGGTGTGCGCCAACGCGACCCCCGAGGCCCTCGACGCGCACGCCGAGCGCGAGGGAGCGACCCACCGCCTGTAGTTACAACCAACTGGTTGTTAAAACGCTCGGTTGTGGGTACCGTCGCGGGCATGGCGGTTGTCACCGACGAGCTGAGCCTCGTCTTCGCGGCCCTGGCCGACCCGACCAGGCGGGCCATCCTGGAGCGGCTCGCGGAGAGCGAGGCGACGGTCCACGAGCTGGCCGAGCCCTTCGCGATGACCCAGCAGGCGGTCTCGAAGCACCTCAAGGTCCTCGAGCACGCCCGGCTGATCTCGCGCACGCGCAGCGCCCAGTCGCGCCCGTGCGCCCTGGAGGCGCAGCGCCTGGCCGAGGCGGCCGGCTGGATCGAGCGGCACCGGCAGGTCTGGGCCGACCGGCACGACCGCCTCGCCGAGCACGTGCGCCGGATCCAGGGCGGTGCCCGATGAGCGGCACGCAGCGAAGCGCGGCGGCGGCGTGAGCGGGGTGGGGGAGCTCACGTTCAGCCGGGTGCACGACGCGCCGCCGGAGCTGCTGTTCGAGTGCATGACGACGCCCGAGCACCTGACCCGCTTCTGGGGGCCGGCCGGGACCACCACGCCGCTGGACGGCATCGTCGTCGACCTGCGCCCGGGCGGCGCCTTCGAGACCACGATGGTCGGCGCCGACGGCGGCACCTACACGATGCGCGCCGTCTACGCCGAGATCGACCGGCCCCGGCGGCTCGTCTGGATCGAGCCCGGGGTCGAGGGCGGGATGCGCACCGAGATCACGTTCACCGACCTCGGCGACGGGCGCACCGAGGTCGTCACCCACCAGACCAACGTCCCCGCCGCGTACCTGAGCGCGCGGGCCCGGGCCGGCTTCAACACCAGCCTGGACCGCTTCGACGCCTACCTGGCCGAGATCCACCGAGACCGCAGGGAGTCCTGATGCCCACCGTCACGTCCGCCGACGGCACCCCGATCGCCTACGACCGCGCCGGCGCCGGACCGGCCCTGGTCCTCGTCGATGGGGCCATGTGCTACCGCGCCGCCGGGCCGATGCCGCCCCTCGCCGCGCGCCTCCAGGAGCATTTCACGGTGTACACCTACGACCGGCGCGGCCGCGGCGAGAGCGGCGACACGCTGCCGTACGACCCGGCGCGCGAGACCGAGGACCTCCTGGCGCTCGTCGGGGCGGCCGGCGGTTCGGCCGCCGTCTACACGATGTCCTCGGGCGGGGCGATCGGCCTGGCCGCCGCGGCCGCGAGCCCGGCCGTCACCGCCCTGGCGCTCTACGAGCCGCCGTTCGTCGGCAACGACCCCGCCTACTCGGCGCGGCTGGCCGAGCTGCTCGCCGCCGGCCGCCGCGGCGACGCGGTCGCGCTGTTCATGGGCCGCGTCGGGATGCCCGCCGAGGCGATCGCCGGCTTCCGCGCCTCGCCCGGGTTCGCGACCCTGGAGGCGATCGCGCACACCCTGGCGTACGACGACGCGGTGCTCGGCGCGGGCCACGTCCGGCCCGAGGTCGCGGCGGCGATCCGCGTGCCATCGACGGTGATCGGCGGCGGCGCCAGCCCGGCGTTCCTGCTCGACGCCGCCCGCGCGACGGCCGCGGCCCTGCCCGGCGCCCGGTTCGAGGTCGTCGACGGGCAGACCCACGACCCCGACCCGGACGCCCTGGCGCCGGTGCTGGTCAAGCTGCTGAGCTGATCCCGGCCGACCGGAGCGGGCCCGGGCGACGGGCCTAGGTGAACAGCAGGTGACGGCGGCGGCGCAGGCGAAGGGTCGTCAGCGTCGCCGTCACGCCGACCAGCAGCAGCGTGCACAGCGCGGCGTGCAGCAGGCCCCGCTGCAGGTAGCCGGCGTCGGTGAGGTCGACCGTGTACGTCCCGATCTCCCGGTTCGACCACAGCGGCAGCAGCCGGGCCGAGCTCTTCGCCGGGTCCATCAGGAACTGCAGGGCCAGCAGCGTGATGAGCAGCAGCGCGCCCTCCAGGTCGCGCGGCACCAGCGCGCCGACGAGCAGCCCCATCGGCGCGGCCACGACCACCGACACCGCGATCAGCACCGCGAGGGCGCCCGGGCGCCGGAGGTCCTGGTCGGCGGCGATGATGCCCCAGTAGACGGCGCCCAGCGTCAGGCCGATGCCGAGCAGCGCGACGAGGCGGCCGGCGTAGAGCTGGCCCGGCCGGTAGCCGCCGATGCGCAGCCGCGGCTCGGCGGCCTTGGCCGCGGTGCCGGAGAACAGCGCCAGGGTGCTGACGGTCCAGGCCAGGCCGAGGGTGGCGAAGCGGATCGACTGGCCGACCTTGTCGTCGTGGCGGGCCAGGTAGAACACGAGGGGCACCAGCGCCAGCAGGGCGAGGGCGCCGCGGCGGCGCAGCAGGTCGCGGGCCACCATCTCGGCGACGATCAGGGTCTTGCGCACGTCACACTCCCACCGGCGTGAGGTCGAGCACCGTGTCGACGCGGTCGAGGACGTTGAGCATGTGGGTCACCACGACGACCGCGCGGCCCTCCGCCCGCCAGCGGAACACCCACTCCCAGAAGTCGGTGTACGAGCCGCGGTCGAAGCCCTGGTACGGCTCGTCGAGCAGGATCAGGTCCGGGTCGCCGAGCGCGGCCAGCACCAGGTTCAGCTTCTGCTGCGTGCCGCCCGACAGGTGCCGGGCCGCGACCGGCTCGCTCGCGTCCCACGACAGCCGGCGGGCCATGCGCCGCCCGGACCGGCGCGCCGCCGGCCGGCTCGCGCCCCGCGCGGCGCCGAAGAGCTCGAAGTGCTCGTCCGGGCGCAGGAACGGGAACAGGCCGGCCTGCTGCGGGCAGTACCCGACGGTGCCGGAGACGGTGACCGTGCCCGCGTCGGCGCCGACCAGCCCGGCGCAGATCTTCAGGAACGTCGACTTGCCGGCCCCGTTGGCCCCGACGATCGCCGCCACCTGCCCCGCGTGGACCGTGAGGCCGACGTCCTGCAGGACGTTGCGGCGCCCGTACCGCTTGCAGATGCCCTCGGCTCGAAGCCGCACCTTTCCGTACTCCATGCATGGATGAACGCATCACGGGCGCTTGCGGGTTGGCGGCAGGTCCCGCTCGATGCGGGCCGCGGCGGCCAGCAGCGGCGGCACCAGGTCGCGGCGGACCTCCTCGGCGGTGCGCCGGCTCGCCGCCGTGGACAGGTTCAGCGCGGCCACGACCCGCCCGGCCCGGTCCCGGATGGGCGCCGCCACCGAGCGCAGCCCCTCCTCGAGCTCCTGGTCGACGAGCGCCCAGCCCTGCGCGCGGGCCCGCTCGATCTCGGCGCGCAGGGCGGCGGCTTCGGGCACGGTGTGCGGGGTCAGCCGGCGGGGGCGGGCCGAGGCCAGGAACGCGTCGAGGTCCGCCGGGGGCAGTCCGGCCAGCAGCACGCGGCCCATCGAGGTGGCGTACGCCGGGAAGCGCGTCCCGACGCTGATCATCACGGTCATGATGCGCGCGGTCGGCACCCGGGCGACGTAGACGATGTCGGCGCCGTCGAGCACCGACACCGACGAGGACTCGTTGACCTCGGCGACGAGCGTCTCCAGGTGCGGCTCGGCGACCGCCGGCAGCGACAGCCCGGACAGGTACGCGTACCCGAGCTCGAGCACCCGCGGCGTGAGCGAGAACTGCCGCCCGTCGCTGCGCACGTACCCCAGCTCGCCCAGCGTCAGCAGGAACCGCCGGGCCGCGGCCCGGGTCACGCCGGTGAGCGCGGCCACCTCGCTGAGCGTGAGCTGCGGCCGGGTGGCGTCGAACGCGCGGATGACGGCCAGGCCCCGCTCCAGCGACTGCACGAAGTCGGGGCCGCGCGGCTCCTGCGTCACGCCCGATCCTCGCGCCGATCCAGCTCCTCGAGCACGCGGGCGGCGGTGGCGAACGCGGCGTTGCCGGCCGGCGCCCCGGCGTACACGGTGGCGTGCAGCAGCACCTCGGCGATCTCGTCGCGGGTCAGGCCGTTGCGCAGCGCGGCCTCGACGTGCATGGCGAGCTCGTCGTCGCAGCGCAGCGCGACCAGCGCGGCGAGGGTCACGGCGCTGCGGGTGCGCCGGTCCAGCCCCGGCCGGTCCCAGACGCTGCCCCAGGCCGCGTTGAGCACCCACTCGCGAAACGGCTCGGCGAACGGCTTCGGCGGCCGCTCGGCGAGGGGCCCGAGCACCTCGCGCCGCACCTCGGCACCCCGCCGGTGCACGTCGCCGGCGGGGTTCACCGCTTCGCCCCGAACGCGTCCAGGGCCCGGTCGACCAGGGGGCCGGTCGCGGTCAGGTCGCCGGTGAGGCCGCTGCGGGCCAGGTTGTCGCGCATCACGTCGGGGTGCACCAGCAGCCGCTCCAGGGCCGCGCGCAGCCAGGAGACGGCCGAGCCGGTCGCGACGAGCAGCTCCCGCATCGGGCGCCACTCGGCGTGCCAGGCGCCGGCGGCCCGCTCGTGCTCGTGGGCCATCGCGGCGAGGAGGTTGGCGACCAGGCCGGGCGCCGAGCCGGCGCAGCCCAGCGCGCAGACGGCGGCGATCGGGTTGCGCTTGTGGGCCATCGCCGACGAGCCGCCGGGGGAGCTGTCGGAGACCTCGTTCACCTCGTTCTGGGCCAGCAGCGTGAGGTCCCGGGCCACCTTTGCGACCGCGCCGGCCGCCGACCCGAGGGCGCCGGCGAGGTCGGCGATCCGGGTCCGCTCGGTGTGCCAGGGCACGGCCGGCTCGTTCAGCCCGAGCACGGTGGCCAGGCCCTCGACCACGTCGGGCCCGGCGTCGCCGAACGGGGCGAGGGTGCCGGCCGCCCCGCCGAACTGCACGGCGAGCCGCTCCCGCTGTACCTGCTCGAGGCGGCGCCGGGCGGCGTCGAGGCCGCCGAGCCAGCCCGCCGCCTTGAGCCCGAACGTGGTCGGCACCGCCTGCTGCAGCAGGGTGCGGCCGATCATCGGGGTGTCGCGGTGCTCGCGGGCCAGCCGGGCGGCGTGGTCGGCGCAGGCGCCGAGGTCGGCCAGCAGCGGCCGCAGCGCCCGCGAGGCGACCAGCATGCCGGCCGTGTCGAGGATGTCCTGGCTGGTGGCGCCGCGGTGCACGGCGCCGGACCAGGCCTCGGGCACGGCGGCGCGCAGGGCGGCGACCAGCGGTACCACCGGATTGCCGCTCGCCGCGGCGGCCGCGCCGATGGCGGCGACGCCGAACGCCTCGGGCCGGGCGCAGGCGGCGCCGATCGCGTCGGCCGCCTCCTGCTCCAGCAGCCCGGTGAACGCCTGCACCTCGGCGAGGGCGGCCTCGACCTGCAGCATGGCGGTCAGCCACGCATCGTCGCCGACGGCGGTGGCGACCTCGCCCCGCGCCAGCACCTCGCCGAAGAGGCTTGTCGTAGCACCCATGCGATCCCCGCGCTCTGTGTCGGCCGAATGACGAGCCTATCGGGGCCCTCACCCGGAAATCGGCAGCTTGGGCAACCTTGCGACGCTCGGGGCGCCACGCGAACTATTGTGCGCGATACGAACACGGTCGCAACGAAGCGAGGTGGGATCTGTGAGCTTTCTGGTGGAGACGCCGCTCGGCGCCGGCACAAGGGACGTGATCGAGCCGGCCACCAGCGCGGTCCTCGGCACGGTCGGGCTGGCCGCGCCCGGCGACGTCGGGCCGGCCTGCGCCGCGGCCGCTGAGGCGCAGCGGGCGTGGGCGGCGGCGCCGTTCGAGGAGCGGGCCGGGGTGCTGCGCCGCGCCGGGGCGCTGTTCGAGTCCCGGGCCAAGGAGGTCGAGGAGTGGCTGGTCCGCGAGGCCGGTTCCATCCCGCCGAAGGCCGGCGTCGAGACCTGCCCGACGCCGACCTCGACCGGGCCGTCTCGGCCGGGGCGTGGGGCTCGTACCTGCACTCGGGCCAGATCTGCATGACCGCCGGCCGGCACCTGGTGCACGAGTCGATCGCCGACGAGTACGTGGCCCGCCTGGCCGCGCACGCCGACGCGCTGCCCGTCGGCGACCCGCACACCCAGCCGGTCGCGCTCGGCCCGCTCATCGACGCCGGCCAGCGGGACAAGGTCCACGCGCTGGTCACCGCGACCGTGGACGGCGGCGCCCGGCTGGCCGCCGGCGGCCGCTACGAGGAGCTGTTCTACCGCCCGACGGTGCTGGACCGGGTCGCCACGACGGCGCCCGCCTACGCGAACGAGGTCTTCGGCCCGGTCGCGCCGGTGGTGCGCTTCGCCGACGAGGACGAGGCGGTCGCGCTCGCCGCCGCCTCCGAGCTCGGGCTGTCGCTGGGCATCCTCACCGGCGACGCGATGCGCGGCCTGGCGCTGGCCGAGCGGATCCCGACGGGGATCGTGCACATCAACGACCAGACGGTCAACGACGAGGCCGTGGCCCCGTTCGGCGGCGTGCGCGACTCGGGCACCGGGGCGCGGGCCGGTGGCTCCGGCAACATCGACGCATTCACCGACCTGCGCTGGATAACGATGCGGGGCACTATCGCGCAGTACCCCTTCTAGCCTTACAGGAAGTCCGTGAACCCGGGGCGGAAGCGATCATCGGGCTTGCCGAATGCCGTGAACGCCACCCCGCCCCGGGGCTCGACTCCTGGCAGGTGTTCGATCATCCGATCGTGTTCAATCACGCACGCCAATGCCTGTGTGAGATCCGACTCAAGCTGATGGACCGCCTCTTCGAGGTCCTCCTCCCGGCGCGACCAGTCGATGTCGGCCTCGCGCAGCTGCTGTCCGGCCAGTTTGGCCACGACCTCCGGATCGGTGACCGCGACTTCCAGGCGACAGTAGATCTGCATGACGAGCGGTTCGGTGTGACCCATTGCAAAAGCGTTGCACATCATTCATCGCGCGTACCAGAAAGTGCAGATGAATTTACAACCCGGCAATCCGCAGTTGTGAGAGCTTCGTGATGATCCGGTGCACGCGCCCGGATTTGCGGATCTTTGCGGCCAGAGTGGGTGCGTGCCTTCGACGCTGCCGACGCATCCGCTCGCCGTCCTGCCGCTGAAGCTGTGGCGCCCCCGCTGGTTCGACGGGGTCGCCCTGGCCACCGGCGCCTGCGCCCCCGACTTCGCCTACGCCCTCGACGGCATCGGCGTGCGCATCCCGACCCACACCGTCGCCGCGCTGCTGTGGTGGAGCCTGCCCGCCGCCGTCGCGGTCGCGTGGCTGGCCCGCCGCGGCGCGCCCGCCGTCGCCGCGCACCTGCCGGGGTTCCTGCGGGAGTACGGGGTGCTCGGGCGGGTGCGGCATCCGTGGTACGTCACCGCCGGCTCCGCCCTGCTCGGCGCGGTCAGCCACCTGCTGTGGGACCTCGTCACCCACCCGTACGGCCCGGTCGCCGCGTGGTGGCCGGTCCGCCAGGCCAGCGACGACTCGGCGCTGCTGCTGATGCCGCTGTTCATCTGGTACTGCGGGCGCCGCCACCTGCTGCGCCGGTGGCACGGCGAGCCGCCGGCGGTGCCCCGGCGCCCGCTGCGCTTCTGGGGCGTGGCGGGCGCGGTCGCCGCGGCCGGCGTCCTCGTCACCTACGGCGCCGGCGATCACCACCTGGCCTGGCCGTGGTTCGGCTACCCGATGCGGCCCCACGTGCTCGGCGTGCGGCTCATGGCGTCGGGCGCCCTGGGGCTGCTGGCCGGGGCGCTCGCCGTACAGTCGGCTGGTGTTGTTGCAGACCGACCGGCTGCTGCTGCGCCGCTTCCGCGCCGGTGACGCCCCCGCCCTGGCCGCCTACCGTTCGGACCCGGACGTGGCCCGGTACCAGGGCTGGGACGCGCCGTTCCCCCTCGATGCCGCCGAGCGCTTCGTCGCCGCCGTCGGGGAGCGGGACCCGCGGGCCGAGGGCTGGTTCCAGTACGCGATCGAGCGCCGCGGCGACGGCGCCCTCGTCGGCGACGTCGGCGTCAACCGCCACGACGAGGGCCGCCAGGCCGAGCTCGGCTTCACGCTCGCGCCCGGGTTCCAGCGGCAGGGGTACGCCGCCGAGGCCGTCCGCCGCGTCGTGGACCACCTGCTGCTCGAGGAGGGCCTGCACCGCGTGCACGCCTCGCTGGACGCGCGCAACGACCGCTCGGCCCGCCTGCTGGAGCGCCTGGCCTTCCGCCGCGAGGCGTACGAGATCCAGAGCCAGTTCTGGAAGGGCGAGTGGACCGACGACGTGCGCTACGCGGTGCTGGCCAGCGAGTGGTCGCGCTCCTGAGCCTTCTGGGACTTCGGCGGGGCCAGCGACACCAGCAGGTTGAGCGTCGCCGTCCAGACCAGGCAGGCGCCCAGCATGTGCAGGATGACCACGGGCCAGGGCAGGCCGGTGAAGTACTGCACGAAGCCCACCACGCCCTGCGACAGCTCGACGGCGACGAGGACCGCCGCGGCGCGGGTGACCCGCAGCGGCGCCCCGAGCGCGCGCAGCCCGAACCAGATCGCGACCGACAGCCCGACGAGCACGAACACGGCGTCGGCGTGCAGCTGCGACATGGCCTCGGGGTCGAACCCGGTGCGGCTGGCCCGGGTGTCGCCGGAGTGCGGCCCGCTGCCGGTCACCACGGTGCCGAGCACCAGCACGGCGGCGGAGACCGCGGTGATGACGATCCCGGCGGTGCGCATCGCGCGGGGCGCGGTCCAGCGCGGGGGTTCGTCCTTGCTGCGGTACCAGAACAGGAACGCGACCGCGATGAGCGCGATGGACAGCAGGAAGTGCGCCGCGACCGTCCACGGGTTGAGCGCCATCCGCACGGTGATCCCGCCCAGCACGCCCTGCGCCGCGATGCCGCCGAGCACCCACAAGGCCCCGCGGAACGTCCTGGGCCCCCGCCGCCGCTGCCGCCACGCCGCCGCGAGCGCCACAACGGCGAACACGCTGAGCACGAAGGTGAGCGTGCGGTTGCCGAACTCGATGACGCCGTGGTACCCCATCGCGGACGTGGTCACGTAGGACTCGTCGGTGCACCGCGGCCAGGTCGGGCAGCCGAGCCCGGAGCCGGTGAGCCGGACCAGCCCGCCGGTGCACACGATGCCGATGTTGGCGGCGAGCAACGCGAACGCCGCCCGGCGCAGCGCCGCGGGCCGCTCGAGCCACTCGTTCACCCAGCTCACGATTCGTCCCACGGCGGCGATACTACGCGCGGCTACATATCGGCCCGCCCACCGCCCGCCGGGGTCCGGCCGGGGCTCGGCTTCTTCCTGGCGACGCGCTCGTCTTGCCGGTGGTGCACTCGACCTTCCTGGCGATGCGCTTGCCCTTTCGGCCGCGCTGGGTTTTCCCGACAAGTCGGGCACTCCGTGCCACGACTTGTCGGATTTATACCCTGACAGGTCATAAATCGGGCATGCCGCTTTCGCTGGCCGGTCCGGGCGTGGCTTGTTCATGGAGGCGGCGAAGCGTGGCCCTGACTCGTGGTGTCGATCCGCGCCCTGGCTGGCGGATGTGGATCCGCCGGCTGACTCGCGGTAGCGATCCGCGGCGCGAAGCGGCCCGGCGGCGCGCGTCTCCGGGCGCGGCTGCGGGGTGTGATCGTGCGAGCGGTGCAGCGAAAACGTCGCCGGGGCGGGCTGGAAGGTACGAATCGGACCTCGCGGGTTCGGCCGGCGATGGCTGTCGCGGCGGGTGCTTCGGCCGGCGGGCGGTGGCCGACGGTCGTCGTCGCCGCAGGATGGGGGACTTCGGCGGCCGGTTTGGTGCGGGCCACGGACTCCGACAAAACGGATTTATGACCCGGCAGGCGAAAAATCCGAAAAGTCGTGGCGCGCCAGCGCCCGACTTTTCGCAGCTCCCCACCCCGGCCCGCGTGGCACGGTTGAGGTGCCGGCCGGGTGCAGGGTCGGTTTGGTTAGGGTTACCTTCCGTGCGGTGGATCACCCGAGCGGTGGTTTGCCCGGAGTTCGCGAATTACGTAACGTTGGTGTTGTGAAAAACGCTGACGCAGTGTCGCGTGCGCAGGTGCGGGTTGTCGCGCCTGTGCCGGACGACCCTGCCGAGGCGTGCCCTCCGTCGGCCGCGCTCGACGTCCGCACCCGCGACAGGGTGACCGAGCTGCTGCTGCAGGAGGGGTCCGCCACGGCCACCGAGCTGGGGCTCGCCCTCGGGCTGAGCCCGGCGGGCGTGCGCCGGCACCTCGACGCGATGCTCGCCGAAGGGCTCGTGGAGAGCCGCGAGCGGCCCGATCGCGGGCGACGCGGGCGGGGGCGGCCGGCGCGCGTGTTCACGCTGACCGCGGCCGCGCGCGAGGCGCTGCCGCACACGTACGACGGGCTCGCGGCCTCGGCGCTGCGGTGGATCGCCGAGCACGGCGGGCCGGCCGAGGTGGCCGCGTTCGCCGCCGCGCAGGTCGCGGGGCTCGAGGAGCGGTGCCGCGCGGCCATGGCCGAGGCGGGGGAGGACCCCGTAGCCCGGGCCGAGGCGCTCGCGCGGGCCCTGACCGCCGAGGGCTACGCTGCCGGCGCGACGACGATCGCCACCGGCGGGCAGCTGTGTCAGCACCACTGCCCGGTGGCCCACGTCGCCGCGGAATTCTCCCAGCTGTGCGAGGCCGAGACGCAGGTGATCTCGCGCCTTGTGGGTACGCACGTCCAGCGGCTCGCCACCATCGCCAACGGCGACGGTGTCTGCACCACCCATATTCCGGCCCGGGTTCCAGCCCGGCGCCCGTCCCGATAGGCAAAGGATCGTGAGATGACGACTGCCGATCAGCTTGCCGGTCTCGGCCGGTACGAGTACGGCTGGGCCGACTCCGACACCGCGGGGGCCTCGGCGCGCCGAGGGCTCAACGAGGACGTCGTGCGCGACATCTCGGCGAAGAAGTCCGAGCCGCAGTGGATGCTCGACCTGCGGCTGAAGGGCCTGCGCCTGTTCGACCGCAAGCCGATGCCGGCGTGGGGTGCGGATCTGTCGCACATCGACTTCGACAACATCAAGTACTTCGTGCGCTCCACCGAGAAGCAGGCGGCGAGCTGGGACGACCTGCCCGAGGACATCAAGAACACCTACGACAAGCTGGGCATCCCCGAGGCCGAGAAGCAGCGGCTGATCGCGGGCGTGGCCGCGCAGTACGAGTCCGAGGTGGTGTACCACAAGATCCGCGAGGACCTCGAGGAGCAGGGCGTCGTCTTCCTCGACACCGACACCGCGCTCAAGGAGCACGAGGAGCTCTTCAAGGAGTACTTCGGCACCGTGATCCCGGTCGGGGACAACAAGTTCGCCGCCCTCAACACCTCGGTCTGGTCCGGCGGCAGCTTCATCTACGTGCCGAAGGGCGTGCACGTGGAGATCCCGCTGCAGGCGTACTTCCGGATCAACACCGAGAACATGGGCCAGTTCGAGCGGACCCTGATCATCGTCGACGAGGGCGCGTACGTGCACTACGTCGAGGGCTGCACGGCTCCGATCTACTCGTCGGACTCGCTGCACTCCGCGGTCGTCGAGATCGTCGTGAAGAAGAACGCCCGCTGCCGGTACACCACCATCCAGAACTGGTCGACCAACGTCTACAACCTGGTCACCAAGCGCGCCGTGTGCCACGAGGGTGCGACGATGGAGTGGATCGACGGCAACCTCGGCTCCAAGGTCACGATGAAGTACCCGGCGGTCTTCATGACCGGCGAGCACGCCAAGGGCGAGGTCCTCAGCGTCGCGATGGCCGGCGAGGGCCAGCACCAGGACGCCGGCGCCAAGATGGTGCACGCCGCGCCGCACACCTCCTCGACCATCGTGTCGAAGTCGATCGCCCGCGGCGGCGGCCGCACGTCGTACCGCGGACTCGTGCAGGTGCTGGAGGGCTCGCACCACTCGAAGTCCACGGTGAAGTGCGACGCGCTGCTCGTGGACACGATCTCGCGCTCGGACACGTACCCGTACGTCGACATCCGCGAGGACGACGTCTCGATGGGGCACGAGGCGACCGTGTCGAAGATCAGCGACGACCAGCTGTTCTACCTGATGTCGCGCGGCCTCACCGAGGACGAGGCGATGGCCATGATCGTGCGCGGCTTCATCGAGCCGATCGCGAAGGAACTGCCCATGGAGTACGCGTTGGAGCTCAACCGGCTCATCGAGCTGCAGATGGAGGGCGCGGTCGGATGAGCGCACCCGCTCTGGTTCCCCCGAAGACACGGGCGCAGCAGGTGCGCTCGTTCTCCGTGTCGGACTTCCCGGCGCTCACCGGGCGCGAGGAGGAGTGGCGCTTCACGCCACTCAAGCGCCTGCGTGGCCTCGCCACCGCGGAGGTGGGCGCCGGCGCAACCGCGCCCAAGGTCGAGGTCGGCGACCTGCCGGCCGGGGTCACCGTGGCCACGATCGACCGCGGCGACGCCCGGGTCGGCTCGGCACTGACGCCGTTCGACCGGATCAGCGCGCTCGCCGCCGGCTCGGCGGCCGAGGCGCTGCTGATCGCCCTGGCCCCCGAGACCAGGCTCGGGGACGCGGCCTTCGTGCGGCTCGCCGGCACGACCACCGAGATCGCCTTCGGGCACACCGTCGTCGACGTCGGCCGGTTCGCCGAGGGCACGCTCGTGCTCGAGCAGACCGGATCGGTCACCCTCGCGGACAACGTCGAGGTGCTCGTCGGCGACGGCGCCCAGCTGACCCTCGTCACCGTCACCGACTGGGACGCCGACGCCGTACAGGCGCAGCACGTGCGCTTCCGGATCGGGCGCGACGCCAAGGTCACCCACGTGCAGGTGAGCCTCGGCGGCGACCTCGTCCGGCAGTACACCAGCGTCGACTACACCGGCCGCGGCGGCGAGATCGATGCCTACGGGCTGTACTTCGCCGACGCCGGCCAGCATTTCGAGCACCGGCTCCTCGTCGACCACTCGGTGCCGGACTGCCGCAGCTACGTCGCCTACCGCGGCGCGCTGCAGGGCGACGACGCGCACACCGTGTGGGTCGGCGACGTGCTGATCCGGGCCGAGGCGACGGGCACCGACACGTACGAGGTCAACCGGAACCTGGTGCTCACCGACGGCGCCCGCGCCGACTCGGTGCCCAACCTGGAGATCGAGACCGGCGAGGTCGCCGGCGCCGGGCACGCGAGCGCGACCGGCCGCTTCGACGACGAGCAGCTGTTCTACCTCATGTCCCGGGGCATCCCGGACGAGCAGGCCCGCCGGCTCGTCGTGCGCGGCTTCTTCCACGAGCTGCTGGCGAAGATCCCGGTCGAGGAGCTGCGCGACCGCCTCGGCACGGCGATCGAGGCGCGGCTGGAAGAGGCCGGCGCGTGAGCGGGCCGAGCGAAGCGGAGGCGGCGGCGTGATCCGGGTCTGTGCGGCCGCCGAGGTCGCGAAGGGCGAGGCCGTTCAGGTCACGGTCGAGGGGACCGAGATCGCGCTGGTCCACGCCGACGACGACAACTTCTACGCCGTCTACGACGAGTGCTCGCACGCCGCGGTCCCGCTGTCGGAGGGCGAGATTGAGGGCTGCACCCTGGAGTGCTGGCTGCACGGCTCGCGCTTCGACCTGCGCACCGGCGAGCCGACCGGGCTTCCCGCCACCGAGCCGGTTCCGGTGTACCCCGTCGAGGTCCGCGACGGCGACGTCTATATCGATCTGCATCCGAGCAACGGAGTCTTCAAGTGAGCGAACTTTCGATCAGCAACCTGCAGGTCTCGGTCAAGCTGCCCGACGGTGAGCTCAAGCCGATCCTCGCCGGGGTCGACCTGACCGTCCGGGCGGGGGAGACCCACGCCATCATGGGGCCCAACGGCTCCGGCAAGTCCACGCTGGCGTACTCGATCGCGGGCCACCCGCGGTACCAGGTCACCGGCGGCGCGGTGACCCTCGACGGCCAGGACGTCCTCGCGATGAGCGTCGACGAGCGCGCCCGCGCCGGGCTCTTCCTCGCCATGCAGTACCCCGTGGAGGTCCCCGGCGTCTCGGTGACCAACTTCCTGCGCACCGCGAAGACGGCCATCGACGGGGTGGCGCCGAAGGTGCGCACGTGGGGCGGCGAGCTGCGCGGCGCGATGGAGAAGCTGCAGATGGACCCGGAGTTCGCCCACCGCAACGTCAACGAGGGCTTCTCCGGCGGCGAGAAGAAGCGCCACGAGATCATGCAGCTGGAGCTGCTCCGGCCGAAGATCGCGGTGCTCGACGAGACCGACTCGGGCCTTGACATCGACGCGCTGCGCATCGTGAGCGAGGGCGTCAACCGGGTCCGCGAGCAGGGCGACACCGGGCTGCTGCTCATCACGCACTACACGCGCATCCTGCGGTACATCAAGCCCGACTACGTCCACGTGTTCGTCGGTGGCCGGATCGTGGAAGAGGGCGGGCCCGAGCTCGCCGAGTCGCTCGAGACCACCGGGTACGAGCGCTACCAGGCCGGCGCCGGCGCGGCCCACATCGCATAGGGGTTCAATGTTGAACGCATTCGACGTCGAGGCCGTCCGCAAGGACTTCCCCATCCTGGACCGGCAGATCAACGGCAACCCGCTGGTCTACCTGGACTCGGGGAACACCTCGCAGAAACCGCGCCAGGTGATCGACGCGGTGCGTGAGCACTACGAGCGGCACAACGCGAACGTCGCCCGTTCGGTGCACACCCTGGGTACCGAATCCACGGAGGCCTTCGAGGGGGCCCGCGAGAAGGTCGCGGGCTTCATCGGCGCGCCCACCGCGGCCGAGATCGTCTTCACGAAGAACTCGACCGAGGCGATCAACCTGGTCGCCCACGCGTTCACCGCCGTGGCCGACGACCCGCGCCTGCGCCTCGGCCCCGGCGACGAGATCGTCGTGACCGAGATGGAGCACCACTCCAACATCGTGCCGTGGCAGCTGCTCTGCCAGCGCACCGGCGCGACCCTGCGGTGGTTCGGCATGACCGACGAGGGCCGGCTCGACCTGTCGAACATCGACGAGCTGATCAACCCGCGCACGAAGCTCGTCGCGTTCGTGCACTACTCCAACATCCTCGGCACGATCAACCCGGTCGAGACGATCGTCGCGAAGGCCCGCGAGGCCGGCGCGCTCGTGCTGCTCGACGGCTCGCAGTCGGTGCCGCACGTGCCGGTCGACGTCGCCGCGCTCGGCGCCGACTTCGTCGCCTTCACCGGCCACAAGATGCTCGGCCCGACCGGCATCGGCGCGCTGTGGGGCCGCTTCGAGCTGCTCGACGCGATGCCCCCGTTCCTCGGCGGCGGCTCGATGATCGAGACGGTGTCGATGACCGGCACGACATTCATGCCGCCGCCGGCCCGCTTCGAGGCCGGCACCCCGCCGATCGCCCAGGCCGTCGGCCTCGGCGCGGCCGTCGACTACCTCGGCGCCCTGGGCATGGACAACGTCATGGCGCACGAGAAGGTCATCACCGCCTACGCGCTGGACGCCCTGCAGTCGGTGCCCGGCGTGCGCATCATCGGCCCGACGTCCACTGTGGACCGCGGCGCGACGATCTCGTTCACCGTCGAGGGTGTGCACCCGCACGACGTCGGCCAGATCCTGGACGACGAGGGCGTGCAGGTGCGCGTCGGCCACCACTGCGCCCGCCCGACCTGCGTGCGCTTCGGCGTGCCGGCGACGACCCGCGCGTCGTTCTACCTGTACACGACCACCGACGAGATCGACGCCCTGATCCGGGGCATCGAGCGGGTCCGGAAGGTCTTCGCCTGATGAAGCTCGATCAGCTGTACCAGGAGATCATCCTGGACCACTACAAGCGCCCGCACGGCCGCGGCCTGCGCGAGCCCTACGACGCCGAGGCCCACCACGTCAACCCGACGTGCGGCGACGAGGTGACGCTGCGCGTGTCGCTCAAGGCCGGCACCGTCGCCGACGTCTCGTACGAGGGCATGGGCTGCTCGATCAGCCAGGCGTCGGCGAGCGTGCTGTACGACCTGCTGAAGGGCGCCGCGATCGAGGACACCCTGCGCCGCCACGAGGCCTTCGCCGAGCTCATGGGCGGCCGCGGCGAGGTCGAGCCGGACGAGGCGGTGCTGGAGGACGCGGTCGCGTTCGCCGGCGTGGCGAAGTACCCGGCCCGCGTGAAGTGCGCGCTGCTGCCGTGGATGGCCTACAAGGACGCGCTGGCCCGGGCCGGCGCCGCTGTTGCACCTGTTGCTGAGGAGACCCCATGACCGCGGTTCTGGCCGACATCGAAGAGGCGATGAAGGACGTCGTCGACCCCGAGCTGGGCATCAACGTCGTCGACCTCGGCCTCGTGTACGGCATCCACGTCGACGAGGAGAACGTCGCCACGCTCGACATGACTCTGACGTCGGCCGCGTGCCCGCTCACGGACGTGATCGAGGACCAGGCCCGGCAGGCCCTGTGCACCGGCCCGGGCGGCGGCCTGGTGTCGGACATCCGCATCAACTGGGTCTGGCTGCCGCCGTGGGGCCCGGACAAGATCACCGACGAGGGGCGCGACCAGCTGCGCGCGCTGGGCTTCAACGTCTGACCTCGCGCTCGTCGCCTCGGGCCCGGCCCCGCGTGCGCGCGGGCGCCGGGCTTTCGGCTTGCCCGGGTCTTCGGCTTGCGCCGGGCCCTTGGCCTGCGCGGGTCTTCGGCTTGCGCGGGCTTCGGCTTGCGCGCCGGGCCCTTGGCTCGCGCGGGGCTTCGGGCAGCGCAGGCGGGTTCGGTCGGCGCCGGGACTTCGGGTTGCGCTGAACCCGCGCGCGGATGTCCGTGCAAACCCGCTTCGACCTGAGCGGCTGTCCGTGCAAACCCGCTTCGGCCCGAGCGGCTGCCGGTGCAAACCCGCTTCGGCTCGAGCGGCTGTCCGTGCAAACCCGCTTTGGCCCGAGCGGCTGCCGGTGCAAACCCGCTTCGGCTCGAGCGGCTGTCCGTGCAAACCGCCTAAACCCGATAAGTCGGGCACTCCGTGCCACGACTTATCGGACTTATCGCCCAGCGCGACATAAATGCGGATATGTCGTGGCGCGAAGCGCCCGACATATCAATGACCGGCGCACGCCGAAGGGCCGCGCAGCGGCGGCCCGCAGCAGCCAGAGCCGACGGCGTAAATCGTTGGCGCTGGCAGCGGCGCGGCGGGCATCATCGCCGGCATGAGTCGTCTCCGGATGTTGCCGCTGCCTGAATCCCTCGCCTCCGGCGAAGGGGTCAAGCGACAGGCCGGCATCCCGACGGAGGCGAGCCGCAAGCAGCAGGCGTGAGCGCCGGGTTCGGCGAGGTGGTCGTGAGCGGCCTCCTCGCCGGGTACGGGGTTGCCGTGCCCGTCGGCGCCATCGGCGCGCTCATCGCCACCCTCGCCGCGCGGACGTCCTGGAAGGTCGGGGCCGCGGCCGCGCTCGGCGTGGCCACCGCGGACGGGATCTACGCCGTCGTGGCCGTGCTCGGCGGGGCGGCGCTCGCCGGGGTCATCGCGCCGATCTCCGGGGTCCTGCGGTGGGTCGCCGCCGTCGTGCTGCTGGCCCTCGCGGTGAAGACCGGAGGGGACGCGCTGCGGCATCGACGGGAAGGGGCCACCGCGCGCAAGGCGGACGGGCGGATGGGGCGGCCGCTGGGCGCGTACCTGACGCTGCTCGGGCTCACGCTGCTCAATCCGGCCACCATCGTGTACTTCGGGGCGCTCGTCCTGGGCCGCCGGGCCGACGACGGGCTGTCCGCGGGCGGCGAGACGCTCTGGGTGCTGGCCGCGTTCGTCGCCTCGGCCAGCTGGCAGCTCGTGCTCGCGGGGAGCGGGTCGCTGCTCGGGCGGCTCCTGACAGGCCCGCGCGGGCGGCTGTGGACCGCGCTCGCATCCAGCGCCGTGATCGCGGTGCTGGCGATCCTGCTGGTGCTGCCGCGCTAGAGGTTCTTCAGGGCCTCGCGGACCGACAGCGGGGACAGGCCGGGGTGCGTGGCCACGAAGGCGCACCGCGGCCGGGTCGGTCTTCGCGTGCTCGCGCAGGGCCCAGCCGATCGCCTTGCGGATGAAGAAGTCGCGCTCGGCGGACCAGGCCTCGCAATAGCGGGCCAGACGAGCAAAATCGGTGCCGCCACGGTACCGCAACTGCTGCAGGATCGCCGTCCGCACCAGCCACAGGTCGGTGCCGGGGGCCGTCCACGCGTCCATTGTGGACACGACGGCCGGGTGGGCGGCGACCAGCGGGCCGACGGTGTGGGCGGCCAGGGTGTCGACCGTGTCCCACCACGGCTTCGTGGTGATGAGCGTGCGCAGCACCGGGATCGCCGCCGGTGTGAGCCGCTTGGCGTCGCGGCGCAGCAGGTCGCAGGCGAAGTACTGGTACTCGCGCTCCGGCAGCGCCCAGCACGCCAGCGCGATCTCGCACAGCGAGGACTCGGTGAACACCGGCGCGCCGCGCAGGACCTCGCGGTTCAGCGCGCGGCGCGGGGTGCTCGGGATGCCGAGGAACTCGAAGCGGTCCCGCATGTACGCGCGCATCGGCGCGGCCTGCCCGGGGTCGGCGGCCGCGCCGTACACGTCCTGCAGGCGTGCGACGACGTCCACGCCGTCCGAGACTAGAGGGTGCTCGCGTGGAAGGTGTCGCACTGGCGGGGGTCGCCGGTGTTGAAGCCCTGCAGGAACCACTTCTTGCGCTGGGCCGACGTGCCGTGGGTGAAGGCGTCGGGGTTGACGCGGCCGCCGGCCTTCTTCTGGATCGTGTCGTCGCCGATGGACTCGGCGGCCTGGACGGCCTCGGCCACGTCCTGCTCGGTGATCGACTTGAACAGCGCGTCGCCCTGCGGGTCCTTCGTCTCCGTGGCGTGGTTCGCCCACGTGCCGGCGTAGCAGTCGGCCTGCAGCTCCAGGCGCACCGAGGCCGAGTTCGCGCCCTGCTGCGCCTGGGCGTTGGTGCCGAGGAGGTTCTGGATGTGGTGGCCGTACTCGTGGGCGAGCACGTACGGCGCGGCGAACTCGCCCGTGGCGCCGAACCGGCTCGACAGCTCGTTGTAGAAGGTCAGGTCGATGTACACCTGGCTGTCCGCGGGGCAGTAGAAGGGGCCGACGCCGGAGTCGGCGGCGCCGCAGCCGGTGTTCACCCGGTTGCTGAAGAAGACGGTCTTGGCCGGCGTGTACTGCTTGCCGAACGCGGCCGGCATCTCGGTCTTCCAGTAGGCCTGCACCGAGTTGATGTACAGCACGTTGCGGCAGTCCGCGTTCTTGAAGCGGTCCTTGTTCGACTTGTCGCACTGCTGGTTGATGTTGGTGTTGTCGCCCTGGCCGCTGTTGCCCCCGCCGCCGCCCAGCATGCCGCGGCCGAAGTAGCCGCCGCACACCACGATGGCGAGGATGACGATCGTGATCAGGCAGCCGACCTTGCCGCCGCCGATGGGGATCGGGAGGCCGCCCAGGCCGCCGAAGCCGCCGCCACCGCCGCCGCCGAATCCGCCACCGCCGGACCCGCGCTGGTCACTGACCTGGCTGGTGTCGAGATCGGCATCGTCGTTGAACTCCATGGCACACCTCAAGGTCGGGGGTTGTATCGATCTGGCTGAACCTCAGGAGATATGGCGCCAGGTACCCATTGATCTTGTGACGTAATCGTGTGGCGGGGCGAGCGGGGTCGCACGGTAGAATAGCGGCCGTGATCACGCAGAGGGAGTGACCCGAGGCTGTGCGCCCGGAGTCTGTCCTTTTTCCGTCCCTTCTGCTTTCGAGAGCGAGTTCCTCCTGTGATCACGGCAAACGGCCTTGAGCTGCGCGCGGGCGCGCGCATCCTGCTCAGCGACATCAACCTGCGCGTGCAGCCCGGTGACCGCATCGGTCTCGTCGGGCGCAACGGCGCCGGCAAGACCACCACCCTCAAGGTGCTCGCCGGCGAGGGCACCCCGCACGCCGGGCAGGTCGACCGGCGCGGCCCGGTCGGGTACCTGCCGCAGGACCCGCGCACCGGCGACCTCGAGGTGACCGCCCGCGACCGTGTCCTGTCCGCGCGCGGCCTCGACACCATCTACGCCGAGATGAAGGCGCTCGAGCACCGCCTCGGCGACGACGAGAAGCTCATCCGCCGCTACGGGCAGCTCGAGGACCAGTTCGCCGGGCTGGGCGGCTACGCGGCCGAGGCCGAGGCCGCCCGCATCTGCGCCAACCTGGGCCTGCCCGACCGGGTGCTGGGCCAGACGATCGGCACCATGTCCGGCGGTCAGCGCCGGCGCATCGAGCTGGCCCGGATCCTGTTCCGCGACGCGAGCGCCACCGGCGGCGGCATCCTGCTGCTCGACGAGCCGACCAACCACCTCGACGCCGACTCGATCTCGTGGCTGCGCGGCTTCCTGTCCAGCCACAAGGGCGGGCTCGTGGTCATCTCCCACGACGTCGAGTTGCTCGACGCGATCGTCAACAAGGTGTGGTACCTCGACGCCAACCGTTCGACCATCGACTTCTACAACGTGGGCTGGAAGCTGTACCAGCAGCAGCGCGAGACCGACGAGAAGCGCCGGCGCCGCGAGCGGGCCAACGCCGAGAAGAAGGCCGGCGCGCTGATGGCGCAGGCCGACAAGATGCGGGCCAAGGCGACCAAGACCGTCGCCGCGCAGAACATGGCCCGCCGGGCCGAGCGCATGCTGGACGGCCTCGAGGAGGTCCGCGCCGCCGACAAGGTCGCCAAGGTGCGCTTCCCCGAGCCGCAGTCGTGCGGCAAGACGCCGCTGACGGCGCGCGGGCTGTCGAAGTCGTACGGTTCGCTCGAGATCTTCATGGACGTCAACGTCGCCGTCGACCGCGGCTCCCGGGTGGCCATCCTGGGCCTCAACGGCGCCGGCAAGACGACGCTGCTGCGGATGCTCGCGGGCGAGCTCGAGCCGGACACCGGCGAGGTGACGCCCGGCCACGGCCTTCGCCGGGGGTACTACGCCCAGGAGCACGAGCAGCTCGAAGTGGACCGCACGATCCTGCAGATCATGCGCTCGGCCGCGCCGGAGCAGAACGACACCGAGCTGCGCAAGATCCTCGGCGCGTTCCTGTTCACCGGCGACGACGTCGACAAGCCGGCCGGGGTGCTCTCCGGCGGCGAGAAGACCCGGCTGGCGCTGGCCACCCTGGTCTGCTCGGGCGCCAACGTGCTGCTGCTCGACGAGCCGACCAACAACCTCGACCCGGTGTCGCGGGAGCAGGTGCTGGACGCGATCGCGCGGTACCCCGGCGCCATCGTGCTCGTCACCCACGACCCGGGCGCGGTGCAGGCCCTCAAGCCGGATCGCGCGATCCTGCTCCCGGACGGCGTCGAGGACGCGTGGAGCGACGACCTGCTGGAGCTCGTCGAGCTGGCCTGAGCTGAAAGCGTTGCCTGGCGCTCGCTTCGCTCGGGCGCGGGCGGGGGGTTCCCACCCCGCGGCCCCCATGGCCGCTGCGCGGCCACTTTTGCTGCGCTTCAGGCCCCTGGCGTCCACTCGCGGTCTCTTGTCGCGCTCCGCGCAGGGGCTGGGGTTGCTTGTCGCGCTTCGCGGCCCTGGCGTCCGCTCGGGGGCGGGCGGGGGCGCCGCCCTCCATGGCGGCTGCGCGGCCGCGGTGTTCTTGTCACGACGGACGTCGGGATTCCTCGCGGGAGGAACGTTCCCCTGGTTGCACGGACCCGAGCCATGTGCTTCTACCAGGGTGTGATCAGCACGCCCTCGACGATCACCGCGACGACGGCACCCAGGCCGGCGAGCAGGAGCGGCGCGGGCGGCGGGTCGCCGGCCGGGCGTTCCGGCGCGACCGCGGCGACCGTGAGCCAGGGGAAGAACGGCAGCCAGGCGTGCTCGACGCCGCCCCGCGCGAGGCCGGCGGCGATCGAGAACACCACGGCGGCGCCGGCGCCGGCCAGGAACGGCCACATCGCCGTGTTGCGGACCTTGCGGGCGCTGGCGTAGAGCGGCGGGCCGGCCGCCAGGAACAGCACCACGACGCTGATCGCGCTCCACCACAGCACCGAGCGGTACGGCGCGACGCGGCTGGCGTAGTCCGTCTCCGCCGCAACCAGGCCGTCCGCCCAGCCGAAGCCGAGCAGCTGCGCGCCCAGGACCGGCAGGAGCGCGCCGAAGCCGCTCAGGACGTTGAGCGAGGCGCGGCGGCGGGCGAAGTACACGCAGACGAGGGACAGGCCCAGCCACGGCGCGGAGTAGGAGAACAGCGACGCCAGGCCGACCAGCAGGCCGGCCAGGACGCCCCAGCCGCTCGACGCCCAGCCGCGCACCCGGCGGCGGCTCGCGCGCAGGCCGGAGACGATCGCCGCGGCGCCCAGCACGGCCACCAGGCCGTCGAGGCTGACCGCCGTCCAGATGGCGTAAGGGGCCAGTACGAGCACCGGAAGGTACCGCCGGGCGGCCTCCTCGCCGACCGAGTCGCGCACCGCGGCAAGCACGAGCGGAATCGTCAGCACCGATACCGCGGTGATCAGGAAACCGAGGACAATGTGGTCGGTGACGCCGATTCGTTGCAGCGCCCACAAAAAGAGCACGGGGCCCGGCGGATGGCCGCGGGAGGCTACCGAGTGGTACGAAGGGTCGGCCGTGAAATGTCTGAGGTATGTCAGTGGTTCGGCACCCACCTGGCTTACGTCGCCCAGATATTCCTCGGGGGACCCGAGGGCTTTCGTAAGGCCCGACCAGCCATCGACAAGCGCCAAAGCAATAGCCCACGCGAGGCCGGCCGCGTACCCGAATAGCTGAATTTCGGGCCACCTCACCCGGGTGAACCGGCCCGCCGCGGCCAGCCAGAGCACCGCGGCGGCCACGGCGGGCGCCAGGATCGTGCCCGCGCCGATCCTGATCTTGTACCTGCCGAGGAAGGGGGCGCTGGCGGTGCCCAGACGGGCGTCCAGCTGCACCGCAACGGCGGCGAGCAGCAGGCCGCCGAGCGCGATCAGCAGCCAACAGAGCGCATCGCGGCGCTCACGGTGCGCACCTGAGGATGGGTCGGCGGGCGGTTCGCTCATCACGGCGCATCACGGTATCGGGTAGGCGACAATGCTCTGCGTGTCGGTTGGCGTCCCGTCGATATCTAGCGCATGATCGTTCGAGGCGGTCTAATAGGTGGGACCGCACCAACCGCTCTGTCTGGGACGTGAGGGATCAGCATGGCAGCCACCGCCACCACCAGCACCGAGAAGGGTCGCCGGATCGTCGGCGCCGAAAGGCAGACGCTGGCGAAGGACCTCGTGAAGCGGTACACCAACGGTGAGAGTATCCGCGCACTCGCCGCTTCCACCGGCCGTTCCTATGGATTCGTGCACCGGGTGCTGACCGAATCCGGCGTTCAGCTTCGTCAGCGTGGCGGCGCTCGGCGCCGCAAGAAGGCGTGAGCGCCAACTCCTCCTCGGCAAGCGCCGATCCCGATTCGGGAGAGGCGCGATTCGACCTCGACGGGCCGGTCGCGACGGTGACGTTGTGCCGGCCCCAGGTCCTCAACGCCATGACTCCCGCGCTCTGGGCCGACCTGCGCGACTTCGGGCGGACACTGCCGGGTGACGTGCGCGTCGTGATCGTGCGCGGCGAGGGCCGCGCGTTCTCGGCCGGCCTCGATCGCAACGCCGCCGCGCAGAACCTCGGCGCCCTGGTCGCGGCGCCGGACGGCGACGCGCAGATCGCCACGTTCCAGGAGGCCTTCGCCTGGCTGCGGCGGCCGTCGCTGATCTCCATCGCCGCCGTGCAGGGCCATGCCATCGGCGGCGGGTTCCAGCTCGCCCTGGCCTGCGACTTCCGCGTCGCCGCCGAGGACGTCTCGTTCAGCATGGCCGAGATCAAGCTCGGCCTCGTGCCCGACCTCGGCGGGACCAAGCGCCTCGTCGAGCTGGTCGGCTACGCCAAGGCCCTCGAGCTGTGCGTCACCGGGCGGCGCGTGCAGGCCGCCGAGGCGGCCCAGATCGGCCTGGCCAATGTGGTGGTACCGCGGGAGGAGCTCGACGCCGCCGCCCGCGACCTCGCCGCCGCCGTCCTCGAGGGCCCGCGCGACGCCGTGATCGAGATCAAGGCGCTCATCGCGCAGGCCGCGGGGCGCACGTTCGGCGAGCAGGAGGCCGCCGAGCGGGCCGCCCAGCTTCGCCGCATCGCCGATCTCGCCGGGCGCGGGGAGTAGGCGGGAAGCTCCGGAGCCCGCAAAAAGTTGTCGTACCTGCCGGGCACAATCAGGCTCGGCAGGTTCCTCTTGTTGCGGGGTGGTGGCATGTCTTCGCCGATGAGCGGCATGGCGGGCTGGGAGACGCTGCGCGCCCTGCGCAAGGCCGACGAGCTCGCCGGCAAACGGCTCGGGCGGGACACCACCCGGCGGATCATGCGCTTCGCCCGGCCCTACCGGCGCGACATCGCCGTCTTCCTCGTCACCGTCGTGCTCGGCGCGGCCATCGGCGTCGCCACCCCCTACCTCGCCGGCGACGTCGTCAACAAGATCAATGCCGGCGGGCCGGACGCCGGGACGGCCGTCGTGCGCATCGCGCTGCTCATCGGCGGCCTCGCCGTCGTCGACGCGCTGCTGTCGCTCGTTCAGCGGTGGTATTCCGCCCGCATCGGCGAGGGGATCATCCTGGCGCTGCGCCGGCTGGTGTACGACCACGTGCAGCGCATGCCGCTGCAGTTCTTCACCCGCACGCAGACCGGCGCGCTGGTCAGCCGGCTCAACAACGACGTGCAGGGCGCCCAGCGGGCGTTCACGTCGACGCTGTCGGGCGTCGTGAGCAACGTCATCCAGCTGGTGCTCACGGCCGCCGTCATGCTCACCCTGTCCTGGCAGATCACGCTGCTGTCGCTGGTCATGCTGCCGCTGTTCATCCTGCCGGCCCGCCGGGTCGGGCGGCGGCTGGCGGCGATCACGCGGGAGGCCTACCAGCTCGACGCGAAGATGAACGCCACCATGACCGAGCGCTTCGGCGTCGCCGGCGCGCTGCTCGTCAAGCTGTTCGGCCGGCCCGACGACGAGGCCGCCCGCTTCGCCGAGCGCGCCGGCCGGGTGCGCGACATCGGCATCCAGACCGCGATGTTCAGCCGCGTCTTCTTCGTGAGCATGCTGCTCGTGGCGTCGCTGGCGCAGGCCCTGACCTACGGGCTGGGCGGCTGGCTCGCCGTGCACGGCCAAATCACGGCCGGCACGGTGGTGACGCTGGCGCTGCTGCTCACCCGGCTGTACGGGCCGCTGACCGCCCTGTCCAACGTCCGCGTCGACGTGATGAGCGCCCTCGTCAGCTTCGAGCGCGTCTTCGAGGTGCTCGACCTCGCCCCGTCGATCGCCGAGCGCCCCGACGCCCGCGAGCTGCCGCCCGGCGCCGCGCGGGTCGAGTTCCGCGACGTGCACTTCCGCTACCCGAGCGCCGCCGAGGTCTCCCTGGCCTCGCTCGAGGACGTCGCCGGCCTGGACCGCACGGTCACCGAGGAGGTCCTGCGCGGCGTCACGTTCACGGTCGAGCCCGGCCAGATGGTCGCCCTCGTCGGCCCGTCCGGCGCCGGCAAGTCCACGACCGCGATGCTGCTCCCGCGCGTCTACGACGCGACGTCGGGCGCCGTCCTCGTCGACGGCGTCGACGTGCGCGACGCGACCCTGCAGTCGCTGCGCGACACCATCGGCGTCGTCACGCAGGACTCCCACCTGTTCCACGAGACCATTGCCGAAAACCTGCGGTACGCCAGGCCCGGCGCCACCGACGAGGAGCTCTGGACGGCCCTGCGCCGCGCCCAGGTCGGCGAGCTGGTCGAGTCGCTGCCCGACGGCCTCGACACCGTCGTCGGCGAGCGCGGCTACCGCTTCTCGGGCGGCGAGAAGCAGCGCATCGCCATCGCCCGCCTGCTGCTCAAGGCTCCGTCGATCGTCATCCTGGACGAGGCCACCGCCCACCTGGACTCGGAGTCCGAGGCCGCCGTGCAGCGCGCGCTGTCCGAGGCCCTGTCCGGCCGGACGGCCCTGGTCATCGCCCACCGCCTGTCGACCATCCGCGACGCCGACCAGATCCTGGTCGTCGACGCCGGCCGCATCGTCGAGCGCGGCACCCACGAGACCCTGGTCGCCGCGGCCGGCCTGTACGCGGAGCTGTACCGGACCCAGTTCGCCGTGGTCGACTCACCCCTGCCCGGCTCCCCACTGCCCGACTCACCCCTGCCCGACTCACCGCTGCCCCACTCGACGATCCCCCCGGTCCCGACGCCCTAGCCCCCGCCCACGCGGCTCACCCTGCGGCGCTCCTCCGCCCGCGCGCGCTTCACGCTGCCGCGCTCCTCCGCCCGCGCGCGCTTCACGCTGCCGCGCTTCTCCGCTCGCGCGGCTCACGGGTCCGCGCTTCTCCGCCCGCGTGGCTCGCGGGCGGCGCCTGTCCGGCCCGCGCGGCTCACGGGTCCGCGGTCCTTCGCCCGCGTGGCTCGCGGGCGGCGCTTGTCCGCCCGCGCGGCTCACGGGTCCGCGGTCCTTCGCCCGCGCGGCTCGCGGGCGGCGCTTGTCCGCCCGCGCGGCTCACGGGTCCGCGGTCCTTCGCCCGCGTGGCTCGCGGGCGGCGCTTGTCCGGCCCGCGCGGCTCACGGGTCCGCGGTCCTTCGCCCGCGTGGCTCGCGGGCGGCGCTTGTCCGCCCGCGCGGCTCACGGGTCCGCGGTCCTTCGCCCGCGTGGCTCGCGGGCGGCGCTTGTCCGCCCGCGCGGCTCACGGGTCCACGGTCCTTCGCCCGCGTGGCTCGCGGGCGGCGCTTGTCCGCCCGCGCGGCTCACGGGTCCACGGTCCTTCGCCCGCGCGGCTCACGGGCGGCGCTTGTCCGCCCGCGCGGCTCACGCGGCCGTGCTCCTCCGCGCTCCGCTCAAGGCGCGGCCGGTCGCCGTGCCGGACGCGGTGGCCTGGCCTTGGGTGGGAGGCGGCTGTGTGGGGCGTCATGTCCGCGGTGCCGCGCGCCGCTTACGTGGCCGCGCTCCCGGCGCGCTCCGCTCAAGGCCGGGCCGATCGCCGTCCCGGACGAGGTGACCTGGCCTTGGGCGGGAGACGGCCGGCGCCGCCGGCCGGAATCGGGCCGCGTTCCCGTTGCGGCGCGGGCCGCGCGGTGTCCCGTGCGCTGTGCTCACGAGCCAGCTGTTCGCCGTCCAAGTCGCTGGCCGGCGGGCGCGCCGATCACCGCTTTTCTGCCGCTCGACCATCCGCGGCGCCGACCCGACCTCGGCGGTCGACGCCGACCACATCGTCGAGCGCGGCACCCATGTCGCATGAGCGATCTGGCCGATCCCGACGACGGGACGCCGCCCGCGGCGCGGGCGACGCTCCGACGGCGTGCTCCCCGTCGCCGCCGGACCGCCCCGCGATGCCCCTCGCGCTGCCGGTAGCCGTCGGCCGTGGACTGTGCCGCGGCCGCGTTTCGGGCAACTGCGTCGCGCCCGGCGCTGTGCCGTGCCGCGAGAGCCGCCGCGGCACACTGGGCCGCCCCGCGCTGCCGGTAGCCGTCGGCCGTGGACTGTGCCGCGGCCGCGTCTCGGGCAACTGCGTCGCGCCCGGCGCTGTGCCGTGCCGCGAGAGCCGCCGCGGCAGACCAGACCGCCCCGCGCTACCGGTCACGTCGGCCGTGGCACGGCACTCCTGCCCTCCGGGCGCGCCGCTGCAGGTTTTGAGGGGGTCCGGGTGGAGCGGAGCTCCACCGGCGCGAGCGTAGCGAGCTAGAAACTCAGCACAAGACGGGCCAGGAGCGCTGGGGGGTTGTGGCCTGCAGGGACGGGGTCTGCGGGTAGTCCTGGCTCGGGAGGTGGGTGCGAATGGCGTGGAGCCAGTCGCGGTACGTGGACTCCGGCGGGAGCGACGCGAGCGACGTCAGGGCCACGTACGTGAAGGCGCCGTTGGGGCGGCCGTCGAACTCGGCGTCGAAGGAGTACTCCGTGTCGCGGCAGCCGGACAGGAGCAGGGCCGTCGAGCGTGGGGTGCGCGGGGAACGCGGGGACGCGGTCAAGGCGGCGCGCAGGCGCTGGGGCGGGGTCAGGAACGTCGAGGGCGGCAGGAAGCGGGTCCGGGCGGGGTGGTTCAGGCGGGTCAGGGTGCCCGAGTGGCAGGAGTCCGAGATCAGGATCGTGCGGACGCCGGGGGCGGCCTGGGCGAACAGCTCGTGCAGCTCGTCGTCGAGCAGGGGGCCGTTCTCGGCGATGTCGTGCGGGCACAGGGCCTCGTCGCGGTGGTCGGGCTCGTCGCCGTCGGTGTCGGGGACCCAGGTGCCGTGGCCGGAGTACGTGATGACGACCGTGTCGCCCGCGGTGGCGCGGGTCAGCAGGTCCTGGATGCCGGCCCGGATGGCGGCGCCCGTCGCGGCGTCGTCCAGCAGGCGGGTGGTGTCGAAGCCGCGGGCCATCAGGGCGGCGGCCCAGTCGTCGGCGTCGTTGCGGCAGCCGGCGAGGTCGTTCTCGGTGCCGGGATAGTCGTTGATCCCGATGCACAGTGCGAGTTTCATCGTTCCCCCGTGGGATCGAAATGGACCTTACGCATCCATGGCGTCACCGACGGTGGGAGCGGTTCGGGCGGTGGGCGCCGGCGATCGGCGCTCACCGCTCAAACGCACAAATCGGACCGGTCAGGGGGCGGGCTGGGCCGGCGGGGCCGGCGACGGGGTGGCCGGGCCGGGGGCGCAGCGCTTGCACGGGGGTACGGGGTCGACGAGCTTCGCCACGCGGCGCAACTCGGCGAGGAGGGTCTCGTCGTCGGGTTCCATGTCGCTCACGGTCTCCCGCGCCGGGCGCGGCATGGGCGTGGAAGAACAGTGGAATCTGCTGGCATCGAAGTCTCCGTCCCCGCGTGGGCGCTGCGGCGCCGTTGCTTCAGAAGAGGGCGGAGCGGAAGTTCCTGATACGACGAGTGCAAGATCGTTCGGATGCTGTCGTTCGGGGCCGGTCGGATAGCGCGCGTCGTGCCGCCGCCGATGGGGGCATCGGCGCCGGTCACGGGCGCCCCGGCAGGGGAGAGCGGGAACGCCGCCCCGCGGCCGGACCCCCGCCGGTCAGCCATCCGACGCAGCGGCGGCGCGGCGCGGGCGACCGGGCGACGGCGAGCGCGCGGCCGGCCACGCGCCGCGGAGGCCGTCGCCGAGCGCGCGCGGCGGCGCTGCGGGGCCGGGCGGCGGCCCGGCACGAGGAACCGGGCGGCGTCCGTGCAGGGCGCGCGACGCTGCCGTGCGGGCACACCGCGCGGGCCGGGCTGCCAGTGCCGTGTCCACGAACCTTCGCCGGGTCCGCGACACGACGGGGTCAGCGCTGACCGCGGCCCGCAACCCGGTCAACGTCGGCGGTCACCGCGCTAGCGGCGGAAGCGGGACAGCAGGCCGCGGCGCTTCGGGGCGGGTGCGGAGCGGCCGTCGTACGTGAAGTCGCGCTCGCGGTCGGCCAGCTCCTCCCGGGCCAGGGGCGGGAGCGTGTCGCCGGCGCAGCGGGCGAAGTCCCAGCCGTCGCGCAGGGAGCCGTTCGGCGGGCGGCCGGCGGCCCACGCGGAGAACGTCGGGACCCAGGCGTCGCCGTAGGAGGCGGCCAGGAACGGCCAGCGGTGGGCCACCTCGCCCGCGCGTTTGCGGCGCAGGGCGGAGATTGTCGCGAGTACCGCGGCGGAGTTGAAACCCTCGGGAACGTCCGCGCCGGCGACGAGCGCGGCGACCAGGGCCTCCTGCTGGGCGGCCAGGTCGCTCACGTGATCGCCGGCCAGCCCGCCGCGGCGGCGATCGCGTCCAGCTCCGTGGTCAGGGCGGCGGCCGGCGGGTAGTCGCCGTCGCGCTCGAGCATCAGGGCGGGCGGGGTGGTGCGGGCGCAGAGCTCCTTGACCAGGGCCAGGACCTCCGGCGGGGTCGGGTCGGTGTGCGTGTCGTGGTAGAAGCCGCCGGCCTCGTTGCCGCCGGCGACGTGCACGTACGCGATGCGTTCGAGGGGCAGCTCGTCGAGCAGGGCCGTGGGGGACTCGCCGCGGTTGCGGGCGTTGGCGTACACGTTGGCGATGTCGAGCAGCAGCCCGCACCCGGTGCGGTCGAGGATCTCCGTGAGGAACTGCGCCTCGGTGAGCTGCGCGCCGGGCCAGTCGAACAGCGCGGCGATCGGCTCGAGCGCCAGGGGGACGCCGCCCAGCGCGGCCTGCGTACGCCGGACGTTGGCCACGATCGCGTCGACGGCCTCGCCGGTGCGGGGGACCGGCAGCAGGTGCCCGGCCTCCATCCCGCCCGCCCGCACGAACGCGATGTGCTCGCTGACCAGCGGGGCGCCGAGCAGCTCGGCGCACCGGGCCAGGTGGGCGGCGCGGGCGTCGTCGACCGGCTCGGCGCCGCCGAGGGAGAGCTTGACGCCGTGCGGCACCACGCAGACCCCGCGCCCGACGAGCTCGGCGAGCCCGTCGGGCAGGGGCGCGTGGGTGTGCAGCGACTCGGCGACGACCTCGGTGAAGCGCAGGCCGGGCAGGCCGGCCACGTAGCCGGCGATCTCGGGGCGCCAGCCGATGCCGACGCCGTACGCCGGGGCGGTCATCCGCCGCACCCGCCTCCGCCGCAGCTGGAGCCGCCGCCGCACGAGGAACTGCTGGAGCAGCTCGAGCTGCTCGAGCAGCTGCTGGAGGAGGACGAGCAGCCGCTCGACGACGATCCGCTGCTGCTGTCGTAGGAGCTGCCGCCGGTGGTGGCCAGGTTGCGGCTCAGCGCGGCCTGCTGCGCGAACGCCGGGTCGGCGCTCCACAGCGCGCCGACGCCGAACAGCCCGACGCTCAGCGCCGCGCCCTGCGGGCCGTAGGTGGACCAGGACGGCTTCTGGCTCGGGGCCAGGTGGCGCGCCTCGCGCCGCATCTTGCTCAGGACGCGGACGCCGGCGCGCGACACCCGCCGCGTGGACAGCAGCGAGAACGCGATGACGGTGACCGGGACGAGCAGCAGGATCAGGTAGGCGACCGGCTTGCCGGCGGAGACGCCGGCGACCAGGCGGGCGACGCCGATGGCGACGACCGCGAAGACCACCAGCGCGCCCATCCGCATCCCGCGGCGGGCGCCGGCGTCGAGGATCCAGCCGTCGCGGGCCAGTTCGGCCTCCGTGCGGTCGAGCACCTCCCGCACGCTGTGGTGGGTCAGCACGCCGGTGGTGCTGATGCCGTTGCGGGTGACCGCGTGGACGGCCCGGTCAAGCTCGGAGGCGCCCGTCGGCGGCGGCGCGGCCTGGCGCAGCTTGCCGCCCTTGTCGGACTCGACGGAGCCGGCGGCGCGCAGCGCGGCGAGGGAGCTGTAGACGGCGAGGCGGCGATCCCCGTTGATCAGCGCGGCCTGGGTGGCGGTGAGGTCGCGAGCGGTGCGCAGGGACGGGCCGGCCGTGTAGGCGCGGCGCCAGATGAGCACACCGACGATCGCTACGGCGGCGAGGCCGGCGTACAGCCACAGGAACTGCGGGCCCGGGATGCCCCAGGTGTCGCCCGGTCCCGCCACGATCGATGTCGTCATGCGCTCAGTGTGGGTGCGGGGGTCCAGCGCGGCGTGTCACCGGTCGGACACTTGAGAAAACCTTGCCGGCCGTTATTTCCGGCGTACGGCCGCCTCGACGAGGTCCAGCACGGCCGCGAGATCCTTCTGGGGCCGCCCCTCGGCCAGGTGCAGGACCAGGCCGTCGTACGCCAGCTCGAGGAACTGCGCCAGGATGCCGATCGGCACGTCGGCGCGCAGCACGCCCGCCTCGAGCTGGCGCTGGAGGCGCTCGCGGGTGGCCTCGGCGACCGCCTCGGAGCGGGCCGCCCAGCGGGTGGCGAACTCGGGGTCGGTGCGCAGCCGCCGGGAGACCTCGAGCTGGCTGCCGAGCCAGCCGGTGACGACGGGCTCGCCGCGGCCGGGCCCGGCGTCGGAGGCGGCGCTGAGCAGGTCGCGCATGACCTGCACGAGGCCGTGCTGGGCGACGGTCGCTACCATGGTCGCGGCGTCGTCCTCGGCGACGGCCAGGAAGAGCGAGTCCTTGTCGCGGAAGTGGTGGAAGATCGCGCCCCGGGACAGGCCGATCTCCTCCTCGAGGCGGCGGACCGTGGCGCCCTCGTAGCCGTGGCGGGCGAAACAGGTCCGGGCGCCGGTGAGGATCTCCTTCCGGCGCGCGTCGAGCTGGTCCTGGCTCACCCTGGGCACACCTCGATTATGCAAGCCGTACATACGGTTTGCATACGGGGGCGTTTCAGGCAGGTTTCTTGCCGGTCTTTGGCCCCGGTTTGCGGGGGTTTGCCGAGTCCTCATCGAACATGAGGATCTGTTCGATATCAATCTGGTCACCTATCCTGCCCGCGTGCCCCTGTTGTTGCTCAGCCTGGACGACACCCTGCTGGACAGGGCCGGGGCGTTCCGCGCGTGGGCGAGCGAGTTTCTCGAGCGCATCGGCGCGCCCGAGTACGACCTCGAGTGGCTGCTGTCGGTCGACGCCGACGGCATGGGCTCGGCCTGGGACGTCGCCGACGGGCTGCGCGAGCGCTACGGGCTGCGGTCCAGCTCGCTGGACCTGGTGGAGGAGATCCGCCGGGCGATCATGGAGCGGATGCGGCTGGATCCGCTGACCGCGTGCGCCCTCGCCATCGCCGAGGACTCCGGCTGGGTGCCGGTGGTCGTGACCAACGGCGAGTCGCGGCTGCAGGAGGAGAAGCTTCGCAAGACCGGGCTGGACCGGTACCTCGCCGACTGGGTCATCTCGGAGGAGGCCGGGGTCCGCAAGCCCAACCCGCGCATCTTCGCCATCGCCGCGGAGCGCGCGCGGATGCGGCTGGGCGGCGCGTGGCTCATCGGCGACAGCCCGGAGGCCGACATCGGCGGCGCGGACGCGGCCGGGGTGCGCAGCGTCTGGCTGCACCGGGGCCGCCGCTGGAGCGAGCGGCGCTACGCGCCGACGAGGACCGCCGACGGCGTGATCGCCGCGATCGCCGAGGTCATGGCCTCGCGCTGGTAATTGGGTTGCGTCTTTCCCGCCGGTACTGCATGGTGGCGGGAACTTCGAGTCGAAAGGGGGCTGGTTCGCATGGCTGCCGTCACGGCGCGCTTCCGCATGCTCACGTTCCTTCCCTTTCTGACTCAGGAGACCTCGCGTTGCGCGACCACAACTTCGTACCATCCGGAAAACTCGGAACATCACGCCGTCGCTTCGACGACGACGACCCGACCTTTCTGAAGCGCCTCTCCCACGACTTCGACACGCCGTGGGACGTGGCCGACGACGACTCGGCCGAGGCGGACTGGAGCAGCTGGGATGCGCCCGGCGTGCTGCACGGGCCCGAGCCGCGGCCCGACTGGGTGATCACCGAGGCCGCCGCCCGCGACCTCGACCGCGGCGTGCTCAAGACCGGCAAGGAGGCCGACGTCCACCTCGTGGAGCGCTCGGTCCCGGACACCGGGCGGCGGGCGCTGCTCGCGGCCAAGCGGTACCGGGCGGCCGAGCACCGGCTGTTCCACCGCGACGCCGGCTATCTCGAGGGGCGCCGCGTCCGGGCGTCCCGCGTCACCCGGGCGATGGAGAGCCGCACCGCCTTCGGGCGGGAGGCGATCGCCGGCCAGTGGGCGGCGGCGGAGTTCGGCGCGCTCGGGCAGCTGTGGGCGCTCGGGGTGGCCGTGCCGTACCCGGTGCAGCTGCTCGGCACCGAACTGATGCTCGAGTTCATCGGCGACCCGGACGGCACCGCGGCGCCGCGCCTGGCCCAGACCCGCCCGGACCGGGCCGGGCTCGAGCACCTGTGGTGGCAGCTCGTCGACGCGCTGCGCATCCTGGCCCGCTCGGGCCTGGCGCACGGGGACCTGTCGCCGTACAACCTGCTGGTCCACGGCGATCGGCTGGTCCTCATCGACCTGCCGCAGGTCGTCGACGTGGTGATCAACCCGGGCGGCGCGGACTTCCTGGCCCGCGACGTCACGAACGTGGCCCGGTGGTTCACCGGCAAGGGCCTGGCCGTCGACCCGGAACCCCTCATCGTCGAGCTGCTGCACGACGCCGGGGTGCGCTGATCGAAGGTGCCGCGGCCCGCCCGGTTTCGTGGCCGGGCGGGCCGCGGCGCTGCCGCCGGGGAGGGTGTGCCGGCGGCCGCAACCAGGGGTGGAACGTCAGATCATGGAGACCGTCAGCCCATGTGGACGGTCAGCCCATGTGGACCGTCAGCCCATGTGGACGGTCAGCCCATGTGGACGGCGGCGCCGTCGGCCGGTACGTCCCGCTTCGACGCGCGGACGAACACGAACACGACCACCGCGGCCACCGCCAGCAGCGCCGAACCCCACCAGAACGCCGTCACGTAGCCGTGGACCATCGACTCGGCGCGCAGCAGGTCCATGGCCTTCGGGTCGGGGGTGCGGGGCAGGTGGTCGCGGCCGTACGCCGTCGCCGCCGTGATGGCCACCGTGTTCAGCAGGGCGGTGCCGAGGGAGCCGCCGACCTGCTGGCTCGCGTTCACCACCGCGCTCGCCGCGCCCGCGTCGTGCTCGTCCACGCCGACCAGGGCGATGTTGCCCAGCGGCACGAACGTGCAGCCCAGGCCGAAGCCGAGGATGAGCAGGGCGGGCAGGACGGTGGTGGCGTAGGAGGTGTCGACGCCGATGCGGGTCATCAGGATCATGCCGATCGCCGCGACCACGCCGCCGAAGGCCATGATCGGCTTCGGGCCCAGGCGGGGGAGCAGGGCGCTGGCGATGCCGGCCGCGGTCACCACGCCGACGCTGACCGGCAGGGAGTGCACGCCGGACTTGATCGGGGAGTAGCCGAGGACCAGCTGGAAGTACAGGCTCACGAAGAAGATCGCGCCGATGAAGCCGGCGCCGATCAGGGTCGAGGCCAGGTAGGCGCCGCCGCGGGTGCGCTGCAGCAGGATGCGCATCGGCAGCAGCGGGTTGCGGATGCGCGCCTCGACGACGACGAACAGCGCGAGCAGGACCAGCGCCACGCCGACGAAGCCGAGCGTGACGGGGGAGGTCCAGCCGTACTTGAGCTGCATCTGCGCGTCGGTCTCGCCGGCCTTGGTGAAGCCGTAGACGAGCAGGCTGAGGCCCAGGGTGGCCAGGATCGCCCCGGGGATGTCGTACTTCGTGTTGCCGTGCGCCCGGCTCTCCGGCACGACCGGCAGCGCCAGGGCGATGGCGATCACGGCCACCGGAATGTTGACCAGCAGGCACCAGCGCCAGTTCGCGTACTCGGTGAGCACGCCGCCCAGCACCAGGCCGAGGGCCGCGCCGCCGCCGGCGATGGCGCCGTAGACGCCGAAGGCCCGGGCGCGCTCCTTCGGGTCGACGAACAGCACGCTGAGCAGCGCCAGGGAGGCCGGGGCGAGCAGCGCGCCGAAGACGCCCTGCAGGCCGCGGGCCAGGAACAGCGAGGTGTCGTCCCAGGCGCCGCCGCCCAGCGCCGAGGCGAGGGCGAAGCCGATGATGCCGACGACGAACGTGCGCTTGCGGCCCCAGTAGTCGGCGATGCGGCCGCCGAGTAGCAGCAGGCCGCCGAACGTCAGCGTGTAGGCGGTGACCACCCACTGCTGGTTGGCGTCGCTGATGCCGAGGTCGGCCTTGGCGTGCGGCAGCGCCACGTTGACCACGGTCGCGTCCAGCACGACCATGAGCTGGGCGGCCGCGATGATGGCCAGCGCGAACCAGCGCCGGGGGTAGGCGTGCAGGGGCGTGGAGACGGCGCTGGGCGCGCCGGCCTCGTGGGCGCCGCGGGCCCCCGCCTCGTGCCTGCCCCCGGTGGAGACGTGACTCATGGTGGCTCCCTCCGTGAGACGGACCCGTCAGGTCCATTGAAGGTGTAGCCCCGCTACGTCTCGCGGATTCGGCCAGGTTCCTTTCTTGAGATCGTGATCACGGAATAATGAGCAGCTTTCCGGTGCTCCGGCGGCTCTCCAACGTCTCGTATGCCGAGACGACCTCGTCCAGCGGATAACGACCCGTGATTGTGGCGTCCACCACACTCTCGGCGACCCATCCGAAGAGGGTTTCCGCCCGTTCCAGCAATTCGCGGCGGGTGGCGATGAAATGGCCGAGCGTCGGGCGGGTGAGGAAATACGAACCAGCCATCAGGCGCAGCGGGTCGAATGGGGGCACCTTTCCACTGGCGGCGCCGAACAGCACGAGCGTGCCGCGCGGGCGCAGCACCCGCAGGCTCGTGTCGAACGTGTCGGCGCCGACGCCGTCGTAGACCGCGTCGGCCCCGGCGCCCCCGGTCAGCTCGTCGACGGTGTCCGCGGCGGCGTCGTAGGGCACGGCGCGTACCGCACCCGCCGCCTCGGCCAGGTCCCGCTTCTCGGGGGTCGACGCGGTCGCGATCACCCGCCCGCCGAGGTGCGTCGCGATCCGGGTGAGGAGCTGGCCCATGCCCCCGGCGGCGGCGTGGACGAGCACCGTCGAGCCGGGGCGGACCGCGAACGAGTCGTGGGTCAGGTAGTGCGCCGTGAGGCCCTGCAGCAGTACCGCGGCGGCCTGCTCGGTGGTGATGCCGTCCGGCACGGGCACGAGCCGCTCCGCCGGGACCAGCGCCTGCTCGGCGTGGCTGCCCGGGACGGCCGTCCAGGCGACCCGGTCGCCGGGCGCCAGGCCGCGCACGCCGTCGCCCAGCTGCAGGACGGTGCCCGCGCCCTCGCTGCCCAGGGTCGCCGGCAGCGGCACCTGGTAGGTGCCGGTGCGCTGGTACACGTCCATGTAGTTCACCCCGCTGGCGCCGACCAGCACCAGGGCCTCGCCGGGACCGGGGGAGAGGTCGGGGCGGTCCTGTACCCGCAACACCGATCGATCGCCGAACTCCTCGAACACCACCGCGCGCATCGAGCTGCCTCCTTGAAATGTCAGGTTCTTGTCTACCCCAAACCGCCGATCGGAAATGTCGTACCGCTGCCGTAGCATCCGGGCAGTCTTTGGAGGTGAGCGCGTGGGGCCGACCCCGACCCATCGTCTCGCGATCGACCTGGGCACCTGTCACACCGTCGCGGTCGTGCACCGCGGCGACGAGGCGCCCCGGGCCCTGCTGTTCGACGGCTCGCCGGTCATGCCGTCCGGCATCTACGCCGACGAGCAGGGCCGGATCACGGTCGGCCGCGATGCCGAGCGGCCCTCCGGGCTGGCCCCGGAGCGGTTCGAGCCCTATCCGAAGCGCAGCGTCGACGCGGGCTCGGTCCTGCTGGGCTCGGTCGAGGTCACCGTCGTGGAGATGCTCGCCTCCCTGCTGCGCCGCGCCGCGGAGGAGTCGCTGCAGGCCGGCGTCAACCCGGTCGGCTCGACCGTGCTCACCTGCCCGGCCGACTGGGGCGGGCAGCGCCGCGGGGTGCTGCTGGAGGCCGCCCGCGCCGCCAACCTCGGCCCGGTCGTGCTCGTCGACGAGCCGATCGCCGCCGCCACCTACTGCCTGCGCGTCCTCGGCCAGCAGGTCGCCCCGCTGCAGTCCCTCGCCGTGTTCGACTTCGGCGGCGGCACCCTGGACGTCTCGGTGGTGCGCCGGGAGTTCGACGGGCTGCGCGTGCTCGGCCTCGGCGGCCTGGACGACCTCGGCGGCGTCGACATCGACGCGGCCCTCGTCGGGCACCTCGGCCAGCTCATCAACCTGCGCCACCCGCAGCTGTGGCAGCGGCTGTCCAACCCGGACAGCGTCGGCGCGCACCGCGACCGCCGCGAGCTGTGGACCGAGGTGCGCGCGGCCAAGGAGATGCTGTCGCGGGCCGCGTCCGCGCCGGTGCACGTGCCCGGCGCCGAGGAGGCGCTGCACCTCACGCGCGAGGAGCTCGAGCGGGTCGCCGGGCCGCTCATCGACCGGGCCGTGGACGAGACCCGCCGGGTGCTCGAGCGGGCCGGGGTCGACGTGCGCCAGCTCGCCGGCATCTTCCTCGTCGGCGGCTCCAGCCGCATCCCCCTCGTGGCCAGCCGCCTGCACGCCCGCTTCGGCATCGCCCCGGTGGTGCCCGAGCAGCCGGAGCTGCCCGTCGCCTACGGCGGCATGCTCGCCGTCGGCACCCCGGCGCAGCAGCAGTTCGACGCGCCGCCGGCGCAGCGCCCGCGGCCCGTTGCCGGGACCCCGGTGTCGCCGGGCCAGTCGCCGTCCTACCCGGTGTCCGCCGGGTTCCCCGTGTCGTCGCCGGGCGCGCCGACGTCGCCGGGCGGGTTCGCCTCGCAGTCGTTCCCGGCGGCCGCTCCGGTGTCCACCCCGCCGGTCGGCCAGCCGTCGTTCGCGCCGCAGATGCCGATGGGCCGCCCGATGCAGCCGCCCGCGGCCCCGCCCATGACCGCGCCGCCCATGACTACGCCGCCCATGACTGCGCCGCCCATGGCGCCGCCGTCCTACGGTGCGCCGATGCCCGTGGCGCGGCCGCGGCGGCGGACCGGGCCGTGGATCGCCCTCGTCATCGTGCTGGCGATCATCGGCGGCTGCATCTACGGCGGCAGCCGGATGTTCAGCTGGATCGGCGACCAGTACGACGCGGTGCGCAGCGGGCTGCCTGGCGGCAGCGGCGACGGCGGCACCGGTGAGGCCTCCGGGCTCACCGTCGGCGAGCCGATCAGCCTGGCCACCGGCGGCAAGCTCACCGCGGTGGCCGGCGCCGGCACCGTCTTCACCGGCGTGGTCAGCTCCGGCAAGGTCGACGTCGTGGCCTATGCCACGACCGGCAGCCAGCGCTGGACGGCCAACGTGCCGATGGAGCCCGAGGGTCTCGCCCTGCGGGTCGTCGGCGACCTGCTCATCGTGGACGGCGAGCGCGACACGCAGCGCGGCGGCAAGAACTCGCGCAGCGTCATCGGCATCGGCAACGGCCAGATCAAGTGGACCGACCAGTGGGCCGACAAGCTCGACCTGTTCTACCTGGGCACCGACGCGATCACCGAGGTCCGCGACGGCGACACCGCGGTGCAGCGCACCGACCTGCTCACCGGCAAGGCGCGCTGGTCGCACAAGGGCAAGGGCGGGTTCATCACCGACGGCGACCGGCTCGTGCACCCGTCGCTGGTGTGGCCGGGGGAGAAGCCCAGCGGCGCGCTGGTGCCGAGCTACCGGATCACCTTCCAGGAGCCGATCCCGTTCCAGGAGTCGCTCGACGTCGACCCGGGCGTGGTCGTGCAGATGCAGTCGGAGGGCAAGGCCGGCGTCATCGACCTGTCCAACGGCTCGCTCAAGGCCAACGGCAGCGTCGCCTCGGCCGGGGACCTGCCCTGGCTGGCCTACGCGGGGCTGGCGATCTTCAAGAAGAAGGACGCCGACAACGAGGTCGTGGCCTACAAGTTGTCGGACTTCTCCCTCGCCTGGGACTTCAAGACGCCGGCCGGCGTGGACGTCGAGGACATCCGCCCCTGCGGCGACAAGCTGGTGTGCGTCAAGGCCAGGCAGTCCACCTACACGCTGTTCGCGGTCGCCACCGACACGGGCCAGACCAGGTGGCAGAAGCCGATGAAGGACGAGCCCAACTGGTATGTGCTCGACGGCCGGCTCGTGCTGGGCGGCGGCGCCTTCACGTCGCTGCAGGACCCGAAGGTCAGCGACCCGGCCAACGGCAACGACAAGGTCACGCTGGGCGGCGCCCTGTCGTCGAAGAACGCCTACGCGGGCGCGGCCGGGCGGGTGGCGATGGTGACGGTCCGGGTGAGCGGGTTCAGCTCCGTGTGGCAGGTCGCGGTGGTGAGCACCGCCGACGGGAAGGTGGTCGGGTCCGCCGACTACGACAAGGAGAACATCGTCACCGACGTGTCGATGAGCTCGGACACCGTGGTGCTGATCGACCAGGACAACCGCAAGGTGTACCGCTTCGGGATCCCCGCGGCGAAGTAGCAGGAGCGGCGGGCGTCCACAGTGGACGCCCGCCGCTCGCGCGCGGTCGTGCGGATCAGATCATCTTGCGCAGCACGTACTGCAGGATGCCGCCGTGGCGGTAGTAGTCCGCCTCGCCGGGCGTGTCGATGCGCAGCACCGCGTCGAACTCGACGCCGGTGTCGGTGCTCACCTTGACCGTGCGCGGGGTGCTGCTCTCGTTGAGCTGCTCGACGCCGGTGACGGTGAACGTCTCCGTGCCGGACAGGCCCAGCGAGTCGGCCGACTCGCCCTGCGGGAACTGCAGCGGCAGCACGCCCATGCCGATGAGGTTGGAGCGGTGGATGCGCTCGTACGACTCGGCGATGACGGCCCGCACGCCCAGCAGCGCGGTGCCCTTGGCCGCCCAGTCGCGGGACGAGCCGGAGCCGTACTCCTTGCCGGCCAGGATCACCAGCGGCACCCCGGCCTCGGCGTAGGCGACCGAGGCGTCGTAGATGGTGGTCTGCTCGCCGGTGAGGTGGTTGACCGTCACGCCGCCCTCGGTGCCCGGCGCGAGCTGGTTGCGCAGCCGGATGTTGGCGAACGTGCCGCGGATCATCACCTCGTGGTTGCCGCGGCGCGAGCCGTAGGAGTTGAAGTCCCTGCGCTCCACGCCGTGCTCGGCGAGGTACTTCCCGGCGGGTGAGTCCGCCTTGATCGAGCCGGCCGGCGAGATGTGGTCGGTGGTGACCGAGTCGCCGAGCTTGGCCAGGACCCGGGCGCCGGCGATGTCGCTGACCGGCGCGGGCTCGGTGGCCATGCCCTCGAAGTACGGGGGCTTGCGCACGTAGGTGGAGTCGCCGGCCCAGTCGAACGTGTCGCCGGTCGGCGTCGGCAGCGAGCGCCACTGCTCGTCGCCGGCGAACACGTCGGCGTAGCGGCTCGAGAACAGGTCGGCGCCGAGCGCGGCGGCGATGGTGTCCTCGATCTCCTTCGGGCTGGGCCAGATGTCGCGCAGGTACACCGGCTGCCCGTCCGATCCGGTGCCCAGCGCGTCCTGGGTGAGGTCGATGTCCATCGTGCCGGCCAGCGCGTAGGCGACCACCAGCGGCGGCGAGGCCAGGTAGTTCATCTTCACGTCCGGGTTGATCCGGCCCTCGAAGTTGCGGTTGCCGGACAGCACCGACACGACGGTGAGGTCGTGCTCGTTGACGGCGGCGCTGATCGGCTCGGGCAGCGGGCCCGAGTTGCCGATGCAGGTGGTGCAGCCGTAGCCGACGAGGTTGAAGCCGAGCTTGTCGAGGTACGGGGTCAGGCCGGCCCGCTCGTAGTAGTCGGTGACCACCTTCGAGCCCGGGGCCAGGGTGGTCTTCACCCACGGCTTGCGGGCCAGGCCCTTCTCCACGGCGTTGCGGGCCAGCAGGGCCGCGCCGATCATGACCTGCGGGTTGGACGTGTTGGTGCAGGACGTGATCGCGGCGATGACGACGGCGCCGTGGTCGAGCTCGTAGTCCTCGACCTTGACCGGCTTCGACGGCCGGCCGTTGGCGCCGGCCGCGGCCGAGACCAGCTCGTGCGGGCGGTCGCCGTTGGCGGTGATCGAGTTGGCCGGGGAGTCGCTGGCCGGGAACGACTCGGCGCTGGCCTCGTCGGCCGGGCCCTCGACGCCGTCGCCGACGTAGTCCTTGAGCGCCGAACGGAACAGCGGCTTGGCGCTGCTCAGCGGCACCCGGTCCTGCGGGCGCTTCGGCCCGGCCAGGGACGGCTCGATGGTGCTCAGGTCCAGCTCGAGGCGCTCGGAGTAGTCCGGCTCGGCGGCCGGGTCGTGCCAGAGGCCCTGCTCCTTGGCGTAGGCCTCGACCAGGGCCACCTGGGCCTCGTCGCGGCCGGTGAGCCGCAGGTACTTGATGGTCTCGTCGTCGATCGGGAAGATCGCGCAGGTCGAGCCGTACTCCGGGCTCATGTTGCCGATCGTGGCCCGGTTGGCCAGCGGCACGGCGCTCACGCCCGGGCCGTAGAACTCGACGAACTTGCCGACCACGCCGTGCTTGCGCAGCATCTCGGTGATGACGAGCACCAGGTCGGTGGCGGTGGTGCCCTCCGGCAGCTCACCCGAGAGCTTGAAGCCGACCACCCGCGGGATGAGCATCGACACCGGCTGGCCGAGCATGGCCGCCTCGGCCTCGATGCCGCCGACGCCCCAGCCGAGCACGCCCAGGCCGTTGACCATCGTGGTGTGCGAGTCGGTGCCGACGACCGTGTCCGGGTACGCCTGCCCGTTGCGCGGCATGATCACGCGGGCCAGGTACTCGATGTTGACCTGGTGCACGATGCCGGTGCCCGGCGGGACGACCTTGAACTCGTTGAACGCGGTCTGGCCCCAGCGCAGGAACTGGTAGCGCTCCCGGTTGCGCCCGTACTCCAGCTCGACGTTGCGCTCGAAGGCGTCCGGGCGGCCGAAGAGGTCGGCGATGACGGAGTGGTCGATGACGAGCTCGGCCGGGGCGAGCGGGTTCACCCGCTTCGGGTCGCCCCCGAGCTCGACGACGGCCTCGCGCATGGTGGCGAGGTCGACCACGCACGGCACGCCGGTGAAGTCCTGCATCAGCACGCGGGCCGGCGTGAACTGGATCTCGACGCTGGGCTCCGCCGCGGCGTCCCACCCGCCGAGCGCGCGGATGTGCTCGGCGGTGATGTTCGCGCCGTCCTCGGTGCGCAGCAGGTTCTCGAGGAGGATCTTCAGGCTGTACGGCAGCCGCCCGGCGCCCTCGACCTGGCCGATCCGGTAAATCTCGTAGCCGGCGTCACCGACGCTCAGCTGGCTTTTGGCTCCGAAGGAGTCGAGGCTCGCCACGGCGTGTGCTCCTCTTCCGTCAACAAATTGGTTCAGGGCCCAGTCTTCCCCAGCGCATGGCCCCGCAACGCGCCGGGTGCGGAACTCTCAAGAAAACCGTACGTCCGTCTTGTTAAATAGGCAAGGCGTGTTCCAAGCTGTGAAACATGATTCATCACGTCCAGATCGCCTGCCCGGCCGGTTCGGAGGCGGTGTGCCGCGCGTTCTACGGCGGCGTGCTGGGCCTGCCGAAGATCCCGAAGCCGCCCGTGCTGGCCGCGCGGGGCGGCTGCTGGTTCCGCGGGCACGGCATCGAGCTGCACCTCGGCGTGCAGGAGCCGTTCGCGCCGGCCCGCAAGGCGCACCCCGGCCTGCTGTGGCCCGACCTCGACGGGCTCGCCGCCCGCCTGGCCGCCGCCGGTTACGAGCCGGTGTGGAGCGACGAGCTGCCGGGGTACCGCCGGTTCCACGCCTTCGACCCGCACGGTAACCGCCTGGAGTTCCTAGCCCCCGTCTCGTTCCGAAACGCTGTCTCGTTCCGAAACGCTGTCTAGCGCCGCGGCGGCGCGACGGGCGGCCGGGACGTAGCCGAGCTCGGTGGCCAGCCGCAGCGCGCGCTCGAGCTCGGCCCGGTCGCCGGTGGCAGTGCCGAGCACCCGGCGCAGGTCCGGCTCGGCGAACCGGTTCAGCCCGTCGAGGGGCGTGACGAGGCGCTCCCGGGCCAGCGCCGCCGCCTGCTCGGGCCGGCCCCGCCGCAGCAGCAGGTCCGGGTGCAGGGGCAGCAGCCGCGGGTAGCGCCACAGGACGGAGCCGAGCGCGGCCTCGCCGGCCGTGAGCGTCTCGCGGTCGTCGGCCGCCCAGCCGAGGAGGATCTGGGCCATGGCGCGGTACTCCGGATGCCCGCCCCGCTCGGCGAGGTCCAGGGTCCGGCGGGCGGCCGCCTCGACCGCCGGGGCGTCGTGCCGGTCGGCGGCGACGGCGGCGCGGTAGTACCCGATGTACATCTCCTGGAACAGCTCGCCCCGCCGCCCGTCGACCGCGGCCAGGTGCGCCTCGGCCGCCGCCGTGTCCCCGGCCAGGCTCGCCGCCGCGGCGGCCGGGCCCAGGATGCCGGCGATCGGGTCCCAGCCGATGACGGGGAACACCGGCAGGTCGGTGTCGGGCAGGGCGGCCAGCGCCCGGTCGAGCAGCCGCCGCGCGCCGGGCAGGTCGCCCCGGCTGAGCGCCCAGTAGCCGGCGTGCACGTCGGCCACGATGCGCGCCCAGGGCTCGCCGGCGCCGTCCGGCGGGGCCATCTCCGCGACCCGGTCCGGGTTGCCGGCGACGGTGTGGAACGACGCGTACCCCCACAGCGCCGGCACGATCCGCGGCGCCGGTTCGGCGCGGCGCAGCACCGGCTCCATGAGCGCGAACTGCTCGGCGACGGGCTCGGCGAGGTACCCGTCGGTGGCCTGGTGCATGAACGCGAGCCGGACCCGCAGGTCGAGCTCGAGCAGGTCGCGCTCGCCGGACGCGGGCGCCGTCAGCAGGACCGCGACCGCCTCCCGCAGCAGCGCCGCCGCCTCGGCGTGCGCCGTGCGGTCGTAGGCCTCGCCGCCGGCCGCGGCCAGCACCGGCGCCACCTCCAGGGCCGCGACCACCGGCAGCGCGAGCCGCAGGTGGGCCGCGACCGCGGTGGCCGACCCGCCGCCGTCGCGCACCGCCCGGGCCGCCCGCGCGTGCAGCCGGGCCCGGCGCAGCGGCCCCTGCTCGAGGTACGCGGCCTGGCGCAGCAGGTCGTGCGTGAACCGCAGCCGCGCCGGCTCCTCGGCCGCGGTGAGCACGCCGGCGACGACGGCGAGGTCGAGCGTGTCGTACAGGTCGAGCTCGTCGATCTGCGTCATCTCGTGCAGCACCGGGACGTCGAACTCGCGCCCGAGCACGGCGGCGACGGCGAGCACGGCCCGCAGCTGCTCCGGCAGCCGCCCGAGCCGCCGGCGCAGCACCTCCTGGACGCGGGCCGGGATGGACCGCCGCGCGGCCTCGGCGTCGAGGGCGTGCTCGGCCGCGAGGACCTGCAGCAGCTCCCCGACGAAGAACGGGTTCCCGCCGGTCCGGTCGACCAGGACCCGGACCGTCTCCTCGGGCAGGGTCCGCTGGGTCACCCGGGCGCCCAGCGCCGCGACGTCCTCGGTCGACAGTCCTTCAAGCCGCAGGTGTACCGCATGAGCCGACCCCGCCAGCGCGGTCATCGCGTCGGCGACCGGCGCCTCGGCCGGCAGGTCCCCGGGCCGGTACGCGACCACGAGCGTGATCCGCGTCCCGGGCAGGGCGCGGTTGCACAGCGTCAGCAGCGTGGTCGAGGGGTTGTCGAGCAGGTGGGCGTCGTCGAGCACGAGCAGCACGGGCGTGCCGGCCGACAGCCGCCGCAGCCCGTCGACGATGCCCTGGTACAGCCGCGACCGCGCGAGCTCGGCGTCGGCGAGCCGCTCGGGCGCGGGCAGCGGCAGCACCTCGGCGAGGGCCGGGTCGAGCACGGCCGGCAGGTTCCCGTACGGCTGGAACGCCGCCACCACGTCCCGCTCCTGCGCGCTGCCGGCGATGCCCCGCAGCGCCTGCGCCCACGGCAGGAACACCGGCGGCTGCCCGCCGTCGACGCCGCCGCCCGCCCCGACCGCGAACCCGCGCGCGGCGGCCCGCCCGGCGATCTCGCGCAGCAGGGCCGACTTGCCGATGCCGGCGCCGCCGTAAACGAGCAGCAGCCGGCCGCCGCCGTCGGCGAGCACCCGGTCCACGGCCGCGAGCTCGGCGTCGCGCCCGATGAGCCGGGTGCGCTCGTCCTGGGGCTCGCCGGCCGGCTCCGGTACCGCGATCCGCGGCGGCTCGGAGCTGTCGAGGCCGGGGGACACGCCGGGGGCCAGGCCGGGGGCCAGGCCGGGGGAGTGGCGCAGGATGTCGGCCTCCAGGCGCTGCAGCGCCGGGCCGGGCTCGATGCCCAGGTCCTCGACGAGCGCGGCGCGGGCCCGGGCGTAGGCGGCGAGCGCGTCCGCCTGGCGGCCGCTGCGGTACAGCGCGAGCATGAGCTGGGCCCAGAAGCGCTCCCGGTAGGGGGACTCGGACAGGGCGGCCTCGCTGGCGTAGACCACCTCGGCCGACCGGCCCATCGCCAGCAGCGCCTCCGAGCGGTGCTCGATCGCCGTGAACCGCAGCTCCTGCAGCCGCGCGCGCTCCGCCTGCGCGAGGGGCGAGTCGCCCAGCTCCGGCAGCGGGTCGCCGCGCCACAGCGACAGCGCGGCGGTCAGCACCGCCGGGTCGTCGCCGGGGCGGAAGCGCTCCACGACGGCGGCGAAGCGGCTCGCGTCGACGTCGTCCGGTGACAGCGCGAGGCAATAGCCGGGGGCGCGGCTGACCAGCAGCGTGGAGCGGTCGCGCGAGGACCGGCCGGGCTCGAGGGCGCGGCGCAGCCGGGAGACGTAGGCCTGCAGCGAGGCCAGGGCGCGCTCCGGCGGCTCGTCCGACCAGAGCTCGTCGATCAGCCGCTGGACGGCCACCACGCGGCCGGGCTGGGCGGCGAGCATCGCCAGGACGGCGCGCTGCTTCGGGGTGCCCAGGTCGACGTGGCCGCCGTCGCCGGTGCTCGCCTCGAGCGGGCCGAGGATGCGCAGCTCCAACCCGGCGTACCAACCTTCACAGCTCTACGACCTCCCGCCCGTCCGGTCCCGGCCGGAAGCCCGCGTCCCGGAGGATCGTGAGCAGGTCGGCGGACGGCGCCGCCTCGAGGGTACGGGCCGAGGTGGCCCGGAGGGCATCCACCAGGGCCATCAGCACCTGAACGGCGCGGTCGCGCCGACCGGGTGGCGTGGCAAGTCCGGCCAGTCGGACGACGGCGTCGTCGTTGCGAACGGCGGCGAGCGCGGCGGCGGGGTGGGCGTCGTCGGCGGCCGGGTCCACCAGCTCCCACCACTGCAGCGTGGCGTCGCGGGCGAGGCCGTCGTTCCACTGCTGCGCCGTCGCACGGGTGAGGTCGAGCCGGCCCGGAGGCACCCGGCGCACCAACAGCAAAGCGGTCACGACACCGAGCATCTCCCGGCCCGCTTGCAAACGGCTTGCCCCGCCCCTGGACGACGGCTTGCCGGCTACGCCGCGACGCCGGTCAGCCGGGTGTACTCCTCGGGGGTGCCGATCGCCGGGCGGCGCTCCGGGTTCTCGACGTAGTGCTCGACCACCGTGCCGAGGAACACCGGCTCGACGGCCAGCAGGTCCAGGGGGACGAGCAGCCAGCCGGGGTCGGCGCGGCCGGGCCGGCGGATGCTCAGGGCCAGCTTCGGGCCGCGGACGGTCAGCGGCAGCGGCTCGGCCGGCACGCGGACCAGGTCGTCCCAGCGCAGGACCCGGCGCCCGCCGGCGCGGATGGTGAGGCCGGCCGGGGTCATGGCCAGGCGGGGGCCGCGCAGCAGGGGCCAGGCGGCGCCGGCGATGACCAGCGCGGCGCCGGCGTTGACGCCCGCGCGGGTCGTCGGGGACAGCGACGGGTCGCTGTCGAGGAAGACGGTGCCGAGCAGCGCCCAGCCCATCGCCATGCGGCCCATCAGGACCGGGGAGCCGGGGGCGACGAACGCGCCGCCGCGGATGCGCAGCGCGGCCGGCGGGGGGCGGTGGATCGGGCGGAAGACGACGCCGAAGACGAGGAACGCGGCGCTCAGGACGAAGATCGGGGCCAGGCGGGCGGCCACCGCGAGCACCACCGGCGTGGAGGGTGTGACGCCGAACTCGTCCAGCACGCGCAGCGCGACCAGGAGCAGGGCGACCCCGGCGGCCGTCGCCTTGCTCGCCAGCACGTAGCGGTCGAACCGGGCGGGCGTCACACGGCCAAGTCTACGAACCGGGCGCGCAGGTCCGCGACGGTCGGCATCGACACGGCGCCGCCCGGCGACTCGCAGACCAGGCCGGCCACGTGCACCGCCACGCGGGTGAGCGTGGCCCAGGCGCCCAGGTCGGCGGGGCGGCCGTGGGCCAGGATGCCCCAGCTGAGGCCGGCCATGGTGGCGTCGCCGGCGCCCGTGGCGTCGACCGGGGCGATGCGGGGGGCCGGCACGAGTACCGTCGACGCGCCCTGCGCCACCAGGGCACCCTGGGCGCCGAGGGTGACGACCACCGCGTCCGCGCCGGCCGACAGCAGCCGCCGGGCGGCGGCCTCCGGGGTCTCGTCCCACAGGGCGAGCGCGTCGGCCGAGCTGAGCTTCACCAGGTCGGCGGTGGCGGCGAACTCCTCGACCACGTCCGGGTTCAGGCCGACGACCGGGCGGACGTTGGGGTCGAAGACGCGGACCGGGCCGGGCACCGCCCAGGCGCGGCGGGCGGCCGCGAGCACGGGCGGGGCGAGCAGGCACATCGAGCCGCAGTACAGCAGCCGGGCGCCGGCGACGAGGTCCTCGTCGACGTCGGGGGCGTCGAGCAGCCCGTACGACGGGGGCGAGCCGTAGAAGCGGAACGTCGGCTCGTGGCCCTGGAACGTGGTGACGGCCAGGGTCGTGGCCACGCCGGGGACGGTGACGCTGCCCGCGGTACCGACGCCGGTCTTGTCCAGGTAGTCCAGCAGGCGGGCGCCGAACGGGTCGTCGCCGAACGAGCCGAGGAAGTGCACGTCGGCGCCCAGCCGGGCGATGCCGACGGCGACGTTGAACGGGGCGCCGCCCACGGCGGGGCGGTAGACGAGCTCACCGCCCGCCGTCGACTCGAGCAGATCGATCAGTGCCTCGCCGATGACCACGCCGTAACCCGTCACCCGGCCAGTATCACGGGGGCGGCGGGCGCTTCGCCAGCCACAACTCGTGGGCCAGCTCGCCGGGGCTGAGGCCGGGGCCCGACGGTTCGCGGGCCAGGCGGGTGGCGCCCTCGGACTTCACGGCGTACCAGCGCTGGGACTCGGCGATCGTGGGGGGCACGGCGCGGGCGGTGAAGACCAGCTGCGCGCGGCCGGGGTTGAGCCGGGGGTCGCCCAGCAGGCGCAGTGCCTCGGCGGCCAGGCTCGGGTGGAGGATGGCGTCGAGGTCGTCGACGAGGAGCAGGCCGCCGCGGTCCAGGGCCGGTAGCAGCGCGGCCAGCAGGTCGAGCCAGGCGATGGTGCCGTCGGACTCGCCGTAGGCGCCCAGCGGCTGGGCGCCGAGGCGGGCGTCGTGGACCAGGCGCATGCCCTCGCCGCCGGACTCGACGCCGGCGATGCCGAGGCCGGCCCGGGACAGCAGCAGGGTCAGCTCGTCGCTCCAGCGGGGGGCGAGGTGCTCGAGGTCGTTCACCATGCGGGTGCCGGGGGCGACCCGGACCGGGGTGATGGCGGCGAGGGCCTTGGCCACCGGGGCCAGGAACGTGTGGCCCGCGTCGGAGCCGAGGGCCAGCAGCGTGGTCGACGGGTCGGCGGCGACCGCGATGGCGAGGGCCTCCAGGCGCACCTGCGGCAGGGTGCGCACGCCGGCCCGGTCCCGCTCGTACCACACCTGGCGCCGGTCCCGCCCGTAGGCGTGCAGCCACTCGGCGACGACCTCGCCCTGCTTGTAGGCGCAGCCCCACACGTGGCGCACGCCGCCGGCGAGGAACTCGGCCTCGAAGCGGGTCGGCAGCAGCCGCGCGGCCGGGTCGAGGCGGAACGGCTCGAAGCGGCGGGCGGCGTCGCGGGCGTCGCTGCTGGTCGCGGCCAGGGAGCGCAGCGTGCCCAGGGCCCGCAGGATCGTGGACTTGCCGGAGGCGTTGGCGCCGAACACCCCGGCCAGCGGCGACACGTACAGGGAGGCGCCGTGCGACAGCGGCGCGGCGAGGCCCGCGTCGGGCGGCGTGGCCAGCAGCGTCAGCTCCTGGATGTCGCGGACGGAGCGGAAGTTCTGGACCCGGAACGTGAGCAGCATCGCCGCTCACGCTAGATGTGCGTCTCCTGGTGCCGGCGCAGGTCGGCGTGGTCGTCACCACGGTTTTCATCACGATGCGAAGCATCACCACGGAAATAGCCCGGCCTCATGGTGCCGGTGACGAAGACCGCGTGCCAGACGCAGAAGACGAGCACCGTCCAGATTTTGCGGGAGTGGTCGGCCTCCTTCTTGCGGTGCGCGCGCAGCAGGCCGCGCACCACGTCGAGGTCGAGCAGGTCGCCGGCGTCGGAGGTGTCGAGCAGGCCCTGCGCCCAGTCGTACATCTCCCCGCGCAGCCACGGCTTGATCGGCACCGGGAAGCCGAGCTTCTTGCGGTGCACGATCGGCTCCGGCACCACGCCGACGAGGGCGCGGCGCAGCGCGGCCTTCGTCTCCTGGGAGCGCGGCGGCACCTTGAGCTCGCTGGGCAGGGTCGCGGCGACGTCGAACACGGCCCGGTCCAGGAACGGGGTGCGCAGCTGCAGCGAGTGGGCCATCGTCATGCGGTCGGCCTTGACCAGGATGTCGCCGCGCAGCCAGGTGTAGAGGTCGATGTACTGCATGGTGGTGACGTCGTCCAGCGCCCCCGCCTCCTTGAACACCGGGGCGGTGACGTCGGTGTGGCGCACGTCGGGCTCGAAGCGGCGCAGCAGCGCGGCCTTCTCCTCGTCGGTGAAGATCCGGGCGTTGCCGTAGTAGCGCTCCTCGATCGGCGTGGTGCCGCGCTCGAGGAAGCTCTTGCCCTTCACGCCCTGCGGGATGACCCGGGACACGGCCCGCAGGCCGCGCTGCATCGGGTCGGGCAGGTGGCTCACGCTCGACAGCGACAGCGGCTCGCGGTAGATCGGGTAGCCGCCGAACAGCTCGTCGGCGCCGTCGCCGCCGAGCACGACGGTGACGTCGCGGGCGGCCCGCTCGGCGAGGAAGAACAGCGGCACCAGGGCCGGGTCGGCGACCGGGTCGTCGAGGTGCCACACGATGCGGGGCAGCGCGCGCATGAAGTCGGCGGCGGTGACGACGGTCGCGTCGAGCGGCACGCCGAGCGCGCGGGCGGACTGCTCGGCGACGTCGATCTCGGAGTACTGCGCCTGCGGGCCGACCGCGTCGTAGCCGACGGTGTAGGTGCGCAGGCCCGGGTCGCGCTCGGCGGCCAGGGCGACGATGGCGGTCGAGTCGATGCCGCTGGACAGGAACGCCCCGACCGGCACGTCGGCGCGCAGGTGGGCGTGGACGCTGTCGCGCAGCGCCTCGGTGATGCGGCGGATGACGGCGTCCTCATCGCTGACCGCCGCCGGGCGGAACGTCAGCTGGCCGTAGCGCCGGTTGGCCAGGGGGCCGCCCGGCGTGTAGACGAACGACTCGCCCGCACCCAGCCGCCGCACGTCGGGGTGCATGGTGGCGGGCTCGGGGACGTACTGCATCGTGAGGTAGTGCTGCAGCCGCACCGCGTCGACGGCGGACGGGTCGGTGACGAACGGCAGCAGCGCCTTCTTCTCGCTGGCCAGGTACACGCCGGCGGGCGTCTGCAGCTGGTACAGCGGCTTCACGCCGAAGGGGTCCCGCGCCCCGAACGCGCGGCGGGCGGAGGAGTCCCAGATCACGAACGCGAACGCGCCCCGCAGCCGGCTCACCGCGCTCGGGCCCCAGTGGTGGTAGGCGGCGAGGACGACCTCCGCCTCACTCAGCGTGGCGAACTCGGCGTTGCGCTCCTCGACGAGCTCGGTGCGCAGCTCGTCGGCGTTGTGCACGGCGCCGTCCAGGGCGATGAGGTACCGCCCGGCGGTCACGCCGGACGGCGGGTAGGACAGCGGCTGCCGCCCGCCGTCGCGGTCGGTGATCGCGAGCCGCTCGGCGCCGAACACGACGTCGTCCGTCGCGACGACCCGCTCCTCGTCGGGGCCGCGGTGGCGCATCAGCCCGAGCGCGTCGGCGATCGCATCCCGGTGCGCCGCCGCGCCGCCCCGCGCGCTGACGAACGTGAGAAGACCCGCCATGGCTTGCATCCTCGCACGGGGTACCGTGCCAGGTGGAGCACGAATTCGCGGCGAAGGAGCGGCGTCAGCATGGATGCAACGGGTCAGGCGTCAGCCGGTAGCCAGTCGCACGACCCGGAGTTCCCCGAACGGTTCCGCGAGTTCATGCGCGCGGGCTGGCGGGACGCGCCCCTGGAGGTCTCCCCGCGGGTCGAGGCGCCCGACCACGCCAAGCGCCGGGCCGAGCTGTCCCACGCCTTCCCGGGTGAGACGTTGGTCATCCCGGCGGGTGTGGAGCGGGTCCGCTCCAACGACACCTACCACCGCTTCCGGCCCGGCACCGAGCACGTGTGGCTGACCGGCGAGCACGGGCCCGAGTCGGTCCTCGTGCTGCGCCCGACCGAGGGCGGCCACGACGCGACCCTGTACGTGCGCCCCCGCTCGCCGCGCGACACCGACGAGTTCTTCACGGACCGCAACCACGGCGAGCTGTGGATCGGCCGCCGCGCGACGCTGCCCGAGCGGGCCCTCGAGCTGCAGGTGCAGACCGCGCACCTCGACGAGCTCGCCGCGGCGCTCGACGACGCCGCCCCGGGGCGCACCCGGGTGCTGCGCGGCTACGACCCGGCCGTCGACGAGCGGGTGCGGGCCACGGCGCCGGAGCGCGACCAGGAGCTGGCCCGGGTCCTGTCGGAGCTGCGGCTGGTCAAGGACGCGTGGGAGCTCGAGCAGCTGCAGGACGCGATCGACGTCACCGTGCGCGGCTTCGAGGACGCGGCCCGGGCGCTGCCGGCCGACCGGCCCGTCAGCGAGCGGCTCGTCGAGGGCGTCTTCGGGCTGCGGGCCCGCCACGACGGCAACGACGTCGGCTACGGCTCGATCGTCGGCGCCGGCGCGCACGCGGCGATCCTGCACTGGACGCGCAACGACGGGACGACCCGCCCGGGCGAGCTGCTGCTCATGGACATGGGCGTGGAGAACCGCAACCTCTACACCGCCGACGTGACCCGGACCGTGCCCGTGTCGGGGACGTTCACGCCGCTGCAGCGGGAGGTGTACGACCTCGTCTTCCGGTCCCAGCAGGCCGGCATCGACGCCATCCGGCCCGGCGTCGCCTTCGACGACGTGCACCAGGCCTGCATGCGAGTGCTGGCCGAGGGCCTGATCGGCCTGGGCGTGCTCAAGGCCGGCCTCGAGGAGGCGCTGGACCCCGAGAGCATCCTGTACCGCCGGTGGACCCTGCACGGCTTCGGGCACATGCTCGGCCTCGACGTGCACGACTGCGCCCACGCCCGCAAGGAGCGCTACCGCGAGGGCCACCTGGACGCCGGCTACGTGCTGACGGTGGAGCCCGGGCTGTACTTCCAGCCGGAGGACGACCTGGTCCCGACCGAGCTGCACGGCCTGGCCGTGCGCATCGAGGACGACGTGCTGGTGACCCCGACCGGCGCCCGCAACCTGTCCGACGGCCTGCCCCGAAGCGCCGACGACGTCGAGTCCTGGCTCGCGGCGCGGCGCGCGGAGCCGTACCAGCTGCCGTAGATACCGCGAAAGCTGTCGGATCGGCGACTGTTCATCGTCCCCGTCATATGCGGCGGCCACCATGCGGCCATGACTGGACTGATCGTGCTCGGCGCCGCCGTCCTGGTCGTCGTCGTCCTGCTGTGGTGGGCCGCGGCGACCTACAACGCGCTGGTCAAGGCCCGCACCCAGGTCGACGCCTCGTGGGCGCAGATCGACGTGCAGCTCAAGCGCCGCCACTCGCTGATCCCCAACCTGGTGGAGACCGTGAAGGGGTACGCCGCCCACGAGCGCGGCACCCTGGAGTCGGTCGTCGCCGCCCGCAACGCCGCCGCGGGCGCCACCGCCGCCGGCCCGGCCGCCCAGGCCCAGGCCGAGGGGCAGCTGACCCAGGCGCTGGGCCGGCTGTTCGCCCTCGCCGAGGCCTACCCGCAGCTCAAGGCGAACCAGAACTTCCTGCAGCTGCAGGGCGAGCTGGGCAACACCGAGGAGAAGATCGCGTACGCGCGGCAGTTCTACAACAGCGCCGTGCAGACCTACAACCAGCGGACGCAGACGCTGCCCTCGAACCTGATCGCGGGCATCGGCGGCTTCCGCGCGCGGCCGTACTTCGAGGCCGCCGCCGGCGAGCGCGCCGACGTGAACGTCCGGTTCTGACGGGCCGATCATGGATATCGACCCGGCGCTCGTCGTCGAGGCGGGCATCGTCGCGGCCGGCCTCGGCGTGTGGCTGCTCGCCTTCTGGGGCGCGCTGCTGTTCACCCGGCCCCGGCCGGTCGCCGCGCCGGCGCCGACGCAGGAGTTCGGCGGCCCCGAGTCGCCGGCCGTGGTCAGCCTGATCACCGGCCGGTGGGAGCTGACCGTGGACGCCGCCGAGTCGACGCTGATTGACCTCGCCGCCCGCAAGATCCTCGAGTTCCGCCAGCCGGGCAACGACCCGCTGCAGACCACGGTGCACGTCCGGCAGGATCGGCCGTCGGGGCTCAACGCGTACGAGAGCATGATCTTGGAACGGGTCCGGAGCCTGGCGGTGGGCGGCATGGTGCCGCTGACCGCGCTCACGTTCCGCGACGCCGAGCAGGCCAAGGGCTGGACGCGGCGCCTCGACGCCGCCATCGTCGCCGACGCCCGCTCGCGGGGCCTGTCGCGGCGCCGCTTCTCCCCCGCCGTCGTCGCCGCGCTCGTGCTGGTCGCCGCCCTGCCGTCGCTCGCCCTGGGCCTGGCCATCGCGCTGTACACCGCCCGCAACGGCGTCCCCAGCGACAGCGGCGACTCCGACAGCAGCGGCGGCTACGTGTTCGCCGTCATCGCGACCATCATCATGTGGTGCGCGCTCGGCGGCGTCGCCGGGAAGGCCCGCGGCGAGCGCGACACGCCCGAGGGCCGCGCCGCCGCCGCGCGCTGGCTCGGGCTCAAGGCGTTCCTGCGGGCCCACGAGAGCTTCGCCGACCTGCCGCCGGCCGCGGTGGCCGTCTGGGACCGCTACCTGTCCTACGGCGACGCCGTCGGGGCGACCCGCGTCTGCGCCGCCGTGATCGACCTCGGCATGGGCAACCGCCGCAAGGTGTGGTCGTCCTTCGGCGGCACTGGGCCCAGTCATTGGCACCGCGTCCGGGTCACCTACCCCAGCCTGTTCCCCCGGTACGGGCAGAAGCCCGCCCGGCTGATCGTCAAGGCGCTCGCCGCCGTCGCCCTGACCGTGCTGCTCGTGCGCGCGAACGACATCGCGGTGAGCCTCGGCCGCACGGACGTGCTGCGCGCGCTGGTGATGCTGACGCTGCTCTACGGGGGGTACACCCTCATCGGCACCGTCGTGGACCTGCTCACCCCGGTCACGCTGACCGGCGAGGTGCTCTGGACGCAGACGTGGAAGACCCGCAGCCAGGGCGAGGACTCGCCCGCCATTCCGGTGCTGGACTACCTCGCCGTCGACGACGGCACCGCCGACCGGACGACCGCCTGGGCGTGCCCGACCGACCTCGCCCGCGGCGCCCCGCCCGGCGCCGTGGTGACGATCACCGCGCGGCGCTGGACTAGGCGGGTGCTGAGCCTGCGGGTCGAGTCCACCGCGCGGTCGCGCTCGCAGTCGTACGGCGACGAGAACACCGACCAGCTCATCCAGAAGGCGATGAGCGCGGGCGCGCCGGCCCTGGCCACCGCGGTGCGCCCGGCCCGGGTCGCGGTCGGCGACCTCGTCAGCGCCGACGAGGCGGGCCGGGTGCTGGGCCGGCCGGTGACGCTGGTGCCCGCCCCCGCGGTCGCGGTCGGCCCGATGAGCATGGCGGAGTTCCGGGCGGCCGACGGCGCCACGCTCGTCGTCGCGGTGGCCGTCGGCGAGGCGGCGGAGCTGGCGATCCGCGCCCACCGCGGCGGCCGGCCGGTCCCGGGCGCCGGGGACGAGGCGTTCGCCTCCGGCCAGTGGGCGGTCGGGCGGCGCGGGAGCACGGTCGTGAGCATCGAACAGCGCACTACGGCCCCCGTGCACCAGCCCCATCTGGTGTGGCTGCTCGGGCTTGCCCTGGACCGCCTCACTTGAGTGTCCCGGTCGTTGGGTAAGAGGATGCCCGTAGGAGCGCCTCGACTCGTCACTAGGAGATTGCGCATGACCGACCGTCCGCGCTCGCCGTCGCCGTACGACTTCCTGCCCGCGGTGCCGGCGTTCAGCTTGACCAGTGAGGACCTGACCGACGGCGGCACGCTGCCCGACGCCCAGGTCTACGAGCGCGGCAACACCTCGCCCCACCTGGCCTGGTCCGGGTTCCCGGCGGAGACCAAGAGCTTCGCGGTGACCTGCTACGACCCCGACGCCCCGACCGGCGGCGGGTTCTGGCACTGGATCGTCTACGACGTGCCGGTCGAGGCGACGGAGCTGCCCACCGGCGCCGGCACCGGCGACAAGGACGGGATGCCGGACGAGGCCATCCACGCCCGCAACGACTACGGCACCCGCGACTTCGGCGGCGCCGCGCCGCCGAAGCAGGACGCCCCGCACCGGTACTTCTTCGTCGTCCACGCCCTGGACGTCGAGTCCCTCGGCGTCGACGCCGACGCGTCGGCCAACGTGGTCGGCTTCAACGTGACCGCACACACCCTGGCCCGCGCGATCCTCGTGTCGTCGTTCGGCTTCTGAGCCTCGTTTCTTACTTTTTTCTCTTTACGTCCAGGTCTGGTCCTCGTCATCGAAGAGCTCGATGGCGAGGACCAGGTCGCCGAAGGTCGGCGGCCCGGTCTCGGCGTGGTTGCAGCGGTACACCCGCCGCCGCGGCGAGACGATCTCCGGCGCCATCGCCGCGTTGCCCTCCCAGCGCCCGACCCGCTCCCGCCCGGCGACGACCTCGGTGTAGACGTTGGTGAGCTGCAGGAGCCCGTCGGCCGCCTCGTACTCGAGCATGTGCTCCTCGCCGTCCTCACGCGGCCACAGCTGCACGCTCGGCGCCCCGTCGACGCGCCCCCGCGGCGCGCGGATCTCGAGCCCGTGCCCGTGGCGCCGGTCGCGGGCCACCACCCGCACCACCATCCGCCCGCGGGCCGGCGCCCCCGTCCACGTGTCGCCGCCGACCACGGCGCGGCCGTGCCACTGGACGTACATCGGCAGCACCCCCGGCCGCGGCTGCTTCCTCGCCGCGTCGAGGAACGCGCGGGCCAGCGTCAGCCCCGTCCCGGCGTAGTCCTCCGGCACGACCCGGCACGCGGGCGAGGCCAGCGCCGCCTCCCAGTCGCCGCCGGCGCGCAGGCAGTGCCGGACGAGCTGGTGGGCGGCGAGGATGTCGAGCCCGTCGACCCCGTGCTCGCAGTGGCGCACCGAGTACGACCGGTCGGCCGCGGCCACGATCTGCATGACCCGCCGCCGCCCGCCCACCTCCTCGACGGTCGCCGTCCGGCTGTGCGACGAGGCCAGGGCGTCCATGAGGATGTACAGCAGGTCGTCGTCCGGCTGCTCGTCCTCGTCGTAGTCGGTGGTGATCCGGAACACGGCCGCCCGCCTACACCAGCGACGGCCGGGCGGGGTCCAGCAGCTCGGTCACCCGGCCCCGGTCCATGACCTCGATGAGCGCGTCCGTGCCCCGCTGGACCTTGAGCGCCACCTCGGCCGGGTGCAGGGGTACGAGCGCGAGCAGGTCGATCGTGGTCCCGCCCCCGGCGTCGATCGTGCGCGCCTCGGCCGGCACCCGCAGCATCGGCGTGACCACGACGCCGGCGAACGGCACCCCCTGCGCGTACGGCTCGGCCGGGTCGCCGTTGGGCACCGAGTGCCACTCGCCGATCCACGTGCCGTACTGGAACGGCAGCCGGGCCACCTCCTTGAGCACGCGCACCGGCCACCCGTACCGTTCGTCCCGAATCGACGCGTCGCTCAGCGGCCAGTCGGCCGGCAGGGCGATCATGAGCTCCGCGAACGGCGAGACCTCGTGCCCGTCGGGCACCCGCATCGGCAGCGCACTCATGCCGACCGTCATCAGCGTGCGGTACGGCCGCCGCTCGGTCGGCTCGACGACGTACACGTGCGCCTGGATGAGATGCGACGCGATCTCGTGCCACACGAACTCGACCGGCCCGAAGAACTCCTCGACGTGCCGATCGATCGCGGCGGCGACCTCGTCCCGCAGCGGCTCGGCGGCCACGAACCCGTCGTGTTGTGATTGGTGGTACAGGTACCCGCTGCCCTCGGTCACGCTCGGGAGCCTAGCGCGCTCCGCTCGGCGCGGCCGTCCGCAGCCGCCGTCGCCACACAGCCCCGGCACGCTGCCTCTTTCTCCGGTTTCTTCGGTTTCTCCGGGGGCGCTGCCTTGCCGTTGCCGCCTCCGCGCGCCCGTCGCGGCGTTCGGCGGCGCTCGCGGCCGGTCGCCGCCTTTGTTCGGGCGCGGCTCGCGGGCGGTCCGCCCGCGTCATCCGGCGACGGCGGCGGGTGTTTCGGCCGTCCGCAGCCGCCGTCGCCACACAGCCCCGGCACGCTGCCTCTTTCTCCGGTTTCTTCGGTTTCTCCGGGGGCGCTGCCTTGCCGTTGCCGCCTCCGCGCGCCCGTCGCGGCGTTCGGCGGCGCTCGCGGCCGGTCGCCGCCTTCGTTCGGGCGCGGCTCGCGGGCGGTCCGCCCGCGTCATCCGGCGACGGCGGCGGGTGCTTCGTCGGCTCGTTCGGAGCCTGGCCGGTTCTGGGCCGCGGCGATCCTTGCCTGGTCGGCGGGCGTTTCGTCGGCTCGTTCGGAGTCCGGCCGCGGTGATTCTTGCCTGGTCGGCGGGTGTTTCGTCGGCTCGTTCGGAGTCCGCCCGCGCCTGGGCTGCGGTGATTCTTGCCTGGTCGGCGGGTGTTTCGTCGGCTCGTCGGAGGCCGCCGCTGGGCCGCGGACGACCCCTCGCCTGGCCGGTCCCCGCGGCCTGCTGCCAGGCTGCGGTCGACGAGCCCCCGACGTGCTCGGGGACGAATGCCGGATCGGCCGCGGGGACCGCCCGCCCGGAGGCCTCCGACACCGCACCCCATGACGTCCGCGCGGCTGGCTGCCGCGCGTGCCGGCTGCCCCCGCCGCCGGGGGAGCGCGCCGCCTGCCACGCGCCGGGCGGGGCGGTCCGGTAGCGCGCCGCGTGCGACTCGCCCGGCGCGCCCAGGCACGCGCGCCGCTCGACTCGCCACGCGGGTCCGGGAGCGCGCCGCCCTTTGATCGCCGGCCATGGCCGGCCGCCAGGTGCGCCGGCGCCGACGAAGCACGCCGCCTGCCCCTCGCAGTGCGCGCCACGCGCCTCGCCGTCGCGCCACGCGGCACTCGCCGCGCGCCTCGCCTTCGCGCCGTGCGCCTCGCCACGGGCCTCCGGGAGCGCGTCGCCCGCCGCCGCCCTTGAGCGCCCGCCTGGGCCGGCGCCGACGAAGCACGCCGCCTGCCCCTCGCGGTGCGCGCGACCAGGCACTCGCTGCGCGCCTCGCCTTCGCGCTGCGCGCCTCGCCTTCGCGCCGCGCGCCTCGCCACGGGCCTCCGGGAGCGCGTCGCCCGCCGCCGCCCTTGAGCGCCCGCCTGGGCCGGCGCCGACGAAGCACGCCGCCTGCCCCTCGCGGTGCGCGCGACCAGGCACTCGCCACGCCATGGTCCTCCGGGAGCGCGCCGCCCTTGAACGGCCGCAGCGAGCCCCGATTCCAAGCCTTACCGAACACAAACCGGAGCGTCACGCGGCTGGTGCGCGCGCGTGGCTCAGGGCTTGATCACGCCGTCGTCGTCTCCGGGCTGCCGGCCGTCGTCGTGACCCCGCTGGACCGAGCAAAGGACACCCCGGGCGGCGGCGGCACCGGTCTCACCTACGCTACCCGACCCGGAAAAATCGGCCGCCGATCCGGCGACGCAGCGTAGTTTCCCGTCACCGGCCGTCACCGGCGATCCAGAACGTGTCGTGCTCCAGCATGAACGCGGCGCGTTCGTCGTCGGGCATGTCCTTCAAGCGTGGCAGGCCCTCGAAGTACGCCTCCCGCGGGGCGCCCGGCGCGAAGTGCAGCAGCATCTCCGCGGGGGCGCCGGACTCGTTGCGGAACGCGTGCACGCCGCCCTCCGGGACGTGGACGAAGTCGCCGGGCTCGGTGTCGATCCAGCGCCGGCCGTCGTAGATGCGCACCGAGCCGCTCAGGATGAAGAACGACTCGGAGATCGAGCGGTGGAAGTGGGGGTCCGGGCCGCTCGGCTGCGGGCCCATCACCCAGCGGTACAGGCCGAACTGGCCGTTGGTGCTCGCGCCGGTCGCCAGGTAGTGCACCGTGTTGCCGCTGGCGTACGTGAACTCCGCGGGGGTGCCGGCGGGGCGGTACGTCGCGTTGAGCTCGCCGCCCTCGCCGTGGTACCTCGGTGGTGGATACGACATTCCCTCACTTTACGGACCGGCGCACCGCCACCGCCGCCCCGACGACGTTCGTCAGGGCCGCGCGCACCTCCTCGTACGTGCGCGTCTTCAGGCCGCAGTCCGGATTCACCCACAGTCGTGAGGGCGGTACCGCCGCCAGGGCCTGCCGCAGCCGCGCCGCCACCTCGGCCTCGTCCGGGATCCGCGGGGAATGGATGTCGTACACCCCGGGGCCGATGCCCCGCTCGAACGCCGGCACCGCGAACCCGGAGCGGGCGGCCTCGATGCTCGTCACGTCCGCGTCCAGCGCGTCGATGGCCGACAGCACCTCGGCCGCGTCGCTGTAGCACAGGTGCGTGTGGATCTGCGTCGCGTCCGCGGCGCCCGACGTCGCGCGGCGGTACGCGGCGACCGCCCACGCCAGGTACTCCGCCCGGTCCTCCCGGCGCAGCGGCAGCAGCTCGCGCAGCGCCGGCTCGTCGACCTGGATGACGCGGATGCCGGCCGCCTCCAGGTCGCGCACCTCTTCGCGCACCGCGTCGGCCACCTGCAGCGTCACGTCCCGCAGCGGTACGTCAGGACGCACGAACGACCACGCCACGATCGTCACCGGGCCGGTCAGCATCCCCTTCACCGGGCGCGCGGTGAGCGACTGCGCGTAGGTCGCCCAGCGCACCGTGATCGGGGCCGGCCGGCGCACGTCGCCGTGCAGGATCGGCGGCCGGGTGCACCGTGAGCCGTACGACTGCACCCACCCGTTGCGCGTGACCGCGAACCCGTCGAGGTGCTCGGCGAAGTACTGCACCATGTCGTTGCGCTCCGGCTCCCCGTGCACGAGCACGTCCAGCCCCAGCGCCTCCTGCTCGCCGATCACGCGGGCGATCTCGGCGGCGATGCGCTCCTCGTACTGCGCGACCGGCAGCGTGCCAGCGGCGACCGCCGAGCGGGCCGCGCGCAGCTCGCCGGTCTGCGGGAACGAGCCGATCGTCGTCGTCGGCAGGTCCGGCAGCCCGAGGTCGCGCTGGGCGGCGGCCCGCGCCTCGTACGGCCCGCGCGACTCGGCCCGCACCTCACCGGCCGGGCGCGGCCGCACCGGCAGCGGACCGGCCTTCGGGCCCAGGCCGGCCAGCGCGACGACCTCGGCGACCTTCTCCTCCGCGAAGGCGAGGCCGGCCGGCAGGCCCGACTCGCCCCGCAGCGTGTACGGCACGTGCAGCAGCGAGCAGCTCGTCGACACCGACGTCGCCCCGGCCGCGGCCAGCAGCGCCCGCGCCCCGTCCGGGTCGGTCCGCCACACCGAGCGACCCGACACGACGCCACCGACCACGACCCGCTCCTCGAACAGGGCGAGATTTGGCGGTACACCATGTGTCAGGTCAACCGCCACCCCGTCCACGGGCGCCACGGCGAGCGCGGGCAGCGCGTCCCCGGCATCGCCGAAGTAGGACGCGACGAGCAGCCGCGGGCGCCGCGACAGCCCGGCGAGGCGGCGGTAGGCGTGGCGCACCGCGGGGGAGCCGCCGTCCACGACGAGGACCGGCTCGTCCAGCTGCACCCACTCGGCGTGCGGGGCCAGGTCCGACAGCAGCTCGCAGTACACGTCGAGGAGGTCGTCGAGGCGGTCCAGGGGTGCGAATCCCGACGGGGCGCCCGGCGCGGCCTGGGCCAGGCGCAGGAACGTCACCGGCCCGAGGAGCACCGGCCGGGTCGCGAAGCCGAGCGCCCGCGCCTCCGCGAGCTCGCCGAGGGGCTTGCCGGCATCGGCGCGAAATGCCGTGCGCGGCCCGATCTCGGGGACGATGTAGTGGTAGTTCGTGTCGAACCACTTCGTCATCCGCAGCGGCGGCAGGCCGTCGGCGCCGCGGGCCATCGCGAAGTACGGGTCGGCCGCGCCGCGGTAGCGCTCCGGCACCGCGCCGAGCATGACGGCGGCGTCGAGCACGTGGTCGTACAGCGAAAAGGTGTTGGACGGCAGCGCACCCGGCCCGCGCAGCCCCAGCTCGTGCAGGCGCCGCCACGTCTGCGCGCGCAGCCGGCGCCCGGTCTCGTCGAGCGCGGCCCGGTCGGTGCGGCCCGCCCAGTAGGCCTCGAGGGCGCGCTTGAGCTCGCGGTCGGGCCCGATGCGCGGGTACCCCAGGACGGTCGCGGAGGGAAACTCGGTGGTCACCAGCGGATCGTGGCCGCCCACGGGCCGGTTTTCGCGATCGATAAGCCCGGCGAATGCCCGATACTGGTCGCCATGGCGGCGCTGCGGGACATCGAGTGCTTCGCGCTGGTGGCGCGGCACCGCTCGTTCTCGCGCGCCGCCGCCGCGGCCGGCCTGTCGCAGCCGGCAGTCAGCCAGGCCGTCGCCCGCCTCGAGCGCGAGCTGGGCCTTCGCCTGTTCGAGCGCACCAGCCGCGAGGTCGCCCCGACCCCGGCGGGCGCCGCCCTGCTGCCGCACGCCGAGGCCGTACTGGAGCAGGCGACCGCCTTCGCGGCCGAGGCCGCGCGGCTCGCCGTGCCCGCCCCCGCCGCGATTCGCCTCGCTTATGCACCGGTCGCCGGCGGCTTCGCGGCCCGGGTCGCGCGCCGCCTCGCCGGCCGCAAGCCGGGCCTCGACCTCGAGCTGGTCCCGGCCGGCTGGCGCGCCGCGACCGACGAGCTGACCCGCGGCCGGGCCGCGGCGGCGCTCATGAGCGCGCCGTTCCCGCCGGGCTTCGCCAGCGCCGCCCGCTTCCACGTGCCGCTGACCCACCTGGCCCTGCCGGCCGCCGACCCGCTGTCCACGGCGTCGGCGCTCACCCTCGACCGCGCCGGCCGCCTGCTGCTGCCCCGCGGCGTCGCCGTCCCGGACGGCGCCCGCCTCGCCCCGGACGCGGTCGACGACCCGGCCGCCGCCCTGGACCTCGTCGCCGCCGGCCGGGGCGCCCTGCCGGTGCCGCAGCTGCTGGTCGACACCGTGCGCCGCCCGGACGTGCGGTTCGTTCCCCTCGCCGGCCCGCCGCCCCGCCTGACCTTCGCCCTGGTGTGGTCGGCCGCCACGGCCGGCGAGGACGTGATGGACCTGGTCCAGGCCGCCCAGGACGCGCTGCGCCGGTAGGCGCCGAAGGGGCCTTATGGGGATAATCGGGTGATCGGGTAACCTTGGGGTCCCATGTTTACCGTCGACCGGCCGCCGCGCATCGTGCGGACCTATCATCCGCGCCGCGGGCGGCTCAGCGGTCGGCACCACGACGCCCTCGACCGGCTGGCCGAGCGCTACTCGTTCGTCCCCGGCGACGCCGTCGACGTGCTGGAGATCGGGTCCGGCATGGGGGAGGCCACCGCGCGGATGGCCGCCGCCGACCCGGGTCGGCGCTACCTGGCCGTCGAGGTCCACACCCCCGGCGTGGCCAACCTGCTGCACCTCATCGACGAGGGCGGGCTGAGCAACCTGCGGGTCGCCGCCGTCGACGCGTTCGACCTGCTGCGGGCCGACATCCCGGCCGGGAGCCTGGCCGCGGTGCACGTGTTCTTCCCCGACCCGTGGCCCAAGGCGCGCCACCACAAGCGGCGGCTCATCGTGCCCGAGCGGGTCGCCCTGCTGCGCGAGCGGCTGCGGCCCGGCGGCGTGCTGCACTGCGCCACCGACGACGCCGGCTACGCGCAGGCGATGCTCGAGACCCTCGCCGCCGACCCCGGCCTCGTCAACCGCTACCAGGGCTTCGCGCCGCGGCCGGAGCACCGGCCGGTGACGAAGTTCGAGCGGCGGGCGATGAGCGCCGGGCGGCCCGCCTTCGACCTGATGTTTGAGAAGCGATGACGAACCTTGCTGCGCGCGTGCCCCGCGGCGGAGACCCCGACGCGGTCTTCGAGGCGTTCTCCGAGTGGGCGGGGGAGCAGGGGCTCACCCTGTACCCGCACCAGGAGGAGTCGCTCATCGAGATCGTCTCCGGGGCGAACGTCATCCTGAACACGCCGACCGGGTCCGGCAAGAGCCTCGTCGCCGCCGGGGCGCACTTCGCCGCCCTCGCGACCGACCGCACGACGTTCTACACGGCGCCGATCAAGGCGCTGGTGTCGGAGAAGTTCTTCGCGCTGGTGGACATGTTCGGCGCCGAGAACGTGGGCATGCTCACCGGCGACGCGAGCGTCAACGCGGATGCGCCCATCATCTGCTGTACCGCGGAAATCCTGGCCAACATCGCACTGCGCGACGGCGACCGGGCCGACGTCGGCATCGTCGTCATGGACGAGTTCCACTTCTATGCCGACCCCGACCGCGGCTGGGCCTGGCAGGTGCCGCTGATCGAGCTGCCGCAGGCCCAGTTCGTGCTCATGTCGGCCACGCTCGGCGACGTCACGCGGTTCACCGACGACCTGACGCGGCGCACCGGGCGCTCGACGGCGGTGGTGAAGAACGCCGAGCGGCCGGTACCGCTGATGTTCACCTACTCCATGGACCCGCTGCACGAGACGATCGAGGAGCTGCTGAGCACCCGGCAGGCCCCCGTCTACATCGTGCACTTCACGCAGGCCGCCGCCCTGGAGCGGGCGCAGGCGCTCATGAGCGTCAACGTGTCGACCCGCGCCGAGAAGGACATGATCGCCGAGACGATCGGCAACTTCCGCTTCACCGCCGGCTTCGGCAAGACGCTGTCGCGGCTCGTGCGCCACGGGATCGGGGTGCACCACGCGGGGATGCTGCCGAAGTACCGCCGCCTCGTCGAGACCCTCGCCCAGGCCGGCCTGCTGAAGGTCATCTGCGGCACCGACACCCTGGGCGTCGGCATCAACGTGCCGATCCGCACGGTGCTGTTCACGGCGCTGTCGAAGTACGACGGGCAGAAGACCCGGCTGCTGTACGCCCGGGAGTTCCACCAGATCGCCGGCCGGGCGGGCCGGGCCGGGTTCGACACCATCGGCACCGTCGTCGTGCAGGCGCCCGAGCACGTCATCGACAACGAGCGCGCCCTGGCCAAGGCCGGCGACGACCCGAAGAAGCGGCGCAAGGTGGTGCGCAAGAAGCCGCCGGAGGGCTCGATCGGCTGGGGCAAGCCGACGTTCGAGCGGCTCGTCGAGGCCGAGCCGGAGCCGCTGAAGTCGAGCTTCCAGGTCTCGCACGCGATGCTGCTCAACGTCATCAGCCGCCCCGGCGACGCGTTCGCCGCGATGCGCCACCTGCTGACCCAGAACCACGAGGACGTCCACGCCCAGCGCCGCCTCATCCGCCGCGCGATCGCCATCTACCGCGCGCTGCTGGCCGGCGGCGTCGTCGAGCAGCTCGACGAGCCCGACGAGGAGGGCCGCCGCGTGCGCCTCACCGTCGACCTGCAGATGGACTTCGCGCTCAACCAGCCGCTGTCGCCGTTCGCCCTCGCCGCGATCGAGCTGCTCGACCGCGAGGCCCCCGCCTACGCCCTCGACGTGCTGTCCGTCATCGAGTCCACATTGGACGACCCGCGGCAGGTGTTGTCGGCGCAGCAGTTCAAGGCCCGCGGCGAGGCGGTCGCGGCGATGAAGTCGGAGGGCATCGAGTACGAGCAGCGCCTCGAGCTGCTCGAGGACGTCACCCACCCGAAGCCCCTCGTCGACCTGCTCGACAACGCGTACCACCTGTACAAGCAGGGCCACCCGTGGGTCGCCGACTACGCCCTGTCGCCGAAGTCCGTGGTCCGCGACATGTACGAGCGCGCGATGACGTTCGTCGAGTACGTCGGGTTCTACCAGCTGTCGCGCTCGGAGGGGCTCGTCCTGCGGTACCTCGCCGACGCCTACAAGGCCGTGCGCCAGACGGTCCCCGAGGACGCGCGCACCGAGGAGCTCACGGACCTCATCGAGTGGCTCGGCGAGCTCGTGCGCCAGGTCGACTCCAGCCTCATCGACGAGTGGGAGCGGCTGCGCAACCCCACCGACGAGCCGGTGGCGGTCCGCGACGAGCGCCCGCCGGCGGTCACCCGCAACGTGCGCGCGTTCCGCGTCCTGGTGCGCAACGCGCTGTTCCGCCGCGTCGAGCTGGCCGCGCTGCGCCGCTTCGACGAGCTCGGCGAGCTCGACGGCGAGCACGGCTTCACCGCCGACGCCTGGCAGGACGCGATCGAGGGGTACTTCGAGGAGTACGACTCGCTGGGCGTCGGCCCCGACGCCCGGGGCCCGGCCCTGCTCGTCATCGAGCAGAAGCCGGACCGCTGGCACGTGCGCCAGATCTTCGACGACCCGGAGGGCGACCGCGACTGGGGAATCGTCGCGGAGGTCGACCTCGCCGAGTCCGACGCCCAGGGCGCCGCGGCCGTCCGCGTGCTCTCCGTCGGCCCCGCCTAGCTGACCCGTCCGTCAGCAGGGTGTGCGCCGCCAGTTCGGTGGCGCACCGCCTCGCTGCCGGCTCCCCGCGGTGTGCGTCGCGGTGACGCGGGCAGAGAGGAGCAGGTCGATGGTCGGTTCCGCCGAACCGCGGCGAGCGCCGGAGCACCTGGACCTGACCGAGTCGGCCGACGTGCGCGAGCGCACGCCGACCCCGAGAGCCGAAGTCGACGGCGTCCTGGTCGTGCCGGCCCGGCAACGAAGCCGCCGGCGCACCCGCGTCGCCGGCATCGCCGCCGCCATCGCGCGGATCATCCGGCGGGCCGCCGCCCGCTGAGCTGCGTATCGAAGCCGCCGTCGCCGAGCGCGGACAGGAACGCCCGCCAACCGGGGCCGCAGAAGGCGACCACCGCGCCGTCCGGGTCCTTCGAATCGCGGACGAGTACGCCCTCGGCGAGCCGGGCCACCTCCACGCAGTTGTCCCATGCGCTGCGCGAGCTCTTGCGCCAGCGGATCTCGGCCCCGTTGGTTCGTGACACGATGCCTCCAGCCCCACCCCGTTAAGATCGGCAATCGCCAATCTTATCCCCATGTTCAGGATAGGGGAGAAATCGATGTATGACACTCGATGAATTCGGTTAGCCCATTCGCACAGGCATGCTGGACGATCGGTTATTGCATTCCGGGTCGTCAGGCCGGCGCGATGCGTCCGATCGCGGCATCGAGAAACGCGTCGAGCGACTCCGGCGGCGCGGCCAGCGCCTTCATGTCCTCGAACGCATCGCGGGCGGTGCTCACCTCCACCGAGTCCTCCCGAATCATCTCGCTCTCCGGCAGCGTCTCGCGCAGCATCAGTAGTTCGCCGTCGTCGAATTCCAACACCACGAACGGCGAGAGCATGAGCGGGCTGAACAGCCCCGCGGATTCCGGCATCACGTGGATGTCGATGTTGTCGTAATCGCGGTTGAGGGCGCGCAGGTGTTCCAATTGCTCGACCATCAGCTCACGGTTGCCGCGTTCGTTGCCGACCCACAGCCGCAGGGCGGCCTCGGTGACGACGAAGACGCCGTTGAGCCCGCGCCGCTCGGTCAGGAGCCGCTGGCGCAGCTGGCGCACCTCGACGCGCCGGTCGATCGCCTCGGCCGGGATGTGCGCCGCGTCCCCGTCGCCGCGCCCCGCACCGGCGGCCGCGGCGGCGGCGAGCGGCGCGAAGCGCAGCAGGGCGGCGCGGGCATACGCCGGCGTCTGGAGCGGGCCCGGAATCAGCATCGGCTCATATGCGCGGATCGTCGCGGCCGCCTCTTCCTCGTCGAGGTAGTCCGCGAAGGTCTTCGACAGCACCTCGCGGTAGCTGGCGGTGTGCGACGCTGGGCCGCGCCCCAGGCGCTGCCACCCGAGCAGCTCGGCGGCGAGCGGGTCGTGCTCGACGCCGTACAGGCGCAGCAACGCCTCGAGGTCGGTCTGGCGGACGCGCACGTGGCCCTTCTCGATGCGCATCAGCTTGGACGGCGACCAGCCGAGGCGCTCGCCGACCGAGCGCTGGGTCAAGGCCGGGCCCAGGCGCTCGCGCAGCCGGCGCAGTTCGACGCGCAGGCGCCGGCGCGCGTACGCCGGGCTGCGCTCAACGGGCGTCAGTGCGTCTTGTGGCAGCGACATCAGGGCATTCCCGGTGGGGTGAGCGTCGATTGGAACCATCTTCGCATCGGCCGTCGGCGATCAGTGACGCCGCGGGCCGTCGTGGCCCTGCCCCGGCCCGCCCGGCCGGCGCCGCTTCGGCGACCCGGGCCTGCGCGGGCGGCGGGGCTTGTCCCGGCCGGCGGCGCCTCGGGCCCGGCGCGCGTTCGCCGCCCTCCGGCGCCCCTGCTCGATGTGGTGTGCGGTGCGGGCCTCGCGGTACACGTGCCACGTGAACGCCCCGGAGACGAGCATGGTCGGCAGGCACAGGGCGAGCGTGACCGTCGTGCTGGCGCCGGCCGCCAGGCAGATCAGCAGCGCGGCGAACGGCGGCACCATCGCGCCGACCATGAAGACGAGGTGGCTGAGCGACGAGGCGCTCGCGCCGGCGAGTCGCACCTGGAACCGGTTGCCCAGCAGGCGCCAGGCGAGTGAGAAGGTGCCGACCGGCCGGACATCGGCGGCGTCGGCCCGGGGACCGGGCGACTCCGCCGACAGATCGTCGACCTTCGTGGCGCGACGTGGACGAGGCATGGGGGCGGTCCCTTCGGGCCAGGCCTGCAAATTGCGAGGTCGCAAAACATAGCATCGCTGTCTGGTGGCCACCACACCCTACTCCAGCGCCGCGTACGTGCATCGTTCAGCCCTGGTGTGTGCCAGTGTCGTACGCCACGCGCATCATGGCGCGATCATGATCCGGTTCGATCGCGACGTACGCTGCTCGGGCTGTCGGCCGTCCGTCTGGTGATCTCGAGACGTCGGACGCGGCGCTCAACCCATCGGACGATGCTCTTCCGGCTATCGAAGCGGTGCTATGTTCCCAGGCAAGCGGTACGGAAAGTTGATCGAGTCCGCCCGGAATCAGCACAAGGTATGTATGATGAATGAATGCGTGAGGCGCCCACTTCCGGGGAAACCTCGGGCGATGTGGCGCACATGAGGCATGCGAATGGCATACGTTGTGTGTCACCATCGCTTCAAGGAGTCACCGGCCGCCCGGTGGCCCGTCGACCCGGCCATCCGGGGGCTACGGTCGGGCCGCGCAGTGACTCCGCAGCTGCCACGCCGGGCGGTCCGGCCCGGCGTGCGATGTCCTCGCGGGAGAGGAGAGCCATGTGAAGCCGGCAGAGACGGCCGACCTACTCGACCCGGTGCAGCCGGAGGACGCGACGGCGACCGCCGCGCGCGGCCGCTCGGCGGCCACGGCCCGGCGGCGCCCGCCGGCCGCGGATCCGCAGCCGCCAGACACCGAGATGGCGGGTGGTGGCGGCGGGCTGGTCCGGGTCACGGTCAACCTGACGCCGAAGGCGTATGAGGCGCTACAGCGCACGTGCGAGGCGACCCGGGACACGAAGACCGATGCCATCAACCGGGCTCTGCTCGTCTACGAGCTCGTGCAGAAGCTCGCCGACCAGGGCGGCGGCAGTATCACGATGGTCAACAACGACGGGGAGAAGGAGCGCATCCATATCCTCTGACCGGGATGTCCGTGGAATGCGCGCGACCCGCGGATTCCGGATGTAGGCAAGACATCCGGAATCCGCATCCATATGGCCGTGACGTGGCGGTCAGATGAAGTTGATCCATAGCTCGTCGTCGCCCCGGACCACTTTGAGGCTCGCGTCGCCGGGCACCGTCATCCGCTGCAGCGCGGCGTACATCAGCAGCGCCCGGTTGACGACATCGGCATGGTTGAGCGCGCCGAAGCGACTCGCCTGCTGTAGTGCCCGGGCGCCGTAGCTGTTGAGCCCGAAGCGAACCTCCTGCACGGGTGCGATGGCCGCGGTACGCGGCGCCGAGGCCTTCCTGAACGGGTTCCACATGATCCCAACCTCCCGGCTGCACACACGAAGGAACCTTCGCGTGCCGTCAGCGTATTCGTATGACTGATGACTGAGCAATAGCTGTATGTCAGCATCACGCATATACGCTATGCGGCCGGTCGGGGCGGCAATTCAGGCAGCCAGTGTCACCGTGTGTAGGGCTCGCGTCACCATTGCGGCCATCTCGTTCCGGGCTTCGCGCAGGTACTTGCGCGGGTCGACGAGCCCCGCGTTCGCGGAGATCGCGGTGCGAATCGCCCCCGTGAACGCCACGTTGAGCGCCGTCCCGATATTGATCTTCACCAGCCCGCCCCGCACGGCGGCGCGCAGCTCGTCGTCGGGCACGCCGGAGGACCCATGCAGCACCAGCGGCACCGCGACCGCCGCCCGCAGCCGGGCGATGAGCTCGTGGTCCAGCCGCGCCACCCGGCTCGTCATCGCGTGCGACGACCCCACGGCCACGGCCAGGGCGTCGACCCCGGTCGCCGCGACGTACGCCGCCGCCTCCCCCGGATCGGTCCGCACCCCGGCGGCGTGCGCCCCGTCCTTGCCCCCGACCTCGCCGAGCTCGCTCTCCACCCACAGCCCGCACGCGTGCCCGCGCCGCGCGGCCTGCGCCGTCGCCGCGACGTTGTCGTCGTACGCGAGCCGCGACGCGTCGTACATCGCCGACCCGAACCCGTTGCCGGCCGCCTGGTCGAACAGCTCGTCGCTCTCGACGTGGTCCAGGTGCAGCCCGACGGGCACCCCGGCGAGCTGCGCGACCGACCGCGCCGCCGCCGCGATCGGCCCGAGCCGCCCGTGGTGGAAGCGGACCGCGTTCTCGCTGATCTGCAGCACCACCGCGCACCCGGCCGCCTCCGCGCCGGTCACGATCGCCTCCGCGTGCTCGACGGTGATCACGTTGAACGCGCCCACCCCGACCCCGCGGCGGCGGGCTTCGGCGACGATCTCACCGGTCGGCGTCAGCATGGTCGTGCTCCTCTTCCTCGGATTGCGCTGTCAACGTCGGGCAATGCGCCGGGCCGGCGCCGCGAGGCCCGGGCGGCGGCTTCGGCGGTCGCCGCCCTCGCCGCGGACCGGCAACGGCCCGCCGCCCGGGCGGCCGATTCAGCGGCCGGCGGCGGCATCGTCGTGCTCCTCGACGCCGACGGCATCGCGCGCAAGATCGGCGGTGGGATCAAGTGCCGCGGGATCGTGCTGCTCCACCGCGATCAGCGGCCGTAGCCGGCGGTACACGGCCTCGTCGACGGCGCCGGCGACCGGGGCGGCCACCGCGGCCGCCGACAGGGCGACGGCGTCCGCGAGCAGCTCCGGCCACGGTGTGCGGTCGCGCAGGCCCCGGGCCAGGGCCGCGACGCACGCATCGCCCGCCCCGGTCGGGTTGCCGGCCAGCGCCGCCGGGGGCGCCGCCCGCCACGAGCCCGCCGGCGTCACCGCGAGCAGCCCAAGCGCGCCGCGCGACACGACGACCGCGCCCGATGTGAGCGTTTTAAGCGCATTTATCCGAACATGTCCGATCTCGGCCAGCTCGGCGGCGTTGGGCTTGATCACGTCGGGGTGGGCGGGCAGGGCCAGGCGCAGGGCGTCGCCGCTGGTGTCCAGCACCGTCGGGATGCCGCGGGCGCGAGCGAGGCGGATCAGGGTCGCGTACGACGACGGGGGCAGGCCCCGCGGCAGCGAGCCCGACAGGGCAACCACCGAGGCGTCCGCGAGCAGGGCGCCGTAACGGGACAGGAACGCCGACCACTCGGGGGCGGTGACCACCGGGCCGGGCTCCCACAGGCCGGTGGCGTCCGCGGCGTCGGCGACCGTGACCGTCCGGCGGGTCGAGGACGCGATCGGCACGAACGCCGACGGCAGGCCGGCCGCGTCGACCAGGGCCTGCACCGACGCGCCGACCGGGCCGCCGAGGAAGCCGGTGGCGAGGACGGGCGAGCCCTGGGCGTGCAGCACGCGAGCGACGTTCAGGCCCTTGCCGCCCGGGCGCTCGTGCACCGCCCGCACGCGATGGGTCGCGTGCGGGCGGAGCTCGTCGACGTCGTACGTCAGGTCGAGGGCCGGGTTCAGCGTGACGGTCAGGATCACCCGGCACCTCCGCGGGCGGGAACTAGCAGGCGTCGTACTTGTAGGAGCCGCTGCCCGGCGCCGTCACGTTGAGGTCCCGCAGGACGATGGACAGCGACGCGCCGAAGCCGTTGCAGGCCTTCGTGAATGCGCTCTTCGTGTACTCGATGACGATGACGTTGTTGCCGTACACCGCCGTGTAGTCGGGGCACTCGTTGTACCGGCCGCACTCCTCGGCGATCGCGAAGTCCAGGCCGGCGCTCTTGCCGGCGCTGCCGAGGTCGGTCGTGTTCTTCTGGGCGATCGCGAGGCCCTTGTCGTGCGCGTGCGGCGCGATCAGCTTCAGCAGCGCGACCGCGTTGGCCTTCGTGAGCCGGCCCTGCGAGCGCTCGTACGAGTCGATGTTGTCCGGCTCGACCGCCTTGAAGCCCTTGCTCGCGCAGCCGTCGATCCAGCCGTTGACGATCGCGGCCACCGCCGTGCGCTTCGCCGAGGTCGAGACGTCGATGAGGTTCTCGCCCCAGTCGCCGTCGACCACGTAGTTGCCCGCGGAGTCGCGCAGCAGCAGGTCGTCGTGGTTCGCCTGCCACCAGGCGATCTCGTCGGGCTGCGTCTGGAACACGTTGACGTAGCAGATGTTGTAGAGGCCGGCCGCCGGGCTGGCGGTCCGGTCGCGGCTGACCACCGTGACCCCCGAGGGCGGCGTGTACGCGGCGCCGATCTGGTAGTCGAACTTCGCGTTGGCCGGGGGCAGGGTGTACGTGGCGGCGTCGGCGGTGCCGGCGCGGGTGATGGTGCCGAGGCCGATGACGGCAAGCGCCGTCGCGACCGGGACGCCGATGCGGCGCAGGACGGGAATCACAGGGAGAACTCCGAGGGGTATCGGGATCTGCCCCGCCTCGGGCGCGTAGCGCCCTGGCGACCTGTGTGCCGGACTTGGGAGAGGCTCCGCTACCGGCTGGGCTCGACCGTTGCGAGGGATTCAACTGCGCGAAGAGACGGCTGTCAATAGTCGTTTGTGCGCGAAAACTCGCAACCCGCGCACGAACGCGCGACTGATACTGTCCACTCGAACAATCAAGACCGGGAGGACGCATGCGGTACGACGTGCTCGTGATCGGCGACGCCAACCCCGACCTGGTCCTGCGCGGCGACGTGCGGCCCCGCTTCGGGCAGGAGGAGCAGCTGCTCGACGCCGCCGACCTGGTCCTCGGCGGCTCCGCGGCCATCACCGCGGCCGGCTGCGCCCGCCTGGGGCTGCGCACGGCCCTGCTGGCCGCCGTCGGCCCGGACGTCTTCGGCGCCTTCACCCGCGAGCGCCTGGCCGAGCGCGGCGTCGAGCTGCTCGACAGGGCCGGTGACGGCACGCCGACGGGCCTGAGCGTCATCCTCTCCGCCCCCGGCGACCGCGCGATCCTGACGCTGCCCGGCACCATCCCGGCGCTGCGCCCCGAGGACGTGACCGGCGAGCTGCTCGGCGCCGCCCGGCACGTGCACGTGGCGTCGCTGTTCCTGCAGCCCGCCCTGCGGGCCGGACTGGCCGGCGTGTTCGCGCGGGCGAGGAGCGAGGGCCTGACCACGTCGCTGGACACCAACTGGGACCCGTCCGGGCGCTGGACGGGCCTGGAGGAGATCCTCGCCGTGACCGACGTGTTCCTGCCCAACGCCGCCGAGCTGCTCGCGGTCACCGGCGCCGCCGGCGTGGACGAGGCCGCCAAGGGGCTCGTCGCCCTCGGCACGACGGTCGTGCTCAAGGACGGCGCCCGCGGTGGCCGCGCGTGGTGGCCGGGCGGCGAGACCGCCGCGCCCGGGCTCGCCGTCGACGTGGTGGACACGACCGGCGCCGGGGACAGCTTCAACGCCGGGTTCCTGGCCGCCCGGCTCGGCGGCCGGGACGTGCCGGCCGCGGTGGCCTGGGCCGCGGCGGCCGGCTCGCTCAGCACGCGCGCGGCCGGCGGCACCGCCGCCCAGGCGAGCGCCGCGGAGGTCGAGGCGGTCATCCCTTCAGCCCGCTGAGGCTCATTGTGGCGATGAACCGCTTCTGGGCGACCAGGAACGCGATGACGAGCGGCAGCGTCGCGACCACGTTGCCGGCCATGAGCTGCGACCAGTGGGTGCGCCGCATGCCCTGGAACGTGGCCAGGCCGACCTGCAGGGTGTACCGGCGGTCGTCGCTGATGGCGACCAGCGGCCACAGCAGGTCGTTCCAGCTCGACAGCAGCGTGAACACGGCCAGGGTGGCCAGGGCCGGGCGGGCCAGCGGCAGCACGATGCTCACGAACGTGCGCCACGTGCCGGCGCCGTCGATGCGGGCCGCCTCCTCCAGCTCCGCCGGCAGCGTCAGGAAGAACTGGCGCATCAGGAAGATGCCGAAGGCCGACGCGAGCCACGGCACGAACGCCGCCGCCAGGGTGTCGACGATGCCGAGGCGGGCGAACATGAGGTACGTCGGAATCATCAGCAGCTGGATCGGGATCATGACCGTGGCCAGCACCGCCGCGAACGCCAGGCCCCGCCCGGCGAAGCGCAGCCGGGCGAAGCCGTAGCCGGCCGCCGAGCACAGCACCAGGTGCGACACGACCGACACGGCCGACACGACGACGGTGTTGCCCAGCCACAGCAGGATGTGCGACTCGTCGAAGAGCTTGCGGTACCCCTCCAGGTGCAGGCCGCTGGGCAGGAACCGCGGCGGGAACCGGTTGATCTCCTGTTCGGTCATGAACGAGGTGAGCACCATGTGCACCAGCGGCAGGACGAACAGCAGCGCCGTGGGCATGAGCAGCAGGTGCCAGGGGCTGAACGGCAGCATTCGCCGGCGCATCAGAAGGCCTCCTCGCCGCCGCGCCGGCCCCGCCAGATCGCGAACGCGGTGAGGACCAGCGTCACCGCGAACAGCACGTAGGCCACGGCCGCGCCGTAGCCGAGCCGCCGCGTCTGGAAGGCCAGCTCGTACACGTAGTAGACGACGGTCTGCGTGCTGTTCATCGGGCCGCCGCGGGTCGTGGTGTAGATGAGGTCGAACAGCTGCAGCGCGGTGATGCTCTGCCACACCGTGGCGAACAGCGTCACCGGGCGCAGGTGCGGCCACGTGACGCTGCGCAGGATGCGCCACCGCCCGGCCCCGTCGACGGTGGCCGCCTCGATGAGCTCCTTCGGCACGTCCTGCAGCGCGGCGAGGTACACCACCGAGGTGAACCCCACCTCGCCCCACAGCGCGATGAGCACCACGACCAGCAGCGCCTGCCGCGGGTTCTCCAGGAACTGCTGCGCGGGCAGCCCGAGCCGGCGCAGCGCGTCGTTCGCCGCGCCGAACTGCGGGTTGAACACGTAGCCGGCGAGGATGCCGGTGGCCGCCGCCGAGGCGACGTACGGCACGAAGATGCACGTGCGGTAGAAGCCCAGGAGCCGGATCCGCTGGTTCAGCGCGATCGCGATGAGCAGGCCCAGCGCGATCGAGCCGGGCACGAACAGCACCGTGAGCAGCAGCGTGTGCTGCGCGGCGGCGGCCAGGTCCGGGTCGTCGGCCAGCCGCCGGTAGTTGTCCCAGCCGATGTCCCTCGGCTCGGCGATGCCGTTCCACTTCGTGCGCGAGATGAAGAACGCCCATACGGCCGGGAAGAGCGACAGCCCGACCACGACCAGCGTCGCCGGCCCGGCGAAGGCCCACCCGGTGAGCGTGCGCCGCAGCCCGCGCCCGCGCGGCCGGCGGGCCGGCGGCGTCGCGGTGCGGGCCGGCGCCGCGAACGTGAGCGTCACTCCAGCGCCCCGGCCGACTTCTTGGCCGCCTCGTCCAGCGCCTCCTTCGGCTTGGCCGCCCCCTGCATCACCTTGGAGATGGCGTCGCCGACATTGCGCGACATCTCCTCGTAGCCGGCGAGGGTGGGGCGCGCCTGCTTGGCGTTGGCGAGGTTCTCGAAGAACTTCTGGCCGCCGGGGTACTCCTTGACGTACTCGGCGAACTCGGGCGTGCCCTGCTCGCTGGAGCGCAGCGGGAGGTTACCGATCGCGAGGTTCCACTTGGCGTCGATCTCCTTGCTGGTCAGCCACTTGATGAAGTCGCGCGAGGCGCCGGCGCGGTTGGCGTCGCCGTGGTCGAACAGCACCCACAGGTCGGGCCCGGAGACCGTCTGGTGGTCGCCGTTGTACCCGGGCAGCTGCGCGACGCCGTAGTCGAGCCCGGCCTCCTTGATCTCCAGCAGGGCCCACGGGCCGGACATCATCATGCCCACGTGGCCGTCGTTGAACAGCGGGGCGTACTTCTCGTCGGTCTGGTCGAGGTACAGCGACTTGTCGTCGACCGCCATGGCCCGCAGCAGCTCGAGGGCGGCGACCCCGGCGTCGGAGTTGAACGCCGGTTTTTTGCCGTCCAGGATCTTCCCGCCGCGCTGCCACAGCATCGGCCACAGGTGCCAGGTGGTGTCCTCGCTGCCGGAGACCGAGTACGCGGAGCCGTACACGTTCCGGCCCGGGTTCGTCAGCTTCTTGGCCGCGGCCCGGAAGTCGTCCCACGACCACTGGTCCGTCGGGTACGCCAGGCCCGCGTCGTCGAAGAGCTTCTTGTTGTAGATGAGGGCGAGGTTGTCGACCAGCGCCGGAACGCCGATGACCTTGCCCTCGTACGTCGCCGTGTCGCGGGCCGCCGCCGGGATCTCGTTCCACCCGAACGACGGGTCGGCGACCCACTTGGCCAGGTCCTGGGTCTTGCCGCTGGTGGCCAGCTCGCCGGCCCAGCTGCCGTACGCGTACGACACGTCGGGGTAGCTGCCGCCGGTGAACCCGGCGGAGAGCTTGGTGAGCAGGTCGTCGGTGGTCGACGCGCCGGTCGAGGTCTTGATGGTGACGTTGGGGTGGGCCTTGGTGTACTGCGCGGCGAGGTCCTCCGCGGTCTTCTCGGCCTCGGTGGTCTGCCCGGTCCACCAGGTGATGGTGACCGGGGCGGCCGGGTCGTAGCCCTCGGCCGCGTCCTTGCCGGCGGGGGTCTTCGAACCGCCGCCGCCGCACGCGCCGAGCAGCAGGGCGGCAGTCGTCAGGGTCGCGAGCAACCGGATCTTCATCTTCGCTGCACCTCTTCACTGGGGGATGTGGAGGGGCTCCGGGGATCTGCGGGGTTGTTACGCGACCGGGTCGGCGAGGATGACCGAGCGCGTGAGGAGGCGGGGGTTGTCGGGGTCGAGGCCGCGGTGGGCGGCCAGGGCGACGGCGAAGCGCTGGGCCAGGACCAGCTGCGCCAGGGGGTCGAGGGTGTCGCGGTAGGGGAGGGCGCCGGCGGCGCGGGCGGCGTCGTCGAGCGCCTCGGGGACCGCGCCGAAGGACCAGACGAGGCTGCGCGGGCCGGCGACGGCGACCGGGCCGTGCCGGTAGTCCATGGCGGGGTACGACTCGGACCACGCCTGCGCGGCCTCGCGGGCCTTGAGCGCGGCCTCGTGGGCGAGGCCGACGGTCCAGCCGGTGCCGAGGAACACGAGGTGGTCCACGGCGGCCGGGTCGGCCGGCAGCGCCGCGGCGAGGGCCGCGTCGCCGTCGGCGGCCAGCCCCGCGAGGTCCTCGCCGAACGCGGCCCGGGCCATGGCCAGGACGGTGGTCGGGAAGCGGGTCTGCACGACGCTGCGCTCGTCGGCGAAGTCGAGCAGGAGCCGGGTGTCGACGAGGTCCTCGACGGCCTCGCCGGGGGTGGCGGTGACCGCGACGCGGGCCGGCCCGGCGGGCAGGCGGCGCAGCGCTTCGAGGACCTCGGTCGACGTGCCCGAGCGGGTGATCGCCACGACGCGGTCGTAGCGGCGGCGCGGCACGAACTCGGAGGCGCAGGCGGCGTCGGTCTCGCCGAAGCCGGCGGCCTCCCGCAGCTCGGCCAGGCTCTGGGCCACGAACCACGAGGTGCCGCAGCCCAGCAGCAGCGTGCGTTGCCCGGGGGCGGCGAGGGCGGCGCGGGCCTCGGCGGCCAGCGCGATCCCGCGTTGCCACACGGCCGGCTGGCTGGCGATCTCGTGCGCGGTGTCGTTCATGCACGAACGTTATGCGCGTTTGCTTTCAGTACACAAGGATCACTGCGCAAGTGAACATTCTCGACTGCGCGTTTGCCTAGATCTTCACCGGCCCGCGCAGTGCGTCCGGCAGCAGGTCGCCGTGCGCGGCGGTCAGCTCGTCGCACAGCGCCCAGATCTGCTCGACGGTGAGCGTGGCCGCCGTGTTCGGGTCGACCATCGCCGCCTGGCGGACCAGCCGCGGGTCGCCGTCGAGCGCGGCCCGCACGGTCAGCTCGCCGGCGCTGACGAACCCGCGGTTGACCGCCGCGCACTGCGGCGGCAGCGCGCCGACCCGCTCGGGGCGCACGCCGAGCCGGTCGACCACGCACGGCACCTCGACCGCGAAGCCCTCGGGCAGGTTGCTGACCAGGCCGCGGTTGGCCACGTTGGCGTGGATGCGGCGCATGACGCCGGTCTCCATGCTGTGGATGACCTGCGGCGCGTACTCGGTCGCCTCCCGGTGCAGGTCCAGCGGCTCGCCGGCGAGGACCGCGGCGCGGGTGGCGGCGTAGTCGGCGAGGTTGGCCTCGCTGATGCGCACGTACTCGCCGACCGGGATGCGCAGCCGCTCGACCTCGCTGTCGTGGTGGAGGTACCACGGCACGTACTCGGCGGAGTGCTCGCTGGTCTCGGTCGGGAAGAAGCCCAGCCGGCGGTACATGTCCATGCGCACGCGCCGGCGCAGCTCAGGGTCGGCCGCGATGCGCTCGTCCAGGCGCGGGTAGAGGCTCTCGCCGCCGTGCTCCCAGCGCAGCAGCCACGACTGGTGGTTGACGCCGGCGGCGCTGTAGTCGACCTCGGCGAGGGGCACGCCGACGAGCTTGCACAGGTCGTGCACGGTCCAGAAGACGGAGTGGCACAGCCCGACGGCGTTGAGGCCGGGCGCGATCGCCGCCAGGTAGGCCACGTTCATCGCCATCGGGTTGGTGTAGTTGAGCAGCCACGCGTCCGGGCACACCGCGCGCATGTCGGCCGCGATGCCGTCCAGCACCGGGAAGGTGCGCAGGGCCCGGAAGATGCCGCCGACGCCGACGGTGTCGCCGATCGTCTGGCGCAGCCCGTACTTCGCCGGGACCGCGAAGTCGCGCACGGTCGCCGCGTGCATGCCGACCTGGATGGCGTTGATGACGTAGCCGGCGCCCTCCAGGGCGGCCCGCCGCTCGAGGCTGGTGGTGATCTTCGGTGCCGCGCCGAGCTGCTCGGCCGTGCGGCGGGCGATCGCCTCGGCGGTCTCCAGCCGCTCCGGGTCGATGTCGTGCAGCGCGAGCGTGACGTCGCGCAGCTCGTCGAAGGACAGCAGGTCGGCGAGCAGCTCGCGGGTGAACACGACGCTTCCGGCGCCGAGGAACGTGATCACAGTCATGCCACGGATTGTCGGCAGGCGGCGCAGAAGCGCACAAGGTTCTTTGACCTTTCGCGCGGAAACGAACTATCATCACTGCGCGTTTGATCATTGACCCCACATTGGCGACGGGACCTGCATGGCTGAGAGCACCTTGCGCCGGGCCGACCGGATGTCGGCGATCCTCGAGCGGGTGTCGCGGACCGGGTCCGTCGACGCCGGGGTCCTGGCCGAGGAGTTCGACGTGTCGGCCGCCACGATCCGCCGCGACCTGCAGGCGCTCGAGGAGCAGCGGCTGCTCTCGCGCACCCACGGCGGGGCCGTCGCGGTCGACGTCGCCTACGAGCTGCCCGTGCGGTACCGCGCCGGCCAGCACCGCGAGGAGAAGGTCCTCGTCGCCAAGCGCGCCGCGGCGCTGCTCCCGCGGGGCCCGCTCACGCTCGGCCTCACCGGCGGCACGACGACGCTGATCCTCGCGCGCCTGCTCGCCGAGCGGGTCGACCTCACCGTGGTGACCAACGCGCTCAACATCGCCGGCGAGCTCGCCCTGCGCCCCCGCATGAAGCTCATCATGACCGGCGGCGTGTCGCGCACCCAGTCGTACGAGCTCGTCGGCCCGATCGCCGACCAGGCCCTCGCCGGGCTCAACATGGAGGTCGCCGTCGTCGGCGTCGACGGCATCAGCGCCCGCGGCGGCCTCACCACCCACGACGACATCGAGGCACACACCAACGCGGCGATGATCCGCCGGGCCGACCGGGTGATGGTCGTCGCCGACGGCTCGAAGGTCGGCCGCAGCTGCCTGGCCGGCATCTGCGCCATCACCGACGTGGCCGTGCTCGTCACCGACGCCACCGCCGACCCGGCCGCCGTCGAGGCGATCCGCGCCGCCGGCACCGAGGTCGTGGTGGCGTCATGAGCGGTACGGAGCGCAGCGGAGTGGCCGCTCATCATGGACGTCTCAAGTCATGCGGGCGCCGGAGCGCAGCGGAGGTGTCCGCATGACCGCTCCCGTGCGCCTGCTCGTCGTCGGGGCCGGCGACCGCGGCACCCGCTACGCCCGCTTCGCCCAGCAGTCCGGTCGCGCGCGGGTGGTGGCCGTCGCCGAGGCCGATCCGGCCCGCCGGGCGTCGTTCGCCGAGGAGTTCGGCATCGCGCCCGCCCTGGTCTTCGACGACTGGGCGCGGCTGGAGGGGGCCGGCGAGCGCGTCGCCGACGCCGCGATCGTCGCCACGCAGGACTCGCTGCACGCCGGCCCCGCCGTGCTGCTGGCCGGCCGGGGGTACCACCTGCTGCTCGAGAAGCCGATGGCGCCGGACGAGCCGTCGGCGACCCGCATCGCGGACGCGGTACTGCGGGCCGGGGTCATCGCGGCGGTGTGCCACGTCCTGCGGTACACCCCCTACACCACGCTGCTCAAGCGGCTCCTCGACGAGGGCCGGATCGGCCGGCTGGTGAGCGTGCAGCACCTGGAGCCGGTCGGCTGGTGGCACCAGGCGCACTCGTTCGTGCGGGGCAACTGGCGCCGCGCGGCGGACTCCTCGCCGATGCTGCTCGCGAAGTCCTGCCACGACGTGGACTGGCTGCTGTACCTGGCCGGCCGCCCGGTGCGCCGGGTCAGCTCGTTCGGCGGCCTGGCGCACTTCCGGGCCGAGGAGCGCCCGCCCGGCGCCGCGAGCCGGTGCCTGGACTGCTCGCTCGAGCCCGGCTGCGCCTATTCGGCCCCGCGGTTGTACCTCGGGGAGATCGCCGGCCGCGCGCCCACCGACCCGGCGCCGTGGCCGGTGTCGGTGCTCACCCGGCACGCCGATCCCGCCGCGGTGGTCGAGGCGCTGCGCACCGGCCCCTACGGCCGCTGCGTCTACGACTGCGACAACGACGTCGTCGACCACCAGGTGGTGTCGATGGAGCTGGCCGACGGCGCGACGATCTCGTTCACCATGACGGCGTTCACCCCGGCGGAGCAGCGCAAGACGCGCCTGTTCGGCACGCACGGCTACATCGACGGCGACGGCGCCCGGGTGCGCCTGGTCGACTTCCGCACCGGCGAGGACACGACCACCGACGTGGCCGCGTCCCCGTCGGCGGATCACTCCGACGGGGACGCGGCCCTGGTCGACGCCTTCGTCTCGGCGGTGGCGACCGGCGATCCGGCGTGGCTGCGCTCGGACGTCACGACCAGCCTGGACGGTCACCGGGTGGTGTGGGCGGCGGAGGAGGCCCGCCGCACCGGCACCGTCGTGTCGCTGCCGTAGCGGCGGACCCGGCACCGTCGTGCCGCGGCCCTAGCGGCGGGCCCGCCACCGTCGTGCCGCGGCCCTAGCAGCGGGCCCGCCACCGTCGTGCCGCGGCCCTAGCAGCGGGCCCGCCACCGTCGTGCCGCGGTCCTAGCAGCGGACCCGGCGCAGCGCGTCGAGGAACGCCGCCGGCTGGCTGAACGCGCAGAAGTGGCTGGCGTCCTCGATGAGGACGAGCTCCTTCGCCGGCGCCCGCACCTCGCCGAAGAACTCGACGGCCGGCCCGGTCAGCGTCACGACGTCGGCGGCCCCCTGGAACAGGTAGAACGGGACCTCGTAGGTCAGCCCGAGGGCCCGCGCGTCGAACTGCATGAACTGCTCGAACATCGTGTCGCGGGTCTTGTTGAACCCCTTGAGCCAGGCGCTGACATCGCCGAGCGAGTAGTCGGGCTTGGTCAGCAGCAGCGAGAACAGCCGCTTGAGCGCGGTGTTGCCGGTCGTCGGGTCGGTGCTCATCGACCACTGCATGCGGGTGCCCCAGGCCTTGACGTCCCAGGTGCGCGGGTCGGCGTCGAGGGCCTCGAGCGCGGCGACGCCCTTGCGGTTGCCGGCCGCCCGCAGCCGCTCGATGGTGTCGAGCCGGCCGCGGCGCTCGTTCTCGGCCATGTTCACGTAGAAGTCGGTGCCGACGTAGGCGCAGAACAGGTCGGGCCGGCGCCGCACCATGGGCAGCCCGACCATCGTGCCCATCGAGCCGGCCATCAGCAGGATCCGGTCCTGGCCGAAGTGGGCGCGCAGGTGCTCGGCGACCTCGATGCCGTCCTCGGCCATCCGCTCGAACGTCATCTCCTCCGGGCGGAACCCGTTGCGCCGCAACGTCCGCCCGGCCCCGCGCCGGTCCCAGTGCACGACGGTGAAGTGCCGCTCCCACTCCCGCAGGACGGGGGTGAACACCGAGTAGGGCGAGCCGGGGCCGCCGTGCACCACCAGTAGTACCGGGTTGTCGCGGTCCTCACCGCGGATCTGCAGCCACTGCTCGACGCCGCCGATGGTGACGTAGCGCCCCTCGACGACGCCGTTGGGCGAGTCGATGCGGGCCTCGGCGGCCCGGCGGCGCTGCCGCGCGGCCCGGTAGGCCGGCGGCGCACCCCCCACGGCGGCGACGGCGGCGGCGGTGACGGCGGTAGCGATGAGCGCGGACATGTGGGCCTCCCCGGCAACTGCTTCGGTGGTCGGCCCGTCCGGCCCGACGCAGCTCACGGTACACAAGTCTGAGACATTTGTACAAGACGGAATTTCAAGACTTGCGTCTTAGACGGACGGATGTCTCAGACGCTAGGATCGGGCCATGGGTAACCGGGAGAAGCTCCTCGACGGCGCGCTGCAGTGCCTGCTGGAGAAGGGCTACGCGGCCACGACCGCGCGCGACATCGCCGCCGCGGCCGGCGTGAGCCTGGCCGCGATCAACTACCACTTCAGGACGACGGACGCGCTGCTCGACGAGGCGCTGCGCCGGGCGCTGGACGAGTGGGGCGCCGAGCTGGAGCGGGCGCTGACCGGCGGCCCGGACGTGGCGGACCCGCAGGAGCGCTTCGTCGCGATCTGGGACCGGGTCATCGCGTCGGTCGCCGCCAACCGCTCGCTGTGGACGACACAGTTCGAGCTCGTCACGGTCCTCGGCCGGCAGGCGAGTCCCCAGTCCCCGTGGGCGGCCGCCCAGGGGGAGGCCGAGGCCGCGCTGGCCACGCTGTTCCACGGGATCGACCCGGCGGCCGAGCCGAAGGTGGCCCGGACGGTCGGCGGCCTCTACCAGGCCCTGCTGGCCGGCGTCGTGGTCCAGCATCTGGTGGCCCCCGAGCGCGCCATGAGCGGCCGCGACCTCGCGTTCGCGCTGCACACGCTGAGCCGCCGCATGTGGGGCGAACAAGTCGCTCGCCAGGTGTAAGTCGCCTCGCCAGTGGTAGCCAACCGGGTATGACGTCCAAGGACCGGCAGATCGCCGCGAGCAGGCGCCCGTTCGGTGACGGGGCGCTGACCACCGACCAGGGGATCCCGGTCGACGACACCGACAACTCGCTGCGGGCGGGCGCACGCGGGCCGACCTTGCTCGAGGACTTCCACCTGCGCGAGAAGCTCATGCGCTTCGACCACGAGCGGATCCCGGAGCGGGTCGTGCACGCGCGGGGGGCCGGGGCGCACGGGTACTTCCAGGTGTACGAACCCCTGGACGACTACACGACCGCGGACTTCCTCACCGATCCGGACGCGCGCACGCCCGTGTTCGTGCGGTTCTCGACCGTGCAGGGGTCCCGCGGGTCGACCGACACGCCCCGGGACGTGCGCGGCTTCGCCGTGAAGTTCTACACGCGGCAGGGCAACTTCGACCTCGTCGGCAACAACATGCCGGTCTTCTTCATCCAGGACGGGATCAAGTTCCCGGACCTCGTGCACGCGCTCAAGCCCGAGCCGCACCACGAGATGCCGCAGGCCGCCTCCGCGCACGACGCGTTCTGGGACTTCGTCACGCTGCAGCCCGAGACCATGCACCACCTCATCTGGCTCATGTCCGACCGGGCGCTGCCGCGCAGCTACCGGATGATGCAGGGCTTCGGGGTGCACACGTTCCGGCTCGTCGACAGGCGCGGGCACGGCACGTTCGTGAAGTTCCACTGGACGCCCGCGCTCGGCACGCACTCGCTGGTGTTCGACGAGGCGCAGCTGATCTCCGGGCGCGACCCGGACTTCAACCGCCGCGACCTGTGGGAGGCGATCGAGGCCGGCGAAAACCCCTCCTGGGAGCTCGGCCTGCAGCTCATCCCGCAGGAGCGCGTCTTCGACCTCGAGGACGTCGACATCCTCGACCCGACGAAGCTCATCCCCGAGGAGGTCGTCCCCATCACCCCGGTCGGGCGGCTCACGCTGGACCGCAACCCCGACAACTTCTTCGCCGAGACGGAGCAGGTCGCCTTCTGCGTCGGCAACACCGTTCCCGGGATCGACTTCACCGACGACCCGCTGCTGCAGGCGCGCCTGTTCTCGTACCTCGACACCCAGCTCACCCGCCTCGGCGGCCCCAACTTCGCGCAGCTGCCGATCAACCGGCCGCTCACCCCGGTGCGCAACCACCAGCAGGACGGCCTGCACCAGGACGTCGTGCCGACCGGCCGGGCCAACTACTCGCCGAACTCGACGGCGGCCCTGCACCCGGGCGGCGGCTTCGTGACGTACCCGGAGCGCGTCGAGGGCCCGAAGGAGCGCAAGCGCAGCGAGACCTTCGCCGAGCACTACTGGCAGGCGACCCTGTTCTGGAACAGCATGGCGCCCTGGGAGCAGGAGCACATCATCGCCGCGTACCGCTTCGAGCTCGGCAAGGTCACCCAGATGGCGATCCGGGTCCGCGCCGTCGAGCACCTCAACCGCATCGACCACGACCTCGCCGTGTCCGTCGCGCGCGGCATCGGCGTCGAGGAGCCGGTCAAGTCGGCGGACAACCACGGCCGCCGCTCCGAGGCGCTGTCGCAGGCGCCGCGCGACGGCGCCGGGTCGCCGCGCACCCGCCGGGTCGCGGTGCTCCTCGCCGACGGGGCCGACGCCCGCGTGGTGGCGCTGCTGCGCGACGAGTGCACCGCGGCGGGCGCGACCGTGGACCTGCTCGCCGTCGTGGACGGGACCGTGACGACCTCGGACGGGGTACCGATGGAGGTCGACCGCGCCATGAGCACCACCGCGTCGGTCCTCTACGACGCCGTCGTCGTCCCGAGCGCCCGGGCCGACCTGTCCGCCGACGGGGTCGCCGTCCACTTCGCCGCCGAGGCGTACAAGCACGGCAAGCCGGTCGGCGCGTTCGGCACCGGCCTCGGCGTGCTGCAGCGCGCCCAGATCCCGCTCACGACCGCGGACGCCGATCCGGCGCTCATCGTCGAGGACGAGTTCACGCCCGGCTTCCCGCGCACGCTGCTGACGGCCCTGGCCGCCCACCGCAACTTCGACCGGGACGTGGCCGGCATCCCCGCCTAGGTCGTGCCTTGGTCGATCGGTCCTAGATCGAGTTGAGCTGGCGGTAGCCGCGCCGCACGGCCGGCAGCGAGATGTCCGACGGGAACGGCGACTTCTCGGCCACCCGCTCGGCCGGGGCGCCGTCCTGGTCGCCCTCGCGGATCAGCCACGCCAGGGCGGCCAGCTGGGCATGCTGGGAGGCCACGAAACGGGCGTCCACCACGGCGCCGTGGCCCGGAACGACCTGCGACTGCGGCGACAGCAGCGTCATCAGCGCGGCCACCGTGTCGGGCCACTCGAGCGGGTACGCGTCCTCGAACTGCGGCGGGCCGCCCTGCTCGACCAGGTCGCCGGCCACGATCACGTCGGCGTCCGGCACGACGGCGACGAGGTCGCCGATGGAGTGCCCGCGGCCGAAGTGCCGCAGCTGCACGACCCGGTCGCCGAGCTCCGCCGTCGCGACGGTCCGCACGAGCCGGTCGGGCGGCGTCGGGATGACGCCCTCGAAGTCGAGGTCCGGCCACTCGGCGGCCGCCCGGTCGCGCAGCGCCGGGACGATCAGGGCCGCCGCCTCCTCGTGGCCCCAGATCGGCGCGCCGCCGGCGGCGAAGACGGCGTTGCCGAAGACGTGGTCGAAGTGGTGATGGGTGTTGACGACGGCGAGGGGCAGCGGCGTCACCCGGCGTACCGCGGCCAGGAGCTCCTGGGCCTGGCCGACGGTGGACAGCGTGTCGACGACCAGCGCCGCCTCCCCGCCGACGACGAGGGTGGCGTTGACGTCGAGGACGGGCTGGCGCAGCACGTGCACCCCGGCGGCGATCTCGCGCAGGTGTGTCATGAGCGGTCCTCCATGGCCTTGGCCAGGAACCGGGCCCGCTCGACGATCACCCGCTCGACGCGGCCCTCGGCGACCACCCGGCCGCCCTCCTTGACCAGGATCTCGAACACCAGCTTGCGCCCGTCGGTCTTGGCCAGGCGGGCCTCGGCGACGACCCGGCCGCCGATCGGCGTCGCGCCGCGGTGCTCGAGCTCGATGCGGGTGCCGACGGTGGTGAAACCGGGCGGCAGCCGGCTCGCGGTCGCGCCGACCGTCGCGGCCTCGGCCAGGGCGAGCACGCGCGGCGTGGCCAGCACGGGCACGTCGCCCGAGCCGAGCGCCTGGGCGGTATCGGCGTCGGTGACCGTCAGCTCGACGCGGGTGACGGCCCCGACCCAGGGTGCCGCATCGACCGTTGGGCGCTCGCTCGGCTGCATACCCCCAAGCCTAGTGACCCTAGGCTGTCGGCATGCATGACGCCGCCGCATGGATCGCCGAGGGTTCCGTCGTCGCACTGACCGGGGCGGGCATCTCCACCGACTCGGGGATCCCGGACTTCCGCGGGCCGCAGGGCGTGTGGACCCGCGACCCGGAGGCGATGAAGCTGTCCTCGATCGAGCACTACGTCGCCGACCCCGAGGTGCGGCGCCGCGCGTGGCAGGAGCGCCTGCACCACCCGGCCTGGACGGCGGTGCCGAACGCCGCGCACCGGGCGCTCGCCGACCTCGCCGCGGGCGGGTGGCTCACCACCGTGGTGACGCAGAACATCGACGGGCTGCACCAGCGGGCCGGCCTCGACCCGGCCCGGGTGATCGAGATCCACGGGACGATCCACGAGACCGAGTGCCTGTCGTGCGGCGCGCGCGGGCCGATGCGCGAGACCCTCGACCGCGTCGAGGCGGGGGAGGCGGACCCGGACTGCCGCGGCTGCGGCGGGCTGCTCAAGTCGGCGACGATCTCGTTCGGCCAGCGGATGAACATGGCGACCCTCGAAGCGGCCGCGGAGGCCGCCATGGCCTGCCGCACGATGGTGGCCGTCGGCACGTCGCTGACCGTCAACCCGGCCGCCGGCCTGGTCGGCGTCGCGGCGACGCACGGCGCCAAGATCGTGATCATCAACGACGCCGAGACCCCGTTCGACGTGATCGCCGACGAGATCATCCGCGAGCCTATCGGGACGGTGCTGCCGGCCTTGTGCGCGAGCGCTGCCGCGCGGTGAACGCGTGCCGGGCGGACCGGGAGCGGGTGGCCAGCTCGCCGGCGAGGGCGTAGGCGTCGGCGGCGTCGCGCAGCCGGGCGACGGCCTGCAGGCCGCCGGCCGTGTCGACGGTGACGGTGGCCAGCCGCAGCAGGCGCTGCAGCGGGCCCTGGGTGACGCGGACGCTCTGCACGCGGGCGAGGGGCACGGCGACGAGCTCGCGGGTGAGCACGCCGTCGGTGACGGCGACGATGTCGCCGGTGACGGCGACGCCGATGCGCGACCAGGCCAGCGGGGCGAGCCAGCGGGCGCGCCGGGGCGGGCCGCTGACGGCCAGCGCGGCGGCGTCGATCGGCGGCGGGGCCTCGCGGGGGTCGACGGCGGCCCCGAGGACCACGGCCGCCACCGCGACGGTCTGCCCGGTGCCGGCGACCGGGACGAGCGTGCCGGCGCGCAGCTGCTCCTCGCCGTCGCCGCCGTATCCGGCCACGTCGATGCGGGCCCGGGCCCAGCCGGTGAGGCGCCACAGCAGCGGCCAGGTGAGCTTCACGCCCTGGACGCGGCGGGGCGGTATCGACTGGCTGCGCTTGTTGAGCAGGCCCTGGCGCAGCCGCAGCGCGGTGGCGTCGGCGGCGATGCGGAAGTCCCACTCGTCGAGCATCCGCCGGACCGGCACCTGGAACACGCCGAGGAACGCGGTGATGGTGCTGGCCGCGCCGATGAGGGTCCAGTCGGGATGGACGAGGGCGGGCCAGATGACGAACGCGGCCCCGACGGGCACGGCGACGACCTGCGGGGTGAGCAGCTGGGCGAGGACCAGCCGGCGGTTGTCGACCATGAAGAGCGGGCGCTCGGCGGGCGGCGCGCCGGTGCTGGCGAGGCCGAGCAGGGAGGCGCGCAGCGCGGTGGCGCCGGCCACGGTGAGGTAGGCCAGCGGCGCCTCCGCCTTCCCGCCCCCGATGACCTCCAGGCGCAGCTCGGCCAGGCCGAAGACGCGGGCCAGGGCGGGCCGCACGACGTCGATGGCCTGCACGCGGTCCAGCGGGATGGCCCGCACGCGCCGCGACACCAGCCCCTCGTGGACGCGCAGCTCGCGCCCGACCACCTCGTAGCCGGTGACCGCCCACAGCACGGCCGACACGACGACGGCCAGGATGAGGATCGCCGCCATCGCCATGAGCCAGTGCCCGAGGCCGAGGTCGGACAGGCCGCGCCAGGAGACGGCGACGGCGGCCAGCGCCACGAGCTTGGCCCCGCGCACCAGCGGCGTCAGCGGGTGCAGACGCCGCCGGGGCAGGCTCAGCGGCCCGGTCACAGTCCCTCTTCGCGGATCTCGCCCAGGGCGGAGAGCCGGTCGCGCAGCCGGGTCGCCTCGGCCGCCTCGAGGCCGGGGACGGTGGCGTCGCTGGCCGCGGCGGCGGTGTGCAGGGTGACCGTGGCGAGGCCGGCGGCGCGCTCGATCGGGCCGGCGGTGACGTCGACGAACTGCATCCGGGCGTACGGCACGATGGACAGCCGCCGGATCAGCAGCCCGTGGCGGACCAGCAGGTCCTCGGCCCGCTCGGCGTAGCCCCAGGCGCGGATGGACCGGCGCATGAACACCGCCCGCACGGCCCCGGCGGCCAGCACGGCGGCCGCGGCGGCCAGGAACCAGGCGGACCACAGCACGCCGGTGACGATGCAGCCGATCGCGACGACGAGGACCCAGGCGGCGAGGACGACGAGGCGGACGATGAAGTACCGCGGCGACACGGGCCGCCATTCGACGGTGTCCGGCCAGGGGCGCAACGGGTCGGGTGCGACCGGAGCGTTCACTCGTCGAGCCTATCCCGATCATCGATCGGCACGGTGTCCCGCAGGAACCCGCGCGCGTCCAGGAACCGCGACAGCGACTCGCGGTGGTCGTCGCAGGCCAGCCACGTCTTGCGGCGGTCCGGCGTGTGGATCTTCGGGTTGTTCCACAGCAGCTGCCAGACGGCCGGAGCTCGGCACCCCTTGGCGGAGCAGATGAGCGCGTCCACGCCAACAGTGTGCAAGAGAGTGAGCGCCGGGCGGCCACGGGGGAAGCCGCCCGGCGACGGGTGAATCGTACCCGCCGAACCACGGGTGATGTCCAGTCGTGAAGGTGACCTGGTGACGGAAATCCCCCCAGAATCGATAGCCACATATCCGAAATGTCAGTCCAAGGTCGCCGTGTGCGAACTCCCAGTAGGCTCTCAGCAGCGTCGGATGCGGCCGCTCGCCGCAACGTGCGACGCTAGGTTGCAACTGTCGGCGATTTGCGTGGAGGACCGGTGACCCAGCCGAGCAACCCTGTCTCGACCCCCGCTCAGGACGCGACCGTCCTGGAACGGGCGCTCTTCGAGGTCAAGCGGGTCATCGTCGGCCAGGACCGCATGATCGAGCGGATGTTCGTGTCGCTGCTGTGCCGCGGGCACGTGCTGCTCGAGGGCGTGCCCGGCGTCGCGAAGACGCTGGCCGTGGAGACCCTGGCCCGGGTCGTCGGCGGCACGTTCTCCCGCATCCAGTTCACCCCGGACCTGGTCCCGGCCGACATCGTCGGCACCCGCATCTACCGGCAGTCCAGCGAGAAGTTCGACGTCGAGCTCGGCCCGGTGTTCGTCAACTTCCTGCTCGCCGACGAGATCAACCGCGCGCCGGCGAAGGTGCAGTCGGCGCTGCTGGAGGTCATGGCCGAGCAGCAGGTGTCCATCGGCGGCGAGACCTACGAGGTGCCGCGGCCGTTCCTGGTCATGGCGACGCAGAACCCGATCGAGCAGGAGGGCGTCTACCCGCTGCCCGAGGCCCAGCGCGACCGGTTCCTCATGAAGATCCAGGTGGGGTACCCCACCGACGCCGAGGAGCGCGAGATCGTCTACCGGGTCAGCGTCAAGACGCCGGAGCCGGTCGCCGTGCTCACCACGGCGGAGCTCATGGCGCTGCAGGACAAGGCCGACGACGTCTTCGTGCACAACGCGCTCGTGGACTACGCGGTGCGGCTGGTGGTCGCCACCCGCGCCCCGGCCGAGCACGGCCTGTCCGACATGGCGCACCTCATCCAGTACGGTGCCAGCCCCCGCGCCTCGCTGGGCATCGTGCGGGCCTCGCGCGCCCTGGCGCTGCTGCGCGGCCGGGACTACGCGCTGCCGCAGGACGTGCAGGACATCGCGCCCGACATCCTGCGCCATCGCCTGGTGCTGTCCTACGACGCGCTCGCCGACGACATCCCGGCCGACGACGTGGTGCGCCGGGTCCTCGCCGCGGTGCCGCCGCCCACGGTCGCGCCCCGCCAGCAGGCCACGACCGCGCCGGCCGGGCCCCCGCCCGGGGGCACCACCACCATCACCACGTGGCCGGGGCGGTGAAGATCCAGAGCGGCACCGGGCTGGACGACGCGCGCGCCGAGGTCGTCCTCAACCGCATGCAGCTGCTCGTCACCCGCAAGCTCGACGGGCTGCTGCAGGGCGACTACCTGGGCCTGCTGCCGGGGCCGGGGACCGAGGCGGGCGAGTCGCGGGAGTACCGGCCGGGCGACGACGTGCGCCGCATGGACTGGCCGGTGACGGCCCGCACGACCCTGCCGCACGTGCGCCAGACCGTCGCCGACCGCGAGCTGGAGACGTGGCTGGCCGTCGACCTCAGCGCCAGCCTGGACTTCGGCACGGCCCGCTACCTCAAGCGCGACCTGGCGATCGCCGCCGCGGCCGCCGTGGCGCACCTCACCGTGCGCGGCGGCAACCGCATCGGAGCCGTCGTCGGTACGGCGGACAGCACCACCCGCCACCCGGCGCGCCCGGGCCGCAAGGACGCCCAGGGCCTGCTGCGGGCGATCGCGCTCACCCGGGGCCGGCCCGGCCGCGCCGACCTCGGCGCGCTCATCGACATGCTCAACCGGCCCCCGCGCCGGCGCGGCCTGGCCGTGGTCATCTCCGACTTCATGACGCCGCCGCAGCAGTGGGCCCGCCCGCTGCGCAAGCTCGGCGTGCGCCACGACCTGCTCGCCGTCGAGATCGTCGACCCCCGCGAGCTCGAGTTGCCCGACGTCGGCGTGATCGCGCTCGTGGACCCGGAGACGGGCCGCATGCACGAGGTGCAGACCGCCGACCCGAAGCTGCGCCACCGCTACGCCCACGCGGCCGCGGCCCAGCGCGCCGAGATAGCCTCGGCACTGCGCGGCGCCAACGCGGCCCATCTGCGGCTGCGCACCGACTCCGACTGGCTCCTGGACATCGTCCGGTTCGTCGCGGCCCAGCGACACGCCCGAACTCGAGGTACGACCCGATGATCCGTCTGCTCCAACCGTGGTGGCTGCTCGCGCTCCTGCCGGTCGCCGCGGTCATCGGCATCTACGTGTGGCGGCAGATGCACCGGCGAGCGTTCGCGGTGCGCTTCACCAACGTCGACCTGCTCTCCAGCCTGGTGCCCAAGGGGATCGGCCTGCGCAAGCACGTCGGCGCGGTCGCGTTCATGCTCAGCCTGCTCGTGCTGGCCTTCGGCCTGACCCGCCCGTCGGTGGACACGAAGGAGCCGCTCGAGCGGGCCACGATCATGCTGGCGATCGACGTGTCGCTGTCGATGCAGGCCACCGATGTGGCGCCGACGCGCATCGACGCGGCGAAGTCGGCCGCCGAGGACTTCGTGCGCCAGCTGCCGGCGAGCTTCAACGTGGGCCTGGTCTCGTTCGCCAAGACCGCGAGCGTGCTGGTGTCGCCGACGAAGGAGCGCACCTCGATCATGCAGGCCATCGAGGGCCTGACGCTGCAGGAGTCGACGGCGACCGGCGAGGCGGTGTTCACCAGTCTCGACGCGATCCGCACGGTGCCCGCCGACGGCGCCGCCGGGCCGCCGCCGGCCCGGATCGTGCTGCTGTCCGACGGGTTCCGCACCGCGGGCCGCTCGCTGGAGGACGCGTCGGCGGCCGCCACGGCGGCCAACGTGCCGGTCTCGACGATCGCGTTCGGCACCGACGAGGGCGTGGTGCGCATCGGCAACACGCCGCAGCGGGTGCCGGTCGACCGCCAGTCGCTGCAGAAGGTGGCGGAGGTCACCAAGGGGTACTTCTACGAGGCCGCCAGCAAGGAAGAGCTGAAGCGGGTCTACTCGGACATGGGCAGCTCGATCGGCTACCGCACGAAGCCGCGCGAGATCACCCAGTGGTACCTGGGCTTCGGCTTCCTGCTCGCCCTGTGCGCGGGCGCGCTGAGCCTGCTGTGGGGCTCGCGGCTGCCCTAGGCGGGATGCTGCCGGTCGGCGCGCGCGAACGCTAGTGCGCGCCGACCAGGAAGAAGAGCGTGGCGACCCACATGGCGGCCAGGAAAAAGCCAATGGGCGCGAGGTATCGGCTCACGACGTGCTCCCAACGGGTGTTGTCTCAACGGGAAGAGAGAACAGACACGCGAGAAGCCGTGGCGGGTGATCTTCTGGAACTACCGGCCACGACTGGAGGGATCGCTACTTCGCACAGCGACTCACCTCCAGGGAGCGACTGCCGTGCCGGCCGGCAGCGAGACGGGCCCGGCCTCTCGTGCGGCCGGACTTCCAAACCTCAATATCGTACTGCCCCGTACCCCGCCCGGCATCAGCCGCCCGGCCCACCGGGCCCTACCATGCTTGTTGTTTTCCCGACATTCACGAGAGGCGGCACCCGTGGCGAGGACCGTGCTGGTCACCGGCGGCAACCGGGGCATCGGACTGGCGATCGCGCAGGCGTTCGCCAAGCAGGGCGACCGGGTGGCGGTGACGCACCGCGGCTCCGGCGCCCCCGAAGGGCTGTTCGGCGTGCAGTGTGACATCACCGACAGTGCCGCCGTGGACGCCGCCTTCACCGAGGTCGAAAACGCGCTCGGCCCCGTCGAGGTGCTCGTCGCCAACGCCGGCATCACCCAGGACACGCTGCTGCTGCGCATGAGCGAGGAGCAGTTCACCGAGGTGCTGGACACCAACCTCACGGGCTCGTTCCGCTGCGCCAAGCGCGCCGCGAGCAAGATGCTGCGGGCCCGCTGGGGCCGGATCATCTTCATCTCGTCGGTCGTGGGCCTCTACGGCAGCCCCGGCCAGGTCAACTACGCCGCCAGCAAGGCCGGCCTGGTCGGCATGGCCCGCTCGATCACGCGCGAGCTGGGCAGCCGCAACATCACCGCCAACGTCGTCGCGCCCGGGTTCATCGAGACCGACATGACGGCGGTGCTTCCGGAGGCGACCCAGGCGGAGTACAAGAAGAACATCCCGCTCGGCCGGATGGCCAAGCCCGAGGAGGTCGCCGACGTGGTCACGTTCCTCGCCGGCGACGCCGCGGCCTACATCACCGGCGCCGTCATCCCCGTCGACGGCGGCCTCGGCATGGGCCACTAAGAATTGGCCACGAAGAATGAGGAGACGCACGATTCCCATGGCTGGACTTCTCGAGGGCAAGCGGCTGCTGATCACCGGGATCATCACCGACCAGTCGATCGCCTTCGCCGCGGCGAAGCTCGCCCAGGAGCAGGGCGCCCAGGTCGTGCTCACCGGCTTCGGCCGCCTGTCGCTGGTGGAGCGCATCGCTAAGCGCCTGCCGCAGGAGGCCCCGGTCATCGAGCTCGACGTCACCAACAACGAGCACCTCGAATCGCTCGCCGACAAGGTGCGCGAGCACGTCGACGGCATCGACGGCGTGCTGCACTCGATCGCCTTCGCCCCGGCGACCTGCCTCGGCGGCGACTTCCTGGCCGCGCCGTGGGAGGACGTGGCGACCGCGGTGCACGTGTCGACCTTCTCGTTCAAGTCCCTCGCGGTGGCCTGCCTGCCGCTGATGGGGGCCGGCGGCTCGATCGTGGGCATGGACTTCGACGCGTCGCGGGCCTACCCGGTGTACGACTGGATGGGCGTGGCCAAGGCCGGCCTCGAGTCGACGTCGCGCTACCTGGCCCGCGAGCTCGGCCCGCGCGGCATCCGGGTCAACCTCGTCGCCGCCGGCCCGCTGCGCACGATGGCGGCCAAGTCGATCCCCGGCTTCGCGGTGTTCGAGGACTCGTGGGCCAAGATCGCGCCGCTCGGCTGGGACCTCTACGACCAGGCGGCGGCGGCCAAGGCCTGCTGCGCGCTCATGTCGGACTGGTTCCCGGCCACCACCGGCGAGATCGTCCACGTCGACGGCGGGTACCACGCCGTGGGCGCGTCGCAGTAGGCAGGCGCAGAATGAGGGACGTGGCTTATGACGCGTTCCTCCTGCTTTCGTTCGGCGGCCCGGAGGGGCAGGACGACGTCCTGCCCTTCCTGGAGAACGTGACCCGCGGCCGGGGCATCCCCCGCGAGCGCCTGGAGGCCGTCGCCGGGCACTACCGGCACTTCGGCGGCGTGTCGCCGATCAACGCCCAGTGCCGGGCCCTGATCGAGGCGCTGCGACCCCAGCTGGACCTGCCGATCTACTGGGGCAACCGCAACTGGCACCCGATGCTCGCCGACACCGTCCGGCAGATGCGCGACGACGGTGTACAGCGGGCGCTCGCCTTCGTGACGAGCCCGTTCGGGTCGTACTCCTCCTGCCGGCAGTACCTCGACGACATCGAGCGCGCCCGCGCCGAGGTCCCCGGCGCGCCCCCCATCGACAAGATCCGCCACTACCACGACCACCCCGGCTACATCGCGCCCCACGCCGACGCCGTGCACACCGCGCTGGGCGCCCTGCCGTCGCGGATGAAGGCCCGCCTGGTCTTCACCGCCCACTCGATCCCCACCGCGATGAACGCGGCCAGCGGCCCCGGCGGTGCCGGCTCGCAGGGTGGGCCAGGCCGCTACGAGGCCCAGCTGCGCGAGACGGCCGCCCTGGTCGCCGCCGAGGCCGCCCCGGAGCTCGAGTGGGACCTGGTGTGGCAGAGCCGCTCCGGCCCGCCGCAGGTGCCGTGGCTGGAGCCCGACATCAACGACCACCTCGAGGCCCTCGCGGCCGCGGGCGTGACCGAGGTGGTGGTGAGCCCGATCGGCTTCATCTCCGACCACCTCGAGGTGATCTGGGACCTCGACGAGGAGGCCCGCGCCACCGCCGCCCGCCTCGGCCTGGCCTACGTCCGGGCCGCCACCCCGGGCACCGACCCGCGCTTCGTGGACATGATCCGACAGCTGGTCGGGGAGCGCGTTCTCGCTCACAGTAATGTGCGTCACGCGCTCGGCACCGTCCCGACCTGGGATTCCTGCCCCGCCGACTGCTGCGCGTCACCAAAACGCGCATAGGCTCGAAACGTTTCTGAGGGAGTATGTTGCGCGTGAGAGAACGCAAGCCCATCGAGTCCTGGCTCACCGACATGGACGGGGTCCTCGTGCACGAGGGCGAGCCCGTGCCCGGCGCACCGGAGTTCGTCAACCGGCTGCGCTCGTCCGGCAAGCCGTTCCTGATCCTGACCAACAACTCCATCTACACGGCGCGCGACCTGCAGGCCCGGCTGCGCCGCATCGGCTTCGACGTGCCCGAGTCCGCGATCTGGACCTCGGCGCTGGCGACGGCCGAGTTCCTCAACACCCAGCGCCCCGGCGGCACCGCCTACGTCATCGGCGAGGCCGGCCTGACCACGGCGATGCACGAGGTCGGGTACATCCTCACCGACACCGAGCCCGACTACGTCGTGCTGGGGGAGACCCGCACGTACAGCTTCGAGGCCATCACCGCGGCGATCCGCCTGATCAACGACGGCGCCCGGTTCATCTGCACCAACCCGGACGCGACCGGCCCGTCCAACGAGGGCGCCCTGCCGGCCTGCGGCGCCGTGGCCGCGCTCATCTCGAAGGCGACGGGCATCGAGCCGTACTTCATCGGCAAGCCGAACCCGATGATGATGCGCTCGGCGCTGAACAGCATCGACGCCCACTCGGAGACCACGGCGATGATAGGCGACCGCATGGACACCGACGTCCTGTGCGGCCTGGAGGCCGGCCTGGAGACGATCCTGGTGCTCAGCGGCATCAGCACGGCCGCCGACGTGGAGCGCTACCCCTATCGCCCGTCCCGCATCATCCCGTCGGTGGCCCACCTCATCGACGAGGTGTAAGACCCCTGGGGCCGCGCACGTCGGGGCTTGGTGTCAGCGCCAGTTGCGTTTTACAGCATCGGGGCGTTGCAGGCGGCCACGAGTGCCCGGCGGCAGGCGGTCGTCAGTGGCCTCAGGGCCGCGTCGCGCTGCTGGACCTCGTAGCCGTTGACCGCCCCGCCGGGCGCCGCGTGCTCGGCGAGGGCGAGGACCCGGTCCAGGACGCTGGCCCGCGCGTACAGCCGGCGGGCCCGCGGGTCGTACCCGGGCGGGAGGTCGGTCGCCCCGTCGGGCTTGCGGATCGCCTCGATCGCCCCCGCCAGCTCCGGCCGCCACTGGGCGATGTCGAGCTTGGCCAGGGTCCGCGTGGCCGTGGCCAGCTCCGCCGACAGCTCGGCCTCGGCCTCGGCCGTGCTCGGCTCGTGCCCCTGCGGCCGGTCCTCGGGCAGCGCGAACACCTGCCAGCGCACCGTCTCGAACTCGTCGCCCGACCCGGACGTGTGCAGCCGCACCTCCGGCACGAACCCGAGGTTGCCCGCGATGACCCCCTCGCCGGCCAAAAGCGCGGCGCCGGTGAACGGCCCCGGCCCCGGCAGGCCGCGGGGGTCACCCGGGGCGGGCAGCACCAGGCGTACCTCGTCGGGGTGCAGCTTCGACAGCGACGGCAGGGCGTCGGCGAGCGACACGTCGGTCCACGTGCCGGGGACGTCGGAGACCATGTGCTCCTCGTCGCCGGAGATCTCGGCGGCGGCGTCGTCGCACGGCACCAGGCCGGCGCGCCACGCCCGGACCCATGCCACGAAACGCGCCGAGCGGCGCGCCTGGAGGGTCGCCGCGCGTGCTGCGGGGGACATGGGAGCAAGGGTACGTGCTGACGTGCCGGTATGTCTCGCAGGCGATGAGGCCGTCAGCCGATACGCTTGCCGCCCATGGACGTCCTGGCGAACAACGACTGGCGGCGCCGGCGCGCCGTGCCGGTGGTCGAGGCCGAGATCGACCTGGTGGTCGAGGACGCCGACTCGGGCTTCTGCGGGGCCGTGGTCGGCTTCGAGTTCGGCGCCGTGATCCTGGAGGACCGCCACGGCAAGCGCCGCAACTTCCCTCTGGAGCCGGCCGCGTTCCTCCTCGACGGCGCCCCGGTCACCCTGGTCCGCCCGGCGCCACAACGCGTACCACAGCGGAAAATGACGGCGTCCGGCTCGGTCGCGGTGCCGGGCGTGCCCGCCCGCGTGGCCCGCCGCAGCCGGATCTGGGTCGAGGGCATCCACGACGCCGCCCTGGTCGAGCGCATCTGGGGCGACGACCTGCGCGTCGAGGGCGTGGTGGTGGAGCCGCTGGACGGCATCGACGAGCTGCGGGCCGCGGTCGCCGAGTTCTCGCCGGGCCCGGTCGCGCGCCTCGGCGTGCTGGTCGACCACCTCGTTGCGGGGTCGAAGGAGAGCCGGATCGTGTCCTCGATCCAGTCGCCGTACGTGCTCGTGACCGGCCACCCGTACGTCGACGTGTGGCAGGCGGTGAAGCCGGCCGCGGTGGGCATCGCGGCCTGGCCGGTGGTGCCGCCGGGCCGGCCGTGGAAGGAAGGGGTGTGCGCCGCCCTGGGCGTGCCGGACCCGTCGGACATGTGGCGGCGGATCCTGTCGTCGGTGTCGTCCTTCCGTGACGTGGAGACGCCCCTGATCAACTCGATGGAACGCCTGATCGACTTCGTGACGGAGCCGGACGACGACGTGTGATCGGCCCGTCTTCGCCGGCGGCCCGGCGTTTTCCCGACAAGTCGGGCACTCCGTGCCACGACTTGTCGGATTTTTCGCCTGACAGGCGAAAAATCCGGCAACGGGTGATTAGGGAGGTCTGGACCGCTGATCTTGGCCGCAATTCGATCCAGTGCCGCCGGCGTCTCGGTCGGCTTGCCGCGGACCGGCGCCTGCGGCCAAATGGCCCATCGCGTGCCAGGTCGGCCGTCGCCGCGGGGGAGTGTGCTCAGCCGGCCTGTTGTCGGACCGGCCTGTTGTCGGATCGGTGCGGGTCTGTCGGGCCCGGCCATCGCGCGGGCCTGGCCATCGCGCAGGCCCGGCCATCGCGCGGGAGCGCTCGAGGCGCGCTTCAGGTCGAGTGCACCCATGCCGCCCTCGCCGCCGGGTGCCGTGCGGATCTCGAGGACGTCTTCTCTCCGCGATCATGCGATTCCGCGTGGACAAATCGGGCATCGCCATGATCGTGGAGCGAACGTGCTGGACCTCGATTTATCGCCTGCCGGGGCATAAATCCGACAAGTCGTGGCGCGCCAGCGCCCGACTTGTCGGAAAAGCGCAAGTGGGCGGCGAGCGCTACAGCGATGGCCACGGGTCCCGGGTGAAGACGAACGTGGCGATGTCCAGCGCGACCACCTCGCCCGCCGGCGAGCGGCGCACCTGCAGGATCTCGCCGTCGTTCTCGCCCGAGCGGCCCCGCCACCGGTCCGGAGCCGGGCCGTCCGGCTCGAAGCGCCACGGCGTGTCGCCCTTCGACAGCGGGGTGACGACCAGGGCGTCGTCGGTCCAGCTCGCCTCGTACTCGCGGCCCATCCACCACCAGCGGCCGGTCAGCGGGGCGACCGACGCCGGCGGCGGGGTGCCGGGGCGCCACGGGGCCGGGCGGGCCGGCTCGCGCTCCAGGACCGACTCCAGCAGGTCCAGGCCGAAACCGCTCAGGCCGCCGGGGTACTGCATCGTGTACGCGTTCGCGTAGGCCACGACGGCCGTGCCGGACGCCCGGTGCACGGCCAGGACGGCCAGGTAGCCGGGCATGGAGCCCGAGTGGCCGACGAACACGCGCTCGCCGCGGCGCCACAGCTGCAGGCCCAGCCCGTGGCCCGAGCGCCAGCTCTCCAGGTCGCTGAGCACGACGGGGGCGCACATCTCCCCGACGGTGGCGGGGGCGAGTACCGCCGGGTCCGGGTCGGCCAGGAACGCCGCCCAGCGCGACAGGTCCTCCACCGTCGACCAGAGCTGGCCGGCGGGGGCCATGGCGCCGGCGTCCAGGCGGGGCTCCTCGCGCATCTCGTCGAGCCACGGGTGCATGACGTAGCCGCGCGCGAAGGGCTCCGTCGCGTCGTACGTGGTGCGGTCCAGGCCGAGGGGGCGCAGCAGGCGCTTGGCGGCCAGCTCGCGCCAGTCCTCGCCGCCGATGCGGGCCACGACGGCGCCCAGCAGGCCGTAGGCGAGGTTGGAGTAGTGGAAGCCGTGCAGGGGCGGGTACGCCACCTTGTCCGCGGTCAGGGTGGACAGGAACGTCTCCACGTCCGGGCCGGCGCTGCGCTCCCACCAGTCGCCGTCCGGCTCGCGCTGGACGCCGCCGGCGTGGCCGAGCAGCTGGCGAAGGGTCACGGCGCCGACCGGGGTGCCGGGCAGGTGGCGGTACAGCAGGTCGTCGAGCGCCAGTCGGCCCTCGTCGCGCAGGGCGAGTACGAGGGCGGCGGTCATGGTCTTGGTGATCGAGCCGATCCGGAACTGCTGTCCGGCCAGGTACGGCCCGGCCGCGGCGACGTGGGCCGGCGCGCCGTCGCGGACCACGCCCGCCACCAGCGTCGGCACCCGGGCGCCGGCGTGGGCGGTGGCCACCAGCTCGTCGATGCGGGAGACGGTTTCGGGGAGGAGGGGCACGGGGGATCGCCTTCCGACGTCGCGGCACTCTGGATGGCCCAACTGTGCACCACCGGCGACGGTGGCGGGGAAACAAGAAGATCCTGCGACAACGCTCGCCGGGGGCGGCAGTACGTGCATCGGCGTGACACGATCGAAGCGTGGATGTCTGGCTGATCGTCTGGTTGATCGTCGGCGCCGCTCTCGTCGCGGCGGAGGTCTTTACGACCACCTTCGTGCTGCTGATGTTCGCGATCGGCGCGTTCGCCGCCGCCGGGGCCGCCGCCCTGGGCGCCAACGAGCCGATCCAGGCCGCGGTCTTCGCCGTCGTGAGCGCGCTGTCGTTCGTGGCGGTCCGCCCGACGCTGCGCCGCTACATGTATCGCGACGAACGCGACACCCAGATGGGTGTCGAGGCCATCGAGGGCTCGATGGCGCTCGTGCTCGAGGACGTTGACAACGACAGCGGGATGGTCAAGATCGAGGGCGAGCTCTGGCGGGCCCGGCCCTACGACACGACCCAGCGCTTCGAGGCGGGCGAGCGGGTCCGGGTGATCGAGATCAAGGGTGCTACCGCAATGGTGTGGAAGGACTGAGCCAAGTGGATCCAACTGCGTTCCTGGCCGTGCTGGTGATCGCCGTCGCCCTGATCGGCATCATCACGGTGGTCAAGTCGGTGAAGGTGGTGCCGCAGCAGGTCGAGTACGTGGTCGAGCGGCTCGGGAAGTACAGCCGGACGCTGACGCCGGGGCTGAACATCCTGGTGCCGTTCATCGACTCGGTCCGCAACAAGGTGGACAAGCGCGAGGCGGTGGTCAACTTCCCGCCCCAGCCCGTGATCACCTCGGACAACCTCGTCGTGTCGATCGACACGGTGCTGTACTTCAAGGTCGTCGACTCGGTCCGGGCAACCTACGAGATCTTCTCCTACCTGCAGGCCATCGAGCAGCTGACGGTGACCACGCTGCGTAACGTGATCGGCTCGCTCGACCTGGAGAAGGCGCTCACCAGCCGCGACGAGATCAACCGCCACCTGTCCGGCGTGCTGGACGAGACGACCGGGCGCTGGGGCATCAAGGTGACCCGCGTCGAGATCAAGGCGATCGAGCCGCCGCCGAGCATCCGCGACTCGATGGAGAAGCAGATGCGCGCCGAGCGGGACCGGCGCGCGGCGATCCTGCACGCCGAGGGCCTCAAGCAGTCGCAGATCCTCACCGCCGAGGGTGAGAAGCAGGCGGCGGTACTGCGGGCCGAGGGCGAACGCCAGTCGCGCATCCTGACGGCAGAGGGCCAGGCGAAGGCCATCCGCACCGTCGTCGACTCGATCCACCTGGCCAACCCGGACAACAAGGTCATGGCGTACCAGTACCTGCAGTCGCTGCCGCAGATCGCCGCCGGCCAGTCCAACAAGCTGTGGATCCTGCCGGTCGAGCTGACCAAGGCCCTCGAGGGCATCGGCGGCGCGCTCGGCGGCATCGGGCAGATGACCAACGCCGAGCGCAGCCGCCACGTGGACTCCAGCTCCCTGGAGGAGGCCGAGTCCGAGGAGGTCCTCGAGGCCCGGCGGGCGGCCGAGGAGGCGGCGGCCGCGGCCAACGCGGAGGCCGCGGCGGCCGCCGCCCAGGTCTCCGGCGACTCGTCGACCCGCCAGCTGGGCGGTTCGGCGGGGCTGCCCGCCTCGGCGTACGACATCGCCGCCGAGCCGGACCGCGACCACGGCTGAGGCGCCCGCGGCCCCTCGGGAGCCGACGACCGCCACGACGGAACCGCCGCCGGTGCCGGCCTGCAGGGCCCACCGGCGGCCGTTCCGTCGGCGGCGGTGGCGCCGGGCAGGTTGGCCGAGCCGGCCCGGGAGCGCGATCGTTCGCAGCCTTACGACCTGTCGCGGTTGAGCTCCCAGAACGCCACGGCGGCCGCGTTGGCGACGTTGAGCGAGTCGACGCCGCGGTGCATCGGGATGACGACGGGAGTGTCGCTGGCCTGCAGTGCCTTGTTGCTGAGGCCCGGCCCCTCGGCGCCGAGCATCAGAGCTGACCGCGTGCGCTGGTCCGCTGACAACCGCTGGATCGGCAGCGCGTCGGCGGATGGAGTGAGCGCAAGGAGCGCGAAGCCGGCCTGACGGACCTGGTCGAGTGCGTCCGGCCACGGTGACAGTCGAGCGTAGGGTACGGCGAAGACCTCGCCCATACTGACCCGGACGCTGCGGCGATAGAGCGGGTCGGCGCATGACGGTGACAGCAGGACGGCGTCCATGCCGAGGGCCGCGGCACTTCTGAACACTGCACCGAGATTCGTATGGTTGTTCAGGTCTTCCAATATGGCGATCCGCCGAGCGGACTCGAGAATGCTGCCGGCGGTGCGCTCGGGCTTGCGGTGGAACGAGGCGAGGACGCCTCGGTGCACGTGGAAGCCGGTGATCGCCTCGAGCGTTGCCTGGTCCGCGGCGTACACCGGCGCCTCGGCGAGCGGCAGATCGGCGAGTTGGCTGACGCGTTTGGCGTCGATCAGCACGGACCGCAGCCGGTACCCGGCCCGCAGGGCGCGCCGGAGGACGAGTTCACCTTCGGCGATGAACAGCCCGTTCGGCGGCTCCCATCGGGTGCGCAACTCGACGTCGGTCAGCGCCCGGTAGTCGGCGATCCGCTCGTCGTTCCCATCGGAGATGTGTTCCACGTGCTGCACCGGTGTGATTCTGCCCTGCGGTGTGTCGTTCCTTCGAGCCGGGACGGCACCGCCCGGCGTCTGCCTGGCTTGCGAACGACCATCGCGGCACGAGCGTCCTCGCGTTTCGTGGACTACGCGGAGTTTGACGGGGCGCCGCAGGTCGGGCAATGGGTCGCCTCGACGGGCAGTGACCGGCCGCCGGCCGAGCGCCGGCCCGTTGCGGCGAGGGCCAGGAGCAGCAGTGCCGGTCCTACGACGGCGACCAGTACCCCCGCGGCGGCCATGGATGACCATTCCGGAACGATCGGCCGGCCCGGGCCGGCGTTGTCGAGCATCGCACCGATCGGGTTCAGGGCGAGTATGCCGATCGGCGTGAGCAGGATCAGCAGCGCCCAGACACCGCGGGAGTCGTGGCGGGCGGCCAGGCCGAGCGCGAGCAGCGTCGCGCCGATGAGCAACGTCACCGCGGCGGCCGGCAATGCCACTACGGCGGACGGGTAGTAGTCGCCGTTGAAGCCCAGGCGCGGTTCGGTGGCCACGGCAACCGGCACGGTCAACGCCGCGGCGGCGAGCGGCGCCAGCCGGACCCACCAGCGGTACCGTGCGGAGGCGCCGAGCGCGACGACACCGAGCACGACCTGGGGCAGCAGCACGCTCAGCGGTGGGCGGAAGATTCCGGTCAGCACCGCGGCCGGCAGGACGCCCGCGGTGACCAGCACGGCGAGGACCGCCGCGCGGCGAAACCACCGGCCGGGAGCGACGGCGTGCACGACGGCGGCCAGCAACCACAGCGCCCACGCCGCCACCCCTAGGGACAGGAACGGCTCGATCTGCGTAGGCCGGGGCGCCGCTCTGGATGCCAGCACCTCGAGGACCGCCCACCAGCTCGCGAACGCGCTGGTGGTCGTCAGCGCGAGCAGGCCGGCGAGCCCGAAGCCGAGGCCGGGCGCGGTCCGCAGGCGCCGGCGCAGCCCACCGGCCGCGAGGTCGGCGATGTCGGCGGGTGAGGGTCTCCGGCGGCCGGGCGCGGCCAGGGCCAGGTAGGTGTCCACCAGTTCCGAGCCACGCTTGCGCCGGTCGTCGGCCGGATAGAACAGCGCCATCCAGCGCGCATAGCGCCGTTCGAGCTCGGTCATCGCCGGGCGTCCGTGGCCATGCGCTTCCGGACGGCCTCGACGGTCCGGACGGCTCTGCGGCGGGGTCATGCGAGTCCTCGGCTCAGGCGGGGCGCGCCCTTGACGGCGCGCAGCCGGGCGGTTGCCGCCTTGACGTTGCGGCGCATACGTTCGGTCTCGGCGGCCAGCACCTCGAGGCCCGGCTCGGTGAGCCGGTAGTAGCGGCGTAGCCGGCCTTCGACGATCTCCTCGTGATCGACGCCAACCAGGCCCGCGTCGACCAGCCGGTCCAGTGCGCCGTACAGCGTGCCGGGCCGCAGCGAGATGCGGCCGTCGGACAGCCGGGCCACCTCGGCGATCAGGCCGTAGCCGTGCATCGGCTCGCCTGCCAGGGCGGTGAGCATCAAAAATGTGGGTTCACGCAGCGGGGATTCCACGCGGCCCAATATATCGGCTGCGAAGGTATAACGGAACCTCGCCACCAGCCGGCGAGCGCCGCGGGACGAGGCCAGGCCGGCGCCGGCGGTCACCGAACACGCGCGATTCTTACAAAACCTGTCTCGCGGTCAGGCGGAGGTGGCGAGGGTCTTCAGTTGCGGCAGCAGCCAGGGGGCGATGACCTGTTTGACGCCTTCGGGGGTGAAGTGCAGGCCGTCGCTGCGGACTTTGATGCCGTTGACGGTCCAGGTGAAGGCGCCGCCGGGGCAGACGACCTTGTTGAGGTCGAGGATCTTCGGGTGTTTGGGGTGGCCGGCGGCGACAGTGGCGAGGAGGGTGTTCCAGGCGTTGACGCGTTCGGGGGTGTCTTCGGGCCAGAGGCCGCCGTCGGGGCGTTCGGCGCGGTGGGTGTAGGCGGCGCGCAGGAGTACGACGCGGGCGCCGTTGCTGCCGGCGATGTCGATGGCGGTGTTGAGTTCCTTGGTGAGGTAGGCGTTGAACGCGGGGTCGCCGACGTGCTGGTAGGAGCCGCCCAGGCGGCGGTCCATGAGTTCCCAGCGGTTGAGCAGGATGACGGACACGTCCGGGTCGTCGCCGGGGATGGTGGCGCGCCATTTTGCGTCCCACTGGTCGCAGCCGGGGTAGTTCGTGTGCGCGGTGCCGATGTAGCGGATGTCGGGCAGGCGGGCGATGCCGCAGCCCTGGATGGCGCGGTTGGCCACGGACAGGCCGGGGTGTGGGGGGAGGTAGGAGCCGACGGTCCAGGCGACGGAGTCGCCGAAGAACGCGATCCGCGGGTTGGCGCCGGGTTTGCGGCCGGGCCGGGTCATCGGCGCTCCGGCCGCGGCGGCCGGGGCGGGGGCGCCGCTGGGGTCGTTGGCCGCTTCGGCTTGGACGAGGGGTGCGTCGTCGGAGGCCTGGGCGGCTTCGGCGGCGGCGGTGGGTTCGGCGGTGATGCCGACGGCGAGGGCGGCGACGCCGGCCAGGACGAGGGAGGTGACCGGGGCGAGGCTGCGCCACGATGCGGTCTTCGCCGGCCGGCTGCGGTTGGCGGCGGGGCGGGGGGTGAACAGCTTCCGCAGTGGGGTTTCGATGGCGTAGTAGCAGGCGACCGTCACCGCGAGTGAGACGACCACACGCAGGACGAACAGGGGGATGCCGGTGAGGCCGGTGCGTTCGCCGGTGAGCCATTGCAGCAGGGGCCAGTGCCACAGGTACAGGCCGTAGGAGATGCGGCCGATCCAGGGCAGTGGGGGCAGGCTGAGCAGCCGGGTGCCCCAGCCGCCGGGGGTGGCGACGAGGTAGGCCAGGAGGACGGCGACGGCGACGGCGGCGGCGAGGCCGGTGAGCCCGCCGCGGTACAGCCAGGTGTCGGTGCCGTGCACGGTAGCCCACATCGCCACGAGGGCGGCGGCGGCGACCGCGGCGGCGGCGGACAGCAGCCGGCTGGGCTGCGGGAGTTTGGGCCGCCGGCCGGGTTGCGGTTGGTGGGGTCGGCTACGGCCGTTGAACAGGGCGGCGAGCCAGCAGCCCAGCAGCAGTGCGCCGGCGCGGGTGTCGGTGCCGTAGTACGCGCGGCCGGGGTCGGCGTCGGGGGAGTACACCCAGGCGCACAGCACCCCGGACACGACAATGCCGATGCCGGACACCCACAGCAGCGCGGTGCGGGGTTTCGGCATGAGCAGCGCGAGCAGTACCAGCAGGGGCCAGACGACGTAGAACTGCTCCTCGATGCCGAGGGACCAGGTGTGCTGCAGCGGCGACGGGGGTGCGGTGGCGGCGAAGCAGTCGCCGCCCCGGAAGATCATGCGCCAGTTCGCGACGTACATCAGTGCGGCGATGGCGTCCCACCGCAGGGCGCTGACCTCCGACGGGGTCAGCAGCATCCGCGAGATCACGACGACGGTCACGAGCACGACGAGCAGCGCCGGCAACAGCCGCCGGGCCCGGCGCCCCCAGAACGCCGCAAGCGCAATCCGGCCGGTGGTGCGCAATTCAGTCAGCAGGAGTCCGGTGATGAGAAAACCGGACAGCACGAAGAATGCGTCCACGCCGAGAAATCCACCCGGTAACCAGTCCGGATTGGCATGAAACACCAGGACGGCGAGCACGGAAAGGGCACGCACGCCGTCCAGGGCGGGCAGGTAGCCCCAGCCCCCAGCCTTGCTGCTCGCCACGACCGGCCTCTTCCGTGAATGCAACTGGAGCGGCCGGATCTTACGAGTCCCGTTGGCCTGTTTCCAAGGCGGGAAACGGACATGTGGATCTTCGTCCGTTTTGCGTGCACGCCGATAGTCGCGCTTATCGGTATTGCGATCGAGTGAGGCAAACATGGTGCGAAGGTCTCGTTGTACAGCAATGTCCTCGCTGCGCATTGTGTGCGGTTGCCGTGACTTGCGTCATGATCGCCATCGGGGTCGCTGAGGGTCTCCGCGTTCAGCGCCGGTCGATTCTGCCTCGGGCGTTGTAGCATCCGCGCTGATGTTCCCGACCGTGCGCGAGGTGCTCGCCCTGGAGCCGGTGCGCAACGGCGCCCCGCGAGTCGTGGCGGGCGAGTGCGGCCTCGACCAGGCGGTGCGCTGGGTGCACAGCTCCGAGGTGCCCGACATCGCCACCCTGCTGCGTGGCGGGGAGCTGGTGCTCACCACCGGCATCGGCCTGCCGCCGGACGAGGCCGGCCTGCGCCGCTACATCGCCGACCTGGCCGAGGTCGGCGCGTGCGGGCTGGCCGTGGAGATGGGCCGCCGGTACGCCCAGCGCCTGCCCGCCGTCATGGTCCGCACCGCCGACGAGCTCGGCTTCCCGCTGGTCGAGCTGCACCGCGGCACCCCGTTCGTGGCCATCACCGAGGCCGTGCACTCGATGATCATCGACGCCCAGCTGGCCGAGCTGCGGGCGACCGAGGAGATCCACCAGCGCTTCACCGACCTGTCCGTCGAGGGCGCCGGCCCGGCCGAGGTCGTCGCCCAGGCCGCGGCCCTGGCCGGCGCGCCCGTGGTGCTGGAGAACCTGTCGCGGCAGGTGCTGGCGTACGACGCGGCGGGCGGCTCGGCCGAGCTGCTGCTGGCCAGCTGGGAGGCGCACTCGCGGGCGATCCGCCCGGCCGGGCGCACCGCGCACGACGCCGCCTCGGGCTGGCTGGTCACCGCCGTCGGCGCGCGCGGGCAGGACTGGGGCCGGCTGCTCATGCGGGTGCCGTCGGCCGACCCGCGGTACGTGATCCTGATCGAGCGGGCGGCGTCGACCCTGGCGCTCGGCCGCCTCATCGACCCCGACCCCGAGGGCCCGCACCGCACCCTGCTGCACGCCCTGCTCAACCACACGATGCCGGTCGAGGAGGTGACGCTGCGGGCGCGGGCTCTGGGCGTACCGCTGGATCGGAGGCATTTGATCGGTCTGGTGATCCGGCCGCCGCTGTCCCAGGCCGCCGAGCGGGCGTTGTCGGAGATGTCGGTCAAGGGCCTGGTCGGCACGCTGGACCCGTCGAGCGCCGCCGTGCTGCTGGCGCTGCGCGACAAGTCGGACGAGCCGGAGGCGCTGCGCCAGTTCGCGGCCCGCCTGCAGCGGTCGGACAAATCGGTCGTCATCGCGGCCGGCGAGGGCGTGTCGTCGCCGCGCGAGGCCCGGCGGTCGCTGGTCGAGGCCGCGCAGGTGGCCGACGCGGTACGCCACCCCGTCACCGGCATCGTCCGCCTCACCGACGTGGGCCTGGCCGGCCTGCTGCACATGCTGCGCGACGAGCCCCGCCTGCAGACGTTCGTGGAGCGCGAGCTGGGCCCGCTGCTCGCCTACGACGCCCACCACCCGCGCGAGCAGCTGCTGGGCGTGCTGCGGGTGTACCTGGAGTGCGGCCGCAACAAGTCGGCCGCGGCGGAGCACAGCCATCTGTCGCGGCCGGCCTTCTACGAGCGCCTGGCGAAGATCCGCAAGATCCTGGGCGTCGACCTGGATGCGGTCCCGGCGTGCCTGTCGCTGCACGTTGCGCTGCTCGCCCTGGACGCGCTGCGCAGCTGAGCTGTGTGTGCTTCAGCCGGGGAAGCCCTCAAGACCTGCAGCCGTGCGCTCCTGCCGCGAACGGCACATGGCAGCGGGCCGGTCGGCGCGGATACGGCAGGCCGGCAGGTCGGGCTGCTCCAACTCGGGTGCCCCGTGCTGAACCGGCGAATCCGGCGCTTGGCGCTGAACCGACAAGTCGGGCACTCCGTGCCACGACTTGTCGGATTTTTCGCCCGGCACGGTATAAATCCGAAATGTCGCGGCGCGAAGCGCCCGACATTTCGTGACAACGCCCGAATCTGCGCCGCTACTGCATCGATATGTGCACGTGGTTGTAGTGGTCGCCGGCCGGTGTGCCGTCGCCGCCGTAGGACTTCCAGCCGCTGCTCGGCTGCCAGATGCGCTTGTACCAGATCACGTACTTGATGCCGAGGTTCTTCGCGTTCGCCAGGGCCCACGCGGCCAGGTTGTCGCCGTAGGTCTTGTCGGAGCCCGTCGCCCTTGCGTTGACGAACGTCGATGCATTGGCCGAGAAGTCGCATGCCTTGCCGAGCGGGTGGTCGCCGCCGCCGCCGCTTCGGTAGCAGCTCGTGTAGTGCGTGAACCCGGCCTTGCGGGCCTCGTTGTACATGTTCGTCGTGCGCGGCGACTGGCACCCGCTGGTGGTGGGGTCGTCGCCCGTGCAGCCCTCCTTCGGGTACGAACCGTCGGAGTTGCGCGCGACCGGGTTGGTGGTCACCTTGCCGCCGCTCGGCACGCCGCCGCTCACGTCCGCGCCGCCGCCGGCCTTGCGCAGCGCGTCCTCGGCGGCCTTCTTGTTGGCCTCCATGATCTTCAGCTGCGCCTGCTGGTTGGCCACCGCCGCGTCGATGTCCTTCTTCTGCTGCTCCAGCTGTTGCTGGGCGGCGAGGACCTCGTGCAGCTGGTCATTCTCCAGCTGGGCCATGTACTCCACCGTGACCATGTTGTGCAGCATGTCGTCGGCGTTCGTCGCGCCGACGATCACGTTCACCATGCTGACCCGGCGGCCGCGGTAGGCGGCGTTGGCGATGGCGCCCGCGTTCGCCTGCAGTTCGGTGAGCCGGGCCTGGCTCTTGGTCACCTGGTCGTTGAGTGCGGTCTGGTCGGCGACGGACTTGTCGAGCCGGCCCTTCGCGTCGTTGTACTCCGCGGTCGCCTTGTCCAGGGCCTGACGCACTGTGAGGTTCTGCCCGCCGTCCTCGTCTGCGCCCGGTGTCGGTTCCGCCAGTGCGGCGTCACCGAACGTGGCCACCAGCAGCAGTGCGGTGACCAGCAGCGTGAGGAGACGTCTGGGTGCCGTCAACATCGCGGGACAGCATATCGAAGCGCCCTGAAAACGCCAGCGCGAGAATATTGGGCATGGACGAGCTACTGAGCCGGCATCGGCGGGTCATGCCCGCGTGGATGCCCGTGTACTACGACGAGCCGATCGAGCTCGTCACCGGTAAGGGTTCCCGCGTCACGGACAGTAACGGAAAAACGTATCTGGATTTCTTCGGCGGGGTCCTCACCAACTCGCTCGGTTACGACCTGCCGGAGGTCCGCGAGGCGGTCGAGCGCCAGCTGCGTACCGGCATCGTGCACACGTCCACGCTGTACCTCATCCGCCACCAGGTCGAGCTGGCCGAGAAGATCGCGAAGCTGTCCGGCATCCCGGACGCGCGGGTCTTCTTCACCAACTCCGGCACCGAGGCGAACGAGGCGGCGCTGCAGGTGGCCACCAACAAGCGGGGCAGCAACAGCATCCTGGCCGTGCGCAACAGCTACCACGGCCGCACGGCGGCGACGATCGCGGTGACCGGCAACCGGGCGTGGTCGGCCTCGGCGTACAGCCCGTACAACGTGAGCTACCTGCACTCCGGCGACCGGCTGCGCGGGCTGCTGCGGGGGATGAGCGACGAGCGGTACCTCGAGGCGGCCGAGGAGGACCTCCGCGAGGTGCTCGCCACGACCACGGCGGGGCCGGTCGCCTGCCTCATCGCCGAGCCGATCCAGGGCGTCGGCGGGTTCGTGCACGGCCCGGACAAGCTCATGGCCGTGTGGCAGCGGGTCCTCGACGAGCACGGCATCCTGCTGATCAGCGACGAGGTGCAGACCGGCTGGGGGCGCACCGGCGAGCACTTCTGGGGCTACCAGGCGCACGGCGTGACGCCGGACCTGCTCACGTTCGCCAAGGGCATCGGCAACGGCTTCGCCCTGGCCGGCGTGGTCGGGCGGGCCGAGGTCCTCGAGTCGGTGCAGGGCGTCTCGTTCTCGACGTTCGGCGGCAACCCGATCTCCACGGCGGCCGGCAACGCGGTGGTGTACTACATCGTCGAGCACGACCTGCAGGCCAACGCGGCGCGCACCGGCGCGATCATCCTCGGCGGCCTGCGGGCGGTGCGCAGCCCGATCGTCGTCGAGGTACGCGGCAAGGGCCTCATGATCGGCGTCGAGCTCACGAGTGCGGCGGCGACCACCGCGGTGTTCGAGTCGTGCAAGCGCGACGGGCTGCTGGTCGGCAAGGGCGGGCTGTACGGCACCACGCTGCGGATGGGGCCGCCGCTGACCCTCACCGAGGACGAGGCCCGCGAAGGTTTGGAAATTCTGACCAGCGCTCTGCAAGAGCACGGAAGTGTTACAACCTGAGAACGCCCAGGTCAACCCGAAGATCAACGACAAGGCCGAACCATCCCAGGACGGGTGGTTCGGCCTTTTCCCTGAAAACCGGCGGAATTCCGCCGTCGGTCCGCATGTAACAAATCGGGCTAAATCTCGGCTCGCACCTGCCGCGGGGGCCGTTGCGGATGGTCTTCTAGGTCCGGCCCCGGGCGGCCGTTGGCAAGATCGACATCCGGTCTGACCTGGGCTTTTAGCCCCCCTTAAGATCCACTTCTTAGGTAACAGTTTGAAAACTTCACCCAACTCCTTGACAAGAAGGGCCCCGCAGTAAGAACTTTTACCACTAACAGTTAAGGAACTTTGCTGAAAGGGAGCGAGCATGTCGCCACGCGAGGAGCTCACGACGGCGGTGCAGACCGCTGCCGGCGCCTCGCCGCTGTCGCCCGCTCCCGTCTCACCGGCGCCGGTCGAGGTCCTCGCGAGCGCCGTCGCGGGGGAGAGCGTCCTGGTGCGGGTCCGCGCCGGGCTGCCGGAGTTCACCGGCGCGCTGCAGCGGGTGGCCGAGCTGATCCTGGCCGACCCGGCCGCCGCGGCCCGCTCGACGATCGTCGAGCTCGCCGAGCGCAGCGGCACCTCGCCCGCCACCGTGACCCGCTTCTGCCGGGCGCTGGGCTTCGTCGGGTACGCCGAGCTGCGCCTGGCCATCGCCGGCGAGACCGGCCGGGCCGCCCGCACCGGCGGCTGGACGATGGACATCGGGCGCGAGATCCAGCCGACCGACCCGCTCGAGCGCGTGCTCGGCCAGATCATGGCCGCCGACACGCAGGCGATGCACGACACGGCCGCCCTGCTGGACCTCGGCGAGGTCGAGCGCGCCGCCGAGGCCATCGCCCGCGCCAACCGGGTGGACATCTACGGCCAGGGCGGCAGTGCGCTGGTCGGCGGGGAGATGCAGTTCTGCCTGCACCGCATCGGCGTCGCCGCCTGGGCCTGGACCGACGTGCACAACGGCCTGGCCAGCGCGGCGCTGCTCAAGGGCGGCGACGTCGCGCTCGGCATCTCGCACAGCGGGCAGGCCCGCGAGACGGTCGAGATGATCGCCGAGGCGAGCAGCCGGGGCGCGACGACGATCGCGCTGACCAGCTTCCCGCGCTCGCCGCTGGCCGAGGTCGCCGACATCGTCCTGCTCACCGCGACGCAGGCGACCACCTTCCGGCCCGACGCCCTCTCGGCGCGCCACCCGCAGCTCGTGGTGCTCGACCTGCTGTACATCGCGGTCGCCCAGCGCACCCACGAGCGCGCACACGCAGCGTTCTCCGTCACGGCCCAGGCGGTCGCCGGTCACCGGTCGGCCTCCGGAAAGGAAGCGTCGTGACCACCCTCCAGGACGCTCGCGCGAGAAAGGGCGACGGGATGGCCGTCACCGCTCACGGTTACGTCTCGGCGATCCAGTCGGTCATCGACCGGATCGCCCTTACCCAGGCCGGCGCCATTGACGAGGCGGCCGACCACATCACCGCCGCGCTGCGCGCCGGCGGTCTCCTCCAGGCGTTCGGCACGGGACACTCCGAGGCGGTGGCGGTGGACTTCGCCGGCCGCGCCGGGGGCCTCGTGCCGACGAACAAGATCCTCCTTCGGGACCTCGTCGTCTACGGCGGCGCGGACCCGAAGATCCTCGAGGACGAGAAGCTGGAACGCGATCCGAGCATCGCCGCCCGGCTCTACGAGATCGCCGCGCCGCGTCCAGAAGACGTGTTCGTGATGGCCTCACAGTCCGGGATCAACGGGGGGATTGTCGAGATGGCGCTGCTGATCAAGCAGCGCGGGCACAGGTTGATCGCGATCACATCGGTCGAGCACACCGCTCGGGTGTCCCCCAGGCACCCCTCGGGCCAGCGGCTCGCCGACATTGCCGACGTCGTGCTGGACAACGGCGCGCCGTACGGAGACGCACTGCTGTCGCTGGAGAGCGGCGGCGCGGTCTGCCCGGTCTCTTCGGTCACCAACGCGCTGCTCGCGCAGCTGGTGGTCGCCGAGGTCGTGCGACGCATCGAGGCCGCGGGCGAGGTGGCTCCCGTCTACCTGTCCGCAAACGTCCCCGGCGGGGACGAGCACAACCACACCCTCGAGTCGCGGTACGCCGGGCGTGTCCGGCGCACCGCCTGACCCGAACCGAGGAGACCCCCAAATGTCCAATGATCTGACTCGTCGTACCGTCCTGCGGCGCGCGGCGGCTGCGGGCCTGCTCGCCACGCCGGCTGCCGGTCTGCTCAGCGCTTGCGCCGGCTCCAGCAGCGATGACAAGCCCGCCGACAACGGCGGTGCCGCCAAGTCCAACGACAACCCGTTCGGCGTGAAGGACGGCACCACCGTCAAGGTCGTCGTCTTCGACGGCGGTCTGGGCACGGACTACGCCAAGAAGGACGTCGAGATCTTCAAGGCGAAGCACGCGAACGTCACGGTGAACCAGAGCGCGACCCAGAAGATCAAGACGCAGGAGCAGCCGAAGATGGCTACCTCCCCCAGCGACCTGATCAACAACTCGGGCGCCGACAACATGGACACCAGCACGCTGATCAACGAGAACGCGATCCAGCCGCTGGACGACCTGCTCGACGCCCCCACCTGGGACGGCACGGGCAAGATCCGCGACGTGCTGCTGCCGGGCACCATCAACGACGGCACCTTCCAGGGCAAGTTCTACACGCTCAAGTACGCGTACACCGTGTGGGGCATGTGGTACGACGCCGCCCTGTTCGAGAAGAACAGCTGGACCGCGCCGAAGACCTGGGACGACTTCTTCGCCCTGGCCCCGAAGATCAAGGCCGCCGGCGTCGCCCCGTTCGTCTACGACGGTGTGCACGGCTACTACCCGCGCTGGCACATCATGGCGACGGTGTGGAACGCGGCCGGCAAGCAGGCCGTGGTCGACATCGACAACCTCAAGCCGGACGCGTGGAAGGCCGACGGCATCCTCGCCGGCCTGCAGAACATCGAGAAGATGGTCAAGGACCAGCTGATCCTGGCCGGCTCCTCGGCGCTCAACCACACCACGTCGCAGCAGGCCCACCTCGACGGCAAGGCCGCCTTCATCCAGCTCGGCACCTGGTACAAGAACGAGATGGCCAAGACCCTGCCCCCGACCTTCAAGCTGACGCTCTCGAACTACTGGGACGTCGCGGGCGCGAAGGCGCCGGGCGCGGTCTACGCCGGTGCCGGCGAGGACTGGGTCGTTCCGGCGAAGGCCGCGAACGCCGCTGGCGCGAAGGAGTACCTGCGCGCGATGCTGTCCACCGAGGGTGCGGGCGCCTTCGCGTCCCTCACCAAGTCCCTCGCGTCCGTCAAGGGCTCGGGCGACAAGGTTGACGACACGGCGCTGGCCAGCGCGAACGCGCTCATGAAGAACGCGCCCGCGGACCTGATCTCGTTCCGCTACCCGGACTTCTACGCCGACTACGACAAGGAGAGCCAGAACCTCTCGGAGGACCTGATGGCCGGCCGTGTCGACGCCGCGGGCTTCGTCACCAAGATGCAGGCCATCGCGGACAAGGTCTCCAAGGACCCGAACGTCAAGAAGCAGACCCGGACCAACTGATTCCCCGGTTAGGTAGTGACTGATCATGCGGCACGGTAAAGCGCGGTTCGTGACGGGCTTCCTCGCCCTTCCCGTACTGCTCTTCGCGTTCTACGTGGTGTGGCCGTTCGCCCAGGCGGTGGGTTACTCGTTCACCGACTGGGGCGGCTACTCGGACAAGCAGAACTTCGTGGGCTTCGACAACTACGTTCGCCTGTTCAAGGACGAGCTGGTACACAAGGCCTTCTGGCACAACGTGTTCTTCCTCGTCACCGTGCCGCTGTTCACGATCGTGCTGGCCCTGTTCTTCGCGTTCCTGCTCAATGTGGGCGGGCGCGGAGACAGGGCCGGCATCCGGGGCGTCTTCGGGTCCGGTGCCTACAAGATCATCTTCTTCTTCCCCCAGGTGCTCTCCCTGGTCCTCATCGCGGTCATGTGGGGACAGATCTACCGCGGTGACGACCAGGGCCTCATCAACGGCCTGCTCATCAAGGCCCACCTGATCGACCCGCAACACCCCAACGCCTTCGTGGCCGACCCCACCCCGATCTTCGGCATCCCCGCCGTGCTGTGGTGGCTGCTCGTGATCGCGGTCTGGAGCGGCGTCGGCTTCTACATGGTCCTGTTCTCGGCGGCGATGCAGGGCATCCCGAAGGAGATCTACGAGGCGGCGCTGCTGGACGGCGCCGGGCGCCTCCACACCTTCGTGCGCATCACGCTGCCGCTGCTGCGGGACAACATCTCGGTCGCCTGGGTCTACCTCGGCATCACCGCGCTGGACATGTTCGCCCTGGTCTACGTCATGACCCCCAGCCAGGGCGGCCCCGACCACGCCTCCGAGATCTTCGCGTCGGTGATTCAGTTCACCGCCTTCAACCGCGGTCAGTTCGGCTACGCCTGCGCCCTCGGTGTGGCGCTGGCGATCTTCACGATGCTGATCGCCGCCATCCAGCTGCGGGTCACCCGCCGCGAGCGAATCGAGTTCTGACATGGCTGACGTGGTGGTGAACGACAGGCGGACCGCGCCCAGGGGCGGCCACCGGGATGCGGCGCCGAGGGCCTCCAAAGAGCCGGCCAGGATCGGCGACCGGATCTTCGGCGGCTTCTCCCACCTGTTCCTGATCGTCTGGGCGCTCATGGTGGTGTACCCGCTGCTGTGGGTGGTGATCTCGTCGTTCAAGAGCGACAAGTACATCATCAAGGAGCCGCTGTCGCTCAACCCGCACACGCTGCAGTGGGACAACTTCGCGCGGGCGTGGACCAAAGGCGGCCTCGGCGGGTTCTTCTTCAACACCGTGATCGTCGTCGGCGGCGGCGTGGTCCTGACCATGCTGCTGGGCTCGATGGCCGCGTACGTGCTGGCCCGCTACGACTTCCCGGGCAACCGCGCGATCTACTTCCTGTTCCTGTCCGGGCTGACGCTGCCGGTGTATCTCGCGGTGGTGCCCCTGTTCAAGGGCGTGTACAACACCGGCGTCTCGATCCCGCTGCTCGGCCTGAACTCGCGGCTCATGCTGATCCTCGTGTACGTCGCCTGGTCGCTGTCGTTCACGATCTTCTTCATGCACTCGTTCTTCCGAACGCTGCCGACCTCCGTCGCGGAGGCCGCGCTGGTCGACGGCGCCTCGCACAGCACGCTGTTCTTCCGCGTGATGCTGCCGATGGCCAAGCCCGGCCTGATCAGCATCGGCATCTTCAACGTGCTCGGGCAGTGGAACCAGTGGTACCTCCCGACGGTGCTCATGCAGGACCTGTCGGGCGCGGGCAAGACGCACCAGGTGCTCGCGCAGGGCCTCATCAGCCTGTCGGTGAACCAGGGGTACAAGTCGGACTGGTCGGGCCTCTTCGCTGGTCTGACGATGGCGATGTTGCCGGTCCTCATCGTGTACATCGTGTTCCAGCGGCAGGTTCAGGCTGGCCTCACCAGCGGCGTGTCGAAGTAGATCCTGCTCACAGACCCGCGCGGCCCCGGTGCTTCGATGCAGAAGTGCCGGGGTCGTGCGATGTAATGCCCTGATGCTCGTCGCGGTGACGCCCTCCGGCGCCGGCGGCCTCCTGCGGCCGCTGGCCGATGACGGCACGCCCACCGGCGGCGAGGAGCACGTCCCCGACCTGGCGGGGGCGGTCGCACGAGTCGAGTCACGCGACCGCCCCCGCTGGCTTTGGCCGTCGACGGCCGAGATCTATCCCCGGCTGGTGCGCGCCGGCGTGCGCGTCGAGCGCTGCCACGACCTCGAGCTGGCCGAGGCGCTCCTGCTCGGCGCGGAGGGCGCCTGGGGCCGGCCGCGCACGGTCGCCGCGGCGAGCGCGCGCCTGGCCGGGCGCCCCGAGCCGCCGGACCCTCCGGCCCGGGCCGCCGAGCCGCCCGGACTGTCGCAGGATTCGCTGTTCGATGCCTTCGACGCTCCAGCGGTACCACTGGATGAGTTGATGTTGGTGTATCAGGCTCAGCGGCGGCGGACCGAGGCCCTGCCGGAACTGGCCTCGGCCCACGCCCTCGCCCCGCGGGCCGGCGGGATGCGCACCCTGATCGCCGCGGAGTCCGCCGGGGCGCTGGTCGCCGTCGAGATCGGCCTGACCGGGCTGCCGTGGCGCGCCGACGTGCACGACGCCCTGCTGCGCGACCTGCTCGGCCCGCCGTCGCCGGTCGGCGGCCCGCCCGCCCGCCTGGCCGAGCTCGGCGCGCGGCTCAACGACGCCCTCGGCCAGCGGGTGCACCCCGACTCCCCGGCCGAGCTGCTGCGCGCGTTCGCCCGGGCCGGGATCATGCTGCGCAGCACGCGGCGGTGGGAGCTCGAGCACGTCGACCACCCGGCGGTGCCGATCCTGCTGGAGTACAAGGAGCTGTACCGCCTCTGGGTCGCGCACGGCTGGTCGTGGCTGGAGCAGTGGGTCACCGGCGGGCGCTTCCGCGCCGAGTACATCCCCGGCGGCGTCGTCTCCGGCCGCTGGGCCACCCGCGGCGGCGGCGCCCTGCAGATCCCCAAGGTGGTGCGCCGGGCCGTGGTCGCCGACCCCGGCTGGGCGCTCGTCGTCGCCGACGCCGGCCAGCTGGAGCCCCGCGTGCTCGCCGCCGTCTCCGGCGACCGGCGCCTGGCCCGCGCGGGCGCGGCCGGCGACCTCTACGCGGCCCTGGCCGCCGAGGCGTTCGACGGCGACCGCGCGAAGGCCAAGATCGCGCTGCTCGGGGCGATGTACGGCCAGACCGGCGGCAACGCCGCCCCCGCGCTCGCGTCGCTGCGCCGCTTCTACCCGACCGCGTGGGACCTCGTCGAGGAGGCGGCCCGCACCGGCGAGGCCGGGGGACTGGTGCGCACCTGGCTCGGGCGTACCTGCCCGCCGGCGTCGGCGACCTGGCGCGAGGGCTACGACGAGCCCGGCGCCGAGGCCGAGTTCCGCGGCGGCGCCAGGGGCCGGGCCCGCGGCCGGTTCACGCGCAACTTCGTCATCCAGGGCACCGCCGCCGAGTGGGCCCTGGTCCTGCTGGCCCGCCTCCGGGCGGCGCTGGCCGGCCTCCGCGCGGAGCTGGTGTTCTTCCAGCACGACGAGGTGGTCGTGCACTGCCCGCGGGAGGAGGCCGAGGCCGTCGCCGCGGCCGTGCACGCCGCCGGCGACGAGGCCCGCCGCCTGCTCTTCGGCGACACCGAGGTCCGCTTCCCGCTCGACGTGTCGATCGTGGAGCGCTACAGCGACGCGAAGTAGGCGGCCAGCATGTCGTTTCCCGCTCGACGTGTCGATCGTGGAGCGCTACAGCGACGCGAAGTAGGCGGCCAGCATGTCGTTTCCCGCTCGACGTGTCGATCGTGGAGCGCTACAGCGACGCGAAGTAGGCGGCCAGCATGTCGTTTCCCGCTCGACGTGTCGATCGTGGAGCGTCACAGCGACGCGAAGTAGGCGGCCAGCATGTCGGTGTGGGTCGGGAAGCACAGCGCCCGCGGCCCGACCGACACCTCGAACCCGAGCGACTCCTCGGTGCGCACCGACTGCGGGACCTGCGTCAGGGGACGCGGCGGCAGTACCCCGAACACGATGAGATTGCGCTCCGTGCTGTGCACGTCGAAGAGCCGCACATCCCCGGCGTCGGCGAGGATCGTGGTCTCCTCGCGCAGTTCCCGCGCCGCCGCCTCCTGCCACGTCTCGCCGAGCTCGATGAACCCGCCCGGCAGCGCCAGCTCGCCGCGCATCGGCTCGATGTCCCGCCGCACGACGACGATCCCGCGCCCCTCGTCCGTGTCGACGGGCAACAATATGACGGCAACCGGCAGCGGGTTGCGCCACGTCGTCTCCCCGCACGCCGCACAGACCCGCGGCCAGCCCGCCCCTTGCGCATAGGCGGCACCGCAATACGAACAGTGATCATGGAGGGCCATGAGCATGCAGCCTACCGAGCGGGTACTAATCTGATCGGAGTCGGTGCTGACCCGTTGATGTAGGAGAGCCCCGCTGAGCGCGATAGTCGGACTGGTTCTCGCCGCAGGTGGCGGCCGCCGGTATGGCGGGCCGAAGGCCCTCGTGCGCCACGAGGACGGCCGCCTGCTGGTCGAACGCGCCGTCGCCACCCTCCGCGACGGCGGCTGCACGCGTATCTGGGTCGTCCTCGGCGCCGAGTCCCCTCGCGTGCGCACCGAGGCGTCGCTGGGCGACGTCTCGCTGGTCGACAACCCGACCTGGAAGAGCGGCATGGGCTCGTCGCTGCGCGTCGGCCTGGCCGCGCTGGCCGAGACCGACGCCGAGGCCGCCGCCGTGCTCCTGGTCGACACGCCGGGCATCGGCCCGGACGCGGTGGCCCGGCTGCTCGCGGCCGCGCCGCCGGGCCCCGGCGCGTTGCTCACGGCGACGTACAAGGGCAAGCGGGGCCATCCGGTGATCCTGGGCCGGGACCACTGGCCGGGCGTGACGACGCTGGCCACGGCGGACGTGGGGGCCCGGGCCTACCTGGTCGCCCACGCCGACCTGGTCCAGGGCGTGCCGTGCGAGGACATCGCCGACGACACGGACCTGGACGTCCCGCCGGAGGAGTAGTCCCTGCGCGGCTCGGTGGGGTCGCGGTCGCTCCCGGACGCTTGCGCTGCGCGGTCCGACAAGTCGGGCACTCCGTGCCGCGACTTGTCGGATTTTTCGCCCGTCAGGCGAAAAATCCGTGCGCAATCGGACACCGCGGCGATTGGGGGCGGCCGGTGCCGGGGGAGCGCGGCGGCGCGGTCGGTGGTGCGGGTGAGCCTTGCGGTGCGGCGGTGCACCGGCGCGGCGGTGCACCGGCGCGGCGGCGTGGCGGCGTGGCGGTGTGGCGGTGTGGCGGCGCGGCGGTGTGGCGGCGCGGCGGTGTGGCGGCGCGGCGGTGCGGCGGTGTGGCGGTGCGGCGGTGTGGCGGTGCGGCGGTGTGGCGGTGCGGCGGTGTGGCGGCGCGGCGGTGCACCGGCGCGGCGGTGCGGCGGTGTGGCGGCGCGGCGGTGCGGCGGTGTGGCGGCGCGGCGGTATGGCGGCGCGGGCGAGCCCGGCGCCGCGAGCCGTTCGGCGGTGCGCGCAGCGCTGCGGGTGAGCCCGGCGGTGCGGCCCCACGTGGCGGTCCTGACCGACGCCGCGGTGCGGCCTCTCGCGGCGCTAAGGCCCGACGCGGCGGTGCGTTGTCGTCGCGCGGGCGCGGCGGTTCAGCGGTGGGCGGTCTGCCACAGCGCCGGCCACCCGCCCTGCACCAGCCAGCCCGCCGGCACCAGCAGCCCGTGCTCGGCGATGCGGTCCCAGAACGACTCGCGCACCGCCCCCAGCTCCTCCGCGTCCGGCCACGCCGCGGCCCACGGACCGGTCTCCTCGTGCAGCGCCGAGGCGGGAAAGCCCGGCACGTGCACCTTCCGCGGCCCGAGTACCGCCAGCCCCGGCCCGGACCAGGTGGTGACGGCCAGGGCGCAGGCGCACAGCATCGGCACCGTGATCCCGCGCGGGCGCGCCGCGACCAGTGCGGGATGGCCCTCGCGCAGCAGGTCGCCCAGCGTCGCGCGGACGCGCTGGGCGACCAGGTCGGCGGTGCGCGCCTCGGCGACGCCCGGGCGGCGGGCGAGCGTGCGCAGCGAGCCCGGCAGCGGTGCGTCGACGAGCAGGGGGGACAGGTCTGGGGGTGCGGCCGGGGTTCGCAGCGTTTCGGCGAGGGGGCGTACCGCGGAGGCGCGCCACAGCCGCGGGCCCTCGCCGGCCTCGAGGGCGGCCGTCACCGCGCGGATCAGGGCCGGGCGCGTCGCGCGGCGCAGCGTGGTCAGCGGGTCCCCGCTCGGGCCGGCCGCCGGCAGCCGGCCGGCCAGGTCCGCGAGGGGGCGCAGGTCGTCGGCCCGCTCCCGGCGGGTCTGCGCGGCGCGGGCGGCCAGGGCGGGGCCGTGCTCGGCGGCGATGCGGGCCGCGGGTGTACGGGCGGATCGCGACCCGGCTCGCGCCCCGCGGTACGGCGTGGGGGCGAGAGCCGCGTCGTCCGTCGCCGGGTCGTCCGCCGCCTCCAGCGCCGTCACGTCCGCCGGGCGGGGGCGCGGGGGGAGCGCGGCGGCCCACTCCCGGAACCGGCGCTCCAGCTCGGGGTCCGGGTCCTGGTTGAAGCGGGCCCGCAGCTCCCCGATGCGCCATCGGTGCATGGTCGGGACGAGCTCGGCGTTGATCAGGATGCGGCCGGCGGGGGAGCGCACCGCGACGAGCACGTGGCCGTTCATGGCCCGGGCCGTGTACTCGGGGCCGCCGATGCAGTTGCCCATGTACGCGCCCCAGAGTGCGGTCTGGCGGGCCGACCGGGCGATCTCGATGCGCTCCCCGGCGCCGCCCGGCAGGTCGGTGCCGTCGGTGGCCTCGACGGCCGGCGGGACCTTGAACTCGCCGGCCAGCGCGTCGCCGGTGACGGCCGCGGCGAGGGCGGCGACGAGGCCGGGCCAGGTGCGGGCGCGGCGCGCGGCCGGCACCGGGTCGGCCGGGGCGTCCACGCCGAAGGCGGTCAGGCCGGCGAGCTGCGCGGCGCCGCCGGCCGCGGCGGCGATCGACTCCAGCGAGGGCTCCAGCGGCGAGGGCGGCGGGGCGACCGGCTGGGCGTCGACGAACGGGACCCGGCCCGGCTCGACCTCGGCCGCCTCGTGGCCGTAGAGGCGGGCGATGGCGTCGCCGAGCTCGGCGAGCCACAGCATGTCGCCGATGTCCTCCCGGAACGGCTCGCCGCGCTCGAGCAGCTGGGCGATGCTCACGCCGTCGCCGGCGTCCAGCAGCGGCGGCTGGAACCAGCGGGCGGGGCGGTCGGGGGAGAGCACGCCGACGGCCTTGCGCCACTTGGCCAGCGAGCCGGCCGCCCACTGCGCCGCGGCCTGCCGGGCCCGCTCGTCGGTCTCGCCGACCAGACCCCACAGCAAGGTGGTCGCATTGCTCAAGGCCAGCATCCCGTACGCCCGCGCGTTCGCGATCGCGTTCACCACGAACGCCTCGGGGGCGGTGAGGCGGCGTTGCAGGTCCCGCAGGATCACCGCGGGACGGGCGGGCAGGCCGGTGAGGCCCGGCACCTTGCGGGCGGCCAGGCTCAGGTCCTGTGGGTCGGCCAGCTCGGCCGCGGCGGCGATCTCGTGGCGGTGCCGGCGCAGCGCCTCGGCCACCCCGTGGTCGGCGACGGACGCGGCCAGGCGCGCCAGCACGGTCGCGGCCAGGCAGTCGTGCAGGGCGGCGGTGGCGCGGGCGTTGGTGTACCACTGCGGGATCCGCCACCGTGCCGCGTCCGCCAGCGACGGCTCGTAGCCGAGGCTGAGCCGCAGCGCCGCGAGGATCGTGTCGTCGTCATAGCGTTCGTACCGCGAGTGCAGGTCGTCCAGCCGGTCCACCCGCCCCTGGGTCGCGCGGCGGGCCTCGGCGCGGCGGCGGCGCTCCTGGTGGGCGCACACGGACGCCCACAGGTCGAGCAGGAGCGCCAGGCGGCGCGGGCGAGGCAGCGGGCCCAGGACCCGGCGCAGGTGCGTGCCGACGACGGAGGGCAGCCCGTCCGGGAACGGGTCGGTGCCGCCGGGCGCCTCGAGGGCGAGCACGGTGACGAGCTGCTCGGGGCCGAGCAGGTCGGCGGCGGCGACGGCCAGGCGCAGGGCCGGCCAGCGGGCGGCGGCCACGGCGGCGGTCGCGGCCGCGCCGAGCGGCTTGGTCGCATCGGGGCCGAACAGCGCGACGGAGATCGCCGCGGGCGGGCCGAGGGCGGCGGCGTCGACGATGCCGAGGGCGGCGAGCATGCCGTCGCGGCGGTCGCCGGCCCCGCCCTCCAGGCGCGCCGCCCGGAACCCGCCGCCGAGGCCGGCCCCGGAGTCGGCGGCGACGACCCCGCCGGCCGCGACGAGCCGCGCGAGCTCGGCGAGCGCCCGCCGCACCGGCCCCGCACCCGCATCCGCGGGCCCAACGACCACCGGCGCCCCGGGCCGCCCGCCGTTCGCCGCCGATACCGCGAAAAATCGTGATATGTCCGTATCTGCCCCCGCCGCGCCGCGCACGGACGGGGCGGCGGAGGCGGCCGCCGCGCCGGGGTTGGCCGCGGCGGGCGAGTCGGCCGCGCCGGGGTCGGCGGCGCCGAGATGGCCCGCGATGGGGTCGGCCGCGCCGAGATGGGCCGTGATGGGGTCGGCGGCGCCGAGATGGCCCGCGCCGGGGTCGGCCGCGCCGAGATGGGCCGCGATGGGGGCCTCGGCGGCGCCGGGGTTGGCCGCGGCGGGCGAGTCGGCCGCGCCGGGGTCGGCGGCGCCGAGATGGCCCGCGCCGGGGTCGGCCGCGCCGAGATGGGCCGCGCCGGGGTCGGCCGCGGCGGGGGAGCCGGCCGCGCCGTCGACAGCGGTCGTGGCAGAGCGGCCGCGACCGCGGTTGGGAGCGGAAGCGGAAGGCGGCACGCCGAGAAGCCAGACGCGCTCGTGAGGGGGTGGGATCACCCCGCCGGACAGTCGCGTCACCCTGCCATGGTCCGGCATCGGTCAAGGGCGGCGCACGCGGATATTCGCGCCCGGCAACGTACGTTCGGGCCCGCACAATTCCCGGAACCGCGGTCCAAGGCGCATAGTTGGGGGCGTGCCGGACTTCGCCTCGCCGGCCGCTCTCGCGGCGCGCCTGGCCGACGTGGGCTACCTCGCCGACGAGGGGCTCGCGATGGCGGGCTTCCTCGCGCTTCGCCTGCACCGGCCGATCTTCCTGGAGGGCGACGCCGGCGTCGGCAAGACGGCGTTCGCCGCCGCCCTGGCCGAGGCGGCCGGGGTCGAGCTCATCCGCCTGCAGTGCTACGAGGGACTCGACGCCGCGCAGGCGCTCTACGACTGGGACTTCCCGCGCCAGGTGCTGCACCTGCGGGCCCTGGAGGCCACCCGGCACGCGCAGTCGGCCGAGGAGCTCGAGGCCGACCTGTACGACCGGCGCTTCCTGCTGGCCCGGCCGCTGCTGCAGGCGATCGAGCGGTCCCCGTGCGTGCTGCTCGTCGACGAGATCGACCGGGCCGACGACGAGTTCGAGGCGTACCTGCTCGAGCTGCTCGCCGACGCCGCGGTCAGCGTGCCCGAGCTCGGCCGGATCGTGGCCGACGTGCCGCCGGTCGTGGTCGTCACGAGCAACCGCACCCGCGAGGTCCACGACGCGCTGAAGCGCCGCTGCCTGTACCACTGGGTCGCCCACCCCACGCCCGAGCGCGAGGCCGAGATCCTGCGCGCCCGGCTGCCCGGCATCGGCGAGCGGCTCGCCGCGCGGGTCGCCGAGGCCACCGCCCGGCTGCGCACCCTCGACCTGGTCAAGCCGCCCGGGGTCGCCGAGGCGATCGACTGGGCGGCGGCCCTGCGCACCCTGGGGCTGACCGTGCCCGGGCCGGAGACCCTCGGCGTGGTGCTCAAGGTCCGCGAGGACATCGAGCTGGTCCGGGACGCCGATGTACTCGCTTGACCGCGTCCTGGCCTTCTGGTCCGCCCTGGACGCGGCCGGGCCGGAGCACGCCTACTGGGTGGGACGCCTGACGCTGTGCGGCTCGCCGGAGGACATCGCCCGCTACGACGCCGCCTTCGCCGGCCGCGACCGCGGCGGCGCGCCGCGAGGGACCCCGTGGCAGGTGCGCCGGCTGCCGGAGCGGTCGCTGTTCCGCGCGACGATGCCGCCCGAGGCGCGGGCCGGCGACGGCGACCCGGCGCTGGCGGTGCGGGCGAGCGCGGATGAGGTACTGCGGCATCGGGACCTGGCGACCCTGTCGCCGGACGAGCGCACGGAGGCGCAGCGGCTGCTCGCCCTGACCGCGCGGGCCCATCCGATGCGGGCCGGGCGCCGCTACGCGCCCGCCGCGCGCGGGGGCGTCGACCGGCGGCGCACGGTGCGGGCCCTGCTGCGCGGGCCGGACGTGCTGCTGCGCCGGGCCCGCCGCCCGCGCCCGCGCCGGCTGGTGCTGCTGGTCGACGTGTCGGGGTCCATGTCGCCGTACGCCGACGCCCTCCTGCGCTTCGCCCACGCCCTCGTGCGCCACCGTCCACGGTGGACGGCCGTCTACGCGCTCGGCACCCGGCTGACCCCGCTGACCGCCGCGCTGCGCACCCGCGACGCCGAGGCCGCGCTGCGCGTGGCCGGGCAGGCGATCCCGGACTGGCGCGGCGGCACCCGGCTGGCCGGCACGGTGTCGGCGTTCGTGCGCGGCGACGGGCACCGGGGCGTGGCCCGCGGCGCCGTGGTCGTCGTGTTCAGCGACGGCTGGGAGACCGGCGACCCGGCCCGGCTGGCCGGCGCCGTCGCCCACCTGCGCCGCCTCGCCGCCCGGGTGGTGTGGGTCAGCCCGCACGCCGGCCGGCCCGGCTTCGAGCCGTCGGCCGGCGGCCTGGCCGCGGCCCTCCCGCACGTCGACGCGCTCGTGGCGGGCCATACGATCGCGGCGCTCTCGGCGGTGGTGGAGAACATGGAGGTTCCGCGTGCGTGAGGTGTTGAGCGACCTGCTGGGCTGGTGGCGGGCCGGCGAGCCGGTCGGCATGGCCACCGTGGTGCGCACCTGGCGCAGCTCGCCCCGTCCGCCGGGCGCCACGATGCTGGTCGGCCCGGACGGCACCGCGGTCGGCAGCGTGTCCGGCGGCTGCGTCGAGGGCGCCGTGTACGAGCTGGCCCGCGAGGTCGTCGGCACCGGCGCGCCGGTCGTGCAACGCTACGGCGTCAGCGACGACGACGCGTTCGCGGTCGGGCTCACCTGCGGCGGCATCATCGAGCTGCTGGTGGAGCCGGTCACCCCGCAGTCGTTCCCGGAGCTGGACCGGGTGGCCCGGGCGATCGAGCGGCGCGACCCGGTCGCCGTCGCGTCGGTCGTGGAGGGCCCGGACGAGCGCATCGGCCGGCGCCTCATCGTCTGGCCGGCGTCCAAGGAAGGCGACACGGTCGAGGGCACCCTGGGCTCGCCGCGGCTGGACGCCGCCGTCACTGACGATGCGCGCGGGCTGCTCGCCGCCGGGCGGACCGACACCCTGCACTACGGCCCGGACGGGGAGCGGCGCGGCGAGGGCCTGACCGTGTTCGTCGCCTCGTACGCCCCGCCGGCGCGGATGCTCGTCTTCGGGGCGATCGACTTCGCCGCGTCGGTGGCGCGGATCGGGGGCTTCCTGGGGTACCACGTGACGGTCTGCGACGCCCGTCCGGTCTTCGCGACGTCGAAGCGCTTTCCCGGGGCCGACGAGGTGGTCGTGGACTGGCCGCACCGCTACCTGCAGGGCGAGATCGACGCCGGCCGGGTCGACGAGCGCACCGTCGTGTGCGTGCTCACCCACGACCCGAAGTTCGACGTCCCGGTGCTGCAGGTGGCGCTGGGCCACCGGTTCGCGTACGTGGGGGCGATGGGCTCCCGGCGCACCCACGACGACCGCCTGGCCCGCCTGCGCGAGGCCGGCGTCGGCGAGGCGGAGCTGGCCCGGCTGTCCTCGCCGATCGGCCTGGACCTCGGCGCCCGCACGCCCGAGGAGACGGCGGTGAGCATCGCCGCGGAGATCATCGCCGGGCGGTGGGGCGGCGGCGGGGCCCGCCTGACCTCGACCGCCGGCCGCATCCACCACGACTGAACCCACCCGGCCGCATCAGCTCAGCAACGCCGCGGCCAGCCGCTCGGGCTGGTCGAGCGGGATCAGCGGGTAGCTGTCCGGTACCTCGACCAGCGGCCCCTGCGGCAGCAGCCCGGCCAGCCGCCGCCCGTGCTCGGGCGGCATGACCCGGTCGCCCGCGGCCCACACCACGAGCGCGGGTTCACATTGCGGCCAGGGGGTCGGGCGGCCGGGTGGCCGAATCGGGCCGGGCGGACGGTACAAACCGGGCGGCGGCGTCCGTAGCATCTTCCGAATGCTCGCGACCATGCTTGCCGCCGCGGCGATCGCCGGCGTCTACCTGTGGCTCATCGCCCGGCACCTGCGCAAGAGCGCCGCGCTCGACGGGCCGCACCGCCGGCTGGCCCGCGCCGAGCGCGCCGCGGCCGACCGGCTGCTCGTCGGCGACCTGGACCGGGCCGGCTACCGGGCGGAGATGGAGATGGTGGCCGCCCTCGACGCGGTACACCGCCCGCTCGTCGCGCCCGCCGCCGAGCACTGATGACGGCGCCCGAGAAGGGCTACCGGCGCTCGGCCGGCACCGAGCGCGGCGAGGCCCGCCGCCGGGACCTCCTCGAGCGGGTCGCCGCCGACCTCGCCGAGCACGGCCTCGTCGACTTCTCGCTACGCCGCGCCGCCCGCGCCGCCGGCACCACGCACAAGGTGCTGCTGTACTACTTCGACGGCGCCGACGACCTGCTCGTGCAGGCCGTGGACCGGCTGCGGGAGCGGCGCATCGCCCGGGGCCTCGAGGCGGCCGCCGGCGCCGCGGCCGGCGAGACCCTGGCGGCCAGGGTCGGCGCGCTCTGGCCGATCCTCACCGACCCGCGCTTCGGCCACCGGGTGCTGGAGCAGTCGACGGGCCTGGCGATGTACGACCCGGCCCGCTACGCGAAGTTCGGCCGGGAGGCGACGGAGCAGTACCTGCCGGCGCTGTTGTCGCTGTGCCCGCCCGGCTGGCCCGAGCAGCGCCGCCGCGAGGTCGCCGAGATGATCCTCGCGACCCTGCGCGGCCTGCTGCTCGACCGCGTGACGGGCGGCGACGAGGCCGGCACCGAGGCCGGCCTCCGCGCCCTGCTGCGCGCCCTCGAACTGGAAGAGGGGTTGCGTTGATCACAGTTCTGCGATCTGCTGATCAGGCAGTGGCCCGTGTTGCGTCCGCCGCGTGACGGGCCGTTTCGGCACGTCCCGCAGGAGGCACGATGTCCTCTTCCCAGCGTGTTCGCGTGAGCATCGACGTCGACGGCAGCCGCTACGTCGACGACGTCGATCCGCGGACCCTCCTCGTCCAACATCTGCGTGAACGGCTCGGCAAGGTTGGCACGGTCGTCGGCTGCGACACCAGCAACTGCGGATCGTGCACGGTGCTCATGGGCGAGCCCGGGCGCGCCGTCAAGAGCTGCTCCGTCCTGGCCGTGCAGGCCGCCGGGGCCAGCGTCACGACCATCGAGGGCCTGGCCGGCCCCGACGGCGGCCTGCACGCCGTGCAGCGGGCGTTCCATGAGCTGCACGCGCTGCAGTGCGGGTTCTGCACGCCCGGCATGATCATGTCGGCGGTCGACCTGCTGCGGGAGAACCCCGACCCGAGCGAGGACGAGATCCGCGAGGGGCTGTCCGGCAACCTGTGCCGCTGCACCGGCTACCAGAACATCGTCCGCGCCGTCCAGACCGCGGCCAGGGAGATGGCCGCCGCACGGGAGACGCAGCCCGCATGAGCACCGTCGAGGTCGGCGCGGCCCGCCGGCGCAAGGAGGACGCGCGGCTCATCACCGGCCGCACCCGCTGGACCGACAACCTGGCGCTGCCCGGGATGCTGCACCTGGCGATCCTGCGCAGCCCGCACGCGCACGCGCGCATCACCCGGATGGACGTGTCGGCGGCGCTGCGCGCGGACAACGTCGTCGCCGCGTTCACCGGCGCCGACGTCGCCGACGTGCAGGGCAGCCTGCCGTGCGCCTGGCCGGTGACCGAGGACATCGTGCACCCGGTGCGCCCGCCGCTGGCCGTGGACGTGGTCCGCCACCACGGCGAGGCCGTCGCCGTCGTCATCGCCCGCGACCCGGCCAGCGCCGTCGACGCGCTCGAGGCGATCGACGCGCAGTACGAGCCGCTGCCGGCCGTGCTCGACCTGGCGGCCGCCGCCCGCGACGAGGGCCTGGTCCATCCGGACAAGGGCACCAACCGCTCGTACACCTGGGTCTTCGACTCCGCCGCGGCCGGCACCGGCACCAGCGTCGCCGACGCCGAGGCCGAGGTGCGCATCGAGCGCCGCTACGTCCAGCAGCGGCTCATCCCGGCGTTCATGGAGCCGCGCAGCGTCGTCGTGGACCCGGGCGCGGGGGAGTACACCATCTGGTCGTCCACCCAGATCCCGCACATCCTGCGGGTCTTCTACGCCCTGCTGACCGGCGTGCCCGAGCACAAGATCCGGGTCATCGCGCCCGACGTCGGCGGCGGCTTCGGCGGCAAGCTGCAGGTCACGCCCGAGGAGATGATCGCGTTCCTGGCCGCGCAGCGCGTGGGCAGGCCGGTCAAGTACACCGAGACCCGCGGCGACACGATGCTCTCGGCGCACCACGGGCGCGACCAGATCCAGGACATCACGCTCACCGCCCGCCGCGACGGCACCCTCACCGGCATCGACGTCAAGCTCATCGCCAACATGGGCGCGTACCTCGGCCTGGTCGGGCCGGGCGTGCCCATCCTCGGGGCGTTCATGTACAACGCCATCTACAAGGTCCCGGCGTACCGCTTCGAATGCACCGGCGTCTTCACCAACACCACGATCACCGACGCCTACCGCGGCGCCGGCCGGCCGGAGGCGACCTACGCCATCGAGCGGGCCATGGACGAGCTCGCCGTCGAGCTGGGGCTGGACCCGATCGAGGTCCGGCGCCGCAACTGGATCAAGGCCGAGGAGTTCCCCTACACGACGGTCGCCGGGCTCGTGTACGACTCGGGCGACTACGACGCCGCCACCGACAAGGCGCTCGAGCTGTTCGGCTACGACGAGCTGCGCGCCGAGCAGGCCCGCCGGCGCGAGGCCGGGGATGCGGTACAGCTCGGGCTCGGGGTTTCGACCTACACCGAGATGTGCGGCCTCGCCCCGTCGCGGATCCTCGGCGCGCTGCGGTATGCCGCCGGCGGCTGGGAGAGCGCGTCCGTGCGCGTCCTGCCGACCGGCAAGGTCGAGGTCGTCACCGGCACCAGCCCCCACGGCCAGGGGCACGTGACGGCGTGGAGCCAGATCGTCGCCGACGAGCTCGGCGTCGCCTTCGACGACGTCGAGGTCCTGCACGGCGACACCCGCACCTCCCACAAGGGCCTGGACACGTACGGCTCCCGCTCCCTCGCCGTCGGCGGGGTGGCGCTGGTCGAGGCGTGCCGCAAGGTGCGGGACAAGGCGCGGACGGTCGCCGCGCACATGCTCGAATGCAGCCCCGACGACCTGGAGTTCACCGGCGGGGCGTTCCGGGTCCGCGGTACACCCGACGCCGCGAAGACCATCGCGGACGCCGCCTTCGCCGTCTTCGCCGCCCACGACCTGCCCGACGGGGTCGAGGCGTCGCTGGACGCCGACGCGACCTTCGACCCGCAGACGTTCTCCTTCCCGCACGGCACGCACCTGTGCGCGACCGAGGTCGACACGCAGACCGGCCGGGTCACGATCCGGCGGTACGTCGCCGTCGACGACGTCGGCCGCGTCGTGAACCCGCTGATCGTCGAAGGGCAGGTGCACGGCGGGGTGGCGCAGGGCATCGCGCAGGCCCTGCACGAGCAGGCCGTCTACGACGAGGGCGGCACCCTGCTGACGGGGTCCTTCGTGGAGTACACCATCCCGTCCGCGGCCGACCTGCCGGCCATCGTCAGCGACCGCACCGAGACCCCGGCGACGTCGAACCCGCTCGGCGTCAAGGGCGTCGGCGAGGCGGGCGCGATCGCGGCCACCCCGGCCGTGGTCAACGCCGTCGTCGACGCGCTGCGGCCGTACGGGGTGCACGACGTACCGATGCCGTGCACTCCGGAGCGGGTGTGGCGGGCCGTGAAGCTCGGAGGTGCCGCGTGATTCCCGTGCCGTTCGACTATCTCCGGCCGTCCACAGTGGACGAGGCGGTGGCCGCGCTCGGCGAGGCCGACGAGGGCAAGATCCTCGCCGGCGGCCAGTCGCTGCTGCCGGTGCTGAAGCTGCGCCTGGCCGCGCCCACCCTGCTCGTCGACCTCGCCGCCGTGCCCGGCCTCTCCGGCATCCGGCTCGACGGCGACACCCTCACCGGCACCACCCTGGTCATCGGCGCGATGACCACGCACGCGGAGGTCGCCGCCTCCGACCTCGTCCGGCAGCACGCCCCGCTGCTGGCCGCCGCGGCCGGCACGGTCGGGGACCGCCAGGTGCGCCACCGCGGCACCCTGGGCGGCTCCCTGGCCCACGCCGACCCGGCCGCCGACCTGCCCGCCGTGGCGGCGGCCCTCGACGCGACGTACGTCGTGCGGGGCCCGGCGGGCAGCCGGACGATCGGCGCGGCCGACTTCGCCGTCGACCTGTTCACCACCGCGCTCGGCCCCGACGACGTGCTCGTCGAGGTGCGCCTGCCCTCGACGGCCGGCTGGGCCGTGCACTACGAGAAGTTCCACCGCACCGCCCAGGCGTGGGCGATCGTCGGCGTCGCCGTGGCCGTGCGCCGCGACGGCGGCGGCATCGGCGCGGCCCGCGTGGCGCTGACGAACATGGGCCCGGTGCCGCACCGCGCCCGCGCCGTCGAGGACGCCCTCGCCGGGGCCGCGGCCGCGCCGGACGCCGTCGCCGAGGCCTGCTCGCGGGTCGCCGACGGCACGTCGCCGGCCGACGACCTGTCCGGCTCGGCCGAGTACCGCCGCGACCTCGCGCGCGTGCTCACCGCCCGGGCCGTGTGCCGGGCGCTGGGGGTGTGAGCGGCGTAAGGTTCTTCCGGAGGTGCGACCGTGCAGTTGGAGAACGCGTTCACGGTGCCCGTCCCCGTCGATCGGGCGTGGGCGGTCCTGCTGGACATCGAGCGGGTGGCCCCGTGCATGCCCGGCGCCACGCTGACGTCCGTCGAGGGTGACGAGTTCACCGGCACGGTGAAGGTGAAGCTCGGCCCGGTGAACATGACGTTCAAGGGCTCCGGCCGCTTCGTCGAGCGCGACGAGGCGGCCCACCGGGTCGTCATCTCGGCGTCCGGCGCGGACAGCCGCGGCGGCGGGACGGCGAAGGCGACCGTGACCGCCGTGCTGGTCGCCGAGGGCGACGCCACCCGGGTGAGCGTCGCCACCGACCTCGACATCACCGGCAAGGCCGCCCAGTTCGGCCGCGGCCTGATCGGCGACGTGTCCGCGCGGCTGATCGGCCAGTTCGCGACCTGCCTGGCCGGGCAGTTCGCGGCCGTCGAGGAGCCGGTCGTGTCCGCGGAGCCGCTGGCCCCGGTCGAGCCGGATGCCGAGCCCATCGACCTGCTGGCGGTGAGCGGCGTCGGCGGGGCCGTGCGGCGCGCCGTGCCCTACGTGGTGACCGCCGCGGCCGGCTTCGTCGTGGTCCTGGGCATCATCTGGTGGATCAAGCGCCGCTGACCCCCTTCACCCGTTTATGGTTACGTCTAGTAGCCATACGGATGACTTAGGGTGATGCGGCATGGTCGGCAAGGGTGTGATCTGCGCCGTGGCGCTCGCCGCCGCCGGGTTCGGGCTCCCGGCGAGCGCCGCCCCCGCCGGGGGCGTCGTCCACGGCTCGGCCGCGACGGGCGAGCCCAGCGGCTACGTGGTGATGCTCGCCGACCCGCCGGGCGCGCAGAGCGCCGGCCAGGCCCAGGCCGCCGTGGCCGATGCCGCGCAGAAGCTGTCGAAGCAGTACGGCGGCGAGGTCCGCGAGCAGTTCAGCCGCACGGTGCGCGGCTTCGCCGTCGACGGCCTCACCGAGGCCCAGGCCGCGCGGATGGCGGCGGCCGGCGGCGTGGCCCGGGTCGAGCGCAACACGCTGCTGCGCGCCACGGCCAGCCAGAGCTCCCCGGCGTGGGGCCTGGACCGCATCGACGCCCGCGCCGGCAAGGACGGCTCCTACACCTATCCGAACACCGCCCCGGACGTCACCGCGTACGTCGTCGACTCCGGCATCCTCATCGGCCACACCGACTTCGGCGGCCGCGCCTCCTACGGGCACAACTTCGTCGACCGCGTCACCAACCCGTACACCAACCCGGCGAACGACCTGTACAACAGCAACGACCCGGCGAACGCCAACGACTGCGACGGCCACGGCACGCACGTGGCCGGCACCATCGGCGGCACCACGTACGGCGTGGCCAAGGCGGTCTCCCTCGTCGCGGTGCGCGTGCTGGACTGCAGCGGCAACGGCTTCCTGTCCGAGGTGGTCGCCGGCATCGACTGGGTGACCGCCCACGCCACGCACCCCGCGGTCGTCAACATGAGCCTCGGCTCCGACGACACCTCGGTCATCCTCGACGCCGCCCTGCGCCGCTCGATCGCCTCCGGCCTGACCTGGTCGGTCGCGGCCGGCAACGGCGACGCCGACGACAACCCGCTCAACGCCTGCACCAACTCGCCCGGCGACGTGTCCGAGGCGCTGGTCGTCGGCGCCGCCACGGCCGACGACCACCCGGTCCACTGGTCCGACTACGGCCCCTGCGTCGACCTCTACGCCCCCGGCGAGGGCATCACCTCCGACTGGATCGGCGCCGGCAACACCACCACGCGCTCGCTGGACGGCACGTCGATGGCCTCCCCGCACGTGGCCGGCGCCGCCGCGCTCATCCTGCAGGCCCACCCCGACTACAGCGCCGAACAGGTCCGCAACGCGATCGTGCAGAGCTCGACGGTGGGCGCGCTGAACATGTCGACGTACCCGGCGTACGCCGCGGCCACGTCGCCGAACCGCCTGCTGTTCGTCCGCCAGACCGACCCGCCGCGCCCCGCGGGCCGCCCCCAGAGCCTGTACAACCCGCGCTTCGGCACGACGGAGGTGTACGCCCGCGCGAACGGCACCAACCACCTCGTCTACGCCTACTGGTCGGGCGCGTGGTCGGACTGGACGGACCTCAACGGCAACCTCGCGAGCGACCCCGCCGTCCTCTACAACCCGCGCTTCGGCACGACGGAGGCCTACGCGCGCACGGCCTCCGGGTCCCTCGCGTACCGGTACTTCTCCAACGGCTGGTCAGCCTGGATCGACCTGGGCGGCTCGCTGGCGGGCACCCCCGCGGTGATCTACAACCCGCGCTTCGGCACGACCGAGGTCTACGCCCGCACGGCCGCCGGCACCCTGGCCTACAAGTACTTCTCCAGCGGCTGGTCGGACTGGATCGACCTCGGCGGCGCCCTGACCTCGGACCCGGGCGTGCTCTACAACCCGCGCTTCGGCACCACGGAGGCGTACGCGATCGGCGCCGCGGGCCTGCAGTACCGCTACTACCTGGGCGGCTGGTCGTCCTGGGTCGGGCTGGGCGGCGCGGTCCAGGGCACGCCGGCGGTGCTGTACAACCCGCGCTACGGCACGACCGAGGTGTACCTGCGCACGTCCTCCGGTTCCCTGGCCTACGTCTACTACCTGGGCGGCTGGTCGTCGTGGATCTCGCTGGGCGGCACACTGGACTCCGCACCCGGCGCGGTCTACAACCGCTCGTCGGGCACGACGGAGGTGTACGTCCACACGCCCGGCAACGAGCTGCAGTATGTGTACTACCTGGGCCGCTGGTCGGGCTGGAACAACCTGGGCGGGACGCTGTCGGGCTCGCCGTCGGTGCTGTACAACCCGCGGTTCGGCACGACGGAGGCGTACGTTGTCGGCCAGGACGGGCACGCCTACTACAAGTACTACGCCGGCGGGTGGTCGAACTACATCGACATCACTCCGTGATGTTCTCGTCGCGCCGGGTGATTTCGCCAAGGTCGATTTTTTGGCCGGTGTTACGGTAGGTGGGTAAGACGGAAGCGCCGCCGCGATCGGATCACGTCGATTCGACGGCGGGTGAGCTTCGGAGCCCCGCTGTCGTCGCGGCGGTTGAGGGGTGACGCGCCCGCCCGCGGTACCACTTCCGGTTGGACTTCGCACATCGCCTCGGGGCGGTCGTGTGCGTCGATTCGCATCCCGCAGGGTGCGTGCCGCGCCGCTACGCCTGACGCGCCCGGGTCGCGTGCACTGCGCGGTGCGGGATGGGGTGGGCAGCGCGCGGTCTCATGCCTGCCCGGCCGCCCGGCGCGTTCGGCGGAAGGCTCGGTCACCGCGCCGGGTCGTGAGCGCCGCGGCGCTGGACCGCGAACTTGCCGCGTCGGGTCGTGGGCATCCGCGCCGGCCGCTGCTGGGCCCGCCGCCGCGCGGACCGAACGCGCGCTCGCTGCCGTGAGATCGAGGGGCGCACCGTCATCGCCGTCGCCGCACACCGTGTGCCGCGCCGGCCGGGCAGTGGTGCTGCCGGACGAGGTCGGGACGCCCGGGCGGGCTTTTCGCGCCGCCCACCGCGGCGGGCCGCGAGCCAGCCGCGCCGCCCGTTGGCCGCGAACTCGCCGCGTTGGACCAGGAGCCGGCCGGGGCCGGGCCGTGAGCCTGCGGCGCCGCCGGCCACACCGAACGCGCGCTCGCTGCCGTGATCGAGGAGCGCACCGTCATCGCCAGCGCCGGCAAACCGTGCGCAGCGCCTTCCGGGATGCGCGACAGGCTCGCCGCGGGCGATGCACGGCTACCGCAGACCTCACCGATTGAGCGCGCCGCCGCAGATGTTGAGGGGGTCCGGGTGGAGCGGAGCTCCCCCGGCATCAAGAAAGCACAGGCAGGCCGAACGCGTGCACCTCGGTGGGGGTCTGGCCGCCCTCGATCCACTCCGCGACCGCGGCGCCCGTCGCGGCGGCCATCATGATGCCCGTCGTGAAGTGGCCGCCGGCGAACCACGCGTTGGTGACGCCGGGGAGGCGGTCGATGACGGGCTGGCGGCCCTTGATGTGCGGGCGGAAGCAGCACCAGCGGTGCACGATGCGGGCCCCCGCGGCCGCCGGCACGAGGGTTGCCAGGGCCGTTGCCATCGGGTCCGCGACCTCCGGGCGCACGTCGCGGGACGTGTCGCCGTCGTCGAACGTGCCGCCGCACACCACGCCGCCCCACGGTAGCGGCGTGCCGCCGCCGAAAGGACCGGCCAGCACGCTGCGCAGGCGCCAGGGTCCGCGGGCCAGGGCGAGCATGTGGCCCTTGACCCATTGCTGCGGTACGGCATGATGCCACGGCCGCGGCACCAGTCCGGTGGCCACGACCAGCGCGCCCGGCGCGAAGTCGCCGGCGGTCGTGTGCACGGTGCAGACGCGGTCGCCCTGGACGCTGACGCCGAGCATGCCCACGCCGGTGGCGACCGTGCCGGCGCGGCGGGACAGGGCCGCCGCCAGCCGTACCGGGTTGACGGTCAGCTGGTCCTCGACGAGCAGCGCCGCGGCGCCGTCGGGCAGGCGCACGTCCGGCTCGAGCTCGCGGACCCCGGCGGCGTCGAGGCGCGGCCACACCCCGGCCGGGAGGTCGGCCTCCGGGCGGATGTCGAGCCATCGTGTCGGCCAGGCGCCGATCGCGCCGGCCCATTCGGCGTCGAGGTCGCGGTACAGCTGCCGGCTCCTGCGCCCGAACGCCACGAACTCGGGGCTGTCGGTCAGCACGTGCATGTCCGGCGCGATCGCCCCGCCGTTGCCGGTCGACGCGCCGGGGGCCAGCCGCGGCGACTGCTCCAGCAGCAGCACCCGCCCGAGGCCGGCCCGGCGGCAGAACACGGCCGCGGCCAGGCCGATCACGCCGCCGCCGATGACGAGCACGTCGGGGCGGCGGTCGAGGTCGTCCGGCCGGGCGGGGAACAGCGCCGCCCGCTCGCCCGTGGTCACCCGGTCGTCCCACACCGTCACGCGCTGCACGGAGTTCACGGGATCATCGTGCCTTGCCCGGCGCGGCGCGGAAAACCGCACCTCGGTGGCGCGGCCGGCCGGGGCTGGTTGCCGGGGCGGGCGGTGGTGGCAACGGGGGTTCTGATCAGCGGAAAGCCGCGCTGCCCATCGACGTCTCGCAATCTAGGCTGAGTTCGGGCCAAGGGAGGTGTCCGATGTCACTGCTGACGGCTCGGGACTCCGGGCACACGGTCGCGCCCGAGGGGTACAGCCGCTGGCTCATGCCGCCCGCGGCGCTCTCGGTCCAGCTGTGCATCGGGCAGGCGTACGTCACCAGCGTCTACAAGAACTCGCTCATCGCGCATTTCGGCGCCGGCCAGACGGCGATCGGTGTCATCTTCAGCATCGCGATCGTCATGCTCGGCCTGTCCGCCGCGGTCGGCGGCACGTGGGTCGAGCGCAACGGGCCGCGCAAGGAGAAGGTGGTCTCATGACCCCGCGAACGATCCGCCTCGGCGTCTCCTGGGCGCTGGTGGCGGTCCTGCTCGGCTACGGCGTGGCCGAGACGGTGATCACGGCCGTGAAGCTCTTCGGCTGACTAGGGCTGGACGCCGTTGCGGGCGATGACGTCGCGGTACCACTCGGCGCTCGCCCGCAGCCGGCGCTCCTTCGACTGCGGGTCGACGCGGATGAGCCCCCAGCGCTGCGAGTAGCCCTCGGCCCACTCGAAGTTGTCCAGCAGCGACCAGACGTGGTAGCCCTCCAGCCGCACGCCCGCCGCGATCGCCCGGTGGGCGGCGGCGAGGTGGTCGCGCAGGAACGCGATCCGGTCGTCGTCCTGCACGTCGCTCGTGGACGGCATCCCGTTCTCGGTGACGGTCAGCGCCACGTCGCCGTAGTCGCGTCCGATGCGGGTCAGCAGGTCGAAGAGCCCGTCCGGGAACACCTCGAGCCAGGTCGCCTGGGTCGTCGGGTGCTTGTTGACGCGGCCGCCCTGGGCGGTGACGTAGACCGGGTTGTAGTACTGCACGCCGAGCAGGTCGCTGCGCTCCCCGATCGTCGCCGCGTCGCCGTCGCGGATCGCCGCGCGCACCGGCGCGTTGGCCGGCTGGGCGGCGAGCCACGAGTCCGGGTACCGCCCCCGCAGCACCGGCTCGAGCCACCGCCGGTTCTCGTCGTCGTCGACGAGGGCGGCCTGCCTGGCCGCACCGGCCGACGCGTCCGCCGGGTAGACCGGTGACAGGTTGAGCGCCGCCCCGATCCGCCCCGGCTTGCCGCTGCCGCGGAACGCCCGCACGGCCAGCCCGTGCCCGAGCAGCAGGTGATGCCCGGCGACGTCGGCGACCCGCTTGTCGCGCTTGCCGGGGGCGTGGACTCCGGCGGTGTACCCCATCTGGACCACGGTCTTGGGCTCGTTGAGCGTCAGCCAGGTCCCGACCTTGTCGCCGAGCGAGTAGAACATCTGCAGCGCGTAGTCGGCGAACCACTGCGCACAGTCGCGCTGCTCCCATCCGCCCTTGTCCTGCAGCCCCTGCGGCGTGTCCCAGTGGAACAGCGTCGCCACCGGCGTGATCTTGCGGGCCAGCAGCCCGTCGACGAGCCGGTGGTAGAAGTCGAGCCCCTTGGCGTTGAGCGCCCCGCGCCCGTCCGGCATGACCCGCGACCAGGAGATCGAGAACCGGTAGCTGCGCAGCCCGATGCGCTGCATGAGGTCGAGGTCCTCGTACACCCGGTGGTAGTGGTCGGCGGCCACGTCCCCGGTGTCCCCGCCGCGCGTGCGCCCCTTCTGGTGGCTGAACGTGTCCCAGACCGACGGCCCGCGCCCGTCCTCGCCGGCCGCCCCCTCGATCTGGTACGCCGACGTGGACGCCCCCCACGCGAACCCCTGCGGAAACGCCAGCCCACCCGGCCCGAGGCTGGGCGCGGCGCTGTTGCCGCCACCGCCGCCCACGCCGGCGGGCGAGCCGGCCGGCTTGTCCGGACCGCAGCCCGCGGCGACCGCCCCGGCGGCGGCGAGGGTGAGCACGTGGCGCCGTCGCATTCCCAAGACCGTAGCCAACCCGCGCCACTACCACCCGCAACGCCCACCGGCTGCGCCCCCGCGCACCGGCCGCCCACGAAACTTTCCCCGCCCGGTCGTCGCGCCGCCGTTACGCCGGCTTGCGGGTTGCCCGGCGAACGATCTCGTCGACCTCGATGCGGAACGCGAACGGCTCCTCGGCCGCGAGCGCGTCCCCCGGCCCGGCCACCGCATGCTGCACGTAGCCGCCGTCCGCGAGCCGGAACAGGCGCAGCGTGGCGGAGTCCGCCGGCTCGGGCTCGACGAGCAGGTACCAGGCGATGCCGGCCTTCGCGTACAGCTCCATCTTCACGATGCGGTCCTTGGCTGCGTTCCCGGCCGACACGATCTCGGCCACCAGGACGACGCGCGCGGCATCGAGCACCACGAACTCCTCGTCGTCCGTGACCACGAGATCGGGAATCATGATTCGCCCGGTGTGCAGCCGAACGTTCACCGCCTCGTACGCGAGCAGGCCGGCATCGGAGGCTGCTGGCTCGAATACCGCGCACAGAAAGAATGACAACCGCTGGTGGCGTCCACTGGGCGCCGGGCTCACGATCAGGCTCCCGTCAAGGAGCTCGATGCGCTGCGCGGTCTCGCCGAGGGCAAGGTAGTCCTCCTCGTTCCACGGTTCGGGGTGTTCGAGCATTGCGGCACTCATCCGTGACTCACCTCCTGACGGCTGCTGCCACCAGCCTGCCATGACCACAGCGGGCTGGTATCGCACGTCCTGAAGACTTCCCACACTCAAAGCCTGAGACGGCCACATGGTGACATGGCCACAAGGCTACCAATGTGACACTGGGATCGACAAGGACCGGATCGCTGGCAGCTCGGGCCGGCGCATGGCTTTCCGTGGATCGACCGGGGTTGTCGGCGCGGTGACCGGAGGGCGGGGAAGCGCACATCGAAACGTAAGAACCCGTGCCGCCCGGCCCCGGGCTGGGGCGGGAAATAATGGGGGCGTGACCAATACCTTGCACGGGCTGGCGGAGCTGGTGCTCGCCGGGCCGCAGTACCGCACGAGCGGCACGATCCGGCTGCGCATCACCGACGACGGGTTCGCCACCGTGGCGGCGCCGGATCTTCGTGTCACCGCCGGCGCGCTGTACGCCGGGGACCGGCGCATCGACCTGGCCGGGCGGACGATCGGCGAGGTCGCGGCCGAGGCGGGAGTTGAGCCGGGGGCGCCGGAGGGGCTGTACCACGACGGCTCGGGCGCGGCCGCGGGCGACGCCATCGGGCTCGACGGAGCCGAAGGGATCCTGGCCGCGTTCACGGCCGGCGACCGGGCGCTGCGGGCGTTCGAGCCGGGCGCGACGCCCGTGCTGTGGCCCGAGCACTTCGACGTCGGCATCTCGATCGACGAGGTGAACTACGGGATCTCGGCGGGGGACAGCGCGATCGGCGAGCCGTACGCGTACGTGGGGCCCTGGAAGCCGCGGACGGGCGACTTCTGGAACATGCCCTTCGGGGCCGCCCGGCCGGTGCGCGAGGTGGCGGACCTCCTGGCGTTCTTCCGCGAGGGCCGCCGGCGAGCCGCGTCCTAACCGAGCCAGCCGGGGCGGACCAGGCCGGCCTCGTAGGCGAAGACGACCAGCTGCGCGCGGTCGCGGGCGCCGAGCTTGATCATCGCGCGGCTGACGTGGGTCTTCGCGGTGGCCGGGCTGACGTACAGCTTGGTGGCGATGTCCTCGTTGGACAGGCCCGCGCCGACCAGGGCCATCACCTCGCGCTCGCGGTCGGTCAGGGTCTCCAGGGACATCGGGGCGAGCGGGGCGCGGGAGCGGCTGGCGAACTCCTCGATGAGGCGGCGGGTCACGCCGGGGGACAGCAGCGCGTCGCCGGCCGCGACCGCGCGCACGCCGCGTAGCAGGTCGACCGGCTCGGTGTCCTTGACCAGGAAGCCGCTGGCGCCGACGCGCAACGCCTCGAAGACGTACTCGTCCAGGTCGAACGTCGTGAGGATGACGATCCGCACGTCGGCCAGGCGGGCGTCGGCGGCGATCTGGCGGGTCGCCTCCAGGCCGTCGAGGACCGGCATCCGGATGTCCATGAGGACCACGTCGGGGCGGGTCTGGACGGCCCGGCGCACCGCCTCGGCGCCGTCGGCGGCCTCGGCGACGACCTCGATGTCGGACTGGGCGTCGAGCAGGGCGCGGAAGCCGGCCCGCACGAGCGCCTGGTCGTCGGCCAGCAGGACCTTGATCACGGGTTCGCTTCCTCACGCAGGGGGATCGTGGCGCGGACCTCGAAGCCGCCCTTGTCACGGGGGCCGGCCTCGACGGTGCCGCCGAACGTCGCGGCGCGGTGGCGCATGCCGGCGATGCCGTTGCCGGCCTCGGAGGTGCCCTCGCCGCCGGTGCCGTCGTCGGTCACCACCAGGCTGAGCGAGCCCGGGGCGTAGCCGACGACGACCGTCGCCGAGGCGTCCGGGCCGGCGTGGCGGCGCACGTTGGTCAAGGCCTCCTGCACGATGCGGTACGCCGCCCGGTCCACCTGCGGCGGCAGCGGCCGCGCGGTGCCGACGGTGTCGACGCTGACCGGCAGCCCGGCGCCGCGCGCCTCGCCGGCCAGGCGCTCCAGGTCGGCCAGGCCGGGCGCGGGGGTGCGCGGCGCCGCCTCGCCCGGGTTGAGCCCGGCCAGCACGGCGCGGGTCTCCTTGAGCGCCTCGGCGCTGGCGTGCTTGATCGCGGTGAGCGCGACCCGGGCCTGCTCCGGCTGCTCGTCCATGAGGTGCAGCCCGACGCCGGCCTGCACGTTGATGAGCGACAGGTGGTGGCCGATGACGTCGTGCAGCTCCCGGGCGATGAGCAGCCGCTCGTCGCTGGCCTGGCGGCGGTGCTGCTCCTTGCGGGCCTTCTCCTCCTCGGCCCGCGCCAGGGCGTCGGCGTGCGCGCGGTCGCGGGCCATCTGGGTGTACCGCGCGGTGCGCACCCGCGCCGCCTCGCCGAAGAACGCGATGACGACGCACCACACGCCGACGGCCACGAGGCGGGCGACGGAGGCGTGGGGCAGGACGAGTACCACGAAGGTCGTATAGGCGGCGACGACGCCGATCCAGGTCAGCCAGCGCAGCCCCGCGGACAGGGCGCTGAAGACGGCGATGATCGCCGCGATGAAGCCCGGCCCGTCGGGGTACAGCTGCGCGAAGTAGGCGACCGTCGCGCTCAGCGCCCCGGCCAGCGCCAGCAGCGGGGCCTTCTGCCGGAAGATCAGCGCCGCCGGCCCGGCGATCAGCAGCAGGTAGCCGGTCTGGTCCAGCGCGTGCGCGGTGCTGCCGTAGGCGGCGGCGCGCGTGCCGAAGACCTGCAGCAGCGCGATGAACACGGCCAGCGGGATCGGGTGCGGGCCCGCCCAGCGCCGGCCGCGCCGCCGGTCGATACGGTGCTCGATCCGCTCGAAGCGCCGCTCGAGGCGCGCGGCGCGCAGCTCGGTGTGCCACGGCGCGTGTCTCACCCGACAAACGGTAGTTGAGGGGGCCGACCAGCGGCATCGCCTCCCCGGCGCGGCGGCGTGTACTCCCGCGGGAGTACACGCCCGGCCCGGCTGCGCCGCCGGGGGTAGCGCACGAGCCGTCCCCGGTGCGACGCGCGGGGGCCCGCCGACCGGCACGCTGGAGTCCATCAACGGAAGGGGGCTTGGGACACATGAGCGGGAACATGGCCGGCGAACGGGTGCGCGCCTCGGACGAGGAGCGCGAACAGTACGCCAACATGGTGCGGGCCGGCATGACCGAGGGCCGGCTCACGCTCGAGGAGGGTGAGGAGCGGCTCAGCCAGGTGTACGCCGCGCGGTATCGCGACGAGCTGCCGCCGACCACCGCCGATCTGCCCGAGGGGGGCCGGCGCGGGCTGTACGAGACGCCGGAGGCCAAGGAGCGCTTCGCCCGCGACGGCCGGCGCCACGTGTGGGGGCACGCGGGCTTCGTCGCGGTCGTCGCGGCGGCGCTGACGGGGCTGTGGGTGCTGTCCGGCGCGCACTTCTTCTGGCCGGCGATCCCGCTGTTCTTCATGGTGTTCGGGCTGGCCAGGCATGCGCGCTGGCGGGCCTACGGCGGGCACCACCCGCGCTTCGGGCGGGGCCGGTGGGGCCACGGGCCGGAGCACTGGGCCAACCAGGGCTGGGGGCGCGGACCGTGGGAGGCCGCGTCGGACCGGCAGGGCTGGGGCCGCTGACACACCCACCGGGGGCCGCCGCGCGGACGCGGCGGCCCCCGCCGACCCGGGAAGGGACGCAGCAGTGTTCGCAACCTCGTACTTCGAGCTCAAGGGCCGGGTCGCCGTCGTGCTCGGCGGGCCCGAGGGCGTGCCGGCCGCGGTGTGCCGGCTGTTGGCCGCGCAGGGCGCGCGGGTCGCCGTCGTCGGCCCGGACGAGGCGGCCCTCGCCGACCTCGTCGACGAGCTGCGCTGGGGCGGCGCGGAGGCGGTCGGGATCGTCTCCGGCGGTACCGACGCGGCCTCGATGGACGCCGTGCGCGGCAGCGTGTTCGCCGAGCTGGGCCCGCCCGAGATGCTGTTCGTGCTGCCGTGCACCGCCGGGTCCGGCGGCTGGCAGCGCACCGTCGACAGTGGACTGACGGCCACGTTCCAGGCGCTGCAGGCGTTCCTGCCGGCGATGGCGGAGGCCGGCGCCGGCGCGGTGGTGACGCTCGCGCCGAGCGGGCCGGACCCGGCCACCAACGCGGTCGGCGGCGGCGTGACGGCGCTCACCCAGCACTACGCCCGGCTGGTCGCCGGGGCCGGGGTGCGGGCGAATGTCGTGTCCTGGACACCGCGCGACGCCACGGTCGACGACGCCGCCTTCGCGGCCCTCTACCTGGCCTCGGACGCCGCCGGGCGGATGACGGCAACGACACTCGACGTTGCGGGCACATTGATGCGGCTGTAGATCCTATGTACGAATGACCGTCCACCTGGGATAGTCATGGGCCATGATGGGCTCGTCGCACGCGCTTTCCGGGGCGGCCGTCTGGTTGACAGGATCGCTCGCGCTGGACCAGTTCGGGCACTTCCACCAGACGCCGCTGCAGCTCACCGTCGGCACCGCGATCTGCGCCGGCGGCGCGCTCCTGCCCGACCTGGACCTGTCCGGGCGGGTCACGCGCGGCAAGGGCGGGGCGACGGTCGCGCACACGTTCGGCGTGTTCTCGCTGTTCCTGGCCGAGTGCATCGAGAAGTTCTCGCTCGGTGTCTACAAGCTGACCCGGATGAAGTACGACCCGCCGCGGCGCAACGGCCACCGCACCCTGACCCACACCATCGTCTTCAACGTGGGCGTCGGCTACGGCACCCTGGCGCTGTGCAACGCCTACGGCAAGTGGGCCGTCATGGGCGTGCTGTTCTTCGCCTTCGCGCTGGCCCTGCGCGGGCTGTTCGAGAAGTGGGCCGAGCGGGCCGGCTGGGTCATCGTCACGCTGGCCGCGGCCGGTGCGGCGTTCGTGGTGTACGAGCGGCTGCCCGGCGACCGCGGCTACCCGCTGCTCGGCGTCGCCGTCGGCGTCGGCGGCCTCATCCACCTGGCCGGCGACATGATCACCCGGCACGGCTCGCCGATCCTGTGGCCGATACCGACCGGGCGGCGGATGTGGCGCTGCTTCGGCCTGCCGCACTCGGTCGCGCTCACCGCCGGCGACAAGACCGAGACCGTCTTCCTGCGCACCGTCTTCGCCACGGTCGCCATCTTCGCCGGCGCCGTGCTGCTCGCCCCGATCCTCATGGACCGGTTTAACATCGCGCTGTGAGCGCCAGCGCCGAGACCCGGCTCGTGATCGTGATGCGGACCGACCTCGGCATGGGCAAGGGCAAGCTCGCCGCCCAGGCCGCGCACGCCGCCGTCGCGGCCGCGATCGCCGGCCTGCGCTCCCCGGCGTTCGCCGACTGGTGGGCGGCGGGGCAGCCGAAGGTGGTGCTCAAGGTGCCCGACGAGGACACGCTGGGCCTGGTCGTGGCGGCCGCCGAGGAGGCCGGCCTGCCGGTCCAGGTCGTCCACGACGCCGGGCGCACCCAGGTCGCCGCCGGCACCGCCACCTGCTGCGCGATCGGCCCGGCCCGCGGCGACGCGCTGCACCCGGTCACGGGGTCGCTGTCGCTGCTGTGACGCGAAACGGCCGCCCCCCAGGCGCGGGAGCGGCCGTCGTATGTGTCAGGTGTCAGTCGGCGAGGTTGACGATGCCCTGCGCCCAGCGGAAGTACTTGTTGGTGCCCAGGTCGCGCACCGTCTTGATGTTGAAGGCGGCGAGCAGCTTCTCGGCGTCGCCCTCGCTCACGCCGGCGATCGCGGTGACGGGGGCGTCGGCGAGCTCCTGGGCGCTCTTGCCTTCCCACTCCTTCATGAGCTTCTTTTCCAGACCCAGCATGTTTCGCTCCTTCTCTGTTGAGATCGGCGCCAGGCTACGTCGCGGGCCTACGGCCTGCAACGTGAGGGTGCCCGGACGAGTGTGCCGTTCTGCTTGCCACATCGGGCGTTTCGCGGAGATGATCGGCTGATGAACAGCCAATGGGGGCTGACGATCCCGCTCGCCGGGATCCCGTTGCCCGACCACGCGGCGTTGCTGTCCACGCTACCGGATCTCGGGTACACGGACGTGTGGTCCTCGGAGGTTGCCGGGACCGACGCGTTCACCCCGCTGGCGCTGGCCTCCGCCTGGTCGCCGGCGCTGCGGCTGGGCACCGCGATCGTCCCCGTCTACACCCGCGGGCCCGCCCTGCTGGCGATGCAGGCGGCGACCCTGGCCGAGGCCGCGCCCGGGCGCTTCGCCCTGGGCATCGGCGCCTCCTCGCCCGTCGTGGTCGGCGACTGGAACGCGGTGCCGTTCGAGCGGCCCTACGAGCGCAGCCGCGACGTGCTGCGCTTCCTGCGCTCCGCGCTGGCCGGCGAGCTCGTCGACGGCGGCTTCGACACGTTCGCCGTGCGCCGGTTCCGGCTCGAGCGGGCCCCCGAGGTACCGCCGAAACTGCTCCTGGCCGGTCTGCGGGGCCGCATGCTGCGCCTGGCCGCGGCCGAGGCCGACGGCGCGATCCTCAACTGGCTGTCGGTCGAGGACGTCGCGACCGCGCGGGCCGAGCTGGCGGCCGCGCCCGAGGGCTTCGAGGTGGCCGCGCGCATCTTCGTGTGCCCCACCGATGACGCCGAGGAGGCCCGCGCGACCGGGCGCCGGCTCATCGCCGCCTACCTGACCGTCCCCGCCTACGCGGCCTTCCACCGGTGGCTGGGCCGCGGCGAGGTGCTCAAACCCATGTGGGACGCGTGGGCGGCCGGCGACCGCAGGGGCGCCCTCGCCGCGATCCCGGACGAGGTCGTCGACGCGCTCATCGTGCACGGCACCCCGGCGCACTGCCGCGAACACGTGCGCCGCTACGCCGAGGCCGGCGTCACCACTCCCGTGATCGCGCTGCTGCCGACCCGGGACCTCACCGCCGGCGGCGCGCCCGCGCTGCTGGCCACGCTGCGCGAGCTGGGGGGACGGTCGTGAGGCTGGACGGGAAGGTCGTCGTCATCACCGGCGCGGCGGGCGGCATCGGCAGCGCCCTCGCCCGCCGCTTCGCCGCCGAGAAGGCCGCCGCGCTCGTGCTCGCCGACCTCGACGGCGACGCCGCCGCCGCGCTCGCCGCGAGCCTGCCCGGCGAGGCCGTCGGCGTCGAGGCCGACGTGACCAGCGAGGAGCAGATCGCCGAGGTCGTCAGCGAGACCCTTGAGCGCTATGAGCGCATCGACCTGTTCTGCGCCAACGCCGGCATCACCAGCGGCGCCGCGCTCGAGGCCAGCGACGAGGTGTGGGCGCGCACGTGGGCCGTCAACGTGCTGTCCCACGTGTACTCCGCCCGCGCCGTCCTGCCCTCGATGCTCGATCGCGGGTCCGGGTACCTGCTGCACACCTGCTCGGCCGCGGGGCTGCTGACCGCCGTCGGCGACGCGCCGTACGCGGTGACCAAGCACGCCGCCGTCTCCTTCGCCGAGTGGCTGTCCATCACCTACGGCAGCCGCGGCATCCGGGTCAGCGCGCTGTGCCCGCAGGGCGTCGACACCCCGATGCTGCAGGAGGGCCTCAAGGCCGGGCACATCGGCGCGAAGGTCACCGCGGCCGGCGGCGCGGTGCTGTCCGCCGAGCACGTCGCCGAGACCGTCGTGGCCGGCCTGGACGCCGAGAAGTTCCTCATCCTGCCGCACCCCGAGGTCGCCAGGTACTACCTGCACCGCGCCACCGACACCGACCGCTGGCTCGCCGGCATGCGCACGCTGCGCGACTCCCTGTCATGAGGCCCCCGGACGTGCTGCAGGCGGCCCTGGACGTGGTCGTGCCGTTCGTCCGCGCGCGGTCGGGCCGCACCGTCGTGGGCATCTGCGGCCCGCCGGCGGCCGGCAAGTCCACGCTGTCCTCGGCGCTGGCCGACGCCATCAACGTCCACGATGGACTGTCCAGCGTGGCCGTGCCGATGGACGGCTTCCACCTGTCCAATGTGGAGCTTGAGCGGCTCGGCCTGACCGAGCGCAAGGGCGCGCCGGAGACGTTCGACGCGGCCGGGTTCGTGCACCTGCTGCGCCGGCTGCGGGCCGGCGAGGACCTCGTCTACGCCCCCAGCTACAGCCGCACCCTGCACGAGTCGATCGGCGGCGTGATCCCGGTCCCCTCCGACGTGCGCGTCATCGTCGTGGAGGGCAACTACCTGCTGCTGCCGCACGGGCCGTGGGCGTCCGTGCGGGACCTGCTCGACCTGGTCCTGTACCTCGACGCCCCCGACGACGTGCGCCAGGAGTCGCTGGTGCGCCGGCAGCTGGCGAAGGGGCTCGACCTGCCGCAGGCGCGGGACTGGGTGTACCGCAGCGACGAACGCAACGCCGAGGTCATCGCGGCCACCCGGGACCGCGCCGACCTCATCCTGTCGCGGGGAGGCTGAACAGCCTCGTGGCGTTGCCCCAGCACACGGCCGTGCAGCCAGGTGTCGCCGAGGCGGTTCCACCCTTTGATATTGCCCGGCCTTTGCGGTTCGATCGGCAGTTGTGGACGTTCTTGTGACCGGCGCCGCCGGGAGCATCGGCTCCGCGGTCTGCCGCCGCCTCGCCGCCGCCGGCATCCGGATCCGCGCTCTGGTGCTGCTGGACGAGCCCGTCGAGCACGCCTGGCGCACCGTCGTCGGCGACGCGGGCGATCCCGCGGCGGTGGCGGACGCCGTCGGCGACGGCGTGGACGCGGTTGTCCACCTGGCCGCGCTGCGCAGCCCCGAGATGGGCACCCCGGAGGAGGTCTTCGCCGGCAACACCCGCGCGACGTTCGTCGTGCTGGAGGAGTCTGCCCGCCGCGGCGCCCGCCGCGCCGTGATCGCGAGCAGCTACTCGATCCTCGGCCTGCGCTTCTCGCCGCACGAGCTGCACCCGGCGTACTTCCCGATCGACGAGGCGACGCCCCTGCAGGTCGAGGACCCGTACTCGCTGTCCAAGCAGGCCGACGAGGCGACCGCCGCGATGATGCACCGCCGCTACGGCACCGACGTCGTGGCGCTGCGCTTCCCCTACACGGCCGGCTGGCCGGAGCTGGAGGCCATGGCCCGCCGGTGCCGCTCGGATCCGTCGGTCATGGCCCCCGACTCCTGGTCGTACCTGCACGTGGACGACGCCGCGGAGGCGGTCTTCCTGGCCCTGACCCGTCCGGTGACCGGCTTCCACCCGGTGTTCCTGGCCGCTCCCCGGACGATGGACCCGCGTCCCACGGCGGAGCTGATCGCCGCCCACCACCCGGACGCGCAGGTGCGCCGCCCGATCGCCGGCCACGGCACCCCGATCGACACCGCCCGGATCGAGCGCCTCCTGGACTTCCGCGCCACGCGCCTGCTCGACGTGCCCCCGCTCTAGGAGGGCCCTACCGGCGGCGGTGCCAGCGCAGCGGGCGCGGGTCGAACGTCCACAGCAGGCGGCGCCACCAGGGGCGGCGGGCGCGCAGGCCGGCCACGTACGCGGTGGCGTGGGCCGCGGCCCGGGCCGCCTGGGGCTCGCCCGGACCGGCGTCCGGCGTCGCGAAGGCGGACGCGTTCACCAGCAGCGCCAGGTCGGCCAGGTCGTCGGCGGGCGGCGCCGACGGGCGCAGCGGGCGGGCGCCGGCGTGGGCGCGGGGCTGCGCGGCGGTGGCGGCGTAGCGGGCGACCTCGCCGGCGGTGAGGTGCGGCGGCGCCGGGCGGCCCGCCTGGCGCAGGCCGACCAGGACCTCGTGCCACGCGGCGTCGATCCGCGCGGCCGGCGGGCCCTCGCTCAGGCGGCGCCGGCGGCGGCGGGAGAGCACCAGCGGTACCGCCGCGAAGAAGCCCGCGACGAGCAGGAACACGGCCGCGGCGGTCGAGGCGGCGATCAGCGTGGCCGAGCCGCCGGCCGCGGCCGGGGGCGGGGCCGGCGCGGCCGCGGAGTGCGACGCGGCGGCGGATGCCAGGTCCGACGGCGGGGGGACCGACGGCGGGGGCGGCTGCGACGCGGGCGGCTTCGGGCGGAAGTCGCTCTCGACCGGGCGCTGGACGGTGTCCGACTTCGGCAGCGGGTCGAACGCGACCCAGCCGAAGCCGGTGAACTCGACCTCCGGCCAGGCGATCGCGTCGCCGCCGCGGACGGCCTTGTCGTCCTTGTGGGTCTCGAAGCCCACGGCCACCCGGGTGGGCAGGCCGGCGAGGCGGGCCAGCACCGCGAACGCGGCCGTGAACTGCTCCGACGTGCCCTTCTGGCCGCCCGTCGCCTTGTTGCCGAAGAGGAAGTGCTCGACGTTGGGGTACGCGTGGCCGCTCGGGGCGTCGCCGACGAGCTTGTAGTGCTCCTCGAGCCACTGCTGGATCGCGAACGCGCGCTGGTACGGGTTGGAGACGCCCTCGCCGAGGTGGGCCGACAGCTGGGCGATCGAGTCGGGGACCTTGCCGGGCAGGGCCAGGTAGCGGGCGGCCTCCTCCGGTGCCGGGACGTCGGCGGCGAAGAGCGCCTGGTCGTCGGGGCGGGGGCGCTGGCGGGACGTGACCGTGTAGGTGAGGCCCTTGCGCAGGGCGTCGTTCAGCGCGATCGTGCCCGTGTCGGCGTCGTAGGCGACGCGGACGCCCTCGACCTTCTGCGGGGTCGCGGCGGCCGGCAGCAGGCGGCCGTCGAGCTCGTCGATCGTGATCGTCTGGGTGATCTCGGGGCCGTCGCCGTCGGGGCGGCCCAGGACGCGGCCGGCGTTGCGGTACACCGAGCCGATCCGCCAGGTGATGCCGTCGTAGTCGTTGAGCACGGCCAGGCGGATCAGCGGCTGCGCCACGGCGCCGGGGCCGGGCGTGACGGTGGCGTCGAAGAGGTGCTGGTGCTTGTTGAGGTTCCAGCCGGACAGGCGCACGAGCGGGTTCTCGTCCAGCGCGTCCAGCTGCGGCGGGGTCACGTAGTTGCGGGGGTCGACCGGGGTGTCGTTGCCCTGGCCGGCGACCGCCGGGCCGAGCAGCTGCGACAGCACGATGACGACGGCCAGGCCGGCCGCCGCGCCGGCGCCGACGCGCAGGCCCAGCGTGCGCCGCTGCGGCGTGGTCAGGGCGTCCGGGGCGAAGTCCGGGCGGGCGCTGGCGATCAGGCCGACGATGGCGAACGCGGCGTACGCGAGCGGGATCCACGCGGTGGCGCGGGAAGCGGCCGTGTCGGGGCCCACGAGGTACAGGGCGCCGCCGAACAGCAGCGTCGGCGGCGCGTACGACAGCAGCACCCGGCCGTAGCGCACGCCGACCTCGGCCGCGGCCAGGCCGGTCAGCCACGTGGCGATGACCGGCAGCAGCACCGTGTCCGGCTGCGGCTCGATCGGGATGAGCGCGGTCAGCAGCCGCGGGATGCTGTTGCGCAGCGCCTCGCGGGCGATGTCGGGCACGGCGCCGGAGATCTGGCCGGCCTGCGCCGAGACGCGCACCGTCACGTACACCATGACGACCAGGCCGAGCACCGACGCCGGCGCGGCCGTGTACGCCGGGAGCCGCCGCACGGCGACGCTGACGAGCACGGCGCCGGCCGCGGCGACCGTGGTGAGCAGCGGCAGCAGGGTGCCGTTGTAGATGGGGGCGAGCGCGAACCCGGCCAGCACGAGCATGCCCAGGATCGAGACCGGGACGAGCAGCCGCCTCACCACGACTGGACCCCGTCCCAGGCGGCGGCGAACTCGGCGCCGTCGCGCACGGCCAGGACCACGACCCGCTCCAGCGCCGGGGCGGCGTCGCCGAACACGCCCGCCACCAGCGTCGGGTACGCGGTGCGCAGCGCGCTCACGTGTGCCAGGTCCGGGTCGCCGGTGAGGTACACCAGCGTGTCGCCGAGCCGCTGCGTGCGCAGCGAGGACACCGCCGTGTCCGACATCGGCGCGAACGCGGCCTCGGCCAGCAGGTCGAGGTAGTCGCGGGTCGACGAGCCGGCCGCGTGCGCGCCCGAGAGCAGGCGCAGCGCGATCGGCAGCTCCTCGCGCAACGCCGCCAGGATCAGCGACGCCGCCGCCTCGCAGGCCGACTCGAAACGGTCCGGGTCCGCGTACGAGGACGGGCGGTCGTCCAGGAGTACCACCAGGCGGGGAAGGCTGGTATCCAGCTGCTCGCGCACCATCAGCTCGCCGACCTTCGCCGACGTGCGCCAGTGCACCCGGCGCAGCTCGTCGCCCACCACGTACTCGCGCAGCGTGTCGAACGTGATCGTCCCGTGCGGCACCCGGTCGTCGCGGCCGTCGAGGGAGCGGGTCACGCCCGTGGGGATCGCGGAGAGCCGGTGCACGCGGGGGTACACCCAGACCCGGGCCGTCCCGCCGTACGCCCGCGCCAGGTTCAGCAGGCCGAGCGGGTCGCGCCGCACGACGCGCAGCGGCCCGATGGCCACGACGCCGCGCCGGGCGGTCGGCACCGCGTACTGCGCGGTCGTCTCCCCGCCGGCCTTGAGCCGCAGCAGCGGCACCGGGATCGACGCGTCGCCGCACCGGTCGTGCGCCACCAGGGTCGCCCCGCGCATCCGGCTGGTGTTGCCGACGCGCAGCGTGACCGTGCTCGACTCGCCGCGCATGACCCGGTCGGGGTCCACGGCCCGGGCCACCGTCAGCTGCGGGCGCCACCAGACGTACACGAACGCGAACACCAGCGCCGCGACGCACGCGGTGCCGAGGACGACCAGGTGGGGGTACCCGAAGACGAGCCCGACGCCGAGCAGCGCCACGGCCGCGACGCCGAGCCCGGCTCCGCGGGCGGTCAGGCGCATCGGCTCAGGCCGCGACGGGCGACGGCACGGCCACCGTTTCGAGCACCTGGCGCACCACGTCGGCCGGCGCCACGCCGCGCACCTGGGCGTCGGGGGAGAGGACCAGCCGGTGCGCGAAGACCGGCTCGGCGAGGGCCTTGAGGTCCTCGGGCACGACGTACCCGCGGCCGTCGGTCAGCGCGTAGGCGCTCGCCGCGCGGGTCAGCGCGATGACGCCGCGAGGGCTCACGCCGATGCGGATCTGCGGGTGGGCCCGGGTCGCGTTGGCCAGCCGCACCGCGTAGCCCAGCAGCGGGTCGGCGATGTGCGCCCGCCGGGCCAGCCGCACCAGCCGCGCCACGACCTGGGTGTCGGTGACCGGGTCGAGCGCCTCGGGGGAGCGGGACACGGCGCCGCGCAGCACCTCGATCTCGACGGCCTCGCTCGGGTAGCCGACGGCGAGCTTCATGAGGAACCGGTCCAGCTGCGCCTCCGGCAGCCGGTAGGTGCCGTCCATCTCGATCGGGTTCTGGGTCGCCACGACGAGGAACGGCCGCGGCACCCCGTGACGCACGCCGTCGACGGTGACGTAGCGCTCCTCCATGACCTCCAGCAGCGCCGACTGCGTCTTGGGGGAGGCCCGGTTGATCTCGTCGGCGATGACGATGTTGGCGAACACCGGCCCGGGGTGGAACTCGAAGCCCCGGGTCGCCTGGTTGAAGATCGTGACGCCGGTGACGTCGGAGGGCAGCAGGTCGGGCGTGAACTGGATGCGCCGCCACTGGCCCTGCACGCTCGCCGCCATGGCCCGGGCCAGGGTGGTCTTGCCGACGCCGGGCACGTCCTCGAGCAGGACGTGCCCCTCGGCCAGCAGCGCCGTGATGCTCAGCCGCACTACGTGCGGCTTGCCGAGCACGATCGACTCGATGTTGCGCGCGAGGCGGCCGATCAGCTCGGCCGCCGCGCCGACCTCCTCGTTGCTCGGCGGGCCCTGTTCCGTGGACAGTTCAGGCGAGATCACGACGCTCCATCAGCATTGCTTCAGCGGCCCCGTGCCGCTGGGCAGATCGAACCAGGCGTACGGAATGTAGTTCTCGCCCTGGAACTCGATTTTGATCCACTGGTTGGTGTTCTTGCCACCGTACGGCGTGGCGTTGATGCTCTGGGGGCCCGTGGTCCAGCAGATCGCGACGTAGCTCTCGCCGTTGAACACGTCGTTGACCGACGTGCCGTTCTGCGACGGCGTCTTGTACACCCAGATGCCGCCGCCGCTGGCGCCCTTGCCGCAGTAGCTGGGCGTGTTGCAGACCACGGTCCCCTTGTACACCGGGGTGCTGATCGAGCCGTTGCCGCTCGCCGTCATCCCGGCGCCGTTGGTGATCGACACGGTGTACGTGTAGGCCGTGTTGGGCCACAGCCCGTTCAGCGTCAGCGAGCCCGAGCAGGTGCCCTGCGTGCTGCCGCCCCCGGCCACGTCGAGCCGGCAGGTGCCCGGCGAGCCGCCGTCGGTGGCGGTGAAGTGCACCGTGATCGAGTTGAGCGCGGCGGTGTCGGCCGCGTCGTCGACGGTCATCTTCGGCGCCGCCAGGGTCGTGCCCGAGCCGGTCGCCGCCGGGCCCTGGCCCGCTTTGTTGACCGCCTTGAGCTGGATGGTGACGGCCTCGGCGTCCTTGAACCCGCCGAACTCGTGGGTGAGCGCGGTGTCGATGGTCTGCTTGGTGCCGTTGACGGTCGCCTCGTAGCCGGTGATCGTCGCGCCGTTGTCGGCCGGCGCCTTCCAGGCCGCTACGACGGTGCCGCGCTTGCTGGCCGACGCCTTCACGGTCAGCGACGCCGGCGCGCCCGGCTTGTTGAACGGCACCACCGACGGGCTCAGCGGCGACTGCTCCGAGCTCGCGCCGATGTCGTTGATCGAGGCGACCTTGAACGCGACCTGCGTGCCGTAGGGCAGCTCGCCCGCCTTCACGGTCAGGGCCGGCGTCGCGGACTCGAACGTCTTGGCCTCGGCGGTGGACACGGTCGTCACGATGTACTTCGTGATCTTGTGGCCCTGACCGTTGGCCTCCGGCCACGTCACCGCGACCGTGCCGTCGGGGTTGGCGGCCGCCGCGACGCTCGCCGGCGGGTCCGGCACGTCGCGGGTCGGCACCACCGGGTTGGCCGCCTTCTTGGGCCCGTTGCCCTTGGCGTTGACCGCGTAGACCGTGAACTTGTACGTCGTGCCGTTGGTCAGCCCGGTGACGTCCAGCGAGCGCTGGCTCGCCCCGACCTCGTGCGGCGGCTGCCCGTCGCCCTCGACCACGTACTTCGTGATGGCGCTGCCGTTGGCCGGCGCCGCGGTCCAGGTGACCCGCGCGACCGTGTTGCCGGCGACCGCGGTGACCCGGGCCGGCGCGCCGGGCGGGCCGACGGGCGGCTTGGCCGGCGGCGGGGGCGGCGGCTCGGGCGGGGCGTCGCCGCCGAGGACGTCGTTGGTGTACTTGTTGACGCTCGTCACGTGGTTCTTGCTGTCCACGACCGACGCCGTCGAGCCGCCGGGCGCGTTGATGAACATGCGGTCCTCGCGGACCTCGAGCTCCAGGGGCTGGCCGCCGGCCTGGATGCGGATCGGGTCGAGGGCCTTGCCCTGCCCGTCGAGCACGTAGACGGTGCCGCTCGCGTCGTCGGCGCAGTAGAACCGGCCCGACCAGGCCACGCACGGCTGCAGCCTGGGGCTGTCGCCCGGCACCGCGAAGTCGGTGACCTTCTCGTTGTTCACGACGTACACGTGGGCGCCGTCGACCACGGTGACCGGCACGTCGGCGCCGACCGTCCGGCCGGGCATGGCGCCCTCGCCGGTCAGCTTCAGCGGCACCTTCTTGACCTCGTCGCCCCGCAGCGTCGTCAGCGTCGTCTCGGTCTTGTCGAGCACGGCGACGCCGGAGTCGAGGATCGACAGCGCCAGGTCGTGGCTGGGGTCGGCCACGCCGACGGTCCGGACCTTCACCGGGTTGCCGGTGAACCCGCCGCCCTGGCCGCCGCCCGGCGACGGCTTCATCTGCGGCGCGGGCTCGATCGCCACGACCGTGCCCTCCGACGGCACCAGCAGCCAGAGCCGGCCGCTGTCGTCGAAGGTGCCGGCCGAGATGCCCGGCGGGAAGCTCATCGTCTCGCCGACCGGCAGCAACGTGGCCGGGTCGAGCTGGCGGACCTGCCCCTGCACGGTGTCGACGATGAACGCGGTGTCGTCGTGCACGGCGACGCTCACGCCCAGGCCCGGCGTGGACTGCGTGGTCGCGCCCAGGCTCAGGCTCGTCAGGTCGAGCACGCTGATCTTGCCGGAGTTGAGGTCCCGCAGGATGACGAACCGGTCGCTCTGGGTCACCTGCATCGTGTGCCCGGCGGCATCGGTGATCTTCGTGCGCGTGTCGACCTTGCCGGTGACCCCGTTGACCCGGGCCACCTCGCCCTTGTCGGTGCTCCACAGCCAGGCGCTGACGTCGAAGCTCGCCACCGCGTGGTTGGCCGCGCCGGTGCCGAACAGCGTGAGCCCGAGCACCGCCAGCAGTGCCACGACGGTGCCGAAGGTCACGAGCGCGCCGCTCTTGCGCGAGCGCAGGTTCAGCTGCATCTGCTCACCTTCCCGGCCCCCTCCGGCGAAATCGGCGCCATCATATTCCCGTCGATGTGTGGATGGGCACCCGCAGGTTACTTGCGCTTGGTGCAGGCAAGATCCGACAGCTGCACGTCCTGCGTGCCGTAGACCGCGGCCACCGTGAAGCAGTAGTCCAGCTTGGGGTTCAGACCGCTGATGGTGTACTTCGTGGTGCCGGCCGGCAGGCCCTGCAGCTCACGCATCGATCCCTGGCTGCCGCCGGCCACGACGAACGGCACGGTGCCCGGCGACGGGTCCTTCCACGTGAGCGTGATGCTCGTCTTGTCGTCCTTGACCTTGAGCTCGCGCGGCGCCCGCGGCCCGCCGATCGTGGCCTTCGACGGCTCCGCCGCCGCGCTCGACGGCGGCGCCGTCGTCGGCGGCGCGGCGCTCGTGCCCGGCCGCGCCGCGAAGAACGCGACGGCCGCCGCGGCCCCGCCGCCGAGCACCGCGACGATCACGATCACGAGGATCGCGACCATCGGCGAGCGCCGCCGCCGGGGCACCTCGTCGATCGGCAGCGGCGGCGCGGTGGCCGACGAGGGCGCCGGCGCGACCTGCCACGACGGCCCCGACATCGGCTCGTAGTCGGCCCGCTGCAGCACGCCGGGCGCGGTCCGCTGCCACGGCGCGGGCTGGTAGTCGTTCGCCGGCGGTTGCTGCTGCAGCAGCCGTTGCCGCTCCTGCTCCTGCAGCTGCTGCAGGGACATCGTCGGCTGCTCGTCGTCGCGCGGCTGGGGCCGGTAGATGGGCGGCTGGCCGTACGCCTGCAGCGGCGGCAGCGGGGGCACGGGCGTCGGCGGCGGCGAGACGGGCTCGTCGGGCAGCACCGGCTCCTCGACGGCCGTCGCTTCCTCGACGGGCGGCCGCGGCTGCGGTACCACCGGTTGCGGCACCGGCGGCGCCGGCGCTGCGGGCTGCGGAGCCGGCGGCGCGGGCGCCACGGGTTCCGGCGGCGCCGGCCGGGCCGGGGTGTTCGCCGGCCGGCTGACCGGGTCGAACGTGACCGGCGGCGCCGCCTCCGCGGCGGCTTCGGGCTCCGGCAGCCCGAGATACTCGCGGGCCGCCCGGATGCTCGGATGCGACGCCCCGAGCACCGCCGGCCCGAGCTTGACCAGCTGGTTGTACCGCCGCTTGGCCTCGAACACGTTGCCGAGCTCGTCGGCGAGCCGGGCCAGCTCGAACGACAGCCCGAGCATGACCGCGTGCCCGTTGCCGAGCCGGTTGTACCCGGCGTCGAGCCCCTCCTCGAGCACCCGCCGCGCCTCGGCGAGCTCCCCGAGCTCGACGTGGTACCGCGCGAGCTGCCCGGTCGCGGCCAGCACGTCGGGATCGTCGCGCCCGAGCGTCATCGCGGCGGCGTCGAGCGCCTGGTCGAGCAGCGCCAGCGCCCCGCGCCGGTCGCCTTGCGAGGCGATCGCGTGGGCACCATGCAGGGCGTTGGCCAACTGGGCGGACGAGGACACGCGGATACTCTGCCCTGTCCGCCCTGCCGCCCGCCACCCGGTAGGGCGCCGTTTGGCCTGCCGCGCCCTGCCGGGGAGCCCGTCAGCGCGTCCCTCGATACCGGGCCTCCGGGTCCGCGGCGCGCCGCGCCGTCCCACGATCGGCGCGGGGTCCCCGCCCGACCGGGCGGTCTCGGCCGTCCATAGGTCCCGTCGTCCGGCGGCGCCTGGCCCAACGATCGATACTTGTCGGATGGCGAAGGAAACGCTGGGCCCGCTGCCCGGAGCGCGCGAGGGCCGCGACCCGTCCCGCGCGATCAAGCGCGGCCCGAGCCGGGTCCCGCCGGAGGAGGTGGCGGCCAACCAGCGCGACCGCCTCTTCGACGCCCTCGTGCACACGGTCGCCGAGAAGGGCTACGCCAACGCCACGGTGAGCGACATCTGCCGCGCCGCGGGCGTGACCCGCCCCGCGTTCTACGCCCTGTTCGCCGGCAAGGACGACGCCCTCATCGCGACGTACCGCCACGGCACCGACCTGCTGCTCAAGCTGATGGAGGACGCGTACCGCACCGAGGTCACCTGGCGCGACGGCGCCCGGGCGGCCCTGCGCATCATGCTGCAGGTCCTGGCCGAGCTCCCCGCCTTCGCCACGACGGCGGTGGTGGAGATCGACGCCGCCGGCCCGCACGGCCGGGCCGAGCGCGTCCAGCTCCTGCGCCGCTTCGACCGCTTCTTCGCCGACGCCCCACGGGCGGCGGACCTGCCGATGCCGGAGGAGCTGGTCGAGACGATCGTCGGCGGCATCTACGCCACGGTGTACCGCTACGTGGCCGCCGGTCGCGTGGAACAGCTGCCGGCGCTGCTGCCGACGCTGTCGTACTTCACGCTCGTCCCGTTCGTCGGCCCGGAGGAGGCGGCCCGCGAGCTGGGCACCCCGTCGTCCTCGTCGCCGGCCAAACCGGCGGAGTGCCGAATCGCGCCGTAATGCGCTTCTCGACAAGTCGGGCGCTCCGCGCCACGACTTGTCGGACTTATACCCCGGCTGGCGCTAAAAAGGATATTTCGGTAACGTCCGATTTGCCGCCCGGACATTTCCCATTTGCGATTTCAAGCGCTCGGCGAAATAGCGACAGTGGTCCCTCCGCCCGTTACGCGATTCGTGAACGCCGTGTTACGCGGCCACGCCGTAACGCGGCGACGTCCCGTTGCGCCGCGACTCCGAGTCGGGCCGGGTGGTCGTCCGGCCGCCCCGCTGGACAAGGCGCGCGGCGGAGGCGAGGCGCGGGGCGCACCTTGGTGGTCGGGCCCGCGGCGGCGGTGGGGCGCGGGGCGATGGTGCGGCGCGGCGGGCGGGCGGCGGCGGTGGGGCCCGCGGCGATGGTGCGGCGCGGCGGGCGGGCGGCGGCGGTGGGGCGCGGGGCGATGGTGCGGCGCGGCGGTCGCGCGGCGGCGGTGGGGCGCGCGGCGATGGTGCGGCGCGGCGGCGGTGGGGCGCGGGGCGATGGTGCGGCGCGGCGGTCGCGCGGCGGCGCGGCGCGAGGTGGTGGCGAGGCGCGCTTCGGGTTCGCGGCGAACGCGCCCTGCGTCACATCGGCGAACGCGCACTCCAGCGATCCGCACACCCGGCGCCGACCAGTGCCGCCACGACCTGCGCGCGGCCGGAAGTCCGGCGCCGCATCCGCCCCCGTCCGGCGCCGGTCGCGCGGCGACCCGTCGCGGCGTACATACGAGGAGAGGTGTCGCGCCGTACATACGAGTAGGTACGGGGCATCGAAACGCGGGCGGTTCAGGTGGACAGGGACGTGACCAGCAGTACCGCACCCTCGGCCGCCGAGTCGAAGGGCTCCCGCGAACCGGCCGCGCGCGCCAGTACATAGCCGCCCTGGATCGTGGCCACCACCGCGGCCGCGATCGCCGCCGGGTCGGCGTCCGGGCGCAGCTCGCCGCGGCGCTGGCCCTCCGCCACGATCCCGGCGAGGCGGCCGCGCAGCCACGCGAACGTCTCCTCGACCGGGGCCCGCAGCTGCGGGTCCGCGACCAGCTCCGGGTCCGCGGCGTGGCGGCCGATCGGGCAGCCGCGCAACGCCTCGCGCTCCCGCCGAAGGTACGCCGTGATCCGCGACAGTGCCGTCCCCGGCGCCCCGAGCACCGACTCGGCGCGCTCGCGCTCCGCGGCCGCCGTGCGGGACAGCGCGGCGACGGCCAGGTCGGCCTTGCCGGCGAAGTGGTGGTACATGCTGCCCTGGCCGGCGCCGGCGCGCTCCTGGATGGCCTTCGGGCTGGTCCCGCCGTACCCGCGCTCCCACAGCAGTTCCTGCGCGCTCTCGACGAGCCGTTCACGTGCGTTCACGCAACGAAGCCTACGAGCCGTTCACGCAGCGGGACCTACGAGCAGGTGCACGCCACGAAGCCTGCGCAGCGAGGGCTATGCCGTGCGCGGGCGCAGGCGGCCGGGCAGCGCCGAGCGCTGATGCGGCACCCGCGGCTGCGGCAGGCGCTGCAGCGCGGCCCGGAACGTCCCGGGCGACTGCCCGGTCTCGCGGGCGAAGAAGCGGCCGAAGTTCGTCGGCTCCTCGAACCCCAGCTCGCGGCCGACGTCGGCGACGGGCAGGGTGCTGGTGGCGAGCACCCGCTTGGCCTCCAGGGCGACCCGCTCGTCGATGAGCTGCTTCGCGCTGCGGCCCGTCACGGCGAGGCTCGCCCGGGTCAGGGTGCGCACGGAGCAGCGCAGGTGCTCGGCGTAGTCCTCGACCCGGCGGTGGCGCACCTCGCGCTCCAGCTCCGCCCGCAGCAGGCCGATGAGCAGGTCGGCCGGCGTGCGCCGGGGCGGCGGCGCGAGCGCGGCGATGCGCATGAGCAGCACCGCCATCGAGTGCGCGAGCAGGGTGGCGCCGAACGGGGTGCCGCCGTAGCGGACCTGGTCGACGCCGATCTGCGCGATCTCGGCGACGATGGCGTCCTCGTCCTCGCCCGTCGGCTGCCAGCACGCGGGCGCGAACGGGTCGGTGACGAGCTCCGGCAGCGGCAGCTCGGGCAGCAGGCGCGGCGAGAACGTCAGAACCGTCGCGTCGAAGCCGGCCTGGACGCCGAACTGGTGCACCTGGCCCGGACGGCCCCACAGCAGCGTGCCCGGGCGGCAGGCGTACGTCACGAAGTCGAGCCCGTGCGTGCCCTGACCGGCGCTGACCAGGATGACGACGTGGTCCAAGGTCCGCACGGGAGATCGGCCCATCGGCAGGTCGCTGAGCCGAGCCGCGCCGACGGGGTCACCGGAAAGCCCGCGGAAACTGACCATGACCAGCCCGACTGTACCGAAGACGGGCCAATCGGCAACTCATACCCTGATACCCGCGACGGCGAGCTCGGCGATGCGGACCTCCTCGAATGCCGAACCCATCTGCGTCAGCTGCTCCGGCGTGAGCGAAGCGTGCAACTTCGGCAGCATGGCCGTCTCCTCGTGCTCCTGGTGACGGCGTACCGCGGCGATGAAATCTTCGAGGCGATCCTCGAACTGCGGCCCCTGGGGTGAGATCCGCTGCAGGTCGTGCAGCAGCCGCTCGGCCTCGTGGTGCTCGTCGGCGCCGTGGTGCGCCTCCTCCTGCGCCTGTGGGTCCAGCTCGGCCAGCACGGGGTACACCTTCTGCTCCTCGGCGTGGCTGTGTGCGGTCAGGCGGGCGGCGCACTCGTCGAGCAGCAACTGGCGGTCGCCCGTGCCGGAGCGCAGCCGCTCGAAGAGCTGCTCCATGATCCGGTGGTCGTTCGTGATCAGCGTGACGGCGTCGGAAGCCATGTCCCCTCCTAAGTTCGTCCCCTCCACGGTCGCGCGTCACGGGGCGCCGTCGCCAGGAAATGGGCGAAACGGTCGCTCGTCGTGCGCCGTGGTGCAGGTGAACCGAAGATCGGAGGATGAGGCGGTACCTGTACGTGCCCGGTCAGCGCCCCCTGGTGATCGACGATGTGGCCATCGGCGAGCCGGACGGCTGGCTGTGGCTGCCGCCGGGCGGGGCGGGCCTGCGCGCGGTGCGCCCGGCGATGCGCCCCGACCTCGCCGGCGTGTGCGCGTCCGCGGCCGAGTCGGCCCCGGAGCTCGCCGCGCTCGCCGCGGCGCTGGCCGAGGCCGAGGACGCGTGCGGGATGCCGGTCGGCCGGGTGAAGGTCATGCCGGTGGTGGAGACGGCCGCCGGAGTGCTCGCCGCCGCCGAGCTGGCCCGGGCCCCGCGGGTCGTGCGGCTGCTGCTCGGCGAGGCGGGCCTGCGCGCGCAGCTGCGCCTGTCGCCCGGCCCGGACGAGCGCGAGCTGCTGTGGCTGCGGTCCATGGTCGTGGCGGCCAGTGCCGCGGCCGGCATCGCCGCCCCGGTGGCCGACGGATGCCCTGATGCGGACCGGTTCGAAGCGTCCGGTGCGGCCCTGGCTAGGCTTGGGTTCGCCGGCCGGCTCTGCGCGGGCGCCGGCGAGCTCGAGCGTACCGAGGGGATATTTGCCGCCGGATGAACATTGTCGGCAGAAAATATTTCTGAGCGACAATGAGTGACGCCACGTGTTGTCGACACTTCAGACAGTGTTGTTACGGCAACGTAAAGTTCATGGCGCACGCCGATCGGATCCATCGGAATCCGTCAGTCGAAAATCCCGCGGAAGCAGCCGTTTGGGTCCGTACGGGTTGGCTAACATCCGGCGAACGGATGAGCGGGAAACAGGCGATCGTCGCTGGACATGGTCCATCGGTATTGACATGGATCGGCCGAGCTGTGATTGTGCACAACGTCGAAGCGAGAGCCGGTGTATGAGGTGCTGATCGCGCCTGTGCCGGCTCGGACCGCTTCCGACGTGCATTGTCAATCTCGGATGCCTGCGGGGACTTTTCGTGACCCAAAGCCAGAGCTCGCTGCCCGTGCCCGCCCAACGGCAGGGTCGCGACCCGCGGCAGAGCACCGAGCGCCGGCCCACCCGACACACCGCCGCCCTGGCCCGCCGCGACGGGCTGCCGCCGCCGCGCACGGGTGAGAAGCGGGGCCAGCGCGCCGGCCGGCGCATCGTCGACCAGCTGCGTCTCATCGTGGCGCTGCCCCTCGTCGCCGTCGTCGCGTTCGCCGGCGTCGCGTTCGTCTCCACCGTGCAGGAGGTGAGCCGGGCGCGCACCCTGCAGGACCTCGCCGCGCTCGCCACCAACGCCGGCGGCCTCGCCCACGCGCTGCAACGCGAGCGGGCCGCCGCCGTCAACTACGTGCTGAAGAACGACGCGACGCTGCTCGACGCCTTCCAGCAGCAGGTGCTGCTGACCGACGACGCGGTGAACGTCTACCAGCAGCAGCGCAAGAGCCTCTCCGGCGGCGGCGACTCCGACACCCTCGGGCGCATCGACACCGGTCTCGGCGCGCTGCACGGCCTGCGCGACCAGGTCCGCAACGACAAGCGCGCCTCGGTGTCCGCGATGGCGTTCAGCTACCGGATCCTCATCGCCGACCTGCTGGCGTACCGCGAGTCGGTGGCCCGCTCCGGCGCCCCGACCGACCTGGCCGACGAGATCCGCGCCGCCGCCGCCCTCTCCCGCGCCGCCGAGGCGGTCGGGCAGCAACAGGCCGCCGTGCTGCGCGCGCTCGCCGCGGGCCAGCTGACGCCGGCGCTGCAGCAGGAGATCATCTCGACCCGCACGAGCTTCATCGAGGCCACGGTCTCGTTCAACCAGCTCGCCCCGGCCGAGTGGCGCACCTGGTACGAGCAGTCCGGCATCGGCGACCAGGTCGTCGTCGCGCAGCGGCTGCAGGACCAGGTCGGGCGCACCCCGGTCGGCACCCCGATCGGCGGCCTGGACTCGGCCACCTGGATCAACGCGATGTCCGGCTGGGAGGGCCTGCTCTACGGGGTCGAGAAGCAGGTCGACCAGAGCATCGAGCAGTCCGTGTCGGTGGTCCACGACGACCAGATGACCCGCGCCGCGGTGCAGAGCGCCGGCGTGGCGGTCGTGCTGCTCGTCGCGATCGTCCTCACCGGTTTCGTCGCCCGGCGCCTGACCCGGCGCCTGCGCTACCTGCAGGACGCGGCCCGCACCGTGGCCTACGAGCAGCTGCCGGCCGTCGTTTCCGAGCTGCGCGCCGCCGCGCCCGGCACGGTCGACCCCGACGAGGTCGCCGACCGGGCGTCCTCGACCCTCGCGGTGGCCGGCGCCGACGAGGTCGCCGACGTGGCGCAGGCCTTCCGCGCGGTACACCGGGAGGCCGTCCGCATCGCCGGCGAGCAGGCCGTCATGCGCTCCAACGTCGCCGAGATCTTCGTGCACCTCTCCCGCCGCGAGCAGCGACTGGTCGACGCCGTGCTCGCCCAGGTCGACAAGGTCGAGCGCGACGAGACCGACCCCGACCGCCTGCAGGAGCTCTACCAGCTCGACCACCTGGCCACCCGGATGGCCCGGATCAACCTGAGCCTGCTGGTGCTCGGCGGCTCCGGCGCCGCCCGCGTGCGCCGCGAGGACGCCCCGCTGGGCAAGGTGCTGCAGGCCGCGATCTCGCAGATCGAGCACTACGTGCGGGTCCGCTTCGGCAGCGTCGACGACGACGTCGCGGTCGTCGCCGAGGCGGTCGACGAGATCGTGCACCTGCTCGCCGAGCTGCTGGACAACGCGACCGGCTACTCGCCGCCGGAGTCGGAGGTCTGGGTCACCGGCCGGGCGCTGGGCGACCGGGTCATCGTGCAGATCGTCGACACCGGCGTCGGGCTGTCCCCGTCCCGGCGCGACCAGCTCAACCAGCTGCTGAACCACCCGCCGGCGATCGACATCGCCGCCGTGCGCGCCATGGGTCTCACCGTGGTCGGGCACATCGCCGCGCGGTACAACATCGCCGTGCAGCTGCGCCCCGGCCAGCACACGGGCACCCTCGCCGAGATCGTCCTGCCCAAGGACGTGTTCCGCCCGATCCTGGCCTCGGAGCGGGGTCCCCAGCTCGCGCCGGTCACCGTCGGCGCCGGGACGCCCGGCAACGGGGCGGGCCGGCCCAACGACCTGTTCACCCCGCAGCCGCGGCCGTCCGAGCCGAGCCTGTTCGAGGTGCCGGCCCAGCAGTGGGCGACCCAGGAGCTGTCCACGGTCCCCGCGGGGCAGAACGGCTTCCTCGCCGCGACCGGCTCCCAGCCGACGCTCGCCGGGCAGCCGGGCGTGTATCAGCCCCCGGCGTACCCGCCGCCGCCCGCGCACGCGACCCCGCCGGGCCCCGGCATGTGGCCGCCATTGCCCGAGCCCACGGTGCCGGCGGTGCTCGCTGCGGCCGAGGACGACGGGATGGAGCTGCCGATCTTCCAGTCGGTCAACGGGTGGTTCCGTACGGAGACGCCGCCCGGGCTCGGCACCGACGACACCGTCGTCGCCGAGCCGATGAACTGGGAGTCGGCCGCCGACGCCGGCTGGCAGGCGGCGGCGCAGGCCGCCACCCCGGAGGTCACCGCCACCACGTCGTCGGGCCTGCCGGTCCGCGCCGCCGGGCGCCACCTCGTGCCGGGCGCCGCGGAGCCGGTCCAGCGGCCCGGCACACCGATCCAGCCGGCGACGCCGAAGCGCGACCCCTCGCGGGTGGCGGCGGCCATGTCGGCGTACGCACGCGGCGTCGCCAACCGGCGCCCGCAGGGCTGAGCCGGCAATCGGGGACCGGGGGGAAGTTGGATGTACATGCAACATCTGGAGAGGACCACGTCTGTGACCGACCCGAGTAATCTCGGTTGGCTGCTGGATAACTTCGCGAGCCGCACCCCCGACGTCGCCCATGCCCTGGCGATCTCCACCGACGGCCTCGTGCTGGCCCACACCCGGGCGCTGCCCCGGGACCGGGCCGACCAGCTCGCCGCCACCGGCAGCGGTCTCGTCGCGCTGCTGGCCGGCGCCGCCCGCTTCTTCGAGGCCGGTCAGGTCATCTCCAACGTGACCCAGCTCGACGGCGGGTTCATGTTCTGCATGGCGTTCAGCGACGGCGCGTCGATGCTCGTGCTCGCCTCGCCCAACGCCGACGTCGGCAAGGTCTCCTACGAGATGACCGAGCTGGCCAACCGCATCGGCGACGCGCTGACGCCGGCGGTCCGGGGTCCACTGTGACCGGTCCTGACCGGCGCGGGCGCCCGACCGCCGTCAAGATCATCATCGCGGGTGGCTTCGGCGCGGGCAAAACCACGCTCGTCGGCGCGATCTCGGAGATCCCGCCGGTGACGACCGAGGCCGTCATGACCACCGCCAGCCTCGGGCACGACGACCTCTCGCTCGTGCCCGACAAGGGCAGCACCACGGTCGCGATGGACTTCGGGCGCATCACGCTGTACTCCGACCTCGTGCTGTACCTCTTCGGCACCCCCGGCCAGAAGCGCTTCTGGTTCATGTGGGACGAGCTGTGCCGGGGCGCGATCGGCGCGGTCGTCATCGCCGACACCCGGCGCCTGGCCGACTGCTTCGGGGCGATCGACTACTTCGAGAACCGTCGCCTGCCCTACGTCGTGGCCGTCAACAACTTCGAAGGCGCGGCGCGCTACCACCTCGAAGACATCCGCGACGCCCTGGCCGTCCATCGCAGCGTCCCGATGCTCGACGCCGACGTGCGCTCCCGGGCGTCGGCCAAGGAGATCCTCGTCCGCGTGACCGAGCACGCCCTCGCACAGCGCGCCGGCGCTCGTCGCTAGCCGCTCGTTACCCCCCTCAAGGAGAAGAATGTCCCTGCAACGACGTTTGGTCAGCATTGCGCTGGCCACCGGCCTGGTGCTCATGGGCGCCGGGTGCGCCAAGGACGACGACACGAAGTCCGACAGCGCCGGTGCGGCGTCCACCCTCAAGATCGGCTTCCTCGGCTCGCTCAGCGGCACGTACCAGGCGGTCGGCACCGACCTGAAGAACGGCTTCCAGCTGTACCTCAAGATGCACGACAACAAGCTCGGCGGCCACCCGATCGACCTCAAGATCGGCGACGAGGGCGACGGCGCTCCCACCGCCGTGCCGGCCGCGACCAAGCTCATCAAGGAAGAGGGCGTCGTCGCCATGACCGGCATCGTCGGCGGTGGCTCGGTCGCCGCCGTCGCGCCGCTGCTGGCCGAGGCGAAGATCCCGCTGATCGGCTCCAACGGCCGCCCGGAGCTCAAGGACCTCTCCGGCGTGTGGACGACGAGCTTCATGTCCTCCGACCCGGGCTCCTCGATCGCGCAGTACATCAAGGACAAGGTCAACGGCCCGGTCTTCGCCATCGGCCCGGACTACCAGGGTGGCTACGACGAGGTCGGCGGCTTCACCAACGAGTTCGCGAAGATCGGCGGCACGCTGGCCAACCCCGGCGGCAAGACGCTGTGGACGCCGTTCCCGCAGACGACCAACTTCCTGCCGTACTTCAGCCAGATCAAGTCCAGCGGCGCCAAGGCGGTCTACACCTTCTACGCCGGCAAGGCCGCGATCGACTTCGTCAAGCAGTACAAGCAGTCCGACGTGAAGGACCTGCCGCTGTACGGCGCCTTCATCACCGAGGGCTCGGTCCTGCAGGCCGAGGGCGACGCCGCCAAGGACGTCTACACCGTCTGCAACTACTCGCCCGACCTCGACAACGAGGAGAACCGCAAGTTCGTCGCCGCGTGGCGCCAGGCCTACCCGGACGCCACCCCGACCACGTACGCGATGGCCTCCTACGACGCCGCCGCGGTGCTCGACCGGGCGATCGGCGCGGCCGGGGCCAACCCGACGCCGGCGTCGATCAACGAGCAGGTCGGCAAGCTCGGGCAGATCTCCAGCCCGCGCGGGCAGTGGCAGTTCGGCAAGAACCACGCGCCGATCCAGAAGTGGTACCTGCGTCAGGTCCGCAACGACGGCCGCGCCCTCGCCAACGTGCTGGTGCAGGACCTCGCGACGGTCGGCGCCTAGTCCCTTGGACAGCCTGCTGATCCCGGCGGTCGACGGCGTGGCCTACGGCCTGCTGCTGTTCGTCGTCGCCGCCGGGCTCACCCTCGCCTTCGGCGTGGGTGACGTGCTCAACCTCGCGCACGGGGCGCTGTACGCGTTCGGCGCGTACGCCGCCGCCCGGATCAGCGACGGCAGCTGGGGTTCCCTCGCGCTCGCGGTGCTTGTCGGCGCCGCGAGCGCGGCCCTCGGCGGCGCGCTGCTCTCGGCGATGCTCGTGCCGCTGGCCGGCCGCGGCCATCTCGCCCAGGCGCTGCTCACGTTCGGCGTCGCGCTCGTCGTCGGCGACCGGCTCACCGCGATCTTCGGCAAGGACGATCTCGGCGTGAAGGTGCCGGCCGCGCTGGACCGGGCCGTGCACATCGCCGGGCACTCCTACCCGGGGTACCGGCTGGCCTTCATCGGCGTCGCCGTGCTCATCGCGGCCGGGCTCGCGCTGCTCGTGGCCCGCACCCGCGCCGGCGGCCTCGTGCGCGCCACCGTCGACGACCGCGACATGGTCGCGATGCTCGGCGTCTCCCCGTTCACGGTGCGCACCAGCGTCCTGGCCGGCGCCGGCGCCCTGGCCGGCCTCGCCGGCGCGCTCGGCGCCCCGATCATCGGCCCCGGCCCGCGCACCGCGGACCTCGTGCTCATGCTGTCGCTCGTCGTCGTGGTCCTCGGCGGCATGGGCTCCATCACCGGCGCCCTCGTCGCGGCCATCGCGGTCGGCGAGATCCAGAACGTCGTCGCCCCGAACTTCCCCACGGTCGCCCCGTTCGCGCTGTTCGGCGCCATGGCCCTCGCCCTGGCCGCCCGCGCCCGCGGCCTGCTGCCCTCGGGACGCTCGGCATGAGCGGCACGAAGCGCCTGATTTCGTACCTCGCGACGGCGGCCCTGCTCGCGCTGCTGACCTCGTTCGCGTGGACCCTGAACGACTACGCCAACCAGATGCTGACCCGCATCCTCATCGTCGGCCTGCTCGCCGTCAGCGTCGCGCTGCTCACCGGCGTCGCCGGCCTGCCGACGCTGGGCCAGACCGCGCCGTACCTGGTCGGCGCCTACACCACCGCGACCCTCGTGCACAACGACGTCGACCTCGGCATCGTGCAGCTGCTCGCCGCGGCCGCCGCCGGCGGGCTCTTCGCGCTGCTGACCGCGCCCCTGGTGGTGTACGCCCGCGGGGTCGTCGTGCTCATGATCACGCTGGCGCTCGGCGAGCTGACCTCGACCGTGGCCGCGCAGTGGAAGTCCGTCACCCACGGCACCGACGGCATGCTCGCGTTCGGCAAGGTCACCCCGCTGCCCGGCCTGGCCGAGCTCGGCGACGACCAGTCCGTGTACCTCTACGCCCTCGCCGTCGTCACGGTCCTCGTCGCCGCGCTGCTGCTCGCCCTGCGCTCCCCGGCCGGCGCCCTGCTGCGCGCCACCCGCGACGACCCGCGCCGGATGCGGGCCAGCGGCCACCCCGTCGCCGGGTACCTGACCGTCGCCTACGCCGTCGCCGGCGCCCTGGCCGGCGTGGCCGGGGCGCTGCTGGTGACGATGCAGTCGTACGTCTCCCCGGGCGACGGCGGCTTCGACGTCGCCGCGCTGATCCTCCTGGCCGTGGTCATCGGCGGCTCGATGTCGATGGTCGGCGCGATCGCCGGCGCCGCCCTCGTCGTCGCCACCCGCGACTGGATCGCGAGCGCCGGCCACGCCCCGCTGGTGCTGGGCTGCCTGTTCATCGCGTGCGTGTACCTGCTGCCCAACGGCCTGGTCGGCGACCGCGCCGCCCTGAGCGCCCTGCTGCGCCGCCGCCCGAGACCGTCCCTCATGCCCGGCGGGCGTCGCGGGTCCGGGAGGATGAAGACGCCATGATCCTTCGGCTGGAGGGCCTGGGTCGCCGGTACGGTGACCTGGCCGCCCTCGACGACGTGACCCTGCGGCTACCGCCGGAGACGCCATGATCCTTCGGCTGGAGGGCCTGGGTCGCCGGTACGGTGACCTGGCCGCCCTCGACGACGTGACCCTGCGGCTACCGCCGGAGACGCCATGATCCTTCGGCTGGAGGGCCTGGGTCGCCGCTACGGTGACCTGGCCGCCCTCGACGACGTGACCCTGCGGCTGGAGCCGGGGGAGCGGCGCGCGCTCATCGGCCCCAACGGCGCCGGCAAGACCACGCTGCTCAACCTCGTCGCCGGGGCGCTGCGCCCGAGCGCGGGCCGCATCCACTTCCACGACCGCGACGTCACCCGCACGTCCCCGGCCCGCCGCGCCCGCCTCGGCATCGGCCGCACCCACCAGCACCCGGCCGTCTGGCCGACGCTGACCGCGCAGGAGAACGTCCTCGTCGCCGCCCGCCGCCCGTGGGGCCGGCTGCGTCCCGGCGCCCGCGAGCGCCTCGCCGCCGTGGGCCTGGCCGACCAGGCGGGCACGAGGGCCGGCTCCCTCTCCCACGGCCAGCGCCGCCAGCTCGAGCTGGCCATGGCCCTGGCCGGCGAGCCGACCCTGCTGCTGCTCGACGAGCCGGCCGCGGGTCTCGCCCCGCCGGAGGTCGAGCTCCTGGCCGCCCTGCTCGCCGATCTCCCGCCCGGCGTCGCGGTGCTGCTGGTCGAGCACCACCTGGACCTGGTGTACGGCTTCGCGGACCACGTCACCGTCCTGCACTCGGGCCGCCACGTCCACACCGGCACCGTGGCCGAGACCCGCCGCTCGCCCGAGGTGGCGGCCGCCTACGCGGGGGTGACACCGTGACGCTGACGGTCCAGGGCCTGCAGGCCGGCTACGGCGGCGGTACGGTGCTGCACGGCGTGGACCTCACCGTCCCGCAGGGCACCGCGCTCGCGGTGCTCGGCCGCAACGGCGCCGGCAAGACCACCCTCGTACACGCCGTCTGCGGCCTGCTGCGCCCGCGGTCCGGCACGGTGACCCTCGACGGCGAGGAGCTCGCCGGCCGCCCCGCGCACCGCGTGGCCCGCGCCGGCGTGGCGCTCGTCCCGCAGGGCCGCCGCGTCTTCGCGAGCCTGACGGTCGCCGAGCACCTGCGCCTGACCCGCCGCAAGGGCGACTGGACGGTTCCGCGCATCCTCGAGCTCCTGCCCCGCCTGGCCGAGCGCCGCCGCCACCGCGGCGACCAGCTCTCCGGCGGCGAGGCCCAGATGCTGGCCATCGCCCGCGCCCTGCTCACCCAGCCCCGCCTGCTCCTGCTCGACGAGCCCTGCGAGGGCCTGGCGGTCGACCTGGCCGACCGCGTCCGCGCGGTCATCGCCGAACTCGTCCGCGCGGGCCTGACGGTGCTGCTGGTCGAGCAGCAGCCGGAGCATGCCCTGGCCGTCGCCGACCGGGTGGCCCTGCTCGCCGACGGCGTCGTGGCGTCCACCCACACCGCCGACGACCTCCGCGCCGACCCCACCCTCACCGACCACGTCCTGCGCGTCGCCACCCACGCCTGACCCGCGCCGCGCTCGCCGTGCTGACGGCCGCCCGTCGTGCTGACGGCCGCTCGCCGTGCTGACGGCCGCTCGCCGTGCTGACGGCCGTCCGTCGTGCTGACGGCCGTCCGTCGTGCTGACGGCCGTCCGTCGTGCTGACGGCCGCCCGCCCGTCAGCCCTCGCCGGCCTCGGCCGCCGCGATCCACTCCCGCACCGCGGCCAGGTCGGCCGCGGTCAGCCCGCGAGCGCGTCGAGGAAGTGGGGGGTCACGCGGCGGCGACGGGTTCGGGGGAGGGCTCGGGGTCGGGGGCGGGCCGCCGCCGGGTGGCCAGGACCGAACCGGCCAGGATCAGCGCGAACGCGACCCCCGTCAGCACCGTCACCCGCTCGCCGAGGACCAGCGCGCCGAGCACGACGGCGACCGCCGGGTTCACGAACGTGATGACCGTCGCGCGCACCCCGCCGACCTCCGCGACCAGCGCGAAGAACAGCACGAAGGCGAGCGCCGTGCAGATCACCGCCAGGGCCAGCGCGGCCAGGGCGGGGCGCAGTGAGACGTGGCGCGCCAGGGCCGGCAGCGACGGCACGGCGACGGGGGCGAACATCAGGGCGCCGGCCACGAGCGACGCCGCGGCGACGCCATAGCGGGGTACATCGGACAGCCACCGCTCGATGATCAGCGGCCCGGCGGCGTAGCACACGACGACCCCGCCGAGCTCGAGCAGCGGCACGGCGCCGGTGCCGGCCGCGTGGAAGCCCAGCAGCAGGGCGACGCCGGCGAAGCCGACGAGGAGGCCGCCGACGCGGGCGGCGGTGAGGCGCTCGGCGCCCTTGCCGAAGCGGGCGATGACGGCGGCGACGAGCGGTACGCCCGCGATGACCAGGCCGGTGAACGAGCTGTCGACGCGCCGCTCGGCATCGGAGAGCAGCAGCCACGGCAGGCCGATCTCCACGACGGTGTACACCAGCAGCGGCAGCCACGGCCGCAGGGAGGCGCGCAGCTCGCGGCGGGCGAGGGCGACCGGCAGCAGCAGCACGGCGCCGAGGGCGGTGCGCAGGAAGACCAGCTCGGCGGGGCCGATCTCGCGGACGGCGACCTTGATCAGCAGGTAGGGGATGCCCCACACGACGCACATGGCGCCGAAGAGGACCCAGCCACGACGACTCATACCGCCGATTGCACGCCGGGCCGCGGGGCGGCGTCTTGAACGCTGTTGCGGAATGCGGCCGGCGTGACCCCCGTCACGCGCTTGAACCAGCGCGTGAGGTGGGCCTGGTCGGCGAACCCGACGGCGCCGGCCACGTCGGCGGGGGAGCGGCCGGCGGCGAGCAGCTGCCGGGCGGAGCAGACCCGCTCGAGCACCAGCCAGGCGTGCGGCGGGAACCCGGTCGCCTCCCGGAATACCCGCAGCATGTGGAACGGCGAGAGCTCCACCCCGGCGGCCAGCTCGCGCAGGCTCGGCGCGCAGCGCAGGTCGGCCAGCAGCCGGTCGCGGATCTCGGCGACCTTGCGCGCCGCCGCCGGGTCCGAGGCCCGCAGCGCCCCGGCGGCGTCCGGCAGCGCCCCGTGCCGCTGGATGATCGCCTCGAACGCCCACACGAGCCGCGACTGCGCGGCGAAGACGTCGGCGCCGGCCGTCAGCTCCTCGTGCGCCGCCCGCACCAGGTGCACGCTGCGCGGGTCGGTGACGATCGGCTCCCGGAAGGACGCCCGCGCGTCGCGGCCGTCGAAGAGCATGGCCTCGGTCGGGTACAGCACCCGGTAGGCCCACCCCTCGGGCCGCGCCGCCTGCCCGTCGTGCGGCTCGCCCGGCTCGAGGATGGCGAGGCTGCCCACCCCGGCCCGGCGCAGCTCACCGCGGTAGTGGAACTGCTCCTCGCCGCACGTGACGACGCCGATCGCGTAGGTGACGTGGCTGTGCCGCGTGAACCGGTGCTGCCGGTAGCTGGCGGTGAGCAGGTCGAGGCTGTGCCGGCCGTCGTCGACCCGCGACCACCGCGCCACCTCGCCCATGCTGCGAACCTAGCCCGGCGACGGCCCGCCGGGCCAGACCCCCTGACCCGACCCCTACCAGGTCACCGGCAGCGTCTCGACGCTGCGCACGATCATCCCCTGCTTGAAGCGCAGCTCGGCGTCCGGCACCGCGATCTGCAGCTGCGGCAGCCGGGTCAGCAGCCCGCGCAGCGCCTCCTGCAGCTCCATCCGGGCCAGCTGCGCCCCCAGGCAGTGGTGCACGCCGGCGCCGAAGCTCAGGTGCGACGCGTCGGGCCGCGCGACGTCCAGGACGTCGGCCGTGTCGGCGTACAGCTGCGGGTCCCGGTTGGCGATCGCCACCCCCGGCAGCACGACCGACCCGGCCGGAATGCTCACCCCGCCCAGCTCCACGTCCTCGGTCGTGACCCGCGGCAGGCTGGTCACGGAGTTGCCGAGCTGCACGAACCGCATGAGCTCCTCGACGGCGCCGGGAATCAGCGCGGGCTCCTTGACCAGCCGGTCGCGCTCCTCGGGGTAGCGCCGCAGCGTCAGCAGGATCATGTTGATCTGGTTGGCGGTCGTCTCGTGCCCGCCGATGAGGATGCCGACGCACATCCGGACGAGCTCCTCCTCAGTGAGCTTGTCCTCCTCGTCGCGCGCGGCGATGAGCGCCGACATGAGGTCGTCGGCCGGCGCGGCCCGCTTGGCGTAGATGAGGCCGCCGAAGTACTCGCCCATGGCGTACAGCGCCGCGCCCATGAGCGCCGGGTCGGAGCCCGGGCCGCCCATCATCGTGTCCGACCAGGCGTGAAACTTGTGCCGGTCGTCGGCCGGCACCCCGAGCAGCTCGCAGATGACCTTGACGGGCAGCGGCAGCGAGAAGTTGTCGACGAGGTCGGCCGGCTGCGGCAGGCGCAGCAGCCCGTCGATGAGCTCGTCCACGATCTGCGCCGCCCGCGGCCGCAGCTCCTCGACCCGCCGCGCGGTGAAGGCCCGCACGACCAGCTTGCGCAGCCGGGTGTGCTCCGGCGGGTCCATCCCGGCCATGGACTCGGTGGCCAGGGCCCCGAGCCCGAAGTCGGCCGCGGCGGCCTCCGAGCGCGCGGCCGCGGCCCGGCTGAAGCGCGGGTCGACGAGGACGGTCCGCACGTCCTGGTACCGCGTCACCAGGTAGGCCGTCCCGCCGTCGGCGGTCTCGACCGGGACGACGGCGGCTTCGCGCTGGGCGTCGGCGAGCGCCGGCAGCGGCGCGTACAGCGTGGGCGGTTCGGGCAGGGGAAACGGCAGCGTCGGCATGCGCGCGACGATATCGAAGTTTCTAGATCAATGGTGTCCCTGTGTCCCGTCGGCGCCACGATCCGTCAACTCTCGCGGAAAGTCGACTATCGGCAGGGGTTGTCGGCGATAGGTTCCCGATATATCGTCGAAGTATCAGACAGGGGTTCCATGAAATGGGGGATGCGATCATGAGGTCGCGACAAGGATTCTTCGACGCCGGCGCCTGGCAACGGGGCTTCGGCAGCTTCATCCCGCCCTTCCCGCCCGGCGGTGGCCGCGGTTGGGGGCATCACGGCGGCCACGGTGGCCGCGGCCGCTCCCGCGGCGGGCGCCCCAACGTCCGCCAGGCCGTGCTCGCGCTCCTGCACGAGCGCCCCATGCACGGCTACGAGATGATCCAGGAGCTCGAGCAGCGCACGGGCGGCATCTGGCGGCCGAGCCCCGGCTCGGTGTACCCGACGCTGCAGATGCTCGAGGACGAGGGCCTCATCACGGCCGAGGAGAGCGGGGGCCGCAAGCGGTTCGTGCTCACCGACACCGGCCGCCCGGAGGCCGAGGCCGCGGCGCAGAATGCGCCCTGGCAGGAGTACGGCGACGAGAACGTCTCGCAGGCCCAGGAGTTCCGCGACGCCGCGTTCGGCATCATGGACGCGCTGCGCCAGGTCGGCTTCAATGGCACCAGCGAGCAGCGCGCGCAGGCCCTTGAGGTGCTCACCGAGACCCGCCGCAAGCTCTACGCCATCCTGGCCGACTGAACCGCCCGCGGCACTGAGCCGCCGCCGTGCTGAGCTCGCCGAGGCGTGAGTCGCCGTTCGTCGAGATGGCTCGTCGACATTGACGCAGACCGTCAACATTGACGTCCCGGCGTCAATGTCGACGAAGTTGCAGAGGGCGGCCGGCGGCATCCACACGTCACCACGGTCGCGGTCGCGGTCGCGGTCGCGTGCGGGCTTCCGGGACCGGCCGGCTCATCGCGGTGCCGCGGCGCGCATCGCGGTGCCTCCGTGCTCATGGCGGTGCCGCCGCGCGCTGGGGGGCGCCGGCGGCACCATCACGTCACCACAGTCGCGGTCCCGGGAGCGTGCGGGCTTCCGGGACCGGCCGCGCCAGAAGGAACTGCGCCATGCGTTGGTGGACCATCCGCCCGGCGCCCCAGCCGGAGCCGGCCGCCGCCCCGCCGCCGAAGCCCCCGGTGGCTACGGCCGGCGCGCCGGATCCTCGTTCGGGCCGCCCAGCGCCGCCCAGACCTGGTTGACCGTCTCGAACACCTCGCCGTCCGGCAGCCGCTCCAGCACGTCGAGCACCTCGTCCGGGGCGTTCATCTCCGTCGCGCCGGCGATCAGGTCGTCGCGGTCGCCCGGCAGGCTCGCCTTCGGGATGTACCGGCCCAGGTTGCTGCGCGCCTCCACGTCGTCGGCGGTCATGCCGACCGGCGCGCCGAACGTGCGCGTGCCCTCGCCCCCCGGGTCGACCCGGCGCGCCTCGTCGGCGTCCGCGCGCCGGAGGCTGTCGTCGAGCACGGCGCCGTGCTTGGTGTTCCCTCGCTGCATGGCATCCATGAAAGCGGAGGTACCCGGGCAAAGCTCCCCCAAACGGCTCACCCTCGATTGGAAACCGGCCCCCGTGGGTAGGCAGGTGGACATCCGCCCGATACACCACACCGCCGAATCCCCCCGGCGGACCGGACCGGGCGCTTAGCAGGAGGTGAGCACACGTGGCACGCATCGGGCAGCTGTTCGGCGGTCGCGGCGCGACCGACCGTGACGGCGACGGCGTGGACGACCGGGCCGAGCGCCGCGTCGACCTCGACCGCGACGGCGTGGACGACCGGGCCGAGCGCCGCGTCGACCTCGACCGCGACGGCGTGGACGACCGGGCCGAGCGCCGCGTCGACCTCGACCGCGACGGCGTGGACGACCGGGCCGAGCGCCCCGTCGACCTCGACCGCAAGGGCGTGGACGACCGCAACGAGCGGGTCGTCGACCGCAACGAGCGGGTCGCCGACCGTGACCGGGACGGCGTGAACGACCGCGCCGAGGCCGCGTCCGAGACGCGGACCTGGCGGCTCGGCCGCCGGCACAACGAGGACGCGGCCCGGGAGCCGGCCACCACCGGCACCGTACCCGCGGCCGTGGTCATGGACCGCGACCGCGACACCACCACCATGCGCCGCACGATCGACCGCGAGCCGTCGACCCCGCCGCCCGCCCTGGAGCCGGCGGAGGTCACCGAGCCGGTGCCGGTGCGCCAGGCCCCCGCGCGGGTCAGCCTGCTCGCGACGCTCGGCCTCATCCTCGGCGTGGCCGGGGTGGGCGCCGCGCTGACCGGCCTGCTCGCCCCGTGGGCGATCGCGCTCGGCGCGCTCGGCCTGCTGTTCTCGTTCGGCGGCATCATCGCCGGCGTGCGCCCCAACGTGGCGGGGCGTGGCCTGGGGACGCTCGGCGTGCTGATCAGCGGCACCGCCGTGGTCTTCGCCATCCTCGCCATGACCGGCCAGGTCAGCTGGCTGGACAGCCACACCGACCAGGTCGCGCGGCTCAACGACTGGCTCGACGCCAAGCTGCCCTGGATGAAGGACTGGTGACCCGGTAGGGACGAGGGCGGCCGCGCACCCGGCATCCAGCCGGCGCGCGGCCGCCGCTGTTCGTGCGGCCGCTGTTCGTGCGGCCGCCGCCGCTTCAGTCCAGCACGACGACCGAGCGCAGCACCTCGCCGCGCTCCATCTTGTGGAACGCCTCCTCGACGTCGCCGAGACCGACCGTCTCCGTCACGAACTTGTCCAGCGGGAGGCGGCCCTGCCGGTACAGGTCGATGAGCATCGGGAAGTCGCGGGAGGGCAGGCAGTCGCCGTACCAGCTGGACTTCAGCGCGCCGCCGCGCCCGAACACCTCCAGGAACGGCAGCGTCAGCTGCATGTCCGGCCGCGGCACGCCGACGAGCACCACCGTGCCGGCCAGGTCGCGGGCGTAGAACGCCTGCTCGTACACCTGCGGCAGCCCCACCGCCTCGACGACCACGTCGGCGCCGAAGCCGCCGGTCAGCGCCCGGATCGCCTCGACCGGGTCGGCCTCGCGGGAGTTGACCACGTGCGTGGCCCCGAACTCGCGCGCCCAGGCGAGCTTGCGCTCGTCGATGTCGACGCCGATGATCGTGCGCGCCCCGGCCAGCAGCGCGCCGGCGATCGCCGCGTTGCCGACGCCGCCGCAGCCGAAGACCGCGACGGTGTCGCCGCGCCCGACGTTGCCGGTGTTGACGGCGGCGCCGATGCCGGCCATGACGCCGCAGCCGAGCAGGCCGGCGACCGTGGCGGGGGCCTGCGGGTCGACCTTCGTGCACTGGCCGGCGGCGACCAGCGTGTGCTTGAGGAAGGCGCCGATGCCCAGCGCGGGGGAGAGCTCGGTGCCGTCGGTCAGGGTCATCTTCTGCTTGGCGTTGTGGGTGGCGAAGCAGTACCACGGCCGCCCACGCAGGCAGGCCCGGCACTGCCCGCACACGGCCCGCCAGTTGAGGATCACGAAGTCGCCGGGTGCGACCTCGGTCACGCCAGGGCCGACCGACTCGACGACGCCTGCCGCCTCGTGGCCGAGCAGGAACGGGTAGTCGTCGCTGATCCCGCCCTCGCGGTAGTGCAGGTCCGTGTGGCACACGCCGCAGGCCTGGACCTCGACCCGCGCTTCGCCGGGGCCGGGTTCGGGTACGACGACGGTTTCCAGGCTGACCGGGCGGCCCTTGCCCAGCGCCACCACGCCTTGCGTCTCGATAGGCATGTCCCCCGTCTTATCAGAGAAACGCAGGCCTATCAGAGAATGGCGGCCATGACGGCGGAACGACTGCGACAGGTTGCGAAAGAGCGGTTCGGGTGGGAGCGGCTGCGCGACGAGCAGCTGCGCGCGATGGAGGCGCTCATGGCCGGGCGCGACGCCCTGGCCGTGCTGCCCACCGGGGCCGGCAAGTCGGCCATCTACCAGGTTCCGGCGCCCCTGCTGCCGGGCCCGACGATCGTCGTGTCGCCGCTGCTGGCGCTGCAGCAGGACCAGATCGCCTCGCTGACCGCCCGCCACCACGAGTCGCTCGTCGCCGTGCGGCTGTCCTCGGCCGAGGGGCGCAGCGAGCGCGAGGAGGCCCTCGAGGCGCTGCGGGCCGGCGACGCAGAGTTCGTGTTCCTCACCCCGGAGCAGTTCGCCGACCCCGACCGGGTCCGCCAGATCAAGACGCTCAAGCCGAGCCTGATCGCCGTCGACGAGGCGCACTGCGTCTCCGCCTGGGGCCACGACTTCCGCCCCGACTACCTGCAGCTGGGCCAGTTCATCCGCGAGCTGGGCCGCCCGCCGGTGGTGGCGCTGACCGCGACCGCCTCGCCGCCGGTGCGCGAGGACATCATCGAGCGCCTCGGCATGCGCGACCCCGAGGTCGTCGTCACCGGCCTGGACCGGCCCAACCTGTACCTCGAGTCGGTCCACTGCCCCGACGAGGAGACCCGCCTGCGCCGCCTGGTGGCCCGGATCAAGGAGTCGCAGCCGCCCGGCATCGTCTACGCCCCGACCCGCCGCTCCACCGAGGAGCTCGCCGAGCGCCTGGCCAAGGAGGGAGTCGAGGCCGTCGCGTACCACGGCGGGATGAGCGCCGGCGACCGCGAGCGGGCCCACGAGGCGTTCCTCGCCGACGAGGTGCCGGTCATGGTGGCCACGACCGCGTTCGGCATGGGCATCGACAAGCCCAACATCCGCTGGGTCAACCACGTGTCGCTGCCCGACTCGCCGGACTCCTACCTGCAGGAGATCGGCCGGGCCGGCCGCGACGGGCAGCCGGCCCACGTGCTGCTGCTGCACCGCACCGAGGACAGCGGCCTGCGCAAGTTCTTCACCAGCGTCGGCGTCGACCGCGAGGAGGTCGCCGCCCTGGCCGCCCTGCTGCGCGCGGCCGAGGAGCCGCTGACCCGCGACGAGCTCGAGGAGCGCACCGGCCTCGGCGAGCGCAAGCTGGGGCAGCTGCTGGCCCTGCTGGAGGAGGTCGGCGGGGCGCGGATGCTGCACGGGGGCAAGGTGAAGGCCCCGCGCTGGGCGCCGACCCCGGCCAAGGCGGCCGAGCTGGCCGAGGCGCAGGCCGAGCGGCAGCAGACGGTCTCCCGCTCGCGGCTGGACATGATGCGCGGCTTCGCCGAGACGGAGCAGTGCCGGGGGCGCACCCTCCTGGCGTACTTCGGCGAACACCTCGACGGCACGTGCGGCCACTGCGACAACTGCACGGACGGCAGCGCCGCCGCCGGGCTCGCCGCCGCCGACGATGCGCCCTTCCCGGTGCACAGCGAGGTCCGGCACGGAGAGTGGGGCAAGGGCATGGTGATGTCCTACGCCGGCGAGCAGATGACGGTGCTGTTCGAGCAGGTCGGGTACAAGACCCTGTCCGTGCCCGTCGTCAGGCGGCACCGGCTGCTGCGGAAGGCGTAGTCCCGCGCAGGACGCCGCCGGAGGCGTTGAGGACCTCGTCGAGGTCGGCGGCCGGCAGCGGCCGCGAGAAGTGGTAGCCCTGCGCCTGCGGGCAGTCCAGCTGGCGCAGGCGCTCGGCCTGCTCGGGGGTCTCCACCGCCTCGGCGATGGCCGACAGGCGCAGGCTGTTGCCGAGCTCGACGATCGCCCTGGTGAACGCCATCTCCTCGGCCAGCTCGCCCTCCGGCGTGAACGCCCGGTCGATCTTGAGGATGTCGACGGGCAGGTGCCGCAGGTACGCCAGCGACGAGTACCCGGTGCCGAAGTCGTCCACGGCGATGCGCACGCCCTCGGCCCGCAGCGTGTGCAGCAGCGCGGTCACGTCGCCGGTCGACGGCCCGGCCGAGACGAGCACGGTCTCGGTGATCTCCAGGATGAGCGCCGAGCCGGGCAGCCCGGCGTCGCGCAGCGCCGAGATCACGGTGGCGGCGAAGTCGGGCTCGCGCAACTGCCGGCCGGAGACGTTGACGGTGACGCAGATGCCGAACCGCTCGTGCCACGCCCGCACGTCCCGGCACGCCCGGCGCAGCACCCACGCGCCGATCGGGACGATGATGCCGTACTGCTCGGCGACCGGGATGAAGTCCAGCGGCGGCACCGGCCGCCCGTCGCGGGTCCAGCGCAGCAGCGCCTCGACGGCGGTGACCCGCCCGGTGTGCAGGTCGACGACCGGCTGGTAGTTGACCGTGAACTCCTCGCCGGCAACGGCCCGGCGCAGGTCGGCGGCGATGCGCATGTGCTCGGTGCGCTCGCTGGCCAGCCTCGGCTCGTAGGCGGCGAGCCGGTTCTTGCCGGCCGCCTTGGCCGCGTACAGCGCCAGGTCCGCGTTGCGCAGCGCCTCGGCCGGCGTGGTCGGGGTGGCGAACAGCAGCGACCCGACGCTCGCGGTCACCGACAGCTCCCGCTCGTGCACGAAGACCGGCCGGTCGAGCTCCTCGATCACCTGTTGCCCGGCGCGGGCGACCCGGGCGGCGGTGGCGTCCTCCATGAGGATCGCGAACTCGTCGCCGCCGAGGCGCACCAGCGTGTCGGAGTTGTCGACGACGCCGAGCAGCCGGGCCGCGACCTCGATGAGCAGCGCGTCGCCGGTCGGGTGGCCGTAGGAGTCGTTGACGTCCTTGAACCCGTCCAGGTCCAGCAGCAGCAGCCCGTGGGCGGCCGACGTGCGGGCCAGGGCGTGCTCGAGCCGCTCCTGCAGCAGCGCCCGGTTGCCCAGGCCGGTCAGCGCGTCGTGCAGCGCCCGGTGGCTGAGCTGCTGGCGCAGCGCCTCCTGCTCGCGCAGCGCCTCGCCCAGGGCCGCGGCCTGGGCGTCGAGGTCGGCGACGCGCCGGTTGGCCAGGCGCACGAGCTGGCTCAGCCGGGCGATGAGCAGCACCACCGTCACCATCGACGTGGCCAGCGGGATGAGCACCCACCAGCGCGACGGCAGCGGGTCGGCGACGAGCAGCATGGTGATGGCCACGACCGGGCCGACGAGGGCCAGCACGGAGTACAGGTAGACCCGGTGCCGCGGGATCACCAGCTGCGCACGCTCCGGCCGGCCGGACGCCTGCGCCATCGTGGGGTGCAGGGCGGCGGTGCCGATCAGGATGTACGCGCACAGGTACAGCACCGTGGAGACGCTGTCCCCCTTGGGGTTGCCCGTCCAGGCCAGGGCCGCGTAGAAGACGACGTCGCCGGTGATGACCGTGCACAGGGCGAGCGACACCAGCGCATGGGCGGCGCTGCGCACGTTGCTGGTGAAGATCATGCGGGCGGTGACCACGACGAGGACGAGGTCGAGCACGGAGTACGTCAGGTAGCTCGCGCCGTGCCCGGCGTCGACGTGCTGCTCGAACAGCAGCGGGTGCACGATGAACGTCCAGGACAGCGCGGCGACCCCGGAGGCGACGATCCCGGCGTCGATGAACCGCTCGGCCCGCGGCCGGTCCGGGTCGGGCCGCACCCAGGCGAGCGTGCCGAGGGCCATGAGCAGGTACGACGCCAGGAACGGCAGGTCCTTGACGGCCGGCGAGCCGACCCGCCCGGCGACGGCGTACTGCACCGCCCAGGCGAACACCGCGGCGACCGTGCACCACAGCGCGGCGGCGAAGATGCGCCAGCTGTGCGGCTCGGCCGGCCGGTAGCGGCGCACCCCGGCGGTCACGGCGACGGCCGCGGACGCGCCGACGAGCGTGTACAGCCCCTGCCGGGCCATCACCGGCAGGAACCCGCCCGCGGCCACGGCGGCGAGCCCCCCGGCCGCATACCAGCGCCATGCGGCCATCGAACTCCCCGGTTTTCACTGGAACGGCTGACGTCCTATCGGCAGCTCGCCCCCGGAGATGAGGCCGGCGGCATAGTGGTGGGGGAACCGGGTAGGGGGCGCCGAATGAAGGTTGCACTGCTCGGCCCGATCGCCTGGCGCACGCCGCCGCGGGCGTACGGGCCGTGGGAACAGGTCGTCTCGCTGCTCGCCGAGGGCCTCGTCGCCCGCGGCGTCGACGTCACCCTCTTCGCCAGCCTCGACTCGATCACCTCCGCCCGCCTCGACGGCGTCGTCGAGCACCCCTACAACGAGGACCCCTCCTACGACGGCCGCGTCTGGGAGGCGATACACGTCGCCCGCTGCTACGCCCGCAGCGGCGAGTTCGACCTGGTGCACAACAACCTCGACTGGCTGCCCCTGGCGATGAGCGAGTTCTGCCGCACCCGGCTGCTCACCACCGTGCACGGGTTCTGCTCGGCGTCGATCCTGCCGGCCTACCAGCGGGCCCGCTCGGCGTACGTGTCCATCTCCGACGCCGACCGCGGCCCCGGCCTCGACTACGCCGCGACCATCTACCACGGCATCGACGTGCGGCAGTTCCCGTTCCGGGCCGAGCCGGGGGAGTCGCTGGTCGCGTTCGGCCGCATCCACCCCGACAAGGGCACCGCGGAGGCGATCCGCATCGCCCGCGCGACCGGCCGGCGGCTGCTCATCTGCGGGCCGGTGCACGACGAGCGGTACCACGCCGAGGAGGTCCTGCCCCGCGTCGACGGTGAGCAGATCGTGTACGCCGGCAACGTCGGCCCCGCCGACCGCGCCGAGATCCTCGGCTCGGCCGCCGCCCTGCTGCACCCGATCGGCTTCGCCGAGCCGTTCGGCCTCTCGGTCGTCGAGGCGATGGCGTGCGGCACGCCGGTCGTGGCGTATCCGCTCGGCTCGATGCCCGAGGTCGTCGACGAGGGCGTCACCGGCTATCTGGCGCACAACGCTGAGGAGGCCGCCGGCCTGCTCGACGACGCGCTCAAGCTCGACCGCACCCGGGTGCGCGCGCGGGCCCTGGAGCGCTTCTCGGCCGAGCGCATGGTCGAGGACTATCTGCGCCTGTACCAGCGAATTGTTGGCTGAACTACTTAAGGCCCAAGCGGGCTGGCCGAACCTTCACAGTGTGCGGCGCCCGCGGTACGACACGCGGTAACGCGGACGGCTCGGCCCCGGCAGCGACGTGGCAGGCTGCCGGGGCCGACGCCTTTGTGTGATCGAAGGCTGGCGTTGCGTCACGGCTATCCCTAAGCTCCCATGGTGCGGAGGGATACTGTGAGTACAGTCGATGTCACCGATCGCTTGGACGAGATCGGGCAGCGGATCGTGGCCTGGGACTTTCCCGGGGCCCGCGACGAGGTCCAGGAGCTGCTGTCCGAGCCCCTCTCCGAGGACGACCGGCTCACCGCCCGCCGCCTGCTCGCCGAGGTCCAGCGCGAGCTCGGCGACCTCGACGCCGCCTACGACCTCGCCGACGCGGTGGTGACCCAGGCCGAGCGCCGCTACGGCCCGTCCGACCCGCGCACCGTCCACGCGGTCGCGGTGCTGGCCGCCGTCCGCCACGACTACGACGAGTGGGACGAGGCCGAGCGGCTCTACCACCGCGTGCTGGACAGCGGTGCCGAGGAGAGCGGACCCGCGCCCGTCACCCGGGCCGTGCGCCTGGCCCGGGTCAACCTGGCCCTGCTACTGCGCGACCGGGGCGAGACGCAGCTGGCGCTGAGCATCCTCAACGCCGCCTACGTGATCCACCGCCGCGAGTACGGCGCCGACGACCTCGACACCATCCGCATCGCCGCGGAGCTGGCCGCGCTGCAGTACGCCACGGGCGACATCCTGGCCGCCCGCCGCCTGTTCACCCTGGCCCACGCCGCGGCCCGGGCCCGGCTCGGCACCCGCCACCCCTTCACGAAGGCCATGGAGTGGGAGCTGGCGGCGGTCGAGCCCCCGATGCCCTCGGCCCCCGTCACGGCGCCCCCGGCGCCCGTCGTCGTCGCTGCCGCCCCTGTCGCCGCGCCTGTTGCGGCCCCTGCCGAGGAGCCTGATCCGCCGCGCCGGGCGCGGTCCGTGTGGCCCCTGGTGTCCGTGGTGGTCCTGCTCCTGGCCGCGTCGGTACTCGCTGTGCTGTTCCTGTGGCCCCCGGTGGGACCGTCGGCGACGCCGGCCGCCGCGTCGCCCACGTTCACCTCGCCTCCTGCGCCGCGCGTGCCGGTCCAGGTCACCCAGTTACGGTTGCGCGACGACGGCACGCAGCTCACGGTGACGTGGCTGCCGCTGCCGGTGACGATGGTCGTCGCCCTGTCCAAGAACGGCGCCCCCGCCGTCGTGATCGCCCGCGTGCCGCCCCGCACCGGCGAGTACGTCATCCGCGGCGTCGACCCGAAGACCCCCTACTGCGTCGTCGTCGGCGCCCTGGACGACGAGCTGAGCGTCACTCCCGCTACGTCGGTGTGCACGCTCGATCGCTGAGCGTCGCGTTTCGCGTTTTCGGTCACCGCGCTAGGCATATCGCAAGCTTGGCCGGGTATAGTCCGGCCGATGCGGCTAACAGACCGGACCCTCAATCGGCTGCCGAAGCCCGTGGCCGAGGCGTTGCGCAAGAACCGCGAGACAGTGAAGTTCATCATCGTAGGCGGTTTCTGCTACGTGGTGAGCCTGGTCGCGAACTACGCGCTTCGCCTTACGGTTTTTGAGTCGAAGCCGGTCACCGCCCTGACGATCGCCAATGTCATCGCGACCGTCGTCTCGTACTTCCTCAACCGCGAGTGGTCCTTCCGCACCCGCGGCGGCCGCCGCCGCCACCACGAGATGCTGCTGTACACCGTCGCGAACGGCATCGGCGTGGCGGTGAACTCGGCCCCGCTGTGGATCGCCCAGTACGTCTTCGGCCTGCACTACCCGAACATCAGCCACGCGGTCGAGGAGATCAGCGACTTCGTCTTCGGCATGATCATCGGTGTCGCCCTGGCCATGGTCTTCCGCCTGTGGGCCTACCGCGTGTGGGTCTTCCCCCACGACGACGTGCGCCCCGCCCCGAAGCGCTACGAGGTCCCGCCGCAGCCCGCGCCCGCCGACTCGACCGGCGGCTGAGCGCCTTCTGCGCGCTGCAAGTTTCCTGGCAGTTCCGGCCCCGCCTTCCTCACCGCGAGCGTTTTCGCTGCTTCGCGTCGGCGGGTCGCCGGCGATCCTGAACGCAATCCCGGCTCCCACTGGGGCGAAGGTGGCCGCCCGCCGTCGTTTTCCCGACAAGTCGGGCACTCCGTGCCACGACTTGTCGGATTTTTCGCCTGTCGGGTTATAAATCCGGCCTGGGTCGATCAGCGCCGCCATTTGGTCGCGACCGCGAGGGTAGGTCGGAAGGCGATCGCAGCCGCGAGTTCGGTCAGGAGGCGATCGCGACCGCGAGGGCGGTCAGGCGGCGGTCGCGAGCGCGAGGTCGGTCAGGAGGCGATCGCGACCGCCGGGGCGGTCAGGCGGCGGTCCCGAGCGCGAGGTCGGTCGGAAGGCGGTCGCGAGCGCGAGGTCGGTCAGGAGGCGATCGCGACCGCGAGGTCGGTCGGAAGGCGGTCGCGAGCGCGAGGTCGGTCAGGAGGCGATCGCGACCGCCAGGGCGGTCAGGCGGCGGTCCCGAGCGCAAGGGCGGTCGGAAGGCGGTCGCGACCGGCGAGGGCCGGTCAGAAGACGATGTGGTCGCTGTCGTGCTCGGCCGGGGCGCCCAGCATCTCGTGCACGCCGGCGATACGCAGCTGCCGAAGCACGAACGGGCTGGCCCGCCACACGACGACCTGTACGCCCTCCGCGCCCGACTCCCGCTGGGCGCCGACCAGCGCGCCGACCGCGGCCGAGTCCAGGAACGTCACCAGGCCCAGGTCCACCCGCAGCACCCGCGGCCGGCGCTCGGTGGCGGCGGACACGATTTCCTGACGGAGCGTGGCCGAGTTGCTGTGGTCGATCTCGCCGCGGACGGAGAGCACGGTCGATCCGTCCATCATGACGTTGGTCGTGACCGACATGCTCATGGCGTACACCAGCTCACGCGAACAGCATAAATGCCCGCCGTACGGTACGCACCGCTCGGCGGTCCCGCATTCACCGCGGAGCGCATGAAGTGTTTGCGAGCACTCCGAGTGCGGTACGGCACCCTGCACGCTGCGTGCGCAGAGATAGGGACGAAATCCATCAAGGTAACCCAACACGAAATATTGTGAAATGTCCGATAAGTCAGGCGCGCCAGCGCCGGACTTATCGTGACCAACACCGAACGGACCCAACTGGCAACGCCGCCGAGCAGCCGACCGGAAACGCCGCCAAGCAACGCCTCCCGGCCACGCCGCCGAGCAACGCCGACCCCGACAACGCCGCCGAGCAACGCCGACCCCGACAACGCCGCCGAGCAACGCCGACCGGCTGCGCCGCCAAGCAACGCCGACTGGCAACGCTGCCAGGCCGCCGCCCGGAAACGCCGACAGGCAACGCCGACGCCGACAACGCGGCCAGGCAACGCCAATCGGCGGCGATCCGAGCCGGCTCAATCAAGGGCCGGCAGAGGTGCCGCCTACAGGGCCGGCTTCGGCGGTGCGCCGGGAATGTGGTCCGGACAGTGCAGCCGCAGTTCGCGATACCCAAACGGCGCGTCCACGAACCAGCAGTGATGCGGCGTGGGCGTGCCCGGGTGGCGGTACCCGTCGAAGAAGCGGCACGACAGGCACATCCGGGTGATCGGAATGCTGTTCTGCTGCTGCATCAGCCCGATCTTCGCCGTCACCATCCGCAGCAGCCGGGCCTGCTGGTTGTCCGTCAGCGTCTCCACCTCGGCCAGCAGCTTGTCGGCCCAGTTGGCCGGGGCGGGCGTCGTGGCCAGGCCCTTGTCGGTGGCGGCGACCCGCATATCGCGGGCGGCGTAGGACGGCGCCGGGCGCATCTCGACGAGGCCCTCGGCGATCAGCGGCGACAGCAGCGCCATGGTCGCCGCGACCGACGAGCCCAGGTCGCCGGCGAGGTCGGAGAGCCGGTACTCCCGGTCGCGCCGCCCCAGCAGCAGCATCACCTGCCGATGGGCGGGTGGCAGGCCATGGTCGGGCTCCGGACCGTCCGTGGGGGCCATCACGGCCACCCGGACGAGCCCGGCCACGAGCTTCTGGGCCTGCGCTTCGAGCGTCACGGGGCAACCTCCCAAAAGGAGTATGCGTACCAGCACCCTAATCCCGCTCGTCGATCAACGGGGGACGTTCCGCGGCCGATTTCCGACTCCCGGGGTACCGGATAAATTGCGTTTGTCGGATAAATCGGGTGAATCGGCGTAGGCTCTGCGGGCCAAGCAAGGTGCGACGGGGGTCGGCGATGGGTGCAACAAGGGTGGTCACTGCGGCGGTCACGCTGCTGGCGGCGGTCGGCGCGGCGGCGGCGGCGGGGCCGGGCGTGGCGAACGCGGCGGCCGGGCGGTACGGGGCGACCGAGATGGTGCTGACCGTCGCCAAGGGGGAGTCGACGAAGCCCGCGCAGCGGCGGGCGTCGCTGACCTGCCAGCCCGCCGGCGGGACCCACCGGCAGGCCCGCGGGGCGTGCACGGAGCTGGCCAAGGTCGGCGGGCGGTTCGACCGGCTGCAGCTCAACGGCGGGATGTGCACGATGCAGTGGGACCCGGTCACGGTGACCGCGACCGGGCGCTGGAAGGGCCGCAAGGTGGCCTACCAGCACACGTTCGGCAACTCCTGCACCCTTACGACGACGACCGGGCCGGTCTTCAGCCTGTAGGAGGCGTCAGCCCTTGAACACGCCCAGCTGCTTGAAGTCGTGGTTGGGGAAGATCGTCGCCGAGTCGCCGACGCCGAAGCGTTTCTTGAGCATCTCCGCGAGCACGTCGCGGTAGTCGTTGGCGCCGGCGACGTCGCCCTGGTCCAGCGCCGACGGGGCCAGGCCGGGCCAGTTGCCGTGGACCTTGCCGCCGTTGAGGCCGCCGCCGAAGAGCAGCATCGCGTTGCCGTGGCCGTGGTCGACGCCGACGTTGCCGTTCTCCTGCACGCGGCGGCCGAACTCGCTCATCGTGACGACGGTCGTGGTGTCCAGCAGCGGGCCGATGTCGGTGCAGAACGCGCCGATCGCGTCGGACAGGTTGGTCAGCGAGTTCTTCATGTCGCCGCCGTCGACCCGGCCGAGGTTGGTGTGCATGTCCCAGCCGCCGACGTCGAGCGCGGCCACGCGCAGGCCGACGCCGGCCTTGAGCAGCTGGGCGATGTCGCGCAGGCTGTTGGCCAGGCCGCCGCCCGGGTACTGCACCCCGTCCGCCGGCCGGTACTGCGTGTTGGCCAGCTTCTGCGCGGTGCTGATCGCCTGCAGCGTGCTGCCCGCCGTGGTGGCCAGGGGGTGGTCGAGGCCCGTGTACAACGTCTTGAGCGCGTCCATCGTCTGGGTGCGCATGTTGTCGTTGTCGATGCGGAAGTCGCGCATCCCGTTGAGCACGATCGCCTGCTCGCCGCCGACGAGCGAGCGCGGCAGCGCCGAGCCCTGCGCGATCGCGCGGAACGTCGTGCCCGGGCCCATCTGCGCCAGGACCCGGTCCAGCCAGCCGGTGCGCACCGCGACCGACGAGGCGCCGCGCTCGAGCGCGTCCTGGGCCTGGAAGTGGCTGCGGCTGGCGTCGGGGGAGGCGACGGCGTGCACGGCCGCCATCTTCCCGGCGTCCCACAGCGGGTAGAGCGACGTCATCGCGGGATTGAGGCCGAAGCCGCGCCCGACCGCCTTCATGGCCGCCATCGGTACGGCGATGTTGGGCCGCATCTGCCTGTAGTTCGGGTCGTCGCCGGGCGCCACGACGGACAGCCCGTCCATCCCGCCCCGCAGGAAGATCACGACGAGCGTGTTCTTGTTGTCCTCCGGCGCGGCGAACGACACGCGGCTGGTCACCAGCTGCGTGCCGAGCGCGGCGACCCCGACGAACCCGGCGCCCTGCACCAGCCGGCGGCGGGTGAAGCCCTTGCTCCACCGGTCGCGCTCGGCGGCGAGCTCGTCGGCGACCTTGTCCGCGTGCACGCGGATGGCCGCCTCGCACAGGTTCGGCCCGTGCCGGCGCAGCTGCTCGAGGTCGGCCGGCCGGCGTTCTCCGGCAGGAAAGTCGCTCATCGGCCTCACCGCAGGGCGTGGTAGACGGAGTCGAGGATCAGCGGCGCGAGCAGGGGCAGCTTGCCGCCGAGGTTGTTGTCGGTGATGCGCGTGTCGGCCTTGGCGCCCATGAACTTGATGAGCGCGTCCTTCTCCGCCGGCTGCATCGGCTGGAAGATCAGCCGGTTGCACAGCACGTCCAGGTAGGTGCCCAGCGTCGCCGCGGGCTGCGTCACCAGGGAGTCGGCCTTCGGGTTGTTGAGGCCCTTCCACTGCTGCATCATGAACGCCCGGTGCGCGTTCCACGTCTCGAGCATGCCGGCCGCGGAGCTCCACGCCGTGGCGACGTCGGGGTAGCCGTCCGGCGGCCCCCAGCCCAGCGGCGGCTGGCCGAGCTTGTTCGTGAAGTTGTACATGTCGTCGAGCGCCTTCGCCGTGTCCGCACCCGGCGTCGTGCCGACGACCCGCGCCGTGGCCACGAAGTTCTCCAGCGGCCGGCGCGTCTTGAGCCCGCCGGCGATCCAGAACTCCAGCGACCGGAACAGCACCTTGAGCACCGGCACGATCGCCGAGCCGCTCTCCTGGTACGTCTTGGCCAGCCGGTCGACGAGCCCCTGCGGCGGGGTGTCGCACACGAACCGCACGCACAGCTTGCGCGCCACGTAGCGCGCGGTGGAGGGGTGCGTGGCCAGGTACAGCAGGTAGGCGTCGCCGACGGCCAGCCCGTCCTTGGCGGACTTGTTGGCGTGCTGGAACCCGAGCACTTTGACCGCGCCCGTCCAGTGCTTGTTCTGGTCGTACTTGAACGTGCCGTCCCGCGTCGCGGTGCGCCCGGTCATGAGGTACGCCGAGTTGCGCACGTCCTTCTCGTTGTACCCGCCGTCGATGCCGACGGTGTGCAGCTCGAGCAGCTCGCGCCCGTAGTTCTCGTTGACGTTGCGCTTGTCCGACGAGGTGTTGTCGAGGTACCGCATCATCGCCGGGTCCCGCGCGGACGCGATGAGCATGTCGGAGAACTTGCCCAGCGCGTTCTTGCGGATCGTGCCGACGTCGTACGGCCCGCGCACGTCCCAGCCGCCGTCGAACGGGCTGGTGATGTTGAGGTGGTTGTTCCAGAAGTCGACCATGACCTCGAACAGCTGCCGGCTGCTCCACATCTGCCGGGCGAGGACGGCGCGGGTCAGCTCGTACTGCGGCTTGTTGTCCCCGTCCTTGACCGTCGCCCGGATGTCCGCGGTCGACATGGTCGCCGTCGGCACCGCCTTGAGCGCCGCGTCGGCGACCGGGTCCGCGATCTTGTCCGGGTCGAGCTGCTGGTCGATCCACGCGTCGATGCCGATCTGCTTCACCAGCGCGATGTCGGCCGGCGTCGGCCCGAACGTCGCGCGGCGCAGCAGGTGCAGCACGGGGTCGCGCTGCAGCGGCGTCGGGAACCGCGGCGTGGCCCGCATCGCGGCGACGGCCGCGGCCGAGGGCGTGTCGGCCACGCCGGACGCGCCGAGGTCGTTGAGGTCGCCCTGGCCGCTGGTGTAGCTCGAGTCGCGGTTGGAGAACGACCCGGCGTCGCGGGGCGAGACGTTGCCGCCGCCGTTGCCGGTCTTGACGAACTCGTCGGGGTCGCTCCCGACCGGCCCGAACACCGCCGCCGCCCCGGTCCCGAGGGCCCCGAGCGCGACCGCGCCGCCGCCGAGGGCCATGAGCGCCTGCCGCCGGTTGCGCATGAGCTCGTGCAGCGCCGGCCGCCCGGTGCGCAGCCACGCCGGCGCGGGTCCACCGGCCTTGCGGGGAAGCTTGGCACCTTCAGTTTCTTCGCCGGTACGCTCCGTGGCCTCCGGCGGCGCCTGCAGGACGCGCGGCATCGGAAACTCGCCGGTGTAGTCCGAGAAGAACGCGCCCTTCACCTTCTTGGGCGCGTCGCCCGGGTCATCCGAGAAGAGCCGTTCTGGCACGCTAGGGAATCTAGTGACCCCCCGAACCCCCCTCAAGCCGCGCGGCCCGGCGGCGCCTCAACTTTGTCTTTCTTCTTGCTTAAGTGACCGTTTTTCTTCGCGAAGCCCATGAAAGCCGACATGTTCACCATGATCAATGGTGGTTACCAAAAGTCATCTCTTCCGCACGGATTGCTCAGGGTGTACGCATAGGTGACCGGACGAGGGCAGGGGGTAGCGGCTGTGGACAACGCTGCGCCCGGCCGCCCGGTCGCCACCCGGGTCGGCCTCGTCCTCCTCGTGCCCCTGCTGGGCCTGCTCGGCCTGGCCGGCGTGGCCGCCTACGGCTATGCGACGCAGATGAGCGCCGCCGCGACGCTGCAGGCCGCCGTCGCCGCCGGCGCGGCCGCGGACCGGGCCGCCACCGAGTTGTCCCGCGAGCGCTACGCCGCCGCCGAGTACCTGCTCACCGGCACCGACCAGGCCCGGGCCGCGTTCACCGCCCGCTTCGCCGCCGTCGACCGGGCCGTCGCCGCCCTGCCCGCGGCCGCCCCGCTCCCCGCGCTGCGCGCCGAGGCGCTGGGCGGCGCCGAGGTCGGCGCCGCGGAGGTGCTCATGGGGTACAACCAGCTGGAAAGCGACCTCGTGGCCTTCCGGCAGTCCGTCGCCGCCCGCCCGGGCCCCGCGACGGTGCTGGCCGCCGCCCGCGCGTCGGGCTGGCTCGCCGTGGCCCGCGAGGAGCTCGCCCAGATCCAGCTGCTCGACCTGCGCGGCGCCGACACCCCGGCCCGGCGCGAGGCCCTGGCCGCGCACCGCGCCACCCACCTCGACGCGCTGCGCCGCTTCGCCGACGCCGCGCCCGCCGCGCTGCGCACCCGCCTGGAGCGGGTCCCGTCCGGCCTCGCCGGCGACGCCCAGCCCGCCCTCGACGCCCTGGCCGACCTGGCGGCGGCGTCCGGCGCCGGGGAGTCCGAGTCGGCGCGGGCGGCCCGCGACCGCGGGCAGCGCATCGCGATCGGCGGCCTGGCCGTCGTGCTGCTCCTGGCCGCGGCCTCGGTCACGCTGACCGCCCTCGTGGCGCGCTCGCTGCGCCGCCGCCTCACCGCCTCCCGGTCGCGGGCCGCCGCCCGGCCCTCGCCCGACGGCGCCGGCTACTTCCTGGCGCCCAACCGCTCCCGCCAGCGCCCGCCGGCCACCGGGCTGGACCTGGTACAGCTGACCGTCACCCCGGTGCCGACCGCGGACCGGCCGCCGCTGCGTCCCGAACCCGGCGCGCCCGCGCGGCGCGCCGACGACCCCGGCGGACCGGCCGGGCCGCGGGCGGAGAGCCCGGCCGCCCTGGTCGCCCTGGCGCGGCGCAGCCAGCGCCTGGCCGACGCCCTGGTGGAGCGCCTCGACGCGGCCGAGCGCGACGAGGCCGACCCCGACCGCCTGGCGGAGCTCTTCGCCTTCGACCACCTGGCCACCCGCATCCGCCACGACACCCAGAGCCTGCTGGTCCTGGCCGGCGCCGACAGCGCCACCGGCCGCCGTGACCCGGTGGGCCTCCTGGACCTCCTGCGGGCCGCGCAGTCGCGCATCGAGGACTACCGCCGCATCGAGTACGCCATGATCGCCCCCGACGTCCGCATCGCCCCCGAGGCGGCCGACGACGTGGTACACCTCCTGGCCGAGCTGTTCGACAACGCCGCCCGCAACGGCCCGCCCGACCGCCCCGTGCTGGTCGAGGGCCGCCGCGCCGCCGACGGCGCCGAGGTGGAGATCGCCGACCGCGGCCCGGGCCTGTCCCCGGCCCGCCGGTCCGAGCTCAACGCCCGCCTGGCCGCCGACCGCGCCGGCCCCGCCGAGGGGCGCCCGGCGGCCGACGCCCGCCGCACCGGCCTGGCCGTGGTGGGCCGTCTCGCCGCCCGCCACGGCGTCGTCGTCACCCTGCGGCCCCAGCCGTCCGGCACCGGCCTGCGGGTCCTCGTCGCGCTGCCGGCCGCGCTCGTCCTGCCCGCCCCGGATGCGTCGGCAACGCCCGCGGTGCGCCGGACGCCCGCCGCCCGGCGCCGGCCCCTCCCCGGCGGGGAGCCGGTCGACGTCCCGCACCCCCGTTCGACCCTCGTCCCGGTCGTACGGGGTCCCGTCCCCACTCCCGACGGCCCTACGGTTGACGTCGAGCCGCAGGCCGTCCGGAACCTTCTGACCGGCTACCAGCAGGCGATCACCCAACACCCGGTGACCGCGTCCACGAACACGGAAGGACGTCCTTCGGCATGACACCGACCACGGGGCTGGACTGGCTGCTGAGCGGCTTCACGCAACGCGTCGTCGGCGTGCGGCACACGGTCGCCGTCTCGGGCGACGGCCTGCTCGTCGCCGCGTCCAGCGAGCTGCCGCCGGAGCGTGCCGACCAGCTGGCCGCGATGGTCGCCGGGGTGGTGTCGCTGGCCCAGGGTCTGTCCGCCTGCACCGCGGCCGGCCCGGTGCAGCGCACCATCGTGGAGATGGGCCGCAGCCTGCTGTTCGTGATGGCCCTGGGCGAGGGCGGCAGCCTCGCCAGCCTGGCCGCCATGGTCCAGCCCGGCTGCGACGTCGGCCAGGTCGCCTTCGAGATGACGGGCCTCGTCGAGCAGGTCGGCGCGGCCCTCACCCCCACCACGCGCTGAGGCGGTCAGCCCAGGCCGATGTCGTGGTCCTTCTTGACGTTGCGGTCGTCGCGCAGCGGGACGTACGGCTCCGCGGTCGGGGACTGGCCGGCCTCGATCGCCCGGCCGCGCTCGAGCTCGGCGTCGAACTCCGCGCCCAGCAGGATCGCGATGTTCGAGATCCACAGCCACACCAGGAACGCGATGATGCCGCCCAGCGTGCCGTACGTCTTGTTGTAGGAGCTGAAGTTCGACACGTACACGGCGAAACCGCCCGACGCGACCAGCCAGATGAACACCGCCAGCGCGCCGCCCGGCGTGATCCAGCGGAAGCCGTGCTGCCGGGCGTTCGGCGACGCCCAGTACAGGATCGCCAGGATCAGCATCACCACCACCAGCAGCAGCGGCCACTTGGCGATGTCGAACACCTCGACCGCCTGTTTCGACAGCCCGACCCAGCCGCCCGCCTGCTCGGCGAACCGGCCGGTGAAGACGACGCTGAGCGCCGCGATGGCGATCAGGGTGCCGACCGCGACCGTGATGCCGAGCCGGATCGGCAGCACCTTCCAGATCGGGCGGCCCTCCGGCACGTCGTAGATGGCGTTCGCGGCGCGCATGAACGCGCCCACGTAGCCCGACGCGGTCCACAGCGCGCCGAGCAGGCCGACGAGCGCGAACAGGCCCGCCGAGTGGGAGCCCTTCTTCAGTTCGTCGACCGCGCCCGTGACCGGGCCGGCGATGGAGGCCGGGAACAGGGCCTGGGCATTCTTGAGTACCGCATCCTGGGTCGTGCCCGTCAGCAGCATCCCGGAGACCGACAGCAGCACGAGGATCCCCGGGAACACGGACAGCACGCCGTAGTACGTCAGCGCGGCCGCCCAGTCGCTGAGGTTGTCGTTGTTGAACTCCTTCACCGTCCGCTTGAACACGTCGATCCAGGAGCGCCGGCTCAGCTTGGTGGGGGAGTCGGGCCCGGCCTCGGCCGGGCCGGGGGCCGGTTCCTTGGCGGCCGCCGACTTCTCGGCGGCGCGAGCCGCGGCCGAATGCGCCGCGGCGGCCGCGGAGGAACGCGCAGGGTGATCCGCTGAAGAAGTCATCGCGCACCTCGTCGGGGTCGGTGTTGCCGTCTCTATGCCCCACGAGCGCTGCCCGTTAACGTTACGGGGCGACCCTTCCCGCCCGGATGAGTGCGGTCTGCACCGTGTCGACCAGTTCCGTGGCCCGGAACGGCTTGGCGATCACGGACGCCTCCGGCCCGAGCTCGATGACGGCGGCGTCGAAGTAGGGCAGCCCCGACATGTACATGATCATGGCATCGGGGCTGCTGGCCCGCACCGCGTCGGCGACCTGCACCCCGGAGCCGTCGTTGAGCTTCAGGTCGGTGATCGCCAGGTCGATGCCCTTCGGGTGCTCCGCGCAGCACCGCTCGGCCCCCGCCAGCCCGGACGCGGTCAGCACCTCGGCCCCCGCCCGGCTGAGCACCCGCCGCACGATCTCGCACAGGTCCGGCTCGTCGTCGACGACCAGGATGCGCAGGTGCTCGAGCATGTGACCACGATATGCCGCGCACGGGGGTGCTAGCGTGCCGTTCCATGAACGGCGACGGGCGTTCGATCGGTGACCTGCTGCGGTTCGAGCGCCCGCCGCCGCCGACCCCCGCCAGCCGCCGCCTGCGCCGGCTCCTGCTGGCCACCGCCCTGGCCACCGTCGCCGTGGACGTCGTCAACCTGCACTACGCCGCCGAGGCCGGCCTGTCCCTGGCCGTGCGCACCGCCTGGGCCGTCCTGCGGGCGATCGGCTTCCTGTTCCTCATGCGCGAGGTGCGCTTCGGCCGCCTCACGGCGCGCCCGCTGGGCCTGATCCTCGCGGTGACCACGGTCTTCGCCTCGGCCCGGCTGGTGCAGCCCAAGCACGGCGCGCTGCTGCCCCGCTGGCCGGTGATCGCCGGCCTGGTCGTGGTCGCCGTGCTGTGCTCGGCCGTAGTGTGGCAGTTGTTCCGCTCGCCCGGCATCGAGGCCCACCTGACCCGGCGCAAGCCCCGCCGGCCGGTCCCGCCGTGGGTGCTCACGGCGAGGGTGGCCGCGCTGTCGTACTCCGCGCTGATGTTCGTCCCGTGCCTGGTCGCGCTCGGCACCCTGTTCGACGCCCCCCGCCTGCGCCAGGAGGTGGCCGTCCCGCTGGTCGTGTCCTGGTTCGCGCTGTCGTTCGCGACCGGCCTGGTGGCCGGCATCATCAGCTTCGTCACGCTCTTCGGCCACGGCTGGGCCCGCCTGCTGCTGGCCCTGGTCTCCGCGTTCGTACTGCTGGTCCAGCCCATCCTGTGCTGGCTGCTGCTGGGCGCTGACGGCCTGATCCGCGACGGCACCCCGATGGTCCTGGCCGCCCTGGTCTGCCTCTACGGCCTGGCCAGATCCCGCCCGGGCGCCTCCCCCGCCGCGTAGATCTTGATCTTGTGCTCGATGGCCTGGAGGTCCTCCTGCAGCGCCGCGATGCGGTCGAGCACGAGCTGGCGGTGCTCTTCGAGCAGCACCCGCCGCGCCTCGTACGTCTCGGGCCCCACCCGGCACAGCTCGGCGTAGCGGCGCATCTCCTGGATCGTCATCCCGGTGCCCTTGAGCCGGGTGAGAATGCGCAGCATCCCCATGTCGCCGTCGGAGTAGCGCCGGTGCCCGTTGCTGCCGCGCCCGGGCGGGCTGAGCAGCCCGGCGCGCTCGTAGTACCGCAGGGTGTGCGCGGTCAGCCCGGTCTGCTCGGCGACCTCGGCGATGGTGTACCCGTCCACCTTGCCCAGTCTATTTGACTTAGAGTGCGCTCGAAGGGGCAACGTAGTTGGCATGCGAACGAGAAACCTCGGTGCCCTGACCACGTCCGCGCTCGGCCTCGGGTGCATGGGGATGAGCGAGTTCTACGGCCCCGGCGACGACGCCGAGTCGATCGCCACCATCCACCGCGCGCTCGACCTCGGCGTCACGCTGCTCGACACCGCCGACATGTACGGCCCCTTCACCAACGAGCAGCTCGTCGGGCGCGCCATCAAGGGCCACCGCGACGAGGTCGTCCTGGCCACGAAGTTCGGCATCCAGCGCGACGACGGCCACCGCCGGATCAACGGCCGCCCGGAGTACGTCCGGCAGGCCGTCGACGCGTCCCTGCAGCGCCTCGGCGTGGAGCACATCGACCTGTACTACCAGCACCGCGTCGACCCGACCGTGCCGATCGAGGAGACCTGGGGCGCCCTCGCCGAGGCGGTCACCGCCGGCAAGGTCGGCCACCTGGGGATCTCCGAGGCGGCCCCGGCGACCGTGCGCCGCGCCCACGCGGTGCACCCCGTGGCCGCCGGCCAGTACGAGTACTCCCTGTGGAGCCGCGACCCCGAGGCCGAGATCCTGCCCCTGTTCCGCGAGCTCGGCATCGGCCTGGTCGCCTACAGCCCGCTCGGCCGCGGCTTCCTCAGCGGCGAGATCACCAGCCCCGACCAGTTCGCCCCGGACGACTTCCGGGCCAGCAACCCGCGCTTCCAGGGCGAGAACTTCCAGAAGAACCTCGACCTGGTCAGCGAGGTGAGGCACCTCGCCGAGGCGAAGGGGGCCACCCCGGCCCAGCTGGCGCTGGCCTGGGTGCTTGCCCAGGGCGACGACGTCGTGCCGATCCCGGGCACCAAGCGCCGCCCGTACCTCGAGCAGAACGTCGCCGCGCTCGACGTCGAGCTCACGGCCGACGACCTCGCGGCGATCGAGAAGCTCTCCATCGGCCGCGACGTCGCCGGGGCCCGGTACGCCGAGATGGGTTCCCTGGGCAGGTAACGCTGGCGCGCACGGGGGAGAGCCCGTACGCTCTCCCTCGTGACCGCGCGACCCAGTAACCAGTGGTGGCCCGCCTGACGAGGCGGCCCACTTCCGCGCGACACCATCCGCGGCCGCCCATCGAGGCGGCCGTTCTGCTTTCCCGGGGAGCCGGGGCCGCCTGAAGAGACGCGGCACCGATCCCGAAGGGAAACCCAGATGCTCATCGACCCGAAGGCCCCGTTCGCGCTCCTGCGCCGCGAGGGCCGCGCCGCCGTCGAGGTGCTCACCGGCCCGGTGTCCACGGTGGACAGTCTCGCCGACATCCCCGGCGAATGCCTGGCCCTCGTGCCGTTCCGGCAGGTCCGCGAGCGCGGCTTCGACTGCGTCGACGACGGCACCCCGCTGGCCGTGCTGCGCATCGAGGGCCGCCGCGAGGTCGCCGTCGACGACGTCCTCGCCGCGCTGCCCGACGCCCCGATCGAGCTGGCCGGCGCCGGCTTCGACGTCGCCGACGACGAGTACGCGTCCATTGTGGACACCGTGCTGCGCGAGGAGATCGGGCGCGGCGAGGGCTCGAACTTCGTCATCCACCGCGTCTTCGAGGCCGACCTCGGCGGCGACCCCGTCGCGGCCGCGCTCACCGTCTTCCGCCGGCTGCTGACCCGCGAGCGCGGCGCGTACTGGACGTTCGTCGTCCACACCGGCGCCCGCACCCTCGTCGGCGCCACCCCCGAACGGCACGTCAGCGTCGACGACGGCCTCGTCATGATGAACCCGATCAGCGGCACCCTGCGCGGCGCCCCGTCCAAGCCGGCCGTCCTGGCGTTTCTCCAGGACCGCAAGGAGATCGACGAACTGTCGATGGTGCTCGACGAGGAGCTCAAGATGATGGCCACCGTCGCCGACCTCGGCGGCCAGGTCATCGGCCCGTACCTCAAGGAGATGGCGCACCTCGTCCACACCGAGTACCTGCTGGCCGGCCGCGGCTCCAAGGACGTGCGCGACGTGCTGCGCGAGACGATGTTCGCCCCGACCGTCGTCGGCAGCCCGATCGAGAACGCCTGCCGGGTCGTCGCCCGCCACGAGCGCCGCGGCCGCGGCTACTACGGCGCCGTCCTCGCCCTCGTCGGCCGTGACGCGCAGGGCAACCAGACGCTCGACGCGCCGATCCTCATCCGCACCGCCGACATCGACCACAGCGGGCGGCTGCGGGTGCCGGTCGGGGCGACGCTGGTCCGCCACTCCACGCCGGACGGCGAGGTGCTGGAGACCCACACCAAGGCGGCGGCGGTACTGCGGGCGCTCGGCCTCTCCGGCCCGTCGCCCACGGCGGACACGCCGCGGCCGCCCGCGCCCGACGTGCGCCTGGCCGCCGACCCCGAGGTGCGGGCGGCGCTCGTGGCCCGCAACGCGACCCTCGCCCCGTTCTGGCTGCAGCCCCGCGACGCGCTGAGCGCCGACCCGGCGCTGGCCGGCCGGCGGGCCTTGGTCGTGGACGCGGAGGACACGTTCACCAGCATGCTCGTACACCAGCTGCGGGTCCTGGGTCTGTCCACGACCCTCGTGCAGCACGACCGGCCGTTCGACCCGGCCGCGTACGACCTCGTGATCCCCGGCCCGGGCCCGGGCGACCCGCGCCGGCTGGACGACCCGAAGATGGCCCGGATGCGCGGGCTCATCGCCGGGCGCCTCGAGGCCGGCGCCCCGATGCTGGCCATCTGCCTGAGCCACCAGATCCTGTGCGGCCTGCTCGGCCTGCCGCTGCGGCGCAAGGCGTCGCCGTACCAGGGCATGCAGCGCGACGTCGACCTGTTCGGCCGCCCGGCGAAGGTCGGCTTCTACTCCACGTTCGCGGCCACGCACGCCGGCACCGGGCTCGACACCCCGTACGGCCCGGTCGAGGTCGCCCGCGACCCCGCCAACGGCGACGTGCACGCGCTGCGCGGGCGGACGTTCGCGAGCCTGCAGTTCCACCCCGAGTCGGTGCTCAGCCAGGACGGCCTGGGCCTGCTGCGCGACCTGCTCACGGTTCTGCTCGACGCCCCGGTGGGTACGTCACCGGAGTGATCGTCCGGCTCGCCCGCCTCGTCGCCCGGTCCTTTCGCGGCCGCGACCTCAACCTGCACGCCGCGGCCGTCACCTTCTACGGTGCGATCGCGGTCGTGCCGGTCGCGCTGCTGGTGATCCGGGGCGCGGGCGCGCTGGCCGGCCCGGAGCTGGTGCGCCACCTGGCCGCGCCCGTGCTCGCCGCCATGCCGGAGCGCATGGCGGCGGGCGCGGGCGTGCTGCTCGGGGCCGGCCTGGCCATGTCGTGGTGGCTCACCCTCGTCGCGCTCGTCCCCGCCACCCTCTACGGCGAGGGCCTGCGCCGCGCCCTCGCCTCGCTGTCCGGCGCCCCCGGCGGCGCCGCGGCGGGCTGGGCCGGCCGCCTGCTCGTGCTGCCGCTGCTCGCCGCCGGCCCGGTGCTGCTCGTCGCGCTGCTCGCCGCCCTGCGCGGCCCGGCCCGCCGGCTGGAATCCGGCGGCTGGTCGGCCGTGTGGGCGGTCGTGCTGTCCTTCCTCGCCGTCTGGCTGGTGCTCAGCCCGGTGCTCGTCATGGTGTACCGCATCATCTCCCCGGAGAAGCCCGGCTGGGCGGTGACGTGGGTGCTGGGCTCGTTCACCGCGGCGAACGTCTCCGGCTTCGCGCACGGGTTCGTGCTGTTCTGGTCGCTGCCGCTGGACCTCGGCGCCCCGTTCGGCGGCCTCGCCGGCGTCGGCGCCGCCGTGGCCGTGGGCCTGTGGCTGTACCTCTTCCATCTGCTGACCCTCGTGGGCTACGCGGCGACGCTCCAGGCGCACCGCGCGCGGCTCTTGCGTTCCGCCGCGCGAACGACAATGCTTCCGAAATAATTTCGGGTTTAAGGAGCCGGCCAGTGGATCAGCGCGACCGCCGGGCACGCGTCGCCGTCGCCGGCGCCTACTTCGTGCAGGGCTTCTGCTTCGCCGGCCTGCTCACGCAGGTGGCCACCCTGCAGAAGAAGTTCGGCTTCGACGACACCCAGCTCTCCCTGGTCCTGCTCGCCGTCCCCGTCGTCGCCGGCGTCGGCAGCGTCGTGGCCGGCCTGCTCAGCGCCCGCCTCGGCAGCTCCCGGGTGCTGCGCGCCGGCGGCCCCGGCGTGTGCCTGGCCATCACCCTGACCGGCCTGGCCGCGCGGCAGTGGCAGCTGTACCTCGCCCTCGCCTTCGTCGGCCTCATGCTGGGCCTGGTCGACGCCACCATGAACATGCAGGGCGTCGCCGTGGAGCGCCGCTACCGCCGCCCGGTCCTCAACTCCTTCCACGCCGTCTGGAGCGCCGGCGCCATCCTCGGCGCCCTGGCCACCTCGGGCACCGCCCACCTCGGCTGGTCGATCGCCGCCTCGCTGGCCACGGTGGCCGCCTGCGGCCTCGTCCTGGCCCTGCTCGCCGGTCCCGGCCAGCTCCGCCGGGCCGAGGAGGCCGCCGTCGAGGTCAGCGAGTCGCAGTCGGAGGCGGCGGCCGCCCGGATCCCGTGGCGCCCGATCGTCCTGATCGGCACCGCGATGATGCTGATGTACATCGCCGACTCCGCCGTGTCGAACTGGAGCTCGGTCTTCATCGAGAAGACCCTGGACGCGACGACGAGCGTGGCCGCGCTGGGCCTGGCCGCGTACCAGGCGACGATGCTCGTGGGCCGCACCGCCGGGGACCGCCTGGTCAACCGCTTCAGCCCGACGGCCGTCGTCTCGGTCGGCGGCGTGGTCGGCGGCCTGGGCCTGGTCCTGGTCGCCGCGTCGGCCACGCCGGCGCTGAGCATCGCGGGCTTCGCGATCGTCGGCCTGGGCCTGTCGTTCGTGGTACCGCAGTCCTTCTCGGCCGCCGGCCGCCTCGACCCGTCGGGCTCGGGCGTCGCGATCGCCCGCGTCAACCTCTTCAACTACGTCGGTTTCGTGGTCGGCGCCGGCCTGATCGGCGCGGTCGCGGAGGGCTGGTCGCTGCGCTGGGCCTTCGTGGTACCGGCGGTGCTGGCCGCCGGCATCGTGGCGCTCGCCCCGTCGTTCCGCACCCATGCCCCGTCACCGACCGCGGAGACGGCCCCCGCCACCTGATTCGTGGGCGACTTTGCCGGCCGCGGGGACGGTCCGCCCCCTGATCCGAGCCGAAAAGTCGGGCGCTCCGCGCCACGACTTTTCGGATTTATCCCCCGACAGGCGATAAATCCGATTCGGTGCACGGCGCCTCACGCTCCGTGACGTTGTGCCCGTTCCCGCGCCGCGGTGTGATGACGCCTGGGTCACGCACCGCCGGCTACAAATGCGTGCCGTGCTGCCGATGGAACGGGCGCGATGATCGAGGCCGCCCGGCCCGGGCGAGGGCTTCGGCGCGGTCGCCAACGAGGTCAAGAACCTGGCCGCCCAGACCGCCTCGGCGACGGGCCGCATCGAGACGGCCGTCGGCCAGGTGACCGCGGGCGCGGCCGCCGTCGCGGCGGCCGCCGCGGGCGTCGCCGACCGCCTGGGCGTGGTGGCGACCGCGCAGCGCGAGGTCGCCGCGTTCCCGGCGGCCGCTGCGGGCGTCGCCGACCGCCTGGGCGTGGTGGCGACCGGGCAGCGAGGGGTCGCCGCGTTCCCGGCGGCCGCTGCGGGCGTCGCCGACCGCCTGGGCGTGGTGGCGACCGCGCAGCGCGGGGTCGCCGCGTCCCCGCACGAGCGGACGAGCCTGGCCGCCACCCAACGCGGCTCGGTGGCCGCCGCGGCGCGGAAGGTCAGCGCGACGGCCCACCGGACCCGACCGGAGCCCTCTAGACCGTGAGCACGATCTTGCCCGTGGCCGAGCGCCGCTCGCCGAGCTCGTGCGCCTCCGCGGCCTGCGCCAGTGGCAGTACCGTATCCAGGGTGGGCTTGAGCAGCCCCCGCTCGACCAGGTCGGCGATCGCGAGCATGCCGGCCCGGTCGGCCTCCACGACCATGAACATCGCGCGGCGGCCCTGCGCCGCGGCGACCGCCGTCAGCGCGGCCTCCGCGGGCGAGGCCAGGGACACGACGAGCCCGCCGGGGCGCAGCGTGCGCAGCGACCGCGGCCCGTACTCGCCGCCGATCGGGTCCAGCACGACGTCCACGTCCGACACCGTCTCGGCGAAGTCCTCGGTGGTGTAGTCCACGACCCGGTCGGCCCCGAGTGAGCGCACGAACGCGTGCTTGGCCGCGCTCGCCGTGCCGACGACCTGCGCGCCGAGGGCCTTCGCGATCTGTACCGCCACGTGCCCGACCCCGCCCGCCGCCGCGTGCACGAGCACCCGCTGCCCCGGCCGCACCCCGGCGACGTCGACCAGCGCCTGCCACGCGGTGAGCGACACCAGCGGCAGCGCGGCCGCCTCGGCGTGCGAGAGGCCCGGCGGCTTGCGGGCCAGGTGCCGGGCGGGCGCGGCGACGTACTCGGCGTACGTCCCGGCGGGCTCCGGCTGCCGCGGCATCCCGAACACCTCGTCGCCGGGCGCGAAGAGCGTGACGCCGGGACCGACCGCCTCGACGACGCCGGACACGTCCCACCCGAGCGGCACGATGCGCCCCTGCAGCCCGCCGCCGGCCCGGTGCCAGAAGTCGGTGGGGTTCACGCCGGCGGCGTGGACCCGCACGAGCACCTGCGCGAACCCGGGCTCGGGCGTCGCCACGTCGGCCAGCCGCAGTACCTCGGGACCGCCGAAAACATCCTGGGTGATGGCTTTTCATGCGCTCGATCCTGCGGCCCGCCCGCGCCGCCCATCGAGTGGCTGGATTGCCAACATGTGGAAGGATCTGGCCATGCCTGCGCGCCGTCATCGTGTGGTCGTGGTCGCGCTCGACGGGGTGTACCCCTTCGAGCTCAGCATTCCCGTGCGCATCTTCGGCACCGCGACCGGGCCGGGCGGCGAGCCGCTGTACGAGGTGCTGACCTGCAGCCTCGACGGCGCCGCGGTGACCACCGACGCGGACTTCACGGTGGCCGTCGCGCACGGCCCGGAGCTGCTGGCGACGGCCGCCACGGTGGTCATCCCGCCGTTCGTGGGCTGCGCCGACGACACCGACGAGGCCTGGCTGCCGCCGCGCCTGGCCGCGGCGCTGGGCACCGTGCGCCCCGGCACGCGCATCGTCTCGCTGTGCACCGCGGCCTTCGCGCTGGCCGCCGCGGGCCTGCTCGACGGCCGCCCGGCGACCACGCACTGGAACCGCAGCGAGCAGTTCCGCCGCGCGTTCCCGGCCGTGGACCTGCGCCCCGACGTGCTGTTCGTCGACGACGGCGACCTGCTCACCGCGGCCGGCGTCGCCGCGGGCGTGGACCTGTGCCTGCACCTGGTGCGCCGCGACCACGGCAGCGAGGTCGCGAACCGCGTCGCCCGCCTGTGCATCGTCCCGCCGTGGCGCGACGGCGGCCAGGCCCAGTACGTCGACCGCCCGGTCCCGGCCCCCGCCGAGGCGAGCACGGCGACGGTACGCGCGTGGGCCCTGGAGCGCCTGCACGAGCCGCTGTCGCTGGCGCACCTGGCGGCCCGGGCCCGCATGAGCGTGCGCACGTTCAGCCGCCGGTTCCGCGACGAGGTCGGCCTGACGCCGCTGCAATGGCTGACCCACCAGCGCATCGAGCACGCGCGGCGGCTGCTGGAGACCACGGACCTGCCGGTCGACCGCGTCGCCACAGCCGCCGGTTTCGGCACCGCCGCGTCCCTGCGCCAACACCTGGCCGCGACCCTCGGCGTTTCCCCTATGGCGTACCGCAACACCTTCCGCGCCGCCGCCAACTGATGCCGCCCCGAGGCACCGTCGACGATATACGATCCGCGAGTGCCACTGGCGGGCTTCCAGACGAAGGCGGAGCTGGTGTACGAGCGGCTCCGCGACGCGATCCTCACCGCCGAGCTGCGCCCAGGCGAGCGCGTCAACATCGACGCCCTCTCGCGCGAGCTCGGCATCAGCAAGATCCCGCTGCGCGAGGCCGTGCAGCGCCTCGCCGGCCAGGGCCTCGTCGTGCAGCCCAACCCCCACGCCGGCGCCCAGGTGGCACCGCTGACACTGCGCGAGATGCGCGGCGTGTACCTGGCCCGCGCCGCCCTCGAGGGCCTGGCGGCCCGCGTCGCCGCGACGAGCATCGGCGACGCCGAGCTCGCCGCCCTGCAGGAGCTGCACGAGCAGATGCGCTTCCAGTTCGACGCCGCCGAGGTAGCGTCGCTGCCGGAGCTCAACCGCCGCTTCCACACCGCCATCGCGACGGCGACGCACTATGCGACGCTGCAGGAGCTCGCCGACCTGACCCTCCTGCGGGTACGCCACTACCGCGTCGGCGTACGCGCCGAACCCGCCTGGACCCAGGTCATCGCCGAGCACTCGGCGATCCTGGACGCACTGCGCCGCCGCGACGCCGCCGCCGCCGAGCGCGCGGCCCGCGACCACGTCGAGTGGCAGCTGCCCGCCGACCCCCGCGCGACGCTCGACCCCACGCTCATCGACCTCGACGACGACCACCCGTCGCCCGTCTGAGGGACCCTGAGAAGGACAGCGGTGCAGGACTTCGACGAACTGCTCGCCGGCCGGCCGCTCGTGGCCATCCTCCGCAGCGTCCCCGCGCCCCGGGCGAGCCAGCCACACCTGCCGGGCGTGGCCACCGCGTCCGAGGTCCATCACGCCCTCAACGCCGGCTGCCGCTGGCTCAAGGCGTTCCCGGCCGGTTCGCTCGGCCCCGGCTGGCTGCCCGAGATGCGCGGCCCGTTCCCCGAGGCCCGCTTCGTACCCATGGGCGGCATCGACGCCGGCAACGCCCGCGCCTACCTGGCCGCGGGCGCCGCCGCCCTGGGCGTGGGCAGTGCCGTGACCCACGAGGACACCCTCGCCGTGCTGCTGGCGGTCCTGGCCGCCACCTGACGCTCCCGCCCCGGCCCTCGCATACCGCACGACGACACTGCGCCGCGTCCCGGCGCCCGGTGCGGCCGTGGCCGGCGCGGCTGATGGCGAGCGGCCGCGCTGAATGGCGGCGTCGCGGCGCAACAGGTGCGACTGAGGCGGGGTGGCACGGTGCGAGCGGGCGTTGCGACGGGCGCGATCACAGCGAATGGCGCGGGCGGCGGGTGGTCGTGCGGCGCGGCGGCCTCGCGGCGCAACAGATGCGGGCAGCGCGGGCGGTGCGAGCAGCGCGGGCGGTGCGAGGCGGCGCAAGGCGGCGCGGGCGGTGCGAGGCGGCGCAAGGCGGCGCGGGCGGTGCAAGGCGGTGCGGGCGGTGCGGGCGGTGCGGGCGGTGCACGGCGGTGCGACCGGCCGGGCGGGCGAAACGGGCGCGGGCGGCGAGCCCAGGGGACGGACGGCCGCGCTGGCCGCCGTGCCCCCGGGCTCGCCGGGGCGTGCGTGCGTAACGGCGTCAGCCGATGTGGACCGGGACGTTGTCGCCGGACTGCGCCGCCGAGCGGTCGCCGCTGTTGTTGCGCACCATCAGCACCACCACCGCGGTCGCCACGGCCAGCAGGACCGCGCTGGCGGTGAAGGCCACGTTGTACCCGTGGATGGCGGCGTGGGCCTGCAGGATCTGCTGGCCCGCGGCGCCGCCCGGGGCGGCCTCGCGCGCGTGGTCGGTCACGTAGCCGGTCACGGCCGTGGTGAAGATGGTGTTGAGCAGGGCCGTGCCGAGCGAGCCGCCGACCTGCTGCGTGGTGTTCACCATGGCGCTGGCGACGCCGGCGTCGTGGTTGGCCACGCCCTGCAGGGCGAGGCTGCTCAGCGGGACGAAGACCAGGCCCATGCCGAAGCTCATCGCGATGAACGACGGGAGGATGGCCGTCACGTACGACGAGTCGAGGTCCAAGCGCGTCAGCCAGACCATCGACGCGGTGGCGAGCAGGCCGCCGATCGCCATGAGGACCTTCGGGCCGGTGCGCGGCAGCAGGCGCGAGGCGACGATCGCGGCGGCGATGATGCCGCCGGAGAACGGCATGTAGGCCACGCCGCTCTTCATGGCCGACCAGCCGAGGGTCTGCTGCAGGTAGAACGTCATGAACAGGAACATGCCGAGCATGCCCGCGCCGAGCAGGATCGAGACCAGGTAGGACGCGCCCCGGTTGCGATCGAACAGCACGCGCAGCGGCAGCAGCGGGTGCGCGGTGCGCGCCTCCCACACGAGGAACGCGCCGAGCAGCACGACCGCCGAGGCGAGCCACGAGATGGTGACGCCCGAGCCCCAGCCGTCGGTGGCGGCCTTGGTGAACCCGTACACCAGGGCGACCTGGCCGGCCGTGGCGAGGACCGCGCCCGGGATGTCGTAGCGGGTGTCGCCGGTGGCCTTGCTCTCCTTCACGACCGCAATGGCCGCGGCGAACGCGAGGATCGCGATCGGGATGTTGACCAGCAGGCACCAGCGCCAGTCCGCATACTCGGTCAGCACGCCGCCGGCCAGCAGACCGATGGCCGCGCCGCCGCCGGAGATGCCGCCGAAGACGCCGAACGCCTTCGCCCGCTCCCGGGCCTCGGTGAACGTGACCGTGATGAGCGACAGGGCGGCCGGGGCGAGCAGCGCGCCGAAGAGGCCCTGCAGGCCGCGGGCGGCGAACAGGGTGCCCGCGTTGACCGCGGCGCCGCCCAGCGCCGAGGCGCCGGCGAAGCCGAGCAGGCCGATGAGGAACGTCCGCTTGCGGCCGAAGTAGTCGGCGATGCGCCCGCCGAGCAGCAGCAGGCCGCCGAAGGTGAGCGTGTAGGCGGTGACGATCCACTGCCGGTCGGCGGTGGAGATGTCCAGCGCCTGCTGCGCCGACGGCAGCGCGATGTTCACGATCGTGGCGTCGAGCACCACCATGAGCTGCGCGATCGCGATGACCGCGAGGGCCAGCCAGCGCCTGGGATCGGGAGGAACCGAAGATGATGATGTAACGGATATGTCGGGAGCAACGACAGCGTCGTTCGCCATGTAAGCCAGCCTCCAAGGCAAGGGGAACCCTCGGTCCGCACACTACGGACGGGGTACGACACTTTTTCTGACTCGCACGGGTGCGAGGAGGTGACAGCGCCTCAGCACTGCCTGAGGATCGGCAGCAGGACACCGTCGACGAGCCGCGTGACGAACGCCTCGTCCAGCGGCCCGCTCTGCCACATGCGCCGGCTCGTGACCATGGCGTGCAGCACCTCGTGGAGCAGGTCGGCGCGGGTGCCCTCGGGCACCTCCCCGCGTTGCGCCGCCCGCGTGAGCATCGACTCGTACATTCCGTGCTTGGTCTCGTACGCGCAGCGGTACATGACCTCGGCCAGTTCCGCGTTGTGCGTCGCCGCGGTCAGCAGGCCGGTGAAGACCGCCCCGTCCTCGCCGCTGGCCGCCGCGCACACGGTGCTCAGCTGCGCGAGCAGGTCGCCGCGCAGCGATCCGGTGTCGGGGGGCTCCATCGCCCCGCCGTAGCGGTGTTCGATCGCCTCCATCACCAGCTCCGGCTTGCTGGGCCAGCCCCGGTAGATGGTCGCCTTGCTGGCGCGGGCCCGCGCCGCCACGGCGTCCATCGTCATCCGGTCGTAGCCCACCTCACCGAGCAGCTCGAACACGGCGTCACAGATCGCCGCGCGCCGGTCGGACTTGGTCGACACCCCCACGAGAGCGACCGTAGCGCGAAACGAAACCGTTTCGTACACCCTCGGGTGTGAACGCGGCCACACCGTAACTTTCACGTCCTTTACCAGGTCCGACGCGCGCAAACGCGAGGAACCTTGACGCTGCGAAACGCCACCGCGCACGGTGACCGGGCCAGTACGCCCCAACACCCGTCATAGAGGAGCACCAGGATGAGGCGGAAACTCGCCATCGTCTCGATCGCCGCCGTCGCGGCAACCGGCGGCGCCATAGCCGTCATCCAGCCGGCATTCGCCGCCACCGGCTGCAGCGTGAAGTACACCGTCACCAACCAGTGGCCCGGTGGCTTCGGCGCCAACGTGGAGATCACCAACACGGGCGACGCGCTGACCAGTTGGAGCCTCGGCTGGGACTTCGTCGCCGGCCAGGGCATCCAGCAGATGTGGCAGGCGCTGCCGACCGTGTCGGGCCTGCACGTCACCGCCAAGAACGAGAGCTACAACGGGTCGGTCCCGTCCGGCGGCAAGGTCGCGTTCGGGTTCAACGGCTCGTGGACCACCGCCAACCCGGTCCCGACCGCGTTCACCCTCAACGGCACGGCCTGCAACGGCGGCACGACGACCAACCAGGCCCCGACGGTGAGCATCACCAGCCCGGCCTCCGGCGCGTCGTTCACCGCACCGGCGACGGTCAACATCGCCGCGAACGCCGCCGACGCCGACGGCTCGGTGGCCAAGGTCGAGTTCTACAACGGCTCGACGCTGCTGGGCACCGACACCACGGCCCCGTACAGCTTCGCCTGGTCCGGCGTCGCGGCCGGCAGCTACTCGCTGACCGCCAAGGCGTACGACAACGCGGGCCTGTCGACCGCCAGCACCGCGGTGCCGATCACGGTCACCACCGGCGGCGGCAACGGCGCCCCGAGCGTCGCGCTGACCAGCCCGACCGCCGGCTCGACGTTCACCGCCCCGGCGACCATCGCGCTGGCCGCCACCGCTTCGGACTCCGACGGTACGGTGACGAAGGTCGACTTCTACAACGGCACCACGCTGCTGGGCACCGACACCACGGCGCCCTACACGTACTCGTGGACCAACGTCGCGGCGGGCAACTACACCGTCTCGGCGAAGGCGACCGACAACTCGGGCAACACCACGAGCACCAGCGGCACCGCGATCACGGTGACCACCGGCGGCGGCACCGACCCGACCCACGTGGACAACCCGTACGTCGGCTCCAAGGGCTACATCAACCCGGACTGGTCGTCGAAGGCGGCCGCCGAGCCGGGCGGCAGCCGGGTCGCGAACAACTCGACCGCCATCTGGATCGACCGCGTCGCCGCGATCGCCGGCGCCAACGGCGCCATGGGCGTCCGGGCGCACCTCGACGCCGCGCTCGCCCAGGTGTCGGGCGGCACGCCGGTCACCGTCGAGTTTGTGATCTACGACCTGCCGAACCGGGACTGCGCCGCGCTGGCGTCCAACGGCGAGTTCAAGGTCTCCGAGAACGGACTGGCGCGGTACAAGAGCGAGTACATCGACGTGATCGCCCCGATCATGACGGACCCGAAGTACAACTCGCTGCGCATCGTCAACGTGGTCGAGGACGACTCGCTGCCGAACCTGGTCACCAACCTGAGCATCCCGGCGTGTGCCGAGGCCAACAGCAGTGGCGCCTACGTGCAGGGCATCCAGTACGCCCTGAACAAGCTGCACCGCGGCAACATCTACAACTACCTCGACATCGGCCACCACGCGTGGCTCGGCTGGGACTCGAACTTCGGCCCCGCCGTCACGCTGCTGACCAACACCGTGAAGGGCACCACCGCCGGCCTCGCCAGCGTGGACGGCTTCATCAGCAACACGGCGAACTACTCGTCGCTGACCGAGCCGTACTTCACGATCAACACCCAGGTCGGCGGCCAGTCGATCCGGCAGTCGAAGTGGGTCGACTGGAACATGTACGTCGACGAGCTCAGCTTCACCCAGGCGTTCCGCAACGCCCTGATCACGGCGGGCTTCCCGTCGACGCTGGGCATGCTCATCGACACCTCGCGCAACGGCTGGGGCGGCTCGGCCCGGCCCGCCGGCCCGAGCACGTCGACGGACGTCAACACCTTCGTCAACAACAGCCGCATCGACCGGCGCATCCACGCCGGCAACTGGTGCAACCAGAGCGGTGCCGGCATCGGTGAGCGCCCGCGGGCCACGCCCGCGACGGGCATCGACGCCTACGTGTGGATCAAGCCGCCGGGCGAGTCCGACGGCTCGAGCCAGGCGGTCGTCAACGACCAGGGCAAGGGCTTCGACCGGATGTGCGACCCGACGTACACCGGCAACAGCCTCAACGGCAACAACATGACCGGCGCGCTGCCCAACTCGCCGCTGGCCGGTGCGTGGTTCTCCGCGCAGTTCCAGCAGCTCATGACGAACGCGTACCCGGCCCTGTAACAAGTTGCACTGCACGGAGCGGGTCCCGGCGGTACTGCCGGGGCCCGCTTCGCCATATCGTCAGGGGCATGACAGAGCTGTCGACCGAGCGGCGCATGTGGTCGCTCTTCGAGCCCGTGCACGGCGTCACCTACTTCGCACCGCAGGCGCTGCGGGCGTTCGAGGAGGCGGGGCTGCGCGGCTTCTGGCGCGGGTACTTCGCCGGCCGCTGCGCCCCGCTCGGCGCCGTCGCCGCCGGGCCGGTCATCGGCGCCTTCTACGGCTTCGCCCCCGCCATGGTCCACCGGGCCCTGCCCGACGTGTGGACGCGGATCACCCCCGAGGCGGCCCTGGCGGCGCGCCTGGCCGGGGCGCGCCGGGTGCTGGAGGTCGCCACCGCGGGCCTGCCCGGCCTCGAGGAGGCCGCCGGCCTGCTGCGCACCGCCGCGCAGGCCACCGAGCCGCACGGCCGCGTGCTCGGCGCCGCCAACGCGGCGCTGCCGTGGCCCGACGAGCCGCTGGACGTACTGTGGCAGGCCTCGACGATCCTGCGGGAGCACCGCGGCGACGGGCACATCGCGGCGCTGCTCGTCGAGGGCCTCGACGGCTGCGAGTCGATGGTCTGGCGCGACGCCTTCACCGGCGGCGCCGCGCGCGCGACCGCGCAGCCGGCCCGGGGCTGGACCGACGAGGAGTGGGACGCCGCCCGCGGGCGGCTGCACCAGCGCGGCTACCTCGACGGCGAGGGCTCGCCCACCGAGAAGTCGCAGTGGGCGTACCGGACGATCGAGGAGACCACCGACCAGCTCGCCGCCGGGCCGTGGCAGGCGCTCGGCCCGGAGGCGACCGAGCGCTGCGCCGCGCTGCTCACCCCGATCGCCACACGGATGGCCGAGCAGCTCGCGAAGTTCTATCCCGTGTGGCTCCAGCTGCCTACGCCAGCTCGGGATGCTTCTTGAGGTAGGCCGCGATGAACGGGCACTGCGCCACGATGTGCAGGCCCCGCTCCTTGGCCAGGGTCAGGGCGCCGTTGGCGAGCTTGCTGCCGACGCCCTTGCCCTCGTACTGCGGCTGCACCTCGGTGTGGGTGAAGACGATCCGGTCGTCGTGGATGCGGTAGTACGCCGCGCCCGCGCGCTCGCCGTCGACGGCGATCTCGAACCGGTTCTCCTCGGCGTTGTCAACGACCTGGAAGTCCACTCAGGACGCCTCTCCCCGAACGTCCGCGTGCGCCGCGGGGATGCTGCCGAGCCGGCCGGCCTGGTAGTCCTCGAACGCCTGCATGACCTCGGCCTTGGTGTTCATGACGAACGGACCATACGCCACGACGGGCTCGCGGATGGGCCGTCCGCCGAGGAACAGCACGTCCATCGTGGGGTGGCGCGGGTCCTGCTTGGCGTCGGCGGTCACGGTGATCGTGTCGCCCTCGCCGAACACGGCCAGCTGCCCCAGCTCGACCGGCCGCCCCTTCGGCCCGACGGTGCCCTTGCCCGCGAGGGTGTAGGCCAGCGCGTTGAAGTCCTTGCGCCACGGCAGCGTCAGCGACGCCCCCGGCGAGATCGTCGCGTGCACGAGGGTGATCGGCGTGTAGGTGATGCCGGGCCCGGCGTGCCCGTCGAGCTCGCCGGCGATCACCCGCAGCAGTGACCCGCCGTCGGGCGAGGTGAGCAGCGCGACCTGCCCGCCGCGGATGTCCTGGTAGCGCGGCGCGGCGAGCTTGTCGGCCTTCGGCAGGTTCACCCACAGCTGGAAGCCGTGGAACAGCCCGCCGCTGACGACGAGGTGCTCGGGCGGCGTCTCGATGTGCAGGATGCCGGAGCCGGCGGTCATCCACTGCGTGTCGCCGTTGGTGATCGTGCCGCCGCCACCGTTGGAGTCGTGGTGCACGAACTCGCCGTCGATGATGTAGGTGACCGTCTCGAACCCGCGGTGCGGGTGCCACGGGGTGCCCTTGGGCTCACCCGGCGCGTACTCCACCTCGCCCATCTGGTCCATGTGGATGAACGGGTCGAGCGCTCGCAGGTCGACGCCGGCGAAGGCGCGCCGGACGGGGAAGCCCTCGCCCTCGTACCCCTTCGGCGCCGTCGTCAGGGAGACGACGGCCCGGGGCCGGGCCGCGACGGGGTCGGGCGTGGCCACGCGCGGCAGCGCAAGAACGTTGTCGACGGTGATCGCAGGCATGAGACGCCTCCAGTGGTGCGGTGCCGGATGTTCCTTGACGCCTGCCACAACAGTACTTGCGAAGCAAGTATTCCGCAAGTCAACAATCACCCTATGAAGCGGCCCCGGACGGCGCGAGATGCGATGTGCCGAGCTCAGCGGGGCGGCGCGGTGCTCCCGCGCACGATGAGCTCGGTCGGCAGGCACAGGTGCTCGGCCGGGGCCGGGGTGTCCGCCCGCGCCGCCTCGATCGCCTGCGTGAGCGCCGCCGCGGCCGCGTGGCCCTTGGCGTGGATGTCCTGGCGCACCGTGGTCAGCGGCGGCCGCAGCCGGGCCGAGCCGGGGCTGTCGTCGAACCCGACCACGGACAGATCCTCGGGCACGGCCAGCCCGGCGTCGACGGCCGCGGAGATCACGCCCTGGGCCATCGCGTCGGAGAAGCACAGGATCGCGGTCGGCGGCTCGTCGGCGGCCAGGAGCAGCCGGGCCGCCTGGTACCCGGCCTCGGGATGCCCGTGCGGCTGCCGCGCGATGGCGGGCGTGATGCCGGCCGGGGTGAGCGCGTCGAGCCAGCCGGCGAGCCGCTGCGAGCCGACGAAGCCGTCGATCATGTCGTCGGGGTGCACGACGCCGTGGCGGCCGCGCACGCCGGCGGTGACGATGCCGATCCGGCGGTGGCCGAGGCCGACGAGGTGCTCCGCCGCGGCCCGGGCACCGTCGCGGTCGGCGACGTTGACCGCGGGCACGCCGTCGGCCGGGACCTGGTCGATGAAGACGAGCGGCATCTTGCGGCGCAGCAGCCACTCCACGGCGGTGGACTCGGGGTCGCAGGAGTACACCAGGGCGCCGTCCATGGCCACGTCGCGCGCGGGCACGACGGAGCCGGCGGTGTCGGTGCTCAGCAGCGTCAGGCCGAGCCCGGTCGGCGCGAGCTCGTCGGCGATCGCGCCGAGGAACGTGGTCGCGACCTCGTCGGCGAACGCCCCGCTGAGCGACTCGGTGAGCAGGATGCCCACGGCCCCGGTGGTGCCCCGGGCCAGCGCCCGGGCGGCGGGGTCGGGCCCGACGTAGCCGAGCTCGTCGGCGATCGCGAGGATGCGGTCGCGCAGGGTGGGCGAGAGCTGGTCCGGCCGGGAGAACGCGTTGGAGACCGTCATGCGGCTCACCCCGACCCGGTCGGCGATCGTCTGCAGGGTCACCCTCCCCACGGCAATGCCTCCCACGCTCGTCGTCCTCCCTTCCCGTGACCTTAACCCGCGTGCCGTATGGAAGCGCGCGACGGGGCCGCCACGTGGCGGCCCCGTCGCGGATCGCGTGATGGTCAGCGGGCCAGGCGCGAGTGCCGGCCCGGTGCGGGCGAGACCGCTTCGGCGGCGCGGCGCAGCGTCGCGGCCAGGGCCGTGCGGGTGCGGTACGCCCGCGGCGGGCGCACCGGGACTTCGTACTCGACCACCGGGGCGCCGGGCAGGGCGCTGGCGTACTCGAACGTCTCGCCGTTGAACGTGGGGCCGAACGACTCCGAGAGGGCGGACTGGGACACGACCATCGCGAACGGGAACGTGCTCATCGGGATCTCCTCCAACTGTACCGGTACAGGTTGCCTATACCGGTACAGTAGACCGGCCGGGCTGTACCGGTCAAGAGAATATCGGCGACGCGACGGTGTTAGCGACGTCTCACCACGAACAGGGCGACCAGGCCGGCCAGCACGACGGCGCCGCCGGTGTACCAGACCCAGGACGAGCCGCCGCCCGACGGCGCCGGGGCGGCGGCGGTCGTCGCGGGTGCGGGCGGCGGGGCGCAGGTCTTCTCGTCCGGTGCCGCGCTCGCGCCGGCCGCGGCCACGTGGATCACGCCCTCGCAGCGGCCGATGGCGGGGGTGCCCATGTCCGCCACGACCGTCCAGTCGCCGGGGGCGAGGGTTCCGGAGTACGTCAATGCGTCGCCGTTGCGCTTCAGCGGCGCGGGGCCGACCCGCTGGCCGGTCGCCGAGGTCGCGAGCATCGTCATGCCGACCGGCTCGGTGACCGGGTGGCCGTCCTGCCACGCGACCGTCAGCCAGACCGAGCCCTGGCCGTCGCCGTGCAGGGTGAGGATCACGCCGCCGTGGGCCTCGGCGTCGTCGGCGAAGCCGAAGACCGCGATGGCGACCGCGACCAGCGAAGCCGCCAGCGTGGCGGCGATGCGGCGGAACGCGGGCGAGCGACCCGGCGACCGCGAGGTGGTGCGCGACCGGCGCCACAGTAGCGCCGAGGGGCTGTAGCGCAGCGCCGCGTGCTGCCACGGCGACAAATCGGGCGAAACTGAACCGGACACATCAACCTCCAGAGGAGGAAGGGGAACTGCGGGCCGAAACCCGGCGTGAGGGAGTAAACACGCTGCGGCCCGGCGCCACAAGAAGTGGTGCCGGGCCGCGGCGGTGGGTCGGTCGGGTCACGCCTTCTGCGGGACCCAGCTCTGGTACTTCGCGCCGCTGGCCTTCTGCAGCACCAGCAGGCGGCTGCCGAAGTACTCGTTGTTGCTCACGCCGGCCACGAGGCCCGCGGGGGAGGTGAGCGACACGCCGTACTGCGTCGGCTGGACGTTCCAGTGCAGCGCCGTGGCGCAGTCGGTCTGGACCAGCGTGGCGCCGGCGGCGTCCTTGTTGCCGGCCGTGCTCAGGCACTCGTTGGTGGCCTTCGAGCGCACGAGGTAGTCGGTGCCGGCCGCCTCGAGCTTCCACTGCTGGTTCGCGCCGTTGTGGCGGTTGTACATGATGATCGGCGTGCCGGCCGCGCTGCGGGCGCCGAACACGTCGGCCACCCCGCCGGTCAGGCTGTTGCCGAAGACCATCCAGGCGCCGGCCGACGGGCTGGCCGCGGCGGTCGTGTGCACCTTCACCGTGTTGGTCCACTGGGTCACCGCGCTGCCCTGCACCAGGGAGACGCCGATCTGGTAGTCGGTGTCGGGGCGCATGCCGACGATGCGGACGTTGGTGGCGCCGACCCGGCCGATGACCCGGTTGTCGAGCACGACCGCGTAGCGGCTGCCGTTGCCGGCGGAGTCCCACGACAGGCGCACCGAGGTCGCGTCGACCGCGCCGGTGCGCAGCTCCTTCAGGCCGCCCGTGGTCTTGGTCGGGGTGGGCGTCGGGGCCGGCGACGAGGTGGTCTTCGACGGCGACGGCGACGGCGTCGGGGGCTTCGGCGACGGCGACGAGGTCGTCTTCGACGGCGACGGCGCCGGCGGTTTCGGCGACGCGGAGGTCGGCGTCGGCGTGGGCGTCGTGCCGCCGCCACCACCGGAGCCGGAGCCGGCGATCAGGAACTGGTTGTTGGCCACGTTCCAGTTGGTCGCGAGGTAGCTGCCCGGGCTCGGGTTGGTGTTGTAGTAGTCGTCGTGGTTGCAGTCGAGCCGGTTCTCGCCGTTCTTGTCCGCGCACTTGACGGAGGTCTTGAGGCCGCCCGAGTCGTTGTAGCACATGATGTCGTACTCATCGAGGCAGTGCCCGGCCTTGCTCGAGTTCGGCGCGTTGTTGTTCACGGCGCCGAGGTTGTGGCCGAGCTCGTGGGCGGCGACGCTGGCCGCCCAGCAGCCGGAGTCGCTGCGGCCGTAGCCGGGACCGCCGTTGGAGCGGTTGTTCACCCCGGGCTGGGTGTCACCGGCGAAGGTGCCGATGCCGCAGTACACCTTCGAGTCCCCGAAGATCATGTACTTGCGGTCGGTGCGGTTGTACCCCAGCGCCTTGAGCCCGTTGATCGTGGCGTCGAAGGTGTCGAGCCCGCCGGCCGGCAGCTCGACCTCGCGCACGTCGACCTTGCAGTCGGCGGTCGTCACGAAGCGCACGTGCCGCTCGCCGCCGGTCTCCTGGGCGCTGGCGTTGTAGATGGTGTCGACCCCGGCCGACCAGGTGCGGAACGACTCGAGGTACTTGGCGAACTGGCTGGCCGTGTTGGCGTCGCGCACGTAGAGAACCTGCACGCGCTTGCCGGTCACGCCGTCGCCGTCGCAGGCGACGCCGCTGGAGCCCATGGTCACCGCGGCGACCCCGTCGGCCGTCTCGGCGAGCACCGAGAAGCCGCCGTCGGCGCCCTCGGCCACGTTGCTGTCGGCCAGCACCGTCTGCTCGCCCGGCGCGGCCGCGGCATCGGTGTCCGGCACCGACTGCTGCGTCGCGCCGGCGATCGGCGCGGCGACGGACTTCACGCTCAGCCCCGGGGGCGGGGCGTCGGGCCCGTGGCTGCACTGGTCGCGCTCGGTGAGCTCGTAGCCGCCGACGCAGGGGGCGCCCTTCTTGGCCGGCTTCAGCCCGGTGTACACCAGGCCCAGGTCGGGATTGTCGGCCGGCACCTGGCTGATGGCCATCGGACCGCGCTCCGGGAACAGGTCCTGGTATGCGCCCGGTCCGGCGATCGCCGCGCCGGCGCCGAGCACGACGACCCCGAGGGCCATCACGATCCGGCGGGTGCGCCTTGACTTCTGGGGTCGCGCTTGCACGCTGAAGTCCTCCGAGGGGAAGAGGCGCGCGGCGGGGACCGGCACAGGGCAGAGGTACCGGTCCCCGCCGCGCGCAGGACGCCGGCCTTCGAGGGTGGCAAGGCGGGTGAGTGCCGGGCGTCCACGTGGGAACGCGCTGACCATAGCCATGCGCCAGGTGCCCGATCCAGCCGAAACGGCCTAGTTAAGGCATATCTAAACCAAACTTGCGCCCGCCATATGTACGACGGTCTTCCTGTGCGTCCGGCCAGCGCGAACACCGTTCGCCCACCGCCACGGACACCGTCACCCGCGGCGGCGCGGACGCCTTTCGTGCGGCGGCGCCCACGCTGTTCGCGCGGTGGCGGTGCGGCGGCGCGGGCGCCGTTCGCGCGGCGGCGCACGCTGTTCGCGCGGTGGCGGTGCGGCGGCGCGGGCGCTGTTCGCGCGGGTGGCGGTGCGGCGTCCGCGGGCTCGGCGGGGCGGGCCGCCGAGCCGCTACGACTTGCGCCAGCGCGAGCGGCGTTCCGAGGGCTCCCGCGACAGCCGCCCCACCAGCCAGCGGCTCGGCGGCGGCTCCTCCTTGGGCGCGGGATCGGCGTCGGCCATGACGATGACGATGGATGCGCCGCCGAGGGCGCCGGTGCCGATGTTCACGGTCCCGTTGCCGGCCACCGCGACCCGCCGCACGATGTCCAGGCCCAGGCCCGTCGAGCCCTGCTGGCTCTCGCCGCGCTGCATCGCCAGCTCCGGGTCGGGGATGCCGGGGCCGCCGTCCTCGACCCGCAGTACCACATAACCGTCCTCGCGGCGGGTGACCGCCACCTCGAACGGCACCCCCTGCGGCGTGTAGCGGATGACGTTGCCGATGAGGGCGTCCAGCGCCGCGGCCAGCTCGCTCTTGGGGACCGTCACCGGGGCGGGGGCGTCGACGCCGATCGCCTTGCAGTCGCGCTCCTGGTCGCCGGCGACCGCCGACCAGAACATCATCCGGTCCCGAACGACCTCGGCGACGTCGCAGCCCTCCTCGCCCGTGGACGCGGCGGCGCCGTCGGCCCGCTCGCCGTTGTCGGGGGTGGGGGAGTGGGCGTCGATGGGCTCGCGCATGGCCCGGATCAGCTTGTCGATCTCGACCTCGAGGGCGGCGATCGCGTCGCGGATGCGCTCGGCGTCCTGGGAGTCGTCGAGGGTCTCGGCGTCCAGGCGCAGCGCGGTCAGCGGGGTGCGCAGGCGGTGCGACAGGTCGGCGACCAGCTCGCGCTCGTTGGACAGCAGCGCCATGATGCGGTCGGCCATGACGTTGAGCGCGAAGCTCGCCTCGGCCAGCTCCGCCGGGCCCTGCGGGTCGATGCGCACGTCGAGGTAGCCCTCGCTGAGCGCGCCGGCCGCGCCGGCCAGCTGCCGGGCCGAGATGATGATCTTCGCGGCGAGGCGGTCGGCGACCCAGACCGAGGCGATGACGAGGCCGAGCGCGACCGCGCCGAGCGCCCACCACGCCCCGGCGACGCCGTTCTCCAGCTCGGAGGTCGGGATGAAGACCTCGACCACGGCGGTGCGCCCGGAGCCGAGGTCGACCGGCTCCAGGTACGACTCGCCGCCGGGCACCTCGGCGATGACCGGCGCCGCCTGGTCGGCCGCGTGCGCCAGGTCGCCGGCGGCGGCGTGGCCGGTGCCGATCTCGGTGCCGTCGTCGCCGAGGTTGTGCACGGCGACGCGGGTCACCGCCGGGCCGCCGGTGCTCGCGATCGCCCGCTCGATGCTCAGCGGGTCGGTGGTCACGGTGAGGACCGCCACGACCACGGCGGTCTGGCGTTCCGCGTCGGCGAGCGCGCGCTCCCGGGCGAGCTGCTGGACGACGAGTCCCAGTGGGATCAGAAAGGCGAGCGCCACCATCGTGGTGACCGCCGCCGAGACGTAGGCGAGGGTGCGCCTCAGTCCGGGGCGGCGAACCTGAAGCCCACGCCCCGCACGGTGTGCAGGTATCTGGGCGCTGACGCGCTCTCGCCAAGTTTGCGGCGTAGCCAGTACAGATGCACGTCGATCGTCTGGTCCTCGCCCACTGAGGGTTGCCGCCATACCTCCTCCAACAGCTCACGGCGTGAGACCACCCGGCCGGGCCGGGCGGCGAGGTACGCCAGCAGGTCGAACTCCTTGCGGGTCAGGGTCAGCGGCTCGCCGTGCAGGTATGCCTGCCGCTGGCCGATGTCCACCCGCAAGCCTCCCACCTCGATGGCGGTGGGTTCCTCGCGGCTCGCCCGTCCCGTGCGGCGCAGCACGGAGGTCATCCGGGCGTCCAGGTGGGCCGAGGTGAACGGCTTGATCATGTAGTCGTCGGCGCCGGCCTTCAGCAGCCGCACGATCTCCGCCTCGTCGTCGCGGGCGGTCGCGATGATGATCGGCGTGTCGGCGATGCCGCGCAGCATGCGCAGCGCGTCCGCGCCGTCCAGGTCGGGCAGGCCGAGGTCGAGCACGACGAGGTCGGGCGTCTCCGCGGCGAAGCGCCGCAGCGCCTCCAGCGCGGTGCCGACCGCGTGCACCGTGTGACCACGGTCGGTCAGGGAGCGCAGCAGGGCGCCCCGCACGACGTGGTCGTCCTCAACCAGCAGCACCGTGGCCATGCGAAGAAGGTACTGCCTATGGCAAGTGGGGGTCCCGGCGGTCGATGGACGTATCCGACATGTCCGTTCTTTCGTCAGCGGTCATCGCTCGTTCGCCGCACCTTCCACGCGTTCGGCCGGCGGTCCGGCCCCGGCTCCGACGCCGGCCCGGCCACCACGGTCACCTGGCAGATCGCCACGACCCGGCTTCGCGCCGGTCGTGCCGTCAAGGTCGACGCGGGGGGTGTCGCGCCGGCGGCTCTAGGCCACGTGCTCGGGGCGCAGCCCCACGCCGATGAGCCGGGCCGGGATCGCGCCCAGCGCCGGGTAGCGGTCCAGCAGGCGCACCGGCAGCGGCGGGCGCATCGGCCGGCCGCTCAGCGCCGGCGCGAGCACCCCGCGCTGGAAGGCCCGCTGGATGAGCTGCGTCCCGGCGGTCGGCAGGCTCCGGCGCCGCTGCACGGAGGCGAGCTCGCCCTGCGTCGGCGCCCGGCCCCGCTCAAACGCCGCGACGATGACCCGGGCGGCGGCGACGGCATCCTGGATGGCCAGGTTGATGCCGACGCCGCCGACCGGGGACATCGCGTGCGCGGCGTCGCCGATGAGCAGCGCGCCCGGAACGTGCCAGCGGTAGAGGCGGTCCATGCGCACCGTCAGCGTCTGCACCTGGTCCCAGTCGCGGATCTCGGCGACCCGGTCGGCGAGGTACGGCACGCTCTCGGCCAGCGCGGCCCGGAACGCGGGCAGGCCGGCCGCGCGGATCTGCTCGTCGCCGCCCTTGAGGACCACCCAGCCCATCTGCCAGTACTCGCCGCGGTCGATGCCGAAGAACAGCCGGCCCTCGTCGGCCCGCCCGGCCATGCCCTCCGGGTCGCCGGGCTCGCGCGGCAGGCGGAACCACAGGATGTCGATCGGCGCCCCGTACTCCTTGCTGCGCAGGCCGAGCTCCCGCCGTACCGTCGAGTTGCGCCCGTCGCAGGCGACCGTGAGCGGCGCCTCCACCTCGAGCGTCCCGTCCGGCGTCATCGCCGTCACCCCGGCCACCCGGCGGTCGCTGCGGTTCACCGACACCACCTCGGCGTTGCGGTGCAGGGTGAACTCCCCGTGCGTCGCCAGCAGCTCCAGGAAGTCCCACTGCGGCAGCATCATCACATACGGGTGGGTGGCGCGCAGCCGCGCGAAGTCGACCGGCCGGAACGTGCCGCCCGCGTAGGTGATCTGCAGCTGGCGCACCACCCGGTGCGGCAGCGCGGCGAGCTCCTCGCCCAGGCCGAGCTCGTCCATGAGCTGCAGCGTCGAGGGGTGCACCGTGTCGCCGCGGAAGTCGCGCAGGAACGAGCCGTGCTTCTCCAGCACGACGGCGTCGACGCCGCGCCGGCCCAGGATCAGCGCCAGGACCAGCCCGGCCGGCCCACCGCCCACGATGCACACGTCGGCCTTGACCTTCACGGTTCAGCCCTCCAACAGCCGTCCGATCACCTGCAGGGCCTGCTCCACGTCGGGTTCGCCGTCGGCGATGGCATCCGCGTACAGGAAGCTCTCCCCGATCCGGACGAGGACAAACGCCAGGGTCCGCACGTCCAGCCGCGGGGCGAACGCGCCGGCCTCGATCTCCTCCGTGAGCAGCCCCTCCAGGTGGTCTACCACGCGCCGCTGCACGACGCCGCGTTTGGACGTGAGAATCCGCAGCGCCGCCTCGGGCTCGGCGGCCAGGAAGTGGCGCAGCGACGGCTGGTCCCACACGGCGTTGAGGAAGTGGCCGATGACCGCGACGATCCGCTCGGGCCCGCGCAGGCCATCGGCGTGGCGGACGGCGCGCTCCAGGTTGCGGTCGGTGAGGTACCACAGCACGTGCCCGAGCACCTCGTCGCGCGAGCCGGCGCGGCGGTACAGGGTGGCCCGCCCGATGCCCAGCTCGGCCGCCAGGGAGCGCATGTCGACGCGCTGCTGGGCGAGGAACCGCTTCAGCGCCGCGTCGAACACCTCATCCGGCGGCATGCAGCGGCTCGGCGTACAGCGTCGCGGGGTCGGTGTTGCCGCCGCACAGCACGACCACCACGGTGCCCGGGTCGTCGATCAGGTCCAGCCCCGCGAACGCGGCCGCGGCGCCGTGCTCGACGGCGATGCGGTGCTCGTGCCACAGCCGGCGCCGGGCCTCGACGATCGCCTCGTCGCTCACCAGCCGGCTCTGCACGCCGTGGCGCACCGCCAGCCCGAACGCGATCTCCCCGGCCCGCCGCGCGCCGAGCGAGTCGCCGGCGACGCTGTCGACCGGCACGTCCACCGGCGCCCCGGCGGCCAGCGCGGCGTGCAGGGTCGGCGCCCCGGCCGGCTCGACGGCGACGACCCGCGCCCGGTCGCCCACCGCGGCCGCGATGCCGGCCACGAGCCCGCCGCCGCCGACCGCGACGAGCACGGTGTCGGCCGGCGGCAGCTCCAGGCCCACGGTCCCCTGCCCGGCGACGATCTCCGGCTGGTCGTAGGCGTGCACGCACAGCGCACCGGTCTGCGCGGCCCGCACCGCCGACGCGGCCGACGCCTCCGCGTACTCCCGGCCGGCCTGGTGCACCTGCGCGCCGTACTCGCGCAGCTTCGCCACCTTCGTCGGCGGCGCCCCCACCGGCACGAACACCTCGGCCCGTACCCCGAGCCGGGCCGCCGCGTACGCCACGCCGAGCCCCGCGTTGCCGCCGGACGCCACCACCACGCCCGCGTCGGGCAGCCGCCCGGCCTCGGCCGCGGCGAGGATGCGGTTGAACGCCCCGCGCGCCTTGAACGACCCGCTGTGCTGCAGCAGCTCGAGCTTGAACCACAGCCCCGGGCGCACCTCGTACGACGGGGTGCGCCGGACGTAACCGCCGATGCGGGCCGCCGCGGCCTCGATGTCTGTCCTGTCCACCACGCGATCACCCTAGTCCGGCCCCGTGGCGCCCCTCGCCCTGCGCGAACCGCCCCGCCCCGTCGCGCGCCCCGGCGGCGAGCGAGCGCAGCCCGTAGGCGAACTCGATCTGCATGGCTTCGCCGAGCCCTTCGTAGAGGGCGAGCCGGTCGTTGCGCAGGCACTCCTGCGGCAGCGCGGCCAGCTGCGCCGCGAGCTCCTCGGCGGCCGCCCGCGCGGTCCCGGCGGGCACGACCCGGTCGGCGAGCCCGATGCGGTGCGCCTCGGCGGCGTCGACGGCCCGGCCGGTGAGAATGAGGTCGAGGGCCCGCCCGGCGCCGATGAGCCGCGGCAGGCGCACGGTGCCGCCGTCGATCAGCGGCACGCCCCAGCGCCGGCAGAACACGCCGAACACCGCGTCCTCCTCCACGACCCGCAGGTCGCACCAGATCGCCAGCTCCAGGCCGCCGGCGACGGCGTGCCCGGACACGGCCGCGATCACCGGCTTCGACAGCCGCATCCGGGTCGGCCCGAGCGGCCCGTCGCCGTCCGCCTCGACCCGGTTGCCCCGCCCGGCGGCGACCGCCTTGAGGTCGGCGCCGGAGCAGAACGTGCCGCCCGCGCCCCACAGCACGGCGACGGCGGCGCCAGGGTCGGCGTCGAAGTCCCGGAACGCGGCGGCGAGCGCCTCGGCGGTCGGCCGGTCCACGGCGTTGCGGGTCTCGGGCCGGTCCAGCACCACGGTCCACACGGCGTCGCGCCGCTCCACACGCACGGTCATGCGGGCTAGTGTCGGTCATATGGCGCAGGCACAGTTCCAGCGGGAGACCTCGCCGCGCGGTGAGTATCGTCCGCCAGCCCAACCGCTTCACCGGCCGGGCGACCGCCGAGTCCGACTCGGCACCCGGTGAGGGCCCCGATGCGCAGGGCCGCCGGCCCCTGGAGGCCGGCCGCTACCGGCTGATCTGGTCGCGGGCCCGCCGGTCAGGCCACGCCGGCGGATCCGCCGGGCCAGCAGCACGAACAGGCCGAGGATCACCGCCGGCGCCACCAGGAAGGACACCACAAAGCCTTTATACCCGGCTCGGGTCCGTGCAACGCACGACCGTTCCTCCCGCGAGGAATCCCGGCGTCCGTCGTGCCAAGGACGCCTAGCGGCGCGAGTACCGGCGGCGCCGGTAGCTGCCCCAGCGGCCCGACGTCCAGGCGCCCGCGCCCGCCAGGTGCAGGGCGATGCACAGGAAGCCGGCCAGGCTCAGCGTCCCGACGTCGAGGATCGGGCCGGTGTTGGCGCCGAGCAGGTCGATCAGAAGTGCGACCGCGAACAGGATCGCGGCGATCACAGCGAACACGACAGCCTCCAGGGGTCACACGCCGAAGCGTTGACGGGTGTCTACCCAGCGGCCCGGAAAGCTAATCGATGCCCAGCAGCGCCCGCAGGCCGTCGCGCCCCGCCGGGGTGACCTTCACGGCCCGGCTCGAGCCGATGCGCACCACCCAGCGCTGCGCCATGAACCGCTCGCACAGCCGCGCCCCGGCCAGCCCCGCCAGGTGCGCCCGGCGCTCGGTCCAGTCGAGGCATCCGCGGGCCAGCGGCCGCCGCGCCTGCAGCGCCGCCGCGTCGATCCCGGCCTCGCCGGTCAGCCACGCCAGCCCGGCCTCGGTGAGCGCGAACCCGCCCCGCTGGTCGATCAGCCCCCGCGCGGTCATCGCGTCCGCGACCGCCACGCCGAGCTCCCCGGCGAGGTGGTCATAGCAGGTGCGCCCCCGCTTCATTGCCGCGTCGGCCGTCGCCTGCCGCAGCCCGCGCACGGGCGCGCGGCGGGGTTCCAGGTGCGCGGAGAGGTCCTCGACGAGGTGCGCGACGCCGGCGTCGGCGAGGCGCACGTACCGGTGCCGCCCCTGCCGCTCCTCGGCGAGCAGCCCGCCGCCGATCAGCCGGTCGAGGTGCTCGCTCGCCGTGGACTTCGCGACGCCCGTGTGCGCGGCCAGCTCCCCGGCCGTCCACGCCCGGCCGTCGAGCAGCGCCAGGCACATCGCCGCCCGCGTCTCGTCGGCGAGCAGGTTCGCCAGCCTCGCGAGGTCGGCCGCGTCGGTGGTCATGCCTCCATGCTGGCGCACGGACGGTTCGGCCGGCCCCGAACGTTCCCGCCCGTAGCGTCGGCGGCATGCGACCCGCCGCCGTCCTGGCCGACCCGTCCTACCTCGTGCCCGAGGCCCCGCCCGCCGCGACGGGCATCGCCTGGCTCCGCTCGGCCGTCAGCCGCTTCTGCAACGGCGCCACCCACGCCCGCCGCCGCGCCCTCGTCGAGGAGCTCCTGGCCGGCATCGACCCCGGCGAGCTGCGCGCCCCCTACGCCGGGCACCCGGTTTCGCGCCTGGCCCTGGCGCTCGGCGTGGCCGCGCCCGTCGCCGACGACGTGCGGACCGCTGCCGCGGCGTACCAGACCGGGGACGCCGCGGCCGACGAGGCCGTCGAGCGCCTCGTGGCCGCGTTCGGGGGCGCGCACGACGAGCGGACCGCCGCCCGCATCGCCCTGCTCGTCCAGGCCTGCGACGCCACCGCCGCGCTGGTCGAGCGCGCCCGCGCCCGCCCCGTCGACGAGGTCCTGCGCGACGACCCGCCGGTGCCGGCGACCCGCCGCGTCGCGCCGGACGGCGAGGTGGTGCTCGTGTCGCTGGAGGGCGCCCCGTTCGGCGCCGGCCCGCGCGCCTGCCCCGGCCGCGAACACGCCCTCGCGCTCGTCGCGGGCGCCTTGCGGTGAACGGGTTCCGGCCTCGCGCTTGTGGCGGGCGCGGTGAGCGGGCTCCGGTCTCGCGCTTTTTGGTGTGCGCCTTGCGGTGAACGGGTTCCGGCCTCGCGCTTGTGGCGGGCGCGGTGAGCGGGCTCCGGTCTCGCGCTTTTTGGTGTGCGCCTTGCGGTGAACGGCGTTCCGGCCGCCGCGACGGTCTCGGGCTTGTGGTGTGCGCGCCCTGCGGTCAACGGCGTTGCGGCCGCCGGCGCGGTGCGCCGCCGCGACCCGCTCCCTGGCGGGCGGCCCGGCTACCGGGACGTCAACGGCTGACTGCTGGCCCGGCGGACCAGCACCGCCGCGGCCGGCTCGATGCGCGGCGCCGCGTCGTCGCCGTGCGGGTCGAGGGCGAGGGACATCGCGCGGGCGCCCATCTCGGTCAGCGGCAGCCGCACGGTGCTCAGCGCCGGCGTCACGTCGCGCGCGATCGGCATGTCGTCGAAGCCGATGACGGAGATCCGCCCGGGCACGTCGATCCCCCGCTCGCGCAGGGCGTTGAGCGCGCCGACGGCCATCGAGTCGTTGAGCGCGACGATCGCGGTCAGGTCGGGGGAGGCGTCCAGCAGCGCCGCGGTCGCCTCGGCGCCGCCCTCGCGGTCGAAGCCGGCGTACGCGATGCGCCGCGCGGGCAGCGTCCGGCCGGCCTCGCGGGCGGCGCGGCGCAGCCCGGCCAGCCGGTCCGTGGTCGTCGTCAGCACCCGCGGCCCGGCGATCACCCCGACCTTGCGGTGCCCGCCGCCGAACAGCTCGGCGCCGGCCAGGTAGCCGCCCTCCTCGTTCGCCGGCATGACCGCGTCGCCGGGCAGCTCGTGCCGGCCGATGACGCTGACCCGGCCGCCGGTGCGCGTGTACGCGGCGAGCTTGCCCTTGAGCGCCTTCGTGAACGCCGCGTCGTGGTAGCCCGAGCCGGCCAGCACGATCGCCGCGACCTGCTGGGCGCGCAGCAGCTCCACGTACTCCAGCTCGCGCGCCGGGTCGCGGTAGCTGTTGCAGATGATGACGAGCCGCCCGTGCGCGGTCGCCACCTGCTGCAGCCCGCGGGTGATCTCGGCGAAGTACGGGTCGGAGACGTCGTGCACGATGACCCCGACCGCGGTGCGCTGGGCCCGGGCCAGCAGCTGGGCGTGGGCGTTGGGCACGTACTGCAGCTCGTCGACGGCCCGCAGCACCCGCGCCCGCAGCTCGTCGGTGACCAGCTTCGTGCTCCCGCTGATGATGCGGGAGGCGGTGGCCGGTGACACGCCCGCGCGGCGGGCGACATCGGCGAGCGTCGCCATCGCAGACCCCCTTCGTTGTTGACCCGCGCTCAGCGTACCGGCTAGCCTCAGGAAAGCGGTTTCCTGAATTCGAGGTGTTGCCATGAGCTTCCACCTGCCCGGGGCGATCGGGGTGTCGCGGCTGTCGGTGTACGACACCACCGCGCCCGACGGACTGCACGGCGGTACGCCCCACATGCACCTGACGTGCTCGGAGGGGTACGTGGTCACCGCCGGCGCCGGCCACGTGCAGACGCTGTCCGGGGACGGCTACCGCGAGACGCCCCTGCGCCCCGGGACGGTCGCCTGGTTCCGCCCGGGCACCATCCACCGGCTCGTCAACGAGGGCGGCCTGCAGATCGTCGTGCTCATGCAGAACAGCGGCCTGCCGGAGGCCGGCGACGCCGTGCTGACGCTGCCCGAGCCCTACTGGTCCGACCACGACGCCTACCGCGCGGCCGTGACGCTGCCCGGCGGGCCCGACCTCGCGCCGGCGTACCGCCGCCGCGACCTGGCCGTCACGGGCTTCCTGGCCCTGCGCGAGGCCGGCCCGGCCGCGTTCGCCGAGTTCTGCCGCTTCGCCGCCCGGCTCGTCGCCCCGCGCCTGGCCGAGTGGCGCCGCCGCTGGGAGACCGGCGCGCTCGACGCCGCGCTGGAGACCGGCCGCCAGCTCGACGCCCTGGACAAGACCGACACTTCGTATCTGGCCAACGGGGGAGTGTCGGTGCTGCCCGAGCCCACCGAGTCGGCCAAGCACGGCATGTGCGGCCTGCTCGAGACCTATATCCCCCGAGGAGACATGTGAACCGCGTTCCGATCGGCATCGTCCTCAACGGCGTGACCGGCCGCATGGGGTACCGCCAGCACCTGGTCCGCTCGCTGCTGGCCATCCGGGAGGAGGGAGGCCTGCCGGCGGCCGACGGCCGCCGCGTCTGGCCCGAGCCGATCCTGGTCGGCCGCAACCCGGCCAAGCTGCAGGAGATCGCCGAGCGCCACGGCCTGACCGAGTGGACCACGGACCTGGACGCGGCCCTGGCCCGCGACGACGTCCAGATCTACTTCGACGCCCAGGTGACGCAGCAGCGCGAGAAGGCCATCCGCGCCGCGATCGAGGCCGGCAAGCACGTCTACACCGAGAAGCCCCTGGCCGACGACACCGCGGCCGCGGTCGACCTCTACCGCGCGGCCCGCGCCGCCGGCGTCAAGCACGGCGTGGTCCAGGACAAGCTGTTCCTCCCCGGCCTGCGCAAGCTCGCCCGCCTGGTCGAGGGCGGCTTCTTCGGCCGCATCCTGTCGGTCCGCGGCGAGTTCGGCTACTGGGTCTTCGAGGGCGACTGGCAGCCCGCCCAGCGCCCGTCGTGGAACTACCGCGCGGCCGATGGCGGCGGCATCGTCGTGGACATGTTCCCGCACTGGCAGTACGTCCTGGAGCGCATCTTCGCCCCGGTCCGCTCGGTCCAGGCCACGATCGCCACCCACATCCCGCAGCGGGTCGACGAGTCCGGCGCCCCCTACGAGGCCACCGCCGACGACGCCGCGTACGGCACGTTCGAGCTGGAGGGCGGCGCCATCGCCCAGATCAACTCGAGCTGGGCCGTGCGCGTGTACCGCGACGAGCTCGTCGAGTTCCAGGTCGACGGCACCCACGGCAGCGCCGTCGCGGGCCTGCGCGAGTGCCACATCCAGCACCGCGGCTCGACCCCGAAGCCCGTCTGGAACCCGGACCTGCCGGCCACGGAGCGCTTCCGCGAGCAGTGGCAGCGCGTCCCCGACAACGAGCCGTTCGACAACGGCTTCAAGGTGCAGTGGGAGCGCTTCCTGCACCACGTGGTCGACGGCACCGAGTTCCCGTGGGACTTCGCGGCCGGCGCCCGCGGCGTCCAGCTGGCCGAGCTGGGCCTGGAGTCGGCGCGCACGGGCCGCCGCATCGAGATCCCGGCGCTGGACCTGTAGTGCTCCGCCCCGGCCGGCTCGGGCTGGGGCGCACTACCGCCCCGCGCCTTTCCCGCCGCGGCGTCGGTCTGCGTCGAACGCGTTGTCGACGGCCGGCCGGCACCCGTTGCTCGGGCGCCGGCCGTGAACCTGACGTCGGCACCGATCTCGCGGGCCAGGTGGAATCCATCTTCGTCGCCCGGGCGGGAACCGCTCTCACGGTCGGAACCTCCACGTCGCCCGGACGGAACGGTTCTTGAGGGGGCGGGGCCTTACGTCGCCCAGACGGAACGTTGGCCGGGCGGGAACGGTGCTTGAGGGGCGAGCCGCGATCCGATATGTCCGCCACTTCGTGACGGACATATCGGATTTATCGGTTATGTGCGCGTTGCGTGGTCGGCGCCGGTCTGGGGGTACGACATCCAAGAAATGCGAATCGGAGGAGCAATGGGCGACCTGTCCCGGTTCTCGCTGAACCAGGCGACCACCAAGCGTTGGCCGATGGAGGACACCGTCGCGGGCTGCGCCGCGGCCGGCGTGCCGGGGATCGGGCTCTGGCGCGACCAGGTCGACACGTACGGCGTCGAGCGCACCGCGGCGCTCGTGCGCGCGGCCGGGCTCGAGGTCACGACGCTGTGCCGCGGCGGGTTCTTCACCGCCGGCGACTGGCGCGACGACAACCGCCGGGCGATCGACGAGGCCGCCGCGCTCGGGGCGCCCGTGCTCGTGCTCGTCAGCGGCGGCCTGCCGGCCGGCAGCCGCGACCTCGACGGGGCGCGGCGGCGCATCGCGGACGCGATCGGGGAGCTCGTACCGTACGCGCGCGCGGCCGGCGTCCGGCTCGCGATCGAGCCGCTGCATCCGATGTTCGCGTCCGATCGTTGCGCCGTCGTCACGCTCGGCAACGCGCTCGACATCGCCGAGGAGCATGCGGCGCAGGACGTCGGGGTGGCCGTCGACACGTACCACATCTGGTGGGACGACCAGGTCTGGGCGCAGCTGGCCCGGGCCGGGGCCGGCGGGCGGATCGCGTGCTTCCAGGTCGCGGACTGGATCACGCCGCTGCCGGCCGGCGTGCTGCTCGGGCGCGGCCTGCCCGGCGAGGGCTGCATCGAGCTGCGCCGCTTCCGGGAGGCCGTCGACGCGACCGGCTACGACGGGCCGATCGAGGTCGAGGTGTTTCACGAGGACGTCTGGTCACGTCCCGGTGGGGACGTGCTGACCGAGACCCTGCAGCGGTACCTCGACCACGTCGTCTGACGACGCCCGGGCTCAGCCCGGGGCGCCGTTGACCGGCACCTGGACGGGCGCGGTCGTCTCCGTCGGCGGCGGCGTGTCGGTCGTCGGCGGGGGGTCGGTCGTCGGCGAGGTGGTGGTCGGCGCGACCGTCGTGGTCGTGACGATCGTGCTCGGCAGCGTGACCGGCGTGCCCGGGGTGGCGGGCGTGTGCGTCGCCCCCGGGGTCTGGTCGGCGTTGGTCGGGTTGCCGATCTGCGTCGGCGTGGCGCCGCCGTTGGGGTGCCCGCCGCCGCCACCCGCGGTCGCGTGCGGGCCGGGCTGCGGGGACAGGTTGGTGGTCACCTGGTCGCCGCCGGTGGTGCCGTGGTGGGAGTCGCCGCCGGGGTTGCCGCCCATGAGGTCCGAGGTGCCCTCGGCGGCGGCGAAGACCAGCGCCAGCGCCATCGGCAGCGCGATCGCCATCGACGTGACGCGACGGCGCGACATCTGCGTGGCGCCACGCAGCCAGCGCCGCTGCACCGGGACGGTGGCGGCGTCCAGGTCGTCGATGGCGAGGCCGAGCAGCAGCTGCCGGGCGTCGGGACGGTCGGCCGGGTCGCGGCTCAGCGCGGCGGCGACGAGGTCGCGCACCGGGTCGGGGATGCCGTTGAGGTCGGGGTCGCCCTCGAGGATCTTCCAGGCCCGGGCGGCCGCCTCCTCCCCGCCGTAGGGGTGGCGGCCGGTGGCGGCGAACGCGACCAGGCAGCCCCAGCCGAAGATGTCCATCGCCGCCGTGGGCTCCTCGGCCCGCAGCTGCTCGGGGGAGGCCCAGCCGAGGCTGCCGACGATGTTGCCGGTGCCCGTGATGTCGCTGGCGGCGTCGAGCGCCCGGGCGATGCCGAAGTCGATGATCCGGACGCCACCGAGCGTGACCATCAGGTTGCTGGGCTTGAGGTCGCGGTGGACCAGGCCGACGTTGTGGATCGCGGCCAGCGACGCCGCGACGCCGAGCGCGACGCTGTGCAGCATCGCCGGGTCGAGCGGGCCGTCGTCGGCGACGAGCCGGGACAGCGGAATGCCTTCGAGATACTCCGTGACGAGGTACGGCCGCTCCTCGAACACGCCCGAGTCGAGCACCCGGGCCGTGCAGAAGCCGGGCACCCGCTGCGCGGCCCGGACCTCGCCGGCGAAGCGCACCCGGAAGCGGGGGTCGCGGGCCAGGTGGGCGTGGACGAGCTTGACCGCGACGCGCGTGCCCTCCGGCGACTGCGCCAGGTAGACCGTGCCCATGCCGCCGACGCCGAGCTGGCCGAGCAGCCGGTAGTCGTCGATGCGGACGGGGTCGTTCTGCGTGAGGTCGCCGACGGAGGCGCGCCTCGCGGGCGCGGCCGAGCGCAGCGGCAGGTCCGGCGGGCCGGCCGCGCCGGCTGCGTCGTGGTTGCCTGCCTCGGTCATCGGGGTCCTTCCACGGACTTACGTTGCCGTTGTGGGGGAGTATTGCTCACGAGCAGTCTTCCCGCTCCACCGGAGGATGAAAAGACCGCGCTGGATGCAACCGTTGTGTCCGTTCGGACACCTTTGTGCGTTCCAGCCCGTCGTCGTGGCTGCCTGAACAGTAGTCCAGGAACGCCAGATCGTCCGCGCCGGAGGTCACACCTGTTATGGCACTGTTCTGGTCTCTGTCCAACGAGCGCGGCGGGCCTGAATGACGCATTCCCCCTCAACGGGGCGATCCGGGGCAATGCCCGGCTAGCGGGATCGCTCCAGGTGATCGACGAGTCCACGCAGCGCAGCCGTGATCCTGGTGAGCTCGCCGGGCTCGAGGTAGGACCACGCGTAGGCCTCCGCCGTCTGCGACTCCGGCAGCAGCTCGCGGATCATGCGGTGGCCCTTGCGCGTGAGCTGCAGCAGCACCAGCCGCCCGTCGTCGGGGTGGTTGATGCGCCGCATGAGCCCGCGCCCGGACAGCGTGTCGACGACGCCGGTGAGCGTCGCCTTGGAGATCCCGGCCTGCTCGGCCACATGCCGCGTCTCGATCCGCTTCGCCGCCCAGACCGTGCGCAGGACCACGAAGCCGGTCCAGGTGAGCTGCCGCGGGCGCAGCACCTCCTGTTCCACGTGCTGGCGCACGGCGTTGGCCGCGCGATGCAGGTGCAACACGGTCTCGGTCGCCCCGCTGAACACGCCCCCCTCGCGGTTCATGGTTGCGGTCACCGTTTTCTGCGCCGTCGTACTCGTCCCGACGCGACCCCGTGCTTGCCCATCCGGGCGGCCCCCCTCCGGTCACCACATCGAACACACACAATATCGGGAACGTCCCGGTTCCGTTGTCCTGTCATCACCCTGAGCGATCTTCCGACGACCGTCCGGCGTGCCCATTTGCGGCATTCGCCGCGTTTGTCCGGCGCTTCTGCCGGATATCCGATGAATTGAAACTTCTGATGGTCGTTCGCCGGCGGGTGGGGTGTGCGGCCTTCACTGGACGAGAGTCGGACTCGGTCGTGCCTGATACATCCCCGCTCACCGTTCCCTCCAGTACTGCGTGCCTCGGCGGCCCGGGGGGTTGAGATCCGCGGCGCGCGCGGCCCTCGTCGGCCGGCGCGTCGCTTTCCTCTTCGGTGGTTATCTGGCGGACGGGACGCCGGCAGCGATGGACCTGCCGCCGTTTCTGCCGCCGTTTCTGCCGGTTTGCAGTGGCCTGGGGTGGCCGACCCCGACGTCCGCGGGCCACGGGGTGGCGTGCGCCGTTCGTCCGGCGGCGTTGCCGGGGTCCGGGCCCGGGGCGGTGGCGCGGCCGCCGGTCAGCGGCGGTCGTCGCGGTTGCGGTCGAGCAGGCGGCGGCGCTGCCACACCAGGAACGCGAGAAAGACGGCGAGCACGAACACCGCGCAGCAGAACTTGGCCACGCCGGAAGCCTACGACTAGTTCGGCACGCGGTCCGGGGCGCGCCCGACGTCGAGGCCGCGGCGGCGGGCGAGGTGGGCGAGGGCCACGGCGTCGGCGATGGCGGCGCCGCCGGGGTCGTTGTTGCAGTACACATAAACGGTCTGCTCCTGGAACGCCTCGGCCAGGCGGCCGGTCCACGTGTCCAGGGACGTGCGGCCGTAGCGCGGCCAGGGCGCGGCGCGGCCCTCGTGCAGGCGCAGGTAGCCCCAGTCCGCGGTGCGCCACAGCGGCGACTGCGGCCGGCCCTTGCGGTCGGCCCAGCACAGCGCGGCGTTGTGCGACCGCAGCACGTCACGGACCTCGCCGTTCCACCACGACTCGTGCCGCGGCTCGACCGCGACGCGGACGTCGGGCGGGAAGGCGGCCAGCGTCGCGTCCAGCGCCGCCGGGTCCGCGGGCAGCGTCGGCGGCAGCTGCAGCAGCACCGGGCCGAGCTTGCGCCCGAGGCCGGCGGCGCGCTCGAGCAGGCGGGCGACCGGCTCGCCGGGTTCGCGCAGCCGCTTCACGTGGGTCAGGAACCGGCTCGCCTTGACGGCGACCACGAAGTCGTCGGGCGTGCGGTCGCGCCAGCCCTCGAACGTGGACCGCTCGGGCAGCCGGTAGAACGCGTTGTTCACCTCGACCGTGCCGAACGCCGCCGCGTAGTGCTCCAGCCACAGACGGTGCGGTACGTCGCGGGGGTAGAACCGGTCGCGCCAGTCCTTGTACTGCCATCCGGACGTCCCGATACGCATCACGTAGTCATTCGTTCCCCGGTAGCCGGGGCCGTAACCTGCGGTTTTGCGGGATGACTAGACCGGCCTAGGGATACGTAGACGGCGACGGCGGTCATCTACGTATGTCGGCGCGGGCCGATTACGTAAGCGTTACCGATGGAACCGGGGCCTTACTTCGACAGTATGGAGACGCAAGCTTCCACCGAAGAAGGAGTACCGACATGAACGTCCACGACGGTCTGCTCACCGAGCTCGTCCGCCAGCGCCGCCTGCACATGCTTGACGAGGCCAAGCACTGGTCAAGCCGCGTGAAGCTGCGCCGGAGAGCTCAGCGCGACCGCGTAGCGGCCTGACGGCAGACCTCAACCCACGACCCGCGACCCGAACCGCGGGGGCAGTAGAGCCCCGGCGCGTCGCCCGGACCACACCCATCCTGGTGGTCCCCGCGATGCGCCGGGGCTTTGCTGATTTGCGGGCCGGGGACGTTTCCGGACCGGCATGACTAGCCGGCGCGGACATGACTAGGCCGCCCCACCGGCCGAAGATACGTAACAGGTGCAGATGGCAGGATTCCCTTACGACGACAGGATGGAGTCACAACCGAGAACCCATCCGGCCAAGGAGTCGACATGATGCACCCCGCCTTCCTGTACAGCCAGGTCCAGCACCGCCAGCAGGACCTGCTCGGCCTCGAGCTGCGCGACCGCCCGGCCCACGGCGACGAGCGCCGCCGGTGGTGGCGCAGGTCGCGTCCGTCACAGCCTGTGCACCGGCCTCCCGCCGGTAGGCTGGTGGCGTGCGGGCCAGCCGTAGCGGAATGAGCCAGGTGATGGTCGGCCGCGACGACGAGCTGCGCCGGTTGCGCCGCCTCCTCGACGGGTCCGAGCCTTCCATCGCCATGCTCGGCGGGGAGCCGGGCATCGGCAAGAGCCGCATGGTCCAGGAACTCATCACGGGGCTGCCCGAGACGGTTCCGGTCCTCGACGGCCAGGCCGATCCCGGCACCCTCAGCCGTCCCTTCGAAGTCCTCCTCGACGCGATCGACAGCTGCCACCGCTCGGAGAGTCTCGAGCCGGAGCCGCTGCGGATCGTGACCGACGCGTCCCGTTCGATGATCGACCGCATCCAGGCCGGCCTGGAGATCGTGCGGCAGCTGACCACGCCCGGCCCGTCGATCGTGGTCTTCGAGGACCTGCACTGGGCCGACTCGGAGAGCGTCGCGCTGTTCGAGCGGATCGCCGAGCTCTCCGGGCCGCGGCTGCTGATCGGCACCTACCGGCCCGACGAGATCACCCGGCGGCACCCGCTCGCCGACCTGCTGACCCGGCTCGAGCGGCGATACACCGTGACCAACGTGCGGCTCGAGCGGCTCAGCCTCGCCGACACGTCGATGTTCCTCAAGTCCGCGACCGGGCGCCCGCCGGCCTACCGCACCGCGCTGTCGCTGCACAACCGCACCGGCGGCAACCCGTTCTTCCTCGAGGAGCTGCTGAAGTCCAACGGCGAGGCCGACCTCGACACCCTCTGCGACCGTCCGCTGCCCTGGAACATCGCCGAGGCGCTGCGCCGCCAGGTCGACGACCTCGACGTCGACGAGAAGCGCATCGTCGAGGCGGCCGCCGTCCTCGGGCGGAAGGTGCCCTTCGACCTGCTCGCCGCGGTCACCGGCTTCGACGAGAACGACCTCATCGTCGGGCTGCGCAACCTGGTGCGCCGCGGGCTGATGGTCGAGACCGGCGACGACGAGTTCAGCTTCCGCCACGCCCTGACCCGCGAGGCGCTCGTCGACGAGATGCTCGCCCGGCAGCGGCGCCGCCTGCACGAGCTCGCCCTCGAGACGCTGCTGTCCACGGGCAGCAAGGACTACGCGCTCGTCGCACACCACGCCAAGGGCGCCGGGCGCTACCTCGACATGGTGGAGGCGGCCCGCCGGGGGCTGCACGTCTACATGGGGATGGGTTCGCCGTACCAGGCGCTGCAGCTGGCCGAGATGGGCCTCGACGAGCTGCCCGACGACGTCGAGCTGCTCTCGTGCGGCGCCCGGGCCGCGTGGCTCGCCGGGCTGCTCGACGACGCCCAGGAGCTCGGCCGGCGCTGGCTCGCCGCCGCCGCCACCCGCGAGGATCGCGCCGACGCGCTGCGGCTGCTGGTCCGCCTCAGCTGGGAGATCGGCAGCAGCGTCAGCATGCAGGAGCGGGCCGCCCAGCTGCGCGCCGAGATCGCCCACCTCGACGACGGCCCGGCGAAGGCGCACGCCTACGCGGCGATCGCCCAGGCATACATGCTGCACGACGACACCGAGCGCGCCGTCGCGTGGGCCGACATGGCGATCTCCCTCGGCGAGGAGCTCGGCCTGCCCGCCGTCTGGCTCGCCGGCAAGGTCGAGAAGGGCTCCGCGCTCGTCAACGTCGCCGCCGGCGTCGAGGACGGCATCAAGCTGCTCAACGAGGCGGCGCAGGAGGCCGAGGAGGCCGGCGAGTGGCTGCTGGCCGCCCGGTCGCTCAACAACCTCTACAACCTGCTCCCCGGCGGCCCCGCCGACTGGGCCGCGGCACTGGAGCGGATGCGGACGTTCGCCGAGCGGGCCGGGTTCGAGTCGCTGGCCGTCGCCGCCTACTTCCAGGGCCGCGCCCGCCTCGCCGTCCAGGAGGGCAACCTCGGCGCCGCCCTGGCCGAGCTCGAGGCCGCCCGCCGCCGCGACCGCGGCCTGCTGCGCACCCGCAACGGCAGCGACTACCACGGCGTGCTGTTCGCCGGCCTGCTGCTCGAGGCCGGCGAGCTGGACAAGGCCGACATGGTCATCCGCGGCCTCATCGAGCAGTCCACCGACGCCTACACGATGCTCACCCAGACGTCGGTCCCCGGCCTGCAGTTCCACCTGGCCTGCCGCCTCGGCCGCACCGAGCAGGCCCGCGAGCTGCTGCGCACGGTCCTCGACGCCGTCCGCGTCACCGGCGTCACCGGCCGCGACTTCGCCCACGACCTCATCTCCGCGGGCCTCGCCGCCGGCCTGAGCGCCGACGAACTGCGCCCCATCGCCGCCGCCATCGACGACCCGCTCTTCGACGACGCCTACCGCTGGCTCGCCGACGCCCAGATCGCCGAGGCCGCCGGCGACACCGCCGACGCCCTGCGCCTCTACCGCGCCGCCGTCGCCGAGCCCACCATGCTCCTGCCGGCCCAGCGCGGCACCGGCCACCTCGGCGCCGCCCGCTGCCTGCTCGCCCAGGGCGACCTCGACGCCGCCCGCGACCAGACCCGCGCCGCCGAGCCCCACCTGGCCCGCTGGGCCGGCTGGCGCGTCGCCGAACTGACCGGCCTGCGCGGCCGCCTCGGCCTGTCCGCCCCAGCCACCGCCGGCGCCGGCGACCAGGCCCTGACCCCCCGCGAGCGCGAGGTCGCCGTCCTCCTGGCCGAGGGCCTGACCAACGCCGAACTCGCCCGCCGCCTCTACATCAGCCCCCGCACGGCCGCCGTCCACGTCTCGAACATCCTGAACAAGCTCGGCCTCGACTCCCGCACTCAGATCGCCGCCTGGGTCAAGTCCCGCCCCGCCCCGTAGCCCGCACCCACCGCGCGGCCCCCGGCCCCCGGCCCCCCGGCCCCCCGGCCCCCGGCCCCCGGCCGCCGCCCGCCCCCGTCTGCCGCGCCCGGCCGTCCCCGCGCCGCTGCCCGTGGCCGCCTGCTGCGTCCGGCCGTCGCCGCGCCGCTGCCGGTCCCGTCTGCCGCGCCGCTGCCCGCCGCTGCCCGTGGCCGCCTGCTGCGTCCGGCCGTCGCCGCGCCGCTGCCGGTCCCGTCTGCCGCGCCGCTGTCCGCCGCCGGCCGCCGCTGCCCGTGGCCGCCTGCTGCGTCCGGCCGTCGCCGCGCCGCTGCCGGTCCCGCCTGCCGCGCCGCTGTCCGCCGCCGGCCGCCGCTGCCCGTGGCCGCCGGCCGCGTCCGGCCGTCGCCGCGCCGCCTCCGCCCGCCCCTGGCCGTCCCCGCGCCTCCGCCCGCCGCTGGCCATGCCCGTGTCGCTGGCCGCCCCGCCCGCCGTTGGCCGTCCCGCGCCGCTGCCCGTCCCTGCGCCGACGGCTGCGACGTGCCGCAGGGTGCCGCCCCGGGGCGCCGCCGCGCCGCCGCTGGCCAGCCGGGCCGTAGACCTCTCCGTTTCGGGCGCCGGATCGTCGGGACGTCCGGATGGTGAGACGTTTGAGCGTGAGTGACGACGACGGGAATGTGCCGAGCTGGCGGACGTGAAACCCGCAGCTGGGCCGCCCGCACGGCCCCGGGGCGTGCGCCGTCGCCGGCCGCGAAGTAGCTGCCCGCGCGTCGCCGTGGTGTGGCGTCGGCCGTCGGCGTCGTGGCTGGCCCCGAGCTCCTCGCGGCAGTTCAGAGTCCGGCGGGCGAACACGCCGGGATCGCTGCGGCGGCGCCGCGCGCGTGGTGGCGCGGGTAGGGTACGGCGGCATGGGGGACGGCTACACGGCGCGGTTCTCGCAGCGATGGCGCATCCTGTCCGCCGTCGGCGCCGTGATCGTGTCCGTGCCCGCCCTCACGCCCGCGCCGGCCGAGCTCACCGGCGTCGCCGGGCGAGTGGCGGCGGGGCTGCTGGTGCTCGCGCAGGCGGCCGGGTTCTGGTGGCTCGGGAGCCGGCCGGGGCTCGGCACCGCCGTTGTGCTGGCGGGCAGCGCCGGGCTGCAAGTGCTGTACCCGTCGCTGGGGCCGGGGCTGGCGTTCGTGGTGCTGTGCACGTACGCGTGGCTGCGGCCCGCCCCCGAAGCGCTCTGGGGGCTCGGGCTCGCGATCCTCGCCGCCTGCGGGCCGGCCGTCGGCCGTGGGCGCTGGGAGATGGCGGGGCTGTGGCTCGGCGGCGTCGTGCTGGCCTGGAGCTGGGGCGCGCTGGTGCGGGCCCGCGGCGCGCGGCGGCTGGCGGAGCGGCGGCAGGCGGTGCTCGAGGAGCGCGCCCGGATCGCGCGCGAGCTGCACGACGTGCTGTCGCACACGGTGTCGGTCATGGTGGTGCAGGCGGCCGCCGCCGACGACGTGTTCGACGTCGACCCGGGCAAGGCGCGCGAGGCGCTGCGGCGCACGGAACAGGCGGGGCGGCAGGCGCTGACCGAGCTGCGGTGGTTCCTGCGCACGGTGCGGGCCGACGACGACGCCGGGGGGCGGGCGGACGGGCGGCCGCCGCCGCAGCCGGGCCTCGACGACGTCGAGCGGCTGGCCGAGACGGTGAGCGCGGCGGGGCTGCCCGTGACCGTGCGCCGCGAGGGTGACGAGGGCGTGGAGGTGCCGACGGCGGTGCAGCTGTCGGCGTACCGGATCGTGCAGGAGGCGCTCACCAACGCGCTGCGCCACGCCGGCGCCGGGCGGGCCGAGGTGCTGGTGCGCGTCGGGGCCTCCGAGGTGTACGTCCGGGTGCGCGACGACGGCCGCGGCGGCACCGGGGACGGGTCCGGGCAGGGTATTGCGGGCATGCGCGAGCGGGCCGCGCTGCTCGGCGGCAGCCTGACCGCCGGGCCGAAGGCGGGCGGCGGGTTCGAGGTCGGCGCGCGGCTGCCGGTGGGGGAGTGAGCATGACGATCAAGGTGCTGATCGCCGACGACCAGGCGCTGGTGCGCTCCGGGTTCCGGATGATCCTGGAGGCGCGCGACGACCTCGAGGTCGTGGGGGAGGCCTCCGACGGCGAGCAGGCGATCCGGCTCGCCGCGCAGACGCGGCCCGACGTGGTGCTCATGGACGTGCGCATGCCGGGCGTCGACGGCATCGCGGCCACCGCCCGGCTCACCGGGCGGCCCGACTCGCCGCGGGTCATCATGCTCACGACGTACGACCTGGAGGAGCCCCTCTACGCGGCGCTGCGGGCGGGGGCGAGCGGGTTTCTGCTCAAGGACGTCCGGCCGGGCGACCTCGTCGAGGCGATCCGGGTCGTGGCCGGCGGCGACGCGCTGCTCGCCCCGAGCGCGACCCGGCGCCTGCTCGACCGGTTCGTGGCCACCGACGTGACGCCGCCGGCCGCGCCCGGCGCACTGGAGCAGCTCACCGACCGGGAGCGGGAGGTGCTCATGCTGCTGGCCCGGGGCGCCGCCAACGCCGAGATCGGCGCGCAGCTCGTCGTCACCGAGGCCACGGTCAAGACGCACGTGTCGGCCATCCTGCGCAAGCTCGGCGTCCGCGACCGGGTGCAGGCGGTCGTGCTCGCCTACGACCTCGGTCTGGTCCGGCCGCGGCCCTCCTCCTGAAGTCGCAGGCGTAAGACCCGTCGCTTGCCGGAAGTGCCTGCGCCGCCGCGTTCCTAGCGTCGAGGGCATGATGACACCGCAGCAGCGCAGGGCCGTCCGCCTCGTCGTCGGGCTGCTCGTGGCCGGGCTCGTGCTCGGCGTGACGTTCGCGGCGCTGACCTTGGTCTTCCGGGGCGACGTCCTGGCGTACCAGCGAGGGCGCCACCCCGGCGCGGACCCGGGCGAGCCGGCCCGCACCCTGTGGACGCGGCCGATCCCGGTCCTCGTCGTTGCGATGTTGTACGTCTGGGTCGCTCGCCGGCTGCTGACCGGCGCGTACCGCGCGTACCGCCGGGTCCGCGTCGTGTCGGTGGTGGGCTTCGTCGCCGTCGGCTGGCTGTTCGTCTCCGCCGAGTACCCGGCGTGGCTGCGCGCGGTGCAGGCCGCCCAGCTGGCGGTGCTCGCCGCGCTGATCGTCGCCGTCAACCGCCCGCTGCTGCGCGCCGCGTTCCCGCGGGTGCCCGACCCGCGGCCGCGCAACCGGCGCGCCGCGCTGCTGCTGGCGGTGCTCGCCCCGCTCGTCGCCGAGGTCACGCTGGGCACGGTGCCGCTGCGCATGGCCTGGGCGTGGCTGGTCTTCGCCCCCGTCTACAGCGGCGGCGCCCTATTCGTGCGCGAGGTCGTGCGCCGCCGGGGCGGCGGCATCGCGAGCCTGCTGCTCATGGGCGTGGTCTACGGCCTGGTCGAGGAGGGCCTGGCCCTGCAGAGCCTCACGAGCCCGCACCTGTACCACGCCGCCGGCTGGGCCCCGCGCCCGTTCGGGATCAACACGGCGTACACCGAGCTCAACCTCGTGTACCACGCGGTCTTCAGCATCACGGTGCCGGTCGTCGTCACCGAGCTGTGCTTCCCCGCCCACGGCCGGGCACCGTACCTGCGCCGCGGCGGCGTGATCGGGGCCGGCGTTATCGCCCTGCTCGGCGCGGCCCTGCTGCGGGTCAGCGTCCCGCCCGCCGAGGACCCCGGCTACACGATGCCCCTCGCCGCCGTCCTGACCGTCGCCGCCCTCGCCGTCGCGCTCACCGTCGTCGCGCTGCGCCTGCGCGCCCGCCCGGCTCCCCGGCCCGGGCGCTCGGCCGTCCCGCCGCGGGCCGTCGCGCTCGGCGCCCTGACCGCCGCGGCCACGCTGGTCTTCCTCGGCGCGCTCTGGCCGTTCGGCGGGGCGCGGCAGCCGCTGTTCACCCACGGCGCCTGGGCGCTGCTGCCGATGGCGGGCGCGGCGGCGGTGGCCGCGGCGGCCGCGGTCGCGCTGCGCCGCTGGGCCGCGTCACCGGCCTGGACCCGGCGGCACACGGTCGCGGCCTGCGCCGGCGCGCTCGCCGGTCACACGCTGTTCGGCCTGCTCGCCAACGCCGACAGCCTCCCCGACCGGGCCTACCTCGGCGCCGTCGCGCTCCTGACGGTCACCATGGGCGTCGTGGCCGCGAGGCGCATGGCCGGCCGGGCGGCGGGTGTTGCCCGCGGCGCGTAGCATCGGGGCATGTCGTGGTCGTTGACCACCCTCTTCGCGGCGTGGGCCTCGGTGTCCACGCCCGCGGACCTCGTTGCGGTCGCCACCGCGGTGCTCGCGGCGATCGCCGTCGTCCTGGCCGCCCGGCTTGTCGCCGCGGCGCCGGCCGGGCCCGTGCGGGTGCGCGCCGTCCCGGCCCGCGCCCGCGCCGCCCGCGGGCAGTCGATCCGCTCGGCGGATCCCGACGCGGCCGGACGGCCGCGGCCCCGGGCACCGGGGATCTGACCCACCACACCTGAAACCGGCGGCCGCCCGTATGGGCGGCGGCCTCCGTGTGCTGGATCGGAATCGGAAGGTCACGTCTCGTGCTGCACCATGTCCTCATCATGCTCGCCGGCGGGCTCGGCTCCGTGCCCGCCGCCATCGTCGTCGCCACCCTCATCCTTCGAGCCGCGCTGCTGCCGCTGAGCCTGCGCGGGTACCGGGCCGAGCGGGTCCGCGCGCGCCTCGCGCCGCAGCTGGCCGAGATCCGCCGGCGCCACGCCCAGGAGCCGGCCGTCCTGGCCGAGAAGACCGTCGCGCTGATGCGCGGCGAAGGGTCGGGGCCGCTCGCCGGTCTCCTGCCGGCGCTCGCGCAGGCGCCGTTCGTGTGGCTGCTGTACCGGGAGTTCACCGGCGGCGCCATGCGCGGCTACACCCTGTTCGGCGCCGACCTGTCGGCCCGGCTGGTCGCGCACCCCGGTGCCCCCGGGTGGGTGCTGGTCGCCGTGCTCGCCGCCGTCGCCGTCTGGAACGTGCGGCAGCTGCCCCGGGAGACGCCGCGGCTGGTCAAGGCGCTGACGTTCGCCACGGTGGCGTTCGCGCCGTGGCTGCCGCTGGCCGCCGAGCTCTACCTCGTGACCAGCGGGGTATGGACCGCCGCCGAACGGTGGATCTGCCGAGGCCGACGACTTTAGATGTACCGAGGCAAAGTTTTTTTGATTTGAATAAAAGTTCGGTCGGTACTGGCGGAAAGGGGTGGCCGCGATCTAGGCTTCGTAGCCAGCGACAGTCGGCGATGTCGCCCAACCCCATCTGACCTCCTAACTGTCACACAGATCGCTCACCCCTAGGAGGAGCCCGTGCGTACGGGTGTGTGGCTGGTTGGCGCGCGCGGATCCGTCGCCGTCACCAGCATTGTCGGCGCTTCGGCGCTACGGGCCGGGCTCGCCGAGCCGATCGGATGCGTCGCCGAGCATCCGGCCCTGGATCGTCGTGCGCTGCCGGGGTTCGGGGACCTCGTCTTCGGCGGCCACGACGTCGCCACCACCTCGCTGGTCAAGCGGGCCGAGACGCTCGCCGCCGCCGGGGTGGTGCCGGGGCGGCTCGTCGCCGCGCTCCACAGTGAACTGTCCACAGTCGACGAAGACGTCCGGCCGCTGCCGCACGCCGAGACGCCGGCGCGCACGGCCGCGGCCATCCAGGCGGACCTGGCCGCGTTCCGGGCCCGGCACGAGCTCGAGCGCGTCGTGGTCGTCAACGTCGCCTCGACCGAGCCCGCGCCCGAGCCGCACCCGGCACACGCCTCCCTGGCTGCGCTGCGGGCGGCGCTCGACGGGCCGCAGACGGTGCTGCCGGCCAGCTCGCTCGCCGCGTACGCCGCGTTCGAGGCCGGGTGCGCCTACGTCGACTTCACCCCGTCGACCGGCGCGCGGCTGCCCGCGCTGCACGAGCTGGCCGAGGCGCGCGGCGTGCCCTACGCGGGCCACGACGGCAAGACCGGCGAGACGCTGCTGAAGTCGGTGCTGGCCCCCATGTTCGCGATGCGCCGGCTCGCCGTGCGGTCGTGGTCGGGGCTCAACCTGCTCGGCGGCGGCGACGGGGCGACCCTGGCCGACCCGGCGGCCAACGCGGCCAAGTCGGCGAGCAAGCAGCGCGTGCTGGGCGAGACCCTCGGATACGTCCCGGACGGCCACACCCGCATCGAGTACGTGCCGGACATCGGTGACTTCAAGACCGCCTGGGACCTCGTCACGTTCGCCGGCTTCCTGGGCACGCCGATGCGCATGGAGTTCACGTGGCACGGCTGCGACTCCGCGCTCGCCGCCCCGCTCGTGCTCGACCTGGCCCGGCTCACCGCCGCCGCGCACCGCAACGGGCGGGTCGGGCCGCTGCCCGAGCTGGCCTTCTTCTTCAAGGATCCCCTCGGCGAGGTCGAGCACGGCCTGGCCGCCCAGTTCGAGGCCCTGGCCGCGTTCACCGCGAGCCTGCGGTGAGCCCGGCGGCGTCCTGGCGCGACTACGTGGAGCTCGTGCGGGCCCCGGCCGCGCTGTCCGTGCCGGGCGACGTGGTCGCCGGGGCGGCCGCGGCCGGGCGGCTCGGGCCGCGCACGGCCGGGCTGGCCGGGGCCAGCGTGCTGCTGTACTGGGCCGGCATGGCCGCCAACGACTGGGCCGACCGCGATGTCGACGCCGTCGAGCGGCCCCAGCGGCCGATTCCGTCCGGCCGGATCGCGCCGGGCACCGCGCTCGGCGTCGCCGCCGGGCTCACCGCCGCGGGCGTCGCCGCCGCCGGGCTGGCCGGCGGCCGCAAGGCCCTCGCCGTCGCGGTGCCCCTCGCGGGGGCGGTGTGGGCGTACGACCTCGGGCTCAAGTCCACGCCGGCCGGCCCGGCCGCGATGGCCGCCTGCCGCGCCCTCGACGTGCTGCTCGGCGCCTCCGGCGGGCGGCTGCGCCGGGCCGCGTGGCCGGCCGCGACCGTGTTCGCACACACCTACACCGTGACCGCCCTGTCGCGCTCCGAGGTGGACGGCGCGACGCCGGCGCTGCCGAAGGCCACCCTCGCCGGGACCGCCGCCGTCGCCGTGTCGGCCGCCGCCTCCCGGCGCGCGGCGGTGCCGGCGGCGCTGGCGGGCTGGTACGCGTACCGCTACGGGACACCGCAACTGGCGGCGGTCCGCAACCCGGACGCGGCCCGGGTCCGCGCCTCGGTCGGCGCCGGCATCCTCAACCTGCCCGCGCTGCAGGGCGCGCTCACCGCCCGGGCGGGCCGCCCCCTGCTCGGCATCGCCGTCGCCGCCGTGGCCCCCCTCGCCCGGCTGCTGTCCAGGAGGGTGTCGCCGACATGAGCGGGCTGCGTTTCGGCTACGGCACCAACGGCTTCAGCAACCACCGCCTCGACGACGCCCTCGACGTCATCGCCGGCCTCGGCTACGAGGGCGTCGCGCTGACCCTCGACCACCACCACCTCGACCCGTTCGACGCGCACCTGTACCGCAACGTGCGCCACGTCGCCCACCGCCTCGACGAGCTCGGCCTCGGCGTCGTCATCGAGACCGGGGCGCGGTACCTGCTCGACAAGTGGCACAAGCACGCCCCGACGCTGCTGCACGACGAGCCCGGCCCGCGCCTGGAGTTCCTGCGCCGGGCCGTGCGCATCGGCGCCGACCTCGGCGCGGAGGCGGTCAGCTTCTGGGCCGGCGTCCGCCCGCCCGGGCTCGCCCCCGACGAGGCGTGGCGGCGCCTCGCCGGCGGCTGCGCCGAGGTCCTCGCCGCCGCCGAGGGCGCCGAGATGATGCTCGGCTTCGAGCCCGAGCCCGGCATGCTCGTCGAGTCGATCGCCGACTGGGAGCGGCTGCGGGCCGACCTCGGCGCGCCCGTGCACTTCGGGCTGACCCTCGACATCGGCCACTGCCGGTGCCTGGAGCCGGTGCCGGCCGACGAGTGCGTGCGCCGCGCCGGCGGCTCCCTCGTCAACGTCCAGATCGACGACATGGTCCGGGGCGTGCACGAGCACCTCGAGTTCGGCACCGGCGAGGTCGACTTCCCACCCGTCATGCGGGCCCTCGCCGAGATCGGCTACGGCGGCCTCGTCGCCGTCGAGCTGCCCCGCCACAGCCACGCCGCGCCCGGCGTGGCCCGCGACTCGCTGGCCTTCCTGCGCGAGGCCGAGCAGCGTTCCCAGGAGCGATTCCAGGAGGTGTCGTGAGTACCGAAACCCTCTACGCGGCCCTGAAGGCGGAACTGGCGGACACCGTCTGGCTCGACACCGCCCTGGAGACGGTGACCCGCCAGCCCTCCGCGATCGGGCGGCTCTTCCCGGCCGCCGGGCGCCGCTGCGGGCGGTGGATGCTGGCCGCCCCCGAGGGGTGGAGCGTCGACGACGCGGCCCGCGTGCTGCTGCTGGCCCGGCTGCCGAAGGGGACGGCGGAGGTCGAGCCGCTCTACCGCTACGGCGACGCCGCCGAGAAGCGCGCCGTGCTGCGCGCCCTGCCCCTGCTGGACCTCCCGGCCGCCGCCGTGGAGCCGCTGCTGCTGGACGCGCTGCGCACCAACGACACCCGGCTCGTCGCCGCCGCGCTCGGGCCCGCCGCCCGGGCCCTGCCGGCGCCGGCGTGGCGGCAGGGCGTGCTCAAGGCCGTCTTCATGCAGCTGCCGCTGGCCGGCGTCGCCGGCCTCGACGAGCGCGCCGACGCCGAGCTCGCCACCATGCTCGGCGGCCTCGCCGAGGAGCGCCGCGCCGCCGGGCGCACGCTCGCCGCCGACGCCACCGAGCTGCTGCACCGACTTCAGGAGAGGGTCTCGTGATGCGCATCTTCGACCCCCACATCCACATGACCTCCCGGACCACCGACGACTACGAGCGGATGGCCGCCGCCGGGGTCCGCGCGCTCGTCGAGCCCGCGTTCTGGCTGGGCCAGCCGCGCACGAACGTCGGCTCGTTCACCGACTACTTCGACTCCCTCGTCGGCTGGGAGCCGTTCCGCGCCTCGCAGTTCGGCATCCGCCACCACGCCACGATCGCGCTCAACCCCAAGGAGGCCAACGACCCGCGATGCCGGGACGTGCTGCAGATCCTGCCGCGGTACCTCGAGAAGGACGGCGTCGTCGCGGTGGGCGAGATCGGATACGACTCCATGACCCCCGACGAGGACGACGCGTTCTGCGCACAGCTGGCCCTCGCCGTCGAGCACGAGCTGCCCGCGCTCGTGCACACCCCGCACCGCGACAAGGCCCGCGGCACGCAACGCACCCTCGACGTCGTGCGCGAGTCCGGCATCGAGCCCGGCCGGGTCGCCGTCGACCACCTCAACGAGGTCACCGTCGGCGCGGTCGCCGGCAGCGGGTGCTGGATGGGCTTCTCCATCTACCCCGACACGAAGATGACCGCCGAGCGGATGGTGCACATCCTGCGCGAGTACGGCCTGGAGCGGATGCTCGTCAACTCCGCCGCCGACTGGGGGCGCTCCGATCCGCTGCTGACCCGGCGCACCGGCGAGGCGATGCTGGCCGCCGGGTTCACCGACGACGACGTCGACCGGGTCCTGTGGCGCAACCCGGTCGAGTTCTACGGGCAGTCCAAGCGCCTCGACCTGTCCGACGTGGACGCCGCGGCCACGCCCAGCGCGAGTTTCGAGGGCAACTCGATCCTGCGCGGGGGCTCCTGATGCGGCTGCGGCACCCCGACGGGCAGGTGGTGCACCTGGCGTACGGCACCAACGTCCACCCGGCCGAGGACCTGCGCGGGATCCTGGAGCAGCTCGGCACGTACGCGACGCCGATGCGCGAGCGGCTCGGCTCCGACGTGCTCGGCCTCGGCCTGTGGCTCAGCGCCGGGGTGGCCGCCGAGCTCGCCGCCGACGCCGCCCTGCGCCGCCGCCTGCGCCGCGAGCTCGACGCGCGCGGCCTGGAGGTGGTGACCCTCAACGGGTTCCCGTACCGCGAGTTCCACGCCCCCGTCGTCAAGCGCGCCGTGTACCACCCGGACTGGGCCGACCCCGCCCGCCTGCGCTACACCCTCGACCTGGCCCGGATCCTCGTCGACCTGCTGCCCGACGACGCCGCCCGCGGCTCCATCTCGACGCTGCCGCTGGGCTGGCGCGACCCGTGGAACTCGCCGCAGGTCGCCCGGGTGCACCGCGCGCTGGACGCCCTCGCACAGGGGCTGGCGGGGCTGGAGGTGCTGACGGGGCGTACCGTCCGCGTCGCCTTCGAACCGGAGCCCGGCTGCGTCATCGAGAACACGCTGCAGGCCACCGTCCATCTGTCCAATGTGGACCGGCAGCGGGTCGGCGTCTGCGTCGACCTCGCCCACCTCGCCTGCGCCTGGGAGAACCCGGTCACCGCCGTGCAGCGCCTCGCCCGCGCCGGCCTGCCGGTGGTGAAGATCCAGGTGTCGGCCGCGCTCGAGGTCGCCGACCCGGCCGGCGCCCGCGACGTCGTGGAGCGCTACGCCGAGCCCCGCTTCCTGCACCAGACCCGCACCGCCGGCTGCCGGCACTCCTACGACGACCTCGACGAGGCCCTCGCCGCCGGCCCCGAGGGCCCGTGGCGGGTGCACTACCACGTGCCGCTGCACGCCGCCCCGGAGCCGCCGCTGCGCTCCACCACCGGCGTGCTGCGGGCCGGTCTCGGCGCGCTCGTCGGCGGCCCGATCGCCGCCTGCGACCACCTCGAGGTCGAGACGTACACCTGGAACGTCCTGCCGGCCGCCCAGCGCCCCGCCGGCCCGCAGGCCCTCGCCCACGGCATGGCGGCCGAGCTCGCCTACGCCCGCGACACCCTGCAGGACCTCGGACTCAAAACGATGGAGGTTCGATGAGCCGCCCCCTGGTCGTGCTCGACGTCGTCGGGCTCACCCCGCGGCTGCTGCCGCACATGCCCAACCTGGCCCGGCTCGGCACCGCGGTGCCGCTGGAGCCGGTGCTGCCGGCCGTGACGTGCTCGGTGCAGTCGACGTTCCTGACCGGCGAGACCCCGGCCGGCCACGGCATCGTCGGCAACGGCTGGTACTTCCGCGACGTGGGCGAGGTCCTGCTCTGGCGCCAGCACAACGCGCTCGTCGGCGGCGACAAGCTGTGGCACGCGGCCCGCCGGTCCGAGCCCGGCTACACCGTCGCCAACGTCTGCTGGTGGTACGCCATGGGCGCCGACGTCGACTGGACCGTGACGCCGCGGCCGATCTACTACGCCGACGGCCGCAAGGAGCCGGACTGCTACACGTACCCGCCGGCGCTGCACGACGAGCTCGTGGCGCGCCTCGGCCCGTTCCCGCTGTTCACCTACTGGGGCCCGAACGCCGGCCTGCCGTCGTCGGAGTGGATCGCGAAGGCCGCCGTGCAGATCATGGCGGACAAGAACCCGGACCTGACCCTGGTGTACCTGCCGCACCTCGACTACGACCTGCAGCGCTACGGCCCGTCGGACCCGCGCGCGGCGGCCGCGGCGGCGGCCCTGGACACCGTGCTGGGCCCGCTGCTGGACGCCGCCCGGGCCCGCGGCGCGACGACGGTGGCCCTGTCGGAGTACGGCATCACGGAGGCGAGCCGCCCTGTCGACGTCAACCGCCTGCTGCGCTCCGAGGGGCTGCTCAACGTCTACGTCCAGGACGGCATGGAGTACCTGGACCCGTGGACGTCGCGGGCCTTCGCCGTCGCCGACCACCAGGTCGCGCACGTCTACGTCCGCGACCCGCAGGACGTGGCCCTGGTCGGCAAGCTCCTGGCCGCCCTGCCCGGCGTCGGCGAGGTGCTGGACGCGGCCGGCAAGCAGCGCCACGGCCTGGACCACGAGCGCGCCGGCGAGCTGGTCCTGCTGGCCGAGCCGGACGCGTGGTTCACCTACTACTACTGGCTCGACGACGCCCGCAAGCCGGACTTCGCGCGCCTGGTGGAGATCCACCGCAAGCCCGGTTACGACCCCGCGGAGCTGTTCTTCGACCCGGCGTCACCGGGCGCGGCCAAGGCCCGGGCCGGCGTCGCGCTGCTGCGCAAGAAGACCGGGATGCGGTACCTCATGAGCGTCGTCGGCCTGGACGAGGGCGCCCGGGCCGTGCGCGGCTCGCACGGCCTGCTGCCGGCGGCGGACGCCGACGCCCCGGTCTGGCTCAGCGACGCGCCGGACCTCGCCCTGGACCGCGTCAGGGCGACGGACGTCAAGTCCCTGCTCCTGCGCCTGGCGGGCCTCCCGCCGGCCTGACGTCAGCGGCGGGCGCGTGCGCTCCAGCGGCCGTCGCGGTGCTCGACCCGGATCGAGTACTGAAACGTCGCGCTGACGTACTCGCTCGTCAGCACCTCGCGGGTGGGCCCGGCCGCGACGACCCGGCCCTCCGCGAGCAGCAGCGCGTGCGTGGTCTGCGACGGCAGCTCCTCCAGGTGGTGGGTCACCAGCACGGAGGCGAGCCCCGGGTGCGTCGAGTGCAGCAGGTCCAGGGTGTCCAGCAGCTGCTCCCGCGCGGCGACGTCCAGGCCGGTGGACGGCTCGTCGAGCAGCAGCAGCCGGATGTCGCTGACCAGCGCGCGGGCGATCAGGGTGCGGCCCCGCTCGCCCTGCGACAGCGTCGGCCAGCGCTCGTCGGCCTTGCCCTTGAGCCCCATGAGGTCGATGAGCTCGTCGGCCCGCGCCGACTGCTCGCCGGTGGGCCGCCAGCGGGCCGGGGTCTCGACCGTGCCGGTGACGCCGGTCAGCACGACCTCCCGGACCGTCAGCGGCGAGCGCAGCGGATGGCGCGGGTTGACGTGCCCGATCGAGCGGCGCAGCGCCTGCAGCTCGACCGCGCCGAGCCGGCGGCCCAGCACCTCCACGGTGCCGGTGGTCGGGTGCGTCACCGCGCCGCAGAAGCCGAGCACCGTGCTCTTGCCGGCGCCGTTCGGCCCGAGCATCACCCAGTGCTCGCCGGCGGCGACGGTGAGGTCGACGCCGTGCAGGATCTGCTTGCCCTCGCGGCGGAAGGTGACGTCGCGCAACGCCAGGACGGTGGTCATCGGGTGATGGTCTCCTTCACCGACTCGATGAGGTGGTAGGAGGCGGCGGCCGCGCCGTCGCGGTCGCCGCCGCGCACGCACCGCAGCAGCACGTCGTGCGAGTCGCGGACCCGCGGGTCCTCGGGCAGCACCGCCGTGTCCTCGATCGACGCGGTGACCACCTCGGCCACCGCGTCGTACAGCCGCACCAGCAGCGGGTTGCCGCTGGCCCGCACCACGCCCCGGTGGAACGCGGTGTCGGCGGCGATGTATCCGTCCCGGTCACCGGTGTCGTGGGCGGCCGTGCGGTCGCGCAGCGCCGCCGCGAGCGCCTCGACGTCGGCCTCGGTGGCGTGCACGGCGGCCAGCCGGGCCGCGGCCGCCTCCAGCCCGGCCCGCGTGTCCAGCACCGTGGTCAGCGCGGACAGCTCGTCCCGGACGAGGACGCCGGTGATCTCGTTGGTGGCGCGCACGTAGGTCCCGTCGCCGATCCGCGGCTCCAGCAGCCCGGTCAGGCTCAGCGCCCGCAGCGCCTCCCGGACCGTGCCGCGGCTGACGCCGAGCTGCCCGGCCAGGGTCACCTCGCCGGGGATCTTCGCGCCCACCGGCCACGTGCCGGCCTCGATCAGCTCGCGGAACTGCCCTGCGACCTGCATCACCAAGGGCGCCTGGCGCACAGGAGACGTAAGCGGCATGCTCCCAGGTTAATGTAAATGTCGAACATTTGCACGGGCGAAGGTGAGGGCCACATGCGCGAGCGCAGCGCCGCGGCGATCTTCCTGGTCGCGCTGTGCCTGAGACCCGCGATCACCACCGTCGGGCCGCTGCTGCAGCAGATCGGGGCCGGCGAGCGCCTCGGCGAGACCCTGCTCGGGCTGCTCGGCGCGCTGCCCCTGCTCGCCTTCGCCGTCGTCTCCCCGCTCGTGCACCGCGTGTCCGGTCCGCTGGGGGCCGAGCGCTCGATCCTGGCGGCGCTGCTCGTGCTGGCGGCCGGCTGCGTGGCCCGCTCCTACACCGGCGCGCCCGGCCTGTGGCTCGGCACGCTCGTCATCGGCACCGCGATCGCCGTCGGCAACGTCCTGGTGCCGGTGATCATCCGGCGGGACTACGCGGCGCACGTGTCGCGGGCCACCGGCTTCTACACCGCCGCCATGACCCTCGCCGCCTCGACCGCCTCCGCCCTGGCGGTGCCCCTGGCCGCGGCGAGCAACTGGCGTGCGGCCCTGGCGATCTGGGCCCTGCTCGCCGTCGCCGTCGCCGCCGTCTGGCTGCCCCGCGCCCGCGCGGCCCGGCCCGCGGCCGCGGCCGCGGCGGCCACGCCCGCCGCCGGACCCGCCGCGGAGCCGGCGCACCCGAGCGTGTGGCGCCAGCCGGCGGCCTGGCTCATCACCGCCTTCATGGGACTGCAGTCCACGACGTACTACGTGCTCGTCACCTGGCTGCCGACGATCGACGCGGCGTCGGGCGCCGACGCACAGACCGCCGGGCTGCACCTCTTCGTCTTCCAGGTGCTCGGCATCGCGGGCGGCCTCGCCATCCCGCTGCTGCTGCGCCGCTCGCCGAGCCTGACCGGCGGGGCCGTGGTGGCCTGCGCGCCGATGCTGGCCGGCGTGCTCGGGCTGCTGCTGGCGCCGGGGCTCACCGTCGTCTGGGCGGTCGTGGCCGGGCTCGGGCAGGGCGCCTGCCTGGTCGTCGCGCTGTCGCTGATCAGCCTGCGCGGCCGCACCCACCGCGAGGCCACGCACCTGTCGGGCATGGCGCAGTCGGTGGGATACCTGCTGGCCGCCTGCGGGCCGGTCGCGGCGGGGACCCTGGCCGAGCACACCGGCGGCTGGCGGGCGGCGCTGGTGCTGCTCGCCGCGCTCGCCGTGGCCCAGCTGACGTTCGGGGCGCTGGCCGGGCGTCAGCGGGCGGCGGCCGCCGAGCCGGCCGTGGCGGCGGCGCCCAGCCGGTGATGGACGTGGCCCGGCGGGCGCGGCGCCCGGTGGGCGGTCAGGCGCGGCCGCGCAGCAGCGCGGCGGTGACCCCGCCGCCCAGCAGGACCGCCGCGGCGCCGGCGAACTGGCTCAGCTCGAGGGCGCGGGCCGGCCCGGACGCCGGGAGCAGAGCCTGCAGCACCGCGCCGAGGGCGGCCACGCCGAGGGCGGTGCCCAGCTCCGTCATGGTGCCCTCGATGCCCGCGCCCGCGCCGGCCTCGTCGGGCGGCACGGCGCCGAGGACGGCCTCGACGATCGCCGGGTTGGCCAGGGCGCAGCCGGCCCCCATGAGCAGCAGCCCGGCCAGCATCGGCGGATAGCCGCCGACGGCGAAGCGGGCGACCACGCACAGCCCGGCCGCCAGCAGCGCCATGCCGAGCAGCACCGCGGCGGCCCGGCCGAGGGCGCGGATGGCCCGGGCCGACGCGCCGGTCGCGTTCAGGGCCACCACGCTGAGCGCGAACGGCGCCATCCGCAGGCCGGCGGCGAGCGGCGTGAGGCCGCCGACGACCTGCAGCTGCAGGGTGAGCAGGAACAGGGCGCCCGCGCTGCCGAACGTGATGAGCACGATGCCGGTGACCGCGCCCGTGAAGCGGCGGGAGCGGAACAGCGCCAGGTTCAGCATCGGCCACCGGGCGCGGCGCTGCCACAGCACGAACAGCGCCAGCAGCAGCAGGCCCGGCGCGGCGAGGGCGGGCGCGGCGGCGATGACGGCGTAGACCACGGCGGTCGTCCCGGCCGTGGCCAGCAGCGCGCCGAGGAGGTCGGGCCGGCCGGCCCGCGGGTTGCGCGACTCGGGGACCAGCGCCGCGACGGCGGCCAGCCCGGCCAGCACCACCGGCACGTTGCCGAGGAAGAGGGCGTTCCAGGGCAGGTGGGCCAGCACGAGCCCGCCCACCACGGGGCCGCCGGCGAAGCCGAGCGCGCTCACCGCCGCCCACGCGCCGATCGCCCGCGGCCGCTCGGCGGCGTCGAACAGCTGCACGGCCACCGCGAGCGTCGCGGTGATGAGCAGCGCGCCGCCGGCCCCCATCACCACCCGCGCGGCGACCAGTGCGGCGACGCTCCCGGCCAGGCCGGCGGCGAGGGAGCCGGCGCCGAAGACGGCCAGGCCCAGCAGCAGCATCCGCCGGCGGCCGTAGCGGTCCGCGGCGGCGCCGCCGGCCAGCAGCAGGCCGGCCTGGGCCAGCGCGTACGCGTTGATGATCCACTGCACGCCGGCCGTGCCCGTCGACAGCTCCCGCGACAGCGTCGGCACGGCGACGTTGAGCAGCGTGTTGTCGAGCACGACGACGAACTCGGCGAGGCACAGCACCGCCAGGACCCACCAGCGGTTCATGCGTAGGGGGCGAGCGGGTTGGGCAGCGTGCCGACCAGCTGCAGGGCGGCCGACGGGTCGGCCAGGTCGACCATCTGCCGGTTGTTGCGCAGCTGCAGCCGGTTGAGGCACGACAGCGCGAACGTGGGCGCGAACAGGTCGTAGCGCTCGAAGCGGCCGGCCAGCGCCGGCACGCTCGCCCGGTAGTCGGCGGCGCACCCGGCGACCGTGCGCCAGAACGCCTCCTCCTCGAGCACACCGGCCGCGGCCAGCGTGGCGGAGAGGTACCGGAAGAAGCCGTCGAACACGTCGGTGAAGATCGACAGCAGCCGGATGGGCTCGGGCACCTCGGCGCGCACCCGCTCCGCCGCTGCCGGCAGCGGCGCGTCCGCGCTCATCACCACGATCTCCTCGGCGATGTCCTTGAAGATCGCGCGCTCGACGGCGCCCTCGGCGGACAGCACGAGGATCACGTTCTCGCCGTGCGGCATGAACGCGAGGTCGTGGGCGTAGAAGCTGTGCAGCAGCGGGGTGAGGTAGGCGTCGAGGTACCGCCGCAGCCACACCGTCGCCGGGAGCCCCGAGCGCTCGATCAGCGCCGCGCACAGCGAGCGCCCGTCGCGGTCCACGTGCAGCAGCGACGCCATCGTCGCCAGCCGCTCGCCCGGGGCCAGCGACGGCACGGGGCTCTCCCGCCACAGCGCGGCGAGCATCTTGCGGTACGGCGAGTACCGGTCGGTGGCCGCCTCCAGCTGCCGGTGGCGGAACCCGGCCGCCGCCCGCTCGCGCAGGATCGACAGCCCGGTGCGGCGGAACACCTCGTCGCCCGCGATGAGGCCGGCGAGCCAGTCGTTGATGGCCGGGGTGGCCTCCATGTAGGCCGCCGACAACCCCCGCATGAAGCCCATGTTGAGCACCGAGATCGCCGTCTTGACGTAGTGCCGGCGCGGCTCGGAGACGTTGAAGAAGGTGCGGATCGACTGCTGCGCCAGGTACTCGTCGGGGCCCTCGCCGAGCGCCACGAGCCGGCGCCGCGCGAGCTCGCCGGCGAACGTGACCGCGAGCTTGTGCTCCCACTGCCACGGGTGCACCGGGATGAGCACGTGGTCGGCGAGGTCGAGGCCGAGCCCGCGCAGGACGCCCGCGAAGCGGTCCAGCGTCGCGTCGCCGAGCTCGGCCCGGATGTGCCGGTCGTAGTCCGTGTCGGCGCTGCACGTGAACGTCGCGTGGTCGCGGTGCGCGGCGAGCCATCGCAGCCGCACCGGGGCGGCGGCCTCGGGCGCGTAGCGGTGGTAGTCGCCGATGCCGAAGCCGAGGCGGCCGTTGTTGGCCACGAAGCCCGGGTGCCCCTCGGTCATCGCGGTCTCGATCCGCTGGAAGTCCGCGCCGGCCAGCTCCCGCGCGGTCGCGGTGCCGGTGGCGAGCTTGTACGCGGCGCCGGCCAGGGTCGAGGTGAGCTCCTCGAGGTACACCGGCAGCACCTCGGCGCCGAGCCCCAGCGTCGCGCGCAGCTCCGTCACCAGGTCGACGGCGTCGAGCTCGAGCGGCCCGCCGTCGCGGTGGCGCGTGATGCTGGCGGCGTCGATGTCCCAGTGCTCGAGCGCGCGCACGGTGGCGGCGAAGCGGTACTCGGTGGCGCCGTCGTCGCTGCGCACGACGAAGCACCCGCCCTCGGGCGAGGGCTCCAGCAGCCGCTCGTGGGCGAACTCGGCCAGGGCCTTGCGCACCAGCGCCCGGTTGGCGGCCGCCCAGTTGGCGGGCGTGAGGTGGGCGGTTTCCGCAGTGGTCACGACGAGACTCCGGTGGCGGCGAGGAACTGGGCGCGCGTGCACAGCGAGAGCAGCGCGGTCTTCTCGGGCTTCACGATCGGGCCGACGGCGGTGAAGCCGACGGCGGCGTTGAGCGCGTGCACGGCGGTGTTGCGCACGTCCGGCTCGACCACGACCCGCCGCGTGGCCGGGTCGTCGAACAGCCACGCCATCACGGTGGTGATGACCGCGCGGGTGAAGCCGTGCACCGGCGTCCGCGCCGGCGCGGTGAGGAAGTGCATGCCGACGTCGCCCGGCTCCGCGTCGAACAGGCCGGGCAGCTCGACGAACGCCGGGTCGTAGCGCTCGGCGAGGAACGCGGGCGCGCCCCGGTGCAGGCCGAGGAACGCGTCGTGGTGCGGGTGCTCGTCGATGCGGCGATACTCGGCGGTTACGGCGGCGAGGTCGGCGTCCTGCATCATCCAGTGCACGGCCTTCGGGTGCGTGACCCATCCGAGCAGGACGGGCGCGTCGCGCGCGACGTCGAGGGGGCGAAGTGCGAAATCCCCGCGGCGGTACGTCATGACGCGACCGCCCCCGCCGGCGCCCCGAATTCCTGGAAGGCGATGGACTTCTCGATCGGGTAGACCTCGCGCCCGAGCAGCTCCCGGATGATCCACGAGTTGCGGTAGGCGCCCATGCCGAGGTCGGGCGAGGTGATGCCGTGCGTGTGGGTGCCGGCGTTCTGCAGGAAGATCTCGCGCCCCTCATGGTCGATGCTGTAGTTGCGGGCCACGTCGAAGCGGCCCCGCGAGTCCCAGCGGATGCGGTCGCGGATCGGGTCGAGCAACGCCGGGACCGTGTACCGGTAGCCGGTGGCCAGGACCAGCCCCTCGGTGTGCAGCGTGAAGTCGCGGCCCTGCTCCTCGTGGCGCAGGCCCAGCGTGTACCGCCCGGTGTCCGCGTCCCAGGCGGCGCTGTGCAGCGCGGTGTTGGTGAGCAGCCGGGTGGCGACCGGCCCGGCGGCGCTCCTGGCGTAGAGCAGGTCGTAGATCTCGTTGACGAGCTCGGCGTTGATGCCCTTGAACAGGGCCTTCTGGGCGGCCTCGAGCCGGTAGCGGGCCGGCTCGGGCAGGGCGTGGAAGTAGTCGACGTAGTCGGGCGAGGTGATCTCGAGGGTGAGCTTGGTGTACTCGAGCGGGAAGAACCGCGGCGAGCGGGTCACCCAGTCCAGCCGGTAGCCGTGGGCGTCGATGCCCGCGAGCAGGTCGCGGTAGATCTCGGCGGCGCTCTGCCCGCTGCCGAGGATCGTGATGCTGCCCTTGGCCCGCAGCGACTCCCGGGCGGCCAGGTACCGCGAGGCGTGCACGAGGTCGCCGCCCAGCCCGGCGCAGGCGGCCGGGGTGTGCGGCGGCGTCCCGGTACCCAGCACGATGCGCCGGGCGTGGTACGTCTCGCCCCCGGCGTGCACCTCGTACCGGCCCGCGGCGTACGTGACCCGGTCGACGGTCCGTCCGAAGTGGACGTTGCGCAGCCGGGCGGCCGCCCAGCGGGTGTAGTCGCTGTACTCGGTGCGCAGCGGGTAGAAGCTCTCCCGGATGTAGAACGGGTAGAGCCGCCCGGTCTCCTTGAGGTAGTTGAGGAAGGAGTACGGCGACGTCGGGTCGGCCAGGGTCACCAGGTCGGACATGAACGGTGTCTGCAGGCGGGTCGCGTCGAGCATCATGCCCGGGTGCCAGGCGAACTCGGCCTGGCTGCGGGCCTCGAGGAACACGCCGTCGAGCTCCGCGAGCGGCTCGGTCAGGCAGGCCAGGCCGAGGTTGTAGGGGCCGAGCCCGATGGCGACGAAGTCGTGGGTGGACATGCGCGCTCCTGCGGTTCAGGCGGCCGTGACGGCGGTGTGCGCGTCGACGAAGCGGCCGGCGTGCTCGGCGATGAGCTCCAGCACGGCCTCGATGTCCTCGCTCGTGGTCTCCGGGTTGAGCAGGGTGAACTTCAGGAAGTGCCGCCCGTCCACCCTGGTGGCGGCCACGACGGCGGCCCCGGACGCGGCGAGGGACTCGCGGGCGTGCAGGTTGGCGGCGTCGGCGAGGTCGTCGTCCAGCCCGGCCGGGAGGTAGCGGAAGACCACGGTGGACAGCTGCGAGCGGGTGACGACCTCGAAGCGCGGGTCGGCCGCGAGGAGGTCCCCGGCCGTCTCGGCGCGGTCGACGACCTCGTCGAAGAGCGCGCCGATGGCGTCCGGGCCCATGATGCGCAGCGTCAGCCAGAGCTTGAGCGCGTCGAAGCGGCGGGTGGTCTGCAGGCTCTTGTCGACCTGGTTGGGGATGCGCCGCTCGGCCGCCCGGGCCGGGTTGAGGTAGTCGGCGTGGTAGGTGGCGTGGCGCAGGGTCCGGCCGTCGCGGACCAGCAGGGCGCTGGAGCTGACCGGCTGGAAGAACGACTTGTGGTAGTCGACGGTGACCGAGTCGGCCTGCTCGATGCCGTCGAGGCGGTGCCGGCGGGTCGGCGAGACGAGCAGCCCGCAGCCGTAGGCGGCGTCGACGTGCAGCCAGACGCCGGACTCGGCGCACTCCAGGGCGATCTCGGCGAGGGGGTCGACGGAGCCGAAGTCGGTGGTGCCGGCCGTCGCGCACACCGCCATGGCGACGAGGCCCCGCTCCCGGCACTCGCGCAGCCGGGCGGCGAGGGCGTCGGGGCGCATCCGGCGGCGCTCGTCGACGTCGACGATGACGACCGCGTCGGCGGCCAGGCCGAGCAGCTTGGCCGACTTCTGCACGCTGAAGTGCCCGGCCGCGGAGGTGAACACCCGCAGCCGGGGCAGCGCGTCGGCGCGGGCCCCGGCGGCGGCGAGCGCCTCCTCCCGGGCCAGCAGCAGGCCCTGCAGGTTGGACTGGCTGCCGCCGCTGGTGAAGACGCCGTCGGCGGCCGGGCCGAGGCCGGCCCGCCGCGCCGTCCAGGCGATGAGGCTGCGCTCGATGAGGGTGCCGCCGGCGCTCTGGTCCCAGGTGTCCAGGGACGAGTTCACCGCCGACAGCACCGCCTCGCCGAGCAGCGCCGGGATGACCACCGGGCAGTTGAGGTGGGCCAGGTACCGCGGGTGGTGGAAGTACACCGCGTCGCGCAGGTAGACGTCCTCGAGCTCGTCGAGCGCGCCACCCACGTCGGCCAGCGGCCGGTCGAGGTCCACCGCGGCGATCTCGAGCTCGAGGTGCTCCGGCGCGATCCCGGTGCAGGGGCGTTCCGTGCCGGCGACGCGGGTCGCGACCCGGTCGACGGCCTGGGCGAGCATCCGGCGGTAGCGGTCGGCCGATCGATTGGTGAGCAGGTGCTCGCGGGCCGCAGAGTCAGGCATGCGACTAACTTAGGTAAGGCTATCCTAATTTTCAAGACCCACGGCGGCCGGTACGACGCCCGGCGCGAAGCGGGCCTGGTGGCGCACGCCGAGCACCACGCCGGCGCCGACGAGCGCGACGGCGGCGACCGCGACCGCGGGATAACCCAGGTAGGCGGCCGCGGAGAGCCCGGCCGAGGAGGCGGCGAACGACACCGCGAGGCCGACGGCGGACAGCATCGTGAAGTCCGTGCCGCCGGTCTGCGCCCGCGCGTAGTCCATGTTCACGGTGTAGATCGCAACGTTGACGGCCGTGTATGCGCCCATGAACGCGCCGAGCGCCGCGACCGTGCCGCCCGCCGGCGCGGACCCGCCGAGCAGCGGCAGCAGGCCCACTGTGGACAGTGCCAGCAGCGCGCCCGCGCCGGCGAGCACCCGGGGCCGGCCGAGGCGGCTCACGAGGCCCCCGGCGACCAGCCCGGCCGCCACCGCGGGGATGCTCACGATGACGCCGGTGACGATGCCGACCCGGGCCTCGGACCAGCCCGCGTCGATCAGGGCCGGGGTGACCAGGGCCCAGGCGGCGCCGGATCCGGCGTACAGCAGCGTCACCACGGCGAACGTCCAGCGCCGGCAGCCGGGCTGGCGGAACACCGACAGCAGCGCCCGGTAGGCCGTCGCCGAGCTCACCCGGCCGGCGCGGGCCGGCTCGCGGAACCGCCCGGCGGTGAACAGCCCGAGCGCGGTCAGCGCGGCCATCAGCAGCACCGCCGCGGCCCAGCCGTAGCGGTCGTGCACGACGAGACACACGCCGCCGCCCAGGACCGTGCCGAGCGAGACGCCGGCCAGCTGCACGCCGTTGCCCAGGCCGCGCTCGTCCGCGGCGAGCAGCCGCACCGCGATCGCGTCGACGGCGATGTCCTGCGTGGCCGACAGCAGCACGTAAACGGCGCAGATCGCCACCACCGCGCCGAGCCGCTCGCCGGGGCGGTCGAACGGCAGCAGGGCCAGCAGCGCGATGACCAGGCCGGGCTGCAGGACCAGCAGCCACGAGCGGTAGTGGCCGCGGCGGGCCGAGCCGAAGCGGTCGACCAGCGGCGCCCAGAACACCTTGAGCGGCCAGATCAGCCCGATGAGGGTGAGCGCGCCTAGGGTCTGCAGCGGGGTGCCGCCGTCGCGCAGGATCGCGACGAGGCCGACGGTGATGAAGCCGACCCCGACGTACTGCGTCACGTACAGCAGCAGCAGGGTGAGGTAACGGTGCATCAGGCGCTCCAGTAGCCGAGGGCGCAGAGACGGTGCCGGTCCACGCCGAGCTCGCGGCGCACGTGCCGGGCGAGGCCGCGCGTGGCGGCGGCCTCGGCGGCGATCCAGTAGTAGGCGTCGGGGCCGGTGCCCAGCCCGGCACGGACGGTCTCGGCCAGGGCGCCCCCGTCGCCCCGGGGCACCCAGGTCACGGCGTCGTGCGCGCGGCGGCGCACCGGCAGGTCCCGCTCGCCGTCGTGGGCGTACTCCAGCCACACCGTCGCCGGCACCGCCGCGGCCAGGCTGTCCAGCAGGCTGTTGACCGCGGGCAGCGAGGCGGCGTCGCCGATGACGTAGACGTGCCCGGGCGCCGGTTCGGGCCACGCGAACGCGCTGCCCTGCACCGTCGCGTCGATGGTGTCGCCCGGCGCCGCGGCCCGCGCCCAGTCGGCGGCGCGCCCGTCGTGCAGGGCGAACTCGAGGCCGAAGCGGCCGGCCGCCGGGTCGGGGTCGACGAGCGTGTACGCCCGCTGGTGGCCCTTGCCGCCGTCCTCGAACCACAGGCGCACCCACATCGTGGGGTGCACCCCGCACGCCGCGAGCAGTCCGCCGTCGGCGACGAGCAGCCGCCGGCAGTGCTCACCCACGGACCGTGCGTCGAGGACGGTCAGCCGGAAGTCCCGGCCCCCGAACGCCCTGAGCACCAGGGCCTCCCAGTTTCGTTTCACGCGCGCTCCCGCTACAGTGTCGAAAAGTTAGGTGAGGGTAACCTAAGTGGAGGCATCGTGACAGGGCCGGCCATCGAGCGCGACGCATGGGGGGTGCCCCAGCTGCGCGCCGGCTCCGCCGACGAGCTGTCGCGCCGGCAGGGCTACGCCGCCGCGGCCGACCGCGGCGCGCAGCTCACGATCGAGCGGCTGCGCGGCGAGGGCCGGCTCGCCGAGCGGCTCGGCGCCGCGGAGCTGCCCTGGGACCGGTTCGCCCGCCGGGCCCGCCTCGACGACACCGCGCGGCGCTGCTTCGAGCGGCTGCGCCCGGAGACCCGCCGCTGGGTGGAGTCCTATGTGGACGGTGTCAACGCCCACCCGGGCACCGCGGAGGCGTGGCGGCCCTGGACCCCGCTCAGCGTCTTCCTCGTCCAGCACATCCTCTTCGGCACCTTCCCCGACAAGCTCTGGAACGCCCACGCGGGCGACCTGGCCCCGCTGTTCCGGCCCGAGGCGGCCTCGGGCAGCAACGCGTGGGCCGTGCCGGGCCTGATCGCCGGTGACCCGCACCGCCTGCTCGAGCTGCCCGGCATCTACCAGCAGGTCCGGCTCACCTGCCCGGAGTTCGACGTGGCCGGGCTCGCGTTTCCCGGTGTGCCCGGGCTGCCGCACTTCGGCCACGCCGGCCGTGTCGCGTGGGCGGTCACCAACGCCATGGCCGACTACCAGGATCTCTTCGTCGAGCAGCTGCGCCGCACCGGCGGCGGCGTCGAGGTCCGCGACGGCGACGGCTGGGTCCCCGCGGCCCGCCACGTCGAGCGGATCGCGGTCCGCGGCGGCGACCCGGTCGAGGTCGAGGTCGTCGAGACGCCGCGCGGGCCGGTCATCGACCCGGACCGCGGCCTCGCGCTGCGGGTGCCGGCCCGGGCCGAGGGCGCGCTGGGCTTCGACGCGCTGCTGCCGATGCTGCGGGCCCGCAGCGCCGCCGACGTCGCCGACGCCCTCGCCGTCTGGGTCGAGCCGGTGAACAGCTACCTCGTCGCCGACGCCGCCGGCGCGGTGGTCAGCCTCACCGCCGGCCTGGTGCCGCGGCGCGACGAGCGCAACCGGCGGCGGCCGGTGCCGGGCTGGGACCCGCGCTACGCCTGGCGCGGATACCTGCCGATGCCCCGCACCGCGGCGGCCGGCACGGTCGTCAACGCCAACGACCGCCGGCCGGACGTCGCCGCCCTCGGCGGAGGCTTCGCGCCCCCGCACCGGGCCCGGCGCATCGCCGCCCTCCTCGCCGCCGGGACGCCACCGGCGGCGATCCACGTCGACACCCATGCACCCCGGCCCGTCCTGCGAGCCCTGCTGGAGCGCCTGAGCGGCCTCGGGCCGGCCGCGGCGGCGCTGCGCGAGCGGCTCCTGGCCTGGGACGGGCGGATGGCCGCCGGCAGCGCCGCCGCCGGGGCGTTCGCCGCCTGGCGGGCCGAGCTCGCCCGGCGTCTCGCCGAGGCCCCGCCGCTCGCGCCCCTGCGCGCGCCGCACGGCTACGACCCGCTGTTCGCGCCGTGGACCGACCCGCTCGCCCGGATCGGCCTCGCGCTCGACGGCGTCGTCGCCGGGCTCGGCGGCGCCGCCGACGCGCCGGCCGCCGCGGCGCTCGCCGCCGTCGCCGCCGGCCCCGACCCCGGGCCGTGGGGCGAGCGGCACCGGCTGCACCCGGTCCAGGCGGTGCCCGACCCGGCGGTGCTCGCCCGGATGCGGGTGCCGCTCGGCGGCGACAACGACGCCGTCCTCGCCACCGCCGGCGTTCCCGGCGTGAGCGACGCCTGCTCCCGCGGGCCGGCCGCCCGCTTCGTCTGGGACCTCACCGACCCGGCGGCCAGCCGCTGGATCGTGCCGTTCGGCGCGGCCGGCGACCCGGCCGACCCGCACTTCGCCGACCAGCTGCCGTTGTGGGCGGCCGGCGAGCTCATTCCCGTCTTCGCGGAAAGGTCCACCATGACCGTGTACACCGAGCGGCTGCCCGGCCTGGGCCCGCTCACCCTGTCGGTCCTCGACCCGGCGGCCGACGCCGAGCTGGTGCACGGCTGGGTCACCGAGCGCCGGGCGGCGTTCTGGGGCATGCTCGGGCACTGCGTCGGCGACGTGCGCGAGATCTACGAGTTCGTCGACGGGCTGGCGACCCATCACGCGTTCCTGATCCGGCTCGACGGCCGCCCGATCGGGCTGTTCCAGTCGTACCAGCCGGAGGCCGACCCGGTCGGCGAGCGCTACGAGGTGCGCCCAGGCGACGTCGGCATGCACCTGCTCATGGCGCCCGGGCCGCGCCCCCCGGCGAACCTCACCGGCGCCGTCGGCGCCGCCCTGGCCCGGTTCCTGTTCGCCGACCCGGCCGCGCGCCGCCTGGTCGTGGAGCCCGACGTGCGCAACCACCTGGCGCTGCGCCGCCTGCTCCAGTCCGGCTTCGTCCTCGACGACGAGATCGACCTGCCGGGCAAGCGGGCCCGGCTCGCCTTCCTCGACCGGGAGACGTTCGACCGGCTCTTCGGCCTTCAGGCCGGGGCGGCCGCCGCCGGCTGACGGGCGCGCAGCAGGTCGTCCAGGTTGCCGGGGCGCAGCGACCGGCGGGCGTGCTCGTGCAGCAGGCCGGTCATCATCGCCACGACGAGCTCGAGGCCGGGGCGACGCTGACGAGGTCGGACGGCAGCCGGTGGCCGGTCAGCGCCGGCGACTGCCGGTCGAGCACGAGGCCGGCGGCGCTCACGGCGGCGAGGACGAGCAGGGTGCCGGCGAGGCGGGCGAAGGACCGGCTGACGATGCCGGCCCACTCCGAGCTGCGGCGCATGCGCACGAGCGCCTCGTCGACGGCCATGTTCCTTCACTCGGCGCGGCCGACCCCGAGCTGAGCTCAGCCCGAACCTGAGAAGCATCACAGGTGGAACCCCTAAGGAACGGCTTTCAGGTGCGTTCCGGATAGTCTCCGGGGTGTACGGTCCGTAGTCTCGGCGACGTGACACTCATCGAGACGCGTGCGCTGACGAAGCGCTACGGGGGTGGCGTCACCGCCCTATCGGATCTGACCCTGGCCGTGCAGCCGGGGATCATCGGGCTGGTCGGGGCCAACGGTGCCGGAAAGTCCACCTTCATCAAAATCATGCTGGGCCTGCTGCCGCCGACGTCCGGCGAGCTGCAGGTGCTCGGGCTCGACCCGACCAGCCGGGCCGAGGAGGTGCGCGCGCGGGTCGGATACATGCCGGAGCATGACTGCCTGCCGAGCGAGGTCTCCGCCGCCGAGTTCGTGACCCACCTCGCGCGCATGAGCGGCCTGCCCGCCACGGCCGCCCGCGAGCGCGCCTCCGAGGCGCTGCGCCACGTCGGGCTCTACGAGGAGCGCTACCGCCAGATCGGCGGCTACTCGACCGGCATGAAGCAGCGGGTCAAGCTGGCCCAGGCCCTCGCGCACGACCCCGACCTGCTGCTGCTGGACGAGCCGACCAACGGCCTCGACCCGGCCGGGCGCGACGCGATGCTGGAGCTGGTGCACCGCATCGGCAACGAGTTCGGCATCTCCATCGTGGTGTGCTCGCACCTGCTCGGCGAGGTCGAGCGGATCTGCGACTCGATCATCGCCATCGAGGGCGGGCACCTGCTGCGCTCGGCGACGGTCGAGGACATGACGACCAGCCGCGACGTGCTCACCGTCGAGGTCAGCGAGGGCGTCGAGCAGCTCACCGCGCGCCTGGCCGAGCTGGGCATCCCGGCCACCCGCGACGGCGCCGCGCTCAGCGTGCCGCTGGACGGCGAGGACGTGTACGACCGCATCCTCGTCGCGGTGGCCGAGCTCGACCTGCCGCTGCACCGGCTCGACCAGCGCCGCCACCGGGTCGCCGAGCTCTTCCAGCCGCCCACCGTCACCGCACCAGCACTCAGCGTCGCTCAGGAGGCCGGCCGTGGCGCCGCAGACTAGTGTCATCCACGACATCGGCTACCAGCGGTACACGGGACCGCGCCTCGGCCGGTGGTACGCCAACCGCTCCCTCTACGAGCACAGCGTCCGCGCCGCGTTCGGCATCGGCCGCGGCGCCAAGGCCAAGATCTTCCCCTGGCTCATCATCGGCATCGTGCTGCTGGTGGCGGTCGTCGCCATCGCCGTGCGCTCGATCACCGGCGAGACGTTCCTGACCTACCGGCAGTACGCCGACGGCCTGAGCTACCCCGTGATGCTGTTCCTGGCCGTCGTCGCGCCGGAGCTGGTCTCCCGCGACCTGCGCGACCGCACGCTGCCGCTGTACTTCTCCCGCCCGCTGGCCCGCACCGACTACGCGCTGGCCAAGTACGCGGCGCTGGTGACCGCGGTGCTGGCGCTGCTGGCCGTGCCGCAGCTGCTGATCTACCTCGGCGCGATCTTCACCCGCACCGACGGCTTCAGCGGCGCCTGGAAGGAGCTCGGGGACCTCGGCCCCGGCCTGACCGCCGCGCTCCTGCGGGCCCTGGTGCTCGCGTCCATCTCGCTGCTGGTCGCCTCGCTGACCGGCCGCCGGGCCTTCGCCGCCGCCTTCATCGTCGGCGTGTTCCTGGTGACCTCTCCGATCGCCGGCATCCTCACCGTGCTGGGCAACGACGCCGTGAAGAGCCTGGCGTTCCTGGTCAACCCGATGTTCCTCCTGCTCGGCGTCGAGCAGTGGATCTTCGGCGTGAAGGACGGGCTGCCGATCGGCGACTACGGGCCGGTCTACGGCGCCGCGGCCCTGGTCATGCTCGGCGGCTCCGTCGCGCTTCTGCTGCTGCGTTACCGGAAGGTGGCCGCCTGAGATGAGCACCGTCGACCTGCAGCACGTTTCGCGGTGGTACGGCAACGTGGTGGCCGTCAACGACGTCACCATGACGCTCGGGCCGGGCGTCACCGGCCTGCTCGGCCCGAACGGGGCCGGCAAGACCACCCTGCTGCACATGATGTCCGGGTTCCTCGCCCCGTCGCGGGGCACGCTCACCGTCGACGGGGCGCCGACGTGGCGCAACCCCGACGTGTACCGCAGCCTCGGCCTCGTCAGCGAGCGCGAGAGCGTGCACGGCTTCCTGACCGGCAAGGAGTTCGTGCTGGCCAGCGCCAAGCTGTTCCGGCTGGCCAACCCCGAGGAGGCGGCCCGCCGGGCGCTCGCCCTGGTGGAGATGGAGCCGGCCCAGGACCGGCGCATCGAGACCTACAGCAAGGGCATGCGCCAGCGCATCCGGGTCGCCGCCGCGCTCGTGCACGAGCCCAGCGTCCTGCTGCTCGACGAGCCGTTCAACGGCATGGACCCGCGCCAGCGCTTCCACATGATGGACCTGCTGCACAAGATGGGCGACGACGGGCGCACCGTGCTGTTCTCCTCGCACATCCTCGAGGAGGTCGAGCAGGTCTCCGGCACCGTGCAGGTGATGGTCTCCGGCCGGCTGGCCGCCTCCGGCGAGTTCCGCACCATCCGGCGGCTCATGACGAACCGCCCGCACGTGTTCACGATCCGCTCCAGCGACGACCGGCGCCTCGCGGTCGCCCTCATGGCCCAGGAGTCGGTCGCCGGCGTCGACATCGACGCGACCGGCCTGCAGGTGCGTGCCTCCGACTACGGCACGTTCACCCGGGTCCTGCCGCGCATCGCGCTCAAGGAGGGCGTGCGGGTGCGCCGCCTGCTGCCGGCCGACGAGTCCCTGGAAAGCGTCTTCTCCTACCTGGTGGGTGCCTGATGAACGCCACAGTCGCGATGATCACGGCCCGGGGCCTGCTCGGCCGCCGCCGGATCTGGCTGCTCGTACCGCTGCCGCTGCTGCTCATCGGCCTGGCGCTGATCGCCCGGGCGACCGGCGCGGAGCCCGCCGACTGGGGCGAGGGCATCATCGGCGGCCTCGGCTTCACCGCGGTCCTGCCGGTCATCGCGCTCATCGTCGGCACCGGCGTGCTCGGCTCGGAGATCGACGACGGCACGATCACCCACATCCTGTCCAAGCCGCTGCCCCGCTCGGAGATCATCTTCACGAAGCTGGGCGTGGCGACCGGCGTCACCGCGCTGTTCGCCGGGGTGCCGCTGTTCATCGTCGGGCTCATCGCCGGCGACCCGGCGGTCGCCTTCGCCCTCGTCGTCGGCGGGGTCGTCGGCTCGCTGGCCTACTGCTCGCTGTTCGTGCTGCTCAGCGTCGTGACCCGGCGGCCGGTGCTGGTGGGCCTCGCCTACGTGGTGCTGTGGGAGGGCGTGCTGGGCAACATCCTGGCCGGCACGCAGAAGCTGTCGATCCAGCAGTACGTCCAGGCGATCGTCGACGCCCTGGCGCCGTCCGACCTGCTGCACGGCAATGTGGCGGTACCGCTGAGCTGCGTCATGGCCGGCGTGTTCACGGTGGCCTCGACGGCGTACGCCATCCAGCGCCTGCGCACCCTCTCGGTGGCCGGCGAGACCGGCTGAGCGCCGGGCCGTCAGCCCGCGGCCCTGAACCCCCGGTGGCGCCGGGCACCATGCCGATGCCGCCGGGGGTTCAGGGCCGAGCTGGCCGGGCCGCCACCCGTGTGGGTGCGGACGGTCGGGGCTAGCATCGCTGCTGCTGGTGGCCGTCGCAACAGGGGCCCGGGCCCGAATTCGGGGGAGTGGTGGGTTGAGCGTGCATCGGGTGTACAGCGTGGTCGTGTTCATCATCCTGGCCTCGCTCGACAACGTCGCGATCGGCCTCGTGCCGCCGCTGTACTCGCCGATCAGCCGGGCGCTCGGTGTCGGGGAGGGCGCGCTCGGCGTCGTCACCGCCGTCAGCTACCTGGTGACCGCCGTCGCCGCCGTCGCGTGGGCCTACGTGGGGGACCGGACCGACCGCAAGCCGGTGCTCATGGTCGGCACCCTGATCTGGGCGGCCGGCACGGGCGGCACGGTGCTGTCGGGCGGCTACTGGGGGTTCTTCGCCGCCCAGCTGTTCGCCGCCATCGGCCTCGGCGCCGTCGGCTCGGTCGGGTTCTCCGTGGTCAGCGACCTCATCACGCCCCGCCGCCGCGGCCTGGTGATGAGCCTGTGGGGGCTGTCGCAGGGCGTCGGCACCCTCGCCGGGGTCCTCGTGGCCAGCCAGCTCGGCGGCCGGGACTGGAGGACGCCGTTCTACGTGCTGGCCGGGCTCGGGGTGGCGGCCAGCATCGCGTACTTCACCACCGCAGACATCCGCCGCGGCCAGAGCGAGCCGGACCTCGCCGCGGTGTTCGCCGCCGGCGAGGAGTACGAGCACCGGATCTCCCGCGACGACCTGCCCCGCATCCTGGCCCGCCGCACCAACGTGTGGCTGATCCTGCAGGGCCTCACCGCGCAGGCCGCGTTCGGCTCGCTGGTGTGGCTGCCCCGGCTGTTCCAGGCCAAGGCGCAGGCCCAGGGCTACGACGAGCAGGCGGCCATCCAGATCGGCGGCATCCTGGCCACCCTGTTCCAGCTCGGCGGGGTGCTGTCGATCCTCGGCGGGCTGCTCGGCGACCGCTGGCAGCGCCGCGACGCGGGCGGCCGGGCGAAGGTCGCGGCGATCGGCATCCTGGCCGGGATCCCGCTGTACGTCGCGCTGTTCTTCGCCCCGCTGACGCTCCCGCCGCCGTCGGGCCGGCCCGCCGTCGCGCTGGTCCTCAGCTCGCTGTTCACCTCGCCGGGCCTGGCCGGGGCGTTCCTGCTGGCGCTCGTCGCCCTCGCGCTGACCTCGGCGAACTCGCCGAACTGGTTCGCGCTCATCGCCGATGCCAACCCGCCGGAGCACCGCGGCACGGTGTACTCGATGGGCAACCTCGTCAACGGCGTGGGCCGCGCGGCCGGCAACGGCCTGGTCGGCGCGGTGTTCGCGGCCCTGGCCCGCAGCTTCCCGCCGCCGGCCAACCTGGCGATCGGCCTGGCCGCGTTCCAGGTGTTCTTCGTGCCGACCGGGGTCATGTACTGGCTGGCGTCGCGCACCGCGCCCCGCGACATCGCGGCGGTGCACGAGCTGCTGCGCTCGCGCGCCGCCGCCGACGCCGCGGTCAGTTCGAGCCGAACGCGATCTTCCGGCTCGGGGGTGTGAACTCCACGACCGGCAGCCCGGACAGCGCCGCCTTGAGCGTGTAGGCGACCGCGTTGTTGATCACCGGGTGCGACATCGTCTTGTTCGTCTGCGGGTTGTCCGGGTCGGTGAGGATCCCGGCGATCGCCAGCTGCTTGGTCATGGCGACGAACGTGGCGCTCTTGCCGCTGTCGGTGGTGCCGGTCTTGCCGGCGACCGGGCGCCCGACGTCGCCGCGCACGCCGGTCGCCGTGCCGCTGCCGGGGCAGGACTGGAACGCTGACTGGTCGCCGACCGGGCACCGGGCCATGTCGACGGCGGCGCGAGCCACGTCGGGGGCGACGACCGAGTGGCACTTCGGGTCGCCGGCGGTGACCTTGTTGCCCTTGAGGTCCTTGATCTCGTTGACCGGGGTCGGTGTGCAGTACATCCCGTCGGCGGCCAGCGTCGCGTAGGCGTTGGCGAGGTCCAGCGGCGTCGTGTCGGACACGCCGAGCGTGAACGCGCCCCACTCCTTGGCGTCCTTGGCGAAGTTGGCGTCGTTGGGGGAGCGGAACTGGATGCCCAGCCGCTTCGCCACGTCGACCACGTGGTCGGCGCCGACGCGCTCCTCCAGCGGTACGAAATAGGTGTTGAGCGACATCCCGAAGCCCTGCCACATGTTGAACGTGCCGGTCGGGTCGCCGGCGGAGTTCTTCGGGCAGTAGTGCGCCCCGTTGCACGCGGCCGGGCTGCTCGGGACGATCGGGTAGTTGGAGACGTACTGCGCCTGCACGTCCTCGGTGTGGTTCAGCGGGATCCCCGACTCCAGCGCCGCCACCGCCGTGAAGATCTTGAACGAGGAGCCGGCCTGGTAGCCGGGCACGTCCGGCCCGCCGGTGATGAACGGCACCGTCGTGTTGGGGTAGTTGCCCTTCTGCCCCTTCTTGCCCGGGTTCGTGGACGGCTTGTTGTTGGTCTGGTCGTTGCTGAAGTTGCGGTTGGTGGCCAGGGCCTGCACGCGCCCGGTGCCCGGCTCGACCGCGGCGACCATGACCGCCTCGGGGCTGCCCATCCCGATCTTCTCGCCGCCGCCGACCCCGGGCTGGTCCTTGGCGTACTTGAACGCCGCCGCCTGCGTCTGGACGTTGAGCGAGCTGATGATGGTGTATCCGCCGGTGCGCAGCCGGCTCTCCCGCTCGTTCGTGTCGGCGCCGAACGCCGGCTGGTCGAGCCACCAGCGCCGCAGGTAGTCGCAGAGGAACCCGGCGCCGAGGTCCGGGCGCTGCACCGACTCGCACCCCTCGGGCGTGCGCTGCCCGACGATGGTGAGCTTCTCCGCCTTGGCCGCGTCGCGCTGCTGCGCGGTGATGTTGCCGAGCGTGACCATCTGGTCGAGCACGTACCCCTGCCGGGCGATCGCCTTGGGCAGCCCGTCCGCGGTCGCCGGGTCGTTCGTCGACGGCGCCTTGACCAGCCCGGCGATGAGCGCCGACTCGGCGAGGTCGAGGTCCTTGGGGTCCTTGCCGAAGTAGACGTGCGCGGCCGCGTAGATGCCGTAGGCGCCGTGGCCGAAGGGCGAGATGTTCAGGTACTTCTCGAGGATCTGCTGCTTGGTGAGCTTCTTCTCCAGCGCCATGGCCAGCTTCATCTCGCGCAGCTTGCGCCCCGGCGTCTTCGCGGTCGCGTCGACGACCTCCTGCGGCGTCTGCGCGGAGTAGGCGGTCGCCTCGCGCACGTACTGCATCGTCAGCGTCGACGCGCCCTGCTGGTCCCCGCCGTTCTCGTTGTTGACGAACGCCCGCGCGACGCCCTTGAGGTCGACGCCCTTGTGCTCGTAGAACCGGGTGTCCTCGGCGGCCACGATCGCCTGCTGCATGGGGGTGGCCACGTCGGCCAGCGGCACGTCGCGCCGGTTCTCGTCGTACATCATCGCGAGCAGCGTGGTGCCGTCGCTGGCGTAGATGTAGGAGATCTGCGGCGAGGGCAGCACGTCGAGGTTGTCCGACATGTCGTCGAACGTGTCGGCGCCGCCCTTGGCCGCCAGCCCGGTGGCCGCCAGCCCCGGGAACACGGCGGCGGCCACCACCACCCCGGCGAACAATCCACACAACAGCAGGGACGCAAGGGCCTTCAGGGCCGCACCTCGACGCAGACGCACCCTACGAGGTGTACCCGGCGGATTCCCTCGCGACACGTGAAATATGACACCGGCCGTTATGACAACCGAACGTGACGATCACAGCGTGCGCAGATGGAAGCCCCCGTCCACGTCGATGACCTGGCCGGTCGAGAAGGGGAACAGGTCCCGGGCGATCGCGGCGACGGCCCGCCCGACGTCCTGCGGGGTGCCCCACCGGCGGATCGGCGTCACGCCCTCGTCATAAATGAGACGGTCGTACTTCTCCTGCACGCCACCGGTCATGTCGGTGGCGATGATGCCGGGCCGCACCTCGTAGACGTTGATGCCGTGCTCGGCCAGCCGCGCCGCGTACAGCTTCGTCAGCATCGACAGCCCGGCCTTGGTGATGCAGTAGTCGCCGCGGTTCACGCTGGCGGTGTAGGCGCTCATCGACGAGACGGTGACGATCTTCCCCGGCGTGCCGGCCGCGATCATCCGGTTGGCCACGAGCTGCGTGAGGAAGTACGGCCCCTTGAGGTTGATCCCGACGAGCCGGTCGAACGACTCCTCGGAGGCCTCCAGGATGTCGGCCCGCACGGACGGCGCGACGCCGGCGTTGTTGACCAGCAGCGCGATGTCCCCGAACGCCGCGTACGCCTCGTCCACCAGCCGGGCCCGGTCCCGCGCGTCGCCGACGTCGCCCTGCACGACGGCGGCCCTGGCCCCCGCCCGCTCGACCTCGGCGGCCGCCTCGGCGGCGGCGCCGGCGTTGCTCGCGTAGTTCACGATGACGTCGAGCCCGGCCTCGGCCAGCGCGACGGCGATGCCGCGCCCGATGCCGCGGGAGGCCCCGGTGACAAGCGCGGCGCTCACGCCGTCACCTCCGCATCGCTGCGGCGCCGGCGCGAGAGAATCCTGCACTTATGGTGAGCGGCCACTCCGCTTCGCTGCGTACCGCTCACGCCGTCACCTCCGCTTCGCTGCGGCGCCGGCGCGAGAGAATCCTGCACTTATGGTGAGCGGCCACTCCGCTTCGCTGCGTACCGCTCACGCCGTCACCTCCGCTTCGCTGCGGCGCCGGCGCGAGAGAATCCTGCACTTATGGTGAGCGGCCACTCCGCTTCGCTGCGTACCGCTCACGCCACACCGCCGAAGAACGTGTAGTACGGCCCGCTGTCCAGGCGCAGCAGGTAGAGCCCGAGCTCGCGCAGGTGGTAGTCGCCCCACATGCTGGACTCCCCGTTCGGCACCCGCTGCCCGGCGTGGACCTGGTCCCACCCGTTCGGCCGGTGGTACACCGAGTGCAGCAGCAGCCCCTGGTGGTCCGGGTCCGCCGAGAGGTAGGGCTCGGACAGCAGGGTCCGGGCCACGGTGAGCCCGGCCTGGGTGTACCGCGGGTCCTGCAGGTGCCGGCCCAGCCGCAGCAGGCCCTGCGCGGCGATGGCGGCGGCGCTGGAGTCGACGGGCTCGAAGTCGTTGAACGGATCCGCGGCGGCGGACGGGTCGAGCCGGTGGATGCCGGGCGCGCCGGTGTCCCAGTAGGGCACGCCGTCGGCGGGCGTGGAGTCGATGTAGAAGTCGCACGTGGCCCGGGCCGCCTCGGCGAACGTGTCGTCGCCGGAGAACTCGAGCAGCTCGGCGAAGCCGAGCATCGCCCAGGCCAGGCCCCGCGTCCAGGTGGAGAACGGCGAGTAGCCCTGCTGGGTGGAGGGCGCCCGGAACCGCCCGTCGTTGACGTTGAACAGCGCCTCGTGCGCCGTGCGCCCGCGCACGTCGTAGGCGTCGCGGCCGGCGCCGTAGTAGACGTTGTACCGCGCGGTGTTGTACGCGTGCTGGCGCAGCCGGTCGAGCAGGTCGATCCGCTCGTCGTGCTCGCCCATGAGCACATGCCCCAGCCGGTGGGCCACGGCGAGCGAGCGGCACGACCGGATGGTGTCGACGAACAGCGACTGCGGGCCGTTGAACGAGTAGATGTACCCGCTGCCGTCCTCGGTCTTCTGCCACCGCGCGGCCTGGACGGCCCCGGACACCTTGAGCGCCAGCTCCGCCGCGCCCTGGTCGCGCCCGTCGATGCGCCCCTCGGCGTGCAGGCGCAGCAGCGCACCGTAGGTGCTGACGTTGTTGAACCCGTGGTCGTGCACCCCGACGTGGCTCACGTGCGGCGCCATGAGCCGCCGCGTCCACTCCCGCCCCAGCTCGAGGAAGCCGGTGTCCCCGGTGGCGTCGAACTGCAGCAGCGCCGAGCCCACCTGGAAACCCTGGGTCCACTCGGTCCACCCGCGGGCGGTGTAGCGCCCGTCCACGGTGAACACGGGCGCCCCGGAGCCGGCCTCGCCCGCGCCGATCGCCAGGATCTTTCCCGCGGAGAGCTCGAACATCCGCTCCACGCCGGCGAGCAGGTCCTTGCCGGCCAGTCCCTCGTCGATGCGCAACATGCCCCGGATGGTACCTAGGAAAGCCCTTTCCTGGAACCCCGGGGGCGGCGCCATGGCGCGTGCGGCCCGGCGCGGCGGGCATGCGAGGATGAGCGCGATGGAAAACGCGGTGGAGGACGTCGCCGGCCGGTGGGTCGCGGCCTGGACCACGGGCCGCACGGCCGAGCTGTTCCGCTTGCTGGCCGCCGCACCGGCGATCGAGTCCAACCTCGACCCGGACGGCGACTTCATCGAGCTGCTGACCGCCTACGCCGCGGCGCTCGACTCGATCTCGGTCTTCTCGCAGACGGTGCTCGACCGCCGCGCCGCCCTCGTCTACGACTGCGCCCTCGGCGGCGAGACCTTCCGCCTCGCCGAGTTCCTGACGGTGAGCGACGCCGGGCTGGTCACCGAGATCCGCCGCGTCTACGACCTCGACGCGGTCGAGCGGCTCATGCCGCACCTGCTGCTGACCGGCCAGTAGCCCGGACACGGCGACGGCCGGGCCCGGGGGAACGGGTCCGGCCGTCGCGGCGGGATGGGTCACATCGCGCCGGTACGGGTCAGGAGCTCATCGCGGCGGCCGAGACGAAGCTGTAGCCCAGGCCCTGGATGCCCTCGACGGTCTGCTTCAGGTACGAGGTGCCGAGGTACGGGTGGTAGAAGAAGCTCGCCACCCCGTCGCGCACGGCCAGGTTGGCCTTCGCGTTGGCGACCAGGTCGGCCGGCAGCACCGCCGGGTGCTGGTTGAACGGCTCGGGCTCGATGTTGCCGATGTTCTCCGGGACGACCGTCGAGCCGTAGACGTCGCGCACCGTGTACGGGAAGAACTGGCCGACCATGTGCGCCACCGAGTTGTCCACCGTGGTGCCCGACAGCACGCCCGGGAAGTACAGGCCCCGGTCGTAGCGGACGCCGAAGAGCGTGTTGAAGGTCTTGTAGTCCAGCGCGCTCGCCGCGTAGTGCGGGGGCTCGAAGATCGTCGGCTGCGACAGGCCGGCCAGCATCCAGTCGGCGCGCGACGCGGTGACGCGGGCGGTCACGTTCAGGGCCGAGTCGTTCTTCACCGGGCCGTCGTAGATGACCGCGTCGGCGGCGTCGACGTGGGCGAGGAAGAACTCGAAGTCGTTGGCCGAGACGCCGTCGTACGGGTTGTTCAGCGAGTCGAGCTGGTGGGTGTAGCCGTGCATGAGCAGCGTGCCGCCCTTGCTCTGCATGTACTTCAGGGCGCTGACCACCAGTGGCCGCTGCCGCAGCGTGTAGTCCTCGGCCTTGCCATTGTTGTTCACGCCCTTCGGGTCGCGGTAGCGGCTGTAGACGGCGACGGTGAACGGGACCTTCCTGCCGCCGAGGTAGTCGGCGACCGCGCGCAGCTGCGCCGGGTCCGCGTCCGGGCCGACGTCCTCGATGCGCACCAGGGCCCGGTGCCGCGCCGCCGCCTGCGGGGCGAGGGCGTCGTAGAGCAGGTCGGAGAAGGCGAGGTACCGGTCGCTGGACGTGATGTATGAGAACGGGATCTCGCCGATGTACGTCAGGTTGCCGGACCGGATGCCCCACGGGAACTTCGTGCCGTCGGCGCGCACGGCGTCGGCGACGCTGACCGCCTTGGCGCTGTCGTAGACGGCGTAGTCCATGATGCCGGCGTTGTTGCGGGTGTCGCGGGTCAGCGCGGTGCCCTTGTAGTCGACCTCGGCGACGGTGGAGACGTCGAAGCCCTTCCACATGTACCCGTACCTGGTGGCGAAGTCCGCGGAGCGCGCGGTCAGCTGCCAGATGTTGTCGTACAGCCACACGACCGGCTTCGCGGTGCCGAGCACGTCGTCGAGGAACGCGGCCGGGATCGGCTCGTCGTAGGTCGAGCCGACGTAGACCACGGCGCTGTACCGGCTCAGCTCGCCGGCGGTGTAGGTGCCCACCGGGTGCGCGGTCCACGCCCCGAAGTGCGAGACCAGGTTGGTGGCCATCATCGCGTAGTCCTCGCCGAGCCACCCGTACGCGCCGGTGCTGTCGTAGAGGACGAGGGTCTTGGTCGAGGCGCTGGAGCCGGGGGCGCCGGCGCCGGAGGCCACCTTCGCGGCGGTCGCGGCGGCGGCCGGCGCCGCGGCACCGAGCACCGCCGCGAACACCAGGGCGAGCAGAGCGGAGAGCTTACGCATGTGAGTGAGCACCAATCAGACGAGCGAGGCGGACGTCGGCATGGGGGAGGGGATCGGGGCGAGGCCGAGCATGGCGGCGACCGCCTGCTCCGTGCGCTGCGAGGCGAGGCCGTCGCCGTACGGGTTGCCGCTGGCGGTCATCGCCTGGCGCAGCACCGGGTCGTCGAGCAGCCTGGCCGCCTCGGCGACGATGAGGTCCTCGTCGGTGCCGACCAGCTTGGCGCAGCCGGCCTGCAGCGACTCGACGCGCTCGGTGACCTCGCGCAGCACCAGCGCGGGCACCTTGAACGAGGGGGCCTCCTCCTGGATGCCGCCCGAGTCGGTCAGCGCCAGGTAGGCGTGGGACAGCAGCCGGGCCAGGGCCGGGTACGGCAGCGGGTCGGTGATCGTCACCCGCGGTACACCGGCCAGGCCCTGCTCGACCTGGGCGCGGACCGCCGGGTTGGCGTGCGCCGGCAGCACGACGCGGAGGTCCGGGTAGGCCTCGACCAGGCGCCGCACGGCGGCCAGGATGCGGTCGAGGGGCTCGCCCCACGATTCGCGGCGGTGCGCGGTCACCAGGACCAGCCGGGCCTCGCCGTGCTCGGCGGCGTCAACCGCGGCGGCCACGCCGGCGTCGTCGAACGGCAGCTCCTTGGCCGCGATCTCCAGCGCCGCGTCGACCACGGTGTTGCCGGTGATGAGCACGTTGGCCGGGTTGACGCTCTCGTCGAGCAGGTTGGTGGCGGCCAGGGCCGTCGGCGCGAGGTGCAGCGCGGCGAGCTGGCCGACCAGCTTGCGGTTGGCCTCCTCCGGGAACGGCGAGTCCAGGTCGCCGGAGCGCAGGCCGGCCTCGAGGTGCACGACCGGGATGCGCCGCCAGAACGCGGCCATGGCGCCGGCGAGGGTCGTGGTGGTGTCGCCCTGCACGATCACGGCGGCCGGCTTGCGCGTCTCCAGCAGCGCGTCCAGCTGCTTGATCATCTCGGTGAGCAGCTCCGGCTGGCTGCCGGTCACGCGCTGCAGCGGCAGCGTCACGTCGGCCTCGGCGCCGAACGCGGCCAGGGCCTGCGTGACCATCGCCGGGTGCTGGCCGCTGGCGACGAGCACCGGGGCGAGGCGGCCCGCGTCGCGCATCGCGGCGGCGACGGGGGCGAGCTTGATGGCCTCGGGCCGGGTGCCGGCGATCAGGAAGACTTCAGGAAGCATTTGCGTCACCTTGGGGTTCGTAAGTGCCGCATCCGTGCGGAAATTCGAGCTTGTGGGAGCGATGCGAGGCGCCGACAACGCTTTCGGGTTTTGTGGGGGAGCGGAGCGAGCATGGGGGTCCGGGGTGGGAACCCCCCGGCGCGCCCCGAGCGGAGCGAGGCGCCAACAACGCTTTCTATTCAGGCGGCTACGGGCTCGTCGGCCAGGCGCTCGGTCTTCGCCCAGGCCTGCCGCCGGCTGATCTGCCGGCCGATCGCCCGCCAGGTCGCGACCAGGCCGAGCATCAGGAAGAAGGGGTACACCAGCGCCGCCCGCAGCAGCGTGGTGAGCTTTTCGTCGCGCAGCTGGGCGCGGTGCACGAGCGACCAGACCAGCCCCGGGGCGGTCATGCCGATCGCCCAGAACAGCCCGACCTCGCCCATCTGGCCCCACGAGTGGATCATGAAGCTGTCGCCGTGCCCGGGGACGAGCCGCCACATCGCGTAGCCCCACAGGCCGAAGACGGCCGCCGTGCCGAAGGCGTTCATCCACGGCGCGAGCAGGTAGTACAGCATCTCCAGCAGCGCGTGGTTGCGGATCTTCCGGGAGGCGATGAGCCGCGGCACGTAGGAGACGCACTGCAGGTTCCCCTGCGCCCAGCGGGTGCGCTGGCGCACCAGCCGCTTGACGTCGACGAGGCCCTGCTGCTTGACGTGGGCCAGGGACGTGTACCGGATGCGTTCGCCGCCCAGGTGCATGCGCAGCCCCAGCTCCAGGTCCTCGACCAGGCAGTGCGACCAGGGCGCGCCGCCCAGCCGCATCAGCGACGACAGCCGGGCGAACTGCCCGTTGCCGCCGAGCCCGACCGTGCCGGCCGCGTCGCGCAGCAGCTGGCTGGCGTTGGCGACGGCCGCGAACTCGAGGTCCTGCACGGCGCCCAGCACCCGGTTGCGGTTGTGGATGCGCACCCGGACCTGCACCGCGCCGACCTCGGGGTCGCGCATGAGCCGCGAGACCTCGGTGAGCAGGTTGGCACTGCCGCGCCCGTCGCCGTCGATGACGCCGACCGCGACCCGCTCCGGGTCCTCCCCGTTGTGCAGCGTCAGGTCCCGGATGGCCCGGAACGCCGCGTTGAGCGCCTCGCCCTTGCCCTTGCGGGCGTCGGGAAAGTCCCGGCGCAGGACGGTCAGGCCCGGGTGGTCGATGGCGGCCAGGACGTCCGGGGTGCCGTCGTCCGATCCGTCATCGACCACCAGGACCCTGGTGCGCGTGCCCTCCGGGCCGGTCAGCGCCAGTGCGGCGGCGACCGTGTTGCCCACGACCCGCTCCTCGTTGAGGGCGGGCACGACGATCCAGAAGGTCAGCGGTTCGTTGCCGTTCGGCGCGATGGCGTCGCGCCGGCGCCGGCGCCCGGCGGTTGCCGCGTCCCGGGCGGACAGCGCCACCAGGGCCAGGTTGTACGCCGGCCACAGCGTGAGCAGCGTGAAGCCGACCAGAAGGATCGCCGTCATGTGTCAGGCGGCGCTGCGAGTGAACAGGCGGTGCTCGCGGTTGAAGCGGGACGCCCGGACCATCAGGAAGCCGGTGATGACGAGCCCCACCCCGGCGACGACGATGGCGAAGACCGGGCTTCCGGTGACGGGCAGTGACCCGGCGGTCGCGCCGCCCGTCACAACCACGCCGGTGACCTTCGAACCTGACATGACAGCTTCCCCTCGGCTAACCGTTGGTGGTGCGTGACGGCTCCCTGCCGGCAACCGTCGTGCACCTGGTCCGAGAAGCTTGTCGCGCCGCGACGGCGATTACAATGGGTGATGGGGTTCCGGCACCGAAGTCCGACCGAGCGCCCGACAGAGCCCTTACGCAGCCAAAAGTTGGCAGTTACACACCGTGATGAGACGGCGTGCCGTAGCTCTCAGTAAAGATCCCTGGCTGTTGCCAGTTGGTTGCGAACTCGGCCCACAGCTCGAGGGCGACCGCGGCGCTGTCCGGGCGCTCGTCGGGGCGCTTGGCCATGCAGCGGCGGCACAGCTCGGCTACGGAGCGTGGCACCCCCGGTGCGATGACGACCGGGGTGGGCGCGGCCTGCAGGAGCCGGGCGCCGGGCGCGTGCGGGGACCGGCCGGTGAGCATGTGGTACAGCAGGACGCCCAGCGCGTAGACGTCCCAGGCCGGCGCGTTCTGGTCGCGCCCGCCGGCCGAGGGGTGCGCGAACGGCACCGCCAGCCCGAAGTCGATGATCTTGACCCCGGCGGTGGTGAGCATGACGTTGTCGGCGGTCAGGTCGCGGTGCGCGATGCCGCGGCGGTGGGCCACGGCGAGCATCTCGGCGACCGAGGCGGCGATCTCCACCGCCTCCGGCCAGGGCATCCGCCCCTCGGCCAGGCGCGCCTTGAGGGGCACCCCGTTGAGCAGCTCCATCGCGACCGCCGGCACGGACGCGTGGTCCGCGTCGACCTCGCCGAACGCGAAGACCTTCGGCACCGTGGGGTGCCGCATCCGCTGCATGAGGTGGGGCTCGCGGCGCGCCGCCAGGCAGGCCCGCGTGTTGGCCGCGAACGCCGGGGCGAGGATCTTCAGCGCGGCCGGCCGGATCTGCTCGAGGTCGAACGCCTCGTAGACGAGCGACATCCCGCCCCTGGCGATCGGACGGACCAGCAGGTAGCGGTCGAGCACCCTGCGGCCAACCTCGATCCCGGACACAATCGTCGACTATTCCCTATTCGGTCGGGCTCGCGATAGCCCCAGCGTGGTTCGGCACAGCGTAGTTTAGGGCGAATTGCAGGGAGCTTAAGGGTGATCGAAACCGATAGTTGACATCGCGGTAACTCGTGACTGACGCTGACCGCAGGAATCGCTCCCACAGGAGACTTGATGCCTGACGAGCCCGCACCGCCAACCGTCACCGAGGTCGCCGCCGCCGCGGGGGTCTCCGCCGCCACCGTCTCCCGGGTCCTCACGGGCCGGGTCCGGGTCAGCACCTCCGCCCGGGTGCAGGTCCATGACGCCATCGCCCGGCTGGGGTACGTCCGCCACCGGGCCCCGCGCCGCACCGAGCAGGCCGCCGGCCTGCCCGTCGCCGCCGTGGTGTTCGAGCCGGCCGGCCGGCTGTTCCGCGACGGCTACTGCGCGCGCCTGCTGGCCGGCGCCGAGGAGGAGCTGGCCCGCCGCGGCGTGCCGCTGCTGACCATGTCGGCGACCCGCGGCGCCGTCTCCAGCGCCACCCGCTTCCTGACCGCCGGCGGCGTCGGCGGCGTCATGATCGTCGGCGCGCCCGGCGGCCACCCCCTGGCCGTGTCCCTGGCGGCGTCGCTGGTCCCGGTGCGCTCCGCCGGCCGCCCGGAGCTCGCCGTGCCCTACGCCGACGTCGACAACCGCGACGGCGCCCGCCAGGCCGTCGAGCACCTGCTGCTGCGCGGGCGCCGTACGATCGCCGCGATCGCCGGGCCGCCGGACTCGCCGGCGGCGGTCGACCGCCTGGAGGGGTACCGTCGCGCCATGCTCGCCGCCGGCCGCCCGCCCCTCGCCGCGTACGGCGACTTCACCAGCGCCTCGGGCGGCCACGCCGCCGCCTGGCTGCTGGATCGCACCCCGCGCCTCGACGCGCTGTTCGTCGCCTCCGACACCATGGCCGCCGGCGCCCTGCAGGCTCTGCGCAAGGCGGGCCGCCGGGTCCCCGAGGACATCGCCGTGGTCGGCTTCGACGACGCCCCGCTCGCCGCGTTCACCACGCCCGCCCTCACCACGGTCCGCCAGCCCGTGGAGGAGCTCGGCTCGGTGATCGCCGCCCTCCTGCTCGACTCGGATCTCGATCGCGACCCCGAACTGGAGCGAGAGAACCCGATCCTGCCGACGGAGCTCGTTGTGCGGGCCTCCACGTAGGATGCGCCACGCACAGCTGCGGGAGGGCGACATCCTCGCCCGCCGCTACATCCTCAGACAGCCCCTCGGGGCGGGCGGTATGTCGGTGGTCTGGCGGGCCTGGGACTCCACCCTCGAGCGCACCGTCGCCGTCAAGGTCCTCGACGGCCCCATCGCCTCCGACGGCGGCCAGCGCGACCGCATCAAGCGCGAGGCCCGCGCCGCCGCGCGGATCGAACACCCGAACGCCATCGGCGTCTACGACTACGGCGAGACCGTCACCCCGCGCGGCCGGATCGCGGCGTACGTCGTCATGCAGCTGCTCGACGGCGCCTCCCTGGCCGCCCGGCTCGAGGGCGGCCCGCTGCCGTGGCCGGAGGCGGTCGCGGTGGCGGCCACGGTCGCCGACGTCCTGCACGCCGCCCACCGCCGCGGCGTCGTGCACCGCGACGTCACTCCCGAGAACGTCATGCTCACCACCGACGGCGTGCGCCTGCTCGACTTCGGCATCGCCGCCGACATCGGCCAGCGCGAGGAGGCGATGACGTTCGGCACCCCGCCGTACGTGGCCCCCGAACGCCTGGTCGGCGCCCCCGCCAGCGGCGCCACCGACGTCTACGCCCTCGGCGTGCTGCTCTTCGAGATGCTCACCGGCGCCCCGCCGTACCCCGCCGGCACCTGGGAGGAGCTCGAGCGCGCCCTGGCCGCCGAGCGCCGCCCCGCGCTCACCGTCCCGGGCCTGCCCGCCGGCGTGGCCTCCGTGTGCCTGCGCAGCCTCTCGCGCGACCCCTCCCGCCGGCCCACGGCCGCGGAGGCGGCCACGATCCTGGGCGCCGGGACGTCCGCCCCGCTCGCCCGCCGCCGCGCCTGGCTGGCCGTCCCGGTCGTGGTGGCATTGGCGGCGGTACTCGCCGTGCTCCTGCTGCGCGACGACGACCCCGTCCAGCCGCCCGGCGGCAACGCCGCCCCCGCCCCGTCGGTGAGCATCCTGGTGTCGTTCGTCCCCGCCCCGACGGACGGCCCCGGCGCAACTTCTCCGGCCGGGGGCCGCCCGTCGTCGCGCCCGAGCACCCAGCCGTCCGGCGGCCCGGGGGCGTCCCCGGCCGTCTCCGGCTCGCAGACTCCGCAGGCGGCCGGGAAGGCGGTCCTGGACATCGTCGACCGCCGCGCCCAGACCGGCGAGATCCGCTCGGACGTGGCCCTGGACATCCGCAACCAGGTGAACAACCTGCTCTCCGGCGGCGCCGACCTCGCCCGCCGCGTCGACGAGCTGCGGCACAACCTGAGCGACCGCACCCGCGACCATGCCATCAGCGACGCCGCCTACCAGGAGCTCGACGCCGCGGTGGTGAACTTCGGCCGCGCCCTGACCGCCTGAGGGCGCACGCTGAGCGCCCCGGCGGCGACCCCTCTGTGCCGGCGGCCGTCGACGGCAGGCGGAGGCCGCGCCGTCAGCCCTTGTCGGCGCCCTCGTTGGCACCGCGGATGAAGTACCGCTGGAAGATCACGAAGATGACCGCGACCGGGATCGTGGCCAGCAGCGCCGCGCCCAGCTTGAGCGGGTACTGGTTGCCCTTGCCCAGCGAGCCGCTCACCAGGTCGGCCAGGCCGCGCGGCAGCGTGAACAGCGACGGGTCCTGCACCGCGACGAGGGTGTGCGGGAACTCGTTCCACGAGCCCTGGAACGACAGGATCGTGAGGGTGATCAGCGCCGGGCGGGCCATCGGCAGGACGACGGACCAGAAGGTGCGGAACGTGCCGGCCCCGTCGATGTGGGCCGCCTCCTCGACGCTGACCGGGATCGACTCGAAGAACTGCTTCATGATGAACACGCCGGCCGCGTCGGCCAGCAGCGGGACGATCAGGCCGGCGTAGGAGTTGTAGATGCCGAGCTGCTTGAGGACGAGGAACTTCGGGATCAGCAGCACCACGCCGGGCACCGCCATCACCGCGAGGACGGCGCCGAAGACCGCGCCCCGGCCGCGGAAGCGCAGCCGGGCCAGGGCGTAGCCGGCCAGCGAGTCCAGGAACACGCGGCCGGCCGTGACGACGAGGGTCACCAGCACCGAGTTGCCGAGCCAGAGCGGGAAGTCCGTGCCGAACAGCTGGTGGAACCCGGCCAGGTTGACCGCGGCCGGGATCGGCGACAGCGGGTTCGCCGACGCGTCGGCCTCGGTCTTGAACGCGTTGCCGATCTGGATCACGAACGGATAGAGAAAGACCAGGCCGAAGAAGACCAGGATGGCGTACCCCAGGAAGGCACTCACCAGCGCCCGTGGATCCCGGCGGCCGTTCATGCCGCGCTCCCTTCCGCCCGGTCGCGCTCGCGCAGCATCCGGCGTTGCAGCAGCGTGAGCAGGATGATGATGAGGAAGAGCACGAACGAGATGGCCGCGCCCGAGCCGTAGTCGAAGTTGCGGAAGGCCGTGCGGTACGACAGGTAGGCCGGCGTCAGCGTCGTCTTGGCCGGGTCGCCCTGGCTCATCACGTAGATCTGGTCGAACACCTGCCAGGTGCCGATCAGGCCCAGCGTCAGCACCAGGAACATCGTCGGGCGGATCATGGGCAGGGTCACGTGGCGGAACCGCTGCCAGCGCCCGGCCCCGTCCAGGGTGGCCGCCTCCTCCAGGGCCACCGGCACGTCCTGCAGCGCGGCCAGGAACATCAGCATGAACGTGCCCGACGTGGTCCAGACGACGAGCATGATGATGGCGCACATCGCCACGCTCGGCCCGGAGAACCACTCCCACCAGCTCAGGCCGAACGGCCCGCCGCCGGCCAGGGCGGCGGGCGCGTCGTGGACCCCGAACACTCCCAGCAGCAGGTGCACGATCCCGCGGGGATCGGAGAACCACTGCGGGCCGGAGAGGCCGACCATGGACAGCAGCTGGTTGAGCGCCCCCGAGCTGGAGAAGATGAACAGGAACACGACGCTGATCGCCACCGAGCTCGTGACCGACGGGAAGTAGAACGCGGTCCGGAAGAACGACTTGCCCTTGAGCCTGCGGGCGTTGACGATCAGCGCCAGCCCGAGGGCGAGCGCGGTCTGCAGCGGTACGACCAGCGCGACGTAGTACAGGTTGTTGCGCATGGCCGTCATGAAGTCGCGCCGGTCCAGGCTGTCCTCGGTGAACAGCTTGGTGTAGTTGTCGGCGCCCACGAACGGGGTCCCGGCGGTGAACGGGCTGCCCTGCCCGCGCCAGTCGGTCAGGCTGACCCACAGCGCCATGAGGATCGGCAGCAGCATGAACAGGCCGAGGATCAGGATCACCGGGCTGACGAACAGCCAGCCCGCGATCCCTTCGTTGCTACGGATGCCCTTGCCGCGTCGAGACATGGTTGCTTCCTTCTCCCGGTTCGGGCTTGCGTGGTCTCCCCGTTCGGTCGGTGCCGGGTCAGCCCTTGAGGGCGGTCTCGGTGTTCTTCTGCACCCGGGTCAGCAGGGCCTTCGGGTCGCCGCCGGCCAGGCCCTGGATGCCGGTGTCCAGGTCGGCCAGCACGCTGTCCATCTTCGGCGCGTTGACCGGGCCCTGCGCGTAGGCGGCGCCGTCGATGAACGGCTTGTCCGCCGGGAACGCGGCCGTGTACTGGTCCTTGACCGACTGCCGCGACGGCATGACGCCGAACGCCTTGGCGAACGCCATCTGCTGCTCGCCCGCGGTCATCGCCTCGACGAACTTGATCGCCTGGTCCTTGTACTTGCTCTTGGCCGCGATGCCCCAGCAGTTGGTGAACGACAGCGTCGCCTGCGCCTTGGGGCCGGCCGGCAGCGGGTGCACCGTGTACTTCACGTTGGGGAAGTCGGTCTGCAGGGCGCCCTTGATCCAGTTGCCCTCGATCGTCATGGCGGCCTTGCCCTTGCCGAACGCCTCGCCGGCCCAGCCGGAGTCGAGCTGCTTCGGGTACTGCACCAGCTTCTCCGTCAGCAGCATCTTGACGTACTGCAGGGCCTGCAGGTTCTCGGGGCTGTCGGCGGTCGCCTGCTTGCCGTCGGGGCTGAGGAGCCAGCCGCCGGCGCCCTTCATGAACGCGCCGACGCGGTCGCGGGTGTCGCCGAGCGCCATCGGCGTGATGCCGGCGCCCTTGAGCTTCTGCGAGACGGTGGTCAGCTGGTCCCAGGTGGTCGGGACGTCGGCGTCGGTGAGCCCGGCCTTCGCCCACAGGTCGGTGTTGATCTCCAGCGCCAGCGTGGAGAAGTCTTTCGGCGCGCAGTAGAACTTGCCGTCGTACGTGAACGTCTTGCGCAGGCTGTCGTAGAAGTCGTTCCCGTTGCTGATCTTGTCGCCGTACGGCTCGAGCGCGCCGACGCTCGCGTAGTCGGCGAAGCGGCCGGCGTCGACGTAGAACACGTCGGGCGGGGTGCCGCCCGCGAGGGCCTGGCCGAGCTGCTGGGTGAGGTCCTGGGCCGGGGTGACGGTCGCGGTGTTGCCGCTGTCCGAGGCCCACTTGGCCGCGGCGTCCTGCACGGCCTTGGTCTCGGCGGCGCCGGACGAGCCGATCAGGATCTGCAGCGACGCCTTGCCGGACTGCTGCTGCGGGCTGCTCTTGTCGTCGTTGAAGCCGCCACCGCAGGCGGCGGTGCCGAACAACGTTGCCGCCGCGACACCCGCGACGGCGGCTCGGCGGAATCCGGTGTGTTTCATGGTGTTTCTCCTGATCAGGCGGGGGGCGTGTTATGCCGTCTGGCGCAGGACCAGAGCCGGCTGGAGGAGCATGGGTTCGCGGCGCTCGACGGGGTCGCCGTCCAGCGCCGCGACGAGCAGGTTCATGCAGCCGGCCGCGGCTTCGGGGAGCGGCTGGCTGACGCTGGTGAGGCCGACCGCCTGGGCGGCCGGGGTGTCGTCGAAGCCGGTGACGGCGACGGTCGCGCCGGCGGCCCGGACGGCCTGCAGGGCGCCCAGCGCGAGGGAGTCGCTGGCGCAGACCAGCGCGGTCGGCGCCCCGTCGCCGCGCAGCAGCCCGCCCGCGGCCGACGCACCCTGGGCGATCCCGTCCGGGGTACGGCAGTCCAGCGCCGCGTCCGGCTCCAGGCCGGCCGCGCGCATCGCCCGCACCCACCCGGCCCGGCGGTCGTCGCCGACGCCGGAGCCCGTGGGCCAGCCGATGAAGCCGATGCGCCGGTGCCCGGCCGCGATGAGGTGCGCGGTGGCGTCGGCCGTGCCGGAGGCGCCGTCGACGTCCACCCACAGGTGCCGGTCGGGGTTGTCCCACGGCCGGCCGAACGTGACGAACTGGACGCCCCGGGCGGCGAGCCACTCGGTGCGCACGTCGCCGTGGTCGGTGCCGGTCAGCACGAAGGCGTCCAGCTCGTACGAGCTGAGCAGGTCGTCGAAGGTGTCGATCTCGTCGGCCGGCCCGTCGGCGGTGTAGAGCATGACGCGGTAGCCGGCGGTCGCGGCGGCCTCGGTCAGCCCGTGCAGGAAGCGGTCCAGGACCGACCCGTTGATCCCGTCGCGCGTCGGCTCGATGCGCACGGCGATGAGCTGCGAGCGCCCGGTCCGCATCTGGCGGGCGGCCCGGTTGGTCCGGTACCCGAGCGCCTCGATCGCCTCGAGCACCCGCCGCCGCGTATCCTCGCGCACGACATCGGGGCTGTTCAGGACGTTGGACACGGTCTGCCGGCTGACCTGCGCATGCCGCGCGACGGTGGAGATCGTAACCTTTTCCGCCATGTACGCCCTCTACGGTCTTGATCGTTCAAAGGCTGGTATGCAGAATTAGATCGTTCAAAGTTTCGGGGATGTTTCGCACTGTGCACCGCCTGACACCGATCTGTCAAGGAGTCGCTCATGACGCCGCCGCTCCAGCCGCTGCAGCCACTGCTGCACGACCTCGTCGGGGTCGTGCGCGCGCCGGCGAGCGCCCTGAGCGACCCCGCCGGCCAGATTCACCCGGGCGTGGGCGTGCAGGGCGTCTTCCGGGCCGACGCCCGCGTGCTGTCGGGCGCCGAGCTGCGCATCGACGGCCGCGAGCCCGAGCCGATCGCCCAGGCCCCCGAGGGCCCGCACGGCGCCCGGTTCGTCGGCCTGGCCCGCTGGCTCGGCGACCCCGGCCCCGACCCGACCGTCCGCGTCGAGCGGCTGCGCCGCCTGGAGACCGACGGCCTGACCGAGGAGATCCAGGTCCGCTCGACCGCGGCCGTCCCCGTCCGCGCCACCCTCACCATCGACCTGGCCTGCGACCTGGCCCCCATCGAGGTCGTCAAGTCCGGCGGCTCGGCCCCGCCGCTGCCCCCCGCGGCCGAGGCGGACCGCGTCACCTGGCGGGCCGGCGGCATCACCGTCACGGTCACCGGCGAGGACGCCACCGTCACGCCCGGCCCCGCCCTGAGCTGGCCGGTCGACCTGCCCCCCGGCGGCGCCACCACCGTGCGCTGGCACCTGCGCGTCGACGACCCGAAGGCCGTGGTCGCCGCCCCGTCCGGCCCGCCCCCGTGGTCCCGCCCCGAGGTGACGGCCGGCGACCACCGCCTGGCCCGCCTGCTCGAGCGCTCGCTCGACGACGTGCAGTCGCTGCGCCTCACCGAGGCCGGCGACCCGGACGGCACCTTCATCGGCGCCGGCGTGCCCTGGTTCCTCACCTTGTTCGGCCGCGACAGCCTGTGGGCCGCCCGCATGATGCTCCCGCTGGGCACCGACCTGGCCGCCAGCACCCTGCGGGTCCTGGCCCGCCGCCAGGCCACCGCTTCGGACCCGGCCTCCGGCGCCGCCCCCGGCAAGATCATGCACGAGCTGCGCCGCGGCGAGTTCCACCTGGCCCCCGAGGGCCTGCGCCTCCCCGCCGCCTACTACGGCACGGTCGACGCCACGATGCTCTGGACGATCCTGCTGCACGACGCGTGGCGCTGGGGCCTGCCCTCCGACCAGGTCGAGCCGCTGCTGCCGCACCTGGAGGCCGCCCTCGCCTGGCTGTCGGACTCGGCCGACCCGGACGGCGACGGCTTCGTGGAGTACGTCGACACGACGGGCCACGGCCTGTCCAACCAGGGCTGGAAGGACTCCGGCGACGCCGTGCGCTTCCGCGACGGCCGCCACGCCACCGCCCCCATCGCCCTGGTCGAGGTCCAGGGCTACGCCTACCAGGCCGCCCTGGCCGGCGCCGCTCTGCTCGACGCCTTCGACCGCCCCGGCGGCGACCGCTGGCGCGGCTACGCCGCGGACCTGGCCGAGCGCTTCCGCTCCGCCTTCTGGGTCGACGGCCCTCTGGGCGCCCACCCAGCCCTGGCCCTGGACGCCGCCAAACGCCCCGTCGACTCGCTGACCAGCAACATCGCCCACCTGCTGGGCACCGGCCTGCTCACCGCCGAGGAGTCCGCCCAGGTCGCCGCGGTCCTGGCCACCCCGGAGATGTCCGGCGGCTTCGGCCTGCGCACGATGTCCACGTCGGACGCCGGCTTCAGCCCGCTGTCGTACCACTGCGGCTCGATCTGGGCCCACGACACCGCGATCGCCCTGTCGGGCCTGGCCTCCACCGGCCACGCCGCCCCCGCCGCCCACCTCGCCGAGGGCCTGCTGAGCGCGGCCGAGGCCTTCGACTACCGGCTCCCGGAGCTCTACGGCGGCGACGACCGTTCACTGCTCGGCCGCCCCGTGCCCTACCCGGCCGCCTGCTCCCCTCAGGCCTGGTCGGCGGCCGCATCGGTCGCCATCCTGCAGGCCGTCCTCGGCCTCTACCCTGACGTGCCGGCCGGCCGGCTCGAGCTGCGCCCACTGCCAACCCTGCCGTTCGGCCCGGTGACCGCACGTGGCCTGCGCATCGGCGGCGCGTCGGTCGACGTCTCACTGGACGCGACCGGCACCGCCAAGGCCAGCGGCCTCCCCCCAGGCATCACGGTGACACCGTCCTGACGAGAGCCCGTCGCCACGCGAACGCCCAGCATCGGCCTCGGTGTCCCCAACCTGACGGACCGGGTCACCACCGACTACGGGCCCGGCGTGAGCTGGCCCGAGGACCGCAACACGCTGCACTGGCTCGAGAACCGGGGGACGATCCCGGCCGTCGAGGTGTCGGTCGACATCGACGCGAAGGACTGAGCTACTTGTTCTTGTCGACCTCGATCTCGGCCCGGGCCTGGGGGAGCAGCCGGTCCGCGTCGGCGGCGGCGCCGAAGAAGAAGTAGATGATGCCGGTCGCGTACTCGTCGGCCCACAGGCACAGGGTGGTCGGGGTCGCTCCGGCGGTCGCGTCCGCGCACCGGCCCGCGCCCCGCGCCCCGGCGTCGACCGGCCGGAACCGGTACTTGGCGAAGCCCTGCGCCGCCACGTCGTCCAAGAACGCGGAGGGGTCGCGAATGTCGGCGGTCGACGCGGCGAAGAGCATCACGTTCTTCTTGCCGGTCGTGCCGTAGGCGCCGGAGACCGTGGTGCGGCCGGACTCCGCGCCCCACGCGTTGCCCACCTTGGCGCCCTGTTCCTTGATGCCGGCCTCGGTGGCGGGGGCCCGGCCGAGCAGCGTCTTCGGCTGCGCGACGGTGTACGCGACCACCTCCGCCGCGGCCGGCGTGGCGACCGGCGCCGCCGACGTGGGCGACGCGGGCGTCGGCGCGGGCGCGGCGGCCGATGACGCCGGGCCTGCCGCGGCGGAGGACGGGGCCGCGGGCTCGCCGCCGCAGCCGGCCAGCGCGATCATCCCGACCGCCAGAACGCCCACCATCGCTCGCACCGCGGGAGGCTAGCATGATCGTCCGATGGGTGACCTACACGACTACGTGAGGACGGAGATCACCGCGGAGCTGGTGCGGGATCTGGTCCGCGACCAGCACCCCGACCTCGCCGACCGGCCGGTCCGGCTCGGCGCGCGCGGCTGGGACAACCAGCTGTGGCGGCTCGGCGACGACCTGGCCGTGCGGCTGCCCTGGGCGACCGACTCCGCGGACGCGCTGCTGCGCAAGGAGCACGCCTGGCTGCCCGAGCTGGCCCCGCGCCTGCCGCTGCCGATCCCCGTCCCGCAGCGGCTCGGTGAGCCCTCCGAACGGTTCCCCCGGACCTGGATCATCACCACCTGGGTTCCCGGCGCACCCGCCGACCAGGTACCCGTCACGCGCGCGGCGGAGGCGGCGGAGTCCCTCGCCGCGTTCCTGACGGCGCTGCACCGGCCCGCCCTCGGCGGCGCGCCCGCCGGGCGGGGCCGCGGCGGGCCGCTCGCCGAGCGGGACGAGCCGTTCGCCAAGGGGCTGGCCGCCGCCACCGAGCTGGGGCTGGTCGACGATCCGGACGCCGTCCGGGCCGTGTGGGACGACGCGCTCGGCGCGCCGCCGTGGGCGGGGCCGGCGCTGTGGATCCACGCGGACCTGCACCCGGCCAACGTGCTCACCCGGGACGGCACCCTCTGCGGCGTCATCGACTTCGGGGACCTCTGCGCGGGCGACCCGGCGTACGACCTCGCCGCGGTGTGGCTGCTGCTGCCGGACGGCGCCGCCGGCCGGTTCTACGCGGCCTACGAGCCGAGGGCGGACGCCGCCACCATGCGCCGCGCCCGCGGCTGGGCGATGGCCCGCGCCCTCAGCGGCATCCTCATCGGCGACGCCGGCGTCAACGGCCGTCCCGGCGGCAAGGCCACCTGGGGGCCGCCCGCCCGCGCCGCCCTGCAACGCCTCGTTGCCGACGGGCCGGGAGGCCGATAGGGCCCGGCTACAGCATCGGGGTGCGGTAGCGCTCCAGGTAGGCCTCCACGTGCTCGGCGTGGTCGGGCGGGCAGATGATGAAGCCCTGGCCCAGCGGGCAGGCGGCGGCGCGCACCACGTCCACGTGGGACTGCGTCTCCAGTCCGCACGCGATCACGTCGATGCCGAGGCGGCGGGCCAGGCCGACGACGACGTCGACGATCGGGGTGGCCGTACCGTCGCGGCCGGGGTGCTCGCTGAACAGCGCCTGGTCGATCTTCAGCACGTCGATGGGCAGGCGGCGCAGGTGGGCCAGGGCCGTGGGGCCGGTCCCGAAGTGGTCCAGGGCCGTGCGCACGCCCAGGGCGCGCAGGCCGGCCAGCTGCTCGACGGCGTGGGCGTCGTCGGGGAGGGCGGCCTCGGCGACCTCGACGACGAGGGACTCGGCCGGGACGCAGTGGGTGTCGACGGCCGTGGCGACCGCGGCGAGCCAGCCGTCGCCGGCCAGCTGGGCGGCGGTGACGTTCACCGACACCCACATGGGGCGGCCGTCGCGGTGCCAGCGGGAGAGCTGGCGGCAGGCGCGGTGCAGGACCCAGGTGCCGATCTCGTCGGCGATGCCGCCGCCGATCTCCTCGGCGATCGGCAGGAACTCGGCCGGGGGGATCGCGCCCAGGCGCGGGTGGCGCCAGCGCAGCAGGGCCTCGGCGCCGACGGGGGAGCGGGTGGCGAGGTCGGCGACGGGCTGGAAGACGAGGTCCAGCTCGCCGCGGCCGACGACGCCGGGCAGCTGCTGCTCGATCTCCGTGCGGCGCAGCAGTACGGCCTCGAACGACTTGTCGTAGCACTCGACGCGGCCGCCGTCGCGGGTGCGGGAGAGCTGCCGGGCGCGGCGGCGGGCGACGTCGGCGTGGCGCAGGGCCTCCTCGGGGGTGCCGGCGCCCTCCAGGTCGGCGACGCCGGCGTCCGCGGACAGGTGCACGGTCAGGCCGGGGAGCAGGAACGGCTCGGCCAGGGCGGTGGCCAGGCGGGTGGCGAGGGCGAAGGCGGGTACCAGCCGGGCGTCGGTCAGGACCGCGAACGCCGCGTCGCCGAGGCGGGCCGGCACGTCGTCGCGGCCGGCGGCGGTGCGCAGGCGGCGGGCGGCCTCGATCAGCACGGCGGTGGCGACGGCGGGGCCGTGCAGGCCGGCGATGCTGGCGTACCGGTTGAGCTCCAGAACCAGCAGCGAACCGCTGGGCCGTGCGGAGGCCGCGGCGACCAGGCGGCGGCGGTTGGCCAGGCCCGTCTGGTCGTCGGTCCAGGTGACCTCGTCGAGGCTGCGCTGCAGCTGGGCCCGCTCGCCGACGTCGCGGACGTGCACGACCAGGCCGGCGACCTCGGGGGCCGAGCGCTGGTCGCTGACCGTGGACTCGGTCTCGCGCCAGTGGCCGAAGCCGTCGCGGAGGCGGGCGTGGACGAGGACGTGCTGGCGGCCCTCGAGGACGGTGCGCAGGGCGGCCGCGGCCGGTGCGGCGTCGGCCGGGTGCAGCAGGTCGGTGAACGGGCGGGCCAGGGCGTCCTGGTCGGACAGGCCGAACTGGCGGGCCGCGGCGGGGGACTGCCAGCGCACGACGAGGTCGGCGTCGAGCACGATCGCGACGTCGGTCGAGCCGGCGACGAGGGTGCGGAAGCGGGCCTCGCGGCCGGCGAGCGTGCCGGCGTACCGCCGGATGTCCCGCGCGGCCAGCATCTCCCGCACGGCGAGGGCGGCGAACGCGCCGACCCCGAGGGCGACCGAGGTGCCGTCGAAGCGGCCGCCGGTGAGCAGGTGGAACGCCGACACCGCGACGGCCAGCAGCGCCGGGCCGATGAGCAGCGGGTAGCCGGCGAACGAGCCGCCCTCGTCGACGGCGTGGGGGCGGGTCGGCTCGTCGTCGGCGCGGCGGGCGCCGGCGGTGATGAGGAAGGGGCCGGCGACCATCGCCAGGCCGGCCGGGACGAGGCCGGCGGTGACCGCGGCGGGCGCCGCCGTCCAGGCGCTCTCGTGGCCGAGCAGCAGCAGCGCGTACACGTCCACGCCCACGATCGACAGCGCCGCCCCGCCCGCGCAGCCCAGCGCCGCCGGCCGGTGGCGCACCGCGCGCAGCCCGGTGATGACGGCGACCGCGACGGCGACACAGCCGGCGAGGGCGACGGCGAGGCGCAGCGGCGCGGGGCCCGGCGCCGAGCGGCCCAGCGTGAGCACCCAGGCGCAGTAGAAGAGGCTGACCCCGATGCCGGTCCCGTCGAGGAGGCGGCGCAGCCGGGCACCGAGGGTCGGCGCGGTGCCCGGCAGCAGGAGGAGGCCCAGCAGGTACAGCGGCGCGGCGAGCAGCGTCGTCGCGGCCGCGACCGGGCCCGGGTCGAGGGCGGGCAGGCCGGTCACGGCGGCGCCCAGGCCGGTGATGAGCGCGCCCAGCCCGAGGAACCCGGCGCCGCGGCACGGGCCGAAGTCGCGCCGGCCGTGGTGGATGCGCAGCGCGAGCCGGATCAGCGCCCCGGCCTGCACCAGCGCCGCCGCCCCGCTCACCGCGGCGACCGCCGCGAGCCCGAGGACCGGGCCGGCGGCGGCCGCGGCGCCGAGGGCGGCGCCGGCGCAGAGCAGGACGAGCCAGAACGTGCGCGGGTTGCTGACCATCGCGTGGTGCCCGCTTTCACTTCAGGAGCGCTAGGGGTGTGCCCATCCGGTCAAACGACAGGAGCCGCCTGAGGTTACGAGCGTGAGCCGGGATCAGCGCTCCGGGGCGAGGCGGTGGCGCACGGCCCACAGCGCGGCCTCGGTACGCGAGGCGGCGCCGGTCTTGCGCAGCAGGTTGGACACGTGGACGGTCACGGTCCGCACGGAGATCCCGAGCGAGCTCGCGACCTGCTGGTTCGTCATGCCGGCGGCGAGGCACCCGAGCACCTCGAGCTCCCGCGCGGTCAGGTCGCCGCCCGCGCGCAGGCTGTGCAGCAGCGTCTCGGCCTCGGTGAGCCGCCAGCCGGGCCAGTGGGCCAGCAGCGCGACCGCGCGCTCGGCGTGCCGCCGGGCCTCGCCGGCCTTGCCGAGCCGCAGCAGCGCGTGCGCGACCGCCGTGTGCACGGCCGCCTCCTCGGCCCGCGCCGGCACCTCGTCGTCGCCGGCCCCGTCGGCCTCGCCCCCGAGCGCGGCCGGCAGCAGCGCGACGGCCTCGGCGTCGCGCCCGGCGTACACGGCCAGCACCAGCCGCAGCCGCGCCGGCCGGTCGGCGACGCACTCCTCCACGACGGCGGCGGGCACGCCCCCGTGCAGCGCCCAGCGCGCCGCCTCGGCCAGCTGCCCCGCGTCGCACCGCCCCACACAGTCGCGCAACACTTCCGCCGGATTCGCCGGGTGTACCCCCCGAGCCGCCACGGCCACGCGCAGCACCCGGATCAGCCCGGAGTCGCGCCCCTCGGCATCGGCCCGGGCGAGCATCCGCACGGCGAGCGGGTCGTCGCCGCGCTCGAGCGCGAGCAGCCCCGCCCGCGCCGTGAACCCGGCCCGCTCCACCGGATCGCCCTCGATCGGCAGCCGCGACCACACGAGCGCCTCGGCCCGCGCCAGGTCCCCGGCGCGGATCGCGTGCGCGATGCCGAGGCTGGTGGTGCGCCCGGCGCAGAACTCGAGCCCGTACCGCCCGAGGGTCGCCATCGCCTCGTCGAACAGCCGCCACCCGGCGACCTCGCCCAGCCGCGGCAGGCTCACCACGACGAGGTTGTGCACGGCCCGCCCGATCGCCACCGGGTCGCGCTCCCGCGCCGCGAGCTGCCGCGCGGCCCGCAGCAGCGCGACCCCGCGCTCGGCGGCGCCGGTGAGCGCGAGCGCCGTGCCGAGCGTGACCGACGCCGACGCCGTGCCTGCGCCCGCCCGCTCGGCCGCGGCCAGCGCCGCCTCGGCGAGCGCCAGCGCGGACGCGGCACCCTCCATGCGCAGCGCGCTCTCGGCCTCGGCGGCGCGCTGCCGGGCGAGGGAGCCGGGCGACCCGCCGATGGCCGCGGCCCGGTCGAGCGAGCGCCGGTGACCCTCCGGTTCGCCGAGGCACCACCGTACGGCGGCCAGCATCCGGTGCGCGTCGGCCCGCTCGTCGTCGCACGCGCCGGCCTCGTTGATCCAGTCGGCGGCGTAGTCGGCCGCGAGCCCGAACCGCGCGCTCACGAACGCCGCCGCCGCACCGGCCGCCGTCAGGGCCCGCTTCTGTACGCCCACGTCGTCCGCGGTCGCGGCCTCGTCCTCCGGGCCCGGGCGGTCGGGCAGGCGCAGGCCCAGCGCGACGAGGTCCAGGGCGGTCTCGGCGAGGCCCTCGGCCAGGCACGCGGCGGCGCCGCGGACGGCGGCGGCGCGCGCCTCGGCCGTGCGCCCGAGCGCCGCCGCGTGCCGGGCCAGGGCCGCGTCGTCGCCGAGCTCGGCGGCGAGCCCCCGGGCGAGGGTGTGCACCCCGGTCCGTTCCCCCGGCATCGCCCCGGCGGCCAGCGCCTCGCGCAGCAGCGGGTGGCGGAACCGCAGTGAACCGGCCGGCGCCAGGTCCGGCGCGATGAGCAGGATGCCGAGGTCGAGCAGCCGGCGCAGCGCCGGCTCGACGTCGCCGCCGCACACGTGCACGAGCACGTCGCTCTCGACCGGGTCGCCGAGCAGCGCCGCCGCCCGCGCGACCCGCCCGACCAGCGCCGGCTCGCCCGCGACCGGCTCGACCAGCAGCCCCACCACGTGCGCGGGCAGTGGCGCGCTTGCGAGGTCGTCGGCCGTGCCGTACGCGGCGAGCAGCTCCGTCAGCCAGAACGGGTTGCCGCCGGTGCGCCGCAGCGCACCGCGGACGGTCTCGGGCGCGGGCGCGCTGCCGTACCTGGCCTCGATCAGCTCGGCCGTCTCCCGCGCGGTGAAGGGCGCGAGGTGCACCCGCCACACGGACGGCCCGCCCCCGAGCCGCCGCAGCGTCCGCGCCGCGGCGGGGGCGAAGGCCGCCTCCTGCGGCGGCCGGCTCGTGACGAGCAGCAGCGCCGGCAGGCTCTCGGCGGCCGCGGCGAGCTCGGCGACGAGCGCCAGGCTGGCCGGGTCGAGGTCGTGCAGGTCCTCGACCAGGATGATTCCCAGCCGCCCGCCGGGGTGCTCCGGGCAGGCGTCGGCGTCCGCGGGCGCCGCTTCCGGGGCGTCCTGCGGGCCCGCGCCGCGAAACTTCGCGAAATGCCGGATGAGCCCGGACCCGGGGCGCCTGGGGGTATCCGGGTCCGCCGCGGGGTCGTCGCCGAGGTCGCCGCCCGCGCGCTTCGGGGCCTCGGCGTGCAGGAGGGCGCGCACCACGTCGACGGCGGCGCGCAGGGTCGTGGCCGGGGCCAGGCGGGGCTCGGCCGCGTCCGGGGCGCCGTCGGCCGAGCGCTGGGCCAGCCGGTTGAGCAGCGACTCGTCCAGCGGGAGGCCGGCGGCCGGGCGTCCGCTGAGTACCGAAGCCAGCCAGTCATGGGGCGCGGCCCCGAGCGACCGCGCGGCGCCGCGCACGACGGGCGTCGCGGTCAGGTCGAGGCCCGCCAGAGCCTCCGCGACGAGGCGGCTCTTGCCGCTGCCGCCCTCGCCGGTGATCAATATGATGCCTGGTCGCTGCGCCTGCCACGCCTCCGTGATCTCGGCGAGCTGGGCGGCTCGGCCGATGAACGGGGCGGTTGGCATGCGGCCACGATACGCACAAGTGCGTAGAGACGCCCGCCGTCTGCATACGGCACGCTGTCACGCATGGCAGAGGGCGTGGCAGAGGGCGTGATCGACGGGGGTCATCAGCCGCTCGCGTTGCACTGGGCGGCGCGCACCGACGTGGGACTGGTGCGCAGTACCAACCAGGACTCGGTGTTCGCCGGGGACCGGCTCCTCGCCGTCGCCGACGGCATGGGCGGCATGGCGGCCGGTGACGTCGCCAGCCGGCTCGTCATCGAGGCGATGGGCCCGCTGGACGAGGAGTTCGCGGGCAACGACCTGCTCACCGCCCTGCGCACCGCCGTGTCCGACGCCAACCGCCGCATCCGCGACGAGGTCGAGGCCGACCCGGCCAAGCTCGGCATGGGCACCACCCTCACCGCGATCCTGTTCTCCGGCGACCGCATCGGCCTGGTCCACGTCGGCGACTCCCGCGCCTACCTGCTGCGCGGCGAGGAGTTCGCGCAGATCACCAAGGACGACACGTACGTGCAGCTGCTGGTCGACGAGGGCCGCATCACCCTGGAGGAGGCGGCCACGCACCCGCAGCGCTCCCTGGTGAGCCGGGTGCTGCAGGGCCAGCCGACCGATCCGGTGTACTCCGTGACCGCCGCCCGCGCCGGCGACCGCTACCTGCTGTGCAGCGACGGCCTGTCCGGCGTGCTGCGGGCCGAGACCATCGAGGAGGCCCTGCGCGAGTACGCCGACGTCGACGAGTGCGTGGAACGCCTCATCGACCTGGCGCTGCGCGCCGGCGGCCCGGACAACATCACCGCCGTGGTCGCGGACATCGTCGGCGACGACGTGCCGGCCCCGAAGGGCCTGCGCAACCGCCTGCGCTCGTGGCTCGGCCGCGACGAGATCACCGGGGCCCGCCTCCCGGCCTGAGCCGCGCCCGGTCTCCTCCCGGACTGCGTTGCGTCGCGTTGCCTTCCGCGGCCGGTGACGGGTGCGCGGGTGCCTACGTCACCGGGCCCTGCGTTGTCACCGGGCCCTGCGTTGCGTCGCGTTGCCTTCCGCGGCCGGTGACGGGTGCGCGGGTGCCTACGTCACCGGGCCCTGGGTTGCGTCGCGTTGCCTTCCGCGGCCGGTGACGGGTGCGCGGGTGCCTACGTCACCGGGCCCTGCGTTGTCACCGGGCCCTGCGTTGCGTCGCGTTGCCTTCCGCGGCCGGTGACGGGTGCGCGGGTGCCTACGTCACCGGGCCCTGGGTTGCGTCGCGTTGCCTTCCGCGGCCGGTGACGGGTGCGCGGGTGCCTACGTCACCGGGCCCTGCGTTGCGTCGCGTTGCCTTCCGCGGCCGGCGACGGGTGCGCGGGTGCCCACTCGGCGATGCGCTGCGCGGCCCGGGCCGTCGCGCTCGACGGCGTCAGCCGGGCCAGCGCCCGCACGGCCGCGCTCGCCAGGCGCCCCCGGGCGCCCGCGACCCGCCCGACCTGCCACGAGCGCCGCGCGACCAGCGCGACCCGCGGCCGCCGCTCGGCGTCGTAGCGGTGCAGCGCGTCCGCGAGGCCCGCCGCCGTACCGTTGCGGCCGTCCGGCACCAGCCCCGCGAGCGTCACCGCGTCCTCGAGCGCCTGGCACGCCCCCTGCCCGAGGTTCGGCGTCATCGCGTGCGCCGCGTCGCCGACGAGCGCGATCCGCTCCCCGAACCGCATGGGCGCCACCGGATCCAGGTCGAGCAGCGGATGATGCAGCAGCGCCGCGGCGTCGGTGGCCTCCAGCAGCTGCGGGATGGGCGCGTGCCACGAGCCGAACGCCCGCCGCAGCTCCGCCAGCTGTTCCGCTTTCGATGTGGTACGCAGCGGAGCCGGCGCCACCGCATACCAGTACACGCCCCGTCGCCCCATCGGCAGGTACCCGAACCGGAGCCCGTCCGCCCCCATCGTCTCCCCGCCCCCGGGCGCATCGCCCGGCGCGACGGCTCGCCACGAGACCTGACCGCTGTCGCGGATGCGGACCTGCGGGGCGTACCGCATCCGGATCACGCTGCCGATCCCGTCCGCGCCGACGATGAGGTCCGCGTCCAGCTCCCCCGGATCGCTCACCGCGACGCCGGTGCGCACGCGGACCCCGCCGGCGAGGATCTCGTGCAGGTCCGCCCGGTGCACGACGATCGGCCCGCCGCTGGGGTCCATCGCCACCCGGGTCAGCCAGCCCCCGCCCGCGGTGCGCAGCCCGCCCCCGACGACGGGCGCGCCCGCGCCCCGCACGCGGTCGCCGACCCCGAGCCAGTCGAGCGCGCGCAGCGCGTTGGGCCACAGCGACAGCCCCGCCCCCGCCGCCTCGAGCCTGCGCTGCCGCTCGAGCACCGTGACGTCCCACCCGCGCAGCCCCAGCCCGCGGGCCGTGGCCAGCCCGCCGATCCCGCCCCCGACGACGATCGCCCGCATATGCCCCTCGCTTCGCTGATTGCTACACCTGTAGTGACTGCTACATCTGTAGTATGCGCGTCGTGGGCGACGATCGGAAGGGCCGGCTGGCTGACGCCGCGATCGAGGTGCTCGGCACGGAGGGCCTGCGCGCCCTGACCCACCGCGCCGTGGACACCCGGGCCGGCCTGCCGCAGGGCACGTGCAGCTACCACTTCCCGACACGCAACGCGCTGCTGACCGCGACGCTGGAACGCATCGCCGAGCTGGACCTGGCGGAGTCGGCCGACCGCGACCTCGCGTCGGTCCTGACGGCGTGGTCGGGCTCCCCGCGCACGCGGGCCCGCTTCATGCTGATGCTCGACCCTCAGGCGCGCCGCGACCTGGGCGAGTCCGCCGCCCGCCTGGCCGACGCCTTCGTCGACCGCGCGGAACGGTTCATGGGCTCGCGGCCGCGGGCGCGCCTGCTGATCGGCCTGATCGACGGGCTGCTGCTGGACGAGCTGACCCGCGGGCCGGTGCCGGACGAGGAGCGCCGCGATCGCCTGGCCGCGATCGCCCAGCTCTTCCCCGCGGACTTCCCGGTCACGTGACCACGTCGCCCGGCTCGCGCACGGTGCCGCCTTCGTGTCGGCGGCTCGTCGTGGGGCTGCGCGGCGTAGGCACCCGGAGCGCGACCGCGTCCGCGCTGCCGCCGGGGTGCGGCCATGATGCCGCCGGTGCGGGACTGCACATCCGCGCTAGCGCCGCCATGCGGCCATCCGGCCTCGCGGCCATGAACCGCCGCGGCGAGTCTTGGGCCGTGAAGCCGCCGCCGCGGCGAGTCTTGGGCCGTGAAGCCGCCGCCGCGGCGAGTCTTGGGCCGTGAAGCCGCCGCCGCGGCGAGTCTTGGGCCGTGAAGCCGCCGCCGCGGCGAGTCTTGGGCCGTGAAGCCGCCGCCGCGGCGAGTCTTGGGCCGTGAAGCCGCCGCCGCGGCGAGTCTTGGGCCGTGAAGCCGCCGCCGCGGCGAGTCTTGGGCCGTGAAGCCGCCGCCGCGGCGAGTCTTGGGCCGTGAAGCCGCCGCCGCGGCGAGTCTTGGGCCGTGAAGCCGCCGCCGCGGCGAGCCTTGGGCCGTGAAGCCGCCACCGTGGGGAACGCACTAGGGGAGCGGCCCAAAAAGCGCCTTTGCCGGATTTATCTCCTGACAGGGTATAAATCCGACAAGTCGTGGCGCGGAGCGCCCGACTTGTCACAAAAGCCCCCGTTAGCGGGTCGAGCGGCCAACCGCCACCCGACCCGCACGGCCGTAGGTCAGGAGCGGAAGTCGCCCGGCGGAGGAGTGCGCAAGGTCAGGATCAGATCCAGGACCAGGGCCGTCCAGCCGGTCTGGTGAGCCGCCCCCAGCCCCGCCCCCGTGTCGCCGTGGAAGTACTCGTAGAAGAGCAGCAGATCGTGCCACGCCGGGTCGGACTGGAACAGGGGGACGTCGCCGAAGATCGGGCGCACGCCGTGCTCGTCGTTGAGGAACAGCTTCACCAGGCGGTGCGACAGGTCGTCGGCCACCGCGCCCAGCGTGGCCATCTTGCCGCTGTTCGCCGGGTACTCCACCTGCAGGTCGTCGCCGAAGAACTCGGCGAAGCGGCGCACCGCCTCGATCAGGATGTAGTTGACCGGCATCCAGATCGGGCCGCGCCAGTTCGAGTTGCCGCCGAACAGGCCGCTGGTCGACTCGCCGGGCTCGTAGCCGACCGTGTAGGCGTGGTCGCCCAGGTGAACGGTGAACGGCTCGTCCTTGTGCGCCCGCGAGAGCGTGCGCAGGCCGTAGGGGGACAGGAACTCGTCCGGGTCCAGCATGCGCTGCAGGATGCGGATCAGCTGGTCCGGGCCGACCATCGACAGCAATCGCAGCTGCTGGCCGCCGCGGCTCTTCTTCGCGCCGACCACGTCGCCGTACTCCGGCTTGTTGGTCAGGAACCAGCGTAGCCGGGCGGCGACGTCGGGCAGGCGGCGCAGGGTCGAGGAGCTGATGATGGTGGTCGCGGTGAGCGGCAGCAGGCCGACGACCGAGCGCACGCGCAGCGGGATCTGGTGGCCGTCCGCGGTGCGCAGCACGTCGTAGAAGAACGCCTCCTCCTCGTCCCACAGGCCGAACTCGTAGGCGGCGTCGGCGATGTAGGCGAAGTGCTCCAGGAACTTGGCCGCGATGTCCTCGTACACCCGATCGTGCACGGCCAGGGTCAGCGACATGTCGAGGAGGTTGAGCGCGTACATCGCCATCCAGGCGGTGCCGTCGCTCTGCTCGAGGCGGCCGCCGACCGGCAGCGCGGCCGAGCGGTCGAACGGGCCGACGTTGTCCAGGCCGAGGAAGCCGCCCTCGAAGACGTTGTTGCCCTCGGCGTCCTTGCGGTTCACCCACCACGTGAAGTTCAGCAGCAGCTTGTGCAGCACGCGGGCGAGGAAGTCGAAGTCGCGGGAGCCGTCCAGGACGAAGACGCGCAGCGCCGCCCAGGCGTGCACGGGCGGGTTGACGTCGCCGAACGCCCACTCGTACGCCGGGATCTGCCCGTTGGGGTGCATGTACCACTCGCGCAGCAGGAGCAGCAGCTGCTCCTTGGCGAAGCCGGGGTCGACGCGGGCGATGGCGACGCAGTGGAACGCCAGGTCCCAGGCGGCGTACCACGGGTACTCCCACGGATCGGGCATGGACAGCACGTCGCAGCTGTTCATGTGCCACCAGTGGGAGTTGCGGCCGTACCGGCGGGAGTCCGGCGGCGGCTCGGAGACCGGGTCGCCGGTGAGCCAGCGGGCCACGTCGAAGTGGAAGAACTGCTTGCCCCACATGAGCCCGGCGACCGCCTGCCGGACGATCATCTTCTCCTCGGCGCTCGCCGCGGGCGGGACGAGGTCCTCGAAGTACTCGTCGGCCTCGGCCCGGCGCCGGCTCATCGTCGAGTCGAAGTCGGCCTTGAGGTCGGCGGGGGCGAGGTCCTTGGCGCCGGGCGCGTTGAGGTTGAGCCGCAGCCGGATCTCGCGGGTGGCGCCGGCGGGCACGCTCAGCAGGTAGTGCAGGGCGCCCTTGGTGCCGACGCCGGCCGGGTTGACGCTGTCGGTGCCGTGGATGATGTGGTCGTTGATGCCGTCCTTGGGGTACTCCTCGCCGGCCTTGCCCCAGATCCGCGGCCCGTTGGTCTCGTTGTTGCAGAACAGCGGGCGCGGTGCCCCGTCGCCGGTCAGCGCCAGGCGGCCGAGCAGGCGGTGCTCGGCGAGCAGGCCGTTGTCCTTGGCGCGGATCTCCGGGCGGTAGTCGCGGCCGGGCAGGCCCCACGCCCACGTGTTGCGGAACCACAGCGTCGGCAGCACGTGCAGCTCGGCCGCCTCGGGCCCGCGGTTGGTGACGCGGATGCGGATGCACATGTCCGTCGGGCCGGCCTTGGCGTAGTCGACGTCGACCACCCAGAACCGGTCCTCGTCGAAGATGCCGGTGTCGACCAGCTCGTACTCGGGCTCGTTACGCCCCCGGCGGCAGTTCTCGGCGACCAGGTCGTCGTAGGGGAAGGCCCGTTGCGGGTAGTGGTAGCGCCACTGCATCCACGAGTGCGTCGGCGTGGAGTCCACGTACCACCAGTAGTCCTTGACGTCCTCGCCGTGGTTGCCCAGGTCGCCGCCGAGGCCGAACATCCGCTCCTTGAGGATGGGGTCCTGGCCGTTCCACAGCGACAGGGCGAAGCAGAACGTCTGGCGGTCGTCGCAGATGCCCGCCATCCCGTCCTCGTTCCAGCGGTACACCCGGGAGCGGGCCTGATCGTGCGGGAAGTACTCCCAGGCGTTGCCGTGCGGGCTGTAGTCCTCGCGGACCGTCCCCCAGGCACGCTCGGACAGGTAGGGCCCCCAGCCCCGCCATGGGCGCTCCCCGCTGTCGGCTTCGGCCAGCCGTCGGCGCTCGGCGTTCCCATCGTCCTCGATCACGAAGCTATTCTCCGTTGTTCATGTTTCGGTCAAGTTGAGACCCGACCATTCGACCCCCTACGTGGCATTTGTTCCTACACCACATCTCCCCTAGATCAATAATCTTGTGGTGAAGCGCTCGCCGCTCGCCACCCCTTGCCACCAAGATTGTGCGCATGGTGGTGTTCGGTGCGCAGGTATGTGGTGATTTGTCGGCTGGGGCGGCGCGTGAGTGGATTGTCCCCGACGGCACCGGCGGCTACGCGATGGGAACCGTATCCGGGCTGCGGACCCGGCGGTACCACGGGCTGCTCGTCGCCGCCGAACCCGGCCAGCCGGCCCGGCGCCATATGGCCCTCGCCGCCCTCGACCCGGTCGTCACCCTGCCGTCGGGCGCCACGGCCGAGCTCGCCGTGCACGAGTGGGCCGGCGGCGCGATCAGCCCGGCCGGCCACACGCTGCTGGAGCGCTTCGACCTCGTCGACGGGCTGCCCCGCTGGCGCTGGCGGATCGGCCCGGTCGTGCTCGAGCGCGAGCTGGCCATGGTCCACGGCCGGGCCCACCTCGGCGTCGTGCACCGGCTGGTCAGCGCGCCCGGCCCGGTCACGCTCACCCTCAAGGCGCTGGTCACCTGGCGCGACGCGCACGGCGAGCGCACCGCGGACGGGCCCGAGCCGCGGGTGGAGGCGCACGGCGGCGGGGCGGTGGTCGAGGGGGCCTTCCGGATCGACGGTCCATCCTTCACGCGGACTTCGCAGTGGTACCGCGGGGCGCACGCCCGCCTCGAGCGCGACCGCGGCCTGACGAGCGACGAGGACCTCTTCTGCGCCGGCGAGTTCTCGGCCCGCCTGGAGCCCGGCCAGAGCCTCGAGGTGGAGGCCTGGGCCGGCACGGGGGCCGAGGCCCGCGGCGCCGAGCGGATCGTCGCGGCGGCCCGGCGGCGCAACCGCTCGATCACCCACGACGCCGGCGACGACGTCGACCGGGCCCTGGTGCTCGCCGCCGACGCGTTCGTGGTCGCCGGCGCCGCCGGGGCGCCCGACGTCGTGGCCGGGTACCCCTGGTTCGGCACCTGGTCCCGCGACACGATGACGTCCTACGAGGGCCTGTTCCTGTCCACCGGCTGGTACGACGAGGGCCGCGAGCTGCTGCGCGCCTACGCCGCCACGCTCGACGACGGCATGCTGGCCAACACCGCCGACACCGGGCGCACCGAGCACAACACCGTCGACGCCACCCTGTGGTTCCTGCACGCGGTCGACCGGCACGTCTGCGGTACCGGCGACGACGACCTCGCCGCCGAGATCCTCCCGGCGCTCGACGAGATCGTCGCCGCCCACCTGCGCGGGACGCGCTACGGCATCCGGGCCGACGCCGACGGGCTCATCACCCAGGGCGCCCCGGGCGTGGCGCTCACCTGGATGGACGCCCGGGTCGACGGCGTGCCGATCACCCCGCGGGCCGGCAAGCCGGTCGAGGTGAACGCGCTGTGGATCAACGGCCTGGCCGCGATCGGCGCGCTGAAGGAGCGCCTCGGCCGCGACGCCGCCGACGTGCGGGCGCTGCACGAGTGGGCGTCGGCGAGCTTCGAGCGGCGCTTCCCGTACGAGCGGCGGTTGCACTCGGCAACGGCGCCGCGGGACGCGAGGCCCCTCTACGACGTCGTCGACGGGCCCGCCGGCGACGACCCGGCGCTGCGCCCCAACCAGCTGCTGGCGTGGAGCCTGCCCTACGGCCCCATGCGCGGCCGGGCCCTGCCCGAGAGCGTGTCCGCGCTGCTCACGCCGCTCGGGCCGCGCAGCCTGGGCCCGGACGAGCCGGCCTACACCGGCGTGCACGCGGGCGGGCCGGCCCAGCGCGACGCGGGGTACCACCAGGGCACCGTGTGGCCCTGGATGATCGGCCCGTACGCCGACGCCCGCTCGGCCGGGCTCGCGAAGAGTCCCGAGGAGCTCCTGCGGGGGATCGAGGCGCATCTGTGGGAGTGGGGTGTGGGCTCGGTCAGCGAGACCGCGGACGGGGACCCGCCGCACCGGGCGACGGGATGCCCGTTCCAGGCCTGGTCGGTCGCGGAGGTCCTGCGCGTACGAAGGAATGTCGGCTGACCGTTACACCCTAGAAATGAGATTTGCCGCCCTGGTAACCCTCGCCGGGCAGGATGAGTCTCAAACCCACCCAACTGGTCACTCGCGCGGGCGATACCGCGTGTGTAATCGCTGCCGTGTGGGTACGTAGGCGAGCGTTTTGATCAACGATCACAAGTGGGGGCGGCCACGTGAGCGAGACCATCGGAACCGGGAACCGACAACCGTTGCGCATTCTGATGCTCTCGTGGGAGTACCCGCCGGTGGTGGTGGGCGGCCTGGGACGGCACGTCCACGCGCTGGCGACGTCGCTGGTGACGGCGGGCCACGAGGTGACGGTCGTGACGCGGCACGCCCCGGGCGCGCCGCTGGAGGAGTACTCGGAGGGCGTGCGCATCGTGCGGGCCGCCGAGGACCCGCCGCTGTTCCCGCTGTCGACCTCCACGCTGCTGGCGTGGACGATGGCGTTCAACCACACCCTGACCCGGGCGGCGCTGCGGGCGGCGGCCACCGGGGAGTACGACCTCATCCACGCCCACGACTGGCTGGTCACCCACACCGCGGTGACCCTCAAGGAGTGCCTCGACCTGCCGCTGGTGGCCACCATCCACGCCACCGAGGCGGGCCGGCACCAGGGCTGGCTGCCGGACGAGATGAACAAGTGCATCCACTCCGTCGAGTGGTGGCTCGGGCACGAGGCGTGCCGGGTGATCGTGTGCTCGGAGTACATGCGCTGGGAGGTCACCCGGCTGCTCGACCTCGCCCCGGCGCGGGTGTCGGTGGTGGCCAACGGCGTGGACGCCAGCGTCTGGCGGGCGCCGTCGCGGGCGGTCAACGCGGCCCGGGCGCGCTTCGCCGGCGAGGGACCGCTGCTGGGCTACGCCGGCCGCCTGGTCTACGAGAAGGGCGTGCAGGACCTCATCGCCGCGCTGCCGGAGCTGCGCGCCCGGCACAACGGCCTGCGGGTCGTGATCGCCGGCGACGGGCCGCACCGCGCCGAGCTGCAGGAGGAGGTACGCCGCCTGCGCCTGCAGCGGGCCGTGTCCTTCGCCGGGTTCATGGGCGAGGGCGAGCTGCCGGCGCTCATGGCGGCCACCGACGCGCTGGTCGTGCCGAGCATCTACGAGCCGTTCGGCATGGTGGCACTGGAGGGCGCGTCGGCCGGCGCGCCGCTGGCGGTCGCCGCCACCGGCGGCCTGGCCGAGATCGTCGAGCCCGGTGTGACCGGCGTGACGTTCCCGGCCAAGACCCCGGAGGCGCTCGCGGCGTCGGTCGGCACCCTGCTGGAGGACGAGCCGTTCGCCCGCCGGGTCGCCCAGCAGGCGCGGTCCATGGTGAGCGAGCGCTACGGCTGGCCGACCATCGCCGCCAACACCGCCGACGCCTACGCCACGGCGATCACGGAGGCGCCGGGCTTCGCCGCGAAGCAGGCCGCGGCCATCCTCGAGCACGGCCGGCCGCAGATCGTCGTACCGGACGGTAACCTGCTGACGCTGTAGCCCTATGGGCCGACAGCTCGGCTTTTCTGATGGCCCCGGCAGTGCTATTTTGCCGGGGTCGGTCACATTTTGGGTCTCGCCACCGCAGACGTTGAACGGTACGGTTCCGAGGTACAGCGACCGGAATCGATCAGGAAACGGCAACTGGCTTGAGCGGCAGCGCCGACGAGGTCCTCGGCAACAGGTACCGGCTCATCGCACCCGTCGGCACCGGCGGCATGGCGGTCGTGTGGCGGGCCCGCGACCTCGTCCTCGACCGGGACGTCGCGATCAAGCTCCTCGCCGGCGAGCTGGCCGGCAATCCCGGCAACCGGGAGCGGATCCGGGCCGAGGCGCAGGTCGTCGCGCGGCTGCAGCACCCCAACATCACCGCCGTGCACGACTACGGCGAGGCCGGCGACGTCGCCGCGGGCCGCAACGGCCGCCGCCCGTACGTCGTCATGGAGCTCCTCGAGGGCGAGCTGCTGTCCGACCGCCTGCGCTCCGGCCCGATGTCGTGGCGGCGGGCCACCCAGATCTGCGCCCAGGTCGCCGCCGGCCTCGCCGCCGCGCACGAGCGCGGGGTCGTGCACCGCGACATCAAGCCCAGCAACATCATGCTCACCCCGGCCGGCGCGAAGATCCTCGACTTCGGTGTCGCCGGGCTCACCGGCTCCTACGACCCCGACGACGAGCGCGACGGCACCGTCTTCGGCACCCCGGCCTACCTGGCCCCGGAGCGGCTGCTCGGCGGCGGCGTCATCCCGGCCACCGACGTGTACACCGTGGGCCTGCTCGCGTACCGCTGCCTGACCGACCGGCTGCCCTGGCACGCGGACACGCCGACGCAGATGATCGCCAACCACGTGTACGAGCCGCCCCACCCGCTGCCGGAGATCGCCGGCCTGCCCGGCGAGGTGGCCCGGCTGATCGGCCGCTGCCTGGCCAAGGACCCCGACGCCCGCCCGCCGGCGGCCGAGGTCGCCCGGGTCCTCGCCGCCGCGACCGGCATCCACGTCGTGCTGCCCGGCGAGGACGGCTCCTCCACCCAGGAGGTGCACGTCCCGCCGACGGCCGAGCCCGAGCCGCCGCGGCGCGCGCTGCCGCCGTCGCCGCACCGCAACCACGGCGACCGGCGCGCGGCCCGGCGCACCTGGGCCGCCGTCGCCGCGACGGTCGCCGCCGCCGGCGTCACCACCGGCATGATCGTGTGGAAGCCGTGGGCGCCCAAGCCCGGCTGCAACATCGACTTCTACCTGCACCCGCAGTTCGTCGCCAACGTCACCATGCCGTTCGAGGCCCGGGTGACCGTCGCCAACGTCGGCAACCGCACGCTGGCGCCCTGGACCCTGCAGTTCGTGTTCCGCAGCGGCCAGATCGTCGAACGCGTCGTGGGCGTCGGCACCTTCCAGCCCGGCGCCGGCACCCAGGTCGTCACCGGCCCGTCGCTGCCGCCCGGCAAGGCGGTCACCTTCGGCGTGTGGGGCCACGGCGGCGGCAGCGCCGGGCGCCCGCCCGGCCCGCCCAGCGACTTCGTGCTCAACGACGTCGCCTGCGACGTGCGCATCGCGATGCGCGAACCGGACGAGGAGCTGCCGGCCATCACCGACGTCGGCGACGCGCCGGCGGAGAAGTCGCGGCCCCCGACGGGTCAGCCCTTCGGGCCTCCGCCGGGCGGCGGCCCCGGAGGCCCCGGCGGCCCGCCCGGCGACCCCAACGACCCCAACGGCGGCCCGCCGCCCAGCCGTCCGCCGCGCGCGACCGCGCTGGGCGGCCCCGCCCCGGCGCCGCACTCCCGGCTCTGATGGCCGCGCCCGGCCAGCCGGCGGGCCCCGTCGGCTTCGTGTTCGGCGGCGGGGGAGTGCTCGGCGCCTACGAGGTCGGCATGGCCCGCGCCCTGCTGCACCACGGCATCCGCCCCGACCTTGTCGTCGGGACGTCCATCGGCGCGTTCAACGGCGCCGCGGTGGCCGCCGCGCCCGACGAGCGCGCGGCCGAGCGGCTGACCGAGCTGTGGTCGTCGGCGCAGGCCCGCACGGTGTACGGCGACTCGCTGCCCCGCCAGCTCGGCCGCTTCGCCCGGCGGACCCACCTGCACTCCCCGGCCCCGCTGCGCCGCCTGCTCGAGCGCGAGCTCGGCGCGGACACGACGTTCGAGGACCTCCCGGTGCCGTTCCACTGCTGCGCCGCCAGCATCGAGCGCGCCGCCGAGCACTGGTTCTGCACGGGCCCGCTCATCGAGGCGGTGCTGGCCTCGTCCGCCGTGCCGGGCCTGCTGCCGCCCGTACACCTGGGAAATGAGCACTTCATCGACGGCGGCATCGTCAATTCCGTCCCCGTCGGCCGGGCCGTGGCCCTCGGCGCCCGGACCGTCTACGTCATGCAGGTGGGCCGCATCGAGCGCCCGCTGCGCGTGCCCCGCCGCCCGTGGGAGGTCGCGCAGGTCGCGTTCGAGGTCGCCCGCCGCCACCGCTTCGCCCGCGAGCTCGCCGAGGCCCCGCCGGACGTCGCCGTGCACGTGCTGCCCACCGGCGGCGGCTCCGCGCGCGACGACTCCCCGCTGTCGTACCGCAGGATCGGCCTGGCCCGCGGCCGCATCGAGCGCGCCTACGAGGCCACCCGCGCGTACCTGGAGGCGCGGGACTGATGCCCCCGCACTGGTTCCGCCGCCTCGTGCTCACCCCCGCCGCGCTCGTGCTGATCACCGCGTTCCTGGCCACGATGCCCGTGTGGCTGCTGCTGGCCCTGCTCCTCGCCCCGTTCGGCTCGGGCCGCCGCCGCGCGCTGCGCGTGTCGTGGATGGTCGCGGTGTACTGCTTCCTCGAGGTCGTCGCGCTCATCGTGCTGTTCGGGCTCTGGGTCGGCAGCGGCTTCGGCTGGCGCCTGCGCTCCCCGCGGTTCCAGCGCGCCCATTACGTCCTCACCGGGCTGTTCCTGCGAATCCTGTACGCCCAGGCCCGCTTCGCCCTCGGCGTCAAGGTCGACGTCGTCGGCACCGACCCCGACGTGGCCGCGCCCGGCCAGCCCGAGCTGGTCTTCTGCCGCCACGCCGGCCCCGGCGACTCGTTCCTGCTGGTCCACGCGCTCGTCAACTGGTTCGACCGCGAGCCGCGCATCGTGCTCAAGCGGACGCTGCAGTGGGACCCGGTCATCGACGTGGTGCTCAACCGCCTGCCCAACCACTTCGTCACGGTCGCCGAGGACAGCGAGGACCGCATCGCCGCCCTGGCCACCGGCCTGGACGAGAACGACGCCCTGGTGCTGTTCCCGGAGGGCGGCAACTTCACCCCGAGCCGCCGCGAGCGCGCCATCCGCCGCCTGCACGACCTGGGCCTGCACGCGATGGCCGCACGCGCCGAGCGCATGCGCCACGTCCTGGCCCCGCGCCCCGGCGGCACCCTCGCCGCCCTGGACGCCGCCCCCGAGGCCGGCGTGATCTGGGTGGCGCACACGGGCCTGGACAAGCTCCTGACCGTCGGCGACGTCTGGCGCCACCTCCCGCTCGACCTGACCATCACGATGCGCTGGTGGTCGGTCGAGCCCGAGGACGTCCCGGCCGGCCGCGACCAGCGCGTCGAGTGGCTGTACGAGTGGTGGGCCCGCATCGACGACTGGATCGACCAACCCGGGGGGTGATCGCCGGCGCCGCCGCGTGGGGAACAATGGTCGGATGCGATTCGGGCTTCTGGGCACGGGACACTGGGCGACGGTCACGCAGGCGGCCGCGCTCTCCACACACCCCTCGGCGACGCTGGCCGGGGTCTGGGGCCGCAGCCCGGACAAGGCGGCCGACCTGGGCTCGAAGTACGGGGTCCCCGCCTACGGCGACGTCGACGCCCTGCTGGCCGACGTCGACGCCGTGGCGATCGCGCTGCCCCCCGACGTGCAGGCCCCCCTGGCGGTGCGCGCCGCGAAGGCCGGCAAGCACCTGCTCCTGGACAAGCCCCTGGCCCTCGACCCGGCCGCCGCCGACGAGGTGGTGGCCGCCGCCGGCGCGGCCGGGGTCGCGACCGTCGTCTTCTTCACCAACCGCTTCGTCCCGTCGATCGAGACGTTCCTGACCGAGAACGCGCGGCTCGGCGGCTGGTACGCGGCCCACGGCACGATGTACACCTCCATCTTCCAGCCCGGAAACCCCTACTCCGGCTCGGTCTGGCGCAAGCAGCACGGCGGCCTGTGGGACCTCGGCCCGCACGCGCTGTCGGTGGTACTGCCCCTGCTCGGCCCGGTGGTCGACCTCTCCGCCGCCGAGGGCCCGCGCGACACCGCCCACCTGCTGCTGCGCCACGAGGGCGGCGCCGCGAGCACGCTCTCGCTCACGCTGGACGCCGCCCCCGACGCGACGAGCTTCGGCTTCGCGTACTTCGGCGAGCACGGCGCGAAGACCCTCCCCGAGTGGGACACCACCCAGGTCGAGGCCTTCGGCGCCGCGGTGTCGGCGCTGCTGGACGCCGCCACGACGGGCGTGCCGCACCCGTGCGACGCCGCCTTCGGCGCCCAGGTGGTGCGCATCCTCTCGGCCGCCGAGCGCGCCCGCAGGACGTCGACGATCGTGACCGTCTAGCGGCCGGCCGGGCCGCGGTCTAGCGCATCCGCCCGATCGCGGCCCGCAGCCGGCCCAGGTCGCGGAGGCGCCGCTCGTACGTCACGGCGAACCCCACGAGCAGCGCCCCCGCGATCGCCAGCGGCGCCCACCGCGGCAGGTAGTCCCAGTACAGCGAGGCCTCGTGCAGCGCCACGACGGCGCTCACGCCCCCGCCGATCTGGATGGGCGCCCGCAGCCGCAGCCGCGCCCCGGCCAGGACGACCGCGACCGCCACGGCCCCGACCAGCAGCCGCCGCACCGGCTCGCCCGGGTGCACGAGCACGAGCGCGACGCTGGGCAGGAACCCGGCGAACAGCCCGGGACCGAACGCCGTCCAGCTGGTCACGCCGGGCCGCCGCCCCGCCACGACCCACCCGGCGACGAGCGCGACGGCGGCCACGGGGACGGTGTACGCCTCGGTGAGCGAGACGCCGCCGGCCACCAGCACCAGCTCGTACGCGAGCACCTCCGCCCCCATCCCCAGCGCGGTGTAGGCGACCCGCTCGGGCCCGGCGAGCGCCCGCAGCCCGAGCGCCACGCCCCACAGCCCCAGCACGCCGGCGGCCACGCCCGCGTACCCGGCGGCGAGCAGCACGGCGACCAGGGCGATGCCGTGCGCGACCCCTTCGAGCACCCGCCCCTCGAACCCGGGCGTGCCCCGCCGCAGCGCCCGTCCCCCGGCGAGGGCGAGCGCGGCCGCGAGCAGCACCCAGTACGCCGCCGCCCGCAGCGGCAGGTCCGCCGCCCGCGCCGCCGCGAACGCCAGGGCCGCGGCGCCCACCCCGGCGACCGGCCACGCCACGACGCGCGCGGCGACGGTCCGCCCGGCGAGCCCGGCGACGAACGCGGCGGCCACGATCGCCGACAGCCCGCAGAGGGTCGCGGCCGGCGTGGCCAGCAGCCCGGCCAGCCCCGGGACGATGCCGAACCAGCCCGTCACCCCGCCCGCCGCGGTGGCGCGGGCCGGCCGCCGCAGCGCCGCCGCCAGCGCGGTGAGCAGCCCGGCGGCGAGCGTGACGGCGGGCACCGCGGGCCACGGCGCCTCGACGGCGGCGCACCCGAGGATCGCGGCCAGGCTCACGGCCGGCGCGGCCGGCGCCCAGGCGTCCGCGCCGACCCGCCGCCCGACCGCGACGAGCAGCGCGGCCAGGACCGCGAGGGTGCAGGCCGCCGCGCCCGCGCCGAACGCGGGTCCTCCGAGCGCCCATCCGGTACCCCCGGTGCCGATCCCGGCGCCGCCGGGTGCCCCGCGCCAGATCGCCCCGAGCCACTCCAGCGGCCGCAGGAGCACCCCGCCGACGGCCGGTAGCAGCGACACCACGGCCAGCACCAGCGGCACGAGGGCAGGCACCGCGTGCCCGGGCCGCGCCCCTTCGCCCCGGCCGGGTTCGCCCTCGCCGGGCGGTTGGGGCCGTGCAGGCTGCGCCTCCTCGCCCTGGGCGGTTTCGCCTTCGCGGGGCTCAGGCCGCGCCGGTTGCGCCTCCTCGCCCTCGGCGGTTTCGCCTTCGCGAGGCGGCTGGGGCCGCGACTGCTGCGCCTTCTCGCCCTGGGCGGTTTCGCCTTCGCGCAGCTTGCCCGGGCCGGGCGGCGCCGGTGCGGGGGAGCGGAAGGCGTGCGCGGCGAGCCAGGTGGCGGCGAGGGAGCCCGCGGCGTACAGGCCGAACCACGTCACGCCGCCGTGCGCCGCCGACTGGGCCGTCGCGGCGAGGGAGACCGCGGCGCCGGCCGTTGCGGTGGCGACGGTGCCGGCGTTGCGTGCGCGGTTGCGCAGCGCGAACGCCGCCGCGGTCACCACGGCCAGGCCGAGCGTCGCGCCGAGGAGGGCGGGCGGGAGGGGGCCGGATCCCGCGGTACCGAGGCCGCTGAGACGTCCGGCGGCGGCGGCCGCGACGGGCACGCCGAGCAGGGCCACGACGGCGGCCGGGAGGCTCAGCCGCCGATCGGCCGCGCGGACGGCGACCACCGTGGACAGTCCACTGAGGACGGCATAGACCGCCAGCGTCGTCGCCGGCGTGGCGAGCCCGGCGAGCGCCAGATGCCCGGCCACGAACGGGATCGCGGCCACCGCCATCCGCTCCGCGCGCAGGACCGCGGCGACGAGCACCAGCAGTACCAATCCGTCCACAATGGACACGATCGCCGGGTCGGCGGACGGGAGCGCCGCGGGGGCGGCGAAGGCGACGAGGACGGCCGCCGTCCACGGCACCGCGCGGTGGCGCACCAGCAGCCAGAGCGCGGCGCCGAGCAGGGCCAGGCCGGCGGGCTCCTGCCAGTCGAACAGCCGGTACGGCAGGATGTGCGCCGCCCCCGGCCGCCACGCGGGCAGCCCGCCGAACGCGGTCTGCACGGCGGCGACGACGGCGAAGTACGCGTACGGGGCGGCGAACGCGCCCGCGACCACGACGGCGCCCGCCCGCGCGCCCGGCCGGAACCGCCGCGGCACCACGACCGCCGCCGCGGCGATGAGCAGCGCGAGCCCGGCGAACGCGGCGTAGCGCCCGCCCGGGAACACCTCGGCGGCCAGCCGCGCCCCGGCGAGCGCGACGATGCCGGTGGCGATCCCCGCGCCCGCCGCCACGGTGCGCGGATGCGCCAGCCCGGCCGCCACGACCAGCGCTGCGAGCAGCGCCATGACCCCGAAGATCCGCGCGGCCGCCGCCACGCCGTCCGCAGTGGACAGTGCGTGCAGCCCCGGCGGCAGCGCCGACAGCACCGCGGCGCCGGCCGCGATCCAGGCGAGCCGCTCGACGGTGCGCGCGAGCAGCACCCCGATCGCCGCCACGCACACGAACACGAGCGTCCACCCGGTCACCCCGAACCCGCGGTGCAGCGCGAGCAGCGGCAGTACCGGCTGCACCGCGAGGACGGCGGCCAGCCGCGCCGCCCGCAGCCGGGTGGCCGCCGCGTACCCGCCGGCGACCGCGCCGGTCACCAGGAACGTCAGCCCGGCGTACGTGCCCGGCCGGGCCAGGCCCGCGAGCCCGAACAGGTCGGCGTACCACGCGGCGTACCCGTCGAGCAGCACCAGCAGCAGCCCGAGCGCGGCGAACGTCTCGCCGGTCGCCCGCAGCCCGCGCCGCAGCGCGACCGGCGGCGCCGCGAGCGCCAGCAGGGTGACCACGCCGAGGATGGCGGCCCGCCCGAGCACCCCGAAGCTGGCCCAGGCGACCACGGCGAAGACGATGGCCGCGCTGCCGAGCAGCAGCCCGCCGAAGACGAAGAGCAGGTTCTGCACGGTACGCGCCGGAGTCTCCGGCCCCCGCCCGCCCCCGGTCGCGGCGCTCGCTGGGGCGATCTGCGGGATTACGGGCGGAAGCTGCGGTTTCGTGGCGACGGCGGCTCCCGCGGCGGCGGCTCTCGCAGCGGCGGCGGCGTTCGCGGCGGCGACGGCGTTCGCGGCGACGGCGGCGTTCGCGGCGACGGCGGCCTTGACCCGCGCTGCGAGCATGTTGCGCTGCGACTGCACGGCGTTGAAGTGCTGCACCGCGGCGCCGAGGCGGGCGCGGGCCTCCTCGACCACGGCGTACAGCTCGATGGTGCGCCCGTTGAGCCGCACCACCTCGGCGGCGTCGGGAAAGGGCGGGCGCCCGCAGCCGCCGCACCCGGACTCGAGGTCCGCCGGCGCGCCGCAGAACGGGCACGGATAGGTCACCATGCCGATCAGCATGCGGCCCCCCGGCAACCGGCGAATCGGCTGCGCTACTCAACCGCCCCTGAGTACCCCGCCTTCCGGCGAAACCACGGTAGCGGCATGCTGTCGGGATGCGGTTACTGACCGAGGCCGAATACAAGGCGACAATGGAGCCCGAACCGATACGCATCGGTCCGGACGACGAACCCCCGTTCGACTTCTGGCCCTACTTCGACGAGGTCCCCGAGTCCGACCTGGCCGGCCACGACTTCTCCGACGGCAACGTCACGTACGCGTGGCACATGCCACAGCGCAACCTGCAACATGTCCTCGTAAACTGCGAGAAGCCGAACGTGTTCCTGGTGCTCGTCCTGGACCTGACCACGAAGTCGGTCTACGGCCACTACCTTCTGGACATCATGAGCGTGTAGCTCCCCGCCTATCCGTCCAGCCCCCGCTCGATCGCATACCGCACAAGATCCACCCGGCTGTGCAGCTGCAACTTCCCGAGCGTGTTCTGCACGTGGTTCTGCACAGTCCGGTGCGACAGCACCAGCCGCTCGGCGATCTCCCGGTACGTCACGCCCTTCGCCACGAGCCGCAGCACCTCGGTCTCCCGCTCGGTCAGCCGCGGCGCATCGGGATCCTCGGCTCGCGTGACGCTCGCCAGCCGCCGGAACTCCCCGAGCACCAGCCCCGCCAGCCCTGGCGTGAACACCGGATCCCCGTCGGCCGTGCGCCGCACCGCGGCCAGGAACTCCTCCCGCGCCGCCGACTTGACCAGATACCCGGTGGCGCCGGCCTTGACGGCATCGAGCACGTCCTGCTGCTCCCCGCTGGCCGAGAGCATGAGAATCCGCGCCTCCGGACAGGACGCGAGGATGCCCTGGATGACCTCGACCCCGGACCGGTCCGGCAACTGCAGGTCGAGCACGACGACATCGGGCCGCACGGACCCGGCGATCCGCACCGCCTGGGCCCCTTCCCCGACGGCCGCTACGACTTCGTACCCGCCTTCGGCGAGGTCCCGGGCCACCCCTTCGCGCCACATGGGGTGGTCGTCGACCACCATGACCCGCAGCTTCGCCCCGACGTCCACCCAAGCACGATAAACGCCATCCGCCGCCGACCGGCCCTCCGCACACCCCAGATCCCACAATCCGCACGAGCCCGCGCCCTTCGACCCGCCTCCAACGTCGAACCCCCACCGCGCGCCGCCCTGTGCGACCTCACGCTGCGCGCCGCGCTGTGCGGCCTCACGCTGCGCGCCGCGCTGTGCGGCCTCACGCTGCGCGCCGCGCTGTGCGGCCTCACGCTGCGCGCCGCGCTGTGCGGCCTCACGCTGCGCGCCGCGCTGTGCGGCTCCGCGCGACCGGGGCTGGTGTTGGTTGGACTCGCGTTGCGGACTGTGTTTGCGGCCTCACGCGGCGCGGCGTGGTGGTCGTTCCTGCCTCGCGGGGCCGTGCTGGGCGGCCTTGCGCGGTGCGGCGTGTGGTCGGGCTCGTGCTGCGCAGCGGGTGGCCGGCGCGCGGACCGGTCAGCGCGGTATCTGCAGCTCGACCTCGGTCCCGGAGCCCGGGCCTGAGGTCACGGTGACGGTACCGCCCAGGTCGCGCACCCGCCCGCGGATCGACTGCGCCACCCCCAGTCGTCCGGCCCGTTCGGCCTCCGCCAGCCGCCCCTCGGGTATGCCCCGGCCGTTGTCGCGAACCGTGACCGTGACGGTGTCGTCGAGCTCCTCCAGCAGGATCCACGCCCTGGCCCCGTCACCGGCATGGCGCGACACGTTGTCCAGCGCCGCCGCCACCGCCGCGGCCACCTCGGCGGCGACGGGGGAGGGCAGCAGCACCTGGGTGGCGGGCGCGGCGACCGTGACCGTGGACGAAGCGTGCGGGTCGATGAGCGAGCGCAGGTCGACGACGTCGGCCTCCGACCAGTCCGCCGCACCGTCGGCGAACGCGGAGGCGGAGGCGGCCACGAGCGCCCCGCCGAGCGGCGAGCCCGGGGCCGAAGGGCCGTAGGGGGAGGGGCCGGCGGCCGAGTGACCCGCGCCCCCGGGCCGAAGCGGCGCCGCGGTCCTGCGGTCACCGTCGGCCCGGCGGTCACCATCGGCCCGTCGGCCGCCGCCGCGGCGCGATGCGACCGGCAGCCAAGCCCACGCCTTCCGGAAGCCAGCGCCAGTAGCCGCCGTGTCGGCCGCGCTTGCTGAACTGCCCGCGCTCGTGGGAACCGGCGCGCCCTCAGTGCCTGCCGGCCTGCCTGCACCCAGGGGATTCGCCGCGCCCTCGGCGGTTGACGAGTTGGCGGCGCCCGCGGGAGGCGGTGTGTCGGCGGCGCTTGCCGAGCCGGCTACGCCCGCGGGAGGCGGTATGTCGGCGGCGGTTGACGAGTTGGCGGCGCCCGCGGGAGGTGGTGTGTCGGCGGCGGTTGACGAGTTGGCGGCGCCCGCGGGAGGTGGTGTGTCGGCGGCGCTTGCCGAGCCAGCGGCGCCCGCGGGACGGGGTGTGTCGGCGGCGCTTGCCGAGCCAGCGGCGCCCGCGGGACGGGGTGTGTCGGCGGCGCCTGACGAGCCAGCCGCGCCGGCGGGAGATGGTGTGCCGGCGGCGGTTGACGAGTGAGCCGAGTGCCCGGGAAGTGGTGTGCTGGCGGCGCTTGCTGAGGCCGGCGCGGGCGCGGGGAGTGATGTGGCCGCGGGGGCGTGGGGTGCTGTCCGGGGCGGGCGGCCGGTGGAGCGGGACGTGGACGGGGTGGCGAGTGCGGCGGCGCGGGCGGCGGCGGTGCGGTACGAGCCGTGCGGGGGAGGGGCGGTGCGCCGGGGCGGGGGAGGGGCCGACGTGACCAGGGCGCGCAGCACCGATTCCTGCTCGCCGGCCAGGCGGCCGAGCTCGGCGGCCTCGCCGCCCAGTTCCGTGCCGCGGCGCTGGACCAGGGCCAGGACCTGCAGCACCGAGTCGTGGATGCCGCGGGCCAGGCGCTCGCGCTCGCGGGTGGCGGCCTCGAGCTCGATCGCGCGCTGCATGCGGGACTCGGCGTCGTTGGCCAGGCGGGCGATGTGGCCGACGCCGATGCCGGCCAGGATCATCAGGACCGGGCCGTTGGCGGTGGCCTGGCTGAAGCCGTCGCGGACGACCACGTCGGCGGCGCTGAGCAGGATCGCGGCGATCGCGCCGCGGCGGCGGCCGCCCGAGATGGCCCAGGCGACGACCGGGCTGGCTACCCAGGCCATGGGGAGGGTGGGGGCGCCGACGCCGAGGCCCGCGGGGTTGACGATCCAGCGGGAGGCGAGCAGGCAGCCGGCGGCGACGATCAGGTCGGCGGCGAGCAGGGGCCAGCCGCGGCGCTCCGGGCGCGCGTACGCGAGGCTGCTCACCGCCGTCCAGGCCGCCATGACGGCGACGATCAGCCAGCCGCCGGCGGGCCATGCATAGTGGCGGAAGTTGTTGACCATCAGCACGGCGGCGTAACCGAGCGCGGCGAGGCGGAAGACCATCAGCGCCCGCCAGAGCGGGCCCACCAGGCCCGGTGCCGCCTCCCGCCCACTGCCGCGTGCCATGATCAACCCCGCCGCCCCGCAGCCGAGCCAAAGCCAGGCAGCGGGCGCACCGGCCTCGGCGCCGCGATCGGACCGGAGTCGGGCAGCGTCCGCCGCAAAGAGCCAATCGGACCGAGGCCGGGCAGTGCCCACCGCAAAAAGCCAATCGGACCGAGGCCGGGCAGGGTCCGCCGCAAAGTGCTGGGAAGACCGGGGCCGGGCAGCGTCCACCGCGGCGAGCCGGCCGAGCCGGGCGCCGGAACGAGGACGCTGCCGTGCGCCACCATCGTCAGACCCAGTGCACCGGCGGCAGGCCGGCCTCGTCGAGGGCCGCGTTCACCTGGCTGAAGGGCCGCGAGCCGAGGAAGCCCGCCGGGTTCATCGGGCTCGGGTGGCCGGCCTCGATGACCCGGTGCTGCGGGTTCGTGACCAGCACGGCCTTCTTGCGGGCGTAGCCGCCCCACAGCACGAACACCACCCGGCGGTCGAAGGAGTTGAGGGCCTGGATCGCCGCGTCCGTGAAGTGCTCCCAGCCCTTGCCCGCGTGCGAGGCGGCCTTGCCGGCGCGGACCGTCAGGACCGCGTTGAGCAGCAGGACGCCGTCGGCGGCCCACGGGGTGAGGTCGCCGTTGGACGGCGGGGTGACGCCCAGGTCCTCGCGCATCTCCTTGTAGACGTTGCGCAGCGACGGGGGGACCGACACCCCGGGGCGGACCGAGAAGCTCAGGCCGTGGGCCTGGCCCTCCTTGAAGTAGGGGTCCTGGCCCAGGATGAGCACGCGCGCCTGCTCCGGCGGGCAGAGGCGGAAGGCGGTGAAGAGGTCGGGCAGCGGCGGGTAGACGGGGCCGGCCGCATACTCGGCCTCCACGAACGTCTGCAGGCGTTGCACGACCTCCACGTCGAGGTGCGGCTTCATCACGTCACGCCAACCGGCGGGGAGGAGCTCGAGCAGATCCAACGACATGCACGCACTGTACGAGCCACGTACGACATTTTCTGTACCGGCCAAAAAGGGCATTTATCCGATAAAATCGGACCATGACCCAGGTCGGACCGGTCGGCAGCGGTGGTGAGCCGCTCACCGTGCTGTGGAACTGGCGCCAGCGGCTGGAGCAAACGGACGAACAAGAAAAAGAACAGAAGCCCCGACAAAAGCCGGAAAACGCCAGGCCACGGACCAGCATGACACAGGACGGGCCCGCGGATGGGCCGAAACTGGGTGATCAGGGCTATCTTGCGCGGCTGCAGGCGCGGCTGCGTGACGCCGCCGGCGATGTGCCCGGCGTCGTGCGGCGGCTTTCCGCGGTACCGCCGGAAAATCAGACGGATCTGCACCGGGCGATCGCCGCGGACCCGGCGGCGTCGCAACGCGGGTTTGCGTGGCTGCTGGAGCACTTCGACCGGCCGGGCACGGTGGTGGCGGCGCTCGGGCGGCTCGCGCCGGCGCTCGACGCGCTGCTGAAGGGGCACCACCAGCAGCTCGACGTCTTCGGCGACGCCGTCATCGCCGCCGTGCGCGAGGAGCGCGGGGAGCGCTGGGGCGACGAGGACGCCGCGGCGTGGCGCGACGGCTGGCGCTTCGCGGTCGGGTGGCTGCGCCAGGGGGCGGCGCTGCACCAGGGCGAGGCGCCGTTCTGGACCGGTACCGTGCTCGGGCACGACCGGCGCCGCGACGACGTGGCCGTGCTGACCGTCGGCACCGACCTGCCCTACCCGTTCCGGGCCGGGCAGCGGGCGATCGTCGAGTACCCCGGGGTCCCGGGCGCCTGGCGGCCGTGCTGGATCGGCGACCCGCCGGCCGCCGACAACCACATCGAGATCCACGTCCAGGCGCTGCCGGGCGACCGCGCCACGTCGGCCCTGGTCCGCGACGCGCGGGTCGGCGACCCGATCCGCCTGCACCGCGCCGAGGGCGACTTCGTCATCGAGCGCGGCGCCACCGGCGCGGTGCTCATCGTCGCCGAGGACGTGCACGTCACGCCGGTCAAGGCACTGCTGTCCGAGCTCGCCGCGCAGGGCGACGAGCGGGTCGTGCACCTGTTCTGGGGCGTGTCGACCCGCGACGACCTCTACGACCTCGAGTCGCTGCGCGAGCACGCCGCCCGCTGCGCGCACGCCACCGTCCACCCCGTCGTCGCGCGCGGGCCCGCCCACCCGTACCTCAGCGGCTCCCTGCCCCAGGTCGTCGTCGACTTCGGCGAGTGGACCACCCACGACGTGTACGTCAGCGGCACACCGCTTGCCGTCGGCGTCATGCGCAACATGCTGCTGCAACGCAACGTCGACGCCCGCCGGATCCACGCCTTCACGTTGTGAGCGACGCCGTCACGACCGTGTTGCCGCGGTAGCCCGACGTCTGCCGGTCGAAGCTGCCGCCGCAGGTCACCAGCTGCAGCCGCGCCCCGTCCACCGGCCCGTACACCAGCCCCGCGGGAAACGCGGTCTTGTCGTACAGCCGCACCGTGTCGACCCGGAACGTCGCGGTCGAACCGTCCTCGCGCTGGACCGACACCGCATCGCCGGGCTTGAGCCGGCCCAGCGAGTAGAAGACGGCCGGCCCGGTGGCGGCCGTGTCGACGTGCCCGACCAGCACCGCGTTGCCGCGCTCGCCGGGCGTCGGCCCGCGGCGGTACCACCCGACGTCCCCCGCCTCCTTGAGCGACGGCGGCTGCAGCATCCCGTCCGCGTCGACGTCGACCCGCCGCACCGGCGCGTCCACGCCGATCGCCGCGATCACCACCCGCGTCGGCGCTGCCGCCCCGCTCAGGTAGGCGCCGGAGACGCCGGCGACCCCGGACCCGGCCGGCACGAACGGCGGCGCGGAGCCCAGCGACTCGCCGATCATGATCACGCCGGTCACCACCAGCGCGATGATCAGCAGCGCGGGCAGCCCCCGCCAGCGCCCGTCCGGCCGGACGAGCAGTCTCAAGCGGGCCGGCGCCGCAAGACGAACGCGCCGGCGGCGCCGATGGCCAGCAGCCCACCGCCGGCGGCCATGAGCGCGTGGTTCGTCGGGTGCGCCGTGGCGCCGCCGCCGGTCGGGACCCCGCCCGTCGGCGCGACCACGAGTTGTACCACCGCCGACGTGCCGTCCCCGCAGTCGATGCTGACGTTGAATGTCCCCTCCTGCGTGCTGGCCGGGATCGTGGTCGTCACGGAGAAGACGCCCGAGGTCTTGCCCGGCTCCATCGGGATGCGCTCCGGCAGGCCCAGCGCCGCGCCGGCCACGTCCGCCTCGCGTACTCCCTCCGCGCACACGATGCTGAACGTGACCTGCCCTCCCGGGTTCACCGTGTCCGGCGAGACCGCACCACTGGGGCCGGCGGAAGGGGCGAGGGCGACCACGCCGAGCGCAGCGAGGAGAGTCTGCATGTGTACATCTCATCGAATACCGGGGTGAACAGGACACACCCCGGCGGGGCGGTGGGACGATTGGCGTAGGAAATGTCGCACTGACGCGCCCCGCCGCGCGCCCCGGGCTGTACATCTGAAATCCTGCCCGAAGGCGCCATAAGCGCCGGTCGTGGGCAATGGCGGCCGCGGCCAGGAGCCGGACTGCGGGACGAGACGGGAACGACGCGCATGAGTGAGTACAACATCACATACCCCGACGGCGAGCTCGAGCTCAAGGTACGCAAGGCCACCGAGGGCCCGTCAGGGCTGGAGGTCGGGTCGCTGCTCAAGCAGACCGGCCAGGTCACGCTGGACACCGGCTTCGTCAATACGGCCTCGTGCGTCTCGTCGATCACCTACATCGACGGCGACGAGGGCATCCTGCGCTACCGCGGCTACCCGATCGAACAGCTGGCCCAGGGCTCCAGCTTCCTGGAAAGCTCCTACCTGCTCATCCACGGCGAGCTGCCCAGCGCGTCGCAGCTGGAGAACTTCACGAGCCGCATCCAGCACCACACGCTGCTGCACGAGGAGATGCGCCGCTTCTTCGACGGCTTCCCCCGCGACGCCCACCCCATGGCGGTGCTCTCGTCGGCCGTCAGTGCGCTGTCGACCTTCTACCAGGACAGCCTCAACCCGTTCGACGAGGAGCAGGTGGAGATCTCCACCATCCGGCTCATGGCCAAGGTGCCGACGATCGCGTCGTACGCGTACAAGAAGGCCATCGGGCAGCCCATGCTGTACCCGGACAACTCCCTCGGCTACGTCGAGAACTTCCTGCGCATGACGTTCGGCGTCCCCGCCACGCCGTACGAGATCGACCCCGTCATGGTCAAGGTCCTCGACATGCTCCTGCTGCTGCACGCCGACCACGAGCAGAACTGCTCGACCTCCACGGTCCGCCTCGTCGGCTCCAGCCAGGCCAACCTCTTCGCGTCGGTCTCGGCCGGCGTCAACGCGCTCTTCGGCCCGCTGCACGGCGGCGCCAACCAGGCCGTGCTGGAGATGCTGCAGGACATCCAGGCCGACGGCGGCGACGTCGCGTCGTTCGTGCGCAAGGTCAAGAACAAGGAGGCCGGCGTCCGGCTCATGGGCTTCGGGCACCGGGTCTACAAGAACTACGACCCCCGCGCCGCGCTGGTCAAGAAGGCCGCCCAGGAGGTCCTGGGCCGCATGGCGCAGCCCGACCCGCTGCTCGACCTGGCCATGGAGCTCGAGGAGATCGCCCTCGCGGACGACTTCTTCGTGTCCCGCAAGCTGTACCCCAACGTCGACTTCTACACCGGCCTGATCTACAAGGCGATGGGCTTCCCGACGACGATGTTCACGGTGCTCTTCGCCCTCGGCCGCCTGCCCGGCTGGATCGCCCAGTGGCGCGAGATGATCAACGACCCGGAGACCAAGATCGGCCGTCCGCGCCAGGTCTACACCGGCTACGGCGCCCGGGATTACACCCCGATTGCCGCCCGGTAAAGACCCGCTGCGCGGAGCGGTTCTTGCTCGTTTGTCTACTTGACGGAGATCGACCCCAGCTGTCTCATACATGAGTCCGTCTGGGGTCGTTGTCCGTTTTCGACAGGAGCATTCGGAGCAGCATGAGCGCGCCAACGTTGTCGCCGCTACTCACCGCGGCGGTGCAGGACCGGACGTCAGGGGCTACCGGCGTGGCCCGGCAGGTGCTCGACGGCCTGGCCGAGTTCGTGCACGACCCGGCGACCCTGCGCGCGATGGTGGCCCCGCTGCCCGGACTCCTGCCCGGGTACGCCTCGATGTGGCACATCGCGCGCGCGGCCAACGGCGACCACCCGGGCCCGGCCCTGGCCGCCATCCGCGAGCAGCTCGACCGCGACGTTGAGCGCTCCGTGTCCGTGGCCACGCGGGTGCTGCAGCAGCGCGGCGGCTGGGTGCGCACCGCGCCGAGCAGCGCCCTGGTCAAGGCGACCGTGGCCGGCCTGCCCGCGGGCACCGTCGACGCGCCCGGCACCGAGGGCCTGGAGCCGGTCACCGGCGTGGCCGGCGCCGACGCGATCAGCCCGACCCGCGTGCTCAACATCAAGGGCACCCTGGAGCTGGCCCGGGCCATCCCGACGATCGTCGTGACGACGTCGCTCAAGCTGGTGCCGGAGGACGTCTTCGAGGGCCTGGGCTCCCCCCTGTTCGAGCGGATCCCGCTCGACGCCTTCTGGGCCGTCGTCCTCGACGGCGAGCTGCTGACGCCGGCCGAGGCCGGCCGCCGCGCCGCCCGACTCGCCTGAGGCAGAATCCCTGCGCGGCAACCGGTTGTGCGATCGTGTGCGGTCGTGTGCTCCACATTGGACAGATCCGCACGGTCGGGAATACGGCACGAATTGGGGGCTGTGCAGCGGTCGGCCGGGGGAGTACATTTCGTGCAACCCAAGGACGGCCGGGGCCGCCGCTTCCCCCGTGGCGGCGGCCCCGGTCCTTGATCGAGGTTTGTCCCTCGCGGGGCCCGGAGACCACGACAGGCATGAGTGCCGTCGTCACCCGAGAGCCGACCGTCCAGGGCCCGCCGCCGCGAACCGTCTACGCCGTCGGTGGCATCGTCCTCGCCGCAATCCTCGTCGCCGCCGTCGTGGCCCTCGCGGCCTGGCCGTTCGTCAGCCGTCGCACCGCCGGGAACCACGTCGTCAGCGGGCTCGTGGCGGGGCGGGAGGAGGCCACGCTGGACCTGCTCACCGGCGTCACCGCCGTCACCGTCAGCGCCGAGGACCTGGGCGACACGCTGTACCGCGTGGAAAGCCCCCAGACCCCGACCGCCACCGAGTCCACCGCCGACCGCGGGCGCATCGACGTCGCCGTGAACGGCGCCGACGCGTCGGTCATCATCAAGCTCAACCGCGACGTGCGCTGGACGCTGCGGTTCACCGGCGGTGCCCAGCGCAACGGGGCCGATCTGCACGACCTGCGCCACCTCGCCGGCGTGCAGTACGTCGGCGGCGTCTCCACGATCGAGCTCTCCCTGCCCCCGGCCGACGGCGCCGTGCCCGTGCGGGTCGGCGGCGGCGCGGACGCCGTGCGCATCCACGCCACCGGCCGCGCCCCCGCCCGCGTGCGCGCCGGCGGGGGAGCCGGCACGGTCACCGTCGACGGCGAGGCGCACACCGGCGTGACGGCCGGCTCGGTGTTCGCCGGCCCCGGCTGGGACGACGCCCACGACCGTTACGACGTGGACGCCACCGGCGGGGTGTCCACCATCACGGTGGACCGCAACAGGTAGGGGCTCAGCCGCCGAGGTCGGCGGGTGCGCCGGACACGGGGGCGTCGTCGGGCAGGTCGGGCAGGCCGAACAGCTCGGTCAGCCCGGTGATCTGCAGCAGCCGGTGCACGAACGGGGAGGGGCTGCGCACCTCCATCGTCCCGCCGACCTCGCGGGTCTTGTTGTTCATCGCGACCAGCGTCCCGATGCCGATCGAGTCCATGAACGGCACCCGCTGCAGGTCGACCGTGAGCCGGCTGGGGCGGTACGTCTCGATGTTCTCGAGTACCACAGCCCGCAGTGCCCCGACCGTCGCCGCCTCCAGCGGCCCTAACACTTCCACCACGATCGTGCCGCCCGGAACGTCGCCGGAGCGGTGCGTCCGGACCATTGCGTCGCCCATTCGACTCGCGTACCCAGCCCGCCGAAGCGGAAACGTCACGGGTTGGCCGAGATCAACAACGGCAGGGTCAGCCCGTACGCGCACAGCAGCACGCAAGCCTCCGGCCGGGTGATCCGGCTGCCGCGCTTCAGCAGCAGCCAGGCCAGCACGCCTGCGGCGACCATCGCGGTGACCGCCGCGAAGCCGAACGGCGCGATCCGCTCGCCGCCCGCCGCCAGGCCCACCACCGCGCCGCCGATGAGGCTGTTGAACAGGTTGCTGCCCAGCAGGTTGCCGACCATCAGATCGCCCTCGCCGCGGCGCTGGGCCTGCACCGACGTCATCAGCTCCGGCAGCGACGTGCCGCCGGCCACCAGCGTGAAGCCGATGACGGTGTCGCTGACGCCCCAGTGGTGGGCCAGCGTCGAGGCGTTGGCCACCACCAGCTGCGCGCCGCCGAGCGTCGCGGCCAGCCCGAGCACGATCCGGGTCACCTCGACCCACCAGCGGCCCGGCTTCGGCGCGGGCTCGACGAACGCCGCGACGTCGTCGGGCAGGGGATCATCCGGCGGTACCCGCGACAGCCGCACCAGCAGCACCAGCGCGCCGATACTGAGCAGCGCCAGCAGTACACCGGCCACGAGCTTGAGCCCGACCAGGGCGAACGCCCCGAACACGCTGACCCCGGCGACCATCAGCGGGGCCTCCCGCACGGGCACCGAGGAGCGCACCAGCACCGGCGAGACGACCGCGACGACGCCCAGGATCAGCGTCACGTTGAGGATGTTGGACCCGACCAGGTTGCCCAGCGCCAGACCCGCGTTGCCGCGCACCGCCGCGGTGCCCGACACGACGAACTCCGGCGCGCTCGTGCCCAGGCCGATGACGACGACCCCGACGATGACCGGCGCCACCCGCAGCACCGTCGCGAGGCGCCCCGCGCCCACGACGAGCTGGTCGGCGCCCACGGTCAGCAGCAGCAGGCCGGCGATGCCGATCCCGGCGACGAACAGGGTCGACATCCGCCTCCTCCCAGCGATGGCCCGGCAGGACACCATACTCGGCCGGGACCACCCCGGCTCGCCCCGCCGGGGCCGCCCCGAGCGGTTGCGTTCGGTACACGATCCACTGCTCAGCGCAGTGAGGGTGAGGATCGGCGGGCGTCACAGTCGGAAATACGAAGCGGTTCCGGCGGATTGACCGCCGCCACGGCTGGCGCAAAGGCGCGGAGGGCCTTAAAGTTTTCATCGAGACCGGCGTCTTCCCCCGTGGATGCCGGTCTCACCATTTTCTGGGGCCTCTCGCGCGCCCGGTCCGGGGCTGTCTCCACAGTGGACGTCACGGTACATTGACCCCGGCGGAGGGAGCGGTCGAGTGCGTTGTCCACGTTGCGGGGCCGACGGCGTCGACGCCGCGGGCTACTGCGTCCAGTGCCGGCTCTACCGCGGGCCGGTCGCCGCGCCGCCGCCCCCGATGGCCGGGCAGTTCCCCGTCTACGCGGCACCGCCGCCGCCCGCGCGGCGCAATCCGCTGCTGATCCCCGGCATCATCTTCGGCGTCATCGCCGTGCTCCTCGTCGGCGCGGTGATCGTCTACGCGGCGACCGCCGGTGGCGGCGGCGAGCAGAGCGCCGCCCCGCCCGACGCCAACCCGGTCGTCGTCACCAGCGAGACCGGCACGCCGGCCGCGCTGCCCACGACCGACGACCCGGCCCCCAGCGACGAGCCGAGCGCCTCCGCGTCGGCCCGCCCCAGCGCCTCCGCCGCCCCCTGCGTCGCCGGCGTCTGGCTGGAGGAGAAGCACGACGAGATGGTGACCGTGCGCAACACCGGCACCTTCCTCTTCACCGGCGGCGGCGCCTACCACCGCTACAGCGACACCGGCCGGGTCGTCATCGACTACGGCGACGGCATGCACCTGCGCGGCAGCAACGGCGGCACCACCTTCGACTACGTCTTCGCGGGCTTCATCTCCTACCAGTGGAAGGTCGAGAACGGCGTCATCACGTACTCCGCCCCGCGCCCCGACGGCACCGAGACCTTCATCCGCAACGGCCACACCGACTACTCCGGCAAGCTCGAGGCCCGCATCCCGGCCCCGCAGCGGGTCAACTGCGGCTCGGTCGCCATGAGCCTCACCAGCAACATCACGGCGATCCAGCTCAAGCGCACCAGCCCCGCACCCTGACCGGGCGTCTTGCTCAGGTCCGCCCCCCACCGGCCGATCTCGCTGGTGAGGAGGGGCCTGCATGGACAACAAGCTCGCCATGGTCATCGACGACTCGCGCGCGATGAGGGGCATCCTGAAACGGATCCTGCTGCCGCTCGGCTTCGAGGTCCGCGAGGCCACGAACGGCAAGGACGCCCTCGACCAGATCTGGGACGACGACCTCAAGCCGGCGCTGGCGCTCATCGACTGGAACATGCCGGAGATGAACGGGCTGGAGTTCGTCATGGCCGTACGCAAGCAGAAGCATCTGCGGCAGATGACGCTCATGATGGTGACCACCGAGAGCGAACACGGACAGATCGTGCGCGCCCTCGCCGCCGGGGCGCACGAGTATGTGATCAAACCGTTCACAGCGGAAGCAATCGTCGACAAGCTGACCTACCTGGGGCTCGTCCCGCTGGCCGGCGCCGAGCCCGCCGTCACGGCGTGATCTGGGATCTTGACCTGAAACGCAATGTTCTCGGTCCGATAGGCGACGGAAGAACGCCAGACGCCGAACTACCGTGCGACACATGACGATCGACTTCCCGAACGGCTGGTGGGGTACGGACCTGGGCATCGCCCGGGCGAGCGTGGGTACCTACGAGCTCTACCCCACCGAGACCCTGCCGATCGTGGACGAGTCGCGTTTCGACGGCACCTTCTCCTGGCTGGTGCCCGGCGCGCCGCACGACCCGCTGCGGGCCATGGAGGTGGCCGCCCTCTCCGAGCACATCGCGCTGCCGGAGCCGTTCAAGCGCTTCATGAGCAGCCAGGTGCTGATGGACGCCATCCCGTCGTGCACCGGCTGCGACTTCGACCTGGCCCCGCGCCCGGTCCCGAGCCCCGTCGAGCCCGCCGCCCAGCTCGTGCGGTTCCTGCGCGACCAGCGTGACACCGTCATCTGGTACCTCTACCTGCGCCCCGGCGCCGAGCCGTTCGTCATCGCCGCGCCGTGGCTGTTGGAGATCGTCGGCCTCGAGGACGTCGACCGCGCGACCCTCATCGCCAACATGGTCCGCGCCTCCCACGGCTTCGAGCAGTTCATCCACCGCTTCTGGCTGGAGAACTCGCTGTGGTTCAGCGTCAACGAGGGCGACGAGTCCACCGACGAGATGAACCTGTACCTCGCGCATTACACCGCCGCGATTTAATCTCTTGCGCCCTTCGCGGGGCGCGCCTATCTTTGAATACATCAGCGACGAGCACGAGCAGAGAAGGGACTGGCGATGAGTGAGCTTCGAGCACTACGACTGGCGGCGGCCTCATGGCTGGTCAGCGGCTTGTCGACGTTCACCGGTAGGTGGCGCGGCTAGGGGACACCCTCGGCTCACGCAACCGCCCGGTGCATCATCCGGGCGGTTTTTTCATGCCCTCATACATTGAAGTACTTAAATAGAAGACACGCCGTGGTAGCCCAATCGGCAGAGGCACTCCCCTCAAACAGGAATCAGTGCGGGTTCGAATCCCGCTCGCGGCTCGCAAGATCGTTTGGTTCGTACGTCGGATTTGTTGTGCAGATGAAGGGAGGAGGCCCGGTGACCGCGGTTCTCGTACTCAACGCCGACCTCGGACCCCTGCACCGGGTCTCCATCCGCCACGCCATCCGCATGCTCCTGCGCGAGGTGGCCGTGATTCACGAGGCGGAGCCGGACCGGTTGATCGGGGTGTACCCGCTCCCGCGGGTCGTGCGGCTCGTGTCCTACGTCGTCACCCGCTGGCGCTTCACCGGCGGGCCGGCCTGGTCCCGCGCCGGCGTCCACGCCCGCGACGGCCGCCGCTGCGGCTACTGCGGGGCCGAGGCGACCACCATCGACCACATCCTGCCCCGCTCCCGCGGCGGCCGGAACAGCTGGAAGAACACCGTTGCGGCCTGCACGGGCTGCAACCAGCGCAAGGGCGACCGCACTCCCGCCGAAGCGGGCATGGTGCTGCGCGTCAAGCCGTCGGTTCCGACGTGGCACGCGCTCGTCCAGCGCTGACGATAGGCCCCGGCGGCGCGGCTCCTTCGCTACCGCCCGCCGCCGGGGCCCTCAAGGGTCTGTAGCTCATCTGGTAGAGCGCCGCTCTTGCAAAGCGGAGGTGGCCGGTTCAAGTCCGGCCGGATCCACGCCCGGGTAGCCCAAAGGAAGAGGCGCCTGAATCAGACTCAGGAGGTTGGAGGTTCGAATCCTCTTCCGGGTACGCAGCACGGTCGCCGGCCCGCCCGGCCGGCGACACTGGAGAGTTGGCCGAGAGGTAAGGCTGCGGCTTGCTAAGCCGTCGACGGGGGAGACCCCGCGGGGGTTCGATCCCCTCACTTTCCGCGCCCTTGTAGCTCAGTGGAAAGAGCGCCCGGCTACGAACCGGGAGGCCGGAGGTTCGAGTCCTCCCTGGGGTACGCGCGTGTCATTGGGAAGGCCAGCCGATTGGTGCCGGCACCCGTCTCGAAAACGGCGTTGGGTTCACGCCCGTGTGGGTTCGACTCCCACCCTTCCCGCGCATCCGGTCAACGGCCCGGCGCAGGCGCCGCGCCAGCCGCCCCAGGTCGGCCTCGGCGGCCCGCCGCTCGTGCCCGTACGGCGCCATCTCCTGCCACATCGGGATCATGTCCCCGCTCCTTCGTTCGTCGTCACCCAGATGACGAACCGGGATCCGGGATCCGGACGCTGTGCCGGCGCGGCTTTCGTGCTCGGCGGCTTTGAGGTCAGCCGCTTTCGTGCTCAGCGCCCGAACGCGTACCGGGTCAGCACCCGCACGCTGCCGCCGCTGCGCTGCTTCGCGGCCGCCGGCAGCATCGTGAGCGCGTGGATGCGCGACGACAGCCGCAGCCGCGCCGCCCGCCCGGCCCGCGGCCAGCCGTGCTCGTCCATGCGCCGCGCCACCGCGACGAAGAAGTCCCGCGCCTCGCTGAAGCGGTTGCCGGTCACCGCCGTCGACGCCGAGAGGCTCTCCCCGTGCCGGCGATACTGGAACACGACCTCGTCGTCGGCCACGAGCGCCCCGCCGCGGGTCACCAGCTGCAGGATGAGCTTCAGGTCCTGGATGACGCTGAGCGCCGGGTCGAAGCCCACCGCCTTGATTTCCTCGGTACGCCAGACCAGCGACGGAAAGTACAACCAGTTGCCCCGCAGCAGGCTCACCGCGAGGTCCTCCCCGGCCATCGTCACCGTCCCGGCGAACCGCGGCGCGTACACCCGCCGCTTCGTCGTGTCCGCCAGGGTCTTCACGACGCCCCCGTCGCCCCCGATGACCTCGACGCCCGGCTGCACCAGCACCGCGTCGGGGTGCGCCTCGATCAGCTCGTGGACGCGCTGGACGTACCGCGGCAGCATCACGTCGTCGCACCCCATGAGCGTCATGAACGGCGCGCTCGCGAGGTCGACGCCCTGCTGGAAGTTCCGCGTGATCCCCAGGTTGACCCGATTCGGCCGGTACCGCACCCGCGGATGCCCGAGCCCCGCGAAGTACTCGGCGATCTGCGTGCCCCGCTCCGCCGGGTTGTCGTCCAGGACGGTCAGCCGCCACCGGTCGTCGGTCTGCGCGAGGATGCTCTCGACGGCGATCCTGAGCAGCCTCAGGTCGCCGTAGTGCGGCAGCATGATGTCGAGCACCGTGCGATGGTATCGGCTGCGCCGGGACCGCCTCCCGGCCTCGCGCCGGGCTTCGCCCGCGTCCAGCGGATATGTCCGCCGCTTCGCGACGGACATATCCGAAATTTCGGTTATGCGCGCTTGGTCGCCAATGGCATTGCTGATCCGACATGTCCGCCACTCCGTGACGGACATGTCGGATTTATCGGTTATGCGCATATCTCGAAGGCCGCGGGGTTGCTCGGCACGTGACGGAACCGCGAGGGCTGCTGCGCGCTGCGAAGGCCTCGGGCGGCGGGAAGGGTGCGCGGGGCGCCACCAGAGGGCCGTGGGCCGCCGAACGAGCGCCGCATGCGGCCGAGGGACGTCCCGCGCCGCATAGGGAGGCTGTGAGCCGCGCAGAGCGGTCGTCCGGCGGGCAGTGGTCGTGCGGGGGCGCAGGTTGGGCGGTGTGCCGCGCAGGCGGCCGTGTGCCGCGTGGGGGAGGTCGTGCGGCGGCGGGGCGCAGGTTCGGCGGTGTGCCGCGCAGGCGGCCGTGCGGCGCGTGGGGGAGGTCGTGCGGCGGCGGGGCGCAGGTTCGGCGGTGTGCCGCGCAGGCGGCCGTGCGGCGGCGGGGCGCAGGTTCGGCGGTGCGCCGCGCGGGCGGCCGTGCGCCGCGTGGGGGAGGTCGTGCGGCGGCGGGGCGCAGGTTCGGCGGTGCGCCGCGCAGGCGGCCGTGCGCCGCGCGTAGGGGGCCGAGGAGGCCGGGCGCCGAGACGGCGAAAAAAAGCCGGTCCGGCCGTGACAACGGCCGGACCGGTTCGAAGCGTCTAGATCAGTGTCGGGCTCGCCGCGGACCGGCCGGGGGCTGGCCCGCCGCGGCGCGCTTGGCGGCCTGCTCCTCCGGGGAGTTCGGGTCTTCGTCCCACGCCTTCGCGCGGCGGATCTCGTCGAAGAACCCGAGCAGCCGGTCGAGCTCCTGCGTGCTCGTCTTGTCGTCGGCCCGGGTGGCCTTGCCCTTCTTGTTGTGCGAGCGGATCTCCCGGCCAGTGGTGATCGAGGAGGTCTCGTCGGCGGGCTCGGCCTGCTCGTCCGGCATCGGGGCCCGCTGGGCCGGCATGCGGCCCGTGGGCTCGTCGTGGTGCCGGGTCGGCGCGGTGACCGGGTCGAAGTGGTGCTCGTCGTAGTTGGGGGCGTCGAAGCTGTACCCCTGCTGCGGCCCGTTCTGGTGCAGCGGCTGGTCCTCGCGGTGGAACGCGTGCGGGGGAGCGACGTGCAGGTCGGGGTGCATCCCGCCGTACGTGCTGCCGTTGTGCGCCGGCCGCCCACCGCCGTTGAGCCCGTGGCCGTTGACCGGAGCCGCACCGTGGCCGTTGACCGGAGCGCCGTGCCCGTTGGCGTAGCCGTTGGGACCCTGGTGGCCGTTGTGCCCGGGGTGGCCGTGGCCGCCGCCGTACGTCGTGCCGCCGTGACCGTTCGGGCCGCCGTGCCCGTTAGGGCCGCCCTGCGTCGGGCCGGGGACGACGGGGACGATCGGGGCGGTCGACTCCGGAGTACCACGGAAGCCACCCGCCGCCGGGAACGCTCCCGTGGCGTCGGCCGGGCGCTGCCGCGGCTGCTGCATCGGGGGCTCGGCCGGGTAGCCGCCGCCGCGACCCGGGCGGGGCTGGCCGTTCGGGGTCAGCGGGGCGAAGCTGCCGGTCGCCGTCGGGTCCGAGGCGGCCGGGAACGAGCCGGTGCGCGAGTCGAACCCGTTCGGCCGCTCGAACGTGCCGGTCGAGTCGACCGCCGGGAAGGAGCCGGTCCGGGTGCCGTTGGGGCGCTCGAACGTGCCGGTCGAGTCCACGGCCGGGAACGAGCCGGTGCGCGGGTCGCGGCCGCGCGGCGCGTCGAACGAGGTTGTGCGGGGCTCGGTGTAGCCGGGCTCGTACCCGCGGTCGTGCGCCGCCGGGCGGGCCACCGTCGGGTGCGCGCCCGACGGGTGGTTGTTGGCCGGGCGCCCGTCCACGAGGTACGGCCCGTTGGCGTCGCCGCGGCGGCCGCCGGCCGGGTGGCTGGCGTGCCGGGGCGCGTCCTGGACCGCCGGGAACGAACCGGTCGTGCTCGCGCCGGCCGTCGCCGCCGGGGCGACGAGCTCGACCTCGCCCGGCTCGGGCAGCGAGTCGCGCAGCCCGGTGGCGAGGATGAACACGTTGGGGGCGGCGCCGCGCGGCACGGTGAGGTACGCGCGCTTGCGGGCGTCGATGGGGAGCTTCTCGAGGATCTCGGCGATGGTGTGCGCCGGGGGCGGCAGCTCGGCCGCGTTCGGCGCGCCCACGATGATCGCGCACCGGTTCACGTCCACCGGCAGGCCGCGGATCCAGTCGGCCGGGTCGTTGAGGTGCTCCGGACGGATCCAGAGGCCGGCCTGTACCACCTCGAGCACCCAGCCGGAGCCGAGCGAGAACGTCGCCTGGCCGGCCGGGGTGTCCAGCAGGTCGGGGCACGGGTTGACCCAGTCGACCGCGCGCGGGGCGCCGGTGCGGGGCGCGTGCCACAGCTCGCGGGCGAACGTACGCCAGCGGGGCAGCCCCTTGGAGTCGATGGTGACCACGGCACGCTGCCCGGCGGGCGCGCACAGCGGCAGGCCGGTGCGCACGTGGACCGCGCGGCCGAGGACGTCGGCCACGACGGGGCCGACCGGGCCGTCGGCGATGGGATCCTGGCCGTACGGCGTGTACACGCAACGGTCGGACGCCAGCGCCGGGATCGCGGTGACCGCCCGCGCGACCTCGTCGCGCTGCAGCGGCTGGTCGCCGGGGTGGCCGAGGATCAGCGCCGGGTTGGCGTGGTCGGTCGGCACCGAGTAGGCCAGGTCCGTGACGCTGCCGACGCGGCGGCGGTGCAGCCACAGGCCGGCCGGGATCTGGTCCATGACCAGGTCGCCGGGCAGCTCGGGCAGCTCGGTGCACAGGTCGGACTCCCACGCCGGGGCGGGGAAGCGCCAGCCCACGCGGACCGGCTGCGCGCCGGTGCGGAAGCGCCAGAAGCCGCCGGGGCGCTGCTCGCCGCGCCCGACGGGGGCGAACAGGGAGCCGCCGGGCACGCCCAGCAGGGGGCCGGCCGCCGCGATGACGTCGATGCCGAGCCGCATGGCGATCATGTGCGCCGCGGCCGGGCGCTCGTTGGTGGCGCAGGCCCCGTCCCAGGCGACGAAGCGCATCGCCGCGAACCCGCGGGGCAGCCCGTTCGCCAGTACCTCGGCCAGTTCCTCGATCATCGCGGGCTGCAGCTTCACCGTATGGGAGCTGATCACCACCGCGCATTCCGCGGAACCGTGGGGCGAGACGACCAGCGCCGCCGCGCCCGGGCTGGGCTCCTCACCGGAGTGGACGACCGCACCGGCACCGAGCCAGGAAACCTTCATCCCCGGCCAGTGCCGCAGCCGCACCTGCATCGCCGTGCTCATGCGGACCTCTCAGCACTATGGAGCCATACCCCACCGAGGGCGGGTGCCGGCCGCATGGCCACCGTCCCGGCTGAAGGCCGTGGTCGGCCCAGCGTTCCCGGTGTGCGAGCTGCGAGCAGGCAGCAACGATTCAAGATCGCCCTCCGTCGGGTTTGCCACAAGCGGTGCGATGCGGAGGGGGTTCCACACCGATCACCGCAGGGCGGCTCTGCCGGATCGTACCGCGCTGAGTGACGGACGCAACCATCCCGTTTGTCGGTGCACCCGCCAGATTTGCCCAACCGGGGGGTTAATTCCGCCCGATTTGCTAGCGTTGATGGCGACTTCTCCGGAGAGTTGCTCATGCATCGAACCGCAGTCCGCCGAATACTGGCTGTCACCTTCGGGCCGGAACGGCGCCTCGCCGCCAAGGTCATCCGGATCGCGCTGGTCGTCGCCGTTGCGCTTTCGATGAGCTCCTGCAAAACCTCTCCAATCGGTACATCCCCGGCCACGCCATCGCCGGGCCGTTCTCCTGCATACCCGGCGAGCGGTGTGCTCGTCCTGTATGACACAACCGGGCAATACGGCTCCCTGGGCGAGCTGTACGCGGTCCAAGCAGGCAATCTGGCCTCCCACTTCGGCGCCTGGGAGTCCGCGCCAGTGACGAAGTACACGCCGGGATCGGCACAGAAACACCTGCTGACGATCTATATCGGATCGACGTATGACGAGCCCTTGCCGCAGTCCTTCCTGGCCGACGCGGCCGCCGGCGCGCCGGTGCTGTGGTTGGGGGGCAACGTGTGGCAGCTGATCAGGAAGTACCCGCAAATCGGCTTTTCGACAGCGACGATCGACGATGCGGTCCCCACGGAGATCCGTTACCGCGGCACGGCGCTCACCAGAAATGCCGCCGCGGGCGGCACGGTGCACATCGAGGCCGCCCAGGGCGTCTATTCCAAGACCCTGGCCGAGGCCGTACGCCCCGATGGCACCACGGTCCCGTGGGCGCTGCGCGTGGGTGCGCTCACCTACATCACCGAGGTCCCGTTCACGTACGCCGGCTTCGACGACCGCTACCTGGCCTTCGCCGACCTCCTGTACGACCTGCTCGCCCCCGGTACGCCCGAGCGCCACCGCGCCCTGGTCCGCATCGAGGACGTCGGCCCGCACTCGGACCCCGCCCAGCTGCGCCAGATCGCCGACTATCTGCAATCTCGTAATGTTCCGTTCGCCGTTGCGGTTTTCCCCGTTTACGACGACGCCGCCGGCGTCTATTCCGGCGGCGTTGCGGTCCACCGCACCCTGAGCGGATCCCCGCAGGTCGTGGCCGCCCTGCGCTACATGACCGAACACGGCGGAACCCTGATCATGCACGGCTATACGCACGGAATGGCCGGCGCCAAGAATCCGTACGGCGTCAGCGCCGAGGATTACGAGTTCTACCGCGCCCACGTGGACGAGGCGGGCGCCGTGGTCCTGGACGGCCCGGTGCCGTCCGACTCCGCGGACTGGGCACGATCCCGCCTCGACGCGGCCCGCCAGGAGTGGACGAAGGCGGGCTTGACCCCGCCGGACATCTGGGAGTTTCCGCACTACACGGCCAGCGCCACGGACTACGAGACCATCGCGAAGGCACCGGGCATCCGCGCCCGATACGAGCAGGTTCTGTACTTCAACGGCATCCTGGGCGGCACCGGTACACGCTCAGTGAGCCAGTTCTTCCCATACGTCGTAAAAGACGCATACGGTACGCCGGTCATCCCCGAAACACTTGGAAACGTTGCAACACAAAGATTTAACCAGCACGGTGTCCGACTTGTCCCAGATCTCCTGGCGTCCGCGAAGCGCCAACGCGCCGTCCGAGACAACGTGGCGAGCTTCTTCTACCACCCGTTCCTGGCGCTACAATACTTACCGCAGTTGATCGAAGGCATACAGTCATTGGGTTACACCTTCGTCGCGGCCCCTTCGCTCCTCGAGCCCCGCTAGCGCCATCCGAAGACTGGAAGCCCTCCAGTCTTTCACTCTTAACTGACAAGACGCCTATTTCAGTTGAGCGTTTGAGCACTTCAGCACCGCTCTCCGGGCGCAACCCGAAATATCGGATCCGCCCCACTCGCCGGCCTCCGCGCCCTTTCGTCGGCAGCATGATCGTTGCTCGCGCCGGCGGTCGCGCTCACCCCATCCACTCGGCTCGAAATCGCTCTCGTCCGGCCGCCCGCGTTCGCCCCGCCGGCCCCCTCGTTCGCCGCCGCTGCGGTGTTGTTCGCGACCCCCCATTCAGGTCACCCATTTATGTGGGGACGCAATGTATAAGGCACAGGCGCGCCAACCTGCCCGCTCCAAGACGAGCCACCCGATCGAGGAGGCAGCCCCGAACCGCGCCCGCGTCCGAGACACTTGCGACCGCGTCGGCGCCCCTGCCGAACTTAGGGCTGCGCTGCGCCGTTGGCGGGAGTGGCGCGGTCTGGTCCGCGGGGCGGTCGCGGGCAGCGCCGTTTGCGCGGGTGCGGCTGGTGTAGGTGGGCGTGCTGTGGGCTGGTCCACCGGGCGCGGCGGTCGTGGGCGGCGCGTTTCGGCGGCCGCGGCTGGTGTGGGCGCAGTGCACCGTCGGCCGGCTTCCGCGCTTCGCGTGAGCCTGGGCAGCCACGACCGGGCGACCTCACCGGGCGCAGCGGTCGTGCGCGGCGCGGCGCGGGCTGGTTTGGCGGGCGTCAGCGGCGCGGCCTGGGCAGCCGCGGAGGGCGTGGGGGCGAGGTCGGGTCCAGTTCGCCAAGCGCGGCCGGCGTGTGTGACGCGGTCTGAGCTGGATCGGCGGGCGCGGCCGGCGTGTGCGGCGCGGTCTGAGCTGGATCGGCGGGTGCGGCCGGCGTGTGCGGCGCGGTCTGAGTCGGTTCGGCAAGCGAAGCGGGCGTCGGCGGCGCGGCCTGGGCGGGTGCGGCTTGTGTGCGTGGCGTGGTGTGGGCTGGTCCGCTGGGCGCGGCGGTCGTGCGCGGCGCGGGCTGGTTTGGCGGGCGTCGGCGGCGCGGCCTGGGCAGCCGCGGAGGGCGTGGGGGCGAGGTCGGGTCCAGTTCGCCAAGCGCGGCCGGCGTGTGTGGCGCGGTCTGCGTCGGTTCGGCAAGCGAAGCGGGCGTCGGCGGCGCGGCCTGGGCGGGTGCGGCTTGTGTGGGTGGCGTGGTGTGGGCTGGTCCGCTGGGCGCGGCGGTCGTGCGCGGCGCGGCCGAGGCGGGCGCGGCCGGTGTGGGTGCCGTGGTGTGGGCGCAGCGCGACCGCCGGCTCGCTTCCGCGCTTCGCGCGAGCCTGGCAGCCACGGCCGAGGCGACCTCACCGGGCACGGCGGTCGTGGGCGGCGCGGCCGAGGCGGGCGCGGCCGGTGCGGGCGTCAGCGGCGCGGCCTGGTCCGGCGGGCGTCAGCGGCGCGGCCTGGGCAGCCGCGGAGAGCGTGGGCAGCGCTGTCTGGGTCGCTTCGCAGGGCGCGGCGGGTGTGGGCGGCGCGGTCTGGGCCGGTTCGCCGGGCGCCGCGAGTGTGGGGGGCCAGTTCGCCGGGCGCGGCGCGGTCTGAGTCGGTTCGGCGAGCGAAGGGGGCGTGGGCGACGCGGCCCGGGCGGGTGCGGCTTGTGTGGGCGGCGCGGTGTGGGCTGGTCCGCCGGGCGCGGCGGTTGTGGGCGGCGCGGCCTAGGCGGGCGCTGCCGGTGTGGGCGGCGCGGTGTGGGCTGGCTCGCCGTGCGCGGCTGGCGTGGCGTGGGCCGGTTCGGCGGGCGTCAGCGGCGCGGCCTGGGCGGCCGCGGCGAGCGTGGGCGGCGCGGTCGGCGCCAGTTCGCCGGGTGCGGCCGCCGTGTGCGGCGCGGTCTGAGTCGGTTGGGCAAGCGAAGCGGGCGTCAGCGGCGCGGACTGGGCGGGCGTGGCCGGTGCGGCTTGTGTGGATGGCGTGGTGTGGGCTGGTCCGCCGGGCGCGGTGGTCGTGGGTGGCGCGGTCTGAGTCGGTTCGGCAAGCGAAGCGGGCGTCAGCGGCGCGGACTGGGCGGCCGCGGCGAGCGTGGGCGGTGCGGTCGGCGCCAGTTCGCCGGGTGCGGCCGCCGTGTGCGGCGCGGTCTGAGTCGGTTCGGCAAGCGAAGCGGGCGTCGGCGGCGCGGCCGGGGCAGCCGCGGCGAGCGTGGGCGGCGCGGTCGGCGCCAGTTCGCCGGGCGCGGCCGCCGTGTGCGGCGCGGTCTGAGTCGGTTCGGCAAGCGAAGCGGGCGTGGCGGGGCGGACTGGGCGGGCGTGGCCGGTGCGGCTTGTGTGGATGGCGTGGTGTGGGCTGGTCCGCCGGGCGCGGTGGTCGTGGGTGGCGCGGCCTGGGCGGGCGCGGCTGGTGTGGGCGGCGCGGCGCGGGCTGGTCCGCCGGGCGGTGTGGTCGTGGGTGGCGCGGCCGAGGTGGGTGCGGCTGGTGTGGGTGCCATGGTGTGCGCAGCGCACCGTCGGCCCGCTTCTGCGCTTCGCGCGAGCCTGGCAGCCACGACCGGGCGACCTCACCGGCCCGGCGGTCGTGGGTGGCGCGGCCTAGGCGGGCGCGGCAGGTGTGGGCGGCGCGGCGTGGGCTGGTTCGGCGGGCGTCAGCGGCGCGGCCTGGGCGGCCGCGGCGAGCGTGGGCGGCGCGGTCGTGGCCAGTTCACCGGGTGCGGCCCACGTGTGCGGCGCGGTCTGAACTGGTTCGCCGGGCGCGGCCGGCGTGGGCGGCGCGGTCTCGGCCGGTTCGGCGAGCGCAGCGGGCGTGGGCGGCGCGGTCGTGGCCAGTTCACCGGGTGCGGCCCACGTGTGCGGCGCGGTCTGAGCTGGTTCGCCGGGCGCGGCCGGCGTGGGCGGCGCGGTCTCGGCCGGTTCGGCGAGCGCAGCGGGCGTGGGCGGCGCGGTCGTGGCCGCCGTGGCGGCCGGCCGCTCCAGGTGGCGGAACGCCAGCAGCGCGCCGGCGACCGCGGCGCCGACCGCGCCCACCGTGGCGAAGCCCCACGCCGGTGAGGCGCGGTCGATGGCCCAGCCGGCGAGGGGTGAGCCGATGGCCAGGCCGACGGTCAGGGACGAGCCGTGCCAGCCCATGGCCTCGCCGCGGGCCGAAGGCGGGACCAGGCGGCTGATCAGGTCGGTGCTGGCGCTCAGGGTCGGGGCGCACAGGGCGCCGGCCGGCAGCAGGGTCAGGAACAGCAGGGGCCAGGCGTCGCCGACCAGGCCGGCGGGGGCGGTGAGCAGGGCCAGGGCGCCGAGCAGGGCGACCAGCGGGACGGCCCGCGGCAGTGCGCCGTAGACGAAGCCGCCCACCAGCGAGTAGATGCCCCAGGCGGCCAGCAGGAGGCCGACCAGGGTGACCTGGCCGGCGTTGCGCAGCATGGCGACGATGCCCAGGTCGGTGCCGGCCAGCACGAGGGTCGTGGCGGATGCGGCGGCGCACACCGCCACGAAGCGGGGGGTCAGCCAGTCGCGGCGGCGGATCGGCGGGGTGGGGGAGTCGGTGGCGGCGGCCGGCTCGCGGACCGGGGGGTTGAAGACGAACAGCGCCGTGCCCGACAGCACCAGCGCGGCGCCGATCGACCACATCGCCGCGCGGCCGGACAGCGAGCTCATCAGCAGCACGGCGAAGGGCGGGCCGGCCATGAACGACAGCTCCACCGACATCGAGTCGAGGGCGTAGGCCTGGCGGCGGTGCTCGGCGGGGACCAGGGCGGCGATCGACTGGCGGACCACGGAGAAGACGGGCAGGGACAGCACGCCGGCGACCAGGGCGCCGGCGAGCAGCGCCGCGTAGCCCAGGAACGGGGCGGCGGCCCAGAAGAGCGCCTCCGCCACCGTGGTCACCACCAGCATGGGGCGCAGGCCCCGGCGGTCGACGAAGCGGCCGTTGAGCGGGCCGCCCAGGGCCGTGCCGACCGTCAGCGCCGCCCCGACCAGACCGGCCGCGCCCCAGCCTCGGTGGAGGTCCTGGGCGACGTGCAGGGTCAGGGTCACCCCGATCGCGGTGATCGGGATGCGGGCCAGCAGGGCCAGCACCATGAGGGACCGCACGCCCGGTAGGGCGAGGACGCGGCGGTAGGGGTCGAGGCGCATGGGGTCATCATGTCGTGGGGGTATGACAAAAACGCGCGATTATCCGGGGAACCGGGTGGGTCGGGCCGCAGTCCAATCAGCAAGACTCATGGATGGAGCTGAATCACGATGAAGTCCCGGATCCTCGTCATCGCCCTGCTCACGCTGGCCCTCGGGGCCTGCTCGGACGACCAGAAGGGTGCCGAAGGGGCGCCGGCGTCCGGGCCGGCCGCCGTGAGCAGCGACACGGCGGGCACGGGCGGCAGTGCCGGGCCGGCGCCCAGTGCCGGGCCGCAGACCGACCCCAGCTCGAAGACGAACACCGGCGGCAACTCCACCGCCATGGACACGCTGGTGACGTTCACCCGGACCGGCGGGCTGGCCGGCAACAACGACAAGCTGGTCGTGCACCCCGACGGGTCGTACACGATCACGACCCGCCAGGGCAGCAAGGACGGCAAGCTCACCGCCGACGAGCTGGCCGCGCTCAAGGCGGCGCTCGCCTCGGTCGACTTCAACAAGCTGCCGACCGCGAACGACGGCGGGGCGGTGGCCGACGGCTACACGTACACCGTGACCTACAGCGGCCGCCAGATCGAAGCGAAGGACGGCGGCATCCCGCCCGCCCTCCAGCCGGTGATCAGCGCGCTAGGCGCCTTCCTCAGCAAGTAGCCCGTCGATCCGGCCGAGCTCGTCGGCCGACAGCGACAGGTTCTGCAGCGCACCGAGGTTGTCCAGCAGCTGCCGCACGCTCGACGCCCCGATGATCAGCGAGGTGACCCGCGGGTCGCGCAGCGCCCAGGCCAGCGCCAGCTGGGCCAGGCTCTGGCCGCGCTCGCGGGCCACCTCGTCCAGCGAGCGGATGAGCTGCAGCCGGGCCGGGGTGAGGTCGCTCTCGTTCAGGAAGCGGCTGGTGCGCACCCGGGAGTCCGCGGGGATGCCGTCGAGGTACCGGTTGGTCAGCAGCCCCTGCGCCAGCGGCGAGAACGGGATGCAGCCCGCGCCCTCGGCCTCGAGCACGCCGAGCAGCTCCGGCTCGATCCAGCGGTCCAGCATGGAGTACCGCGGCTGGTGGATCAGCAGGGGCGTGCCGAGCGCGCGCAGGATGCGGGCCGCCTCGGCGGTCTGCGCGGGGCTGTAGTTGGAGATGCCGACGTACAGCGCCTTGCCGGCCCGCACGGCCGCGTCCAGCGCCCCCATCGTCTCCTCGAGCGGCGTGTCCGGGTCGGGGCGGTGGGAGTAGAAGATGTCGACGTACTCCAGGCCCATCCGGCCCAGCGACTGGTCGAGCGAGGCGAGCAGGTACTTCCGCGACCCCCACTCCCCGTACGGCCCCGCCCACATGTCGTAGCCGGCCTTCGTGGAGATGATGAGCTCGTCGCGGTACGGCCGCAGGTCATCGGCCAGGATCCGCCCGAAGTTCTCCTCGGCCGAGCCGGGCGGCGGCCCGTAGTTGTTGGCCAGGTCGAAGTGGGTGACACCCTCGTCGAACGCGCGCCGCACGATCGAGCGCTGCGTCTCGTACGCCCGCTCGGCGCCGAAGTTGTGCCAGAGCCCCAGCGAGATGGCCGGCAGCTTCAGCCCGCTGCGACCGCTGCGCCGGTAGGTCATGTCCTGGTATCGGCCCGAAGCCGCCTCGTAAGCCACGCCCATGATCCTAGGCCGGGCCGACGGCCCGCCGAGGGGCCGCCTCACGAACCGCGAGGCGGCCCGGCGATCAGCTAGTGGTGCTCCCACCAGGCGTGGGCGGTCACCGCGGCGTAGGCATCGACGATGCCGAAGCCGTAGAACCCGTTGAAGTCCTTGCCACCCTCACAGGTCGCGTCGAACTCGGCCGGGCGGCCGACGTCGACGTACGACACCGTGCGCGGGTTCGGGCAGGCGTGCTGGGCGGCGGAGGAGTAGAGGATCCACTCCACCTTCCAGGGCTCCAGGCCGAAGCCGTTGCGGCCCTGCTTGGTGCCGTGCGCGCTCACGATGAGCGCCGCGACGCCGGCCGCGTGCGGCGAGGCCATCGAGGTGCCCTGCAGGTACGTGTAGTACCCGCACTGCCCGGCCTTGTTGCACTCCTTGAACACGGAGTCGGCGAAGTCGGGCAGGACGTTGCCGTCCGCGTCGACCGAGCCCTCCTCCTGCAGCACCTTCTTCGGGTACGTGGACAGGATCTCGTTGCCCACGGTGCGATAGGTGTCGGTGCCGAGGCCGTCGCGGAAGTACCCGCCGGGCGCCGCGACGCTGATGTTCTCAAGGCCGTAGTTCGAGTAGTCGGACTTGTTCAGCGACGGGCCGAGCGCGGACACGCCGATGACGAAGGGGCCCTCGGTCGGCAGGTCCCAGCAGGACCGGTTGTCGATCGGCCGGTCGTAGGCCGAGCCGTCCGGGTAGTCCGGGCTGGAGATGTCCGTGCGCGGGTGACCCTCGTCCTCGTGGTTGTTGCCGGCGGCGGCCACCAGCGTCACGCCCTTGAAGTGCGCGTACGTGAGGGCGCGGAACATCGCCTTGATGATGGTGCGCTGCTCCGCCTGCGCGGCCGGGGAGTCGGCCGGGTTGGCGGTGCAGTTGTACAGCCACGGGTCGACGTAGAACGACATGTTGACGACGTCGATGCCGTTGTTGGCCGCGTGCACGAGCGCGTTGACGGTCGGCTCCAGGAAGAAGTACCCGGAGTCCTGGCCGCCCTTGAGCTCGACCAGCGACACGTTCGGCGCGACGCCGGAGACGCCGAAGCCGTTGGCCGCCGCGCCGATCGTGCCGGCGACGTGCGTGCCGTGCCCGCCGTCGTCGGTGCCGACCGGGTCGAGGCAGCTGGGAACCTCGCACGGGCCGTCGATGTCGACCTTGTCCGGCGCGAAGTTCTTCGACAGCGCCCAGTTGAAGTTCGGGGCGATGTCGGGGTTCGACGCGTCGACGCCGGTGTCGAGGATGCCGACGGTCACGCGCTTGTCGCCCGCGTTGACCTTCCGCGCCTTGTCCGACTTGACCGCCGCGAGGCCCCACAGCTTGTCGTCGAGCGGGTCCATGCCGGCCGTGGCCGGCTTGTTCCCGCCCGCCTTCTTGGCCGCCGCGGCGGCCTGCTGCGCCTCGCGCTCCACGTCGGCGGGCCGCTCCTTCTTCGGGGCCTTGCCGATGGCGACCTGGTGGGTCGCACCGACCAGCTGCGGCGCGGCCGCGGCCTTCTCCACGAATCCGTTCTGCGGCGCGACGACCGTGAACATGCCCACCGCGTCATTGGTGCCGACCACCTGCCCGCCGGCCTTCTTGATGGCGGCGGTGGCGTCGGCGGCCGAGACGTTGTCCGCGGCGATGACCGTGTACTGCGTCGTCGCCGAGGTCTCGGCGCTGGCCGGGGCCGACATCAGCCCGGCCGCCGTCACCGTCAGCGTCGCGGTGAAGACCGCGGCGCCGGTGAGCCTCCTGTTGAATCCCACATAACCTCCCTGGTCGAGGGGATGTGGTCATGAAACAAGAGTCGATGTGGCCGGGAAACCCTTTCCCGCCAAGATCTTCAGGGAAAGGGGGTGCAAAGAGCGGAAATGCCGAGCTACCGCGACGTCCGTCGTGGTCGCGGCCCGTGACTCCCGGGCCTGCGGCGTCCGCGGTGGGTTGCGGTGGAAAGCCTCAGACCGAGTGGGCGATGCGCTCCACCTGGTCCTTCGCCTCGGCCAGCCCCGCGCCCGTCACCTGGCGGTAGATCTTGATCGCGGCGATGAGGTTGTTGCGGCGCAAGGCCTCGGTGAACTCCGGCGGCATCCCGTCCGCGCCGGGGAAGGCGTCGGCGAGGGCCGGGTCGAGGCCGAAGTGGCGGTACAGGAAGGCGACCTGCCGTTCGAGGCGGGCCAGGCGGGTGGCGTCATCGGCGTGCATCGGACCACGGTATGGCGACCGGCCCAAGAACGAAGTCGGGGAGCCGCCAGATGGCGACTCCCCGGACTGTCAGAAAACCACCGTCAGGCGATCGGCTCCGCGAACGGGTCCTCGGCCGTGTCGACCGGGATCTCGGCCGCCGCCGCCCGGGCCGCCGCGGCGCCGCGCGCCGAGCGCTCCTCGTCGGTGATGGGGAAGTGGCAGGCGACGGTCTGGCCGGGGGCGAGCTCGCGCAGCGGCGGCTCCTCCGACGCGCACACGTCCTGCGCCTTCCAGCACCGGGTGCGGAACCGGCACCCCGACGGCGGGTCGATCGGGCTGGGCACGTCGCCGGTGAGCAGGATCCGCTCCCGGTGCGCCTTGTCCCGCCGGCCCGGGTCGGGCACCGGCACCGCGGACAGCAGCGCGAACGTGTACGGGTGCAGCGGCGACAGGTAGAGCCCGTCGCGCGGGCCGACCTCGACGACCTTGCCGAGGTACATGACCGCGACCCGGTCCGAGATGTGCCGGACGACCGACAGGTCGTGCGCGATGAACACGTACGTCAGGTTGAACTCGCGCTGCAGGTCGTCGAGCAGGTTGACGACCTGCGCCTGGATCGACACGTCCAGCGCGGACACCGGCTCGTCGGCGATGATGAGCTTCGGCTGCAGGGCCAGGGCCCGGGCGATGCCGATGCGCTGGCGCTGGCCGCCGGAGAACTCGTGCGGGTAGCGGTTGTAGTGCTCGGGGTTGAGCCCGACCAGCTCCAGCAGCCGCTGGACCTCCCGCTTCTGCCCGTGCGCCGTCTTGATGTTCTGCACCTGCAGCGGCGCGCCGACGATCGAGCCGACCGTGTGCCGCGGGTTCAGCGACGAGTACGGGTCCTGGAAGATCATCTGGACCTCGCGGCGCAGCGGGCGCATCTTGCCCACGCCGAAGTGCGAGATGTCCTTGCCCTCCAGCAGCACCTGGCCGCCGGTGGGCTCCAGCAGCCGGGTCATCAGGCGGCCGGTGGTGGACTTGCCGCAGCCGGACTCGCCGACCAGGCCCAGCGTCTCGCCGGCCTTGACGGCCAGGTCGATGCCGTCGACCGCGCGAACGGCGCCGACCTTCCGCTTGATGAAGGCGCCGCGCATGATCGGGAAGTGCTTCTCCAGGCCCCGCACCTCGAGGAGGTTCTCGCCGGTGCCGGCGGCGGCCGCCGCCGGCTGGGGTTGGGTGCTCGTCGACACTGTCGTGCTCCTCAGAGGTTCGGGGCGATGTCCGACTTGAAGATGGCCGTGCGTTCCGCGGGCGGGATGTGGCAGGCGACGCCGTGCTCGGGCGTGCCCTCCGCCAGGGTCGGCTCGACCGCCTTGCAAGGGATGCCGTTGCGCTCCACGTAGGGGCAGCGCGGGTGGAAGGAGCAGCCGCTCGGGAGGTTGATGAGCGACGGCGGGTTGCCCTTGATCGGCACCAGCCGTTCGCGCACCTCCCGGTCGACGCGGGGCATCGACTGGAGCAGGCCCCAGGCGTACGGGTGCTCGGGGCGGCGGAACACGGTCTCCGCGGTGGCGTGCTCGACGCACTTGCCGCCGTACATCACCAGGATCTCGTCGGCCAGCTCGGCCACGACGCCCAGGTCGTGGGTGATGATGATGACCGCCGAGTTGAACTCCGACTGCAGGTCGCGGATCAGGTCGAGGATCTGGGCCTGGACCGTCACGTCGAGCGCCGTGGTGGGCTCGTCGGCGATGAGCAGCTGCGGGTTGTTCACCAGCGACATCGCGATCATCGCGCGCTGGCGCATACCGCCGGAGAACTGGTGCGGGTAGTCGTCGACCCGCCGCTGCGGCTGCGGGATGCCCACCCGGTCGAGCATCTCGACCGCGCGCTTCCTGGCCTCCGACTTCGAGACCTTGTGGTGCACCCGGTACGCCTCGACGATCTGCGCCCCGACCGTGTAGTAGGGGTGCATCGCGGTCAGCGGGTCCTGGAAGATCATCGACATCTTCGCGCCGCGCAGCAGGCGGACCCGCTCAGGGGAGGCGCCGATGAGCTCCTCGCCGTCGAGCCACACCTCACCGGAGATGGCGGCCGAGCCGCGGCGGTGCAGGCCCAGGATGCCCAGGCTCGTGACGCTCTTGCCGGAGCCGGACTCGCCCACGATGCCGAGGGTCTCGCCGCGCTCGAGCTTGAACGTCAGGCCGTCGACGGCCTTGACCACGCCGTCGTCGGTCTTGAAGTGGATCCGCAGGTCGCGCACGTCGAGGAAGGACTGCGCGGGATCCGAGCCGGGTCCGCCCGGGTTGGGGCTGACGTCGGTGAGCAGGCTGCTGGACATGCTCACTCCTTTCCAGGGGTGCCGTGAGGGGACCGGGATGCGGGCCGGGTCATGAGAGCCGGACCCGCGGGTCGATCACGGCGTAGAGCAGGTCCACGACCAGGTTGGCCATGACGATGAAGAACGAGGCGAACAGCGTCGCGCCGAGGATGATCGGCAGGTCCTTGGTGTTGACCGCGTCGATGCTGAGCTTGCCGATGCCGGGCAGGCTGAACACCCGCTCGGTGAGGATCGCGCCGCCGAGCAGCGTGCCGAGGTCGAGGCCGAAGATCGTCACGATCGGGGTGAGCACGGCGCGCATGGCGTGCTTGCCGACGACGATCCGCTCCTTCAGACCCTTCGCGCGGGCGGTGCGGATGTAGTCCTCGCTGAGGGTCTCGAGCATCGTGGCCCGCGTCAGCCGCGCGTAGGTCGCGGCGAACAGCAGCGCCAGGCTCACCCAGGCGAGGAAGAGCTTGTTGGCCCAGCCGAGGGGGTCGTCGACGAAGTTGATGTACTCGCCGCCCTGGAAGATCTTCCACTGGTGCACGAACAGGGACTGGAAGACCAGGCCCGTGAAGTACACCGGCAGCGAGACGCCGGCGAGGGCGATGATCATCACGACACGGTCGGCGAGCTTCCCGCGTCTCAGCGCGGATATGACGCCGCCGGCGACGCCGCCGACGAGCCACAGGATGGCCGCGCCGATGGCGAGGGAGATGGTGACCGGCAGCCGGTCCAGCAGCAGCGGCCAGACTTCCCGGTCGGTGCGGAACGAGTAGCCGAAGCAGGGCGCGGAGCAGTGCGTGACCGACGGGCCGCTGTTGTAGTCCCGTCCCACGACGAGACCCTTCACGAACCGGCCGTACTGGATGTAGATCGGCTGGTCGAGGCCCAGCTTGACCCGCGTTGCCGCGACGTCGGCCGGGGTCGCCGTCTTGCCGACGTACATCTCAGCGGGATCGGCGTGCGCCGCCTTCGGGATCAGGAAGAAGATCGCGAAGGTGACCATCGAGACGGCCACGATGAGCAGTGCCGCGGTGACCAGGCGGCGCAGGATGTAGTTGATCACGTGTGCGGCCTGACGCCGGCCGGCTCGACGGGGTTCCCGTCTCACCGGCCGGCGCCGTGGCCCTCACCTGCCTTCTGTACTCGTGAAGGGCGGGTTACCGGCGTTCAGGCTTGCTGCTCCGTCAGTGTCAGGAGTGTCTGCGGACCCGGAGGTCAGCCCGACACGCCCAGGCTGCCGAAGTCGTACATGCCGTAGTACTCCGTCACGAACACGTTCGTGACGCGGGGGTTGCGGTAGTTGAGCGCCTTGTCGTAGACGAACGGCACCATGACGGCCGAGTCCATGACCTTGTGGTCGATCTGGGCCCAGATGTCGGCGGCCTTCTTGGGGTCGGCCTCCGCCTTGGCCTGGTCGATCAGGCTGTTGATCTCCGGGTCGTTGAGCTCGCCGTAGTTGTTGTTACCCGAGTCCAGGATCTGGCGACCGTCGACCAGCACGGACAGGAAGCCGTAACCGGTCGGGAAGTCGGCGCCCCAGCCGGCCATCATCAGGCCGTAGCCCTTGGCGTGCACGTTGGACGGCGCACCGATGGTCGAGCGGAAGTACAGCGACGGCTCGGTCGGGTCGAGGCGGGCGTTGATGCCGACGTTCTTCAGCGCGGCCTGCAGCGCCTCGGCCGACTTCGGCTCCTTGCCGGAGTTGCGGGTCGCGATCACGGTGTCGAAGCCGTTCGGCTTGCCACACGCGGCCAGCTCTTCCTTCGCCTTGTCGATCTGCGGCTTGCCCGACTTGGTGTTGTACGGGTCGTAGTCGTCGTGACCCGCGATGTTCGGGGGCAGCATGTTGTAGGCGATGTCACCGCCGGCGTCGGCGCCACCACGCGCGGTCTGCATCGTGACCTTGTCGGTCGCGTACTGCACGGCCTTGCGGCAGTGGATGTTGTCGAACGGGGCGACCTTGGTGCTGATCGAGAAGTAGCGGATGAAGCCCGTGTTCGGCGCGTCCGCGTTCTTCTTCTTCTCCGGGTCGAGCAGGATCTTCGGCTGCGAGCCCTGCTGGACACCGGTCTGGCCGGTGTCGATGTCGACGTCGCCGCTGAGCAGCTGGTTGTCGATCTCCTCCGGCGCGGTGCCGATCGTCAGGTCGATCTGGTCCGGCAGGGCCTTGCGGACGGTGTCCGTCTTCGGGTCCCAGTTCTCGTTGCGGACCATGACGGCCTTCTTGCCCTGGTCGTACGACTGGAACTTGTACGGGCCGGTCGAGACCGGCTTGTCACCGTACTTCGCGCCGGTGTCCTTCGCCTTCTGGACCGGCGACGCCGACGGCATGGCCAGCAGGTAGTTGAAGTCCGCCAGCGGTTCCTTCAGGTGGAAGATGATCGTGTTGTCGTCCGGCGTCTCGACGGACTTCAGGCCCAGCTTGTCCGGGTCGGTGTCCTTGTACGGGCCGGGGTACTTCTGGCCGCCGTCCAGGACGTCGGCGAGGTACGGCGGGCCGCCGGAGAGGACATCGGTGGCGAAGTTGCGCTCGATGCCGTACTTGATGTCCTTCGAGGTGATCGGCGAGCCGTCCTCGAACTTCACGCCCGACTTGAGCTTGAAGGTGTAGGTCTTGTTGCCGTCGGAGAGCTCCGGCATGGCCGCGGCCAGGTCGGGGACCAGCTTCAGACCGTCCTCGCCCGGCTTCGCCTCATTGGTGAGCAGCGAACGGACGTAGTAGCCCTTCATGTAGTTCCACACCCAGGCGTAGTACGCACGCGCGGGGTCGAACGAGTCCGGGTCGGAGTTGGCGGTCAGCTTCAGCGTGCCGCCCTTCTTGTCGGACGGGTTGACCACGCCCTTGGTGGCGGCGTTGAAGCCGGAGACGCCGCCTCCGGTGGTCTCGTTCGCGTTGGGCTTGGCGCCGTCGCCCGAACCGCAGGCGGACAACACCAGGGCGAAGGCGACCGAACTGGCCGCCAGTGCCCCTGTCCTCATTCTCACTGGTTTCCCTCCTTGTTTGGCGCGGCCCGCCGAGGGACGGGCCGTCCGAGCTGTGCTGCTGTGCGCGTGAAAGCCGGGGTATGCACAGGGTTTCGACCGGGCTGGCGGTAGCCGGACGTGGTGGTGCCAGGGTTGCGTGACGGGCCCGAAGCCCGGCCGGTGGCTGGGGGCTACCGGTTGGACTTCGGGTCGAGAGCGTCGCGCAGGCCGTCGCCGAACAGGTTGAAGGCGAGGACCATGAGGAAGATCGCGAAGCCGGGCACGAACATGTACATCGGGTCGTACGTGTAGTACTGCACGGCGTCCGAGAGCAGCCGGCCCCACGAGGGAGTGGGCGGCAGCACGCCGACGCCGAGGAACGACAGCGCGGCCTCGAAGAGGATGTTCGTGGGAATGATCAGCGTCGCGTAGACGAGGATCGGCGCGACGAGGTTGGGCAGCAGCTCCCGGAAGAGGATGCGGGAGGGGCCCGCCCCGATGCTGCGCGCGGCCTCGACGAACTCGCGTTCCCGCAGGGAGAGAGTCTGGCCGCGGACGATACGCCCGATGTACGGCCAGCTGAAGAACGCGATGACCGAGATGACCACGCCGATGCGCCAGCCGGTGCTCACCGGCACGACGGAGATCAGCGCGATCGAGAAGAGCAGGTACGGGAACGCCAGGATGAGGTCCATCAGGCGGCTGATCAGGTTGTCGATGATGCCGCCGAAGTAGCCGGCGACGATACCGAGCACCACGCCGATCGCGACCGCCGCGATCGTGGCGGCCAGCGCCACCAGCAGCGACACCTGCGCGCCGTAGATGATCTGGGAGAACATGTCCCGGCCCGTGACCGGCTGGACGCCGAGCAGGAAGTCCTTGGAGATGCCGCCCCAGGTGCCGACCGGCGGGATGCCGCCGAGGTTCGGGTCGATCCTGTCTTGGTGGAACTCGTTGACCGGGTGCCCCCAGACCTTGTTGATCAGGGGGGCGAACACCGCTACAAGCACCAGGAAAATGATGAACCCGCCTCCAGTCAGCGCGACCTTGTCGCGCTTGAGCCGGGTCCACGCAATCTGACTGAGCGAGCGACCTTCGATGGCCTTCGCGGGAACACCGGCAGGCGTGGCGGTCGCCTCTTCGACCGTCGGCACCTGCTCGTCGCTCTTCGACGTGACGGGTCCCATAGTCATGGGCGTGGTGCCCCTCTCCCCGGCCGCCTGAACGCATCACGAACCCGCCAGCGTTGACCGCCGCAATGCGGAGCGAGCATGCGTCGGCCAGACCGGGGCCCGTGGCAGTCAGCAGCCGATCGGCTGTGTCTTCGTGGACTCCTGGTGCCCTATCCGCAGGTTCGGTCCACGGGCAGAGCGTGCACGAAGCCGACATGGTGTTGTCGCCTTCGTTGGAGGAACCCTGTCTCCCGTTTGGCCGATCGTCAAGGGTCACCCCCTGTCCTGTAACCAAGTCCACGCCGCGCCGTGATGAGGGCGTGATCCAAGCACAACGACTTTTGGATCATACACCCCCTAAACGGGCGATTTACCGGCGAATCGTAACGGTGTGATCACGCAACGTGCCGGAAACATCGCGGCAAGACCGGCGAGAACGGGCTATCCAGGACGATCGTTGATCCTTTCACACTTAACAGTACGGTCCGGTCGCCCATCATGGTGACACAGCGTACTCAAATATCGAAATCGATCACAACGGGCGCGTGATCCGAGGGACCCTTGCCCTTGCGCGCCTCACGATCGATGTAGGCACCCTCGACCGCACCCGCGATTGCCGGGCTCGCATAGACGAGGTCGATCCGCATGCCTTTGTCCTGATGGAACATCCCGGCCCGGTAGTCCCAGTAGGTGAACGGGTTCGGCCCCTTCATCGGCTTCGGCACGATGTCGACCAGCCCGGTGTCCCGCAGCGCCGCCAGCGCGTCGCGCTCGGGCTTGGTGACGTGCGTGGACCCGATGAACGCGGCCGGGTCGAACACGTCGGAGTCCGCCGGCGCGACGTTGTAGTCGCCGCAGACCGCCACCCGCTCCCCGGCGCCGAGGTCGGCCGCCACGGCGAGGCGCAGCCCCTCGAGCCAGGTCAGCTTGTAGCCGTAGTGCGCGGATTCGGGCGTCCGCCCGTTGGGTACATAGACGGACCAGACCCGGACCCCGCCGCAGAGCGCCGAGACGGCCCGCGCCTCGCGCCGCGGCTCGTCGAACAGCGCCTCGTCCCCGCCCGGCTCCCCGCTCCACCCCGGATCCCCGTCGAACCCGCGCCGCACGTCCTCGAGCCCGACCCGCGACAGCAGCGCCACCCCGTTCCAGCGCCCCTCCCCGTGGTGCGCCGTGTCGTACCCGAGCTCACGGACCTCCCCGGCCGGGAAGCCGTCCGCGGCGACCTTGGTCTCCTGCACGCACAGCACGTCGGGCCGGGTCTGTTCGAGCCAGGGCAGCAGCCGGGGCAGGCGCGCCTTGACGGAGTTCACGTTCCAGGTGGCAAGCCTCATTCCTGCCACAATGCCAGCCTCCGGCTGTGTTTATCTCAGCCGGGGGAGCTCCGCTCCACCCGGACCCCCTCAAAACCCCCCGTGCGCTCGAGCAACGACGCTCTCGGTCGCCGGCAGTCCTCGAGCACACGCATGCGGGACGGGTGGCGCGCAGGGACGGTGTGCCGACCGACAAGTCGGGCACTCCGTGCCACGACTTGTCGGATTTATACCCTGACCGGGGATAAATCCGCCTTCAGCGTTCCGATTCGCTCGACTCGCCGCAACCGGGTCGCTGACCGGCCCTGTGGGCGGGACGAGCGGCCCGCGCGGCCGGGACGCGCTCGGCGCCGGGCGTCCGGCCGCCGGCCGACCCGGCGGGCTCATGCACCTGTTCGCCGCTCGGCGCGCCACGGCCGGTCCCGCGGGGTTCGCGTTGCGCCGGTTCGCGGCTCGGCGCGCCACCGCCGAGGCGCGCCACCGCCGGTCCCGCGGGGTTCGCGTTGCATCGGTTCGCCGCTCGGCGCGCCGCTGCCGGTCCTGAGTGGTCCGTTGCACCTGTTGCCGGTCGGCGCGCCGCGCCGGTCCTGAGCCGCCCCGGGCGTGTGGAAACGGTCAGGCCGACTCGCGCTTCACCAGCTCCGTGGGGAGGAGCAGCACGGGCTCGATCTGTTCGCCGCCCGCCATCCGCAGGACCTGCCGCGCCGCCATCCGGCCCAGGTCGGTGATCGGCTGGCGCACGGTGGTCAGCGGCGGCTCGGTGTCCCGGGCGAAGTCCATGTCGTCGAAGCCGACCACCGCCACGTCGTCGGGCACCCGGCGGCCGGCCTGGCGCAGGGCGCGCAGCGCGCCGTCGGCCATGGCGTCCGAGGCGGCGAAGACGGCGTCGAGGTCCGGGTCGTCGCCGAGCAGCTGGCTCATCGCCAGGGCGCCGGACTGGCGGGTGAAGTCGCCGACGGCCACTAGCGAGCGGCGGCCGCTGTCCTGCATCGCCGCGCGGTAGCCCTTCAGGCGGTCGATGCCGGCGCTCATGTCCTGCGGGCCGGCGATCGTGGCCACCCGGCGCCGGCCGGTGTCGAGCAGGTGGCGCACGGCCGCGCGGGCCGCGTCCTCGTTGTCGACGTCGACGTACGGCACGGAGGACTGGATCAGCAGGCGGCCGTTGCACACGACCGGCACCCCGGCCCGGCTCAGCCGCTCGGGCAGCGGGTCGGCGCCGTGCATGGAGAAGATGATCGCCCCGTCGACGTGGCCGCCGGTCGCGTAGCGCTCGACGCGGTCGTGGCTCGGGCCCGACGGGCCGACCATCATGAGCACCAGCTGCTTGTCGACGGCCTCGAGCTCGAGGCTCACGCCGCGGATGATGCTGGAGAAGAAGGGGTCGTCGGAGAACACCCGGCTCGCGGTCTCCGACGCCACGAGTGCGATCGAGTCGGTGCGCTGGGTGACGAGGCTGCGGGCGGCCTGGTTGGGCACGTAGCCCAGCGCCTCGACGGCGCTGAGGACCTTGTCGCGGATGTGGGGCGCGACGGAGGTCGACCCGTTGACCACACGGGAGGCCGTGGCCCGCGACACCCCGGCGCGTTGCGCGACGTTTTCGAGTGTGGGCCGGTCCCGCCCCGACATCACCATTGTGGCGTCCCCCATATCTGTTCCGCGGACCATCATGACTGAAGCTCAGCAATGTGTAGCGCACAAAGAATGACGGGCGATGGAGCATGTCGCTCCATCGCCCGTCGCACCCTCACACCGGTTACACCCTGATCACGATTTCGCCGGTCCGATCCGCCGGTCACCCGATCCGCCGCCTCGGCCGGAGAGCGCTCTCAAGACTGGACTCAGACTGGCCCATGACAAGCCCAATGTCAATCACAGAATCGGTTGAGAGCGCTCTCTGGAATATGTTGTGGGAAACGCCAAACCTCCTTATGCCGCCTGGCGGCGCCGGCAGGCCTCCAGGTGCGCCGCGATGACGGCCGCGGTGCCCGAGCGCACGCAGGCGTCGGCGCCGGCCTCCAGCACGTCGACGACCCGCTGGTGGTCGCTGTACGGGCTGATCACGGCCACGATCGACGCGGCTGGATGGCGCAGGCACGCGGCGGTCACCGCGCGGGGGCCGGGGTCGTCGAGCACCACGATGTCCGGCTCGCGGCAGCCGGCCGGCAGCTCGTGGCGGCGGGTCAGCACCCAGCCCTGGGGCAGGTGCCGCTCGAGGTCGCCGAAGCGGCCGTTGGGGGCCACGAGCAGCACGTCGATGCGCTCGTGGGCGTCGGTCGGAATTCGGCGCTGGGGGAGGGTCACGATCGTCATGCCTCATTTATCGCGTGCCGGCCTGGCATCCCCCTCGGTCCCGCCTGCGAGAATCCTGGTAGCCCGCCGCGCACGAAGAGCGAGGGAGCGCCGTGATCGTCTGGCTCAACGGCCCGTCCGGGGTCGGCAAGGTGACCCTGGCCGCACATCTGTGCCGGCGCGAGCCGCGGGCCCGGGTGTTCGACCCGGAGGTGATCGACCGCCTGCTCAAACGCACCGTCGGCCTGGTCCGCCGGGGCGACTACCAGGACCTGCCGGCCTGGCGGGCGGCCACGGTCGCGGCCGCGGCCCGGCAGGCCCGCGGCGCCGAACCGCTGGTCGTGCCCATGACCGTGCTGCGCCGCCGGCACATCACGGACATCCTCGGCGCCCTGCGCAACCGCGGCCACGACGTACGCCACGTGCTGCTGGACGCCTCGCCCGACGTCCTCATCGAGCGGGTGGAGGCGGACGAGAGCCTGGACGCGGACGGCTGGCGGCTGGAGGACCTCGGGACGTACCTCACCGCCCGCCGCGACCTGCGCGAGCTCGGCGCCGTCGTGGACACCGACGACCTCGAGCCCGGCGAGGTCGCCGACGAGGTGCAGCGGCTGCTCCACACCTGGCGGCCGAACGTGCATTGACCCGGGGGTCCCGGGTGGGCGAACCTGGTCGCCATGCTCTCGTGGGGGCGGTTCCGGCGCTCGGCGCCCGGCCTCGCCGCGGCCGGCCGGGCGCTGCTGTACCGCAGCGGCGTCGGCCTGGCGTACCTGGGCACCGTCCGCGCCGACGGCGGCCCGCGGGTGCACCCGGTCAACCCGCTGCTGGTCGAGGACGGGCTGTACGTGCTGCTCATGGTCTCGCCGAAGCTCGAGGACCTGCTGCGCGACCGCCGCTTCGCGCTGCACACGTTCCCCATGGGCGCCGCGGACACGTCCACGGGCCCGGGCGAGGACGCCTTCTACCTCACGGGGCGGGCCGCGTTCCCGCGCGAGGGGGCGCTGCGGCGCAGCGTGGCGGCCGCCTTCGTGGCCGAGCGCGCGCTGGCCGCACCCCCGCCCGGCTTCGCCCGGCACGTGCTCGTCGAGCTGCTCGTCGGCACGTGCGTGCTCAGCCGGGCGGGGCAGTACGTCACCTGGGCGGCGGCCGACGCCCCGGCCGGCGGGCTGCCGGCCGGGCGCCACCGCGCCACGCTGTGAAGCGCCGCCGCGCAGCGGTGCTCTAGGAGGAGTACACCTCCATCTCCCACAGCGAATAGCCGTATCCGGTGCCGCGGGCCACCCCGGCCATGCGCACGTACCGGGCGCTGACCGGCGCGAACGTGACGTTGTCGATCCCGCCGTTGCCCGCGTCGACCACCGCCGCCGGCGTCCAGGAGCTGCCGTTGGCGGAGACTTCGATGCGGTACCGCGACCCGTACGCCGCCTCCCACCGCAGGATGACCCGGCTGACCGTGCGGGCCGAGCCGAGGTCGACGGTGATCGACTGGTTGTCGGTCCACCAGCTGCTCCACCGCGTGGTCGGGTCGCCGTCGACCGCGGCCCCGGCGGAGTAGCCGATGAACGTGCCGCTGGCGCTCACGCCGCGGCCCTGCGCCAGGTTGGTCAGGTCGGCGCCGCGCCGGGCCGGGAACGACACCACCTGCTGGTACGTCGGCCGGTTCTGCCACGAGATCTTGTCGTGCGTGATCCCGCCCAGCGGCGACTGGATGATCGTGTCGGCGCACCACTGGTCGCCGGCCGAGCAGTTCTTGTCGCCCGGGTAGGTGGTGGTGGCGGGCTCGGCGGCGGCCGTCGCCAGGGTCGTGGCCAGCACCTGCCGGCACCCGGCCACGGTGCCGCCGCCGCAGTAGGTCCGGCCCAGCCCGCTGCGGACCGGGTCGCCGAGGACGGCGCGGAGGTCTTTGTCGAGGTACCCCCACCAGCCGTACTGGAACGAGGACCCCTTGTGGCCCTGGCTCTGGTTCAGCGAGCCGGCGCTGGTCGGCCCGGTGGCCCCGGAGGGCGACTCGTCGATCTGCAACGCCCTGGTCAGCGCCGCGTAGACGTCGTCGCCGAGCCCGGGCCGGAACGCGGCGTCGACCAGCTTCGGCCACCAGGCGTCGAACGTGCGGATGGCGGCGGCGTGCTGGTAGACGTGCGAGCCGGGGGAGGTCTCCACCCGCTTGGCCCCCGCCGCCTGCCAGGCCCGCAGCGCCGCGACGCTGGGGTCGGTGCTCGTCCCGGCCGGGTCGAGGATGCGCAGCAGCTCCGGCAGCAGGTTCTCGCCCCGCAGGTCGGTCACGGCGGCGTCCTCGACGAGCCGCACGACGCCGGCCCGGTCGAGCTTGGCGCCGCCGCCCAGCGCGGATTTGACCCGCTTGTCGAGCAGATCGGCGCGATGCACGGCGCCGAAACTGAAGTTTCCGTCCGCCGCCCCCGTGTCCTTACTTTGCTTGTTATTCCAAGAGACGAAATAATCCTGCCCGGTCGACTGCGGATGCGCGGTCACCGGAATGTAGTCGGCCGTATTCGTATCCGCATTCCAGCCGGACCATTCATAAGCGGCGTCGGCCTTCGTCGGCAGGTTCGGGTTGGCGCCGGACTTGCGCACCGGGTCGTTGCCCGAGTTGAAGTACGCCGTGTCCGTGGCGTTGACGTAGAACCAGTTGAACGCGTACCCGACGTCGGAGGCCGAGGCGATGAACTGGGCCGGCGTGCCCATGGCCGCCGGGTCGTTGAACGCCTGGAAGCCGATCGCCGAGTCGGCCTCGTGCCGGTACGTCGAGCGCAGCTGGGTGAAGGCCACCGGCTGCCCGCCGACCGTCCCGCGCCAGGCGACCAGGCCGTACTTGGTGCGGTACGTGATGAGCTGGTAGGACCCGGCGGGCGTGGAGTCGGCGACGGTCGGCGTCCAGGCGTTGGTCTGGGTCAGCGCCTCCATCGGCGTGCACACGCCGTGGTACAGGTAGGCGGTGCCGGCGGCGTTGCACAGCGGCACCGCGTAGGTGTCGGTGATGTCCTGCTCCGACGACGTGGCGCTCCACGCGTAGTCCTGGCCGCGGCCGAGCAGCACGTAGAGGTTGAGCCCGGCGAAGGCGACCCCGTGCGCGCTGACCCCCGGCCCCTGCAGCTCCTGCAGCATGAGCAGCTGTGGCGAGAAGTACCCGGTCTGCGGCCCGAACACCGCGATCGGGTGCCCGCTCGCCGAGTGGGCCGCGTCGATCACCACCGCGTTGGACATGCCCCGCTTGGTCGCCGCGCCGGGGGCCACCTGTGCGGTACTCCCGGCCGAGCCCGTCGGGTTGAAGACCACCGGCTGGGGCGAGACGCTGCCGGCGTCCGGCAGCGCCACCCCGGGCGCGTCCGGGTCGGCCGCGCCGTAGGGGAAGGACTGCCCGTTGTGCAGGGTCAGCACGGCCTCCTCGTCGTTCTGCTCGCGGAACGCGGCCCACAGCCGGTCGCCCTCGGCCGCGCCGTAGCGCGCCCGGGCCGTGACCCGCACCAGCGCCGACTCGACCTCGCCGCCCCCGCCGCCGCCGAACAGGCCGCCGACCACGCCGGCGATCGCGATCAGGTCGGTCATCTGGAACGGCTCCGGCCCGCCGGCGTTGGTGACCGCGTCGAGGTGCCCGGTCAGCACGTACTCCCCGGGGCAGTTGCGCCCGGCCATGCACGCGGCGATGTAGGCGTTGATGCCGGCGACGTACTGCTGCACGTCGTCGTAGAGCTGCGCCCCGCGCGCGCCCTTCGTGCGCAGCGCCGCCACCTGGGCCTGCAGGTCGGCCTCGGTGTAGGGGGCGTTGCGCCAGATGCTCTGCTCGAGCTCCCGGTTGCCCGGCGCGCCGCCGGCGAACGGGGTGAGCTTGCCGCGGCCGACCCGGCGCATGAGGTCCATGACGAACAGGCGGTCCTCGGCTCCGGCGTACCCGGCGCCGAACATCGTCCCGGCCCGCGTCGTGCCCGTCACGTGCGGCACCCCGAGCGCCTTGTCCCGCACGATCGTCACGTCGGAGCGCGGGCTGTAGCTGCGCGCGACCTGGCCGGCCGGCACGCCGAACGACGAGCTGTTGTAGAAGGACGAGATCTGCTCGTCGGTGAGCCCGGTGTAGGCGGCGACGAGGTTGGCGTACGGGCCGAGCTGGTCGGCCGAGTGCGCCGGCCGGAAGCCCAGCGCCTGGTGGGCCAGGATGTCGGCCAGCGTGGCGTTGCCGTTCTCTCCCGGCGGCAGGATGTCGTTGCACTGCTCCAGGCAGTAGTCGTTCGGCGCCAGGACGGCCGCCTCGGCCGGTGCGGCGGCGAGCGCGGGTGCGACGAGGGCGGCGGAGGTGAGCAGTAACGCCGCCAGGGCGCGTTTGACGAGGGGTAGGGACATGGCGGATCCCTTCCGGGGGTTGCGAGCCAATATGAAAATGACTCGGATTACCGGATCGTAACAACGACGTCCGTCTCTGGATAGATGTCTTATACGGTCGATACGCTGGGGCTCCACTACGCTTCAGCGGTGCTCGTGGTCCATGCGCTCTGGGTCGAGGGCCGGGTCGGCCTGTGGGCGGAGGGGGACCCGGCCGACGCGGCGGTCCGCGGGCGCCGCCACCCGTTCGCCCTCGGCCGCCTCGACCTCGACGGCGACACCGCCGTGCACGCCGAGCGCCGCCTGCGCCTGCCCACCCGCGACCGCCGGCCCGAGGCCTCACCCGGCGACGGCGCCGCCACGAAGCTCGCGGGCTGGATCGTCGAGACCGCCGAGTACGCCCCCGACGACGCCCTCGGCCTGCTGCGCGCCCTGGGCGCCATGGCCGGGGCGGACATCGCGCTGGGGGAGTCCACCCGCTGGTTCGCCGCCGTCGCCTCGTTCGCCGCCGGCCTCGCCGCCCGCGGCCGCATGCTCCCCGCCGTCGTCGGCGACGAGGCCCGCTGGCTGCCGGTCCTCACCGGCCGCGACGCCGCCTACGCGCGGTCCCTGGTCCTGGCGATGCCGACCGCCGCGCTCGCCGCCGGCGAGGACGGCGCGACCCGGGCCGCCGCCCTGGCCGAGGTCCTCGACGCCCTGACCGATGCCGCCGCCCGCGCCGCGCTGCCCGACGACGCCGCCCGGGCCGCGAACGAGGGCTGGCTGGCCGCACTCACCGGGCGCGACCGGCGCATCGCCGGGCTCACGCCGGCCGCCCTGGAGCGGCTGCGGACCCAGCTCGCCGCGTGGGAGGCCGACGCCGTCGGCGGCGCCGTGCGGGCCTGCTTCCGGCTCGTCGAGCCGCCCGAGCCCGAGCCGGGGGAGGAGGTACCGGCGGATCCGCGGTGGACGCTCGAGTTCGCGCTGCAGGCGGCCGACGAGCCGACCCTCGTCGTCGACGCCGAGCGGGTGTGGCAGTCCCGCGGCGCGCTCAAGGCCCTGCAGCGGCACATCCCGGCGCCCCAGGAGACGCTGCTGGCCGAGCTCGGACGGGCCAGCCGGCTGTACCCCGCGATCGAGGACGCCCTGCGCGAGGCCCGGCCCGTGGCGCTGCGCCTCGACACCGACGGCGCGCACCGGCTGCTCAGCGAGTCGGCCCCGCTGCTGGCCGCGGCCGGCTTCGGCGTCGTCCTGCCCGGCTGGTGGCGGCGCGCCTCGGCCCGCCTCGGCGCGCGGCTGACGGCCAAGTCCGGCGGCGCCGCCCCCGGCACGGTCGCCACCGACAGCGGCCTCGGCCTCGACGCCGTCGTGGACTACCGGTGGGAGCTCGCGATCGGCGACGAGCCGCTCTCCGAGGACGAGCTGCGCCGGCTCACCGACCTCAAGGCGCCCCTCGTGCGGCTGCGCGGCCAGTGGGTCGAGCTCGACCCGCGCCGCCTCGCCGAGGGCCTGTCGTTCCTCGAGCGGCACCGGGAGCAGGAGACGATGACCGTCGCCGACCTGCTGCACCTGGCCGGCGGCGCCGCCGAGGGCCCCGGCGGGCTGCCGGTCGTCGAGGTCACCGCCGACGGCTGGCTCGGCGACCTGCTCAGCGGGGAGGCCGACCTGCGCATCGGCGACGGCGACGTGCCGCCGGCGTTCCGGGGGGAGCTGCGGGCGTACCAGATGCGGGGTTTGCACTGGCTCCGGTTCCTCGAGACGGCGGGCCTCGGCGGCATCCTCGCCGACGACATGGGCCTGGGCAAGACCGTCCAGCTGCTGGCCCTGATCGCCGGGGACGCGCCCGGCCCGACGCTGCTGGTGTGCCCGATGTCGCTGGTCGGCAACTGGCAGCGGGAGGCCGCCCGCTTCGCGCCTGCCGTGCGCGTGCACGTCCACCACGGCGCCGACCGCGCCCGGGCGCTCGACCCGGCCGAGTTCGACCTCGTCGTCACCACCTACTCGGTCGTCACCCGCGACGCGGAGAAGCTCGGCGCCGTGTCGTGGCACCGGATCGTGCTCGACGAGGCCCAGGCCGTCAAGAACGCGGCGACAAAGCAGTCGGCGGCGGTACGCGCACTGCCGGCCCGGCACCGCATCGCCGTCACCGGCACGCCCGTCGAGAACCGCCTCGCCGACCTGTGGTCCATCATGGACTTCGCCAACCCGGGCCTGCTGGGCAGCGCCACGAAGTTCAAGGAGCGCTACGCCGAGCCCATCGAGCGCTTCGGCGACGCCGACGCCGCCGCCCGGCTGCGCCGCGTCACCCAGCCGTTCGTGCTGCGCCGGCTCAAGACCGACCGCAGCATCATCACCGACCTGCCGGAGAAGCTGGAGTACGACGTCGTCTGCAGCCTGACCCGCGAGCAGGCCAGCCTCTACCAGGCCGTCGTCGACGACATGCTCGCCCGCATCGACAGCAGCCAGGGCATCGAGCGCCGCGGCCTGGTGCTGGCCACGATGACCCGGCTCAAGCAGATCTGCAACCACCCGGCCCTGGCCCTGCGCGACGGCAGCCGCCTGCCCGGCCGCAGCGGCAAGCTCGCCCGGCTCGAGGAGATCGCCGAGGAGATCCTGGCCGCCGGCGAGCGCGCGCTCATCTTCACGCAGTACGCCGAGTTCGGCGCCATGCTGCGCGCCGAGCTCTCCGCCCGCTTCGGCCGCGAGGTCGCCTTCCTGCACGGCGGCCTGCCCAAGGCGTCCCGCGACGCGCTCGTGGCCCGCTTCCAGGAGGCCTCGGCGTCCTCGCCGCCGCTGTTCGTGCTCTCGCTCAAGGCCGGCGGCACCGGCCTCACCCTGACCGCGGCCAACCACGTGATCCACGTCGACCGCTGGTGGAACCCGGCCGTCGAGGACCAGGCGACCGACCGCGCGTTCCGCATCGGCCAGCGCCGCGCGGTCCAGGTGCGCAAGTTCGTCACCGCCGGCACGGTCGAGGAGAAGATCGCCGGCCTGATCGGCGACAAGCGCGGCCTGGCCGCGAAGATCGTCGGGACGGGCGAGGGCTGGCTCACCGAGCTGTCCACCGCCGACCTGCGCGAGCTGCTGACGCTCTCCCCCGGCTAGGCCGTGGCGGTCGGCGCGGCGCTCACGTCGTTGGAGGTGGTGCCGTTGCTGCACGGCACGCCGGCCTCCATGCTGGCCGTCTCGCGGTACGCCTTGATGAACCGGTCGATGCGCGCGTCGCTCGCCGTGGACACCCGCAGCTGGTACCCCCACGCCTGCAGGGAGATCGGCGTCGGCTGCCCCTCGTACGGGCTCATGAGCATGAAGTCGTTGTTGCGCACCTTCTGGGCGAGCTTCTCGACCTCGCCCGCCGGCGTCCCCGGCTGGTAGGTGATCCACACGGCCCCGTGCTCGAGACTGTGCACGGCGTTGCCTTCGTCGATCGCGGTCGGGTACACGTCCCCGGCGCACCGCTGCCAGACCGGATGATGCGGCCCACCCGCCGCCGGCGTCATCGGATACTCGATCTTCTCGCCCTCGGGCTTGTGCTCGCGCTCGAGCCACTCGGGGTGCGTGGTGCGGTAGTCGATGAGCCCGGCGATCGCCTGCCCGTTGTCGCCGGCGTCGTCGTGGGCCCTGGTCGTGTACCACACCACCCCGACGATCCCGGCCACGCACAGCACGGCGAGCGCCCCGACGATGCTGACCACCGCGATGAGGACGCCACGGTTGCTCTTGCCCCCGCCCGGCGGATACGGCGGCGGCTGCTGCCCCGGGTACGGCGGCTGCGGGGGATACGGCGGCTGGGGCGGCTGCGGGGCACCGTATGACGGCGGCGGGCCGTACGACGGCGGCGGTTCGGGGTAGGCGCCGGTCATGCGGTGGACATTACCGGAATGTGCGGTTGCGCCCTCGCGCCCTTCGGCTGAGATTCGCGCAGCGCCGGCTGCGGACGGGCGTGGTGTTGCACGGGGCCTTGTCCGCTTGCGAGCACGCCGCGGTTGTTGCCACGAAAAGTCGGGCGCTGGCGCGCCACGACTTTTCGGACTTTTCGCCTGTCAGGAGATAAATCCGATAAGTCGTGGCACGGAGTGCCCGACTTATCGGAAAAGCCCGGCCCGTACCGTTCCGACAGTCGGCGCAAGCATCCGGGCCACGTCCGCGGCGGGTCCGGTTGAGGCACGATATCGTCGGCCGCATGGCGGCCGAGTGTGAAGTCGATGGATGCGCGGTCCTCGCCATCGGGCGATGCCGGGAGTGCGGGCGCGCGTTCTGCATGTCGCACCAGGCACACAACGACGTGACCGGCGAGGGGTACGCCGCGCTGTGCATCCAGTGCCTGGAGCGCCGCGCGCGGGTGCGCCGGCCGGGCGACGAGCGGGCCGACGCGCGGGCGGCGACGGAGCGGCTGTGGGTGACGTCCGGGCAGGCGGTGCTGGACCTCTACGCGGCCGGGATCGCGCCGGTGAGCATCGTCGAGCGGCGCTCGCGCTTCGTCAAGCAGCGCTTCGGCCGGCCGCGCGAGGAGATCGACGAGGTCGAGGTCGGCGGGCTGTGGGTCATCGGGCGGTTCGAGTGGACCGAGATGCAGGAGATCCCGGAGACCCGCGAGTGGACGACCGGGCTGCTCGCGCACCCCGCCGGCGGCTACCCGGTGTCGATGGTCGCCCGGGCCGTCGCCCGCTGCCGGGTCGTCGAGGAGGGGGTGGCGGTGCTGATCCGCGACGCGGCGTACGGGGACAGCTTCACGCAGCTCGAGCGGCGCGAGATCCCGCGCATCGCCGCGGCGGTGAGGTCGCTGATCGCTAGCGCGGAGTCCCCAGCGCGTTGAGCGCGTCCAGGTAGCGCGGCGGCACCACGTTCGGGCCGTCGCCGCGGAACGCCGCCTCGACCTCGGCGTCGCTCGGCAGCGCCGGCACCTCGGCGGCGAGCGCCCGCACGATCGGGGCGTCGCGCCAGTCGGGGTGCTCGGTGAGCAGCCGCAGCGCCACGAGCGACTCCTCGATCTCGCCGACGCACTCGAACGGCTTGTGCGCGGTGAGTCCCATGAGTTCGCGGTACCCCGGAAGCTGCGTCATGTCCGTGAACACATCGGCGCCGAAGATGTGCAGCAGGCGGTCGCGCCCGGTGAACGGCGCCAGGGCGAGGAACACGAACCGGCACTTGGGGCAGTGCCCGCACCAGCGCTCGCTCGCGTCGCGCTGCTTGAACGCGGCGTTGCAGCTGGTGACGACCTCGTCGTAGTCGGTGAACTTCGCGAACAGCCCGGCGATGTGCAGCTCGGACAGGCCGCGCAGCAGCGAGAAGTACGCGTCGCGCAGCCCGGCGTGGGCCAGCAGCGCGTCGCGCAGGTGCACCTCGGCCGGCAGCCCCTTGGACCACTGGTGGTTGATGTCCCGCCCGAGCCAGTTGAGGTTCGGCACGGAGGCGGAGCTCTCGTTCGACATCACCACCGGCCCGAGCCCGTGCATCACCGAGGCGGCGACCGCGATCAGCGAGTTGATCGCGGTGACGGGGATGTGGCCGTTGTACGCCCCGGCCTCGTTCAGCTCGCGCATGCGCGGATCGAGCTGCCGGCGTACGGCGCGGACGGGCTGCGGCGACACGGCCATCACCCCGCGGATGATCGCGTTGGGGTTCACGGAGAAGAGCACCGGTTCGAGCCCGGCCAGCTCCAGCGCCTCCATCGTCACGATGGAGTCCTTGCCCCCGCCGACGGCCGCGAGCGGCGCCCCGCCGGGCGTACGCTCCCAGGTCGGCGCCGCGGCCGTCTCCTTGGCCTCGATCGGCAGGTCGAGCACGTACTCGAGCTTGTTCTGGTACGCGAACTCGCCCAGCCCCTCGCGGAAGAGCGCCCGCACCCACGGCAGCGCCCCTTCGGTGAGCGCCACCCCGTCGAGCTCGACGCGCCGCGGCGCGGCAATCTTGTAGTACGAGGTGGAGGCGGCCACGTACAGCAGGTCGAGCACGCGCTCGAGCGCGGGATGCTCGACGCTCGGCGGCCCGAAGTCGACGGTCTCGGTGAGCACGAGGTCCCCGAGCGCATAGTGGAACCGCGCCACGCCGGTCGCCGGGTCGAACTCCCGCCCGGGAAACCGCAGCGCCTCCACGTCCTCCCACGCGTTCAAGCTCGTTGCCTCCGTCGTTGTCCGGTGCCGCGCCGACCCGCAATGGTAGCTTTCACGCCCCGCCCCGCTCGCCGACCGTCCACAACTCCACGGACGAACCCCGTTCAACCCCGATAAGTCGGGCACTCCGTGCCACGACTTATCGGATTTATACCCTGACAGGCGAAAAATCCGAAAAGTCGTGGCGCGCCAGCGCCCGACTTTTCGCACCCGCAGGCTGCGTACGCACCGCAACCGAGCGCCGCCGACGCTTCCGCTCCACGAGCATGCCCAAGATCTTCGAGCGTTTGTGCTCATGGCGATGTCCATTTTGCCCACCGCCGCTTTTCGCGGTCCGGAAGCGAAAACGTCGCCCGCGCACCCGAAGTGCGTACCGGCGCCATTCGATCGCATTCCGTGGGAGCGCAACCCGATACGTCGGGCACTCCGTGCCACGACTTATCGGACTTATGCCCTGACAGGCGAAAAATCCGAAAAGTCGTGGCGCGTCAGCGCCCGACTTTTCGCAGCGCAGCGCCGTCAGGTGCGGTGGCGGATGCGCCAGGCGGCGACGAACGCCAGCAGTGCCGTAAGAGACAGGTACAGCGCCGTCTCCAGGAGCTGGAAGCGCCAGAAGCGGGAGTTCGGCTGGTACGCAATGTCCAGGTGCAGGTCATAAGCGGCCAGGCACGGCGACGAGTCGCCGAACGTGCCGCGGGCGCCCGTCTTCGGGGCGCGCATCAGGCAGTCGTCGAACGCGCGCGCATCGAGCGGGCGGCCGTCCGCCGTCAGCAGCTCGCTGGTCGACGTCACCCACGCGTCCGGGACCTCGATGCCGCGGACGACCGGGGCGCTGCCGAGCGTGCCGAGGCCGTGGGCCTCGTCGATCGCCGACGCGGTCATCGGGCGGGTGAGGTGCAGGGGCGGCATGAGATGCGGGCGTACGGCATTGGGCATCACGAACAGCACGGCGATCACGAGCAGGCCGGTCAGGGCCATCGCCGGTACCGTCCGGCGCACGAACAACCCGGTCACCGCGCCCAGCACGCTCGCGAAGGCGGCCTGGGCGATCGGGGAGAGGTCGCGTGCGCCGAAGTTGACGGTGGCGAAGCGGTCGCCGGCGACGGCGTCGACCGGGGAGGCGGCCCAGGTCAGCAGGGCGGCGGCGACCGCCGCGAAGAGCAGGGTGGCCAGCAGGACCGTGGACAGGCGCACCGCCAGCCAGCGGCGGCGGGTCACGCTCTGGTTCCACGCCAGGCGGTGGGTGCCGGTCTCGAGCTCCCGGGCGATCAGCGGCGCGCCCCAGAACATGCCGATCAGCGGCGGTACCAGGCCGAGCACGCCGGCCAGGAGCAGCAGGCGGGTGCGGTAGTCGCCGGCCAGGCGGGCCATGGTCGCGGTGCAGTCGCCCGTAGCGTGGCACTGCGCCAGGTAGCCGTCGCGGGCGGCGCGGATGTCCAGGCCGGTGCTGATCAGGTACGCCGCCAACGCGGCCAGGACCACGGCGCCGACCATCAGGGACAGGCGGGACTGGCGCCAGCTCATCCAGATCATCGGGCGGCCCGCTCGAGGTAGGACAGGACGAGCTCGGACAGGGCGACCGGGGTCCCGTCGGCGCGGCGGTGGGCCGCCAGCAGGTCGGTGACGTCGCCGGCGAGCTGCACGCGGGCGCCGGCCAGGACGACGAGGTGGTCGCAGACGCGCTCGACGTCGGCCAGTAGGTGCGAGGAGAGGATCGCGCTGGCGCCGAGGTCGGCGACCGAGCGCAGCAGGCCGCGCAGGAAGCCGTCGCGGGCGAGGGGGTCGAGGGCGGCCGCCGGCTCGTCGAGGATGAGGAGCTCCGGGCGCTTCGCGGCGGCCAGGGTGAGCGCCAGCTGGGCGCGCTGGCCGCCGGAGAGGCGGCCGGCCTTCTGGGTCAGGGGGAGCGCGGCCTGCTCGACGCGGGCGCGGGCCGTCGCGGCGTCCCAGCGCGGGTTCATGCGCGCGCCCATGCGCAGGTGGTCGGCGACGGTCAGGCCGGCGTACACCGGCGCGTCCTGCGCCACGAACCCGACCCGGGCCAGGTGTGCGGCGCCGGCGGCCGGGCGGGCGCCGAGGACGTGCAGGGCGCCGGCGGTCGGCTCGATGAGGCCGCAGGCGAGCTGCAGCAGGGTGGACTTCCCGGCGCCGTTGGGGCCGACGAGGCCGACGATGCGCCCGGCCGGCACGTCGAGGTCGACGCCGGCCAGCGCCTCGCGGCGGCCGTAGCGCTTGGTGAGGGCTTCTGCCCGCAGTACCGAAGACATGCCCTGAATGTTCGGTGGCGGCCGAGGCGCGGGCACCGGTCCGAAGCAGGGGTGGGCCCCTACTTTCGGCCACCGGTACGGCGGTGAAGCCGCCTACCGGTACCAGCGGCGCAGGGTGCGCAGCGTGTCGGCGCCGCCGAGGTCGGGCGGCGGGGCCGGCAGCTGGCGCAGCAGCAGGTCCCGTTCGGCCACGAACGACGGCTCGGGGTCGGTGAGCGGCACCGGCGGCAGCCAGAAGCGGGCGACCTCCACGTCCGGCTCGGCGAGGCCGGCGAGGGCCGCGGCGGTGCCGATGGTGGGCACCGGCAGATGCCCGGCCTCCGCCTCACCGTCGGCCGGCGCGGAGCCGGACCGCAGGGCGCGCAGCGCGGCGAGCAGGTCGTCGCGGGTGCGGCCGCGCCACAGCAGGATCTGGAACGGGTCGGCGTCGAAGCGCTCGGCCAGCAGGTAGCACGTGGCCGCCAGGTGCTTGCACGGCACGGCCTGGTCGGGGCACGTGCAGCGCATCGCGAGGTCGGCGAAGCGGGCCGGGAACAGCGGGGCGCCGGCCGCCGCGAACACGTCCTCGACGTGCGGCGGCAGCTCGCCGGCCAGCAGCTTCGCGGCGCCGAGGGCCTCGGCGGCGAGGGCGTGCTCGACGGCGTCCCACACGGCGTCGCCGAAGACGGCCAGGCCGATGGAGACCTTGTACGGCTCGCGGCGGGAGCCCTGGACGGTGGCCTTGACCAGGCCGGACGTGACGTCGAGCGCGAGCACCTGGCCGGCGCGGGCGTAGTTGCGGCCGCGGGTCAGGCGGGTGCCGAGCGCGAACGACTCGAGGACGGCGAGGAAGCGCTTGGACCACCAGCTCTCGCCGATCGCGCCGCGCGTGCTGCGGGCGCGGATGCCGCCCTCGACGCGGACGGTCCGCGAGCCCCAGTACTCCGGCGTCGTCACGCCTGCAGGCGTTCCAGGCCGGGGGCGACCCGCCGGGGAGCGAACTCCACGATGGTGTACTGCGCCAGGCCCTGCTGCAGGAACGGGTCCAGCGCCAGGCGCGCCTCCAGCTCGGCCCGCTCGAGGCCGGCGGCCAGGATCACGCCGCCCGTGCGGGGGACCATGGCGCCGGAGGCGACGAAGACGCCGTCGTCGTACTGCCCGTCGACCCACGCCTTGTGCGCCTCCATGGCCGCGTCGATCCGGTCGATCTCGGCGCGGTACGCCAGGGTCAGCACGAACATGCCCGGCAGTCTACGTCAACCCCGGAACGCGGCGATGACCTGCGACATCGGCTCCAGGCAATCGGGGTGCGGCAGGCGCCGCCGCCCACGTGGACTTCCCGGCCGCTCCCGGCCCGACCAGCACCACGACGCACGGCTCCGGCAACGTCAGCACGGCCCATTGTCCCGGGCCGGCCTCGATACGATCCCCGTATGTGGATCGTGGAGCTCTCCTACGGCGCCGACCCCGGCCGGCTCGACGCCCGTCCCGCGCACCGGCAGCTGCTCACCGGCCTGCACCAGCGCGGCGTGGTGCGCATGGCCGGCCCGTTCGCCGACGACAGCGGGGGCCTCATCGTCGTCGACCTGCCGGACCAGAAGGCGGTCGAGGAGTTCATCGCCGCCGATCCGTACTACGCCCTCCCCGGCGTCACCGTCGAGCGCATCCGCGAGTGGGCGACGTTCCTGGACTGACGGCGGCGCAGCGCCAGCCCGGTGAGCACGACGGCCAGGGCGGCACCGTAGCCGAGCCGCTGGGCGGTCGCCGTGGCCAGGCCGATGTCCGGGGCGAACTGCGCGAGGTACGCGGCGAACGCCACGGCCAGCCACTCCCACGGCGCGCCGTAGGCGACGAGCATGACGAGCAGCAGCGCGTACCACGGGTAGGCGGGCGCGGCGACCAGCAGCGTGACGGCGACCATCGCGGCGGCGGCGCGCCACGGCCGGCCCGGGTCGGCCCGGCGCCACGCGAGGACCGCGGCCGCGGCCAGGATCGCGACGGCGGCGGGAGCGGTCAGCGCGGCCGGGAGGACCGCGCTCAGCAGGGCGAAGCGGGAGCCGTCGGCGTAGCCCTCCTCGTGGAGGTACCCGGGCAGGTAGCCGAGCACCGCCGGCCCGACGGCGAGGACGTGCGGCAGGTACACGGCGGCGATCGCCCCGGCCGCCGCCAGGCCGACGGCCAGGGGACGGCGGCGCACGAGGGCCGGGGCGAGCAGCGCGGGGGTGAGCTTCGTGGCGATCGCCAGCCCCCAGGCGATCCCGCCGGGCACGGCGCGGCCGCGGGCCAGCAGCCACACCGCGAGGGCGGCGAGGCCGACCGCGACGACGTCGACGTGGGCGTTGTTCCCGGCCTCCAGCGCGACCATCGGGCACCACGCCCACAGCACCGCCCGGCGCGGGTCGCGGCCGAGCGCCGCCAGCGCCCGCCACAGCAGCGCGCCGACGGCGGCCGCGAACGCGGCCATCACCAGCTGCAGCGGCCGCTCCCGGGCCCCGCGCGGCGCGACCGCGGCGACGGCGGCGAAGAGCCCCTCGGCGGCGGGCGGGTAGATCGTCGGCACGGCCGGGCGGTTGATGAGCGTGCAGCCGCCGGGGACGCACCAGTGCGCGTCCGGGCGCCACAGCGTGCCGTCGCGCAGCGGGGCGAGCTGCGGGGCGGCGGGCGGATACCGGTAGGGGTCGATGCCGGAGAGCTGGACGCGGCCGTCCCAGATGTAGCGGTACACGTCGTCGCTGCTGTCCGGCGGGCGCGCGGCGGCGGTCAGGGGCAGCAGCGCCCCGCCCAGCAGGACCACGACGAGCGCGGCCCGCCGGTCCAGCCGCGCCACCAGCCACGCGCCGGCGGCGAACGGGGCGAGGGACAGCAGGTACCAGCGGCCGGGCAGCAGGAGCGCGGCGGCGATCGCGGCCAGGCAGACCGCGGCCCCGGCGCGGCGGGCGGTCATGAGCGCCGTCCCGGTCGCCGGTCCCGCCACCACCGTGCGGCCGCGACCCGTGCGGCTGCGACCCGTGCGGCCGCGACCCGCCCGGCCCCGATCCGTGCGGCCGCGATCCGTGCGGCGGCCACCGCGGCGAGCACGGCCAGGACGATGAGCAGGTTGCGGCCGTAGTGCTGCGGGAACGCCGAAGGGTTGTCGGCGATGCGCCCGGCGCCGACGACGAACGGCAGCGCGACCGCGCCGGCCGCGGCGCCGGCGACGAGGGCGGCGCGGGCCGGGCCGCGGGCCGGCCCGGGAACGAACCGGGCCAGCAGGGCGCCGGCGGCGAGCACCAGCGGTACCGCCACGAAATCGTGTGCGGCGAGCGCGGCCGCGGCGAAGACGAGGCGCCCGCGCAGCTCGGCGGCGGGCGCGTCCAGCCAGCCGGAGACGCCGTAGGCCAGCAGCGCGAGGCCGGCCGCGATCAGCAGCGCACGGATCAGCCTCATCGCGGCGCCACCGTGATCGCGGCGACCCACTTGGTCTGCAGGACGCCGGGGCGGTTCGGGGCGATGAGCCGGCACGGGTACCCGTGGTCGAGGTGCAGGGGCTCGTGGCCGAGCCGCAGCGCGATGAGCGTCAACGGGTCGCGGGCCGGCCCCGGGTCGAGGACGGACTCGCGGTACGGCCCGTCGGGCTGCAGCGACTCGACCCGCACCGGCCGGTCGGTGTGCTCGGCCCCGACGAGCCGCAGCAGGTCGGCGAGGCGCACCCCGGACCAGGTGCCGGTGGCGCTCCACCCTTCGACGCACGCGATCGGCAGCTCGACGCTTGCCTGCGGCAGGCGCTCGAGGTCGGCGAGGCTCAGCGCGTGCCGGCCGCCCGGCCCGGTGACGAGCAGCCGGTACGACGCGTCCGCGCGCGCCACCCGGGCCGCGGCCGCCGTCTTGTTCACCGGCAGCCCCTGCGGCCCGACGCCCGGCAGCCGCGGCGCGAGCAGCGACACCCGCCGCAGGGGCGCCACGGTCTGCCCGACGGTCGCGGCGGTGACCGTCGCCGCGGCCGCACCGGCCAGCGCGAGGACCCGCCGCCGCGCGGGATCGGGCGGGGCCGCGGGCCGCAGCGCCGGCAGCTTCGCGGCGAGGTGCAGCAGCACGGCACCCGCCAGGAGGTAGGCGGTCCAGTAATGGGCGCCGAGGAAGCCGAACGGCATGGCGGAGTACCAGTACGCGATGTTGAGCACGCCGGTGACCACCTCGAAGACGGCCGCGGCGGACAGCAGGCCGACCGCCGCCCGGTCGAGCGCGGACCCGATGCCGCGGACCGGCGGCCAGGCGAACAGCCGGGGATAGACCGACCAGATCTTTGCGGTCAGCAACGGTACGGCGGCCAGCCCGCTCGCCACGTGCAGCCCCTGGGTGACGCGGTAGAGCTGCACGGGCCGCGACGGCCAGTGGAACCACCCGGGCGGATGCTGGACGAGGTGGCTGAGCACCCCGGTGAGGAAGCAGACGCCGAACGCGATCCCGAGCCACATCCCGAGCCGCGCCGTGAGCCACGGCGAGCGCAGCGGGCTGGTGAACCGCCGCGGCAGGGAACGGGCCAGGGTCAGGGGGTCAGGCGGGCGAACCATCGGCCGGCCTCCGTCCACTCGTCGAGCCGCGCCGTGAGCCACGGCGAGCGCAGCGGGCTGGTGAACCGCCGCGGCAGGGAACGGGCCAGGGTCAGGGGGTCAGGCGGGCGAACCATCGGCCGGCCTCCGTCCAGGTCTCGTCGAGCCGCAGCGCGGCGCGGCGGGCGATCGCGGCGATGTCGTCGGCGGCGACGAACGCCCATGGGAACGGCGCGCTGGTGCGGCCGGGGCCGGCGAGCGCGACCGGGCCGTGCCAGCTCTCGGCGCCGGGCGGGTCGACCTCGGCGAGCACGGCGCCGTTGGGGCCGACGAGGCGGCGGCAGCGGCGCAGCAGCCGGGCCGGGTCGCCGCCGATGCCGATGTTGCCGTCAGCCAGCAGCGCGCCGCGCCAGCCGCCCTCGCCGGGCAGTGGGCGGAACAGGTCCTGCCGCAGCACGGGCGCGCCGCGGCGGCGGGCGTAGCGGACCGCCTGCGGGCTGACGTCCACGCCCAGGACGCGCCGGCCGCTCGCGTGCAGCGCCGCGGCGAGCCGGCCGGGGCCGCAGCCGAGGTCGACGGTGCCGTCGGGGCAGCGCGCCAGCAGCGAACCGTCGCCGGGCCGGTGCCGCGTGTGCCAGGCGTCGGCGTCGAGGATGCGCACCGCGGCGCCGTCCGGGCCGACCAGCCGCAGGGCGGCGGGCTCGCCGCGCTCGGCCCGGCGCAGCGCCTCGCCGAACACCGCGACCGGGGCGGTCATCGGTCGGTCCGCGCGGCGACCAGGGGCCGGGCGGCGCGCGCGGCGCCGTCCGGGCCGAGCAGCCGCGGGGCGGCGGGCTCGCCGCGCTCGGTCCGGCGCAGCGCCTCGCGGAGCACCGCGACCGGGGCGGTCATCGGGCGGTCGGGGCGGCGGTCGGGGCCCGGGTGAAGCGCGGGCTCGCCGCGCTCGGTCCGGCGCAGCGCCTCGCGGAGCACCGCGACCGGGGCGGTCATCGGGCGGTCGGGGCGGCGGCCGGGGCCCGGGTGAAGCGCGGGCTCGCCGCGCTCGGTCCGCCGCAGCGCCTCGCGGAGCACCGCGACCGGGGCGGTCATCGGGCGGTCCGGGCGGCGGCCAGGGCCCGGGCGAAGCGGGTGCCGGGGCGGGCCGCCGCGGCCGCGTACGCGTCCGGTGCCGTGTCCACGTCCCGCAGCGTGGCCGCGGTGGTCACCGTCAGGCCCCGCGCGGCGAGCGCCGCCCGCGTGCGGGCGAACGTGTCCGATGTGGACATCGGCACGGCCGGGAGGACGGCCGCCGCGGAGGGGTCGCGCAGGGCCAGGGCCCACCAGCCGCCGTCCTCGGCCGGGCCCAGGACCGCGTCGGCGGCGGCGAGGGCGGCCGCCGCGGCGACGAGGTCGGCGACGGCGAGGTGCGGGGTGTCCATGCCGACGAGGAGGGTGGCGACGCCGGGGCGGGCGGTGTCGGCGTACGCGGCGGCGAGGCGCTCGCCCAGGCCGGTGCCGCGCTGCTCGACGCGGCCCCAGCCGGGCGGGGCGGGCAGGGGGCCGTCGGCGACGACGGTGCGGGCGACGGCCGGCGTCGCGGCGAGCACCTCGACGGTGTCGGCGATCGCCGCCGCGGCCAGCGCGGCCGCCTGCTCGAGCGTCCACGGTGGACAGAGCCGGGTCTTGACGCGGCCGGGTACCGGGGCCTTGGCCAGCAGGAGCAGCTGGATGCGGGGCGCGGTCACGACGCCAGCACCCGGCTCATGTCGCGGACCGTGCGCAGCGTGCCGCGGACCGTGCCGGTGACCTTGGAGCGGCCGCCCGCCGCGCGCGGGGCGTAGTCGACGTCGACCTCGCCGACGCGCCAGCCCGCCGCCGCGGCGCGGACCATCATCTCCAGCGGGTAGCCGAAGCGGCGGTCCGCGAGGCCCAGGGCCAGCAGCGCCTCGCGGCGGGCGGCGCGCATCGGGCCCAGGTCGTGCACGAGCATGCCGGTGGTGCGGCGCAGGCGCCAGGACACCACCGCGTTGCCGGCGCGGGCGTGCAGGGGCCAGGCGCCGCGGGCCGTCGGGCGGCGGCGGCCGAGCACCAGGTCGTGGGAGCCCCGCGCGATCGGCGTCGCGACCCGCGGCAGCTGCCGCGGGTCGAACGAGCCGTCGGCGTCCATGAAGCACACGACGTCCGCGGTGGCGGCGGACAGGCCGGCGTGGGCGGCGGCGCCGAAGCCGCGCGGAGAGGCGTGGACGACCTCGGCGCCGAAGGCCGCGGCGATCGCGGGGGAGCCGTCGGTCGAGCCGTTGTCGGCGACGATCGCGCGGAACCCTTGCGGCATCCGGGACAGCACCCACGGCAGCGCGGCGGCCTCGTCGAGGCAGGGCAGGATCACATCGGGCACGGTGCGGACGCTACGGACGAAGCCGGGCCGAAGGTCTTACGAGACGCTTTCAGACCATTACGAACCGCGAACGCGGGCCGGTCCTGCGGCGTCGGCGGCCATAGCGTGACGGGCATGCGAATCCTGGTCACCGGCGCGGCCGGCTTCATCGGCGGGCCCGTCGCCGCCGCCCTGCGCGCGGCCGGGCACGACGTCGTCGGGCTCGACTCGCTGCACCCCAAGGCGCACCGCGGCACCGAGCTGCCCGACGGCGTGCGGCGCGGCGACGTGCGCGACGCCGCCGTCGTCGCGGCCGCGCTCGAGGGCGTGGACGTGGTGGTGCACCAGGCGGCCGTCGTCGGGATGGGCGTCGACCTCGGGGACCTGCCGGAGTACGTGGGCTGCAACGACCTCGGCACCGCCGTGCTGCTCGCCGGGATGGCGCGGGCGGGGACGCGGCGGCTGGTGCTCGCGAGCTCGATGGTGGTCTACGGCGAGGGCGCGTACACGTGCCCGGCGCACGGCCCGGTCGCGCCGGCCGAGCGCCGCCCCGACGACCTCGCCCGCGGGCGCTTCGAGGCGCGCTGCCCGCGCTGCGGCGAGGCGCTCGAGCCGGGCGAGGTCGACGAGGACGCGCCGGCGCGGCCGCGCAGCGTGTACGCGGCGACGAAGGCGGCGCAGGAGCACCTCGCGGCGGCGTGGGCCGGCGCGTGCGGCGGCTCGGCGGTGGCCTTGCGGTACCACAACGTGTACGGGCCGGGGATGCCGCGCGACACCCCGTACAGCGGCGTGGCCGCCATCTTCCGCTCGGCGCTGGAGGCCGGCCGGGCGCCGCGGGTCTTCGAGGACGGGGCCCAGCGCCGGGACTTCGTGCACGTCGCCGACGTGGCCGCGGCGAACGTCGCCGCCGTCCGGGCGACCGGGGAAGGGGCGGGCTTCCGGGTGTACAACATCTGCTCCGGAAAACCGACGACGGTCGGGGAGATGGCGGCGGCCCTGGCGGCGGCGATGGCCGGCCCCGAGCCCGTCGTCACCGGCCGGTTCCGCGCGGGCGACGTGCGGCACGTGGTCGCCTCCCCGGCCCGGGCGCGGCGCGAGCTCGGCTTCGCCGCGGCGATCGGCCCGGCCGAGGGCCTGCGCGGCTTCGCGACGGCGGTGCTGCGCGACTGACGCGCCCGCGTCGTGCGGCGCGCGGTCGCCTCCCCGGCCGGGCGCGGCTTCGCGACGGCGGTGCTGCGCCCGGCTGAGGCGCTCGCGTCGTGCGGCGCGCGGTCGCCTCCCCGGCCGGGCGCGGCTGCGCGACTGACGCGTCCGCGTTTTATTCCGGCGGCGGCCGAGGCGAACGACACGCCTCAATCGGCCCGCGCGCGAACTAGGTTCGCCCGCATGAGGATCGTGATGACCGGCGGGACCGGGTACCTGGGCTCCGTCGCACTGCGGCGCTTCGTCGCCGGCGGGCACGCCGTCACCGCGCTGGTGCGCGGCGCGGAGGCGGCCGAGCGCGTGCGCAAGGCCGGGGCCGAGGCGGCGACCGGTGACCTGTTCGACACGGCGTGGACGGCGCAGCGGTTCGCCGAGGCCGACGCGGTGGTCCACCTGGCCGCCACCGGCGACGCCGACAACCCGCGCTTCGACCGCGCCGTCGTCGACGCCGCCGTGCAGGCGCTGGCCGGGACCGGCAAGCCCTACGTGCACACCAGCGGCGTGTGGATCTGGGGCGACAACCCGGCCGTCGACGAGGACGCGCCGCTGCGGCCCCCGGCGCTGACCGCGTGGCGCCTCGACGTCGAGCGGGCGGTCCTCGAGGCCGACCTCGCCGCCACCGTCCTCGCCCCGGGCATCGTCTACGGCCACGGCGGCGGCATCCCGGCCGGCGTGCTCGCCCCGGCCCGCGACGACGCCGGCCGCGTCCGGCTCGTCGGCGACGGCGCGCAGCACTGGACCAGCGTGCACGTCGACGACGTGGCCGCGCTGTACGCGCTGGTGCTGGAGCGCGGCGAGGGGCTCGGGCGCCTGATCGCGGTTTCGGGGGACAACCCGACCGTGCGCGAGATCGCCGAGGCGGCCTCCGGCGGGGCGGGCGTCGCCCCCGAGACGGTGGAGGAGTCGCGGGCCCGCCTGGGCGCCGGGTTCGCCGACGCGCTGCTGCTCGACCAGCAGGCCACCGGCGCGCGCGCCCGCTCGCTCGGCTGGACGCCCTCCGGCCCTCCGCTGCTCGACGAGATCCGCTGAGTCGTCGGCGGGATACGCCAAGGCGGGGAGCGCGGCCGCGGCCGCGCTCCTTCTGGTTTGGGGTGGCTCAGACGGGCAGTAGCGAGGAGTCCGACTCGGTCAGCACGATCACGTCGCTGGTGAGCGGCTGGTACACGCGGCGCAGCAGGGCCGGGTCGCAGGCGCTCGCCACGACCGCGAAGACCGCCCGGGCCACGCGCTCCGCGTCCCCCGGCGCGACCGCCGCCCGGGCCGCCACGTCCGCCAGGAAGTCGAGGTGTACCTCCTGGTCGTACAGGTGCTGGAAGGACCACAGCGGCTCGGCGAGGGTCGGCGGCAGCTCCGCGGCCAGTTGGTGCACCCAGCCGTCGGGCAGCCGGTTCGCCAGTGCGTGCAGCACGCCCCGCAGGGCTCGACGGGCGCGCTCGGGGTCACTGATGCCGGTCTTGTCGCGTACCTCCGCGATAAAAACGTCTTCGTACATGCCGCGAACGCTGCCGGGCGAGCAGGTGAGCGGCCATCACTCGGCGGGGACGGGCCGGGCCCGGGCGCGGCGGCGGCTCACCCGCGCCGGGTGGGAGCACGTCACCCGGTCCTCGCCCAGCATTGCGCTGTAACCGGCAGTCCGCAGATTTGGGAGGCGTCACCATGACACTGCTGGTCACCCGTCCCCGCCGGTCGCTGGCCATGTACCCGGCGCTGGGCATGCCCGTGACGAGCGGCGCGCCCGTCGACATCGAGGAGACCGGCGACGCGTTCCTGATCGACCTGGACCTGCCCGGCGTCGCGCCCGGCGACGTGCAGATCGAGCTGCGCGACAACGAGATCCGCGTCTTCGGCACGTTCGGCGAGCGCCACCGCGAGGGCACCCTGCGCCACCAGGCGCGGCGGTCGGGCGAGTTCGAGTACGTCATCGCCCTGCCCGGCGACGTGGAGCCCGACGGCGTCGAGGCCGACCTCGACGGCGGCGTGCTCACGATCCTGGCGCCGAAGGCCCGCGGGCGCCAGGCGCGCCGGATCGAGGTGCAGCGCAAGGGCCAGCCGCCGGTCGTCGAGTCCACGATGGTGCCCCAGGAGCCCTCCACCGAGCAGCTACGCTCGCCCGACAATCCCGCGGCGGCGGCGAAACAGATGAAGGACGGCCAGTCCCGGCCCGGCTCGCCGGGGCCCTCGGGCACGGGCAGTACGGGCCAGGTCGGCCGCTCCTCGATGGGCTGAGCGGACACACCGACCCCGGGAGCGGCCGCCATGGCCGTCGACTTCCGCGACCCCTATGAGGTGCTCGGCGTGGCACGGGGCGCGGGGCGGGACGAGATCCAGCGCGCCTACCGGCGCCTGGCCCGCCGCCACCATCCGGACGTCAGCGCCGAACCCGGCGCGGAGGAGAGGTTCAAGGAGATCACGGCGGCGTACCGCGTGCTGGCCGACCCCAGGCGCCGGCGCGAGTACGACGCGACCCGGCGCCGCGACAACGACGCGTCCCGGCGACCCGGCGACGACGCGTCCCGGCGACGCGAGTACGACGGGACCTGGCGCCGCGACGTCGACCTGACCGGCGGGCTGTTCCGCGGCGTGCGCGGCGCGGATACGCGCGGCGACCTCACCATCGGCGTCGAGACCGTCTACACCGGCGGCCGGCACCGGGTGACGCTGCCCGGCCCGGCGGGGCGGCCGCGGCAGTACGACGTCGCCGTGCCGCCCGGCGTCGTGGACGGCGAGAAGCTGCGCCTGCCGGGCCAGGGCGCGCCCGGCGCCCAGGGCGGCCCGCCCGGCGACCTGTTCCTCGTCGTACGCCTGGCCCCGCACCCGAGGTTCAAGGTGTCCGGCCGCGACGTCATGGTCGAGGTGCCGGTCAGCCCGTGGGAGGCCGCCCTCGGCGCGGTCGTGCCGGTCGGCATGCCGGCCGGCGACCTGCGCCTGGACGTCCCGCCCGGCTCGTCCTCCGGCCGCCGCCTGCGCCTGCGCGGCGCCGGCCTGCCCAACGCGCGTGGCCCGGCGGGTGACCTGTTCGCCGAGGTCCGCATCGTGGTGCCGGAGCGGCTCACCCCCGGCGAGCACGCGCTGTACCGCTCGCTCGCCCGCGAGTCGCCCTTCGACGCCCGGCTCACCTAGTGCATATTTTCCGGAAGGCAGGGATCACATGCTCAAGAGGGAAGCGTGGCTACTGGGCATCCGCGGGGTGCTCGCCATCATCTTCGGGGTGCTCGCCATCATCTGGCCCGGCGTGACGGTGATCGCGCTGGCGCTGCTGTTCGGCATCTTCGCCATCGTCACCGGCGTCGAGCAGCTCGTGCACGCGATCCGCCCGGCCCCCGGCCCGTCGAACCCGGTCACGGGCTTCGCCGACGGCACCGGCCCAAGACTGGCCCGCGGCGTCGCCGGCGTGGTCGGCATCGTCCTCGGCGTCCTGTCCGTCGGCTGGCCCCACATCACCGCCATCGTGCTCGCCGTCCTGGTGGGCGCCTGGGCGGTCGTCACCGGCCTGGCCGACCTGTGGCTGGCCACCCGTCAGCACGGGGGCTGGTCGCTGGCGCTCATCGGCGCCCTGGCCATCGTGGCCGGCCTGTTCATCATGGTCCGCCCGGCGGCGGGCGCACTGGCCATCGCGTGGGCGATCGGCCTGTACACCATCATCAGCGGCATCCTGCTCCTGGTCGCCGCCTACCAGCTCACCCACCAGGGCTCGGGCCGCGGCCGGATGGCGGCGGCGCACTGAGCCGACGCGGCTCCTGCTCCTGGCACCCGCCAGGGCTGGGGCCGCGGCCGCATGGCGGCGGCGCACTTGCCAGGGCTCGGGCCGCGGCCGGATGGCGGCGGCGCACTGAGCCGACGCGGCTCCTGCTCCTGGCACCCGCCAGGGCTCGGGCCGCAGCCGCATGCGCATGGCGGCGGCGGCCGCGCTGCTGGAGTACGGCCGCACGACCGTGTGGGCCCGGGCCCTGCACCACGACGCCGCCCTGCACGCCCTGCAGCACTGGGAACCGGGCATCGCCCGCCGCCTCGCGGAGGTCCGCGCCCGGCTTGCTCGTTCCTGATGGTGCCCGTCCGGTATCGCGGCGGCGCGCTGGCCGGGCCGGCGCACGGGCCGCACGGGTCGCTGGCGGAGCTCTACGCGCTGCACCTCTTCGGCCTGCCCGGCGACGGCGTGGTGGATCGCCAGCGCGACCTCGCCGCGGCGCTGCCGGTGAGCGGGCGCAAGCCGATGACGTTCCTGGCGTGGCGCCGTACGAGTCCGCGGCCGACGCGTTCGCCCCGGACGCTCTCGCCCGCCTGCGCGATCAAGGCCGCCCGCGACCCGGGCAACGTGTTCCGCAGCAACTTCCCGGTCAACTGTTAGCCGCCGCCGGGCCGGCCGCGGGAAGTGGGTGGGAGACGTGGGCGTGGACGATGCGCCAGCCGTCCGGGAAGCGCACCCACGTCTGGGACTGCCGGCCCGGGCGGTCCGGGGCGTCCGGGTAGTCGAACATCGTCGTCACCGTGGCCGTGTCGGGCCCGAAGGTCGTGATCCGGGTGTCGAAGAGCCGGCGGCCCGGCGGCAGCGGGGGCTGGGCCGCGCGCCAGGCGTGCAGCTGCGCGGCGCCCGTCTGGTGGTCGGCGACGCCGAAGCGGGTCACCCGCTCCGAGGGCCAGAACCACGCGTCGAGCGCCCCGACGTCGCCGGCCACCAGGGCCTTCTCGTAGTCGGTGAACGCGGCCGCGATCTCGGCCACGACGTCGGGGCGGTCGATGTCCACTGTGGATCCTCCTAGACGGCGGCCGGCTCGGGGGTCTCGGACTCCTCGAGCTCGTCCGGTTCCTTCGGGCGCGGGGTGGGGCGGGTCAGGGCGAACAGGCCGCACACCACCGCGATGAACAGGTACCCCAGGGCCACCGGGCCGTCGGCATTCCAGGCCACCTTCTCGGCGTGGATGAGGCCGACGAAGCTCAGCAGCGCGCCGGACGCGGCGAAGACGGCCGCGTGGATGAAGCGCTTGTCGATGACGAACGCGACGATCGAGCCGAAGACGAGTCCGGCCAGGATGGCGCCCTGGCCGAGGGTCAGCAGCCCCGTGTAGACCACGCCGTTGCCCTCCAGCGCGGCCTCGCCGACCTTCGCCGCCGTCGTGCCCGCGGCGGCCAGCGAGTTGTCGATCTGGCCCGTCGCCCACTGGGCGATGTTGGGCACGAGGGCGGCGATGACCGCGGCCGCGTGGGCCTTCGGGGTGAACTGGAACGCCTGCGCGCCGATGAGCAGGCCGATGTACAGCAGGATCGGCACGATCGCCGGCATCGGGAACACCGCGCCGAGCAGGCCGAACATGCTCAGGAAGCACAGCAGTGCGATGACGATGCCGGTGGCCATCGAGTAGCCGTTGCGGCCGCCGGCGCGCTTCCAGCCGGGGTGGCCGACGTACACCGCCGGCGGGAACGGCGAGCCCAGCGCGGAGCCGATGATGGCGCCGGCGCCGTCGGCCAGCAGGACGCTGCGCAGGTTGTAGTTGTCGCCGGCCGCCGCGGCGCTCTCCACGTTGGACATGCCCTCGGTGAAGTTGTAGACGCCGAGGGGGATCGCGGTGGCCAGCAGCGGGGCCACGTCCGACAGCCCGGACAGCAGCAGGTCCAGGTGCAGGCCGGGGACCGCGAAGCCGATGTCGTGCACCGCCGCGCTCACCGCGTTGCCGTCCATGGCGCCGCCGACCCAGCCGATCGCGGTGCCCAGCAGCAGCGCGGCGAGGCCGATCGGGAAGTTGCCGGGCAGCTTCGTGTCGGTGAGCAGGCCGATGAGCAGCAGCGCGAAGACCGGCAGGGCGACCCAGGCGAGGTTCCACATGCGGGCCGCGGGCAGCATCGAGATGAACGTGATCGAGATGCCCGCGAGCGTGCCCAGCAGGGCGGCCCGCGGTGCGTACCTGCGGATGTAGGGGCCGACGAAGGCGCCGATGAGCACGATGACGCCGATGATGAACGCCCAGGCGAGGCCGGCCTTCCACGCCTTGGTGGCGTCCTGCGTCTTCAGGTACACCGGCAGCATGATCACGAAGATGACGATGAACATGTGCGGGACGCTGGGGCCGTACGGCAGGGCGGTGACGTCGGTGCGGTTCTCCCGGCGCGCGAGGCGCCGGGCCAGGAAGGTGTAGTAGATGTTGCCGGCGACGAGCGCGATGCCCAGGGCCGGCAGGATCGCGTGGAACACGTCGTGCTCGCTGAGCTTCACCACGCCGAGGCACAGGGCGGTCAGCGTCAGCACGTTGACGAGCACGTTGACGCCGAAGCCGAAGAAGGCGTTCGTGTCGCCGCGCACCCACCACGGGATCTTCAGGTCCATGTCGACTCCTTCACGAGCTGCAGTGCGGCGACGAACGCCGGGGACTCGGCGACCCAGCCGAAGATGCCGCCCTGTGCGGCGATCATCCGCAGGCCCGTCGCCTGGAACTCCGGGAAGTAGGAGCCGACGCAGTCGGCGAGCACGAGACACTCGTACCCGCGGTCGTTGGCCTCCCGGACGGTGGTGTGCACGCAGACCTCGGTGGTCACGCCGGTGACGACGAGGCTCGTGATCCCCTTGGCGGCCAGCATGGGCCCGAGCTCGGTGGCGTAGAACGCGCCCTTGCCGGGCTTGTCGATGACCGGCTCGCCCGGGGCCGGGGCGAGCTCGTCGATGATGCCGTGGCCGCGCTCGCCGCGGATGAGGATGCGGCCCATGGGCCCGGGCGCGCCGATGCGCAGGCTGGGGTCGCCGCGGTTGAGCTTCGCGGGCGGGCAGTCCGACAGGTCGGGCAGGTGGCCCTCGCGGGTGTGGATGATCGTCAGCCCGGCCGCGCGGCACGCGGCGAGCAGCGCCGCGGTCGGCTCGATGGTGCGCCGCAGCTGCCCCACGTCGTTGCCGAGGGTCTCGCCGAAGCCGCCGGGCTCGAGGAAGTCGCGCTGCATGTCGATGACGAGCAGCGCCGTCGTGGCCGGATCAAAGACATACGGAGTGGGTGATGCGTCGAGGGTGGCCACTGTGGACGCTCCTAACAGGATGTTGCCGCGATGACGTCGAGCGACGTGGCGACGCAGCCGAAGACGCCGCCCTGCATGGTGACCATGTGCAGCGCGGCGGCGTGGTTGCCGGGGTCGGTGGCGCCGGTGCAGTCGGACAGGATCAGGCACTCGAACCCGCGGTCGTTGGCCTCCCGCATGGTCGTGTGCACGCAGACGTCGGTGGTGATGCCGGTCAGGATCAGGTGCGTGATGCCGCGCGTGCGCAGCACCAGGTCCAGGTTGGTGGCGTAGAAGGCGCCCTTGCCGGGCTTGTCGACGACGACCTCGCCCGGCGCCGGCGCGACCTCGGGGACGATCTCCCAGCCGGGCTCGCCCTTGACGAGGATCCGCCCACAGGGTCCGGTCGAGCCGATCTCGGCGCCGATCTGGGCCGAGCGCCAGCGCTTGTTCGGCGGCAGGTCGGACAGGTCGGGGTCGTGGCCCTCGCGGGTGTGCACGACGAGCATGCCGAGGCCCCGGACGTGGTCGAGCAGCTTCGCCGTGGCCGGCAGGCCGGCCCGGGTGAGCCCGATGTCGTACCCCATACTGTCGACGTAGCCGCCGGGCCCGCAGAAGTCGGTCTGCCAGTCGATGCACAGCAGGGCGGTGCGCCCGACCGGCACCTCGCCGTCGTAGGGCCAGGCGTACGGCTGCGCGCCGACGACCGGGCCGATGGTTGCGTTCATGGTCCCTCCTCGTGCCGGTGGGCCCGCCAGCCGCCGCCGGCGGTGATGTCCAGCGCGCCCGCCGCCGCGTACGCCTCGCACAGGAACCCCTGCACGACGCCACCGTCCACGGTGGACACATAACCGATCGACAGCGGCGCCGCGACGCTGCCCAGCAGCGGGCCCAGCGCCGCGGCCGGGAGCCGCCAGATCTCGACCTCGATCGGCGCGCCCTCGCCCGCGCCGGTGCGCACCAGGCCCGGCACGCCGCTGGGCAGCCGGTACAGCCGGTAGCAGTCCGCCGTCCGGGTCGTGCGCTCGTAGCGGCCGCCGAGCGCGACGAGCTCGCCGTTGCGCGACTCCCCGCGCAGGTGGTGCCCGACCACCGCCAGCTCGGCGTCCGGCGTTTCCCGCGGGTGTACCGCGGGTGCCTCGCCCAGCAGCGCCGCGCCGAGCGCCAGCAGGGTCGCCTCGGCGAACGCGGGGGCGATGAGCGAGACGCCGGCCGGGCGCCCGTCCGGGGTGTGGCCGTTGGGGACGCTCAGCACGCAGAGGTCGAGGAGGTTGGCGAACTGGGTGTACCGCCCGAGGACCGCGTTGCGGCGCAGCGGTTCGGCGGCGATGTCGTCGAAGGTGTACGTCGTGGGCACCGTCGGCAGCGCCAGCACGTCGATGCGCTCGAACAGCCGCGCGGTCGCCGCCCGCAGCTCGCGCAGCCGGTGCTGGGCGCGGAACGCGTCGGTGGCGGCGAATCGGCGCCCGCCGCGCAGGATGCCCAGCGTCAGCGGCAGGACGGCGTCCGGGTGCGCCTCGGCGAAGTCCTCGAGGCCGGCGAGGCGCTCGGCGACCCACGGCCCCTCGTACAGCAGTGCGCCGGCCTCCAGCAGCGGGCCGAGGTCCACCGCGGCGGCGCTGGCGGCGATGCGGGACAGCGCGGCGCCCGCCGTCACGTAGCGCTCGGCCTGCCCGCGGTCGCCCTCGAAGTCCAGCGCGTCGGGGCGGGCGAGCCCGAGACGTACCGTTGCCGGGGCCTGGCTTCTGGCGGGACCGGTCCGGGACCACGGGTCGCCGTCGTGCGGGGCGGCGGCCACGGCGAGCACCGCGGCGGCGTCGGCGACGTCGAGGGAGAAGACGGAGACGCAGTCCAGGGAGCGGCAGGCGGGGACGACGCCGAGCGTGCTGAGCAGCCCGCGGGTCGGCTTGAGCCCGACGATGCCGTTCAGGGCGGCCGGCACCCGGCCCGAGCCCGCGGTGTCGGTGCCGAGCGCGAACGCGACCAGCCCGGCGGCCACCGCGACCGCGGAGCCGCTGCTGGAGCCGCCGGCGACGAGGCCGCCGCCGTAGACGCTCTCCACCGCGCCGTACGGCGAGCGCGTCCCCGTCAGCCCGGTCGCGAACTGGTCGAGGTTGGTCTTGCCGACGAGCATCGCCCCCGCGTCCAGCAGCCGCTCGACGACCGGCGCGGTGCGCGCGGGGGTGTAGGCGAACTCCGGGCAGGCCGCCGTGGTCGGCACCCCGGCGACGTCGATGTTGTCCTTGACCGCGAACGGGATTCCGTACAGCGGCAGATGCTCCTTACCCTGAAGCTCCCGCGCCCGCCGGAGCAGCGCCTCGGGCTCGACCCGGCTGATCCACACCCCGGCGGGCGCCTCGGCGGCGGCGGCGCGCTCGGCCACGTCGGCGGGGCGCAGGTCGCCGCGCCGGTAGGCCGTGCTGAGCGCGGCGATCCCGGATCGGGTGGCGGTGCTGGTCATACTGTCGATTGTCGACAATCCTGTTTCGGTCGCCGTCCCGCGATGTAACGCATTGATGTCCGACCGTTCAAACCCCGGGCCGGGCCCTCGCGGCGGCGCGCACGAGGTTGCGCAGGCCGCGGCGGCAGAAGAACGGGACCATCACCCGGAACGTGACCAGGCGTACCACGGGCAGGCGCATCCGCAGGGGCGCGCCGGTCATCGACGTGCGCCGCAGGTGGGCCGCGGCGTCCTCGGCCGCCAGTTCGGGGCGGTGCGCCCGCGGCTCGCGTTTCGAGCGGTACGCGTCGGCCGCCGCGAGGATCCGCGCCACGGAGAACCCGGCCCCGCTCAGGCCAGATACGAACGCGCCCCGTGCTCGTCCAGGGCGGCCCGCACGGCTTCCGCGTCGCGGGAGGAGACGGCGTCGAAGAGCCGCTCGTGGCGGTGCACGCCGTCGTGCGGCCGGGCGACCTCGGCCTCGCGGCGCAGATTCATCGCCATGTACAGCTGGATCTTCACCAGGATCGACTCGTACACCAGCGTCAGCTGCCGGTTGCCCGCGAGCGCCACGACCGCGACGTGGAACTCGCGGTGGGCGTTGGCCACGTCGAAGCGGTCGCCGCGCGCGTCGGCCTCCTGCATCGCCTTCACCGCCGCGGCGACCCCGGCGAGGTCGGCGTCGGGCGGGGTCGTGGCGACCGCGTGGTGCTCCAGGACGTCGCGGACCGCGTACAGCTCGCGGATGTCGGCCTCGGACAGGATCGCCACCCGCACGCCCCGGCGCGGCATGTGCTCGACCAGCCCGCGCTGGGCCAGCAGCCGCAGCGCCTCCCGCAGCGGCGCGCGGCTGATGCCGAAGCGGCGGGTCAGCTGCTCCTCGACCAGGCGCTCGCCCGGCTCGACGCCGCCGCCGAGGATCTCCCGGGTCAGCCGGGACACCGCGAGCTCGACCAGGCTCGCGCTGGCCAGCTCACCGTCGTCCCTCATCGGCACAGTGTGGCAGACAGGCTCAGACGGACTGCAGGCCGTGGAGGCGGGCGAAGAGCCCGCCGGCGGCGATCAGCTCGGCGTGGGTGCCCAGCTCGGCCAGGCGCCCGCCGGCGAGGACGGCGATCCGGTCGGCGTTGCGGATCGTGGCCAGGCGGTGCGCGACGACGAACGTGGTCCGGCCGCGCATGAGCCGGGTCAGCGCCTCCTGCACCAGCGCCTCCGACTCGCTGTCCAGGGCCGACGTCGCCTCGTCGAGCAGCAGCACCCGCGGGTCGCGCACCAGCGCCCGGGCGATCGCCAGGCGCTGGCGCTGCCCGCCGGACAGCAGCGCGCCGCGCTCGCCGACCATCGTGTCCCAGCCGTGGGGGAGGTCCTCGACGAACTCGAGCGCGTTGGCGTCGCGCAGCGCCCGGGTCACGTGCTCCTCGGTGAGGTTGCGCCGGCCGTACGTCACGTTGTCCCAGATCGTGCCGTCGAACAGGACGGGCTCCTGGGGCACCACGGAAACGAACTTGCGGTATGAACGCAGGTCGATGCGCTCCATGTCCTGCCCGTCGAGCAGGACCCGGCCCGCGCTCGGGCGGATGAACCCGATGAGCAGGTTCAGCATGGTCGACTTGCCCGAGCCCGACGGCCCGACGAACGCGACCGTCTCGCCCTCGGCCACGCTCAGGTCGATGCCCTCCAGCGCGGGCGCGGCGGCGTCGGGGTAGCGGTAGCCGGCGCCCTCGAGCACGATCGCGCCGCGCACGGCCGCGACCCGCTGCTTGCCCTCGTTGAGCTCCAGGTCGGGGGCGGAGAGCACCTCGCCGATCGAGCGGATCGACTCCAGCCCCTTGGTCACGATCGGGGCCAGCCCGAACAGGCCGATGACCGAGCTGGTGAGCACGGCGAAGTACGTGCTGAGCAGCACCACGTCGCCCGCGCTCACCGGGGCGACGCCGCTCCACGCGGCCCAGCCGGCGCCGATGAGGCACGCGGCGCCGAGCAGCTGGTAGGTCACCCACGACATGGCGCCGAACCGGCCGTTGATCATGTCCAGGCGCAGGCCGGCCGCGCGGACGTCCTCGACCGTGCCGCGCAGCCGGTGTACGGCCTCCTGCTCCAGCGCGTGCGCCCGCGTGATCGGCATCAGGTGCGCCATCTCGTCCACCCGCGCGGAGAGCTCCTCGACCCGGCGCCGGAACTCCTCGTTGCGCGCCCCCGAGCGGCGCCGCACCATCGCGACCAGCGCCGCCGTGCACGGCACCACCAGCAGGAACAGCGGCACGAACGGCGGCACCCGGACCGCGGTCAGCGTCAGCGCGCCCAGCAGCGTCAGCACCGCCGACGTCCCCGACGCGGCCACCTGCTGCAGCATCATCTCGACGTTCTCGACGTCGCGCACGACCTTCGTCTGCAGCAGGCTCGCCCCGGCCTTGGTGTGGAACGCGATCGACAGCTGCTGCAGCCGCCCCGCGAGGTCCGAGCGCAGGTCGGTGCCGAGGTGGCGCACGATGAGGCTCATCTGCCGCACCCACAGCATGTGCATCGGGATGTTCTGCAGCAGGATCACCGCGAGCACGCCGGCGTTGAGCCACAGCTGCGCGACCGGCCGATGCTGCACCACGACGTCGATGATGTTGGCCGTGATCAGCGGCAACAGCCAGATCGGGCTGTCCTTGACGGCGAAGGCGAGGGTGGCGAGGGCAAGGCGCGCGCGGCTCGGTGCGAGCAGCCGCAGCAGCGTACGGACCGGCCGGCGGCCGTCGAACTCCATGCCTGCCATTCTTTTGGTACCCGCCACGGCCACGGAAGCGTGCACCGCGTCACAGCGGGCTCCTCGTTCCTGCCTGGACGTAGGGGGCGGAAATTGTCGTACGCGGGTTGTAGCCTGCTGGTCATGACGCAGCCACCGTATGGATCCCCCAATCCGTATGGGCAACAGGATCCGTACGGACAGCCGTCGCCGTACGGGCAGCCGGTGCCCTACCAGCAGCCCGACCCGTACGGTCAGCCTGCGTACGGTCAGCCCGCGCTGCCGCCGCCACCCATGTCGGCGCCCCCCGCCTCGGGCCAGCCGTATTCGACGGCCTACCAGATGCCCCCGGTGTCGGGCGCCCCGGTGTCCGGCGGCTACGACCCCTACGGCCAGGCCGCCTACGCCCAGGCCGCCGCCTACCCGGTCCCGATCGCCATGGCCCAGGCCTACGACCCGCTGACCGGCCAGCCCTATTCGGACAAGAGCAAGCTCGTCGCCGGCCTGCTGCAGCTGCTGCCCGCGATCGTCTTCCTGGTCGGCGGCATCGGCCGCCTCTACGCCGGCAACATCGCCCTGGGCGTGACCCAGCTGATCCTCAGCATCACCGTCGGCTGGCTCTGCGTCATCTGCGGCCTCTTCCTGCTCGGCGTGCCGTTCATCATCGCCGGCGGCCTGTGGCTCTGGTTCGTGATCGACGGCATCATGATGCTCGCCGGCCGCCCGGTCGACGGCCAGGGCCGCCCACTGCGCCCCAACTGAGCCCGCCGGCCGCTCAGCGCCACCGCCGCGCATCGAGCAGGATGTCCGACGGCCCCAGGAAGCAGTGCCCGAGCACACAGCGCAGGCGCACATGCTCGACGGGGCCGTCGGTGCTTGCGAGGTGGCCTTCGGAACGTTTGGTCGCGGGGAGGCCGCATTCGGGGCAGTCCACAAGGTTCGTCTCCATGCCGGCCCTCACGCACCGCCGCCCGCGCGCGGCTCACTTCGGTCGCCAACCCGACCCCCGTCGACTCGCCATTCGTCGGCCGCGTGCGCCCGGTGTCGGCTGCTTGGTATCCGCGTCGCGTCGCCTTGTGTTCGCCTTTCGCTCTCGTCCCGTGCCGGCGCCGTCCGGGTCCGCGTCGCGCCGCCCCGTGTCGCGCCGTTTGGGTCCACGTCGCGCCGCCCGCGTCTGCGATTGGTCCGCGCTGTCCGCGCGGCCGCGACTGGTCCGCGCCGCTCGCGCCGCTTGCGCCGTCCGCGCCCTCTGCGTCGCGCCCTCTGCGCGGCGCTCTCCGCGTCGCACGTGCCGCGCCCCCGCGCTGTCCGCGCCGCGCGCCCGCGCTGTCCGCGCCGCCCGCGCCCCACGCTCGAGTCCGCGCGGCACCGCCTGCTCGCGCCCGCGCCCCTCCGCGCCCTCCGCGCCGCGCCCCCGCGTCATCCGCAAGGCGCCGCCCGTGCCTACGCTCGCGTCGGCGCGGCACCGCCTGCGCCGCGCCCGCGCCGCGCCGCGGCCCTGCGCCGCGCCCCCTGAGCTTCCGCGTCGCCCGCGTCGCGCCCCCCGCCGCCCGCGCCACGCCCGCGCGGCGCCGCCCGCGCCCACGCCCGTGTCCGCGCTGCGCCGCGGCCCCGCGCCCCTGCGCCATCCGCGCCGCGCCCTCGCGCCGTCCGCGTCGTCCGCGCCCACGCCCGCGCTGCGCCGCCCGCGCCCGTGCTGCGCCGCCCGCGCCCCCGCGCCCATGCCCGCGTCCGCGCGGCACCGCCTGCGCCGTGCCGTCCGCGCTGCGCCGCGCCCCCGCGCCCCCGCGCCGTCCGCGTCGTCCGCGTGGCACCGCCTGCGCGCACGCGCCCCTCCGCGTCGTCCGCATCGCGCCTCCGGGCCGTCCGTGCCGCGCCGTCCGTGCCGCGCCGTCCGTGCCGCGCCGTCCGTGCCGCGCCGTCCGTGCCGCGCCGTCCGTGCCGCGCCGTCCGTGCCGCGCCGTCCGCGCCGCGCCGTCCGTGCCGCGCCGTCCGCGCCGCGCCGTCCGCGCCGCGCCCTCGCGCCGTCCGCGCCCACGCCCGCGTCCGCACGGCACCGCCTACGCGCCCGCGCCCCTCCGCGTCGCCCGCGTCGCGCCCCCGCGTCGCGCCCCCGCGTCGCGCCCCCGCGTCGCGCCCCCGCGTCGCGCCCCCGCGTCGCGCCCCCGCGTCGCGCCCCCGCGTCGCGCCCCCGCGTCGCGCCCCCGCGTCGCGCCCCCGCGTCGCGCCCCCGCGTCGCGCCCCCGCGTCGCGCCCCCGCGTCGCGCCCCCGCGTCGCGCCCCCGCGTCGCCCGCGTCGCCCGCGTCCGCGTCCGCGCGGCACCGCCTGCGCCCCTCCGCGCCGCGCCCTCCGCGCCGCCCGCGCCGCGCCCTCCGCGCCGCCTATGCCCGCGTCCGCGCTGCGCCGTCCGCGCCTATGCCCGCGTCCGCGCGGCACCGCCTGCGCCGTGCCGTCCGCGCTGCGTCGCGCACCCGCGTCGCGCCTCCGCGCCGTCCGCGCCGCGCCCCCGCGCCCCCCGCGCCGTCCGCGTCGTCCGCGTCCGCGCGGCACCGCCTGCGCGCGCACGCGCCCCTCCGCGTCGTCCGCGTCGCGCCTCCGCGCCGTCCGTGCCGCGCTCCCGCGCCCCCCGCGCCGCGCTCCCGCGCCGTCCGCACCGCGCCGTCCGCGCCCATGCCCGCGTCCGCGCGGCACCGCCTACGCGCGCCCGCGCGGCACCGCCTACGCGCGCCCGCGCCCCTCCGCGCCGTCCGCGCCGCGGCCCCGCGCCGCCCGCGTCGCGCCCCCGCGTCGCGCCCCCGCGCCGTCCGCGCCCCCGCGTCGTCCGCGCCGCCCGTGCCCGCGCGGCACCGCCTGCGCGCGCCCGCGCTCCTCCGTGCCGCCCGCGCGGCACCGTCTGCGCGGCACCGTCTGCGCCGCCCACGCCCGCGCCGCGTCGTCCGCGCCGCCTACGCCCCCATCCCGCGGCCGCACAGCCATGTCCGCGCCGGCCCGCGTCTGCGATTGCGGCCGAACCGTCCTCGTTGCCCGCGCCCGCGACTGCGTCGCGCCGTCTGCGACTGCGTCGCCTGCGGCGTCCGGGGCCGGCCGGCCGTGTCGGCGGCGGCGCTGTTGTGGGCCAAGCGAGACCCTGGAATGGGTCATGGGTTCGGCCGACTCCGCGCGCGGCGCCCGCTTTGTACAGTGGCGGCCATGGACCGCCTCGATGCCGAAGCGACCGACGACGCCCTGCGCGTGCTGCGGGACCTCGCCGCGTGGGAGCTGACGCCGCACGCCTGGGAGCGCGCCGCCGCCTTCCTGGAGCGCATCGCCGACGCCCTGGAGACCGATGACGCGTACGCGCTGCGCCGCGCGGTTGCCGGCCTGGAGTCCACGGTTCGTGTCAAAGCGCTGCGCATCGGCAGCGACGACGTGCGCGGTGTGCCGCAGGTCGTCCTCGAACGACAGATGGCCCTGGTGCACGCCCTGGTCGAGCGCCGCGCGGCGCCGGAGGGTGGCGACCGTGCTCGCTGAGCACGAGCTCGTCGCGCACCTGTTCGCGCCGCTGAGCGGGCCGGGTGTGGACGCGGCGGTGGCGGGCCTCGAGTCCGTCTGGGGTGCGTGCCGTGACGAGCTGGGCATGACGCGGGGGATTGCGGCGGCCGGGCTGCCGGCGCGGTGGCCCGTGCAGTACACCGAAGGGCCGCTGGCCGGGCTGCAGGACCCGCCGGCCGACCACCAGGCGATCCTGCGCCGCGAGCGCGACGCGCTGAACCTGTCGCTGGTCATGGCGGCCCCGCTCGGCGGGCCGGCGCCGACGTGGCGGGAGCTCGCCGGGCGCTGGTCGCTGCTCGGCGCCGACGCCGGGGCGCTGCTCGGCGTGGTGACGATCTTCCAGGCCAAGTCCGGCGGGGGCTCGCCCGCGGACGAGCTCCCGGCGCGCGACGGCGACGCCCGGGGCTGGTGGACGGCTCCGGTCACGATGGACGGCTTCACCGTCTTCGAGACCGGCCCGGTCGGGACCGCCGCCGATCGGCGCCTGGTCGTGCTCGGCCGCCCCGGCGAGGACGAGGCGCTCAGCCGCTTCACGTGGAGCGGGGGCGACACCGCGCTGCCGCCGCTCGGGCGCTATCTGATGCATGCCGCCTGGCTGCGCTACCACGCCCGGGTCCGTGGCGACGGCGAGGACCTGCGCCGGCTGCGGGAGGACCCGGCGGCCGGCGCCGACGTGGCGTACACGCTGGAGCGCCTGCGCCTGCTGCGCCGCGCCGTCGAGATCACGCAGGCGAACATGACCGCGGCGCTGGGGACGCTGCTGCCGGCCGACGCCGCGCTGTCCGAGTGGCTGACGGCCCAGCTTGCCGACGACCTGGAGCACCTGTCGGCGGCCCAGGAACGCCTCGACCGCGTGGGTGCCGTCGTGCCGCCGCCGCCTCCGCCGCCCGTGGAGGACGGCCGGATCGAGTTCCGCATGATCTTCGGGGTGGACGTGATCGGGTACAGCGGCCGCTCGGCCCCGGAGCAGGAAGCCGTGCAGGCCCGCGTCGCGGCGCAGGTCGAGCGCGTCCTCGAGCGGCTCGGCGTCGCGAGCCCGGAGGCGTCGCGCCAGCCCGCCGGCGACGGCATGATGGTGGTCCTGCCGGCGTCGGTCGAGCTGCACCGGGCCCTGCCGGCGCTGGTCCACGGCTGGCGCTCGGTGCTGGCCGAGGACAACGCCGCCCACCCGGGGCACCGCATCCGGCTGCGCCTGTCGGCGACGGCGGGGCCGATCGCGACGGCCTCGATGGGGTACAGCGGCAGCGCCATCGTGGAGGCCGGCCGCCTGCTGGACGGCCGCCCGCTGCGCGACGCCGCCACCGACCGGCCGGACGCCGACGTGGTCACGATGATCTCCGACCGCCTGTATCAGGACGTGATCGGCGAGGGGCACCCCGGGCTGCCCGGACGCGAGTTCGTGGGGTGCGAGGTGGAGAACAAGACGTACAGCGCGAAGGCCTGGCTCTGGACCGGCCCGAGCTGATCAGGGCACCAGCGCCAGCTTGCCGACGGTTGACCGTGATGCCATGTCGGTGAGCGCCCTGGCGCCGTCCGCGAGGTCGTACACCGTGGGCGGCTCGGGCGTGAGCACCCCGGCCCCGATGAGTGCGAACAGCTCGCCCATCACCTCGCCGAAGACGTGCGGTGCGGCCTGGATCAGCATGCCGATGTTCAGCCCGATGAGGTGGATCTGGTGCCGGTACACCAGGTCCCAGTTGCTGATCGCGGCGTCCCCGCCGGCCGTGCCGTAGACGACGACCCGTCCGGTCACCCGCTTCGCCGACGCCAGGCCGGCCTCGAAGGTGGCGCCGCCGGCCGACTCCAGCACCAGGTCGACGCCGGCGCCGCCGGTCAGCTCCCGCACCTCGTCGGCGATGGCCGGGCTGCGGGAGTCGAGGACGTGGTCGGCGCCCAGCGCGCGCACCGTTTCGTGCTTGCCCGCCGAGGCGGCGGCCAGCACGGTCGCGCCGTAGTGCTTGGCCATCCGCACCGCGGCCCGCCCGGTCCCGCCGGCCGCAGCGTGGATGAGCACGGTCTCGCCGGCGGCGATCCGCCCGAGCGGGCGCAGCGCCGCCAGCGCCGTCGGCCACGCCACGACGAGCCCCAGCGCCTGCTCGTCGGCCCAGCCCTCGGGCACGGGCACCGCCGCGACCGCGGGCAGCACCATGTACTCGGCGAACGCCCCGCCCCCGATCCCCGCCCCGACGACGTGGACGCCGGGTCGCAGCCCGGTCACGTGCTCGCCGACGGCGACGATCTCGCCGGCCGCCTCGAACCCCGCCACGTACGGGGGCCGCGGCCCACCGGGAAACGCGCCGCGGCTCTGCAGGATGTCCCCGAAGTTGACCCCCGCCGCGGTGACCCGGACGAGGACCTCGCCCGGGCCCGCCACGGGCACCGGCGCGTCGGTGACCAACCGGAGATCCTGTGGCCCGTTCAGCGAGGTCTGCTGCAGCGCACGCATGCCGCCCGCCCTTCCTGTCTGATTATTTATCGAACGACCAAGAAGCTCTCACGGTGGGCGGCCGCGGGTCAAGGTAAACTTGATCGAACGACCAAGAAAGGCGTACCCGAGATGCCAGCACGCGGCCGCCCGCGCGGCTTCGACCCGGACACCGCCCTGCGCCAGGCGCTGGACCTATTCTGGGAGCACGGTTACGAGGGCACGTCCCTGAGCGACCTGGCCGCGGCCATGGGCATCGCGTCGGCGAGCATCTACGCGTGCTTCGGCAGCAAGGAGCAGCTGTTCCGGCAGACGATGGCGCTGTACGGCGCAACCGCGGGCGAGCCGCCGAGGCGCGCGCTGCGCGAGCAGCCGACGGCGCGCGCGGCGGTCCACGCCATGCTCCGCGCCACGGCCGACCAGATCACCCGCCCGGACGCGCCGCACTACTGCATGCTGATCCTCGCCGCCCCGACGGGCGCCGTGGAGAACCACGCCGTGCGCGAGTTCCTGGCCGACCGGCGCCGCGACATGTACGCCACGATCCGCGCCCGCCTCGCACAAGGCGCGACCGACGGCGACCTCACCGCCCCGGAGTCCAATTTGGACGGTATCGCCCGCTACTACACGACCGTGGTGCAGGGCCTGTCGATCCAGGCCCGCGACGGCGCCACCCGAGCCGACCTGGAAACGGTCATCACCTGCGCCATGGCCGCGTGGGAGACCCTCGCCACCCCTTGATCTTGGATTGCCGCTGTCAAGCATCACGCCGTTGCCCGGACGGTGAGGTCGGCGTGAAGCTGCGTTTCGGAATGGCGGCGGCCGACGCGCCCCTGTCGCTCGTCTCGGCGAGCACGCCGGTGCAGGACCGGGTCGACTTCACCATCGCCGCGGTCCGCGTGCACAACGCCGGCGCCGCCGTGAGCTCCGTCCACCTGCGGCTGAAGTTTCATCATAGACCCGGGCGCGTTCAACCCGATCGAGTGGGACAACTACCGCGACCAGAGCCCCTGCCACGTCACGTCGCCGGGCTCGTTCGACGCGGTGCTCGACTGCGACTACGCGGTCAGCGTCGCCGCGGGCGGCAACGCCGACATTCCGGTGCACGCGTTCGTCCAAGCGGGCAACCGTACCGAGACCGCGCCGGCGCCGCGCGTGCAGGTCTTCGTGGGCGACCCGGCGGCCGGCCAGAGCCTGACCACCGGCCCGGTCTAGCGGGTCAAGCACAACGCCGACCTCACGGCGAGCGCATCCTCGCCGACCGGGCCATCGGCGACGTGGTCGACGTGCGCCTGGTCGTGAAGAACAACGGCCCGTCCGCCGCGTGGGGCTTCGCCGTCGGCCTGAGCGCGCCCGAGGGCACCGAGTTCGTCGGCCCGGCCGTTGAGCAGTGCTGGACGCCGCCGCGCACCGACATGGTGTGCAAGCCCACCGGTTTCGTGAAGCCCGGCCAGGCGTACGAGCAGACGTTCCAGCTGAAGTTCAAGTGGGCGGGCGCCAGGCCGGGCACGGTCAGTGTCACGGACAACTGGCAGCAGGGCCCGGACCCCGACCCGTACTTCCACATCGTCGACCCGGACACCTCGAACAACACGGCCGAGTTCCACGTGACCCTCGGTTCGTCGGCGCCGCACCCGTCGGCCAGCGCAACCGCCGGCGAGCCGCTGCCGGTCACCGGCACCAGCGTGACGCTCTACGTCGCGGTCGGCGCGGCCCTCGCCCTGGCCGGCGCGGTCCTGCTGGCCCTCGTCCGCCGGCGCCGGGTGCGGTTCGCCGCCGAGTGACCTCCTGGCCGGGACCGGTCCGTCAGCTATTGGCATGAGGATCGGTGACCCGGCCGAGGCGCCCCTGCGGGGCACGTCGCTGGACGTGTCGTTGTCGGTGACCGCCGGCGCGGTGCGGTTGTGCGGCCCGGGCGTGGACGTGTCGGCGCCGCATGGTGGGGTGCTGCCTGGGTTGTCGAACGCGTTGCATGACGTGCGGTTGGAGCGGGCGCGGTCCGGTGTGGCGGTGCGGGAGGTCGACTCTGACCAGTCGGGGGCGGGTCTGGTGTCGTTGCGCCGGGCGGGTGAGCTGCTGGCTGAGTCGTTCCTGCCGGCGCCGGTGGCGGCCGGGTTGCGGGGTTTGGTGGAGCGTGCGGTACGTGAGCATGTGGCGTTGCGGTTGGCGGTGGAGGCGCCGGGTTTGGCGTGGTTGCCGTGGGAGGTGTTGCCGGACCCGGTGACCGGCCAGCCCCTCGCCCTGCATCCCCTGGTGGTGGTTTTCCGGCGGAGTGGTGGGGATGTGGGGGTGCCGGGGCGGTTGGCGGGGCCGTTGCGGATTGTGGTGGCGATCGCGTCGCCGGTGGCTGGTGGTGGTCCGTTGCTGGATTACGAGCACGAGTTGCGGGCGGTGCTGGCGGCGGTGCGGCAGGCGCGGCGGGCGCGGGGCCGGGTGGAGGTGGTGCCGTTCGCGACGACGGCGGCGATCCGGGCCGCGTTGAACGTGCCCGGCGGGGTGCACGTGCTGCACATCTCGGCGCACGGTAAGCCGGGGGCGCTGATTCTGGAGGACGAGGAGGGTCGGGCGCGGGAGGTGACGGCGGAGCAGTTGCTGGTGGAGGCGGTGCCGGCGGGCCGGATGCCGCCGGTGATCAGCTTGGCCGCGTGTTACACCGATGCCGCCGGTGAGGCTGATGGTTCTTCGTACGCGGCGCGGTTGGCGGCTCACGGGGCGTGTGCGGTGATCGGGACGCAGACGAGCGTGACCGATCGCTACGCGACGCTGTTGTTCGCGCGGGTGTATGCGGAGCTGGCGGGGAGTCCGGGGGCGGATGTGGTGCAGGCGGTTGCCGATGCCCGGCGGATGGTGCAGCAGGAGCTGCTGAGCGCTACGAGTCCGGTCAGCCGCCGGTTGGCGGGGATGGATGAGTGGGGTGTGGTCACTCTGCAGGCCAGCGCCGGGGCGGTCCCGGTGGTCGACGACGGGTTGCCGGTGGTGGCGGTGCCGGCGGCGCGGCCGACGGCGTGGGGGCCGGTCGAGGCCCGCCCGGTCGGGCAGTTCGTCGGCCGCCGCGCCCTGCAACGCCGCCTCCCGTCGGTGCTGGACGGCGATGAGTACGCCGGTCTGGTGTTGCACGGCATTGGTGGGGTCGGGAAGACGACCTTGGCGGCGGAGGTGCTGCGCCGGACGGTCCAGGCTGATCCGGGGTGGCGGGTGGCGAGCCTGTTCGGGGAGGTGACCGTCGACGGGGTCCTGGCCGAGGTGGCGGCGGTCGCCCGGCGGGAGCTGCTGGTGCGTGGGCAGGTGGCTGGGTTGGCGGCGCAGGGGGTGGCGGTTGCGGGGCGGGTGGATGTGCCGTGGCGGGACCGGTTTGAGGTGCTGCGCGAGCATGTCCTGCACGAGGTGCGCATCCTGGTGGTGCTGGACAACTTCGAGGACAATCTCACCGCCGACGGCGCGGCCGTCGCCGATCCGAACCTGGCGGAGCTGCTGGCCGGGTGGGCGACAGCCCCCGGGGGCAGCCGGCTGCTGATCACCTCACGCTACCCGCTGCCACTGCCCGGCGGGCGGCTACTGGCCCAGCCGCTCGGGCCGCTGTCGGCGGCGGAGACGGGGAAACTGTTGTGGTCGTTGCCGCACATTGACCGGCACGCCACCGATGACCCGGCGGTGGAGCAGATCTGGCGGGTGGTCGGCGGCCACCCGCGGTCGCTGGAGTACCTGGATGCGCTGCTTGGGCATGGTGAGGCGCGGTTCGAGGACATCACCGCCCGGCTCGCCGACGCGGCGAAGACCCGCCTCGGACCCGACCAGGCCGGGACCTGGCTGGTGCAGGACCGCACCCTGGATGCGGCGCTGGCCGACACGGTCACCCTCGCCGCCGACGACGTCCTGCTCACCGAACACCTCAACCGGCTCACCACCATCCCCGGCGCCATCGACCTGCTCATGGCCATCAGCGTCTACCGCGAACCGATCCCCACGGTTGCGCTCACCTTCCATATCGGCATCCCGAAACCGGCCGACCAGGTCACCGCCGACACCGACGCCCGCGAGGAACAGCAGCAGGCCGCCATCGAGCAGATCGTCGGCCTGCTCGCCGCGTACGACCTCACCTTCGACGAGATGGACGCCGCCCTGGATGACGGCGGGCCGCTCACCCCGGCCGAACGCGACACCCTGCAGGACCTGTTCGTCGCCGCTGCGCGGCCGCCCCGGTCGCCGTACACGGAACCGGCCGGCCTGGCCGAGCTGCTGGACGTCCTGCGGTACAGCAGCCTCATCCACCACGACCCGGTCGACGGGGTGGTGTTCATGCACCGGTGGACCGCCACCGAACTGCACCACCGCTGGCAGCGCACCACCACCCTCGACCCGGGCAAGGACCCCATCCGCCGGGCCCATCGGACCGCGGCCGCGTACTGGCAGTGGCGGGTCACAGCCTGGCCGCAGGACCCGGCCGCGGACCTCCACGACCTCGAAGAGGCCCGCCACCACCTGGTCAGCGCCGGGGACCTCGAGACCGCCGGCGCCGTGACTGAGGGCATCGGCCAGCAGCTCGAATCCTGGGGCGCGTGGGACCGAGCCACCAGCCTCATCATCGACACCCTGCGCTGGCTACCCACCGACTCGCCACGCCGCCCCGCCCACCTCGGCCAGCTCGGCAACCTCGCCCACCGCCGCGGGGACTACGCCGAGGCCGAACGCCGCTACCAGCAGTCCTTGGCCATCTTCGAGGAGCTCGGCGACCAGTTGGGCCTCGCCAGCTGCAATCACCAGCTCGGCATGCTCGCCCAGGGCCGCGGGGATCACGCCGAGGCCGAACGCCGCTACCAGTGGGCAATCGGCATGTTCGAGCAGCTCGGCGAACAGGCCGGTCAGGCCGCCGGCCATCATCAGCTCGGCATCCTCGCCTACCTTCGCGGCGACGACGCCGAGGCCGGACGCCGCTACGAGCGATCCCTGGCCATCAGGGAGCAGCTCGGCGACCAGGCCGGCCTCGCCCTCGGCTATCACCAGCTCGGCCTGCTCGCCCAGCGACGTGGGGACCACGCCGAGGCCGAGCGCCGCTACCAGCAGTCCTTGGCGATCTTTGCGGAGCTCGGCGACCGGGCCAGCCGGGCCGCGGGCTATCACCAGCTCGGCATCCTCGCCCACCGCCGCGGCGACTACACCGAGGCCGAACGCCGCTACCGGCAGTCCCTGGCCATCAAGGAGCAGCTCGGCGACCAGTCCGGCCTCGCCACCAGCTACGGCCAGCTCGGGATCCTCGCCCAGGACCGGGGGGACCACACCGAGGCCGAACGTCTCTACCAGCGGTCGCTCGTCATGTTCGAGCAGCTCGAGGACCAGGCTGGAGTCGCCACCAACCTGAGCCAGCTCGCCAGCGTGCGGATCGCCGGCGGTGACAGCGCCGCGGCGATACCCCTGTACGTGCGGGCTCTCTCCATCAGGCTCGCCCTGGACATGCCGCAGGCCGCCGGCAACATCGAACAACTCGCGCGGATCCGCGGGCAGATCGGCGATGCGGCGTTCGCTGCGGCGGCCCGCCGGGTCGTTGACGGCGCCTCCTACGACAACCTCGTCGCGCTGCTCGAGGCGCGTTAGGAGAGCACCTCGGGCCGGACGCCGCGGATGGAGGCGTCCAGGACCTGGGCCGTGTGCGCCAGGCGCAGCTTGGCGCCGGCCCGGGACGCCGCCGCGGCGATCTGCATCAGGCAGCCGGGGTTGGCCGTGACGAGCAGCGACGCCCCCGTCGACAGCACGGCCTGGGCCTTGCGATCGCCCAGCTCCGCAGCCGGGCCCGGGTTGAGAATGTTCCAGATGCCGGCCGAACCGCAGCAGATCTCCGGATCGGGGATCTCGCGCAGGTCGAGGCCCGGGATGCCGCGCAGCAACGCGCGCGGCTGGGTGCGCACGCCCTGGGCGTGCGCCAGGTGGCAGGCGTCGTGGTATGCGGCCGTCAGCGGCACCGGATGCCGCGGCGCGACCGGGCCCAGCTCGGCCAGGAACTCCGACAGGTCGCGGACCTTGGTGCCAAGGGCGAGCGCCCGCGGGTCGTCGGGCAGCAGCTCCGCGATCTCCTTGAGCGCCGACCCGCAGCCGGCCGCGTTCACGACCAGGACGTCGACGTCCGTGAACGACGACAGCAGGCCGGCGGCGAAGCGGGCCGACTCGGTCCGGCGTCCACTGTGGAGGCTCAGGGCGCCGCAGCAGCCCTGCGACGGCGGGATGACCACGTCGCAGCCCTCGGCGGCCAGCACGCGGGCCGTCGCGGCGTTCACCGACGGGAAGAACGCGTGTTGCACGCAGCCCGTGAGCAGGCCGACGCGGGCGCGGCGCGGGCCAAGGGCCGGCACGAACGACGGCAACGGCACGGCGCGGCGGACCGGTGGGGCCAGGTCGATCAGGGTGCGCAGGGTCGCCGGCAGGCGGCTTTTCAAGGGCAGACCCAGGCGTTGGTACCCCACCAGCGGCGCCTTCGCCGCCCGCAGCCGGCGCGGGTACGGGAACAGCGCGAACACGGCGGCCCGCAGTGCCCGGCCGGCGGGCGGGCGGACCTGCTCGACCATCGTGCGGGTCTCGGTGATGAGGCGGTCGTACTGCACGCCCGACGGGCAGGCCGTCACGCACGCCATGCAGCCCAGGCAGGCGTCGAAGTGGCCGGCCATGGAGCTCGTCAGGGGTTCGCCCTCGGACTCCTGCAGCATCAGCTGGATGCGGCCGCGCGGGGAGTCCATCTCCTCGCCCCACAGGACGTACGTGGGGCAGGTCGGCAGGCAGAAGCCGCAGTGGACGCAGTCGTTGATGAGGTCGCGGCGCTCCTGCATCGCGCTAGATACCTCCTACGAAGCGGCCCGGGGCCAGGGTGCCGTACGGGTCGAACTGTTCCTTCACGCGGCGCATCAGGTCCAGGCCGTCGACGTGGCCCCAGACGTCGATGCGGGCGCGCACGGCGGCGGGCGCGGTCAGCACCACGCAGTGGCCGGCGCCGGCCCTCGTCGCGGCGCGCAGGTCGCTCACCACGCCGGCCACCACGCCGGGGTCGGTGGTGCCGGGGAGGCCGGCGTAGAGCACGCCCGTGCCGGCCGAACCGCGCACGCGCAGGGACACGTCGTGCAGGCGCGCGGTCACGCCGGCCGCGGTGAGCAGGTACGGCACCCTCGACAGCGCGCAGGTGAGCTTGATGCCGACATCGCCGGGCGACCACGGGTACCGGCCCCAGCCGGGCGGCGGCGTCTCGTGCTGGGTGGCGTCCGCGCCGAGCAGCTTCTCGAGGTCGGCGGCGCGGCGCTCGACGCCGGCCGGCACGCCCTCCACGAGCGCGGTGACCGTGAGCGGGCCCGGGCCGGGCTCCATGTCGACCTCGAGGGCGCTCGGGACCACCTGCGAGCCGAGCACCGCGGCGACGGCGTGGCCGGCCGCCTCCGGGTCGTCGGCCGGCGCCGACACGAAGCGGGACGCGGCGGGGAGCGGGTGGAGGCGGAAGGCGCACTCGGTGATGACGCCGAGGGTGCCGTACGAGCCGGCGACGAGCTTGCCGAGGTCGTACCCGGCCACGTTCTTCACGACCTTGCCGCCGGCCCGGGCGACCACGCCGTCGGCCCGCACGACGGTGACGCCGATGAGCAGGTCGCGGACCGTGCCGTAGAGCATGCGGCGGGGGCCCGAGGCGTTGACGGCGACGGTGCCGCCGACCGTCGACCCGGGCAGCGGGTCGTCGAGGGCGAGCTGCTGGCCGGCGGGGCGCAGCGCCTCCTGGACCTCGCGCAGCGGGGTGCCGGCGCGCACCACGGCGACGAGGTCGCCGGCGGCGTGCTCGACCAGGCCGCACACGCCGCGCAGCTCCAGGATCACGTCGAGGCGCTGCGGCGGCAGCGCCCAGTCCTGCCGGGTGCCCTCGCCGCGGGCGACCAGCGCCAGCCCGTCGGCGGCGGCGCCGCGGACCACGTCGGCCACCTCCGCGGTCGAGGCCGGCGTGGCCACCGCCGCGGCCGGGACGCCGGCGATCTCAGCTGAAGGCGGCAGCATCAGAAGATCTCCACTCCGGAGCCGTGCAGCGGATGGACGCCCTTGCGCCGGCCGGGTACCTCGCCGCACAGCCGCGGCGTCGGGAACACCTTGCCGGGGTTGGCCAGGCCCCGCGGGTCGAACGCGCAGCGGACCAGCTGCATCGTGTCGAGGTCCTCGTCGGAGTACATCCGCGGCAGGTGTTTGGCCTTGTCGACCCCGACGCCGTGCTCGCCGGTGATGGAGCCGCCGTGCTCCACGCAGAGGTCGAGGATCGCCCCGGACACCGTCTCGGCCCGCTCGGCCTGGCCGGCGACCGCCTCGTCGAACAGGACCAGCGGGTGCAGGTTGCCGTCGCCGGCGTGGAAGACGTTGGCGACGCGCACGCCGTGCTCGCGGGCGAGCTCGCCGATGCGGGTGAGGACCTGCGGCAGGGCGGTGCGGGGGATGACGCCGTCCTGGACGATGTAGTCGGGGGAGATGCGCCCGACCGCGGCGAACGCGGACTTGCGCCCCTTCCAGAACAGCGCCCGCTCGGCGTCGTCGGCGGCGATGCGGATCTCGAAGGCGCCGTGGGCGCGGCAGAACTCCTCGACGGCGGCGAACTGGGCGTCGACCTCGGCGGCGGGGCCGTCGAGCTCGACGATGAGCACGGCGCCGGCGCCCTCGGGGTAGCCGCAGTGCACGGCGGCCTCCGCGGCCTCGATGGCCAGGGCGTCCATCATCTCCACGGCGGCGGGGACCACGCCGGCGGCGATGATGGCCGAGGTGGCGGCGCCGGCCTCGTCGGTGCCGCCGAACGCCGCGAGCAGGGTGCGCACGGCCTCGGGCAGGCGCACCAGGCGTACCGTGACCTCGGTCGCGATGCCCAGCGTGCCCTCGGAACCGACGAACGCGCCGAGCAGGTCGTAGCCGGGGGCGTCGGGCGCGCGGCCGCCGAGGCGGACCAGGTCGCCGTCCGGGGTCACGATCTGCACGCCGGTCACGTGGTTGGCGGTGAAGCCGTACTTCAGGCAGTGCGCCCCGCCCGAGTTCTCCGCCACGTTGCCGCCGATCGAGCAGATCTGCTGGCTGGAGGGGTCGGGCGCGTAGTAGTACCCGTGCGGGTTGGCGGCCCGGCTCACCTGCAGGTTGATGACCCCGGGCTCGAGCACGGCCCGCTCGTCCAGCGGCGCGATCTCGAGGATGGCGCGCAGCTGCGAGGTCACGATGAGCGCGCCCTCGGCGTGCGGCAGCGCCCCGCCGGACAGGCCGGTGCCGGAGCCGCGGGCCACGAACGGCACCCCGGCGGCGACGCAGGCCCGCACCACGGCCGCGCACTCCTCGGCGGTGCGGGGCAGCAGCACGATGCCCGGGATGACGCGGTAGTGCGCCAGCCCGTCGCACTCGTACGTGCGCAGCCGCTGCCGGTCGGTGATCACCTGATCCGGCCGCAGCAACCCCCGCACCGTCGCGGCGAGCGCATCGAGGGTCATGGCATACGTTCGTACGCCGGGATGGTCAAAAAGTCCACAAAGTCGTCGGCCACGGCCACCTCCATGAACAACGTGCGCGCCTCGGCGAAGTCCCCGTCGAGCTTCGCCAGCTCCTCGTCGGCGATCTTCTCCACCAGCTCGCGCGTCACCTTCTCGCCGGTGTCGTCGAGCGTCACGTCGTTGTGCAGCCACTGCCAGACCTGCGAGCGGGAGATCTCGGCCGTCGCCGCGTCCTCCATGAGGTTGTTGATGGCCACCGCGCCGGTGCCGCGCAGCCACGCGGCGAGGTACTGCACGCCGACGCTGACCGCGTTGCGCAGCCCGGCCTCGGTGCGCTGCCCCGGCGTCGCGCCGACGGCGAGCAGGTCCGCGGCGCTCACCGACACGTCCTCGCGCAGCCGGCCGAGCTGGTTGGGCCGATCGCCCAGCACGCCGTCGAAGATCTCCCGGCAGACCGGCACGAGGTCCGGGTGGGCGACCCACGAGCCGTCGAAGCCGTCGCCGGCCTCGCGGGTCTTGTCCGCGCCGACCTTCTCCAGGGCGACCCGGTTGATCTCGGGGTCGCGCCGGCTCGGGATGAACGCGGCCATGCCGCCGATCGCGTGGGCGCCCCGCTTGTGGCAGGTGCGCACGAGCAGCTCGGTGTAGGCGCGCATGAACGGCACGGTCATCGTCACCGTGTTGCGGTCCGGCAGCATGAAGTCGCGGCCGCGGGTGCGGAACTTCTTGATGACGCTGAACATGTAGTCCCAGCGGCCGGCGTTGAGCCCGGCGGAGTGCTCGCGCAGCTCGTAGAGGATCTCCTCCATCTCGAACGCGGCCGGGAACGTCTCGATGAGCACCGTGGCGCGGATCGTGCCGGTCGGGCGGCCGAAGCGCTCCTCGGCGAACGTGAACACGTCGTTCCACAGCCGGGCCTCGAGGTGGGACTCCATCTTCGGCAGGTAGAAGTACGGCCGGGTGGCGAGGTGGTTGTGGAAGAAGTACAGCCCGAAGTCGGTCAGCGAGCCCGAGGTCGGGCGCCCGTCGACGAGGATGTGCTTCTCGGGCAGGTGCCAGCCGCGGGGCCGCACCACGATCGTCGGCCGGGGGCCCTCCGCCAGCCGGTACTGCCTGCCCTCCGGCGAGGTGTACGACAGCGTCCCGGCGATCGCGTCGCGCAGGTTGAGCTGCCCCTGCACGACGTTGTCCCACAGCGGCGTGTTGGCGTCCTCGTGGTCGGCGAGCCAGACCTTCGCCCCCGAGTTGAGCGCGTTGATGGTCATTTTCGCGTCGGTCGGCCCGGTGATCTCCACCCGGCGGTCCTCCAGGCCGGGCGCCGGCTCGGCGACGCGCCAGTCGGCCTCCCGCACGTCGGCCGTCTCCGGCAGGAAGCCGAGGGTGCCGCCGGCGGCCAGCGCCGCCTCGCGCTCCTTGCGCAGCCCGAGCAGCTCCAGGCGCCGCTCGTCGAAGGCGCGATGCAGATCTGCCAGGAAACTCAGAGCCTCTTCGGTGAGGATCTCGGCGAATCGTTCGCCGAGCGGTCCGGTACTCTCGACGCCCGTAGCGTTGCCCATACAACCGACCTTAGGCCATATCGTCCGGCACCCCGGTGCGTGCCGGAAGGCGTGTGGTATGGGAAGCTCTGCCGAACAAATCTCGGGTCCGTCACCGTGCGGGGCCGCCCACCAGGGGAGTCGACGAACTGTGAGCGATCGGGGCAGGAACCGCCGCCCGGCAAGGTCGACCAAGGCCACCCCGCCGAAGGCGGCCGCGGCCGAGCCGGACGCATCGACGGAGGACGAGGTCACCGAGGCCACCCCGGCCACCGCCGGGGAGGCGGAGGAGACGACCGCCGCGGAAGTTTCAGACGCGGCCGAGGCGGACGAGTCCGACGAGTCCGAAACGTCCGACGGGGACGATGCGGACGGCAAGGACAACGAGGACGACAAGGCCAAGGCGAAGCCCAAGGGGCCCGCGCCGCTGACGAAGGCCGAGAAGCGCGCCGCGGCCCGCGTCGCCGCCGCCAAGGTCGCCCGCCGCAAGCGCGTCGGCCAGGCGATCGCCGGCTCGATCATCGTCCTGCTCGCCATCGGCGGCGCGTTCGCCGGCGTGTGGTACTTCGGCGACCGCGCCGAGCAGAAGAAGACCGAGTGCAAGCCGATGGCCGAGTCGTCGTACCCGCCCATGCTCGGCGGCTTCGACAAGCGCCTGGCCGAGGAGCCCAAGGTCGACGCCGGCGGCGACCAGCGCGTCGCCATCCGCGACGTCAAGACGGTCATCCAGGGCAACTGCAAGACCGTCAAGCCGGGCGACACCGTCGTGGTCAACTACGTCGGCGCGACCTACAAGGACGGCAAGGTCTTCGACTCGTCCTGGACCCGCAAGCAGACGTTCCCGGTCCAGGTCGGCATGGCCGAGCAGAACCAGCAGCCCCAGGTCATCGAGGGCTGGGACCGCGGCCTCGTCGGCGTGAAGGTCGGCAGCCGCATCATCCTGGACATCCCGGCCAAGGAGGCCTACGGCGACACCCCGCAACAGCAGGGCGCGCCCGCCGGCGACCTGCGCTTCGTCGTCGACGTCCTCGACATCCAGGCCCCCGACGCGTCCGGCGGCCTGCAGATCCCCGGCAACTAGCGGCCCTCACTGCGGCCCCGCGCGAAGGGCGGCCTCGGCGATACGCCCGAGGCCGCCCTTCGCCGCTGCGGAGCCAGGGCGGCGCCGGAACGACGTAGGGGAGAGCGGCCACGACCGCCGGCACGATGCAGGCGAGATACGTTGGGCGCATGAGCGAAGTGCTGCTGACCGGCGCCACCTCGGGCCTCGGGCGCTGGCTCGCGCCCGAGCTGGGCGCCGCCGGGCTCACCGTCCTGCTGCACGGCCGCGACCCGCGCAAGGTCGAGCGCGGCGTGGCCGAGGTGGAGGCGGCCGACGGCAAGGCCGAGGGGTTCGTCGCCGACCTGGCCGACCTCGCCGACGTCGACCGGCTCGCCGCCGCCGTCGGCGGGCGCCCGCTCACGGTGCTGGTGAACAACGCGGGCGTGGGCTTCGGCGCCCGCGACGGCGGCCGGGAGCTCTCCGCCGACGGCTACGAGCTGCGCTGGGCGGTCAACCTGCTCGCCCCGGTCCGGCTCACCGAGGCGCTCCTGCCCACCCTGCGGGCCAACGCGCCGGCCCGCATCGTCAACGTCGGCTCGCTCGGGCAGCGGCCGATCGACTTCGACGACCTGCAGCTGGAGCGGCACTACAACGGGGTCGACGCGTACCGCCGCGCCAAGCTCGCCCTGGCCGCCTGGACCTTCGACCTCGCCGCCGGGCTCGCCGGCACCGGGGTCACCGCCAACTGCATCCACCCGGCGACGTTCATGGACACCGGGATGGTCCGGCAGTACGGCCAGCGCCCCTTCACCACCGTGGAGCAGGGCGGCCGCGCGACCCTGCGGCTCATCCTCGAGGAGCCGGGCACCGGGCTCTTCTTCGACGGCGAGCACCCCGCCGAGCCTCACCCCGACGCCAGGGACCCGGCGGTGCGGGCCCGGCTCAGGGACGCGTTGCGACCCGCCTGAGGCGCTCGACCACCCCCGGGTGGGGCCACCCGCGCAGCCGGTAGCGCTCCGGCTCCAGCCCCGGCTCCGGCTCCAGGTCGACCTCCCGGGCCACGGCGTCCCAGGCCACGAAGAACGGCGCGACCTCCTCGTCGTCGCCCGCGTCGGCGGTGAACACGACGAAGTCGGCCCGCGGCAGCAGCGTGTCGACCCCCTCGGCCCAGCTCGCCCACGAGAACACCGAGCCGTCCGGGCGCTGCGCGACGCCGTGCTCGGCCACGAACGCGTCCGTCTTCAGGTGCCGGCCCTGCGCCTCGTACTCCGCGTTCGCCATCAGCACCGCCGAGCGGTGCGCGACCTCGTGCATCGGGTCGCCCGGCGGCGGCCGGAACGGCACCACCTCGCCGTCGCCGTCGACGGTGAACGCCATCGGCGAGATCGGCCGGGCCGCGTCGCGGTACTCCCGTTCCACGAGCTCGAACAGCTTGCCGAGGCTCTCCGGGGTGTCGTCGGCGGTGCGCCCGACGAGCAGCACCCCGGTCGTGTCCGGCACGAACAGCAGCGGCGGCCCGCCGACCCGCCCCCGCTGCCCGGCCAGCCAGCCGTCGACGAACAGGTGCGAGGCCCAGTACGCCTCGCCGGACTCGACCATCCGGATCAGCGAGCGCGGGCCCGGGCCGTCGCTCGCCTCGGTGGTGCGCCGCGCGATCTCCGCCATGTTGCGCCGGGCCCGGTCGAACACCGTGCGCTCGGTGACCCCCCACTCCCGCGCCTGCTTCGTGGTCACGTAGATCATCGACGTGGGCTGGTCGACGACCACGAACTCGGCCAGGTACGCCCACGCGGGCCGGCGCAGCGGCAGCGCCGCCTCCCGATCCACGCCGAGGCCGAAGGTGACCGTGCGCAGCAGCGGCCGCAGCAGCGGGGCGACCTCCTCCCACGTCTGCGGGGCGCCCGGGTTGAAGATCAGCGCGCCGATGAACGTGGCGATGCGCTGGCGGCGCTCGGCCCGCCCGGCGCGGGCGCACTCGCGGAAGAGGTTGCCCAGGTAGGCGATCGCCGGCGGCTCGGCCGGCGAGTCCCGCCGGACCTCGATCGCGAACTGTTCGCGCAGGTAGCGGGCCTGCGCCACGCCGGCGTCGCGCATCGCGGTGAGCACCCGGCGGGCGAAGCGGTCCTCGGGCGTCCCCAGCAGCCGGTCGAACACTCCCATGGCCCAGCACGCTACCGGATCACGGCGGGCAGGTTTGGACACCGCGGATGTGGCAAAGCCGTGGGTATGACGAAGCAGACCGTGGGCGAGGCGATCATCGCCCGGCTGGCCGACTGGGGCGTCGACACGGTGTTCGGCCTGCCCGGCGACGGGATCAACGGCCTGATGGAGGGGCTGCGCCGCAACGCCGACCGGATGCGCTTCGTGCTCGTGCACCACGAGGAGGCGGCCGCGTTCATGGCCGTCGCGCACGCCAAGGCCACCGGCCGCCTCGGCGTCTGCCTGGCCACCTCCGGCCCCGGCGGCATCCACCTCGCCAACGGCCTCTACGACGCCAAGCTCGACCACGCCCCGGTGCTCGCGATCACCGGCGCCCAGGAGTCCGGCGTCCTCGGGACCGCATATCAACAGGAGGTACACCTGGACCGGCTCTTCCAGGACGTCGCCGTCTACAACGAGCCCGTCGTCAACCCGGCCCAGGTGCCCGCCCTCGTCGACATCGCCGTGCGCACGGCGCTGGCGCGCCGCGGCGTGGCCCACCTGACCGTCCCCAACGACGTGCAGGTCGCCGCGGCCGGCGACAACCCGTACGAGGACGTCGGCCCGGTGCGCGCCCCGGCGACCGCGCCGGTGTGGGTGCCCCCGCCGGTCCGCCCCGCCGACGACGACCTGCAGGCCGCCGCCGACCTGCTCAACGCCGCCGAGCGCCCGGCGATCCTGGCCGGCATCGGCGCGCGCGGCGCCGGCGCCCTGGTCGAGCTCACCGCCGACGTGCTCGGCGCGCCGATCGTCAAGTCGCTGCTGGGCAAGATGGTCGTGCCGGACGACTCGCCGTTCTCGCTCGGCGGCCTGGGCCTGCTCGGCACGTCGCCCAGCGAGGACCTCATGGCCGAGTGCGACACCCTGCTCATGGTCGGCACGAACTTCCCGTACACGAAGTTCCTGCCCGAACCCGGCCAGGCCCACGTCGTGCAGATCGAGGCCGAGGCGAGCCGCGCCGGCACCCGCATCCCGACGGACGTGCCCCTCGTCGGCGACGCCGCCGCCACCCTGGAGTCGCTGCTGCCCCGCCTGCGCCGGCGTCCGGAGCACAAGCATCTGCAGCGGTACCAGGAGAAGATGCGCGACTGGCGCGAGCGCATGGCGGGCCTCGAGAACGCGCACCGGTCCCCGATCGCCCCGCAGTACCTGGCCGCCGCCCTGGACCGGGCCGCGGCCGGCGACGCGATCCTGTGCTGCGACTCGGGCACGGTGGCCACCTGGGCGGCCCGGCACTGGCAGGTCACCGGCCGCCGCGAGTTCTACCTCTCCGGCACCCTGGCCACCATGGCCCCGGGGCTGCCCTACGCGATCGCGCTGCAGCACGAGTACCCCGGCCGCCAGTGCATCGCCCTCGTCGGCGACGGCGGCTTCGCGATGCTCATGGGCGAGTTCCACACCGCCGCCCGCTACGGCCTGCCGGTCAAGGTCGTCATCAACAACAACAACGCACTCGGCATGATCGTCTGGGAGCAGATGGTGCTGGGCCTGCCGGAGTACGGCGTCCGCTTCGGCGACCCGGCCCCCGACTACGCCTCGTGGGCCCGCGGCTGCGGCGGCTTCGGCGCCCGCGTCGAGGACCCCGCCGACCTGCCCGCGGCCCTGGCCGACGCCCTCGCCCACGACGGCCCCGCGCTGCTCGACGTCGCCGTCGACGCCAACGAGCCGCCCATGCCGGCGAAGGTCACCTACCAGCAGGCGGTCCACTTCGCCGAGGCGTTCCTGCGCGGCCAGCCCCACCGGGCCGCGATCGCCACCACGATCCTGAAGGACCGGATCACGACCCTGAAGTGAGGGGATCCCGATGCGCGCCCAGCCCCGCGGTCACCACGGCACCGCCGACCACCCGTACAGCGCCCTGAACCTGCGGCTGGTGCTCGCGACGTTCGGCTTCTTCACCAGCGCCGTGCTCGGCGCGCTGGCCCTGAGCGCCGGCTTCGTCTGGCTGGCGGTCATCCTGTGGGTCCTGGCGGCGACGGCCCTGGTCGACGCGGTCGTGGTCGAGCTGCGCCGCCGCGCCCGCCGCCGCGAGGGCGGCGGCCGCGGCTCCCTGTTCGAATAGCGGTACCCGAGCCGGCCGAGGTCCCGCACGGCATGTTCTGACGGCCGGCCCGGAAAACCGCTTGAGTCCTCCGTCCGCGGTTGCATAGGTTGCCGGGAGCACCCGTCGCCGCGAGGACAGAGGACAACCGCGTGACCCCTCCCGCTCTGTAGACCTGACGCTCTTCTGCGCGCATCTGCGGCCGGCGCCCCCGCCGGCTCTGCCGGGCTGCCCGTGGGCGCCCGTTCATGCGGCGTTCGAGGCCGCGCGTAATCGGCCTCGGTCAGGTCTTCAGAGAGATCACCATGTCTTCACAACCTCATATCGTGCTGCCCTGGGTCGTCCGCCGGACCAGACTGCCGCTGCTGTCGCTGCGGTGCCTGGACTGCCGGTCGGAGTCGGCCACCACCGGCGAGGGCCGGTTCCGCGTCAACGCCAACGGCAAGCTGCTGGACGTGTGGCTGCTGGTCCGCTGCGTCTCCTGCGATCGGACGAGCAAGCTCACCGTGCACGAGCGAGCCACGGTCAGGTCCTTCGACCCGGCCGAGCTGCACGGCTACCACGCCAACGACCCGGAACGGGTGGCGGCCACGCTGCTGGACCCGCTGCTCGCCCGGCGCAACCGGTTCACCCTCGACTGGACGGGGGCCTGGCGGCTGGACGGCCCGCCGCCCCGGCTCGACGAGGCGTGGCCGGTCCAGGTGGACGTCGTCTTCGACGATCCGGTGCCGGTACGCCCGGACCGGCTCATCGCGCACGGGCTCGGCCTCAGCCGGAACGAGGCCCTGCGCCGGATCAAGTGCGACGTCGCACTGCACCGCCCGACGACCGCCGGATTCACCTTCATCGTGATGATGCGGACCTAGCCGGCCGTTACGGGAACATCCGGCCGGCGGTGGGGTCCCAGCCCTTGACGAGGATCGGGGGCTGCGGGCCCGCCGCCGGCCACAGCTGCAGGCGCAGCGGAAGGGGGTCCGCGGCCGGCGGGTCCTCGGTGAACGGCTCGTGCGTCAGCGAGACGCGCAGCCGCAGCCAGCCCGCCGGGACGTCGAAGCGGTCGCCGTCGTCGTCGCCGTACGTCGGGCAGGTCAGCCGCAGCCGGCCGGACGGCGACTCCAGGCTGCACTCGGTGACGTGCGCAAAGGCGTCCGCGTCGGGCGGCGGCGGGGCGTCGAGGACCTCGACGGTGACCACGACCGGGGCGTTGACGCCGGTCATGACGGCGACGGCGTCGCCGGCCGGCGCCACGTGGTCGTTGCCGATCCAATGGTCGGCGAGCTCGGCGGTGCAGGCCGTGTCGTACAGCTCGATCTGCATGTAGTCCGAGAACAGCGTGAATTCCATCGGCGCCCATCATGGCACCGGGGCCGCCCTCCGCGTGGAGGACGGCCCCGGGTTCATCGCAGCACTGCGATCAGGCGACGGGCTTCCACGGGCCGTAGGGGTCGCCGGGGGCCTGGTTGCGGGTCCACCACTTGGCGACGTACTTCTTGCCCTGGTACACCACGACGTCCCCGGTCGTGAAGACCCGCGACGCCGTCCAGACCGCGGTGCCGTCCGGCGACGTCACGATCTGCTGCCACGGGCCGTACGGGTCGCCGGGGGCCTGGTTCTGGGTCCACCAGAGGGCCTGCCAGGTCGAGCCGTTGTACGACACCTTGTCACCGGCGTTGTACACCGTCGACTTGCTCCACGCGGGAGCGGTCGGGGTGACCGGCGGGTTCAGGCCGACGACGACCGGGTCGTGGTCCGACGCCGTGAACGGGTCCGCGCCGTTGAACAGCAGGGTGGCGTTGTAGTTGTAGCGGCTGTAGGAGTACGCGATGGGCTCCTGGGCATTGATCTGCCACACGTCCGCGCCGGTGACCAGGGCGCGGGCGCCCGCGTTGGCCAGGACGTGGTCGAGGGAGCCCTGCAGGCCGTTGAACGAGTACGTCGCCTCCGACGGGTCGAAGGCCGAGCCCAGGTCGGTGTAGCCGGCCTGGTACAGCACCTGCAGCGGGTCCTCCTGCGTGTAGGCGTTGAAGTCGCCGACGAGGAAGATGCGGCCGGTGCCGAGCGCGGCCGCCGCCTGCGAAGCGAAGGCGGTCGTGTCCTGGGCCTCACGGACCCGGGTGGCGTTGAACGAGCCCTGGTCGACGGCGGGGGACGAGGTGTCCTCCGCGTCGCCGGGGTACAGCGCCGTCCCGCTGCCCTTGGACTTCCAGTGGTTGGCCACGACCAGGAACGCGTCGGCGTCGGTCGCGCCCGTCTTCTTGAAGCCCTGCGCGAGCGGCTCCCGGGCGATCGAGAACGGCTGGCCCGGGCCCGACGACGTGGTGAGGATCGTCGAGGCCCCGACGAGCGCGATGTCGGCCGGCTTGTAGATGAACGCGGTCCGGATGACGTCCTCGTCGGCGATCGCCGGGCGCTTGTCGGCGGCCGGCGACGGCACGTACGCCCACACCGTCGCACCGGCGGCGGCGTTGAGCGCGTCCACGAGCGTGGCGAGCGCGGCGTCGCGGTCCATGCCGAACTTCGCCGAGTTCTCCACCTCCTCCAGCGACACGACGGAGGCGCCGAGCCGGTTGATGCCGGTGACGATCTTCGCCTGCTGGCGCTGGAAGCTCGCGGCGTTGGCCGCCCCGCGCGGGCCGGCGCTGTTGCCGGGCCCCGTGCAGGTCTTGACGGAGATGTGGTTGCCGGCCCGGTCGTCGTAGTACGTGCAGGTGCCGAGGCCCCGGGCGACGTACTCCTCACCGGTCAGCGGGAAGTAGTTCTGCACGTTGAACGTCGCCAGGCGAACCTCGCCGCCGACCATCGCCGGCTGCTGGTTGGCGGCGCGCATGTCGCTGAACGTGGCGACCGCCGCGCCGTCGTCGGTCACCTGGTGGGTGGGCTGGAAGTTCCACAGCGAGAAGCGGTACTCCAGGATCACCGGCTGGTGGAACGTGACCTTCGACCCGATACTCACGGTGTTCGTCGCCGTGAACCACGGCAGCGGCGTGCCCGAGTTGGCCGCCGTGCTGTAGTTGACGCTCGCGCCGTCGTCGAGGGTCACCATGCGCGCGGCGTTGTCGGCCGCGGCCGCCTGCGCCTCGGCGCTGCCGGCCTGACCGGCGTCGGTCGGCTGGCGCAGCGGCTTGTCGCCGGCGGCCAGCGTGAACGAGCCGTACCAGTTGGCGTCGTAGTTGTCCGACACCGTGAAGCTGCCCTGCGGCGCCACCAGCTCGCCCTCGTGGGCCTCCTTCTGCGCGTCGGTGGTGAGGCTCGACCACGGCAGCGTGTCGGCCTTCACCGGTGGCAGCGGGGTGGCCAGCTTGGTCACCGACGGCGAGGAGATCTCGGTCTGGCCCTGGAACTCCTGCACGGTACCGCTGACCCGCACGCTGTCGCCGACCGCGACCTGCGCGGCCGACGCCGAGCCGAAGACGAACACGGCGTCGGAGGCGCCGGGCGTGGCGTCCTCGGCCTCGGTGCCGCCGGCGCCGCCGGTCTCCAGGAAGAAGCCGTTGAAGCCGCCAGTGGTGTAGACGGCGGTCACGACGCCCTCGGTGGTGACGGGCTGGCCGTCCAGCGGCGACGTGTCGGTGTTGGTGCCCTGGATCGCGGCGATCGGCACGACGGTCGTCGCGGCGTTCACCGTCCAGCCGAACGTCGCCGAGCCGGTGGCGCCGGTCGAGTCGGTCGCGGTGACCGTCACGCTCGACGTCCCGGCGGCCGACGGCGTGCCGGAGACGACGCCGCCGGACGAGACCGAAAGCCCGGCGGGCAGGCCGTCGGCGCTCCAGGTGTACGGCGACGTGCCCCCGGCGGCCGACAGCGTCAGCGGCGCGATGGCCGTGCCGGCCGTCGAGCTCTGCGCACCCGGGTTCGTCACCGTCACCGACGTGGTGCCGCCGTCGGAGGCCGCGTTCTGCGGCTGCGGCGTCGCGGTGCGGAAGTCCGCCCCGTTGTCGTCGGTGTCGGCCCCGGCCGCGTCGCGCTGGTAGCTCAGCACGATCGAGTTACCGTTCGCGGCCGTACCCTCGGGCGAGTTGCTGGTGCCCCACCCGATCTTGTCGATGACGGACGGGTCGGTCGGCAGCACCCCGGCCGCGCTGGCCGCGATGAACAGCGTCCCGCCGCCCGCACCCGGGTTGACGCTGGTACCGGTGTTCAGGTCGGCCGCCGGCAGCGGCGCCCCCGGGTTGGTGGCGGCGTTGTTGCTCGGCAGCTGGATGAGAAAGTGGCCGTGCGCGGCCACGGTCCCGGACAGCGCGAACACCTGCGCCCCGCTCGGCACCACCGTGCTGGTGGGCGCGCGGTACTGCAGCGTGTCCCCGCTGAGCGAGATCGGGCTCGACGTGGGGTTGTACAGCTCGACGAACTTGTTGAGGTAGCTGGCGCCGGACGAGCCGCCGTTGACGTATGCCTCGCTGATGACCAGGCCCGTTCCGGCCGGGTTGGCGGCCGCCGGGCCGCCGAGTAACGGCCACGCCAGGCCGGCGGTGGACAATGACAGGGCGAGGGTGACCCGCCGGACGAGCGCACGGGACATAGACCCGGACCTCCAGGTGGACGAGTTTCGACCGCCGCACGCGGCGGCCTGACCAACGGACGCTAGGCGCCGGACGGCACCGGACGGCGGCCGAAGTCTGAACGGCGTGTGACACGCTAAGGCACCCTGACGGAACTGAGGCCCGTGCCGATGCCCTACGGTCGATTTGTCCCACCCGCGCCCTGTGCTGCTGAGAGCGGTCCATGGACACGTGGGAGTGCTTCCATGGGCCCGCGTCAACCGTGCGCGCCGCTCCTCGTCGCGGGCTTTGCGGTCGCCGCGCCCTCGCCGGCGACGACGGACTTCAGCTGTGCGCCTCGCTGCTCGTCGCCGGCTCCGCGGTCGTCGTGCCGTCGACGGCATGTTGATTGCCGCGTCAATGTCGACGACAACCTGCCGTTCAACCGCGACGGTATCGACATCGTCGACATCGACGGACTTCAGGTGCGCCTCGCTGCTCGTCGCCGGCTCCGCGGTCGTCGTGCCGTCGACGGCATGTTGATTGCCGCGTCAATGTCGACGACAACCTGCCGTCCGACCGCGACGGTATCGACATCGTCGACATCGACGAATTGTCGACATCGGCCGACGTCCTGGTCGATGTCGACACCACGTCCTGGTCGAGCACGGCAGCCTGGCAACCGACGAGGACGTCAATCGTCTTCAAGTCCGACGACCCGGCCGGCGTGGACGACGTGACGGTGCGCCGCCTGTCCACGGTCGGCCGGTCGGCCAGCGCGAACGGCGTCAACCTCGGCACCGGGCCGCCGGCCGGGCATGACGGAGGAAGGGCCCGGCGGTCAGCTCACGTCGGGATGCGCCCTCAGGATCGCCTCGACGATCTGGTCCGGCGGTGGCTCGACCGACACCTCGGTCACGCCCTCGCCGGGCAGCGGCGGCTCCAGGTCGGCGAACTGGCTGTCGAGCATCTCCACGCGCATGAAATGGCCGTGCCGGGCCGTGAGCCGGCGCGCGATCAGCTCGCGGGAGCCGTCGAGGAACACCATGCGCACCTGCGGGCGGCCCTGGCGGAGCCGGTCGCGGTACACGCGCTTGAGCCCGGAGCACGTCACGACGCCGGACTCGCCGGCCGCGGCGCGCTCGTCGATCCAGCGGCCGATCGCCGCCAGCCAGGGCTCCCGGTCGGCGTCGGTGAGCGGGATGCCGGCGGCCATCTTGTCGACGTTCGCGGCGGGGTGGAAGTCGTCGGCCTCGGCGTAGGGCCAGCCGAGCCGACCGGCCAGCAGCGCGCCCACGGTGGTCTTCCCGGTCCCGGCGACCCCCATCACGACGAACACCGGCGGCGCATCTGGCATGGCCACACCGTACCCGCACGGCTCGCGGCCGGCGCGGGGCCGGGCCACGTCACGGATCGGCGCGGCACGGCTCGCGGCCGGCGCGGGGCCGGGCCACGTCACGGATCGGCGCGGCACGGCTCGCGGCCGGCGCGGGGCCGGGTTAGGTCGCGCCACGGCGCGGCACGGCTCGCGGCCGGGCCACGTCACGGATCGGTGCGGCACGGCTCACGGCCGGCGCGGGGCCGGGCCAGGTCACGCCGCGGCGCGGCACCGCTCGCGGCCGGCACTGAGCCGGGCCACGTCACGGATCGGTGCGGCACGGCCCGCGGCCGACACTGGGCCGGGCCAGGTCACGCCGCGGCGCGGCACGGCTCGCGGCCGGCGCGGGGCCGGGCCACGTCACGGATCGGTGCGGCACGGCTCGCGGGCGGCGCGGGGCCGGGCCAGGTCACGCAACGGCGCCGTCAGCCCTTGGGGATGTTCTTGCCCTTGGTGCCGAAGACCGAGCCCGTGATCGTCTTGCCGCTCCACATCACGAAGTAGCACTGCACGACGGCGATGCCGGACTTCTCCAGGCTGCGGGCGGCCCAGAAGTTGTAGCCCCAGGTGGCGTCGAGCGTCTTCGCGGTGACGCCCATCTCGGCGGCGATCTCGTCGCGGCACGCGACCTGGAACGGCGTCCACGCGGGGTCGTCCTTGTCCTTCGGCATCACGCTGCCGTAGGGCGCGCTGGCCGCGCCGACGTACTCGGCGCCGTGCGGCTGGGCGCAGTCGGCGGGGGTCAGGGTGTCGGAGTTCTCGGTCACGGTGTAGCAGTGCGGCGCGGCGGCGTTCTTCCCGGCGGCGTACGACCCCTGGACGGTCGTGAGGTTCGGTTCGCCGGGCGTGGAGTCGATCGCGATGAGCTCGCAGGCGAACCAGTGGGGGCCGCTGTTCCAGCCGGCGGTGTCCGGCACGCCGATCTCGTACGTCATGCCGCGCCGGCCCAGCGGCGCCCCGAGGTAGGCGGCGACCTTCGTGCGGCACTCCGCGTCGGCGGGGGCGAGGTCGGGGCTGCCGGCCTGCGGCGGGCCGGCGATGTTCAACTGGCCGACGTAGGCGATCTCGACCTGGTGATCCTTGGCGCAGTCGGTGACCACCGGCGTCATGATCTCGCCGCCGAACGGGCGCTCGTAGCACTGGCCGGCGACGGGCAGCAGAGGCGGAGCCGCCGAGGGAGAGGCCGGCGCGGCGGGGGGCGGCGACGAAGCGCCGGACTGGGCGCAGCCGGCGGTGAGGAGCAGGGCGGCGGCGATGAGGGCCGCGCCGTACCCGCGAAGGATCATCGGCACATCTTGCAGCACGCCTCGGCGAGGCGTTCGAGCAGCCACAGGTCGTAGCGGTAGCCCGCCGCGCCCGAGCGGCGGACCGCGACCAGGCCGCCGGCGCCGCCGTGGATGCGCACGTCGCGCCAGACCGGGCCGACCGGCGGCAGCGCGGCCAGCACCGCGGCGCCGGCCGGGGGCGCGCCCAGGTCGACGACGAACGCGCCGGCCGCGTTGCCCAGCGCCTGGATGTCGGGGACGGACGCCTCGACGCGGGTGACCATGGCGCCGCCGTCGGTGCGGATCTCGACCGCCCGGCCGCCGCGGACGCCCGCGAGCCGGACCCCGTCGTCGTCCTCGACCCGCGTGAGCCCCGCGGGCACGACCTCGGCCAAGAGCTCGGTCAGGCGTGCATCCACCCGACCAGGATCCGCGCGAGGGCGGGCGGCGTCAGTGGTGTGGGCACGACAGATTACCGTTCGGCCAGGTAGAGCAGCACCGCGCGCGGGCGGGCGGCGTCAGTGGTGTGGGCACCACAGATTACCGTTCGGCCAGGTAGAGCGGCACCGCGCGAGGGCGGGCGGCGTCTGTGGTGTGGGCACGACAGATTACCGGTCGGCCAGGTAGAGCAGCACCGCGCCGACGCGGCGGTGGGTCTCGCCCTCCTCGGCGAGGCCGAGCTTGGCGAAGATCGAGTTGATGTGCCGCTCGACGGCGCGGACGGTGACGAAGAGCCGGTCGGCGATCGTGGCATTGTTCGCGCCGGTGGCCATCTCGGACAGCACCTGCCGCTCCCGGGCGGTCAGGTGGCGCAGCGCGCTGGAGGCCGGGCGGCTGCGCGCGGTGAGCATCGACTCGACGATCCGCGGGTCGATGACCGAGCCGCCGCCGGCCACGGCGCGGACCGCCTCGGCGAGCTGGCCGGGCTGGGCCAGGCGCTCCTTGAGCAGGTACGCGCGGCCGGCCACGCCGTCCTGCAGCAGGGCGGTGGAGTGGGCCGGGTCGTCGTACTGGCTGAGCACCACCACGCCGACGGCCGGATGGCTGGCCCGCAGCGCGATCGCCGCGCGCACGCCCTCGTCGGTGTTGGTCGGCGGCATGCAGATGTCGGTGATCACGACATCCGGGCCTAACCGCTCCACAGTGGACAAAAGCTCGTCGTGGTCGGCGGCCAGTCCGATAACCGACAGGTCGGGCTGATCGTTCAGGAGTGCCCGGACGCCCTCCCGCACCAGCAGACTGTCATCGGCCACCACGACCCGGATATCCATGGGTCCGTAACCTACCCGGGGGAAGCCCGTGACACAGCGCCCAGCCGTCGACGTCGCGCTGCTGCTGCGCCTCGAGCACGCGATCGCCGAGATCCTCACCGCGCCGCAGGCCGGCGGCGCCGTCCTCGACGCGATCGGGCAGGCGCTCGGCTGGAGCGCCGGCGCGCTGTGGCAGGTGCACGGCGGCGCGCTGCGCTGCACCGCGACCTGGTCCGCGCCCGGGCACGACCACGCCGCGTTCGAGGCCGCCACCCGCGCCCTCGCGCTCGCCCCCGGCCAGGGGCTGCCGGGCGCGGTGTGGCGCAGCGGCGAGCCGGCGTGGGTGCGCGACTTCGGCCGGGAGGCGGCGTTCCCGCGCGCGGTCGCGGCCGCCGACGCGGGCCTGCGGGCCGCGTTCTGCTTCCCGCTGCTGTCGGCGGACTCGTCGGTCGAGGGCATCGTCGAGTTTCTGACCGGGCGGCTCGAGGACCCGCCGGCGGAGCTGCTGAGCACCGCGAAGAGCCTCGGCCGGCGCATCGGCGAGGCGCTGCACCGGGCCCGCTCCGACGAGTCGGTGCGCCGCAGCGAGGCGCAGCTGCGCGCGGTGCTGGACTCGGCCCTGGACTGCATCGTCATCGCCGACGCCGACGGCACCGTGCTCGAGTTCAACCCGGCGGCGTGCCGGACGTTCGGCTACGAACGGCACGAGGCCGTCGGGCGCGAGCTCGCCGGGCTCATCATCCCGCCGCAGCTGCGGGAGCAGCATCGCCAGGGCCTGCAGCGGTACCTCATGACGCAACGGCCCCAGGTGCTGGACACCCGGGTGGAGATCGTCGGCATGCGCAGCGACGGCACGCAGTTCCCGGTCGAGCTCACCATCACCCGCGTCGCCGTCGACGGGCCGCCGATCTTCAGCGGCTACCTGCGCGACCTCAGCGCCCAGCACGCCGCCGCCGAGGAGCTGCGGGCCTCCCGCCGCCGCATCATGGAGACCGCGGTCGGCGAGCGGCAGCGCCTCGAGCGCGACCTGCACGACGGGGCGCAGCAGTCGCTCGTCGGGCTCGGCATGACCCTCGCCCGGGCCCGCACCGCGCTGCCGGACGAGCCGGCGCGGGCCGCCGCGATCCTCGACGACGCCATCGCAGCCCTGGAGGAGGCCGCGATCGAGCTGCGCAACTTCGCCCGGGGCATCCACCCGAGCAGCCTGACGCGGTACGGCCTGGGCGCCGCCGTCGCCGACCTGGCCCGCCGCAGCCCGGTCGAGCTGCGGGTCGCCGCCCTGCCGCCGGAGCGCTTCCCGGCGGCGGTGGAGTCCGCGGCGTACTTCGTCATCAGCGAGGCGTTGACGAATGTGGCGCGTTACTCGGGTACCGATGCGGCGGTCGTGACGTTGGCGATCGAGGACGGTGCGCTCGTCGTCACGGTCGCCGACGACGGCCGCGGGGGCGCGGACGCCGCCCTCGGCAGCGGGCTTCGCGGCCTGGCCGACCGCATGGCGATGCTCGACGGCTCGCTCGACGTGCACAGCCCCGCCGGCCAGGGCACCGTCGTGCGGGCGCGCATCCCCGTGTAGTGCTGCCACCACAGCGGGGTTCGCGATGGACCTCGTGCCACCGCCCTGCGCCGGAGCCCGCGTTTCGCGAAAACTCTTCATCGGCGCCGCACGGACGTGCGGCCGCACCGAGAAGGGGGAGGAATGAACCGTGAACACGTTCGCGAGGGCAGCATCTTCGACGCGCTGGGCGGGTCCGACGCGGTAGCCGCCGCGGTCGACGGCCTCTACGAGCGGCTGCTGGCCGACCCGCGCACCGCCGTGTACTTCGAGGGCGTCGACCTGCGCCGCCTGAACCGGCACCTGCGGGTGTTCCTGACCGTCGCGTTCGGCGGCCCGGAGATCTACCAGGGCCGGGACCTGCGCTCCGCGCACGCGCCGCTGGGCATCACCGCGGAGGCGTGGGACGCGACGGTCGGCCACCTGCTGGCCGTCCTCGACGGCCTCGGCGTGACGGGGGAGTTGCTGGACCGCATCGTGGCCAAGGTCGCCCCGCTGCGGGTCCTGATCGTCACACGCTGACGGCTCCGGCCCCGGCGAAGCGGTGCACGGCGAGCACGGCGGACATGGGCAGCGGGGCGTACAGATGCGGGAACGTGCCCCCGCTGGTGCTCTCCTCCCAGCGCAGCCGGTCGCCGAGCGCCTCCGGGTCGACGGCCAGGACAACGAGGTCCGGCTCGTCCCCGAAGTACCGCACGGCGGTCCCGGCCACCTGGCCGGCGCCGGACAGGTGCACGAACCCGTCCCGGCGGTCCAGCGGCGAGCCCTCGAACACCCCGGCGGCCTCGAACGCGTCCCACTCCGCCGGCAGCAGGATCTTGTAGATCGTCACCCGCCCACTGTGCCATTTCACCCGCGTCGGTCTGCGCCGGCTCACCCGGCCGGCCTTTAGCGTCCCTCGCGATGAAGACGAGGGCATGGCAGTGCGTCGCGGGCGCGGCGCTGGTGGTCGGCACGCTGAGCGCGGCCCAGGCGGCGCGGACCCCGGACCCGCCGCCGATGGTGGAACGCGCGAACACCACCACGATCGATCCACCGGCCCCCGTCGCCTCGTCGCCCCCTACGGTCCTCTACCTGGTGGCCGGCACCGGCCTGCTGTCGTTCGGCGGTATCGTGCTCGTCGGCGGCGTCGTCGGGCTGGGCGGCCTGCGGGTGCCCGGCGGGGTTTCGATGACGGTGGCGCGGTCGCGGTTGTGGTACCGCTCGCTGCGCCGCGCCGGCGTGCACCGCTCACCCGTGCGGTGATGACGGCCGCCCGGGAATCCATGCGACGCGCGTTCGGGCTGGCCGGCAGGGTGCTCATGGGCATCGGCGTCGCCGGGTGGGTGGTCTGCGTGACCGCGCTCGTCGTCACGTCCGTGGCGTTCCGCGGTCAGTTCCACTACGCCGTGGAGGGTCTGCGCTGGTCAGGCTGGTGCTGCTGCGCGGGCGTGATGTGTTTCTGGGCCTCGCGCCGCCGGGCCGGGCCGCCCGCCGCCGACCGGCGGCGCCGCGGGCCTCCCCGCCGCGAGCGAAGCGGGCTGTGACGCGCTAACGGTCGCCGCGGATGCGGCCGTAGACGAGCACGTCGCGCCAGGCGCCGTCGCGGAACTCGGCCGAGCGCAGGATGCCCTCGCTCAGGAAGCCGACCTTCTCCAGGGCCTTCTGCTCGGCGATGTTCTCCGGCTGGATGCGGGCCTCGACGCGCTGCGTCGGGGTGCTCGCGAACAGGTAGTCGCACAGCAGGGTCTGTGCGCGCCAGCCGACGCCCCGGCCGCGCCACTCCGGCAGCAGCACGATGCCGATCCCCCAGTACTGGGACATCCCGGACCCGATGGCGAACCAGTGCACGAAACCGGCGGCGGTCTCGTCCGCCTCGACCATGAGGCGGCCGTCCTCGGCGCCGAGGTAGCCGTCGTGCGCGAAGCGCCGCGCCGGGCCGTTCGGCTCGGAGTAGCCGGTCCAGGCCGCGCCGGCCAGGCCGGGCTCGGTCGCGAACCGGCGGAACATCGCCAGGTCGCCGTCGAGCACCGGTCGCAACCGCACCCACGTCTTGTTCACAGCTCCCCACCCCACTTCGGCCCGGCAAGATCGCCCGCCATCTTCGCCGAAGACGGCGGCGGGCGCCACCGCCGTAATCGCGTGACGCTACCGCACCGGGGCCTGCAGCGCGGGGGCGACCTCGGCGCGGATCAGCTCGAACGAGCGGGCCCGGGCCTCCAGGTCGTACACCATGCAGGTCAGCATGAACTCGTCGGCCTGCGTGGCGGCGAGCAGCTCGGTCAGCTGCTCGCGCACCGTCTCCGGCGAGCCGAGCGCCTGGCCCTCGCGCCGCTGCAGGACGAACTCGCGCTCGCGGTCGGTGTACGGGTAGGCGGCCGCCTCCTCGGGCGTGGCCAGGGGCTCCGGGCGCCCCGAGCGCAGCCGCAGGAACGACAGGGCGCTCGGCCCGGACAGGAACTCGGCCTCCTCGTCGGTGGGCGCGGCGAGCGCGCTGACGGCGACCATCGCGTACGGCTCGGCGAGGCGGGCCGACGGGCGGAAGTGCGAGCGGTAGAGGGCCAGGGCCGGCAGCGTGTTCTGCGCGCTGAAGTGGTGCGCGAACGCGAACGGCAGGCCGAGGGCGCCGGCCAGCTGGGCGCTGTATCCGCTGGAGCCCAGCAGCCACACGTCGGGGTGCTGGCCCTTGCCGGGGGAGGCGAGGATGCGGCCCTCGCCGTCGAAGTACCCGATGAGGTCCTGCAGCTCCTCCGGGAAGTGCTCGGCCGACAGCCCCTCCATGGTGCGGCGCAGGGCCAGGGCCGTGTACTGGTCGGTGCCGGGGGCGCGGCCGATGCCCAGGTCGATGCGGCCGGGGTGCAGCGCCTCCAGGGTGCCGAACTGCTCGGCCACGACGAGCGGGGCGTGGTTGGGCAGCATCACGCCGCCGGAGCCGACCCGGATCGTGCTCGTCGCCGCGGCCAGGTGGGCCAGCAGCACGGCCGGGGAGGAGCTTGCGATGGCCGGCATGTTGTGGTGCTCGGCGACCCAGAACCGGCGGTACCCGAGGGCCTCGGTGCGCCGGGCCAGCTCGGTGGTGTGCCGCAGCGCCTCGGCGGCCGAACCGTCGGCGGCGACCGGGGCGACGTCGAGCACGGAAAGCGGAAGTTCAGTCACGAACCATGGTCAACAACGGCGGCCGCGGGATATTCCCTTAGCTAGGATCCTAGGATGCCGGTCGACCGCGTGACATAGACTCCCACCCATGCGCGGGTGGAGCCTTCTGCTGGCCGGCCTGGTGTTACTGGTGATCGCGTGCGACGGGGCGGCCGGGGCGACGCCCGAGCGGTCGCCGCAGGACAAGAGCAGTATGGCCGCGCTCGGGGACTCCATCACCAACGCCTTCGCCTCCTGCCTGGCGCCCAGCCCGTGCCCGCGCAACTCGTGGTCGACCGGCGACGGGACGAAGGTCAGCAGCCACTACCGGCGGCTGCTCGCGGACAACCCCGGGCTGCGCGGCGGCAACCACAACCTCGCCGCCGCCAACGCGCGCGCCGACGCCCTCGCCGGGCAGGCCTCGGCGGCGGTGAGGACCGGGGCGCGGTACGTCACCGTCCTCATCGGCGCCGACGACGCCTGCCGCGGCGGACTGGCCGACATGACGCCCGTCGAGACGTTCCGCCGGCAGGTCGACGCGGCCCTGGCCGTGCTGCACGACGGGCTGCCCGGCGCGCGGGTGCTCGTGGTGAGTGTCCCCGACATCAACCGGCTGTGGGAGATCGGGCACACCAACCGGCTCGCGGTGAAGGCGTGGTCGTTCGGGCTGTGCCCGGCGCTGCTGGCCGACCCCGGCTCGACCGCAGCGGCCGCGGTGCAGCGGCGGCGGGCGTTCGCCGAGCGCGTCGACGCCTACAACACGCAGCTGGCCGCGGCCTGCCGCGCATACGGGCCGCGCTGCCGCGACGACGGGGGAGCGGCGCACCGCGTCCGGTTCACCCTCGACATGGTCACCGCCCAGGACTTCTTCCACCCCAACGCGGCCGGCCAGCAGGCCCTCGCCGACGCGACGTGGCCGGGTCAACCCACATGGTGATGCATGCCGAGCCCGGGGCGGCGCGAACCGCAGTACCCTGCTGAACGTGACAGCTGACCCCAGCGTGTGGCGGGTCAAGGGCATGCCGCTGGCGCCGGCCACCGGCCACGGCCCGCTCGACGGCCTGCGCCTGGCCGTCAAGGACCTCTTCGCCGTCACCGGCTTCGCGGTCGGCGGCGGCAACCCGGACTGGCTCGCCGAGGCGCTGCCCGCCGCCGAGGACGCCCCGGCCGTCGCCCGCCTGCGCGCCGCCGGCGCCGTCGTGCAGGGCATCGTGCACACCGACGAGCTCGCGTACTCGCTGTCGGGCACCAACCGCCACTACGGCACCCCGCCGAACCCGGCCGCGCCGCACCTCGTCACCGGCGGCTCGTCCAGCGGCCCGGCCTCGGCCGTGGCGAGCGGGCACGCCGACATCGGCCTGGGCACCGACACCGGCGGCTCGATCCGGGTGCCCGCGAGCTGCTGCGGGCTGTTCGGCCTGCGGCCCACCCTCGGGGCCGTCCCGACGCAGGGCGTGCTGCCCCTCGCCGCCTCGTTCGACACCGTCGGCTGGATCACGCGCGACGCGCTGACCCTGGCCGCGGTGGGCGACGTGCTGCTGCCGCCGGGCCCGCAAGGCCCGCCGTCGCGCATCCTCTGCCTCGGCGGCACCGCGGAGGCCGTGGCCCGCCTGGGCCCGCCCGTCGCCGAGGCCTCGCTGTCCACCTGGGACGATCCCGATCCGCTGCTGCTGGCCTTCCGCCAGGTCCAGGCGGCCGAGGGCTGGCGGGCGCACGGCGCCTGGATCGAGGCCCACCCGCGCTCGCTCGGCCCCGACATCGAGGCCCGGTTCCGCTTCGGCGCCGGCGTCTGCGGCGAGGAGGAGGCCGAGGCCCGCCGCCGCATCGCCGCCTGGCGGGCCGAGCTGCTGGACCTGCTCGGCGCCGACGCCTGGCTGGCGCTGCCGGCCGGCGGCCCGGGCCACTCGCGGGAGCTGAGCCTCGCCGGGCGCGACACGTGGCGGCGCGAGACGCTGCGCTGCGCGGTGCCGGCCAGCGCGTTCGGCCTGCCGAGCGTGTCGGTGCCGACCGGCGCGTCGCCGCCGGCCGGGATCGCGCTCGTCGGGCCGCCGGGCCACGACCGGGCCCTGCTGGGACTGCTCGCCGGGACCTCTTGATCGTTCGCGGCCCCCTGCCATACTCCTAGGCGTGACTGCGCAGGGGGGACCGCGGACCGGGGTGGTGCTGGCGGTCGTCGGGGCCCTGCTGGCCGCCTGCCTGATCGGCGGTTCGGCGGCGGCGTACGTCATCGAGCGCGGGCTGCCCGGCGTGCTGCCGACCGACCTGTCGCACCGCCAGCCGCGTGACGTGTGCCCGCTGCTGGAGGTCGGGCAGTTCCGCAAGGACGGGCTCGGCGAGCTGCTCACGTCGCACGACTACAAGAGCAACGGCTGCGACTACGTGCTGCGCTCCTACGCCGCCGACGCGAGCACCAAGCCGCGGACGCTGCGCCTGGTCGTGGCGGTGTCGCAGGACGCGGGCGCGTCGTTCGCGCGGTCGCAGCGGGAGACGCAGCCGCGCCGGCTGCCGGTCGAGTGCGGCACGCAGGCGTTCGCCGCGCACGAGATCGACACCGCCGGGGAGAACGGCGACGCCTGGCTGTGGTGCGTGGACGAGGACGTCTACCTGACGCTGGTCTTCCACGGGTACAACAAGGACCGCTGGAACGGCCTGGAGCTCGACGAGGCGATGGCCGTGGTCGGCCGGGCCGCGCTGAGCCGGGTCCCGACGGCGTAGCGCACCGCCCCGGGCTTCCGGCCGGGGCCGTTTGGGGCCTAACGTCCCAGGCATGGATCTGACCGATTTGGCCCGGCGGCTGCTGGATCCGATCCCGGCGCACCGCACCCTCGGGCTGCAGGTGCTGCGCGCGGCCGACGGTGTGGGCGAGGTCGCCGCCGACGTACCGCCGGCGCTGACCAACGTGATCGGCTCCCTGCACTCCAGCGGCCTCATCACCCTCGTCGACGCGGCCGGCCTCGCCGCGATCATCGGCGCGGTCGACTCCGCCGACGCGTTCGCCGGGATCGTGCCGCTGGGCTCCGCGGCGGAGCTGCGCTTCCTCGCCCCCGCCCGGGGCCACCTGGTCGCGACGTGCCGGCTCGAGCGGGAGGAGCGGGCGGCGGTCGCCGCGCTGTGCGCCGGCACCGTCGACGTGGCCCGCACGATGACCGAGACCGAGGTGACCGACGCCGGCGGCGTGGTGGTCTGCCAGGGCAGCTTCGACTGGATCCTGCGCCGCCGTTGACGCATGTGGCGGTACACCTTGCCGCGCTACAGTTCGCGCGGTGGCGACCATCGCGATCATCGGCGACGTGGGCGGCTGCCTGGAGCAGCTGGCCCGGGCCGTCGCCGACCTCGAGTCCGCCGGCGACCCCGACACCGTGATCATCCAGGTCGGCGACCTGGTCGACCGCGGCCCGGACAGCGCCGGCGTGCTGGCGTACGTGGCCGCCCGCCCGCCGCGGCAGTGGATCCAACTGGCGGGCAACCACGAAGCCCAGTACGTCGGGGCCGAGCCGTTCTGGCCGGTGCCGCTCGCCGCCGCCGACGCGGCGCTGCTGCGCGACTGGTGGCTGCGCGACCGGCTGCGGGTCGCCGCCGCGGTGCGCACCGCGGACGGCGAGGACCTGCTCGTCACCCACGCCGGCCTCACCGCCACCGCCTGGGCCGAGCTCGGCGAGCCGGTCACCGCGGCCACCGCCGCCGGGCTGCTCAACACCCGCCCGGAGCCGCTGCTGTGGGCGGCCGACGGGCCGCTGTGGGCCGAGGCGGCCACGAAGCTGTACCCGTCGTGGCTGCAGATCGGCCCGCCGATGCCCTTCTCGCAGGTCCACGGCCACTCCGCCATCGTCGACTACGGCCGGCGGGCGTGGCGCTGCCGCGAGCGCATCCAGCAGCGCTCCACAGTGGACTGGGAGGCGCGGCACACGTTCACCCGCACCGGCGGCGCCCGGTTCGTCGGCGTCGACCCGCGCCACGGCGCGCGCGGCGCCCCCGTCTGGTCGCCGCTGATCCTGCGCGAAGCGGTGGTGCTGGAGTAGGCCCCTCAGGCGGCCGCGCGCTGCGCGCTCACGGCCACGGCGGCCGCGGCGAACGCCCGGATCACCGGGTGGCAGTAGGCGCCCTCGCCGGCCAGCTCGGGCTGGAACAGGGTGCCGAGCATGAACGGGTGCCCGCCGAGCTCGGCGATGCGCACCTCGCCGGTGTCGTCGTGCCCGGTGAAGCGCAGGCCGGCGGCCTCGAGCGCCGGCAGGTACGCGCGGTCCAGCCCGTACGCGCAGTGGTAGCGCTCGACGGAGCGCTCCACGCCGAAGATGCGCTCGGCCAGGCTGTCCCGGGTCAGGCGGACCGCCCCCTCGTGCCCGACGAGCGAGCAGCTGAGCTCCACGATGAGGTGCCGCTGCCCGTCGGGGTCGCTCTCGGCGTGGGTGACGGGCAGCCCGCACACGTCGCGGGCGATCTCGAGCAGCAGGTGCTGGAACCCGCCGCAGGTGCCGAGGAACGCGACCCCGTGCTCCCGCGCGGCGCGCACCGCGGCGAGCGCGCCTTCCTCGCTGCGGTACGGCGAGCCGGGCAGCAGCCATATGCCGTCGAACCCGGCCAGGCCGGTGCCGCCGACCTCGTCGGTCGGGATCCAGTAGGCGTCGAGGGCGAGGCCGTGCTCCTCGCGGAGCACGTCGAGCAGGCCCGGGATGCGGGTGTGGGAGCGGACGTGGGCCGAGCGGTCGCCGATCAGCGCGACGCGGGCGGTGCGGGTTTCGGTCATGCCCTGAGCCTGCCGTGGGCTGGGCCGATAAGTCCAACGATTCTTTGCGGTACCGGCATCAGGAATAATAATGTCGTGGACCCCCACCTGCTGCGCACGTTCGCGGCCGTCGCCCGCCTGCGCTCGTTCTCCGCCGCCGGGGACGAGCTCGGCTACACCCAGTCGGCCGTCTCCCAGCAGATCGCCGCCCTGGAGCAGGACGTCGGCGCCCCGCTGCTGCGCCGCCGCCCGGTCGCGCTCACCGACGCCGGCGCCCGCCTGCTCGAGCACACCGGCCCGATCCTGCTGCGCCTGGCCGCGGCCCGCGCCGACGTCGTGCGCCTGGCCGGCCCGCCCCCGGCCACCGTCGTGCTGGGCGCGACCCCGCTGTGCGGCGTGGCGCCGGCCCGGGTGGTCGCGGTGCAGCGGGCGATGCCGCGGGTGACGTTCACGCTGCGCGTGGCCGGCCGCGCGGAGGTCGCCACGGGCGTCGCCACCGGCGCGCTCGACCTGGGCCTCGTCGACGGGGTGGCCGCCCCGTCGGACCCGCTGCCGCTGCCCGACACGGGCGAGCTGGACACCGCGGTCCTGTCCGAGGGGCCCGTCGTCGTGGCCCTCCCGCCGGAGCATCCGCTGGCCGCCCGCCGCGGCGTGCGCCTGGCCGACCTCGCCGACGCCGTATGGCTGGACGCCCCCGAGGCGGCCACGCCGCCCGCCCAGCTGCGCGCGCTGGCCCGCTCGGAGGGCTTCCGCGGCGGCCTGGCCTACCCCGGCACCGACACCGGCGTCCTGCTGGGCCTGATCGCCGCCGGCGCGGGCCTGGCGCTGCTCCCGTCGGCGGCGCTGCCCCCGGCACTGCGCGGCGTCCCCGTCGCGGAGCCCCGCCTGGTGCACCGCACCGAGCTGGTGCACGGCTCGCTGACGGCCCCCGCGGCCGCGTTGCGCGCGGCGCTCATGAGCTGAACTCGGCGGCGACCGCGGCATGGTCGGACGGCCACACGCCGCCCACGGGGACGTTGCCGCAGACCCAGACCCGCCGCACGGTACCGCGACCGGGCGCCCCTTCGGCCCACGGCGGCTCGGCCAGGATGTAGTCGATGCGGGCCGGCGGCAGCCCGAAGCGCTTCGCGTGCGGGTTGCGGTTGTCCCACGTCGCCCCCGGGTCGCCGGTCGTGGCGTGCCGCCAGGCGTCGACGAGCAGCAACCCGGGCGCGGCCGGCGCGGTGAGCCGCCCGCCGAGCAGCCGCATCTCGTCGGAGTCCGGCTCGGCGTTGCAGTCCCCGGTCAGGATCGCCGGGTGCCGGCTGCGGTCCTGCGCGCCGATGAACCGGGCGACCGCGGCGACCTGCTCGACCCGCACCCCCGACTCGGCCGGCGCCGAGTGCAGGTGCGTGGTGAAGAACGGCACGCCGTTGGTCCGCGCGAACAACACCGTCCGGCCGTCCGGCCCCGGCAGGCCGGCGACGGCCTGCTCGTCGATCGGCCACCGGCTCAGCACCGCGTTGCCGACCCCGGCGGTCTCCCCGCCGCCCCGCTCGTGCCACCGCTGCGGCGCGGGGGAGGGGCTGTAGGCCCAGTGCATCCCCAGCGCCTCGGCGAGGATCGCCGCCTGCCCGTCCCACACCTCCTGCAGCCCGCACACGTCGGGCCGTTCCTGGCGCAGGACGGCGAGGATCGCGTCCTGCCGCGCCCGCCAGGTCCCGTACCGCCACCAGAGGTTCCACGTCAGCACCCGCATCACGACCTGATCTCCACCACTCGGGCCCAGGACGGCGGGGGGTCCGGGCGGTACTGCGACGATACGAAACGCAGGCGCGGGAACAGGCCGATCACCGTGCGGCACGGCGGCGGGGCCGACGGCCACGGGGTCTGGCCGTCCGTCAGGACGACGATCACGTCCGGCGGGGGCGCGGCCCGCAGCGCCCGCCTGAAGCCGGCCCGCAGGTCCGTGCCGCCGCCGCCCAGCAGCGACAGGCCCTCGCCCTGGCACAGCGGCACCACCAGGCGGGCCGCGGCGTCGCAGGACAGCACCGTCACCAGGTCGCGGCGGCCGCCGACGGCGCGGGTGATGGCGGCGACCTCGAGCAGGGCGCTGCCGAGCTCGGCGTCGCTGACCGAGGCCGACGTGTCGACGACGACGCTGACGCGCGGCGGGCGGCGGCGCAGGCTGGGCAGCACCACGCCGGGCAGCGACGCCGCGCGGCGGGCCGGGCGGCCGTAGACGTAGTCGTCGGCCGAGCCGGCCGTCGACGCGGCCGCGCGCACGGCCGCGCCGAGCAGGTCGCGCCAGGGCTGCGGCGGGTGGAACGCCTCCTCCGCCCAGCGGCGCCAGGCCTTCGGGGTGTCGCCCGGGCGGCCGCGGATGCCCTCGGCGACCCGGAAGCGCACCGCGTCGCGCTCCTGGTCGCTGAGGCCCGCGGCGCCGTCCGGGCCGAGGTCCCACGCGCGTTCGGCGCCGTCGGCCCCGCTGCCGCAGTCCAGCCAGGCGGTTTCGCGGCTGTACCGCCCGAGGCGCGGATCGTGCAGATAGTCCTCCATCAGCTGGCCGGGCTGCAGGCCCGCGTCGGCGGGGGTGATGGCGCCGGTCGGGAGGGGCAGGCCGGCGCCGTACGCGTCGTCGTTGATCTCGAAGTCGGCGGCGATGTTCATGCGCAGCCGTTCGCCCGGGGCGCCGCGGCCCGTCCGGGCGGCGTACCGGTCGCTGCGGCCGTGGTGGTCGCGCAGCAGGTGCGAGACCTCGTGGACCCAGACGGAGGCCAGCTCGGCCAGCGGCGTGCGGGCCACGAAACCCGGGGACACGTAGCAGCGCCAGTGCCGGTCGACGGCCATCGTCGGCACGTGCGCCGACTCGACGGGGTGCAGGGCGTAGAGCGCGGTCGCCAGGTACGGGCGCATCCGCGCCGCGTGCAGGCGCGCGGCGAACAGCTTCTCGCGGTCCAGCGCGATCATCGGGCACCCGCGTGCGCCGCACCCTGGGCCGCCTCGCGCTCGGCCCGCTGGGACAGGGCGACGGCGCCCGAGATGCGCTCGATGTCGACGGGGACCTCCCAGTCGTGGTCGCGCAGCGCGGCGAGGGTCGCCGCCGGCACGACGACCAGGTCGGGGGCGCCGGTCTCGGCGGCCCGGGCGAGCAGGGCCCACGCCGCGTCCCAGCGCGGCCGCGCCGGGTGCCGGCGGACGGCGGCCACCACGGCGTCGAGGACGGCCTGGCGCAGGTCGCCGCGTTCCGGCAGTACCGCCGCCGCCGGGTCCTGCAGCAGGTCCTCGGGGTCCGGCAGGTCCATGCGGTCGAGGGCGGCGAGCAGCTCCAGGCCCGGTCCGTCGCCGACCGTGCCGCGGACCAGCAGGGACAGCACCTCGCGGGAGGTGCCGGCGGCGGTGGCGAAGGCGATGAGGCGCAGCGTCATCTCCCAGCTGCGCGGGGACGGCCACGCACCGCCGCGGCGGGTTTCGCCGCCCGGCAGCTTGTGTACGAGTGCGGGGCGCGCCGACAGCAGCCCGCACACGGCGCGGCGGGCGTGCGCGACGGCGCCGGGCAGCCCCGCCGGGTCGAGCCGGGGCAGCTCGGCGCGCGGCCACACGCCGCCGAGGCCGCGCACGACGACGTCGTGCTCGTACGTCCACTGCAGGTGCACGAACCGGTTCGCCAGCGGCGCGCTGAGCTCCCACCCGTCGGCGGCCGAGGAGCGCGGGTTCGCGGCGGCCACGATCCGCACCCCGGGCGGCAGGTGCAGCGCCCCGACCCGCCGTTCCAGCACGAGGCGCAGCAGGGCGGCCTGCACGGCCGGCGGGGCGGTGGACAGCTCGTCGAGGAACAGCAGCCCGCGCCCGGCCCGCACCAGCCGGACGGCCCAGTCGGGCGGGGCCATGGGCACGCCCTGTACCGCGGGATCCGCCCCGACCACCGGCAGCCCCGAGAAGTCGGAGGGCTCGTGCACGGAGGCGATGACGGTGGTCAGCGGCAGGTCGAGGGCCTCGGCCAGCTGGTTGAGCGCGGCCGTCTTGCCGATGCCGGGCTCGCCCCACAGCAGCACGGGCAGGTCGGCGGCGACGGCCAGGGTCAGGGCCTCCAGCTGGGTGTCGGCCCGGGTTTCGGTGTCGGTGTCGCGGAGCAGGGCGAGCAGGTCGGCAGCAACGTCGAGCGTCGGCATGAAGAAGTCACCTTTGTGAAAGTCAGCGGGTGTCGCGGCGGGACGCCGCGGGGGCAGGGCCGGGCCGGTGTCGGCTTTTGTGAATGTCAGCGGGTGGCGCGGCGGGGACGCCGTGGAGGCAGGGCCGGGCCGGTGTCGGCCTGCCCGGCGTGGCGGGGAGGCCGCGGGGGCAGGGCCGGGCCGGTGTCGGCCAGCCCCGCGCGGAAGAGGCCGTGGGCGACGCGGCCGCGCACGGCGGCGTCGAGGGCGTCGCGCAGCGGCCCGTGGCGCAGCGGCGCGTCCGGGCCGAGCAGCGCCTCGACGGCGCACAGCGCCCCGTCGGCGTCGCCGTGGTCCAGGCGCGCCCGCACGTCCTCCAGGCACTCCGGGTGCCGGTGGGCGTCGTCGATCGCCTGCAGGCACGGCAGTGGCGGCCCCCCGAGCGCGGCGAGCAGCTCCTCCCGGCGTAGCTGCGCCGGGTCGTGGTCGAGCGCGACCAGCACCCCGCCGAGCAGGCCGATGCGGTGCCGTTCGCCGCGGCACTCGACGATGCGCACGCCGTCCTCGCCGGCCGTACCGGCGCGGACGCGGTGACCCGGCGCGAGCGCGGCGGCGACGAGCGGGTGCAGCCGGCCGGGGTCGATGAGTCCGGCGCGCAGCAGCTCGGCGTCGGGCGGCTCCCACGTCGCCGCGTGCGGCAGGACCGGCAGCGTCGCTTCGGTCCGCTTCGCCGGCCGGGTGGTGCCGTCGCGGGCCAGCCGCAGCCTCCGCGCGCCGCCGAGGCGCACGACGACGTCGGCGTCCCCGGCGCCGTCGGCCGCGCGCAGGATCGCCGCCTCGGCCGCCCAGCGCCCCGGCCCGCCGGCGCGCACCGCGAGCTCGCCGGCCCGGCGTGCGTCCCACAGGTGCCGGTGCAGGTCGAGCCGGAAGTGCCGGTCCGGCCGGGGATGCGGGTGCGACCCGGCGCCGCCGCCGTCCCACAGCGCGAGGCTGATCCGCTGCCCGGCCCCCGCCCACCCCGGCGGCGTGCGCGCGACGAGGTGCAGGTCGGCGTACCGGGCCAGCCCCACGGTCAGCCCCGGCCGCAGCAGCCCGTCGGGCGCGATCCGCGGCATGTGCCAGCGCAGCAGGTCGGGCGCGAGATGCCGCAGGTCGGCGCGGACCAGCGCCGCGGTGTCGGGCCCGCGCTCCCGCGCGAGCACCCGGAGGTTGAGATCCACGTCGACCCGCGCCGCGGCGCAGGCCCCGCCCCAGTCCCCGGCTTCCCGCCGGGCGGTGGCTGTCTCGATCATGTGCCGCGGAACGGCGAACTCACGTGTCCGCAGCCAGAATGCCAGTCGGCCGTCCAGGTCGTGAATGCCCATCAGCACTCACCTTTGGTGGACGGGACCCCCGATCTGCGCTCGTTGGTAAGCATCGAACGAAGCGTACCGCTCCCCGTCCCGATTGTCAGTCCCGGCCTCCGCCGCCCCGTCCCGCCCGTCGAACTGCAGGTCGAGCGGGTGCAGCTGCGCGTTGTGGCTCGCGCCGAGCGTCGCGCGGATGAGCCGCTCCTGGATCCGCGGATCGGTCCCGCCGTCGACGCGCTCGGCGAGCCACTCGGCGTGCAGCACGTCGGTGGCCGCGGCGTTGCAGGCCAGCTGGACGAGCTTGGCGGCGTTGTCCGCCGGCGCGCCGGCCACGTCGATGCACTTGCCGCCGGCCCCGGCGGCCAGGGTGCACATCCCGCCGGCGACCGGCGCGACCGCCGCGCCCGCTGGCCAGACGGCGACGCCGCCGGCGACGAGGGCGACCGCGACCACGAGCACGCTCTTGCGTATGTGATGTCCTCTCTCTCGCTTGAGACAGATGAACATCGAGCCGCTCCGATAACGCTTGTTCAGCCGTCGTCGCCGGAGACGCTCAGGGACGCCACGCCGCCGGCGCAGGTGACCGTGGCCCGGAACTGCCCGCCGCCGGAGCGGGCCTTGAACCGCAGCGAGACGGCGTCGGCGGGGCCGCGCACGACGTGGTCGGCCTCGAACCCGGCTTTCGGGATCCACGACTCCAGCGTCGCCCGCCCGCCGTCGCACGACACGACGAGGCTGCCGCCGCCCGTCGACAGCGCCCGCGTCGCGGCCGTCGCCTCCGGCACGGACGGCCCGGCCGAGGACGGCTCCTCGCCCTGAGTGCCGCCCCCGCCCGACGGCGGCTCCCCGGGCGAGGCGGACAGCTCGGCCTCCACCTCGGACTCGCGCCGGGGCTGGTCCGACGGGCCGAACAGCCCCTGGCGCAGCGAGCCGACGGCGCCGATCGACGCGGCCGTGGCCAGGGCCGCGGCGGCCAGCCACGCGCCCGCCGCCAGGGGCCAACGCATCCTCATGCCGACCAGTCTGCGCCGCCCGACGCTAAGGAATGGTTAACCTCGCGATATGGCCAAGGTGCTCATCGTGGAGGACGACGCGACGATCCGCACGGGAATCGTGCGGGCGCTGGCCGGGCGGGGGCACGTGGTGGTACCCGCCGGGACCGCCCTCGACGGCCTCAAGCTGGTCGTCGCCGAGGCGCCCGACGTGGTCCTGCTCGACCTCGGGCTGCCCGACCTCGACGGGCGCGAGGCGCTGCGGATGCTGCGGGCGGTCAGCCAGGTGGCGGTCATCGTCGTCACCGCCCGGCGGGCCGAGGGCGAGATGGTCCGGGCCCTCGACGCCGGCGCCGACGACTACGTCGTGAAGCCCTACGGCGCCGACCAGATCGACGCCCGCATCCGCGCCGTGCTGCGCCGCACCGCCCGCCCGGCCGAGCAGCGCGATCCCACGGTCGAGGCCGACGGGGTGCGGGTGGACCCGCGGGCCCGCGTCGCGAGCGTCGACGGGGCGCCGCTGGAGCTGACGCCGCGGGAGTTCGACCTGCTGTACCACCTCGTCGCCCGCGCCGGCGAGGTCGTGTCGAAGCGGGAGCTGCTCACCGAGGTGTGGCAGGTGCCGTACACGGCGGCGGACAAGACCGTCGACGTCCACCTGTCGTGGCTGCGGCGCAAGCTGGGGGAGACCGCGCAGGAGCCGCGGCGCCTCCACACGGTACGCCGGGTCGGCGTCCGGTTCGGGATCACGCCGCCGGGTCCGACGCCGTGAGGCGCCGGCTCGCCCTGCTGGTCGCGGCCGCAATGGCGCTCGTGCTGGCCGCGTTCCTCGTGCCCCTCGCCCTGCTGCTGCGCGCCGCCGCCGAGGACCGGGCGGTCGCCACAGCGCTCGCCCAGGCGCAGGCGCTCGCCGCGCTGGTCGCCACCGCCGACGCGCAGTCGCTGCGCCTCAGCGTCGAACAGGCCAATGTGGACGGTGCGCATCCGGTGACCGTGTACCTGCCCGGCGGTACCGTCGTCGGCGCCCCGGTCGCGGCCACCCCCGCGGTGCGGCTCGCGGCCCGCAGCGGCAGCTTCACCGTCGCCCACGCCGGCGGCCGCGAGATCGTCGTCGCCGTGCAGGGCCTGCCCGGCGGCACCGCGGTCGTGCGCTCGTTCGTGCCGGAGTCGGACCTGCACCGCGGCGTGACCCGGTCCTGGCTGGTGCTCGCCGCCGTCGGCGCCGGCCTGCTGCTGCTCGGCCTCGCCGTCGCCGACCGGCTCGCGGTCGCCGTCGTGCGCCCGATCCGCGGCCTGGCCGCGGTGTCCGAGGGGCTCTCGGCCGGCGACCTGGACCGCCGGGCCACCGGCGAGGGCCCGCCCGAGGTGCGCGCGGTCGCCGCGGCGCTCAACCGGCTCGCCGGGCGGATCCGCGACCTGCTGCGCCAGGAGCGGGAGGCCGCCGCCGACCTGTCGCACCGCATGCGCACCCCGATGACCGCGCTGCGCCTGGACGCCGAGAGCCTCGCGGACCCGGCCGACGCCGAGCGCATGCTCGGCCACGTCGACGCCCTCGACCGGGCGCTGACCGCGGTCATCGAGGACGCCCGCCGCGAGCGCACCGCCCCGTCGTGCGACGCCGCCGCGGTCGTCGCCGAGCGGGTCGCCTTCTGGTCCGTCCTCGCCGAGGACCAGGCCCGGCCCGTGCGCACCGCCCTCGACCCCGGCCCGCGGCCGGTCGCCGCATCCGCCGCCGACCTCGCCGCCGCCGTCGACGCCCTGCTGGGCAACGTCTTCGCCCACACCGAGGAGGGCACCGGCTTCGCCGTCACGCTGCGCGCCACCCCCGGCGGCGCCGACCTGGTCGTCGAGGACGACGGCCCCGGCATCGCCCCGGGGTCGGGGGAGCGCGGCGTGAGCGCCGGCGGCTCGACCGGCCTGGGCCTGGACATCGCCCGCCGTACCGCGGAATCGACCGGCGGCCGCATGACCGTCTCCGGCTCCCGCGTGACCCTGGAGCTCTTAACCGAACGTTAGCGTGCGGCCAGGAATCCGTTGACGCGACGCCCGGCACCGTTGAGCGCACCAGCGAAGCGAAAGGTGTACGGCAATGCGCAGACTGCTCGTGATTCCCGCGACGATCGTGGCGGCCCTGGCGATCGGGGGCACCGCCCTGGCCGCCAGCGGCCCCGGCCGCCACGACGACGACCCGGCCCGGGTCGTCGTCGACGACCACGGCACCCACACCCCGAGCCCGTCCGTCAGCCCCTCCGCCGACGACCACGGCACCGACGCCGCGAGCCCGTCGGTCAGCCCCTCCGCCGACGACCACGGCACCGACGCCCCGAGCCCGTCCGTCAGCGCCTCCGCCGACGACCACGGCGGTCTCCGCGACGGCAATGGCGGCCTCCGCGACGACAACGACCATGACCGGCACGGCGGCGACGACCGGGCCGGGGACGATCATGGGGGTTCCCGCCACCGGCATTAGCTGCGATCATGTCGCCGTGCCCCTGCTCGACGACGACGCCCTCGCCGGATCGGCAGTGGTGGCGAACAACGACATGAACCGCGAACGGCAGCTCGCCGGCGTCAACAGCTACGAGCGTGAGCTGGGATTCAACCCGGTCGACGTGCTGGCGGCCCTGCTGCGGGTCACCGGCGCGCCCGACACCGTCGCCTGGCTCGACCTGTGCTGCGGCACCGGGCGGGCGCTCATCCAGGCCGCCGGCCGGCTGCGCGAACAGGGCGTGGCCGGCCGGGTCCTGGTCGAGGGCGTCGATCTCGTCGACGCCTTCGACCCGGCCCCGGACGTACCGTGGCTGCGCCTCACCGCCGCCCCCGTGCTCACCTGGGTTCCGCACCGCCGCTACGACCTCATCACCAGCGTCCACGGCCTGCACTACGTCGGCGACAAGCTCGGCCTGCTCGCCCGGGCCGCCGGCTGGCTCACCGACGGCGGCCGGCTCGTCGCCGACCTCGACCTGTCCGCGGTCCGCCTGGCCGGCGGCGCCCCGGCCGGGCGGCGCCTGGCCGCCGACCTGCGCGAGGCCGGCTTCAGCTACGACGGGCGCCGGCGGCGCATCGGCCGCGACGACCGCGGGGACGTCAGCCTGCCGTACGAGTACCTCGGCGCCGACGACGACGCCGGCCCCAACTACACCGGCCAGGCCGCCGTCCACTCGTTCTACCGCCGCCGCACCGGGCGGGCCTGAGCGCGCAGCCAGCGGCGGATGCGGCACGCCCGAGGATCGCAGCCCGCGCCGCCCGCGCCCGTGCAGATACTCAATCCGGGCTAAGTACCGCCGACCAACCGTCCTGCATGATCGAGCCATGATCTATGCGCTCGGTCGGGGCGAGGACGTGACGGTACTGCGGGCCGACGGCGACCAGGCGGGCGAGCTGCTCGCCCGGGCCGTCGGGCACCGGGGCGCGGCGGGCGCCTACCCGCTCGACGACGAGACCCTGCTCGACGTGGCCCTGCGCGCCGACCCGCCGGAGGACGGGTGGCGCTGGCTCATCGGCGAGGTGGACTTCGTGGCGTTCGCGGACTCTCCCGCGGTACACCATGCGGATCCACGAGTCGTCTCGCTGCTGCGGCGGGCCCTCGCCGGGCGGGTCGAGGAGCCCGGCGGCACGACGCTGCTGTGGCGGCCGATCGGGCCCGGCGAGCACCGCCTGCTGGATCTGGCCGGCTGGTGCGCGTTCCCGCCCCGCCTGCCGGACCAGCCCATCTTCTATCCGGTGCTCAACCGGGGGTACGCCGAGCAGATCGCCCAGGAGTGGAACGTGCCGGCCAGCGGGCGCGGCTACGTCACCGAGTTCCGGGTCGACACCGGGTTCTGCCGGCGGTACCCCACCCGCCGCGCCGGCGGCAGCGGCATCGACGAACTGTGGGTGCCGGCCGAGGAGCTCGACGCGTTCAACGCCCACCTGCGCGGCCCGATCGCGGTCGTCGCGGAATTCGGTTGCGAGCGCGGCGTCGCCGGTGTCGGGTGATGCGTATGGACGCCGAGGAGATCCTCGCCCGCTTCGACCGGGAGATCCGCCAGCACCCGCTGGAGGGCCCGGGCGCCGCCGTCGAGCGCGAGCCGGGAATCGTGCGGGTCGTCACCGCCGACGACGGCTGGACCGGCATCACCTGGACCGACCTGACCGGCCTGGACCCGGCCGCGGTCATCGCCGCCCAGGTCCGCCGCTTCGCCGCCGCCGGCGTGCCGTGGGAGTGGAAGCTGTACTCGCACGACCGCCCCGCCGACCTGCCGGCCCGGCTGCTCGCCGCCGGTTTCGAGCCGGGCCCGCCGGAGGCCCTGCTGGCCGCCGAGGTCGCGGCGCTGCCTCAGGAGGTGCAACTGCCGGAGGGTGTACACCTCGTGCCCGTGACGTCGGCGCCGGAGGCCGAGCTGCTGGTGAGCGTGCACGACGAGGTGTTCGGCGGCGACCACTCGGCCATCGGCCGGGCCGTGCTCGCCCGCCCCGACACCGTCCGGGCGGTCGTGGCGATGGCCGGGGACCGCCCGATCTGCGCGGGGCGGATCGAGTTCCACCCGGGCACGGCGTTCGCGAGCATCTGGGGCGGCGGCACCGCGGCCGACTGGCGCGGCCGCGGCGTGTTCCGCGCGGTGGTGGCCCACCGGGCCGCGCTCGCGGCCGCGGCGGGCTACCGCTACCTGCAGGTGGACGCCTCCGACGACAGCCGCCCGATCCTCAAGCGCCTGGGGTTCGTGCAGCTGGCGACGACGATTCCGTTCGTGCACGCCTGAGCGCCAGCGGCGCGAGGCTCAGCGCCAGCCCCACCACGGCCACGCCGGTCACCAGGTTGATGCCCGGGTGGAACTGGGTGAAGCCGGGGGTGCCGGCCGGGCCGGCGGTGGCGATGACCGCGGTCACCGCGGCCAGCACCAGTGCCGCCCCGACCTGGCCCGAGGTCTGCACCAGGCCCGAGGCCAGGCCCTGCTCGGCGTCGGCGATGCCGTGCGTGGCCTGCGCCATGATCGAGCTGAAGCCGAACGCGAACCCGCCGCCCAGCAGCAGCATCGTCGGCAGCGTGGTCACCGCGTAGTGCGGGGCCGCGCCCGCGGTCAGCAGGAACCAGCCGTAGCCCAGGCTCATCGACAGCATCGCGCCGGTGATGAGCGGGGCGGTGCCGTGCCGGGTGATGAGCCGGCCGACGAACGGCGAGACGAACGCCACCAGCAGGCCGGCCGGCAGCAGGGCCAGGGCCATGCGCAGCGGCGACCAGTGCAGCACGTCCTGCAGGTACAGCGTCATCATGAACTGGAAGCTCAGGTACGAGCCGAACAGCGCCACCATGCTCAGGTTGGCCCGCACGATCGAGCCGGAGCGCAGGATGCCCAGGCGGATCAGCGGGTGCGCGACCCGGCGCTCGACGGCCACGAACGCGGCCAGCAGCGCCACCGCGCCGAAGGCCATGGCCAGGGTGACGGGGTCGAGCCAGCCGCGCGCCGGGGCCGAGACCACGGTGTACACCGCCAGCAGCATGCCGCCGACCAGCGTCGCGGCGCCGGCCAGGTCGTGCCCGCCCTCGGCCGCCGGCCGGTCGCGCGGGATGAGGGCGACCCCGGCCGCGAGGGCCGCGAGCGCCAGCGGGACGGGAATGAGGAACGTCCAGCGCCAGCCGGCCGTGGTGAGCAGGCCGCCGAGGATGAGCCCGGAGGAGTACCCGCTCGCGCCGAACACCGAGAAGACCGACAGCGCGCGGTTGCGGGCCGGGCCCTCGGCGAACGTGGTGGTGAGGATCGACAGGGCGGTCGGCGCGGTGAACGCGGCCGCCAGGCCCTTCACGAACCGGGTCGCGATGAGCAGGTCGCCGTCGTCGACGAGGCCGCCGATCAGCGACGCCACGGCGAAGACGCCGAGCGCGACGAGGAAGATGCGGCGGCGGCCCAGCAGGTCGGCGGTGCGCCCGCCGAGCAGGAGCAGGCCGCCGTAGCCGAGCACGTACCCGTTGACGATCCACTGCAGCGCGGTGGTCGACAGGTTCAGGTCGCCGCCGATCGAGGGCAGCGCCACGCCGACCATCGAGACGTCGAGCGCGTCGAGGAACAGCACGGCACACAGCACCGCCAGCACGCCCCAGAGCCGTGGAGTCCAGACCTGCTCTGCCGCCCGCGGTGCCTTGGCTTCGGTGAGTGTTGTAGTCACGAGCGCCGACACTAGATGCGTGTGCATTCAATGTCTATGCACTAAATCCGCGCGCATTTAATGCAGGTGCAATCGCACTCGCGGAAGAGTAGGATGCCGCCCATGAGGTCCGACGGAGTCCTGATCGAGCGTTGGCGGTCGCTGCTGACCAGCTACAACGAGGTCGCGGGCCATCTGGAGCGGGCGCTGTCGGAGCGGCACGGCCTGACGCTGAGTGAGTTCGAGATCCTCGACCGTCTCATCGAACAGGACTGTGAGAAGCGACGCATGCAGGATCTCGCCGCGGACATGTATCTCAGCCAGAGCGCCCTGTCCCGGGCGGTGGCCCGGCTGGAGAAGAACGGGCTCGTCGCGCGGGCGCTGTGCGAGGCCGACCGCCGCGGCGTGTTCGTCAACCTCACGCCGGAGGGCCTGGCCCGCCACGGCGACGCCCGGCGGACCCACCTGGCCATCCTGGCCGAGCACCTGCAGCCCGCCTGATGGGCTTCGACCGCCTCGACACGACGGTTCCGGCGCACCGCATCGGGCTGGGCCTGGCCGCCGTGGGCCGCCCGGGGTACATCAACCTCGGCCGCGACCGGGACCTGCCCGCCGACCGCTCGGTCGCCGCGATGCGCGAGCGCAGCCACGAGCTGCTCGACGCCGCGTACGCCGCCGGCGTGCGCTACGTCGACGTGGCCCGCTCCTACGGCCGCGCGGAGGAGTTCCTGGCCGGCTGGCTGGCCGGTCATCCGGACGTCGTCGTGGGCTCCAAGTGGGGGTACACCTACGTCGCCGGCTGGCGCGTCGACGCCCCCGTCCACGAGACCAAGGACCACTCGGCGGCGACGTTCGAGCGCCAGCTGGCCGAGACGCGGGCGCTGCTGGGGGAGCGCCTCGACGTGTACCACATCCACTCCGTCACCCCGGACAGCCCGGCGCTCGCCGACCGCGAGCTGCACCGCCGCCTCGCCGGCCTCGCCGCCACCGGGGTCACGGTCGGCCTGTCGGTGAGCGGCCCGCGGCAGGCCGAGGCGATCCGCGCCGCGCTGCGCGTCGAGGTGGCCGGCGAGCCGCTCTTCCGATCCGTCCAGGCCACCTGGAACCTGCTCGAGCCGTCGGCCGGACCGGCCCTGGCCGAGGCCCACGCCGACGGCCGGCGCGTCATCGTGAAGGAGGCCCTGGCCAACGGCCGCCTGGCCGCCCACGACGCGGAGGCGATCGCCGCGGTACTGCACCAGCCGTGGGCCGCCGTCGTCCTCTCCGGCGCCGCGACGACCGCCCAGCTCGCCGCGAACCTGCGCGCCCTCGCGCTGGCCGAGCCGCCCGAGGCCTACTGGCGGACCCGCTCCGGCCTGGACTGGTCGTAGCTTCCGGCCCGGATGACGCCCGCCGCCACGGCGACGCAGGCGAGCAACCCCAGCCCGAGCTCCACCGGCCGGTGCACGATCCACTGTGGAATGTCGCGGACCGGCACCACGACCGCGCCGGCGAACGCGCCGAGCAGCCCGAGGTAGGACCCGGTCATGAACCGCCGGTGGGTCTCGGTGCGCCCGGTGAGCGCCGCCCACAGCCCGATGCTGAGCGTGCCGAATGTGAAGACGGACAGCCCGTGGATCCAGCTGAAGTGCCCCGGGTCGAGGGCCCGGATGAAGAACGAGCTGACGATCGAGGCGTACATCGCCCCGACCCACACCCGCCCGACCACCTTGTGCGCCCGGTCCCCGCGGACCCGCCGCAGGAGGTTGTACCCCCCGAGCAGCAACGCCAGGGTCGACGCCGCGGCGTGAAGCGGTATAACGACGTTATTGCTCATAACGCTGTTATAGTCGTCGTTCGTGGCGTACGTCAACCCCGAGCTCACCGCCCGACTCGTCGACGCGGCGGCCCGCATCCTGGTGGAGGAGGGCCCCGCCGGCCTCTCCCTGCGCAAGGTGGCCGCCGCGGCGGGCGTGTCGACGATGCCGGTGTACACCCTGTTCGGCGACAAGCAGGGCCTGCTGGACGCGATGCACCGCGAGGGCTTCCGCCGCCTCGGCCGGGCACTGGCCGCGGTCCCGCGCACGGACGACGCCCTGGCGGACCTGGCCGCACTCGGCTTCGCCTACCGCGAGGCCGCGCTGGCCAGCCCGCACCTGTACGGCCTGATGTTCACGAGCGGCTTCCCGAGCACGGAGGCCGCCGACGCCACGTACGAGCCCCTGGTGACCGCGGTGGCGAGATGCCAGCGCGAGGGCCGCTTCATGCCCGGCTCCCCGGAGCCGGTCGCGCTGCACCTGTGGGCCCTGGCCCACGGCATGGTGAGCCTGGAACTGTCGGGCAAGGTGGACGGCACCCAGTTCGCCGAGCAGCTCGGCTACGCCGGCCTCCCCTTCCTGGCTGGCTCATAGCCCGCTTCGCTCCCGGCGTGGGAGCCGCGCTCCTACTTGAGCAGGTGTGCTGTGCTCACTGAGCGGCCGCAGCGATCAGCGCTGCGGCAGTTGCCGGCGCCAATCGGCGAAGCGGGCTCGCAGGGCGGCGATGTGCTCGCCGTCGACGCCGTAGGCGGCGAAGCGCCGGTCCGGATACCGTTCCAGCACGCCGAGAGCTCGGCCAGCACGCGGCGGTCGAAGCCGGCGTCCGCCTGCTCCGCGAGTTCGCACAGCCGCTCCCGGCTGTAGCGGCCGGAGGCCACCGCGGCGTCGACGTCGAGAAAGTCGCGTGGCTCCGCCCGGGTAAACAGGGCGGACATCTTGCCGGCGACCACGTCGTCGATGTGCAGGACGGGCCCGATCCCATCGCGACCGGTGGCTGGGCTCGCCAGTTGGCTGCCAGCTCGACCTTGTACGGCTCGCCGGGACGGTCCTGATCGGTGACGGCGAGGCGCGCAAACGTCTCGAACCCGCCTGGACTGCATACCCGCCGGCCAGCGCAAAGCCATACTGCGCGGCCACCTGCAAGCCGATCTCCGCCAGGTGGAGGTGGATCGGTTGCATTCAGCTGGCCAGCCTTTGCGGCGGCCCTGCCAACTCAGGGAACCTCGCCTGCCACAGCGCTCGCAGTCGGTGCGGCAGCCACAGGTCCGGCCAGATCCGCCGCAGCGTCGGACCGTCGAGCCACCGGCACAGGTCGTCCACGCTCGACGCCTGGTTCAGCACCGTCTGGTACATCAGCTGGAGATCGCCGGGATCATCGAGGTCGTAGTGCCCGTCGCCGGACCAATCCAGCCGGCGGTCGAGTGTCACCGTTGCGCCGGCGGGACCGCGGAGTTCACGCAGGTCCGTGGCGACGACATAGTGCCGCTGGTCGGCATAGCCCGAACCAGCGGGCGCCACCCTGCCACTCACGTCCTGCCCTCCGATCAGCTCACTCCCGATCGTACGGCCGCGCCGTAGCGGGTTCCAGCCGCGGTCAGGATCAGTCTTGGCCAGGCCGTCGACGATCCAGGGGCCGCGGGGCGAAGGCTCGGGGCTGGCAAGTCGTCGTGGCTCATGCCCCATTGCCGGCGGGCGGCACGGTGGCGGCCAGTGTCAGGCTGCGCGCGTGCTGGTAGTGGGCGCCGGCCGCCTCGAAGGCCGACGCCGTGGCCAGCACGCGGGCCGGGTCGGCGTCCAGGAGGGCCTCGGCGCGGTCCAGCTGGGCCGTCGCGATCGGGTTGCCGGCCACGACCCTGCGGGCCGCGGCGATGCGGGTGCGCGCGTCCGGGTGGGCGGCGAGGACCGCGGCCTCGGCGCGCAGGGCGACGTACCAGTGCAGCCAGATCCACGTCACCCACTTCCACACCTGCTCCGGCTCGGGGGCCAGGACGGCCAGTGCTGCGCCGGCGCGGCCGTGGTGCAGGTGCACGGTCGCGTCGAAGACGGCGCCGTAGCCGACGCTGCGCTCCGGGGTCGCGCCGAGGCGGTCGGCGATGTCGAGCCAGCGGGCCCGCTCCGCCTCGTCGCCGCGCAGGGCGTGGGTCAGCGCCACGCCCGCGGCGGCCGAGGCCAGGCGCGGGGCGCGGAGGCGGCCGGTGCGCTCCCAGGCCTCGAGGAAGCGCTCGCTCGCGGCCAGCACGTCGGCGGTCTCGCCGGCCAGGACGTCGACCATGAGCCGCCACGACAGCGCGTAGTGGCCGACCTCCGCCAGCTGCGGCAGCTCGGCCAGCCGGCGGCTCCAGCGGCGGGCCGTGGGCAGGTCGCCGACGCCGACGCTGGTGTCGACGCCCGAGACGAGGGCGTCGGCGAGCTCGTGCAGGCTGGCGGGTGTCGTCGGTACCGCGGACAGCATCGCGATCCGCCCCCGCGCCGTGGCGGCGGCGGCGAAGCTGTCCCCGGCCCAGCTGTGCGCGCCGGCGAGGGAGTCCAGCGCCGCGGACTCGGCCAGGGGGTCGCCGGCGCGGCGGGCCAGGGCGACCGCGCGCTCGGCGGCGGCGAGGGTCTCGGTCACCGCGTTGTCCGACGGGCCCTGGTCGGAGCCGAAGGCGTCGGCGAGTACCGCCGCCTCGGCCAGCACCACCGCGGCCTCGGTGGCCGGGTCGTCGCCGGCCAGGTCGCGGGCCTCGCGCAGCAACGCCGGCGGCTCGTCGTCCGGCGGGACGCGGGTGAACGCGCCGGAGAAGCGGTGGGCGGCGGTGGCCGCCGCCGCGAGCTGCCGGGCGGCCCCGGTCGCGTCGCCGGCCCGGCGGTAGGCCTCGGCGGCGGCGCGGTGCAGCCGGTACATGTCGTCGCCGAGCAGCCGGCATCCGGCCACGGCGGCGGCGCCGCGCAGCGCCTCGGCGGCGTCCGCGGGGTCCCCGGCGAGGGCGGCCGCCTGCTCGTAGCGCTGCTGCGCCTCCCCGACGAGGTTGCGCGCGAACGCGAGCTCGGCCAGCGCCTGCGCCAGCCCGCGAGCGTCCGCGCGGTGCTCGGGGACGCCGGCCGCCCAGCCCAGCGCGGCCCGCAGGTCGTCGGCGACGGCGTCGAAGCGGGCCCGCCACGGCCCGTCGCCCGGCCCGGCCGCGCCGGTGAGCTCCGCGGCGCTGGCCACGCACCACGCGAGGTGCGCCGAGCGGACGGCGTCGAGCTCGCCGGCGGCGGCGAGGCGCTCCGCGCCGTACTGCCGGATGGTCTCCAGCGTCCGGTAGCGGGTGCCGCCGGCGCCGGGGGCCGCGGTGAGCAGGCTCTGCTCGGCCAGCCGGGACAGGCCGTCGGCGACGGCGGCCAGGCTCGAGCCGGTGACGGCGGCGGCGGCGCCGGCGGTGAACGGCGCGACGAAGACGGCGAGGCGGCGCAGCAGCGCGCGGTCGGCGTCGTCGAGCAGGGCGTAGCTCCAGTCGAGCACGGCCCGCACGGAGCGGTGCCGGTCGTCGGCCCGGGCGCCGCCGGTGAGCAGCCGCAGCTGGTCGCCGAGCACGGCGGCCAGCCCGTCCAGGCCGAGGGTGGGCAGCCGGGCGGCGGCCAGCTCGATCGCCAGCGCGACGCCGTCGAGCTGCCGGCAGATCTCGGCGGCCGCGGCGTGCTGCTCGGCGGCGACGGGCCAGCCGACGGCGGCGGCCCGCTCCAGGAACAGCGCGAGGGCGTCGCCGTCGCCGGTCAGCGACAGCGGCGGCACCGGCTGGACCCGCTCGAAGGGGACCATGAGGCGGGCCCGGCTCGTCGCGAGCACCGTCAGGCGGGGGCAGGCGGCCAGCAGCCGCTCCAGGAACGGGGCGACGCCGTCGCGGACGTGCTCGCAGTTGTCGAGCACGAGCAGGGCGTGGCGGTCGGCGAGCGCGGCGGCGACGGACTCGTCCAGGCCGCGGCCCTGCTGCTCGCCGATGCCGGCCGCCGCGGCCACCGCGGCGCCGACCATCGCCGGGTCGGTGATCGGGACGAGGTCGACGAACCAGACACCGTCGGCGAAGTCTCCGGCCGCGTCCGCGGCGACGGTGAGGGCCAGGCGGGTCTTGCCGACGCCGCCCGGGCCGACCGCGCTGACCTGCCGGTGCGCGCGGATCGCGGCGGCGAGCTCGGCCCGCTCCCGGGCGCGGCCGACGAAGCGGGTCACCGGCGCCGGCAGCCCGGCCGCGGCCCGGCCGCCGCGCGCGGCCCGGCCCCACTCGGCGGCGAGCGCGGCGAGGGCCCGGCGGTCGGCGGCGCCGAGCTTGCGCAGCAGGGACGAGACGTGGGTCTCGACGGTGCGGACGGAGATGTACAGCTTGGCGCCGATCTCGGCGTTGCTCATGTGCTCCGCGAGCAGCGTGAGCACCTCCGCCTCCCGGCCCGAGATCCCCGCCTGCGTCGCCTCCACGGCCCCCATCCTGCCGCACCCCCGCGGCCGGGCTCCGTGGTGCTCTCCGTGGTCGCCACGGATGTCCGCGGGCGGGTCGCCGGGCGAGGCTTGGTGCCATGAACGACGCCACCGCAGGAAACATGATCAAGACCGTGCTGCACCCCGTGTCGGACCTGGCCAAAGCCAAGGAGGTGTACGCCGCCCTGGCCGGCGTCGCGCCGCAGACCGACAGCTCCTTCTACGTCGGCTTCGAGGTCGGCGGCCAGCAGATCGGGCTCGTGCCGGGCGGCGGGCCGCAGGCGATGGCGGCGCCGGTCGCGTACTGGCACGTGCCCGACATCGAGGCCCGGCTCGCCGCGGTCGTCGCCGCCGGCGCCACGGTCAGCGACCCGGTCCGCGACGTCGGCGGCGGCCGCCTGGTGGCCACCGTCACCGACCCCGACGGCAACGTGCTCGGCCTGCTGCAGGACTCCTGAGAACCCCCACGGAAGGGACTTTCGCCATGAAGACCACGTTTTCGGACGCCGAGAAGGCCGCGATGCGGGAGCACGCGCGGGAGGTCCGCACGAGCGCGAAGCGCGACCCGCGCACGGCGCAGGCGGAGGCCGAGCGCGACGTGCTGGCCAAGATCGCCGAGATGGAGCCGGCCGACCGCGCGATCGGCGAGCGGCTGCACGCCATCATCACGGCCGCCGCGCCGGGGCTGGCGCCGAAGCTGTGGTACGGCATGCCGGCGTACGCCCGCGACGGCAAGGTCGTGTGCTTCTACCAGTGCGCGCGGAAGTTCAACTCGCGGTACGCGACGCTGGGCTTCAGCGACGAGGCGAACCTCGACGACGGCGCGATGTGGCCGAGCGCGTTCGCGCTCACCGAGCTGACCGCCGCCGACGAGGAGCGCATCGCCGCGCTCGTGGCCCGGGCGGCGCGATGAGCGGGGCACCGCCGCGGCCGCGCGAGCAGCGCCGGCTGGACACCCTGCACCGGCTCGAGCAGGACGTCGACGCCTGGGTGGCCACCGCCGGCGCGGACGCCACCCCGTACCTGGTGCCGCTGTCGTTCCTCTGGGACGGCGAGACGCTGCTGATCTCCACCGCCGCCGCCAACCCGACGGCGCGCAACCTGCGCGCCGGCGGGCGGGTGCGGCTGACGATCGGGCCGACCCGCGACGTCGTGCTGATCGAGGGCACCGCGGAGACCCTCGACGCGGTCAGCGACGAGGCCGGGGACGCGTTCGCCGAGAAGACCGGGTTCGATCCGCGGCGCGAGCGCACCCACTACCCGTACTTCCGGATCCGCCCGTCGCTGATCCAGGCCTGGCGAGAGGTGAACGAGCTCGCCGGCCGCGACGTCATGGTCGCCGGAGCGTGGCTGCCGTAGCGGCGCCTGAGCGTCGTCACAGGGCCACGGCGTGGGAGACCTTCCAGGTGCCGTCGGCCGGGACCATGGTCAGCACGACGCGGTTCTGGTCGACCTTCTCGCCGGTGATGTTCGTGTTGCGGCGGTACTGGTTCACGTACAGCAGCAGGTCGACGCTCTGCGCGGACGCGGTGACGACGCCGGTCGCGGAGACCTCGGCGCGCACGATCGCCTGCTCGGCGACGGCGTTCGATTTCAGGGCGGCCGTCGTCTTCGCGTACTCGGCGGCGAAGTCGCCGGTGATGAACGCGCGGGCGTTGGACGTGCTGGCGTCGAAGCTGCGGTAGTCGTAGGAGAAGATCGCCTGGGCCGCCGCGGGGGCCGCGGCCAGGGACTGGCGCACGGCCACGTCGCGCCGGTGGGACTCGTCGTGGGCGTACCAGGCGGCGGCTCCCGCGCCGGCGGCCAGCACCAGCGCCAGCAGGAGCGCGGCGGTCGAGCGGCGGCCGCGGCGGGCGGTCAGCAGGTCCTTGAGCTTGGCCATGGTCGAAGGTCCTTTCAGCCGACGAACTGCAGCTTGTTGACGAGCCAGCGGTCGGAGTCGCGGTCGTGGGTCAGGTCGAGCTGGATGCGGTAGTGGGAGGCGCGGCCCTCCGGGGACTTGGCGTTGCGGACCGTGGCGTCGATCGCGACGAGCACGACGGCGGTGTTGCGGTCGCCGGAGACGAGCGCGGCGCGCAGGACGGTGCCGCGGGAGTCGACGTTGTTCTCCACGACCGCGGCCCGGACCTGGGCCTGGCCGCGGGTGAACTCGTCGTGGAAGTCGCCCGTCGCGGCGGCCACGATGCGCTGCAGGTCGCGGTCGACCGTGGCCGCGCTGACCGAGACGAAGTCGACCGTCGCCTGCTTCGCGGCGGCGACGGCGCGCTGGTGGGCGCTGTCCAGGGCGCGGTCCTCGTACCAGCGGTACCCGAGGAAGGCCGCCGCGGCCAGCACCGCGCACAGCACGGCGGCCAGCGCGACGGTGACCCACCGAAACGTTGCCGGCGGTTCCTCGGCGGCCGGCTCCTCGTCCAGCCGGGACAGCAGCTCGACGATCGGGTCGCGGCGCACGGTGGCCCGGCGGCGGGTGGCGGCCCGCCGCTGGACGCTTCGGGGCGGGGGCGAGGGCTGCTCGGCGCCGCCGGGGACGAGCCGCAGGGCGCGCTTCGAAACGGTTGACACGGCAGTGCCTCCGGGGGTCGGGGGGTCAGGGGGTGAGGCCGGACAGCAGGAGCTGTTTCCAGGACTGGTCGCCGGCCAGCGCGTACTGGCCGCCGGTCGCGCCGAACAGCAGCGGGCTGCCGTCGGAGCCGTTCACCGTCGTCGCGGGCGGCGGCGGTGCCGGGTCGGTGCCGCCGGGCCGCGGTGCGTTGTTCGTGCCGCGGACGGCGGTGCAGCGCGCGCCCTGGCCGTACTGGCACGACGGCGGGTTGTCGACGTTGAGCACCAGGCCGAAGTGCGCGGTGCCGTCGCCGGGCGTGACGGTGAAGCCGCCGGCGACCGCGAGCGGGTACACCACCAGCAGCTGCTCGATGCCGGGCAGCCGGCGGGCGGCGACGCCGTCGACGGCGATGAGGTTGGCCAGCAGGGTGCCGATCTGCGGGTTGAGGTCGTCGAGCAGGCCGACGAGCTCGCGCGCGGCGGGCGGGGCGTCGGCGATGATGCGGCGCAGGTCCGGGTCGGCCGAGCGCAGCGTCGCGGCGATTTGGGCCAGGCCGGCGGCCCACTGCCGGATGGCGGCCGCGGACTGCTCCTGCGTGGCCAGCACCGTGCGGGCGTCGTCGATGAGGGTGCGGGTCTGCGGCAGCGTCGCCGAGGCCTCGCGCAGGATGAGGTCGCCGGCGTCGATGATGCGCCGCAGCGCCTGCTCGTTGCCCTCGAACGCGGTGCCGAGCTCGTCGATGACGGTCGACAGGGCGTCGGGGTCGACGGAACGTACCAGCGCGTCGAGGTTGGCCAGCAGCGTCTCCGGCGCCAGCGGCGTGCCGGTGCGCTCGCGCGGGATGACGGAGCCGTCGCGCAGGTACGGCGCCGCGTCGGCGTCGGGGCGCAGGTCCAGGAACTGCTCGCCGACCGCGGAGCGCTGGGCGACCACGGCGCGGGTGGCGGCCGGCACGCGGACGCCGTCGTCCAGGTGCAGCCGGGCGCGGGCGCCGCCGCGGTACAGCCCGACGTCCTCGACCCGCCCGACCGGCACGCCCCGGTAGGTGACGGGCGCGTTCGCGAACAGCCCGCCGGCCTCGGCCAGGTCGACGTAGACGGTGGTGCCGCGGCCGAGCAGGAGCTCGCCCAGGCCCACGTAGTTGAGCCCGACGTAGGCGATCCCGACGGCGCCGACGACGAGGAAGGCGAGGACCCGCAGCTTCGTGGAGAGCCGTATCACGGCAGCAGGCCTCCTCCGAGGACGTCGCTCACGCCGCCCTGGACCCCGTCGATCGCGCCGGTGACCGGCGGCAGCAGGCAGGCCGGGGACAGGGCGTAGCCGGGCGGCAGGACGGTGCCGGGCGGGAACACGGTCCCGGGCGGGACGATGCCGCCGGGCGGGCGCAGGCTGCCGGGCGGCGCGGCGGTGCCCGGCGGGATGAGCAGGCAGTCCTTCGGCAGGCCGCAGCCGTCCGGCGGCTTCCAGCCCGGCTTGAGGATGCCGTCGACCGGCAGGCACTGCAGCGGCAGGACCGGCGGCTTGGCCGCCCCGCCGCCCCCGGACGAGGAACCCGGGGACGACGACCCGCCGGAGGCCGACGCCGGCGGCTTGGCGGTGGCTGTGGCCGCGGTCGGCGGCGGGGCGATGAGGAGGTTCGACAGGATCGTCGCGGCGTCGAGGTCGGCGGTGGCGCCGAGGTTGACGTAGTCGCCGACGATCGCGCCGCTCACGTTGGGCGGGAACGGGAACGTGAGCATGAAGTCGAGGGACTTCGGCAGCGCGTCGCCGGCCTCCGCGAGCCGCTGCAGGATCGGCTGCAGCGCGCGCAGCGACGCGACGGTGTCGTCGCGGCTCTGCTCGACGACCCGCGTGCCGACCCGGCCGAGGTCGCCGAGCGCGGTCAGGGCGACCGTGAGCTGGCGGCGCTGCTCCTCCAGGACGGTCAGGCCGGGGGCGAGGGACTGCAGTGCGGTACCGATGACGTCGCGCTGCCTGGACAGAGAGGCGGTGAGGCGGTCGAGCGCGTCGAGGGCCCGGACGATGTCGGCCTTCTGCGCGTCGAGGCCGCCCACGAACGCGTCGAGCTGGACCAGGGCGTCGCGGGCCTCGGGCTCGCGGCCGTCGAGGGCCTTGGCGAGCTCCTCGTTGATGGTCTTGAGCTGGGCCAGGCCGCCGCCGTTGAGCAGCAGCCCGAGCGCGGCCAGGACCTCCTCGACCTCGGCGCCGCGCTTCGTACGGCTGAGCGGGACGACGGCACCGTCGGCGAGGCGGCCGCGGGGCGCCTCGGTGGCGGGGGCCTGCAGGGCGACGTACTTCTCGCCGAGCAGGCTGCTCTGGCGCACGGCGGCGGTCGCGTTCGCCGGCAGCTCGACGCCGCGGCCGATCCGCAGCCGCACGCGGGCGGTCCAGCCGGACAGGGAGATGTCCTCGACGCTGCCGACGGTCACGTCGTCGACCTTGACGGCGGCCCGCGGTACCAGATCCAGCACATCGGCGAACTCGGCGGTCACCTCGTAGCCGTCGCCGGCCGGCACCCGGCACCCGCCGGCGAGCAGGGCCGCGGCGATGACGATCGCAACCTTGGCTCTCATGGCAGGATCCCGCCCAGCGTGAGGTCGTGCGTGACCTCCGGAGCCCGGGCCACCTCGGTGGCCTTGGGGTCCGGCGCGGCGGGCGGCTTCTTGTTGCCCAACGCGAGGCACTCCTTCGGAAGCTGGGCGACCGGCAGGGCGTCGGCCAGCGCGGCGCAGACGTAGGTGGCCGCGTCGTAGGGGCCGAGCGCGTTGTCGCGGGTGTCGAGGGTGCCGGAGCGGGCGTTGTACGCCAGGTGGAGGTTCGACACCGCCAGCGGCGCGACGTCGAGGATCTCGATGATGGCCTTCTGCTGGCGCACCAGGATGCCGGTCACGTCGGCGAGCGCGTCCACATTGGACTTCAGGGCGTCGCGGTTGTCGCGGATGAACCCGGTCACCTGGGACAGGGCGGTGGCCAGGCCGTGCAGGGCGGCGGCGAGGTCGTCGCGCTCCCCGGCGAGTTGGCCGGCGACGTCGGCGAGGCGCTGGTTGAACAGGCGCACCTGCGCGTCGCTGCGGGCCAGGGCGGTGGTGAACGCCTGCAGGTTGACGAGCGTGCCGAAGAGGTCCTGGCGGCCGTCGGCGACGGTGGCGAAGGCGCGGTCGAGGCCGGCCAGGGCGGCGTGCAGGTCGTCGCCGTTGCCCTCCAGGTTCGCCTTGCCGGCGGCGACGAGGTCGGTGAGGGCGCCGTCCGCGTTGGCGCCGCCGGGGCCGAGGGCCCGGTTGAAGTCGTCGAGCGCCCGGTAGATGTCGTCGATCTCCAGGGGTACCGCGGTGCGCTCCACGGGCAGGTCGGCGCCGTCGGCGAGGGTGGGCCCGCCGGTGTACGCCGGGGTCAGCTGGACATAGCGGTCGCTGACCACGCTCGGCGGCACGATGAGGGCCTGCGCCCCGGCGGGCAGGGGCCAGCCGGCGTCGTAGCGCATGTCGACCCGCACGGTCGAGCCCTGCGGCGTGACGGCGACGACCTCCCCGACCCGCACCCCGAGGACGCGCACGGACGAGCCCGGGTGGATGCCGACGGTGCGGGTGAAGTGCGCGACGAGGCGCCGCGGCGGCGGCCCGCCGCTGCCGTGCAGCGCGAGGACGGCGGCGGCGACCACGAGGGCGGCGCCGACCGCGACGGCGCGACGTCTACGCATCAGCGGCCTCCGGTCGTTGGCGTGTAGGGCTGGAGCAGGCCCGCGACGTAGGAGTCGAACCAGCGCCCGGTGCCCACGACGTTGGCGAACGCGTCGACGAACGGGCCCATGCGCTGCAGGGTCTGCTCGAGGTTGTCGCGGTTGCGCTGCAGGATCGCGACCACGCCGCGCAGCTGCTCCAGCGCGGGCCTGAGCTTGTCGCGGTTGTCGGCCACGACGCCGGACAGCTGCGTGGCCAGGGCGTTGGTGCCGACGAGCAGGTCGTGCACGGCGTCGCGGCGGCGGCTCACCTCGTCCAGCAGCGCGGCGCCGTCGGCGACGAGCTTCTGGAACTCCTCGTCGCGGGCGGCCAGGACGCCGCTGACCTCGTGCGCGCGGGCCAGCAGGGCGCGCAGCTCGGCGTCGCGGTCGCTGACCGTCTTCGACAGCCGCGACAGCCCGTCCAGCGACGCCTGGACGCTCGCCGGGGTGTCGGCGAAGGTCCGGGCGATGGTGGTGAAGGCGTCGGCGAGCTGGACGGTGTCGATGTGGTCGAGGGTGTCGGCGAGCCCGCTGACCGCCTGGACGACGTCGAAGGGCGCCGCGGTGCGCTCGAGCGGGATCTCGGCGTCCTCGGCCAGGCGGCCGGGGCCGGCGGGGGACAGGGCGAGGTACTTCTGCCCGAGCACCGTCTTGATGCGGATCGTGGCGGCGGTGGCGGTGCCGAGGCGCACGCCGTCGTCGTCGACCCGGAACGTGACCCGCACGTACGCGCCCGAGCGGTTGCGGGCCAGCCCGACGCCGGTGACCTTGCCGACGCGCACGCCGGCGACCCGGACCTCGTTGCCGGGCGCGAGGCCGCTGGCGTCGCGGAACGCCGCCCGGTAGGTGGTGGCGGCGAGCCCCGCGATCGCGTCGATCTTGAAGGCGCCGAGGACGAGGGCGGCCAGCAGGGCGAGGCAGACGGCGCCGACGACGGCGGGGTTGCGCTCCCGGAACGGTTTCATGCCGCACCCGCGCAGCGGGCGGCCGGCGAGCTGAACGTCGCCGGGTTGAGCTTTGTGCCGTTGATCGTCACCGTGCCGTCAAAGTCGCAGAGGTAGAAGTTGAACCAGGAGCCGTAGGAGGCGACGCGGGTCAGGTCGGCGTAGCGCTGCGGCAGCCCGGCCAGCGTCCGGTCGATGACCGCGGCGTTGTCGTTGAGCGTGCCGGCGACGGTGCCGAGCGCGTCGAGGTCGGCGCTCAGCGGCGGCCGGGCGTCCTGCAGCAGCCCGGCCGTGTCGACGGTGAGCGTGCCGAGGTTGGCCAGCGCGTCGCCGATCGCCGCCCGGTCGCCGGCCAGGCCGGAGACGAACTGCTGCAGCCGCGCGATGACGGTGTCGAGGTCGTCGCGGTGGTCGTCCAGTGTGGACAGCACGGCGCTGAGGTTGCTCACGACGCGGCCGATGACCGCGTCGCGGTCGGCGAGCGTGCCGGTGAGCGACGCGGTGGAGCGCAGCAGGCTCGCCACCGTGCCGCCCTCGCCCTGCAGGACCTGGATGATCTCGTACGCCAGCTGGTTGACGGCCTGCGGCGTGAGCGCGGTGAACAGCGGCCGGAAGCCGTTGAACAGCACGGTGAGGTCCAGCGCCGGCGTGGTCTGCGACTGCGGGATGAGCCCGCCGGTGCGCAGCGGCGTGCCGTCGCCGGGGCCCTCGGTGAGGGCGACGTAGCGCTGGCCGACGAGGTTGCGGTACCGGATCTTGGCCCGGACGCTCGTGGTGAGCGAGATATCGCCGGAGACGGTGAACGCGACCTCGGCGGCCGAGTCGTCCACGACCTTGATGCCGACGACCTCGCCCACCCGGACGCCGGAGATGCGCACGTCGTCGCCCTCGAGCAGCCCGGTGACGTCGGCGAAGCGGGCCCGGTAGCGCGTGCCGCCGCCGCCGAACGCGCCGAGCGTCTGGGCGAGCAGCCCGGTCAGCGCGGCGGTGACGAGCGCGAACGCGACGAGCTTGAGCAGCGGGCGCATCATTTCGCGTTCACCACCGCTCCGCGCAGCAGCGGGCCCCACAGCAGCACGGCGATGTCGGGCACCTCGGCCGGCGGCACGCCCATCGCCGCGCCGAGCAGCGGCTGCAGCAGCCGCTTCTCCTCGGCGGTGCCGGCGTCGGCGGACGGCAGCGCGGCCGGTGCTCCGGGGACTGTGCCGGGGACCGTGCCGACCGGGAGCTTCGCGGCCGGCGGCCGGGCGGCGCCGTAGTCGTAGCCGTCGTTGATCGGGGTCTCGGGCGCCGGGACCGCCGGGTTGGGCAGGCCGCGGCAGTCGGGGCCGTTGCGGGCGCCGTAGACGGGTTCGTCGCCGTGGCGGTACGGGCCGTTGTCGCGGGTGATCTCCAGCGTGATGTGCATCCGCCCGCCGGCGAAGACCTGCTCGACGCGCGGCTGCAGCGCGACGAGGCCGCGCATCAGGCAGGGGTACTCCGGGGCGTACGCGGCCAGCAGCTCCAGCACCGGCCGGCCCACGTCGCCGACCTGGATGAGCTGGTCGCCGTGGCGCTCGAGGAAGAACCGGGTCACGTCGGCGGCCTCCGTCGCGTCGGTGTAGAAGGTGGCGAGCTGCGCGCGCTCGTCGGCCACGGTGGTCGCGGTGACCGACGCGTCGCGCAGGATCGAGAGCAGGTCCGGCAGCGCGCCGTCGTAGACGTCGAGCACGGCGGCGAGGCGGCGCACGTCCTCGGCGATGGCCGGCATGTCCTGGTTGAGCGCGGCGAGGTAGTCGTCGAGGGTCGCGATGTCGCCGCCGAGCTGCTCGCCCTTGCCCTCCAGGGCGGTGGCGAGGGCGCCGAGGGTGGCGGCGAGCCGGTCGGGGTGGATCGCCTGCAGCAGTGGCAGGGCGTCGTCGAGGACCCGCTCGAGCTCGACGCCGCTCGCGGTGCGGTCCTGGCCGATGACGTCGCCGTCCCGCATCGGCCGTCCACCCTGGACGGCGGGGGGCACCAGGGCGACGTACCGCTCGCCGAACAGGGTCTTCGGCAGCAGCCGGGCGCTCACGCCGGCCGGGATCTGGGGCAGCAGCGCCGGGTCGAGCGCCAGGCGCAGCGTGGCGCCGGAGCCGTCGGAGGAGACCGTGCGCACCTCGCCGACGACGACGCCGTGCAGCTTCACCTCGGCGCCCGGGTTGAGCTGCAGCCCGGTGCGCTCGGCGCGCAGGGTCACCCAGACGACGTCGTCGAAGGCCTTGCGGTACTGCAGCACGGCCAGCCCCAGCCCCGCCGCCAGCAGCAGCACGAACGCGATGCCGAGCAGCCGCCGCCTCATCCGGCGATCCGGACCGTCGTCGTCGCGCCCCAGATGGCCAGCGACAGGAAGAAGTCCACGACGTTCACCGACACGATCGCCAGCCGCACGGCCCGCCCGACGGCGACGCCGACCCCGGCCGGCCCGCCGGCGGCGGTGTAGCCGTAGAAGCAGTGCACGAGCACGACGATGACGCTGAACACCAGCACCTTGGCGAACGACCACAGCACGTCGCCGGGCGGCAGGAACAGGTGGAAGTAGTAGTCGTAGGTGCCCGACGACTGTCCGAAGTAGACGATGGCCATGGTGCGGGTGGCCAGGTAGCTCGACAGCAGGCCCACCACGTACAGCGGCACCACGGCGATCAGCCCGGCGATCATCCGCGTGGTGACGAGGAAGGGCAGCGACGGCACCGCCATCACCTCGAGCGCGTCGACCTCCTCGGAGATGCGCATCGCGCCCAGCTGGGCGGTGAAGCCGCAGCCGACGGTCGCCGACAGCGCGAGCGCGGCCACCAGCGGCGAGATCTCGCGCGTGTTGAAGTAGGCCGAGACGAACCCGGTGAACGCGCTGCTGCCGATCTGGTCGAGGGCCTGGTAGCCCTGCAGCCCCACCTCCGTACCGGTGAAGAACGTCATGAAGCAGATGACGCCCACGGTGCCGCCGGCCACGGCCAGCGCGCCGCCGCCGAAGCTGACCTCGGCGAGCAGGCGGACGATCTCGCGCTTGTACCGCGCCAGCGTCCGCGGCGTCCACGAGAACGCCCGCAGGTAGAACGCGAGCTGCCCGCCGAGGTCGTCGAGGGCACGCAGGATGGCCATGTCAGCTCCCCTTCTGCGGCACGATCTGGAAGTACACGGCCGTGATGACGAAGTTGAGCGCGAACAGCAGCATGAAGGTGATGACCACGCTCTGGTTCACCGCGTCCCCGACGCCCTTCGGCCCGCCCTTGGCCGTCATCCCCTTGTACGAGGCGACGAGCGCGGCCACCGCCCCGAACACGAGCGCCTTGATCTCGCCGACGACGAGGTCGGGCGGCTGCCCGAGGGCCTGGAAGCTGGCGAGGTACGCGCCCGGGGTGCCGCCCTGCAGCACGACGTTGAAGAAGTACCCGCCGCACACCCCGACGACGCTGACGAGCCCGTTGAGCAGCACCGCGACGAGCATCGTGGCCGCGATGCGGGGCGCCACCAGCCGGTGCAGCGGGTCGATGCCCAGCACCTGCATCGCGTCGAGCTCCTCGCGGATCTTCCGCGCCCCGAGGTCGGCGCAGATCGCCGACCCGCCAGCGCCGGCGATGATGAGCGCGGTCACGATCGGCCCGGCCTCGCGCACCACGGCGAGCACGGCGGCGGCCCCGGTGAACGACTGCGCGCCGAGCTGGCGCACCAGGGAGCCCAGCTGCAGCGCGATCACGGCGCCGAACGGCACCGACACCAGCGCCGCCGGCAGGATCGACACGGAGCTGACGAACCACGCCTGCTGCACGAACTCGCGGAACTGCCACGGCCGGCGGAACAGCCCGCGCAGCGCGTCGAGGGCGAAGGCGAAGAAGAGCCCGGCGGCGGCCATCGGCTTCATCGTTGGAACGACCCTTCCGGCGGGAGCACGGCGTTGGCCGCGCACCACATGCCCGGCCGGCGCTCGGCCCGCCGCGGCCCGCCGTCGCTCGGCCGCAGCTGCAGCGGGATCGGCGGCAGCGGCGGCGGCTCGGCGCCCGCGTCGGCCTCGGCCTGCAGCTCGTCGGCGTCCTTCTCCTCGGCCATGCCGATCGGCCCGATCCGCTGCGCGTTGAGGAACTGCCGGACCACCGGCTCGGTGCTGGACAGCAGCATCTCCCGCGGCCCGAACATCGCCAGGTGCCCGTGGTAGATCAGCCCGATGTTGTCCGGCACCGTGCGGGCGGTGTTGATGTCGTGGGTGACGATGAGGAACGTCGCCTCGATCTGCTGGTTGAGGTCGATGATGAGCTGGTTGAGGTAGGCCGTGCGGACCGGGTCCAGCCCGGAGTCCGGCTCGTCGAACAGCACGATCTCCGGGTCGAGCACCAGCGCCCGGGCCAGCCCCGCCCGCTTGCGCATCCCGCCGGAGATCTCGCCCGGCAGCTTCGCCTCGGCGCCGGCCAGCCCGACCATGTCGAGCTTCTCGGCGACGATCGCCCGGATCTCGCGCTCCGGCTTGCGGGTGTGCTCGCGCAGCGGGAACGCCACGTTGTCGTAGATGTTCATCGACCCGAACAGCGCGCCGTCCTGGAAGAGCACCCCGAAGAGCTTGCGCACCTCGTACAGCTCCCGCTCCCGCAGCCGGGTCAGCTCGTGCTCCCCGACCCAGATCGCGCCGCGGTCGGGCTTCAGCAGCCCGACGAGGGTCTTGAGGAACACCGACTTGCCCGTGCCCGACGGGCCGAGCAGCACCGAGATCTCCCCGGCCGGCAGGGTGAGGCTCACGTTCTCCCACACCGGCTGGGCCCCGAAGGACTTGGCCAGCCCCTCGACCCGGACCTCGACGCCCATCGACCCTCCCTCGTCCGCTCGCTTCGTGGGTTACATCGCGGCGGCCCGCCCGGGCGTAACAGGGCTGACGAAATTCTTTCGTCCGAGTGGTGGTTCAGCACCGCAGCGGTTAGCGTGCGAGCACCCCCTGCAAGCGAAGGCTCCCATGACGGCAGCGATCGACGAGGACCTTGTGCACCGCGCCGTGCACGGTGATCCGGAGGCCACGGCGGCGCTGCTGGCCGGCCTGCGCCCGGGCCTGGTCCGGTACTGCCGCGCGAAGCTGGGCCGCATCGGCGGCGCCTACACCACCGCCGACGACGTCTCCCAGGAGGTCTGCCTGGCGCTGCTGCGCGCCCTGCCCCGCTACCGTGACCAGGGCCGGCCGTTCAGCGCGTTCGTGTACGCCATCGCCGCCCACAAGGTCGCCGACGCCCAGCGGGCCGCGGGCCGCGTCCCTGGTCCCGCCCCGATCGAGCGCCTCGACGACCGCCCGGACGCCGCGCCCGGCCCCGAGCAGCAGGCGGTGAGCACGGACCTGGCCCGGCGCCTGTCGGGCCTGCTCGCGCGCCTGCCGGAGCAGCAGCGCGAGATCGTGGTGCTGCGCGTGGCGGCGGGCCTGCCGGCGGAGGAGGTCGGCGCGATCGTGGGGATGTCGGCGGCGGCGGTGCGGGTCGCGCAGTCCCGGGCGCTGGCCCGCCTGCGTACGCTGGCGGGCGACACGCTGGGCGAGGTGGCGGCATGACGGATCGCAACGACGGTTCCCCGGACCGCGCCGTCGACCTGTCCACCCTCCAGGCCGACGACGCGTTGCTGTCCGCCCTGGCCGCCGGCACCGACCCGGGCCCCGACCCCCTGGCCGACCTGCTGGCCGACTGGCACGACGACCTGTCCGCGGACCTCCCCGCCCTGCGCCCGGACGTGATCGCGGCGCTGTCCTCTGCCGCCTCTTCCTCCACGGCCGCGCCCACGTCGCCCGTGGACATGCCCGCTTTGCGCGCAGACGTGCCCACTCCGCCCGGGGACGTGGCCTCTTCCTCCGCGGCCGCGCCCACTTCCTCCGCGGCCGCGCCCACTCCGCCCGTGGGCATGCCCGCTTTGCGCGCAGACGTGCCCACTCCGCCCGGGGACGTGGCCTCTTCCTCCGCGGCCGCGCCCACTTCCTCCGCGGCCGCGCCCACTCCGCCCGTGGGCATGCCCGCTTTGCGCGCAGACGTGCCCACTCCGCCCGGGGACGTGGCCACTTCCCCCGCGGACGCTGTTCCCTCGCCTTTGGATGTTGCCTCTTCGCCGTTGCGCCTCGTCGAGGGTGCCGATCCGCCGGTGTTGCGCGATGACGTGCCGTTAGAGCCGAGCGTTCCGGACATTTCCGAAATGTCGGATCACCGCGAGCGTCAGGGCCAACGGCGGGCCGCGCGGGCGGCGGGGCCGGGGTCGACGGCGCGGCCGGAGCGGGCGGCGCGGCCGGGGTCGACGGGGCGGCCGGAGCGGGCGGCGCCGACGGGGCGGCCGGAGCGGGCGGCGCCGACGGGGCGGCCGGAGCGGGCGGCGCCGACGGGGCGTGGGCTGCGGCGAGCGTTCGCCGGGACGATCGCCGCGGCCGTGCTGCTGACCGGCGCCGCGCTCGGCGCCCGCCAGTCCGGCCCGGACGGCCCGCTGTGGCCGCTGACCCAGGTGCTGTACCCGGAGCAGGCCCACGAACGCGCCGCCCAGCAGGCCATCGACGACGCCGCCGCGGCGATCGCCAACCGCGACCCCGAGACCGCCCGCCGCCTCCTCGACACCGCCGCCCGCGAGGCCGCGCAGGTCGACGACCCGGCCGCCCGCCAGCGCCTGCTCGACCGCATCGACGCGCTGCGCCGCTCGCTGCCGGCGGCCGCAACCCCGGCCCCCACCGCCACGGCCGGCGCGCCGGGCGCGACCGCCGCGCCGACGACCGCGCCCGGCGCGCCCGGGCCCGCACCGACGGCGACCCCGGCGCCGGGCGGCACGACGCCGGGCACCCAGGGCGGCACCGGCAACCCGACCGGCGGGACCGGCCCGCTGCTCCCCGGCCTGCCGACCCAGATCCTGCCCACCCCGGGCCTGCCGCTGCCCACCCCGAACCTGACCTCGCTGCTCCCGATCCCCAAGCTCGGCGGCTGACCCCTCACGGAGCCGCGCGAGCGGGCCGGCACCCTATCCCCGACCCGCGCAACGCGAATCCGGCAGGCGTATCCCTCGGCGTGCCCCGACGGGCACCTGCGCGGCCGCCGCCGGCGCCGGCTCGGCGGCCCGCCCCGGCATTGCGGAAGCCCGCTTCGCCGCCCGGCGGTGGCCGCATTTCTCGTCGTCATCGGCCTGACTCACGCTCGCGGCAATCTGCGGCCCGCCCCTGAGGCGGGCCGCCGACCGGCCGCCGTTTGCGGCGAGGCGACGACGACAATGGCCGGAACACCCGGTCCGGAAAGACCAATATCATCGATATCGGTCGTTCAGTAGAACTTGCCCGGAAGCCCGGTTCGGTAGTGGTTTGCGATATGTCGGATGCCGTGCAGACGTCGGCGGCCGGATCAGGTCGAACCACCTCAAGCCAGAACAAGCCGGGGTCCAGCCCCGGCATTACATCGGTTGACACGGATCAAACGCGGGGTAATGCTTCTTTCGGCCATCGACGGTTGACGTTTCCGCGAATGGCCGCCTTTCCTGGCTCGCCGCGATTTTCGGACTGGCCAGCGGAAATCGTCGCTGCCTTCCGCGTGCATTCGCTCGATCAGCGTGCACGCCCGTCCAAGGAGGTCAACATGTCGGACACGAAGCAGAGGGTCGTCTCGGGGCGCGTCGTCTCGGGCCGCAGGGTGGTCTCGGGCCGCAAGGTCGTGTCGGGTCGCAAGGTCGTCTCGGGCTGACCCCACCGGGGCCGGGCCGCCGCGCCCTCGGTTGCGGCGGCCCCGCCCCACCTGCACGTCGCGGGCGGACCGGGAACATCCGGCCGCGGGCCGCCCGCCCCGGTCCCGGCGTCCACTGTGGAGGCAGCGTGAAGACGTACCCGGCCACCGTCGGCCAGTTGTCGGTCTGGCGCGACATCGAGAAGATGCCGCCCGGCCGGTCCTGGGAGGCCAACCTGACCTTCGTCTGGGACCTGCCCCCGGACGCGCCGGCGCAGGAGGCGGACGTCTGGCGCGCGCTGGCCCGGCTCGCGCTGCGCCACGGCTCGCTGCGCACCCGCTACGTCGTGGACGACGCCGGGATGCCGCGCCAGTGGCTGTGCGAGGACGGCGAGGCCGGGATCCTCGAGCAGATCCGGCAGGGTACCGCCGACGTCGCCGAGCGGGCCGGCCTTGAGGAGCGGGAGCTGCAGCGGGCCATCGACGTCACCCGCGAGCTGCCCTGGCGGGCCTGGCTGCTGCTCGACGGCCCGCGCCCGGCGCAGGTGCTGGTCATCGTCAACCACATGGCCGCCGACGGCGCCGCGGCGCTCGTGATGCGCGACGACTTCCTGCGGCTGCTCGGCGGCGAGGAGCTGCCCGCGGCCCCCGGGCCGCTGGAGATGGCGCTGGAGCAGCAGGAGGACGGCGGCGGGCGGCTGCGCACCGCCGAGCGGTACTGGCGGCGCACCCTCGCGGCGGCGCCCCGGCTCGCCGACGGCGCCGGCGAGCCCGAGCGGGTCGGCGCCACGCTGCACACCGGCGTGCCCATGCCGGACGCGCACGAGGCCGCCGCGAAGCTGGGCGTGAGCCTGGCCAGCGTGCTGCTCACGGCGTATCACCGGGCGCTGCGCGCGGCGACGGGCGAGGGCACGCACCTGCTGTTCCCGATGTCGTCCAACCGCTACGACGAGCGCAACGCGAGCCTCGTGACGAGCCTGAACCAGTGGGTGCCGCTGCTGGTCGACCTCGACCCCGCCGAGCCCTTCGACGCCGCGGCGGGCAGGACGCACTGGAAGTCGTTCAACGCGCTGAAGAACGGCGTCTGCTCCCCGGACGCGATCGTGGCGATCCGCGCCGAGCACGCGGACGCCGACCCCGGGTACTACTACAACCCGATCCTGGCCCCGCCCGGCTTCCCCTCGCAGGACGCCCCGGCGCCGGCCACCGTGGAGTGGTACGAGCCGGCGCGCACGACCGGTCCCGGCTTCTACCTCATCGCCCGGGGCCTCACCTCCCTGGACCTGATCCTGCGCGTGAACCGCCCCGGCTGGGACCGCCCCCGCGTCGAGTCGTTCCTGCACGCGATCGCCGGCGAACTGTCGCCCATCGGCGTCGCTCAGCCCGCCGCGATGCTCACCTGAACCGGGCCGGTCGCGGCGATCAGCTGACGCCGGAGACTTCCCAGTGGTCGTCCAGCGGCTCGCGGACCACGCGGCAGGTGTACGGGCTCCGGCCGGCCGAGCCGCGGACCAGGAACGTGTCGTCGTCGACCCGGTCGACCGAGGCGACGCCGGCCGGGGCCGCGAACCGCGCGGTGGCCGCGGCCGTGCACAGGTCGCGGGCCGTGCGCGAGTCACCGCGAGACGTCAGCACGACGGACAGCCCGGCCAGCGCGAGCAGCCCGCCCGCGACCAGGGCGGCGCGGCGCAGGAAGCGCGGCTCGGGCGGCAGCACGCCCACGAGCGTACGCGACGCGCAATCGCCGCGTGACCCCGCGATGCTCGACGCCGGCCGCGGATGAGTCCGCCGACGTCCGGGCCGGCCTGGCCCGGGCGCTCGGCCGGAGCTGCCGGTCCGGCGCCCGCCCGCTCCGCGCGGATCCGGACCGGCGCGTGCGGACCCACGCCGGCGCCGCCCTGAACCGTCGGTGACGCACTATCGTCTTCGACGTGCACATCAGATTCGACGTGCCGGCCGACCCGGCCTATCCGGGCCGCGTGGCCGCGGTGCTCGCCGGCGTCCGGCTGCGGCGGTACACCACCATCGGCGCCTTCCTGGCCGGGCTCGGCGTGGTCGGGCTGGCCGTGTCGCGGTTCGTCTCGTGGGGTGACAAGATCTCGTCGCTGTGCTGGGCGCTGCTCGTCGGCGGGGTGCTGTCGATGCTGTACGCGCCCTGGGTGCGGGCCAAGGCGCGGCGCCGGTCCGGCGACTACGCCGTCGAGGGCGACTACGACATCACCGACGACAACATCATGATGCGCAGCGGCTCGGAGTCCGGCGGGATCGCCTGGGACGGGGTGACCCGGGTGGTGGAGACGCCCGACTTCTGGGTCGTGTACGTCGGGCGGATGCCCGCCACCGTCATCCCGCGCTGGCTGATGTCCGATGCGGACGCCGAGACGCTGCGCGCGTTCATGGCCGAACAGGAGCTGCTGCCGTCATAGGTCGCGGCGGGCGAGCAGGGCCAGGCCGCTCACCGGCCGCAGGCGGCCTTCTCGGTGATGCACCGGCGCGATCGCCTGCCGGCGGGGGAGCCGGGCGAGCGCCGCGCGCACGCGGCGGCGCTCGTCGCGGGCCACGACCGCGTCGGCGACGTCCGGGGCGACGCCGTCGCCGGCGTGGGCCCGCTCGCGGGAGGCGCGCCGCCGCCCGGCGCGCAGATGGTTCAGCGCGGTGTGCGCCGCGGCGACGCTGAGCCACCCCAGCGCCTCACCCGCCGGCACCGAGGACCGGCTGAACCCCAGGAACACCTCCTGGGCCACGTCCGCGGCGTGGTCGCGCGCGCCGAGGACGCGGGCGGCGACGGCCACCACCTGCGGGTACGCGGCGCGGAAGCCCTGCTCGAGGTCCGGCCGCACTTCCTTCTGCACACCCACTCAGCACCGCCGCCGCCTCGCATGTGACAGCGTTCTTTGTCGTTCAGGCCTGCTGCTGCGTCGGCCGGATCAGCATCTCGTTGACGGCCACGTAGCGGGGCCGGGTGACGATGTACGCGATGGTGTCGGCGATATCCTCGGCCTGCAGCCGTTCGACCCCTTCGAAGCGCGCCTGGATCGTCTCGCGCACCTCGGGCCGGTTGTGCCCGGCCAGCTCGGTCTCGGTCGCGCCCGGCTCGACGAGCGACACCCGGACGAACCGCCCGGTGACCTCCTGGCGCAACCCCTCGCTGAACGCCCCGACGGCGTGCTTCGTGGCGTTGTACACCGCGCTGCCGTTGCGCGCGACCCGCCCGGCCACCGAGCTGATGTTCACCATGTCGGCCACGTTGCGCGGCCCCTGCTCGGCGGCCTCCAGCAGGTGGGGGAGGGCGGCGCGGGCGCAGTACAGCAACCCCATGACGTTGATCGAGACCATCCGCTCCCACTCGTCGACGGGCGCCCCGACGACGGGCCCGAGCAGCATGACCCCGGCATTGTTGACGAGCGTGTCGAGCCGCCCGAGCCACTCCACGCTCCGCGCGACGGCGTTGTCGGCCTGCTCCCGGTCGGTGACGTCGGCGACGATGACGAGCGCCCGCCCCCCGCGGTCCTCGATCCGCTTGGCGAGCCCTTCGAGCCGGTCACCCCGCCGCGCCGCGATGGCGACCGCGGCCCCACGCTCCGCCAGCGCGAGCGCGGCCGCCTCCCCGATGCCGCTGGACGCCCCGGTGACGAGCGCGACTGTTCCATCCAGAGTTCCCATACCCCGAACGTACGTTACGGCCAGGACCCCGTCTGATCGATCGCCGCCGCCCACCCGACCTCCTCCGTGGGTCCCGTCGGCCGCGCAAACCATCGCCTCGCAACTCCCACGTCGCCGGAGGTTCTCATCGGTCAAGGCGCCGTGCCGCTCCGTCGCCGCCCCAGAGCCGGCGCGACAGCGTTCACCGAGCGGGTGTCGGGCGCTGTGTCCGGCCTGTGTGCGCAGAGGTCGAGCGCGTCCCGGGCGGCGAGGCGGCGAACGGTGGTCCGGCGGCTGTCGGCGGCCGGGTACCAGAGCGACCGTGACTACGCGCGGGCCTGGCTTGGCCCGGGAGTCACGGGCCCGGACCACGGCGGGCGTCGCGGTAGCGCAATGCTTCGAATCGCTGTTATTGACATCACACCGAAATCATCCTATGTTTCGCTTCTGTGTAAACCGCATCTGCCGCCCAGGACCGCCACCGTGGGGCCGCCTACCTCACGGTCATCCAATGAATGTCGGTTCCGGGCGGTGCAGGGATGCGTGGCACACGGGTCGTCGGCGAGGCCCGCACGTTGCCAGCGCGATCGGTCAGCCCCGTCCGACAAGGAGAACCGATGTCTCCCATCCGCTGGCGGCGGGTCTTTGCGCCCGCCGCCGTCGCCGCCACGCTCGCCGGCTTGTTGTTGTATTCGGTCGTGCAGTCCGGGCCCGCCAGCGCCTCGACGACCGACGCGGCCTTCAACTCCAGCACCGGCACGCTCAACGTGGACTACGGCTCGTACCTCGCCAAGCACGATGTCGTGTACAACTCGCCGCAAACCAACCCGCTGTACGGGCTCACCGTCGGCAACGGGAAGACCGGCGCGATGGTGTGGAACGCCAACCAGCTCAACATGCAGGTGTCCGGCGTCGACCTCTCCGAACAGTCGGCCTACGCGGCCGGCAACGTCAACCTCTCCACGACGCCGTCGATCAGCTCCGGGTACTCGACGTTCCAGCAGCGGCTGTCGCTGTACGACGGCACGCTCACGACGAAGTACGACTCGAACCGGACCGTCACGATCATGGGGTCGCCCAACTCCGAGGTCATGGGCATCCACGTCGACGATACCCGCACCGGCGTGTCCAACATCAGCCTCGACCTCGGGCTGTGGGACCTCAACGCGGTCACCAACTCCGCCGACGTGCCCAACCTGACGACCTGGAAGACCGCGTCGACGTTCGCCGACTCGACCGGCGTCGGGCTGTCGCGCGGGCAGGCCGACCCCAACGGGTTCGGGTACACGCTCGCCGCGACCGTCGAGGGCGCGTCCTACACGTCGTCCACCGTGGACGGCACGCACGTGCGGCTGACGATCACGCCGACGTCGAGCTACACGATCTGGTTCACGGCCGCGTCGCGGATCAACGCGGCGAACCGGGACTCGGTCGCCGCGGCCAAGAGCCAGCTCGCGTCGGTGAAGTCGACCGGGTACGCCACCACGTTCACCAACTACAAGAACTGGTGGCACGGGTTCTGGGGCAGGTCGTTCGTGCAGTACTCCAACGGCGGCGGCGACGCCGACTACATGGAGAACGTGTACTACCTGGCGACGTACATGATCGCCGCCGGCGGGTTCGGCAACTACCCGTACCACTTCATCAACGGCGTCTTCCGCGCCACGCAGGACAACACGAAGTGGTCCAACGGCTACTGGTACTGGAACCAGCGCGACGTCTACAACTCGTTCCTGTCTTCCAACCACACCGACATGATGGCGACGTTCAACAAGCTCTACAGCCGCAACCAGGCGGCCATGACGTCGTACACGCAGACCCGCTACGGCGTCGCCAACGCGCTGTGGGTGCCCGAGACGATGGGCTGGGACGGCAACGCCCGCGGCACCATCAACTCCGACTACGTCAACGACATCTACTCCACCGGCACCGAGGCCGCGTACAACATGTACCTGCAGTACCGGTACACCAACGACACCGCGTACCTGCAGAACACCGTGTACCCGTTCATGCGTGACGTGCTGCGCTTCTACCAGAACCGGTTCCAGCTGCAGAACAACGAGTGGGTGATGCCGAGCTCCAACGCCCACGAGACGTACTGGGACGTGCGCAACGCGATCACCGACCTCGCCGCGGTCCGGCTGCTCGCCCCGATCGCGATCCAGGTCTCGACCGACCTCAACGTCGACGCCACGCTGCGCTCGCAGTGGCAGGACCTGGTGAACCGGCTGCACCCGTACCAGGTGTCGGGCGGTGCCTGGCTGCCGCACGACCCGCCGGCCCCGGCCCAGCAGCGCAACGGCGAGAACGTGTCGTCGGAGCTGATCTGGCCGTACGACCGCACCGGCATCGGCGCGAGCGACTACCAGACCGCGCTCAACACGTGGAACACCCGCCCGAACCCGTACTCCAACGTGTGGGCGAACGACGCCGCGCAGGCGGCCCGGCTGGGCCTGGGCGACCAGGCGTACAACGGCATGAAGCTCATGCTGCAGCGGTACCAGAACTACCCCAACGGCATGACGAACAACACCAACGGCGTGTTCGAGTACCTCGGCATCCACCTCGTCGCGATGAACGAGTCGCTGATGCAGAGCTACAACGACAAGATCCGCGTCTTCCCGGCGGCCCCGTCGGTCGGCGGCTTCGTCGGCAAGTTCACGCTCCTGGCCAAGGACGGCTTCCTCGTCTCCTCCGAGCGTGAGGCGGGCGACATCAAGTACGTCGGCCTGCGCAGCCTCTACGGCAAGCAGGCCCGCGTGGTCAACCCGTGGGGCACCCAGCAGGTCCAGGTGCGCCGCACCTCGGACAACGCGATCCTGCAGACCACGACGGCGTCCGAGATCTCCTTCGCCACGGCCGCGAACACCAACTACGTCGTGGAGCGCACCGCGAAGCTGCTGTCGTCGTACAGCGCGACCACCCTGACCGGCTCGCCGAACAACGGCGTCAAGTCCCTGTCCGGCACCGCGTCCACGCTCGGCACCGGCGGCGGCGCGCCCGGCACCGGCCCGACGTTCTACCCGGACATCAACTACGGCGGCACCGGCGTCCAGCTGGCCGCCGGCGACTACGACCTGTCGACGCTGCAGGCGCTCGGCATCGCCAACGACAGCGTCTCGTCGATCCGCGTCCCGTCCGGCTACTCCGTGACCGCGTACGGCGACAGCGGCTTCGCCGGCCCGTCGTGGACCTTCAACGCCGACACCCCGAACCTCGCCACCACGGGCGGCAACGACGCCATCTCGTCGGTGCGGGTGACGACCACGGGCGGGGGCGGCGGCGTCGCGCTGCGCTCGCGGGCCAACAACCTGTACGTCACGGCCGGCACCAACCCGCTCATCGCCAACTCCAGCACGGTCGGCACGGCCCAGCGCTTCACCATCGTCGACCTCGGCGGCGGCAACGTGGCGCTGAAGGCCGCGGTCAACAACCAGTACGTGTGCGCCGAGAACGCGGGCGCGGCGAGCCTCATCGCCAACCGCGCGTCCGCCGGCAGCTGGGAGACGTTCCGCCGGGTCAACAACGCCGACGGCACCGTCTCCTTCCAGGCCACGGTCAACAGCAAGTACGTCACGGCCGAGAACGGCGGCGCCGCCGCCCTCATCGCCAACCGCGACGCGATCGGCCCGTGGGAGGAGTTCGACCTGGTCGCTTAGGATTTTTCCCCAGAGCTCCGCGATGTCCGCCGTGGGCCCGGTCCGTGACTCCCGGGCCCGCGGCGTCCGCCGCCGGTCACCCACCCGTGGTGCTACGGTGCGATGATGATCACGGTCCTCGGCGGGTACCTTCCCGCGACGGCGATCGAATCGTCCGCGATTCCACCCGGCCGGCTGACGCACGTCTTCTACGCGTTCGCCACCATCGAGGACGGCCGCCTGCGCCTCCCACCCGACGCCCCGTCCCACCTGGAGACCCTGCGCCGCCTGGCCCCGAACACGGTCCTGTCCATCGGCGGCTGGGGCGCCGGCGGCTTCTCCGACGCCGCCCTCACCGACCGTTCCCGGGCCGCGTTCATCGAGCAGACCCTGGCCCTGGCGAGCGGGTTCGACGGCGTGGACCTCGACTGGGAGTTCCCGGTCGCGGGCGGCCCGCCGGAGCTGACCCACCGCCCGGACGACCGCCACAACGCCACCCTGCTGGCGCGGGAGCTGCGCGCCGCCCTGGGCCCGGCGCGCCTGCTGACGGCGGCCCTGCCGGCCGGCCGCCTGCAGTCCGCGGGCCCGTACGACCCGGCGGCCAGCTACGGCCTCGAGGCCCTCGCCGAGGTGCTGGACTTCGTGAACCTCATGACGTACGACTTCGGCACCGGCTTCTCCCCGATCGCCACCTTCAACGCCCCCTTCGCCGAGGTCCCCGACGAGCCCATGCCCCCGGCCCTGCGCCGCTGGAACAACGTCACCGCCGCCGTCGACTGCTACACCGCACACGGCGTCCCGCGCGACAAGCTGGTGCTGGGCGTCCCCTTCTACGGCCGCGCCTTCCGCGCCGCGCCGCCCGGCCTGTTCCAGCCCCAGACCGGCACCCTGGAGCCCCCGGACTGGCGCGACATCAAACGCGACTACCTGTCCGACCCGTCCTGGCAGCAGCACCGCCACCCGATCGCCCGCTCCCCGTGGCTCTACCACCCGCAGTCGCAGACGTTCGTGAGCTACGAGGACCCGCAGTCCATCGAGGAGCGCGCGAGGTTCGCCGCCACCAACGGCCTGCGCGGCGCCTTCACGTGGCAGCTCGCGGCCGACGACGACGAGCACACGCTCCTGTCCGCCATGACCCGCCCGTTCGGCCGGGACCATGGAACGGGATGGAACGCCCCACCGGTGTGAGCGAGTTGCTGCTTGAGCTGGAGGCGAAGCCCGGCAAGGCGCGCACCGCGCGCCTGCGGATCACCGGCGACGGTGTCGAGGTCAACGGTGCGGCCTTCGCCTGGCCGGAGATCAGCCGGCTGCTGTACCGCGCCGTCGACCAGCACGTGAACGGCGCCTACCTGCACACGAGCTTCACGATCGGGGTCGGCGACGCCCGGCGTACCGCCACGTTCATGATGTTCTCGGGCACCACCGGCCCCCTGAAGACCCGGGTCGACCACGCCACACGCACCGCGTTCCACGAGCGGTGGGCCCACGCCGTCGACCTCATCGAGCAGCACGCCGGCCTGCGCCTGGTCGCCGACGCCGTCACCACCGTGCACCGCGGCGGCACGACCGAGATGGCCGGCCTGCGCCTCGACCCCGCCGGCGTGCACAAGGGCGGCCTGTTCCGCCGGTCGATCGCCTGGCCGGCGTACGCGGGCGTGCGCCGCGAGAACGCCTACCTGCACCTGCTGGCCCTCCGCGACGGCAGGGCGAGGTCCCGCATCCAGGTCCCCAACGGCACCTGGAACGCGCCACTGCTGCCCCGCGTACTGCAGGCGCTGCACAACACCTGACCCCCGTGGCACGGGTGCTGGTGACGGGCATGTCGGGCGCGGGCAAGTCGACGCTGATCGCCGAGCTGACCCGCCGCGGCGCCACGATCGAGCTGGACGGCCGGCACCCCGTGCCGGCCCGCGCCGACGCCGTCGAGCGGCGGACTTGCCGACGCCGGCGTCGCCGATGACCATGAGCGCTCCGCCGTCCGTGGCGGGCCGGTCGAGGAACGCGCGGACCGCGGCGACGTCGTCGTCCCGCCCGACGAGGGCGGCGGTTTACCGCAGGTGGCGCAGCGCGGCCTCGGCGGTGTCGTCGGGGGTGCTGTTGAAGGCGATGGCGGCGCCCGGCGCGTGGCGGTGGACCAGGTTGACGACGCTCTCGAAGAGGTCCAGGAGCGGCTCGTGCTTGCGGATGCCGCCGCCGATGACGACGCAGGCGTACTCGCGGGCCGTGAGCGCGGCGGTGATCGCGGCCTCCGGGTTGTCGTCGGGGGCGACCAGGCACTGGTCGGCCTCGATGCCGTGCTCGGCGAAGCGGGCGTGGCCGCGGGCGATGGCCGCGATCACCGGGGCCGGGTCCCAGCCGTCGATGCGGGCGGGGTCCAGGCCGATCACGAGTACGGGTCCGCGGGCCATGCGCGCAGCGTACGCCTACGACGGGCGGGGGGCGGCGGACGTGGCGGCGAGGTCGAACTCGGCCTGGCAGGCGCTCTCGTGGTCCACGCGGGCCACCTCGGCGTGGTCGACCTCGATCGCGCAGGTCAGCCGGGGGCGGCCGGGGGCCTTCGCGGTGACGTGCAGGTCGGGGTTGGCGGTGCTGACCGTGGTGCTCCAGGTCTTGCGGGCCGGCTCGAAGCTGGTCTTCGCGGTGCCGCCGTCCTCGCCGGCGTAGGCGACCTCGACCTCGTCGCCGGCGGTCCCGGCGATGGCGATCGAGTAGGTGACGGTGTGCACCTGGTCGATCTCGTCGCGCCGGTCACCGCCGCTCCGGCAGGCGCCGAGCAGCACGACCGCGGCGACGAAGGGCATCAATCGCACGAATGCCACCCTATCGAGGGTCGGGCGGTCGCGCAGGGTGAGCCGCCCCGGGTGACTGCGCGCGGACGCCGCAGGCCCGGGAGTCACGGGCCGCGCCCACGGCGGACGTCGCGGTAGCGCGGCCTATGAACGGGACTGTGCGCGGACGCCGCAGGCCCGGGAGTCACGGGCCGCGCCCACGGCGGACGTCGCGGTAGCCCGGGCCGAGCTCGGCTGGCGGCCCCGGCACGACGCCCGGCTGGCGGTGGTGGCCCTGCGACGGGCGGCGGCCGCCGGCACGGGGACGGGCAGTGCGATCCTGCGTCCCCGGCCCGGCGGCCGCTCCTCGCCCGCGTAGCGCTCGGCGGGCTGCTCCCGCTCCGGTCAGCCCGGCCAGGTGCCGGTCGTGCGCCGCACCGCCGTCGCGCCGGCCCGGTCGACCGCCGCCTTGACCGCCGCGAAGATGGCGCCCTGCAGGGCCGCCGCGACGAGGATCTCGCCCCAGCCGCGCGCCTCGTCGGTGGCGTTGGGCGCGTCGTCGTCGTGCCCGGCCAGGCGCCACACCTGCTTGAACAGCAGCCCCGAGATCAGCCCGGCGCCGGCGCCCAGCAGCAGGCCGACCGGCTTGTACGCCAGCTTCGCCGCCGTGCCGCTCATGACCGCCGCCGCCGTACCGCGATGATCGCCAGCGCGACCAGCCCGATCCCGGCCGCCAGCGCGACGGCCGGCACGGGACGGCGCACCTGCTCGGCCGCCACGACGGCGGCGTCCTTGACGTCGGCGGCGGCGTCCTTGGCGCGCTCCTTGACGTCGGCGGCGGCGTCCTTGGCGCGTGCCTTCACGTCCGTCTTGGCCGCGAGGGCCTCCACCGTGCCGGCCAGCTCGTCGCGGGTCTCCGCGATCTCCTCCTTGAGCCGGCCGGGGTCGGCGCTCGTCTTTTTCCCGCTCATGATGCCCGTCCCTCCCGCACCGCGGTCCTCACCGCGGCGACGTCCGCGTCCACGCTGCGCACCGCCGCCTCCGGCTTCAGCGGCGTCGCCCGCTGCAGCTCCCGCCGCCCGAGCAGCGCCGCCACGCCGGCCGCGGCGAGCACGACCAGGAGCACCACCAGGACGGCCAGCCACAGCGGCCAGGCCAGGTCCAGCAGCACCACCGCGAGCGCCAGCGCCAGCGCGACGGCGAACCAGGCCAGCACCGCCGCGGCGCCGAACAGCCCGCCGCCGACACCGGCGCGCCGGCCCTTCTCGACCAGCTCCGCCTTCGCCAGGGCCAGTTCGTCGCGCACCAGCGTGGATATCTGCTCGGCGGCCCGGCGGACAAGATCGCCGGTCGACTCCTCCACCACGTCCACCACCTCCGATCGTTCGACGTGATTCCCGCGCGGTGGGCACGCAAACACCGGTGGACCATCCCCGGCGCCGCCGACCCGCAGGTCGGCACTTTCAAGGTGCACGCCGGTCAGGCCGGGCGTTTGACCTAGGCTTCGGTGGGTACGGCAACGCGGCCGTATGACGCCCGCGAGCACGGGAGAACCGACGTGTCTGACCACAACAGCGAAAGCGAAAACCCGGCGATCCCCGCCCCCAGCGCCAAGCAGACGCGGCCGCGGACCAACCGGGACTGGTGGCCCAACCAGGTGGACCTGTCGGTGCTGCACCAACCCTCGCCGCGCGCCAACCCGCTCGGGCCGGGCTACGACTACCGGCAGGCGTTCGCCGGGCTCGACGTCGAGGCGCTCAAGCGCGACGTCATCGCGCTGATGACCGACTCGCAGGAGTGGTGGCCGGCCGACTACGGGCACTACGGGCCGCTGTTCATCCGCATGAGCTGGCACGCCGCGGGGACCTACCGCATCGCCGACGGTCGCGGCGGCGGGGGCAGCGGCGCGCAGCGGTTCGCGCCGCTCAACAGCTGGCCCGACAATGCGAGCCTCGACAAGGCGCGGCGGCTGCTGTGGCCGATCAAGGAGAAGTACGGCCGGCAGATCTCGTGGGCCGACCTGCTCGTGTTCGCGGGCAACTGCGCGTACGAGTCGATGGGGTTCAAGACCTTCGGCTTCGGCTTCGGGCGCGAGGACATCTGGGCGCCGACCGAGATCTTCTGGGGGCCGGAGGACACCTGGCTGGGCGACGAGCGCTACAGCGGCGACCGCGAGCTCGCCACGCCGCTCGGCGCCGTGCAGATGGGGCTCATCTACGTCAACCCCGAGGGGCCCAACGGCAACCCCGACCCGCTCGCCTCGGCCCGCGACATCCGCGAGACGTTCGGGCGGATGGCGATGAACGACGAGGAGACCGTCGCGCTCATCGTCGGCGGGCACACCGTCGGCAAGGCGCACGGCGCCGTCGACCCGAGCAACCTCGGCCCGGAGCCGGAGGGCGCGCCGCTGGAGCAGCAGGGGCTCGGCTGGCGCAACGCCGCCGGCACCGGCAAGGGCGGCGACACGCTCACCAGCGGGCTCGAGGGCGCCTGGACGAACGCGCCGACCCAGTGGGACAACGGGTTCCTCGAGAACCTGTTCAAGTACGACTGGGAGCTGACCACCAGCCCGGCCGGCGCGAAGCAGTGGACGCCCAAGGACCCGGGCGCCCAGGGGACCGTGCCCGACGCGCACGACCCGGGCCGGCGGCACGCGCCGATGATGCTCACGTCCGACCTGGCGCTGCGCCTGGACCCGGTGTACGGGCCGATCGCCCGCCGCTTCTACGAGCACCCGGAGGAGCTCGCCGAGGCGTTCGCGAAGGCCTGGTACAAGCTGCTGCACCGCGACATGGGGCCGATCTCGCGGTACCTCGGGCCGTGGGTCGCCGCGCCGCAGCTGTGGCAGGACCCGGTGCCCGCCGTCGAGCACGAGCTCATCAACCCCGGCGACGTCGCCGAGCTCAAGGCGAAGCTGCTCGACTCCGGCCTGTCGGTGTCGCAGCTGGTCGCCACCGCGTGGGCGGCCGCGGCGAGCTTCCGCGGCACCGACAAGCGCGGCGGCGCCAACGGCGCGCGCCTGCGCCTCGCGCCGCAGAAGGACTGGGCGGTCAACAACCCGGCCGAGCTGGCCAGGGTGCTGCCGGTGCTGGAGGGTGTACAGCGGGACTTCGCCAAGCCGGTCTCCCTCGCCGACCTGATCGTCCTCGGCGGCTGCGCGGCGGTGGAGAAGGCGGCCCGCGACGCCGGCTTCGACATCACCGTCCCGTTCGCACCGGGCCGCACGGACGCGACCCAGGACCAGACCGACGTCGAGTCCTTCGCGGTGCTCGAGCCGCGGGCCGACGGGTTCCGCAACTACGTGGGCCCGGGCGAGAAGCTCTCGCCGGAGACGCTGCTGGTCGACCGGGCGTACATGCTGAACCTCAGCGCGCCCGAGATGGCCGTGCTCGTCGGCGGCCTGCGGGTGCTCGGCGCCAACCACGGCGGCACCGCGCACGGCGTCTTCACCGACCGGCCCGGCGTGCTCACCAACGACTTCTTCGTCAACCTGCTGCGCCCCGGCGCCGAGTGGAAGGTCTCGGCGGAGCAGGAGGGCGTGTACGAGGACCGCGGCCGCACGGCGACCGCCGCCGACCTGGTCTTCGGCGCGCACTCGCAGCTGCGGGCGATCGCCGAGGTGTACGCCAGCCGCGACGGCCAGGAGCCCTTCGTCCGCGACTTCGTGGCCGCCTGGGACAAGGTCATGAACCTCGACCGGTTCGACCTCGCGTCGTAGGGAAACCGGCCGGAAAAGCCGATCGATCGGGGCCGTTTTCGGTGCCCGGGCGCCGGGTACCCCATCGTCCGTGACGGATGTTGAGCAGGTACGCAGCGGCTGGCGCCCGAGCCTGTTGCTGCGCGGGTATGCGGGACTGCTCGTCCTGCTGCGGTGGCCGATCGTGCTGGGCTGGCTGGCCGCGGCGGCCGCCTCGGTGGTGTACCTGCCGGCGGTCGGGCAGGGCGGCAGCGACCTGGAGCAGCTGGTGTCGGCGAACAACCCCGCCGTGGCCAACGAGGTCCGCTCGCTGCAGCGCTTCGGCTTCCCGTTGCTCAGCCGCGTCGCCGTGGTGCAGCGCAAGGCCGACGGGCTGCCGGACGCGGTGCAGCGCAAGGCGGTCGAGCGGGCCAAGGCCGTGAGCGACGGCACGATCACCGACGCCGGGCCGATCCGGGCGGCGGTACCCGTGATGAACACGCTCGGGCTGTTCCCCGGCTCGGCGGAGGACGGCACGACGATCGTCACGCTGCTGTTCACCGACCCCGACGTGACGTTCGCCGACCAGGCCGCCGCGGCGCAGCAGTTCGTGGCCGCCCACTACGACGCGGGCGACGCCGTCGTCGGCGTCACCGGGTCGGTGCCGGCCCGGGTCGAGCAGACCCGGCTCGTGCAGCACTCCGTGCCGACGCTCGAGCTGATCACGATCGCGGCCGTGTTCCTCATCGTGGCCTTCGCGTTCCGCTCGCCGGTCGCGCCGCTGCTGGCCCTCGGCGTGGCCGCCGTGGCGACCCTGCTGACCCTGCACGTCGGCGGCGCGCTGGCGCAGCGGCTCGGGGTGCCGGTGCCGCAGGAGACGCAGCCGCTGCTGGTGGCGCTGCTGCTCGGCGTCGTCACCGACTACGTCGTGTTCTACCTGTCGGCCGCCCGGCGCCGGCTCGCCGAGGGCGACACCCGGCTGGCCGCCGCCCGCCTCGCCACCGCGCGGTTCACGCCGATCATCGCCACCGCCGGCGCGACCGCGGCGGCCGGCACCGGCGCCCTCATCGTCGCCGGCGCGCCCACCTTCCGCGCCTTCGGGCCCGGCATGGCGCTGGCCATCCTGATCGGGATGCTCGTCGCCGTCACCCTGGTCCCGGCGGCGCTGGCGATCCTCGGCCGGGCTGCGTTCTGGTCGCCGCTGCGCCCGCGCGCCGCCGATCCCGTCCCGGCGCCCACGGGCGGCCGGTGGTGGGCCCGGCTGCTCACCCGCCGCTGGTTCGCGCTGCCCGTGCTGCTGGCCTGCCTGGCCGCGCTCGTCGTGGCGGCGCTGCCGATCGGGCACATGCGGCTCGGCGTGTCGTTCGTCGAGGCGCTGCCGGCCGGCAACGAGACCCGGGTCGCGGCGCGCGCCGCCGAGACCGGGTTCGCGCACGGGATCCTGTCGCCGACCGAGGTGCTCGTGGAGGGCGACGGCGTCGCCGGGCGGGCCGCCGAGCTGGCCCGGCTGCAGCAGGCCCTGTCCCATGAGCCCGGCGTCGCGGCGGTCATCGGCCCCGGCACGCAGGGCCTGCCCGAGGGCTTCAGCGTCTTCCAGGCGCGCGACGGCGGCGCCGCCCGCTTCCTGCTGATCCTGGCCGACGAGCCGCTCGGCGCCCGGGCGGTGGGCACCGTGCAGCGCCTCGACCGCGACCTGCCGGGGCTGCTGCACGCCGCCGGCCTGGACGGGGCGCACGCCGGCCTCGGCGGCGACACCGCGGTCGCCCGCGTCATCGTCGACCAGACGGTGCACGACCTGGGCCGCATCGCGCTGGCCGCGCTGCTGGCCAACCTGCTCTTCCTGGTGCTGTTCCTGCGCGCCCTGATCGCCCCGCTCGGCCTGCTCGCCTGCAGCGTGCTGGCGATCGGCGCCACGCTGGGCCTGACCACGTGGCTGTTCCAGGACCGGCTGGGCGGCGACGGCCTGACCTTCTATGTGCCGTTCGCGGCGGCGGTACTGCTGGTCGCCCTCGGCTCGGACTACAACATCTTCGGCATCGGCCCGGCGTGGCGGGAGGCCCGCGCCCGCCCGCTGCGCGAGGCCCTCGCCCTGACGCTGCCCCACTCGGCGCGGGCCATCCGCACGGCCGCCTTCACCCTGGCGGTGAGCTTCGGCCTGCTGCTGATCGTGCCGCTGCGCCCGTTCCGCGAGCTGGCCTTCGCCCTGTCCGTCGGCGTGCTGATCGACGCGTTCGTGGTCCGCTCGCTGCTGGCCCCGGCGCTGCTGAGCGTGCTCGGCTCGGCCGTCGCCCCGGCCGTGGAGGAGCCGCCCGTCGCCGAGCCGGAGCCCGTCACCGCGGACGCCTGAACGCCGCCCGCGGCCGCGGCGCTCCTCGATGGCCGGCCCGACCTCGCCCGTTTCGCCGAGCCGGTGCCCCGGAATCGCCGGGCCCGAGCGGTGGCCCGGGTGCGCTTCTACGGCAACCTCTCCCAGCCGCAGATCGCCGAGCGGATCGGCCGCTCGCAGATGCACGTGTCGTGCTCGCTGCGCCACGCCCTGGGGTTCCTGCAGCGCCACCTCGAGTCGTAGGCGCGCGGCGGCCCGGGAGCCGCGGTGGCGGCCGGGCTCCCGGGCCGGTCAATCACGCGGGCGGCTCAGGGCTTCTTCGGATCCTCGCCGAAGCCGTTGCACTGGCGGCCGCCGTTGATGCAGTACGACACCAGGTAGGCCTGCCGCGCCGGGTCCCACCCGTTCATGAAGTCGTAGTGGAACGTGTAGCTGCCTCCCGAGGAGTAGGCCAGGCCGCTCGTGTTGCCGTTGCGCAGCGGGTACGGCAGCTTGATCTCCAGCATCGGCAGCGGCACCGGGTGGTCGGCCGGGCAGACGCCCGAGACCGGCCATGCCATGTGGGACTTGTGGTCGGGCATGTCCAGGTGTACGCCGTCCCAGCAGCTCGGCGCGGTCAGGCGGACCTGCAGGGTGGCCCCGGACGGGCAGGACGGCGGGATGTCGGCGCCCTTGTAGCCGGTGCACTGCCAGTTGCCCTGGAAGTGCGCGACGTCCGGCGTCTTGGCGTCGCCGACGAGCAGCTTGAAGCCGGCCGGGAACGGCTTCACCGTCCGGTAGTCCTTGACGTCGGACTTGTAGTACACGGTCGGCTTGTCGGGCTGCAGCGGTACGCCGTTCTGCAGCAGGGTCGGGAACCAGTACCCGGAGGCGTCGAGGGTGTCCTCGCACGACGTGGCCCCGCCGACCAGCGACTGCGGGGTGGAGTTCGCGTTCGTGGCCGGGTTGCCGATGAACGAGTGGTTGTGCGACGCGCCCGGCAGCCCGGGGAACACGATCGGGTCGTCGCTCAGGCTGTGGTTGACGGTGCAGTTGGCGTGCATTTCGTGGTACGCCGCGCGCGGCGGGTCGTCCGCGGCGAGCGCCGGCCCGGCGAGGGCGATGCCTCCGACGAGGGCCAGCGCGGCCGCGGCAACGGGCAGCGCCGATCGGATGCTCATGTCGACTCCTTGGCGGTGAATCGAGCATCAACTATGGATAGTTGCGGACCGTAGCAGGCGCCGAAAGGGCTAGGAAAGCGCTTGCCAAACAGTTGCCAAGACGATCACGGTCCACAGTGGACTCGCGGAGATCGTCTTGGCAACGCGTGGCAAACGCTTGACGCGCAGGCTCGTGGGCGTGTCGAATGACCCGTACCGCGCCGCCGACGACATCGTGCAGGCCGGCCATCCCGCCGTGCGCGCGGCCGCGGCCCGGCTGCGCGGCGCCCACCCGGACGACGCCGGGTTCGCCCGCGCGGCCTGCGAGTTCGTGCGCGACGAGGTGCGCCACACCTACGACGCCGACGACCCGCGCGTCACCATCGGCGCGGCCGAGGTCCTCGAGCACCGCGTCGGGCTGTGCTACGCCACAGCTAGCCGCGGCGGAGCTTCTCGATCGTGGCGGCGAGGTCGGCCTGGGTGATCGGGGCCGACGCGGCGCCGGTGCGGGCCTCCCGCATCGCCTTGTCCAGCTGGGCCCGGCGCAGCACCTCCTTCAGGTCCGCGCCGGTCAGGCCGGTGGCCGGGGCCGTCAGCGCCGCCACGTCGATGTCGTCGGCGAACATGCGGAAGCCCGGCGTCTCGTGGCGGGCGATCAGCGCGCGGATCTGCTTGGCCAGGATCTCGGCGCGGGCCCGCGGGCCGGGCGGCGGCACCGACAGCTTGAGGTCGAAGCGGCCCGAGCGGGTCAGCGATGCGTCGACGCGGTCCGGGAAGTTGGTCGTGGCCACGACGATGACGTTGGGGTTGGCCTCGATGAGGTCGTTCATCTCCTGCTTGAAGATGCCGGCCACCGCGTTGATCATCTGGCCGGCGGCGTCGAGCGCGGCACCGGTGTAGCTGATGATCGAGTCGAACTCGTCGAAGAGCAGGACGGTGGGGGAGCGCAGCGAGCGGGCCTCGGTGAAGATGCGCTGGATGTTCTTCTCCGAGTTGCCGACCCACTTGTCGAGGATCTCCGGGGTGCGGATCTCGCGCAGCTCGCCGCCGATCTCCGCCGCCAGGGCCTGGGCCAGCATCGTCTTGCCGGTGCCGGGCGGGCCGTAGAGCAGGATGCCCTGCGGACGGGTGGCGCCCCAGCGGGCCATGACGTCGGGGTGGCGGAACGACACGGCCACGTCGCGGAACTGCGCCACCACGTCGTCCAGGCCGCCGATGTCGTCGAGGCGCACGCCCGTCTCCCTGAACGGCACCGGGCTGACCGTGATCGGGCCCGGTGCGCCGGTGAGCTGCATGACGGCCAGCACGAGCGCGGCCAGCGACGGCGAGTCCAGCACCAGGTCGGGGCCGTCCTCGCGGACCGTGACCGTAGGGTCCTCGACGTCGGACGGTTGCGCCGGGCGGCCGGCCCGGGCCAGGCCGACGGCGATGACGGCGCCGAGCACGGCGCCCGGCAGGCCCAGCAGGCGGAACAGCGCCCCGCCGGCCGCGCCGCCGGCGAAGAGGCGGGCGAGCGCGGACGCGCTGAAGGAGCCGCGCACCCAGCGGGCGCGGTAGCCGTCCGGCGTGGTCGTCAGCTCGACGCCCCGGTGGGGCAGGTCATGCCCGATCGGCGCACCGGGCGCCAGCAGGTGCCCGTCGACGATCCGGACGATCCGGCCACCGGCGTCGACGACTTCAACAGCGGGCCGCAGCCCCATCTCGGCCATGTGTTCGAGTCTGCCACGGCCTCTGTACACTGATCGACCGTGATCACACGCCGTCAGCTGCTGCTCGCCGGTCTGGCCGGCGGGGTCGCGACCGTCGCCGGGTGCTCGTCCGGGTCGAAGGAGGCCGGCAACGGCCGGCCGGTGCGGGAGTTCGGCATCGCCTCCGACCCGTGGAAGGCCGCGGACTGGGAGAAGGCGGTCGGTGCGAAGCCCACGATGGTGATGGAGTTCGAGTCGTGGGACCGCAACCGGGCCCTCGACACGCACTTCCAGGCGGCCAAGGACCTCAAGCTGGAGTCCTACGCGATCACCTGGGAGCCGTGGACGCCGGTGGAGCAGTCGGCGACCCAGCAGACCCGGGCGGCGCCGCAGCCGAAGTTCAGCAACCAGTCGATCGCCGGGGGCTCGCTGGACGGCTACATCCGCACCTTCGCCACCGCGGTGAAGAAGTCGGACCTCACGGTGTACATCCGCTACGCCCACGAGATGAACGGCGAGTGGTACCCGTGGAGCCGCGACCCCGCCGTCTACATCCAGGCCTGGAAGCACGTCGTGGACGTCTTCCGCTCGGTCGGGGCGAGCAAGGCGAAGTTCGTCTTCGCGCCGGCGGCCAACCTCTACCAGGCCGACGACGCCGCCTGGATGGCCCAGGTGCAGCGGTTCTGGCCGGGCGCGGACTACGTCGACCAGGTCGGCACCACGATGATCAACATGGGGGGGACGAAGACCTACGCGGTGAAGGACTTCGTGCCGCGGCTGACCCAGCTGCACGACACGTTCAAGAAGGACATCGTGCTCGCCGAGGTCAACAGCGCGGCCGACGGGCGGATCAAGTTCTTCACCGACCTGCGCACCTGGCTCGGCACGCCCGAGGCCGACTGGGTCCGCGGCCTGATCCTGTCGCAGCTGCCGTCGTACGGCCAGGCCAACCTCGGCGACAAGGTCGGCGACCTGAGCTGGCAGGTGCCGACCGACGACGAGTCGAAGCCGGTCATCAAGGCGCTGATCAAGGACATCACGCCGGCCAGCTGACGTGACCCGTCAACATTGACGCGCTCCGTCAATGTTGACGCATGACGTCAATGTTGACCCGGGTGGCGTCAACACGCATCCGCGGCGTCGACACCGATCCGTGGCGTCGACACTGACCCGTGCTGTCGACACCGATCCGTGGCGTCGACACTGACCCGTGCTGTCGACACCGATCCGTGGCGTCGACACTGACCCGTGCTGTCGACACCGATCCGTGGCGTCGACACTGACCCGTGCTGTCGACTCCGAACCGTGCTGTCGACGCCGATCCGTGGCGTCGACACCGAACCGTGGCGTCGACGCTGATCCGTGGTGTCGAGACCGAACCGTGGCGTCAGTGCGGGGGCGGATCGGCCAGCCGCACCGACTTCAGGCCCTGGCCGACCGCCTCGGCGATCGGCGGGTGGTCGGTGAAGCGCCAGTCGGACCGGCCACCGTCGCTCTTGCTGAAGTTGAACCAGATGAAGCCGACCATGTCCGGGTGGGCGTTCATCCACGCGAAGAAGTCGGCGATCCACGCCAGCTGGTGCGGGCCCTTCTCCACCGCCGTCTCGGTGATGACGAACGGCTTCTGCGTGAACTTGCGGATGGCGTCCAGCGTGGAGGAGTACACCTGGGCGGCGGTGCTCTCCTCGATGGCGTAGCCGACCATCCCGACCCAGTCGACGTAGTCGTCGCCGGGGTACAGCGGATCCAGCTTGGTCTGCGGCATCGGCGTGATGACGTTGGGGCTCCAGATCCAGATCACGTTGGTCGCGCCGGCCCGGGCGAAGATGTCGTGGACGTGGCGCCACATCTTCACGTAGTCGCCGGGGCGGTTGCCGGAGTTGCGCTCGGCCCACGGGTACCAGTTGCCGTTCATCTCGTGGGCGAGGCGGATCGCGACCGGCCAGCGCTGGTCGCGCACGCCGGTGGCGAAGCGGGCGATGTAGGCGTCGTACTGCCCGCTGATGATCTTCTCCAGGGCGAACTTGCCCTGGCTGGGGCCCTTCTTGACCCCCTCCCACGGCTCCCAGGAGATGACCGGCAGCGCGCCCTGCTTGTAGCTCTGCGGCACCGAGTCGGGCCGGAACTCCTCGGTCCACTTGACGAAGAACTGCACCATCGTCGGGTGCGCGCCGACGGCCTGCGCGGCCTTGTCGATCTCGACCGACGACCACGGCGCCTGCGGCGTGCTGATGCCGAACCGGACGCCCGGGATGGCGAGGATCTCCGCCTTCGTCGGGGCCGGCTTCTCGGCCTGGCGGCGGTTCTCGGCCTGCACGGCGGCGTTGGAGGTGACCTGCGTGGTGTCGGGGTCCTGGGTGGTCGGGCTGAAGATCCAGGCGGCCAGCCCGACGACGATGACCGTGTTGACGGCCATCCAGACGCGGTACGTCCGCGGCGACTCGTACTGATGCCTAGCCACCGAGCAGCACCGCCCCGCACATCATGACCGCCCCGAGGATGTACGGCAGCACCAGCATCGGGTTGCGCCGGCGCTCCCCGGCGAAGCCGCCGGACCGGGTGCCCCACCCGGCGTTGTGCGCCATGCGGAAGAAGCCCAGCACGCGTACCGGCATGAGGATGACCGTGTTGATGACCATGAAGATCGGCAGGTACGCGATGTCGGCCGCCCGGTAGGCGAAGTGCCGCCCGAAGCGCAGCCCCAGCGACGCCAGCGTCATCAGCGCGGTCAGGGCGAGGATAATGCCGACGCGCTGCCACGACGACTCGGGCAGCATGAGCACGCCGTAGAGCTCGGCCTTGCGGCCGGTGGCGATCGCCACGCCCCAGTTGATGAAGCAGCCGAAGAGGATGAAGGGCACGACGATGTCGGAGAGGTACATCACCGCCAGCACCGGCGCGTTGCGCAGCATCCACGGCAGCATCCGCAGGGTGTTGTACTGCGACCCGCGCGCCCACCGGTACTGCTGCCTGGCGAGCTTGGCCAGCTTCGTGGGCGCGTCGGTGAACACCAGCGACGTGGACTGGTAGACGGTGCGGTAGCCGGCCTGCAGCGTGTAGTTCGTCAGCGTCCGGTCGTCGCTGACCTCCAGGAAGACCCCGAGGAACCGCTCGGACAGGAACCGGTCCATGTACCGCACCAGGATCTCGCGCCGGAAGGCGATCGTCCGCCCGGGCAGGCAGCCGACGGTACCGAGGACACTCATCGCCGGCATCGAGTACTCGTTGCGGACGTTCTCCAGCCAGTCCGCCCACCGGGTGAGCACGGTCCGGGTCGGGTCGAGGATGCGCTGGCGGGTGGTGACCCCGCCGACCTTCGGGTCGCGGAACGGCTTGACGAGCTCCCGCAGCGTGCCGCCGGTCCACATCGTGTCGGAGTCGACGAGCACGACGACGTCGCCGCTGGACATGCCGACGCCGACCCGCACGGCGTTGCGCTTGCCCGGGATGTCGGTCCAGACCCAGCGCACGTCGAGGTCGGTGCAGATCTTCTCGAGGATCTCGTTGCGCGGCCCGTTGATGACCACGACGACCTCGTCCGGGTGCTGCTCGCGGATGCGGCCGATGACCTCGCGGAACAGCTCCTCCGGCTCGTCGACGACCGGCACCACGACCGACGTGCGCACCTGGTGGGCGGCCTGGTACGGGCGGTACTGCGCGGCCAGGGTGATCCGCAGCAGCCACAGGAACCACACCCAGAGCATGAACACCGCGAACGGGAAGATCTGCCCGCTCTTGACGAACGCGTTGACCTGCAGCAGGAAGGCGAGCATCGGCCGCTACGCGCCCGGCTTGAGGGTGAAGAGGGTCAGCGTCAGCCCGGTGAGGTTCCAGGTCTGTGCGGCGGTGTAGCGCACCCGCAGCGCGCCGTCCTTGCCGGCCTCCAGCCCCGTCAGCGGCGAGTCGAGGGTGCCGACGCGGACCAGCCACACCCGGGCGGTGCGGCCGAGGCAGGCGTCGACGTCGGGGCACTCGCGGGGGTGCATGCGCCCGTTCTCGCGCGGCTTCGTCTGGGCCAGGATGTCGCGCGGGCGGTGGCCGGCGGTGAGGTACCGCTCGACGATGTTGCGCCCGGCCGGTCCGTCGCCGTCGGCCGGGCCGTAGACGATGGCGTCGCCGGGCTGGCCCTGGCGGTACAGCACGTTGGCGAGCTCGTGGCTGGCCTGCCCGTGCCCGTCCGGCCGGCGGATCGAGAGCTGGTCGGGGACGCCGATGGCCGCGATGACCAGCACGATGGCCAGGCCGCGGACGATGAGCGCCCGGCCGAGGAACATGCCGGCGAGCCCCACCCAGCCCAGCAGCGACACGATCGCCACGTCGTCGGTGCCGATGGTGGTGAGGCGGATGACGGGGTAGAGCAGCAGCAGCGGTACCAGCGCCCAGGCGGTGAAGACGATGCCGGGCTTGTGCACCGACAGCGCGAGGATGGCCAGGCCCAGCAGCACGCCGCCGGCCAGGACCGAGCCGAACGTGTGCTGGCTGAGCACCGAGACCGCCGGGAACGCCGGGCGGCTCGCGCCGGTCGCCGGCAGCGGGGCCCCGAAGAGCGCGATGAGCGCGGCGGCGGGCAGCGCGCCGATGACCAGGGCGCCGAGCCACGCGCCGATGAGGCGGCGCTTCATGGCCAGCACCACGGCGCCGTGGGCCAGCACGAGCAGCAGGCCGGTGAGGTGGGACAGGCCGGTGAGGGCGACCGCGGCGGCGTAGCCGGCGAACGGCCAGGCCCGCGGGCGGTCCAGGTAGTTGACGAGGGCGAGGGTGGCCAGGGCGGCGCCGAACAGCGTGAACGCCTCGGGTCCGGCCTCGGCGGCGTACCGGCTGGTGACCGGCAGCGTGGCGACCAGCAGCCCGGCGAGCAGGCCGACCCGCGGGTTGACCAGGCGGGTGCCGACCTTCGCGATGAGCGCGGCGGCGCAGGCCATGGCGATGACGGACGGGGCCCGCAGGGCGAAGTCACTGCGCCCGGCGAGGCTCGCCCAGCCCTTGAGCAGCAGGTAGTACGGCACCTCGGCCGGGTCGGCCTGGCGCAGCAGGTTGTACAGGTCGGCCTTCGGCGCGAGCGTGAAGCTCCACGCGGCCAGCTCCTGCACCCGCATGCTCGGGTAGTTGAGCCGCACCAGCGACAGCGCGCCGGTGGCGACCATCGTGATGACCCAGGCGAGGGTCCCCAGCGCCCGCTCGGCGGCGTACGGCGAGCCCTCGATCGCCGCCTCGCCCCGGGCCGGCGGCTCGTCCCACTGCGCCGCCCGCGCCTGCTCGTGCGCCTCGTCGAGCGTCGCCTTGGGCATGACGACGGTCTCGTCGTCGCCGGCCACAAGCTCGTCGGTGGCGGCCCGCTGCCGGGGGAGATGGAACGTCTGCTCTGGATCGCTCACTGCGCTCATCTCAGGAGGGGCGGTCACGGCAGCTGCGCACCCAGCACAGGGGCCAGCACGGAGGCGTACGTCGTCGTCATGTGGCTGTCGTCGCGGTACACCAGGATGTTGCCGACGACGACCGGGCAGGTCTTCGCGGTGCAGAACCACGCGGTGGGGTCGATGACGGTGGCCCCCTCGGCGGCGGCCGCGGCGGCGACCATCTGCCGCCGCTTGGGCAGCACGAGGGCGGTGTCGGCGCCCCGGACGCACTCGCCGACGTCGCCGGTGTGCTCGGAGACGCAGTCGGGCACGTTGGCCTTCGGGTACGGGGTGTCGCTGAGCACGACGAGCTTCGTGCCGTCCTGCTTGACCTTGCGCAGCGAGGCGATCCACGCGTCGGTCCACGCCTTGTCGGGATCGGCCGGGTTGTCGACGAGGCCGCCGGTGTCGGTGCCGTTGCTGGTGAGCACGACCATCGCCGGCTTCGCCGCCCTGACCGCCTCCAGGGTCTGGTCGCGCCACTGCACGCACTCGTTGTAGGCCCGGTTGAGCGCCGACTGGTACACCAGCACGGACGCCGCCGGGCAGGCGCTCTTGGTGTGCACCACGAGCCGCCAGTGCCGCTGCCGGGCGATGCGCTCGAAGGCGGGGAACCACTGGGCGGCGTGGGAGTCGCCGACGAGCGCGACGGTCGTCGGCGAGGCGGGGTCGCCGTAGGCGCACTCCGGGTTCTTGGTGGCGGTGAAGCTGAGGTGGCAGCCGGCGGCGTAGACGGCCGGGCTGTCCTTGGCCACCGCGGCCAGGGTCGGCGTGAGGTTGCTCGGCAGGGCGTCGGTGCCGGTCGAGTCGGCGATGAGCTTCGTCAGCTGCCCGGCCGGGTCGCTCGCGGCGGCCATGACGGCGGCGGTGTCGGTCGCCGGGCCGCCGGTGCCGAGGCCCGGGGTGAGCCGGCCGCCGCCGTAGGCCAGGGCGGCGGCGCACAGCGACAGCGCGAGGCCGAGGGAGATGCCGCGCACGGGCCGGGTCTTGAGGCCCTTGCGGGACCGGACCGGGTTCTCGACGAGGAAGTACGACCCGGCGGCGACGGCGAGGGAGGCGCCGGCCAGCGTCAGGTTGAGGCCGAGGCTCGCGTCGCGGTGCAGCGCGGCCGGTGCGATGACGAGGATCGGCCAGTGCCAGAGGTACCAGCTGTAGGAGAGCTTGCCGAGCCACTGCAACGGCGCGAGGCGGAGCACCGCGACGACGCCGCCGGCCGCCGCGGCGCACCCGCCGGCGATGATGAGGCCCGCGCCGCCGACCGGCAGCGCGGCGGCGTAGCCCGGGAACGGCGTCTTGTCGGTGAACAGCAGCGCGGCGGCGACGACGGCGGCGAGGCCGAGCCAGGTCAGGCCGGCGGCGATCGCCGCGGGCAGCCGGGCCAGCGCCGGCGCGAGGATCGCGATGAGCGCGCCGAGGGCCAGCTCCCAGGCGCGGGTGTGCGCGCCGAAGTACGCCCACGGGGCCGCGTCGCGCGTCTGCGTCACGCTGCCGTAGAGGGAGAGGCCGCCCGCGGCGAGCAGCGTGAGGACGATCGCGGAGCGGCTCAGCCGGGTGCGCCGCCAGCGCCAGGCCAGCGAGGAGGCGAGCAGCAGCAGCGGCCAGACGAGGTAGAACTGCTCCTCCACGGCCAGGGACCAGAAGTGCTGCAGCGGCGAGGGCGGGGCGCCGGCGTTGAGGTAGTCGACGCCCTCGGCCGCGAGCCGCCAGTTGATGCCGTAGAAGGTGCTCGTGAGCGCGTCGAGCGCGGTCGACGGGAAGCGCGTCGGCGGCAGCCAGCAATAGGCGGCCACGAGTGTGGCGACGAGCACGGTGGTCGAGGCGGGCAGCAGCCGGGTGGCGCGGCGGGCATAGAAGCGGCTGACGGAGATCGTGTGCCGGGTCTGCAGTTCGCCGTACAGCTGCGTGGTGATGAGGAAGCCCGAGATCACGAAGAAGACGTCGACGCCGACGTATCCGCCGCCGAAGACGGTCACGCCGGCGTGATAGAGCACCACGAGCACCACGGCGACGGCCCGCAGGCCCTCGATATCGGGCCGAAATCGGGATGCCGAATCGGGGGAATCGGCGGCGGGCGTGATGATCAGCCCCGGTTTTGCCGGCTTTCCCCGCGAAACGTAAACCGTGGTGGAGGTCAAGTGCTGTTCTCCCTGGACGGCGAAGCACAGCGCTCGCCCCGTGCAGCGGTTGAGCCTAGCAAAACGGCGGCTGACTCGTGTACCGCGAACGGCGCGGAATTGTCCGTTATGGGCGCTGCTGAAGGCTTATGCCGACCCTGGGAGTGGCGACGAACACGATGAAATACCGCATCTTGCGTATGCGGTCAAATGCTGCCGTAACGGAACCCTGACAGGCTCGAAATCCTACCGTGACAGCGAGTAATATTATTGGCGTTGCGCGATGCCTCAGCTCGGGTTGGCGGCGACGGCCCAGAATGCGGGTTTCGGCGCGAGATCGGTGCCGAAGAGCAGTGGCGCATCGACGCGCGCGATCGGATACGTGCTGAGCCAGGTCTGGTTGTCGGCGATGCCCCAGAAGGTCACCGAGCTGATCTGGTCGCGATAGCGCTGCAGCACCGCGAACAGCGCCTTGTACTGCGCCGCCTGCTGCGCCAGCAGGTTGGCCGGGACCGCCGGGTAGGACGAGGTGTTGTCGGTGTACACGCTCATGTCCATCTCGGTGATCTGCTGGTCGACGCCGAGCCGGGCGAACTTCTCGATCGACGCGGTGAGCCCGGCCGCGCTCGGCACCGAGATGTTGACGTGCGTCTGGCTGCCGATGCAGTCGACTGGAATGCCCTCGGTGCGCAGCTCGGCGACGAGGTCGTACATGCCGTCGCGGCGGCTGGGCTGGGTGAGGTTGACGTCGTTGATGCACAGCTTGGCGGCCGGGTCGGCGGCGTGGGCGGCGGTGAACGCGGTCCTGATGTAGTCGAGGCCGGCGATCTGGTACCAGCGGCTCTGGCGCGGCGTCCCGTCGTCGCTGAGCACCTCGTTGACCACGTCCCACGACGTGATCCGGCCGCGGTAGTGCTGGACGAGCGCCGTGATGTGGCTGGTCATCCGGGCCAGCAGCAGCGCCTTGTCCGGCGGGGTGGCGCTCATCGGACGGCCGTCGGCGTTGGTGAAGACCCAGTCGGGCGTCTGGTTGTGCCAGACCAGCGTGTGGCCGCGCACCTGCATGCCGTTGGCGACGGCGAAGTTCACGATCTTGTCCGCGTCGTCGAACGTGAACCTGCCCTCGGCCGGCTCAGTGACCGTCCACTTCATCGCCGCCGTCGGGGTGACCGAGCCGAACTGCCGCTTGAGCAGCTCGGCCTCGGGGCCCGACAGCTGCTGCGGGTTGACCGCGGCGCCGACGTCGAAGCGGCCGGCGAAGACCTCGCGCAGCGAGGGCACGGAGCGCGGCGGGGAGGCGTGCCGGGTGACCACGAAGTCGTCGACCAGGAAGTCGACCGGGTCGCCGGCCGGCTCGATCCGCACGCTGAGCAGGTCGACGTTCGTGACGGGGGAGTACTGCGCCTCCAGCCGCGCCCAGTCGGACCCGCCGGCCTCGACGGTGGCCACGACGTTGTCCTGCACGGCCGACGCCCAGCCCCAGGAGACGGTGAGCCGCAGCGAGGCCGGCGCGCCGCTGCCGGCCAGCCGGACCCAGGCCGACAGCGTGTAGCCGGACTCCGGGGTGAGGCTGCCCTGCAGGTTGCGCCAGGCGCCCTGCTGGCCGTTGGCGCGCCGGCTGACCTGCAGGCTGTGCCGGCCGGTGTGCGCCGCCGCGGTGGTGTCCTTGAGCTTCGAGCCGGCCCCGGCCAGCCACTCCTGGGCCGTGCCGTCCTCGAAGTCGCTGGTCAGGATGGTGTTGGGCGGCGGGCTCACGGTCGGCGCAGGGCTGGCCGGCGGCGCCTGGGCGGCCTTCTGTACCCCCGGCGGCCCCGAGAACGCGCTGACGGCGAGCACGACGACGGCGGCGACGACGGTGAGGAACCCTCCGCTGACCATCGCGAGCATGTGCGTCCGGCCGCGCGGATACCACACTCGTGCCCCGGCCAGCTGGTCCTCCCTCAACACCGCCTCGAGCGCCAAGCGTATGGCCTGGCGGACATCGGCCCCGAGGCGGGACAGGCGTTGCCACGCGGTGCGCAGCCGTGGCCCGGCCCCGGCCCGGCGCCACGCCTCGATCCAGACGTGTACGGCGACCCAGCCCCACAGCTCGAGCCGGCGCCACACCGCCGCCCCGGCCCGGCGCAGCGCCGAGCGGCCGCGCGGCATCACGGCGCGACGTCCAGCGGAATCTCGGCGATCACCGTCGAGCCTTCCTCCCCCGAGTCGACGGTGAGACTACCGCCGATCTGCTCGACCCGCTCGCGCATGGACGTCAGCCCGATGCCGGGCCGCCACGGCGCGCCCGCCGGCCCGCCGTCGTGCACGGCCACGCGCAGGGCGCGGTCGCCCAGCAGCGCGAGGTCCACGCTGGCCGCCGCGACGCCGGCGTGCCGGGCCACGTTCGTCACCGCCTCCACCGCGACCCGGTACGCGGCCACCTCCACGGCCGCCGGCAGCTCCGGCAGCTCGGGTGCGGTGATCGTCACCGCCAGCGCCGAGCCGTCGGCGGCCCGCAGGTGCGACACCTGCTGGCGGACGGCGCCGACGAGGCCCAGCTCGTCGAGGGCGCGGGGCCGCAGCCCGTAGACGATCCGGCGGATCTCGGCGATCGCGTCGCCGGCGTCGGCCCGCAGCCCGCGCAGCAGCCGGCCGGCCTCGTCGGGGTCCGCGCGCAGCAGGTTGGCCGAGGCGTCGGCGCTGTACGCGATGCCGGTCAGCGTCGGCCCCAGCCCGTCGTGCAGGTCGCGGCGCATCCGCCGGCGCTCCTCCTCGAGCGCGGCGACGACCCGCCCGCGTGAGGCCCGCAGCTGCCCGGCGAGCTCGGCCGCGTGCAGCGACTGCGCGAGGGGCGCGGCGACGAGGGCCAGTACGGCCGCGGTGCGCGGCGGCAGCCCCAGCTGGTCGGGCGGCAGGGTCACGACGAGGTCGCCGACCGGCCGTCCGTCGGCGCGCAGCGGCGTGACCGCGGTCACCGGCTCGGCCCCGCCGGCGGGCGGACCGGGCTCGCGGCCGGCCCGGGCCACCACCGCGCCGGTCTCGTCGCGCAGCTCGATCGCGGGCACGCCGAGCGCCGCCCGCAGCGTGTCCAGCCACTGCCCGGGGGCGGCCCCGCCGGCGAGGTGGCTGCCGAGCCGCGCGAGCGTGTCGATCGGGTCGGGCGGCGCGCCGAAGAGCAGCTCGTCGATGCTGCCGCGGACCCACCCCATCGCCGGGCGAAACGCGGCCGCGATCGCGAACACGGTCAGCACCCGCACCCAGCGCGGCGCGGCCCCGCCGGTGGTGATCTCGGTGAGGGTCTCCACGCCCACGTACACGGCGCCGACGAGCGCGAACATCACCACGAGCAGCGTGCCCCGCCGCGCCACCGCGCGCACGTCGAGGGCCCGCGGCCGGACCAGGGCCAGCGCGGCGCAGGCGGGCAGCACGAGCGTCAGCACCGCCAGCCCCGCGCCCGCGGCCACGCCGCGCGCTCCCGGCCCGTCGAACACGACGAGCAGCATCATCCCGGCCGGCACGGTGACCGCGGCGCCGAACACGATCCACAGCACGCGCCGGCGGTCCTCGCCGGCGGTGACCTCGAACAGCAGCCAGCCCGCGCACAGCGCGACCGTGGCGGCCGCGGTGACGGCGCCGAGCGCGACGTCGAGCCGGCCGAGCGCCCCGGCGATCACCCCGGCCGCGCCGGCCGCGACGATGGCGACGTCCGCGCCGGCCAGCAGCCGCGGCACCGGTCGCGGTTCGACCACCCTCAGCAGCGCCGGCGGTACGGCCACCAGCCCCGCCCCCGCGACCAGCCCCGAGCCCGTGGCCGGCCCGGCCAGCAGGACGACGCCGCCGGCCAGCAGCAGCCATCCGGGCGTGCGCGGCCCGCCCGCGAGCAGCACCACCACGCCGGCGGCGGCGAACCCGGCCCCGCCGGCGAGCTCCCAGACCACGGCCCACACGCCCGTACCGTGCGGGGGCCGCCACCACACGCCCGCGCCCGCGGCCACGAGCGCCGCCGCGGCGATCGCCACCACGAGCGCACCCCGGCCTCTTGGCACAGCGACGGCGTTCACGGCGCGCTCCGGCCTCTCGGTTCGGCGGTCACGGTGTGCCCCGGCCGAGGCCCTCCTCGCGGGCGCGGACGATCGCCTCGGCCCGCCCGGGCACCCGCAGCTTGGCGAAGATCGACGACACGTTGTTGCCGACCGTCTTCGGGCTGACCCCGAGCGCCGCGGCGATCGCGCCGTTTCCCTGCCCCCGCGCGATCCGGTCGAGCACCTCCCGCTCCCGCGGGGTCAGCTCTGGAAACGGCGTGCGCGGCGGCGGGGGCGCGCTGAGGTGCGCGATGAGCCGGGCCGCCACCCCGGGCCCGATCACCAGCTGCCCGGCCACGACGGACCGGATGGCGGCGAGCATGTCCTGCTGCTCGGCCCCCTTGAGCAGGTACCCCTTGGCGCCCGCCCGCATCGCCGACAGCACGCTCTCGTCGTCCTCGAACATGGTCAGCACGAGCACCGCCACGTCCGGCAGCAGCGTCGCCAGCCGCCGCGTCGCCTCGATGCCGTCCATCTGCGGCATCTGCAGGTCCATCATGACCACGTCGGGCCGGCTGAGCTGGGCCTCGCGGACCGCCTCGGCGCCGGTCGTGGCCTCGCCGACCACCTCGACCCCGTCGAGGGAGCCGAGCAGCGCCCCGATGCCGCGCCGGACCACGAGATGGTCGTCGGCGACGAGCACGCGGATCGACTGGGGCGCGGTCACCGCTCAATAATGGACGCCGGGGTACCGCCCGTCACCGCTCACCGTTCCCGGACGGCCCGGGCAATCTCCCGGCCGCACCGGGAACCCCTCCGGCGCCCCCGGGGTGCGCGCCCCCTGCCCGCGGGCGGCGCCGGCGCGAATGCTGGCGGTCGCCGGGCGGCCGCCCGGCACCACCGCCGTCCAGGGAGCACGCCATGACCGCACAGGCCAGCCCGGTCGAAATCCCGAACCGGGCCCCGTCCACCCGCAACAAGATCGGTCTCGTCCTCGCCGTCCTCTTCGGCCTGAGCGACCTCATCACCCCGTTCACGCCGGCCGGAGCCACGGACCAAGGGCCGGGCGCGCCGATGCCGGTCCTGGTCGCCGACGCCGTCCTGGGCCTGGTCACCCTCGGCGCCGTCGTCTTCGCCTGGCGCAGCGCCAGCCGGGTCGCCGCCCGGATCGTGGCCGGCACGCGCATCCTGTCGGCGCTGACCGCCCTGCCCGCGTTCTTCGTCTCCGGCGTGCCCGCCCCGGTCGTCGCGATCGTGGCCGCCACCGTCGTGCTGACCGTCGTCTGCGTCGTGCTCGTCCTGGCCCCGCCCCGCGAGCGCACCGCCTGACCCCCGCCGCGGCCCGTGCACGGCTCGAGCGCGCTGCGACAAGTCGGGCGCCGGCGCGCGTGGTGCTGATTGCCGTCTGCGTGGTGCTCGTCCTGGCCCCGCACCGCCTGACCGCCGCCACGCGGCCCGTGCACGGCTCGAGCGCGCTGCGACAAGTCGGGCGCCGGCGCGCGTGGTGCTGATCGCCGTCTGCGTGGTGCTCGTCCTGGCCCCGCACCGCCTGACCGCCGCCACGCGGCCCGTGCACCGCCCGAGTGCCCTCCGATCGAGCGCGCTGCGACAAGTCGGGCGCCGGGGCGCGTGGTGCTGATCGCCGTCTGCGTGGTGCTCGTCCTGGCCCCGCACCGCCCGAGTGCCCTCCGATAAGTCGGGCGCTGGCGCGCCCGACTTATCGGACTTATGCCCCGCCGGGAGATAAATCCGTTAAGTCGTGGCGCGCCAGCGCCCGACTTAACGGGCGTTCCTCACGGTGACATCGCGGGAGGGCGCTACCGCCCGGCGAGCCACGCGCCCGCTGGGCGCTGCGCGCCGCGGTGTCGATCTCCCCGCGGTGGCGCCGCGCCCGGCAGGCCGGGTGCCCGCCGACTCGCGCACGCTGGGCGCTGCGCGCCGCGGTGCCGCGGCGCCTCGGCGGGCCGGCTGTCCGCGGACTCGCGTCCGCGAGCTGCGCGCCGCGGTGGTCGACCTCCCCGGCGGTGGCGCCGCGCGCCGGCGGGCCGGCTGTCCGCGGACTCGCGTCCGCGAGCTGCGCGCCGCGGTGGTCGACCTCCCCGGCGGTGGCGCCGCGCGCCGGCGGTCCGGCTGTCCGCGGACTCGCGTCCGCGAGCTGCGCGCCGCGGTGGTCGACCTCCCCGGCGGTGGCGCCGCGCCCGCGTCCGCGGATCGCCGGGTCAGCCGACGCCCAGGCTGCCGAAGTCGTACATGCCGTAGTAGTCGGTCACGAACACGTTCGTGAGGCGGGGGTTGCGGTAGTTGAGCGCCTTGTCGTACACGAACGGCACCATGACGGCCTCGTCCATGACGATCTTGTTGATCTGGGCCCAGTCGTCCGCGGATCTCTGCGGGTCGGTCTCGGCGACGGCCTTGTCGATCAGGCTGTTGACGTCGGCGTTGTTGAACTCCGAGTAGTTGGTGTTGCCCGACGGCAGGATCAGGCGGCCGTCGACGAGCAGGGCCAGGAAGCCGTAACCGGTCGGGAAGTCGGCGCCCCAGCCGGCCATCATGAGGCCGTAGCCCTTCGTGTGCACGTTGGACGGCGAACCGATGGTCGAGCGGAAGTACTGCGACACGTCGGTCTTGTCGAGCTGGGCGTTGATGCCGACCTTCTTCAGCGCATCCTGCAGCGCCGTGGCGCTGACCGGCTCCTTGCCGGAGTTGCGGCTGGCGATCACCGTGTCGAAACCGTCCGGCTTGCCGCAGGCGGCGAGCTCCTGCTTGGCCTTGTCGACCTGCGGCTTGCCCGACCTGGTGTTGTACGGGTCCAGGTTCGCGTCGTAGCCGGCGATGCCCGGCGGCAGCATGCTGGTGGCGATGTCGCCGCCGGCGTCCGGGCCGCCGCGGGCGAACTGCATCGTGACCTTGTCGGTGGCGTACTGCACCGCCTTGCGGCAGTGGACGTTGTCGAAGGGCGGGACCTTGGTGTTGATCGAGAAGTACCGGACGAAGCCGGTGTTCGGCGCGTCCGCGTGCTGCTTGGTGGCGGCGTTCTGCAGGATCTGCGCCTGCGTGCTCTGCTGGACACCGGTCTGCGCGACGTCGATGTCGGCGGTGCCGGCGAGGAGCTGGTTGTCGATGTCCGCCGCCGCCACGCCGATGGTCAGCTCGATCTGGTCCGGCAGCGCCTTGCGCACGGTGTCGGTCGCCGGGTCCCACTTGTCGTTGCGCACCAGCACGGCCTTCCTGCCCGCGTCGTACGACTGGAACTTGTACGGACCGGATGAGACGGGCCGGTCGCCGTACTTGTCGCCGGTGTCCTTCCCCGCCGGCACCGGACCCGCGGTCGCCATGGCCAGCACGTAGGGGAAGTCCGCGAACGGCTTGGCCAGGGTGAACACGATCGTCTTGTCGTCGGGCGTCTGCACCGACTTCAGGCCGAGCCGGTTCGGGTCGGTGTCCTTGTACGGGCCGGGGTAGCTCTGGCCCTGGTCGAGCAGCTCCACCAGGTAGGTCGGGCCGCCGGCGAGCACGTCCTGGGCGAAGCCGCGCTCGATGCCGTACTTGACGTCCTTCGAGGTGATCGGCGAGCCGTCCTCGAACTTCAGGCCGTCCTTGAGCTTGAAGGTGTACCTCTTGCCGCCGTTCTCGATCGCCGGCAGCGCGGCCGCCAGGTCGGGAACCAGCTTGAGGCCGTCCGGACCCGGCTTCGCCTGGTTGGTCAGCAGGGTGCGGGCGTAGTAGCTCTTCTGGAAGTTCCACACCCAGGCGTAGTACGAACGCGCCGGGTCGAACGAGTCCGGGTCGGAGTTGCTGACGAGCCTGAGCGTGCCGCCCTTCTTGCCGGAGGGGTTGACGACGCCCTTGACGGCGGCGTTGAAGCCGGTCACCCCGCCGGTCGTCTGGCCGGAGCCGGTCGGCCCGCCGGAGGTGGAGCCCGGCTGGTTCTCCTTCGTCAGGCGGCTCAGGAAGGGCAGGCTGGCCAGGACGAGGACGACGGCGCCCGCGGCCAGGCCCGCGGCCAGCCAGCGGCGCGAGCGCGGCGCCTCGGGTTGCGGGATCCCTCCGGTGATGTCGACCGGGCCCTGCGGCGCCGGAACGCCCGGAGCGTCGATGCGCGGAACCGGCGCGACGAACGGGGCGGTGGGGGGTGCCATCGGCGGGAGTGCCGGCGCCGATGGTGCCGCGGCCGCCGGTGAGACAGGCGCGGCCGCGGGCGACACGGGTGCCGGCGACGCGGGCGCGGCCACGGGCGACATGGGGGCCGTGGCGTTGCCGGGGCCGGACGCGATGGCGTGGACGGCGCCGTCGGCGACGACGAGCTGGGGTTCGTCGAGGACCGTCGCCGGTTGGCCGGAGGCTCGCAGCAGCATCGTGGCGACCAGCGGTGTACGGGTGGCGCCGCCGACCAGGAACCAGCCGACGATGCTCTCCGGCCGGACGCGGGCCTCCCGGACGGTGGCCAGCGTGGTCGCGATGGTCTTCTGCAGCACGCCGGTCGCCGCGCGCTCGAACTCCTCCCGGGTCACCATCACGTCGCGCTGGGCCGCGGCGATGTACAACGTCGCGGACGCCTGCCGGGTCAGGGCCTCGCGGGCCTCGCGGGCGTCGTGCCACAGCTGCAGGCGGTGGTAGCGCCCGGCCGCGTCCGCCGGGTCGTTGATGGCCCGCCAGGCCTGCGGCGCCGACTCGGCCAGCGCCGCCCCGATGTGCGAGACGACCAGGGCGTCCAGGTCGAGGCCGCCGATGTCGTCGATCCCGCGGTAGGCCAGCGTCTCGAACCCGGCGCCGGTGTGCTGCACGACGCTCGCATCGAAGGTGCCCGCACCCAGGTCGTAGACCACGAGGCTCTGCCCGGCGGCGACCCGGTTGCCCAGGACCGCGGTGAAGTAGGCGGCCGCCGCGACCGGCTCGGCCAGCAGCACCGGCGCGGGCAGCCCGGCCAGCCCGGCCGCGTCCACCAGCACCCGGCGCCGCGCCGGGCCCCACGCCACGGGGTGCGTGAGCGTGACGCGGTCGACCGGGCCGCCGGTGACCCGCCGGGCTTCGGCGGCGACTCGCTGCAGGGTCGCCGCGACGAGCTCCGCGACCGTGTGGACGCGGTCGCCGAGCAGCACGTCGAGCTCGTCGATGCGCCGCTTCGGGTTCGGCTCGAACCGGGCCGGGTCGGCGCGGGCGGCCCGCTCCGCGTCGCGGCCGACCAGGAGATGGCCCTCCGCGGTGGCGAACACCGCCGAGGGCAGCAACGGTGAACTGTCGAAGAGCAACGTCCGGCTTCGCCCGTCGGGCCATCGCAGCACCGCGACGGTATTGGAGGTGCCGTAGTCGATGCCCAGATGAATGCCGGTCACGCGCAGGAACCTTAAGCCACACGCCAGGTCGCTACATCGGCCGAACCGGCGCCGTCGATGGCATTGCCGGGCGGGGCATTCCGCGGTCTGCGGGCTCTCTTCCGCGCTCTGCCCTCGCAGTTCCGGACAAAACGCGGATACTGGACATGATCGCAGAAGGCTGGACTTGAAACATCCCGGGAGTAACGTGCCGGGGATACGAGAGGGGTGCCATGCTCGATCGGTTCAACACCCTCCCGCCCGAGGCGGCGGAGGAAGCCCTCCTCGCCTGCTGCGCGGCGCCCGGCTGGGCCGCCCGCGTCGCCGCCGCCCGGCCGTATGTCACCGAAGCCGACCTCGTCGTGGCCGGCGTCAATGCGTTCGACGAGCTCGGCTGGGGCGAGCTGCGCCAGGCCCTCGCCGCCCATGCGCGCATCGGGCACCGGCCCGACGGCGACAGCACCGATGCCGCCTGGTCCCGCCGGGAGCAGGCCGGCGTGCAGGGCGCGGTGCGCGAGCTGGACGAGGTCAACGAGGCGTACGAGCGGCGCTTCGGGCACCTGTTCCTCGTCTTCGCCAGCGGCAAGTCGTCGGCCGAGATCCTCGCCGAGGGCCGCGGGCGGCTGGGCAACGACGAGGAGACCGAGCGCACCGTCGTGCGCGGCGAGCTGCGCAAGATCGTGGAGCTGAGACTGGAGAGGCTGGCGGGCGCCGTATGAGCTTGTCGACCCACGTGCTCGACACCGCCCGGGGCATCCCGGCCGCCGGCGTGCCGATCCGGCTGGAGACCACCGAACGGATCTTCGTCGGCGACGGCGTCACCGACCTGGACGGGCGGGTGCGCTGGGACGACGTGGGCACCGGGCGGTACCGCATGATCGTCGACACGGCCGCGTACCTCGGCGCGGACGCGTTCTTCCCCGAGGTCGCGATCACGTTCACCGTCGCCGACGCCCGCCACCACCACGTACCACTGCTGCTGAGCCCCTTCGGCTACTCGACCTACCGGGGGAGCTGAGCGTGCCGGACTTCGAACTCGGGCCGAACCAGTACGGTAAGGCCCAGACCAGGCTCGTGCGCGTGCAGCGCGGGGCCGGCGGCGACCGCCTCACCGACCTCAACGTCAGCGTGGCCCTGCGCGGCGACCTCGCCGCCAGCCACCTCACCGGCGACAACGCCGCTGTGCTGCCCACCGACACGCAGAAGAACACCGTCTACGCCTTCGCCCGCGAGTTCGGCATCGACAGCATCGAGGCCTTCGCGGCGCGGCTGGCCGAGCACTTCGTCGCCTCGCAGCCGAGCATCCACGAGGCGCGGGTGTCCATCCAGCAGTACCCCTGGCAGGACGTCGACGGCGCGCACACCTTCCGCCGGGACGGCAGCGAGGTGCGCACCGCCACCGTCCACCATGGACACCACGGGACGCAGACCGTCTCCGGCGTCACCGGCCTCGTGCTGCTCAAGACGACCGGCTCGGAGTTCCACGGCTTCGTCAAGGACCGCTACACCACGCTGCCGGAGACCCGCGACCGCATCCTCGCCACCTCCGTCGACGCCACCTGGCGCGCCGCCGAGGGGCACCCGGACCCGGCCGCCGCCCGCGAGGCGCTGGTCGAGGCGTTCGCCGACACCCACAGCCTGGCGCTGCAGCAGACGCTGTACGCGATGGGCTCCCGCGTCCTGCAGCGCTGCCCCGAGGTGCTCGAGGTGAAGCTGTCCCTGCCCAACCGGCACCACTTCCTCGTCGACCTGGCCCCGTTCGGCCTGGACAACCCGGACGAGGTCTACTTCGCGGCCGACCGCCCGTACGGCCTCATCGAGGGCGTGGTGCGCCGCGCCGGCGTGGCGATCCCCGAGGAGGTCGTGTGGAGTTTCTGAGTCCGGCCAGCTGGGACGAGGCCCTCGCGGCGAAGGCCGCACACCCCGAGGCGGTGCCGATCGCCGGCGGGACCGACGTCATGGTGGAGCTCAACTTCGACCGCCGCCGGCCCGGCGCGCTGCTGGACCTCACGCGCGTCGCCGAACTCGGCGAGTGGGGGGCCGACGGGGAGCGGCTGCGCATCGGGGCCGGGGTGACGTACCGCAGCATCATCGACGAGCTCGGCGGGCGCCTGCCCGGCCTGGCCATGGCGGCCCGGACCGTCGGCTCGCCGCAGATCCGCAACCGCGGCACGATCGGCGGCAACCTCGGCTCGGCGTCCCCGGCCGGCGACGCCCACCCGCCGCTGCTGGCCGCCGGCGCCGTCGTCGAGGTCGCCTCCGTGCGCGGCGTGCGCCGCATCGCCGCGGCCGACTTCTTCACCGGCCCCAAGCGCAGCGCCCTGGCCGCCGACGAGCTCATCGCCGCCTTCCTCGTCCCGCCGGCCCCCGGCGCCCAGCAGTTCGCCAAGGTCGGCACCCGCAACGCCATGGTCATCGCCGTGTGCTCGTTCGCGATCGCCCTCGACCCGGCCCGGCGCGCGATCGGCACCGGCATCGGCTCGGCCGGCCCGACCCCGCTGTCGGCGCCCGAGGCCGAGGCGTTCGCGGCCGAGCTGCCGTGGGAGCGGCGCCTGCCGCTGCCCGACGCCGCCGTGCGCCGGTTCGGCGAGCTCGTCGCGGCCGCGGCCCGGCCGATCGACGACGTGCGGGGCAGCGCCGCGTACCGGCGCCACGCGCTGGGCGTGCTCGGCGGGCGGACGCTGCGCTGGGCCTGGGAGGAGTACCGATGCGGGTGAACGTGACCGTCAACGGCGAGGCGATGGCCGCCGACGACGTGTGGGAGGGGGAGAGCCTGCTGTACGTGCTGCGCGAGCGGCTCGGCCTGCCCGGCGCCAAGAACGCCTGCGAGCAGGGGGAGTGCGGCTCCTGCACCGTGTACCTGGACGGGACCCCGGTCTGCGCCTGCCTCGTGGCGGCCGGCCAGGCGCAGGGCCGCGAGGTGCGCACCGTCGAGGGCCTCGCGCCCGGCGGCGAGCTGCACCCGATCCAGCAGGCGTTCCTCAAGGCCGGCGCGGTGCAGTGCGGCTTCTGCACGCCCGGGCTCATCGTCGCCGTGCACGACCTGCTGACGCGGCAACCCGACCCCGCCGACGGGGACATCCGCGAGGCCCTGGCCGGCAACCTGTGCCGCTGCACCGGCTACGAGCACATCGTGGCCGCGGTGAAGCTGGCGGCCGCGCGATGATCGTCATCGAGGGCTGCGCGGTCGCCACCGTCGACGCCGCCGGCACCGAGCACGCCGACGGGCACGTCGTCGTCTCCGGCGACCGGATCGTCGCGGTCGGCGCCGGCCCCTACACCGGCGACGAGAGCGTCACCCGCGTCGACGGCCGCGGCTGCCTGGCCACCCCCGGCCTGGTCAACACCCACCACCACCTCTACCAGTGGGCCACCCGAGGCTACGCCCAGCAGGAGATCCTGTTCGGCTGGCTCACCGAGCTGTACCCCGTCTGGGCCCGCATCGACGCCGGCATCGTCCACGCCGCCTCGGCCGCCGGCCTCGCCCAGCTCGCGCTGTCCGGCTGCACCACGAGCACCGACCACCACTACGTCTTCCCGCGCGACGGCGGCGACGTGCTCGCGGCGAGCATCGACGCGGCCGCGACGGTCGGGCTGCGCTTCCACCCGACCCGCGGCTCGATGGACCTCTCGGCCAAGGACGGCGGCCTGCCGCCCGACGCCGTCGTCGAGGACACCGACGCCGCGCTCGCCGCGACCAAGGCGGCGATCGACCGCTTCCACGACCGCTCGCCGGGCGCCATGGTGCGCATCGCCGTCGCGCCGTGCAGCCCGTTCTCGGTCTCGCCGCGGCTCATGCGCGAGGCCGCCGAGCTGGCCCGCGCCGAGGGCGTGCGGCTGCACACCCACCTGGCCGAGACGGTCGAGGAGGAGTCGTACTGCCGGGAGGCCCACGGCTGCACCCCGGTCGAGTACGCCGACTCCCTCGGCTGGCTCGGCGACGACGTATGGCTGGCCCACGCCGTGCACCTCGACCCGCCCGCGGTCGCCCGCCTCGGCGCGACCGGCACCGGCGTGGCCCACTGCCCCAGCTCCAACGGCCGCCTCGGGGCCGGCATCGCCCCCGTCCGCGACCTGCTCGACGCCGGCGTCCCCGTCGGCCTCGGCGTCGACGGCGCCGCCTCCCAGGAGGCCGGTCAGCTCGGCGCCGAGCTGCGCCAGGCGCTGTACCTGGCCCGGCTGCGCGGCGGCCCGGCCGCGCTGAGCGCCCGCGAGTCCCTGGCCCTGGGCACCATGGGCGGCGCCCGCTGCCTCGGCCGCGCCGACGACCTCGGCTCGCTGGAGCCCGGCAAGCTCGCCGACGTCGCGCTGTGGGACCTCGGCGGGCTCGGCCACGCCGGCATCGACGACCCGGTCGCCGCCCTCGTGCTCGGCCCGGCCGCGCCGCTGCGGCTGCTGCTCGTCGGCGGCCGCGCCGTGGTCCAGCACGGCGTGCTGTCCACAGTGGACGAGGCGAGCCTCGCCACCGGGCTGGCCCGCGCGGCGAAGGAGCTGCGGTGAGCGTATCGACGAGGCAGGAGACCGCCGGCGGCATCGGCACGTCACCCGTGCGCCCCGACGGCATCCTCAAGGTGACCGGCGAGTTCGCGTTCTCCTCCGACCTGTGGGCCGACCGGATGCTGTGGGGCGCCACCCTGCGCAGCCCCCACCCGCGGGCCCGCATCAACGGCATCGACCTCACCGCGGCCCTCGCACTGCCCGGCGTGCACGCCGTGCTCACCGCCGAGGACGTGCCCGGCGCCAAGCGCTACGGCCTCGAGCACCGCGACCAGCCGGTCCTCGCCATGGGCCAGGTCCGCTACGCCGGCGAGCCGGTCGCCATCGTGGCCGCCGACCACCCCGAGACGGCCCGCCGCGCGGCCGCCCGCATCGCCGTGGACTACGAGGTCCTCGCCCCGGTCGTCGACGGCGAGGCGGCCCTGGACCCGGCCGCCGAGCGGGTCCACGAGGGCGGCAACCTGCTGCGGCACGTGCCGATCCGCAAGGGGCCGCAGGACGTCACCGCGGCGGTCGTCGTCACCGGGGAGTACGAGGTCGGGATGCAGGACCAGGCCTTCCTCGGCCCCGAGTCCGGCCTGGCGATCCCGGCCGAGGACGGCGGCGTCGACCTGTTCATCGCCACGCAGTGGCTGCACGGCGACCTCGGCCAGGTCGCCGACTGCCTCGGCCTGCCGCCGGAGAAGGTGCGGCTGAGCCTGGCCGGGGTCGGCGGCGCGTTCGGCGGCCGCGAGGACGTCTCCATGCAGGTCCACGCCTGCATGCTCGCGCTGCACACCGGCCGGCCGGTGAAGATGGTGTACTCCCGCGAGGAGTCCTTCTTCGGGCACGTGCACCGCCACCCCGCGCGGTTGCGGTACGAGCACGGGGCCGACGCCGGCGGCCGGCTCGTCTACGTGAAGGCCCGCATCGTGCTCGACGGCGGCGCCTACGCGTCCACCTCCATGGCCGTCGTCGCCAACGCCACGACGCTGGGCATCGGGCCGTACCGCGTCCCGTCCGTGACCATGGACGGCTACGCCGTCTACACCAACAACCCGCCCTGCGGCGCGATGCGCGGCTTCGGCGCCGTGCAGGCCTGCTTCGCCTACGAGTCGCAGATGGACAAGCTCGCCGCCGCCGTCGGCCTCGACCCGGTCGAGCTGCGCGCCCGCAACGCCCTCGAGCCCGGCGACACCATGCCGACCGGGCAGGTCGTCGAGGGCCCGGCCCCGGTCGCCGAGCTGCTGCGCCGCGTCCGCGACCGGCCCCCGTGCGACGAGGTCGACCCCGACCCGCGGGCGCGGCCCGGCGGCGTCGCCAACACCACCCACGGCGAGGGTGTGCGCCGCGGCGTCGGCTACGCCATCGGCATCAAGAACGTCGGCTTCTCCGAGGGCTTCGACGACTACTCCACCGCCCGGGTCCGCCTCGAGCTCGTCGGCGGCGAGCCGGCCGCGGTCGTCCACACCGCCGCCGCCGAGGTCGGCCAGGGCCTGGTGACGGTCCTGGCCCAGATCGTGCGGACCGAGCTCGGGGTGCAGCGGGTGACGGTGGCCACCGCCGACACGACGATCGGCAGCGCCGGGTCCTCGTCGGCGTCGCGGCAGACCTACGTCACCGGCGGCGCCGTCAAGGCCGCCTGCGAGGCGGTGCGCCGGGAGCTGCACCGCCGGGCCGGCGGCGCCGGCCTCACCGACCTCGTTGCCGCGCTCGCGGGCGGGCCGGTCGAGGAGACCGTCGAGTGGCGGCACCGGCCCACGTTCCCGCTCGACCCGGCCACCGGGCAGGGCAACGCGCACGTGCAGTACGCGTTCGCCGCGCACCGGGCCACCGTCGACGTCGACGTGGAGCTGGGGCTGGTGCGCGTGGTCGAGATCGCCACCGCGCAGGACGTCGGGCGGGCCCTGCATCCGCAGTCGGTGCGCGGGCAGATCGCCGGCGGCACCGCGCAGGGCCTCGGGCTGGCCGTCATGGAGGAGATCCAGGTCGTGGACGGGCTGATCCGCAACCCGTCGTTCACCGACTACCTGATTCCCACCATGCTTGACGTACCACCGATGCATATCGATGTCCTGGAGCTCGGCGACCCTTCGGCCCCGTACGGCCTGCGCGGGGTCGGTGAGCCGCCGACCATCTCCTCCACCCCGGCCATCGTCGCCGCGATCCGCGCCGCCACCGGTCTCGACCTGCGCCGCGTCCCCGTCCGCCCCGAGCACCTGACGGGCACCTGACATGGCGCTGCGCGAGCGCGACCTGGAGGAGCTGCAGGCCCACGCCGCCGCCGCGCCGTTCGTGCCGCGCTTCCCTGCCCAGCCCGTGCACACCGTCTACGTGCCGGCCGACCGGTTCACCGCCACGACGGTGCGCGACTGGGCGCAGGAGGCGCGCCACCTGGTGCGCGACCACGGCCGCCCGCCGTTCCCCGACGACATCGTCGAGATGGTCCTGGCCAAGCTCGTGCGCGAGCCGATCGAGGACGTGCGGGTCGACTTCGAGGACGGCTACGGCAGCCGCCCCGACGAGGAGGAGGACGCGCACGCCGCCGCGGCCGGCGCCGCCCTGCGCGAGGACCGGCCGCTGTTCTTCGGCCTGCGCGTCAAGAGCCTGGAGCCGGCAACGGTACTGCGGGCCGCGCGCACCCTGGATGCGTTCCTCGGCGCCCTCGGCCCCCCGCCGGCCGGCCTGCGGATCACGTTCCCGAAGGCGGGCTCGGCCGCGTACGCGGACACCGCCGTCCTGCTGTGCCGGCAGCTGGAGCACGCCCACGGCCTCGACGAGGGTCTGCTGCGCTTCGAGCTGCAGGTCGAGACCCCGCCGGCGATCCTCGGCCCGGACGGCCGCTCGCCGCTGCCGGAAATGATCGCCCGCGCGCACGGCCGCCTCACCGGCCTGCACTACGGCACGTACGACTACAGCGCCGCGATGGGCGTCGCCGCCGGCTACCAGAGCCTCGAGCACCCGGTCGCCGACCACGCCAAGGCCGTCATGCAGGTCGCCGCGGCCGGCACCGGCGTCGCGGTCAGCGACGGCTCCACCAACGTCATCCCGGCCGGCACCGGCGAGGAGGTCCACCGCGCCTGGGCCCTGCACGCCCGGCTGGTCCGCCGCAGCCTCGAGCGTGGCATCTACCAGGGCTGGGACCTGCACCCCGGGCACCTGGTGACCCGCTGGGGCGCGACGTTCGAGTTCTACCGCGACGGCGCCGAGGAGGTCGCCCGCCGCCTCGGCCACTACCTCGGCCGCCGGGTCCGCGGGCACCTCGACGAGCCCGCCACCGCCCGGGCCATGGCCGCGTTCCTGCTGCGCGGCCTGCGCTGCGGCGCCCTGCAGCCGGGCGACGTCCGGCACCCCCGCGACGTTCTGGAGGCCCTGTGACGTTCTCGCTGCGCTCCCGGCAGGTGTACCTCCCCGGCGGCCCGCGCGCCGCGACCGTCACCGTGCACGACGGTCGCATCGCCGCCGTCGCCGGCTACGACGAGGACGTGGCCGGCCCGGTCACGGACCTTTCGGGGCTGAGCCTGCTGCCCGGCCTCGTCGACACCCACGTGCACGTCAACGAGCCCGGGCGTACCGAATGGGAGGGCTTCGCCACCGCGACCCGCGCCGCGGCGGCCGGCGGCATCACGTCCATTGTGGACATGCCGCTGAACTCGCTGCCGCCGACGACCAGCGTCGCCGCCCTGCGCGAGAAGCAGGCCGCCGCCCGCGGCCGGTGCCACGTCGACGTCGGCTTCTGGGGCGGTGCCGTGCCCGGCAACACGGCCGACCTGCGCCCGCTGCACGAGGCCGGGGTGTTCGGCTTCAAGAGCTTCCTCGTCGACTCCGGCGTGCCCGAGTTCCCGCCCCTGGACCGCGCCGGCCTGGCCGCCGCCTTCGCCGCCGTCGACGCGCTCTTCGTCCTGCACGCCGAGGACCCGTGCGGGCTGCTCGCCCCGGACGCGTCGCGCGCCTACGCCGACTTCCTCGCCTCCCGCCCCCCGGCCGCGGAGGTCTCCGCGGTCGAGATGGCCCTCGCGACCGCCGCCGAGGCGGGGGCCCGGGTCCACATCCTGCACCTGTCCGCGGCCGACGCCCTGCCGGCGCTGCGCGGCTCCCGGGCCACCGCCGAGACGTGCCCCCACTACCTGGTGTTCAACGCCGCCGAGGTGCCCGACGGCGCCACCGAGTTCAAGTGCTGCCCGCCGATCCGCGACGCCGGCAACCGCGACCGCCTCTGGGCGGGCCTGGCCGACGGCACCATCTCCATCGTCGTGTCCGACCACTCGCCGTCGACCCCGCAGCTGAAGCGCCGCGACACCGGCGACTTCGCCGCCGCCTGGGGCGGGATCGCCTCGCTGCAGCTGGGCCTGCCGGCCGTGTGGACCGCCGCCCGGGAGCGCGGCTTCACCCTCGCCGACGTGGTGCGCTGGATGGCGAGCGGCCCCGCCGACCTCGTCGGCCTGCGACGCAAGGGCCGCATCGCGCCGGGCGCCGACGCCGACCTCGTCGCCTTCGACCCCGACGGCGCGTTCGTCGTCGACCCGGCGGCGCTGCACCACCGCCACCCGGTCACCCCGTACGCGGGCCGCGCGCTGACCGGGGTCGTGCACACCACGTGGCTGCGGGGCGTACCGACCGATGGCGAGCCGAACGGGGAGTTCCTGCTGCGATGAGTTTTACGGACCTGCCGGACCTGGCTGCGCGCGTCCTCGGGGGCGGCGTGGTGGACGCCAACGACGAGTTCTTCGCCGCCCGCGACAACCTCGTCAACCCGGAGCCGTCGACGTTCGAGACGTGGACGTACGGCCCGAAGGGCAAGGTGTACGACGGCTGGGAGACCCGTCGCCGCCGTACACCCGGCCACGACTGGGCGGTGGTCCGCCTGGGCGCGCCCGGGATCGTGCGCGGCGTGGTCGTCGACACGGCCCACTTCACCGGCAACTACCCGCCGCACGTCTCGGTCGAGGGCTGCGTGGCCGACGGCCACCCGTCCCCCTCGGAGCTGGCGGACGCCGAGTGGGTCACCCTCGTCGCGAAGTCCTCCGTCGAGGGCGACACCCGCAACCCCTTCGAGGTGACCCACCCGCACCGGGTCACCCACGTGCGCCTCAACATCTACCCCGACGGCGGCGTCGCGCGGCTGCGGGTACACGGCACCGTGGTGGCGGACCCGCGGCTGCTGTACGGCATGACCGTCGACCTGGCCGCCGCCGAGCTCGGCGCCGTCGTGGCCGGCTGCAGCGACATGTTCTACGGCTCGCCCGGCAACCTGCTGCTGCCCGACCGCGCCCGCCAGATGAGCGAGGGCTGGGAGACCGCCCGCCGCCGGCGCGAGGGCAACGAGTGGGTCGTGGTCCGGCTGGCCGCGCCGGGCCGCATCCGCCTGGCCGAGCTGGACACCACCCACTTCAAGGGCAACGCGCCCGGCTCCGCCTCGCTCACCGCGTCGACGGGGGAGCCGCTGCTGGCGCGGACCCGCCTGCAGCCGGACACGCGGCACCGTTTCCACCTGGACTCGTCGCCGGAGGTCGCCGAGGTCCGCCTGGACATCTACCCCGACGGCGGCCTGTCCCGCCTTCGCCTGTTCGGTGAGGCCACGCCGCCCGCGGGTACCGTTGGGGCGTGACCATCGCCGCCATCGACTCGGGCTTGTTCCGCCGGGTTCTCCGCCGGCACGCCGCAGCCGTGGTGGTCGTCACCGCACCGGGCCCCGCCGGCTTCACCGCGACGTCGTTCACGTCGGTGTCGCTGGACCCGCCGCTCGTCTCCTTCTGCGCCGCCCGCGCGGCCTCGACCTGGCCCAGCGTGAGCGCGGCCCCGGTGGTCGGGGTCCACGTGCTGACGGCCGGCCAGGAGCGCGTCGCCCGGGCCTTCGCCACCCCCGGCATCGACCGCTTCGCCGCGCACGAGTCCATCGGCGCCTGGCACGAGGGCCCGCACGGCGTACCGTTGCTCGACGGCGCGCTGGCGGTCCTGATCTGCCGCGTGGTCAACCAGGTCAAGGCCGGCGACCACGCCATCGTCGTCGCCTCACCCATCCACGCCGAGCACCACAACGACGCCGACGCCACCCCGCTGGTCTACCACGACGGCACCTACGTCGGGCTCGGCTGACCGGCTTGGCGGAGCTGCGCTACCCCGACCCGCCGCTGACCGACGGCACCGTCCTGCTGCGCCCGTGGCACCCGGCGGACGCCCGCCAGCGCTTCGAGGCCTTCTCCGACGAGCTGTGCCAGCGCTTCTCGTCCCCGCGGCTCGAGCCGACCACCGAGCCCGAGGTCGCCGCCGCGTTTGCCCGCAACGAGCAGGAACGCCTGGCCGGCACCGCGCTCAACCTGGCGATCGTCCCCGCCGACGACCCGGAGCGCATCTGGGGCGCGGCATCGGTGTACGACGTCGACCCGGTCCACGCCCGCGCCGCCGTCGGCTACTGGCTCGCCCCATGGGCCCGCGGCCGCGGCGCCGCCACCCGCACGGTGCGCCTGCTGGCATCCTGGACGTTCGGTACGCTGGCCGTGCAGCGCCTGGAGCTGACGTGCGCCCCGGACAACGCCGCCTCGATCCGCGTCGCCGAGCGCTGCGGCTTCACCCGCGAGGGCGTCCTGCGCTCCCACCTACGCTTCAAGGAAACCCGCCGCGACACGGTGATGTTCAGCCTGTTGCCGTCGGATAGCGCACGGTGACCGGAAAACCCGGCGATTTGGTGGGGTCGGGTAGGATGTGCTTTAGGAAGGAGGAGGCGCGCACGACCGTCCTCACCTCCTTCAGCTGAACTGATCCGTCATTCCCGCCGCGTAGGGCAGATCGATCACGAACCGGTGCGGCCGCCCGCGCGGATACAGCACTCCGACGGTCTCCCCGGTCGCGCACCGGCGCGGGAAGTCCGCCGGGCCCGTCCCGTCGAACCGGTAGTCGCGGCGCCCGCCGCGAAACGCCGGCCAGCTCACCCGCACCGTGTACCGCACATCGGCCTGCCGCCCACCGACCCGATGCACGTCGAGCCGCTCGACAGTGCCCGCATTCGCAGGCCTAGCACTCATCGCGCCTAGCACCCATCGCGCGGCGCGGCTGCAGACTGTGGTCGCGAGGATCAGGCCGGTTGCGACGCCGACGAACGTGAGCACCTCTCAGGCCTGCGGTCCGGCGGCTCACTGTGTATTCGCCGCCGTCGTCGCAATCGCTTTGACCGCGGTCGCTTTTACGGCCGTCATGTTCGTCCTTTCGTCTCCGCCCTCGCCGCGGTCCTTGCCGCCGTCGTCGCGGCGTGGTCGCGGCCGGGCCGCGCCGTGGTCGCGTGGCGCCTCATCGGGGCGGCGCGATCTTGACCTGCGGTATCGGTTTGATCTGCATCGCTGGGCCCGTTTCGAGCGTGAAGCCGAGGCGCTCGTACAGCGGCAGGCCGTCCACCGAAGCCCGCAGCCGCACCTGTGGCACGGCCAGTTCGGCGAACCAGGACAGCAGCGCCGTCACGCACGCGGTGGCGTAACCGCGGCGGCGGAAGGCGGGATCCGTGGCCACGTTGAACATGTACCCGACGAGGCCGCCGGGGTTGGCGGGCGAGCCGAGGCGCTCCTCGACCACGCCGGTCGCGCACGCCGCGAGGCCCTCGCCATCGGGGCGATCCACGACGAATGCGGCGATCCAGGCGTCGGGAGCCGGCAGGCGGCGGCGCAGGGACTCGGCCGCGCGCTGGGACCACTCGCCGGGCGGTACCGGGGTGCCGTCCATCGCCGACAGCATCACGGTCCGGAGACGGATGAGTTCCTCGGCGTCGTCCGCGCCGGCCCGCCGTGCCCCGCCATCGATCGTCACGCCGGGTAAGGTACCGCGCGGGCGGGCGTGGACGGTGCCGAATATCACGGGCTACGCGAAGATCAAGCTGCTGCGATACTTCGGGCATGGAGGAGTCCGCCGAAGCCGATCAGCCCCAGTCCGAGGCCGCCGCCGAGTCCGGACAGCCCGAGCCTCCGCACGCTCAGCCTCAGCCCGCACAAGCCCAGCCCGCGATGCCCAGGGCCGAGCAGCCGCACGCCGGGACCGCACCGCAAGCCGGGCCCCAAGGCGTGCACCACCGGCCCGACGCCGCTCAGCCTCAAGCTGACCTGCCGCAGCCCGGGGCCCCGGCCGCGCAGCCGTCGCAGCCGCAGGCCGCGCAGCCGCAGGCGGGGGGCGCGCAGGCTCGGTTCCAGTACGCGGGGGCGCCGCCGGGGTATCAGATGCCGCCGCCGCAGTACCCGTATCCCTACCCGCCGCAGGTGGTGTACCTCGCGGCGCCGCCGACGAACACGTACGCGATTCTGGCGCTCATCTTCGCCTTCGTGATGTTTCCGCCCCTCGGCATCTACTTCGGGTACAAGGCGCGCAAGCAGATCGCCGAGAGCGGCGAGCGCGGCAGTGAGATGGCCACCGTCGGCATCGTCGCCGGCTGGATTCACAGTGCGCTGCTTGGCGTCGGGCTGGTCATCTGGTGCGGCATGTTCGGGCTGTTCTTCGTGGTGCCGCTGCTGGCCGGCCGCTGAGCACTCAACTGCCCCACGGCCCGGCCGATGGCCGCCGTTCACGGTCCTGTTCCTCGACCTCGACGGCTTCAAGCGGGTCAACGACAGCGTCGTCCACGCCGCCGGCGACCGGCTCCTCGCCCACGTCACGGCGGCCTCGACACCGGCATGAACCCGGCCGGCCCCGGCGGCCGCGACGTTCGCCACCGTGACGGCGCTGGGCCACTACGGCACGCCGGACGACCGGCCGCGGTGTCCTACCTGTGCGGCGACGGCGCACGGTACGTCACGGGCACCGCGCTGACGGTCGACGGGGGCTTCGCCGCCTGAGGCGGGCCGCTACTGTCGCGCGGGTGGACGAAGATCTTCCGCCGCTGCCCCGCGACCTGGCCGCGCTGCTGGTGCGGCTGAGCCCCGGCGGGGAGGGGCACCGCGCCTTCGCCGAGCTGGAGCGGGACCTGTGGCGGCTCCACGCGCACGAGGCGGCACCGCAGCTGGTCCGGCGGCTGTACGCGGTGATGGCGCTGCCCGGCAACGAGAACCGGGCGCTGCTCGTGCGCCTGGTCGCCCAGCTGGCGTGGTCGCACCGCCACGCGTGGCCGGCGCCGGCCGTCGAGCGGGAGCTGCGGGCCGGGGTGCCGGTGCTGGCCGGGTTCGCCGGGGACGCCGACGCGCAGGTGCGGCGGGTCGTGCCGTACGCCCTCTGCGAGATCGTCACCGGCGAGTCGGGCCTGGCCGGGCTCCTGCGCGACCGCGCCGCGGTCGAGGACGACGCGCTCGCGCTGGCCGGCCAGGTGCGGGCGCTCGACGAGCTCGGGCACGCCTCCGGGGGCGGGTCGACGCCGCCGGCGTGGTTCGCCGCGTGGCTGGGGCACCCGAGCCCGGAGGTCCGGCTGGCCGCCGTCGGCGCGGTCGCGCGCCGTGGCGGCGCCGCCGGCCTCGGCGCGGCCGCGGTCGACGCGCTGGCGGCGGCCGGGCCGCAGCCGTGGGCCGGCTCTCCGTGGCTTCCGCGGCCCCGGCACGGCATGCTCGGCCAGATGGCGCGGCGGCTGGCCGAGGTCCCGGACGAGGCCGAGCGGCTCGTCCTGGCGGCGTACTCGAGCGGCGGCGCGGACGCGCGGTTGCGGGCCGCCGGGGCCGCGGCGGAGACGCTGCACCGCTGGCGGCGGCCGATGCCGCGGGTGTGGGCCGCGGTGGCGGGCGGCCTGCGGGACCGGGACTCCGTGGTCCGGCAGGAGTCGGCGCGGCTGCTGGCCACCGGCGGCGCGGCGGTGCGGCCGCACGCCGACGCGCTGCACGACGTGATCGGGCCGCACGACACCGCGACGTCGCAGTTCGCGACCGTCGCGCTGGCCGGGCTCGGCGACCCGCGGGCGCTGCCGCCACTGTCGGCCTGGATCGCCGCGCAGCAATGGTTCCAGCACCCGATCGTGCTCAGCGACGTGCTGATCCCGCTGCGGGAGCACGCGGCCGGGCTGCTGCCGGCGATCCGCACCGCGCTGCGCGGCCCCGCGCGGGAGCACGAGCATCTGCTGCGCGCCCTGGCCGCGTGGGGCCCGGCGGGCGCCGACGCCGTGCCCGAGCTGATCGCGCTGCTCGGCACGCCCGGCGCGGCCCTCGCGTGCGTCGCCCTCGGCCGCATCGGCCCGGCCGCGGCCCCGGCGGCCGCGACCTTGGAGGACCTCGCCCGCGGCCGGCTCCGGGTGTCCCGGGCGTGGACCGGCGCACAGGACGCGGCGTGGGCGCACTGGCGGGTCACCGGCGACCCGGCGCTCGCGCTGTCGGTGCTGGCCCCGGCGGTCCGCCACGGCGCCGGGCGCCCGATGCTGCCGCACCTGGCCGACCTGGGCCCGCTCGCCGCCGGCTGCGCCGACGACGTGCGGCGCCTGTTCGACGTGCCGGGCGGCGACTGGACCCGGCTCGAGGCCGCCCACGCGTGGTGGCGCATCACCGGCGACCCGGCCCCCGCGGTGCCGGTCCTGGTCGCGACCCTGCGGCCGCTGTACTCCCGCCGATCCAGCGCGGCCGTGCGGGCGGCGATCCGTCATCTCGGCGCGATCGGCGGCCCCGCCCGGCCGGCGCTGGCGCCGCTGGAGCTCGCGCTGAGCGGCGAGCGCCGCTGCGCCGACCCGCGCGGCCGCGACCCGATCACGGACGACGACGCGCTGGTCGCCGACGCGCAGTCCGCCTACGCGCGGATTCAGGCCGTGTAGCCGGCGGCCTGCGGGGTACGGGGTGGGGGGAGACGCATCCGAGAGGAGGACGTCAGCAATGGATGTCGCGTTTCTGGTCTCCAAGGAAGGCATCGAGCAGGTCGAGCTGACCGAGCCCTGGAAGGCGGTCGAGCACGCCGGGCACATCCCGCGGCTGGTGTCGCCGGAGCCGGGGCGGGTCCGGGGGTACCACCACCTGGACCCGGCCGACACGTTCGACGTCGACGTGACCGCCGGCGACGCGCGGGCCGAGGACTATGCGGCCCTGGTGCTGCCCGGCGGCGTCGCCAACGGCGACCTGCTGCGCTGGCAGGCGCCGGCGGTGGAGTTCGTGCGCGCCTTCACCGCGACCGGCAAGCCGATCGCGGTGATCTGCCACGGCGGCTGGGTGCTCATCGAGGCCGACGCGGTCCGCGGCCGCCGGCTCACGTCGTGGCCGTCGCTGCGGACGGACTACCGCAACGCCGGCGCGACCTGGGTCGACGAGGAGGTCGTGGTGGACGGCAACCTGATCAGCAGCCGCAAGCCCGACGACCTGCCCGCATTCTGCGACCAGCTCGTCAAGGCGCTCGCCGCCTGACATTCGAAAGGGCCGGCCGCCGCGTCCGCGGTGGCCGGCCCTCGCGCGCCGGTTCAGCTCTTCTTGACGCCGCGGCCGGAGCGGAACAGCTTCACCATGCCGGCGAAGAAGCGCTCCATCTCCGAGCCGAACGGGTTGTCGCTGACCACGTACGTCCACGTGGCGCTCGGGCGGACCAGGCCGGCGTCGGCGGGCTCCCAGTCCGGGCCCTCGATCTCCAGCTCCTCGAACTCGGAGACCGTGCGGTTGTCGATCTCGGCCAGCAGGCCGCGGAACGCCGGGATCGCCTCGCGGTGGAACTCGTCGAGGGGGTCCTGCGAGCCGAGGACGCGCAGGTGGATGCCCTCGCGCAGCTCGCTCATGTCGGCCAGGTGCTCCGACCACGCGTTGTCGGCGTGGAACAGCGCGATCTGGCGGCCGATGCGCAGCACCGTCTCCTCGCCGAGCTCCTCGGACAGCTCGTTGTACTTGTCCGGGGCCCGCTCGGCGAGCAGCTCGCCGGCGGCGTCGGTGGTGAGCAGCTCCTCGCGGCGCTTGCCGTGCAGCTGGCGGTGCTGGTCGAGCAGGTAGTTGTACCGCCACGTGTTGCGGTGGATCTCGAGGTTGACGGTCTCGGCGACCCGCTGGGCGGAGCCGATCGCCCACCGCACGTCCTCGTCGTCGATCGCGCCGTCGGCGTCGGCCTGCCCCATCGGCATGGGCTCCGGGCCGTACCGCTGGATCAGCTCGTCCTCGAGGCTCACGAAGAACATCGACTCGCCGGGGTCGCCCTGGCGGCCCGCGCGGCCGCGCAGCTGGTCGTCGATGCGGCGGGAGTCGTTGCGGGCGGTGCCGATCACGAACAGGCCACCGAGCTCGGCGACGCGCTCGCGCTCCTTCTCGTCGCTGCCGCCGAGGCGGATGTCGACGCCGCGGCCGGTCATCTGGGTGGAGACGGTCACCGCGCCGACCGCGCCGGCCTCGGCGACGATGGCCGCCTCCGCCTCGTCGTTCTTCGCGTTGAGCACCACGCACTCGACGCCCTCCTCGGCGAGGGTGGCGGCGAGGCGCTCCGACTCGGCGACGCTCAGCGTGCCGACGAGCACCGGCCGGCCGGTCGCGTGCATCGCGGCGATCTCGGCGACGACGGCGATGTCGCGCTCCTCGGCCGAGGCGTAGACGCGGTCGGGCCAGTCCTTGCGGATGTTGGGCAGGTGCGGCGGGATCACCGCGACCTCGAGCTTGTAGAACTCGCGCAGCTGGTCACCGACCGGGATGGCCGTGCCCGTCATGCCGCAGATCTTCTTGTACTGCGTGAGGAACGCCTGCACCGTGATGGTCTGCAGCACCGTGCCGCCGCCGCTGCTGCGGATCTTCTCCTTCGCCTCGACCGCGGCCTGCAGCCCGTCGGGCCACCGGCGGCGCTGGGCGACCCGCCCGCGGAACTCGTCGATGAGCTCGACGCGCTCGTCGCGCACGATGTAGTCGACGTCGCGCACCAGCAGCGCCTCGGCGTGCAGCGCCAGGTTGACGGCGGTCAGCGTGTCGACGTTCTCCTCGGCGTACAGGTCGACGCCCAGGGCCGCCTCGACCCGCTGGAGCCCCCGCGTGGTCAGGTGCACCGTGCGCCCCTCGTCGACGACCTCGTAGTCGTGGTCGCGGTGCAGCCCGCCGATGATCTCGGCGATCGCGACCGGCTGGTCCTCGCCGGCGATGGTCGACCCGGCCAGCACCAGCGGCACGCGCGCCTCGTCGATGAGGATCGAGTCGGCCTCGTCGATGATCACCGTGCCGAGCTCGCGGTGCACCCGGTCGTTCGTGTCCGTCACGATCGAGTCGCGCAGCAGGTCGAACCCGGCCTCGCTGACCGACACGTACGTGATGTCCTTCGCGTACGCCTCCCGGCGCTCCTCCGGCGTCGACGACTCGTTGACCCACCCGACCGTCAGGTCGAGCAGCTCGTACACCGGGCGCATCCACTCCGCGTCGCGCCGCGCCAGGTAGTCGTTCACGGTGATCACGTGGACGGGCCCCTGCGCGGCATATCCGGCGGCGGCGATCGCGGCCGTCAGCGTCTTGCCCTCACCGGTGGCCATCTCGACCACGTGCCCGGCGAGGAGCACCTGGGCGCCGAGGAGCTGCACATCATACGGCCGCTCGTCCAGCGCCCGCTTGGCCGCCTCGCGCCCGAGCGCGCACGCCTCGACGAAGTCCTTGGGGTCTTCCCGCTGGTGCAGCGCCTTAGCGGCGGCGCGCAGCTCATCGTCGGTGAGCTCGGACAGCTCGGCCTCGCGCTCCTCGATCTCCGGCAGCAGCGCCCGCATCGGCTCGAGGTCGATCGTGGTGCCCGGCTGCTCCTGCAGCTTGCGCCGCCAGGCGTTGAATTTGCTCACCAAACCCATGCCGACACGATACTGTGCTATCCCCGCTGGGGGAGCCTGGCTCCACCCGAACCTCCTGAACACCCGCGACGGCTGGGCGTTTGGTCCCTCCCCGACAAGTCGGGCGCTCCGCGCCGCGACTTGTCGGTTTTATACCCGACCAGGCGAAATATCGGATATCTCGTGAAAGTGGCCGAAGGGGAGGAAGGCGGAACGCGAGGCAGGATTGGTGCCGTGGAACAGACTGTGGAGGCGCTGAGCCGGCTCGTCGGCAAGGGCGGGGTCCTGGTGCTCAGCGGCGCGGGCCTCTCCACCGAGTCCGGCATCCCCGACTACCGCGGGCCGAGCGGGATGCGGCGCAACGCGCAGCCGATGACGTACCAGACGTTCACGCGCGACCCGATCGCCCGGCGGCGCTACTGGGCGCGCAGCCACCTCGGCTGGCGCAACATCGCCCGGGCCGCGCCCAACGCCGGGCACCTGGCGGTCGGCCGACTGCAGGCCCGCGGCCTGCTGGCCGGGATCATCACGCAGAACGTCGACGGCCTGCACCAGGCGGGCGGGGCCGGCGACGTCGTCGAGCTGCACGGGGCGCTGGACCGGGTCGTGTGCCTCGACTGCGGTGAGCTGTCGGGGCGCACCGAACTGCACGCGCGGCTGGCCGAGGCGAACGAAACTTTCACGGCGACGAGCGACCAGATCAACCCGGACGGCGACGTCGACCTCACCGACGAGCAGGCGGCCGGGTTCGTCGTCGCGGACTGCCGCCGCTGCGCGGGGATGCTCAAGCCCGACGTGGTCTTCTTCGGCGAGAGCGTGCCCGCCCAGCGCGTCCAGCACTGTTTCGACCTCGTCGAGCGCTGCGCCGGCCTGCTCGTGCTCGGGTCGTCGCTGACCGTCATGTCGGGGCGGCGGTTCGTCGTACGCGCGGCGAAGCTCGGGCTGCCGATCGCGATCGTCAACCAGGGGCCCACGCGCGGCGACGCGCTCGCGACGATCCTCCTCGACGCGCCGCTCGGCGCGGTGCTGTCCGCCGTCGCCTGGAACCTACGCTGACGCCGCCGCCGACCACACCGACAGCGCGAGCCGGACGAGCTCGGCGTTGTCGGCGACGGGGGCGCCGTCCGGGCCGGTGAGCGTGTCCTCCAGGCCGATGCGGGTCGGCAGGCCGAGCCGGCCGGCGAGCGCGACCATCGGCCAGCACAGCTCGCCCTCGCCGTGCAGCAGCCGCCGGCCGGGGACGCCGGCCTCGTCGAGGCGGGCCAGGATCGCCTGCGCGTCCACGCCGGGGCGCATGACCTCGACGAGCAGACGGGGCAGGTCGGCGGCGATCGGCAGGGCGCCGGCGTCGGCGACGCTCCACACGCCGGCTTCGACGGCGACGCCGAGCTCGTCGAGGGCGTCGAGCAGGGCGGTGAAGCCCGGCTCCGAGACGTTGACCGAGGCGAAATCCGGCCTCTGGTACCGCTGAAGCCTCCCCCAGCCGCGCACCGCGACCAGCCGGGTCCCGGCGTCGCCGCCCGTGATCCACAGGCCGGTGGTCACGCCGATCGGGGTGGCGGGGCAGGCCTCGCGCACCGCGGCGACCGCGGCGCCGACGTCATCGGCGTCGAGCGACTCGGCGCCGGAGGCCGCGCGGGGGTGCAGGTGGACGGCCTCGGCCCCGGCGGCGACGGCGGCCCGGGCGGCGGCGGCCAGCTCGGCGGGCGTGCACGGCAGCGCGGGATGCGACCCGGGCGGCCGGCCGCCGTTGAGCGCGACCTTGATCCGGGCGATCGGGGCCAGCATCGGACAACTGTGACACGGGCGCGGCGGCGGGCGCGCGAGAAGTACCTGGACGTGCGAATCCCCGGCTCCGGGAGGCCGGGGCCGGGGAATGCGGAAGTGCAGGTCAGGAGATGTGGCTGGGGGGCTCGGGGGTGGCCTGGGACCGGTACGTCCAGACGCCACCGGCGACGCCCAGACCGCATATGGCCAGCACCGTGGCGGGGACGCTGCCGGCGCCGAGCCCGATGACGGCCCCGATGACCGCAGCGATGGCGATGATCACCGAGGTCACCCGGCGGGGCGTGATCCGGCGTGTCATGGCCCGGTTGAATCCATTGACGAAGCGCGTGTCGTTGCGCAGTGCGGCTTCGATGTCCGCGAGCCGCTTCTGCTCGCTCTCGCTGAGCATGACGCCCAACCTCCTCCGACGGGCCTGCCCGGTTCGCGATGGGTACCCGCTGCGATCGATCGTCACACAGAAAGTCCCCGAGTGGGTCGGCCAGTTGGCGCCAACTGTGATTCAGCAGCTCAACGGCCAGGCGTTTCGCGGCTTTTGTCGGATCGCGCGACCTGCGAAAGATCCCGGTGTATGCCATTCTCGACGGCGAATGGCGCGGATCGCCCGCGTGAACATTGAGAGGCGTCTTGTCGCCGCGCGCCCGGACGGCGACATGGGGGAGGAACGAAACGTGGACCCGAGCAGGCAGTGGCAGCAGCCCGATCCCAGCGGAGGCTACGGCCGGACGCCGCCGGGCGGCTACCCGCCCCAGCCACCCTACGGTCAGCCGCAGCAGCCGCAGTACCCGCCGCCGCAGTATCCCCCGCAGCCTCAGGCGCCTCAGCCGCAGTACCCGCCGCAGCAGTACCCGCAGCCGGCCCAGCCGCAGTATCCGCAGCAGGCGCCGCCGTACTCCGCCGTGCCGTACGCGACGCCCTACAGCGCCCCGCCCGCGTACCAGGCGGCGCCGCAGTCCGGGCCGCCGGTCGAGCTGGGCGCGCCGATGGTCCCGCAGCGCCGGCGCAACCGCTGGTTCGCCGCGCTGATCGTGAGCTCGGTGCTGCTCGTCGTGCTCGTCGTGGCGATCGTCGTCGTCGCGCTCAACCGCGGCTCGAGCGACCCCACGCCGCCGGTCGCCGCGTCGCAGGGCCCGGTCGACTCGTGCCTCATCGGCACGTGGAAGCAGACGACGTACCAGCACATCGTCGACCTCACCGGCACCGACGTCGGCACGCGCGAGAAGCTGACCAAGATCAAGTTCAGTGGCGGCGGCAAGGTCTGGGAGATCCGCGCCGACGGCAACGCGGTCGAGGACGACACCAAGACGGTGTACAGCGGCAAGACCGACGACGGCCGCAACGTCACGGCCACGTGGGAGGGCCGCACCGAGTGGAAGCTCACGACGAAGGACGGCGTCATGTCCTTCGCCGGCGGCGAGGCCACCACGGTCGTCACCATCAACGTCGACGGCTCGCCCAAGGGCCGCATCGAGCTGCAGCCCAACCTCGACCCGTCGCCGTACACCTGCAACGGCGACATCTGGCGTACGAGCAGCAAAGACAACGACGACGACTTCGCCCGCTACGACCGGGAGAAGTAGCCGCAACGGCCCCCGGCCTCGGTATCCCTCGATCGGTTGACCCCGCCCGATCGGGGGTACTGGCCGCCCATGACGACGTGGTTCACGCAGGTCGGCGAGCGCGCCCGGACGCGGCTGAGCACGGCGCGCCGCGCGCCGCTGTTCCCCTCCTCCGTGGAGGTCCGGCCGGCGTCCACAGTGGAGGACGGGATCCCGCCCGGGATCAAGGTCGCCGCCGCCTGGGCCTGGCGCATCGTCCTGTTCGCCCTCGCCGGGTACCTCCTGCTGCGCCTCATCGCCGCCCTGCACCTCATGGTGATCCCGGTCGTCGTGGCGATCCTGCTCGCCGCGCTGCTCGAGCCGGTCGCCGGCTGGCTGCGCGGCCGCGGCCTGCACCGCTCCCTGGCGGCCGCGATCGTGCTCGTCGGCGGCCTCGTCGTGGTGTTCGGCGTCCTGGGCGCCATCGTGTACACCTTCATCGCGCAGTTCAACAACGTCGCCGGGCAGGCCCGCGGCGGCCTGAACGAGATCCGCGCCTGGCTCGCCCACGGCCCGCTGCACATCTCCGAGCGCCAGCTCGACAACATGATCAACTCGCTGGAGCACCAGATCGCGGCCAACCGGGGCGCCCTGACCTCCGGCGCGCTCAGCACCGCGACGACGCTCGGCGAGTTGCTGACCGGCTTCTTCCTGGTGCTCTTCACGCTGTTCTTCTTCCTGCGCGACGGCGGCCAGATCTGGACGTTCCTGTGCCGCCTGCTGCCCGGCCAGGCCGAGCAGCCCGTCGCCCGCGCCGGCCGTTACGCGTGGTTCACCCTGGTCTCCTACGTCCGCGCGACGGTGCTGGTCGCGTTCGTGGACGCGGTCGGCATCGGGATCGGCGTGACGGTACTGCGGATACCGCTCGCCCTCCCGCTGGCCGCCCTGGTGTTCCTCGGCGCGTTCATCCCCGTCGTCGGCGCCACCCTCTCGGGCGCCGTGGCGGTGCTCGTCGCGCTCGTCACCCACGGCCCGGTCAGCGCGCTGCTGGTGCTGGGGGTCGTCATCGCCGTACAACAGCTGGAGGGTCATGTCCTGCAGCCGCTCATTATGGGCCGCGCGGTCGCCCTGCACCCGCTCGCCATCATCCTCGCCATCACCACGGGCGTCGTGGCCGCGGGCATCATCGGCGGCCTCGTCGCCGTGCCGCTGCTCGCGGTCGGGAACACGGCCGTGCGGTACCTCGCCGAGCACCCCCACGGCGAGCCCACCGAGGACCGGGAACCGCCCGGCACCGAGCCCGCCGAGGAGGACGAGAACAAGGCGGAAGACGATTCGGGGCCGCCGGCCGAGGGTAGCGTCGAAGGCGATATCAAGGAGAAACCGTCGTAAGGAGCAGCTATGCCGCTGACCGGTGAGTACGAGCCGAGCCCCACCGACTGGTCCCGCGACCAGGTCGAGGTCTTCGAGCGCACCAACGGCGCCGAGGGCAACACCATGCGGGGCCGCCCGATCATCGTCCTCACGTCGCGCGGCGCCAAGAGCGGCAAGCTGCGCAAGACCCCGCTGATGCGCGTGGAGCACGAGGGGCAGTACGCGGTCGTGGCGTCACTGGGCGGCGCCGCGAAGCACCCGGTGTGGTACCACAACCTGCAGGCCAACCCGCACGTCGAACTCCAGGACGGGCCGGTGAAGCGCGACTACGACGCGCATGAGGCTACGGGGGAGGAGAAGGAGCTGTGGTGGAAGCGCGCCACGGCGACCTGGCCGGACTACGACGAGTACCAGGCCAAGACCGACCGCACGATCCCGCTCTTCGTCCTGACCCCGCGCCCCTGACCGTCGCCCGCAACACGTGAGGCCGCTCAATGCTGTCGAGCGGCCTTTGCTTTCCCCGGGTGTCGGTTCCACTCGCCGCTCGCTTGGCGGCGCGACATGTCGGGCGCTCCGCGCCACGACATGTCGGATTTTTCGCCTGTCAGGGTATAAATCCGGCATGCACCGAGCCGGGCGTGGTCGTTGACCTTGGCAACTGCCTGACCTGGCGGAAACGTCGTAGCCACGGCAGCCACCGGCGGGCTGGCGGCGTGAGGCGGCAGCAGTTGGCGGCAGGCCCTGCGATGAGCCAGGGGGCGGGCCGGGGCGGCGCGGCCAGTGAGGGCCAGCGGCGTCGGCAGCCACCGGCAATGGCGGACTGGCGCTGCAGGTGCGGCGGTGGGCGGCCGCAGGTTGGCGGCGCGGGTGGGCAACCGCGGCCTCGCCGCGCGCGGCTGGCGGTGCGGTGGCGGCTTCGGGCCGGCCGCGCGGGTGGGCAACCGCGGCCTCGCCGCGCGCGGGTGCGGCCTGGCGCGCGCGGCTGGCGGTGCGGTGGCGGCTCGGGTGGGCAACCGCGGCCTCGCCGCGCGCGGGTGCGGCCTGGCGCTCGCGCGGCTGGCGGTGCGGTGGCGGCTTCGGGCCGGCGGCGCGGGTGGTGATGGGTCCGCGGCGCCGGGGTGAGCGGTTGGAAGCGGTGCGTACAGTGTGCGAGTGGCTTACCGGCTCGGTATCGATCTGGGCACCTCGACAACCGTGGCCGTGCTGGCCGTACCGAGCGGCGGCCCCGTCCGCCCGCTGTTGTTCGACGCCTCGCCGCTGCTGTCCTCGGCCGTCTTCGCCGGGGCCGGGCCCGAGCTGCTGACCGGGCTCGACGCCGAGCGGGCCGCGACCGCGCAGCCCGCCGGGCTCGAGGCCAACCCCAAGCGGCGCATCGATGACGGGACCGTGTGGCTGGGGGAGCGGGAGTACCCGATCGCGGAGGTCCTCGCGGCCGTCCTGCGGCGTGTCGGGGACGAGGCGCGGCGGGTCGCGGGGGAGCCGGTCACCGAGGTGGTGCTGACGCATCCGGCGGCGTGGGGGCGTACGAGGCTCGGGCTGCTCGCCGACGCCGCCGCGCGCGCGGGGCTGGGCGAGCCGGGCCTGGTGCCCGAGCCGGTGGCCGCGGCCGCCTACTTCGCCACCGTGCGGGAGCTCGATGCCGGGCAGTGCCTGGTGGTGTACGACCTGGGGGCCGGCACATTCGACGTCAGCGTGGTCCGGCGGCTGGCCGGCGGGTTCGAGGTCGTCGCCGCGGACGGGCTCGCCGACGTGGGCGGGCTCGACCTCGACGCCGCCGTGGTGCAGCACGCCCGCGGGCTCACCGCCGGGGCGACCGAGGCGTGGGGGCGGCTCGACTGGCCGCAGAACCACGCCGACCAGCAGGCGCGGCGGGCGCTGTGGACCGGGGCCCGGGCGACCAAGGAGCAGCTGACCCGGCACGCGACCGCGGACCTGCATCTGCCGCTTGTCGACACCGCCGTACACCTGACGCGGGAGGAATTCGAGCACGCCGCGCGGCCGTATCTGGACCGGACCGTCGCCCTGACCGTGAAGGTGCTGCGCGACGCGGGGGCCGCGCCGGAACGCATCGGCGGGGTGTTCCTGGTCGGCGGGTCGTCGCGGATTCCGCTGGCCGCGACGTTGCTGCACCGTACGCTGCGGATCGCGCCGACGATCGTGGAGCAGCCCGAGCTCGTCGTCGCCGAGGGGAGCCTGCTCGCGCCGACCACCCGCGCGGAGTACGCGCCGCCGACGGCCGAACTGCACCCGGTCGTCGCGCCCCCGGTCTCCCCGGCGGCTCCGGTTCCGGTGGTTCCGGCGGCTCCGGTGTCACCCGCAGTGTCCACAGTGGACGCACCGCCCAAGCCCCAGCCGCCGAAGCCAGCGACGCCGAAGCCAGCGACGCCGAAGCCAGCGACGCCGAAGCCCCAGCCGCCGAAGCCGGTGGCGCCGAAGCGCGGCAGGGGGCGGCTCGTGCTCGTCGCGCTCGTCGTGGTGGCGCTCGCGGCCGTGGGCGGCGGCGTGTACTGGTGGCGCGGTCGAGGGCCGGTCGTCGCCGAGCTGGAAGGGCACGCCGGCGCGGTGCGAGCCGTCGCGTTCAGCCCCGACGGCACGCGCCTGGTAACCGCGGGCGACGACAAGACGGTACGGCTGTGGAACGTCTCCAAGCGCTCCGCCGACGGCGCGCCGCTCACCGCCGCGGGCCCGCTGCGCGCCGTGGCGTACAGCCCGGACGGCAAGCTCATCGCGGCGGCCGGCGACGACCAGAAGATCCATGTGTGGAACGCCGCGACCCGCGCCGAGCTCGACCCGATCCCGCGCCCGAGCCGCACGTTCGTCGTCAACGCGCTGGCCTTCGACGCGAGCGGCGCCATGCTCGCGGTCGGCGGCGAGGGCGGGGTGGCCATCGTGTACCGCCTGGCCGACGGGTCGCCGGCGGCCGAACTCGACCCGCTGCCCAGCGGCGCGATCACGGCGCTCGCGTTCAACCCGCGCCAGGCCGACCGCATCGTGGTCGGGGGCGACCGGCCGGAGATCATCCGGTACACCACCGCCTCCGGCGCCGCCGCCCTGCCCGTCGAGACGGTCATCAAGCACAGCGGCACCATCCGCGCCGTGGCGTCCAGCCCCGACGGCGTCACGGCCGCGAGCGGCGGCACCGACGGGGCCGTGCTGCTGTGGCCCGACCAGGCGGGCGTGGCGGCGAGCAAGCTGACCGGCCACTCGGGCGCGGTGAACGCGGTGGCCTTCGACCGTACGGGCGCCCGCCTGGCCAGCGGCGGCGACGACGGCACGGTGCGCATCTGGAACACCTCGGGCCGCACGGCGATCGGCAGCCCTTACGCCCAGTCCGGCAGCCCGGTCGAGGCGCTGTCCTTCAGCCCGACGGACGCGAACGTGCTGGCCACGGCCTCGAAGGACGGCGTGGTCCGCCTCTGGGACCTTTCCTGACCATGAGGCCCGTGCCACGCCGCGAGCACGGTTCGGCCCCGCGGCGGCTTACGGTCGCCGCGGGGCTGCCCCGGTCGCAGCTGCGGGCAACGGACGCGAGCGTGCTGGCCACGGCCTCGAAGGTTGGCGTCGTCCGCCTCTGGGACCTCTCCTGACCATGAGGCCCGTGCCACGCCGCGAGCACGGTTCGGCCCCGCGGCGGCTTACGGTCGCCGCGGGGCTGCCCCGGTCGCAGCTGCGGGCAACGGACGCGAGCGTGCTGGCCACGGCCTCGAAGGTTGGCGTGGTCCGCCTCTGGGACCTTTCCTGACCATGAGGCCCGTGCCACGCCGCGAGCACGGTTCGGCCCCGCGGCGGCTTACGGTCGCCGCGGGGCTGCCCCGGTCGCAGCTGCGGGCAACGGACGCGAGCGTGCTGGCCACCGCCTCGAAGGACGGCGTGGTCCGCCTCTGGGACCTCTCCTGACCTTGAGGCCCGCGCCACGCCGCGACCGCGGTTTGGCCCCGCGGCAGCCGCGGGCAAGCGTTGACCTGCCGTAACTGGGGGCGTGCCCGAAATGTCCGGCGCTGGCGCGCCTGACATTTCGGACTTATACCCCGATACCGTATAAATCCGAAAAATCTGGCGCGCCAGCGCCGGATTTTTCGTGCCACGGCACAAAATGGCGGGCCGCCGGGGTCAGCTGGGCTCGCCCTCCGCCAGCTCGTCGGCGGACACGCGTCCGGCCTCGGCGACCCGCTCCAGGAACGATGCCAGCAGCTCCAGCTGCGCGTCGTCGTACCCGGCGCACAACTCGTCCATGCGGCCGTTCATGCCGGAGAACAGCTGGTACACCTCGGCGGCGCGGTCCTTCAGCGCGCGCACCACGACCGCCCGGCGGTCCGACGGGTCGCGGTCGCGGGCGATCCAGCCGCCCCGCTCGAGGCGGTCCAGGACGCCGGTCATCGTCGCCGGGTGCAGGCCGGCGCGGCGGGCCAGGGCGCTCGGGCTCAGCGGGCCGAAGCGGCTGACGAGGTCGAGGCAGTCGAAGTCCACGTCCCGCAGCTCCAGTCGGGTGCCCACCTGATGGTTGAGCACCGACAGCTGCGTGCTGAGGGTCCGCAGCGACTCCTTGATCGCGTTCGTCGTGCGCCGCCGCGGAGGTGATACGGAACTCATATCTTCTTGATCCTCGACCCGTATATTATGAAACTCGTAAGATATCGCCGTCGAACCCAGGATACGGGAAGGGACCGCCATGATCCTCGTAACCGGCGCCACCGGCACGATCGGCCGGCATCTCGTCGCCACCCTCAACGCCGAGGGCGTGGCCGTGCGGGCCGTCAGCCGGGCCGCGAACACCACCGTCGAGGGCGTCCTGGGCGCCGCCGCGCCCGGCGAGATCGCCGCGATGTTCCTGCACCCCCGGGTCGCGGGCGACCGCGCGGCGCAGATCCTGGCCCTGGCCGCCGATCAAGGTGTACGCCGGGCAGTCGTCCTGTCCGCCATGAACGTCGACGACCCCCTCGACCAGCAGCCCTCACGCCTGGCCGGCGACCGCAACCGCGAGATCGACCGCGCCGCCGCGGCGAGCGGCCTGTCGTGGGTCAGCCTGCGCGCCAGCTCGTTCGCCAGCAACACCACCCGCGCCTTCGGCCCGCAGCTGCGCTTCGGGGACGTGGTGCGGTACCCCTTCCGCGGCTTTGAGGAATCCCTCATCGACGAGCGCGACGTGGCCGAGGTCGCGGCGCGAGCCCTGCTCGGGGAGGGCGACGGCATCCTGGAGCTGACCGGCCCGCAGTCGCTCACGCACGGCGAGCAGGTCGCCGTCCTGGGCGCCGTGCTCGGCCGCCCGCTGCGCTTCGAGGAGGTCACGCCCGAGGCCGCGGCCGCCCAGATGACGTCGCGCGGCCTGCCGCCGGCGTTCGTCGAGGCGCTGATGGCCCGGTACCGCCGCCACCTCGCCGCACCGCAACACCCCCCGACCCCGACGGTCGAGGAGGTGCTCAAGCGCCCGGCGCGCTCCTTCGCGCAGTACGTCGCCGAGCACCGCGACGCCTTCTGATGCCCCCGCTGCACCTCGCCCTGGCGCTGCACACCGATGTCCTGGTCCCGGCCCTGGTCGATTTGGCGCCGGGCGAGGCGGAGGCGAGCCCCCGCTACGAGGACGAGGTCCTGGTGACTCCGTCCGGCCGCAGCGGCGCCGCTCGGTCGCCGGTGACGCCGTCCGTTCGCGGTGACCGGGCGCGCGTTGTGCCCGGGCGCCGCGTTGGTGCCGCGGCGGCGCCCGCGTCGGCGTGCCGAGCCGGGCCGGCGCAGGTGGGGCCCGGGCGCCGCGCTGGTGCCGCGGCGGCGCCCGCGTCGGCGTGCCGAGCCGGGCCGGCGCAGGTGGGGCCCGGGCGCCGCGTTGGTGCCGCGGCGGCGCCCGCGTCAGCGCGCCGAGCCGGGCCGGCGCAGGTTGGGCCTGGTCGGGCGCGGATTACGGCGTGATCAGCGGTTGCGCTGACGCCAGGTGGCCATGCCCGCCTCGATACGGCGCTGGTTGCGGGGGGTGCCGAGACTGCGCTTGGCCCGCCCGTAGAGCCAGAGGGCTCCACCGACGACAACCGCGCCGATGAGCAGATAGAAGATGCTGCCGAGCAGCACGTGGAACAGCCAGCTGGCGATCGCGCCGACCACGAAGAGGCCGACGACAACCGCGATGGCACCTACCAGGAAACGACCCATGCATCCAGCATGCGCCCCTCGCGCCACCGCCGTCATCAGGGCTTTCCCCGACCCCATGCCCCCAAGTCGCCAATCGATCACCGTCGGCATCGATCATGAAAGCGGGCCCGCCGCGCGCAACGCCCCGCACCGATGGTGCTTTCAATGCGCGGGAAAGGGCGCTGCTTGGCCAGGCCGCATGGAGTGCCAAGCCCGAAGGCCGCGGAGAAGCCGTGGACAGCGGCCCATGTGGTGGCCCCGAGGGACGGCGGTGGCGGTGGCGAAGGCCGTGGCGGTGGCGAGGGCCGTGGCGAGGGCGGTGGCGGTGGCGAGGGCGGTGGCGGTGGCGAGGGCCGTGGTGAGGGCCGTGGCGGTGGGCGAAGGCGGTGGCGAGGGCGGTGGCGAAGGCGGTGGCGGTGGCGAGGGCCGTGGCGGCGAAGGCCGTGGCGCCGCTGGAACGGGCGGCCGCGGGTGGATCGGCGCGGCGGTGAGGGGGACGGGCGCGGTGGTGCGGATGGGCGCGGCGGCGGGGGAGGGGGAGGGACACGGGGTGATGGGAAGGCCCGCGGGCGGGCCGGGCGGTTACGAGGCCAGCGTGGCGTAGGTGCCGGCGGCCGACAGCAGGGACGAGTGCGTGCCCTGCTCGATGACGCGGCCGTGGTCGATCACGGCGATCTGGTCCGCGTCGCGGACGGTGGAGAGGCGGTGGGCGATCGTGATGGTGGTGCGGCCGCGGGCCAGGTCGTCGAAGGCGCGCTGGACGGCGCGCTCGGTCTCCGTGTCCAGGGCGCTGGTGGCCTCGTCGAGCACGAGGATGCGCGGGTCGCGCAGCAGGGTGCGGGCGATCGCGATGCGCTGCTGCTCGCCGCCGCTGAAGCGGTGGCCGCGGGAGCCGACGACCGTGTCGTAGCCGTCGGGCAGGGACGCGATCAGGTCGTGGATGCGGGCGGCGCGGGCGGCGGACTCGAGCTCGGCGTCGGTGGCGTCGGGCTTCGCGTAGCGCAGGTTTTCGCGGACCGTGGTGTGCAGCAGGTAGGTCTCCTGGCTCACCACGCCGACCACCGCGGCGAGGTCGTCCAGGCGCAGGTCGCGCAGGTCGACGCCGTCGATGGTGATGCGGCCGGCGGTCGGGTCGTGCAGGCGGGCGATCAGCGCGGCGATCGTGCTCTTGCCCGAGCCGGTCTCGCCGACCAGGGCGAGCGAGCTGCCGGCCGGCACGTCGAGCGAGACGCCGGCGACGGCCGCGGCGTCGGAGCCGGGATAGGTGAACGTGACGTCCTCGAAGCGCAGGTGGCCGCGCACGTCGCCGAGCGGCACCGGGCGGGCCGGTTCGGCGACCTCGACGGGCAGGTCGAGGTACTCGAAAATGCGCGCGAACAACGCCAGCGAGCTCGTCAGCGCGACGCCCACACCGAGCAGCCCCATGAGCGGCCGGAACAGCCCCGCCTGCAGCGCGGTGAACGCGACCAGCGTGCCGATGCTCAGCGTGCCGGCGGTCATCGGCAGCCCGGCGCTGAGGTAGATGATCGCCGGGATCGCGGCGAAGATGATGCTCATCGACGCCATCCGCCAGCGGCCGGCCAGCTCGGAGCGCAGCTCGAGGTCGATCAGGCGCTCGGAGGAGGCGGAGAAGCGGGCGACCAGCGCGCTGCCGGCGCCCATGGTCTTGCTCAGCCGCACGCCCGAGATCGACAGGCCCTCCTCGATCGTCACGTTGAGGTCGGCCAGCTCGCGCTGGCGCTGGGCCGTGATCTCGCGGCGCATGCTCGCGACCTTGCGGGTCAGGTAGATCGCGGGCGGCAGCACGACGAGGGAGACCAGCGAGAGCCGCCAGGACAGCGCCGCCATGGCGACGGCGGTCGCGACCGCGGTGGTCAGGTTGGACGCGATGGACGTGGCGGTGTTGGTGACGACCGCCTCCATCCCGCCGATGTCGTTGGTGATGCGGGACTGCACCTCGCCGGTGCGGGTGCGGGTGAAGAAGCCGATCGACTGCCGCTGCAGGTGGGTGAAGACGTCGGTGCGCAGCCGGTGCATGACGAGCTGGCCGACCTGGGTCGACAGCCACGTCTGGATCACGCCGAAGGCGGCGGTGACGGCGGCCACGGCGACCATGCCGAGCACGAGCCAGACGAGCAGCCGGGTGTCGCGATCGGGCAGGGCGCGGTCGATGACCTCGCGGAGCAGGAACGGCGACGCCATCGACAGGACCGACGACGCCACGATGATGAGCACGACGACCGAGAGACGGCCGCGATGTGCGGTGAACAGACGGCCGATGCGGGCCAGTGAGACCTGCTTGGCCTGCGCCTTCTCGGCGGCGCTGACCTTCCGGGACCCGCGGGCGCGGGTGGGGCGGTTGGGCTCCAAGGGGAACACCTTTCTGTCGGATGTACTGAGGTTACCTCACTATGAGGCAACAACACCATCCCCTGCTACTGTGTTCCCGTGGAGGACGAGAGCCTCTCCGAGCTTTTCTGGAGCGTGGCCCGCCTGCTGCGGCATCAGTCACATGCGTCGCTGCAGCCGTGGGGCATCACGCCGGGACAGGCGCGCGCCCTGAGCGTGCTGGCCCGGCACGGCACCATGCGCCCGAGCGAGCTCTCCGAGCACCTCAAGATCGCGCCGCGCTCGACGACCGAGGTGGTCGACGGGCTGGAGGAGCGCGGCCTGGTCGAGCGCCTCCCCGACCCGGCCGACCGCCGGGCGACGCTGGTGGAGCTCACGGGCTCGGGAACCACCGTCGCGGGAAAGATCCGTGCGGAGCGCGGCGCTCAGGGTGAGCGCTTCTTCGCGGCCCTGCCGGCGGCCGACCGGGAGGACCTCGCCCGCATCCTCGCGGCGCTGCGGGCGGCAGACCCTTCGTGAGGCCGCCCGCATCCTCACGGCGCTGCGGGCGGCAGACCCTTCGTGAGGCCGCCCGCATCCTCACGGCGCTGCGGGCGGCAGACCCTTCGTGAGGCCGCCCGCATCCCCACGGCGCTGCGGGCGGCAGACCCTTCGTGAGGCCGCCCGCATCCTCGCGGCGCTGCGGGCGGCAGACCCTTCGTGAGGCCGCCCGCATCCCCACGGCGCTGCGGGCGGCAGACCCTTCGTGAGGCCGCCCGCATCCTCACGGCGCTGCGGGCGGCAGACCCTTCGTGAGGCCGCCGCATACTCCCGGCGCCGCGGCTGGAAGGGCCCAGTGATCAATGCACGCGAGCGGGCGGCAGACCGTTCGTGAGCCCGCCCGCATACTCCCGGCGCCGCGGGTAGAAGGGCCCGGTGATCAACGCACGCGAGCACGGCCTCGCCGGCGACGGGGTCACCAACGACCAGCCGGCCCTGCAGCGGCTCGTCGACGCCTGCCCGCCCGGCGAGGTGATCTACTGCCCCGCCGGCACGTACGCGATCCGCGACGCCGGCACCGTCTGGCGCACCGGCGTGTCGCTCATCGGCGACGGCCCCTCGGCCACCCGGTTCGTGCTGTCCAACCCGGGCGCGCCGGCCACCGCCGTGCCGCTGGCGTTCTGGACCGCGCTGCAGCACGGCGCGTCGACCGGCCGCGCGATCGCCGACGTGACGTTCGCCGGGTTCGAGATCGACGGCTCGCAGATGACGCTGCCGGCGTACGACGTGCTGGCCAAGGGCCTGGGCCTGCAGTACGTGCTGCGCGGCTCGTTCCGCGACCTCTACATCCACCACACGCCGGCGACCGGCTTCGGCTGCGACTTCCTGCAGGACACCGCGGTCGAGCGGGTCGTCGCCGTCCACTGTGGACGGCTCGACTCGGGCTGGGAGAAGGGCGGCGCCGGCATCGGCATCGGCGTCGGCGGCTGGGGCGCGGTCGAGCGACTGACCATCAGTGAGTGCGTCACGCTGTACAACGGGACCAACGGCATCTTCGTCGAGCTGCAGGACGCCTCGTGGACCCCGCCGCGCGGCATCCGCATCCAGGGCTGCCACGCGGAGGCCAACAAGTACGGCATCTCGGACTGGGGCGCCGACGGCCTGCTCGTCTCGGGCTGCACGATGATCGGCAACCACACCGCGGGCTTCGACGTCTCCGGCCAGGGCACCACGCACGTGGCCGGGCGCTACGGCGTCGTCACGGGCTGTGTCGTGGACGACAACCCGGGCGACGGCGTCAGCATCGGCAACACCCCCGGCGGGTACACGGTGGCGGCGACGCGCATCAGCCGCAACGGCGGCAACGGCTACCGCCAGCACAACCTGCCCGGCGCGATCCGCATCCCGGCCGCCGACGTGGTCCTCGACGGCAACGACATCTGGGACAACGCGGGCGACGGCATCCGCATCGACGGCGCCCTGATCGACCCGTTCCTGGTCAACAACCGAATCCGCGGCAACGGTACCTCCCTGACCCCCGCCGCCGGCATCTCCGTCAACGCCCGCGTCACGGCGGCGACGATCCGCAACCAGCGAATCTGGGACCGCCACACCCCGCCGACCCAGACCGCCCGCCTGTCGGTGACGGCCCACGGCGAGCTGGCCGACCCCGTGTACGTGGACATGGAGCCGAGCGCCGACGTCACCGAGCCGTGACGCCCGCCCGTCGGGGGCCCGGCTTATCGCGCGGGGACCGACGGGCCAGAAGCGACGCGCGTCCGCGGGCATCTGCGGCATGCGGGCGGCGCGGCCGGACAGCACGCACAGCAGCAGATCGGTGATCGGCAGCGCCGTCCAGTAGAGGCGGACCTGCACGGCGGCGCCGCCGATGCCGGCGAGGAACCAGCACACCAGCGCCGCGCCGGCGACGGCCATCGCGGCCAGGACGGGGTCGCGTCTCATCCGGCGGGCGCCGGGTTGAGCCGGGCGAACGCGGCCTCGAGCTGCTCGGCCGGGCCGGGCCTGGCGAAGTGGTACCCCTGGGCCAGCCGGCAGCCCAGCGCGTGCAGCAGCTCGGCCTGCTCGGCGGTCTCGATGCCCTCGGCGATCGCCGGCAGCGAGCGGCTGGTGCCCAGCTGCAGCACCGCGCGGGTGAACGCGTGGTCGCCGGCGGCCTCGGCCGGCACGAACGACCGGTCGATCTTCAGGATGTCGACGGGGAGCTCGTTGAGGTACGACAGCGACGAGTACCCGGTGCCGAAGTCGTCGATCGCGATGCGGATGCCCTCCGCGCGCAGCCGCCGCAGCGCGACCGGCAGCGCGTCGGCGTCCCCGGCGAACACCGACTCGGTGATCTCCAGCACGAGCGCGCTTGCGGGCAGGCCCGTGCGGGCCAGGATCGCCAGCACGTCGTCGGCGAAGCCGGGCTCGGCGAGCTGGCGCACGGAGACGTTCACGGTCAGCGACGCGCCGAAGCGCCGGTGCCAGTCGCGGAAGTCGCGGCAGGCCTGCTCCAGCACCCACGCGCCGATCGGCACGATGACGCCGGTCTCCTCGGCGACCGGGATGAAGTCGTTCGGCGGCACCGGGCCGCTCGGCGGGTTCCAGCGCAGCAGCGCCTCGACCGCCACGATCCGCGCGCCCGGCAGCTCGACGACCGGCTGGTAGTGCACCGCCAGCTCGCCGCGCTCGATCGCGTGGCGCAGCCCGCCGCTGATGCGGGTGAAGGTCTCACGGGCGCTTCGCAGCTGCGTGCGGTACCGCACCACGCGGTCCCGCCCGCCCCGCTTCGCCGAGCGCAGGGCCAGCTCGGCGTCGGCGACGGCCTCGCGCGGGTCGTGGCCGTCGATGTGGACGAGGCCGATGCTCGCCGACAGGTGCACGACCCGCCCGCCGACCCGCAGCGGCGCCTTCACCTCGGCCCGCAGCAGCTCGGCGAGGTCCTCCGCCGCTTCGGCGCAGGCGTTCGCCTCCCGCCCGGACGCGTCGCCGACCGCGGACGGCGCGAACTCCACGAACAGCGCGAACTCGTCGCCGCCGAGGCGGGCCAGGGTGTCGCCGGGGGCGGCGAGGGTCCGCAGCCGGTACGCCAGCGCGATGAGCGCCTCGTCGCCGAACCCGATGCCGTGGGCGTCGTTGACGTCGGTGAACCGGTCGACGTCGAGCAGCAGCAGCGCGTGGCGGGACCGGGCGCCCGCGTCGGGGCGGCGCAGCGCCCACTCCATGCGCTGGGTCAGCAGCGCCCGGTTGGCCAGGCCGGTCACCGGGTCGTGCAGGGCGCCGTGGCGCAGCTGGTGCTCGAGGGTCTCGCGCTCGACGAGCGCGGCCGACAGGCGCCGCCCGTGCTCGTCCAGCTCGGCCAGGCGGCGCTGGGCCAGGCGGGCCAGGCCGCCGAGGCGCGTCACCAGCAGTACCGACAACACCGCCGTGAGGATCGCGGGCACGATGAGGTGGTGCCACTCTCCGGGGGCGACGGGCCCCTCGAACCCGGCCATGCGGACCAGGATGGCCGCCGGACCCAGCAGGGTCGCCGCGCCGAACAGCAGGATGCGCCGGGCCGACACGACGTCGTGCCCCTCGCCGGCGCCGCCGCGCTCGCCGAACAGCCGCGGGTGCAGGCCGGCGAGGCCGATCGCGACGTACGAGCAGATCCACAGCGCATTGTCGAGCACCGCGACCGAGCGCGTGCTGCCGTGCGCGGCGTGCGCGAAGTAGATCGTGTTGGCCGCCAGCAGCAGCCCGACCGAGCCGAGCATGAGCACGTTGGCCCGGTTGCGCACGGCCCCGGTGAACAGCGCCCGGATCGCGGCGGCGAACAGCATCAGGTCGCAGACGGGGTACACCAGCGCCAGGCTCAGCGCGAGCGGCCCCATCGAGGTGTGGTGCAGGTACGGGTGCAGCAGCGCGATCCAGTCGATGACGGCGACGCCGGCCGCGACGATCGACGCGTCGAGCAGGGCGCTGCGGGCCCGGCCGCCGGCGGCGCCGATGAGCCCGGCGACGAGCAGCGCGTACGAGGTCAGGTAGCCCAGGTCGTTCCAGGACGGGAAGGGCACGTCGCCGCGGTGCGCGAGCGCCTCGACCGTCCACACCACGTCCGACAGCAGCCGGGCGGCGAGCCCGGCGCCGACCAGCCGCCACGCGGGGGCGATCGAGCGCCGGCGGCGGACCAGCCGGGCCAGCATGGGCGCGGCGCACGCGGCCGCGCCGAGGATCCACACGATGCGGCTCAGCGTCGCCGGGGCCAGCGTCGATACGGCGATGGCGAGGGCGCCGGTGGCCGTGACGAGATACCGTGCGCGTCCGGGCATGTACTCCAGGTCACCGTACGGGAGTTGCCCCCGGGGGCCGCGCCGGGTGCGGTCGGGTTTCCGCTTGAACCTCGCTCCGGGTGGGAAAGAGGACCACGTGCGGTTGTTCGGCGGAAGGTACCGGTTGGAGCGCAAGCTGGGACAGGGCGGCATGGCCAGCGTGTGGCGGGCCCACGACGAGGTGCTGGACCGTGCCGTCGCCGTGAAGCTGCTCACGCCCGAGCACACCGCCGACCAGGGCGCGTTCGACCGGGCCCGCAACGAGGCCCGCTTCGGCGCCCGCTTCGCCCACCCCAACGTGGTCGCGGTCTATGACTTCGGTACCTCCCGGCGCGCCGGCCGCGGCACCGCATACCTGGTGATGGAGCTGGTGGAGGGCCAGGCCCTCGACGCCGTGATGCGGGGCGGCCCGCTCGACTGGCGGGTCGCCGGCCGGGTCTGCGCGGAGGTCGGCGCCGGCCTCGCGGCCGCGCACGGCCACGGCATCGTGCACCGCGACATCAAGCCGGCCAACGTGGTCCTGACCTCGGCCGGCGCGAAGATCCTCGACTTCGGCGTGGCCGCCGAGGCCGGGCAGCCGGACCGCCTGCCCGACGGCTCGCTGCTGGGCACGCCGACCTACCTGGCGCCGGAGCGGCTGGACACGACCGCCGAGTGGACGAGCACGGCGGCGGCGCCGATGGACGTGTACGCCGTCGGCGTCCTGCTGTACCAGTGCCTGACCGGCCGGCTGCCGTGGCCCGCCGACACCGACGAGCAGGTGCTGCGCTCCCACCGCCACGTCCCGCCGGCGCCGCTGCCGCGCATCGACGGGCTGCCGGCGGAGGTGGCCGAGGTGTGCGCGGCCAGCCTCGACAAGCTGCCGGAGGCGCGCCCGACCAGCGTGGCCCTCGCCCTGATCCTGTCGGCGGCGGTCGACGTGCCGGTGCACGTCCCGCCCGTGCTGCTGCCGGCCGCCAAGCGCAGCGCGCTGCACGCGCCGACGGAGGCGATTTCCGTCTGAGACGGAGGTTATTGCGCTTGACCAGTGTGTGATGGTCGTCGGGTGAGCGAATACCTCCGCCTCAACCGCGCCCAGTGGGACGAGCGCGCGCCGGCCCACGCCGCCTCGCCGGGCTACAACCTCGCGCGGTTCGCCGGCGACCCGCAGTACCTCAGCGACGTCGTCCGCTTCGACCGGCCCCGCCTCGGCGACGTGCGCGGGCTGCGGACCGTCCACCTGCAGTGCCACATCGGCACCGACACGCTGTCGCTGTACCGCCTCGGCGCCCGCGTCACCGGCCTGGACTTCTCCCCGGCGTCGCTGGCCGAGGCCCGCGCCCTCGCCGAGCGCACCGGCGCCGAGGTCGACTTCGTCGAGTCCGACGTGTACAAGGCGCTCGACGTGCTCGAGCCGGGAGCCTTCGACCTGGTGTACACCGGCGTCGGCGCCCTGTGCTGGCTGCCCGACGTCCGCCGCTGGGCGGCCGTCGTGTCCGGCCTGCTGCGCCCGGGCGGCCGGCTGTTCATCCGCGAGGGCCACCCGATGCTGTGGAGCATCGACGAGACCCGCGGCGACGGTGTGCTCGCCGTGCACTTCCCCTACTTCGAGCAGACCGACCCGCTGGTGTGGACCGACGCCAGCACGTACGTCGAGACCGAGGCGCGGTTCGAGCACAACACCACGCACCAGTGGAACCACGGCCTCGGCGAGATCGTCACCGCGCTGCTGGACGCGGGCCTGGAGCTCACCATGCTGCAGGAGCACGACAGCTGCCCGTGGGACCCGCTGCCGGGCTTCACGGTCGGTGACGAGGAGGGCGAGTACCGGCTGGCCGAACGACCGGGGCGGCTGCCGCTTACTTACACTCTTCAGGCACGCAAGCGTTCGCACTGAGGGAGAGCCGGGCCGTGACCGAATCGCAGGACGTCCACGAGATCGTCGCCGCCGCGGCCCGGGCCGCGCGCGCCGCCGCCGGCTCCCTCGCCGCCGCGCCGGCCAAGACGATCGACGAGGCGCTGCGCGGCATGGCCCGGCGCCTCGCCACCGCCCCGGAGACGGTCCTCGCCGCCAACCGGGCCGACGTCGAGGCCGCCGAGGCCGGCGGCATGAGCGGCGGCCTGCTCGACCGGCTCCGCCTCGACGAGGCCCGGCTGGCCGGCATGGCCGAGCAGCTCAACATCCTCGCCGACGTCGAGCCCGAGCCGGCCCGGCGCACCGTCCGCGAGCTCGGCGGCGGCCTGGTCCTGCAGGAGTGGCGGCGCCCGGTCGGCGTCATCGGCGCCAACTACGAGGCCCGGCCCAACGTCACCGTCGACGTCGCCTCCCAGCTGGTGAAGTCGCAGAACGGCGGCGTGCTGCGCACCGGCTCGGCCGCGCTGGCCTCCGCGTCGGCGATCATGGACGAGATCGTCAGCCCGGCCCTGGCCGAGGCCGGCCTCGACCCCGCCGCCGTGCAGCTCATCCGGGCGCGGGGCCGCGGCTCGGCCGACGCGCTCGTCGCCCAGCCGGGCCTGATCCCGCTGGTCATCCTGCGCGGCAGCGGCGAGAGCACCCGCACCCTGGCCGAGAAGGCCGCCCTGCAGGGTGTGCGGACCCTGGCCCACGCCGACGGGGGCGGGGTGCTGTACATCGACGCCGCCGCCGACCTCGAGAAGGCCCTCGCGCTCGTGGGCGCCGGCCTCGACCGGCTCGGCGTGTGCAACCGGCTCAACCTGCTGCTCATCCACCGCGACCACTACGACGCGCTCGTGCCCCGGGTCGAGGCCGCCGTCGGGCCCCGCATCGCGCTGTCGCTGCCGCCGCACGCGCACCCGCTGGGGTACGAGTGGGCGCTGGACTCCGACCGCGAGGCGACGATCACGCTCGCCCCGGTCGACGGGCCCCTCGACGCCGCCCGCGTCGCCAACGACGAGACGTCGGGCCTGGCCGCCGGCATCGTCACCGAGGACGCCGGCGCGGCCCGCGAGTTCCTGTCCGCCTACGCCGGCACCGGCGCCTTCTGGAACGCCACGACCCGCCTGCTGGACGGCTTCAAGCTGCTCAACGTCCCCGAGACCGGTATCAACATCGACCGCGTGCCCGGGCCCCGCGGCCCGGTCACCTTCCGGGACCTCTCCCTGCGGCAGTACACCGTCCTCCCGGCCGACCGCCTGGGCGACCTCTGAGTCTCAGGGGCCCTGCAGCGGGTACGGGATGAACGTGCTGCGGTTCTCGTCCAGGTCCAGGCGGCGGCTGATCGGCGCCGCCGCCCGCTGCGGGCAGGTCGCCCGCTCGCAGGTCTTGCAGCCCGGCCCGATCGGCATCGCCGCCGCTGCGTCGTGCAGGTCCATGCCGGTGGAGTAGACCAGCCGGGCGGCGTGGCGGATCTCGCAGCCCAGCCCGATCGCGTACACCTTGCCGGGCTGGCCGTAGCCGCCGTGGTGGCGGGTCACGGTGCGGGCGATCCACAGGTACCGCTGCCCGTCCGGCATCGCCGCCACCTGCGTCACCGGGCGGCCGGGGGAGCTGAACGCCTCGTACACGTTCCACAGCGGGCACGTGCCGCCGGTGCGCGAGAACGGGAAGCCGGTCGCGGACTGGCGCTTCGACATGTTCCCGGCCCGGTCGACCCGCACGAACGAGAACGGCACCCCGCGCGCCCGCGGCCGCTGCAGCGTGCTGAGCCGGTGGCAGACCGTCTCCCAGCCCATCGCGAAGTGCTCGGTGAGCAGGTCGATGTCGTAGCGGCGTTCCTCGGCCGCGCTCAGGAACTGCTCGTACGGCAGGATCAGCGCCGCGGCGAAGTAGTTGGCCAGCCCCACCCGGGTCAGGATCTGCGTCTGGACGTCGTCGAAGCGCTCCTCCTCGACGATCTCGTCGATCACGTCGGCGTACTCCAGCAGGGCCAGCTGCGCCGCCATGCGGGTGGCCTCCTGCCCGGCCTTCAGCGACGTCGACAGGTGCAGCGTGCGGGTGTGCGGCCGGAACCGGTGCAGCTCGCCGTCGAGCGTCTCGGCGTCGTCGTGGCGCAGCTGCACCCCGTGCCGCTCGGCCAGCCGGTCCTGCAGCGCCGCCCGCACCTGGCCCCGGCGCAGCCGCATCCGGGCGGCGAGCAGCTCGGCCGCCTCGTCGAGCTGGGGCACGTAGTTCTGCCGGCGGTAGAAGAACTCGGTCACCTGGTCGTGCGGGCTGCGCCCGAGCGGCCCGCGGTCCCCGACGAGCTCGGTGAGCTGGTCGGCGACCTGCCGGTAGCGGCGGTGCAGGTCGATGACCGACTCGGCGACATCCGGCAGCCGGGTGGCCAGCTCCGTGAGGTCGGCGACGCTGCCGGCCCCGGCGAGCGCCTCGCGCAGCCCGGCGACCAGCTGCGGGGTGTCGTGCGGGGCGAACACGGCCGGGTCGACGCCGAACAGGTCGGTGACCCGGATGAGCACCTGGGCGGTGAGCGGCCGCACGTCGTGCTCGATCTGGTTGAGGTAGCTCGGCGAGATGCTCAGATGGCGGGCCAGGTCCGTCTGGCTCAGGCCGCGCTCCTCGCGCAGCCGCCGCAGCCGCGCGCCCGAGAATATCTTGGCCATCGGACAACTGTATAACACCATTGTCAATAGTGATTTTCGCAAGTTAGCAAAACCCGTCCGGAAATTCGCAGGAATTGGCTTTTTCCGTCCCTCGACCGGCCGTCGCCGCACGTGTGACGGTTTGCGAAGGCGTCGTTGATGCGAGCGGAGCGAGCATGGGGGTCCGGGGTGGGAACCCCCGGCGCGCCCGAGCGAAGCGAGCGCCAAGGACGCTTTCAGCGCAGCGAACGAGGGAGTAAGACGATGACGGACGCAGTCGAACGTTTGCGGCAGGAATGGGACACCGACCCGCGCTGGCACGGGGTGCGGCGCGACTACACCCCGCAGGACGTCGTGCGGCTGCGGGGCGTTGTGCAGGAGGAGCACACCCTCGCGCGCCTCGGCGCCGAGCGCCTCTGGGCGCTGTTGCACGACGAGGACTACGTCCACGCCCTCGGCGCGCTCACCGGGAACCAGGCCGTGCAGATGGTCCGGGCCGGGCTCAAGGCCATCTACCTGTCCGGCTGGCAGGTGGCCGCCGACGCCAACCTGTCCGGCCACACGTACCCGGACCAGAGCCTCTACCCGGCCAACTCGGTGCCGGCGGTCGTGCGCCGGATCAACAACGCGCTGCTGCGCGCCGGCCAGATCACCACGGCCGAGGACGCGTCCGCGCCGCACTGGATGGCCCCGATCGTCGCCGACGCCGAGGCCGGCTTCGGCGGCGTGCTCAACGCCTACGAGCTCATGACCGCGATGATCGTCGCCGGCGCGGCCGGCGTGCACTGGGAGGACCAGCTCGCGTCGGAGAAGAAGTGCGGCCACCTCGGCGGCAAGGTGCTCATCCCGACCGGCCAGCACGTGCGCACGCTGCAGGCGGCCCGGCTCGCCGCCGACGTCGCCGGCGTGCCCTCGATCGTCGTGGCCCGCACCGACGCCCAGGCCGCGACGCTGCTCACCACCGACGTCGACGAGCGCGACCGGCCGTTCGTCACCGGCGAGCGCACCGCCGAGGGCTTCTACCGCTTCCGCAACGGCGTGGACGCGTGCATCGCCCGCGGGCTGGCCTACGCGCCCTACAGCGACCTGCTGTGGATGGAGACGAGCACGCCGGACCTCGAGGTCGCCCGGCGGTTCGCCGACGCGGTCAAGGCGCAGTACCCCGACCAGATGCTCGCGTACAACTGCTCGCCGTCGTTCAACTGGCGCAAGCACCTCGACGAGGCCACCATCGCCAAGTTCCAGCGGGAGCTCGGGCACATGGGGTACAAGTTCCAGTTCATCACCCTGGCCGGCTTCCACGCGCTGAACTACTCGATGTTCGACCTGGCCCGCGGCTATGCGGCCGAGGGCATGCCCGCCTACGTCGCACTGCAGGAGCGGGAGTTCGCCGCCGAGGCCGACGGCTACACGGCGGTCAAGCACCAGCGCGAGGTCGGCACCGGCTACTTCGACCTGATCAGCACCGTGCTCAACCCGGCCGCCGAGACCACCGCGCTGCGCGGCTCGACAGAGACGGAGCAGTTCGCATGAGGTACAAAGTCATCGGGCCCATGCTCGAGCGATTCGACGAGGTCCTCACCCCCGAGGCGCTGGACTTCCTGGTCGCCCTCGACGAGCACTTCGCCGCCCGGCGGGTCGCGCTGCTCGACACCCGCCGCGCCCGGCGCGCCCGCTTCAGCACCGGCCAGTTCCCGGACTTCCGCGCGGAGACGTCGTCCGTGCGGTCCGACCCCTCCTGGCGCGTGGCCGCGCCCGCGCCCGGCCTGCTCGACCGGCGCGTCGAGATCACCGGCCCGCCGGACCGGCGCATGACCGTCAACGCGCTCAACTCCGGCGCCAAGGTGTGGATGGCCGACTTCGAGGACGCCACCGCCCCCACGTGGGCCAACATCATCGGCGGCCAGCTCAACCTGATCGACGCCCACGCCGGCCGGATCGACTTCACCGACGAGCGCGGCAAGCGGTACGCCATCGGCCCCGACCCCGCCACCATCGTCGTGCGCCCCCGCGGCTGGCACCTGGTGGAGAAGTGGATCGCCGTGGACGGCCGCCCGATCGCGGCGTCGCTGGTCGACTTCGGCCTCTACCTCTTCCACAACCGCCACCGGCCGTACTTCTACCTGCCGAAGCTGGAGGAGCACCGCGAGGCGCGGCTGTGGAACGACGTGTTCGTCTTCGCCCAGCAGTACCTCGGCCTGCCCCAGGGCACCATCCGCGCGACGGTCCTCATCGAGACGATCACCGCCGCGTTCGAGATGGAGGAGATCCTCTACGAGCTGCGCGAGCACTCGTCGGGCCTCAACGCGGGCCGCTGGGACTACATCTTCAGCATCATCAAGAACTTCGGCCAGTGGTCGGACTTCGTCCTGCCCGACCGCGCCGAGGTCACGATGACGGTCCCGTTCATGCGCGCCTACACCGAGCTGCTCGTCTCCACCTGCCACCGCCGCGGCGCCCACGCGATCGGCGGCATGGCGGCCTTCATCCCCAGCCGCGACCCGGACGCGAACGCGGCGGCCGTCGAGAAGGTGTCGGCCGACAAGCGCCGCGAGGCCGGCGACGGCTTCGACGGCTCGTGGGTCGCCCACCCGGGCCTGGTGCAGACCTGCCGCGACGCCTTCGACCCGGTGCTGGGAGCCCGGCCCAACCAGCTGGACCGCCTCCGCGACGACGTCGACGTCAGCGCCACCGACCTGCTCGCCGTCGACAAGACCCCCGGCCAGGTGACGGCGGAGGGCCTGCGCGCCAACGTGTCGGTCGCGCTGCGGTACATCGACGCCTGGCTCGGCGGCACCGGCGCCGTCGCCCTGTCGAACCTCATGGAGGACGCCGCCACCGCGGAGATCGCCCGCTGCCAGGTCTGGCAGTGGCGGCACCACCACACCCCGCTGGCCGGCGGCGGCATCGTCACCGACGACCTGGTCCGCAGCCTCCTGGCCGAGGAGCTGGCCGCGCTGCTCACCGACCGCGACGAGCCGGAGCGCGCCCGCGCCGTGGCGGCCGCGGGCATCGTCGAGCACACCGCCCTTTCGGAGGACCTTCCCCCGTTCTTCACCACCGAGGCGTACGCCCTCCACCTCGCCCCGTGCGGTTCCCCCGGCTGACGGACGGGTTGGGCCGTCCGCCCGATGACGGTGGGGCGCAACGGCCGTAGGGTTACTCACGGTGATGGGGATGCTGGTGGGTGAACTCGAAATCGCGACCGTTGCGCCGCGGGGCGCCGAGCGCCTCGTGCGGCTCAGCGTGGCCGGGGAGCTCGACGCGGCCACCGTGCCGCGGCTGCGGGCCGCCCTCGCCGACGTCGTCGGGCGGCGGCCCGCCCGCGTCGAGCTGGACCTCGCCGGGGTCACGTTCTGCTCCAGCGCGGCCGTCACGGCGCTTCGGGTCGCGCAGCGCGCGATGCCGGGGCGGCTCGTGATCACCGATGCGCGGCGGCCCGTCCGGCGGGTGCTCGAGCTGTGCGGCCTCACCGAGTCGTTCGGGCTCACGCCGGTGGCGCAGCCCGGCGGGTGAACAGCTCGCGTTCCGTCTCGTTCCTGGTCAGCTCGGCGGCGCGGGCGAACTGCGCCCGCGCCTCATCGGCCCGGCCGAGGCGCTCGAGCAGCTCGCCGCGGGCGGCTGGCAGGTGGGGATAGCCCGGCAGGTCCAGCCCGTCCAGGATGGCCAGGCCGGCCGCGGGGCCCTCGGCCAGCCCCACCGCCACGGCCCGGTTGAGCTCGACCACCGCCGACGGCGCCACGTGCGACAGCAGGCGGTACAGCGCGGCGATGCGCCCCCAGTCCGTGTCCTCGGCGCGCGCCGCGCGGGCGTGCACGGCGGCGATCGCGGCCTGCAGGCCGTACGGCCCCAGGGTGCCCAGCCGCTCGGCCCGTCCCAGGGCCGCCAGCCCGCGCCGGATCAGCAGCCGGTCCCAGCGCCGCCGGTCCTGGTCGAGCAGCAGCACGGGGCGCCCGGCGGCGTCGGTGCGGGCGGCCATGCGCGACGCCTGCAGCTCCATGAGCGCCGTCAGGCCGTGCACCTCGGGCTCGCCGGGCAGCAGCCCGGACAGGACCCGGCCGAGGCGCAGCGCCTCCTCGCACAGCTGGGGGCGGGACCAGTCGTCGCCGGCCGTCGCGCTGTAGCCCTCGTTGAAGATGAGGTACACGGTGCCGAGGACCGCGGCCAGGCGGGCCGGGACCTCGGAGACCGGCGGCAGCTCGAAGCGCACGTGCTGCCTGGCCAGGGTCTTCTTGGCGCGCAGGATGCGCTGGGAGATCGTCGCCTCGGTGGTCAGGAAGGCGCGGGCGATCTCGTCGGTACGCAGGCCGCCGAGCATCCGCAGCGTCAGCGCGACCTGCGACTCGGTGGTGAGCGACGGGTGGCAGGCGGTGAAGATGAGCCGCAGCAGGTCGTCGCCGATGTGGTCGTCGAGCGCGTCGACGATCGCGGGCTCGGCCGAGGCCTGCTCGGCGAGCTCGACGTCGCGGCCGACGACGGCGAGCTTGCGGCGGTAGTTCTCCTGGCGGCGCAGGTGGTCGATGGCCCGGTGCTTCGCCGTGGCCATCAGCCACGGGCCGGGGTCGTCGGGCACGCCGCGCTCCGGCCACTGCTCCAGCGCCGCCACGAGCGCGTCCTGCGCCAGCTCCTCGGCCAGCCCGACGTCACGGACCAGCCGGGCGAGGGCGGCGATGATCCGCGCGGACTCGATGCGGTACACCGCCTCGACCACGCGGTGCACCGCCGAAGGCAGGGGCCCAGGATCGGCGGCCGTCACGTCCACCGATCCTGCCACCCCGAGATCAGAAGTCCTCGGGCCCCATCACCTTGAGGATGCGGCACTCGCCTTCCCAGCCCGCCCAGAGGTCGCGGTGCAGCTTCATGAACCGCGAGGACCACTCCACCGCCTCCTCCTTCGTGCGGGTCTCGTACAGCGCGTAGCTGATCAGCTCCTTGGTCTCCGCGAACGGGCCGTCGGTGACGCTCAGCCCGCCCCCGGCCACGGTGACCTTCGCCCCGGCCGCGCTGGGGGCCAGGCCGGCGTTCTCCAGCAGCGCGCCCGCCGCCGTCGCCTCCTCGCCGAGCTTCATGATCGCGGCCATGAGCTCGGCCGGCGGCGGCGTCGCGGGCTGGGTGGCCTCGAGCAGCATCACGTAGCGCATCGTCGTCTCCTCTGCGTGGCCGGGCGTTTCCCGGCCTATATCCCGTCCTCGAACGGCGCGGGCCGGATCCGACACGCGGCCCGGAGAAATTTCGGCTCAGGCGTTGCGCGTGATGTCGGCGACCTCGGCCGGCGTCAGGTGGATGCCGGCGGCGGCCACGTTGTCCTCGAGATGCTCGACCGAGCCGGTGCCCGGGATCGGCAGGATCATCGGCGAGCGCGCGAGGAGCCAGGCGAGCACGATCTGCCGGGCCTCGGCCTCGTACTTCTTCGCGATCGCCTCGATCGCGGCGTTGCCCTCGAGGTTCTGGATCGGCGCCCACGGCAGGAACACGATCTGCTCCTGCTCGCACAGGTCGACCAGCGACTCCGAGCCGCGGTCGTCGACGTTGTACCGGTTCTGCAGCGACACGATCGGGGTGAGCGCCTGCGCGACCCGCAGCTGCTCCTCGGTGAAGTTCGACACGCCGATGTGGCGGATCTTGCCCGCGGCCTTCAGCTCGACCAGCGCGCCGATCGAGTCCTCCAGCGGCACCCGCGGGTCGGGGCGGTGGAACTGGTACAGCGGAATCTGCTCCAGCTTCAGCTTGCGCAGGCTGCCCTCCAGGGCCTCGCGCAGGTGCTCCGGCCGGCCGTCCGGCTCCCACTGGTTGGGGCCGGGGCGGACCAGGCCGCCCTTGGTGGCGATGACGAGGTCCTCGGGGTACGGGTGCAGGGCCTCGGCGATCAGCTCCTCGCTGACGTCCGGCCCGTAGGAGTCGGCGGTGTCGATGAAGTTCACGCCGAGCTCGACGGCGCGGCGCAGGACCGCCTTGGCCGTCCCGCGGTCGCGGGGGGCGCCCCAGATCCCTTCGCCGGTGATGCGCATCGCGCCGAAGCCGAGCCGGTTGACGGTCAGGTCGCCGCCGACGTCGATGGTTCCGGCGTTCCGCGCGCTGCTCTGCTCTGACATGCGTCAGGTCTCCTTAGCGGTCGAGATTGTGCTCTCAACCGAAATCTATCCACGCGCACGGGTCAGCGGCATGTGATGCGCGCGCCTTGCCGTTCCTCTTTCACCCTGGGCGGCCTTGACCCTGTACATCGCCTCGTCCGCCCGGCGGATCAGCTCGTCGGCGCCGGTGCGCCCGTCGGAGGCGACCGCGCCGATGCTGGCCCCGACGGTCACCGGCTCGCCCGCGACCTCGAACGGCTCGGACAGCGCCGCGCGGATGTGGCCGGTGAGGCGGCGCACGGCGGCGTCGCGGTCCGCGGCCCGGGCGAGCAGGATGAACTCGTCGCCGCCGTAGCGGGCCACGGTCTCCCCGGCGCGCAGGCCGGCCCGCAGCCGCGCGGCGAGCGCCACGAGCAGCTCGTCGCCGGCCGCGTGGCCCAGCCGGTCGTTGATCGGCTTGAACCCGTCCAGGTCACAGAACAGCAGTACGACATCCGGCTCCTGCTCGTGCTCCTGCGCCAGCGCGGCGTCCAGCCGGCGGTGCAGCTCGGCCCGGTTGGGCAGGCCGGTGAGCTCGTCGTGGCCGGCCTGGTGGGCCAGGGCCCGCTCGGCCTGCTCCCGCTGCCGGGCCAGGCCGTGGATGCGCAGCATGACCAGCGGCGCCAGGGCGAGGGTGCCGACGGCGATGAGCACGCCGTCGGCGGCCAGGCCGAACATCTGCCGGGCGCCGCCGGCGACCGGGTCGAGGGTGATCGCGGCGCCGAGGAAGATCAGGCGCCCGCCGCTGATGCGGTCGACCGGCGACGGGCCGGGACGGGTCAGCTCGGCGGCGTCGGGGTGCAGGGCGGCGAGGCCGACGCAGAGGTACGCCACGAGGAAGCACACCTCGACGACCGGCAGCCGGTCCACGACCATCGCGCCGGTGGTCATGGCGAGCGTGGTGTTGCCGGCCAGGGCCAGCAGCAGCGCGGCGATCATGAGCTCCAGTGAGCGGAAGCGGCGCGGCGCGGTCACCCACAGCCGGCCGAGCGCGCCGAGGACGCCGGTGAGCACATACACGCTGACCAGCAGCGCGACGCGCGCACCGACGGTCGAGTGCACCGCCTCCAGATGGGGCTGGAGCAGGCCGATCCACAGCAGGGTGCCGATGCCCATGAGCGCCACGGAGGCGTCGAGCAGCCCGCCGGTGTCGTTGCGCCCGCGCCGCACGACGAGCGTCAGCGCGGCGGCCAGCAGCACGCCGTGGCCGATCGTCACGCCGAACTCGGCGGTCATCTTCTGGCCGCGGCCGAACACGGCGATGACGCCGTTGGCGGCGGTCAGCACCGTCATGGCGGTCGCGAGCAGCAGCCACGGCCAGCGGCCCGCGCCGGGCTGCCGCCGCAGGCGCAGCGCGATCGGCCCCAGCGTCCCCGCCGAGAACAGCGTGAAGGACGCGGGCCGCCAGTCGTGCGGCAGCATCGGGTGTGCGACGGCGGCGACGGCGCAGACGGCGGCGTACGCGCTGAAGGCTCGCCTGTCGCTGCGCGGTCCGGACATGACCGGGTCATCGGCCCGGCTGTGAAAATCTGCAGGACTATTCCTATGGATTAGCCCAGATCACCCTGGGTATCGTCAGCCCACTCGCCAGCCGAACCGAACCCTGGAGTGGATTCGCATGAACGCGTTCGACCCGACCGGCATCGACCCGGACAGCGACGAGGGCCGCGCCCGCGAGGCGGCGCGCCGCGAGGCCGAGCGGCAGCAGAGCCTCGAGCACCAGCTGGCCCAGGGCGGCCTGGTCGACGACGGCGCCGTCGACTCGACCGGCCGCGCCATCCGCGACCCGCGCCGCGGCACGCAGCTGGACGAAGACATCTGAAGCCGGACCGCGCCGGGTGCATTGTCGCAATGCACCCGGCGCGGGTTCCGATATATCGCCGATATGCGTAACGTCCCCGGGCATGAAGCTCTGGGAGAGACTCTTCGTCCGCGCGAGCGTGGCCGAGGCCGAGACCGCCGGGCGGTTCCGGCGGCTGCGGCTGCGGGCCCCGGCGCTGCGCGGCGCCGCGTGGGTCGCCGGCCAGCAGGTCCGGGTCGACGTCGCCGCCAAGGGCGCGATGACGCCGCTGCTGCGCACGTACTCCGTCTGGGACCGCGCCCACGACTGGGTCGACCTGCAGGCGCTGCTGCACGGCGACGGGCCCGGCGCGCAGTGGATGGGCGCGGCCGCCGTCGGCGACGAGGTCCTCATCAGCAAGCCCAAGGGCGACTTCGTGACCCGCCCGGCCGCCTACCACCTGTTCGTCGGCGAGGAGACCGCGTCCGTCGCGTTCGGGCCGATGCTGCGCGCCCTGCCGCGGGAGCAGCGCACGGCCAGCCGGGCCGTGGTCGAGATCGCCGGGCCGGCCGACCGGCTCGCGCTCGACGGCGACGTCACCTGGGTCGAGCGCCGCGGCGATGCGGTGTCGCCCTCGCCGTCGCTCGTCGCCGCGGTCGAGGCGCTCGACCTGCCCGGGGAGCCCGGCCAGGCGTACGTCGCGGGGGAGGCCCGCACGATCCAGGCCGTCCGGCAGCACCTCGTGCGCGAGCGGGGCTGGCCGCGGCGGTCCGTGCTCACCAAGCCCTTCTGGACACCGGGCAAGCGCGGCATGGAGTAACGTCACTACCCACGAACTTCAATACGGGGGACAAGCGTCTGGCCTGGGCCGGACTGGCCGCGCTGTCGGTGGCCGTCGCGGCCTTCGTCATGGTGTCCGCGCGCTGGCACGGGCTGTTCGACCTGCACGTCTACATCGGCGCGACCCGGCAGTGGCTGGACGGCGGCGACCTCTACGGCTACCGCCAGCCCGGCCCGGCGCGCGCCTACGGGTTCACCTACCCGCCGTTCGCCGCGATCGCGCTGGCGCCGCTGGCCTGGCTGCCGTTCCCGGCCGCCGCCGCGGTCGTCGTCGTCCTGTCGGTCGCCGGCACCGCGGCCCTGCTGTGGGTCTGGTTCCGCCGCCCGCTGCCGGTCGTCGCCGGCCTGGTCGTGCTGGCCGCCGTCGAACCGTGGCGCGACACGCTGAGCTTCGGCCAGATCGACCTCATCCTGGTCGCGCTCGTCGGGCTCGACCTGCTCGTGCTGCGCCGCGGCCCGCTCGTCGGGCTGGCCGCCGCGCTCAAGCTCGCGCCGGCGCTGTTCATCGCGTACCTCATCATCGCCCGCCGCTACCGCGAGGCCGCCGTCGCCGCCGCGGTCGCCGCGGCCGCCACCGGCATCGGGTGGCTCGTCGCGCCCGGGGCCTCCGCGCGGTACTGGGGCGGCCTGTTCTGGCAGGTCTCCCGCGTCGGCGAGGTCGGCGAGCCGGCCGACCAGTCCCTCGCCGGCGCGCTGCACCGCCTGCACACCCCCGACGCGGTGTGGCCGCTGCTGGCCCTCGCCGTCGTGCTGTTCTGGACCACCCGCCTGCAGCCGGCCGGCGACTGGGCCGGGTTCGCCCTCACCGGCGTCGCCCTGTGCCTGATCAGCCCGCTCTCCTGGGTGCACCACCTGGTCTGGGAGCTGCCGGCGGTACTCGTCCTGCTCGACCGCCGCCGCCCGCTCGCCGCGGCCGTCCTGGCGGTGATGGCGCTGCGGCTGGTGTGGCTGGTGCCCGCCCTCAGCCTGCTGACGCTGGTCGGTCTCGTGCTGCTGGCCGCGGTACCGCGAGAACGAACATCGGATGTTTCGACCTGACGGGACCCTTGCGCACGCCCGGACGCGCCTGATAGACAGCAATCCTCCGATGTATGGGAGGATCTGTGAACGGTGAGTTTGACGGTCTCGCCGCCGTCGTGACCGGCGGCGCGTCCGGGATCGGCCTGGCCACGGCGCGGCACCTGGCCGCCCGCGGCGCCCGGGTCGCCAGCCTCGACCTGCGCGCCGACGGCCTGCCCGAGGGCATCGACGGTTTCGTCGCCGACGTCACCGACGACGCCGCCGTGCGCGCCGCCGTCGACGCGGCCGCGCAGCGCCTGGGCGGCATCGACATCCTGGTCAACAACGCCGGCATCGGCGCCGTCGGGACCGTGGAGGCCAACTCCGACGCCGACTGGCACCGGGTCTTCGACGTCAACGTCGTCGGGCTGGTGCGGGTGAGCCGGGCGGCGCTGCCGTACCTGCGCCGCTCCCAGCACGCCGCGATCGTCAACACCGGCTCGATCGTCGCGCACACCGGGCTGCCCGACCGCGCCCTGTACAGCGCCACCAAGGGCGCCGTGCAGGCGCTCACCGCCGCCATGGCGGCCGACCACCTGCGCGACGGCGTCCGCGTGTGCTGCGTCAACCCCGGCACCGCCGACACCCCGTGGGTGCGCCGCCTGCTCGACCAGGCCGCCGACCCCGGCGCCGAGCTCGCCGCGCTGCAGGCCCGCCAGCCGACCGGCCGCCTGGTGAGCGCGGAGGAGGTCGCGCACGCCATCGCGTACCTCGCCAGCCCCCTGGCCAGCGCCACCACCGGCACCGTGCTCTCCGTCGACGGCGGCATGCACGGCCTGCGCGTGAGGCCCAACCCGTGAGCCTCGGCCTGGGCTGCGCCCAGCTGGGCAACCTCTACCAGGAGCGCACCGACGACGAGTGCGCCGCGATCGTCGACGCCGCCTGGGACGCCGGCATCCGCTACTTCGACACCGCGCCGCACTACGGCCTCGGCCTGTCGGAGCGCCGCCTCGGCGCCGCGCTCGCCGCCCGCCCCCGCGACGCGTACACCGTCAGCACGAAGGTCGGACGTCTGCTGGAGCCGGCGGACGAGGGCGGCGACGACCTCGCCGACGGCTTCGCCGTGCCCCGCACCCATCGCCGGGTGTGGGACTTCAGCCGCGACGGGGTGCGCCGCTCGATCGAGGAGAGCCTGCGCCGGCTCGGCCTCGACCGCATCGACATCGCCCTGCTGCACGACCCGGAGCACCGCCCGGACGCGGCGCTGCGCTACGGCTTCCCGGCCCTGGCGGAGCTGCGCGCCGAGGGCGTCGTCGGCTCGATCGGCGCCGGCTCCAAGGACGCCGGGATGCTCGCGCGGATCGTCGCCGAGTGCGCGCCCGACGTCGTCATGGTCGCCGGGCGGTACACGCTGCTGGAGCAGCCGGCCGCCGCCGAGCTGCTGCCGGCCTGTGCGGCGGCCGGCGTGGGCGTCCTCGCCGCCGGCGTGTTCAACAGCGGGCTGCTGGCCGAGGACAAGCCGCGGGAGGGGCTGCCGTACGAGTACGGCGCCGCGCCCTCGGCCCTGCTGCGCCGCGCCGCGGAGCTGGCCGAGGCCTGCGCCGCCCACGGCACCACGCTGCCGTCCGCGGCGATCGCCTTCGCCGCCCGCCACCCGGCCGTGGCCGCGGTCGTGGTCGGCGCCGACTCGGCCGGCCAGGTCCGCCGCAACGCCGCCCTGTTCGCCGCGCCCCCGCCGGACGCCCTGTGGCCGGACCTGGCCGAGCGGGGCCTGCTGTGATCGTCGACGCGCACCACCACCTGTGGAACGTCGACGAGGGCTACGACTGGCTCGACGCGCCCGAGCTGGCGCCCATCCGCCGCACCTTCGGCCCCGAGGACCTGCGCCCCGAGCTCGCCGCCGCGGGCGTGGCGCACACCGTGCTCGTCGAGGGCGGCCGCTGCGACGCCGGCGAGGCCGCGCTGCTGTTCGAGCACGCCGCCGGCACCCCCGAGATCGCCGGCGTGGTGGCCTGGGACGACCCGGCCGCGCCGGTGTTCTCCGCGTACCGCGACCTGGCCGGCGCCGAGTGCCTCGTCGGCCTGCGCGCCCAGGTCCAGGCCGAGGACGCCGGCTACCTCGACCGCGACGACGTGCGCGCCGGCCTGCGCCGCATCGGCGCCGCCGGCCTGGTCTTCGACCTCGTCGTGCGCCCCGACCAGCTCGAGTCGGCCGCCCGCGCCGCCGCCGCGCTGCCCGACGTCCGGTTCGTCCTGGACCACCTGGGCAAGCCGCGCATTCGCACCGGCGGCCTCGAGCCCTGGCGCGCCGCGGTCGCCGCCCTCGCCGCCCGCCCGAACGTGGCGGCCAAGCTGTCCGGCCTCGTCACGGAGGCCGACTGGGAACACTGGAAACCACAGGACCTGCAGCCGTACTTCGAGCAGTCCCTCGAGCTGTTCGGCCCCGACCGGCTGATGTTCGGCTCCGACTGGCCGGTCTGCCGGCTGGCCGCCGGCTACGGCCGCGTCCTGGCCGTGGCCACCTCGTTGATCGAGCCGCTGACCACACCGGCGGAGCGATCGCGGGTGTTCGCCGGCACCGCCGCCGAGGTCTACCGGCTTGATATTGGCGATAACGGGATACAGTCGCCGCGGAGGCATGGATGGCACTGACCGACGAGGCAATCGACAAGATCAAGGGCATGATCACCTCGGGCGAACTCGGCCCGGGCGACCGCCTGCCCAAGGAGGCCGACCTGGCCGAGCGCCTGGGCCTGTCGCGCAACTCCCTGCGCGAGGCGGTCAAGGCGCTGTCGATGATCCGCGTGCTCGACGTCCGCCAGGGCGACGGCACCTACGTCACCAGCCTTGAGCCCAACCTCCTGCTCGACGCGCTCAGCTTCGTGGTCGACTTCCACCGCGACGACACGGTCCTGGAGTTCCTGGAGGTCCGCCGCATCCTCGAGCCCGCCGCGACGGCCCTGGCCACCCAGCGCATGAGCGAGGAGGACGTGATCAAGCTGCAGGCGGTCCTGGACCAGCTCGGCGACGACCCGACGATCGAGGCCCTGGTCGCCAACGACCTGGAGTTCCACCGCCTGATCGCCGCCGGCTCGGGCAACGCCGTGCTGTGCTCCCTGATCGACGGCCTCTCGGGCCCGACGACGCGCGCCCGCATCTGGCGCGGCCTGACCCAGGAGGGCGCGGCGGCCCGCACCCGCGAGCAGCACCAGGCCATCGTCGACGCGATCACCGCCCGCCAGCCGGACCTGGCCCGCTCCTGGGCCTCGATCCACGTGGCCGGCGTGGAGGAGTGGCTCCGCCGCGCGCTGACGATTTAGCTGGCTCGCTTCGCTCGCCGTGGGGGAGCTCCGCTCCACCCACACCCCCTCAAACCTGCAGCGGCGCTCCCGGCGAGGAAGGGGTTCTCTGGCCGGCTCGGCTCGCTCGCCGAGGTTCGTGGCGACTACGCCGAGGCCGAACGCCGCTACCAATAGGCCTCACCATCGACGAGCAACGTGACGACTGGCCGCCTGTACCCTTCCCGCTCGACCTCGCCGTCGCCGAGGCGACGTGCGTCTATGGTGGAGCGGCCCCACGGGCCTTTGCGGGGTCCGGTGCTCCGGCGCCACTCCCGGGCGTCGTCTTCCGGATGGCCGGGCGCGTGTTCTCGTGGACCTGACGGATGCCGGTGCGTGCTGGCACACTGCCCGTCATGAACGAGGTGTTGTTGCGCGACCTGGTCGAGGCCGACCTCGAGCTGCTCTATGAGCAGCAGCGGGAGGAGGAGGCGGTGCGCCGGGCGCAGTTTCCCGCCCGCGATCGGGAGCCCTTCATGACGCACTGGCGCACCAAGGTGCTTGCCGACCCCGCCAATCACGTCCAGATTGTCGTGGCCGGCGGCGAGACGGCCGGCAACTTCATGGCCTGGTGGCGAGACGATAGGCGCTTCATCGGCTACTGGCTCGGGCAGCGTTTCTGGGGACGGGGCATCGGCACGGCGGCCCTGCGCCAGTTCCTGCAGCGCGAACAGATCCGGCCGCTCTACGCCGACACGTTCATCGGAAACACCGCCTCCGTGCGACTCCTGCAGCGGTGTGGCTTCCGCCGGGTGGGCACCGACCACGAGGGTGATCTCGAGTTCGCGGTGCTCATGCTCGCCGACTCCGGCGAACGGGAGGTGGACGAGGAATCGACCACCGCGAATTAGATCCTTCGGGGATGGCGACCAGCTCGCGTAGCACCGCGACCGGTCAGGGGCGGCCGAGCTGGTGGCGGGTGGTGAGGCCGCCGGCGCGGCTCAGCAGTGCGCCGAACGCGGCCAGGACCGGCGTCAGGAACACGGTGGCGCCGATCAGGCCGTGGTTGATGTACGCGCGCATCGAGGACGCGCCGCGCTCGGCGAAGCCGGTGACCTTCTGCGGCCGGCGGGCCACGATGCCGAGCCACACGTTGTCGACGACGGCGAACGTGGCGGCGGCGGCCGCGCAATCCCTCAAGAACGCACCATGCCCGCCGATGTAGGCGTCAGTGAACGTGGTGCGGGAGGGCGGACGCGTGGCGGGCGAGAAGAGACGGTGGCTGGCCGACCAGCCGATGGCGCGCAAGCTCATGCTGCTCGTGCTCGTGGGCTGCGCCGTCGGGGCGGTCGTGCTCGGCGTCGGCGTGTACAGCCTGGAGAAGGTCAACCAGCGGGCCGACCAGCTGTACAACATCAATCTCGTGCCGGCCTCGCACCTGGCCAAGCTCAACGAGGCGGCGCTGCGCGTGCGCAACGACGTCGCCAACCTCGCGCTGTCCAACGGGCCCGTCGCCAGCAAGGCGTTCACCGACGACATCACCGCGGCCGACCGGGACGTCGACGCGCAGATCGCGGCGTACCGGGCGACGATCCACGACATCCGCCAGCGCCAGCTGCTCGACCGGTTCACGATCTGGTGGGGCGCCTTCCGCAACATCCGCGACCACCGGCTGCTGCCGCTCATCGCGGCCGCGGACAACGCCGGGTTCCAGCAGGCGTACCTCGGCGACGGCGAGACCGTCGGGCGCAACGCGATGGACGCGCTGCAGAACCTGCTCAGCTACGAGCAGACCAGCGGCCAGCGCGGGGCGGAGCAGGCCGCGAGCGCCTACCGCACGGCGCGGATCGCGATGATCATCGCCCTGGTCGCCGGGCTGATCGCCGCGATGATCCTGAGCCGGTACCTCACCGGCCTGATCGTCCGGCCCATCCGCCGCGTGCAGGCGGTCCTGAACGCGGTGGCCGCCGGGGACCTGACGGTGGAGGCCGACGTGGCCCAGCGCGACGAGGTCGGCGAGATGGCCCGGGCGCTCGGCGCCGCCACGGCGAGTACCAGGGAAGCGGTCCGTTCTCTGGGAGACAACTCGGCGACGCTGGCGGCGGCGGCCGAGGAGCTCACGGCGATCAGCCGCCAGATCGACACCAGCGCCACCGAGGCCAACACCCGGGCCGGTGATGTGGCCCGGACCGCGGGCGCGGTCAGCGAGCACGTCGCCGCGGTGGCCGGCGGCGCCTCGGAGATGGGCGACGCGATCGAGGAGATCTCCCGCAGCACCGCCCACGCGGCCACCGTCACCGCGTCGGCGGTCTCGATCGCCGCCCAGACGAACGAGACCATCGGCAAGCTCGGCGCCTCCTCCAGCGAGATCGGCGACGTCGTCAAGGTGATCACGTCGATCGCCGGCCAGACGAACCTGCTCGCGCTGAACGCCACCATCGAGGCCGCCCGCGCCGGCGACTTCGGCAAGGGCTTCGCCGTCGTCGCCCAGGAGGTCAAGGACCTCGCCCGGGAGACGGCCAAGGCCACCGAGGACATCGGCCGGCGCGTGCTCGCCATCCAGGCCGACACCGAGGACGCCGTCTCCGCGATGGGCCAGATCGGGGAGGTCATCGCGCAGATGAGCGAGTACCAGAACTCGATCGCCGCCGCGGTCGAGGAGCAGGCGGCCACCGCCCGCTCGATGAGTCACAGCGTCGGCGAGGCCTCCAACGGCTCCACCGCGATCGCCGGCACCATCGCCGGCGTGGCCGACGCCACCAACGCCACGAACCAGGGCGTGTCCAGCACCGGCGAGGCGGTCGACCAGCTCGCCCGGATGGCCTCCGAGATGCGGGTCCTGGTCACCCGCTTCAAGTACTGAGGATGTCGCGATGCGCAAGGCTCTGGCCGTACTGCTGATGACGACCCTGCTGGCCGGCTGCACGCAGTCGCTGCAGTCCCCGTCCGACAACGGGCCGGCCGCCCGCGTGGCGCTGCTGCTGCCCGAGCGCAAGGCCAGCCGCTACGAGGCCGGCGACCAGCCGTACTTCGCCCAGAAGCTCTCCGAGCTCTGCCCCGGCTGCACGGTGGACTACCGCAACGCCGAGCAGAGCGCGGACACCCAGCTGCAGCAGGCCAAGGACGCCCTGGACCAGGGCGCGAAGGTCCTGGTGCTGACCCCGGTCGACAGCGTGGCGGCCGGCCGGATCGTCACGGAGGCCAAGTCCCGCAACGTCCCGGTCATCTCGTACGACCGCCTGGTCCTGAAGACCCCGGTCGACTACTACATCTCCTTCGACAACGCGAAGGTCGGCTCGCTGCAGGCCGCCGCGCTGCTGCAGGCCCTCGGCCCGAAGGCGGCGCAGGGCGAGATCCTGTGGATCAACGGCTCCCCGACCGACAACAACGCCACGCTGTTCAAGCAGGGCGCCCACGCCGGCCTCGACGGCAAGGTGCGGGTGGCCGCCGAGTCCGACACCGTCGAGTGGAACCCGGACAACGCCAAGGCCTGGACGGCCCGCGTCCTGCCGACGCTCAAGGGCCGCAACATCGTCGGGGTGTACGCGGCCAACGACGGCACGGCGGGCGCCGCGATCGCCGCGATGAAGGCGGCGGGCCTGCCGCCGGTCCCGGTGACGGGCCAGGACGCGGAGACGGCCGCGCTGCAGCGGATCCTGGTCGGCGACCAGTACATGACGGTGTACAAGGCGATCCGCTCCGAAGCCGAGACCGCCGCCATCCTGGCCGACGACCTGGTCCGCGGCAAGCACCCGGCGCAGACCGCCACGGTGGACAACGGCGCCGGTCAGATCCCGTCGATCCTGCTCGACCCGGTGACGGTCACGAAGGACACGATCGCCGCCACGGTGGTGAAGGACGGCTTCGTGACGCCGAGCGCGCTGTGCGCGGGCGCCTACGCCGACGCCTGCCGGGCCGCCGGCATCGCCTGACCCGCCCTGACCCGCGCATTGGGACTTCCGCCCGGCAACGGCCACGATCGGGTGGGCGTCCGGCCCGATCAAGCGACCGGTTCCGCCTCCGGCCGGGGCGCCGCGGGCAGCGCCGGGCCGGCGGGCGTTGCATGATGGGCGCATGACGGCGTGGCGGGACGTGGAGCAGGCGGAGCCGGAGTTCGCGGCGCGGGTGCGTGCCCTCTTTGACGCCCACCGGCACAAGACGATCGCAACCCTGCGCGCCGACGGCGGCCCGCGCATCTCCGGCATCGAGGCGGTCTTCGAGGGCGGCGAGCTCGTCTTCGGCTCGATGCCCGGCGCGCGCAAGGGTGCCGACCTGCGCCGGGACCCCCGCTTCGCGCTGCACAGCGCCACCGTCGACCCGATCGAGGGCGCCGAGGCGTCGTGGCCGGGCGAGGCGAAGATCTCGGGGACGGCGAGCGTCGCACCCGGCGAGGCGGCCGAGGGCGAGCGCTTCCGCGCCGACGTCCTCGAGGTGGTCCACACCCACCTCAACCCGGAGGCCACGCTCCTCGTCGTCGAGTGGTGGACCCCGGCCGCCGGCCTGCGCCGCGTCGAGCGCGAGTAGGCGGCGGGGTCACCGCGCGGCGACGAGGCGAGCATCGCCGAGCTGGTCCCCACGCAGCGCTACGACATGCGTATCGTGCGGGCCATGGCCGACACCGCGCCCGACGACGCGCAGCTGCCCGCGCGCGTGCTGCCGCACGCCGAGCGGATGACCCTCGACGGCCTCACGCACGAGGGTCCGGAGGACGACGGCAAGCCGCTCGTGGTCGCCCGGGTGCTCCGCGACTTCTGCACGGCGGCGTAGGCCGTGCACGTCGAGGCGGCGGTCGACGGCCTGGCGGAGAACCCGGCCCTGCCGGCCGGACTGGTGTGGCGGCTGATCCCGTACCGGCGCGGGCGGCGCCGTGTGGCCGCGCGGGCCGACCTCACCGGCGAGATGATCGACGCGATCATCGGCTCCGGCGACCACTGGCTGGTGCACGCCCTCGCGCTGAGCCCGCACCTGCCGGAGCCGGTGCAGCTGCGCCTGGCGGCGAGCCCGGACGGCGCCGTGCGGTGCGCGCTGGCCGGCCGGTCCGCGAGCCCGGACGTGCTCGCCGTCCTCGTCGACGACCGGGACAGGAGGGTGCGCGAGGCCGTGGCCGAGAACAGCCACTGCCCGGCGAACCTGCGCGCCCGGCTGGCCCGCGATCCCGACGCCGGGATCCGGGCCACGCTCGGCCGCTGGTGGGTCGGGGCACCCGAGGCGGTCCGGCGGGTGCTGCTCACCGACCCGGTCGACACGGTCCGCGAGTTCGCCTGCTCGACGTACTTCGCCCGCAGACCCCATCCGGTCCCGCCGGCCGATCTGGTGCCACAGCTCGTCGACGACCCGGTGACCCGGGCCGGTGCGGTGCGGCACGCGATCCTCACGCCCGAGCTCGCCGAGCGCCTGGCCGCCGATGCCGGCTACGAGGTGCGCGCGGAGCTGGCCCGGCATCCCGGCCTGCCCGCCGCCGTGCGGGACCGGCTCGCCGAGGACCGCAGCGCCACCGTGCGCGTCGCGATCTTCGGCCGCGCCGACACCCCGGAGCCGACCCGGCGGCGCATCCACGACGACGTGATGTCCGCGGAGTACGACATGCTCGAGGCGGAGACCGAAGAGGCGTTCGCCGACTGCTTCGCCCCCGGCGAGCTCGAGGACATGCACCTCGCGTGGGTCGCCGCCGATCCGCTGCCGCACCTCGGCTCGCCGTACGTCGCCTTCCGCGCCTCGGCCGGCCGCAGCCCGGGCCTGCCGCCCGAGGCCGTGGCGCGCCTGCTCGCCGACGAGAACAACCGGGTGCGGCTGGCCGCCGCCCGCACCGCGCCCCACCTCGTCGACCCGGCCACCGCCGAGCGCATCGACCGCGAGTTCCGCCCGCGCAGGCACACCCGGTGGCGGCCGGCCGACGTGCTGCCGCTGCCGCCCGAGGTCCTGCGCCGGCTGGCCACCGACCCCGCCGCCCGGATGCGGCGGCTCGCGCCGCGGGACCCCGGCCTGCCGGCCGAGCTCGCCGAGCGCCTCGCCGCCGACGAGAGCGCGGCCGTGCGCGGCGCCGTTGCCCAGCACCCGAACCTGCCCGTGCCCGCGCTGGCCGCCCTGCTCGACGACCGGGACGAGGGCGTGGTGCGCCGGGCCGCCGCCGCGCCGCGCGTGCCCGTCGCGCAGATGGAGCGGATCGTGGCCGCGGCCGGTCTTTGCACGGCCGGCTGCCGCGGCGGCGGGACCTGCAGCGCGGACACGAAGGCCAGCGACACCGACTCGGCCGGCTCGTAGCGGGCCTCCGGGCCGAGCGGCCCCAGCCCGTCGAGGCCGATGCTGATGCTCACCTATCGCCGGGCCTACGATGGGCGGTCATGGGTTACGGGGTGATGGCGTACCCGGTCGACATCGAGGCCCTCCGGGAGGTCTGCGGCGGCGGTGACGACCGGCGGCGCCGCGCGATCTGCGGGCGCTTCCGCCAGCAGATCGCGCGGTTCAACGACGACTTCGAGCTGTCCAACGAGCGCGGCGCCGGCAACCTGTTCGCCGCGATCGGGCACATCGTCATGGGCCAGGACATGCCGCTGCCGGGGTACCTCTACGGGTACGGGTTCAAGTACATCGTCGAGTTCCACGGCCGCTTCCTGGACAACTCGCCGTTCTACCCGTGCCCGTCGGCGTACCTCGACGCGCACGTCGACCCGACGATCAAGGCCACCGGCGCGACGCTGAGCATGTTCGAGCTCATCTCGGGCGGCGCGCCGGTGCCCCTGCCGCCCCCGGACGACTTCCCCGGCATCGGCCACTGGCCGGCCGCGGACGTGGCGGCCAACGTCGAGCCGCTGGGCGCCGGCACGACGGACGAGGTCCGCACGGTCGCCGCCTGGGCCCGCCAGGCCGCCGCCGCGGGCCACGGCATCGTCGGCTTCTACCACTGACGCAACGGGCCGGCCGGCCGCGATCAGGCCGGCCGGGCCCGCTGCTGCAGCGCCGTGAGGGCCTTGTCGGCGTGCACCGACATGCGGATCTCGGCCTTGATGACCGCGATGATCCGCCGGTCGGTGTCGATGACGAACGTCATCCGGCGCGGCAGCCCGAACGACCGGTTGACGCCGAACATCTCGCGCACCTTGCCGTCGGCGTCGGACAGCAGCGGGTAGCCGAGCGAGTGCTTCGCCGAGAACTCGGCCTGCCGCTCGATCGCGTCGCCGCTGACCCCGACCGGCTGCCCGCCGGCCGCGCGCAGCTCCGCCGTCATGTCCCGGAAGTGGCAGGCCTCCATGGTGCACCCGGGGCTGAGCGCCGCCGGGTAGAAGAACAGCACCACCGGGCCGCCCTCGAGCAGGCCGCTGAGCGACCGCTCGGTGCCCTCGTCGTCGGCCAGCACGAAGTCCTCAACGATGTCGCCGACATCCACGGCCGTCTCCTTCGCTCCCCGGTGCGCCGCCCGGGGTGAAGACTACGCGCCGCGGCCCGCGCCGCCGCCCCGCCCGCGGGCGGCTGTCCGCCATCGCCGCGGGCAACCCCGGCGGCGTCAGGAGCGGGCCGTGCCCAGGGCGGTCTGGATGGCCTTGACCAGGACGGCGACGACCAGGGCGACCGACGGGCGGATCGAGGACTCCTCCATGCTCACCGAGCCCGTGAAGCCGGCCGTGTCGCTGATCTGCTGCAGGCGCTGGTGGGCCGCCGCGACGTCCGCGCCCGCCAGGCCCAGGACCGGCTCCATGCGCACCGCGGCGACCAGCGTGGCCAGGGCGGCCGTGCGCTCGTCGGGGGCGTCGGTGCCGATGAGGGCGGCGCTCAGGCGCTCGCGGACCTCGCCCTCGACCGTCGGGTCGATGGTGGGGTACCGGTGCAGGTGGATGAAGCCGTCCATGGTGGTCTCGTCGACGTCGCAGATCACGTTGCGCGCGCACAGGTCGGCCAGGACGCGGTCGCGCAGGCCGTGGCGCAGGCGCTGGATCCAGGAGTCCGGCGTGTGCGGCGTGTCCGCGGCGACCCGGGACAGCACCTCGTCGGCGATCGGCTCGCCGATCGGCGCCGGGTTGGTGGCCATGATGGTGCCGCCGACGTACACGAGCCGGCCCGCGAGGGCCAGCTCGACGAGGACGGCGGCGGCCATGCCCAGATCGAGACCGATGGTGGAGCCGGTGGCGCGACCCGACTCGTCATCGTAGGCCAGCAGGAGCAGCTCCTCGGCCAGCGCAACGGAACCCATGGCCACGAACGTTAGCGCCTGATGGCCGGATCCCGTACCCCCGAGCAGCCACACCTGGGGGCCGCACCGCTACCAGCGGTAGGTGTCCGGCCCGGTGAGCGTCCGCTCGCGGGTCGTCGGCTCCTCGTCGTACGGGCGGCTCGGCGTTTCGTCGTACTGACGGTTGGCCGTCTCGTCGTACGGGCGGTAGGGCGTGAGACCGAGGCCCTCCGTGCCGAGAGGGCGGTCGGCGTCGAGCGGCTCGCCGGCCGCGGGCTCGTCGGCGCCGGGCCGCGGCCAGGCGCGCCAGCGCTGCCCGCTCGCCGCGGCGACCAGCAGCAGCACGCCGAGCACGGCGGCGGTGCCGGAGCGCAGCGGCGCCGAGAGGTTGAGCAGGTGGCCGGCCACGTACAGGTCGTCGGGCAGGACCCGCACCACCCGTCCCGGTGCGACGAGCAACAGGACATAGCTCAGGGTGTACAGCACCCCGATCGCGACGGCGCCGAGCGGTGACACCCGCAGGGTGGCGAGCAGGCCCAGCAGCAGCCCGGCCGCGCCCAGCAGCAGCAGGGGGCGGACGAAGCTGCCGGCGTGCAGGGTGGAGGACGCCGTGTGGCCGAAGGCGCCGTCCGAGCGGACCTCGCCGAGGGCCAGCAGGACCCAGGCGAGCGGGGCGACGAAGACCGCGACGATGAGGGTTCGAATGTGCCGCATGCCCGGCAACCTACTGACGTCACCCGCGGGTACCTAGCGATCTATACAACTCCTAAGAAAGCCGGCCGAACCTTCGCGCCGCGATGCGGTCGAGCGCGGTGCGCCCGGGCGTGACGAGCATGAGCTCGGCGAGCGACCGGCCGATCGTGACGTTGCGCCCGGCCCGGCGGGCCGCCCGGCCCGCGTCGAGCCGGGCCCGGACCAGCCGCCGGACTTCGGGCCGCACGGCGGGCTCGCGGTAGGCGGCGGTGACGAGCGCGAAGAGCGCGGCGTCGCTGACCCAGTCCTCGACGCCGAAGGCGAGGTCGACGAGCACCTCGCGGCGGGTCGAGGTGGCCCACGGCTCGTGCTCGGCGTGGCGCAGCAGGCCCAGGCACACCCACGGCTGCATGAGCCGGTACCAGTACGTCGGCCTCGACCTCGCCAGGTTCTGCCACCGCGGCGTCGCGGGCGGCTCGGGCAGGTGGCCGAGCAGCCCGAGCAGGTCGCCAAGTGAGAGGGCGCCGAGCGGGGCGGCCTGGAGGTACCCGGAAAGCATCGACGGCCACGTCTCCTCCGCGACCTCGTGCAGCACGCGGACGGCCGCCTCCGGCGGCGCGGGCGCCACGGGGACGGGCCACTCGCCGTCGTAGCGCCAGACCGCGTACCGGCCGCGGCGCAACGGCCGGCGCAGGTCGGGCTCGGGAAACGCGGCGATCTCCAGCTCGAACGGGCCGAGCAGGCGGCGGGCGGCGATCATCGCGGTGGCCGGCTCGGCCTGGGACAGCCGGCTGCGTGAGACGTGCACGGCCTCGCCCTTCGCCCGCCGCGAGGCGACCCGGTCGGCCGCCCCCGTGATCGCCTCGGCCGGCATCGGCACCCAGTTCAGCCACGGCCGCGCGGTGCCGGCCAGCGCGAACACGATCTCCGTCATGCCGCAGGGGTGCGGGTCGTCGGCGATGGCGACGAGGTCGGCCACGGAGCCCCGGGCCCGGAAGCGGATCGCCCGCCGGGCCGCGTCCCCGTGCGGGAACCGCGGATCGGCGGCCAGGCGGCGCAGGTCGGCGTCCGCGTCCTCGGTGATCATGGCGGGCACGATACATCCGGCCGCGTGATGATCGGTGACGTCGTCCGAACGGACGGTCCGGCGTGGTGGATGGTTGTGCAAGGCTCGGGTGAACACCGTTGACGCGCCGTTGCCGGCGGTCGCACACTGCGTAGGCAATCGATGTCCCGCGATGGCTTCGGGAATGAGGCTGCGTGTTCGAGCCGACCGTTACGTTGCACGGCGACGTCGAACGAGGAACCGTCGAGGTCGCCGTCGCCGGACCGTGGACCGCCCGCGTGCGCATCGACATCGCCGCCGCGGTGCGCAAGGGCCTCGCCGAGCAGCCGCGGGCGCTGCTGCTGGACCTGACCGCGGTCGTGGACCCGGACCCGGCGCTGCTCGGCGCGGTGCTGCTGGCCGAGCGGCGCAGCGGCGCGGCCGTGCCGCCCGTGCCGATCCTCGTCGCCGCCGCGGACCGGGTGCGCGAGCAGCTGGAGACGTCCGGGGTGGCGCTGCGCCTGCCGGTGTACGGCAGCCCGGCCGCGGCCCGCGCCGACCTCGAGCGCCGCTCCCCGCCGCTCGGCCGGGTGTCGCTGCGGCTGCAGCCCTGCATCCTCTCCCCGTCGGAGGCGCGCTCGTTCGTCGGCGACACCGTCCTGGCCTGGGACCTGGCCCCGTTGCTGCGCCCGGCCCGGCTGATCGTGTCGGAGCTCGCGACCAACGCGTTCGAGCACGCCGGCACCCCGTTCACGGTAACGGCGTCGCGCCGCGGCACGCTCCTCCATCTGGCGGTCGAGGACGGCGACCCGGCGCTGCCGGCCATCGTCGAGGCGCACAGCCGCTCCAGCGCGCCGCTGGAGATCCGCGGCAGCGGCCTGCGGATCGTCGACGGCACCGCGACCGCCTGGGGCGCCACGGCAACCGCCGGCGGCAAGGTCGTGTGGGCCACGCTGCGCACGGAGCGTCAAGGATCGAGGTGAGGGTCATGGAGCCGCGGGAGGCGTCCGCCGTGCTGCCCGCGAAGCTCGCCCGGCCCGACGTGGTGCCCCGTGCGCTGGCCCGCCCCGGCCTCGAGGACAGCCTGTGGAGCCTCACCGACCTGCCGGTCACGCTCGTCACCGGCCCGGCCGGCTCCGGCAAGACCCAGCTCGTGGCCGCGTGGGCCGGCGAGGCCGGCGACGGCGACCCGGTCGCCTGGCTCAGCCTCGACCGCGACGACGGCCGGCGGCCCGGGCGGCTGTGGCGGCACATCATCGCCGCGCTGCGCGGGGCCGGCGCGGTCCTGCCGCCGGGCCTGGTCGCCCGGGACCCGGACCACCGCACGGCGATGGAGCTCGCCGCGGCCCTCGCCCGCTGGGACCGCTCGCTGCTGCTGATCCTCGACAACGCCGGCTGGCTCGGCCGGGAGCAGTACGCCGAGATCGACTACCTCGTCCACCACGCCGAATGCCTGCGCCTGCTGCTCGTCGGCCGCCGCCGCCCCCGGTTCCCGCTGCACCGCTACCGCCTCACCGGCGAGCTCGGCGAGCTGCCCGACGACGCGCTGCTGCTCGGCGCCGACGAGACCCGCGCGCTGTTCGGGCGGCACGGCGTGGAGCTCACCGAGGACCAGTTCGACGCCGTTCGGGGCCAGACCCGCGGCTGGATCGCCGGGGTGCGGCTGTGCGCGATGGCGATGGAGGGCCATCCGGGCGCCGGGGTGCCGAACCTGATCGAGCACCCGCACGTCGCCGAGTACTTCACCGGCGAGATCGTCGACGCGCTCACCGAGCCGCAGCGGGCCCTCCTGGCCGGCGTCGCGCTGCTGGACACGTTCACGCCGCAGCTGGCCGCGACGGCCGGCGGGCGCGCACCCGGCCCCGACGTCCTGGACGAGCTCGCCGAGGCCGGCGCGTTCCTCGAGCGGATCGGCGCGGAGGGGCCGGCGGGGCCGCAGTACCGCCTCCATCCCCTCTTCGCGGCGATGCTGCGCGACCGCCTGGTGCCGCCGCCCCCGCAGGCCCGCGCAATGCGGCTGCGGGCCGCGCGCTACCTCGCCGACTCCGGCGACCTGCCCGGCGCGGTCGGGCAGGCGGCCGCGGCCGGGGCCTGGGACCAGGCCGCCCGGTTCGTCGTCGAGGACCTCGCGGCCGGCGAGATCATCATCGACGGCCCGCCCGGCCGGCTCGCCGCACTCCTGTCCGGCGCCCCCGCCGAGCCGGGCACGCCCGAGGGCATCGTCGTGGCCGCCGCCGTGGCGCTGGCCCGCCGCGACCCCGCCGCCGCCGAGCGGATGATGGCCCTCGCGAGCACCGGACCGGCCCCGCTGAGCCTGGCCGCGTTCGCCGACGTGGAGCACCCGGTCGCCCTCGCGCTGTGCGCGTGCCTGGTGCAGCAGACGATCGCGTACTTCGCCGGCGACGCGGAGCGCCTCGCCGCCGCGTCCGACGCCGGCGCCCGGCTGCTCGAGCGGGTCGACCGGCAGCGCCGCGCGGCCCGCCCGGAGCTTCGGGTGTACGTGACGGCCGGCCGGGCGACCGCCCGGCTGTGCACCGGCCGGCTGGCCGAGGCCGCCGAGCTGTTCGCCGAGGCCGCCCTCGCCGCGACGGGGCACCGGTGCGAGACCATGGTGGTGTACTGCGCCGAGCACCTCGCCTTCGCCGAGGCCCACCGCGGCCGGCTGCGCATCGCCTACGGCGCCGCCCGGCGGGCGCTCACCCTCGCCGACACCGCCGGCGGCGACCCGCCGCACCACCTCGCCGACGCGACCCTCGCGCTGGTGGCCGCCGAGTGGTACGACGTCCACGCCGCCTGGCGGTACCTGCGCTCGGCCGAGGAGGGCCTCGACGCGCTGGTCGGCCGGCCGCAGCGCGACGCCTACGCCGACACTCTCGCCCTCGTGCGGTCCCGCCTGCTGCGCGCCCGCGGCGAGCTGCCCGCCGCGCTGTCGGCGGTGCGCCGCGCCGGGCGGCACCCGCGCCCGTGGATCCGCCAGCAGCTGGCCCTGACCGAGCTGCGCCTGCTCATCGCGATGGGCCGCCACCAGGAGGTCCACGACGCCCTCGACCACCTCGACCCGGCCCACCCGGAGGTCGAGCTGCTGGCCGGCGTCGCCCAGCTCGCCGACGGCGACGCGGAGCGCGCGATCGACTGCGCCGACCGGGTCCTGGCCCGCTTCGACCTGCCCGTCGGCGTCGTCGTCGACGCCTGGCTGCTGCTCGCCGCCGGGGTGGCCCGCCAGGGCGAGGACGAGCGGGCCGCGGAGGCGCTGCGCACCGCCGTGGAGTTCATGGCCGAGGAGGGCGGGATCCGCGCGGTGTACGAGTCGGACGTCATCCTGCGCCGCCTGCTGCGCGAGCAGGACGTGCCGCTGCGGGTGGTGCTGCCCCCGCCGGAGCGCAACGAGCCGGCCCCCGTCCTCAGCGCCCGGGAGGCGGAGGTCCTGCGGCACCTGGCCGCGCTGACGCCCACCGCCGAGATCGCCGCCGACCTGCGGGTCGCGGTCAGCGTGGTCCGCAGCGAGATCCGCGCCGTCCTGCACAAGCTGCGGGCCGACCGCCGCTCGGAGGCCGTGCGCCGCGCCCGCGACCTCGGCCTGCTGTAACCGCCGGCCGCGGCCGCGGCGAGGTCTTTCGCGTCGCCGGCGTCGGTCTTGAGCTGGTGGTGTGGCCGCCTCGCCGCGGCCGTGGCGAGGTCTTTCGCGTCGCCGGCTTCGGTCTTGAGCTGGTGGTGTGGCCGCCGCGCCGCGGCCGCGGCGAGGTCTTTCGCGTCGCCGGCCTCCGTCTTGAGGCCGGTGGCGTGGCCGCCGCGCCGGTGTCCACGCGCAGCCCGAGCGGCCTGCCCTCGGGCGGTCCGGCAACCCGCTGCTCGCCGGGGCCAACGGCATTGGCGACGCGCATGTGATCGGTTGTCACCGCCGTAAAGGTGCACGATCGATCGTGACCCGCTAAATGATAATAAGTCCGAAAAATTCTGTCGCGGAGCGGCGGGATTTTTCGTATGGGCCACCGTGGCGATCGATCAATGAAGTGCTCGTTGCGATATTGTGTGACGCACACTATCGTATGACGCATGCCCGACGACGAACTCATCTCGGCCCATCTGCAGGAGCTGCGGCGAGGGACGGTCGTGCTGGCCTGCCTGCTCATCCTCGAGCGGCCGGACTACGGCTACGCGCTGCTCGACCGGCTCGAGCGCGGCGGGTTCGCCGTCGACGCCAACACGCTCTACCCGCTCCTGCGGCGCCTCGAGAAGCAGGGGCTGCTCACCAGCGACTGGAACACCGAGGAGTCCCGGCCGCGCAAGTTCTACCGGACAAGCGACGCGGGCCACGCCCTCGCCGATGCCCTGCGCCGCGACTGGCGCCAGCTCGACGCCTCGTTCAAGACCCTCGACGCCCACGCCATCGACTCCGAGTGAAGGCCGACGTGAAGGACTCCCCGGCAATGACGCTCACCCTGACCGATCGCTACGTCGACGCCACCCTGCGGCGCCTGCCCGGCCGGCAGCGCCCCGACATCGAGCAGGAGCTGCGCACCTCGATCGCCGACGCCATCGAGGACCGTGTCGAGGCCGGCGCCGCGCCCGGCGACGCCGAGCGCGCCGTGCTCACCGACCTCGGCGACCCCGCCCGGCTCGCCGCCGGCTACGCCGACCGGCCGCTGCACCTCGTCGGCCCCGCGATGTACCTCGACTACACCCGCCTGCTCACCACCCTGCTGGCCACCGTCGTGCCCGCCGTGGCCGGCTATGTCGGGCTCATGCGGGCCCTGTCCGGCGACGCCTCGGCCGCCGGCATCGCCGCCGCCACGGCCGGCGCGGCGATCACGACCGCGGTGCACGTCGCGTTCTGGACCACGCTCGCCTTCGTCCTGCTCGACCGGCTCCGGGGCGGCCGCGCTCGGCCCGCCCGCCCGTGGAGCCCCGAGTCGCTGCCGGAGCAGCCCGGCCGCCGCGCCCGCCACGCCGAGCTGGTGACCGAGACCCTGCTGCTGATCCTGATCTCGACGTTCATCCTGCTCTCGCCGTTCGTCAGCCCGCTGGCCGCCGGCGGCGACCCGATCCCGCTGTTCACGCCGTGGCTGTGGGACACCGGCCTGGTGTACCTCTTCATCACCCTCGCCGCCGCCAACCTCGCGGTGTCGTTCGCGAAGTACTACGTGCGCTGGAGCGTCGGCCGCGCCCTGGCCGGCGCCCTCGTCCAGGTCGCGGGCGCGCTGACGCTCGTCTGGCTCGCGGCCACCGACCACATCCTCAACCCGGCGTTCGCCGCCGCGGCCGGCTGGGACGCCGGGACCGTCCACTGGATCCGCATCGGCCTCGTTATCACCGGCTCGCTCACGCTCGTGAGCACGGTCCTCGAGGCCGTCACCCTCTCCCACCGGCGCTGACCGTCCAGAAGGGACAAACCCGCCATGAAAGCCATCGTCCAGGACCGCTACGGCCCGCCCGAGCTGCTGCGCTACGCCGACGTCGAGCACCCGGTGGCCGCGGGCGGCGAGGTCCTCGTGCGCGTCCGGGCCGCCGCCCTGAACCACGGCGACCGCGTCGACCTGCGCGGCACCCCGTCCATCGCCCGCCTCGTGCTCGGCGTGCGCCGCCCCCGCGTGCCGATCCTCGGCCGGGCCGTCGCCGGCACCGTCGAGGCGGTCGGCGCCGGCGTCACCGCCTGGCGGCCGGGCGACGAGGTGTTCGGCGAGACCGGCAAGCGCGGCTTCGCCGAGTACGTCACCGTCCCCGCCGGAGACCTCGCGGCCAAGCCCGCCGCCCTCACCTTCGAGCAGGCGGCCACCCTCCCGGTCGCGGCCACCACCGCGCTGCAGGCGCTGCGCCTGGCCGGTGCCGAGGGCGGCCCGGCCAGGCGCGTGCTCGTCAACGGCGCTTCGGGGGGCGTGGGCACCTTTGCGGTACAGCTGGCGCATGGGTTCGGGCATGCGGTCACGGCCGTGTGCAGCGCCCGCAACGCCGAGCGCGCGGCGGCGCTGGGCGCGACCCGGGTCGTGGTCTACGCGCGCGAGGACGTGACCGGCCTCGCGGAGCGCTTCGACGTCATCGTCGACCTCGCCGGCGGCCACCGGCTGTCCGCGATGCGCCGCCTGCTGGCGGCCGACGGCGTGTACATCGCCTCGACCGGCAACGGCGGCCCGGTCCTCGGCCCGGTCCCGCGGCTGCTCGCCGTCGCCGCGTCGTCCCCGCTGCGCGGCGGCCGCCTGCGGGTGCTGACCGCCCGCCGCAGCGCGAAGGACCTGGCGGAGCTGGCCGCGCTCGTCGAGGCCGGCCGGCTCACCCCGTTCGTGGAGCGGACCCGCCCGCTGAGCGAGACCGCGGACGCGCTGCGGATGCTGGAGACCGAGCACGCCCGCGGCAAGACGGTGCTGACCGTCGCCTGAGCCGCCTCAGAGGGGGTTGCCGCAGACCTTCCAGGTGCCGCCCTCCTTGAGCAGCGGAAACACGTGGCCGCTGGTGGAGCCGGTGTCCAGCCACAGGTTCACGCTCACCCTGGCCGTGACGCGGCCCATCTGGTTCATGACGGACGTGCCGGCCAGCTCGTGACGCTTGATGACCGGCTGTTTGCCCACGAACTGGGTGAAGGCGTCCGCGGTGAACTGACCCTTGGTCGCGTCGCACAGCATCCCGTAGGCCGCGTCGAGCTTGCTCTGCTCGAGATCGGTGACGAAGACGTCCGTGGTGTCCTGGGCCTGTTGGATGTCCTTTCCGCTGTTGCGGAACAGGAAGTAGCCGCCGACGACGGCGACGATGCAGCACAGCACAAGCAGCGAGCCGACGACGATCAGCACCGTGCGCAGGGTGTTGCTCTTCGGCGGTTGCGGGACCTGATATTGGTACGCCACGACGATCACGGTAGGACCCCGCGGCGAGCCCCGTTGTCCCGACGCATCGACCCCCGTGATCGTTTCCACGAGCTTCCACGCCCGGGTGCGCGGTGACCAGCGCAAAGGACCGCCGGCGCCCGGCCCGGCGTTGACACCCGTCACCGCGCCCCTCGACGCTGGGGCCCTTCCGGTTCCGGCCCGCCACCCGGGACCGCCAACTCCATATCCGAAGGAGACTCCGAAGTGAGTACCCGCCTGGCGGCCGCCGTCCTGGCCGTCGTGACCACGCTCGCGGGCGCCGCAGTGGCGACGGCCCTCGCGAGGTCCAGCACCGCCGAGGCGGCCGTCACGGCCGCGGTCGAGGACGAGGGCGCCGACTGCCCGGTCCCGGCCCTGCCCGACGCCGGTTCCCTGCCCGCCAACGCCAAGCTGCCGGACCCGTTCAAGCGGATCGACGGCTCCCGGATCACCGCGAAGTCCGACTGGCGCTGCCGGCGCGAGGAGGTCAAGCGGCTGGCCGAGAAGTTCGTGTACGGCGAGAAGCCCGGCAAGCCCCAGACCGTCACCGGCACCGTCTCGCGCACCGCGATCACGGTCAACGCGTCGGACAACGGCCGCAGCGCCGGCTTCTCGGCGACCGTCGACCTGCCCAGCGGCACCGGCCCGTTCCCGGCCGTCGTCGTCCTCGGCGGCTTCGGCGCCGACACCGCCTCGATCAAGGCCGCCGGCGCCGCCGTCATCAACTACGACCCGTACACCGTGGGCAAGGAGGGCACGCCCCGCAACAACAAGCAGGGCGCGTTCTACAGCATCTACGGCGCGCAGAGCAGCACCGGCCTGCTCGCCGCATGGGCGTGGGGCGTGAGCCGCATCATCGACGTCATCGCCCAGTCCGGCGGCGGCATCCTGCGCGCCGACGCGATGGGCGTCACCGGCTGCTCCCGCTTCGGCAAGGGCGCGTTCGTCGTCGGCGCGTTCGACCAGCGCATCGCGCTGACCATGCCGATCGAGTCCGGCAGCGCCGGGGTGCCCATCTTCCGCGGCATCCCGGGGGAGGGGGCGCAGAGCCTCAGCAGCGCCTACGGCGAGCAGCCGTGGCTCGGCGACGCGTTCGGCTCGTTCACCTCCAGCCCGGCCCGGCTGCCGGTCGACACCCACGAGATGGTCGCGATGGTGGCCCCGCGCGGGCTGTTCATCATGGACAACCCGCACATCGTCAACCTGGGCCCGAAGTCCGCGAGCGTCGCCGCGCTCGGCGGCGCCGAGGTGTACAAGGCGCTCGGCGCGGGCGACAACATCACGTACTGGTCGGACGTCCAGGACGGCACCCACTGCGCCAACCGCCCGGAGTGGCGCACCCCGCTGCAGCAGAACATCCGCAGGTTCCTGCTCGGCACCGGCAACGACCCCGGCGCGTTCCGCGTGTCGGGCAAGGCCTCGGGCAACCTCGCCGAGTGGCGCGACTGGACGACCCCGGCCCTGACCGACGGCGGCGGCTCGCCCCCGCCGTCCTCGGCCCCGCCGTCCACGCCTCCGGTGTCGTCCCCGCCGGTGTCCTCGCCGCCGCCGTCGAGCTCCGCGCCGCCGGTTCCGGGCGGGTGTACGGCCACTGTCTCCCTCAACCAGTGGACGGGCGGCTTCGTGGCCACGATCCGCGTGACCGCCGGCTCGTCGCCGATCACCGCGTGGACGGTCGCCGCGACGCTGCCCTCCGGCGCCGTCATCACCAACGCCTGGAACGCCAACCGCAGCGGCAACAGCGGCGCGGTGCAGTTCACCAACGTGGCGTACAACGGCGCCGTCGCCGCCGGGCAGTACACGGAGTTCGGCTTCCAGGCCACCGGCACCGGCACCGGCCTGGCACCCACGTGCACGTCCCGCTGATCCGGGTCAGCCGGGTCCGAGCACGTCCGCGACGGTGACGGGTTCGCCGGAGCGGTACAGCCGGACCCGGTCCAGGTTCCCCTACAACGCCGCGGCGTAGCCGGTCGCGTGCCCGGCGGCCCGCCGCGCGTCGGACGCCGCCGTGTCGGCCCGCCCGCCGCGGCGCTCGTGGTAGCGCGCCAGCGGCCCGCCGATCAGCCACAGCCCGCGCGCGTCGTCGGCCTTGCCCCGGCGCCGCTCGGACTCGGCGAGCATCCGCCGCTCCCGCTCGGCCAGGTCGTCGGCGGGCCAGAATGCCGGGAGCTGATCCGCCGGTACCGCCACGACCACCACGTCCGGCTTGGCCACCCCGGCGGCGGGCGGCCGCCGGGCCATGGCCGTGCGTATGAGGCCGTTCCGGCCTACAGCCGGGCGGCCACCGCGGCGCGCAGCTCGGGCAGGCGGTCGTGCAGCAGGCCCGGGCACTGCGTGCTGTTGAAGTCCTTGTGCCCGTAGATCTCCGTGGCCGGGATGGCGTACTGCTGGCAGGTGAAGGCGCAGAACGCCACCAGGCTGTTCCACAGGGCGGCGGGCGGCTGCTCGGTGAGGTACGTGCCCTCGTTCTCGATGCCGATCGCCTGGTCGTTCTGCCCGACGCAGTGCGCGCCCTGCACCATGGTCTGCCCGTGCAGCAGCGCGTAGAGGCTGCCGTTGCGCCCCTCGGTCAGCCAGCCGCCGCGGCTGTTGGTGAAGTGCTGTCCACTGTCGACCCAGCCGTTGGTGTCCATGTGCAGGTTCTGGATGTCGCGCGAGTTCTGGAACGCGTGCGCCTGCGAGTAGTCGGTCGAGTTGGCCATCGCCGTGTGGTGCACGATGATCTTGTTCGGCCGGTGCTGGTCGATGGTGAGCGCCCCGGACGGCGGCCGGGCGCCCCAGGCGCCGCAGCTGGCGATCGAGACCTGCTCGACGGCGGCGAGAGCGGGGGCGGACCCGCTGAGCGCGGCCGCCGCGCCGCCGAGCAGAACGGCGCCGCGCAGCACGCCGCGCCGGCTGAGACGGGCCATGGAAGCCTCCTGTTGCTGATTTACATCAACGGACGGATGTCGGCAACTTCCTTCAGCGGCGCACACTACACCTGGTCAACAAGCGGTGTCCATTGACTGTTCTCGCTGAGCTGGAATCTTGAAGGTTGCCTTAAACTTCGACGGACGCCTATTGAAAGTTTTCCACGACCATGAGCTAATCGGCGAAGCTCTTTGCCGAATCGGCGAGAGTCTCGTCCCCCCACAAAGGAGATGCACCGTGTCCACACGACGACTCGGCGCACTGGCGGCGCTGTCGGCGGCGGTCACCCTGGTGGCCGCGCTCCTCACCGGCAGCCCGGCCTCGGCGGCCACCGTGACCTACGGCCAGGACGTGTCCGGTTACCAGGGCAACGTCAACTGGTCGGCCCAGTGGAACGCCGGCTCGCGGTTCGCCTACATCAAGGCGACCGAGGGCACGTACTACACCAACCCCTACTTCGCCCAGCAGTACAACGGCTCCTACAACATCGGGATGATCCGCGGCTCGTACCACTTCGCGATCCCCAACGGCGGGGGCGGCGCGGCCCAGGCCGACTACTTCGTGGCCCACGGCGGCGGCTGGTCGAAGGACGGCAAGACCCTGCCGGGCGCCCTGGACATCGAGTACAACCCGTACGGCGCGACCTGCTACGGCCTGTCCCAGTCCGCGATGGTGAGCTGGATCCGCGCGTTCCTCAACCAGTACCAGGCCCGCACTGGCCGCTGGGCCGTCATCTACACCACCACCGACTGGTGGGTGACCTGCACCGGCAACTACTCCGGCTTCTGGGCCAACAGTCCACTGTGGATCGCCCGCTACAGCAGCGCCCCCGGCACCCTCCCGGCCGGCGCCCCGACCTGGTCGTTCTGGCAGTACTCCAGCAGCGGCCCCTTCGCCGGCGACTCCAACCAGTGGAACGGCGCCCTGGACCGCCTGAAGGTCCTGGCCTGCAACGGCGCCTGCTGACCCGCCCGCCCGCGCCTCACCCCGGCCCCACCGCCCGGGGTGAGGCGCCCGCGGCCGTTTCGACCCCCATGTTCGCGGGCACTCCACGGGAGACCGCAAGGCGTCGATGCCGCGGGTAGCACGGGAGGTCAACATGAGTTTCGAGGACAAGGTCGAGCACAAGGCCGAAGAGGTCGCGGGTGAGGCCAAGGAGCGCTACGGCCGGGCCACCGACAACGAGCGCCTGGAGGCCGAGGGCCAGGCCGACCAGGACGCCGCCAACGTCAAGCAGGCCGGGGACAAGCTCAAGGACGCCGCCCACGACGTGAAGGACGCCCTGAGCTGACCCACCGCGGCCGCCACCACGGCGAGGGCGAGCGCCGCCGGCGGCGCTCGCCCTCGCCGTGGTGGCGGCCGTCCACACTGGACTCCCGGCACCGGCCGCGATCCTGCGTAGTCTCGATTGGGTTCACGCCGGCGATTCCCGGGTAGACGAACCGCATGGCGGACATCGACTCCCGTACCTCCCGCGCCTACGCCCGCAATGCCCCCGACGAGCGGCCCCTGCGCGGGTACGCCACCGTGCTCGGCGTCTTCGCGGCGGCCGTCGCAGCGGTGGCCGGCGTGGCGCGCCTCACCGGCCGGCAGCTGCCGGTCCGCCCCGCGGCCGGCGACCTGGCGCTGCTCGCCGTGGCCACGCACAAGCTCTCCCGGCTGCTGACCAAGGACGCGATCACGAGCCCGATCCGGGCCCCGTTCACGCAGTTCGAGGAGCCGGCCGGCGAGGCCGAGCTCAACGAGAGCCCGCGCGGCCACGGCGCCCGCCACGCGATGGGGGAGCTGCTGACCTGCCCGTTCTGCACCGGCGTGTGGGTCGCGACCGGCCTGGGCGCGGGGCTGGTGTTCGCGCCGCGCATCACGCGCTTCGGCATGGGCGTGGCCGCGGCCGTGGCCGGCTCCGATTTCCTGCACCTGGCGTACGACGCGGCCAAGAAAACGGTGTCATAACCATATGCCGCCCGCCACGGTATAAATCCGGACATGTCGCGGCGCGCAGCGCCCGACATGTCAGGGACCCGGGCCCTTGACACGGTGAAGCTAACGGCATTAGCTTTTTAGCTATGACGATGAGCTTTGAGCACGAGAACGGCACGATCGCCTACGACGACACGCGCGGCGAAGGGGCGCTGGTGCTGTGCCTGCCCGGCCTGGGCGTGACCCGGCAGACCTACGCGGCGTTCGTCCCGCAGCTGGTCGCGGCCGGCTACCGGGTCGTCACCATGGACCTGCGCGGCGAGGGCGACAGCGACGCCGTCTGGGCCGACTACTCGCCCGAGGCGATCGCCCGCGACGCCATCGCGCTGCTGCGCCACCTCGGCGCCGGGCCGGCCGTGCTGTTCACCAACTCCTACACCGGCGCCAGCGCGATCTGGGCCGCCGCCGAGGCGCCCGAGCTGTTCGCCGCGATCGTGCTGTCCGACCCGTTCGCGCGGGTCATGCCGAAGCCCAACCCGGTCATGCGGGCCGCGGTGTGGGCGGTGCAGACGTTCCGGCCGCTCTGGGTGACGTACTGGGCGTCGCTGTACAAGTCGGGCAAGGCCGACCCGGCCGAGCGGGCCGCGCTGTCGGCGAACCTCGCCGAGCCGGGCCGGATGGACGCGCTGCGGGCGATGATGGCCGCCGACGTGTCGGTGTGTGAGGCGCGCAGCGGCGAGGTGCGCACGCCCGCGCTGGTGCTCATGGGGGCCGAGGACCCCGACTTCCCGGACCCGGCCGCGGAGGCGCGCCTGATCGCCGGGCGCATCGGCGGCACCGTCGCGATGATCGAGGGCGCCGGGCACTACCCGCACTCGGAACTGCCGGCCGAGACGGCCGCGGCGGTCCTCGCCTTCCTGCGCGAGACCGAGCCCGCCCGTGCCTAGGGCGGGGCTGACGCCGGCCGCCGTCGTCGACGCCGCGCTGCGGGTCCTGGACGACGGCGGGCCGGCGGCGCTCACCCTGGCCGCCGTCGCGGCGCAGTGCGGTGTGGCGACGCCGTCGCTGTACAAGCACGTGGCCGGCCTGCCCGAGCTGCGCGCCCTGCTGGCCGTCCGGCTGCTCGACGAGCTCACCACCGCCACGACGGCGGCCATGCTGGGCCGCAGCGGCGACGACGCCCTGGAGGCCCTCATGATCGCCTACCACGCCTACGCGACCGAACACCCGCACCGCTACGCGCTGATCCCGCAGCGGCCCGACCCGGACGAGGCGGTGTCGGCCGCCGCGGGGCGCCTGATCGCCGTCATCTTCGCCGTCTTCAAGGCCTACGACCTCGACGACGACCAGGTCGTGCACGCCACCCGCGTCCTGCGCGCCGCGATGCACGGCTTCGCGACGCTGCAGGTCGAGGGCAGCTTCCAGATGGCGCAGGACATCGCCACGACGCACCGGGTCCTCATCGAGACGATGAAGGCTATTCGTGTGGCAGCAGGTACCGCCAGTTGACCTGCACCCGCCGGTTGTCCGGCAGCCGGAACACGGGCCACTGCGCCTGATCCGGGTGCGGCATGGCGCGGATGACGGCCCGGGCCGCCCGGTCGCGCAGGTCCAGCTGCACCACGTACGAGTCCTTGCGGAACTGCGGCACCGGCACCCCGGCCGGCCACGCGGGCACCGGCGCCGACGTCGGCTGGGCGGCGTCGATGAGGTTCGCGATCAGCCGCACGGCGTCCGGCCGCCACGGCGACCCGCCGCGGTTCACCCGGTCCCGCAGCTGCGCGAGGTGGTCCAGCAGCGCGTACGCCGGCGTCGGGTACACGTGGTCGCGCCGCGTCTCCTCCAGCCCCTCGAACGACAGGCTGAACTTCCGCCCGTTCGTGCGCGCGGTGAACACCGTCGACGGGACGTCCGCGATGATCGGCGCGCCCGGGCGGCGGCGCCCATTCGCCGGGTCGCGCAGCACCGTCGTGGCGTGGTTGCGCAGCGACCGCAGCTCGCCCTGGCCGATGCGCAGGCGCCGGGCCGCGTCGGCGATGAGCACCCCGTCGTCGTACGCCACCAGCTTCGGCGCCCGCAGCATGGTCCAGCCGGCCGGCACGAACCCGCCGACGAGCTCCCACGTCAGCATCGGGCGCGGCGGGCGGCCCGCCTCCGGGTCGTCGGCGGCGATCGCGGCGGCGGCGCCCCCGACCGCGGCGGTGACACCGACGGCGCCGGCCGCCACCAGCAGGCTTCTGCGGTTCATGATCTCGAAGCTCCCGTCCGTCCGGGCCTCGTGCCCGGCCTTCCGGAGTTCAACGACAAATCGGTCATAAGGTCACAAGCCTCGCAGTGGTACCGCGGGCCGCCAGCGGATACAAATACCAGGACGACCGTCCGAAGGAGGCAGTGCGATGACCGACCACTGGCACGCTCCGCTGCGCCGCATCAGGGGCGGCGAGCTCACCGGCGACACCGGCCAGACCTCCGGCATGACCCGCCTCGAGGCCATCTCCGGCAAGACCGTCGGCGCCGAGCGGCTGTGGATGGGCCGCACCCACGTCGCTCCCGCGACCGGCTCCGGCGACCACCACCACGGCGACACCGAGACCGCCATCTACGTCGTCTCCGGCCATCCGGTGTTCGTCTTCGCCGAGGGCGAGCGCGAGGTGCGCCTGGAGACCGAGCCGGGCGACTACGTCTTCGTCCCGCCGTACACCCCGCACCGCGAGGAGAACCCCGGCGCCGAGGAGGCCGTGGTCGTCATCGCGCGCAGCAGCCAGGAGGCGGTCGTCGTCAACCTGCCGAGCCTCTGGGCGCCCGTCGACGGAGCCTGACGCCCCGGGCGTGGATGCGGATATGTGCGACGGAAACCTGCCGAGCCTGTGGGCGCCCGTCACCGAGGCCTGACACCCGGGCGTGGATGCGGATATGTCCGCCGCTGCGCGACGGACATATCCGATATTTCGGTTATGCGCGTTGAGGTGGCGGGTGGCGACCGGACGCCTGGTCGCCACCCGCCTCTTTCGGGGTTGGGTGTCGGTCCCGGACCCGTCGGCGTCGGGCCGGGCACTGTGCCCCATCCGCGCCCGGCCTTCGGCGGCGGCCGGGCGCGGACGTCTCAGCCGTTGTAGACGCGGAACTCCGAGACCTGGCCGGCCGGCCAGCCCGTGTTGGCGGTGAAGGTGAGGCGCAGGAAGCGGACCGTCGCCGCGGCCGGGAACGTGATGGTCGCGGTGTTGCCGGTGGCGGGATTGAAGGTGTACCCGGCCGAGCCCACGATCGTCGTGAACGACCCGCCGTCGGTGCTGCCGCTCACCGAGAGCGTCTGCGTGCGGGTCGCCCAGGAGGACTGCGGCGGCAGCGTGAGGACGATGCGGCGGGTGGCCATCGCGGAGCCGAGGTCGACCTGCAGCCACTGCGGCCACGCGTTGTTGGCGCTCTCCCAGTAGGTGCCGGTGTTGCCGTCGACGGCGTTGCCGCTGCCGTACACCTGCGTGTGGCTGCTCTCCGACGTCGGGCGGCCGGCGGCCAGGTTGGTGTTGTTGTTCGGCGGGGCCGAGGTCGTCGCGGTGACCGCGTTCGAGGCGCCGGAGGCGTTGCCGGCCGCGTCGAAGGCGGCGACCGTGAAGGTGTACGCGGTCGAGGCCGTCAGGCCGGTGGCGGTGAAGGCCAGCGTCGTGGTGGTACCGATAACCGTGCTTGTGGATCCTGAGACCCGCGAAACGCGGTAGCCCGCGACGCCGACGTTGTCCGTCGAGGCGTTCCACGCCAGGGCGACCGTCGTGTCCGTGGTGCCGGTGACGCGCAGGTTGCCGGGGACCGAGGGCGCGGTCTGGTCGGGCCCGGTCGGGAACGGGACCGTGAACCTCGTCTCGGTCAGCGCGACCTGCCCCTTGAGCATCCGGCCGCCGTCGTTGGTGAGGCGCAGGTAGTAGTCCGACGAGCAGGGCGTGCCGTCCTCGTCGAGGGCCCGCATGCCGGAGTTGGCCGGCTGCCAGGCGGCGCTCTCGGCGGTCTTGGCGATCTGGTTGCCCTCGTTAAACTCGTCGAACATCGAGATGTACACGCTCTGCACGCCGGCGCGGGTGTGGTTGTAGAACTGCCGCCACATGAGCTCGCCGTGGCGGCGGTGCCCGGCGGCGAGGTCGCCCGGGATGACGCACGGCTGGTAGTCGATGCCGCGGGAGTTGCAGTCGGCGAGGTCGGGCAGGACGCGGTTGGTGTAGAACCAGTCGGCGCCGGCGTTGTCGCTGATCCGGCCGACCATCCACGGCGAGATCATGTTGAAGGCGTGGTACACGTCGATGTACCCGGCCCGCGAGTCGTCCGTGCCGAGGCGCCAGTGGGTGGGCACGCCGCCGATGACGTAGCAGCCCTGCCCCTTGAACCAGTTGATGACGTCGAGGCAGGCCGCGGCCGAGAACGGGCGGCCCGGGTCGTTGAACCCGAAGCCCCAGATGCACACGACGGGCTTGCCGTTCTGCCGCGCGTACGCGGGCGAGGCCGTGTGGGCGGACATCTTGTTCGTCCAGTCGGTCTTGGTCTCCGACTGCATGTTCGTCCAGTTGGTGACGTCGTACATGATGTAGAACTTCCGCCCGAACGCCTCGGCGGACTGGCGCACCTTCTGCGCCATCGCGTCGCGGGTGGCCCCCTCGCCGCCGTTGGGGTTGAACCGCTGCAGCGCGGCGGTGTCGCAGCCGTTCTGCTGCATCCAGCGGAAGTGCGTGTCGACGGTCTGCTGGTCGTACGAGGAGAACAGGTTCGCCGGCTGGCCGTTGCCGAGGTTGGCGAAGTTGGTGCGGTACCCCTTCGTGAAATCGCGCATGTCGGGCCAGCAGGTGATCGAGCACGCGCCCGGCGCCGGGGCCTGGGACCAGTTCGGGCTGTAGTGCCACCATCCGTTGATGGGCGCGCCGTCGCCGATGCAGGCGAACCAGCCCTGGTAGCCGACGGTGACCTTGCCGACCACGTCGCCGGGCGGACTGGCGGCGAAGGCGGTGCCGGCGCCGGTCGCACCGAGCGGCAGCGCGCCGGCGGCGGCTCCGGCGAGCGAGGTGGCGATGACGGAGCGGCGGGAAACTCCCATGTGGACTCCTCGGGGTGTACGCCCCGTGCCCCGCCGGCGGGTTGGCGGCCCTGGTCCGGCGGCTTTCGGGGCATGCGGTTTTAGCGGGCCGGGCGGGACCCGCTGAACCGGCACTTGAGCAGCCCACGCGTTGCGGCACGCGCGGTTGGCGGCGCTGACCTTATGTCGGCTTCTGGCGTGGAATCCTGCCAGCATCCGCGCTCCCAGCGCAATACTTCGATGCTTGACTCGCAAGTTCTCGACGAACTTCTGTCGCAATGGCTGTGTGGATGTGCGGCTGTGCTTCCTGAGCCGGGGGAGCTCCGCTCCACCCGGACCCCCTCAAAACCTGCAGCGTCGTCTCCTGGCGGCAAGAGCGCGGGCTGTGCGGTGTCACGCGTGCGGTGCGTGCACGGGAAGCTTCGGCTCTGCCGGCGGCGGTTCCGGTGTGGTTTCCCCTGCGACGGCTGGTGCGCGGAGGTCTCGACACCTTCTGGCGCCTTGGCTGCGGCGTGGCACTCGCCGCAGCGCCGCCTCTCGTGGGCGGCCGCACGGCTCCCACTCGCACTGCCCGCCGCCTCTGGGCGCGCCGTTTGTCCGAATTAACCGCATAAATGGTGATAAATCATCTCTTATCGCGCCGGCGACCTCGGCGTCGCCGGGGGAACGCGCCCGCCCCGTACGCGGGCCCGATGGCCAGGGCGAGCAGCTCATGCGACGACGGCGAAGCCGGATTTTGACGAACGCCAGCGCCCCCGGCGGGGTTGAGATCACCGGCCCGCGTCGCGCCGCACGCGGGCCCGATGGCCAGGGCGAGCAGCTCATGCGACGACGGCGAAGCCGGATCTTGACGAACGCCAGCGCCCCCGGCGGGGTTGAGATCACCGGCCCGCGTCGCGCGGTTCGGGGGCCCGCGGCGAGGCCCGCCCGTGTAGGTGCAGCCAGCGACGCGCGCGATCCGTCCATGTTGGGCCGGCCGGCCGCATCCGTTGCGCCTTCGCCCACCGCCGTTCGTCGCGGCCGCAAAGCCGCTCCCGGGCGCTGACCGGCGGCCCACGGCGCTAGCGACGAACGTGCCCGCGTCGACGGCATCCACCGCAGCGGCCGAATCCAGTCCGAGCCCGGAACAGGCGGTCGTAGAACGTACGCCCGCGCGCGAGACAGGGCCGGCTCCGAAGCACCGCACCAAACCGGCGACACAAGCGAAAAGCCCGGAGCGGAACGCGCATCGACCGTCGCCCTTCCGCTGTCAACGACGCTACAGGACGCCGCCAAATCCGAGCGGAAACCGGCTACGCAGCGTCGGAGAGCGCTACGACGCGTGGTCGGTCCAGCGTATGACGGCCTCCGTGCGGGTGCGGACCTGCAGCTTCGCGAAGACGTGGTTCAAGTGGTTCTTCACCGTCTTCTCCGTCAGGCGCAGGCGGTGGGCGATCGACGCGTTCGTCAGGCCCTCGCACAGCAGCGTGACCACGTCCTCCTCGCGCTCCGTCAGGCCGAAGCCGTGCCGGGCGCGCCGACGGCGTTCGTGGACGTCGAGGCGGGCCCGCTCGCGGGCGGCCTGGTCGCGCGCCAGCGAGGCCGCGACCGATGCCGCCACGGGGGAGAGCCAGCCGCGGCCGCCGGCCACCTCGCGGACCGCGCGCAGCAGCTCCGGCGGGTCGAACTCGCCGTGGACGAGGTAGCCGCGCGCGCCCTGGTGCAGCATGCCGGCGATCAGCCGGGGGTCGTCGTCGGACGTCAGCACGAGGACGGCCGTGTGCTGGGCGATCGCGTTGAGGACCGACAGGCCGTCGGCGATCGGCATGCGGTGGTCCAGCAGCGTCACGTCGGGGCGCAGGCGGCGGGCCGACTGCAGGGCCTCGCGGCCGTTCGCGGCCTCGCCCAGGACGTGCACGGCCGGGGACGACGACAGGATGCCGAGCAGGGCCGAGCGGACGATCGGGTTGTCGTCCACGACGAGGACGCCGATGCTCATCGGGTCGGCACCAGGTCGAGGGCCCACGCGACGCGGGCCGTCACCGTCGTGCCGGCGCCGGGGATCGAGTCGATGGACAGCGCGCCGCCGGCCGTGCGGGCGCGCTCCGTCATGCCGACGATGCCGAAGTGGCCCGCCGACTGCAGGCCGTGCAGCTCGCGCGGCATCGCGAAGCCGACGCCGTCGTCGGCGACCGCGAGCAGAGCGCCGTCGCGGGTGGGGGCGAGGCGGACGTAGACGCGCGCGGCGTGGGCGTGGCGGGCCACGTTGGCCAGGGCCTCGCGGAGGATCCGGTTCAGCTCGTGGCACACGTACACCGGCGGGTCGAGCGGGGCGAGGGCCGTGCGGACCGGGATGCCGGTCGCGGCGCTCCAGGCCGCGCAGACCTCGGCGACCCCCGAGGCGAAGTCACGGTCGGCGACGTCCAGGCGCATCTCCTCGAGCAGCTCGCGGGCCTGCCGGGCCGCCGCCGTGGCGCCGGCCGCGACCGTGCCGGCCAGGTGCTCGGCCAGGGCGGGCTGGCGGCGCAGCGACGAGGGCAGCGCCAGGGCGGCCAGCGACACGCCGCGCAGGGTCTTGGAGACCGAGTCGTGCAGCTCGCGGGCCAGGCGGGCGCGCTCCGAGGCCGCGGCCGAGCGCTGGGCCGACGCGACCAGGCGGGCCGAGAGCTCGAGCTGGCGGGTGAGGGCCGTGCAGGCCACGGCCGCGCCCACGCCGGCCAGCGCGCCGGCCATCGGGAACGCCACGACGAACGCGGTGAGCTCCGGGGGCGGGTCGGTGCGGTGCAGGACCTCGGCGATCACCGTGTACCCGATCGCGGCCTGCGCCGCCCACACCGGCAGCGCGCGCAGGCCCAGCAGGACGCCGCCGAGCGCGCCGGCGCCGGCGGCGTAGCAGAAGTACGCGATGCTGCCGCGGCTCACGGCGAGTACCGCAAACAGGACCAGGAAGTCGGCGACCACCGCGACCACCGGCCGGCCGACCACGTGGGGCCACCGGGCGAGCACGCCGAGCTGGGCGGCGGTGGCCACGGCGATCAGGGCGAGGACGGCGACGACCCGCGCGGGGTCGTCGACGAGCAGCAGGCCGGCCGCGGCGGCGGCCATCGCGGCGACGGCGCGGCCGATCAGGACCGCCCGGGTCAGCGCCGCCGCGGCGACATCGCGGTCGGGACCGTTCACCGGGCAGAGGCTACTGCGCGCGCAACGCTGGCAAGGAGCGCTTAACCAGAACTTGAAGAAAACTCAAGCGATGGCGATCTCGTCGAGGTCCGGGGCGGGGGAGTCGTCGTTGTACAACCGCAGGCTCACCTGGCCGGCCGGGAGGTCGGCGGTGAAGTCGAAGGAGCGCGGGGTGGACCAGTCGGGTCCGTTGACGGGCCAGATGCGGGCGGCCGCGCCGTTGACGCTGACCTTCAGCGAGCGCGGACCGTCGACCTCGTACCACACCGTCACCTTGCGCGTTCCGGCCACCGGCAGCGCGAAGCGGACCTCGAGCGCGCACTCCGGGCAGAGGTAGCGCACCCGGTGGCCGCCGCGGCACGTCGCGCACGCCACCACCGACGCGCCGCCCGTCAGCCGGTTGGCCGGATCTTCGGCCTGCACCGAAAGAGCAGAGAACTGCGCGGGGACGGTGGCACTGCGAAAAGGGGCCCCCGAGGCCGCCGGCGCCGAGGGCGGGGTGGGAGCCGCCCGGCGCGGGGCGATCAGGGGCGGCACCACCACGGTGGCGGCGGCCATGCCGGCGGCGGCGAGCAGAAGTCCGATCCACTGCCGCCGCCGGCTCCGTTCAGTCACCGGCCGACAATAGCGTTACGGCAGGACGTAGTCGTTGTTCAGCACGTACGGTGCGGGCTGCTGGTCGTCGCGGCCGTCGTGGCCCTGCGCGTCGCACTGCCGGGCCGCCACGATGCAGCCGTTGATCATCGCGGTCAGGGTCCGGTCGTCCCACGCGTTGATGAAGTCGTAGTGGAACGTCGGGCCGGCGCCGCTTGCGAAGTGCACCTTCGACATGTCGCCGTTGACCGGCCACGCCATCTTGAACTCGAGCTTCGGCACGGCGACCGGGTGGTCGTCCGGGCACACCATGCCCGACGCCGAGTGGGAGTCGATGGGGTACGCCATGTGGCTCTGGTGATCCGGCGAGTCCAGGTGCAGCCCGTCCCAGCAACTGGGTGCCTGGTACCGGATGTTGAGCTTGACGCTGCGGTCGCTGGGGCAGGTCAGCGGGATGTTCTTGTTCTCGTAGCTGTCACCGCACTCGAAGCCCTTCTCCGTCGCCGCGAGGAACTTGTCGGCGTCGGTGTTCTTCGCGTTGCCCACGACGAACCGCAGGCCCTTCGGGAACGGCCGCACGCTGCGGTAGTCGGTCACGCCGGTCTTGTAGTAGATGACCTGCGGGCCCTCCGGGTTGACCGCGACGTCGCCGTTGAACAGCGTCGGCATCCAGTACGCCGACAGGTCCCCCTTGGCCTTGCACGTCGTGGCGCCCTTGGTCAGCGAGTCGACGGTGGTGGCGGCGTTCGTGGTCGTGTTGCCCATGAACGTGTGCAGGTGCGACGCGCCGGCCAGGCCCGGGAAGACGATCGGGTCGTCGCCGAGGTTGGTGCGGCTGACCGAGCAGTTGGCCTGGAACTCGTGGAACCCGCCCTTGTTCGGCGGCACCTCGTGCGAGGGCTTGACGTTGGTGACCGGGTTCGGCGCCATGATGTACCCCGCACTACCGCTCGGAGCCGGCGCCGCACTCGTGGACGTGGACGTGGGGGCGGGCCCGACGGTCGCGGTCGCGGGGGCCGAGGACTTGCCGAAGACCTGGAACTCCCACAGCGAGTAGCCGTAGCCGGTGGACCGGGCGGTGCCGTAGAGGCGCACGTAGCGGGCGGTGCCGCTCACCGTCAGCGTCTGGCGGCCGCCGGTGCCGGTCGTGGTGCTGTACACCGTGTTCCACGTGGCGGCGTCGAGCGACGTCTGGATCTGGAACGCCGTGCCGTAGGCCCGCTCCCAGTTGAGCACCACGCGGTCCAGCGCGGTGGGCGAGCCGAGGTCGACCTGCAGCCACTGCGGGTCGCTGAAGCCGCTCGACCAGCGGGTGCCGGCGTCGCCGTCGACCGCGGCGGAGGCGGGGAAGGCGCGCCCCTCGCTCGAGGAGGCGGTCGCCGGCTTGCCCTGGGACAGCGGCTTCTCGTCGGCGCCGGCCGGGCGCAGCAGCGGGCCGGTGGCGAACCAGCCGAGGAAGCCGGCGAGCGCCACCGCGATGCCGGCCAGCACGAACAGCCGCGAGCGCGGCCGGCGTCGAAGGGACAGGGTCATCGAGAGTCTCCCGTGGGTTGTGCGCCGCGTCGCGACGTCGGGGATGGCGTGCGAGCACGCCACCGGCGACGCTAACGACGCGGGCCGCCCCGGGCCTGGGCCCAAAGACCCAGAACAGGACCCAGCGGTGGTACTACTAGGACGCCGACGCCGACGGCGAAGCCGACCCGGACGCGGAGGCGGAGGGCGAGGCCGACGCCGACGGCGGCACGGCCGGCGCCGCGTACGGCACCGCGCTGCCCTTGACGTAGTCCTCGAAGGACACGTCCCAGTCGGTCCAGCCGTTGCCCCACTTCACGTGTTCCTCGGTGTTGCGGATGATGACCGGGTCGCCGATGAGCGTCTGGTGCCACAGCCACTCGGCGTTGGCGGGCGAGAGGTTGGTGCAGCCGTGCGAGACGTTGCGCTTGCCCTGGTCGCCCACGGACCACGGCGCCGAGTGCAGGTACTCGCCGTCCCAGGTGAGCCGCTGCGGCCAGTACACCTTGAGCCGATACCCCTCCTTGCTGTCCGACGGCACGCCGAACGTGGACGAGTCGAACCACTCCCACTCGTTCTTGATCATGATGACCATCTGGCCGCTGGCCGAGGGGTTGCCGGGCCGGCCGTTGCTCACCGGGCAGGTGCGCACGACCTGGCCGTCCTGCGTGACGGTCATCTGGTGCGTCTTGTTCTCGACCTCCATCACGAACTTGCGCCCGACGGTGGCGCTCGTGGTGAGGTCGCGCTCGGCGTACCACTTCCCGCCGATCGGCAGGCCGCCGATGGGCGCCTTCAGCGTGAGCTTGGTGCCCGCCTGCCAGTACTCCTTGGGCCGGAAGTGCAGCTCCTTGGCGTTGAACCAGTTCCAGGCGCCCTCCTGCGGCGGGTCGCTGACCACGCTGAGGCGCCGCTGCAGGGCGGCCCGCTGGTCCTTGGCGACGTCCACGCCGAAGTTGATGATGAACGGCATCGCGACCCCGACGGTCTGGCCGTCGTTGACGACGCCGGTCACCTTGGCCAGGCTGCCCGGCTTCTTCATCGTCGTGAACGCCGCCGTGGCGGTCGTGGTCTTGCCGTCGGCGCCGGTGACGGTGACGCGGGCCTCGTAGCCGGTGGCGTACTTCAGCTGCTTCGCCGGCATCCAGTTGCCCTCGGTCGAGTGCGGCACCCCGGCGATCTGCTCGCCGCCGGCGTCGACGAACACCACGTCGGTCTTCGTGGCGTTACCGACGGTGACCGCGATCTCCATCGAGGCGGGCACGTTGCCGGCGCCGTTGGCCGGCGCGGTGATCTGCACGGTCGCCGCCGGCACCGGCGAGGCGCTCGGCGATGCCGCCCCGGACGATGCGCCCGGCTTCCCGGCCTCGTCCTGGTCGGGCTGGCAGGCGGCGACCGCGGCGACGCTCGCCGCCATGAGCAGCGACCGGCGGCTGGCGCGGCCGAAGGACAGGATGGGCCGAGCGTCACGATGCATGGCGATCGCCTTTGACCTGAGGGATGGAAGACCCGGAAGTGTACTAGACAGTGTCACGTTGTACTGCCCCGGCACTGAGCGCGACCAGCAGCGCGAGGGCGGCCGGGATGGCCAGCGCGACCGGCAGCGGCACCGCCCGGGTGGCCGCCCCGATGAGCACCGGGCCGGCCAGGAAGCCGGCGTAGCCCATGCTCACCGCTACGGACAGTGCGCGCGCCGGGCGGGCCGGGTTGCGCGCGGTCGCCGCCGAGAACACCTGCGGGGCCACGCACGACAGACCGGCGCCGAGACACGCGAACCCGGCCACGCCGGCGTAGCGGGCGTTGAGCAGCAGCGCGGCGCCCAGGCCGGCGGCGGCCAGCAGCCCGCCGAGGCGCACGAGCCGGACCGGCCCGAGCCGCGCGGTGAGCCGGTCGCCGACGACCCGGCCGGCGGTCATCGCGATCGCGAACGCGGCGTAGCCCGCGGCGGCGAAGCCCGCGGTGCCGCCGAGGTTGTCGCGGAGGTACACCGCGCTCCAGTCGGCGGCGGCCCCCTCGCCCACCAGGGCGCAGAAGGCGAGCCCGCCCAGCACCAGCACCCCGTCGAGGCGGGCGCCGCGGGCGTCGGCGGCCTCGCCGGCGTCCTCGGACGGCGGCTCCGGCGCGAGCCACAGCAGCGCCCAGACCGCCATCGCGGTCGTCAGCGCGGCGACGACGAGGAACGTGCCGGGCACACCGAGCCCGAACTGCGCGCACAGCCCGCCCAGCGCCGCGCCGGCGAAGCCGCCGATGCTGTACACCGCGTGGAACGACGAGATGATGGGCCGCCCGTACGCCCGCTGGACCCCCAGCGCGTTGGCGTTCATGGCGACGTTGAGCACGCCGTGGCTGAACCCGAACACCAGCAGCGCGACGGTGAGCAGCTGCAGCGTCGGGGCGTAGGCGGCCGGCAGCAGCAGGGCGCCCTCGACCAGCGCAGTGGGCGCGGCGACCCGGACGCTGCCGAAGCGGTCGACGAGCCGCCCCGCCGTCATCTGCCCGGCGATCGCCCCGGCGGCCAGCCCGAGCAGCGCGACGCTGAGCCGGAAGTCGTCGACGCCGAGGTTGTGCTTGACCGCCGGCACGCGGGCCGTCCACGCCCCGAGCGCGGCGCCGAAGAGCAGGAACAGCAGGCACCCCGCGAACCGCGCACGCCGGAGGTCAAGTGGCACACCGCACCGTACCCCCGGCGGTGCCCGCCCGTCAGGCCCGCAATCCGCCGGCGGGCCCGTCAGTCGCCGCTGGTCGCCGGCCGGAAGAAGTTGACGAGGTTGCCGTCGGGGTCGCGCACCAGCAGCGACCGGTTCCCCCACGGCATCGTCGCCGGCTCCTGCACGACATCGTCGAGCCGGTCGCGCAGCCGCTCGTACAGCGCGTCCACGTCGTCGACGAGAAACTCGACGATGACGCTGCGGTTCTCCCCGGCCCGGGCCGCCTCCGGCCGCACGGTCCGCGTGCTGCCGATCGCGACGGTACCGGCGCCGGTCCTGAGCTGGGCGAAGTCCTCGGTCGCCCACTCGGCGGCGATCCCGGTCGCCCGCTCGTAGAAGGCGACGAGCCGGGCCACGTCGTGGCTGATGATGCGAATCGAAACGAAATCCATGCCGGGCACGCTAGAAGAAATACGGGACAGAACCGGTCCAGTATTCTGATGCCTGTGGCGCGCCCCACGGCCCAGGTCCTGACGCTGCTGGAACTGCTGCAGTCCGGCGGCGTCCGCACCATGTCCGAGCTCGCCGACCGCCTCGGCGTCGACCCCCGCACCGTGCGCCGCTACGTCGGCCACCTCATCGACCTGGACGTCCCGGTCGAGTCCGTCCGCGGCCGCTACGGCGGTTACCGGCTCGCCCCCGGCTACCGCCTGCCCCCGCTGATGCTCAGCGACGACGAGGCCCTGGCGGTCCTGCTGGGCCTGGTCACCGGCCGCCGCGCGGGCCCGTCCACGGCGACGGAGACGGCCACGGCGAAGATCCGCCGCGTGCTCCCCGCCCACCTGGCCCAACGCCTCGACGCCCTGCTCGAGTCGCTGGCGTTCACCACCGAACCCGGCGAGTCCCCGCCCCCGCCCCCGCCGACCGCGGTCCTGCTCACCGTCGCCGACGCCGTGCGCTACCACCGCCCGGTCCACGTCCGGTACACCGCCGCCGACGGCCGGCGCAGCGAGCGCACCTTGCACCCGTACGGCATCGTCGCCCACCGCGGCCGCTGGTACGTCACCAGCACCGCTCCCGACCGCACGTTCCGCCTGGACCGCATCGAGGATGCCCGCACGCTCCCCGGCTCGTTCGAGCCACCGGCCGGCGCCGACCCGGCGGAGCGCGTCCTGACGGGCCTGGCCACCGCGCCGCATCGTCATGAGGTGGTACTGCGGATCCAGGCCACGCCCTCCCACGTCCGCACCCGTTTCCCCGCCGGCCTCGCCCTCGTCACGGCCTCGGCGGACGACCCCTCGTGGCTGCGCGTCGAACTGCGCGCGGAACACCTCGACTGGCTCCCGCCGCTGCTGGCGTCCCTGGACCGCCCGTTCGTCATCGAACGCCCGGCCGCGCTGCGCGAGCTGGTCGCCGCCCTGGCCGAGCGCCTGTCCGCCGCCGCCCGGCGCCCGGCGTAGTCGTCGACGTCGGTGGCCGCGGGGCGCTATGTCGGTCCCGGCGAACTGAACCCGGCCCGGTAGGCGGCCGCCTCCACACGGGCGGCGGCCGCGTCCAGCCGGGCGGCCAGCTCCGGGTCCGCGGCCCGCAGCGCGCGCAGGTCCGGCCGCGTCTCGGCGAGCTGCGCCCACAGCACCGAGCGGGCCTGGTCGCCGGCGACGACCGCGCCCGCCGGGTCGCCCGCGGCGATCGCGCCCGCGGCCGCGTCGCCGGCCAGCCCGGCGAACAGGCCGAGCAGCCGCTCGCCGCCGGCGCGGCCGATGCCCCGCCAGGCCAGCAGCGGCAGCAGCCGGGCCGCCGTCGCGTACCCGGCCGCCGCGGACGGCCACACCCCCGCCGTGGCGGCGATGCCGGCCCATTGCCGGGCGGCCTGGATCCGGTCCCCGACCGGCGCCGTTGGCTCGTGGGCTGCCTGCCGCAGCAGTTCGACGCCCCACCCCAGATCCCCGGGGTGACGCCCGGGCTCCCTGAGATACCGGACGATGCATACCCGGGCGAGCGAGATCAGCGCGGCGGCGCGCGCCGGATGCCCCTGCGGCGTCCCGGCGACCCCGGCCCGCCCGGCCTCGACGGCGCGGGCCAGGTCTTCGGCGCTCCCGTCGCGCTGATACCGCAGCAGCAGCGCGTCGCACAGGCGCGTCCGCGGCGCCGTCCGCGCCCCGGCGGCGGGCGGGTCCGTGTCCTGCAGGGCGTCCAGCGCATCATCCAGGTCTGACGGCGGCCCGCCGTGCGCCAGGCGGGTCAGCAGCGTGATGGCGAGGGTGTCGCGGCAGCCGGCGTCGCGCGGGGCGGCGGCCACCGCGGCCCGGCCGAACGCCACGGCCTCGTCGAGGTCGGCGCGCCGCCGCGTGGCGAAGAACCGCAGGCTCAGCAGCGCGGCCAGGTTGCCGAGGTGCCCCGGCCGCCGCTCGTGCGCGACCGCCCGCCGGCCCAGGGCGATCGCCTCGTCCAGGTCGGCCGGCGCCCGCCGGCGTTCGTAGCGGCCGCGCAGCTTGCCGGCCAGGTTCGACAGGTAGGCGCCGTACTCGGCCGTCTCCGGCGCGACCAGGTCCACGGCCCGCCGGGCGAGCGTCACCGCCTCGTCGAGCTCGCGGGCGTCGCCGGTGGCCGCGGACCGGGTGGCGAGCGCGTTGCCGAGGGCGGTGAGCCGGTTGGCCGCGTCGATGCCGGTCCCGGCCGGCGCCGCCGCGATCGCCGCCCGCCCGTAGGCGACGGCACTGTCCAGATCGGACAGTGCGCCGGTGTGCGCGTACCGGCTCCGCAGCGTGGTGGCGAGGCCGGCCAGCGCCGAGGCCCGCTCCCCGGGCCCCGCGATGCCGTTCGCGGCGCGCTGGAGGCTCACCGCCTCGTCGAGGTCCTCCGGTTCGCCGCGCACCTGGAGCGCGTTGGCGAGCGTCATGATGGCGGTCGGCAGCATGGGGTGCCCGTCGCCGGCCGCCACCGCCGCCCGCGCGTGGATGACCGCCTCGTCGAGGTCGGCCGCGTCGTGGGCCGCACCGAAGCGCCGGTACAGCGCCGTGGCCAGGTTGGCCAGGTAGCCCAGCCGGTCCGGATCGTCGCCGCGCATGCCCCCGACGGCGCGCCGCCCGGCGTCGATCGCCTCGTCCAGGTCGGCCGCGGTCCGGCGGCGGGTGTACCGGACCACCAGCGCGGCGGCGAGGTTCGACCACAGGCCCACGCGCTCCGGATCGTCCCCGGGCAACAGCCTCACCGCGCGGCGCGACACGTCGACGGCCTCGTCGAGGTCGGCCGCCGAGTCCGTCACCTCGCCGCGCAGCCGCAGCGCGAGCCCCAGGTTGGTCAGCAGCCCCGCCTCAGGCTCGGCGTCGCGCATCAGCTCGCGATAGAGGCCGATCGCGGCGTGCAGCTCCTGGACGTCGCCCGTCCACTCGAACCGGGTCATCAGCGCCGTGGCCAGGTTCTCCCGCGCGCCCCGCCCGGCCCGCCCGCGCAGCGCCTCGATTGCCGCCGCCAGCACCGCCGGGTCGCCCGAAGCCCGCGCCCGCCGCAACAGTTCCGCGCCGCTGTCCTCCGGCACGGCATCATTGTCGCTCATGGCCGCCCGGGGAACGGTCACGCCCGCGCCTGCCGCAACAGTTCTGCGCCGCTGTCCTCCGGGCACGGCATCATCGTCGCTCATGGCCGCCCCGCGTGCCGCACGGCGAGACCGGCACGGTCATCGGCGTGCGCACGTGGACGGTCACGGGCGCCGCCCCGGCAGCGACCGTCACGGCGGCACGGCGGCCGGGAAAGCGCCGTGCCGCGCCGTAACGACGTCCGTCGGTTATGGGTACATGATGGCCTGGGGGAGGGTCACGTCCGGCCAGTCGCCGGCCTCGCGGCCCTCGATGTGGGCGAGCGCGTGCGCGCACACCGCCGCCCATCCTTCGTCCTGGGCCACGGTGTCTCCTTCGACGTAGAGGAAGCCGCCGCCGTAGCTGCGGTACGGCGCCTCGGCGTGGGCCCTCAGGAGCTCGATGGCGGCCGTGGCCGCTGGGCCGATGGCGGCCGTGGCCGCTGGGCCGATGGCGGCCGTGGCCGCTGGGCCGATGGCGGCCGTGGCCGCTGGGCCGATGGCGGCCGTGGCCGCTGGGCTGATCGCGGCCGTGGCCGCCGGGCCGATCTCGGCCAGGGTCCGCACCGCCAGGACGCCCCACGGGACGGGGCGGATGTGCCGCACCAGCACCGGCACGACCGGGCCGGGGTCGGCGGTGAGCCGCCAGTAGGCGACGGCGGCGTGGACCGCCCGCCACTCGCCGTCGCCGTCGCCGATCGGCGGCAGGCGGTCGGCGAGCTCGGCGGCGGCCGGGCCCAGCTCGGCGAGGAACTCCAGCGCGTGGTCGTCGTCCAGCCGGTCGCGCAGGAGGTCCACCAGGTCGGCCGGGTCGCCGTCGAGGCGCCACAGGGCGCGGGCGGCGATGCGGCGCCGGGTGGGGTCGTCGCTCGCGCGCAGGGCGGCCAGCTCCGGTCGCGCCGCGGCGGCGGCCGGGCCGAGATTGCCGAGGAGCGTGCCGGCCGAGTGCGGGTGCTCCGCGACCTGCCGGCGCAGCACCGGCACCAGCGCGGCCGGGTCGGCGCCGATCCGGCCGGCCGCGCGGATCAGCCGGGCGCGGTCGGGCCCGGCCGGCGCCGCCTCGATGGCGTCGACGATGACGGCGCGGCACGCCGCGGCCCACGGGCCGAGCGCCTCGACGGCGTTGACGAGCCCGCTCAGGCCGACCGGGCGCTCGCGGAGGCGTTGCGCGAGGCAGGCGTCGGCGCGCGGATCGCGGAGCCGGCTGAGCGTGATGAGTGCGGCGGCGCCCAGCGTCGGCTGCACCGGCCCCCACCCGCCGTCGGACGGGGCCGGCGCGGGGGAGCGGTCCGCGAACTCGCGCTCGACGGCGGCCCACAGCGCGTCGGCGCCGCCGGCGGCGGCCCGGCCCGCGCCGGTCAGGTGCCACAGCGCGCGCAGGCGCACCGCCTCGGAAGGGTCCTGCTGCGCGGCGACCAGGGCCGGCACCAGCGCGGCCGCGGCGGGTCGCCAGTCGCACAGCGGCACGGCGCCGGCGAGGGCGGCGTACTCGCGGATCGCCGGGTCCGGGTGCCGCAGCCACGCGTCCACCAGCCGGACCTGGGTCGGCCAGTGCGGCTCGATCGCCCGGAGCACCCAGGCCAGGGCGCTGCCCGAACTGGACGGCAGCCGGCCGATCAGCCGGACGCACTCGGGCGCGTCCCGCTCGATGCGCGCGGCCACCGACTCGGCGTCCCCGCGCGCGATGACGACCGCGGCGGCCAGCCTTGGCAGCGGCCGCGGGTCGTCGAGCGAGCCGGCGAACGGGGCGCCGGCAGCGCCCAGGGACAGCACGGCGGCCGCCCGGACCACCTCGTCGGCATCGCCGGCCGCGGCGCGGCGCAGCCCTTCGGCGCCGTCGGCGCTCAGGGACACGACGGCGGCCGCGGGGAGCACCTCGCCGGCCGCGGCGCGGCGCAGCCCTTCGGCGCCGTCGGCGCTCAGGGACACGACGGCGGCCGCCGGAAGCACCTCGCCGGCCGCGGCGCGGCGCAGCCCTTCGGCGCCGTCGGCGCTGAGGGACACGACGGCGGCCGCGGGGAGCACCTCGTCGTCGTCGGCGGCGCGGCGCCGCGCTTCGGAGCCGAGGACGCCGATCAGGTGGGCGGCGTCGGCGCGCACCTCCGGATCCGCGTGCGTGGCCAGCAGCCGCAGGTAGGCCGGCAGCCCGTCGGCGACCGCCCGCCCGGCGGCGGCGACCCAGCCGAGCTCGAGCTCCATCTGCGCGCGCACCTCGGCGGTGTCGCGCCGGCTGCGGGGCAGGTAGACGCGGTGGACGTCCATGTAGGAGGTGCCCTCGGCGATCGAGCCGAGCAGCCCGAGCACGTCCGCGGCCGGGGCGGCCGGGGCGTCGAGGATGCGGATCAGCAGCGGCACCGCGTGGGCCGTGGCCTCGTAGACCGTGCCCTGGTGCCAGATCGTGCCGTAGAGCTCCGACAGCGCCTGCCGGCTGCCGGCGGCCAGGTCGCGCAGCAGGCCGGGCACGTCGTCGGCCGGACCGTAGGCGTGCGTCAGAGCGGCCCAGTCCACCGTCGCCACATCATCGAACATGCCCGGAACATAACCGGGGGGTACGACAAAAACGTCAGCACCGAAGGTCGTGCCGGCGGTGGCGCAGCGGGAAGACGACGGCAGCGTTGCTGCCGACCCCGGGGGTACGACAAAAACGTCAGCGCCGAAGGTCGTGCCGGCGGTGGGCAGCAGGCGGCGCAGCGGGAAGACGACGGCGGCGTTGCTGCCGACCCCGTAGTGCGCGCGCGGGATAACCGGGGTACGACAGAAACATCAGCGCCGAAGGTCGTGGCGGCGGTGGGTGGCCCGCGCCACGAGGGCGGCCGGCAGCAGGCGGCGCAGCGGGAAGACGACGGCGGCGTTGCTGCCGACCGCGTAGTGCGCGCGCGGCCGGGCCGCCGAGATCGCCCGGACGATGGTCGCGGCGACGCGCTCGGCGGGCACGCCGGCCTTCTCGTTGCGGTTGAGCGCGCCCAGCATCCGCTCGAAGTCGGCGCGGTGGGGCGAGCCCTCCGCGACGTACGTCGTGCGCCGCTCGCTGATCCCGGTGCTGATCGCCCCGGGCTCGACGGTGGTCAGCCAGACGCCGAACGGGGAGTACTCGTGCCGGGCCCCGTCGCTGAAGCCCTTCAGCGCGGCCTTCGACGCGACGTACGAGGAGCGGTACGCCAGCGGAAACGACGCCAGCATCGACCCGACCATCACCACCCGGCCCCAGCGCCGCTCGCGCATGCCGGGCAGGAGCAGCTGGGTGAGGCGGACCGGGCCGAGGACGTTGACCTCGAACAGCCGGCGCAGCGCGTCGCCGGGCAGCTCCTCGAACGGGCCGGCCTGGCTCTCGCCGGCGTTGTTGACCAGCACGTCGACCGGGCCGACGGCCGCGGCGAGGGCCTCGACCGACGCCTCGTCGCCGAGGTCGAGCGGCAGGTAGGAGATCCCGTCGGCGGCGGCGAGCGAGTCCGGGTGCCGGCTGGTGCCCACGACCCGGAAGCCCCGCGCGGCCAGCGCGGCCGCGGTCGCCTTCCCGATCCCCGACGATGCCCCGGTGACCAGCGCGGTGCGTTGCATCGCTGCACCATACCGCCGGCCGTCGTGGCGTAGCGTGCAGGTGTGAACGATCTCGACGGCCTCCGCCGCCTCGCCGCCAGCGTCGACACCACGGCGATCTGCGACGCGGCCCGCGACGTGCGGGTGATGTCGCCGGAGCTGCGGTGCCGCTCGGCGAGCCCGGTGCTGTGCGGTCCGGCGGTGACCGTGCGGTGCCGCGACGACTTCCTCGGGGTGATCCAGGCGCTCGAGCGCGCCGGGGCCGGGGACGTGCTCGTGGTCGACGGCGGCGGGCGGGAGACGGCGCTGGCGGGTGAGCTGTTCGCGCGCGCCGCGATCGGCAGGGGGCTGGCCGGCATCGTCGTCGACGGCGGGTACCGCGACCTCCGCTTCGTCGCCGGCTGCCCCCTGCCCGTCTACAGCCGGCACGTCACCCCGCGGGCCGGCACGACCACCGCCCTCGCGACCGTGGGCGGGACGGTGTCGTGCGGCGGGGTTGCCGTACACCACGGGGACCTCGTCATCGCCGACCACGACGGCATCGTCGTGCTCGACCCGGCGCAGGCCGCCGCCCAGCTGGCCGCCGCGGCCGAGGTCATGGCGGCCGAGGCCCGGGTGGTCGAGCGCCTGGACGCCGGGGCGACGCTCGGCGAGTGCCTGAACCTCGCCGAGCACACCGACCGGCTGGCCCGCGGGGAGCCGTCGCGGCTGCGGTTCAGCTGACCGCCGTCGCTCGCAGGGCGGCGCAGTACGCCGCGGCGAACGCGTCCTCGCCGATGAGGTCGCGGGCCCGCGCGGCGGTCGCGGCGACGTCCGGGTCGCCGGCGACCGCGGTGCCGCGCAGCGCCACGGCCTCGCCCAGCCGCCGGGCGGCCGCGTGGCCGTCGCCGGTCAGCGCGGCGTGGCCGGCGAGGCCCTCGGTGGCGTCGGCGAGGCCGGCGGCGAGCGGGGCGGCGCGGGCGGCGGCGATGGCCCGCTCGTGCCAGCCGAGCGCCTCGCCGTAGTGGCCGCGGGCCTCGGCCAGGCGGGCGTGGGCGGTGAGGATCGCCGAGCGCGTGTAGAAGGAGCCGAGGTCGCCGTCGTCGATGGCGGCGAGGGCCGCGGCCAGGTGGCGGGCGGCGGCGTCGAGCTCGCCGCGGTGCCGGGCGAGCCCGGCGAGGCCCAGCTCGGCGGCGGCGGTGTTCGGGCGCCCGGCGCGGCGGCCGAGCTCGGCGGCGCGCCGGTAGTCCTCGCCGGCGCCGGCGAGGTCGCCCTGGCGGGCCCGGCACTCGCCGCGGCGGCACAGCACGTCGGCGGCCTCCTGCCCGGCGCCGAGCTCGTCGAGGGCGGTCAGGGCCTCGGCCCACCGCTCGTGCGCGCGGGCCCACTCGCCGCGCATGCCGGCCAGGTGGGCGAGCCAGTCGAGGGCCTGCGCGGTGCCCCACCGCTCGCCCAGGGCGCGGAACTCGGCCAGCACGGCGCTCAGCCCGGCGTCGTCGGGGTGGCCGCCGAGGACGGCGAGCAGCGCGTCGCCGAGGCGGCCCAGCGCCGCGGTCCAGGGGTCGGCGCCGAGGACCGCCGGCGACGGCTCCCGCCGGACGTCGCCGGCGCGGGACATGCCCCACACGGCGGCGCCGAACGGGTGGTGCAGCGGCCGGTCGAGGGCGATCATCGCGGCGTCGGCGCGGCGGCGGTGCCCCGCCGGCGCGAGGGACTCGGCGTGCACGACGCAGCTGACGTACTCCTCCTCGAGCCCCGCCGGCGGCCCGTCCGGCAGCGTCTCGAGCACGCGCGCGGCCAGGCCGGCCACCTCGCCGCGGCGCCCGCTGAGCCACCAGTAGGCGGCCAGCGCCGCGATGAGGCGCAGCGCGGTGTCCCGGTCGTGGGCGACCGACCAGCGCAGCGCGGCCATGAGGTTCTCGTGCTCGGCGGCGAGCGCGGCGAGCCACTCCAGCTGCTCGGCGCGGCGCAGGTGCGGGTCGGCCTCGCGGGCCCGCCGCAGGCACCAGGCCGCGTGGGCGGCGCGCAGCGCGGGCTCCTCGCCGGCCTCGGCCAGCCGTTCGCGGCAGAAGAGCAGAATCGTTTCCAGCATCCGGTACCGCCCGTCGGACACCGACAGCAACGACCGGTCGACGAGGTCGGCGAGCAGGTCCTCACCCGCGCCGCAGACCTCCTCGGCGGCGGCGCGGGTGGCCCCGCCGTCGAACACCGCGAGGCGCCGCGCCAGGGCGCGCTCGTCGTCCCCGAGCAGCTGCCAGCTCCAGTCGACGACGGCGCGCAGCGTGCGGTGCCGCCCGGCGGCGGTGCGGTCGCCGCGGGACAGCACGGCGAAGTGCTCGTGCCCGGCCAGGCGCTCGGCGAGCTCGTCGACGCCGAGCTGGCGCAGCCGGGCCGCGGCGAGCTCGATGGCCAGGGGCAGCCCGTCGAGCAGGCCGACGATGCGCCGCACCGCGGCGGCGTTGGCGTCGTCGACGGCGAACCCGGCCCGCACGGCCGCGGCCCGCTCGGCGAACAGCCGCACCGCGGTCTGCGGCGGCAGCGGCCCGACGGGCACGAGGACCTCGCCGGTCAGGCCGAGCGGCTCGCGGCTGGTGGCCAGCGCGGCCAGGCCCGGGCACCGGCCGAGCAGCTCGCGCAGCAACCCGGCGGCGGCGTCGAGGACCTGCTCGCAGTTGTCGACGACGAGCAGCAGGTCGCGCTCGGCGAGGGCGCCGGCGAGGGGCCGCACCGGGTCGCCGCCGCCCGCCGGGGCCAGGCCGCCCTCGCGCAGGCCGAGCGCGCCGGCGACCGCGTGCGGCACCAGCGCGCCGTCCTCGACCCGCGACAGGTCGACGAAGCACGCCTCCCGCCCGTCGCGGCGGGCCGCCTCCAGCGCGAGGCGGGTCTTGCCGGCCCCGCCCGCCCCGAGCAGGGTGACGAGCCGGGCGCCGCGCAGGCCGGCGAGCCGCTCGAGCTCCGCCTCCCGCCCGACGAGCCGGGTCAGCGGCGCCGGCAGGGCGCTGCGGGCCGGCGCCGGGGTTTCCGGCCGCAGCAGCCGCAGGTGTACCGCGGCAAGCTCCGCCGACGGGTCGGTGCCGAGCTCGTCGGCGAGCAGCCGGCGCGCGTCCTCGTACTCGGCGAGCGCCTCGGCGGTGCGCCCGGCCGCGTGCAGCGCCCGCATCAGCTGGGCCCGCGCCCGCTCCCGGAACGGGTGCTCGGCCACGAGCCGGCGCAGCGGCCCGATCGGGGCGCCCTCGGGCAGCGCCAGCTCCGCCTCGGCGAGATCCTCGGCCGCCGCGAGCCGGGCCTCCTCCAGCCGCACGAGCAGCGGGCCGGCGTCGGGCAGATCCGCCAGGGCGGGTCCGCGCCAGAGGTCGAGCGCCTCGTGCAGTACCGTTGCCGCGGTCTTGAAATCGCCCGCCGCGAGCAGCCGCCGCCCGTCGCGGGCCAGCGCGTCGAACCGGTGGGCGTCGACGTCCTGCGGGTCGACGGCGATGCGGTAGCCGCCGCCGGTGAACTCGATCGGCTCGTCCGGCAGCGCCCGCCGCAGCCGCGAAACCTGTGCCTGCAGCGCGTTGGCGCTGTCGCCGCCGAGCCGTTCGAGCGCGACGACCTGCCCGGCCTCCAGCAGCAGCCGGGTCAGCAGCGCCCGCGGCTTGGGCCCGCCGACGGCGACGGGCTCGCCCGCCGCGTCACGCACCTCGAGGGGCCCCAGGATCGCGAAGCGCATCCCGCCATTGTGCACAGCGGGCCACGCGGGCCGGCCCAGCGGTCAGGACGTAACCGTGCATCAATATTCACAGGCGTTACCATGATTCACATGGCACCGACGGCAGCGCAGACCTTCGCCCGCATCACCACCCCCGCGCCGCCGGGACCGCCGCGGATCCTCATGCGCCGCGCCGTCGTGCTCGGCGGCAGCATGGCGGGCCTCATGGCCGCCCGCGTCCTGAGCGACCACGCCGAGGAGGTGCTGATCGTCGAGCGCGACCCCACCGAGGGCGCCGGCCCGCGCCCCGGCGTCCCGCAGGGCACCCAGGTCCACGCGCTGCTGCCGGCCGGACAGACCCAGCTGGAGCGCTGGTTCCCGGGCTTCACCGACGAGGCGATCGACGCCGGCGCACCGGACTTCCGCCGCAACGACGGCCAGCTGTACATCAACGACGAGCTGCGCCAGGTCCCCGACCCGATGCCCACCCGCCCGATGCTCATCACGACCCGCCCGTTCCTGGAGGCCCAGGTCCGCCGCCGGGTGCTGGACCGCGAGAACGTCCGGATGGTGTACGGCCGGGCCGAGGGCCTGCTGTTCACCGAGACCCGCGTCCGGGGCGCGAGCTACGTCCCCGAGGGCGCCGAGTCCCCGGTCGAGGTCGAGGCGGACTTCGTCGTCGACGCCATGGGCCGCTCGAGCCGCCTCAACGACTGGCTGGAGGAGCACGGCTGGTCCCGCGCACCCATGCAGCGCATGCCGATCAAGCTCAACTACGCCTCCGCGCTGTACGAGCGCGACCCGTCGGTCAGCGACGCCTGGGCCTCCATCTCGCAGACCACCCCGGGCAAGGGCCGCGTCCCCCGCATCGGCGGCGTCCTCGGCGTCGAGGGCGACCGCTGGCTGATGCTCGTGGCCGGCTACGACGAGGACCGCCCGTCCCGCGACGCCGACGACTACGCCACCCGCTGCCGCGAACACTTCCCGCCGGTCTTCGGCGAGATCGCCGGGAACGCCCGGATGATCGGCGGCGTCATCACGTACCACCAGGCGGACAGCCGCCGCCGCGACTTCCACGCCGTGGAGCGCCTGCCGGCCGGCCTGATCGCCGCGGGCGACGCGGTGGCGTCGTTCAACCCGGTGTACGGCCAGGGCATGACCTCGGCCATGCTGCACGCGTCCTGCCTGTCGGCCTGGTTGCAGACCGCCCCCGACGTGACGCAGACCCCCGCCCGGGAGTACTTCGACAAGGTCCGCGTCATCGTCGACGCCGCCTGGCAGGTCTCGACCTTCGCCGACCTCGCGCTGCCCCACATCAAGGAGGGCCACCCGCCCGGCTACCGGGTGATCCGCTGGGCGAGCGAGCTGCTGCTGCGCGCGTCGATGACGGACGAGCCGACGTGCCGCCGCCTGAACAGCGTCACCGCGATGGAGTCCCACCCGTCGTCACTCGCCAGGCCCGGCGTCGTCCTCCGCGCGCTGCGCCTGCGCCTGCTGCGCAAGATCTAGCGGCAGGCTCGCGTCGGCGGCCGGCCTGGTGCAGGCCGCGGCGGTAGTGAACACCCTCACGAGGTTTCGTCTCATGCCCGTGCGGCGTTCCATCGCGTTGCACGCCGAGCCGTCGGGCGTGTCGCGCACAGCGGATCAACGGCGGGCGGGCGGCCGGCCGCGCGGGGATAGGCTCGCGGCATGGTTGCGATCGAGGACGGGCTGCGCCGGGTCGCCGAGCTGGCCGCCCGCGAGCACTGGCTGGCCGTCGTGGTCACCGTGCGGGGCGACGGGGAGCCGTCGACGTCCGTGGTGAACGCCGGGATCCTCGCGCATCCCGAGGACGGGGCGCCGGTGCTCGGGATCGTCTCGCGGGCCGACGCCCGGCGGCTGGCCAACCTGCGGCAGCGCGGCCGGGCGACGCTGGTGTTCCGGGCCGGGTGGGAGTGGATCTCGGTGAGCGGGGCGGCCGAGATCATCGGGCCCGGCGACGTCGAACCCGAGCGGCTGCGGCGGCTGCTGCGCGACATCTACCACGCGGCCGGCGGCCAGCACCCGGATCTCGAGGAGTACGACCGGGTGATGGCCGCCGAAGGGCGGGTCGCGGTGCTCGTGCGGCCCGAGCGGTTCGCCACGAACTAGGGATACACCTTCAGATCGATGCCCGTGGCGAGCTTGTCCGTCAGCTTGAGCAGCATGCGCAGCATCCACGGCGACCGGAACGTCCAGTTCCGCATCGCCATGCGGGGGCGGCTGCCCGGGGCCAGGAACGGGCCGGCGCTGCCCTGGCGGGCGACCTTCGCGTAGCCGCGGAAGGCCGACTCGTACGCGGCGAAGGCGGCCCGGTGGTCGCCGCCGGCCGCGCGGAGCTCGCCGGCCAGGACGTACGCGCCGACGACGGCCAGGCCGGTGCCGAAGCCGCCGAGGGTGTTGCCGTAGGCGGAGTCGCCGAGCAGGGCGACGCGGCCCTTGGCGTACGTGGGGACCTCCGAGCAGCTGATCGAGTCCAGGTAGACGTCGGAGGCGTCGTCGAGGCGGGCCAGCAGCTCCGGGATCCGCCAGCGGCCGCCCCGGTACGCCTCGCGCAGCACCGCCTTGGCCGACTCGGGGTCGTAGCGGTCGTGCGTGAGCTCCGGCGAGGCGAAGACGAAGAACGCGGGCGCCTTCGGGCCGCCGAGGGCGACCATCCGGCCGGGCTCGTTGTACATGACCGGCTCGCCGTCCGCGCCGAGCTCGACGAGCGCGTAGTAGTGGCCGAGGAACGTGACGTAGTCGCGCTCGGGGCCGTAGGCGAGGCGGCGCACGTTGGAGTGGATGCCGTCGGCGCCGACGACGATGTCGAAGGTGCGGGGGGCGGACCTGGCGAAGGTGACGTGCACGCCGCCGGGCGTGTCGGTCAGCGAGGTGATGGTGTCGCCGAAGATGTACTCGCAGTCGTCCGCGGTCCGGTCGTACAGCAGCCGGGACAGGTCGCCGCGGCGGATCTCGATCTCGCCGCCGGTGAACTCCCCGGGGATGACGGCGAGCGCGCGGCCCGCGGCGTCGATGATCGTCTGGTCGTGGCCGCCCGTCTGCAGGGCGCGCACGTCGTCGAGGATGCCCATCCGCTCGAGCACGGTGCGGTGGGTGTCGCCCTTGAAGTCGACCGCCTGGCCGCCGGTCCGCAGCGCGGGCGCCCGTTCGACGACGGTGACCGTGCACCCGGACCGGGCGAGCCAGAAGGCGAGGGCGGGACCGGCGATGCTGGCGCCGGAGATGAGGACCGTGGTCGTGTGCTTCATGCTTTGGACTCTCGGCGGTACCGCTGACAGCGGATGACCAATCCGCTGACAGCGCCGTCAGCCCGCGGCGCGATAGGCCTCGCCGGCCGGTGTCGGGGTGCTGCCATCGCGGTAGAGCCCGTAGGCCACCGAGTCGCCGACGGCGGGCAGGGAGAACCAGGCGTAGCGCTCGATGTACGACGTGGCCTGCATCTGCGTCGTCGTGCGGGTGATGAACGACGTGATCTGGGCCGTGTTCGGGTACTTCGGCGTGCCCGAGAAGTTGATCAGGCCGTACTCGGTGATCCAGATCGGCAGGTTGTACCGGGCGTGGACGCGCTGGACGTAGCCCAGGAACTGGTTCACCGCGGCGTCGCTGAAGTCGGAGCCGTACCAGTGCAGCGTGATGAAGTCGACCCGCCGCCCCTGCTGGCGCGCGCCGGTCATGAACCGGTCCAGCCAGCCGCCGGCGGTGTCGCCGCCGTAGGCGACCGCGGGGCTGCCCAGGCGCATCCCGGTCTGCTCCAGCCGCGGCCAGAGGCTCAGCGCCTGCTCGACCGTCATGTTGGCCTGTCCGGACATGTCCGGCTCGTTGAAGCCGAGCAGGACCGTGCCCTCGCCCTTCGCCTTGGCCAGGGTGGCGTCGGTGACCGAGGCGGCGCCCCAGATCATCGGCACGAACTCGGCCGGGGCGGGCATGCTGTCGTTGCTCGGGGACCAGTTGTAGTACCAGCCGGCGCCGACGTTGCGCACCGCGTCGGACAGGCCGGTGAACTGCCAGGTGCTGACGCCCTTCTTGGCCGCCGGGGCGGTCGTGCGCGACGCGGACGGCGAGGGCGCGGCGGAGCGGCTGGCCGAGGCGCTCGCCGTCGGGGTCGCGGTGGCGGCGGGGAGCGTCCAGCGCTGGTTGGCGCCGCCGTGGCAGGCCCAGATCTGCAGCCGGGTGCCGTCGGCGGAGCTGTTGCCGCTCGCGTCCAGGCACTTGCCCGATCCGGCGTTGACGAGCTGCCCGCCGCCGGCCGTCCAGCGCTGGGCGCCGGTGCCGTTGCAGTCGTACAGCTGCACCTTGGCCCCGTCCGCGGCGGACCCGCCGGTGACGTCGAGGCACTTGCCGAGCGCGCGGACGCTGCCGTCGGCCGCGCCGACGCTCCAGCGCTGGGCGGCGGTGCCGTTGCAGGTGTACAGCTGCACCGCCGTACCGTTGGCGGCATTGGCCCCGGCGACATCGACGCACTTGCCGGCGATGCCGGTGATGGGCCCGCCGGCGTCGGCCGAGGCGTTCGTCAGCCCGATCAGCCCGACGGCCGCCACGGCGGCGGCGATCAGGACCGCGAATATGGTCTTCCTGCGCGACATGCCCCCAAGCTCAGGCACGGCATACAAGCGCGTCAACCCGCCCGAACCGACTTAACCCGGGTCTAAGCGAAACTTGAGAGAGCGCTCTCCCGAAGCCGTGCACCGGACCCACTCCGGTGCGCAGGGCCCGGCGTTGATCCGGTAGAAAGACGTTCATGATCGAGCGCCTGACGATCGAGGCCCGGACCGTCCTGCGGCGCGCCGGCGGTGAACGGCCGTCGCCCGGCGCCCTGGCCGCCGCGCTGCGCGGCGCGGCCGGCAACACCGCGTCGGTCTGGACGGGGCCCGCGGGCGAGCCGCCGGCCCCCGGTGCCGCCGCGCCGGAGCTGCTGGAAGAGGCGATGGCGATCTCCGTGCAGGAGTCCGCCGGGCACGTCGGCACCGAGCACCTGCTGGCCGCCCTGGTCCGCACGGGGCCGGCCGACGTCGCCGCCTGGCTCGCCGAGCGCGGCGCCACGCCGGAGGTCGTCGACGCGCTGCTGCCGGCCCTGCACGGCTCGCTCGGCCGCGAGCACCGCCGCCGTGTCCCGCTCCCGGTGACGATCGCCGCGGTCGTCCTGCTCGTCGCGGCCGTGTTCGTCCTGTGCGTCTGGGGCCCGTGACCCGGTGCCGTACTGGGACCCGCTGCCGCACGTCGACGCCGTCTTCGCGACGCTGCCGCCGCGTATGCTGCGCCAGAGCCCGGAGGCGGTGTCCCGCGGCGACTGGGAGCAGCGCAACTGGCGCAACGTGCCCGGCCCGTTCTACGGCGCGATGACCGACAGCTGCGAGGTCGGCCGCATGAGCGCGCCCCGGCACGTCCTGTACGGGGGCGAGGAGGGCTGGGAGTGGCTGTACCGCCAGCCCGGCGACCTGGCCGAGCTCCGCGCGGTGCTCGAGGCCATGCGCGACGACCCGTGGTCGGGCTGGGCCCGCGACGGCGACGAGCACTGGACCCCGGCGCTGGTCCGCGGCTGGTGGCGGGACCGCCCCCGCCTGCGCGAGTGGATCGCCCGCCTCGGCCTTCAGCCGTGCGATGATCCCCGCATCAGCTCCGGGGCCAGCTCGGCCGGCAGCGCGCCCCGCTCGATGCTCGCCAACGCCACAGGAAACCGGGCTTCGTCGGATCCGCCGACGGTGTGGTACGAGGTGCACCGCCCACCTACCCACCCAGTGCGGTATAAATCCGACAAGTCGTAGCGCGGAGCGCCCGACTTGTCGTGCGCAGCACCGGCTTTGTCCCGCCGCCGAGAAAAAGGAAGGCCCCGCGGCGACGAATTTCCGGGTGCCGCGGGGTCTGTATGCGGGTGACCGTTGTCGACCGGGCCGAGCGCCTGGTAACCGATGAGGACGAGTTCGCCCGGCTCACCGAGCCGTTCCGGCGCGAGCTCACCGTGCACTGCTACCGCATGTCCGGCTCCGCGCAGGACGCCGAGGACCTCGTGCAGGAGGTCTACCTGCGAGCCTGGCGCGGGTTCGGCGACTTTGCCGGGCGCTCGTCGGTGCGCGTCTGGCTGTACCGCATCGCCACCAACGTGTGCCTCTCCGCGATGAGCCGGCGGCGGGACCTGCCGGCGGGGCTCGGGGCGCCGGGCGGGGACACGGGCAGGCCGCCGCCGCTGGCGGGGCCCGAGGTCGCGTGGGTGACGCCGTTCGCCGGGGGAGCCGGCGGGGACGAGGAGGACCCGGCCGCGGTGGTCGCCGGGCGGGGCAGCGTGCGGCTGGCGCTGGTGGCCGCGCTGCAGCACCTGCCGGCCACGCAACGGGCGGTACTGCTGCTGCGCGACGTCCTGCGGTGGCGCGCGAACGAGGTCGCCGACCTGCTGGACACCTCGCCGGACGCGGTGCACAGCCTGCTCGCCCGGGCGCGGGAGCGGCTGCGGCGCGCCGAACCCGACGAGGAGCGGCTCCGGGAGCCGCCGGCCGGGCAGGCGCAGCGGCGGCTGCTGGACGGGTACGCGCGGGCCTTCGCCGAGGCCGACGTCGACGGGCTGCTCGAAGTCCTGCGCGCCGACGTCGCGCTGGAGATGCCGCCGCACCTGGGGTGGTTCGCGGGGCGGGACACGGTGGGGGAGTTCCTTGGGCGGGTCGTGTTCCCCGCGCTCGGCCGGACCCGCCTCGAGCCCGTGGTCGTCAACGGAGGGCCGGGCTTCCTGGTGTACACCGGCGAGACCCCGCACGCCGTCCAGGCCCTGACCGTCCGGCAGGACGGCATCGCCCGGATCGTGTCGTTCAACGATCCGGCACTGTTCACCACCTTCGACCTCGACAGGGGGAGTCATGTCTGAAGCCACCGCCATCGTCACCGGGGGGACCCGCGGGTTCGGGCGCGGGATCGCCGAGGCGCTCGGCCACCAGGGGTACCGCGTCGTCACCGTCGCCCGCGGCGGCGGGGCCGACGTCGTCGCCGACGTGCGCGAGGCCGGGCTCGCCGAGCGGCTCATCGCCGAGCACGACCCGGCCGTCGTGGTGCTCAACGCGGGCGCGGTACCGCACACCGCCGCCCTGCCCGACCAGACCTGGGAGACGTTCGCGCTGCCGTGGGAGGTCGACGCGCGGCAGGCGTTCGAGTGGTGCCGGGCGGCGCTGCGCCGGCCGCTGAGGCCCGGCAGCCTCGTCGTCGCGGTGTCCAGCGGCGCGGCGCTCGGCGGGTCGCCGCTGAGCGGGGGCTACGCGGGGGCGAAGGCGATGGTGCGCTTCGTCGCGCGGTACGCCGACGAGGAGGCCGCCCGCGCCGGCCTCGGCATCCGCTTCACCGCCCTGCTGCCGGGCCTGTCGCCGGGCAGCGCGGTCGGCGACGCGGGCGCCGGGGCGTACGCGCGCCGGCAGGGCATTGACGTGGCGGAGTTCCGGCGGCGGCTCGGGCCGGTGGTGACGCCCGAGGTGATCGGCGACGCCGTCGCCGGCCTCGCGAAGGACCCGGCCGCCGCCGGGCTCGCCTACACGGTCTCCGCCGACGGGCTCACCGCGCTCACCTGACGGGCCCCCGGGGCCGCCGGGACGAGCGGCTCGGGGCGCGGCCGGCCCGGCCGCGTCAGGACCGCCGCGGCGCTCGCCACCAGCGCGAGCGCCGCGGCCACGAGCATCGCGGCCCGGAACCCGCCGTCGAACGAGCCGCCGGCCGCGGCGAAGACGGCGCCGAGGACCGCCACGCCGAACGCCCCGCCGAGCTGGCGCAGCGTGCTGAACGTCCCGCCGGCCTTCGCCATCTCCGGCGGCGCGACCCGGCTCACGACCGCGCGGGTGGCGGCCGGGATGGTCAGCGCGATGCCGAGCCCGCCGAGGGTCAGCGGCGCGACGAGCGCCACGTACGAGCCGCCGCCGTCGGCCGCCAGGGCCGTCCACGCCAGGCCGGCCGTCAGGCTCAGCGCGCCGGCCACGATGAGCGAGCGCTCGCCGAAGCGGTCCGCCAGGGCGCCCGCCCGCGGCCCGACCAGCAGCGGGGCCACCCCGAAGGGCAGCAGCCAGAGTCCGGCGACGAAGGCGCCGTGGTGGTACCACATCTGGAAACCCTGCGCCGTGAAGAACACGGCGCCGGTGAGGGCCGCGTTCGCGAAGAAGATGACCAGGTTGCCGCCCGCGAACGGGCGCGAACGGAACAGCCGCAGCGGCAGCATCGGCGCGGCGGCGGCCCGCTCCCGGGCGACGAACCCGGCCGCGGCGACGAGCCCGGCCGCCAGCGGCACGAGCGTCCTCGCCGAGCCCCAGCCGTCGGCGTTGCCGCGGACCAGCGCCCACACGACGCCGAGCGCGGCGACGCCGGACAGCGCCAGCGCGGGCAGGTCCAGCGGCGCCCGGGCGCCCCGGCTCTCCGGGGTGCGGGCCAGCAGCGGCGGGATCGCCACCAGCCCGATCGGCACGTTGATCCAGAAGATCCACTGCCACGCGAGGCCCTGCGTCATCGCCCCGCCGACCACCGGCCCGACCGTCGCGGCCAGGCCGGTCACCCCGCCGTACACGCCGAGGGCCCATCCGCGCCGCTCGGGCGGGAACGCGGCGTTGAGCAGCGCCAGGGCGAGCGGCATGACGAGCGCCGCGCCGGCGCCCTGCACGGTGCGGGCGGCGATCAGCGCGCCCACCGACGGCGCCAGGGCGCACGCCACGGAGGCGAGGCTGAACAGCGCCAGCCCCGCGGCGAACACGGCCCGCCGTCCGAGCCGGTCGCCGAGCGCGGCGCCGGTGAGGATCAGGCAGGCGAAGCTCAGGGTGTACGCGTTGACGGTCCACTCGAGGTCCTCGAGCGACGCCCCGAGGTCGCGCTGGATCGTGCTCAGCGCCGTGGCCACGACCAGCATGTCCAGGATCACCATGAACGACGCCGCCGCGGACAGGCCGAGCACCCAGCGCTGGGTTGCGGTACTCACACTCATGCCCGGATGGACACCGGCCCGACCGGTTTCTGGTCGCGCCGGTGTCACCATGGTCGTGATGACCGCACTGTCCCGGGCCCGGGCCGGCGACGACGCCGCGTTCGGCGAGCTCGTCGAGCCGTTCCGGCGCGAGTTGTACGTCCACTGCTACCGCATGCTGGGCTCCGTCCAGGACGCCGAGGACGTCCTGCAGGAGACCCTGACCGCCGCCTGGCGCGGCCTCGACGGCTTCGGCGAGCGGGCCTCGGTGCGCACGTGGCTGTACAAGATCGCGACCAACCGGTGCCTGAACTGGCTGCGCGACGGCGAGCGACGCCCGCGTACCGTCCCCGGCTTCGCACCGGGCGTCGTCCCGCCCGAGCCGACCCGGATGCTCGAGCCGATCTGGCTGCAGCCGATCCCCGACACGCTGCTGTCCGGCCTGCCCGACGACACCCCCGGCCCCGAGGCCCGCTACGAGCGGCGCGAGGCCGTGTCGCTCGCCTTCGTCACCGCCGTGCAGTCCCTGCCGCCGCGCCAGCGGGCGGTGCTGCTGCTGCGCGACGTGCTCGGCTACCGCGCCGCCGAGGCCGCCGAGCTGCTCGACATGACCGAGGACGCCGCCAACGCCCTGCTGCGCCGGGCCCGCGCCGTGCGGTTCGACGCGACCGCGCCGCTGCCCTCGCCCCCGTCGCCGCGCCAGCGCCAGGCCGCCGCCGCGTTCGCCTCGGCGATCGAGGCCGGGGACGTGGACGCGATGGTGGCGCTGCTGACCGACGACGCCTGGCTGACGATGCCGCCGGCGCCGCTGGCGTACCAGGGCCACGCGGCGATCGCCGGCTTCATGCGCCGCGTCGGCCTGCGCGGGGGCCGCCGCCACTACCGCCTCGTGCCGGCGCACGCCAACTTCCAGCCGGCGTACGGCTGCTACGTCAGCGACGACGACGACCCGGTCGGCCACGCCCACGGCGTCCTGGTCCTGACCATGACCGACGAGCGGGTGAGCGCCTTCACCCGCTTCATCGACAACGCCCTTCTCCCGTTTTTCGGGCTCCCGCGCCGCCTGTGACCACGGGGTAGCGCCCTTTCCCACCTGCCCCGCATAAAGGCGCCGGTCGATCACGACCCGTGCCCGGCGCCCGCCCAGGTGAGGACGAAACCATGGTCGCAACCGCCCGACGGGTTCTGGCCGGGATCTGCCTGCTCATCCTCATCCCGCTGCTCACCGTCCGCGGCGGCCTCGGCGAATACGCCCGCGGCGCATCGCTCACGACCGCACACCTGGACAGTGCATCGAGGACGTCGACAACATGGAGAACGGATCCCCAGGTCGCGGGCGCGTCCTTCGCTACCTCGGCGACCGAACCGTCAAGACCGGGGGCGCGGTCCAGCCAGGTCGGGGAGCGAACCGCCGAGGCTGTGGGGCGGTCGAGGCGGGTCGGGGGAGGAAGTCGTCACGGCTGGGCGGTGCGGGCCAGCCAGTCGGTCATCAGGGCGTCGAACAGGGCCGGCTGCTCGATCTGCAGGTTGTGGCCCGCCATGTCCAGCACCGCGTACGTCGCGCGCGGGTAGTGCGGCAGCAGCTCGTACTGGTCCTGGTAGCCGGTGACCTGGTCCTGGCGGCCCGCGAGGATCAGGGTCGGGCGGTCGAACGCGGGGCCCGACTCCGGGGGCGTCGACAGGGTCCAGCGCTTGCGGATGCGGGCCATCGCGTCCAGGTCGGCGGCCTGCACGCCGGGCTGGATCTCCGCCTCGTAGCGGCGGCGGGTCTCGTGGGTGCGCACGACCGCCATCTCCAGGAAGTCGGGGTCCGCGCCGGTCTCGGCGCCGGGCTCGGCGTGCAGGATCGCGTGGGGCGGGACCGTGCGCTCGGCGTGCTCGACGGCGACGCCGATGGGGCAGATCAGCGCGAGGCCGCGGACCTGGGGGCGGCGGAGGCGGGCCAGGGCGCGCGCCATGTAGCCGCCGTAGGACTCGCCGACGACCAGGAACGGCTCGGTGCCGATGTGCTCGGTGACGAAGGCGTCGAGGGCGGCCAGGATGTCGTCCGACGACGCGATGTCCTCGCCGGCGGGGGTGCGGCCCATGCCGGGCAGGTCGGGATACAGGCGGCGGTATGGATCCGGCAGGCGGGAGAACAGCGGCTCCAGGCAGCCGAGCATCAGCCGGTGGTCGGGGGTCCAGCCGTGGATGGCGAGGACCGGGGTGCCGCTGCCGCGCGTCTCGAAGAACATGGGGGCATCTTCTCAGCGGGGTACGACAAAAAGAGCGATCAGAGACCCGCGTGCACCACGCGGTCGCGCAGTGTCGCCAGGGCGCGGGCCGACTGGCTCTTCACCGTGCCGGTGCTGCAGCCCAGCGCGCGGGCGGTCTGTTCGATCGACATGTCGCAGCAGTACCGCAGCACCAGCACGGCCCGGCGGCGCGGGGGCAGCTGGTTGAGCAGGTCCAGGATCGGCAGGCGGTCGACGATCTCATCCGGCAGAGGTCCCATGCCGGTCACGATGATGATCGCCGCTGACGCGGGGCTGAAACGAGGCTGAGACCGCCGCCCGCCGCGCCTCCAGGTGCGCGCGGCGCGGCTCGCTGAGCTCCAGGGACAGGGCCGCCGAGTACGCCGCGCCGGCCTCGACCGGGCGGGACAGACGGGCCAGGAGCTCGGCCCGGGTCGCGTGCCAGTACGGGTACGACTCCAGGCCCGAAAGCCCGTCGACCAGCGCCAGCCCGGCCGACGGCCCGTCGCGCTCGGCGACGGCGGCGGCCCGGTTGAGCCGCACGACGGGCGTGTCCTGGACGGTGAGCAGCACGTCGTACCACGAGATCACCGCGTCCCAGGCGGTCTGCGCGTAGCTGGGGGCGAGGGCGTGGCAGGCCGCGATCGCCGCCTGCACGGCGTAGCGGTCGGGCCGGTCGGGGCTGCGGCGCAGCGCGGTGCCGAGGACGGTGACGCCCTCCCGGATCGCGGCCCGGTCCCAGCCCGAGCGGTCCTGGTCGGCCAGCAGGACCGGCCGGCCGGCGGCGTCGAGGCGGGCCGCGCGCCGCGAGTCGTGCAACAGCAGCAGCGCGAGCAGGCCGAGCGCGGTCGGTTCGTCGGGCATGAGGCCGGCCAGCATCCGGGCGAGCCGGATCGCCTCGCCGGTGAGGTCGGCCCGGCGCAGGTCGTCGTAGCCCTCGTTGAAGATCAGGTACACCGTCGCCGCCACCCCGGTCAGGCGGGACGGCAGCTCGGCGTCGGGCGGGACGCGGTACGGTATCCGCGCATTCTGGATCTTCTGCCGCGCCCGGGTCAGGCGTTTGGCCATCGTCGCCTCCGGCACGAGCAGCGCCTTGGCGACCTCGGGCGTCGTGAGCCCGCCGAGGGTGCGCAGCGAGAGCGCCACCTGCGCGTCCACCGACAGGGCCGGGTGGCAGCAGGTGAAGATCAGGCTCAGCAGGTCGGTCTCCGGCGTCTGGTCGTCGGGCAGCACGGCGAGGGCCTCCTTCTGCGGGCGCAGGGCCTCGCGCCGGATCAGGTCGACGGCGCGGCGGCGCGCGGTGACGATCAGCCACGCGCGCGGGTTGTCCGGCACGCCGTCGCGGGGCCACGTGACGAGGGCGCGCTCGATCGCGTCCTGGGTGGCGTCCTCGGCCAGCTCGAGGCTCCCGGTGACGCGGACGAGGGTGGCGAGGACCCGCGCACCCTCGTCGCGCACCAGACGGGCCAGCGCATCCACTAACGGTCGAACACGATCACCGGGCGGATCTCGACCGCGCCGTTCCACGCGGCCGGGATGCGGGCGGCCAGCGCGACCGCCTCGTCCAGGTCGGCGCAGTCCAGCAGGTAGAAGCCGGTCAGCGCCTCCTTGGTCTCCGCGTACGGCCCGTCGCTGGTCAGCACCTCGCCGCCCTTGCCGCCGCTGACGCGCACGGTGGTGGCGGTGGCGGTCGGGTACAGCGCGTGGCCGCCCTTGATGACGGCCGCCGCGGCCTGGCCGAACGCCACGTACTCGCGCATCTCCGCGGCCTGCTCGGCCTGCGGCTGGGACCAGTCGACGTCGTCGGTGTAGGTGAGTGCGATGTACAGCGCCATGGTGTTCCTCCTGAAGGGAAGTACGACTTCACCCTAAGGACGAACGGGCGGGGTGCGCGAAGGACACCGCGAGCGACTCCATGTTCCACAGGATCCGCTCGGCGTCGCGCGGGGCGATGGCCGCCGTGTCGGTGTGGGCGGTGCAGCGCACGGCGCCGGGCCCGCCGGGCAGGTCCTCGACGTCGAGGATGAACGGCTCGAAGCCCGGGTGGTCGCGGCGCACGACCCACGCGAGCCGGGACGCGGGCAGCGCGGCCTCGACGTCCTCGGCGCTCGGGGCGTCCATCGGCACCGGGCCGCGCCGGTCGTTGAGGAAGCAGCCGATCTCGAGGTGCTCGCCGCGCTCGGCCGCGACCCGGTCGCGCAGGGCCCACAGGTCGCGCTGGTCGAAGTACCCGTGCTTGAACGCCACCAGCGCCGCCCGCCGCGACCCCTCGACGACCTCGGCGAAGTCCGCCTCGCAGTCGATGAGGCACAGCGAGGCCTGCACCGCGGTGCACACGACGTCGGCCAGCCCGGCGCGGAACCGGTTGCCGACGAGGGGCCGCACGGCGACCGGGTTGAGCCCGAACGTCTCGTGCACCGCCGCGGCGAACACCGCCAGCAGCGTCACCGCCGGGTCGACGTCGAGGCGCGCGGTGATCGCCCGCAGGGCGAGGGGCAGCGCGGCCGAGTCGAACTGCGCCCGCCAGTACCGCGGGGAGCGCGGCACCACCGGCGTCGCGAAGCGCCGGGCCGGCATCGCCCGCAGCACGGCCTCGAAGTGGCGCATCGCCCCGGCGTTCTGCCGCTGCCCGGCCGGCGAGGCCTGCCAGGCCGCCTGCTCCAGCGGGGCGAGGCCGGACACCGGCCCGGACGGGCGCTCGGCGACCTCGCGCAGCATCGTCCGCGCGCCGGCGCCGTCCGTGGCGAAGTGCGAGATGAGCACCACCAGGTGGGTGGGGGCGCCGTCGCAGGTCACCACCGCGGCCCGGATCGGCCATTCGGTGGCGAAATCCAGTTCCCGGCTTCGGTACTCCTCGGCCAGCGCCTCCGGATCAACGCCCTCGAGGACCTCGACCGTGAGCTCGCCGGAGGCGAAGACCTCCTGCTCGGGTGTCGCGTCGCCGCCGGGTACGTGCAGGCGGGTGCGCAGCGTGACGTACCGTTGCAGATGAAATCGCAGCTCGTCGACGAGATCGTCGATCGTGGTGCCCGCCGGCACCGGCAGCGCACCGCCCAGCGGCATCCAGTGCCCGAGCGCCCGCACGGCGTGCCAGCTCTCGATCTGGCCCCACGACAGCGGCCCGCGGCCCGCCCCCGGGCCCTCGAACGGGATGACGATCATGCAAGCTCCTCGATCCGGCGCGCATCCGCCGGAATCTAACCATGCAGGCGGGCCCCCTTGAGGATCTTGTCCACAGCGTTCTTCGGCCCGTGTACCGCCATTCCCGCGAGGTTCAGTTCGGCGCTGGCCACGGCGCGTACCGCGGCCCGGTTGTCCTCGTCGTTGCCCGTCTTGAACAGCTCCTCGGTGAAAACTGCACAGGCCAGGCCGCGCTGCACGGCGCGGGCGTGCGCGGCCGCGAGCACCGCCGGGCCGCCCTCGAAGACCAGCACCGGCTGCCCGAACATCGGCAGGTACGGCGTGCCGTCCGCGTCGGCGTAGTCCGCCCCGAGCAGCTCCGGCTGGGTGCCGGCGATCCCGCTGACGACGAACGCGGTCACGTTGAGCCGCTGCCAGACGGCCAGGTCGTCGCGGAGCAGGACGGCGATCTTGGTGGGGAAGGTCATGCCTTCATGGGACGGTGCCGCGGCGCCGTTGGCTTGTACGTTGTGAACATGGCGTCGGAGGCGGTCACGGCGTGGCGCCCGCGGGTGCCGGGCGTCGCCGAGGTCTTCCACGCGCACTTCGTCGACCACGCGTACCCGCTGCACGTGCACGACGCCTGGACGCTGCTCATCGTCGACGACGGCGCGATCCGCTTCGACCTGGACCGCCATCACCGCGGCGCGGCCGGCGCGGCCAGCGTGACGATCCTGCCGCCCGGCGTCCCGCACGACGGCCGCGCCGCGACGCACCACGGGTTTCGCAAGCGCGTGGTGTACCTCGACGCGGCCGTCCTGCCCCCGTCCCTGGCCGGCGCGGCGGTCGACCATCCGGGTTTCGACGACCCCGTGCTGCGGCTGCGCATCCACCAGCTGCACCAGGCGCTGGACCGCCCGGGCGACGAGCTCGAGGCGGAGGGCAGGCTGGCGCTGATCCGGGGCCGCCTGCGCGAACACCTGGACCGTCACGTCGTGGATGTTGTGGTACCGCACCCGCGGCGGCTCGCCGACGGGCTGCGCGACCTGCTGGATGCGCGCACCGCCTCGGGCATCACGCTGAAGGAGGCCGGCGCCATCCTGGGCAGCCACCCGGGGCATCTCGTGCGGGCGTTCACGGCGGCCTTCGGGCTACCGCCGCACCGGTACCTCATGAGCCGGCGCATCGAGCAGGCCCGCCGCCTGCTGCTGGCGGGCCGGCGGCCGGCCGACGTGGCCGCCGACGTGGGCTTTCACGACCAGGCCCACCTGCACCGCCATTTCCGGCGGCACGTGGGCGCGACGCCGGGCGCCTACGCGGCCCAGGGCGGCGTACCGAACAGGCTGCCGTCCATGTGATAGGCGCTGAACCCGGCCTGGACGGCCACCTGCACCTCGGCCGGCTCGTCGGCCGGGTTGCCCAGCTCGATCCGGCCGCCCGCCGGCACGACGGCCGAGTCGCCGCTGGTGAGCCGGTCGCCGTCGGGCGTGATGCGGATGGCGCCGGAGAGCACGACGAACACCTCGTCGCGGTCGAGCGTGTGCGGCATCGACTGGCTGCCGCCCGGCACGGTGAGCCGCCAGGTGCAGATCTCCTTGGACCCGTTGCTGGGCCCCGCGTACACGGTGAACTGCGCCCCGTTGAGCTCGAATCGCGGCGCGTCGGCCGCGCGGACGATACTCATGTCCTGCTGTTCCCTTCGCTGGCTTGTTCCGTCCCTTTCCGTCTCTAGAAACTAAACCAGGTTTCGTACATTGTAAACGGGGTTTCGTATGTCCGATCTCACCGACGCCGAACTGCGCGCGCTCCCGCTGGGCCGCCTGCTGCTGCAGGCCCACCGCCGCGCCCAGGCCGCGTCGCTGGCGAAGCTGCAGGCGAGCGGCCACGCCGAGATCCGCCTGGGCCACGTCCCGGTGATCACGAACCTCGACCCGGAGGGCACCCGCATCACGGACCTGGCCGCGCGGGCCGGGATCACCCGTCAGATGACCGGGCGCCTGGTGAAGGAGCTCGAGGCCCTGGACTACGTCCGTTCGCGCCCGCACGAGACGGACCAGCGCGCGGTGGTGGTGTCGCTGACCGAGCGCGGCGAGCGCTTCCTGGTCGAGGCCCCGTCGGCGATGGCGGCGGTGGACCGCGACTTCGCCGCCCTGCTGGGCCCGTCGGACCTGACGCATCTGCGCGAGATGCTGCTGCGCATCGCGGCGTCGTAGGCCGTCGGGTCGGCGAGCCGGGTGCGCCGGCGCGCCCGGCTGCGCATCGCGGCGTCGTAGGCTCCCGGGCCGGCGCGCCACGACTGCTGCGCACCGCGGCGGCAGGCCGGGTGCGCTGCTGGCGCGCCGCGACCGATGCCCATCGCGGAGTCGTCGGCCCTCCAGCCGATAAGTCGGGCGCTGGCGCGCCACGACTTATCGGATTTATGCGGCGTCGGGCGATATGTCGGTTTCTACGCCGCCGCTTCGGTGGCGGCGCGCGGGCCGCGGAGCCGGCGTTCGGCGGCGGCGGCGTTGCGGTGCAGGCGCTCGGTCTCCTTGGCGAGCAGGTCCCGCCCGACCTCGGTGAGCCGGTAGTACCGCCGCAGCCGCGAGGCGACGACCTCCTCGCGATCGACCTCGATCAGCCCGTCGGCCCGCAGCCGGTCGAGGATGCCGTACAGCGTCCCCGCCTGCAGCCGCACGCGCCCTTCCGAGATGCGCCGGACGTCATCCAGGACGCTGTACCCGTGCTGCGGTTCGGCCGCGAGGGCCGTGAGCACCAGAAACGTCGGTTCGCGTAACGGTAAGCCAGTCATGTTCGTCACTATATTAAGCCGGTCGATATATGGAATCACCCGATCGGCTGGGCACCCCATTGCCCAAATAGTTAACAGTCTTTACAGCAGTCGGGTCAAGCCGGCCCGCTCGCTCAAGGCGAAAAGCCAGGTGATGCACAGCAACTTGGCAGCAATCGCCCCTGGCGCCGCGGCGCCCGACGCCTCCACGACGGCCGACCCGAAGGGCCTGTTCGCCGGCGACTACCTCGCGGCGGCGTCCGTGGTGGCCAGGTGCAGCAGCGTCTCGGCGCAGGCATGGACCTGGGACAGGCCCACCCGCTCGTCGGGGCAGTGGCCGTAGCCGACGCCGGGACCGTACTGCACCGCCGGGATGCCGGCGGCGGTCAGCAGCCGCAGGTCCGAGCCGTACGGGGCGCCGACGACCGCGGGGGTCGTGGAGGACAGCGACGCATGGGTCGTGACCACGCGCTCGACCAGGTCCGTGCCCGAGGGGCAGCGGCCCGAGGCGAACTGGCCGCCCCACCACTCGACGACGACGGGGTGCTCCTTCAGCCACGGGTCGGCCGCGCACGCCGCCGCGACCGTGGCCTCGAACTCGGCGCGCGCGGCGTCGACCGGCTCGTCGAGCGCCACGCCGAAGCGGCCCTCGGCGATGAGCAGGTCGGGGACGGTCGAGGCCCAGTCGCCGGAGCGGACCGTGCCGATCTCCAGCGGGTACGCGATGTCCCAGCGGCGCATCATCGGGTCGACCGCGCGGTTGCGTGACGCCTCGAGGGCGCGCAGGACCGGGAAGATCAGCTGGAACTTCTCGACGGCGCTGACGCCGGACGTGCGGGCGCAGGCGTGGGCGGCCAGGCCGGGCACGCGCAGGCGGAAGGTGAGGGCGCCGCCGTTCGCGGCCAGGACGTCCAGGGCGGTGGGCTCGGTGATGACGCAGGCGTCGGCGCGCCAGCCGCGGGCCAGCGTGGCGTACGTTCCCAGGCCGCCGTCCTCCTCGCCGACGACCGCCGCCAGGAGCAGGTCGCCGCGGGGGCGGGTGCCGGTGCGGTGCAGGGCCAGGAACGCCGACAGCGCGGAGACGAAGCCGCCCTTCATGTCGCAGGCGCCGCGGCCGTAGGCGTGGCCGTCGCGGACCTCGCCCGACCACGGGTCGACCGTCCAGGTGGCGGGGTCGCCGGGGGGTACCACGTCGAGATGACCGTTGAACATCAGCGACGGGCCGCCGTCGCCGGGCAGCCGGGCGACCAGGCCCCACGCCTCCTCGCGGGCGACCTCCATGCCGGGGAAGCCGGGGCGGGCGGCCAGCTCGGCGACCGGGATCGGCCAGAGGTCGAGCTCGACGCCCTCGGCCCGCAGCCGGTCGGCCACGTGGTGGACGATCTCGCTTTCCGCGGCGGTGCCGCCCACACTGGGAATCCGGATCAGGTCGGTCAGCGTGGCGGTGGCCTCGGCGCGGGCGCCGCGCAGGGCGTCGAGGGCGGGCTGCAGATCATGGGTCACGAGGGCACGATATGTCGCTGACGCTCATGACGTACAACATCAAGAACGGCGGCGGCGGGCGCCTCGGCGGGATCGGGGACGTGATCGCCGGCGCCGCGCCGGACGTGGTGGCGGTGCAGGAGCTGCGCGGCGAGCCGGACGTCGGGGCGGCGACCGGGCTGCGACAGCTCGTCGCGCGCTCGTGGCGCGGGCAGCCGGTCGGCCTGCTGATCAGGCCTGAGCTGCCGGTGCTGGCCGCGGGACGCATCGCCCGGCCGTTCTTCCACGCCGCCGCGTGGGCGCGCATCGCGACGCCGCTGGGGCCGCTGACGGTCGTCTCGGCGCACCTGTTTCCCTACTGGGGATGGGTGCGCCGGGTCGAGGCGGGCTGGCTGGCGGCGTTCGTGCGGCGCCAGGGCGAGACGGTGCTGCTCGGTGACCTCAACACCCGCGACGAACGGGACGGGCGCGTCCTGGCGCGGCTGGCCCGGTGCGGGCTCGTGGACGTGTTCCGGCGCTGCGGCGCCGGGCCGGGGTGGACCGTGCCGACGACGCGCGGCGGGGGAGCGGGGTTCCCCGCACCGCTGCGCCTGGACTACGTGCTGGCCACGCCGGGCGTGGCCGGGCGGTTCAGCGAGTGCCGCGTCGTGACCGGCGGGGCGGCGGAAGCCGCGTCGGACCACTACCCGCTGGTGGCCCGGGCAGCGTAGAGACCTGCGCGGCGGCGGCCTGGGCGGCGCTGCCCGACGTGCGCGGGTCGATCTGCTCGCGCGGCGGCGGCTGGCGGCGCTGGCCGCCGAGCGGCGGGTTCGCCACCCAGCGGATGATCGGGCCCTGGCCCGGGTGCGGCAGCCAGCCGAGGAAGCGGTTCCACAGCTGCTCGGCGCCGAACTGCCGCAGGTCCTCCGCGGCGTCGGCGACCCGCAGCGCCATGAGGGTGCGCAGCTCGGCCGGGTTGTCGGCGTACTCGTCGACGAGCTGCGCCCGCTTCGCGGCACACGGCCACGGCTCGGCACATCCCGTGCACCGCCACTCGGGCCGGGCCGGGATGTGCGCCTCGCTCACCCAAGGCTCCCCGGTCGGGCGACCTCGAGGCGTCGCAGGGCGTAGACGAGCACCGAGTTGCGGGCCGTCACGTACTGGTCGCACGGCCAGGGGCGGCCGCAGTCGCGGCACTGCTCACCGCGCTTGAGCTTCGCGGACAGCCAGGACCGGGGCCGCGGCTGGTGGCGGCGGCGCTGGCGGACGAGGTCGGGCAGCTCCATAGCGCGGTTCCTTAGGTCGCCGTGGTCGGACGGGGGAGGGTCTCCGGCCGGGGCTTGCCGAGCCGGAGCGAGGCGTGCACGACGTGCTGGTGCGAGGTGTACGCCGCCAGGTGCGGCCGGCGCCGGGCGCCCTTGTTGCGGTACATGGCCGCGTCGGCCCGGTGCACTGCGTCGGCGAGGTGTGCGTCGGGCTCGACGGGGACGAGCCCGACGGACACGCTCACGGTGACGACCTGGCCGCCCAGCCGCATCGGGGCGGCGAGCGCCTCCGCGAGCCGGTCGGCCTGCTCCTGCGGGCTCGCGTGGAGGCGGGCGACGAGTCCGGCGAACTCGTCTCCCCCGAGCCGGGCCACGAGCCCCGATCCGGCGTAGTCGGCCAGCCGGCGAGCGGTCGTCACGAGCACCTCGTCGCCGGCCGTGTGGCCGAACATGTCGTTGATCTGCTTGAACCCGTCGACGTCGAGCACGACGGCGACGAGCGGGTGGGCCGCACGGTCGGCGACGAGCGCCGCGCCGCGCTGGTAGAAGGCCCGCCGGTTCGGCAGGCCGGTGAGCGGGTCGTGGCAGGCCGCGTGCCGCTCGACGGCGAGCTCCGCGGCGAGGGTCTCGGCCCGTCGCTCCGCGCGGCGCGCGCGCCAGTAGAGAGGAATACCCGCGCACGCCCCGGCCGCCGCGGCCGCACCGGCCAGGAGGGCGTGGGGATCCATGCGCGCGTCCTTCCATAGATCGCAGCTGGGGAAGCCGCCCGATCATTTGGCAGCGATCGTCCGGTTTTGATCACGAACTGTGAGCAACCCCTGACATCCGCACATGCGCTAGCATGCGCTTTATCGGCTGCAGAAGCAAGAGCCGATGCACGTGCAGATGCCGCTCGCTTGGTGAACTTTCAACCAAGGTCCTCAGAGAGATGTCGATGGAGCAGACGTACAACGGGATGCCGGCCGGCCACCTCACCGGTGTGGCCTGGCAGAAGAGCCGCCGCAGCAACCCAAGCGGCAACTGTGTCGAGCTGACCCGCCTGCCCGACGGGACCGGCTTCGCCATCCGCAACTCGCGTGACCCCGAGGGGCCCGCGCTCATCTACACGTACGAGGAGATCGCGGCCTTCGTGGGCGGCGCCCGCGACGGCGACTTCGACAATCTGTTAGCTGAGTAATCAGGCCGTAAGAACGAGCAGGTTCGCCCCCCGCCCGCAGACGCGAGCCCACTCCCGCTTACTGTCCGGTCATGGCATGCTTACTCCGGCGTCGCGCGGGAAGGCACGCGGCGCGGCTGTTCGTTCATGACAGTCCGGAGGCATCACGGTGACAGCCGGTCTAACTGAAGGAGGAGCGTCCGGAGGCCCAACGGTCCTCCGGATGCTGCTGGGCGCGCATTTACGGCGCCTGCGTGAGGCACAGGGCGTCACCCGCGAGGACGCCGGCTGGGAGATCCGCTCGTCGGAGTCCAAGATCAGTCGGATGGAGCTCGGCCGCGTCGGCTTCAAGGAGCGCGACGTCGCCGACCTGCTCACGCTCTACGGCGTCGACGACGGCGAGGAGCGCACGCGCCTGCTGGCCCTGGCCCGCGACGCGAACAACCCCGGCTGGTGGCACCGCTTCGGCGACGTGCTGCCCAACTGGTTCCAGTCCTACCTCGGCCTCGAGGCCGCCGCCGCGCTCATCCGCACCTACGAGGTGCAGTTCGTGCCGGGCCTGCTGCAGACCCGCGAGTACGCGCGCTCCGTCGTCCTGCTCGGCCACGGCCGGGCCAAGGAGGAGGAGATCGAGCGCCGGGTCGAGCTGCGCATGCAGCGCCAGCAGATCCTGTCCCGCGCCGACGCGCCCCGCCTGTGGGTGGTCGTCGACGAGGCCGCGCTGCGCCGCCCGATCGGCGGCCTGGAGGTCATGCGCGGCCAGGTCGAGGCCCTGCTGGAGATCAACAGCACGCTGCCCAACGTGCGCCTGCAGGTCATCCCGTTCAACTTCGGCGGCCACGCCGCGGCCGGCGGCGCCTTCACCATCCTGCGCTTCCCCGACGAGGACCTCCCCGACGTCGTCTACATCGAGCAGCTCACCTCGGCGCTGTACCTGGACAAGCGCGACGACGTCGATCACTACGCGGAGGCGATGGAGCGGCTGTGCGTCGAGGCCCGCCCGCCGACGGAGACCGCGAAGATCCTCGAGGAGATCCGCAAGGACTTCAATTAGCCGATTTTGGCTCGGGTCCGTGCAACGCACGACCGTTCCTCCCGCGAGGAATCCCGGCGTCCGTCGCGGCCAAGGACGAAAACCCCACGCGTCCTCGCACGCCGCGGTGACCTGCCGGCTGTGATCCGGCCGCAGCGCCGCCCCGCCCGGCTCGGCGGACCCGTCAGCGACGGGCCCTCGCGCGTAGGACCCCCGGCGCGTCCCGCGCCGCCAGCCCGACGAGGAGCAGCCCCCGCCGGGGTGCGCGCTCGTCGGGCGCCCGTTGTGCCCGTTCGATTATGCCCGTTCGATCCGGTCCAGCGCCGCGTTGCGCGGCACGTGCCGATGGAGCAGGTTGGCCTGACCGGCGGCCAGGATCGCCGCCACCACCGGCGTCTCCGCCCGCCGGATCTCGAGGTCGGCGTCCTCGGTCGCGGCCAGCACCAGCCGCGCCGCCTCGCCCCCGCCGAGCGCCTGCCAGGTCGGCAGCAGCGTCTGGTTGATGGCATCGTCGTACCATTCGGGCACCGTCGGCGGCGGCAGCTGCCCCGACCGCCACCGGTGCACGAGCGTCTGGGCCCACCGGTCCCAGAACGCGAGCTGAGCCAGCACGGTGGCCACGGTCCACCCGTCCCCGACGGGCCTGTCCAGTCCCTCGTCACCGAGGTCCTCAATGATTGCGATCAGCCGCTGCCGCGCGGCGGCGTTCTCATCCACGGGTACGCGCTCCACCCCTTCCACGGTAAGGCGATCCCCGCACCCACGCATGATCCACGAGCGCCCCGCGCCGATCGTCGTGCCGGCGGGCCGCGCCGCGGGGTGGATCCGGGGTGAAACCGCGGTTCACCCGTTTCATGGCGGGACCCAGCGCCTGGTCAACGGCACGATCATCGGCATGTTGCACCTCGATCCGGACAGCGTCCTCGTCACCACCGCCGCGGAGCTTCAGACGCGGCACCTCGAGCGGGATCCCGACGATCCCAGCCGCTGCGGCGCCTGCGGGGCGCTGCTGCCCTGCCCCGTCGAAGCCGCCGCCGCGCTCGTGTGCCGGGCCGGGGGGCTGTGGCTGGAGGGGGACACGATCGTCGACGCGCTCGAGCCGCCCACGCAGCTCATCGCCATCATTCCGGCGGAGGTCTGAGCCGGGCGCGGCGCTGGAGGTGCTCCTGCTCGTAGCCGGTCAGGTGCAGGGATGACAGGCCACGGGCCTGCTTGAACGCTATGCCGGCCTCGATCAGCGGCCACGCCGACGGGGTGTCCAGCGCGTCCTTGCCGAGCATCTCCCACACGACCCGGGCGGCGCCGAACGTGGCGAAGCCGCCCTGGTCGCCGGCCACCTCGGCGGCCAGGGCGGCGAGGAAGGCCTCGCGGTCGCGGACCGAGTAGTCGTACAACGCAGAGACGCGCTCGCCCCAGAGCGTCGCCGCGTCGATGCCGCTGTTGACCGGGTCCAGCTCGAAGCGGCCGAACCGGTCGAGGAACCGGCGCATGTCCGGGGGGAACGGGGACCGCCTTCCGCGGCCGAGCCATCGCATGCCGATCTCTGACGGACGGGGCTGTCCGTCAGAGAGAGGCGACGGTGGGTCGAGCCAGGGAGGTACACCGTGCGCAGCCGACGCCCGCCCCGGACGTCCTACGGCTACCTCGCGCCCGACCGGGCCCGGGTGCGCGGGTGGGAGTGCAACCACCCCGGCTGCGGGCGGGTCAGCGAGCCGGACGATCCGCCGCCCGCCCGGTGGCCGCACCCGTGCCCCGACTGCGGCGCGGACACCGACCCGACCTTCCCGGAGCCGTGGGCGCACGAGGCCCGCGGGTACCGCATCCGGCACGATCGCGCCTCGGCCGACCACCTCAGGCGCAGCCTTGCGGAGGTCGAGCTGCACGTCTGGGAGTACAAGGACGGCTGGCTGCGCGGCGACGAGACGGCCGTGGGGAAGGCCTGGCGCGGCTTCCGGGCCGCTCAGCGGCGCACCGGACTACCGCGGGGCTGGCTGTTCCACGAGCTGGTGCAGCTGGCGGCGGCCGCCGACGACCTCGACCGGGCCGCGCCGGAGCTGATGGAGTGGTACGCCGAGCTCCACCTCGGCCCGGGCCTGGACGACGACAACGAGCGGCGCACCGCGGTCCGCAACTTCGTGTCGCTGTCGGCCATCGTGCTCGAGCGCACCGCCTCCATCGGGCACCGGGACGAGGAGCGGCTGATGGCCGCGATGCGCGACGTCGTCCGGCGCGGGGACGAGGTGCTGACCGAGTCGCTGCACCGGCAGGTCCGGGCCGCGTACGAGCGGCGCGCCCGGCACCTGTCGAAGCGGCAGCTCGAGCGGGCGGTCCCACCGCCGGCGGCCGACCGCCGGCGCCGGACGGCCGTCGAGGACCACATCGCGCGCGTGGAGGCCCGCGCCGGACGCCGGGCCGCCGAGCGGACGCAGCGGGCCTGGCGTCAGGCGCTGCAGCGGCCCTGGACCGTCGACGAGAAGGTGCGCCTCGCCACCGCCTGGACCGGCTGGGCCGTCGGCACCGACGACCCCGAGCTGGCCGCCGAGGCCTACCGCCACCTCGTTGCGCTCGTGCCGCAGCAGGTCGCCGCGCGCCGCGACGCGCAGGACCGGCGGCGCGTGCTCGCCGCCGCGCAGGAGCACATCGAGGAGGCCGGGTACTGGCTGGCCCGCGACCACCGGTATCAGGAGGCGATCGTCACCCTGGAGACGGGGCGGGCGATCGGGCTCAGCGACGGCGCCGCGGTGTCCTACGCCGACATCAGCGCGACGACCGGCGACGGCGCCGTCGTGTACATCGCCGCGGCCAAGGCCGGCGGGTACGCGCTCATCGCGGCCGCCCGCCACGACCCGCAGTACGTGCAGTTGCGCCGGCTCAACCGGGCCGCCGTCGCCCGGCTCGCGGCCGACCTGCTGCCCGGCGGCGAGGCGGGACTGCGCGGCGCGCGGGAGGTCGACGCGCACGCGCCGGCCGCGCTCGACGCGACCGCCGCGGCGCTCAAGCGGCTGTGGGACGACGGCGTGCGGGACCTGGTGCTGCACTCGGCGCGGGGCGCGGTCGTCACCTGGGTGCCGATCGGGCTGCTGAGCCTGCTCCCGCTGCACGCCGCCGGGGAACCGGGGCCGCCCGGCGACCCGGCCACCGCGTGGCGCCACGCCGGGAACTTCTCCGCCGTGCGGTACGCGCCCAACGCCCGCACGCTGCGCCGGTGCCTCGACGCCGCGGCGGCCGCCCGGGGTGTACCGCAGACGCTCCTGGCCGTCGATGTGCCGTCGGGCCCGGGCGCGCCGGTGCTGCACCACGTGGCCCGGGAGACCGCGGAGGTGGCGAAGCGCTGGCCCGGGCCGGTCCGCCTGGCCCACGGCTGCACCTGGGAGCAGTTCCGCGCCGCCGCCGGCGAGCCGGGCGTGTGGCACCTCGCCTGCCACGGCGAGGCCCGGCCGCACGCCATCCTCGACAGCCGGCTCCTGTTCGCCGACCGCGACGTCACCCTCGGGGAGCTGCAGGCCGAGCTGCGGCCCGCGCCGCGGCGCCTCGCGGTGCTCTCGGCCTGCGAGTCCAACCTGACCGGCACGGACCTGCCCAACGAGGTCGTCGGGCTGCCGTCGGCGCTGCTGCGGGCCGGCTTCGCCGGGGTGATCGCCAGCGCCTGGAAGGTCGACGACCTCGCCACCGCGTACCTCATGACGGCGTTCTACGACCGCTGGTGCCACGCCGGGCACGAGCCGGCGGTGGCGCTCCACCTGGCCCAGCAGTGGCTGCGCACCGCCACCCGGGCCGACCTGCACAACCTGCTGCCCTGCCTCGAGCCGGGCGGCGGCGGGGAACATCCGTACGGCGCGCCGCGGTTCTGGTCGGCGTTCGCGTACACGGGGGCTTGAGACGATGTATGACGGCGGCGCACGAGAGGGTGTGGCGATGGACCACAGGGCGGAGCCGGCGTTCGTCGGCCGCGGCGAGGAGCTGGACCGGTTGCGGCGCCGCCTCGCCGACGTCCGCGACGGCGAGGCGCGCACGGTGCTGGTCAGCGGCGAGGCCGGGGTCGGCAAGAGCCGGCTGCTGCGGGAGTTCAGCGCGATCGCGCGCCAGGCGGGGGCGCACGTGCTGCACGGCTCGTGCGACGAGTCGCTCGACGGCGAGGTGCCGTACCTGCCGCTGACCGAGGCCCTCGAGGGCTTCGGGCGCGAGCACGGGCGCGCCGCGGCCGAGCTCGGCGGGCCCTCGTACACGATGCTGGCCGGCCTCTTCGACGGCACCGGGCAGGCGGGCGCCCTCGGCACCCAGCACCAGGTGTTCCTCGCCGTGCGCAAGATGCTCGACCACATCGGCGAACGCGCGCCGGCCGTGCTCATCCTCGAGGACCTGCACTGGGCCGACCCGTCCACGCTCGGCCTCGTCGGCGCCCTCGCCCGCGCCGTGCCCGAGGACCGCCGGGTGCTGCTGGTCTGCAGCCACCGGCCCGTCGCCGCGATGCTCGACACGCCGCTGTGGAAGCTGCTGGGCAACGCCGACTTCCTGCGCCGGGTCGAGCAGTTCCCGCTGCCGGTGTTCACCAAGGCCGAGCTGCGCCGGTTCATGACCGACATCGCCGGCCGGCCCGTGCCGCCCGAGCTCGTCGAGCGCTGCCAGGACTGGTCCGACGGCATCGCCTTCCACGCCGAGCTGCTCATGACCTCCGAGCTGCTCGACCGGCCCGGCACGGACCTGCCGCACGCGATCACCGACGTCATGATGGCCCAGGTCGTCTCGGCGGCACCGGCCGCGAAGAAGGTCCTGCGGGTGGCCGCGGTCGCCGGGCGGCGGATGAGCCACGGGCTGCTGCGCACGGTCAGCGGCCTGCCGGGCGGCGACCTCGACGACGCCCTGCAGGACTGCCTGGACCGGCGCATGCTCGCGGAGGACCACACCAGCGGGGTGTACCGGTTCCGCCACGCCCTGCTGCGCGAGGCCGTGTACCGCAGCATCGCCACCGGCAGCACCCCCGAGCTGCACGCGCAGATGGCGCTGGCCCTGGCCGCCGACCCGCGGCTCAGCCTCGGCGACGAGCGCACCGCCGACGCCGAGCTCGCCTACCACTGGCACCAGGCCGGCCGCCTGCCCGAGGCCCTCGCCGCGGCCGTGCGGGCCGGCCAGGCGGCCCGGCAGACCCTCGCCTTCCCGTCCGCGGAGCAGCAGTTCGCCCGCGCGCTGGAGCTGTGGGACGACGTCGTCGACGCCGAGGCCCGGGCCGGGCTGCCCCGGGTGGAGCTGCTCGCCGCCGCGGCCGACGCGGCCCGCTGGTCGGGCCACATCGGCCGGGCCGTCGAGCACGCCCGCGCCGCGATCGCGCTGGTCGACCCGGTCGCCGACCCCGACCGAGCCGGGCTGCTGCAGGAGCGGATGGGCAACTACCTGTGGGAGGCTGGGCAGCGCGCCGATTCGCCGAAGGCGTACGACGAGGCCGCCCGCCTGCTGCGGGGGCGGCCCCCGTCGGCGGTCAAGGCGCGGGTGCTGAGCGCCCGGGCGCTGCACGACCTGCGCCGCGGGCGGATCGCCGACGGGCAGGTCAAGGCCGAACAGGCCCTGGAGATGGCCCGGGCCGTGGGCGCCCGCGCCGAGGAGGGCCGCGCGCTCAACGTCAGCGGCGCCGCGCTCGGCCTGCGCGACGACCCCGGGACCGGCGTCGCCCGGCTCCGCGCGGCGATCGACATCGCGCGGCAGGTGCAGAACCTGGAGGACCTCTTCCGGGCGTACAGCAACCTCGGCTTCGTCCTGGAACACTCGGGCCGGCTGGGCGAGGCCGCCGACACCAACCTGGAGGGGCTCGCCGAGGCGCGCCAGCTCGACCTGCAGGACAGCCGGCAGGCCACCGTCCTGGCCAACAACGCCAGCACCGCCCTGGCCCAGCTCGGCCGGTGGGACGAGGCCGAGGCCGTCATCACCGAGACCACGCTGAGCCGGCAGGTCGGCGAGAGCCTCTACCCGCGGCTCACCCTCGCCGAGATCCTCGTCGCCCGCGGCCGCTTCGACCGGGCCCGCGACCTGCTCGACTCGGTCGCCGCGGTGGCGGGGGAGACCGATGACGTCCTGCTGCAGGGGCCGCTGCACGCGTACCAGGCCGAGCTGGCGCTGTGGCAGGGCCGCACGGCCGACGCCGAGCGGCACGTGCTCGACGGCATCGAGCGGGTCAGGGGCGGCGAGAACGCCGTGGAGCAGCTGCGGCTGTGCGCGCTGGGGCAGCGCTGCGCCGCCGACCGGGCCGACCCGGCGGCCGGCGACCGGTTCGCGCTGCTGGCCAGCGAGGCGGTCACCGGTGACTCGCCGACCGCCGAGATCGCGCTGCTGATCCAGCTCTGTGCCGCCGAGCGGCGCCGGATCCGCGGCGAGGACGCCGCGGCGCTGTGGGAGCAGGTCGCCCGCGGCTGGACGGGGCTGCAGCGGCGCTACCCGGCGGCGTACGCGCGCTGGCGCAAGGCCGAGGCCGCCCACCGCGACGGCGACGAGGCCGGCGCCCGGGAGGCCGCCCGGGTGGCGCACGCCGCCGCCCGCGACCTCGGCGCCGAGCCGCTCGGCCGGAGCATCGAGGCGCTCGCCGAGCGGGCCGGCTTCGCGCTGGCGACCGCGCCCGAGCCGGACAAGCCGCCGTTCGACCTGACGCCGACCGAGTACACCGTCTTCAAGATGATCAAGCAGGGCCTGGAGCCGAAGGTCATCGCCCAGCGGCGCAACGTGTCCGTGCGCACCGTCGAGACGCAGCTGCAGCGCATCTACAGCAAGACCGGGGTACACGACCGGCCCGCGCTCATCCTGCTGGCGGAGCCGTCCGTCAGAGAAGAGCATGATGCGAAGAGCGCTCCTGATCGGCGCGCAGACCGGTGAGCTCGAGGGTGTCGACAACGACGTCGCGGCGATGGCCGACGCGCTTGGGCCCCGCGGGTTCGGCATCCGGACGCTGACCGGGGCGTCGGCCACCCGCAAGGGCATCATCGAGGCGTACCGCGAACTCGTCGACGACACCGCACCGGGCGACGCCTGCGTCGTGTACTACAGCGGCCACGGCGGCCTGCTGCGCCCGCCGGACGACGCGCCGCCGCCGGCCGACGACCCGCTCGGGGCGGGCCGGCCGGACCTGCAGTTCATCGTCCCGGCCGACTACCACGACTCGACCGCCGAGGACTTCCGCGGCATCACCGGGCTGGAGCTGTCGTCGCTGCTGGCCACGCTCACCGACGTCACCGCCAACGCCACCGTCGTGCTCGACTGCTGCCACGCGGCGCACGTGTCGCGGCGGCCCGACCGGCGGGTCAAGGCCCTGCTGCGCCCGGCGGAGACGGGGACGCAGGTGACGTACGACAGCGTCCGCCGGCACGACGAGCGCTGGACGCCGCGGCTGCGCGGCCTGCACAGCAACCCTCGGGCCGTGCGGGTCGTGGCGTGCGCGCCGCACGAGTCGGCGTGGGAGGCCGCCAACCGCCACCGCGTCACCATGGGCGTGTTCACCGACGCCCTGGCCCGGATCCTCGACGCGACGCGGGACCTGCGGATCAACTGGCTGACGCTGCTCGACGCCGTGCGCCGCGAGGTCCAGGACCTCTCGCCCACCCAGCGGCCCGAGGCCGAGGGGCCCTCCGGGCGGCTGCCGTTCGAGACCGAGGAGCTGTACCCCACCGCCACCCTCCCCGTCGTGGTCACCGACCCGGGCCGCATCCGGCTGCTCGGCGCGCCGCTCATCGGCGTCCGGCCCGGCGACGAGTTCGCGATCATGCCGGCCGCCGCCGCCGACCCGGACGACGGCGAGCCGGTCGGCACCGCCCGGGTCACCGGCCTGCTGCCGATGGCCGCCGCGGCCGACCTGGCGCTCGCCCCGGGCCGGGCCGAGGTGCCCGCGGACGCGCGCGCCCATCAGACCCTGGCCGCCGAGCCCCGGATGCCGGTGCGCCTGCCCGACCACCCGGCGGCCGCCGACCTGGCCGCCCGGATGGCGGTGCGGCCCCTGCTGCGGCCCGCGGAGCCCGGCGAGCGCGCGAGCATCGCCGTCGCGGCCGGCGTCGCGGGGCTCGTCGTGCACGACGGCGTCGGGCCGCTGCACGCGCCGCATCCGGCGACCCCGGCCGGTCTCGACGAGATCGTGGCCAACCTGCTGCGCATCGCCCAGGCGACCGCGGTGCGCCGGCTCGCGGCCGACCCGGCCGCGGGGCTGGACCACGTGCGCGTCGAGTGGGGGCGGGCCGGCAATGGGCGGCCCGAGCCGCTGCCGGCGACCGGCGGGCTGCTCTACGGCCAGGGCGGCGACCACCTCTACGTGGCCGTGCACAACGACGGCGACGGCGACGTGTACTGCTCGCTGATCGACATCGGGGTCTCGTACCGCATCCAGTTGCTCACCGCCGCGGACCCCGGCGGCCGCCGCATCCGGCGCCGCTCCGCCTTCGTCTACGGCCGCAGCGAGGACACCGGCCGGCTCGACGGCGCCGCCGTGCGCTGGCCCGCCGGCATCGACGCGTCGCAGCCGCGGCCGGAGACCATCCTGGCCGTCATCAGCGACGCCCCGGTCGACGTGAGCGTGCTGCAGCAGGCGGGGGTGCGCGGGGCGACGCCGCTCTCGCCGCTGGCCCGGCTGCTGACCCAGGCCGTCTTCGGCGGTACGCGGGAGGTCGGGCCGATGCCGGGGCGCATGCCGCGGTACACCGTCGTGCCCGTCGACTTCTCCCTCAGCCCGTCGGCGGCGCCGGCCCGGGAGGCGGCCGCCTTCGCCGTCGACGACCGCCCGTCGGAGGCGGTGCGCGAGCTGGCGCCGCGCGGCGAGCCGCCCGTGCCGGTCGCCGTGCGGCTCGACGACGTCGCCGTGCCCGCGCCGTACCGGCTCGACGCGCTCGTGGTCACGGACGGGCCGGGCGGGCGGCCGGTGTACCGGGCGGCGACGGTGCGGCCCGGCGGCGACCCGCTGCTCTACGAGGGGCCCGCGGCCGACCGGCTCGACGTCGCCGTGTGGGCCACCCCCGACGCGCCCGGCCGGCCCGGACTCGCCGACGAGCTGCCGGAGGGCCTCGCGGACGTCGCCGCGGCCGTGGACGCCGCCGAGCGCGTCCTGGGCGACGGCGAGGGGCTGTACCGCACCACGTTGCTGGCCCGGGAAGACTTCGGCGCGGGTGCGCACCGCCGCCGCTGCGGCGATTTCGCATTCACGCTGGAAATTGCGGCCGGCGCCTGAGAAAGGGCGCGCGAGCCGTCCGTCAGAGAACACCAGGAGAAACAAGACCGAAGGAGAAGCACCATGGCGAAGAAGCTGATCGTCGGGCAGTCCGAGTGGAGCATCAGCGACGAGGAGGCGCCCGGCGTGGCCAAGCTGGTCCGCGAGGCGATGCAGAGCCGCACGCTGGTCGAGCTGCCGCTGCTGGACGGCGCGGGCCGCCCGGTCACGGTCTTCCTCAACGGCGCCGTCGCCCCGACCGTCGTGCTCGACCTGGACGGCAACCCCCGCCCGAGCGAGCTGGCCTGAGCGCGCGGGGCCGGGTCCCGCCCGGGTCCCGGCCCCGTACGTAGATCGACCGGGCATACGTAAGCGACGGTATCTCGCCATGGTGGCCCTAGGCTCGAAATCACCATCAAGGCCAATATCGAAATCAGCCTACGGCGCAGTTCTTCGGACCCCCGAGACGTTGAGACGCGGCTTCTTCGCCGCGCGTTGACGCCTGCCTTCCGAACGAGCCGCGCGACGGATTTCGATACGGAGGCCAGGGCCTGTGGTCAATAGCGAGGAACTCCCCGAGGCATCTGCATTCGTCCGAACCAAAGCCCGGGAAGGAACGCTCAAGGAATACGTGCGGTCCGTCGACGCCGAGCGGCGGCGGTGGCTGCGCGCCGGCGCCTGCGAGATCGCCTGGCCGATCGTGTTCGGCCGGCTGACCTCGAAGGTCGAGCACCGCAAGGGCCACTTCCTGTGCGCCACTGCGGTACAGCGCCTGGAGCCCGAATGCCTGGATTCCTTTCACAACGACGTCGACAGCCTGATCGACCACCTCTTCGCCCACGCCGACGTGCCGATCCTCAATCTCGAGGGTTGGCTGACGATGTGCCTGCAGCGGGCCGTCGTCAACGGGCACCGTCTGCGGCGTTACGCGAAGGGCGCCCAGCAGCGGCCGCGCACCCCGCTGTGGCTGCAGAAGGCCCTCGGCCACGACCCGTGGCTGATCGAACTGGCCACGGCGGTCCTGGAATGGGCCGGGATCGACGCCACCGCGGGCGCCGGGCCGTGGCCGATCATGGCGTGGGCCGAGCGGCGGGCCGCGAAGACCGGCGACCACCTCGGCGGCGAGGCGGCCGTCAACCGCGACCTCGCGGTGGTGCTCGCGGCGATGCGCCGGCGGCCGAAGTACTACCAGCAGGCGGTGGAAATTCCGCTGGGGACCAAGCCGGCGCCCGTGTTCGCCGCCCGGCGCACCGAGAACGGGTCGTTCGTGGAGCCGGAGCCGCTGCTGCTGACCGAGCGGTACGAACACGACGACTCGGTGATGCAGGAGCTCGCCGCGACGGCGCTGGACGCGATCCGGCGCCGGGTGCGGCGGGGCGAGGACACCAGGGCGGTCGTCGCGGAGGTGCTCGGGGCCGTGTTCGGCGCGGCCCCGGCCGGCGGCGAGATGGATGCCGGCCCGTGCGCCGGCGTGGGGGGACCGGAGCAGGCGGTCGCGCTGATCGCCGATCCGGTGCGGTTCGACCGCATTCTCGCCGCCGTGCATGACCTGCTCGAGGAGGAGGCCGGCGCCTGAACGGCGCCGGCCGCCTTCCCGGCGGGAGGAGGGGGGCGGACGGTTCGCGGCCGGGGGAAAGGTCGCGGACCGTCCGTCGAACGGCCGCTCGGGGCGCGAACCGTCCGTCAGGTAAGCGAAAGCAGCCAGAAGGTTCCATCGAACTCGAGGAGCGCGAAGTGTCCGAAGAGCCCGCCGACGTCGTCGCGCGGTGTGCGGTCGCGGTCATCCACGCGCGCACCAGCCGCGGCGCCGCCCGCGCGGCCGCCGTCGACAACGCGGTCCGCGAGCTGGCGGGCCTCCCGCCGGGCGGCCCGGCCGGCGCCGTCCTGGCCGCCGACATCATCCGGCTGCTGCTGCGCCCCGAAGGGCCGGACCTGCCGCGGCTGCGCGCGCTCGAACCGCTGCTGGCCCGGGCCGACCGGCACCCGCCGGACGAGCCGGACTGGCCGCGGATGCACGCGGCGGCGCGACTGACCGCGCTCGCCCGGGCCGCCGCCGAGATGGAGATCGACGACCCGCGAGCCGCGCTGCGGCGGGCCGACGACATCGCCGGCGAGCTGCCCCACGACGCCCTCGTGCAGACGCTGCACCGCAGCACCCGGATGTGCCTGGAGCTGCTCGCCGGCCTGCAGTTCGGCGACGAGGCCCTGATCCGCGACCTGCCCGGGCAGGTCGAGCACCTGCGCGGCGTTGCCCGCGGCAACGAGGAGATGCTTCGGCTGGTCGACACCCTCGGCACGCTGTCGGCGACGCTGTCGGCCTCCCACCGCGGCGACACCGGCGCGGTCGCCGAGGGCATCGCGCGGCTGGACGGCGCGGGACCGGTCCCCGGCCTGCCCGACTTCTACGACATGGACGCCGTGCGCGCGATGCTCGGCGCGTTCACCTCCACGACGGACCCGGTACCGGCGCCTGGAGCGCCAGCGGCCGGCCGACGGGCCGTCGCGCCGGAGGTGCTGCGGCGCATGGCCGAGCTCCCGGGCGCCTCTGCCGGTGACCGGGCGTTGCACCTGGCGGTGCTCGGCGGGCTGACCCTGCGCGGCGGCGAGGAGACCGACCCCGACCGCATCGACGCCGCCGTCGCCGACCTGCGCCGCAGCCTCGCGCTGGCCGAACCGGCCGACCCCCGGCGGCCCTTCTACAAGGCATCGGTGGCATTCGGGCTGTGGCTGAAGGCCCGCGCCGACGGCTACGCCTCCGGCCTCGACGAGGCCGTCGAGCTGCTCGAGCAGGCGCGGGCCGAGGCCGGCGGGCCCGAGGACCCGGCGTGGAGCATCATCAACGGGGCGCTGTCCGAGGTACACCGCGAGCACGGCAGCGACCGGGCCGCCGCCCGCCGGGCCGGGCTCGACGGCCTGCGCGCGTACGCCTCGCGGGTGCTGCTGCAGGCCGACCCGCTCGCGGCCCGGATCGCGGCCCGCGACGCCGCTCGCGACGCCATGGACGTCGCCGTGCGCTGCCTCATGGACCACGCCCCGGCCGATGCGCTGCGGGCGCTCGACGCCGGCCGGGGCCTGATGCTGTTCGCCGCCACCGAGCTGCGCGACCCGACCCGCCGGCTCGCCGAGGCCGGGCATCACGCGCTGGCCGAACGATGGCGGGCCGCCCAGGCCGGGGAGCCGCCGCCGGACCTGCGGCGCGAGGTGATCGAGGTCCTCGCCCGCGACGCGGCCGTCCTCGAGTCCCCGGGGCTCGAGGAGATCCAGGCGGCGCTGCGCCGGCTGGGGGCGGACGCGCTGGTGTACCTCGTCCCGGGCGATTCGGGGACGGCCCGCCCCGGCTGGGCGGTCATCGCGCCCGCCGACGACCGGCCCAGCTACCTGGCACTGGCGAACCTGGCCGTGGACGACAGCGTCGACGTCGAGCGGTACCTGCACGCGCTCACCGCCCGCGACGTCGAACCCGAGATGCCCGAGCTGCACGACAGCCTCGACGGGCTGTGCGCATGGGCGTGGAAGGCGGCGATCGGGCCGTTGCTGCGGGCGCTGCCGTCGGCCGCCGGCCGGGTGCAGCGGCTCGTGCTGGTGCCGATGGGCGACCTCGCCCGCATACCGTGGCAGGCGGCCCGCGACCCCGAGGGCGGCTACGCCGTCGAGCGGGTCGCGATCTCCCAGACCGCGTCGGCCCGGATGCTGTGCGACTCGGCCGCCGCCGGCCCGGTCCGCCTGACCTCCGCCGGGCTCGTCGTCGCCGACCCCGACACCGGCGGCCACGCCGCCGACCTGCCCGCCGCGCGGCTCGAGGCGCATGCGGTACACCGGGCGTTCTACCGCGGCGCGCGCTACGTGGGCCGGCTTCCCGACGGCACGGTGAGCCGCTCCGGCCCCGGCTCCCCCGACGACGTGCGCGAGTGGCTGCGGGCCGACGACGCCGAGGCCGGCGCCGTGCTGCACCTGGCCTCGCACGGCGTCATGCAGGCCGGCCGGACGGTCGCGTCCTCGCACCTGCTGCTGGCCGGCGGCGAGCGCCTGACCGCGGACGAGCTGGTCGGGCTGCTGGCCGCGAACCGCCGCACGGTCGGGCTCGTGGTGCTGGCCGCCTGCCACACGGGCCGGTCGGTGCACGGGTACGACGAGGCGTACAGCCTGGGCACGATGTTCCTCGCGGCCGGCGCCCGCACGGTGCTGTCGACGCAGTGGAGCGTGCCGGACCGGGCGACGTCGCTGCTGATGTACATGTTCCACCACCACCTGATGGCCGAGCGCCGCCCCGCCTGGGACGCGCTGCGCCGGGCCCAGCTGTGGATGCTCGACCCCGCCCGGCGCGCGCCCGCCGGCATGCCCGAACCGCTGCGCGCGATGCTCCGCGGCCCGACCGACCCGGCCCGGGTCACGGCCTGGGCCGGCTTCATCCACTGGGGACAATGATCAACCGGAAGGCGAGTCCGATGGACGACCGACTCACCGCGCTGCGCGACCGGCTCACCGGTCTGTCGGGCGCGGCGCGGATCCAACCGCTGCTGGAGCTGGGCCAGGCGCTGGCCGACCGGTACTGGCGCACCGGACCGGGCCGCCCGGCCGGCCGCCCCGACCTGGACGCGGCGATCGAGGCCTGCCGGGAGGCGCACCGGCTGCTCGACCCCGCCGCCGCCGTGCGCGGCAACGTCGCGGCGAACACCGGCTGGCTGCTGGGCATCCGCTACACCGTGCACGGCTCCGCCCAGCCGGACCGCGAGGCCGCGATCACGCTGCTCGAGGAGGCCCTCTCGAGCGCGACCGTGGCGCCCGTGCTGGCCGCGATGGCGCGGGTCGTCGTCGCGCAGCTGTACCTCGGCCGCGTCGTCGAGGAGCTGCGCACCCTGGACGCCGGCCGCCTGATGAACGGCGCCCGCCCGACCACGGGCGCCGACGCCGACCGGGCCGCCGCCCGCCTGCGCGAGGTGCTGGCCGGCCCGGCGATGAACGCCGAGATCACCACGGCCGCCGAGGGCATGCTGCCGATGGCCGAGGCGCTGGAGACGATGCTCGCCGGCCTGGGCGGCGGCGGCCTGCCGACGTTCGACCTGGACCGCCTGGCCAAGGCGATGGCGGCGGCCGAGAAGCTGCGCCGGGGCATGGGCGGGGTGCCGCCGGCGGCGAGCTCCACGACGTCGCCGGCCCCGTTCCTGTCGGCGGCGATCGCGGCGGCCGACCCGCTCGACTACCCCGTCGCCGTGGTCCGAGACGCCTCCCCGCCGAAGACGGCAACGGTGCCACGCCCCCGCCCGGCCCCACCACCATCGGCCACACCATCACCGGCCACACCACCACCGGCCGCACCGGCGCCGGCGGACGCCGCCCGGGCCGCGGCCCGCCGGCGGCTGTCGAGCCTGGCCGGGGCCGCCGGCGCGCAGCCGTGGGAGCAGGCGCTGTCGGTGCTGCTGGCCGGGCCCGGCGAGCATCCGCGGGCGGTCGTCGACGCGTTCGCCGGCGCCGCGGCCAACGCGGTCGACCTGGCCGGCGAGCCGGACGGCGTCGACCACCTGGTCCTGGCGACCGCGCTGTACCTGCGCGACGACGACGACCGCGACGCCGCCGCGGAGCACCTGCAACGGGCCGCCGAGCTGATCCCGGACGGGCATCCGGCCGCCGCGGCCGTGACCGAGGCGTTCGGGGCGTTCGCCGACGCCGATCGGCCGTTCGCGGGCCCGGCGGCGGCCGCGGTCCCCGCCCTGCGCCGGGGCCGGGCCGCACTGCGCGCCAACACATCGATCGATGTCGGCGAGATGGTCCGGGCGGCCGACGCGCTGCCGGCCGGGCATCGGCTGCGGGCGGCGCTGGCCCGCGCGGCCGGCCAGGCCCGGCTCGCCGCGGCCGTGCGGACGGGCGATCCGGCGGCCATACGGGCCGCCGCCGCCGAGGTGCCCTCGCCCTTCGCACGCGCGATCGTGGCGCTCGCCGACCGCGACGACGCCGGGCTGCGGGCGGCGGCCGCCGCGATCGCGCCCGAGGCCGGCTCGCCGGCCGTCGGCGCCGTGCTCGGGGCCCTGCGGCTGCACCCGGAGGCGGATGCGGACCTGGACGCCGTGATCGCCGAGCTGCAGGCGGCCGCGGTCGCGCTCGACGCCGCGGACGAGGCGGCCGAATCCGGGCTGCGGACCCGCACGTGGCGGCGGCTCGCCGCGGCATACCGGCGCCGGGGCGCGGCCGGTGACGCCGGGCGGGCCCGGGCCGCGGCGATCGCGGCCCTGCGCGGCGCCGACCAGGATCCCGCGTGGGCGGCCCGGTTCGCCGGCTGGCTGCTCGCCGACGGCCGGGCCGAGGACGCCTTCGCCGCGCTCGAGGTGGCCGCCGGGGCGCGGGCCCGGCCGGGCGCGGGGCTGGGGGAGGACGTGGTGGCCGCGATGACCGGGGTGGCCGTCGCCGGGGCGCCGCGGCCGGAGACGCCGTCCGCCGGCGAGGTGGCGGGGGCGCTGCGGGCGATGGGGGCGGCGGCGCTGGTGTACGTACATCCGACCGACGAGGCGGGGCGCACCGTCGGGGTGCTGTGCCTGGACGCGACGACCGAGCAGCTCGACGTGGCCGCCAACGTGCCGGTCACCGATCCGCTGGTGGCCGACGACCCGACCTGGCCGGCGATCGTCGAGCGGTGGCGGGAGCAGGGGCGGCGGGCGCGGATCCTCGTGGCCGCCGGCGACGGGCCGGCCGGCATCCCGCTGGCCGCGGCGCGCATCGCCGGCGGGCGGCGGGTGGCCGAGGAGTTCGACGTCTCGCGGGTGGCGGGGGGCGCCGAGGCCGTCCGGCTCAGCCGGCGGGAGCTGCGCCCGATCGCCGTCGAGCCGGTCTTCGTGGTCAACCCGCGCGGCGACCGGGAGGCGGACATGATCGACGTCATGGTGCTGCGGCGGATGTTCTACCCGCGCTCGGTCTGCCTCGGGCTGGCGCTGGAGCCCGTCGACGGCGCCGGGCGCCCCGCCGACCTGACCGCCCGGCTGCCGAAGGCGTCGCTGGTCCACCTCGCGTGCGGGGTGCGCGGCGCGGCGCTGGAGCTCGCCGGCGACCAGGAGCTGCCGGCCGCGGCCATCGGGGCCGCGAGCGGGCTGGCGATCCTGCCGGCGACGGCGCACGCGGGCTTCACCGCCATCGCCGACGCGCTGCTCGCCGCGGGGTGCACCGGGGTGGCCGGGTGGCTGCGGCCCGTCGACCCGCCGGTGGCCGCGCTCGCGCAGTTCATGCTGCACCTGGCGCTCGTCGTCGAGGGTTCCGCGCCGGCGACCGCGGTGGGCGCGGTGCAACGCTGGATGATCAATCCGGACCGCACCGTGCCGCCGGATCTGCCGGCCCCGCTCGCGGCGGTGGCCCGCGGGACGGACCTGACCGTGCCGGCGCTGTGGGCGTCGCTGACCTACCGGGGGCGGTGAGCGTGGCCGGCGACGAGATCGAGAACGCCGACGTCATCGGCGAGCTGCTGCTGCGCGAGCTGCGCGGTGCGGTCGAGGACCGGCGGCGGGCGGGCGACGACCCGGCCGAGATCACCGCGGACCTCACCGGGAGGCTGTGCCGGGTGCGCAAGCTGTGCCCCGATCCCTCCGACCAGGACTAGGTGGCTGGTGTTAAACGGTGGTTGGCCGGTGCTGCCGGTCGGCCACCGTTGGTCCTTGGGGCTTGGTCTGTCGATGGTGTAACGGGCGGTTCTTGGCGTGGTTCCGTTGGCGCGTAGGCGTTTGTGGCGGTTGGCCGGCATCAGTGAGTTGCTGTTGTGGTGTCGGTGGTGGTTCAGGCGGGTTTGAGGGTCCAGCCGCTGCGGGTGGTGTGGGTGAGGCTGAGGGTGGCGAGTCTGGCGAGGTTGGTTGCGGCGGCGAGGAGGTTGAAGTCGGCGGCGGTGCGTAGCAGGCCGCGCATGCGGGCGCGACGTCCGCCGTGGCGGTGGCGCATGAGGTGGGCGATCTTGCGTTCGACCTTGGGGCGGGTCGCGCGGTAATCGGCCTGCCAGTCGGGGTCCTGCTGGCGGGTGCGGGCGGCGGTGAGCCGGGCTTCGTGGTGGCCGATCGTGATGCTGCGGCCGGTTTTGGAGTCCGTGCATCCGGGCTGCAGGGGGCAGGTGGTGCAGGCCCGGCCGAAGTCGGCCCGGCCTGCGTGGCGGCCTTGGCCGCGGGCCGGCCGGATCCGGATGGTGGTGCCGTTGGGGCAGGTCACCGTGTTCGCGTTGAGATCGATGTCGAAGCGGTCTTTCGGGTACTTCCCAGCGGGTGCGCTCGGTGGCTGCACCTTCGTCATCGCGGTGATCGCGGCGGTGTCGAGGTGGTGCAGGACCTCACCGGCGCCGTAGGCGGCATCGCCGTAAACCGCTGCGGTGCCCTCGGCCGGGCTGGTGCCGGCCGGGCTGGTGAGGTCGGTGATGAGGCCGGCGACGGGTTCGGCGTCACCGGTGTTGCCGGGGGTGACCGCGGTCGCGGTGATGACCTCACTGTCGGGGTCGACGGCGATGTGGCCTTTGTAGCCGTCGAAGCCGCGGTGGTTGGTCTTGTGCCCGTGCCGGGCCTGCGGGTCGACGGTGGAGATGACCCGGTCCGGGGCGACCTTCCGAGCGATCCGCAGGGTGCCGTCGGGGCCGGTCTCCAGGTCCTGGCCCAGCACGGTGGCCAGCAGCCGGGTCGCCTCGCCGACCGGCGCCGGCAGGTCCTTGACCCCGTCGAGCGCGGCGAGCAGGGCGTAGCCGTCGCGGGCCCGGGAGTCCACGAGCGCCTCACGGGCGGCCGGGTCGTCCCAGTCGATGACCGGCTTGCCCGCCGCGGCGTACTCGTCGCCGCTGCCCAGCACCGCCCGCAGCCGGCCCGCCAGGCCGTTACCGGCCACGGTGAGCAGCCCGCGGATCGCCGAGCGGATCAGCGTGATCGTGTCCATCGTGGCGACCGCGTCATACAGGGGTGTGGAGTCCAGGACCCGCCGCCGGCCGACCAGACCAGCGGCCCGAGCGGCGGCCAACGCCACCTCGAAGATCCGGTCCGGCTGCCGGGAGCGGCGCAGCCGCTCGCGCATGTCGACCAGCACGGTGTGGGCGAACCCGGCCCGGCCGCCGTCCCAGCCACCGACCCCGGCGGCGTAGCGCCACCGGGCATCGAACGTGAACCGGTCCACCGCCTCGCGGTCGGACAGTCCTTCCAGGCGTTGCAGCACCATCACCGTGGCCACCACCGAGGGCGGTACCGACCGGCGGCCGACCGCGGCGAACAGGTCGGTGAACATGCTGTCCGGAAACAGCGTCTCGCGATGCTCGTGCAGGAACCCGAAGATCGAGTTGCCCGGGAGGGTCTCGCCGCAGAACCGGGTAACCGGGTCCAGCAAATCCAACTGCTGTGACGCCCTGCCTAACGCCATCCCAGCAAACTAGCCGAAATACATCGAAAACGATGGCCGCCACGCCGGTGCCGGCCATCGTTTAACACCAGTCACCTAGCGCCTGTGTCATGACTGAGGCGGGGCTGCGGCCGGCCCAGATTCCGCCCCAGTCATGAAACAGGCGCTAGCCCGGGGGATCGTTGGGGTCGCGGGCGGAGTCGGCGGCGTTGAGGCGGCGCAGGCGGGCCAGGCGCTCCGTGAGGTCGGCGGTGATCTCCTCGGGGTCGGTGCCGGACTCGCGCGCCGCGCGGCCGGCGGCCTGTAACTCCTGGCGGAGTACGGCGGCCACCCGTTCGGCCTGCTCGTCGGCGCCTGTGCCGGCGGCCGATCCGTCCCCCGCGGACGGGCCGTCCGTCCGGCCGGGCGTGTCGGTCATCACCCAATAGTGGCAGACAGGGCCGCGGACGGCCGGAGAAGCGATCCGTTCTACGCACGGTCATGGGTCAGTTCCGGAATGGCCTCGCCCGTTCGCGCCGGCGGGCCGGTCGATCTGCGTCCGCGACCGGCCCGAAGACCGCGCAGTGCACCAGTTCGCCCCGTTCCATTCTGCAGGTGGGCTGACAAGACTCCAGGTGACCGTTTCCGTACCGCCGCCGACACCGTCGAGGGGGAACAGCCATGACCGCCGTCTCCGCCCCGCGCCGCCGCGCCGACGAGGTGCGAACGCTGGCGCGCCGTGGGGTGCTGGCCGCCACGGTCGCCAGGGCCGACCGCGCCGACCGCGCCCGGCTCACCGGCGGCGCGTACGACATCGCCTGGCCGGTGGTCTTCAACGGGCTCACCCAGGGCCTCGAGCGGCGCCGCGGGCACCTTGCCTGCGCCACGTCGGTACGCCACCTCGCCGACGACTGCCTGGACCGCTTCGAGGACGACGTGGAGGCGGTGGTACACGACGTGGTCCGCTCCGCGCGCAAGCCCATCAGCAACCTCGAGGCGTGGATCGCCTCCCGCCTCAACGCCGCCACCGTCGACGGGCACCGGCGCCGCCGCGGCGACCTCGGCGCCCTGCAGCGGCCCCGCCCGCCGAAGTGGCTCGCCACCGCGCTCGGCGACGACCCGTGGCTGGTCCACCTCGCCGTGCAGATGCTCGTCTGGGTCGGCCAGAGCGCGACCGCCGGCCTCGAGCTGTGGCCGGTGGAGAGCTGGACCGCCGAGCGGGCCGAGCGCACCGGCGACTGGGCGGCCGGGCGGGCCATGGTCCGCCGCGACATCGAGCGCGTGCTCGCCGCGATGCGCCGCCGCCCCGACTGGTACGCCGCGTACGTCGAGCGGCCCCTGGGACGCAAGGAGGCGCCCGTGTCCCGCGGTACCGTCGTCGCCGTCGCCGGGGCGGACGACCCGATGCTCGCGCTGGTCGACCCGGCCGACAACGACGACGCGTACATGCGGGCCCTGGCCTACGAGGCCGTCGTCGCGATCCGCGGCCGGATCGCGAAGGGCGTGCCGGCCGCGCAGGCCGTCACCGACGTCATCCAGCTCGTGTTCGGCGACGACGGCGACATCGCGATCGGCCGGGCCCCGCGCGGCGACGCCGGCGACGAGCGCGTCGGGCGCCTGCTGCGCGACGCCGGGGAGCGCACCCGGATCGTCGCCGCCGTCCTGGCGATCATCGGCGAGCCCGACCTGTAAGGGCATAGGCACCCCAAAGTGCCTTCTCAACAACGCCCGCGGCGCCGCCTAGCGTCGCCGGCATGGGCGACTACCGCATCCACACGTACACCGCCGCCGAGTCCGGCCTGCTCGTCAACAGCTACCTCGTCGAGGCGGCCGACGGGGTCGTGCTCGTCGACGCCAACCTGCTGCTGTCCGACATCCGCGCGCTACAGGCCCGCATCGCGGCGCTGCGCAAGCCGCTGCTCGGCGCGTTCGTCACGCACGCGCACCCGGACCACTTCAACGGCCTGCCGCTGCTCGCCGGGGACGACGTGCCCGTGTTCGCCACCGCCGGGGTCGCCGGCACGATCGCCGAGATCGCCGAGGCCAAGCGGGCGCAGTGGGCGCCGGTGTACGGCGACGAGTGGCCCGACCGCCACCGCGTCCCCGACCGGCGGCTGGCCGGCGGCGACGCCGTCGAGCTCGGCGGCCTGCGCTTCACCGTGCACGCTGTCGGCGCGGCCGAGAGCCACGCCGACTCCTACGTCACGGTCGACGACCGCGCGTTCATCGGCGACCTGGCGTTCCACGGCACCCACCCGTACACCGCCGACGGCCACACCGGCGCCTGGCTCGACGCTCTCGACGCGCTCGCCGGCGACCTCGGCGGCGCCACGCTCTACCCGGGCCACGGCGCGCCGGGCGACGCCGGGATGCTGGCCGAGCAGCGGCGGTACCTCATGATGTACCGCGAAACGGTCCACCGCCTCGCCGCCGGCGCGCCCGCGCTCACCGACGCGCAGCGCGAGGAGCTCACCGCCGTGATGACCCGCTTCCTGCCCGGCGCCCCACTGACCTGGATGATCGGCCTGGGCGCGGACGCGGTCGCCGCGGAGCTGGCCGATACCCGCCGCGAGGACTCATAGGGACGGTGCACCACGATGCACACCGGCCGGTCGGCCCGAGCTCGCGGGGGCGCCCGTGTGAGACTGGGCCGGTGGATGCCAAGCGGATGCCGGGAATCGGGTTCTCGGCGCTGATGGGAGCGGCCGCCGGGGCGGCCCTTGCCGCGCACCGCGGACCGCGCAGTGTCGTCAAGACGGCGCTGCTCGGCGCGGCGGCGATGGCGGCCGTCGACGCGACCGCCCGGTCCCTGCAGAAACCGAACGAGATCCCCGCCGTGTGGGCGCGGATCGCGGCCAGCGGGGCGCTCGCCGCGCCGATCGGCTGGGTGGCCGGCAAGGCCGGGGCGAGCCCGCTCGCGGTCGGCGTGGCCAGCGGGGCGGTCGCCGGGGCGATGGGCATCCGGCCGCACAAGGTGGCGCTCGGGCCCGTCGTGGGGCTGGCCGTCGGCGCCGCCATGCGGGACCGGCCGCCGGCCCAGGTCGCCGCGGCCGGGGTGGTCGCGTTCCGGACCGTGTCGCAGCTGGTGTTCCGCGAGCCGCAGGTGGCGCTCGTCGCCGGCAGCGCGCCCGCCGAGCAGTTGCCGTTCGTGGTACCGCTGGAGGCCCGCACCCGCTACGTCGGCACCGGCTACGTGAAGGCCCTGGCCGAGACGATCGGCGGGACGTACGAGGAGGCGGCCGCCGACGTCGGCATCGTGGCGAGCCTGGACGCGCTGGCCGGGCCGGACTTCGACCCGGCCGGCGTCGACCCCCGCGTGCGGGAGTTCTACGAGCACACGACCCGGTTCACGCTCGACATCGTGCCGCGGTGGCGGGCCTGGGTGCGGCCGGGTTATCTGCTGTACCGCACCCTGGTCGCCCGCCCGCTGGGCCAGGCCAATGTGCCCATGAACCAGCGCGAGGCGCTCAAGGGCATGCACAGCCGCATCGACACGATCAGCGGCGCCGACGGCGCGATCTCCACGCGCGGCTGGATCCGCAGCTTCGCGCACAGCGGTGAGCCCATCTACGTCGGCATCTACACGACCTACCGGCGCGCGGGGCGCGGCTACGTCAGCGTCGGCTTCCCGCTGCCGCAGGCCAACTTCACCGCCACCCTCGCGCCGTACGAGCGGCCCGGCGGGGGGCTGCGGCTGACCAGCCGCGGCGGCGACGACCAGACCGGGCACTACCTGAGCTACATCGACGTGGACAGCCGCAACCTGTCGACGCTCGCGGTGCACGGCTTCGCCGAGGAGCTCGACGTCTACGTCGAGGACGGCGAGCTGCGCGCCGATCACGCGTTCTCGGTCTTCGGGCTGCCGTTCCTGACGCTGGAGTACCGCATCAGGCGCAAAGCCTGACCCGGCTCGCCAAGCGCAACGCAATGTCGCTACGCCCACCGCAGCAGCCGGTGCAGCACCGCCGCGGCCGTCGGGCTCAGGTTCATGCCGGGCAATTCCGCGATCTGCACGAACCTCGCTGCTTCGCCCTCGCCGAGCACGATCGTCGTCTCTGCCGCCATGCCCTCGAAGGCGTGCAGATCCACAGCCGGGGCCGAACCGGTCAGGTCCGGGCGCAGATCCCGCCACACGGGACGCAGCTCGGCCGCCAGACCGGTCTCCTCGAGCAGCTCCCGGGCGGCGGCCTCGGCCGGGGTCTCACCGGCCTCGACGTGCCCGCCGGGCAGCGCCCACTGGCCGGGCTCGGCCGCCTTGTTCCGGCTGCGAAGCTGCAGCAGCACAGCGCCGGTCGAGTCGGTCAGCGCGACCACGGCAATGCGGACCGGCGGCCCGGCCGGCGACGCGGGGCGGGCGTCGCTGAGCACGCCGTGCGGTCCTTGGCCCGCGAACTCTGGGTGTTCGCCGGCCAGGGTGCCGAGTACCCGGTGCCGTAGCAGCTCATACTGGCCACGGCAGCGCCTGGGCGCGTCTGGCGGGCGGTGACGGATCTGGCCGCCGATCACCGTCTCGCCGGGGTGGAACTGGTCGGCGGTCAGGTCAATCGTGGTGCCGTCGGGGAGGCGGTTCCACCAATGATGGCCGATCTTCACGCCATCGACGTGCACCTCACCGAGCAGCAGCTCGCCGCCCAGCAGGTCCTGAACCACCAGCGCGGTCGTCCCGCACTGGCCCCGAGCCGGATTGTCAGGCCGCCAGTTCGCCAGGTCGTGCGGATCGCAGGTGTCCGGCCCCCAGGCAGCCCGCAACGCCGGCCGCAGCAGCTCCACGTTCAGCATGCCGGGATCGTGACACGAAGGGACGACCGGCGTCTGGCCGGTCAGGCGCGGTCGTGGAGCGTGATCCGGTAGCCGTCGGGGTCGGCGACGGACCCTGATGGTCCATTCCCTGCGCGATGGCAACGACGGCACATAGATGCCTGAGAACGTCTCGTGGTGCGGAGCGAAGCTCCCCCGGCGCGAGCGCAGCGAGCCGGAAACACAGCGTGGAAATTTCACAGGGCGCCCGAGCACAGGCGGGACAAACCACTCGAAGCGCTTGACGGACCCGGGACTCAGCGAAGGATGGGAGCGCTTCCAACGCTTCCCGCCATCGAAGGAGCCCCATGCGGTACCGCACAACCACCCTCGCGGTGGCCGGCGGCCTGCTGCTCGCCGCGGCCGGGGCGGTCCTGTTGCCGACCTCGGCACAGGCCGCCGCGGGCTGTCAGGTCACCTACACCACCAACGACTGGACCGTCGGGCAGACTGGTGGTTCAAGCCAGGGCGGCTTCACCGCCAACGTCACGATCAAGAACCTCGGCGACGCGCTGTCGTCGTGGAACCTCGGCTTCGCCTTCCCGGGCGGCCAGCAGCTCCAGCAGGGCTGGTCGGCCACCTGGTCGCAGAGCGGCGCCAACGTGACGGCCGCCAGCATGTCGTACAACGGCGCGCTCGGCACCGGCGCCAGCACCACGATCGGCTTCAACGGCACCTGGAACGGCAGCAACCCGAAGCCGGCGACGTTCACGCTCAACGGCGTGTCCTGCAACGGCACCACCACCTCGCCCAGCCCGTCGAAGTCGGCGTCCGCCTCGCCGTCCGTCTCGACCTCGCCGTCGACCTCGCAGCCGCCGCCGTCGGGCGCGCCGAAGCTCAAGGTCAGCGGGAACAAGCTCGTGACGAGCACGGGGGCGGCGTACCGGCTGCTCGGCGTGAACCGCTCCGGCGGCGAGTTCGCCTGCATCCAGGGCAACGGCATCTGGGACGGCCCGATGGACCAGGCCGCCGTCACCGCGATGCGCACCTGGAAGATCCGCACCGTCCGCGTACCGCTGAACGAGGAGTGCTGGCTCGGCACCGCCGACGTCCAGGCGGCCTACGGCGGCACGAACTACCAGAACGCCGTGAAGACCTACGTGAACCTGCTGGTCTCCAACGGCATCACGCCCATCGTCGAGATGCACTGGAACTACGGGCAGTACACCGGCCCGTCCGCGGGCTGCTCGGACGTCAAGGCGACGTGCCAGAAGCCGATGCCCGACGCACAGTACGCCCCGTCGTTCTGGACCGGCGTCGCGAACGCGTTCAAGGGCAACGACGCGGTCGTGTTCGACCTGTTCAACGAGCCCTACCCGGAGCGGGCCACCGGCAGCGCGAGCACCGGCTGGGCCTGCTGGCGCGACGGCGGCACCTGCAACGGCATCTCGTACCAGGTGGCCGGCTTCCAGTCGCTGGTCAACGCCGTGCGGGCGACCGGCGCCACGAACGTCATCATGATCGGCGGCCTGGCGTACTCCAACGACCTCACGCAGTGGCTGCAGTACAAGCCGACCGACCCGCAGAACAACCTGGCGGCGTTCGCGCACATCTACAACTTCAACAGCTGCTCCAGCACCTCGTGCTTCGACAGCCAGATGGCGCCGGTCGCGGCGCAGGTGCCGCTGTCGCTGACCGAGATCGGCGAGAACGACTGCGCGCACGGCTTCGTCGACACGGTCATGAACTGGGCCGACGCGCACTCGGTCGGCTACCTCGGCTGGACCTGGAACACCTGGGACTGCTCGAGCGGCCCGTCGCTGATCAGCAACTACAACGGCACCGCGACCGCGTTCGGCCAGGGCATCAAGGACCACCTCGCGGCGGTGTCGTCATGAGGCGCGCGCTCATCGCCGGCGCCGCGGCGCTCGTCGCCGCGGTCTCCACCGCCGTGGTCGTGGTCAACGCCGAGGCGGCCACGCAGACGCTGCAGGGGCTGGCCGCGGCCCACGGGCGGTACTTCGGCTCCGCCACCGACAACCCGGAGCTGTCCGACACCGCCTACACCGCGATCCTCGGCGGCGGCGAGTTCGGCCAGACCACGCCGGGCAACTCGATGAAGTGGGACACGATCGAGCCCACCCAGGGCACGTTCAACTACACCAAGGGCGACGCGGTCGTGACGTTCGCCCAGCAGCACAACATGAAGGTCCGCGGCCACACGCTGGTCTGGCACAACCAGCTGCCCGGCTGGGTCTCGTCGCTGCCGGCGGCCCAGCTGCAGGCGGCGATGGAGAACCACATCACCAACGAGGCCACCCACTACAAGGGCAAGGTCTTCGCCTGGGACGTCGTCAACGAGCCCTTCAACGACGACGGCACCTTCCGCACGTCGCCGTTCTACAACGCGATGGGCTCGGCGTACATCGCCGACGCGCTGCGCACGGCCCGCGCCGCCGATCCCGGCGCGAAGCTGTACATCAACGACTACAACACCGACGGCATGGGCGCGAAGGCCGATGCCATGTACAACCTGGTGAAGTCGCTGCAGTCGCAGGGCGTGCCGATCGACGGGGTGGGCTTCCAGGGCCACCTCGCCATCCAGTACGGCTTCCCGTCGCAGATGCAGCAGAACCTGCAGCGCTTCGCCGACCTCGGGCTGGACGTGGCGATCACCGAGCTGGACGTGCGGATGGTCCTGCCGCGCGACTCCACCAAGGACGCCACGCAGGCGACGTACTACAACAACGTGGTCAAGGCGTGCGTCGCGGTGACCCGCTGCGTCGGCATCACGATCTGGGACTACACGGACAAGTACTCGTGGGTCCCGAACACGTTCTCGGGCGAGGGCGCGGCGCTGCCGTGGGACGAGAACCTGCAGAAGAAGCCGGCGGCGTACAACGCGATCGTCACCGGCCTCGGCGGTACCGTCGAGTCGCCTTCGGCCAGCGCGTCGGCCTCCCCGAGCGTGTCGGTCTCCCCGAGCGCCAGCGCGTCGTCCAGCCCGCCGCCGGGCGGGTGCACGGCGGCGTACCGGATCGTGAACCAGTGGCCCGGCGGCTTCCAGGGCGAGGTGAGCGTGTCGGCTCCGGCCGGCAAGAACGGCTGGAAGGTCAGCTGGAGCTTCGCCAACGGACAGAAGATCACCCAGCTGTGGAGCGGCACGTACACCCAGTCCGGGGCCGCGGTGACGGTGACGAACGTGTCGTACAACGCGGCCCCGCCGGCGACGTTCGGCTTCCTGGCCGACTGGAACGGCACCAACGCGGTACCGTCCGTCAGCTGCGCGTAGCGACACCTGGTTCGAGTGCCCGCGGCGACCGGCAGCAGCCGGTCGCCGCGGCCGTACCCGGCGGGTCAGGCGCGGGTGACCGTGAACATGAAGCAGCCGTAGGCGATGTTGCGGCTGTCGACCCGGGTCACCGCCGGGTCCGAGAGGATGTCGGCCAGCTCGGTCTCCGGGGCCGTGCCGTCGTGGGTTCTCGTGGCAGGGTGGATGCGGCCGTTCGCGTCGTAGGCGCGCAGCACCTGCGGGCGGCCGCGCCAGGCCGCCGGGTAGGCCGTCGAGCCCGGGCCGTCGCACGGCTCGGCGTGGGTGAAGACGGCGCCGATCTCGCGGTACGGGCTCGGCGGGAGCTTCGGCTCGTAGCCGAACAGGATCAGCTGCTCGCCCGCGGCCGCGTCGCGCAGGCAGCAGCGCAGGGGCTCGCCGCCCTCCGCGGTCAGGCGCTCGACCGGGAGACCGGAGACGTCCGTGCCGGCCGCACGGACGCCGGCGAGGTGGGCGGGGTCGATGGCGTGAACGGTGAACATGGCTCCAGCCTGACCCGGCCGGCGCGCGGATGCTGGCGGGAATCGGTCGTCGCGTTGCGGGCGGCCACGAGCCGGAGCGCCCCGCGTCTGCGGCGCCCGGGAGTCGAAACCTAGGTTCCTAGGACGCCGACTGCGAGCCGCCGGCAGCACGGTCGCGAGGAGTGGGGCGGCGGGCAGGCGGAAGGGGCGCAAGACTGGCGGCATGGATGGGGATCGACAGCGGGTGCGGGCAGTGCGGGAGCGGCTCAGCCGGGGAGGGCCGCCGCGGATCCCGCGCGACGCACCCGACTTCCGGACCGTCACGCTGCCGCCGCGGGAGTGCGACCTCGTGCGGGACCTCTTCGTCGAGGAAGGGGTGCGGTCCGTGGTCGAGGTCGGGCTGGCCTACGCCAGTTCGGCGCTCGCGATCGGGGAGGCCCTCGTCGTCACCGGGGGAGAGCGGCACTACGTCGTCGATCCGTTTCAACGTAGCGCGTACGGCGACGTCGGGTGGGAGCTGCTCGTCGAGAGCGGCGCCGACCGGGTCGTCGAGCTGCTGCGGGCCGGGTCGTCCGTCGCGCTGCCGGGGCTGGTCGAGCGCGGGGTCGTGGTCGATGCGGCGTTCGTCGACGGGAGCCATCGGTTCCACGAGGTGTTTCTCGATCTGTACTACCTGCGCAAACTGGTGCGGGCGCACGGGATCGTCGTGGTCGACGACTACTGGGCCGGCTCCGTGCGGGCCGCCGTGCGGTACTACGAGCACAATCTCGGGTGGGCCCCGCTCGAACGGCTCGAGGACAGCCGCTGCCGGGCGTACCGGCTGCCCGAGCCGTTCGAGCCGGCGTTCGAGAACTTCGTCTGGCCCGGCTGGGAGAGCCGCGGGTAATCAGCGGGAGGGCTGGCCGCTGCCCGAGCACTGCGTCCCGCCGGGGGCGCCGCCGTCGGGCTGGTGCGCCGGGGTGGCGGAGCCGGCGTTGACGTGGACGCGGGCGCCGCAGACGGGGCAGCGGCTGATGGCCTCGGAAGAGGTGCTGTTCATTGGTTGTACCTCCTTGATGTGAGCCGAACGCGACCGGATCGAGGACAGTGATGCCCCGGATCCGGCCGGTCGGAACATGTCAGGCGCCGGCTCGGCGGGGAGGATACGTAGCCGTGTGCCGACGCCGGGTCGGCTAACCTCGGTCTTTCGCCACCAGTCGATCATGGTGGTTGAGGGCGTTTGTTGATCGTTGTGCGGGCCGGTCGGGGGGATGGGCGTGCTGGTGGCCCGGCGCGTAGGCCGGGTTCCTCCGTGCGGTGTGGGCGGGTTGTGGTGCCGGTGTCAGCCGATCGGGCGGGGTAGCGCGGTGAGACGGGTGAACGCGGTGGCCAGATCTGTTGCCCAGGGCCAGGTTTCGGCGATCCGGAGTCGGGTCTGCCGGGCGGTGCGGGTGAGCCGGGCGGCGGTGTGCAGGAGCCGGTAGCGCAGTTTCTTGGGTTCCGCGGTGGCGAGTTCGCCGTCCAGGAGGAGGTGCTGGGTCCAGGCGAGCAGGTCGATGCCGGTGAGGGCGAGTTCGAGCCAGACCTGGTTGATCGCGAAGACGCGGGACGGGAACCGGCCGAAGCCGGTGTCCTTGCCGGTGCGGATCCGGTCCTCGACGCGGGCGTGGGCGCGGTGGCGGGCTTCGAGGAACTGGATGCTGCCGTCGCCGGCGGGGGTGTCGGTGGCCATGACCTGGTGGCGGAGGCCTTCGATGGTGTCGAACAGCGACAGTTGGGCGCCGGGGTGCGGCCGTTCCCGGCGCACGATGAACCGGGTCCCGGCCGGGTAGCCATCGGCGGGGACCAGGCCGGTGAGCTCGCAGATCTCGGCGCCTTCACGCAGGTCGCCGTCGGTGTCGATCGCGGGGACCCAGCCGGTTGCCTGGCGGATCGCGGCCCGGATCGGTTCGGTGATCGCCACGCCAACGGAGAACCGGGTGTCGATCCCGTGCTCGCGCAGGGCGCGGATGTGGGTCAGGAACCCCTGGGTGCAGCCGGCTGAGTCCGACCGGATCAGGATCGGGGTGCCGTGCCGGTGCGCGTCCGGGATCTGCTGCAGGGCCCGGTCCACAACGATGATGTGATCGGCGGTGGTGTTCGACCCGGCCCGGCCTTCCCGTAACAGGCCCGACAGCGCCTCCCGGGTCCCGTCCAGGAAGCAGAGCAAGGGATGGAACCCGAACGTCTTCTTCCACGTCCGGGTCGCGGATTCCTTCTCCGAGTGGCAGATCACGATCGTGGCGTCCACGTCGAGGATCAGACCGCGCACCGGCTGTCCCGCAGCCGTGGAGGCCGGTAGCCCCGTGCGGGTCTCGGATGCCTGCGCCCAGGCCAGTTCCCGCGCCCGGGCCCGGGCGTCGCGCAGCCGGGCCAACGCCGCCTCGTCCACATCGGACAGCACCCGCCACGCGGTCGGATCCGACGCCACGGCCCCGAACAGCGCGGGCTCGTTGCGCAGCACCGCAAGATCGGCGATCGTCGCGCCGCCGTCGGCAAGGAGCACCGCGAGGTCGACCGCGACCCGACCCGGGTCATGCCCGGACTCCCGCACCCGCAACGAGGCAAGCGCATCACTGAACCCGGCGGCCAACCCGGTCGCGTCGGCCAGGTCGGCCAGCAACCGGGCCCCGGCATGCCCGACAACACCCCGACCGTCGGCACTGACCACGATCTTCGGACGTAACCCGGTAACCTTCACCCTGACAGTGCCCCCTGCAGCGGGATTGGATAGACCCTAGACAAGTCCTATCTTCCCAGATCAGAGGGCACTTTCGCGTTCCCCCTCACCATCTCGCGGCACCCCTTAATGAAGGCGCGAGGCTAACACCGGCGTGCCGGCGGCCGCACCGAGGGCGACCAGCGGATAAAGCGCCGTTCTGCGCATTCTCTGTCACCATTTCTCTCGGGTTCGGAAAACGTATTTGAACGGCGCTTCACGAGCCCTATTGTGATTTGCAAATCCGGCCTGACGCGTTTTTATGGGGGCGTTAAGCCGTGGCATGATCGCGGGCATGTCGGTCACCGCAGTGCTGCGCGTCGCGCAGGTCGCCCGCGTGCTCGCCGCCAGTACCGTCGGGCGGCTGCCGCTGGGCGCCGCGCCGGTGGCCCTGCTGATGTACGCGCGGGAGACCCTCTCGATCGGCGCCGCGGGCCTGCTCGTGGGCGTGTACACGGCGGGCCTCGCGGTGGGCGGCCCGGTCCTGGCCCGCATCGCCGACCGCCTGCGCCAGCCGCCGGTGCTGCTGGGCGGCGCCGCCGTGTCGACGACGGGTTTCGTGGTGCTGGCCCAGGGTGTACCCCTCTGGGCCGCCCTGCTCGCCTCGCTGCTGGCCGGCCTGGGCGCGCCCCCGTTCGAGGCGGGCCTGCGGGTGCTGTGGCGGGACCTGCTGGACGAGGAGCAGGTCCCGACGGCGTACACGCTGGACATCGCGGTGCAGGAGCTGATCTTCATCTTCGGCCCGCTGGTCGCCGGGGCCGCGGTGACGCTCGGCGGCGGGGTCGCCGGCGTGTACGCGACGGCGGGGCTGCAGCTGCTCGGCACCGTGTGGTTCGTCACGACCCCGGTGGTGCGCAAGTGGCGGGGCGAGCACGCTGAACGCCACTGGGCCGGCCCGCTGCGCTCCGGCTCGCTGCGGCTGCTGCTGGCCGCGGTGGTGCTGGTCGGCGCCGGCGTCGGGAGCCTGCCGGTGGCGCTGCTCGACTACGCCGAGTCGGTCGGGCACCGCTCGTGGTCGAGCTGGCTGCTGGCCGCGCAGGCGGTCGGGGCGCTCATCGGCGGCCTGGTCAACACGCGGCTGAAGGTCGACGGCCGGCGCCTGCCGCTGCTGGGCCTGCTGCTCGGCCTCGGGTACGTCCCGCTGCTGCTGACGCCGTCCTCGGCCCTGCTGATGATCCCGCTGGCGATCCTGTGCGGGTTCATGCTGCCGCCGCTGCTCGCGGCCGCGTTCCTGACCGTGGACCGGATCGCGCCGGCCGGCACGGCGGCGGAGGCGTTCGCGTGGGTGGCGACGGCGTTCTCGGTCGGGGCGGCCGCGGGCGCGGCGGTCGACGGCGCGATCCTGGACGCCGTCGACGCGACCCGTGCGGGGTTCGTCCTGCCGCCGATGGTGATCCTGCTCGCAGTGCCGTGGCTGCGCCCCGTAGCCCGCCGGGTACGCGAGCTCTGAAGGTCTTGGCCCCACGGACGTCGGGATTCCTCGTGGGAAGAACGGTCGTGCGTTGCACGGACCCGAGCCATGGCCTGGTTTCGCTCTTTTTGGCTCTTTCGGCGGAACGCCGACCCAACTTATACGGATATGTCGTTTTTGCCGGGCGTGGTGCGCTTTACTGAGTCGGTCGCGAGAACGACGCGGCCCCGCCGAGGTGCAACGGGGGACGGCGAGGGGCGCGCAGCGGCGGGTCCGGGCGGCAACGGCGCCGTCCGGACCCGTTTTCCGTTTGGTGCGGTGGCGGGGGCGTTGCGTACAGTTCCTGCGTGACCCCGCACGACCTCCCCACCGGCCTTGAACCTGGCATCGATGAACCCGGCATCGATGAACCCGGCATCGATCCCGAGCGCCTGGCGATCTGCCTCGCCGTGATCGACGAGCTGACCCAGCTGCCGCCCGACCACCCCGACGTGCAGGCGATGCGGCGGGCGACGTCGCACCTGTACAAGAGCGTGAAGCGGCAGCGGCGCAGCGAGCGGCGGGCGGCGATCACCGAGGCGGACCGCCAGGTGACGGCGGCGACCGCGACCGGCGCGCCCGGCCGCATCGACGACGAGACGCAGGGCATCGCGCTGGTGTCGCCGACGATCGGGGCGAGCGCCGGGCGGCTGCTGCGGGCGCGGTCGTGCTACACGTGCAAGACGCGCTACGTCGACGTGGACGCCTTCTACCACCAGCTCTGCCCGCCGTGCGCGAAGCTCAACCGCGAGCGGCGCGACCAGCGCACCGACCTGACGGGGCGGCGGGCGCTGCTGACCGGCGGGCGGGCCAAGATCGGCATGTACATCGCGCTGCGCCTCCTGCGCGACGGCGCGCACACCACGATCACCACGCGGTTCCCGAACGACGCCGTGCGGCGCTTCGCGGCCATGCCCGACAGCGGCGACTGGCTGCACCGGCTGCGCATCGTCGGCATCGACCTGCGCGACCCGGCCCAGGTGGCCGCGCTCGCCGACGACGTGGCCGCGCAGGGGCCGCTCGACATCCTCATCAACAACGCGGCGCAGACCGTGAAGCGCACCGCCGGGTCGTACTCGCACCTGGTCGCGGCCGAGTCGGCCCCGCTGATGCTCGACGGGCCGATGCCGGACGTGGTCACGTTCCACAAGGCGGACCCGCACGCGGAGCTGACCCTGGAGGCGGGCGTCGCGCCGACGCTCATCCCGCCGGACGCGCTCACCGCGCTCGCGCTCACCAGCCGCAACACGACCCCGGAGAAGATCGCCGCGCTGAGCGCGATCGACGCCGGCGGGCTCGTGCCGGACCTCGCCGACTCCAACAGCTGGGTGCAGACCGTCGAGGAGGTCAACCCGCTGGAGCTGCTCGAGGTGCAGCTGTGCAACGTGACCGCGCCGTTCATCCTCGTGAGCCGGCTGCGCGCGGCGATGGCGGCCGCCCGCGCCCGGCGCAAGTACGTCGTGAACGTCTCGGCGATGGAGGGCCAGTTCAGCCGGCGGTACAAGGGGCCCGGCCACCCGCACACCAACATGGCCAAGGCGGCGCTGAACATGCTGACCCGCACCAGCGCCGAGGAGATGCTCTCCGACGGAATCCTCATGACCGCCGTCGACACCGGCTGGATCACCGACGAACGGCCGCACCCGACGAAGATGCGGCTGCACGAGGAGGGCTTCCACGCGCCCCTGGACCTCGTCGACGGGGCCGCGCGGGTGTACGACCCGATCGTGCGCGGCGAGCGCGGCGAGGACCTCTACGGCTGCTTCCTGAAGGACTTCGAGCCGTCGAACTGGTGAGCGCTACCGCAGCTTGTACTGCAGCATGAACTTGCCGACCTGGACCTCGTCGCCGTCGTTGAGGTTGGCGCTCTTGACGCGCTCGCCGTTGACGTAGGTGCCGTTGAGGCTGCCCATGTCGAGCATCGAGTAGCCGAGGCCGCCGCTGTTGCGGTGGAACTCGACGTGCTTGCGCGACACCGTATTGTCGTCCAGGACGATCTGGTTGGCCGAGTCGCGGCCGCAGCGCACGACGTCGCCGTCGAGGGCGAACTCGGCGCCGGCCTCCGCGCCCTTGCGGATGAGCAGGGTGGCGCGCCCCGACGGGAGCTTCTCCATGTGGGCGGTCAGGTCCAGCGGCTGCGTCGGCCCCTCGGGCGCGGCGACCGCGGCCGAGTTGAGCAGCTCGTCGGTCGTCACGATCGGCACGCCCCAGTGCCGGGCCAGCCCGATCGCCTCCAGCGGCGCGGCCGGCACCCGGATGCCCTCGCCGAGCACCAGCTGGAACGGCCCGTGGGCGGCGACCACCTCGACGGCCCGCAGCGGCGCCCGCAGCGCGGTCAGCGCGCGCTGGAACAGCTCGGCGCTGATCGGTTCGTCCAGGCTGCGCGGCCCGCCCTCGACGGGCAGCTGGATGTGCCGGCCGGACGCCGCCTCTTTGAGCAGGACCACGGGACGGCTCTGCCAGGTCTGCGCTCGCACACCCACCACGACGAGCTCTCGCATGCGCCGCCTCCCGCGTCGTTGTGAACCGCTGTCAACCCCTCTGCCGCTAACGGTACCGTGTCGACCGATCGACGCCCTGGCCCGGTCAGGTGGACATCGTTCGCCGGTTGTGCCCGATCTGTCGCATCAGGCGGTCGATCTCGGCCGTCCAGTCGACCCGTTCGCGCCGCTCACGGCGGGTCCGGACAGTGTCGTCCAGGACCAGCTCCACATGGTCCACGCCGGTCGTGAAGCCGACAACAACCTCGGTGGCGATGTGCTGGTACTGCGGCGCCACCCAGAACTCGAACGCCTGCGACACGTCGGCCGACTTGAACCGGAACCCGAGCTCACGCAGCGCTTCCAGGGCGGCCGCCTCGGCCGGCAGGGGGTGCACGGCCACCGGGTCGAGGTCCTCCGGGTCGGCCGCGAACGCGACCTCCAGGTCCGTGCGCACGCCGACCGCCAGCCCGGGGACCCGCTCGCCGTACAGATGCGTGATCGGCGTCCGCAGCGGGATGTCCAGCCGCAGCGGTACCTCCTGCCGCGCCTCGGCGGCCAGCCGGAACCGGATTTCGATTTTTTCCTGCGCGAGCGCCGCGGTGCTCGCGCCGGCCCTGGTCACGAGCGTCAGGACGATCCGTTCGATCTCGACGTCGCGCTCGCCGCCGGTGAGACACACCGCTCCCGTCAACGCCTCCCCGGGGCGGGTCACAGGATTGTCTAGTACCGTGTCGACGGCCGGCCCGCCCGCGCCCACGCGGCGGCGCAGGCTCCTGAAAACCATGGCGGGCACACTAGCACGCGGCACTGTAGGGTTGGGACGTGTCAAGACTGCTGCGGATCGGGGAGCTCGCCAATCTATCCGGCGTGTCGACCCGCACCGTCGACTTCTACACAGGCCTCGGCCTCATCGAGTCGGCACAGCGCACGGCCGGCAACTTCCGGCTGTACGACGCCTCGTGTATCGAGCGCATCGCCGCCATCAAGGTCCTCGAGGCCAACGGCGTGAGCCTGGCCGACATGGCCGAGGCCCTGGAGCGCGGCGCCGGCGACCTGCCCGGCCAGCTGAGCCAGGTCCAGGGCGACCTCGAGACACTGCGCGAGGCCGCGGTCCACGCGGGCCCCGCCGCCCACCAGCTGCTGCTGGCGCTGACGGCGCGCCTGCAGTCGCTCATCCACACGGCGATCGAGCTGACCAACAACCTGCCCCCACTGGGCGGCTGACTGTTCGTCCGCGGGCGACGTGGAGCGCAACGCTCGGCTCGTCAGCGCGGCGACGGGCTTCGCCTGGCGGGGATGGCTGCCGCAGTCGAGAGCGCACGTGCGGACGGCGCGCCCGGCCCGGGTACTGCGGCGCAGGTCGGCAGCGCGGCGACGGGCTTCGCCTGGCGGTGGCCCGGGTGTTGCGGCGGCGTCCGGAGTGGGTCGGCTGCGTGGCGGCGGGGTTGGCCGCCGCGGACGAGAGCGTACGCGCGGACGGCGCGCCCGGCCCCAGCGTTGCGGCGCGGGATCGGCGGCGGACGTGAACGGTCTGGGCTGACGGCGCGGGATGGATGGCGAGCGCTCGCAAGCCGAGAGTCCACCGGCGAACGGCGCGTCCGTCTGGGCGGCGCGGCGCGGCGCGCGCCGGCGGTGGACGTGAGCCGTCGGGCTGGCGGCGCCGGGATGGCGGGCGCTCGCCGCCGGGAGCCCGATATGTCGGGCGCTCCGCGCCACGACATATCGGATTTATCCCCCGACAGGGCATAAGTCCGAAATATCCGGACGCGCGAGCGTCTGGATATTTCGTGCTGAAAGCCCGCTCAAAGCCCGGCCCGGCGTGCTCGCTCCACGACATGCAGAACCGTGGTCGCGAATCGGACATCGCCATGAGCCGGGAGTGAAAAGGCGCACAGGGCAACAGGGCGATGTCCGATTTATCCGCGCCAATTGGTGCGCTCAGGCGGCGGCGTGGGTCAGTGCGGCCACCCGGCGGCCGTGGGCCGCGGCGTGCTCGTGGCCGGTCCGGAGCAGGTCGGCCGCCAGGCCGCGCAGCGGGGCCATCGCCGGCGTCACGTCCGCGAGCGTCAGCTCCGCCTCCGCAACATGCAGCTCGAGGCCGAACACGTCGCCGAAGACCCGGCGCAGGTACGGCGACGCGTGGTCCCAGCCCTCCCGGGGGGTGCCCGGGCCGTACCCGCCGCCGCGGCTCAGCGCCAGCACCGCCGGGCGGCCGGAGATCGGCTGGTCGCCGCCGGCCCCGAAGTGCGGGTTCAGCATCAGCAGGTCGAGCCAGGATTTCACGTGGGCGGGGACGCCCCAGTTGTACAGCGGGATCGCGAACACGTACGCGTCGGCCTCGATCAGCTCGGCGGCCAGCTGCGCGACCACGGCATCGGTGTCGGGGGCCGGCGGCGCCGTCGGGTCGACCCTGGAGCGGGCGGCGTTCGCCCAGAGGTCGGCGGGCAGCGGTGACAGGCCGAGGTCCCGGCGGGTCACGGTGGCGCCGGGGTGCTCGGCGAGCCACGCCTGCTCGGCGGTGTCGGCCAGCGCCCGGCTGACCGACCCGGCGACCCGGATGCTCGCGTCGAGACGGAAGAGATGCATGTCGCGGTACCTCCACGATGTCCAGTGGTAACGCAGAAAGTCTGCATCACAGAACATCTGGCGGCAAGCGGGAGTGGGATGTTTATCATTGCTGCATGACCCAGGCGCCGGAGAGCCCGGCTCACACCCACGTCGACCTCCAGTCGGACCTGGGCTGGGCGCTGGGCGTGCTCCTGCGCGGATACGCAAAAGGCGCTCAATCGGCCATCGCCGACGTCCCCGGCGGCCCGCGCGGCTACCAGGTGCTGACCTCCGCCGTCGACGGCACCCCGTGCACCCAGCTCGCCCTGGCCAACAAGCTGGGCATCGACCGGACCGTGATGACGTACCTCCTCGACGACCTCGAGAAGGCCGGCGTCATCGAGCGCCAGCCCGACCCCGCCGACCGCCGCGCCCGCCGCATCATCGCCACCGAGGCCGGCCGCGCCACCCTCTGCCAGCTGCAGCGCAAGCTGCGCCACGTCGAGGAGATGGTGCTCGGCGCGCTGCCCGAGGAGCAGCGCGCCGTGTTCCGCTCCCTGCTGCGCACCGTCGCCGTCAGCCTCGACGAGCGCGACCCCCTCGACAACGACAACGCCTGCACCGCGATCGAGGCGCTCGGCGTCGAGCCGGCCACCCGCACCCGGCGCCGCCGCCCCTGATCAGCCGGTCCCCCGCTAACCGCAGGCCGGCACGGGGACCTTCAAGCGCGCTGGGCGCCGCGCCCGCGCCGGCCGGCCACGGGACCTCGGCGCCGTGGTCACGCGCTCCACTGCGGATCGCGCCCGCTGAGCGCCGCGTGTGCGCCGGGCGGCACGGGACCTCGGCGCCGTGGTCACGCGCTCCACTGCGGATCGCGCCCGCTGAGCGCCGCGTGTGCGCCGGGCGGCACGGGACTTCGGCCCCGTGGTCAGGCGCTCCACTGGGGATCGCGCCCGCTGAGCGCCAGCGTCCGCGCCAGCAGGGGTGCGTCGGGCGGCACGGGGACCTCCGCGCCGTACACCCCCATCGAGCGGCCCTGGTCGGCCGAGCGGGCGACCTCGGCGTACATCAGGCGCAGCACGTCCTCGCCGAACTCCACCGGCACCCCGAGCGCGCGCCCGAGATCCCACCCGTGCAGCACGAACTCGCCCAGTACCATCCCCCCGACCAGATCGGCCGGCAGCTCGGCGCCGCCCATCCGCGTCATGCCGTCCCACGCCGCCGGCTCGCCCCACGCCTCGGCCAGCCGCGTCACCTGCTCGCGCAGCGACGAGTACGCCGCGCCCGGCCCGACGGCCTCCTTGCGCGCCGCCCCTTCCAGCGCCGGCCCCCACTCCAGCAGGTGGTCCCGCAACGCCGCCACGTCCCACTCCGCGCACGGCGTGGCCGTCCCCAGGTCCTGCGCCCCGATCCGGTCCACGACCGCGAGCATCCCGGCCGCCGCTTCCCCCAACAACACGTGCTTCTGCATGCCTTCGAAGATCCCGCAGCGGTACCCCACGAGTCTTGAACAAACGCGACACCCCGCCCCGCTGGCATGATTGGCGGCGATGCGCGACAGCCGCGAACTGGCCGGGGCGTGGTCGCGCTTCCAGAGCCACGGCTTCGTCCCGCCACCGCCGGACCTGGCCGACCTCGTATCGCGATACTGGTGGGCCCGCTGGAACCTGCGCGGCGAGCCCGACTACGTGCAGCTGATCGTCCCGTACCCGAGCGTGCAGCTCACCCTCTCCACCGACGCCCCGCCCCTGGTCCGCGGCGTCTGCCGGGGCCGCATCCGCCGCACGCTGTCGGGCCGCGCCGCGGTCTTCGGCGTGACGTTCCGCCCCGGCGTCTTCCGCCGCTTCCTGAACGCCCCGGTGGACTCGATCACCGACCGCGCCGTCCCGGCCACCACGGTCTTCGGCGAGGACCTGCCGGCGCCCGACCCGGCCGCGCTGCTGGACACGGACCCGCCCGCCGCGGCGGAGACGATGGCCACCGAGCTCGGCCGCCTCCTGCGCGCCCGGCGCCCGCCCGACGACCCCGTCGGCGACGAGGTGGCCGGCTGGGTGTCGGACATCGCCGCCACCCCCGACCTGCGCCGCGTCGACCACCTGACGTCCCGCTACGGCGTCGGCGCCCGGCGGCTCCAGCGCCTCTTCGCAGAGCACGTCGGAATCAGCCCGAAATGGGTGATCCGCCGCTTCCGCCTGCACGAGGTGACCCAGCGGATGGCCACCCGCGCCGCCGCCGAGCCGATCGACTGGGCCGCCCTGGCGTTCGAACTGGGCTACGCCGACCAGGCCCACCTGGTCCGCGACTTCACGAACATGTTCGGCGAACCCCCGACGAGCTACGCCGCCCGCTACTGACACCGAGGGCGGCCCGACGTGAGATGCGAGAGCGCCACGACGGCAGGCTCGGCGCGGGTGTGACGCCGCCTGCCGCGTGCGACGCGAGGCGGCTGCGGCGCAGGGCAGGAGATCGCCGCGACGCGGGCCGGACCGGGCCGGACGCGGCGGTTCGGCGCCGGAAGGCGGGGGCCGGGCGGGACGCGGCGGTTCGGCGCCGGAAGGCGGGGGCCGGGCGGGACGCGGCGGTTCGGCGCCGGAAGGCGGGGGCCGGGCGGGACGCGGCGGTTCGGCGCCGGAAGGCGGGGGCCGGGCGGGACGCGGCGGTTCGGCGCCGGAAGGCGGGGGCCGGGCGGGACGCGGCGGTTCGGCGGCGCGAGGCGGGAGCGGGGCCGAACGCGGCGGCGCAGGGCTGCGGTGGCGCGGCGGTGAGGCGAAGGAGCGGCGCGGAGGCGAGGCGCTCAGCAGCGTGCGTGCGACGGCCGGCGCTGGTGCGACATGCGGGGCTGGCGCGACTCCGGGCGCGGCTGCAACCGGCGGGGCCGGCGCGACTCCAGGCGCGGCTGCAACCGGCGGGGCCGGCGCGACTCCAGGCGCGGCTGCAACCAGCGGGGCCGGCGCGACTCCAGGCGCGGCTGCGACCGGCGGGGCCGGCGCGACGGCGGAGCGGCGAGTGAACCGCAGGGCCAGAGGTGGCGGCGACGCGGAGCAGGGGCGTCGATCGGTCAGGATGTGGCGCCGACCGGATGGGGCGGGTGACCGCGGCTTGGGCGGCGCGGCGGCGGGCGCGTAGGGTGGCGGGCGATGTCTGCGCTGCGTGTGAGTCTGGCCGGGGTTGCGCTCGTGGTCGCCTTCGGCGTGAGCGGCTGCGGCGGCGGGAGCGATCCCGCCGGTCAGGCGCCCGTCGCCCAGCAGTCGCAGGGGCGGCAGGTCGGCGACGGCGGGTCGGCGGCGGCGGCCGGCAACGGGAACGGCGGCGCGGCGGGGCTGGCGCCCTCGGCCGGGGCCAACGCGGCCAGCGGGGCGCCCGCGGGCACGACCAGGCACGTGTTCCCGCTGCAGGGCAAGGGGTCGTACTCGCACGACCACCACGACTACCCGGCCAGCGACATCATCGCCAACTGCGGGCTCAACGCGCTCTCGCCCGTCGACGGGACGGTGCTCGAGGTCACCAAGGTCGACACGTGGACGGCCAAGGTGAACGAAGGGTCGTCGCGCGGGGGGCTGTCGGTGTCGATCCTCGGCAACGACGGCGCGCGGTACTACATGTCGCACTTCTCCGCGATCGACGACGGCATCGAGGCGGGGACGAAGGTGCAGGCCGGGCAGCCGGTCGCCAAGGTCGGGCGGACCGGGGACGCCAGCGCCTGCCACATCCACTTCGGGCTGTCGCCGGTGTGTGCGAAGACGGGGGACTGGTGGACGCGGCGCGGGGTCATCTGGCCGTGGTCGTACCTCGACGCGTGGAAGGCCGGTAAGGAGAAGTCGCCCGTCGCCGAGCTCGACGCGTGGCAGAAGAAGAACGGCTGCCCCTCGAAGGCCACGGTCGACCCGTAACCAAGGCGCGGGGGACCCGCCGGCCGAGCGCGGCCGGCCCGCCGGCCAGGCGCGATCCGACCCGGCGGCACGGGGCGGCACGGCGTCACTCGTACTCGAGGCAGAACGGGTGCCCGGAGGGGTCGCTATACACCCGGAAGCCCGACTCCTTCGTCGACAGCAGCTGCGCCCCCATCCGCAGCACCTTCGCCTCGGCGGCGTCGATGTCGTCGACCCAGATGTCCAGGTGCAGCTGCTGCGGATAGTTCGGGTCGGGCCACTGGGGCGGGATGTGGTTGGGCGCGTGCTGGAAGCTGATGCGCGCCGCCCCGTCGCCGATGTCGATCCAGTCGCCGTCGACCTTGGTTATCGGCAGGTCGAGCAGCTCCGAGTAGAAGCGCGCCAGCCCGTGCGGGTCCGACGTGTCCAGCACCACCGTGGAGACTCTCGCAATCATGCCTCCATCGTGCCCCAGGGGTACGACAAAAAACGCTACGAACTTTGGGCCTGAATGGCCGTAATCGCCACCGTGTTGACGATGTCCTTGACCGTGGCGCCGCGCGACAGGTCGTTGACCGGCTTGTTCAGGCCCTGCATCACCGGGCCGACGGCGACGGCGCCGGCCGAGCGCTGTACCGCCTTGTAGGTGTTGTTGCCCGTGTTCAGGTCCGGGAAGACGAACACCGTCGCCTGGCCGGCGACGGCGCTGCCGGGCAGCTTCGTGGCCGCCACCGCCGGGTCGATCGCCGCGTCGTACTGGATCGGGCCCTCGACCGGCAGGTCCGGGCGCCGGGAACGCACGATCGCGGTCGCCTCGGCCACCTTCGTGACGTCGGCGCCGGAGCCGGAGGTGCCGGTGGAGTACGACAGCATCGCCACCCGCGGCGTCACGCCGAAGCGGGCCGCGGTGTCCGCCGACGACAGCGCGATGTCGGCCAGCTCGGCGGCGTCGGGGTCGGGGTTGACGGCGCAGTCGCCGTAGACGAGCACCCGGTCGGGCAGCAGCATGAAGAACACGCTGGAGGCCACGCTCAGGCCGGGTACCGTCTTGATGATCTCGAAGGCGGGGCGGATCGTCGCCGCCGTCGTGTGGGTCGCCCCGGACACCATGCCGTCGGCGTGGCCCAGCTGCACCATGAGCGTGCCGAAGTACGACACGTCGCGCACCACGTCGTACGCCAGGTCCAGCGTCACGCCCTTGTGCGCGCGCAGGTCCCGGTAGGTGGCCGCGAACCGCTCGCGCAGCGGGCTGGTCACCGGGTCGACGAGCTCGGCGGCGCCCATTTCGACGCTCAGGTCGCGGGCCTTGGCCCGGATGACGGCCGGGTCGCCGAGCAGGGTCAGGTCGGCCACGCCCCGGCGGATCAGGATGTCCGCGGCGCGGATGATCCTTTCCTCGGTACCCTCGGGCAGCACCAGCCGCCGACGGTCCGCCCGGGCGCGGTCGATGAGGTCGTACTCGAACATCAGCGGCGTCACCCGCGCCGAGGCGGTCAGCTCGAGCACGTCGGCCAGCTCCGAGGTGTCCACATTGGACTCGAACGCGCCCAGCGCGGCCTCGACCTTGCGCGGGTTGGCCGGGCCGAGCCGGTGCTGCATCCGCGTCGAGGACTCGATGGTGTCATAGCTTGCCGTCGGTACCGAGAGCACGGCCAGCCCCGGGTTGAGGCGCTCGAACAGCTCCAGGGCCGCCGGGTCGGGCGCGATGCCCAGCGTCAGCACGATCCCGGCCAGCGGCACCAGGCCCGACGCGTGCGCCGCGCCCGCGGCCACGAGCAGGTCGTTGCGGTCGCCGGGCGTGATGAGCAGGCAGCCGGGGGTCAGATGGGTGAGCAGCGCCGGCACGTGCGCCGCCCCGACGACGTAGTCGAGCACGTCGCGGCCGAGCGCCGTGCCCGGGTCGGTGCCGGCGGTGACGACGTTCGCGCCGAGCTGCGCGGCGACCTCGGCCACCGTTGGGGCGCCCACGGTCGGCACCTCGGGGATGACGAAGCACGGCACGGGCAGCTTCGGCGCCGGCCCCGGCCCGGGCGCGCGGTTGAGCACCACGGCGGCGACGGTCGCGTCGAGGTCGGTCAGCGCGTGGTACGCCTGCCGCGCCATCGAATCCAGAGTGGACTCATCGGCGCCCGAGCCGTTGACGACCGCCACGACGACGGCGCCGAACTCGTTGGCCAGCCGCACGTTGAACGCCAGGTCGTCGTCGATGTCGGTGCCGATGACCACGACCGCGTCGTGCTGGTGCGCCACCGGCCGGAACCGCTCGACGAGCTGCCCGACGAGCTCCTCGGCCCGGCCCTGCGCCAGCATCGCCGACGCCTCGGCCTGACTCACGCCGAACAGGCGTTCGTCGGCGATGCTGTACCGCGAGCGCAGCAACTCCAGCAGAACATCGTCGGAAGCGGGGTTTACCGGCCGGAAGACGCCGATGCCGGGAACCTTGCGCGACAGCAGCTCGGACAGGCCGAGGGCCACCGCCGACTTGCCGGAGTCCGGTCCGAGCTCGACGAGGTACACGATACGGGCCACGGCAGTAGTCTGCCTGGCATGATCCTCGTGCTCAACAGCGGCTCCTCGTCCGTGAAGTTCCGCGTCGTGGACCTTGACGACCCGGAGGCCGGCGAGCGAGGCATCGTCGAGCGGATCGGCGAGCCCGGCGGCGTCGCCGACCATGCCGCCGCGCTCAAGGAGGTGCTCGACGGGCTCGGCAACGCCCGGATCGAGGCCGTCGGCCACCGCATCGTGCACGGCGGCGCCCGGTTCACCCGCCCGGCGCTCGTCGACGACGCCGTGCTCGCCGCGCTGCGCGAGCTCGTGCCCCTGGCCCCGCTGCACAACCCCGGCGGGATCTTGGGCATCGAGGCGGCCCGGGAGAAGCTGCCGTCGGTGCCGCACGTGGCCGTGTTCGACACCGCGTTCCACGCCACCATTCCGCCCGCCGCGGCGACGTATGCCATCGATCGGGGGCTGGCTTTGCGGTACGACATCCGGCGTTTCGGTTTTCACGGCACCTCGTGCGCCTATGTCTCCGGCCGCGCCGCCGCCCTGCTGGGCCGCCCGCTCGAGGACCTCAACCTGATCGTGCTGCACCTGGGCAACGGCGCGAGCGCCACGGCCGTGCGCGGCGGCCGCAGCGTCGACACCTCCATGGGCATGACCCCGCTCGAGGGCCTGGTCATGGGCACCCGGTCGGGTGACATCGACCCGGCCGTCGGCGCGTACCTCAACCGGGTCGCCGGAATGGACTTCGCCGCCGTCGACGACCAGCTGCAGCGCCACGCCGGCCTGCTCGGCCTGGCCGGCGTCAACGACATGCGCAGCCTCCTGGAGCGCCGCGCCGCCGGCGACGAGGCGGCCGCCCTGGCCTTCGACGTGTACTGCCACCGCATCCGCAAGTACATCGGCGCCTACCACGCCGTGCTGGGCCGCCTCGACGCGATCGTGTTCACCGCCGGCGTCGGCGAGCACGCCCCCGCCGTCCGCGCCGCGTCGCTGGCCGGCCTCGAGTCGTGGGGCATCGAGGTCGACGCCGCCCGCAACGCCGCCAACGAGCGCATCGTCAGCGCCGACGGCGCCCGGGTCGCGGTGTGCGTGGTGCCGACGGACGAGGAGTACTCGATCGCCGAGCAGACCGCCGCCCTGACTACGTCACACTGACCCGCGCCCCGCGGCCCCCAGCCAGGTCGCGACGAGCCCTCGTGCGCCGGTGCTGTGGGCGGCCTGTGTGACCGTGAGAACAGCCCGCCCGGGCGCGGCTGGCTTAGGGTTACCGGGTGCGTTACGTGGCTATCGGCGACAGCTTCACCGAGGGAATGGGCGACGAACGGCCGGACGGCTCCCCGCGCGGCTGGGCCGACCTGGTCGCCGCGGGCCTGGCCGCGGCCAACGGCGGCGACGTGCAGTACGCGAACTTCGCCATCCGCGGCCGCCTCCTCGAGCCGATCGTCACCACCCAGCTCGACGCCGCCCTGGCGCTGTCGCCCGCCCCGACGCTCATGACGCTCAACGGCGGCGGCAACGACATGATGCGCCGCAGCTCAGACCTGCAGCACCTGCTGGACCTGACCGAGCGCGCCATACTGCGCTGCGCCGAGGCCGGGGTACGCCTCGTCGTGCTCAGCGGCGCCGACCCGTCCGAGCACCTGCCGTTCGGCAAGGTGCTGCGGGAGCGGGCGGCCGCCCTGACCGACGCGGTGCGCGAGCTGACCATGCGCCACGACGTGCTGTTCGTGAACTGCTTCGGCGACGTGGAGCTGCGCCGGGCCCCGTACTGGTCGGCCGACCGCCTGCACCTCAACGCCGACGGCCACCGCCGGGTCGCGGGCCTGGTGCTGACGGCGCTCGGCACGGCCGGCGAGGAGCACCGGCTGCCGCTGACGCCCGCGGCGTCGCGCCGCCTGCTGGCCGAGGCCCGCTACTACCGCCAGCACGTGCTGCCGTGGGTCGGCCGCCGGCTGCGCGGCACGTCATCGGGCGACGGCCGGGCCGCGAAGTACCCGGACTGGACCGCTGCCCCGGCGTGACTCACCGAGGGTCTATCGTCGACCACGCAACGCGATCGGATTGAAGATCGGTTTGGTGGCGGAGGGTAGGCTGGGTCTGAATTCGGCGCACCGACCGGCCCGTGTCGCCTGGTGCCGGCACCCACGCATGGCGACGTGTGACGGACGGAAACCCGAGCGACGGCGGCGAACCTTTGGCCACTAATTCAGACCGAGATCCACAATTTCGAGACACCGCGGCGAGACCCGGACCGGGCCGCGCCTCGGCTTCAGCGATCGACCGGCCTCGGCGTGACCGCTGTGCCCGCCGGTGTGTGTTCGGTGCGTCGGCGCGAGTGCGGACGCCGCCGCCGGGCGCGACGGACGTCGCGGGCGGGCGCGGCGGTCAGGCGGCCGAGCGGGCGGGCGCGGCGGTCAGGCGGTCAGGCGGCCGAGCGGGCGGGCGCGGCGGTCAGGCGGCCGAGCGGGCGGGCGCGGCGGTCAGGCGGCCGAGCGGGCGGGCGCGGCGGTCAGGCGGCCGACCGGGCGGGCGCGGCCGTCAGGCGGCAGGGCAGGCGGGCGACGGAAGCGCGCGATGGGGCGGACGGCGCAGGCCTGCTCGCGCCGGCCGCCGACCAGCCCGGCCGGAAGCCCGGTGCGCGATGGCGGTAGCCGTTCGTGGGCCGGCCTGTCGAGCGGCGCGCCGCCGCCGGGCCGCTGATCGCGGTCGCGCGGGTGTTGGCGATTTCTGAGGCTTGCGAGGCGTTCGGCGGCATCTCCGTGGCTCAGTGAAGCCGCCGTCGCGGGAACTGCCGGCTTGGCTTGCGGCGCTGCTAGGGCCGGGCTTTGCCCGCTGCGCGGAACCGCCGCGGCGCGCGCTCCACGACCGAGGCCGCCCGGTAGAGCCAGGGCCCGCGAGAGTGCCCCGGCGAGGCGAGGTGGAGAAACTACCGCCAGCCGCGAGGGTGGTTCGCCGTGCGGGGGCCGCTGCCGCGCAAAGGCGCGCCGGCGGCCTCGGCCAGGATGTCGGCCAGAGCGTCGAAATCCTCGCGCACCAGGCCGGCCGTGATGCGGACGTGGTCCGAGTCCAGGGGGCTGACCTCGAACGGGGCGCCCGGCGCGACCGCGATCCCGTGCGCCGCCAGCGTCAGCATCGCGACCTGCTGGCTCGCGACCGACATCCAGATGTTGATGCCGTCCGCGCCCGTGGCCGTCACGCCCCGGGCCTCCAGGGCGTCCAGCAGCAGCGTCCGGCGGCGGGCGTACTCGTCGCGGGCGGCGGCGACCTGGCGTACCGTCGCCGGGTCCGTGAGGAGCTCGACCAGCACCGCCTGCAGCAGGCGGCTCGACCAGCCGGGGCCGAGCAGGCGGCGGTCCGCGACCGCGGTGATCACCGACGCCGGGCCGCCGATCGCGGCCAGGCGCAGGTCGGGGCCGTGGCTCTTCGAGAATGAGACCACGTGCACGGTGCGCTCGGGGAGGCGGCGGCCCAGGCTGACCGGCGGGGCCGTCGCGATGCCGCCGGCGTGGTCGTCCTCGATCACCGTGACGCCGGGGTGCTTGGCCAGGACGCGGGCGAGCTTGTCGGCGCGGGCCTGGGTCATGCTCGCGCCGGTCGGGTTGTGGGCGCGCGGCTGCAGGTACACCGCGACCGGCTCGCAACTCGACAGCGCCGCGGCCAGGGCGTCGGGGCGCAGGCCGTGCTCGTCGATGGGCACGCCGACGACCGTGGCGCCGACGGTCTCCAGCAGGTCCAGCGTCGGCGGGAAGGCGGGGTCCTCGACGAGCACGTGGTCGCCGAAGCGCACGACGACGCCGGTGACCCGGTCGAGGGCGTCCATGGCGCCGTCGACGACCGTGAGCTGCTCCGGCGGGTACGGCCACCGCGACCGCAGCACCTCCTCCAGCGTCGGCAGGACCGCGTCGTCGAGGTAGGAGGTGGTGAGGCGGGCGTCGCCGATGCGCCGCAGGGCGTCCGTGAGGCTCGGGAGCAGGTCGTAGTCGGGCACGCCGGTCGAGTAGTCGCGCGAGAGAACCCGGCCGCCGAGCTGGGCGTAACGCATACGCTGGCGGGGTACCGAGGGGCCGGCGACGAACGTGCCGGAGCGGCCGCGGGTCTGGATCGCGCCGGCGCGGGCCAGGCTGCGCCAGGCCTCGCTCACCGTCGTCGGGCTGATGCCGAGCTCGCGGGCGACGTCCCGGACGGTGGGCAGGCGGGTGCCGGCCGGCAGCGTCCCGGCGGTCACCAGGCGGCTCACGGCGGCGGCGATCCCTCGGGCGCTGCGGTCGTCGACGGCCCCGGCGATCAGCGCTAGCAAATTACATCTCCGAAACATTCTGTAACGGTCGGACCATTGTCCGCCTAGATTTGTGTCGTTAGTGTCCTACGGCATCCGACCCGAATTCAAGGTCACACCCCGCACCGGAGAGGGGCAGCCATGACGGTCATCCGGGCCGCCATCGTCCAGACCAGCTGGACGGGCGACAAGGAATCGATGATCAAGGCTCACGAGGACTATGCCCGACAGGCCGCCGCCCAGGGCGCCCGGGTCATCTGCTTCCAGGAGCTGTTCTACGGCCCGTACTTCTGCCAGGTCCAGGACTCCGCCTACTACGAGTACGCCGAGTCGATCCCCGGCCCGACCACCGAGCGCTTCCAGGCCCTCGCCGCCGAGCTCGGCATGGTCATGATCCTGCCGATGTACGAGCAGGAGCAGCCGGGCGTGCTCTACAACACCGCCGCCGTGGTCGATGCGGACGGCAAGTACCTCGGCAAGTACCGCAAGAACCACATCCCGCAGGTGAAGGGATTCTGGGAGAAGTTCTACTTCCGGCCCGGCAACCTCGGCTATCCCGTCTTCGACACGGCCGTGGGCAAGGTCGGCGTCTACATCTGCTACGACCGGCACTTCCCCGAGGGGTGGCGGGCGCTGGGGCTCAACGGCGCGCAGATCGTGTTCAACCCGTCGGCGACCAGCCGGGGGCTCAGCGCGTACCTGTGGCAGCTGGAGCAGCCGGCCAGCGCGGTGGCCAACGAGTACTTCATCGGCGCCATCAACCGCACCGGCATCGAGCCCCTCGGCGACAACGACTTCTACGGCACCAGCTACTTCGTCGACCCGGAGGGCAAGTTCGTCGGCGAGGTCGGCGACGCGCACGACCCCGAGCTCATCGTCCGCGACCTCGACCTGGACCTGCTCGCCACGGTCCGCGACCGCTGGCAGTTCTACCGCGACCGCCGTCCCGACGCCTACGGGGAGCTGGTGCAGCCGTGACGGGTCCGGAGCGAAGCGGAGGGGCCCGTCACCATGGGCACAGTTTTCAGTCGCGGCGGCGCCGGAGCGAAGCGGAGGTGACGTCGTGACCGGACTGCTGATCAAGGGGGGCACCGTCGTCGGGCCGCACGGCGCCATCCCGGGCGACGTCCTCGTCATCGGCGAGAAGATCTCCGCGATCTTCATGCCGGGCGACGGGCCGGTCGAGGGCGACTTCGAGGTCCTCGACGCCACCGGCAAGTACGTCATCCCGGGTGGCGTCGACGCGCACACCCACATGGAGCTGCCGTTCGGCGGCACCTTCGCCAGCGACACGTTCGACACCGGCACCCGTGCCGCCGCGTGGGGCGGCACCACGACCATCATCGACTTCGCGGTCCAGCGCACCGGCGAGGTCGTCCAGGACGGCCTCGCCGCGTGGCACGCCAAGGCGGCCGGGAACTGCCACGTCGACTACGCCTTCCACCAGATCCTCGGCGGCGTCGACGACGACGCACTCAAGGCCATGGACCAGCTCGTCACGGACGAGGGGATCACGAGCTTCAAGCTGTTCATGGCGTACCCCGGAGTCTTCTACAGCGACGACGGCCAGATCCTGCGTGCGATGCAGAAGGCCCGCGACAACGGCGCGATGATCATGATGCACGCGGAGAACGGCCCCGCCATCGACGTGCTCGTGAAGCAGGCCCTCGAGCGCGGCGAGACGGACCCGATCCACCACGGCCTCACCCGCCCCGAGGCCCTGGAGGCGGAGGCGACCAGCCGCGCCATCTGGCTCGCCAGCGTCGCCGCCGACTGCCCGCTCTACATCGTCCACCTCTCGGCGTCCAAGGCGCTGGAGCAGGTCGCCGCCGCTCGCGACCTCGGGCGCAACGTGTTCGCCGAGACGTGCCCGCAGTACCTGTACCTCACCCTCGAGGACCAGCTCGGCGCGCCCGGGTTCGAGGGCGCCAAGTGGGTCTGCTCCACCCCGCTGCGCAGCAAGCACGAGAGCCACCGCGCCGACCTGTGGCGGGGCCTGCGCAGCAACGACCTGTCCGTGGTCTCCACCGACCACTGCCCCTTCTGCTTCAAGGACCAGAAGGAGCTCGGCATCGGCGACTTCTCCAAGATCCCCAACGGGATCGGCTCGGTCGAGCACCGCGTCGACCTGCTGTACCAGGGCGTCGTCGACGGCCACATCTCGCTGGCCCGCTGGGTGGAGACGATCGCCACCACGCCGGCGCGGATGTTCGGGCTGTACCCCCGCAAGGGCGTCATCGCGCCCGGCTCCGACGCCGACATCGTCCTCTACGACCCCTCGGCCCACACCCGCATCGGCGTCGAGACGCACCACATGAACATGGACCACTCGGCCTGGGAGGGCTACGAGATCGCCGGCAAGGTCGACACGGTCATCTCCCGCGGGACCGTGATCGTCTCCGGCGACGCCTACCACGGCCGCAAGGGCCACGGGCAGTTCCTCCGCCGAGGACTGTCGGACTACTTGCTTTAGGGGCAACGGAATATGCGTGAGATCAAGCACTGGCTCGACGGGCAGGCCGTCTCCGGCACCAGCGGAAGGCGGCTGCCGGTCTGGGACCCGGCGACCGGCGAGCAGCAGGCGTACGTCGTGGCGGCCACCGCCGCCGAGACCGACGCCGCCGTCGCGAGCGCCCTCGCCGCCTACCCGGCGTGGCGGGCCGCGTCGCTGTCGCGCCGCGCGGAGGTGATGTTCCGCTTCCGCGAGCTCGTCGACGCCAACCGCAAGGAGATCGCCGCCCTGGTGAGCGCCGAGCACGGCAAGACCGTCGCCGACGCCGGCGGCGAGCTCGCCCGGGGCCTGGAGAACATCGAGTTCGCCACCGGGGCGCCGCACCTGCTCAAGGGCGGCTACAGCGAGCAGGCCTCGACCGGCGTCGACGTGTACTCCATCCGCCAGCCGCTCGGCGTCGTCGCCGGCATCACGCCGTTCAACTTCCCGGCGATGGTGCCCATGTGGATGTTCTGCAACGCGCTCGTGTGCGGCAACACGTTCGTGCTCAAGCCCAGCGAGAAGGACCCGTCCGCCTCGCTGCTGCTGGCCGACCTGCTGCGCCAGGCCGGGCTGCCCGACGGCGCGTTCAACGTCGTGCAGGGCGACCGGGAGGCCGTCGAGCGGCTCATTGCCCACCCCGACGTGCAGGCGCTGAGCTTCGTCGGCTCGACCCCGATCGCGAAGGCCGTCTACGAGGCCGGCACCCGCGCCGGCAAACGGGTCCAGGCGCTCGGCGGGGCCAAGAACCACATGGTGGTACTCCCGGACGCCGACGTCGACGCGGCCGCCGACGCCGCCGTCTCGGCCGGCTACGGCTCGGCGGGGGAGCGGTGCATGGCCGTCTCCGTCGTCGTCGCCGTCGGCGCGGTCGCCGACCCGCTGGTCGCCGCGATCAGCGAGCGGATCGGGCGCATCGCCGTCGGGCCGGCCACCGACCCGTCGGCCGAGATGGGCCCGCTCATCACCCGCGAGCACCGCGACCGGGTGGCCGGCTACCTCGCCGAGCCCGGCGCCGCCGAGGTCGTCGTCGACGGCCGCGACGCGCCGGTCAGCCAGGGGCCGGGCTTCTTCCTCGGGGCGTCCCTCGTGGACAAGGTGACGCCGGATTCCGCGCTGTACAAGGACGAGATCTTCGGGCCCGTCCTGTCGGTCGTGCGGGCCGGCACCTACGACGAGGCCGTGCGGCTCGTCAACGACAACGAGTACGGCAACGGCACCGCCATCTTCACCCGCGACGGCGGCGCCGCCCGGCAGTTCCAGTACGACGTCATCTGCGGCATGGTCGGCGTCAACGTCCCCGTGCCGGTGCCGGTCGCCTACTACAGCTTCGGCGGCTGGAAGTCCTCGCTCTTCGGCGACCTGCACATGTACGGCCCCGAAGGCATCCAGTTCTACACGCGCAGCAAGGTCGTCACCTCGCGCTGGCCCGATCCGGCCACCTCCGAGGTCGACCTCGGCTTCCCGAAGGTGCGGTGACAGATGGACATAGGGGTGGTGCTGCAGTGCGACCCGCCCGCCATGGGCGTGGTGGAGCTCGCCAAGCAGGCGGAGGCGGCCGGCTTCAGCCACGTGTGGACGTTCGACTCCCACGTGCTGTGGCAGGAGCCGTTCGTCATCTACAGCAAGATTCTCGCCGACACCGAACGGGTCGTCGTCGGGCCCATGGTGACCAACCCCGGCACCCGGGACTGGACGGTCACCGCCTCGCTGTTCGCCACCCTCAACGAGATGTACGGCAACCGCACGATCTGCGGCATCGGGCGCGGCGACTCGGCGGTGCGGGTGCTCGGCGCCCGCCCGACGACGCTCGCCGAGCTGCGCGAGTGCGTGCAGGTGATCCGGGAGCTCGGCAACGGCCGTTCGGTGCACCTGCGCGAGCGTGACCTGCAGTTCGCGTGGGCGCCCGACAGCCGGCTCGAGGTGTGGGTGGCCGCCTACGGTCCCAAGGCGCTCGCGCTGACCGGCGAGGTCGGCGACGGGTACATCCTGCAGCTGGCCGACCCGGACATCGCCGCCTGGATGATCAAGGCGGTCCGCGAGGCGGCGGAGAAGGCGGGACGCGACCCGGCGGCCATCAAGTTCTGCGTCGCCGCGCCGGCCTATGTGGGCACCGACTCGGCTGAATCTCTTGCGCACCAGCGGGAGCAGACCCGGTGGTTCGGCGGCATGGTCGGCAACCACGTCGCCGACATCGTGGCCCGCTACGGCGGCGCCGGGGGCGCGGTCCCGGCCGTGCTGACCGACTACATCAAGGGCCGCACCGGCTACGACTACGCCCAGCACGGCCGGGCCGGCAACGTCCACACCGAGTTCGTGCCCGACGAGGTCGTCGACCGGTTCTGCATCCTCGGCCCGATCGAGCACCACCTCGAGCGCCTCGCCGAGCTGCGCCGGCTCGGCGTGGACCAGTTCGCCCTGTACCTGCAGCACGACGCGAAGGAGTCCACGCTCGCCGCCTACGGCGAGCATGTCATCCCGGCCGTCTCATGAGCGGTTCGGAGCGAAGCGGAGAGGCCGCGAACAATAGGCACAGCTTTGTCTCAGGCCGTCGCCGCAGCGAAGCGGAGGCGTCGGCATGAGACGAGTCATCGGTGCCCTCGCGGGGGTCGCCGCCTTTGTGGGCCTGTGGGAGGGCTACAAGGCGGTCGGCGACCCCGAGGGCACCGCCCTCTTCGGGGTGCGGATCCTGCCCCGCGCCGACGACCTTTCCATGCCGCACCTGTACACCGTGGTGCAGCGCCTCGCCCGCCCGGAGCTCGCCGGCGGCCGCCCGATCTGGCGCGTCGTGCTCGACGCGTGCCTGTTCACCCTCGGCGTGACCGCGGCCGGCTTCGCCGCCGGCGTCCTCGTCGGCTTCCTGCTGGCCGCGCTCATGCAGCGCTTCGGCGTCCTCGAGCGCGGCCTGCTGCCCTATGTCGTGCTGTCCCAGACGGTACCGCTGGTCGCCCTCGCCCCGCTCGTCGCCGGCTGGTCCGGCGCCCTGTCGTTCGGCCCCTACGCGTGGCAGGACTGGATGACCGTGTCGACGATCGCCGCGTACCTGGCGTTCTTCCCGGTCGCCGTCGGGCTGCTGCGCGGCCTGCAGTCGCCGTCGCCGGCCGGCGTGGAGCTGATGCGCAGCTACGCCGCCGGCTGGTGGCGCACGTTCGTGAAGCTGCGCCTGCCGGCCGCGCTGCCGTTCCTGTTCCCGGCGCTGCGCCTGGCCGGCGCCGCCGCGGTCGTCGGCGCCGTCGTCGGGGAGATCTCGACGGGCACGCGCGGCGGCATCGGCCGGCTCGTCATCGAGTACGCCCGCGAGGCGACCTCCGACCCGGCCAAGGTGTACACCGCGATGCTCGGCGCCGCGCTGCTCGGCCTCGCCGTCGCCGCCTTCGTGAGCCTGCTCGAGCTGCCCCTCATGCGCCATCGACGTCGGGTGGAGGTGAACGTCATATGACGGCCGTGGTGATTTCCGGCGTCAGCAAGGTGTTCAACGCGGGGCGGGCCGACGAGGTGACCGCGCTGTCCGAAGTGGACCTGACCGTCGGCAGTGGACAGTTCGTGTCGCTCATCGGGCCGTCCGGGTGCGGCAAGTCCACGCTGCTGCGGCTCATCGCCGACCTCATCGAGCCCACCGCCGGCGCCGTGACCGTCGCCGGGAAGCCGGCCGGGCAGGCGCGGCGGGACCAGGAGTACGGCATCGCCTTCCAGCAGGCCGGCCTCTTCGAGTGGCGCACCGTGCGGCGCAACGTCGAGCTGCCGCTGGAGCTGCGCAGGATCCCGCGGCAGCAGCGCCGCTCCCGGGCCGAGGAGATGCTCGCCCTCGTCGGGCTCGGGGAGTTCGGCGGGCACTATCCGGCCCAGCTCTCCGGCGGCATGCAGCAGCGGGTCGCGATCGCGCGGGCCCTGGCGGTACACCCGCCGCTGCTGCTCATGGACGAGCCGTTCGGGGCGCTGGACGAGATGACGCGCGAGCGGCTGCAGACGGAGCTGCTGCAGATCTGCGCGGCGACCCGGACCTCGACCGTGTTCGTGACGCACTCCATCTCCGAGGCGGTGTTCCTGTCGGACAAGGTCGTGGTGATGTCGGCCCGCCCGGGGCGGATCACGGCGTCGATCGACATCGACCTGCCGTCGCGGGACGAGGCCGCCCGGCAGTCTCCCGACTACTTCGAGTACGTCACCGCCGTGCGCAAGGCGCTGCGGTCATGACCTGGGTGAGGTCCGTCCTGCCGCCGGTCGCCGTCGGGGTGCTCGGCCTGGCCGGCTGGGAGGTCGTCGTCAAGGCCGGGCGCATCGCGCCGTTCATCCTGCCGGCCCCGTCGGCGATCTGGGCCGAGCTGGTCGAGCAGCGCGGCAACGTCCTCGACGCGGCGCTGGCCAGCGGCGCCAACGCCCTCGTGGGGCTGGTCGGCGGGGCCGTCGTGGCGGTGCTCGCGGCCATGGCCACCAGCCGCGTGCGGCTGCTCAGCGAGGTGTCGGTGCCGTTCGCGGCCGTGCTCAACGCGCTGCCGATCATCGCGCTGGCGCCGATCCTCAACAACATGTTCGAGTCCACCAGCAGCGTGCCGCGCCGGCTGGTCGCCGGGATCATCGTGTTCTTCCCGGTCTTCGTCAACACGCTGCGCGGCCTGCGGGAGGTCGACCCGACCCACCGCGAGCTCATGGACAGCTACGCCGCGGGCGGCTGGACGTTCGCCCGGCTGGTGCGGCTGCCGGGAGCGCTGCCGCACCTGTTCACCGGCCTGCGGCAGGCGTCGTCGCTGGCCGTCATCGCCGCGGTCGTCGCGGAGTACTTCGGCGGGCTGCAGGACGGGCTCGGGGCGCGGATCACGTCCGCGGCCGCGTTCACCGCGTATCCGCGCGCGTGGGCGTTCGTCGTGGGCGCCTGCGCCCTCGGGCTCGTCTTCTACCTGACCACGCTCCTGCTGGAGCGCCTCGCGATGCCTTGGAAAGCCCGTTCATAAAGACCGGCTTGGAGGATCCCCCATGAAACGCGTCCCCCTGATCGGGGTCGTCGTCGCGGCAGGGCTTGCCCTGTCCGGCTGCGGCACCGCCGACAGCGCCTCGCCCACGACCACCACCACCGGTGGGCTGAGCACCGTGAAGCTGCAGCTGCAGTGGTTCTACCAGGCCCAGTTCGCCGGCTACATCGCCGCCGTGGACAAGGGCTTCTACAAGGAGCAGGGCCTCGACGTGCAGCTGCTGGAGGGCGGCGTCGACATCGTGCCGCAGACCGTCCTCGCGCAGGGCAAGGCCGACTACGCGGTCGCGTGGGTGCCCAAGGCCCTGGCGTCGCGCGAGCAGGGCGCCGGCATCACCGACGTGGGCCAGATCTTCGCGCGCTCCGGGACGTACCAGGTCGCGTTCGCCTCCTCGAACATCAAGTCCCCGGCCGACTTCAAGGGCAAGAAGGTCGGCAACTGGGGCTTCGGCAACGAGTTCGAGCTCTTCGCCGGCATGACGAAGGCCGGGCTGAACCCCGGCAAGGACGTCACCCTCGTGCAGCAGCAGTTCGACATGCAGGCACTGCTCAAGAAGGAGATCGACGTCGCGCAGGCCATGTCGTACAACGAGTACGCGCAGCTGCTGGAGGCCACCAACCCGGCCACCGGGGCGCTGTACAAGCCGGAGGACTTCGCCATCATCGACTGGAAGGACGTCGGCACCTCGATGCTGCAGGACGCCGTCTGGGCCAACACCGAGAAGCTCAAGGACAAGGCGTACCAGGACCAGACCGTGAAGTTCCTGACGGCGACGATCAAGGGCTGGGCGTACTGCCGGGACAACGCCGAGTCGTGCCGCGACATGGTGGTGGCGAAGGGCTCCAAGCTCGGCAAGACCCACCAGCTGTGGCAGATGAACGAGGTCAACAAGCTCATCTGGCCCTCTTCGCAGGGCATCGGCGTGGTGAACGACGCCGACTGGTCGCGCACGGTCGACATCTCGCTCAACACCAAGAACCAGACCGGCGACACGGTACTGAAGAAGAAGCCCGAGGGCCTCGACCACACCAACGACTACATCAACAAGGCCCTGGAGGCCGCCAAGGCCGCCGGCGTCGACGTGAACGGCTCCGCGTACAAGCCCACGACGGTGACGCTCACGGCCGGCGGCGCCTAGCTTCCGGATCTCCTGCTGCGCCCCGGTGCCGCCCCGCGGCGGCACCGGGGTCCTCGTCGGCGCCGGGGCCCGGCATATGGTTGGCGAGAAACTTGCGGTACGTGGCATTCTCGCCACTGTCGGGCCCGAACGGCGGGTGCGAGGCTGCACGCCGGGAGGGAGGCGCCGGATGGGCATCCACCGCGTGGTCGTGCTGGTGCTCGACGGGGCGAAGCCGCTCGACGTCGGCATTCCGGCGCAGGTGTTCACGAACCGGCCGAGCATGCCGTACGAGGTGCGGGTGTGCGGTGCGGCGCCGGGGCTCGTCGCCGGCGGGGACGGGCTGGCCTACCACGTGGCGGAGGGGCTCGGCGCGTTCGCGGCGGCCGACACGATCTTCATTCCCGGGTACCGGCATCCCGACCGGGAGGACCCGCCGGCCGGGGTCGTCGCCGCGCTGCGCGGCGCGCACGCGCGCGGGGTGCGGCTCGCCGCGATCTCGACCGGGGCGTTCGCGCTCGCCGCGACCGGGCTGCTCGACGGCAAGCGCGCGACGACGCACTGGCACTACACGCACGAGCTGGCCCGCCGGCATCCCGGGATCCGCGTCGACGAGGACGTGCTCTTCGTCGACGAGGGGGAGGTGCTCACCTCGGCCGGTGCGGCCAGCGGCATCGACCTGTGCCTGCACCTCGTGCGCCGCGACCACGGCGTCGCGCTGGCCAACGGCGTCGCCCGGCGGCTCGTCGCCGCGCCCTACCGCAGCGGCGGGCAGGTGCAGTACATCCCGCACAGCGTCCCGGAGGCCGGCGGCGAGCACTTCGCGGCCACCCGCCAGTGGGCCCTCGAGCGGCTCGGCGAGCCCCTGGCGCTGGGCGACCTCGCCCGCAACGCGAACGTCTCGGCCCGCACGTTCTCCCGGCGCTTCGTCGAGGAGACGGGGTACACGCCGACGCAGTGGATCCTGCGGGCCCGCGTCGACCGGGCCCGGGAGCTGCTGGAGCGCAGCGAGCTCGGCGTCGAGCAGATCGCCGCGCACGTCGGGCTCGGCACGGGCGCCAACCTGCGGCTGCACTTCCAGCGCATCCTGGGCACGTCGCCGAGCGAGTACCGGCGCACGTTCGCCCGCCCGGCACGGTGAGGCCGGCACGGTAAGGCCGGCACGGTAAGGCCGGCACGGTAAGGCCGGCACGGTAAGGCCGGCACGGTAAGGCCGGCACGGTAAGGCCGGCACGGTAAGGCCGGCACGGTAAGGCCGGCACGGTAAGGCCGGCACGGTGCAACCTGGCGCGATCCTTGCGCGGGGTGGCGCGGCGGCCGCTGTCGGGCGGCGCGGGCGGGCCGCACGATCGAGGGCGTGACCACACGCATCGCCGTCAACGGATTCGGCCGCATCGGCCGCAACGTGCTGCGCGCGCTCCTGGAGCGCCGCAGCCCGCTCGAGGTCGTCGCCGTCAACGACCTCGCCGACGTGGAGACCCTCGCCCATCTGCTGCGCTACGACAGCACCCTCGGCCGGCTCGGCCGCCCGGTCCGGGTCGACGGCGACGAGATCGTCGTCGACGACCGGCGCATCCGGGTGCTCAGCGAGCGCGAGCCGGGGAAGCTGCCGTGGGCCGAGCTCGGCGTACACCTGGTGCTGGAGTCCACCGGCCGGCACACCGCCGCCGGCGCCGCCCGCGCGCACCTGGACGCCGGCGCCCGCCGCGTGCTCGTGAGCGCCCCGTCGGCCGGCGCCGACGTCACCCTCGCCTACGGCGTCAACACCGGCGCGTACGACCCGGCCGCGCACACGGTCGTGTCGAACGCCTCCTGCACCACCAACGCGCTGGCCCCGCTCGCCTCGGTGCTGCACGAGCTCGCCGGCGTCGAGCACGGCTTCATGACCACCGTGCACGCGTACACCCAGGAGCAGAACCTGCAGGACGGCCCGCACCGCGACCTGCGCCGCGCCCGGGCCGCCGCCGTCAACATCGCCCCGACGACGACCGGCGCGGCCAAGGCGATCGGCTTGGTCCTGCCGGCGCTGGCCGGCCGGCTCTCCGGCGACTCGATCCGCGTGCCGGTGCCGGTCGGCTCGCTCGTCGAGCTGAACACGGTCGTGCAGCGCGAGGTGACCCGCGACGACGTGCTCGCCGCCTACCGCGCCGCGGCCGGCGGCCCGCTGGCCGGCATCCTCGAGTACGCGACCGACCCGCTCGTGTCCAGCGATATCGCCGGCAACCCGGCCTCGGCGGTGTTCGACGCCGCGCTCACCCGCGTCGACGGCCGCCACGTCAAGGTCGTCGCCTGGTACGACAACGAGTGGGGCTTCTCCAACCGCGTCGTCGACACCCTGGAGCTCCTGGCGGCCGCCGACCGCTAGGCGCCGGCGAGCACCGCCCGGCGACGGCGTCGTGGCCCGCGTTCTGCCCGACGACCGTGGGTGTCCAGCCCCGGTAGGTACCGCTGAAGGCATGGCCGCCGCCGGCGGCGCAGCGGCGACGCCGTTGCAGTACAGGAATGTTCATGATCCGGCAGACCCGTCGTCGGTGAGCCTTGACCGCGAACCGCGCGGGTGTCCCGGCGTCTGGCCGGCCGCCGTACGACGGCAATCCGTCAGGTAAACAGACGCCCCGCCCGGTGCACGACGCGGTCGGGGCGCAGGACCACCGTGCGGCCCCGCAGCCAGCGGCGCAGCCGGCCCGACGGGTCGAGCTCCGGCGTCACCCGCAGCGTGCGGGCGCCCGGCCGGGACGGCAGGGGGCGGCCGGCGGGAACCAGCACCGACCAGCCGGGGCCCAGGGCCTCGTCCAGGCGGACCTCGCGGCCGTCCACCATCACCCAGGGCTGGGGAGCCAGCGGGCCGGCGCCGCGCAGCGCGGGGCTGGTCGAGCGCAGCGCCAGGCCCTTCAGGCCCGGCAGGCGCCACACGGCGCCGAGCACGACGCGGCGCACGGCGGCGGCGCGGTCCTGGCCGCCGGTCATCGCCCAGCCCGCCACCTTCGCGAGGCGGATCTGGGCGCGGGCGTGCGGGGAGCGTTCGCGCTCGTACGAGTCGAGCAGGGACTCCGCGCCGCCCGGCGTCGTCAGGTCGGTGGCGAGCTTCCAGGCCAGGTTGTAGGCGTCGCGCAGGCCCGCGCCCAGGCCCTGCCCGATGAACGGCGGCGTCTCGTGGGCGGCGTCGCCGAGGAGGAAGACGCGCCCGGCGCGCCAGTGGTCGGCGACCGCGGCGCGGAAGGTGTACTCCGCGCGGCGCACGATCCGCACGCCCGTCCCGCGCAGCCACGGCTCCAGCAGCGGCGCGACGTCGGCGAGCGTCTCACCCTCGAAGAGGCGGAACTCCCAGCGGTACCGCAGCGGCCCGAGCTGCATGAAGGTCGCCGCGCGGCGGGGGTCGCAGACCTGGTGCACGCCGCCCCAGGCGTCCAGGTCGGTGTCGCAGACGCCGTCGACGACGAGCCAGCGCTCGGCGAAGCGCAGGTCCACGCGGCGGGCGCCGATCAGGTCCCGGACCGTGCTGTTGGCGCCGTCGCAGCCGAGCACGGCCGAGGCCCGCGTGAACGCTTCCCTGCCGTCGGCGATCATGCGGTACCGCACGCCGGACGAACCGACCGCGAAGACCTCGGCGCCGCCGACGAACTCGATCAGGGGCAGCCGCGACATGCGGGCCCGCAGCAGGCGCTCCAGGTCCGGCTGGTCGAACATGTTCGCCTGCGGGTAGCCGTGGGGGCCGCGGTCGAGGTCGCGGCGGAACTCGGCCATCACCCGGTGGCGGGCGTCGAGCAGCCGCAGGCCCAGGCCGGGGCGGCTCACCGCGGCGAAGTCGTCGGCCACGCCGAGCTCCTGCAGGATGCGCATCACCTCGTCGTCGACGTGGACCGCCCGGGGCAGCGGATACGGGTCGGGGTAGCGGTCCAGCACCAGGCAGGGGATGCCGCGCTGGGCGAGCAGGATGGCGACGGCCATGCCAACGGGTCCGGCTCCGGCCACCACGACGCGATCCACGCGCCAAATCTAGTGAGAACCCGGGGACGGCGGGTAGAGCCCGCAGATCCCAACCCAGACAGGAGAAGCGGATGGCACTCGACAACCCGGCCGACCTGTTCCTCTACGAGCTGTCGGGCATGTACGACGCCGAGCGCAAGAGCAACCAGATGGTGGGCGAGATCCTCAGCCAGACGGAGCAGAGCCCGCTGGCCCAGATCCTGCGCGCCCAGCAGCAGCAGGGCCAGCAGAAGATCCAGAACCTCGAGACCTGCTTCGCCATGATGGAGACCGAGCCCGTGGAGGTGCCCTGCATGTCGGTCGACGGCATGCGGGCCGAGTTCCAGGCGTTCGTCGGGCAGCGGCCGTCGATGGAGGCGATGGAGATCTACACGGTCGACGCCGAGACGCGCCTGGCCCACTACGGCATCGCGGCCTACCAGAACCTCATCGACAAGGCCCTGCTCATGGGTGAGATGCAGTGCGCCCAGATCCTGCGCACCAACCTGGTGCAGAAGCAGGAGAACGCGGGGACGTTCGAGCGGATCAGCCACGAGCTCGGCCAGCGCGTGGCCATGAGCGTCTGACGGACCGGGCCGCCGCGACGACCGCGGCGGCCCGGCACCGGCTCAGCGCAGGCGGCCGACGACGACGTGGGTCTCCGTCTCCTCGTCGGTCACCGTCGCCGGGTGCAGGCCGGCCGCGCGCAGCGCCGCGTGCGCCGCCTCCAGCTGGGCGTCGCCGGCCTCGCACAGCAGCGCGCCGCCCGGGGCCAGCCAGGCCGGCGCCCCGGCGGCCACCCGGCGCAAGACGTCGAGGCCGTCGGCGCCGCCGTCCAGGGCGGCCCGGGCCTCGTGGACCCGGAACTCCTCCGGCAGGAACGCGATCTCGGCGGTCGGCACGTACGGCACGTTGGCGAGCAGGATGTCGACCCGCCCGCGCAGCCCGGCCGGCAGCGGCTCGAACAGGTCGCCGGCGAACACCTCCGCGGTGACGCCGGCCAGGTTGCGCCGGGCGCAGCCGACGGCGACCGGGTCGATGTCGGCGGCGACCAGGCGGGCGCCCGGCACGCCGCGCACCACGACGAGGCCGAGCGCCCCGGTGCCGCAGCACAGGTCCAGGACCGTGGCGCCGTTGCGGATCAGGGCGCGGGCGGTCATCGTCAGCAGCTCCGTGCGGTGCCGGGGCACGAAGACGCCGTCGGCGATCTCCAGGCGTACCCCCGCGAAGTCGGCCACACCGAGGACGTGCTCCAGCGGGGTGCCGGCGACCCGGCGCACCACCATCGCCTCCAGGGCCGCGGCGTCCGGCGCGGCGGCCAGCAGCCGGGCGGCCTCCTCCTCGGCGAAGACGCAGCCGGCGGCGCGCAGCCGGGCGGTGAGGGTCCCGTCGTCGGCGCTCATGCGTTCAGGTACGCCAATACGGCCAGGACCCGGCGGTTGTCGTCCTCGGACGGCGGCAGGCCGAGCTTCGCGAAGATGTTGTTGATGTGCTTGCCGACCGCCTTCTCGGTCACGAACATCCGGCCCGCGATCGCCGCGTTGGAGCGGCCCTCCGCCATCAGGCCGAGCACCTCGCGCTCCCGCGGGGTCAGCGCCCGCGTCGGCGTGCCGGCGTTGCGGGCCAGCAGCTGCGAGACGACCTCGGGGTCCATGGCGGTGCCGCCGCCCGCGACCCGGCGCACCGCGTCGACGAACTCGCCGACCGTGGACACCCGGTCCTTGAGCAGGTAGCCGACGCCGCCGCCCGAGTCGGAGAGCAGCTCCCGGGCGTACAGCTGCTCCACGTGCTGCGACAGCACCAGCACCGGCAGCCCGGGCGCCTCGGCCCGGGCGGCGATCGCGGCGCGCAGTCCCTCGTCCGTGAACGTCGGCGGCAGCCGCACGTCGACGACGGCGACGTCGGGCCGGTGTTCCAGCAGCGCGGCACGCAGGTCGGCGCCGTTGTCCACGGCCGCGACGACCTCGAACCCGTAGGCGTGCAACAGCCGGATCAGCCCGTCGCGGAGGAGGGCGAGATCCTCGGCGATGACAACGCGCACGGCAGCTCCATGGTCAGCACGGTCGGTCCGCCCCGCGGGCTGTCGATGCGCAGGCTCCCGTCGAACGCGGCCAGCCGCCGCTCGACGCCGGCCAGCCCCGAGCCGGCGCGGGCCGCCGCCCCGCCCCCGCCGTCGTCACCGACGACGACGTAGAGGGCACCCCCGAGGTAGGACAACGATACCCACGCGGCCGTGGCGCCGCTGTGCTTGACGACGTTGGCGAGCGCCTCGGCCGCGGCGAAGTACGCCGCCGACTCGACCGGCGCCGGCGGCCGCCCCGGCAGCTCCCCGTCGACCGCCACCGGCAGCGGCAGGGTCAGGGCGAGCGCCCGCAGCCCGCCGGCCAGCCCGCGCTCGGCGAGCACCGGCGGGTGGATGCCCCGCACGAGCAGCCGCAGCTCGGCGAGGGCCTTCGTGCTGGCCTCACGGGCCTCGGCGATGAGCGCCTGCGCGGCGTCCGGGTCGTGCTTGACGAGGTCCTCGGCCATGCCGAGGCTCATGCCCAGCGCCACGATCCGGGCCTGCGCGCCGTCGTGCAGGTCGCGCTCGATGCGGCGCAGCTCCGCGGCCTGCGCGTCGACCACCTGGGTCCGGGTCCGGGTGAGCCGGTCGACGCGGACCGACAGCACGGCGCTGCGGGTGGGCCCGAGGAGGCTGTGGTCGTACCGCGCCAGCGCCCACAGCAGCCAGGGCCCGCAGTACAGGGCGCCGGCCGTGATCAGGGCGCCCTGCGGCGGCACCAGCAGGAAGTCGGCCGGGTCGTCGATGGGCCAGGTGACGCCGTAGCCGTACCAGCCGGTGGTCGCGGCGGCGAGGACCGGGAGCAGCACGAGGCCCTGCACGCCGTACAGCAGCGCGATGAGCGGCACCGTCCCCGCGACGAGGCCGATCGGCGCGCCGCCCACGAGCCACAGCAGGTCGCGCCACGTCGCCGGGTCGCGCACCAGCCACATCCACCGCCGCGGCGAGCCGATGAAGGCCCCCGCCGGCCGCGGGCGGTAGGGCCGGGGGATGTCCACCGCCGCCCAGTCCCGCGCGAGGCGCCGCCGCCGGTCGGCGTAGGCGCGCACCAGCAGCTGCACGAGCGGCGTGAGTACCAGCCCCACCCCGGCCACCGTGGTCAGCAGCGACAGCACGGTCAGGATGACGAGCACGAGGTGGATCGGGAACGTCACGATCCCCACCAGCGCCACCCGGCCGATGCTGATCAGCCCCCGCCGCGTGAACGGCCACCAGTTCATGCAGCCATTCTGTCCGCGGCGGGCGGCCGTGACAGTGGGTCTAACCCCCTTATGCGTAGAGGCCCTGGCGGTAGTTGGCCTCGGCGTAGTACTCCTCGAGCTGCTCGACGGTCTCGGGGGTGTCCTGGACGCTCTTGACCAGCCGGGCGTGCGTGGGCAGCCGGTCGGGGGTCCACGTCTCGGGCTTCCACAGCTGCGAGCGCATGAACGCCTTCTGGCAGTGGAAGAAGATCGTGTCGATGTCGACGACGAGCGCGAGCACCGGCCGGTGCCCCTCGACGACGAGCTCGTCGAACCACGGCGCGCCGGTGAGCAGCCGCGCGCGGCCGTTGATCCGCAGGGTCTCGCGCCGGCCCGGGATCATGAAGATCAGCCCGACGTGCGGGTTGGCCAGGATGTTGTGGAAGCCGTCGGCGCGCCGGTTGCCGGGCCGCTCGGGCAGGGCGATCGTGCGCTCGTCGATGACGTACGTGAAGCCGGGCGGGTCGCCCTTGGGCGAGACGTCGCAGTTGCCCTCGGCGTCGCTGGTGCCCACGAGCACGAACGGCGACAGCGCCAGCCAGTCGCGGTCGGTCGCGCAGAGCCGGTCGCGTTCCTTGCTCACGGCCCGGGGCTTCGGCGTCCCGAGCAGCGCCTCGAGCTCCTGCACCGACGTGATCTGATCGCGACCTGTAACAGAGTGGGTATTGTTCGGCTGGACGTGTGCCATTAGCTTCTCCTCATGACGGACCAACGCACCGACGCGTGGCGCGACGACCGAGCGCACGTCTTCCATTCTTGGTCGGCCCAGCGGACGCTCGACCCGGTCGTCGTGGCCGGCGGCGAGGGCGCGACGTTCTGGGACGAGTCCGGCCGGCGGTATCTCGACTTCGCCTCCCAGCTGGTGAACCTCAACCTCGGCCACCAGCACCCGCGGGTCGTGGCCGCGATCCAGGAGCAGGCCGCGACGCTGTGCACGATCGCGCCCACGTTCGGCAACGCCGCCCGCAGCACGGCCGCCCGGCTCATCGCCGAGGTCGCGCCGGGCGACCTCGGCCACGTGTTCTTCACCAACGGCGGCACCGAGGCCAACGAGCACGCGATCCGCATGGCCCGCGGCACGACCGGCCGCCACAAGATCCTGGCCGCGTACCGGTCCTACCACGGCGCGACCACGGGCTCGATCACGCTCACCGGCGACCCGCGCCGCTGGGCCAACGAGCCCGCGATGCCCGGCGTGGTGCGGTTCTTCGGGCCGTACGTGTACCGCTCCCCGTTCCACGCCCTGAGCGAGGAGCAGGAGACGCAGCGCGCGCTGGCCCACCTCGAGGAGGTCTTCACGCTCGAGGGCCCCCAGACGATCGCGGCCGTGATCCTGGAGTCGGTGGTCGGCACCAACGGCATCCTGGTCCCCCCGCCCGGCTACCTGGCCGGCGTCCGGTCCCTGTGCGACCGCCACGGCGTGCTGCTGATCGCCGACGAGGTCATGAGCGGCTTCGGCCGCTGCGGCGAGTGGTTCGCGGTCGACCACTGGTCGGTCGTCCCCGACCTGATCACGTTCGCGAAGGGCGTCAACTCGGGTTACGTACCGCTGGGCGGCGTCATCCTCGGCCCCCGCGTCTACGAGACGTTCGCCGAGCGCCCGTTCCCCGGCGGCCTCACCTACTCCGGACACCCCCTGGCCTGCGCCGCGGCGGTGGCCACGATCGAGGTGATGCGCGACGAGCAGATCCCGGCCCGCGTCCGCGACCTCGGCGAGCGCGTCGTGCGCCCCCGCCTGGAGAAGCTGCGCGAGCGCCACCCGTCCGTCGGCGACGTGCGGGGCCTGGGCCTGTTCTGGGCGATCGAGCTGGTCCGCGACCGCGAGACCCGCGAGATGCTCGTGCCCTACAACGCGTCGGGCCCGGCCGCGGCCCCGATGGCCGAGGTGATCGCCGGCTGCAAGGCGCGCGGCGTGTGGCCGTTCACGCACTTCAACCGCGTCCATGTCGTACCGCCACTGGTCATCTCGGAGGACGAGCTGCTCGAGGGCATCGACGCGATCGACGACGCTCTGGACGCCGCGGACGCTCACGTCACGCGGTAGGCACCGCCGCCCTCGTCGCCGCGCCACCTCCGCGGCGACGAGGGCCGCGGTCCGGGACGGCCGGCTCCTCACGCCCTCGATCGTGCGGGCCGCCCGCCCGGCCCGACAAGCGGCCGCCGCGCCAGGTCGCGCAAGGATCGCGCCAGGTCTAGCTGGGCCGGGTGCGCTTGCCCCACGGGTTCGCGGCGCGCCACGTGCGGGCGTGGATGAGGCCGACGACGAGGACCCCGGCGGCGGTCGCGAGCCAGCCCGCCAGCGGGTGGGCGCCGACGCCGGCGAACGCCCAGGCCGTGCCGGCGATGAGGAAGCAGGCCACGCCGCTGGCCACGGCCACCGCCGGGCGGTCCGGGAACGGCGACGGGTTGCGGCCCTCGCCGATGCTGCCCCGCAGGTAGTACGGCAGGCCGTTGCCGGCGAAGAGCCCGGCGACCAGCGCCAGGAGGACGGTGAGCGGCATGGGAACCCCCGAGGTTGAATCGGACTGAACACTCCGGTTCTGACGAGGTCCCGAAGATACGGAGTGCTCGCTCCGTATGTCAACATAGGCGCGTGAACGAGACGGACAAGCCGCTGCGCGCCGATGCGCGGCGCAACCGGGCCCGGGTGCTCGAGGCGGCCGAGGAGGTCTTCGCCGCCGAGGGCGTCGGGGCGCCGACCGAGGCGGTGGCGCGGCGGGCCGGGGTCGGCATCGGCACCGTGTTCCGGCACTTCCCGACGAAGGAGGCGCTGCTGGAGGCGGTGCTCGTCGAGCGGATGCGCGGCCTGGTCGAGCACGCCCGGCGCGCGGCCGGCGACGCCGATGCGGGCGGGGCGCTGTTCGGGTTCCTCGAGCACATCGTCGAGCAGAGCGCGTCCAAGAACGCGTACGCCGACGCGCTGGCCGGGGCCGGGGTCGACGTGTCCGGCGTCTTCGCCGGGGTGCGGGACGAGCTGTTCGCGGCGGTCGAGGCGCTGGTGCTGCGGGCCCGCGACGCCGGCGCGGTGCGCCCCGACGTGGGCCCCGTCGAGGTCATCGCGGTCGTCGTCGGGGCCTCGCACGCGGCGCGCTGGGCGCCGCAGCCCGCCCGGGCGCTCGCGGTCGCCGTCGTGCTGGACGGCCTCAGGAAGAAATGCTGAGACGCCGCGGACATCGAAGCGCACAATTGAGGCCGCTATGGAGTACGCACAGTTAGTCAAGATCAGTAAGCGGATGTCGAAGGCGCTGCGCCACGACCCCGCGCGCGTCGGCCTCACCCTCGACGCCGCCGGCTGGGTGCCCGTCGCCGAGCTGCTCGCCGCCCTCGGCATCGACCGCCCGGCGCTCGACGAGGTCGTCGCGGGCAACGACAAGCAGCGCTTCGCCGTCGCCGTCGGCGACGACGGGGTGGAGCGCATCCGGGCCAGCCAGGGGCACTCGGTCCCGGTCGAGCTCGGCCTGGCCCCGGCCGACCCGCCGGAGCTGCTCTTCCACGGCACGAGCGCCGGCGTGCTCGACTCGATCCGGGCGACCGGCCTGAACCGCGGCGGCCGCCACCACGTCCACCTCTCGCCCGACACCGGCACCGCCCGGCGGGTCGGCGCACGCCGCGGCGGCGCGATCGTCATCCTCACCGTGCTCGCCGGCGAGATGGGCCGGGCCGGGCACGCCTTCTACCGCTCGGACAACGGCGTGTGGCTGACGGACGAGGTACCGCCGGAGTTCATCCGGACGTGAGCAGCCGCTCCAGCAGGGTGGCCAGCGGCATCGACTCGCCGTCGCGGCCGCCCTCGCCCACGACCAGCCGCGGCGGCTGGGGCTGCGGGTCGGCGCCGGTCAGCCAGGCCCTCGCCGACGGCGGGACCAGCAGGGAGTAGTACTGCCCGGCCTCGCTGATCGCGATGGTCCGCTCGGGGTTGAGGTACCAGCCCCGCAGTGACGTCCGATAGGAACGGCCCGCGTACGATCGGGCGCGCAGCACCTGCGGTGGCGGGCCGGCCCGCCGCGCGGCCTGCACAAACTCGGCGATCAGGGCCGCGGCCTGCGCCGCCTCCGCCCCGCGGCGCCGCTCGAGCTCCGCGCCGTGGTGCGCGACCGCCCGGGCCCGCTGCTCCCGCCAGCCCACGTCGGCGCCATCGGCGGGGTTCGGATCGTCCGGCATCGGGAAACCCTAACCGGTCGCAGATCACACCCGGCCACCGCGCCACCGGGGGCCGATCGCGCGTTTGGGATGCTGGAAGCGTATGTCATGCCCGAGTGAGGAGCAGATCCCGTGATCGACGAAGAGGACACCACCGGCTTCGCCGAGCTGGGGCTGCGGGACGAGCTGCTCAAGGCGCTGACCGGCCTCGGCTACGAGGAGCCGACCCCGATCCAGCGCGAGGCCATCCCGCCGATGCTCGCCGGGCGTGACCTGCTCGGGCAGGCCGCCACCGGCACCGGCAAGACCGCCGCGTTCGCGCTGCCCCTGCTGCAGCGGCTGCCCCATCCGGGTGGCGAAAACCCGGCGGCGCTGGTGCTGGTGCCGACCCGCGAGCTCGCGGTGCAGGTGTCGGAGGCCATCCATCGGTACGGCCGCGACCTGGGCGTGCGCGTCCTGCCGATCTACGGCGGGCAGCCCATCGGCCGTCAGCTGCGCTCCCTGGAGCTTGGCGTCGACGTGGTCGTCGCCACGCCCGGCCGCGCGCTGGACCACCTCGGGCGGGGGACGCTGCGCCTGCACGACCTGCACGTCGTCGTGCTCGACGAGGCCGACGAGATGCTCGACATGGGCTTCGCCGAGGACATCGAGGCGATCCTGGCCGAGACGCCGGAGGACCGCCAGACGGTGCTGTTCTCGGCGACGATGCCGCCGCGCATCGACGGGCTGGCCCGCAGCCACCTCAACGACCCGGTGCGCATCCAGATCGGCCGCGAGCCGACCCCGGCCGGCGAGGCCCCGCTGGTGCGCCAGGTCGCCTACGTCGTGCCCCGGGCCCACAAGCCGGCGGCGCTGGGCCGCGTCCTGGACGTCGAGGCGCCCGGCGCCGCGATCGTGTTCTGCCGCACCCGCGACGAGGTCGACCAGCTCACCGAGACGCTCAACGGCCGGGGGTACCGCGCCGAGGCCCTCCACGGCGGCATGGGCCAGGAGCAGCGCGACCGGGTGATGGCGCGGCTGCGCAACGGCACGGCCGACCTGCTCGTGGCGACCGACGTCGCCGCCCGCGGCCTCGACGTGGAGCACCTCACCCACGTGGTGAACTACGACGTGCCGTCGGCCCCGGAGTCGTACGTGCACCGCATCGGCCGCGTCGGCCGGGCCGGCCGCGAGGGCGTCGCGATCACCCTCGCCGAGCCGCGCGAGCACCGCATGCTCAAGACCATCGAGCGGATCACGAAGCAGCGCATCGCCGTCGAGAAGGTGCCCTCCGTCGCCGACCTGCGGGCCCGCCGGCTCGAGCTGACCCGCGCGGCGCTGCAGGAGAGCCTCATCGCCGACTCCGGCCTCGAGCGGTTCCGGGTGGTGGTCGAGTCGCTCGCCGATGAGTTCGACCCGATGGAGATCGCGCTCGCCGCCGTCAAGCTCGCGCACGAGGCGACCGGCGTCGGCGAGGGCGACCAGGAGGAGATTCCCGACGTACCGGTGCGCCAGCCCCGGGACCGCGAGGAGCGCCCGGGCCGCCGGGTGAGCGTGCGCGACGACGGCCGTCCCCGCGGCCGCGACGCGGGCGGCCGGCGCACCCCGGCCGGCGGCATGACGCGCCTGTTCGTCGGCGCCGGCCGCGCGGCCGGCATCCGCCCGCAGGACCTCGTCGGCGCGATCACCGGCGAGTCGAGCCTGTCCGGCCGCGACATCGGCGCGATCGAGATCACCGACCGCTTCTCGCTGGTCGAGGTCCCCGACGGCGCCGTCGACGAGGTCATCGACACGCTGCGGCGCACCACGCTCAAGGGCCGCCGCCCGGTGGTCCGCCGCGAGCGCCCGCGCCCGGCCTAACTCAGCGGCAACGTCTCGCCGCCGGGCAGGCGCAGTTCGAGCGTGGCGGCGGGGGAGGGGGCGGCGAAGGCGACGGTCTCCTCGCCGGTCGCCCCCGGGTGCAGGTCGACGACGGCGGTGCGCGGGTCGCTCAGGTGCGCAAGTTCGGCGCCGTCCGCGGTGACCGTGAGCCCGGCCGGGTCGATGTACTCGACCGCGCGGCCGGTGTTCACGAACCGCAGCGTCACCTCGAGCCGCCGCCCGGCCAGCAGGTCCACGCTCGTGACGGTGACCGGTCGCACCGCCGCCACGGGCCGGGCCGGCGCCGCGCCGGCCTCGGCGAACCCGGGCGCGAGGATCCCGATCCCGCCCCCGGCGGCGAGCCCGGCGGCCGCCGCCAGCGTGACGGCCCGGATTGCGTCGTGCGCCAGTCCCATGCCGGCCAGCATCGCATCGCCCGCTGAGGTCCCGGTGTGGTGCGACTGAGGTGCGGTTTCAGGCCGGCTTCTTGTCCTGCGCCGTCGGCCCCCACGACTCGATGACGACGGGCGCGCCGAGCGCCTCCTCGACGGCGGGCACCCAGTCGGTGACCCGCTCGTACTGCGGCTCGACGGCGGCCAGGGCCCGCGTCATCGCCGCCTGCCACTCGAGGTCGCCCGGCGGCCCGACCCGCAGCGGGTTGTCGCGGTAGGAGCGGCACATCCGGTGCACCCGCAGGTCGAGGTGCGTCAGCGCGAGCCCGTCGACGCCGCCGGCGGCCTCGATGGCGTACCGGTGCAGGGGCGCGTCGAAATGCCCCACCCGGAACGGCCCCTGCCAGTCGTTGGCCGGATTGTTGGGGTCGGTGATGCCCAGCCCCGGGTCCTCGGTCGGCAGCGGCCCCGCCCCGTGCCGGGTGGTCACGGTCCGCAGGACGCCGAGCCGGTACGCGGGCTCGCCGTCCAGCAGCGCCTCGGCGTTGGCGAACGTCGTCGTGCTCCACGTCGTGTGCGGGTGGAACCCGTGCCATTCATCCAGCAGTACCCCCTGTGCCCCCTCGAACACGCAGGGCCCCTCGGCCCGGAAGCCGTCGACCAGGCGCACCGTCGCCGCGAACCCCTGGTAGGCGGCCAGGCACGCCTCCACCGGCGGTCCGCCGCTGCCCAGCCGCTGCTTGAGGGTGGCGAGCTTGCGCCGCAGGACCGCCGGCTCGGCGCAGTCGCCGGCGCGCGGGGCGTCGTCGGGGTGCTCCAGCGCGTACGCCATCGCCTCCCCGACCCCCATCCCGCACGACCCGTGCCGCCGCGCCCCGCGGGCGATCTCCTTGGCCCGGTTGGCCTCGCGGTGGTACGGCGTGGAGATCAGCGCCGCCCGGTCCACGCTCAGCCGCCGCCAGACGTCGCCGGCCCCGAGCGCGACGAGGTGCTCGGCCTCGGTGACCAGCGACAGGGGGTCGACGACCATGTACCGCGAGAGGTGGGTCCGCACGCCGTCGCGCAGCGAACCGGCCCCGAACTGCGCGAACGTGTGCTTGCGCCCGTCGGCCATGACGACGGTGTGCGCCGCCTGGGCGCCCCCGTTGAACCGCACGACGGTGTCGACCTCGCGCGTGGCGCAGAGGTAGTCGACCACGGTCCCTTTGCCGCAGTCCCCGAACCCGAGATCGACCACGATGGTGTGCATTGCCGCCTTCTCTTCTTCGGTCTTCGGTCTTCGGCCGCGTCCGCCGTGGCCGGGTGCCGCCCCCTCGACGGCACCCGGCCTTGCGGTGCTGTGCGGCCGTTCGGAGTGTGGTTTGAGTGGAGATATCGGACGCTGCCGCAGCGCCCCTTGGCGGCCTCGGCCCTCAGCCGCGGCGGTCGCTCGTCCGCGGCCTCGGCCTCAGCGGCGGGCGGGGGCCCCTGTTGGCGGCGGCCCCGGCTGCGGCGGCCCCCGTTGGCGGCGGCGTCCCCCTGGCGGCATCGGCCGCTTGATGACTGCGGCCCCTCAGCTGACCGCAGCGGTCCTCTCGGTGGGGAGCCTTGTTGCGGTGTGTTGCGCCGCGCCGGCCCGAGGGACGATTTAGGCCGATATGTCGGGCGCTGGCGCGCCACGACATATCGGATTTATCCCCCGGCAGGCGAAAAGTCCGAAAAGTCGTGGCGCGCCAGCGCCCGACTTTTCGTGCCCTTACAGGCGTTCGACCGAGGCCGGGCCGGCCAGGTCGGCCGGGACGGAGCCGGTGGCCACCGGCACCCGGCCGCTGCCGATGCGGGCGAGCGCCTTGCCCACCGTGCCCGCCGCGCCCGACCCGACGTCCTGCAGGTCGGCCAGGCCCTCGTCGAGGTCGATGCTGTCCTCGCCGAGCCCGACGGTCAGCGCGATCGTCTCGCACACCGCGTCGAGGTCGTCGAGGGCGATCACGTTCTGGCCGAGCAGGTCGTGCCAGAAGTCGAGGATCGCGGTGTTGCCCGCGTACGAGGAGCCGGCCGGCAGGATGTAGTACGTGTCGTAGGTCCGCCGCACCTCGTCGACGATCGCGCGCAGGCCGATCGGCTCGGCGAGGCGGTCGCCGATGACCTTCGCCACCTCGGCCGGCTTCACGCGCTGGTACGCCTGCTCGTCGCCGATGATGAACAGGTACCCGCGCCGGCCCCGCTTCTCGAAGCAGTCGATCGAGGTGTGGCGGGCCATGAAGTACATGGCGAGCTCGTACGACTCGGTCATCTGCCCGCCCCCGCCGCCCTCGAGCACGAACCGCCCGAGGTCGTCGTCCAGGCGGTTGTCGGACTCGAACTGCCCGACCTGCAGCGGCGCGCGGTCGCACGTCGCGTCGCCGATGGCGCCGAACAGGATCTGCGGGTCCTTGACGTACCCCTTGCGCAGCAGCAGGCCGAGCAGCTGTGGCAGCTTCTGCTGGAGCACGCGCGGTACCGAGCCCATCGAGCCGGTCACGTCGAAGAGCACGGCGATGGCCACGGAGTTGGGGTGCTCGTCCGAGTCGCGGCTCTCCCGGGCGGCGACGCCCTTCGGATCGAGGGCGTCGTGCACGGTACGAGCGCCCGAGTCGCTGTAGGCGAAGGCGCTCGTGCCGGTGGCCCGCCGGTAGCGATCGGCGGCGTCATAGACATCGGTCGACCAGGATCCACTGCCCATGATGGTGTACCTCCTGTGCTGGGTCAGAGGGCGAACGGTCGGAACTTGCGGGGGCCGTACAGCCGGTGCAGCAGCTCGTCGAGTTCCGCGAGCAGCCGCCACGCGTCGTCGGGCCGCTGGCGGGGCGAGGCGAGCCGGCAGCCGTCGGCGAAGCGGCGCAGCGCCTTCGGTGCGCGCTCGCCCATCAGCCCGGCCATGAGCCCCGCGGCCATGGCCAGGTCGGTGTACGGCCCGGGGGTGCCGCGGTCGAGGACCTCGGCGGGATACTGGTCGCGGTGGCCGGGGACGATCGCGGCGATGCGCTCGCCCGGTCCGCTCGCGCTGTAGCACCAGTCGACGATCACGACGCCGTGGTCGTCGGGCTCGATGAGGACGTGCCCGGGCAGGATCGCGCCGTGGACGACCCCGGCGCGGTGCGCGGTGCCGAGCCCGACGAGCAGCCGCCGCCACATCCACGCGGCGTCGCGCGGGTCGAGCCCGTGCGGGCGCTTCTCGGCGACCTCGCGCAGGCTGTGCAGCCGCCGCGCGGAGACGGCGATGACGTTGCCGCGCCGCGTCGACTCCGCCTTGTGCCGGAACGTGTCGACCAGGCGGGGCAGGTACGGCAGGTACCGCGGGTCGCCGTACTCGGCCATCCGGCGCAGCGCCGCCGCCTCCCGCGCCATGAGGTCGTTGCAGGCCGGATCGCGCACCAGCTTGAGATGCCCCTCGGGCACCTTGTAGAGGTTGGCGAGGTCACCGCGGAACTCGAGCGTCTCGGTGGAGTACACCCCGCGCGAACTGCGAATCGTCCCGCGGTTGCGCCACAGCTCCGACAGCCGCGCGAACGCCTTGGTGCCCTTCGGCCCGACGGCGTCGGGGTGGATGAGCTTGGCCAGGGTCCGGTACCTCTGGTGGGCGTCGCCGCCGCCGAACAGCTCCTCGGCGGAGGCCCGCTCGACCAGCGCGATCGCCTCGTCGGTGTTCACCGCACGCTCTCCTCCCGGCTCGGCATGAGCAGCGCCGGGTGCAGCAGCTGGGCGTCGCCGGCGCGGTACAACTTGGCCCGCGGCCCGCCGCGCGCGCCCCCGCGTTCGGTGGTGGCCCCGGTACTGTCGACGAACCCGGGAACGGACAGCACCTTGCGGTGGAAGTTCCCCGCGTGCAGCGGCTCCCCCCACACCGTCTCGTACACGGCCCGCAGCTCCGCGATCGTGAACTCCTCGCCGACGAACCGCGTGGCCAGCGGCGAGTACTCCAGCTTCGAGCGCGCCCGCTCCAGCCCGTCGGACAGGATCGTCGCGTGGTCGAAGGCCAGCGGCGCCGGCAGGTCGTCCATCGGCATCCAGGCCGCGACCCGCGCGTCGGTGCCCGGCACCGGGTCGGGCAGGTGCGGCGCGAACGCCAGGTACGCGACCGAGAACACCCGCATGCGCGGATCCCGGTCCGGCGCGCCGTACGTCCCCAGCTGCTCCAGGTGCAGCCGCCGGTTGGCGGTGGCGACGCCGGTCTCCTCGGCCAGCTCCCGCGCCGCGGCCGTCGGCAGGTCCTCCCACTCGCCGACGAACCCGCCGGGCAGCGCCCAGGCGTCCTTCATCGGCGGGCACGCGCGCTGCACCAGCAGCACGTGCAGCCCACCGTCGCGGATGGTGAACGCGACGACGTCCACGGTGACGGCAACCGGCGGGTAGGCGCGCGGGTCGTAGTTGGCGAGGAAGTCCGCGTCTTCGTTCGTCACGGGCGGCCAGTCCTTCTCAGGCAGAGTCTTTCTCGCTCCGAGTCTTTCTCGGTTCGAGTATTTCTCGATCTGAGAACAACATAGGACAGGCCGCCCGCGGGCGCAACGCTCTATTGCTGTCGCCGATGCGTCAGGCTCGCCCCGGGCGGCGCTAACTCTCAGTCGCCGCGGATCTCTGCGGCCCGGAGCGCCTTCACCCGGGATCGCTTCGCCGGGACTGCGTCGGCTCCGGATCCCCGAAATGTCGGGCGCTGGCGCGCCCGACATTTCGGATTTATACCCTGGCCACGGATAAGTCGGATATGCGGCGTCTATGCCAGTTTGGCCCGCAAATGGTGGCTCCGGGCCGCGGAGACCTGAGCCGCGACGGCACCCCGAACCAGCTCACTGCGATGCCGCACGTGCCCGCCCGGCCCCTCCACCAGCAGGTGCGCGTGCACCAGCTGGTCCACCGCCCCGAGTACGTCGTCCAGCTCCAGCCCGCCGGCCGCCGCGAGCTGCTCGACCCGCAGCGAGCCGAGCGCCGCGGTCAGCCGGAGGATCTCCCAGGCCGCCGGGGGCATCCACCGCGTACGCTGCCGGGCCAGGTGCATAGCCACCTGCGCACCGAGCTCCGGCGTGAGATCGCGCGCCGCCGCCACCAGCGCCGGCACGCCACCGCTGGCCGCCAGCAGGTCGGGCCCGAGGTCGGCGTCGGTGAGCGGAGCCAGCCGTAGCACGAGATCCGCGTCGAGCGCCCCGAGCGGCCGCCCGGCGATCCCGGACGGGTACCGGTACGACACCACGACCCGCACCCCGCGCTCCTGCAGCCACCGCAGCTCGGCCACGGAGTCGGCGTCGAGATGTTCGGCGTCGTCGATGGCGACGATGGAGGGGTGCTTTCCGCGGTACCGCAGAGCCTGCACGATCTCGTCCAACTCCGACGGCCGCAGGTGCCGCCGCTCGGACATGGCGGCGTCCAGCACGGCGTCGGCGGGCGCCCCGAGCTGGTGCAGCACGGTCCGCAGCCACCCGAGCCGCAGCGCGCCGCCCGGCCCCGGCCCCCGCCCGAGCCCGACCCTCTCCGGATGCCGCTCGCGGAGGCGCCCCAGCAGCGCCGACTTCCCCGCCCCGGCCGGCCCGACCACGTGTACGACATCGGGCCCCTCGGCCAGCGCCTCAAGCTCGGCGTGCCGCCCGACGAACCCGCTCGCCGCCCGCGCCGTCGCCCCCGCGCCCGGCTCGAGCGCCGGCAGCGCCCGCACCACCGCAAGGTGCGTCCGCGGCGCGTCATCGTCCCGGTCAACGCCGTCGTCCGCGCCCCTTGCGCCGGCGTCCCCCGCGCTCGCGGCGCCGGTCGCGGCGTTCGTGACGTCCACGCCCTGCGCGCCGGCGTCCGCCGCACTCGTGGCGCGGGCCGTGGCGTTCGTGACGCCCGCGCCCTCGGTGCTGGCGTCCGTGGCGCTCGTGGCGCGGGTCGTGGCGTTGGTAATGTGCGCGGCCTGTGCGCCGGTGTCCGTCGCGCTCGTGGTGCCGGTCGTGGCGTTGGTGATGTGCGCGGCCTGTGCGCCGGTGTCCGTCGCGCTCGTGGTGCCGGTCGTGGCGTTGGTGACGTTCGCGGCCTTGCGCCGGTCGCCGCGCCGCCGCTCGAACGCCGGCGGCCCGCCCGCCGCGCCCGCCAGCCCCGCGAGCAGCGACTCCCGCAGCCCCGCGGTCTCGGACGAGGGCGCGATGCCGAGCCCGTCGGCGAGCGATTGGCGGCACTGGTCGTACCAGCGGATGACCTCATCGGCGCGCCCCTGCCCGGCCCCGGCGCGCATGGCGATGCGGTAGGCCCGCTCGGCGTACGGCTCAAGCTCGATCGCCTCGCGCGCCAGCCGCTGCGCCCGCCCCGGGTCGCCGGCCGCCCCGTCGGCCAGGTCCAGCAACGCCCCGACCAGGACGGCCCGCACCTCGGTACGCGCCGGAGCGGCCCAGTCGGCGTACTCGTCCTCGGCGAACGGCAGATCCCTCGCCAGCCGCACGATCTGCTCGCGCACGTCGGCCCGCCCCGGCTCCGCGTCCGCGATCCGCGCCGCGGCCCGCAGGTCGGCGAGGTCGAGGCGCGCGCGATCGGTGGCGAAGACGTACCCGCCGGCCCGCGTCACGATGAACGACCGCGACGTCGGTACCCCCGGCTGCAGCACGCGCCGCAGCACCGACACGTAGTGCTCCAGCGCCGCCGCATGGTTGCCCGGCAGCTCCTCGCCCCACACCGCGTCGGCCAGGGCATCCTTGGACTGCACCTTGTCGTGCCGCGCCGCGAGCACGCCGAGCACCTGCCTCGCCCGGCGGGGCAGGTCGTCGCCGGTCAGCCGCCGCCCGCCCGCATCGGCGGGGTCCATGATCTCGATGCGCCCGAGCACCCGAACGTCCACGCCCGCCGCGATCGGCAGCCACCCCCGTGACCTGAGACCTCCCCGCGGTGCACTTCAGGTGAACCACAGCTCGCCGTCAGTCCATCATGCTTCCCTTCACCGATGAAGAACCCAGCCGCCCACGCCGGCCAGGCGATCCGCCTCACGTGGCGTATCGTCCTCGCGGCCGTGCTCGCCGCCGCTCTCGCCGGCGGCCTGATCACCACCATCCTGTCCATCGCCCGCTGAGCCGAGGCGCTCGCACTTCCTTCGCCCGGCTGCTGCCCCGGGCGCCGTTTCGTGCCCGGCCGCGCGCGACCGTGCCTTGCTGTGCTCGGCCGCCTTCGCCGCGCGCTGTTCTCGCCCCGGCTGTGCGCGTCCGCGCCCTCCTCTGCTCGGCCGCCTTCGCGGCGCCTTGTTCGTGCCCAGACCTACACGACCGCCCCGTCCTGCGCCCGGCTGCTGCCCCGGGCACCGTTCCGCCGTTCCCTCGTCGCCGACCGTGCAACGCCCCGTGCCGGTACCGCCCTGAACAAGCCCCCGCGACTGCCCAGGACGAACGCGATCCGCTCCACAACGAGCGCCGGCCGTCAAGCGCGGCGACGCCCCGGACCGCTCAGCACAACGGCAGCTCGGCCCGCGCCACGATCAACCTCGGTGCCGTCATCCGCCACGCCTCCGTGATCAGGTCGGCGAGCTCGTCCTCGTGCGCCTTGCGCAGCCGCACCTGGACCCAGCCGATCCGCCCGGAGGTGTGTGCCTTCTTGTACGCCCGCGGGTCGTCCTCGACCAGCGCCGCCTGATCCTCCCTCGATGCCTTGACGAGCATGGTCCAGTCGTCCGCGCACAGGTACGCAAACCCCTTGTCCCGCACCCGGAAGCCGATGTGGTTGCCGTGTTGGCGCTGGTCGACCTCGGGCAGCATGAGAACCATCCGGAGCGCCTCTTCGACGCTCACCCCGCGTACGGTCCGCAATCCCATGACTCTGGTGTAACAGGACGGTACGACACTTTTCCGAGGATCCGATTTTCCCCATTTGGCAACTTTTCTCACCCCGCCCGGTCCGATCTCCATCGCCGCAGCTCAAAGCGGCCGCCGCCAAAAACTGTCGGTGGGGCTCGCTATGGTGTCGCCCGTCGGGACCCACCCGGCAGACACCCGGACCACGGACGACCACGCGGCCGCAGTGGCTGGTCCGGCTCAAGTCGGTCCGGCCGGCCGCGAGGGCGTGGCTGCGGCGGCATCCCACGCCGGGCGCGGCGCGCCGCAACGCGGCGCGGGCGCTGCATTGCATCGCGGCGGCCGATCGTGAGGCGGTCGAAGCGGCCGCGCGCGGCTACGGCGAGCCGGCCGCGGCCGCGATCGCCGTGCTGCTGGACGCCGACCCGGCGTTCGTGCTGCCGGCGCGCCTTCTATCGATACCCGACTGGGCCGACCCCGTCCTCCTCGCCCCCGTCGAGCTCGCCGGCGGCCCCGGAAGCCTGCCGCCGCAAGCCGTCCGGCACCTGCTGACGATGCTGGCGATGTCGCGGATGCAGGCCGCGGTGAAACGGGCCGTCGGCCTCCTGGCCGAGGTGGCGCATCGCGGGCTGCGGCACCTGCTGACGATGCTGGCGATGTCGCGGATGCAGGCCGCGGTGAAACGGGCCGTAGGCCTCCTGGCCGAGGTGGCGCATCGCGGGCTGCGGCACCTGCCGCCGGGGTTCGGCGACCGGCTGCGTGCTGTCGGTGACGAACTGCTCAAGGTGAGGCTGCGCCGGGGCGCCGAGCGGTGGGTGGACGCGTACCTGGCGGCTGACCGTCACCGCCGAACTCGTCTGCGTGACGAGCCGGAAGCGGCGGATCCGGAATGTCGCCTTGCCGTGTGCCAAGGCTCAGCGATCCCGCCCACACGCGGGTGTCGTTGGGTGTGTCGGGGCGGCTTCGTGACTAGGCTGATCCGCCGGACCCGTCAGACCGAGCCTCAGGGGGTTGAGCATGGGCGACTCGTTCGTGCATCTCCACGTGCACACCGAGTACTCCATGCTTGACGGAGCGGCGCGCCTGAAAGACATGTTCGCCGAGGCCAGCCGGCTCGGGATGCCCGCCGTGGCGATCACCGACCACGGGAACATGCACGGGGCGTACGACTTCTACAAGCAGGCCAAGGCGGCCGGGGTCACGCCGATTCTCGGGGTCGAGGCGTATGTCGCGCCCGAGTCGCGGCTCACGAAACAGCGCGTCCGGTGGGGGCGGCCGGACCAGAAGGACGACGACGTGTCCGGCTCCGGCGGGTACACGCACAAGACGATCTGGGCGCGCAACAAGACCGGTCTGCACAACCTGTTCCGGCTGAACTCGCGGGCCTCGATCGAGGGGCACTTCGTGAAGTGGCCGCGGATGGACGCCGAGATCATCGCCGAGCACGCCGAGGGGCTCATGGCCACGACCGGGTGCCCGTCCGGCGAGGTGCAGACCCGGCTGCGGCTCGACCACTTCGACGAGGCCCTGAAGGCCGCGGCGAAGTACCAGGAGATCTTCGGCAAGGACAACTACTTCCTCGAGGTCATGGACCACGGGCTGGACATCGAGAAGCGGGTCCGCGAAGGGCTCACCGAGATCTCCAAGCGCCTCAACATCCCGCCCGTGGTGACCAACGACTCGCACTACACGCACCAGGCGCAGGCCGAGGCGCACGACGTGCTGCTGTGCGTGCAGACCGCGGCCAACATCAACGACCCCAACCGGTTCCGGTTCGGGGGGTCGGGCTACTACCTGAAGTCCGCCGACGAGATGCGCGCGGTCGACTCCTCCGACCTGTGGCAGGCCGGCTGCCGCAACACGCTGGTGGTGGCGGAGAAGGTCGACATCGACGGGATGTTCGAGTTCCACAACCTGATGCCGCGCTTCCCCGTGCCCGAAGGCGAGACCGAGGAGTCCTTCTTCCGGGCCGAGGTGGCCCGCGGCATGGCCCGCCGTTTCCCGGGCGGCATCGACGAGGAGCACCAGAAGCAGGCCGACTACGAGGCCGACATGATCGTCAAGATGGGCTTCCCGGCGTACTTCCTCGTGGTCTCGGACTTCATCCTCTGGGCCAAGAACGAGGGCATCGCCGTCGGGCCCGGGCGTGGGTCGGCCGCCGGGTCGCTGGTCGCCTACGCGATGGGGATCACCGACCTCGACCCGCTGCCGCACGGGCTGATCTTCGAGCGGTTCCTCAACCCCGACCGTATCTCGATGCCCGACATCGACATCGACTTCGACGAGCGACGTCGGGGCGATGTGATCAGATATGTCACCGAGAAGTGGGGCGAGGACCGGGTCGCCCAGATCGCCACCTTCGGCACGATCAAGGCCAAGGCCGCCATCAAGGACTCCGCGCGGGTGCTGGGCTACCCGTTCGCGGTCGGCGACCGGATCACCAAGGCGATGCCGCCCGCCGTGATGGGCAAGGACATCCCGCTGTCGGGGATCTTCGACGCCAACCACCCGCGCTACTCCGAGGCGGTCGAGTTCCGGGCGCTGTACGACAGCGACCCCGACGTCAAGAAGGTCGTCGACACCGCCAAGGGCATCGAGGGGCTGATCCGCCAGACCGGCGTGCACGCCGCCGGCGTGATCATGTCCGCCGAACCGCTGATCGACCACGTGCCGCTCATGCGCCGCGACGCCGACGGGGCGATCATCACGCAGTTCGACTACCCGACCTGCGAGACGCTCGGCCTGCTGAAGATGGACTTCCTCGGGCTGCGCAACCTGACGATCATCGACGACGCGGTGAAGAACATCAAACGCCGCGGGATCGAGCTCGACCTGCTCTCGCTGGAGCTGGACGACAAGCCGGCCTACGAGCTGCTGGCCCGCGGCGACACGCTCGGCGTGTTCCAGCTCGACGGCGGGCCCATGCGCTCGCTGCTGCGGCTCATGAAGCCCGACAACTTCGAGGACATCTCCGCCGTGCTGGCGCTGTACCGGCCCGGCCCGATGGGTGCCAACTCGCACACCAACTACGCGCTGCGCAAGAACGGGCAGCAGGAGATGACCCCGATCCACCCGGAGCTGGAGGAGCCCCTCAAGGAGATCCTCGGCCCGACCTACGGCCTGATCGTCTACCAGGAGCAGGTCCAGCGCGCCGCGCAGAAGCTGGCCGGATACACCCTCGGCCAGGCCGACCTGCTGCGCCGGGCCATGGGCAAGAAGAAGAAAGAGGTCCTGGAGAAGGAGTTCGGCCCGTTCCAGGCGGGCATGCGCGCCAACGGGTACAGCGACGAGGCCATCCAGAAGCTGTGGGACGTGCTCGTGCCGTTCGCCGACTACGCCTTCAACAAGGCGCACACGGCCGGCTACGGGCTGGTGTCGTACTGGACGGCGTACCTCAAGGCGAACTACCCGGCCGAGTACATGGCGGCCCTGCTGACCAGCGTCGGCGACGACAAGGACAAGATGGCCATGTACCTGTCGGAGTGCCGGCGCATGGGCATCGAGGTGCTGCCGCCCGACGTTAACGAGTCCGCCGGCCCCTTCACCCCGGTCGGCAAGGACATCCGCTTCGGCCTGGCCGCCGTGCGCAACGTCGGGCACAACGTCGTCGACGCGATCGTGCGGTGCCGGCAGACGCAGAACGGGCCGTACAAGGACTTCGACGACTTCCTGTCCAAGGTCGACGCGGTGGTCTGCAACAAGAAGACCATCGAATCCCTGATCAAGGCGGGCGCGTTCGACTCGATGGGGCACCCCCGCCGGGGCCTGCTGGCCATCCACGCCGACGCGATCGACAACTACGCCGACCTCAAGAAGAACGAGGCCATCGGCCAGTTCGACCTCTTCGGCGACGCGTTCGGGTCCGACGACTCCTCGGCCGGCGGCACGGCGATGACGGTGCAGATCCCGCAGATCGAGTGGGACAAGCGCGAGCTGCTCACCTTCGAGCGGGAGATGCTCGGGCTGTACGTGTCCGATCACCCGCTGTTCGGCCTCGAGCCGGTGCTGGCCAAGGCGGCCGACACCGCGATCAGCACCCTGTCCGAGGAGGGCGCGATCTCCGACGGCGCCGTGGTCACCCTCGCCGGCATGCTCACCGGCGTCCAGCGGCGCATCACCAAGCAGGGCAAACCGTGGGCGTCGGCCACGCTGGAGGACCTCGGCGGCGCGGTCGAGGCGCTGTTCTTCCCCAACACCTACGAGCTCGTCGGGCAGTACATCGCCGAGGACGCGATCGTGGTCGTGAAGGGCCGCGTCGACCGGCGCGACGAGACGCCGCGGCTCATGGCGATGGACCTGTCCATCCCGGACGTGAGCGCCGCCGAGGAGAACCGGCCGGTGGTGCTGTCGCTGCCGGCCACCCGCTGCACCCCGCCGCTGGTCGACCGGCTCAAGGAGATCCTGGTCAACCACCCCGGCAAGGCCGAGGTGCACGTGAAGCTCAGCCACGGCTCGCGCACGACGCTGCTGCGCCTCGGGCCGTACCACGTCAACCCGACGACCGCCCTGAAGGGTGATTTGAAGGCCCTGCTGGGCCCCAACAGCTTCTCGTGAGCGCCTGAGAGCGGCAGACCCGATCACGAGGTAGTGTCGCTGCGTGCACACGCACGCCCTCGCCGACGACCTGCGCCCGCGTCGGTCGCTCTGGCTCTCGCGGCGTGCGCGGTGGTCGGCGACCGCGATCGTCCTGCTGACCGTCGCCCTGCTGGTGTTCGCGGTGGTGTACCGCGTGAGTCAGCGCCCCTACGGGTTCGACCGCCTCGATCGGATCGGCGGCGTCGGCCTGCCGCCCGGCAGCGAGCGGGCGCTCGCCGTCCTCGACGGCGGCCGGGCGTTCCTCGGCCGGGGCACGCCCGACGGGCACTACGAGCTGCGCGCCGTCGACGCCGACAAGCCCTCGGCCGCCGTGTGGACCAACGCCTCGCTCACCGACGTCGAGACGTTCCGCTCCTCCCGCGGCATGGTCGAGGTGACCGGCCGGCCGAACGACACCGGCCAGCGCACGATCACGCTGCTCAACGCCAACAACGGCGTGGCGTTCGCGTCGTTCGACGTGCGGAGCGGCGACCGGTGGGCGCTCATCGGCAAATATTTCGTCCGGTACGCCGACGCCGAGCACCGCCTGACCGTGACCGACGTCGGCAACGGCCGCCAGACCGCGGCGTGGGACCAGCCGACCGGCGGCTGGTGGCCGACTGACAACTGGAGCGGCCAGCAGGTGCCGACCGCGATCAGCGGCGAGCCGCTCGACGAGGCGCTGACCGTCGACCCGCACATCGTGCGCGAGACCCCCGGCCGCGGCCTCGAGGTCGTCGGGCTCGCCGGCGGCCACGCCCTCGGCAGCGGCACCGGCGTGGCCGACCCGGGCGACCTGGTGTACGCCTACGAGGACCAGATCTTCGTCACGCCCCGCGCCGCCGGTGCTCAGCTGCGGGCGTACGACCGCACGCACCTCAACAAGCCGCAGTGGACCTGGACGTCACCCGACGCGCAGGCCACGCCGCTGTTCGTGAGCGCCTGCGGCGAACGGCGCGTCTGCGTCGGCGAGGACCATCACGTCACCCAGCTCAACGCCGACACGGGCGAGGTCGTGTTCCGGGTGAGCGCCGAGCGCCCGTCGCTGGCCGTGCCGGTCGGCGACCGGGTCATGGTGCGCACCGCCACCCAGGCCATCGGCGTCACCGAGACGCTGCTGGACGCCGGCGGCCGGACCGTGAACAGCTGGCCCGGCAAGCGCGCCGCCCGCCTCGACGAGGGCAGCTACCTGCTGCTGCCGGCCGTCCCGCCGCCTGGGCAGTACCCGTGGACGGGCGTGGACGCCTCCCGCGGCGCGGCCCGCGAGCTCGGCACGATCGACGCCCGGCCGGACGCGTGCACGTGGAGCCACACCTACCTGGCGTGCGCGACGACCGGCGAGTTCGTCTTCTACCGCATCCGAGCGCCCTGGTACTCCCTCTGAGCTGACAAACGCAACTGGCGCTCGCTTCGCTCGGGCGCGCCGGGGGGTTCCCACCCCGGACCCCCCATGCTCGCTTCGCTCACACTCGCAAACGCAACTGGCGCTCGCTTCGCTCGGGCGCGCCGGGGGGTTCCCACCCCGGACCCCCCATGCTCGCTTCGCTCACACTCGCAAACGCAACTGGCGCTCGCTTCGCTCGGGCGCGCCGGGGGGTTCCCACCCCGGACCCCCCATGCTCGCTTCGCTCACACTCGCAAACGCAACTGGCGCTCGCTTCGCTCGGGCGCGCCGGGGGGTTCCCACCCCGGACCCCCCATGCTCGCTTCGCTCACACTCGCAAACGCAACTGGCGCTCGCTTCGCTCGGGCGCGCCGGGGGTTCCCACCCCGGACCCCCCATGCTCGCTTCGCTCACACTCGCAAACGCAACTGGCGCTCGCTTCGCTCGGGCGCGCCGGGGGGTTCCCACCCCGGACCCCCCATGCTCGCTTCGCTCACACTCGCAAACGCAACTGGCGCTCGCTCACCCTGGCAAACGCGAGTCCGTGCGGGTGCGGCGGGCCAGGCGGAACATCGCCAGGGCGCCGATGGCCACCCAGGCCACGTTGATGGCGACCGACGGCCACGCGTGGCTGACCGCGGAGTTCCAGGCGAGCCCGAAGGCGCCGACGATGTTCATGATCTGGAAGACGGCGCTGTCGCCGGCCAGCCGCTTGGTGGAGACCAGGGCGTAGGCGACGAGCACGAGCGCGGCACCGGCCCAGCCTAAGAACGCGATCACGACAGCGGCGCGAACGCGCGCAAGGTGCAGGTGCTCATGCCCTTGATCTTCGGCGGTACGGCGCTGAAGCGAAACCCCGAGCGGGCTCCCTTCTGGCCCGGAACATTCCTCAAGTCGGCCCCAACGCGGCCGATGCGACATTCGGTATGTCCAGATTCTCCTGGATTGCGGCGCTGCTCTGTGCGCTGACGATCCTGCTGACGCCGGCCGCCGCGCCGGCCGCGCCGTCGTCCCCGGGTTCCTCCGAGGGCGGCACCGTGGACCTCGAACAGCGGCTGGAGGCGGCCAACCGGGCCTACATCGACGCGCAGAACAAGATCAACGCCTCCCGGCAGCGCCAGGCCGAGCTCGCCGCCCAGCAGGCCGCGCTCGAGCCGCAGTACGAGAAGCTGCTCGACGAGACCACCGCGGTCTCGGTCGCGGCCTACCAGCGCGGCGGCGGCCTGCGCTCGCTGTCCAGCGTGCTCGACAGCCCCACACCGGGCGTCTTCGCCGACCGGGTCAGCATGCTGGAGCTCGTCGCCCGCCGCGAGGGCGAGCACCTCAAGCGGCTGGCCGACGTGCGCGCCGAGCTCGGCGCGACCAAGGCGGCGGTCGACGACGAGGTCGCCACCCAGCAGGCGCAGCTGGCGGTCATGGCCAAGCAGAAGGCCGACGTCGAGGCGGCGCTGGACGCGGCGCAGAACGCGGAGGCCCAGCGCGGCCTGGACGTGGCCAAGACGACGAGCGCGAAGGCGCCGAAGGTCGTCGCCGAGCCGGCCCCGCGCCGGCCGGACGGCTCGTGGGCGGACGAGACCTGCAGCGTCCCCGACCCGACGACGGCCGGCTGCCTGACCCCGCGGACCCTGCACGCCCTGCAGCAGGTGCAGAAGGCGGGCTTCAAGCACTTCGTGTCGTGCTGGCGGCCGCCGGGCGAGCCGTTCGAGCACCCGAAGGGCCGCGCCTGCGACTTCGCCGCCGACGCCAAGGGCTTCGGGGGGATCGCCGAGGGGGCGTCGCTGGAGTACGGCACGTCCCTGGCGACGTGGCTCGTGCGCAACGCCGAGCGGCTCGGCGTGATGTACGTGATCTGGTTCCGCCAGATCTGGACCCCCGCCGCGGGCTGGCACGTCTACGGCAGCGGCAAGGGCGACCCGAGCAGCGACCACACCAACCACGTGCACATGTCGATCTACTGACCCTTCCGTAAGCACCGAAACTGTGCGTGGTCACAGCGAAATTGCGCGTCTGTTGCGCCTCGGCCGGTACCAAGGACCCGCCAGGGAGCGAATCCGATCGATTCGAGGTCGTGGACGTGGACGTGACCAAATTTGCCGCACAGATTTCCGAGCCGCTCCAGCCGGCGCTCGGGCCGGTCGAGCAGGTTTCCGTCGACCGGCTCGTGGCCGGGCCCGCGCTGCGCTCCGGGGGCCCGTGCCCCGAGCACGTGCAGGAGCTCGCCGCGGCCGGGGTGCCGCTGCCGCCGATCGTGGTGCAGCGCGACACCTACCAGGTCGTGGACGGCATGCACCGGCTGCTCGCGGCCCGCGCGCGGGGCGCCGCCACGATTGCCGTGCAGTTCGTCGACGCCGGCGGCGACGAGGCGTTCGTGCTGGCCGTGCAGCTCAACGCCGCGCACGGGCTGCCGCTGTCGCTGGCCGACCGCAAGGCCGCCGCGAACCGCATCGTCGCCTCCCACCCGGCCTGGTCGGACCGGCGCATCGCCGCCGTGACCGGCCTGTCCGCGGACACCGTCGGCGAGATCCGCCGCAACGGGCCGTACGCCGGGCCGGCCGCGCGCATCGGCCGCGACGGGCGGCTGCGCCCGGTCGACCGGATGGCCAAGCGGCGCGTCGCGGCCGAGCTCATCAGCAACCAGCCCGAGCTGTCGCTGCGGCAGGTCGCGCGGGCGGTCGGCATCTCGCCCGAGACGGTCCGCTCGGTGCGGGCCGAGCTGCGCTCCGTCGGCGACTGCGACGGGGGGCGGCCGCGGGCCGTGGCGGCCCGGGCGGTACCGCCGCCGTCACCGCACCCCGAGGACTGGGCCGTGACCGTGCAGCGCCTGCGCACCGACCCGACCCTGCGCTTCACCGACAACGGCCGCGTGCTGCTGCGCCTGCTCGACATGCACTCGCTGACGCCCGCGCACTGGGCGGCGATCCTGCGCAGCGTGCCGGCGCACAACCGGCCGACCGTGGCGCGGCTCGCCGAGCGCTCGGCCCGCGTCTGGCAGAGCATCGCCGAGCATCTCAGCCAGGGCCAGCAGGAAGCGCGGCCGCGGCGCCGGAAGGCCGCGGCATGAGCCGCCCCAGCGGCATTCCGCCGATCTGGGAGTATGCGCTGCCGGGCCCGGGCGACCTGCCGCGCAACGTCGCGAACTGGCGCGTGGACCAGCAGCGCGTCGTGCTGCTGCTGCATGATTTTCAGCGGTACTTCCTGAGGCCGTTCCCGCCGCCGCTGCGCGACAAGATCGTCGGCAATGCCGCGATGATCCGGCGGCGGTGCCGGGCGCTCGGCGTGCCGGTCGCCTACACGGCGCAGCCCGGCGACATGAGCGACGCGGAGCGCGGGCTGCTGAAGGACATCTGGGGCCCCGGGATGCGCGCGGAGCCGCAGGATCGGGCCGTCGTCGACGAGCTGGCGCCGGAGGCGGACGACCTGGTGCTCACGAAGTGGCGGTACAGCGCCTTCTTCCGCTCCCCGCTGCTGTCCTGGATGCGCGAGCGCGGCCGCGACCAGATCATCCTGTGCGGCGTCTACGCGCACGTGGGCGTGCTGTCCACCGCCCTCGAGGCGTTCACCAACGACATCCAGCCGTTCCTGGTCGCCGACGCCGTCGGCGACTTCTCCGCGCAGTTCCACGATCTCGCGGTGCAGTATGCCGCCACCCGCTGCGCGATGGTGGTCACCGCCAAGGAGATGCTGCTGTGAATGCGATCGCGCTGAACAAGTCGTTTGTGCTCGATCGCGTGCTGCGCAAGGACCCGCCGCCGTTCGCCCTGGTGCACCGGCCGGGCCGCGGCGTGCAGGTCCTCGCCGGCGAGGTGGAGGAGGTCGCGCGGCTGGCCGACGTGCCGCTGTCGGCCGGCGAGCGCGCCCGCGGGCCGCAGGTGCTGGTCCTGGTGCCGTTCCGCCAGGTCGCCGAGCGCGGCTTCACCGCCGTGCCCGACGACGCGCCCCTGCTCGCGCTGCGCGTGCGCGCGCACGACGAGCTGCCGCTGGGCGAGGTGCTGCGGCGCCTGCCGGACGGGCGGGTCGACGTCGACGGCGGCCGGTTCGACCTCGACGACGAGCAGTACGCGGCCACCGTCCGGGCGGTCATCGACGACGAGATCGGCCGGGGCGAGGGCGCCAACTTCGTCATCCGCCGCACCTGGTCGGCCGAGATCGTCGGCTACACGCCGCGGGCCGCGCTGACCCTGTTCCGCCGGCTGTGCGAGCGGGAGAGCGGCGCCTACTGGACGTTCGTGGTGCACACCGGCGGCCGCACGTTCGTCGGCGCCAGCCCCGAGCGGCACGTGAGCCTCGAGGCCGGCACCGCGGTGATGAACCCGATCAGCGGCACCTACCGCTACCCGCCGGGCGGCGCGACGCTCGACGGGCTGCTGGACTTCCTGGCCGACGGCAAGGAGCGCGACGAGCTGTACATGGTCGTCGACGAGGAGCTCAAGATGATGGCGCGGGTCTGCACCGGCCGGGTCCGGATGATCGGCCCGCGGCTGCGCGAGATGGCCCGGCTCGCCCACACCGAGTACCTCATCGAGGGCGAGTGCGAGCTCGACCCGCGCGAGGTGCTGCGCGAGACGCTGTTCGCCCCGACCGTCACCGGCAGCCCGCTGGAGAGCGCGTGCCGGGTCATCGCCCGGCACGAGCCCCGGGGCCGGGGCTACTACTCCGGGGTGGCCGCGATCATCGGGCGCGACGACAAGGGGCGCTGGGCGATGGACTCGGCGATCCTCATCCGTACCGCGGAGATCACCGCCGCCGGGCGGCTTTCCATCGGCGTCGGCGCGACGGTGGTCCGCCACTCCGACCCGGCCTCCGAGGCCGCCGAGACCACGGCCAAGGTCGCCGGCCTGCTCGGCGCGCTCAACGCCGCGCCGGCCGCCCCGCTCGCCGAGCACCCGCAGGTGCTGGCCGCGCTGGCCGGGCGCAACGCCGGCCTGGCCCCGTTCTGGCTCGCCGGCGGCGCCACCGAGCGCGAGCCGCGGCTGGCCGGGCGGACCGTGCTGGTGCTGGACGCGCAGGACACGTTCACCGCGATGATCGACCACCAGCTGCGCGCGCTCGGGCTGGACGTGACCGTCCGGCATTGCGAGGCGCCGCCGCCGGCCGGCGGGTTCGACGCCTACGACCTCGTCGTCGCCGGGCCCGGGCCGGGCGACCCGCTGGACCGCGCCGACCCGCGCATCGCCCGCCTGCACGAGGTGGTCGCGCAGCTGCTGGCCGGCCGGCACCGCTTCGTCGCGGTGTGCCTGAGCCACCAGGTGCTCAGCCACGCGCTGGGGCTGCCGCTGGCCCGCTGCAAGCACTCGAACCAGGGCCGGCAGCGCACCATCGACCTGTTCGGCGAGGCGGAGACGGTCGGGCTGTACAACTCCTTCGCGGCCCGCTGCGAGCACGACAAGATCGACCCGCCGGGCAGCGGGCCGGTCGAGGTGAGCCGGGACCCGGGCACCGGCGAGGTCTTCGCGCTGCGCGGCCCGCATTTCGCCTCGATGCAGTTCCACGCCGAGTCGGTGCTCACCGTCGCCGGGCCGCGGATCCTCGCCGCCCGCATCAAGGAGGTACTCAACGTATGAAGGTGTCCATCTCCTGGTGGGATCTCACCGATTCCGACCAGACCATCGACTCATTGCGCGAGTACCTGCACAGCGAGGCCGTCGCCGCGTGGCAGACCGTGCCCGGGCTGCGGTTCAAGTGCTGGATCGCCGACCCGGCCGGCAACCGCTGGGGCGCGGTCATGCTCTGGGACCGCGACGACATCGACCCGGCCGTCCTGCCGCCGCACCGGGCCCAGGAGCTCATCGGCTACCCGCCGCAGCAGCGGGTGCGCTTCGACGTGGAGGCGAGCATCGGCCTCGCGACGCTGGGGGCCGTCGATGGCTGACGTGTTCGCGGCCGCCCCGCCGGAGCCGATGTCCGCGCTGCGCGAGTGGCTCGCCGCCGCCGGTGCCGACGGCGTTCGCGAGCCCGGCGCGCTGGCCCTGGCCACGGCGGGGCGGGACGGCCGCAGCGAGAGCCGGATCGTGCAGACGCTCGCGATCGACGTGGACGGGCTGGTGTTCACCACGCACACGAGCTCGGTGAAGGGCCGGCACATCGCGGAGACCGGCTGGGCCTCCGGGGTGCTGTACTGGCGCGAGGCCGGCCGGCAGGTGACGCTGGCCGGGCCGGTGACCCGGCTGCCGGACGCCGACAGCGACGCGCTGTGGGCGGCCCGCCCGGCCGGCACGCACCCGATGACGGTGGCGTCCTACCAGAGCGAGCCGCTGCTGGACGAGGAGGCGCTGCGGGCCGAGGCCCTCCGGCTGGCCGGCTCCGGCGAGCCGCTGCCGCGCCCGGAGCGCTTCTGCGGCTACCGGCTGTCTCCGTCCACTGTGGAGTTCTGGCAGGCCGGGCCGGACCGGCTGCACCGGCGGCTGCGCTTCGACCGGAGCGGTGAGGCGTGGACCAGCCGCCGGCTGCAGCCCTGAGCTCAGATCTCCAGCGTTCCGCGGGCCACCACCACGGCGGCGCCGGCGACCTCGATCCGCTCGATGTCGTCGGGGCCGCCGTCGACCCTGGCGTACATCGTGGACGGTCGCCCCATCTCGACGCCCTGCCGGATGGTGACGGTCGCGCCGAACTTGGTGGCGCCGTAGCGGCCGAGATGCAGCGCGAGCGGGCCGGCGGCCGAGCCGGTGGCGGCGTCCTCGGCGACCCCGTAGGCGGGCGAGAACATGCGGCTGCGCCACGTGGTGCCGCCGCCGGCGAAGCAGTTGACGGCCAGGTCCTCGTGGCCGGCCAGCGCGTTGAGGTCGGGGCGGACCGCGGAGAGGGCCTCGATGTCCGGCAGGCCGACGAAGACGTGCCGCGGGCCGTTGCGGTAGATGTCGACCGGCAGCGTCGAGCGCTCCAGGCCCAGCGCGGCCAGCAGCTCGCCGGCCCGGGCGTAGGGCTGCCACGTCGGCACCGGCTGCAGCATCCGGGCGATCCGGGCCCGGCTCGACGCCGGCGGGCCGCCGTCGAAGCGGAACGGGACCATGCCCATCGCGGTCTCCATGTTCAGCTCCGGGCGGCGGTCGCGCTCGGTCAGCGCGATCGCGGTGCCGAGCGTCGGGTGCCCGGCGAACGGCAGCTCGTTGACCGGGGTGAAGATGCGCACCCGCACGTCGCCGCCGCGTGACGGCGGCAGCACGAACGTCGTCTCCGAGAGGTTCATCTCCCGGGCGATGCGCTGCATGCGCTGCGCGGTGAGCCCTTCGGCGTCGAGGAAGACGGCGACCGGATTGCCTTCCAGTGCCGTATCGGTGAACACGTCGGCGACCACATAGTCCAGCATGCAGCGCACCGTATCGGTCCCTTTCTATGAACGTCCAATTGTCGCCTTCCCGCAATTGGACGGGCGTCACTAACATTGGCGTTCATCAATTATATGAAAGGAGCTGACATGCTGGCCTCCGACGACGAGATCCGCAAGCAGAACCGGGCGGTGGTCGAGGACTACATGAGCCGTCGCGGCGCCGGGCGGCTCACCCGCTACCAGCTGTTCACCGAGGACGGCACCGGCGGGCTCTACACCGCCGACACGAAGGAGCCGGTCATCACCGGCGGCCACGCCGGGCTCAAGGCGCACGGCGAATGGTCGCTGAAGATGTTCCCCGACTGGGTCTGGTTCAACGTCGAGATCTACGAGACGCAGGACCCGAACCGTTTCTGGGTCGAGTGCGACGGCGCCGGGCAGATCCTGTTCCCCGACTATCCGCCCGGCCGCTACGAGAACCACTTCATTCACGCCTTCAAGTTCCGCGACGGCCGGATCGCCGAGCAGCGGGAATTCATGAACCCGTTTCAGCAGCTGCGCGCGCTCGGCATCGAGGTGCCGGTCGTGCGGCGCGGCGGCATTCCCCGCTGACGCGAACTTCATCTTTCGAGAGGAACTGTCGTGACACGAGCTGATCTGGCCGCCACCTCCCGCATGGTCGAGCTGATCACCGGCGGCTGGCGGGCCCAGGTGATCTACACCGCGGCGAAGATGGGCCTGCCCGACCACATCGCGGCCGGGCGCACCACCGCCGCCGAGCTCGCCGCGGCGACGGACGCCGACGTCGAGGGCATCCGCCGGATGATGCGGCTGCTCGTCGCGCTCGAGGTCTTCGAGGGCGACGAGCACGGCTACCGCAACACGCCCGCGAGCCTCACCCTGGTCGACGCGCCCGATTCGCTGCGGGACATGTGCCTGCTGTACGGCGAGGAGTTCTACACCGCCTGGAGCCACGCGTACGAGTCGCTGCGCACCGTCACCGCCGGCTTCGAGCTGGCCTACGGCGAGGCCCTCTACCCGTACCTCGGCACCCACCCCGACCTCGCCGAGCGGTTCCAGGCCGCGATGCGCTCGGGCAACATCTTCTTCGACTACGTGCCCGACGTCTTCGACTTCGCCGGCAAGACGATCGCCGACCTCGGCGGCGGCCCCGGCCACCTGCTGACCGCGGTTCTCGGGCAGGTCCCCGACGCCCGCGGCATCCTGCTGGACCGCGAGCACATCGTGCCGATCGCCAAGGCCGCGCTCTCGGCCACCGTCGGGCTCGACCGGGTCGAGCTGGTCGCCGGCGACATGTTCGAGGCCGTCCCGCCCGGCGCCGACGTGTACGTGCTCTGCCGGGTCCTGGCCGGGCACAGCGACGACGCCGTGGCCGGGCTCTTCGCCGCCTGCCGGGAGGGCATGGCGTCGCCCGAGGGCCGGCTGATGATCCTGGAGCGGGTCGTGACCGACGAGGGCAGCACCGTCCTGCCGGCGCTGTGGGACCTGCATCTGCTGATGACCAACGGCGGCCGGCACCGCAGCCTGGAGACGTTCACGGCGCTGCTGGACCGGGCCGGCTTCGACATCGAGCGGATCGCCGACCTGCCGATGGAGACCACCGCCGTCATCGCCCGGCCGCGGGTGTAGCGGCATGTGCGGCATCACCGGCTGGGTCGCCTACGACGACGACCTCACCCACCACCGCGACATCGCCGAGCGGATGACGGCGACCATGGCCCTGCGCGGCCCCGACGACGGCGGCGTGTGGATCGAGCGGCACGCCGCCCTCGGCCACCGCCGCCTCGCCGTCATCGACCTCGAGGGCGGCCGTCAGCCGATGACCGAGCGCACCCCGGCGGGCACGGTCGCCATCGTGTACAGCGGCGAGGCGTACAACTTCAAGGAACTGCGCACCGAGCTGGCGGGCCTCGGCCACCGGTTCCGCACCGGCAGCGACACCGAGGTCGTGCTGCGCGCCTACCTGCAGTGGGGCGACCGGCTGGCCGAGCGGCTCAACGGCATGTTCGCCTTCGCCGTCTGGGACGGGCGGACCGAGACCCTGCACCTGGTCCGCGACCGGCTCGGCGTGAAGCCGCTGTACTACCGGCCCACGCCGGGCGGCCTGCTGTTCGGGTCCGAACCGAAGGCGATCCTGGCCAACCCGCTGGCCCCGCCGGTCGTCGACGCCGACGGCCTGCGCGAGCTCGCGGCCAACACGATGGCGCCGGGCTGGGCGTTCTGGCGCGGCATGACGGAGGTGCTGCCCGGCACCGTGGTCACCGTCGACCGCCTCGGCATCCGGTCGCGCACCTACTGGCGGCTGGAGCCGGCCGAGCACCCGCACGACCTCGGCGCCACCGTGGACCACGTCCGGGAGCTGCTCACCGACGCCGTCGCCCGGCAGCTGGTCGCCGACGTGCCCCGCTGCGTGCTGCTCTCCGGCGGCCTGGACTCCAGCGCCGTCACCGGGCTGGCCGCCCGGGAGCTGGCCCGGCAGGGCGAGCGGCTGCGGACCTTCTCGGTCGACTTCACCGGCCGCGAGGAGACGTTCCGGGCCGACGAGGTCCGCGACACCCCGGACACGCCGTTCATCCGCGACGTCGTGGCCCGGGTCGGCTCCGAGCACCGCAACGTCACCCTCGACCCGGCCGAGCTGGCCGACCCGGCCGTGCGCCGGGCGGTCATCGCGGCCCGGGACATGCCGGTCGGCTTCGGCGAGATGGACACCTCGCTGCTGCAGCTGTTCACGGCGGTCCGGGCCGGCTCGACCGTCGCGCTGTCGGGGGAGTCGGCCGACGAGGTCTTCGGCGGGTACCGCTGGATGCACGAGCGGTCGGCGGCGTACGCCGGCACGTTCCCCTGGCTGGCCTACCGCAGCGCCACCAGCGGCGACCGCGGCGCCATCCTGCACCCGGCGCTGCGCGAGCGGCTGGACCTCGACGGATACGTGGCCGACCAGTACGCCACCGCCGTCGCCCAGGTCGAGCACCGCCCCGGCGACGACCCGCACGAGCGGCGCATGCGCGAGGTCACCCACCTGCACCTGACCCGGTTCGTGCGGATGCTGCTGGACCGCAAGGACCGGGTGTCGATGGCGGTCGGGCTGGAGGTGCGGGTGCCGTTCTGCGACCACCGGCTCGTCGGCTACGCCTACAACGCCCCCTGGGCGCTGAAGACCTTCGACGGGCGGGAGAAGAGCCTGCTGCGCCACGCGGCCGCGCACGTGCTGCCGCCGTCGGCGCGGGACCGGGTCAAGGCGTCGTATCCGTCCACACAGGACCCGGCGTACCTCATGAGCCTGCAGCAGCAGGCGAAGGAGGTTCTCGCCGCCGACGACCACCCGGTCTTCGCCGTCGTCGACCGCGACTGGCTGACCGCGGCGACCGCCGTGGACCCGCTCAATGTCCCCAGCGACGCACGCCGTGGCGTGGACCGGATCCTCGACCTGTACCACTGGTTCGAGATGTACCGGCCCACGCTCGCGCTGTGAGGCCGGATCAGGGTTTCGTACCCCAGGCGGCGACGGTCATCCACGTGTAGTCCACATAGGACGGGTCGTCGTACACCGCGGCGGCCCGTTCCAGGTCCTCGCGGCCGAGCAGGCCGGCGGCGGCGACGGCGTCGTCGACCATCCGGAACGTGTCACGCAGCCAGCGCGCCAGCGGCCGGCCACCGCGCACCACCGGCGCCTCGGCGTACACGCCGCAGCCGACCAGCCCGGCCGCCTCCAGCGGCTGCGGCAGGCGCCGGGCCCAGTTCGGGTCGGTGCCCAGATCCCGCTCCAGCACGGCGTTCGCGGCCGCCATCGCCTGCGCCACGGCCGGCGCCGAGGACAGCGCCGGGGCGGTGCCGCCGGCCTCGACGAGCAGGATGCCGCCGGGCCGCAGCCAGCTCACCATCCGCTCGATCGCGTACTGCCGCTGCAGCAGGTGGTCGACGACGAACCGGCAGTGGATCAGGTCGAACTCGCCCGGCGCCGGGTCGCGCAGCACGTCGTGGCGCAGCACCCGAACGCCCAGCTCCTCGATCGGGCCGAGCAGGCGCGTGCTGAGGTCGGTGGCGGTGACGTTCGCCGCGCCGGCCCGGGCGGCCAGCTCGCGGGCCACGGAGCCGCGCCCGGCGCCGATCTCCAGGCAGCGCCACCCCGGCCAGATGCCGATGCGGTCGAGGCTGGCCCGGCTGAACGGGTCGAAGACCTCCTCGAGCAGCGCCAGCCGCGCGTGCTCGGCGGCGTCGGCGGTGTCGACGAACTCGTCCCAGAGGACCGTTTCCGGCTTGGTCGTCATGCTCGCAAATCTGCGTTTCGCGCGCGCGGGTGTCAATGTGCCTCGATGGACGACACCCCGCCCCGCTTCCTAGCATCGACGCGACCCGCCAACCACGCCTGAATCCCTTACGGGACAACCTTTTTTCGGGAGTCACCATGTCGAACCGGCGTACAGTCCTGGGGCTCGGCGCCGTCGCGGGCGGCATGCTCGTGACCGCCAAGCTCTCCACCGAGCTGCTCGAGCGCTGGCCCGGCGGCGCCCGCCCCGGCGACCCGCGGTTCCGGCCGGCCGCCGCCGCGGTCGACGTGCCGCCGCCCTTCACGGTCCCCATGCCCGTGCCCAAGGAGCTGCGCCCGGTCATCGCCTCCGCCGGCGTCGACGTCTTCCGCGTCGACATGACCCCGGCCACGGTGGAGATCCTGCCCGGCGTGCGCACGCCGGCGCTCACCTTCGGCGGGCAGTTCGTCGGCCCGACCATCCGCGCCCGCGCCGGGCGCACCGCGCTGGTGCAGTTCACCAACCGGATCGACATGGAGGCCAACGTCCATCTGCACGGCGGCCACGTGCCGGCGTCCAGCGACGGCTTCCCGACCGACGTCATCGCACCGGGCCGCTCCCGGACGTACACCTACCCGAACACCCAGCCCGGGGCGACGCTGTGGTACCACGACCACGCCCACGGCATGGAGGCCGAGGACGTGTACCGCGGCCTGCACGGCTTCTACCTCATCGACGACGACGCCGAGCGCGGCCTGCAGCTGCCCCAGGGCGAGTACGACGTGCCGATCATGCTGCGCGACGCCGCGTTCGCCGCCGACGGCACCCTCGACTTCGCCTCCTTCGCCCGCCCGGTGGTGCTGGCCAACGGCCGCCCCCAGCCCTACTTCAAGGTGGCCGCCCGCAAGTACCGCCTGCGGCTGCTCAACGCGGCCAACACCCGGGTCTTCACCCTCACCCTCGGCGAGGGCGCCACGATGACCCAGGTCGGCTCCGACGGCGGCCTGCTGCCCGCGCCGGTGCCCCGCACCGAGCTGACCCTGGCCTCCGCCGAGCGCCAGGACGTCATCGTGGACTTCTCCAAGTTCCCGCTCGGCAGCCAGGTCGTCCTGCGCGACGCGACGAGCGGCCCGGTGCTGCGCTTCGACGTGGTACGCCGCGCCGCCGACGCCAGCCGGGTGCCCGCCGCGCTGCGGCCGCTGCCCCCGATCCCGGCGGCCACCGCCGAGCGTGACGTGACGATGAGCTTCGACCTGAGCCGGCCGATGCCGGTCGGAATGCTCAACGGCCACGCGTTCGACGCGAACCGGGTCGACATTGCCGTCCGGCGCGGCAGCACGGAGATCTGGCGGATCGGCAACGGCGACCCGCCGGGCTTCGACCACACCTTCCACATGCACGCGACGCACTTCCGGGTGCTCGACCGCGACGGCAAGGCACCGACGCCCGACGACGCCGGCTGGAAGGACACCATCTACGTCCCGGCCGGCGCGCGCAACATCCGGGTGGCGGTCACCTTCCCGCAGACGACCGGGAAGTACGTCTACCACTGCCACTTCCTGGAGCACTCCGCCGCCGGCATGATGGGCGTGATGGAGATCCAGTAGCCGCCCGCCGGCGCCGCCACGTCTGCGGCCACAGCGCGGCCATCCCGGCGACCGTGGGCGCGAGCGGCCGTCCGGGCCGCCCGCCTCGCCAGGGCCGACATGGGCAGCGGCAGGCGCGATACCGACGGCACCGCCATCACCCTCACGGCGCGAGCGGCACCGGCCGGCGGCCGTGCCGCGTGCGGCGTGCCGCGTCGCTGCGCGTGATGGAGACCCAGTAGCGGCCTGCCGGCGCTGGTGCTTCTGCGAGCGCAGCGGCCGTCCCGGCGATCGTGAGCGCGTGCGCGGCCGCCCGGGACGCCAGGGCCGACGTGGGCAGTGGCAACCGCGACACCGACGGCACCGCCATCACCCTCAGCGCGTGACCGGCACCGGCCAGCGGCCGTGTGCCGTGCGGCGTGGGCGTGCCGTGTGCCGGTTGGTGCGGGCCGCGAGCTGCCCAGGCAGCTCGCGGCCCGTGCGGTTTCAGGACCAGGCGCCCGCCTCCGCGGTACCGCGGGCGAACACGCCGAAGTCGCGCGGTTCGCGGCCGAGGGCCGCGCGCACGCCGTCCGTGACGTAGGCGTTGCGGCCGTCCAGGGTCGTGGTGAACAGGTCGGTCAGCGTCGTGGCGGCGTCCTCGGGCAGGCCGTCGGCGAGCAGCTGGTCGCGGTACACCTGCGGCGTCACCGGAACGTAGCGCACCTCCCGGCCGGTCGCCGCGGCGATCTCCGCGGCGGCGTCGGCGAACGTCAGCAGGCGTGGGCCGGTCACCTCGTGGACCTTGCCGGCGTGGCCGTCCTCCGTGAGCGCGGCCACGGCCACGTCGGCGATGTCCTCGGCGTCGACGAACGGCTCGGGGGTGTCGCCGGCCGGGAAGACGATCTCCCCGGCCCGCACCCCGTCGGCGAACGCCGCCTCGCTGAAATTCTGCATGAAGTAGCTCGCCCGGACGACCGACCAGTCGAGACCGGCGGCCGCGACGGCCTCCTCGGCGTGCAGGGCCTCCCGCTCGCCGCGGCCGGAGAGCAGGACCAGCTTCCCGACGCCGGCGCCGGCGGCCTGGCGGGCGAAGGCGCCCACCGCGTCGACGGCGCCGGGGAAGGTGAGATCCGGTTGGTACGTCACGTAGGCCGCACCGACGCCGCGCAGGGCCGGGCCCCACGTGGTGCGGTCGTCCCAGTCGAAGGGCGGGGAGCCGGCCCGTGAGCCGGGGCGCACGTCGTGGTTCGCGCGGCGGAGCCGCTCGACGACTCGGCGTCCGGTCTTGCCATTGCCCCCGAGGACCAGAATGCAGTTCGTCATGAGTCCGAGTACATCACGGGCAATTCGGACAAACCATGGCCGAGACGCTCGACTGCATGCGGGATCGTCTCGACGCCACCCGCCGTTCATCCACAGTGGACCAGGGGCGCGGCCCAGGGGGAAGGGGGAGACCGCGCCGCCTGGTCCCTTGCGGAGCGGATCGGCCCGGGGGAGCTGATCCGCGTATTGGGTGTGTGTGATCGACAATGTACAGTGCCACTAGCTGGTTTTGAACCCGTCCGAGACCCTCTGACCAGGTCGAGACGAGTGCGCATGCAACTGAGCTTCCTGGCTATGGAACGTCGCGCCCGCTCTGGCTTCACTGGTACGTGCAAACAGCGCGCGATCGCGCGGTCACGTAGGTCGGGGAGGCGAGTCGGATGGCGCAGATCTCGATGTCCAGTGAGCACGGTGTGCTGGACCTGCCCGAGCACGTGCGCGGGTTCGCGCTCATGCACGTCGCCATGCGGCGCGACGCTGGACGGTTGAGCGAGGCCGCGGGGGCGGTCACCGCGAAGGCCGTGCCGGCGCTGGCGTCGTGGTGGCAGATGGTCCGCGGGGCCATCGACTGGCACCACCACAGCGAGGACGAGGTGTTGTGGCCGGAGCTGCGGCGCCGCGTGCGGGGGTTCACCGTGCGCGAGGCCGCGATCCACGGCGACCACGAGATCCTTGATGCGGCGATGGACGCGGTGTCGGCGGCGCTGACCCCGCGTGGAGTGACGGACCTGCCGGGAGCGGCGTCCCGGTTTGCGACCGTCCTCACCGAACACCTCCGTGCGGAGGAGCGACTGGTTTTCCCGGTGTTCGCCGAGGAGATCACCCCGCAGGAGTATCTGGCGATCGAACGGCGAGTCGTCGCCACGGCACCCGCTCGGGTCATGGCCTACCTCCAGCCATGGATGTTCGACGGTGCCGACCGGCGGGCGGTGGCCAGCGTTTCGGCCACGATCCCGCCTCCCGTCCGGCTCGTGGGCGGCACGGTGCTGCGCTGGCGCTACGAGCGCGCCGTCGCACCGGTCCTGTCGCTGATGTGAGCACGGGCGCAGTGCCGCGCACGGGGCCGGAACCGGGCCCGCGGGCGGTCGCCCTCGTCTGATCGCATCTGAGGAGAGTTGATGGAATCCATCAATGTCGTCGGGTCCGGCTGCGCCTGCCGGGGTAGCGGAGGTGGTGGTCCGCAGCGCCGGGAACCCCGGCCGGACCACGGGACCCGAAAGCCCACCAACCCGTTCATCGACGGGCCGCGGCGGACCGCCGGGGCACCGGCACGCAGCGCGCCGCTGCTGTCGGCGCACGGCCTGCGGCACCGGCTCGCCGGCGAGGCGGTGCTCGACAACGTCGGCTTCGACCTGCGGCCGGGGGAGGCGCTCGGGCTGACCGGGCCGGGCGCGCCGTCGGACACCCTCGGCCGCACCGCGCTCGTGCGGATGGTCAGCGGGCTGATGCCGGCGGACCCGGGCGTGGTGCTGCTCGACAACCGGCCGCTCGCCGGCCCCGAGGCCGACCCGCTGCATGACCCCGTCTCGTATGTGGCCCACAGCGCGGTGGTCACCCCGACGTTCACCGTCGCCGAGACGCTGCGGCTGTGGGCGCGGATGCGGGGCCTGCCGGGATCCTTCAGATCCGAACGACACCCGTACGCCGAGCGCTCCTCGCCGGCGGAACGGCGCGCGGACCTGCGCGAGCTGGTCGCCGAGGCGCTGACCGGCGCGGGCATCGAGCAGTACGCCGGCACCCCGGTGAACCGCTGCTCGCCGACCGTCCTGCGCGAGCTGAGCCTTGCCGTCGCGATGCTGCGCCGGCCCCGGCTGCTCGTGTTCGACGAGCCGACCCGCGGGCTCGACGCGCGGGGGCGCGACCGGCTGCTCGAGACCGTCGGCCGGGTGCGTGAGGGCGGCGTCGCCGTCCTCTACGCCGGGCGCGACGAGTCCGAGGTCAGGCAGGTGTGCCGGCGCGTCGGCGTGCTGGACCGCGGCCGCCTCGAGGTCGAGGGCCGGGCCGAGGAGCGGCCGCAGCTGGTCAACGCGGCGGCCTGACCGGAACACAAGCAACGCAAAACCATATCGATCCAGGGGGAAAGCGCACCATGGCAACTCTCGGCAACAGCACGGCCCGGCCATCGGCCACCGGCGGGCAGCCGGCGGGCGGCGGACAGGGTTTCGCCGGCGTCCTGCTCATCCTGGCCGTCGTGTGCATGGGCCTCATGGCCGGCCTGTTCTGGGGATTCGACATCTCCGTCATGCCCGGGCTCGGCGACTCGGACGACCGCACCTTCATCACCGCGATGCAGCACATCAACGCGGACATCGAGAACGGCCTCTTCGGGCTGGTCTTCGCCGGCGGCCTGCTGGTGCCGGGGGCCGCCGCGGTGGTCCTGCTGGTCCAGAAGCGCCGCGGCGCGGCGCTGTGGACGGCGGTGGCGACGGTCGCGTACTTCATCGTCCTGATCCTCACGATGGGCGTCGAGGTCCCGCTGAACAACCAGCTGGCCAACGCCGGACCGGTGGACAAGATCGCCGACCTGCACAAGGTGCGCGCCGACTTCGAGGGCGTCTGGGTCACGGTCAACCACTTCCGCACGCTGCTGTGCACGATCGCCGTGGCCGCCCTCGGGCGGGCGCTCTCCCTGCACGCGCGGGCGCAGCGACCGGCGGCCCCGGTCGCCCCGCCCTACCCGCCCGGGCCCGGGGCGCCCTACCCGGGTGTCCGGTGACCCTCCCGGTCCAGCACGGGGCTGCTGCTCGTCGCCACCGCGGCGAGCAGCAGCCCGTCGTGCGCCAGCCATCGCCCGGCAAAGGTGAGGCTGCCGGCGACGACCGTGAACGCACCGCGCCGATCCAGTCCCTGGTCGGCGCGGTCCGTCGTCAGGTCGGCGTCGGCGTCGAGGAAGCCCAGCCAGCGGCCGCCGATCGGGTACCACGCCTTGTACGCGGCCTCCTTGGCGCAGCACAGCAGCCGGTCCCAGGCGACCGCGGGGTCGGCCTCGGCCAGCCGGGCCAGGCGGGCCCGCTCGGCCGGGCCGGCGACGAGCTCCAGCACGCCCGCGCGCAGCGGCGCGTGCCGCTCGGCGTCGATGCCGATCGAGGCGAAGGCGCTCGCCCGGGCCACGGCCGCGCCCCGGTAGCCGGTGCAGTGGGTGAGGCTGCCGAGCACGCCGTCCGGCCAGCGCGGCGCCCGGCTGGGGTCGCGGGGCACCGGGCCCGGGGGCAGGCCCAGCTCGCCGAGGGCGCGCCGGGCACAGGCGCGGGCCGTGGCGAACTCGCGCCGCCGGCCCGGATCGGCGCCGGCCACGGCGGCCTCCTCCTCGGGGTACAGCGGCGCCGGCTCGTCGTCGTGGAACGCCTCGGCAACGCACACGCCCCCCGGCACCAGCGTGCCGAGGAGCGTGCGGGGCGTGCGGGGTTCGGTTGGGAGGTTGTTCACAGTACCGATGCGACGCAGAGGGCGGCGAACGCTCCGATCGAGAAGAGCGTCCGGGCCAGGTGCATCCGGACCCAGGGGCGCTCGAACCACGCCCGGGTCGCGGCCGGGTCGCCGATGCGCTGCGCCGCACCGGCGGCGTCGAGGCGCGCGTTGAGCGGGATGTTCCCGCGCACCGTGATGACGAACGAGATCAGGTACAGCACGAGAGCGGCGATGATCAGCGCGAGCTTCACGGGCTCACCCGCCCCGAGGTGTACGACAAGGGTGGCAATGGTGAACAGCACCGCCCCCATGAAACTCAGCGCGAACCACCCGTTCTGGATCGACGAATTGATGCGCTGCATCACATCGATGAAAACCCGGTCCTCGGTGCGGCCCAGGGCCAGCATGACCGAGCAGGCATACGCGTAGAAAAGGCCCGCGATGAGACCCATGGTCAGGGTGGCAAACACCAGCGTCACTACACGAACCAGTTCCATGCCCATCGTCCTTTCAGGAATGCCGTGCGTCAATCTCAGTGAAGAGCCTCGGAGGCGTAGCCGCCATGGTTCTTCTACTCACTTTCATGCGCCGGCGTCTACAATTCGGCCCATGGACGCGCTGACGGGACTGCTGGACCAACCGCGGGCCCGTGGGGCGTTTCTGTTGCGGTCCATGCTCACGCCGCCCTGGTCCCTGCGGATCGAGGACGAGGCGCCGCTGTCCGTGGTGACCATGGCCCGGGGTGAGGCGCTCGTGGTGCCCGACAACGGCGAGGCGACCTGGCTGCGGCCGGGTGAGGTCGCCATCATGCGGGGCCCCGAGCCCTACACCATCTGCGACGCGCCCGGCACCGAGGTGCAGATCGTCATCCACCCCGGCCAGCGCTGCACCTCCCTCGACGGCACCGACATGGGCGGGACCCTGCTGCCCGGCGTGCGCACCTGGGGCAGCGACTCCGGCCGCGAGGACATCATGCTCAGCGGCACCTACCAGATGCACAGCGAGGTCAGCCAGCGCCTGCTGGGCGTGCTGCCGACGATGATGGTGCACCCGATCGGGGCGGGGGAGCGGCCGCTGGTCGACCTGCTCTCGGTGGAGATCGTGCGCGACCAGCCGGGCCAGGAGCTCGTCCTGGATCGCCTGCTGGACCTGCTGGTCGTCACCGTGCTGCGCTCCTGGCTGGCCAGCCCCGAGGCGCCGACCCCGGCGTGGTACCGCGCCCAGCGCGACCCGGTCATCGGCGTGGCCCTGCAGCTGCTGCACGGCGACCCGGCCTACCAGTGGACGGTGGCCAACCTGGCGGCCAAGGCGGGCGTCTCGCGGGCCGCGCTGGCCCGGCGCTTCACCGAGCTGGTGGGGGAGTCGCCGATGAAGTACCTGGCCAACTGGCGTCTCACCCTCGCCGCCGACCTGCTCGCCGAGCCCGGTGCGACCGTCGGGAACGTGGCCCGGACGGTCGGCTACGGCAGCGCGTTCGCGTTGAGCACGGCATTCAAGCGGGTCCGCGGGGTGAGCCCGCTGGAGCACCGCAAGGTGACCCTGGGGCAGATCAGTGCCTGACACGCGCGATGGCCCCGAGGCCGAAAGGCCGCGGGGCCGCCGTCGCGAAGATTTAACGGTGCGCAAAAATTAACGATGCTCAGCGAGTGATCGCCGACCACTCGCCGAGGTCGCCGGCCAGCAGCAGCGAGGTGCCGACGAGCAGCCCCGCGTAGCCCGCGTCCAGCAGCTTGCGGGCGTCCGCCGGGCCCTCGATCCCCGACGCGCTGACCGGGCACACCGTGCCCGTCTCCAGCACCGCCGGCAGCAGGTCCAGGCTGCGGGCGATCCCGCCGCCGCTGCGCTCGCGCGTGTTGATGTCCTTGTTGTTGACCGCCACCACGCACGCCTCGGCGTGCGGCAGCCCGGCCACCTCGTCCGCGGTGACCACCTCGACGAACGGGGTCAGCCCGGCCTCCAGGGCCGCGCCGACCAGCCGGTGCAGCGCCGTGCGCGGCAGCAGCGCGGCGGTGAGCAGCACCGCCGACGCGCCCAGCGTGCGCGCGGCCGACAGCTGCGAGGAGCGGGTGATGAAGTCCTTCTGCAGCAGCGGCAGCGAGGTCAGCGCGGCCACCTCCGCCAGCAGGTCCGGCGAGCCGCCGAACCAGCGGCCGGTGACCACCGACAGGCACGGCGCCCCCGCCGCCGTGTAGGCGGCCACGACCTCGGCGACGGGCCGGTCGCCGAGCAGCGGCCGGCCGTCGCCGTCGGTCCGCTTGAGCTCCATGACGACCGGCCGCGCCGCGGCCAGCAGGGCATCGATGAACACGGCCGGGCCCGTCAGACCGCGACCGGGGCCAGCACGCGGGCCGGTGCGCGCCAGCACTGGGCGATCGAGGTGACCTGGGCGGGGGCGAAGGCGCCGCCGGCGTCCCGGGCCGCGGTGTCCACGTCGATGCCGTGGAACAGCGGGTGGGCGGCGATCTCCTCCTGCTCCTCGCTGCGCCGGTCGGTCAGGCCGCCGGCGAGCAGGAACGGCCGCTCCAGGCGGTCCGCCAGCGCCAGCGCCGCGGCCGGGTCGAGCGCGTGGCCGGTGCTGCCGACCTTGCCGTCGGCGGCGACGGTGTCCAGCAGGAACAGGTCGGTCCCGGCCTTCTCGTACGCCGGGATGAACCGCGCCTCCGCGCAGGCGTCGCCCTGCAGGTGCAGCACCTTCACCACGACGACGTCGGCCGCCGCCTTCAGCGCCCGCACGACCGCCGGGGGCTGGTAGGCGTGCAGCTGCACGATCGGCACGCCGGTGCGCACCGCCAGGCCGGCCAGCTTCCGGGCGTCGCCGAGGAACGTCACCAGCACCGCCTCCGGGCCGCCGATGGCCCGGCAGTAGTCCGCGAGATCGGCGAAGAGCGCCGGGGGCAGCTCGGCCCCGCCGCCCGGCACGCCGTGCCACAGGCCGACCCAGTCGGCCCCCGCTCCGGCCAGGAGCCGGACATCGGCTCGGCTCCTGGCCCCACACACCTTGATTCGCACGTCACAACCCCAGCATGGTGGCGATCCGGTTGTACTGGATCTCGTTGCTGCCCGAGTAGATGCGCCCGCCGACGGCGTCGCGGACGTCCTGTTCGATCCCGTGCTCGGCGAGGAATCCCTTGCCGCCGAACACCTGCATCGCGGCCAGGCTGCTGGCCAGGTTGGCCTCGCTCGTGACGAGCTTGGCCATCGCGATGTCCGCGGTCGCGTTGCCGCCGCGCTGCAGCAGCTCCGCGGCGTCGTAGAGCCACTTGCGGGCCGTCTCGGTGCGCAGCTTCATGTCGACGATCGCGTTGGCGATCGACTGGAACTGCCCGATCGGCTTGCCGAACTGCACGCGCTGCTTGGCGTAGGCGATGCACCGCTCCAGGCGGTGCTGCATGCGGCCCAGGTCGAGCACGAAGGCGAGCAGGATCTCGCGCTTCATGACGTGGTCGAGGACGAGGAAGCCGCCGCCGACGCGCCCGACGACCTGCGACGCCGGCACCCGGCAGTCCCGCAGGGTGATCGTGCCGATCGGCGAGGTACGCAGGCCCATGGTGCGCATCGGCTCGCCGCAGTGCAGCCCCGGCGTGCCCCGCTCGACCAGGAACGGGGTCACGCCCAGCGGCCCGGCGTCCGGGCGCGTGCGGGCGTAGATCGTGATCACGTCGGCGATCGGGCCGTTGGTGATGAAGGTCTTCTCGCCGTTGAGGACGTAGTCGTCGCCGTCGCGCTCGGCCGTCGTGTGCATGGTGAGCGCGTCGGAGCCGCCCTGCGGCTCGGTGATGGCGTGCGCGCCGATCAGCTCGCCCGAGCAGACGCGCGGCAGGTACTTCGCGCGCTGCTCGGGCGAGCCGAACCGCTCGAGTGGGACGCCGACGCTCGCCACGCTGGTCGTGGCCGAGAAGGTCAGGCCCGCGTCGCGGCAGCCGTGCCCCATGCCCTCGAACACGTGCATCGTGGTGAGCAGGCTCTGCCCGAGCCCGCCGTACTCTCGCGGGAACGGCAGGGCGAGCAGCCCGGACTGCTGGATCACCTTCCACTTGTCCCAAGCGAAGGCGCCCTTCTCGTCCAGCTCGACATGGTCGGCGTTGAGCATGTCGAACCAGCGCGCCAGGCCCGCGCGCAGCGCCCGCTGATCGGCGTCCCACTCGATCATGACGCTGACCCGTACGCGGACGACCCCGACTCGTCGAGCCGGTGGACCTCGTCGCCGTTCAGCGCCGGGGTGAACACGCACACGAGGCGCAGGTCCTCGTGCGGCGACGCGACCAGCCAGTGGTCGTCGTGCTTGTCGAGGGCGTACAGGGTGCCCGGGGTGATCGGGTGCGACGTGCCGTCCAGCTCGACGACCTCGCCCGAGCCCTCGATGCAGTAGCAGGCCTCGAGGTGGTTGCGGTACTGCAGGTTCGACTTCGTGCCCGCCCGCACCGTCGTGTCGGTGACGGTGTAGCCCATGCCGTCGGAGGCAAGCAGGAAGCGCCGGCTGAGGCCGTTGCCCCAGTCCACCGTCTTCACGTTCGCCAGTTCACGGATGATCATTTCTGCCTCCCGAGGGACGCGGCGCCTGATCTGCAGACGCCGGCTGGATGGACCGGACGAAGTCGTGCAGTGCCACGACGACGTCCTCGTTGTCGGCCAGGGCGCGCTCGATCCGAGCCACCCCCGCGGTGCCGACGATTGCCGCGTCGGCGCCGCAGTCATGGACGGCCGACACATCCGATCCGGTACGAACCCCGAACCCGACGGCGATGGGTGCGGTGGTCATGGCGCGCAGGCGCGCCACGGTCCCGGACAGGTCGGCGAAGCCGGCGGCGGGCGGGGTGCCGCTGCGGCCGTAGTGCGCAACCAGGTACAGGTAGGCCGAGGCGTGCTCGGCGGCGGCCGCGACGGAGGCCGCCGAGCCGCTGGCGTAGCAGGTGGTGACGATCGGCAGGGCCGCGGTGGCGGCCGCGGCCCGGTACGGTTCGGCCAGCCGCGGCGGCAGCGCGTGCAGCAGCAGCCCGTCGGCGCCGCTGGCGGCCACCTCGCCGACCACTGTGGACAGCGGGTGCGGCTTGACCGAGTGGCTCCAGTCGGCCAGCAGCGCGATGCGCAGCCGGCGCAGGGACGGCCGGTGCTCGGCGATGAACGCCAGCACCGCCCGCAGGTCCACGCCCGCGTCCAGGGCGCGCCGCGCGGAGCGGCGCACCACCGGGCCGTCGGTGACGGAGTCCGGGAAGGGTACGGCGAGCTCCAGGCAGTCCACGCCGGCCTCGTCGAGCATGTGCACGACGTCGCCGAGCACGTCCAGCGGAGGGTCGCCGGCGTTGAGGAACAGGGCCACTCCCGGCCGGCCGTGGCGGCGGCCCGGGAAGAACTCGTCAGGCATGAGCGACCGCCGGCGTCCGCAGCCCGGCCCGCATCTGGTTGAGCAGGTTGGCCGCGGCTCCACTGTGGACGGCGTCCTCCGCGCGGGCGACGGCGCCGGCCCAGTCCGGCTCCGTCCCGGCCGCGACGGCCAGGGCCGCGGCGTTGAGGCACACCGTGCGCAGCGCCACCGGCCCGGCCCGCCCGGCGAGCACCGCGGCGAAGTGCGCGGGCGCGTCCTGCGGGGCGACCGGGGCGAGGTCGTCGAGCGAGCCGTCGCCGCCGACGAGGGAGCCGCGCGCCAGCTCGACGGGGCCGTCGGGCGTGTGCACGGTGTTGTCGGTGAACGGGAGCAGCTCGTCGGCGCCGAGGCCGTTCGTGCACAGCCAGATCCGCCGGTCGGTGACGGTCGCGGCGAGGCGGCGCAGCCGCTCCTGCGGCATCTTGGCCGACACGCCGGTCACCTGGGCGGCCACCGGCAGCGCGGCCATGAACGGGCCGAGCGCGTTGAGGAAGCGGCCGAAGCTCTTCATGCCCATCGGCATGACCGAGCGGGCCAGGCGGGCCAGGACCGGCGGGTAGACGTACCCGCCGGCGAAGGCGATGCCGAAGCGCTCGAGCGTCTGCTCGGTGCGGGCCGGCGTGGCGCTGGGGCGGACCCCGAGGCGCTCCAGCAGATCGACGGATCCGAGGCTGCTGGTGTACGCCCGCGAGCCCGTCTTCACCACCCGGACCCCGGCGGCGGCGGCCACGAACGCCGACGCGGTCGAGACGTTGAACGTTTTCGGGCCGCCGCCGGTGCCGACCACGTTCACCGTGTCCGGCCACGTGGGCTCGGCCGGCCGGCGCTCCCGGAGCGAGCCGAGCAGGGCGGCGAGGGTCTCGTCGCCGGGCAGCTCGGTGGCGAGGGAGGCGAGCAGGGCGGAGCTGTGCGGCCCGTCCAGCCCGCCCGCCTCGACGGTGTCCCAGAGCGCCCGCCAGTGCTCGACCGGGATCGGGGCGCCCCGGTCGAGCAGCGCGGTCACGGCGTCGGGCACGGCGATCAGCCCCCCGCGACCTGCGGCACGCCGGGCCGGGAACCGGTCACGAACGCGTCGATGGCCTGCACACTGCGGAAGTTCTCGGGGTCCATGGCCTCGTCGCCGACCGGCAGGCCGAAGCGGTCCTCGATCCAGGCGATGAGCTTGAGCAGCCCCAGGCTGTCGATGACGCCGTCGGCCAGCAGGTCGTGCTCGACCGGCAGGTCCTCGGGGGCCATGTCGGGCAGGAACTCCTCGACGATGTACTGCTTGATGACGGCAATGTGCTCGCTCATGCTGCGGTTGCCTTTCCGGAGTTGGTGAGTGCGATCCGATCGACCTTTCCGGTCGACGTCCGGGGCAGCGGTGCGTCGACGATCCGCAGGACGGACGGCACGGCCGCGCGAGGGAGCCGCCGCGCGCAGTGCTCGCGCAGCGTGAGGCTGTTGACGGGGGCGGCGCCGTCGCCGGCCGCGGCGCGGCGGACGTGGGCGACGAGCTTCCGCCCGGCGACCGGGTCCGGCTCGGCGATGACCGCGGCCTCGATCACGCTCGGGTGGCGCAGCAGCACGTGCTCCACCTCGGCGGTGTTGATCGCCACCCCGCGGATCTTGACCTGGTGGTCGCGGCGGCCCACGAGGTGGACGCGGCCGTCGGCCTCCCGGCGGACGAGGTCCCCGGTGCGGAAGTAGCGACGGTTGTCGGCGCCGGTGGGGTGGGCCGTGAACCGGTCGGCGAAGCGCTGCCGGTCGAGGTACCCCGCGGTTTGGAACGGAGTGGACACCAGGAGTTCGCCGGTGCCCACCCCGGTCAGGGGAAGGCCGTTGTCGTCGATGACGAGGGCGGAGACGCCGGGCAGCGGCAGGCCGATGGAGGCGCCGTCCGCCGGCTCGCGGACCTCGCAGACGAAGCTGTCGTTGGTCTCGGTGCAGCCGTAGACGTTGTACAGCCGGGCCTTCGGGAACATCGCCGGCAGCTCGCCGAGCAGCTGCTGCGGCATCGCGTCGCCGGTGAAGAGCGCGTGCGTGACCACTGTGGACAGCGGCCGCTCGTCCCGGGCGGCGTCGTGCACCAGCCGGTAGAACATCGGCACGGCCTGGATCACGTCGACGTCGTAGCGCACGACGAGCTCGAGCAGGTGCGCGCCGTTGGTCGCCCGGTCGGGGTCGACGAGCACCACCCGGCCGCTGTGCGCCAGCGTCGACCAGACGTCGAGCAGGCACAGGTCGAAGCTCAGCGGCGCGAAGTTCAGCACCGTGGCGCCCGGGCGCAGGTCGAACGCCTCGCCGGCCCAGGCCACGAACCGGTCGATCGCGCCGCGCTCCAGCGGCACGACCTTCGGCAGCCCGGTCGAGCCGGAGGTGGTCAGCATGAACGTGGTGCCGACCGGGACGGTGAACGCGCCGGTGGTGTCCGGCGTCCCGTCCGGCCGGGCGCTGCCCAGCACGTGCCGGCAGCCGGCCTGGCCGAGCAGCCGGGTGAGCACCTCGTCGGGCAGGGCGGGCGACGGCAGCAGGAACGGCCGGCCGGCCAGCAGGCAGCCGAGGATCAGCGCGACCGCCTCCGGCGACTTCGCCGCGACGATCCCGACCGGGTCGGCCGGCGGCAGGTGCAGCGCGGCCAGTTCGGCGCGGTGCGCCTCGGCCCTGGCGAGCAGCTCGCCGTAGGTGGTGACCTCGTCGTGCCACACCAGGGCCGGCGCGTCGGGGCTGGTCCGGGCGTGCGCCGTGATGGCGTCGGTGAGCTCACTCATCGGGGTCCCCCAGCCGAATCCAGCCGCTCTTGAGCGCGGGGCCGCGCGGCGTGCGCACGGTGAAGGTGACGACGTCGGTGGTGCCGGCGTAGGCGACCTCGATCGGCTCGTCCGGTTGCACCGGGGCCGAGAACCGGCAGGCCAGCGCCCGGACCCGGTCCGGGTCGCCGCCGGCGAAGCGGTCCACGGCGTCCTCGCAGACCAGGGCGAGCACGCTCATGCCGTGCGCGATCACGCCGGGGAAGCCGGCCGCGGCCGCCGCCTCGTCCTCGAGGTGGATCGGGTTGTCGTCGAGCGAGACGCGGGCGTACTCGCGAATGGCCTCCCGCGAGATCGTGTGCACGCTGACCGTGGGCGGCAGGGCCGGGCCGAGGGCGGCCGGCGCCGCGGACTGCGGGATGTCGCCGAACGGCTCCGGGACCTGGGCGCCGCCGAAGAGCACGTGCGTGACCAGGTCGGCCAGCGGCGTGCCGCCGTCGTCGAGGGTGCAGCGGATCGCCAGGCGCACGCCGCGCGGCTCGCGGCGCGCACCGAGGACCTCCAGGCCGGTGGTGACGGTGTCGCCGGGGCGGATCAGGCGGTACACCGTGATCTCCTGCCCCAGGTGGACCATCGCCCCGTCGCCGGAGCGCTCCCGCATCCCGGCGGTCATGCGCTCGAAGGCGGGGGAGGCCAGCACGAACGGGTGGACCGGGCTGGCCGATCCGTCGCCCGGCCCGGCGCCGAGGATGCCGCGCACCACCGCGCGGTAGTCCGCGACGTCGATCGCGGTTGCGGTCACGGTGCTCATACGGGGGTCACCACCAGACAGGCGTTGTGGCCGCCGAACCCGAACGAGTTCGACAGGGCGGGGCCGACCGGCACCGCGCGCGGGGCGCCGTGTACGACGTCGATCTCCATCGCCGGGTCGGTCCGCTCGTGGTTGGCGGTCGGCGGCACCTGGCCGGCCCGCATGGCGTGCACGGTGGCGATGAGCTCGACGGCGCCGGCGGCGCCGATGAGGTGGCCGATCACGCCCTTGGTCGAGGTCACCGGCGGGCCGCCGGCGCCGAAGACCTTGCGCAGCGCCACGGCCTCGGCCCGGTCGTTCTGGACCGTCGAGGTGCCGTGTGCGTTGACGTGGACGATGTCGGCCGGGGTCAGCCCGGCGTCGGCGATGGCGCCGGTCATGGTGGCGACCGCGCCCGAGCCGTTGTCCAGCGGCATGGCGAGGTGGTGGGCGTCGGCGCCGGCCGCGTAGCCGGCCACCACCGCGTAGGTGCGCGCGCCCCGGGCGCGGGCGTCGGCGAGGCGCTCCAGCACCACGAAGCCGGCGCCCTCGCCCATCACGAACCCGTCCCGGTCCGCGTCGAACGGGCGGGAGGCCCGCTCGGGGGCGTCGTTGCGGTAGGAGACCGCGTTGAGGTTGGCGAAGGCGGCCATGGTGACCGGGGTCAGGATCGACTCGCAGCCGCCGGCCAGCACCACGTCGGCCCGGCCGGCGCGCAGCAGCGCCATCCCGTGGCCGATCGCGTCGGCGCCGCTGGCGCACGTGGTGGCGATGGTCAGCGCCGGGCCGAGCCACCCCAGCCGCATGGTGATGAGCGCCGCCGCCGCGTTGGGCATCGACAGCAGGGGCATCAGCGGGCTCACCCCGCGGGGGCCGGAGCGGGCGAAGTTGCGGCTCTCGTCGTCGCTGGTCCGCCGCCCGCCGACGGCGTTGCCGACGACGATGGCGGTGCGGGCCGGGTCGGGCGTCGGCGAGCCGGCGTCGCGGTAGGCGCGGGTGGCGGCGGCGACGCCGAAGCGGGCGAACGGGTCGAGCCGTCGCGCCTCCTTGGGCGTCAGCCCCTCGTCGGTGAGGCCCTGCACCCGGCAGCCGATCCGCACCGGGTGGTCGGCCAGCTCCGGGTCGGTGAGCGCGGCCGCCGTCGAGCGGCCGGCACGCACCGTGGCCCAGAACTCCTCGAGCGTGCACCCGGCGGGCGACACGACGCCCATCCCGGTGATCGCGATCTCCTCGTGGCCGGACATGGTGCTAGTCCGCGATGAGCCGGCACTCGCGCGCCGCCTTGAGGAAGGCTTCGGCGGCGACGTCGATGTCGGTGGTGTCGTGCCGGGCGGTGATGGCGATCCGCAGGCGGGCCAGGTCGTTCGGCACCGCGGGGGAGACCACCGGCAGGCCGATGACGCCGGCCCGGCGGCACGCGGTCGCGTAGTCGTAGGCGGCCTCGTCCGAGCCGGCGATCAGCGGGATGACCGCGGTCTGGCTGTCCAGCGTGCGCATGCCGGCCGCGTTGAGGATGCGGCGCAGCCGCTCGGCCTCGCGCTGCGTGTGCTCGACCCGCCAGGGCTCGGCCTGCAGGATGCGCAGCGACTCCAGCGCGGCGCCGACCTGGGCCGGGGCGAGGGCGGCCGAGAAGAGGAACGGGCGGGCGTTGTACCGCATGTGCGTGATCAGCTCGCGGGTGCCCACCACGTAGCCGCCGTTGGACGGGATCGCCTTCGACAGGGTGCCGAGCTTGATGTCGACCTTCACCTGGTTGTCGAAGTGCTCCTCGATGCCCCGGCCGGTGCGGCCGATGACGCCGAGCGCGTGCGCCTCGTCGACCATGAGCAGCGCCTCGTGCGCGTCGCAGACGGCGCGCAGCTCGGGCAGCGGCGCGATGTCGCCGTCCATCGAGTAGACGCTGTCGACGATGACCAGGCGGACGCCGTCACCGCCGACGTCGCGCAGGCGGCGGTCGAGGTGGTCGGGGTCGTTGTGGCGGAAGCGGGTCACCGTCGCGCCGCTGAGCTTGCAGCCGTCGACGATGCTGGCGTGGTCGTACTTGTCGATGAACACGGCGTCGCCGGGGCCCACGATGGCGCCGATCGTGCCGACGTTGGCGGCGTAGCCGGAGCCGAACACCATCGCCGCCTCGCGGCCGGTGAACTGGGCGACCTCGGCCTCGAGCTCCTCGTGCAGCGGCGTGGAGCCGGCCAGGGCGCGCACGCCGTGGGTGCCGGTGCCGTAGACGTCCAGCGCCGCCTTGGCCGCCGCGACGATGCGCTCGTCGCCGCCCAGGCCGAGGTAGCTGTAGCCCGACATCATCAGGTAGCGCTCGCCCGAGATCTCGCCGTAGGCGCTGTGGCGGTCGTGCTTGTAGGGCACGAAGCTGTTCTTGCGGCTCGGGTCCGACTCGAGCGCCGCGACCCGGCGGTTGGTCGCGGCAACCCGGGATTCGAGACGCCGCCAGCCATCGGAAGTATTCACGCCTGTCTCCTCGTCACGATCGTCCGGTGAACGCATTTCTACGGAGCGGGCCGCAACGGCGGCGCAACACGGCCGCCGCGCCCCCCGGCACCGGCGCAAACGGTTGGGAGGCAAGGGATCGCGTCACGGTTGCGCCCGGCGCCGGGCCCGGGGTCACCCGGCCGGGGCCGTCCGGCCGGTCGGCCGCGGGGCCGGGGCGATGCGCATCTGTTGCGCTCCGTCGATAGAACGGCAAACGGCGGCACCCGCCGCGAATTGGACGCCCGGAATCCATCTGCGCTTTCTTGACGAAACGCGGCGATGAACGCTTATAGTCGAGCTTCAATACGTGACGGATGCGGGGTGGCCGGACGTTGTTGATCAAGCTGTGCGGACTGATCACGATCGAGGAGTCCGACCGGCCGACCCGGTCCCTGTCCAGCGCGCAGGCCCAGGTCGCGTTCGCCCGGCTCACCCTGGAGCGGGTCAACGGCACCAGCCGCGACCAGCTCGCCGACACGGTGTGGCCGGACGGCCCGCCGGACACCTGGGCCTCCGCGCTGCGCAGCGTCGTGAGCCGGGTCCGCGCGTTCGCGGCCGGCGCCGAGGACGGCGGCAGCGCCGGGCTCGTCTCCCAGGGCGGCCGCTACCTGCTGCGCCTGCCCGACGACGTGGTCGTCGACGTGGAGCGGGCCGAGGCCGACGTGCACGGCGCCGCCCAGGCGTTCGCGGGCGGCGGCTACGCCGAGGCCCAGCGGCGGGCCGCCGCGGCGATCGAGTGCCTGCGCGGGCAGTTCCTGCCCGAGCACGAGGGCGAGTGGGTGGCCGGCGTCCGCGAGCGCCTCGACGGCCTGCTGGTCCAGGCGCTGGAGACCGCAAGCCTGGCCGGCTCGGCCCTCGGCGACGCCCGCACCGCGCTCTACTGCGCCGAGGAGGCGGTCCGGCTGGCGCCGCTGCGCGAGAGCGCGCACCGCTGCCGGATGGCCGCCCACGTCGCCGGCGGCAACCGGGCCGAGGCGCTGCGCTCCTACAACCACCTGCGCCAGGCGCTCGCCGACGAGCTCGGCGTCGACCCGGCGCCGGAGACCCAGGCGGCCTACCTCGAGCTGCTCAGCGGCCCCGAGCCCCGCCCGGCCGCCCGCTCCGGCGGCTCGCCGGCGGCGGCCCGCGGCCCGGCCGTGCCGTTCGTCGGCCGCGGCGCCGAGCTGGAGGCGATCGAGGACGCGTGGAGCCGGGCCGAGCGCGGCGAAAGCGCGCTGGTGCTCGTCGCCGGCCCGGCCGGGGTCGGCAAGACCCGCCTGGTCACCGTCGCCGCCCGGCAGATCAGCCTGGACGGCGGCGTCGTGCTCTACGGCCGCTGCGACCGCGACAGCCCGGTGCTCTTCCAGCCGGTCGCCGCCGCGCTCACCGACCTGCTGGCCGACGTCCCGGCCGAGCTGGCCGCGGCCGCCCGGCGCGTGCTGGACCGGCTCGCCCCGCCGGCCGAGGGGCCCGGGCGCCGGGCCGAGCTGCTCGCCGCGCTCGGCGACGTGCTGGCCGGGCTGGCCGCCCAGCGCCCGGTGCTGCTCATCACCGACGACCTCGACGCCGCCGGCGACGACACGCTCCTGCTGCTGCGGCACCTGCTGCGGTACCGCCGCGACTCCCGCCTGCTCGTGCTCGGCACGTTCGACCCGGGTGCCGACTGCGCCGGCGCCGTGGCCGCGGCCCTGCGCGACCTGGAGCACGACGACCGCCGGGTCCGCCGGCTGGCGCTCGGCGGCCTCGACGAGGACGCCGCCCTGGCGCTGGTGCGCCGCCTCGCCCCCGACCGCTCGGCGGCCCGGCTGCCGGCCCCGCACCGGCTCATGGCCGACACCGCGGGCAACCCCTACCTGATGCTGGAGCTGCTGCGCTGGCACCGCGACCGGGACGGCGACAAGCTGCCGCCGGCGATCCACGACTACGTCTCGGCCCGCCTGGCCAGGCTGGACCCGGCGCCGATGCAGCTGCTGCGCACGGCCGCGGTCGCGGGCCGCTCGTTCGAGCTGGAGCTGGTCGCCGAGGCGGCCGAGCTCGACGCGGGCCGGTCCATGGACTCCCTCGACGTCCTCATGGGCCTGGGCATGATCGTCGAGGCGCACGCGCGCACCGGCGACGGCGGGCGGGCCGGCCGCTACCGCTTCGCCTACGACCTGCTGCGCCGCTCGGTCTACGAGCGGCTCAACGACGCGCGCCGGCGCTGGCTGCACACCCGCCTGGCCGACGCGATCGAGACGCACCGGGCCGGGCAGCTCGGGCGGTACAGCCGCATCCTGGCCCACCACCGCGCGGCCGGCGCCACGCCCCACGGCGACCAGCGCGCGGTGCGCTGGAGCTGGCGGGCGGCGGCCCGGGCCACCGCCGAGGGCGCGGCCACCGACGCGGTCCGGCTGCACCGGCTGGCGCTGGAGCACGTGCCGCCCGGCGACGAGGAGGTGCGTGCCGAGGCGCTGACCAACCTGGGCCTGGCCCAGCTCGCGGCCGGCGAGGCCGGCTGCGAGGAGACGCTGCTGGACGGCGCGCTGCGGGCCATGCACCACGGCCGGTTCACCGTGGCCGCGCAGGCCGCGCTCGGCCTGGCCGACGCGGTGCAGCTGCGCCCGGCGCTGCGCGGCGAGGCCGAGGCGCTGATCGGCACCCTGGTCCGCCGGGTCGTGCACCGCTGGGACGGGCCGGCGTCCGGCGCCGAGTTCGCCCCGGCCCTGGACGAGCGCGGCGACGGGGACTGGGCCGGGCGCCGCGATCGGTCCCGGCCGCTGGCCGCGGTCGACGACGCCACCATCGGCCGGCTGCTGGCCCGGCAGGCCCGCCTCGGCGCCCCGGTCGCGCGCGGCCCGGCGGCGAGCGCCGGCCTGGACGCGCTCGGCCGGCAGCTGCGGGCGCTGGAGAGCCCCGAGGAGGTACGCCGGCGGCTGGCCCTCTCCGGCGACGTGCTCGCGCTGGCGGGCGTGGTCGGCGACCACCGCTGGCAGCTGCTGGCCGCGCACCACCGGGCGATGGCCGCGCAGACGCTCGGCGACCTGCCGGTGCGCGGCGAGGCGCTGCAGAGCCTGGCCAGCGCGGGCGAGGCCGGCGGGGCGCAGGACGAGCGCCTCGCCGACATGCTGCTGACCGAGCACGCCGTGGCGGTCGCGCTGACCCAGGGCCGGCTCTCCGACGCCATGCTCACCGCGACGCTGGTCGCCCGGGCCGCCGGGCCCGTGTACGGCCCGCTGCCGCTGGGCATCTCGCCGACGCCGGGCGTGCTGGCCGGCCGGCAGCTGTTCGCGGCGCAGTGGCTCGTGCTGCCGCCGGAGGGGCGGAGCATGCGCGTGCTCGCGCTGGACTCGCCCGCCCGGCCGCCGGCGTTCGACCCCTACGGCGAAGTGGCGTACGGGCAGTACGGCCCGCTCGGGGCGCTCGGCGAGGCCGACGGCGGCGGGGACGACCCGGTCGAGGAGGCGCTGGCGGCGCTGGCCCGCGGCGAGCGCGGCGCGGCCGCCCTGCGGCTGCGCTCCCTTGCCACGGGCGTCGAGCCCCTCGCGGCCGGGGACATGTTCCTGCACCAGGCCGGCGTGCTGGCGATGGCCGTGCACGAGCTCGGCGACGCCAACACCGCCGAGGCGACCCGGGCGCTGCTGCTGCCCTACGCCGACCTCTACTGCGGCGTCGGGTACCGCAGCTTCGCCGGCCCGGTCGCGTTCCACCTGGGGCGGCTCTCGGTCACCCTCGGGGACTGGCCGGCCGCCGAGCGCTACCTCACCGCGGCCCTGTCGCAGCTCGGCGAGTTCCGGGCCCGGCCGTGGATCGCGCTGGCCCAGCAGTCGCTGGCCGAGGCCCTGCAGGGGCGGGCCCGGGCCGGGGACAACCGGTGGGCGGCGGCATTGCGGGCCGAGGCGAGCCGCGTCCTCACCAGCCTCGGAACCCCCCGTGCGGCCCTGGCGTAGCGCACGGAATTCGGCAATTCGCCCCAATGGCGCCGATAACGGCAAACCGGCAATCCGTGCAACTCGGCAATTCGCCCCGCAGCGGCGAATCGGCGTGCGGCGGAACTCGACCTACACGCTGTAGGTAATCGCTTTTACAGTTGAATGCGGTCGATCGCCGTGCTGCCGGCGGAGGTCGCGGAGCCGGCCAGCCGCTCGGCGATCGCGCCGGAGGCGTCGCCCTCGCCGGACGTGGTCATGAGCACGGTCACCGGCCGCTGCACGCAGGCGTGCCAGAGGTGGGCGAGCACCTGCACCGATGCCGGGTCGGCCCATTGCAGCTCGTCGAGGACCAGCAGCGTGGGGCGGCGGGCGGCGATGCGGGACAGCCAGGTGCCCAGGGCCTCGTCGGTGCGGCTGGCGGCGGAGTCCCAGGGCCAGGCCACCTCGACCGGGGGCCCGGAGCGGGCCACGCCGATGCGGGCGCCGACCTCGGGCAGCAGCCGGACGATCTCCTCGACGTGACCGTCCAGATAGGACCGTAATCGCTCGACCGCGCATCCGCCGGCGTAGGAGCCGAACGCCTCGCGCAGCGCGCCGTACTCGTCCGGGTGCTGGCGGTCCCAGCGGCCGTACAGCACCAGCGCCCCGGCGGCGTGCGCCCGCAGCGCCAGGTCCGCCCCGATGGCCGTGCGGGCGGCCCCGCTGCCCCCGCCGACGAGGACCATCCGCAGGTGCCCGGCGGCGCTGTGCCGCCAGATGCGCAGCAGGTCGCGGCGGTGCGGCGCGGTGCCGGCCGAGTCGGCCTCGACGGCCTCGGCGGCGCGGCGGGCCCACTGCAGGTTCGACGGCGCGTCGCTGTCGTCGTCCTCGCGGGCCAGGCAGAGCTCGTAGACTCGCTCGGGCGGCTTGTCCCGGTCGGGCGTCCACACGCCGTGGTAGAGCAGGTCGGCGTCGCGGGGGAGGGTGGCGCCGACGAGGATCGCGGTGGCCGCGGCCATCAGGATCTGCCCGCGCGCGGCGCGGGCCAGCAGCTGCGCGGCCCGGGCCGGGCCGGCCGGTCCTTCGCCGGCCGTGCACAGCACGATCCGCATGCCCCAGCGCCGGGCGTCGTCGCCCTCGGCGCGCGGTGCGGCGGCGCCATCGGTGCCGTCGTCCAGGGCGACGACCATGTCGATCGCGGCGCGGGCGGCGTCGAAGCCGCCGTCGAACAGTGCACGCAGCGTCCGCACACCGCCCCGCTCCTCGAGGTGGACGTCGAAGCCGTCGGCACCGAGCGCGATGTCGCGAGCCAGGTCGGTTTCCGTAATTTGGAATCGGTCGTCGAACTCGGCGAGCAGAAGCGTTGCCAATGCAGAGGTCATTTGGCGCCAAACGGGCGGCCGGAGGCGTCCGGGCGATCTTATCGGGGTCACCCGCGAAGCTATCACGCCATCGCTATTTGCGCGCGAGCAAAATCTTTCGGCACTCTTGGATTCAGGTGACGGTTTGAAAACGGCATGGGGCGATCGGCCGACTCTTGCGCCAATCGCCCCGCATCTGCAGCCCCTGATGCCGATGAAAACATCGTGAATCAAATTCAGGTAATGGAAACGCCGCCGTCAATGCTCAGCACCTGGCCGGTAATGAAGTCGCCGTCCAGGAACAGGCCCATCGCCCGGGCGACCTCCTCGGTCCGGCCGAACCGCGGGATCGGCGTCTTGGACCGGATCCCCTCGGTGACGGCGTCCGACAGGTCCTGCGTCATCCCCGTGATCATGAAGCCGGGGGACAGTGCGTTGACGGTCACGCCGCGCCGGCCGCACTCGGCCGCCAGCGTCCGGGTCAGCCCGATCACCCCGGCCTTGGAGGCCGAGTACGCGGTCTGCCCGGCCGTGGCGATGAGCCCGGACGGCGAGACGATGTTGACGATCCGGCCCCAGCGGCGGCGCAGCATGCCGGGCACGGCGGCCCGGCTCGTGTGGAACGTGCCGATGAGGTTGGTCTCGATGACCGCCCGCCAGTCCGCCGGGGACTGCATGGCCATCAGCGAGTCGCGCCGGATCGCGCCGTTGTTCACCAGGACGTCGACCGGGCCGAGCCGGGACTCGATCTCGGCGTTCATCGCCTGGACCGCCTCCCAGGACGCGACGTCGCCGGTGACGACGATCGCGTCGTTGTGCAGCTTGGCCCGCACGGCCTCGGCGCCCTCGGCCGAGCTGTTGTAGTGCACCGCGACGCGGCACCCGAGGGCGTCGAGCTCGATCGCCAGGGCCTGGCCGAGCCCGCCCGACGCGCCGGTGACCAGCGCGACGGGCGAGGCCGGCCGGGGGCGGCCAACGGTGTCGGTCATCGGTCGGCCCCCCACTCGATCAGCATCGAGCCCCACGTCATGCCGGCGCCGAAGCCGGCCAGCAGCACGAGGTCGCCCTGCTTGATGCGGCCCGCGTCCAGCGCCTCGGACAGCGCCAGCGGGATGGACGCGGAGGCGGTGTTGCCGTATCGATCCAGGTTGGTGACCAGCCGCTCCGGGTCGATCCCGGCGTGGTTGAGCACCGAGTTGATGATCCGGATGTTGGCCTGGTGCGGCACGACGTGGTCCACGTCGCCGACCTTCACCCCGGCCTTCTCCAGCGTCGCCCGCACGGTCCGCACGGTGAAGCGCACGGCGTTGAGGTAGATCTCGTTGCCGTTGATCCGCGCGTAGTGCAGGCCCTGCTCGGCCGTCTCCACGGTGGTCGGCATCCGGCTGCCGCCGGCGAGCACCTTGAGGCTGCCGGTGCACGCGCCGTCCGCGCCGAGGTCGAAGGCGAGCAGCTTGTCGCGCGGCTCCGGCGTCAGCACGACCGCGGCCGCGCCGTCGCCGACGAGGATCCGCAGGTCCCGGTCGGCAGGGTCGACCGAGAGGCTGTGCGTGTCGGAGCCCACGACCAGCATCGGCCGCGGGTCGAGCTGCATCAGCGCCACCGCGTGCAGCAGCGCGTAGACGAAGCCCGAGCACTCGGCGTTCACGTCGTGCGCGCTGGCCTTGAGGCCCAGGTCGTGGGCCACGAACGCGGAGGTCGCCGGCGACGGCTGCTCCGGCGTCGCGGTCGCCACGACCAGGTGCGCGATGTCGGCCGGGGTCAGCCCGGCCCGCGCGATCGCCGCCCGCCCGGCGTCCACCGCGAGGCTCGCCGTGGTCTGCCCGGGCGACACGATGCGCCGCTCGCGGATGCCGCACCGGCTGACGATCCAGTCCTCGTCCACGCCCAGGAGGCCGGCCAGCTCGGAGCTGGCCAGCACCTGTTCCGGGACGGCGGTTCCCCAGCCGGTGATGCCGAAGGCGCTCACGACGCCGCCGGCTCGCTCACCAGCGCCGCGATGCGACCGTGCACGACCCGCATGGTGGTGGTGTCGTCGATGTCCTTGAACAGCGACTCGTCCGCCGGGATGTGCGGGTACTTGTTCTGGAACCCGTACAGCCACTCCATGAGGTCCAGCGAGTCGACGTCGGCGATGTGCTGGATCGGGGCGTCGGGGTCGACGGCGGCGGCACCCGAAACCTCGCGCAGCTGGTCGGCGAGCTCTTCGACGGTGGGCATGTCCATCTGCTTGGCTCCTGTCATCTCCACGGTTCTGCCTGGCTCGTAGCAAACGGTGTGCGGCGCAACGGGGCCGCAACGTCCGTCGATATGGCGTTGACCTGGGCCGCCGCCGTGTTGCGGGAGAACGGGCCGCAGGCCGGGGGCCGTGTGCCGCCGGCGCGGGGCGCGCCGCGGCCTCGTCGCCGTTGCGCGGCTGTTGCGGCGAACCGGTTACCTCACACCTCGCAGCCATAGAAGTGCCGCCATGCAATCAGCCGCAGAAAGCGACAAGGGAGGTCCGCGATGACGACGGTCCTGGCCGGTCCGGTGAACCCCGAGGTCGGGGCGATCCGCCACCACTACGAAGTGAGCAACGCGTTCTACCGGATCGTGCTCGGCCCGACGATGATGTACTCGGGCGGGTACTGGAGCGACGGCGAGGACCGCTACGCCGCGCACGACGAGGGGCAGTACCGCAAGCTCGACGCCTTCATCGAGCTGGCCCGGGTCAAGGGCGCCGACCGCGTGCTGGACATCGGCTGCGGCTGGGGCACGATGCTCGACCGGGCCACCCGCGTGCACGGCGCCAAGGCGGGCGTCGGTCTCACCCTCAGCCGCACGCAGGTCGACTGGATCGAGACGCTGAACAACCCGGCGATCGAGGCGCGGGTCGAGTCGTGGGAGGACCACACCACCGACCAGCCCTACGACGGCGCGTTCTGCATCAACGCGCTCGAGCACTTCGTGCTCTCCAGCCTGCCGCCGAAGGAGCGCACCAAGCGCTACCAGTTCTTCTTCGAGCGGGTGCACTCGCTGCTCAAGCCCGGCGCCGGCTTCGTGCTGCACACGATGACCGCCGAGCGCCTGCCGCTGAACCGCCAGCTGCTGGACGACCTGAAGTTCCTGCAGCGCGAGGAGTTCGCCGGCTGCCACATCCCGCACCTGTCGGAGCTCACCGCCGGCGCCGAGGGCCTGTTCGAGGTCAACGAGATCAAGAACGAGCAGCTGTCGTTCGCCGACGCCTGCCGGGTGTGGCTGCAGTACCTGGCCGAGCGCCGGGACGAGGCCGTGGCCCTGGAGGGCGAGACCGTGGTCGCCCGCTTCGAGCGCTACCTCGACATCTTCGCCTACACGCTCGAGGACAAGTACTTCAACAACTTCCGCGTCGTGCTCACCCGGCGCTAGAGGGGAACCCGCAATGACCAGCACTGTTGAGACTCCGGCCGAGGTCGGTTCCGGCGGTCCGGGCGGCAGCGGCGGCCCCGGACGCCACGTGAAGGTCGCCATCATCGGGACCGGCTTCTCCGGCCTCGGCCTGGCCATCCGCCTGCGCCAGCAGGGCTCCGACGACTTCCTGCTCTTCGAGCGCGCCGGCGAGATCGGCGGCACCTGGCGGGACAACACCTACCCGGGCTGCGCCTGCGATGTCATGGCGCTGCTGTACTCCTACTCGTTCGCCCCGCGCGCCGAGTGGAAGACCACCTTCGCCAAGCGCGACGAGGTCCTCGAGTACCTCAAGTGGTGCACCGAGCGGTACGGCATCCGCCCGTTCATCCGCTTCCACCACGAACTGCTCGGGGCCCGCTGGGACGAGGCCGCCAAGGTGTGGCGCCTGCACACCAGCCAGGGCGACTACACCGCGAACGTCCTGGTGACCGGCACCGGCTACCTCAGCGACCCGTCCATCCCGGACATCGAGGGCCTGTCGTCGTTCGAGGGCGCGATGTTCCACTCGGCCAACTGGGACCACGACTTCGAGCTCAAGGGCAAGCGGGTCGCGGTCATCGGCTCGGGCGCCTCGGCGATCCAGTTCGTCCCGGCGATCCAGCCCGAGGTCGGCCACCTGGACCTCTACCAGCGCACGCCCCCGTGGGTCGGGCCGAAGCCGAACAAGAACATCGGCGCCTCGCACATCTGGGTGCGCAAGCACGTGCCGGGCTACCAGAAGTTCCGGCGCAACTTCAACATGTGGGGCCGCGAGATCGTCGCGTTCTTCATGAGCGACCCGAAGAAGGCCAGCCAGAGCATCCAGGGCATGGCCGCCAAGCACCTGAAGAAGAGCGTCGCCGACGAGCAGCTGCGCGCCCGGCTGACCCCGGACTACGCCGTCGGGTGCAAGCGGCTGCTGTTCAGCAACACGTGGTACCCGGCCATCACCTCGGCCAACGTGGACATCGTCAGCGACGGCATCAGCCGCGTCACCCCGACCGGCGTCGTCGACAGCAACGGCCGGGAGCGCCCGGTCGACGCCATCATCCTGGGCACCGGCTTCCGGGCCACCTCGCGCCCGATCGCCGAGCGCGTCTACGGCCGCGGCGGCGTGAGCCTGGCCGACGCGTGGAGCGACGGCATGGCCGGGCACCGCGGTACCACCATCGCCGGCTTCCCGAACCTGTTCATGATGCTCGGCCCGAACACCACGCTCGGCCACTCGTCGCAGACCGTCATGATCGAGGCCCAGCTGGCCTACATCATCGACGCGGTGCGCCAGATGGACAAGCGCGGACTGACCAGCGTCGAGGTGCGGCCGGAGGCCCAGGCGGCGTACAACGAGCGGCTGGCCGGCCTGCTGCACGGCACGGTCTGGAACGCCGGCAGCTGCGCCAGCTGGTACCTCGACGCCAACGGCCGCAACTCGTCGATCTGGCCGACGTACACCTGGCGCTTCCGCGGCCTGACCAAGAAGTTCGACCTCGAGTCCTACCAGGTCACGGTGGCCACCGGCGCCGGCGTGCCGGCCCGGGCAGCGTGAGCGCGATGACGACGTCGCGTCGCGCACTGTTCAAGGGCGCGGCCGCGTCCGCGGTCGTCGTCGGGTTCAGCCAGGCCGGCGGCTGGGTCACCGCGGCGGCCGCCGCCCCGGCCGGCACCGTCCCGGTCCCGGCCCTCGACGGCACGCTGGAGACGGCGCCGTCGGTGCTGGCCGGCTTCTCGCACGACTTCGGCGAGCTGGCCGGCGGCGCCCCGCGCGCCGTGCTCCGGCCCGGCTCGGACGCCGACATCGTGAAGATCATCCGCTACGCCCGGCGGCTGAAGCTGCCGGTGGCCGTGAACGGCCAGAGCGGCACCGGCACCGACCTGGAGTCGCACTCGAACTACGGCCAGGCCCTCGTGCCCGGCGGCATCGCGATCGACTCGCGCTCGCGGCACACCATCCACCGCATCGACACCGGATCCGCGGTCGTCGACGCCGGCGTCACCTGGGCCCAGCTGGCCGACGCGGCCCTGGCGACCGGGCAGACGCCGGCGGCGCTGACCGACTACCTCAACCTCTCCATCGGCGGCGTGATCTCGGTCGGCGGCGCGGGCGGCACGGTGCAGCGCTACGGCCTGCTCTGCGACACCGTCCTCGAGGTCGACGTGATCCTGGGCACCGGCGAGCTGGTCACCGCCTCGGCGACCAGCCGCTCCGACGTGTTCAACGCGGTGCTGGCCGGCGGCGGGCAGTACGGCATCATCACCCGCGCCAAGATCAAGCTGGTGCCGGCCAAGGCCCGCGCGCTCAACCTGAACCTGTACTACGACGATCTGGCCACCTACATGGCCGACGCCGAGCGGGTCATGCGCGAAGCCCGGTTCGAGCACCAGGAGGGCGGCATCGTCCCCACGGCCGACGGCAGCGGGTGGCGGTACAAGATCGAGGCCGTCTCCTACTACGACGGCCCGGCGGCGCCCGACCAGGCCCGGCTGCTGGCCGGCCTGCGCGACGACCGCGCCTCCCTCGAGGTCGCCGACTCCACCTACCGGGAGTGGATCTTCCGGGCCGACGGGTGGGAGGCGTTCCTCAAGGACGGCGGCTACTGGCCCCAGGCCAAGCCGTGGCTCAGCATGGTGTTCCCGGCCGCGTCGGTGCGCCCGTTCGTGCGCGCCGTCATCGCCGAGCTCACCGCGGCCGACCTCGGCGGCGGCTTCACGGGTCTCTACCCGTTCCCGACCCGGCGGCTGACCCGGCCCATGTTCATGCTGCCGGGCAGCGGCGACCCGGTCACCTACCTGTTCGACCTGCTGCGCTTCCCCGGCCCGGACCAGACCGGCGACATCCCGCGGATGCTCAGCCAGAACCGGCGCCTGTACGACCTCGGCGTCTCGCTCGGCGCCAAGCGCTACCTGGTCGGCGCCGTGCCGAACATGACCGGGGCCGACTGGCGCCGGCACTTCGGCCCGCAGTGGCCGATCGTCCGGCTGGCCAAGCAGCGCTTCGACCCGGACGGGATCCTCACCCCCGGTCAGGGCTTCTTCGCCTGACACGGCGCTCGGCGCCGCTCGCGGTTTCTTCTCCCTGAGGAGTTGTCATGCATCGCTACGACATCGTCAACGACGCGGTCATCGGCGCGTCGCCCGAGCGGGTCTGGGACGCGCTCATCGCCGAGTTCCAGGGTGCCCGGAAGTGGTGGGTGCCGGCCAACACGTTCCGGACCACGGCCGGCTCGCCGGACCGCCGGGGCGGCACGGTCGAGGTGACCGTGCACCCGAAGGGCGTCGACAAGGGCGGCCCGAAGCTGCAGTTCATCGCCCGCACCCGCATCGTGGAGCCGGGCCGGCTGCTCGTCGCCGACTACGTCGGCGGCGCCTTCAGCGGCGTCAGCACCTACCGGCTGGAGCCGTTGGACGGCGGCCGGACCCGGCTGCAGATGCACTTCCTGGCCGACCCGCAGGGCCCGGCCAAGATCCTCTCCAAGCTGGCCGACATCGCCAAGGAGCACACCAACGCGACCAAGGCCGCGTTCGAGCGCCTCGACGAGCAGCTGCGCGGCGGCGCGCCGGCCACCCCGGCGCCGGTCGAGCTGCAGGTGCGCACCGACGACGGCGCCCGGCTGGCCGTCACCGCGCACACCCCGGCCGCGGTCGCCCCCGGCACCCCGACCGTCGTGCTCGCGCACGGCTGGGGCGCCGGCCGCCCGACCTGGGACGCCGTCGTCACCCGGCTCGTCGCCGACGGCTTCCCGGTCCTCACCTACGACCAGCGCGGCCACCAGGGCTCCACGATCGGCTCGGACCCGTTCACCGTCGAGCGGGTCGGCCGCGACCTGGCCGCGGTCGCCGGCACGGCCGACGGGCCGGTCATCGTCGTCGGGCACTCCGGCGGCGGCTTCGCCGCGCTGGCCTTCGCCATCGCCGACGCGGCCGACCCGGCCGGCCGGCTGTGCGGGCTGGTCCTGCTCGGCACCGCCGCCCACGGCCAGTACGTCGGCGACGGCGAGGCCAGGATGATGGGCAACCCGGTGTTCAGCTGGGCCCTGGGCCGCGGCCCGGTCGGCCGGGGCATGCTGCGGCACACCCTGGGACCGGCCGTCCCGGCGCAGGAGCAGGAGACCAACCGGCGCCTGTTCGCGACCGTGCCGCGGAAGGTCCGCGAGGCCGCCTTCCGGGCCAGCAAGGACATGGACCTGCGCGAGGGCCTGGCCGCGGTGACCGTGCCGGCCGTCGTGCTCTCGGGCGCCGGCGACAAGGTCGTCGACCCGGCGCTCGGCGAGGCGATCGCGGCGGCCATGCCGCGCGCCCGCTACGAGCGGCTCCCCGCCGCCGGGCACATGCTGCCCATCGAGGTGCCGACCGTCGTCGCCCGCGCGGTCGCCGAGCTGCACGCCCCGGCGTACCAGGCAGGGTGAGCCGGGCATGACCTCGCCCTGGTTCAGCGGCCTGTCGGCCGACCAGTCCGACGGCGTGGGGGAGCGGCCCTTGCGGCTGTTCTGCTTCCCCCACGCCGGCGGCGGGAGCCGGTTCTACAACCTGTGGCGCCAGCGCCTGGCGCCCGGCGTGGTCGAGGTGTGCGCGATCGTGCTGCCCGGCCGCGACGGGCGGCTGCTGGAGCCGCCGTACAACCGGATGGAGCCGCTGGTCGACGACCTGACCGGCGCCCTGGCGCCGATGCTGGACCGCCCGTTCGCCTTCTTCGGGCACAGCCTCGGCGCCGCCGTCGCGTTCGAGACCGCGCACCGGCTGCGCAGCCTCGGCCTGCCCCAGCCGCGATGCCTGGTCGTCTCCGGGCGCCGGGCGCCGCACTCGCCGGTGCCGCCGCCGTTCTCCCACCTGCTCAGCGACGACGAGATGCTGGCCGAGGTGTCGAGCCTCGGCGGGCTGCCGGCGAAGTCGCTGCGGCACACCCGCGCGCTCGAGGCGCTGCTGCCCAGCCTGCGGGCCGACTACCGGATCAACGACACGTACCTGCCCACCGGCGGGCGGCCGTTGGACCACCCGATCTACGCCTACGCCGGCGACCGCGACCCGATCGCGGCGCCGGACGACGTCGCCGGCTGGCAGCTCGCCACCACCGGCGCGTTCCGGCTGCGGGTGTTCCGCGGCGACCACTTCTACCTCCGCGACGCGCCGCCGGACTTCGCCGCCGCCGTCGTGGCCGACCTGCGCGAGGCGGCTCCCTCGGCGGTACCGCAATGACGGCGGTACCGGGATGAACGCGCTGCGCCCGCTGCGGGTGCTGCTCGCCGTGGTCCTCGGCCTCGTCGCCGGGGGACTCGGCTACGGCGGCTGGCTCGTCCTGCGCCCGTCCGTCGACACCATCGGGCGGGTCGGCTTCGAGCACCCGCTGCGTGTACCGCCGCTCGCCGAGTCCACTGTCGATGGCGGCGGGGTGCGCCGGTTCGCCCTCGACGCCCGGCCCGGGGTCAGCGACTTCGGGCACGGGCGGACGGCCACGTGGGGGTACAACGGCGCCTACCTGGGCCCGACGCTGCGCGTCAAGCAGGGCGAGAAGGTCCGGGTCGACGTGCACAACGGCCTGCCCGACGCGACCACCGTGCACTGGCACGGCATGCACCTGCCGGCCGGCGCCGACGGCGGGCCGGCCAACCCGATCAGGCCCGGCGGCACCGGCACGGCGGCGTGGACGGTGAACCAGCCGGCGGCGACGCTGTGGTACCACCCCCACCCCGACGGCCGCACGGAGGAGCAGGTCTACAAGGGACTGGCCGGCATGGTCATCGTCGACGGCAGCGGCCCGGCGGCCGATCTGCCGTCGCAGTACGGCGTCGACGACCTCCCGGTCATCGTGCAGGACAAGGGGTTCGAGGACAACGGGAACTTCGGCGTGCCCAACCCGCTCGGCGGCACGCTCGGCATCCTCGGCGACACGCTGCTCGTCAACGGCACCGAGGGCCCGTTCCTCGACGTGACCTCGTCGCTGGTGCGGCTGCGGCTGCTCAACGCGTCCACGGCGCGCAGCTACCTCTTCGCCTTCTCCGACGGGCGCTCCTTCGACCTCGTCGGCACCGACGGGGGGCTGCTGGCCGCGCCGTACCGCACCGACCGCATCGAGGTGTCGACCGGCGAGCGGGCCGAGATCATCGTGGCGATGAAGCCCGGCGAGCGCGTCGTGCTGCGCAGCCTGCCCCCGAACCCGGACGGCGGCACCGTCGTGCGGCAGTTCCAGGGCGGCGGCGACCGCTTCGACGTGCTGCAGCTGCGCGCGGCCGCGGCGCTGAGCCCGTCCCGTCCCGTCCCGGCCCACCTCGCCGACGTCGCCCGGCTGGACCCCGCCGGCGCGGTCCCGCGCACGTTCGAGCTCGCCAACCGGGCCATCAACGGCCAGAAGATGGCCATGGACCGCGTCGACGTCGTGGCCACCCGAGACGTCACCGAGCGCTGGACGATCCACAACGACGACTTCATGCAGCACAACTTCCACCTGCACGGCACGCGGTTCCAGGTGGCGGCGCTCAACGGCCGCGCCCCGCCGCCGCCGTTGTCGGGCTGGAAGGACACCGTGAACCTGCGCCCCGGTGACCGGATCGAGCTGCTGGTGCGCTTCACCGACTATGCCGATCCGACCACGGCGTACATGTACCACTGCCACCTGTTCAAGCACGAGGACAACGGCATGATGGGCCAGGTCGTCGTGATCGACCCGGGCCAGCAGGTCAGCCTCACCCACCACCACCATCCGTAGAGGGGACACCCGCCGTGCCACGCCGACTGTTCACATCCGAGTCCGTCACCGAGGGGCACCCGGACAAGATCGCCGACCAGATCAGCGACTCCGTGCTCGACGCGCTGCTGGAGCAGGACCCGCGCAGCCGGGTCGCCGTCGAGACCCTCATCACCACCGGCCAGGTCCACATCGCCGGCGAGGTGACCACCGCCGCCTACGCCGACATCCCCGGGCTGGTCCGCGAGACCGTGCTCGGCATCGGCTACGACTCCTCGCACAAGGGCTTCGACGGCGCGTCCTGCGGCGTCAGCGTCTCCATCGACGCGCAGTCGCCCGACATCGCCCAGGGCGTCGACTCCGCGATCGAGGTGCGCGAGGGCGCCCAGGTCGACGAGCTGGACCTGCAGGGCGCCGGCGACCAGGGCATGATGTTCGGCTTCGCGTGCAGCGAGACCCCGGAGCTCATGCCGCTGCCGATCGCGCTGGCCCACCGGCTGGCCCGCCGGCTCGCCGCGGTGCGCAAGGACGGCACGGTGCCGTACCTGCGCCCGGACGGCAAGACGCAGATCACCATCGAGTACGACGGGCTGCGCCCGGCCCGCCTGGACACCGTCGTCATCTCGTCCCAGCACGCGGCCGGCATCTCGCTGGAGTCGCTGCTCGTCCCCGACCTGCGCGAGCACGTCGTCGGCCCGGAGCTGGAGGCGCTGGAGCTCGACACGAAGGACTTCCGGCTGCTGGTCAACCCGACCGGGCGCTTCGAGGTCGGCGGCCCGATGGGCGACGCCGGCCTCACCGGCCGCAAGATCATCGTTGACACCTACGGCGGCTACGCCCGCCACGGCGGCGGTGCCTTCTCCGGCAAGGACCCGTCGAAGGTCGACCGCTCGGCCGCCTACGCGATGCGCTGGGTCGCCAAGAACGTCGTGGCCGCCGGCCTGGCCGAGCGCTGCGAGGTCCAGGTCGCCTACGCCATCGGCAAGGCCCACCCGGTCTCGCTGTTCGTGGAGACGTTCGGCACCGAGACGGTGCCGGTCGAGCGCATCGAGAAGGCCGTCAACGAGGTCTTCGACCTGCGCCCGGCCGCGATTATCCGGGATCTGGAGCTGCTGAAGCCGGTGTACCGGCAGACTGCGGCCTATGGGCACTTCGGCCGGGAGCTGCCGGGCATCACGTGGGAGCGCACCGACCGCGTCAACGACCTGAAGTCACTCGTCTAGGTTTCGCCGATTCTGGAGGTACACCCGTGTCCGCTGCATCATCGTCCCCCTCCGGCGCGGCGGGCGCGGCGCTCGGTCTGGCCGGTGCCGGCACCGGCGTGATGGCCGGACTGTTCTTCGCCTTCGACGCCGCGGTGATGCCGGCGCTGGCCGGCAAAGACGACCGCACGTTCACCGAGTCGATGCGCTCGATCAACCGTTCGATCGAGAACCCGCTGTTCGGCCTGGTGTTCACCGGCGCCCTGGCCGCCCCGGCCACCGCGGCCGTGCTGCTGCACCGCAACGGCGAGCGCCGGGCGGCCCGCTGGGCGGCGGCCGGCGCGGCGCTCTACGGTGCCGCGGTGGTCGTGACCGGCGCGGTCAACCTGCCGCTGAACGCGGGGCTGGCCCGTACCGCCGACGTCTCGGCGGCGCGGGCCCGCTTCGAGCGGCGCTGGCGGACGGCGAACGCGGTGCGCACCGTGCTCACGACGGCGGCCGCGGTCTGCGTGGGCCGCGCCGCCGCCCTGCACGGCCGCAGGTCCTGAGCGTGGCGTGACCGGCGGGCGGGCCCGAGGGGCTCGCCCGCCGCGCCGTGCCCGGCCGGCACCGCGAGCCGCGGTGCCAGCGCGCGGGGCGCGATCGCCGCCTCATCGCGGCGGGCGACGATGCGGGCATCGCGCCGTGCCCGGCCGGCACCGCGAGCCGCGGTGCCAGCGCGCGGGGCGCGTCAGCGCACGGCGGCGTAGAGGCTGCCCGTTGTCGCGGATTCGTTCAGGGCGGCGCGGACGATCAGCCGCTCCAGGTCGGACAGGAAGCCCAGCGGGCCGCGGCGGCCGAAGAAGCCGTGCTCCACGCACAGCATGATCTCGGCCGTCTCCCCCAGGTCCATCAGGAACATGAAGAAGTTCGCGTGCTTCGGGAGGCGGTCGATGACCGGGGAGCGCAGCTTCGTGGCCGGCTGCAGTTCGGCGATGCGGGCGGCGAGGTCCTCCTGCGGTACCGCCGCCGGAGCCTCGGCGTCGAGCAGCGCGAACCGGGTGTCGTTGAAGAAGCAGTACCCGTCGGTGGTGATGCCGCGGCGCTCGGCCACCTCGGCGATCAGGGTGTCCAGGGCGCGCGGGGCGTACTCGCAGTGCGCGTACGCGGCGAGGGCGGCGTCGGCGCTGCGGCGCAGGAAGGCGTCGAGCGTCTCGGTGCGGCGCAGGTCCGGCGGGCACGGCAGGCGGAAGAGGGCGTTCTCGTTGAACGCGGCGACCACGCCCCGGCTGGCCGGGCGGAAGCGGGTCGACACGATCATGCGCAGCGCGGCGTCGTCCTCGCCGGTGTAGGCCGCCAGCTGCAGCGTCGTGCCGCCCAGCAGGGCCGTCGCCGCGGGCACGCCGTGACGGGCGGCGAGGGCGTTCGCGGCCAGGGCCAGGGCGGGGGACTGGATGAGGCCCCAGTCGAGGTTGGGCGGGTCGTCGCTGACGCGCTCGAGCATGCTCGACGGGAGCGTCTCGAGGTGGCGGGCCCAGAAGGCCAGGGCCTTGGCCTCGCGGCGGCGGCCGATGTCCGAGCGCTCGTACTCCCCGCGGGCGAGCGGCTGCTGCCCGGGCTCCGTCACCAGCGGCGGGTCGGCGAGCAGGTTGGCCAGGTCCGCGCGGACGATGTTGAGGCTCCAGCCGTCGACGGCCATGTGGCTCGCGGCGAGCAGCACCGTCAGCGGCTCGCCGCCGCGTAACAGCACGGCGGCGCGCAGCGGCAGGTCGGCGCCGATGTCGAACCACGGCCGGCGCAGCGCCTCGCCGAACTCGGCCACGGCCTCGTCCAGCCCGACGTCGCCGAGGTCGTCCAGCTCGTACACCCACAGCGGGATCTCGCCCTCGGGCACGACGCGCTGGCGCGGGCCGTCGGGCGTGTCGGCGTACACCGTGTGGAGCGAGTCGTGCCGCTCGACCAGGCGCCGCAGGGCGTCGCGCGTGCCCGCCAGGTCGCGGCCGGGCGGCACGGGGCACGTGACGAGCAGGTTGAGGCTGGTGTCGCCCGGCGGCAGCCAGCGGAACACGTCCCAGATCGCCACCTGTGCCCAGATGAGCGGCCCCTCGGCGGCGTGTCCGGTGCTGAACGGGATGACCTGTCTGTCCACGGCTCACCGATCCTCTGGATCACACCCGACGTGGAGCGACCACCAGGCTACGGTGGGCATCCAGAACTTTCAACGATCGCTGTCAAAATCTCGGTCTCTTGCCGATTTCTTGACCCAGCCCGCCCGCACCCGGCACACAGCGGGCTCACAGCATCCCGGCGCACAGTTGCCCATGTGGGTCTTCTTCTCGGCATCATCAGCCTGGCGCTGCTCGTCTTCCAGCTGCTGCTCGTCCTGCGGGCCGTCCTCGACTGGAGCGCCGTGCTCGCCGGCCCGTCGTCCACGGGCTCGGTCCGCTCCCGCCTGACCGCCGGCGTCTGGCGGATCACCGAGCCGGTGCTCGCCCCGGTGCGGCGGGCGCTCCCGCCGCTGCGCCTGGGCGGCGTCTCGCTCGACCTCGCGTTCATCGTGGTCTTCCTGGCGATCATCCTGCTCCGCGCGCTGATTTAGAAACCATACAGTTCCACGTGCTAGATTCCCGGCCATGGTGTTCAAGAGGATGCTGGCCGCCCTCGGCGTGGGCGGCCCGAGCGTCGACACGGTGCTCGACCACCCGGTCGCCCGTCCCGGCGGCTTCGTCGAGGGTCAGGTCCACATCCGCGGCGGCGACCGCGAGGCGCAGATCGACCGCGTGCTGGTCTCCCTGATCACCCGGGTCAAGTCGGCCGGCGACCAGCAGCTCGTGACCTTCCCGGCGGCCGAGCGCCTCCGCGTCGCCGCCGGCGAGGACCTCGCCGTGCCGTTGCGCCTGCCGGTCCCGTGGGAGACCCCGATCACCACCGTCTACGGCCGCCCGCTGACAGGCATGGTGATGGGCGTGCGCACCGAGCTCGAGGTGACGGGCGGGCGCGACAGGGGCGACCTGGACCCGGTCGGGATCGAGCCGCTGCCGGCGCAGCAGAGGATCCTCGACGCGCTCTCCGAGCTGGGCTTCCGGTTCAAGTCGGCCGACGTCGAGCCGGGCGTGATCCACGGCCTGCCGCAGCAGCTGCCCGTGTTCCAGGAGATCGAGTTCTGGCCGGCCCCGCAGTATGCGGGCCGCGTCAACGAGGTCGAGCTCACGTTCGTCGCCGACCCGCGCGGCGTCGAGGTCGTCCTGGAGCTCGACAAGCGCCGCGGCCACGATGCGTACAGCCGCTTCGCCATCGCCCACGACGACGCCGGGCGCCCCGACTGGACCCGCGTGGTGGACGGCTGGATTCGCGAGGCCACGGATCGCCACGTCGCCGTCTACGGCGCCCCCGGCCCCGAATACGGCTACCCGGGCCACCGCCGCGGCCCCGGCATCGGCACCGCCGTGGCGGCGGGCGCCGCGGGTGTCGTCGGCGGCATGGTCGCCGGCGAGCTGATCGAGGAGGCGTTCTTCGACGAGGGCGACGAGGACTTCTTCGGGTAGGCGCCTTTCGATAGGTTGGACGCCATGTGGCGGATCACCGTGAACGACAGGTGCATCAGCTCGGGCAGCTGCGTGGGCCTCGCCCCCGAGCGCTTCGAGATCGACGACTTCGAGGGCCGCTCACACCCGACCCCGTCGGACATCGAGCCGGACGACGCCGTCCTGGATGCGGTCGCGTCGTGCCCGATGGAGGCCATCTCGGTGGTCGACCTGGACACGGGCGAGCCGGTCCAGGTCTGACCCCGTCCAGGTCTGACCCGGCCGCGGTCGGTCGACCACGGCCGGGTTTCGGGGCGTGCGTCAGCTGGAGGCGACGCCGAGGTGGGCCTCGCCGCCGTTGTCCTCGCCGCCGAGGCCGCTCAGGCGGGCGTGCAGGTCGTCGATGTCCCCACCCGTGAACGACGGCTGCTCGCCCTCGTCGTAGCCGGCGCTGTACTCGACGTGCTGCCCGTGCTCGAGCGCGCTCGTCTCGGCCTGCGCGTGGTCGTGCTCGAAGACGCCGAACTGCTGGCCGAAGTCCGACTCCGAGCCGTGGTCCGCGTGCACCTGGTCCAGCGCGCTGTGCTCCTGGCCCGCCTCGAAGTGACCGAAGTCGTGGCCGCCGAAGACGTCGGGCTGGTCGTTGCCGGTGTAACCCGGGTCGAGCTGGTCGGGCTGGTCGTTGCCCGTGTAGCCGGGGTCGAGGTGGCCGCCGTCGTCGTAGTCGCTCATCGTGTCCGTCCCTCGGAATGTCGCGGTGGGTGTTCGTGCTGAACAATAGGCGGCCGCCTGCGGCCGCGTATCCCCAAACCGCGCCACCCCCCGCCCTCAGTCCACGAGGGCGCCGGCGGACAGGTTGACCACCGTTGCCGTGATGGCGGCGGCGCGGTCCGAGGCCAGGAACGCGGCCGTCTCGGCGATCTCGGCGAGCGTGGGCAGTCGCTTCAGCAGCGTTCCCTGGGCCAGGCCGCCCTCGAGGAACTCCTGGACCGACTGCCCGCCCGCCTGCGCGACCGGCCGGAAGAGCTCGCCGGTGTAGGAGCCCGCGGCCGGCCCGTCCAGCACGGCGTGCGGGCGGATGCCGACGACCCGGACGTTGCCGGGCGCCAGCTCCGCGGCCAGCAGCCGCGAGAAGGCCTCCTTGCCGGCCGCGCTCACCCCGTGCCCCAGGATGCCGCCGACGGCCAGCCGGGCGCCCGGCTCGGACAGGTTGAGGATGACGCCGGGGCGCTCCCGGCCCATGTGCCGGGCTACGGCCTTGCTCGTGATGAACAGGGTCCGCAGAAACCCGTCGATCGGCCGCATGAACTCCTCGAGCGAGAGGTCCGCCAGCAGCGTCCCCTGGTCGTGCATGACGCTCACGGCGTTGAGGGCGACGTCGATGCGCCCGGTCGTCGCCGCCACTGCGTCGGCGTGCCGTTCGACCGCCTCCTGATCGAAGGCGTCGACCTGCGCGGTCTCGACCTTGCCGCCCGCGGCGGCGATGTCGCGGGCCACGGCGTCGAGCCTCGCCTGTGTCCGCCCGGCGATGAAGACGCGCGCCCCTTCGCGGGCGAACACCCGGGCGACGGCACCACCGATGGCGCCCCCGCCCCCATAGATCACCGCGGTCCTGTCCTCAAGCAGCAGTCCACTCATGGGGATATGCAACCACGTATAGTTGTGAAAAACAATCATCTGCCATAAGGGTTTAGGATCGCCACATGCCGACCAGCCGTAGCTATCGGGACTCGTGCGGGATCGCCCGGGCCCTCGACGTCGTCGGGGAGCGGTGGGCCCTGCTGGTCGCCCGCGAGCTGCTCTTCGCGCCGCAGCGCTTCTCGGAGCTGCGCCACGCGCTGCCCCACATCAGCTCCAACCTGCTGGCCGACCGGCTCCGGGAGCTCGAGCACAACGGGGTGATCCGCCGCGGGGCCGCGCCGGCGCCGGGCCCGCAGGCCTACGAGCTGACCGAATGGGGCCGGAAGCTGGAACCGATCCTGCTGGCCCTGGGCGACTGGGGCATCGACGCGCCGCAGCCCCCGCCGCCGGCCGCGCTCAGCGCCACCTCCGTGCTGATCTTCCTGCAGGGCGCCGCGCGCCCCGACCCCGCGGCGCCGCCGATGACGTGCCGGCTCGAGCTCGACGGCCGGGCCTGGACGGTCCACCTGGCCGACGGACGGGCTCAGGTGCGGGCCGGCGAACCGGCGGCGGCGGACGTCTCGCTGCGCACGGACCCCGCGACGCTCAGCGGCCTGCTCACCGACCCGGCCGCGCTCCCCGCCGCGGCCGCCGACGGCGCCGTCGCGGTCGTCGGCGATCCGGCGGCCATCGCCCGCCTGCTGCACGCGGTCACCGACCCGTGGCCCGGGGACGCCGATATCGTGGCGCGGTGAACCTCGAAGATCCGCAGACCCCGTTCCTGGCCCTGGACCCCGCGATCGTCGCCGCCAACGCCGCCCGGCTGCGCCACCGGCTCGGGGCGACCACGCTGCGGCTGCACGTCAAGACGGCCAAGTCGGTCGAGGTCGCGCGGCTGGTGCAGGGGCGCGAGCCCGGGCCGGTCACCGTCTCCACGCTCGCCGAGGCCGAGGCGTTCGCCGGCGCCGGGTACCGCGACATCGTCTACGCCGTCGGCATCGCGCCCGGCAAGCTGGCCCGGGTCGCCGCGCTGCGCGAGCGCGGGGTCGACCTCGTCGTGCTCCTCGACAGCGTCGAGCAGGCCGCCGCCGTGGCCGAGCGCGGCATTCCGGCGCTCATCGAGGTCGACTGCGACGGCCACCGCGGCGGCGTCGCGCCCGACGGCCCCGAACTGCTCGCCGTCGCCGGCGCGTTGCGGGACGTCCGCGGGGTGCTCGTGCACGCCGGGGAGTCGTACTTCGCCGACGGCGACGACGCGCTGCGCGCCGCGGCCGAGCGGGAGCGGCTGGCGGCCGTCGGGGCCGCCGGGGCGCTGCGGGCCGCGGGCTTCGCGGCGCCGGTCGTCAGCGTCGGGTCGACGCCGACCGCGCACTTCGCCGCGGACCTCACCGGCGTCACCGAGGTCCGCGCCGGCAACTACGTCTTCTTCGACCTCGTCATGGCCGGCATCGGGGTGTGCGGCGTCGGCGACCTCGCGCTCAGCGTCGTCGTGACGGTCATCGGGCACCGGCCCGACAAGGGCTGGATCCTCACCGACGGCGGCTGGATGGCGACCTCGCGGGACCGGGGCACGGCCCGCCAGCGCGTCGACCAGGGCTACGGCCTGGTCACCGACCTGTCCGGGGCGCCGCACGAGGACCTGCTCATGACCGACGCGAGCCAGGAGCACGGGATCCTGTCGATGCGGCCGGGCAGCGACCGGCCGCTGCCGGGCCTCCCCGTCGGCACGCGCCTGCGGGTCCTTCCGAACCACGCGTGCGCGACCGCGGCCCAGCACGACCGGTACCACCTCATCGCGCCCGACGGCCGCGGCGTTGCCGCGGTGTGGGAGCGGATCAGGGGCTGGTAGGCGGCGGCAGGCAGGCCGGCTGCACGAGCGGCGGCTCGTGCAGCCGGCCTGCGAGATCACCCAGGCGCGCCCCGCAGGCATCTGCGCCGCACGCATGGTGCCGAGCAGCGGCCCCTCCGCCGGGCTCGTGGCGTTGGCCGGCCCAGCGCATCCGGGCCCGGCTAGGCGGTGGTGATGCTGCCGTCCGGCTGCCGCGAGCACGTGACGGCCCGGGCCGCCGTGGTGGCGGCGGCCGCGAGGCAGCGGGCCAGCACCGCCTGGCCGGCGGCGGTGGGGTGCCACGACTCCTGGCAGGTCTGGAAGTACGAGGCGCAGGTGTTCGCGATCCGCTGGATGTCGATCTTGTCCTTGCCCGACAGGCTCGTCACGAAGGTGCCGCTCGGGCCGTCCTGCAGGCGGATCGGCGTGGCCAGGGCGTTGGCGGGGCTGCCCGGGTGCTCGCACAGGCGGGCGCCGTCGAAGGCGTGCTGGACGTCGAGGAACACCAGGTCGTCGTTCGGGAACTCGGCGGCGACGGTGTTGCGGACGTTCTGCACGAGGGTGCCGAGGCCCTGCGAGAACAGCTGGCCGGCGGCCAGGCTGGCGCGGTGGATGGGGCATCCGGCGGCGTAGCGGACGGCGCCGAGTTCGCGGAACTTGTCGCGGTCGTCCTGGCGGCCGTCGGCCTCCCAGTAGGACGGGTCGAGGTCGGCCGGCAGCGGGTTGGTGTAGTCCTGGAACACCACGCGGTGCTGGTGGTCGGCGTCGACCTGGTCGAGGGTGGTGAGCAGCTGGCGTACCGCGGCGACCGTCTCGGCCGTCGCCGCCTGGAACTGGGCCGCGGTGGCGAGGTCGGCGGCCGCGCACGGGGACTGCGGGACGGGGCCGTTGAGGTATGCCCAGAATTCCCACCACCCGGTCCACGCATCGGCGATGAAGCGGTTGGCGCACTTCTCCGCGACGTCGCCGAACGTGAACGAGCTGTTGTTCGAGCCCAGGCCGACCAGCACGAGGTCGATGTCGTGGGTCTGGGCCACGGCGCGGAGCTGGTCGAGCTGGGCGGCGACCGTGCGGCCCTTGGCACGGGCGGACGACGGACTGGCGAAGTCGGCCGGGCGCCCGCCCGAGCAGGCCAGGTTGTAGCGGTCCTGGATGCCGGGCAGCGACGCCTGCAGCAGCGAGGCGCTGGCGGAGCGGTGGCAGAAGAACGCGTTGCTGTTCGGCGCCGACCAGCCGGGGAAGGACTGTGCCACCCCGTTGGCGTCGACGACGGGCTGGTAGTTCCCGGCCCCCTCGCCGCTGATGAAGCTGTCGCCCAGGGCGACGGCGGCGGTGGGGAGGGCGGCGGCAGCGGGCGGGGCGGGCGCCACGAGTGCGCTGGTGGCGACCATGGTGACGACCAGCGCGGCACGGCGGATCACGGACACTGGCGGGCTCCCCAATCCATCGAGAAACATGAAGAGTTCTCGGATGAGATCACGAGGGAGCCACGAACGTCAATCAGTCGGTTCGCTGGTGGAAGGCGGCGAGCAGCGACTCGGCCGCCTGGACCGGGGTGAGCGTGCCGTCCAGCACCTGGCGCTCGACCTGCGGGGCCAGGGACCGCACCGCCGGGTTGGTGCGCAGGCCGTCCAGCAGGGCGTCGCGGGTCATCGACCACACCCAGCGCAGCTGCTGGCGGTCGCGGCGGGCCCGCAGCTCGCCCGAGGACTCCAGGGTCTCGTGGTGGCGGGTCAGGTGCGACCACAGCTCCGGCAGGCCGGCGCCCGTCAGGCCGCTGCACGTCACCACCGGGGCGTGCGAGGACTGGCGCAGCAGGCGCAGGGCCGAGGACAGCTCGCGGGCCGCCGAGCGGGCGTCCGCCTCGTGGGGGCCGTCGGCCTTGTTCACCGCGATGACGTCGGCGAGCTCGAGGACGCCCTTCTTGATGCCCTGCAGCTGGTCGCCCGTCCGGGCCAGGGCCAGCAGCAGGAACGTGTCGACCATGTCCGCCACCGCGGTCTCCGACTGGCCGACGCCGACCGTCTCCACCAGGACCACGTCGTAGCCGGCGGCCTCGACGACCACCATCGCCTCGCGGGTCGCGCGGGCGACGCCGCCCAGCGTGCCGGACGTCGGCGAGGGGCGGATGAAGGCCGACGGGTCGGTGGACAGGCGGGCCATGCGGGTCTTGTCGCCCAGGATGCTGCCGCCGGTGCGGGTCGAGGACGGGTCGACGGCCAGCACCGCCACCCGGTGGCCCGCCGACGTGAGCTGAGTGCCCAGCGCGTCGATGAACGTGGACTTGCCGACCCCGGGTACGCCGGTGACGCCGATGCGGCGGGAGCTCCCGGCATGCGGGGTCAGCGCGGCCAGCAGCTCCTGGGCGCGCGAACGGTGGTCCGGGCGGGTCGACTCGACCAGCGTGATGGCGCGGGCGATCCACGCCCGGTCGCCCGACAGCACGCCCGAGACCAGGTCGCTCAGTGCTGCAACCGCGATCGCAGCACCTCCAGCAGGTCCAGGGCCGCCTCGGCGATGACCGTGCCGGGGCCGAAGATGGCGGCCGCGCCGGCCGCCCGCAGCTCGTCGTGGTCCTGGGGCGGGATGACGCCGCCGACCACGACGAGGATGTCGTCGCGGCCCAGCGACGCGAGCTCGTCGCGCAGCGCCGGCACGAGCGTCAGGTGGCCGGCGGCCAGGGAGTTGACGCCGACGATGTGCACGTCGGCCTCGACCGCCTGGCGGGCCACCTCGGCCGGCGTGGAGAACAGCGGGCCGACGTCGACGTCGAAGCCCAGGTCGGCGAAGGCGGTCGCGATCACCTTCTGGCCGCGGTCGTGGCCGTCCTGGCCCATCTTCGCGACCAGGATGCGCGGGCGGCGCCCCTCGGCCTCGGCGAACGCGTCCGTCAGGGCCCGGACCCGTTCGACGGGCTCGCTGCCGGCGGCCTCGTCGCGGTACACCCCGGAAATGGTACGGATCTGCGCCGTGTGCCGCCCGAAGACCTTCTCCAGCGCGTCGGAGATCTCGCCGACGGTCGCGTGGGCGCGGGCCGCGGCGACGGACAGCTCCAGCAGGTTGCCGCCGTTCGAGGCGCCCTCGGTCAGGGCGTCCAGGGCCGCGGCGCACGCCCCGGCGTCACGCGACGCGCGCAGCGAACGCAGGCGGGCGATCTGGGCCGCGCGCACCGCCGAGTTGTCGACCTTCAGCACGTCGATCGGCTCGTCCGACAGCGGGCGGTACTTGTTGACGCCGATCACCGGCTGGCGGCCCGAGTCGATGCGGGCCTGGGTGCGGGCCGCGGCCTCCTCGATGCGCAGCTTCGGGATGCCCTCGTCGATCGCCCGGGCCATGCCGCCGGCCCGCTCGACCTCCTCGATGTGGGCCCAGGCGCGGGCGGCCAGGTCGTGGGTGAGGCGCTCGACGTACGCGCTGCCGCCCCACGGGTCGATCACCCTCGTGGTGCCCGACTCCTGCTGCAGCAGCAGCTGCGTGTTGCGGGCGATGCGGGCCGAGAAGTCGGTCGGCAGGGCCAGGGCCTCGTCGAGGGCGTTGGTGTGCAGCGACTGGGTGTGGCCCTGCGTCGCCGCCATCGCCTCGACGCACGTGCGCACCACGTTGTTGAAGACGTCCTGGGCCGTGAGCGACCAGCCCGACGTCTGGCAGTGCGTGCGCAGCGACAGCGACTTCGGGTTCTTCGCGCCGAACTCGCGCACCAGGCGCGACCACAGCAGCCGGCCGGCGCGCAGCTTCGCGACCTCCATGAAGAAGTTCATGCCGATCGCCCAGAAGAACGACAGCCGCGGCGCGAACGCGTCGACGTCGAGGCCGGCGTCGCGGCCCGCCCGCAGGTACTCGACCCCGTCGGCCAGGGTGTAGGCCAGCTCCAGGTCGGCGGTCGCCCCGGCCTCCTGGATGTGGTAGCCGGAGATCGAGATGGAGTTGAACTTCGGCATGTGCTTCGAGGTGTACCCGAAGATGTCCCCGATGATCCGCATCGACGGCGCCGGGGGATAGATGTAGGTGTTGCGGACCATGAACTCCTTGAGGATGTCGTTCTGGATGGTGCCGGACAGCTGCTCCGGCGCCACCCCCTGCTCCTCGGCGGCGACGATGTACAGCGCCAGAACGGGCAGCACCGCCCCGTTCATGGTCATCGACACGCTCATGCGGTCCAGCGGGATGCCCTCGAACAGCCGGCGCATGTCGAGGATCGAGTCGATCGCCACGCCGGCCATGCCGACGTCGCCGGCCACGCGCGGGTGGTCGGAGTCGTAGCCGCGGTGGGTGGCGAGGTCGAACGCCACCGACAGGCCCTTCTGGCCGCCGGCGAGGTTGCGCCGGTAGAAGGCGTTGGACTCCTCGGCGGTGGAGAAGCCCGCGTACTGCCGGACCGTCCACGGCTGCGTGGTGTACATCGTCGGATAGGGGCCGCGGTGGTACGGCGCGATGCCCGGCAGCCCGTGCAGGAACTCGACGCCGTCGAGGTCCTCGGGCCCGTACAGGCCCTTGACGGCGATGCCCTCCGGGGTGAGCCACGGCTCGCCCGTATCGGGCACGTCGTCGTCGCCCCGCGGGGTGCCGAGCGCGATCTCGGAGAAGTCGGGGATCACGGCGCCACCACTCCCAGGTCCTCGTGCGTCTGGCGGAGCACGGCGAGCGCGTCGCAGCCGGTGTACAGGTACGCGTCCACGCCCGCGTAGCCGCCGGGCTTCCCGGCCAGCCAGATCCTCGTCACGCCCTCGGCGCGCAGCCGCTCGGCGGTGGCGGCGGCCTCGTCGGCGTACGAGCGGTCGGAGCCGCAGATGCACGCCACCGGCGACGGGCCGTCGGCGAGGCGGACCCCGCCCGCGGCGAACAGGTTGGTGGCGAAGGAGACCCGGGCGGAGTGCGCGGCCGGCGGGCCGAGCGCCACCAGGCGCACCGCCGGGGGTTCGACGGCGGCGTCGGCGGCGTCGCGCAGCGCTTCGAAGCCCTGGGAGTACCACATCCGGGGGAGCCCGCCGGAGGGCGGAGGCGGCGCGGGGGCGCGGGCCGGGCGGCGCTCGGACAGGTCCGGGAACTCCGACACGCCGGTGATCGGCTGGCGCCGGTGCGCGATGTCGTCGAGGCGCCGCTGCCGGGTCGCCGCGATCCGGTCGGAAACCTGCCCGGACCGCAGCGCGGCGGCCATCCCGCCGGCCCGCTCGACCTCGGTGAACACGTCCCAGGCGGCGTGCGCGAGCGCGTCGGTGAGCGACTCGGCGTACCACGAGCCGCCGGCCGGGTCGAGCACCCGCGCGACCGAGGACTCCTCGATGAGCAGCGACTGGGTGTTGCGGGCGATGCGCCGCGCGAAGCCGTCGGGCAGGCCGAGCCGCGCGTCGAACGGCTGCACGGTGACCGCGTCCGCGCCGCCGACCCCGGAGGCGAAGCAGGCGACGGTGGTGCGCAGCAGGTTGGACCACGGGTCGCGGGCCGTCATCATCGCGTCGCTGGTCACCGCGTGCTGGCGCTGGGCGCCGAGGTGCGGCACGTCGCAGACCTGCGCGACCCGGGACCACAGCCGCCGCGCCGCGCGCAGCTTCGCGATCGTCGCCCACTGGTCGGCGGTCGCGGCGAAGCGGAACTCGAGCTGCCGCAGCGCCATGCCGGGGCTCAGGCCGGCCGCGGTGAGCTCGCGCAGGTACGCGACCCCGGTCGCGGTGGCGTAGCCGAGCTCCTCGGCGTCGGCCGCCCCCGCGTCGTGGTACACGGTCGCGTCCACGGTCGCCACCGGCACTTCGGACAGCTTCGACAACTGCCCCAGGAGCGCCATGTCCGGTACGTCACCGGTGCGGGCCGCCAGCCCCAGCGGGTCGGCGCCGAGGTTGCCGGCGGCGCCGGGCAGCGCCAGGAACGCGCGGGCCGCCTCGAGGGTGTCGGCGCCGTTGTCCAGCACGACGTCGGCCAGGTTCAGGTGCACGCCGTCGAGCGCCTCGGCCAGGTCGGCCGGCGCGATCCCGGCCAGCCACAGCGAGGTCGCCCCGTTCTCGAGGTCGTCGAGGATCGCCGCGCGGGTCGCCTTCGCGTCCGGGTCGGCGTGGCGCTGCCGCACGTCCCACGGCCGGGGCGCCGTGGCCCCGCCGCGCACGAACGGCGCGCGGCCCGGCTGCCCGGCCGGCGGGGCGGGGTCGGCGGCGGTGTAGAGCGGGGCGATGCGCAGTCCGTCGTACGTCTGCGTCGACAGCAGCTCGTCGACGGCCTCGGGCGGGGTGTCCTCGCCGGCCCGCCCGGACTTCCGCAGCACGCCCAGCGCGAGCCGCCGCCATTCCTGCAGCTGCGTCATGGGAGCGCTCATACCGGCGATGCTAGGCGCCGGTTCAGGCCCGACGGCAACCCTTGTGACAACCTCCACCCCCTTGCACTCCACCCGGCGAATCACGACCGGTGCAGCACCTGGAACCCGACGGCGACGCCGAGTGGGGAGTCCGACACCAGCGTGACCGCGCGCCGCCCGTCGGCCCGGGCGGTGAGCAGCAGCTGGGTGACGAGGACGTGCTCGTCGTGGCAGTCGATGTCGACGTACGTCTCGTCGTCGCCGACCCGGAACAGCGCCCACACCTGCCCCTCACCCAGGCAGATCACCTGCAGGCGGTAGTCGCCGCGCGGGTAGGAGCGGTCGCCGTCGAGGCGGACCAGGTTGTCCCGCACGGCGGTCATCACCCGCACACCGGCCGACTCGACGGTGTCGGGCTCGGCCGCGTTGTACTGCTGCACGCGCGCGACCATCCGGTCGCGCAGCGCCGCCGGCAGCCCCGGCGCCTCGCTGCCGGCCGCCGACGGGCGCGGCACCGTCACGGCCGCGACGGTCGGCGCCGCGGGCCGGGCCTGCGCGACCGCGAACCCGAACGCGGCCCCGACGACCAGCGCCACGACCACGTAGAGCGGCCCGCGCCGCCGCGGCGGGGAGGCCGGCCGGGCGCCCGTCACCTCGATGTCCATCGAATCCGATGCTAGGCCGGTTGGCGCGTCGTGGCACGCTGGCCGGTATGGAGCTCGGCGTTCCACCCCTCTTCGAGGCCCTGCGCGGCCGCCGCAGCGTCCTGGTCGCCGGGGCCGGCGGAGGCTTCGACGTGTACGCCGGGCTGCCCCTCGCCCTGGCCCTGCACGCCGACGGCGTCGCGGTACACCTGGCCAACCTGTCCTTCACCCCGCTCGAGCTGCTCGACGCCGACGCGTGGGCCGCACCGGACCTGGCCGTCATCACCCCGTCGACGGCGGGGCCCGACGACTACTTCCCGGAGCGCACCCTGGCGCGCTGGCTGGCCGCCAACCACCTGCCGCCCACGGTCCACGCGTTCCCGCTGGTCGGCGTCGCCCCGCTGCGCGCCGCCTACCGCGAGCTGGTCGGCCGCCTCGCCGTCGACGCGATCGTGCTCGTCGACGGCGGCACCGACATCCTCATGCGCGGCGACGAGTCGGGCCTGGGCACCCCGGTCGAGGACATGACGAGCCTGGCCGCGGTCGCCGGCCTGCCCGAGGTCGAGACGCGCCTGGTCGCCTGCCTGGGCTTCGGCATCGACGCGTACCACGGCGTCAACCACGCGCAGGTCCTGGAGAACATCGCCGCACTCGACCGCGCCGGGGCCTACCTGGGCGCGCTGTCGATCCCGTCGGCGAGCGCTGAGGCCCTGCTCTACCGCGACGCGGTGCTGACCGCCCAGCGCCTCACCCCGCTGCGCCCGAGCATCGTGAACGGCCAGATCGCCGCGGCGCTGGCCGGCGAGTCGGGCGACGTGCGCTTCACCCACCGCACGGCGTCCTCGACGCTCTTCGTCAACCCGCTCATGGCGGTGTACTTCGCGTTCACGGTCGAGGGCCTGGCTGGGCAGTCGCTGTATCTGGACCGCCTCGAGGACACCCTGACCGTCCGCCAGGTGGCCGCCCGTATCGAGGCGTTCCGCGCCGGGGTCACGCCCCGCCCGGCCCGCCCGTACCCGCACTGACGCCGCCGCCCTCGGCGAGCGGGTGGGCGCGGACGGCGGCGACGCGGTGGTGGCCGCGCAGCGCCGGGTCCGCCTGGGTCGTCACCGCAACGACACGACCGGCCGGACCTCGATCGTGACGTGCTCGGCCTCGGGCACCCGGGCGGCGAGCTCGACGGCCCGCTCGATCGAGTCGCACTCGACCAGGTAGTAACCGGCCAGGTGCTCCTTGACCTCGGCGAACGGCCCGTCGGTGACGTGCGCCCGGCCGCCGCGCACCGCGACGATCCGCGCCGTCTCCGGCGCCTGCAGCGCCTCGGAGGTGACGAGCTCGCCGGCCGCGGCCAGGTCGGCCCGCAGCGCCTCGTGCGCCGCATAGCCGGCCCGCCGCTGCTCCTCGTCGAACCCGTCCCAGGCCGCGCGGCTGGCCGGGTTGCTGTAGATCATGATGAGGTACTTCATCGCTTGACGATCTCGGAGATCAGGCCGTATTCGATCGCGTCGGGAGCGGTCAGGAAGCGGCCGGCCTGCAGGTCGTCCTCGACGCGGGAGCGGGGCTGGCCGGTGGCGGCGCAGATGCGCAGGATGAGGTCCTCGAGGTCGCGCAGGTAGCGGCCGGCCTCGGCGACGACCTGGTCGGCGGTGCCGCCGGGCGAGGACACCTTCGGCTCGGACAGGCGGAACCGGGCGTGCGCGAAGGCGCTGCGGCGGGCCGCCGCGCAGAAGACGCCGAGCGCGGCCGCGCTGACCTCGCCGACCGCCGTGACGTGCACCGGGGCCCGCAGCGCGTCGATGGCGTCGACGAGCGTCCAGACCGCGGCGAGCGTGCCCTGCTCGGCGCTCATATGCATGGTGATCGGCTCCTCGCCGCCGGCATCGAGGGCCAGCAGCGTCGCCGCCGTGCGGGAGGCCATCTCCGGCTCGATCGGCCCGCGCACGAACACCATGCGCCGCCCGAACAGCTGCTCGTCCAGCCACGGCACGGGCATCGCGGGTGGCATCGGGCTCTCGTCGTCCGGCCGCCGGTCGTATCGCGCGCGCATCAGCCGAACATAGGCGACAACGCCCCGGCCGGCCGCCCCCGAGGGCCCGCTTCCGCTACGGGCTGAACCGCCGTCCATCTGGTGCAAAGCCGGTAAACCGGTCGCGTTGAAACCTTCGGATGGCACCATTCCGAAAAGGGGGCACCGGTCGGCGGTGCCGTGCACAGCGTGTCGGGAGCCGCCATGGCGGACGAGTCCACCGAAGAGTCGGGCCTGGTCGACCGGGACCTCATCGAGATCGTCAACGAGGTCTGGGACGCCTATCTGCAGCAACCGGCGGCGGCCCCGCTCGACGACCCCGGCAGCGCGGACCCGAAGGCGATCACCGCCGCCGTGTCGATCACCGGCGCCTGGGAGGGCCACGTGCGCGTCCTGGTCCCACCGGCCGCGGCCGGCGACATCACCGCGCTGATGCTGGCCATGGACGCCGGCGAGGTCACGGACCAGGACGTGACCGACGCGATGGGCGAGCTCATCAACGTGGTCGGCGGCAACATCAAGAACCGCGGCACCCAGCCCGCCAAGCTCGGCCTGCCGGTGGTGGCGACGGGCCGGATGCTGTTCCCGGCCACCCGCGAGACCCACCGCCTGGCCGTCCGCTGGCAGGACGGCGAGCCGATCACGTTCAGCGTCCTGCACGTCAACCCGGACCGGGCCGCCATCCCGGTGGTCGCGAAGAACCGGTAGGGGTGCCCGGCGCGTGGCGCCGGACACCCCGGGAGATGTCAGTTCAGCACGGGCCGGCCCAGGACTTCATGCGCGGGCACCCGTCAGCTCCGGGCGGGCGGCGAGGATCGCGCCCAGGGCGGCGTAGCCGATGAGCAGGTGCGAGCCGCCCACGTAGTCGGCGATCGGGGAGCCGAAGATCGCGAACGTCGGGACGGTGACCACGGCCCAGCTCTCCGCGACCATCGGCCAGAAGCGGGCCGCGCCCCGCCAGCGGCGGGCGAACAGGATCTTCAGGCCGATCACGAACATGCCGAGCATGGACAGGGGCCAGAAGACGTCCATCGGGACCAGGAAGGCGCTGTCGCGCAGCGACGGGACGGCGTGCAGGAAGCTCCACACCGTGGCGATCGTCAGCAGGACGTGCTCCACGTACAGCATGCCCCGCGACACCCGGCTCGTGCCCGTCGCCGACGTGCGCAGCTGGATCGCCAGCAGGGCGAACAGGCCGAGCTGGAACAGGCCGCCGCCGATGTCGGTGATGGTGAGGCCGAGGGAGTCGGTCGGGTTGTTGCCGACGGTGAAGATCGCGCCGGCCCAGCACAGGGTGCCGGCGGTCAGCGCCAGGCCGAGGGCGCGGGTCGAGCGGGCCGAGATCCGGGCGGTCACGACCGGGGCTTCGTCGGTACGGGCGGGGATCGGTTCGGTGCGGATCGTCATCTCTGGGTCCTTTATGTCGAGCGCCGGTTCAGTGCGGCGCGGTATGCCGGGAACTTTGCGGGAACCGCCGACCCGGGCGGCAGGGTCCGGCGACCCCGATGCGGTCCCGCGCGCTGTCCCGGCGGCCGCGGGACGCGCGTCCCAGAGCCACCGGGACGCCCGGCCTGGCACCATGTCCGGGTGTCCAAGCCCCGCGTGTCCACCCTGGTCGGCGGCGCGTTCGTCGCGCTGACGCTCGCCGCCACCGTCGCCTCCGTCGGCCTCGAGTCCTCCATCGGGGCGTCGCGCCGCGCGCACGACGGGCTGGAGGCCGGGTGGGTCTCGGGGCTGGCCGGGCTGGCGCTGGCGGTGCCCGGCGGCCTGATGATGCGGCGCGTACCGCGCAACGCCGTCGCCTGGATCCTCTGCCTCAGCGGCCTGCACTGGGCCCTCGACGGCACCGCGGTGGCGTGGGTCGCCTACGCCACCGCGCAGGCCCGGATGCCGGCCGGCGCGGCGGAGGCCTACTGGGTGTACCAGCGCGTCGGGGCCGGCCTGCTGCTCTGGCTGCCGCTGCTGCTGCTGTGCTACCCCGACGGGCGGCTGCCCCGCGGCCGCTGGCGGTGGGCGGCGCTGGCCAGCCTCGGCGCCACCGCGGTGCTGCCGCTGACGCTGCTGTTCGTGCCGGCGCGCATCGCCGAGGCCATGAACGACGGGCCCGAGCCCGCCGCCGTGCGCGGCCTGTCCATCGACCTGCTGAGCCTGCCGCTGCCCGACGGCGCCTGGCAGGTCCTGCTGCGGGTCGGCTACGCCGCGCTCCCGCTGAGCATGCTCATCCCGTTCGCCGTGGTCTTCCGGCGGTACCGCAGGGCCGAGGGCCTGGCCCGCACCCGCATGCGATGGCTGCTGTGGGCCGGCGTCGTCGACGTGCTCGTGATGCTCTCCTCGCTCGTGCTGCCGCAGTCGTGGCTCAGCGCCGGGCTGTTCGCCGCCATCGCCGTCACCGCGTTCGCGGTCACCGCCGGCGTGCTGTGGCCGCAGCTGCTCGACATCGACCGGCTGCTCGGCGGGACGGTGCTGTACGGCACCCTCGCCACGATCGTCGTCATCGTCGACGCGGTCATCCTCGCCCTCGTCACCACGCTGCTCGGCGACCGCGGGGCGGCGCTGGTCGGGCTGCTGGTCGTGCTCCTGGTGTACGGCCCGCTGCGCAACCGGCTGTGGCTGCTCGTCCAGCGGGTCGTCCTCGGCCGGCGCCACGACCCGTACCGCATCATCTCCGGCCTCGCCGAACAGCTCGAGCGCTCCGACAGCCCCGAGCACCAGCTGCTGGCCGTCGCGCGCAGCGTCGCCGAGGCGTTCCGCTCGCCCTACGTCGCCGTCGAGGTGCACCGCACCGGCGGGCAGGCGCTGCTGGCCGAGTTCGGCACGGCGCCCGCCGCCACGCAGACGCTGCCCATCACGTACCGCGCCGAGACCGTCGGCCGGCTCATCCTCGCCACCGGCGGATTCCGGGCCGCGCTGTCCCCGCGCGACGAGCGCCTGCTGGCCGACGTCGTGCGGCAGGCGGCCGCCGCCGCGCGCTCCAGCTACCTCGCCGCCGAGCTGCAGGTCAGCCGCGAGCGCCTGGTCGGGGCGCGGGAGGAGGAGCGCCGCCGGGTCCGCCGCGACCTGCACGACGGCCTCGGCCCCGCCCTCGGCGGCGTCGCGCTGCGCATCGACACGGCCCGCAACCTGCTGCGCGCGGACGCCGGCCGCAACGTGCTGCCCGCCGATGCGGCCCCGGCGGACGCGATGCTCAAGCAGGCCCGCGACGACGTCGCCGCCGCCCTCGCCGACGTGCGCCGGCTCGTCCACGACCTGCGCCCGCCGGCGCTCGACGACGTCGGCCTGGCCGGCGCGGTCGGGCAGCTCGCCGAGCGCCTCCGCGGGCCCCGGCTGGCCGTCCAGGTCACCGCCGACCTGCCCGCGGACCTGCCGGCGGCGGTGGAGGTGGCGGCGTACCGGATCGCCTCGGAGGCCCTGACGAACGTGACGAAGCACGCGAACGCCGCGTCCTGCGTCGTCCGGCTCACCGCCGACGGTCAGGCGCTCGTCGTCGAGGTCACCGACGACGGCGCCGGCATCGCGCCCGGCACCCCGTCCGGCGTCGGGCTGGTGTCGCTGCGGGAGCGGGCGGCCGAGCTCGGCGGGCGCTGCGAGATCGAGTGCCCGGCGTCCGGCGGTACCGTCGTGCGCGCCCGCCTGCCGCTGGCCGGCGCGGCGGTATCGTCATGACCCCCAGCGCGAACCCACGAGGAGCCGAGGCATGACCGACGACGCGATCCGGGTGCTCGTCGCCGACGACCACCCGATCTTCCGGGACGGGCTGGCCGTCCTGCTCGGCTCGGTCGGCGGCATCGACGTGGTCGGCACGGCGGCGACGGGCGTCGAGGCGGTCGAGCTGGCCGTGCGGCTGCGGCCGGCGGTCGTCGTCATGGATGTACAGATGCCGGAGCTGAACGGCATCGAGGCCACCCGGCGGCTGGCGGCCGAGGCCCCGGAGGTCGGCGTCGTCGTGCTCACGATGTCGGAGGACGACGGCACGGTGTTCAGCGCGGTGCGGGCGGGCGCGCGCGGGTACCTCGTGAAGGGCGCCGAGCAGGAGGAGATCGTGCGGGCGATCAACACGGTCGCCTCGGGCGGCGCCGTGTTCGGCGCGACCCTGGCCCGGCGCATCGCCGAGTTCTTCGCCGCCGGGCCGCCGGCCGCGACCGAGGCCTTCCCCGAGCTGACCGCCCGCGAGCGGGAGATCCTCGAGCTGCTCGCCGCCGGCCGCTCCAACGCCCAGATCGCCCAGGCGCTGTTCCTGTCGCAGAAGACGGTCCGCAACAACGTGTCGAACGTGTTCGCGAAGCTGCAGGTCGCCGACCGCGCCGAGGCGATCGTCCGGGCCCGCGAGGCCGGCCTCGGCCGGTAGGGCCGTGCTCGCGCGCCCCGGGGGAGCTCCGCCTGGTGGCCATAAGGTACGCCGGGCGGGTGACCTATGTTTCGACGCGCGTCACCCGTGTGGGGTGATTCGTTACCGGGTCAGCTAGGCACCCCCTGACCCAGCGACGGACGGACCCGAGGATGAAACCCGGAGTCGGAGGCGCGCACCGCTCGCGCAAACGGTGGCTCATGGCATCCGCGCCCCTCACCCTGACCGTCGCCGCGGCGGTCCTGCTCGGCGGGCCCCCGCTCGGGCTGGCCGGGCCGACCGCCGTGCTGCTCGCCGCCGCCGCGCCCGGGATGCTGCACGCCGTCTGGCTCGGGCGCCTCGCCGTGGGGCTGTTGCGCGACGGCGCCCGCGCCAACGCGGTCAGCGTCGGGCTGCTCGGCGCCGGGCTGGCCGCCGCGGGCGTCTGCGCCGCGGCGCCGTCCGCCGCCGCCTATGCGGGGCCGGCCGCCGGCGCCGCGCTCGTCGCGGGGCTGCTCGGGCTGCCCGGCGTGACCCGCGGGCCGGCCGCCGCCGCCCGCCGGGCGCTGGACGGGCTGTGCGTCGCGCTGTGGAAGTTCCTGACGCTGCTCGTGCTCATCCTGCGGCTCCACGGGGAACCGAGCCCGGCCGTGTTCACGACGTGCCTGCTGGCGACCGTCGGCATCACGATCGCGGTCGTCAGCGGCGTGCGGGCGCCGTTCCCGCGGTGGACCGCCGTCACCGCGGCCGGCGGCGTCGCGCTGCTCGTGCTGGGGCTGGCGATCGTGCCGCTGCTGCCGGCCGCGCCGGCCCCGCACGACGAGTGGCTGCTGTCGGCCGGCGGGCTGCTCGCGCTCGGCTCGGTCCTCGTGTGGGCCGGCGCCTGCCGCGCCGTCTTCGCCAAGGTCCCCGGGCCGAGGGTCACCGACGGGACCCTCATCGGCGACCCGCTGCTCGTCGCGCCGGTCCTCGCCGGCGCGGGCGCGGTGCTCTACACGCTCGTGAGCCGGGGCACGATCGGGACGGCGGCCATGGTGGTCGGGGCCGCGGCCGTCCTCACCGTGGTCCTCCGCGAGATCATCGAGGCCTTGACGGTACGCCGGTTCAGCGGCGAGATCGACGCCCGTCAGACGGCGTTCACCTCGCTGGTCGCCGGCTCGGCCGACGTGATCCTGGTCCTCGACCCGGACCTGTCGGTGCGCTGGCAGTCGCCGGCCGCCGCCCGCCAGTTCGGCCTGTCCGACCAGGAGGTCCTCGGCCGCCCGTTCGCCCGGCTGGTCCACCCCGGCGACGTGGCCGAGGTCCGGGCCGCCCTCGCGGCGCCCGGCCGGGACGCCGCCGAGCCGGTGCGGGCCCGCATCTGCGACGGCTTCGGCGTCTGGCGCCACGTGGAGTTCACCGCCGGCGAGACCCCGGGGATCGACGGCGTCGTGGTGTACCTGCGCGACGCCGGCGAGCGCCGGGAGCTGGAGCGCAGCCTGCAGCGCACCGCGCGCACCGACCCGCTGACCGGCCTGGCCAACCGCGGCGCCCTGCTGGGGGAGCTGAGCGGGGGCGCGGGCTTCCTCGTCACCGTCGGGCTGGACGGCTTCGCCGGCGTCAACGACCTGCACGGCCCGGACGTCGGCGATGCGATGCTCGTCGAGGTCGCCGCCCGCATCCGCGCCTCGATCACGCCCGGCGACGTGGCCGCGCGGCTCAACGGCGACGAGTTCGCGGTGTTCACCCGGGTCGACAGGGTCCACGCCTACACGCTGGCCACCCGGCTGCTGGGCGAGCTCGGCGAGCCGTACCCCATGCCGGGAACCGTCCTGCAGCTCTCCGCCGGCATCGGCCTGGCCCCCGTCGGCGGCGGGCCCGAGGAGACCCTGCGCCGGGCCGGGCTGGCCCTGCGGCGGGCCAAGCGCACCGGTCGCGGCCGCGTCGAGTGGCACGACGAGGCGAGCGAGGAGGCGTACGTGCGCCGCGCCTCGCTCGAGCAGGACCTGCCGGCGGCGATCGAGCGCGGGGAGCTCGACCTGGCGTACCACCCGGTCTACGACCTCGTCGAGGGCCACCCGATCGGCGTGGAGGCGCTGCTGCGCTGGCGGCATCCGCGCCTCGGCACCGTGGCGCCGCGCGAGGCCCTGACCGTCGCCCGCGAGCTGGGGCTCACCGCCGAGGTGCACGACTGGGTCCTCGCGCGGGCGTGCCGCCAGCTGTCGTCGTGGCAGCACGAGGGGTACCGCGTGTGGATGTCCGTCAACGTCGGCTTCGACGACTTCGCCACCACCGGCTTCCCGGGGCGGCTGAGCCTGGCCCTGGACAGCCACCAGATCGACCCGGCCGACTTCGTGATCGAGCTGGCCGAGTGCGACCTCGGCGCCGACCTCGACCGCGTCGCCGAGCCCCTGGCCACGGTCCGCGCGATCGGCGTCCGCACGGCGCTGGACGGCTTCGGCACCGGCGCGACCTCCCTGGCCCACCTGCGCCGGCTGCCGGCCGACCTGCTGAAGGTCGACCAGTCGCTGTTCAACGCGCCGCCGGTGACGGGCGGCGCGGTCGCCCCGATCATCGACGTGGTGGTGAAGCTCGGCCGCCGCCTGAACGTCACCGTCGTCGCGCACGGCCTGGAGGCCGAGGAGCACCTGCAGCTGGTCCGGGCCGCGGGCTGCCGCTACGGCCAGGGGCACTTCTACGGCCGGCCGGCCCCCGCCGAGCGCGTCGAGGCCGCCCTGATCCGCCAGCGCACCTGGTGAGGCACGCACACAGCCGCTCCCGTCCACCCGGCGGCGATATTCTTCGCGAAATTCGGCGGAGCGCTGTCGGATCGCGGCAGCGGCGTTCGTAGGTCGGGTGAGAGCCGGCCCGAGCGGCGGCCGCCCGGGCGACAGGAGATGCAGGCATGCAACCGGAAGGTCGAGATCCGGCCGTTCCTCGGCTGATGACCGGCGTCGACGAGGCGATCACCCGGGCCCACCGCCAGGAGTGGGCCCAGGTGGTCGCGACCCTGGCCCGGCGGCTCGGCGACCTCGACATCGCCGAGGAGATGGCGGCCGAGGCGTTCGCGACCGCCGTCGAGCGCTGGCCGGTCGACGGCGTCCCGCCGAAGCCGGGCGCGTGGCTCACCACCACCGCGTACCGCAAGGCCGTCGACCGGCTGCGGCGCGAGGCCAGACGGGAGGAGAAGCACAAGGAGGCGCTGATGCTGTCCGACCCGCCGGAGCCGGTGGGCGCCATCGACGACGACCGGCTCCGCCTCGTCTTCACCTGCTGCCACCCGGCGCTGGCCATGGAGGCCCGGGTCGCGCTGACGCTGCGGATGGTCGGCGGGCTCACCGTGGCCGAGATCGCCCAGGCGTTCCTGGTCCAGGAGACCGCCATGGGGCAGCGGATCACCCGCGCGAAGGCGAAGATCAAGGCGGCCCGGATCCCCTATCGCGTGCCGTCCCGCGAGGACCTCCCGGCCCGGGTCACCGCGGTGCTCGCCGTGCTCTACCTGATCTTCAACGAGGGGTACCTCACCTCCCAGGCCGGGCCGGCGGCGGTCCGCGGCGACCTGACCGCCGAGGCCATCCGGCTGACCCGGCTGGTCCGCGAGCTGATGCCGGCCGACGGCGAGGTCGCCGGGCTGCTGGCGCTGATGCTGCTGACGGAGGCCCGCCGGACCGCCCGGGTGTCGGCCGCCGGCGAGCTCGTCCCCCTCGACGAGCAGGACCGCGGCGCCTGGGACCGCGAGCTGATCGCCGAGGGCCACGCCCTGGTCCGCGCGCGGCTGGCGGCCGGCGAGGCGCCCGGGCGCTACCAGATCCTGGCCGCCGTCAACGCCGTGCACACCGACGCCCCCGACGCCCGCGACACCGACTGGTCGCAGGTCCTCGCGCTCTACGACCAGCTGGCCCGCCTCGACCCCTCGCCGATCGTGCGGCTCAACCGGGCGATCGCGGTCGCCGAGCTCGACGGCCCACAGGCCGCGCTGGCGCAGGTCGACGCGCTGCCGCTCGAGGGCTACCACCCCTTCCACGCCACCCGCGCCTACCTGCTGCGCCGGCTCGGCCGCAGCGGGGAGTCGCGGGCGGCGTACGACCGGGCCATCGCGCTGGCCGGCAACGCCGCCGAGCGGGCGTACCTCATCCGTCGCCGGGACCAGCTGGCCGCGGCCTGACGCCGTTCAGCTCGGCAGGGCGAGCGGGCCGCCGTGGCCGGGCAGGCCGCGGTCGGGCGGGATCGGCGGCTCGGGGGTGCGGTCGTCGGTGATGCCGTTGACGCGGGTCAGCTCGGCCAGGCGCTTGTGGTACGCCGCGACCGCACCCAGCGCGTCCCGCACCGCGGTCAGCAGGGTGGCGCCGGCGCGCTCGACGACGTCCGCCTCGTGGGTCTCGAAGGCGCGCACGCCGGCCAGCATCGCGGTCTTGACGGTGTGCAGCAGGCGGAGGTCGGCGTCGGCGTACCCGCGGCACAGGGCGGCGACGCGGGCCGGTTCGTCGCCGGCCAGCACGGCGTCGCGGACCGCGGGGACGCTGTGGCGGACCAGGGAGGCGTCCGGGCGGGCCCACATGGCGGCGACGTCGGCGTCGTAGGAGCGGATGTCCTGGTCCGGGTCGCAGAAGCCGACCGTGCGCTGCCACAGGATGCGCAGGTCCTCGTGCACCAGGCCGTCGAGGTAGCTGACGGTGAACCGGCGGTGGGCCTCCACGACGTACTGCGCCTTGAACGGGGTCAGCTCCCGCGGGTCCTCGCCGAAGGTGGCGGTCGTGGCCGTGAACCCGTAGTCGGCGCTCAGCGCGTTCTGCATGCCGACGACGAGGTACACGAACCGGACCCAGGTCTTGAACAGCTCCTCCAGCGGCAGGGAGTGCAGGCCGTCCTCGCTCAGCACGACGCCCCACCGGGCGCCGAAGCGCAGCCGGCGCAGGTGGCCGATCTGGTACATCGCCAGCTGCGCGTCGATCTCGGCGTGGGCGTGGTGCAGTACCGTCCGGTAGGCCACGGTGGCGTCGAGCCCGGCGTGGTTGCGCACGATGTGCGGGCCGCCCACGTGCAGGTGCACGAACTCGCCGACGTCGAAGACGGCGCCGCCGATCGCCATCCAGTAGCCCGCCTCCGGGGTGTTGCGCAGCGCCAGGTCCGACACCTCGAAGCGGGGCCCCTGCTGGGCGTGGCCGAGGTACGTCGTGAAGACGTCCTCGCCGAGCCGCCCGTCGGCGACCAGCCGGCGCAGGAACTCGCGGCCGTCGCCGGGCACCACGTCGGTGAGCGCCTCGATGACGGCGACGGCGAAGCGGGCGCTGCCGCAGACGTAGACGTGGGCGCCGCGGCCGCCCTCCTCGACCGGGCGCAGCAGGTCCCACAGCGCGTCGGCGTCCTCGCGGATCGCGTCGTCGACCCGGCGGCGCGGGCCGGGCCCGGCCGCGTGGCGGCGGCCGTCGAAGGCGACGGCGGCGTCGGCGCGGGAGAACGCGACGGTGAAGGCGAGCCGGCCGGCGGCCGCGGCGTCGTCCAGGGCCGCGTGGTTGATCAGCTCCTCCGGCGTGCGCAGGCCGAGGTACAGGCGGTCGGCGGCGGGGCCGGTGCGCGCGGCGACGAAGCTCAGGAACGGGGCGATGCCGGAGCCGGCGGCGAACATGATGACCGGCCGCGCCGGGTCGGCCGGGAGCCGGAAGCGGGGCGTGGGGACGATCTGCAGCGACAGCCGCTGCCGGCCCTCGGCACCGGCCCGGCGCAGGAAGTGCGACGCGGCGCCGCGCCGCTGCCGCGGGTACGACCACGGGGTCCGCGCGGACGTGTACTCCAGGCCGGCGACCACCAGCCGCAGCGTCGTGGCCGGCTCGCCCGGCGGCGGCGCGGAGGCGATCGAGTACAGGCGGAAGGGCTCGGGCGGGACGATCGCGCAGAACGCGTCGTCGTCGCCGGGGTCGGCCCGCCAGAGCCGGGTGACGTCGTACCCGCCCGCGTACAGCAGGTTGAGCACGTCCCACAGCTCCCACTGGTCCTCCATGCGGGCGTCCACCACCCGCTGCCAGGCCCCGACGGCGCTGAGCCGGGCCAGCCGCTTCGCGACGTCGCGGCCCATCGGGCGGAGCCGGGCGAAGCGGACCAGGGTGCGCAGCGGCAGGACGTCGGCGTCGGCGTACCCGGCCCGGCAGGCCACCGCCCGCTGCCACTGCGGGGTGAGCCGGACCAGCTCGTCCCCGCTCGCCTGCAGCGCCGCGACGGTGCGCCGGACCAGCTCCTCGTCGTGCTCGGCGAGGATGCCGACCCGGTCGCCGGGCAGGTGGTGCACGCCCTGGCCGGCGACGTCGACGTCGAGGTAGCAGGTCCAGTTGCCGGACGCGCTGGTGACGACGCGGCCGCGCCGGGCGGTGCCGAAGACGACCGGCGGCCCCACCGGCGGGCGGCGCTCCTCCCGCACGATCGCCAGCTCGTGGTCGACCTTGTCCCAGGTGCGGTCCTTGAACAGGCCGGTGAACCGGGCCCCCGTCGTCACCTGCCGGCCGACCTTGAAGGAGACCTCCAGGAAGCCGTACGCCTTGATGCGGTGCAGCCCCATCCAGCCCCGGTCGCCGAGGTAGGCATCCAGCATGGCGTTGTAGATGCCGCGCAGGGCGCCGTTGCGGGTGCGCTCGATGTACTCGCGCACCGACACCTCGCGCAGCGCGGCCACCAGCTCCTGCCAGTGCCGCGGGAAGAACCCGGCCAGGTAGGTGCTCTGCCGCCCGACCAGCGTGTCGTAGTCGCGGCGCTCGAGGAACGCGTCCAGCGCGTGGATCTGCGGCTGCGCGGTGCCGCTCGGGCTCGGCGCCCCGTCGAAGATCGGCACGCCCGCGGTGCCCACCGTCTTGGCCCACAGCACCTGGTCGAGGGGTTGCCGGCCGCGCGGGTTGGGGTCGATCTGCGGGTAGACGGCCTGGGTGACGTACTGCAGCCGCTCCAGGATCACCAGCAGCGCCCGCTCCAGGGCCGCCGGGTCGTCGGCGACGACGGCCTCCTGCGCCTCCAGCATCGCCCCGAGCATGGGCGTGAGCGCCATCGCGAACTCGGTCGTCACCAGGTAGAAGACCCGCTCGGCCGCGTTGTTCCAGGTCGGCACGAGCAGGTCCATGTTGTCCAGCACGCGCGGGCCCGACGGGTCGCGCAGGCGCCAGTTGTAGAAGAACAGGTCGATGTACGACACCGCCGGAATCTGCTTGCCCAGCCGGCGCGAGACGAGCGTCCACGGCCGCAGCAGCGACGGCGGCAGGGCGGCCGGCGGGTCGACGGCCATGTACTGGTACGCGTGGGCGAAGACGCCGAGCATCGTCGAGGCGCGCAGCAGGTACCGGTCGGGCAGCGCCTCCGGCCGCGCGTCGAGCACCGGCAGGGCGTCGAACGCGCGGCGCAGCTCCAGCCGCCGGAACAGCTCCGGCAGCCGCCCGGTCATCTCGTCCCAGGCCCGGTGCGACTCGGGGAACTCGGTCAGCGGCGCCTCGACCGGCAGGAACCCGTGCGCGAGCGACAGGAACCCGTCCAGCTCGTGCCCGGCCGCCCGGTTCTGCGCCTCGGCCGCCTCGACCACGCGCCGCGCGGCCACGGCGGGCGGCGCCAGCGGCCGCAGCGAGGTCAGCTCGCCCGGGTCCATGAACGCCGTCGCGTCCGGGTCGATCAGCGCCCAGCCCAGCTCGAACCGCCCGATCCGCAGCCGGTCCCCGAGCGCGAGCACCCGCCGCGTCACGCGCTCGTCGTTGACGAAGGTCCCGTTGGTACTGCCGAGGTCGCTGAGCACCAGCTCGCCGTCCACGAGCTCGAGCCGCGCGTGCCGGCGCGACACGTCGCGGTCGTCGAGCACGACGGCCGCCGCCCCGCTGCCCCGCCCGAGGGTGGCCGGCAGCGCACACACCCGCTCGGCTCGCTCGCGGGTGTGCCGATCCGTGATGACCAGCCGCAGCTCAGGAATGGTAGATCACCGCGCGGCACAGGTCGGCCCGGGACAGCGTGCCCACGAGCGCTCCGTCGTCGACCACCGGCAGCCGCCGGATCCCGCGGTCGATCATCACGATCGCCGCCCGCGCGAGCTCGTCGGTGGAGCGGACCGTGGCGGCGTCGCGCACCACCAGCGGGTCGACCACCCGGTCGGCGAGGGCCCGCCCCCGCTCGAGAAACAGCGCGAACGCGTCGGCGAGCGTGCCGCCCGCCTCGGTGACGTCGTCGAAGCCGGGCAGCATGGCCCGGACCAGGTCCTCCTCGGCCAGCGACCCCACGAACCGCCCGTCGTGGTCGAGCACCATGAGCTGCCCGACCTCGGACACGCTGACCACCTCGGCGGCGCGGCGGATGGTGGCGCCGAGCCGGATGTAGGCGGGGAACGCCGTCATGACGTCGCTGACGAGCATGCCACCTCCCGGGGTCCGGCCCGATCATCATCGCACCGCCGCGCCACCCGCGGTCATTGCACGAGCGGCCGATGATCCCCCGCCAATGGGACGGCCGCAGCCTCCCGAACCGCCCGGGCGGCGGCGTAGGGTCCGAGGGCGTGTGGGCCGAGATCCATGTGTTCCGGGGGCGGATGTACGTGACCGGGACCTGGGGCACGTCGACGGGTGAGTTCGTGCGCGATCGCGCCTCGGATCGGCGGCTGGGCAAGACGATCATGCGGCTGGCCGGGCAGCAGGCGCAGTGCCGGCCGCCGGGGCGGCGCACGCCCTGGCACGACTTCTGCGAGCGCGAGGCCGGCGTGCCGGTGCGGCAGTTCCGGCCCGAGAAGCGGCTGCGGGCGCTCAGGACGGCCGGCGGCTGGCAGGTGGACCGGCGGCCGGGCCACCACCCCGAGTCGGTCTGGACGGTGCCGGACAGCGCCGGGCCGGCGGGGCTCGCGGCCGTCGTGCGGCGCGAGCTGGCCGCGATGGAGCCGCAGTGGCCGGCCGTGCGGCGGGTCATGATCATGACGATGGCGACCGGGCAGCTCGTCGTCGTGCCGAACATCGACGGGTACGACGTGGGCCCCGCTCGCATCCTCGCGCCGGACGGCGGGACCGACGCGGTCCGGGCGGCGCTGGGCGACGCCGGCGGCGAGCGCGCCGAAGCGGCGGACCTGGGCGTGGACCCGCAGCTGCTCAAGGGGCGCGCGCGGGTGATCTTCGACGAGCGCTCCGACGGCAGTGTCGAGCTGACCGGCGACGACCACCGGAAGTGGCACGGGCGCATCGACGCGCTCGACGAGGCGTGCGCGGCGGCCGTGCGGATGATCTCGCAGCTGCCCACGCGGCACCTGCCGCCGGGGACGCCCGGCGGTGCCGGCTTCGGCTTCAAGTGCTGCTGGCTTGCCGTCAAGGGTGCGACGCTCGACGAGGTCGCCGCGGCGGTCGGGCTCGTGGACCGGCGGGCCGTCACGTGGGACGAGGGTGTCGATCTCGCCTATCGGCAGCAGGTGTTCGTGTCGCCGCCGACCGGCGGGTGGGTGTTCGTGGTCGGCAACCGGCTGCCGTTCGACGGGCGGGCGGTGGCCGGTCTCAGCGACCGGCTCAAGACCGAGGTGCAGTTCTTCGGTACGCACCGCGTCTCGGACTACCACGAATGGGCCCTCGCCCGGGACGGGCGGCTGCGGCGGCGCGTGCACGGCGAAGGCATCGACTTCGAGGAGGAGGGCGCGCGCACGCCCGTCGAGGCCGGCCTCGACCTCGAGTCGATCTACGAGGGCGACGTGATGGAGGTCGCGGGCGCCTGGAGCATCGACCCGCAGACCCTCGACGTGGTCGAGGCGAGCGCCCCCACCGGACTGGCCGGGCGGATTCCGGAGCGTTAGAACGCGGCGCCCATCTCGGCCAGGCACTCGCGCATCACGTCGGCCAGCGGTGTGCCCGGCGGGCGGTCGAGCCACTCCTGGACCGCGACCCGCATCGCGACCAGGAACGCCGCGGCCATCAGGCGGGCCCGCACCGGGGCGCACGAGCGGGCGGCGATCTCGGCGGTGATCTCGTCCTCCATCGAGGCGTACGTCGAGACCTGCTGCGCCGCCAGCGCCGGGTGGCGGCGCACCAGGCGGACCTGCGTGACCCAGCGGGGGTCGCGGGCGCCCAGGCGGCGCTCCAGGTCCACCGCGGCGCCGGTGAGCGCGGCCCACGGGGCCTCCGCCGCCGGGCGCTCCCGCACGGCGTCGACGAGCATGCGGATGCGCAGCTCGTCGCCGTACAGCAGCGCCTCCTCCTTGCTCGTGAAGTAGTTGGAGAACGTCCGGCGCGACACCTCGGCCGCGTCGGCGATCGCCTCCACGGTGACGCGGTCGAGGCCGTGCTCGATCGACAGGGACACGGCGGCCTCGTGCAGGGCCTGCCGGGTCGCCATCTTCTTGCGCTCCCGCAGCCCGGCCTTCACGCCCACGATGTTACCTAGTTCTCACCGGGAAAACTTGCGCACTGGGCAAGTTTTTTGAATGCTTGTACCAGGCAAGTATTCGGGAGGGACCGGTGGACCACGTCGACGCGCTGCGCGACGAGGTGCGCGAGCTGACGAAGGTCGTGCGCCTGCTCAAGCAGCAGCACCACGGGCAGTTCGGCGGGGTTGCCATCCTCGCCGCCATCGACCGGCTCGCCGGCGGCTGCCACCTCAAGGAGCTCGCCGCGGCCTGTGGGCTGGACCAGTCCACGACCAGCCGCGCCGTCAGCGCGTTCGTCCAGGACGGCCTGGTGCGCCGGGTCGCCGACCCGCGCGACGGGCGGGCCAGCTTCCTGGAGCTCACCGACGCCGGACGCGACGCCCTGCGCCGGGCCGACGAGCTGTACAACGCCCTGCTCGGCGCCGCCCTGCGCGACTGGAGCGACGCCGACGTCGAGGCGTTCTGCGCCCTGCTGCGCCGATTCGTGCAATCCCTGACCAACCGCACCACCCTGGAGGCAGTCCGATGAGTCAGACGCAAACCGCGTCTTCAACAGATGCCGAGCCGATGACCCATCGGCAAGTGCTGGAGGCGCTGAGCGGCCTGCTGCTCGCCCTCTTCGTGGCGATGGTGAGCTCCACCATCGTCTCGACCGCCCTGCCGAAGATCATCGGCGCGCTCAACGGCACGCAGACGCAGTACACCTGGGTCGTCACCGCCACCCTGCTCGCCGCCACCGCGACCACCCCGATCTGGGGCAAGCTGGCCGACCTCTACAGCAAGAAGGTCCTCGTCCAGATCTCCATCGTGGTGTACGTCGTGGGCTCCATCATCAGCGGCATGGCGCAGAACACCGGTGAGCTCATCGCCGCCCGCGCCTTCCAGGGCATCGGCGTCGGCGGCCTGCAGGCGCTCGTCCAGGTGGTCATCGCCGCGATGATCCCGCCCCGCGAGCGCGGCCGCTACAACGGCTACCTCGGCGGCGTGATGGCCGTGGCCACCGTCGGCGGCCCGCTGCTCGGCGGCGTCATCGTCGACACCTCGTGGCTGGGCTGGCGCTGGTGCTTCTTCGTCGGCGTGCCGGTGGCGCTGCTCGCCCTGATCGTGCTGCAGAAGACCCTGCACCTCGTCACCGTCCGCCGCGACAACGTGAAGATCGACTACGCGGGCGCGACCCTCATCGCCGCCGGCGTCAGCACGCTGCTGATCTGGGTGTCGTTCGTCGACAGCTCGTTCGCGTGGGCGTCGTGGCAGACCGCGGTCATGGTCGGCGCCGGCCTGGTCCTGCTCGCCATCGCCGTGTGGGTGGAGGCCCGCGCCGCCGAGCCGGTCGTGCCGCTGCAGATCGTCCGCCAGCGCACCACGGCCCTGTCGATCCTGGCGAGCCTCGCCGTCGGCATGGCGATGTTCGGCGGCGCGGTGTTCCTCGGCCAGTACTTCCAGATCGGCCGCGGCTACACGCCCACCGAGGCGGGCCTGCTCACCATCCCGCTCATGGCCGGCGTGCTGGTCTCCTCGATCGTGGTCGGCCGGCTCATCACCCGCACCGGGCGCATCAAGCCGTACATCGTGGCCGGCACGATCGTCCTCGTCGCGGGCTTCGCCGCCCTGTCCACGATCGACCACGCGACCTCGCTGGTGTACGTCGGCGGCGGCATGCTGCTGGTCGGCATCGGCGTGGGCATGTCCATGCAGAACCTGGTCCTCGCGGTGCAGAACACCGTGCAGCTCAAGGACATCGGCGCGGCCAGCTCCACGGTGGCGTTCTTCCGCTCGCTCGGCGGCACGATCGGCGTGTCGGTCCTCGGCGCCGTGCTCGCCCGCCGCGTGACGAGCAACATCACCGACTCCCTCGCCGCGCAGGGCATCCAGCCGCCCGCCGGCGCCGCGAACACCAGCAACCTCAACCTGTCGGCGCTGCCCGAGGGGTTCCAGCACATCGTCCGCGCCGCGTACGGCGACGCCACCGGCCACATCTTCCTCATCTCCGCCGCCATCGCGGTGGTGGGCGTGGTCGCGGCCCTGTTCATGCGCCCGGCGATGCTGCGCAGCACGCTGGACCTCTCGGCGGCCAAGCCGGCCGACGACAAGGTCGGTGCCGGGCGCGGGTGAGCCCGGTCCCAGCTCGGGTCGCAACCGGTGCCTGCCGATCGGCAGGCACCGGTTCTTCTTCTGCGCCGCGAACGGACGGCTGACCTCGGCCGGCCCGTTCGGGGCGCAGAATGGCGATATGCCGCTCATCGCGCAGCTCAGTGACCCGCACATCACCGTCGGACCGCTCGCGGCACAGCCGGCGGCCGGGCTGCAGCGGGCGCTCGCCCGGGTCCTCGCGCTCGAGCCGGTGCCGGACTGCGTCATCATCACCGGGGACCTCGTCGACCGGGGCCGGCCGGCCGAGTACGACGTGCTGCGCGAGCGCATCGAGCGCCTCCCGCTGCCCGTCCACCTCGTCGCCGGCAACCACGACGCCAAGGCGGCGCTGCAGGAGGCGTTCGGGCTGGCCGAGACGTCGTACGCGGCGCAGTACCCCGCCTTCACCGTCGTCGTGCTCGACTCGCTCAACCCCGCGCTCGGCGACGCCGGCCTGCTCGGCGACGAGCAGCTCGCCTGGCTCGACCGGACCCTCGGCGCCCGGCCGGAGGTGCCGGCGTTCGTCTGCCTGCACCACCCGCCGGTGCGGGTCGGCATCCCGGGCATGGACGCCATCCGGCTCGTCGACGGGCCCGGCCTCGCCGAGGTCGTGCGCCGGCACCCGCACGTGGCCCGGGTGCTCGCCGGTCACCTGCACCGGGCCGTGACCGCCGGGTTCGCCGGCACCGTGCTCAGCGTCGCCCTGAGCACGTACCGCCAGGTCGACCTGTGCCTGCGCGAGGACCGCCCGGTCGCCTTCGTGCCCGAGCCGGCCGGGTTCCTGCTGCACCGGATCGAGGGCGGCGAGTGCGTGACCCACCTGGTGCACACCAGTCACACGGCGGCCCCTTTCGGCGCATTTTGAGGCCGATCTGCCGATGTGCGCGTGGCACGTTTCCGGGATTTGGCGTCTTGCCGCTCCCCGTACCTTGAATGCATCAACGCGCATCCGAGAGGAACCACCCCATGAGCGAGTACGGCGAGATCGAGACGGGCCAGGAGCACGCCGGCCTTCAGCAGGCGCACGAGGCCTACGGCGCCGAGCAGGACCACCAGGCGCAGTACGGCATCCTCGAGCAGGACCACCACAGCTACGAGCACGAAGAGTTCGAGCACCTCAAGCACATCGAGTACACGGACGCGGCCGGCAACCACTACGAGGTCACCGAGTACACGCACTACGAGCACACCGAGGTCGAGGACGACCACACGTTCATGGCCTACGGCCAGGAGAGCGGCGGCAGCGCCGGCCTGCACCAGGCCGACGCCTACTCGCTCGAGGGCGACTCGGCGGGCGTGTCCGGCCTCGGCGAGGCGCACTTCGGCGCGGCCGACGGCGGCGAGGCGCACTTCGGCGCGGCCTCGGTCGCGTCGGGCCTGGAGAGCATCACCTCCCGGTTCGAGAACTTCCTCGGCTCGGGCTTCCTGAACGACAACGAGATCAACGACGCCAGCGCGTGAGCGGTCCGGAGCGGAGCGGATGGGCCGCTCAGCAGTGGACCCAGGGTGTGAGCCGTCACCGCAGCGAAGCGGAGCTGACGGTGATCATCTCCTCTCGGGGCGGTGAGATTGCGCTCACGGCGCCGGTCGGCGGCATGGCTGCTGACCGGCGCCGTGGCGTGTCTACGCCATGTGTCAAGCCTTTTCACCGGCAGAATTCGGCGGCGCGCCGGCCGGAAACGCCGGAGACTGCATCGTCATGAGCCTCGACGACGACTGGCACTACCTGCCGACCCGCACCCGGGCCGGCGCGCTGCAACGCGGCCTCGGCCGGGGTGCCGTGCGCGCCAGACAGGACCCGGCCGCGCCGGAGCTCGTGTACGCCTGCATCCGCCGCGACCACCGCTGGCTGCCGCTGGACGACCGGGGCGTCTACCTGGCCCGGCTCGTGCGCGACCTCGACCTGCCGACCGGCCCGATCGTGTCACGCCTCTACACCGCCACCGACGAGACCGGCGAGTTCTCCCACGTCCTGCGGGTCGCGGAGGCGCTCGGGCGGGCCGGGTCCGACGGGATCATCGAGAGCCTGCGGCGGTACGTCCACATCGGCCCCTATTGGCGCGAAACCCTCGGCGCCCTCGCCGCCGCCTGGCCCGCGAACTGGTGGGACGACCTCCTGCCGGTCGCCGCCGACCGCCTGGCCAGCGGCGAACGCCCCCGGCACCTGCCGCCCGGCGCCCCGTGGACCGGCTGGGCCGAGCGCGACGAGCGCATCCGCGCCGCCCTCGCCGCCGGCCCGGAGGAGGTCCGCGGCCTCGGCGAGCTGCTCGAGGAGGCCGACGGCCGGCGCGAGGCGGCCTACGAGTGCCTGGCCGGCCCGGCCGCCGAGGCGCTGCCCGCGGCGCGTCGCGTCGCCGCCGACCCCGGCTCCGGCCCGTACTGGGAGAGCCTCTGCGTGCTGGCCGAGCACGGCGACGAGTCCGACGGCCCGGCGCTGCTGGCCGGCCTCGAGTGGCTCGACCGGCGCCCCGACGACATGTGCGGCTACGACCGGATCGTCGACGGCCTCGCCCGCGTCGGCGGGGACGCCGCGCACCAGGCGCTGCCGAAGATCCGTTCGCTGTGGTTCAGCCCGCACTCGTACGAGCGGGCCGCCTACCTGCGCGCCCGCCTCAACCTGGAGCCGGCCGCGTGCGCCGGCGCGCTCACCGAGGGGCTGTGGGACTGCGAGGCCGGCGTGCGCCTGCTGGCCGTGCGCCATGTGCCGCTGGACGCGAAGCTGGAGCGGCGCGTGGAGTACCTGCGCGACGACCCGATCGAGACGGCCGAGGTCCGCCTGGCCGCCGCCGAGCGGCTGGACCTGGAAGCGGCCCTGTCAGGCGGCTGACACATCGGCGCAAGCGAGCGCCAAGTGTCTGCCAAGTTCGATGCGCGATCCTTTCTTCAGCACCACTTGAAGGGATCGCCGAGATCCTTGAACCACGTACCTCGAGAATTGATCTCGATCTACATATAGATGAGCCAGACCGGCGGCACCCCTCCCTCGTGCCGCCGGTCTTCTCGTCTGCGTTCTTCTGCTTCATCCCTCGAAGAGCAGGAACAGCCCCACCACGGTGTACGCCACCATCAGCCCCAGCAGCGGCAGCTGCCCGGTCGTGGCGCGGGCGCGGGGGAACAGCCGCAGCGCGCGGTCGTGCGCGAGGACCGTGCCCAGCAGGTGGCCGAGGACGATCACGGTCACCTGCAGGTTGGCGACCCCGGTGGGCGTGATGATGCCGCTGTACACCCGGAAGTCCCCGTCGCCGAACAGCAGTGCGACGGTCCGCTGGCCCTCCAGGACGAACAGCGACCAGTAGTGCGCCACGACGTAGCCGACCGCGATCGGCACGATCGAGTGCGCGAGCTCGCCCGGCGTGCGCTCGGCCGAGGCGCGGCCCCGGCGCCCGGCCGCGCGGGTGGCGGCCAGGTACGCGGCGGCGACCGCGCCGATCACGACCAGCAGCCCGATCGTGCCGGTCAGCGGCGCCGGCAGCCCGTTCTCCTGCACGAAGCGCAGCCAGAACGGCGCGCCGGACAGGGCGTCGTAGAACGTCGAGCCGAGCAGCACCGCGACGACGGCGGTCAGCCCCGGCGCGCACTTCAGCCCGGCGATGCCGTCGAGCGGGTTGCGCCACGCCAGCGTGCCGTCGCCGCGCCGGCCGATGACGGCGAGCCGCCCGACGAGGTCGCTGAGCGTCTCGAACGCGTCGCCGCGGTCGAACCACGCCGGGCCGTAGACCAGGCCGGCGGCGAGCATGGCGGCGGCGTACACCGCGAGCCACACCCCGAGCACCGGCAGCGTGGCCCGGTCGGGCGCGACGAGCTCCAGCCACGCGAACGCGAACAGGCCGACGGCGGCGGGCCAGTAGCCGACGGCCGGCGCAAGCGCCCGGCCGCCGCCCCGGCGGACCAGCGCGACGATCGTGCGCAGCGGGTTCAGGGCCCGCCAGACCGGCCCGAACAGCAGCGACAGCGGCACGAGCCCGACCCAGAACAGCACGAAGACCAGGCCGGCGGCCGGGTTGTCCTCGTTGTCGGGCTGGAAGAACTGCACCAGCAGTACCGCGGCGAGGCCGAGACCGACGATCCGCAGCGGCCAGGCGAGCGCCGAGTCCGACCGGTCCAGCCACGCCGGCGCCGGTCGTCCGGCGTCGGGGTCGAGGCGCGGCTCGCGCCAGGCCACGCCCAGCACGACGAACGACACGATCAGCGCGAGGCCGGCCCCCACGGCCAGCTGGGCCGGGGTCAGCGGCAGGTCCTGCCGCCCGCCGACCCCGTGGGCGAGCACGATCGGCGCGTCCACCTAGCGCACCACGAGCTGGAAGAGCACGAGGTGCGACTTGTGCGTCTCGACCTCAAACAGCCCGGTCCGGTCGGCGGTCAGCGTGAGCGACGCCGGCTCGCCGGCCTTGAGCGCCAGCTCCTTGTCGTAGCCGTGCACGTGCAGCTCGTCGGCCTCGTCGCTGGTCACGGTGATGCTGATGACCTCGCCCCGGCCCACCTCGACCCGCCCGGTCGGCGGGCTGGCGCGGCGCTTGACGATCATGTAGCTGACCGCCTTGTTCACCGCCTTGCCGGTGGGACTCGGCTCGGCCGTCGGTGACGGCAGCGTCTTCGTCGGCGTCTGGTCCGCGTTCGCCGGCGTCTGGTTCGTGGCGGCCGGGGGAGCGGCGGCGGGCGCCGGCTCGTCACCACAGGCGGCGGCGAGCGCGAGCAGCGCGGCGAGCGCGAGGCCGGCGGCGGTCGGTCGGGCGTTCGGCACGAGGGCGTCTCCCGTTGCGGGCTTGGGGGTTCGTTAGGGCTGTGAATTTAGCGTCTTGAAGCGCACTAAGGAACCCGTCATCATGGGTCGATGCGTTTGCCGGTACGCGTAGCCGCGGCCCTGCTCGTCGTGGCCGCCGCCGTTGTGCTGCCGGCGACCCCCGCCGCGGCCCACGGTCAGCTCGCCATGTCCGACCCGGTCGCCGACAGCACGGTCGCCCAGCCGCGCCCGGAGGTGACGCTGTACTTCACGGAGACCCCGGCGTCGTACGCCTGGTTCACGGTCACGACCCCGTCCGGCCGCCGCGTCGAGTCGGCCTGGCGCACCGGCGAGCCGAAGCGCCTGGACAAGCCGGTCACGGAGTACTACCTGACGGACGGCAAGTTCGAGCCCCGCGTGTTCAACACCGGCTACCCGGCGATCGTCGGCGTCTCACACTGGCCGGAGCAGGGCGCGTACACGGTGCTGTACCAGTCGGTAGCCTCGGACGGCGAGGCGGTCAAGGGCACCCTGAAGTTCACGTACTCGGGCCCGACCACGCCGCCGCCGGCCGGCTGGACCGCCCCGACGGCCGGCCCGCCGGACGCCCTGACCCACCCCCAGGCCACCCAGAGCCAGACCCCGGGCCTGTTCTCGGACGTCGGCAGCGCCCCCGCCGCGGCGCCGCCGCCCCCTTCCTCCCCGCCGACCCCGTTCGTGCTCACGGACTGGCTGATCCCGGCGCTGATCGTGGCGGCGGTCGGCTTCATGGTGGTCGCCGCGGCGCGTCGCACCCCGGTCCCGGTGTCCCGCAAACGCCGCCGCGCCTGACCAGGACGTTCGCGCCCCGCTGCCCCGCTGCTCGGGCCGGACGACGCCGGTCCCGTCGCGTGCCTTTCGGCGCCGACCCGAAAAATCCAGCCACTCCGTGGCCGGATTTTTCGGACATTTCATGATTTAGCGGGGCGCGCGGGCCCTCCACGCATTGAAGATCAGCTCCGAGCGCCTGGCGTGTGACCGTGAAGCGGACTGCGGCGAGCCGGGTGAATTGCGCATATACGAAATATCCGATATGTCGTGGCGCGGAGCGCCCGACATATCGGGGTCAGGGTGTCGGCGAAGCGGACGGGGAGCCGCACGTGGCCTGGATGCGCCGCGTCAGACGGTCGGCGAAAGCCGGGTCGCTCACCACGCGGCGCTGCAACTCGTCCACCTGGGCGTCGGTCAGGTCCGTGTAGATGGGGCGCGAGGCGTACGCGGAGGCCATCGCGTTCGGGTCCGTGTAGACCTGGGACTGCACCGAGCACAGATGCGCCGCCGTCGCGTCCAGGAAGATCGTCTCGCGGCGCTCCTGGGGCGGCGGGCCGGACGACGTGGCGGCGGGGGCCTTGATCTCCTGCGGGGTGGTGTCCGAGGACTTCCCACACGCGGAAGCGCCCGCCAGCAGGGCGAACGCGGTCACCGTGAGCACGGCACGGTTGCGGAACATCGGAAGCATGCCTCTCTGCCGGGCGGGGGCGGACCGGCCGGTGAAGCCGGCCCGCCGGACCCGCGTTACGCGACGACGAGGGTGAGGTCGTTGGTGTCGGTGGTGGTGCCGTACGCGAGCTTGACCGTCAGCCTGTAGGTGCCCGTGGCCACGGCCGAGGCGTCGAACTTCACGGCGGCGTAGTCGTCGGTGCCGACGGCGAGGCCGGCGCCCTTGTTCAGGGCGGTGTAGGCGCGGCCGGCGGGGTACGACACGACCAGGCCGGCGGGGCCACCCGAGACCGTGATGCGCAGGTCGTCGACGCCGGCGCGGCGCGACTGGAAGACGAGCTGCTGCCAGACCGGGGTGGCCTTGGGGACGGTGACGGTGGCCGTCTTCTGCACCACGGCGTCGCCGGTGACCGCCACGACCGGGAGGGTCGCCGTCACGGAGCCGGTGTGTGCGGTACCCGTGCACGACGTCGCGCCGTCGGCCCTGGTCGTGTACGAGTAGTCGAGCTTCAGCGGCACCAGCGCGAGCAGCGTCGAGGAGTTGAGGGCCACGTTGAAGGCGGCGTAGTCCAGGTGGCCGGCCTGGAGGGAGTCGCCCTTCGACAGCGACGAGTAGGCCGCGGTGTTCGTCGGGTACTTCACCGTGACGCCGGGGCCGGTGGCCGTCACCTTGACGTTGCAGATGTCGTCGGTGGCGGCCCACATGGTGCTCACCCAGCCCGTCTGGCCCGGCAGCATCGGGGCGAGGACCGGCACGACCAGGCCGAAGTCCGGGGTCGTCGCCGCGCAGGCCGGTGCCGCCGCGGGGACGATGGCGGCCGCGCCCGCGGCGCACGCGAGGGCGATGGAGGCTGAACGGCGCATCGGAGGGGTCCTTCCCGGGGTGTCTCGGTGTCGGTCTGCCTGATCGGCGGTGCGGCGGCGGTGTTGAGCTAGCCGGTGAGCGTGATCCAGGTGTCGTACTGGTGCACCGCGATTCCCGCGAACGCCGGGTACCGCTGCGCCGCCGTGTCCACCGCGGCCAGCGTCCGGTGCAGCTGGGTGGCTGAGTCGCCGTGGAAGCTGCAGTACCCGCAGTCGCGAAGCGGCTGCGTCTCCGCGCCCAGCCGCACGGGCTTGGCGACCCGCCCGGCCCGGCGCAGCAGGTCGTCGGCGACGCCGAGCATCGAGTTGCTGCCGGTGGCGGTGTTGCGGTAGCTCATCACCGTGATGCCGTCGACCCGGTCGAGGACCGCGTCGGCGAGGTTGCCGCCGCCGGGCGTGGGCACGGTCGGCAGCCAGAACGGGACGTCCAGCTCCACCGGCAGGTCCGTGGCCGCGTTCGTTTCGTCCAGGAGCGCGAGGAACCGGGGTACGAGTGCCGCCTGCTCCTGGGTCCATGAGGGAAGCAGGTACGGCTCCACGTCCAGGTGCAGGCCGCGGAACAGGCCCGTGGCCGCGGCGCCCCGCGCCCAGGCCAGCGCCGTCGCGTGGTCCGTGGTCCAGGCGGGATCGCCGCCGAGCGCGTCGAGCACGATCCCGGCGGCCTCGCACAGCCGTTGCAGCTCCCGCAGGCGGGTGAGCTCGGCCGGGCCGGCCTCGGGGTCGTAGTACGCGAACAGGGCCCGCACGCCGTTGGCCGCCGCCCAGTCCACGACCGGCCGCGGCTCGTCCTGCCGCCACAGCCACATCGCGCGCGTGCCCGGCGGCGCCACCGACGTCTCCGGCGCGAGCGGCGGCAGGCGCAGCGGGGTCGCGGCGATCAGGGCGATCGCCACGAGCACCACGCAGAGCCCGAGCTGCGCGGCCGAGTCCAGCCAACGCCGCATGTCCGGCCCATCGGCAGGCCGTGGACGATCGTGAGGGTCACACCGCGTCACGTTGACGGCCCCGGGGCCGGTGGGACACGATGGCCGGAAGCGGTATGCGGAGGAACCCGGTGCGAAACCGGGACGGTCCCGCCACTGTGACCGGGGAGCCGTCCCTCAGCGCACGGGCCACGGCCAGCTCATTCGATGTGATGGGTCGGCTGGAAGGCCGAGGTGGCGGCGGCGATCCGGGAGTCAGGAGACTCCGGCCGCTGCTGCTCCAGCCGTTTCGCGGGCGCGGACCCGCCGAAGGGAAGTGTGCCCGTGACGCCGCCGTATCCGTTCTCGGCCGTGGTCGGCCTGGCCGACCTGCGCCTGGCCCTGTTGCTCACGGCCGTGTCGCCGGCCATCGGTGGGGTCCTCGTGCGGGGCGAGAAGGGCACCGCCAAGTCCACGGTCGTGCGCGCCCTGGCCGCGCTGCTGCCCGAGGTCGAGGTCGTCTCCGGCTGCCGCTTCGCCTGCGACCCGGCCGCGCCCGACGCCGAATGCCCCGACGGGCCGCACACGCCCGGCGCCGGCTTCGAGCGGCGCCGCTCCGCCCTCGTCGAGCTGCCGGTCGGCGCCACCGAGGACCGCGTCGTCGGCACGCTCGACCTGCAGCGGGCCCTCGGCGACGGGGTCAAGGCCTACGAGCCGGGCCTGCTGGCCGCCGCCCACCGCGGCGTGCTGTACGTCGACGAGGTCAACCTCCTGCCCGACCACCTCGTCGACCTGCTCCTCGACGCCGCCGCGATGGGCCGCGCCCACGTCGAGCGCGACGGCGTGTCGGTCAAGCACGCCGCCCGGTTCCTGCTCGTCGGCACGATGAACCCGGAGGAGGGTGAGCCGCGCCCGCAGCTCGTCGACCGGTTCGGGCTCGTCGTCGGCGTCGCCGCGCCGCAGGAGGCCGCGCCGCGGGCCGAGGTCGTGCGCCGCCGCCTCGCCTACGAGGCCGATCCCGCCGCCTTCGCCGCGCGCTACGTCGAGGCCGACGCCGCGCTCGCGACGCGCATCGCCGCCGCCCGGTCCCGCCTCGGCGGGGTCGCGCTGCCGGACCGGGAGCTGGACCGGATCGCGCGGATCTGCCTGGCGTACCGCGTGGACGGGCTCCGCGCCGACATCGTCGTCGCCCGGACGGCGGTCGCGCTGGCGGCGTGGCACGGGCGGACGGTGGTGACGAAGGACGACGTGCGGGACGCGGCGCGGCTCGCGCTGCCGCACCGCCGGCGCCGCGATCCGCTCGACCCGCCGGGCGCCGACCGCGACCGCCTGGAGGAGGTCCTGGAGCAGGAGGCCGGCCCCGACACCGACGACGACGATCCGAACGACGATGACCCGGACGGCGGCGGCCCCGACGGCGGCGGCCCGGAGGGCGGCGGCCCCGACGGCGGCGGCGACGATGGCGGCCCCGGCCCGGACGATGGCGACGGCGGCCCCGACGCGAACGACGCCGGCCCCGGCCCGGACCGGGGCGCCGACGACAGCACCCCCGGCCCCCGCTCGCCCGACCGTGACGCACGCTTCGAACCACAAAAAGCGGACGAATCCGATGTATCCGACTCATCGGTTATGAGCCAGGAGCTGGCGTTCGCCGGGTTGCCGTACAAACCGAAGCTCCTCAGCATCGCCGGGCGCGCCAACCGGCAGGCGGGCTCGCACGCCGGACGGCGCTCGCCCGCGCTCTCGCGGCACGGCCGCGTCGTGCGCTCCCGCGCCCCGCTCGGCGGCAAGCTCACCAGCCTGCACGTCCCCGACACCGTGCGCGCCGCCGCGCTGCGGGGGGCGCGCCGGGCCGAGGCCCGCGACGTCCGCGAGGCGGTCAAGGTCGGCCGCGAGGCCAACCTGGTCCTGTTCGTCGTGGACGCGTCCGGCTCCATGGCCGCCCGCCAGCGGATGAGCGTGGTGAAGACCGCGATCCTGTCGCTGCTGCGCGACGCGTACCAGCGGCGGGACAAGGTCGGGATGATCGCGTTCCGCGGGCACGATGCCGCGCTCGTCCTGGAGCCCACCGCCAGCCACGAAGTGGGCGTGCTGCGCCTCGCGGAGCTGCGCACCGGGGGCCGCACGCCGCTGGCCGCCGGGCTGCGCCAGGCCGCGCGCACGCTGCACGGCGAGCGCCGCCGCGACGCCCGCCGGCGGCCGCTGCTCGTGGTCGTGACCGACGGGCGGTCCACGAGCGGGCCCGACCCGCTGAGCGTGGTGCCGCTGCTGTCCGGCGTACCGGCCGTGGTCGTCGACTGCGAGTCCGGCCCGATCCGCCTCGGCCTCGCGCGCCGCCTCGCCGCCGCGCTCGAGGCGTCCTGCATTCCGCTGACGAGCCTGGGAGCCTGAGTTGCCGCAGGGAAAAGTCGAGAACGTGCCCGACGACGGGCTCACCACGCGCCAGCGCCGCCGGCAGCACGTGCTTGCCGTACACACCGGGCAGGGCAAGGGAAAGTCGACCGCCGCGTTCGGGATGGCGCTGCGCGCGTGGAGCGCCGGCTGGTCCATCGCCGTGTTCCAGTTCGTGAAGAGCCCGAAGTGGAAGGTCGGCGAGGAGACCGCGCTGCGCGCCCTCGGCGAGACCGGCCAGGGCGGCTCCGTCGTGTGGCACAAGATGGGCGAGGGCTGGTCCTGGATCCAGCGCCCCGGCGCCGAGCGCGACCACGCCGCCGAGGCCGCCGAGGGCTGGGCCCAGATCAAGCGCGACCTGGCCGCCGAGGCGTACCGGTTCTACGTGCTGGACGAGTTCACGTACCCGATCAAGTGGGGCTGGGTCGACATCGCCGACGTCGTGGAGACGCTGCGCGAGCGCCCCGGCAACCAGCACGTCGTCGTCACCGGTCGCGACGCCCACCCCGACCTGCTCGACCTCGCCGACCTCGTCACCGACATGACGAAGATCAAGCATCCGATGGACGCCGGGCGAAAAGGCCAGCAGGGCATCGAGTGGTAGCCCGCATCGTCATCGCGGCGCCCGCCTCCGGCCACGGCAAGACCACCGTCGCGACGGGCCTGCTGGCCGCGTTCGCCGCGCGCGGGGAGCGGGTCGCCCCGTTCAAGGTCGGCCCCGACTACATCGACCCCGGCTACCACGCCCTGGCCGCCGGGCGCCCCGGCCGCAACCTCGACCCGGTGCTCGTGGGCGAGCACCTGATCGCCCCGCTCTTCGCCCACGGCGCGGCCGGCGCGGACCTGGCGGTCATCGAGGGCGTCATGGGCCTGTACGACGGCCGCACCGGCGCCGGCGAGTTCGGCTCCACCGCGCACGTCGCCCGCCTGCTCGACGCCCCGGTGGTCCTGGTCGTCGACGCCACCGCGCAGGCCCGCTCGGTCGCCGCGCTCGTGCACGGCTTCCGGTCGTTCGGCCCCGAGGTACGCATCGCCGGCGTCATCCTCAACCGCGTCGGCTCGCCGCGCCACGAGCAGATCCTGCGCGACGCCTGCGCCGAGGTCGGCACCCCCGTGCTCGGCGTCCTGCGCCGCCACGACGCCGTGTCCGCCCCGTCGCGCCACCTCGGCCTGGTCCCGGTCGTCGAGCGCTCCGCCGACGCGTCCGCGTCGGTCGAGGCGTTGGCCGGGCTCATTGCGACAAGCGTGGACCTGGATGCGGTACGCGCCGTGGCCCGCTCCGCGCCCCCGCTCACGACCACGCCCTGGTCGCCCGCGGTCGCCGAGCCGGTGCCCGGCACCCCGGTCGTCGCCGTGGCCGGCGGCCCCGCATTCTCCTTCGGCTACGCCGAAACGGTCGAGCTGCTCGCCGCCGCCGGCGCTCAGGTGTCCACAGTGGACCCGCTCCGCGACGAGTCGCTGCCCGCCGGCGCCCGCGCGCTCGTCGTCGGTGGCGGTTTCCCCGAGGTGTACGCCGAACAGCTCGCCGCCAACGCCCCCCTCCGCGATGCCGTGGCGCGGCTGGCGCGTTCGGGCGGCGCGATCGCGGCCGAGTGCGCGGGCCTGCTGTGGCTGTGCCGCACGCTGGACACCCACCCCATGTGCGGCATCCTGGACGCGGACGCCACGATGACCCCGAGCCTGTCGCTGGGCTACCGCGACGCCGTGGCGGTCTCCGACAACGTCCTGGCCCCCGCCGGCACCCGCGTGACCGGCCACGAGTTCCACCGCACCCGCGTGACGCCGGCGGCCGGCCCGTCGCCGGCGTGGGCGTGGCACTCCCCGGCGCCCACGATGGACGGCTTCGCCACGGCCCGGCTGCACGCCTCCTACCTGCACCTGCACTGGGCCGGCGCCCCCGACCTCGCGTACCGCCTGGTGTCCGCATGCGCCTGACGGTCGGCATCGGCGCCCGCCCGGCGGCGACGCCCGCGGAAATCCTGGCGCTCCTACAGGAATCCCTCCCGTCCCTGGACGACGTGGTCACGGTGTCTACAGTGGACGCGCGACTGGATCTGGCCCGCGCGGTGGCCGCGGAACGCGGGTGGGCGGTGGTAGGATTCGGGGCAGAGGAACTGGCGGACGTGTCGGTCCCATCTCCTTCGACACGCGTGGCGTCGGCCCTCGGCATTCCCTCCGTCGCGGAAGCAGCGGCCCTTCTGGCGGCGACCCGGGAATCCCACGGCGGCGCCGCCGTCCTCATCGTCGGGAAGCGGGCTTCACCCGTTGCCACCATCGCCGTGGCGGCGCCCGCCCCCGAAGTCACCGTCGTGGGAATCGGCGCTGACGGACACGCCGGCCTGTCCGAAGCGGGCCGCAACGCCATCGACACCGCGGACGTAGTCTTCGGCGGCCCTCGCCAGCTCGCCCTGCTCCCACCGCGACCCGCCGCGGCCGGGCGCGGGGAGATCGGCTTGGACCGCGCGCTGACGCCGAGACCGGATCTGGTTGCGTGGCCCTCGCCGCTTGTGCCGGCGCTGCCTCGGTTGCTGGCCGAGCAGCACGGGCGGCGGGTGTGCGTGCTCGCGAGCGGCGATCCCATGCACTACGGGATCGGCACCACGCTCGTCAGGCTCCTCGGGGCAGGGCACGTGCACGCCGTGCCGCATCCGTCCTCCATGGCGCTCGCCTGTGCGCGGCTCGGGTGGGCGCAGGAGGACGTCGACGTGGTCAGTGCGGTGGGGCGGTCCGTGGATGCCCTGCGACGGCACCTGCATGACGGCCGGCGCATCCTCGTGCTGTCGAGCGGGGCCGACACGCCGGCCGAAGTGTGGCGCATCCTGGAGGAGAGCGGGTTCGAGGCGAGCGACGTCACCGTCCTCGAGGCGCTCGGGGGAGGCGACGAGCGCGTCCACCGCGATCCGGGTGCGGCGCGCGGGCTCAACATCGTCGCGGTCGAGTGCCGGGGTGACGGGGGGCTCAGCGTTGTGCCGGGGCTCGGCGACGAGACGTACGACAGCGACGGGCAGCTCACCAAGCGCGAGATCCGGGCCGTCACCCTCGCCGTGCTCGGGCCGCGGCCGGGGGAGCTGCTCTGGGACGTCGGGGGCGGCTCCGGGAGCATCGGGATCGAGTGGATGCGGGCCCACAGGAGCTGCCGGGCCGTCGCCGTCGAGCGGGATCCGGTCCGGGCCGAGCGGATCCGGGGCAACGCGCGGCGGCTGGGCGTGCCGGAGCTCGGCGTCGTCGTCGGCGCGGCGCCCGAGGCGTGCGACGGGCTCGACGCGCCCGACGCCGTGTTCGTCGGGGGCGGGTTCACCGCGGACGGCGTGTTCGAGCGGTGCTGGGACCGGCTCAAGCCCGGCGGGCGGCTCGTCGTCAACGCCGTCACCGTCGAGTCCGAGCGGCTCGTCGGCGAGCTGCACGCCCGCCACGGCGGGGAGCTGACGCGGCTCGCCGTCAACCGGGCGGCGCCCGTCGGCGGGTTTCTGGGGTGGCGGCCCATGCTGCCGGTGACGCAATGGGTGGTGCGCAAATGACCGTGTACTTCATCGGGGCCGGGCCGGGCGCCGCGGACCTCATCACCGTGCGCGGGCGGGACCGCATCGCGGCGGCGCCCGTGTGCCTCTACGCGGGGAGTCTCGTGCCCGTCGAGCTGCTGCGGTACTGCCCGCCGGGGGCGCGGCTCGTCGACACCGCCAACCTCGACCTCGACCAGATCCTCGGCGAGCTGCTCGACGCGCACCGGCAGGGGCTCGACGTGGCGCGGCTGCACTCCGGGGACCCGTCGGTGTTCAGCGCCATGGCGGAGCAGCTGCGGCGGCTCGACGCGGCCGGCGTGCCGTACGAGATCGTGCCCGGTGTCCCGGCGTTCGCCGCCGCGGCGGCCTCGCTCGGGCGGGAGCTCACCGTCCCGGGGGTGGCGCAGACCGTCATCCTGACGCGGACCGCGGCCCGGGCCACGCCGATGCCGCCGGGGGAGGAGCTCGCGACGGTGGCCGCGAGCCGGGCGACGCTGGTGCTGCACCTCGCCGTCCAGCGGATCGGCGAGCTCGCGGGCGAGCTCGCCGAGTGGTACGGGGCGGACTGCCCGGCCGCCGTCGTCGCCTACGCCAGCCGGGCCGACGAGGTCGTCCTGCGCGGGACGCTCGCCGACATCGCCGGGCAGGTGCGCGACGCCGGGATCAAGCGGACCGCGGTCATCGTCGTCGGCCGGGTGCTGACCGCGGAGGAGTTCCCCGACAGCCACCTGTACTCCACGACCCGCAAACGCTGAGCCGCTGGAGCTCCCCCGGTGTGGCTAGCCCAGGGCGATCCACACGTCGTCGACGGCGCCGTGGAACTGGTCGTTGTCGGCGCCGTCGCCCTTGCCGCCGATGCTGAGCGGTACGGCGTTCGTGATCGTCAGCGTCGCCGGGATCTCCGCCGTGGCGTGCACGGCGCCGTCGACCAGCAGGGTCAGCGCCGGGCCCGAGCGGCGGCACTCCAGCGTGTGCCACCGGCCGTCGGCGATGGAGACGTCGGAGCGGGCCACGTGGATGCCGCGGACCACGTCGTCGCTCATCACGCAGCTCGGGCGGCCGGCCGCGCCGTCGACCTGCAGCTTGTACTGGCTGCCCGAGGCGGAGTACCCCTTCTGCAGGATGTTCTCGCCCGAGCCGGTCTGCCGCCTGGCCAGGCGGACCGTCGCGCCGTAGCGGATCGGGGCCGCGCCGGGGTTCAGCTCGGGGGCGTCCGGCGCCTGCAGGACCGCGTGCGGGCACTTCTTCGCCGCGGTCCTCCTGCCGCACTTGGCCGGGAACGATGCGGCGTGGCCGGCGGCGCGGGCGGCGAGCTTGATCCGGCCGCCGTGGCCGGCCGACGGGGTCAGGGTGTGGCCGTGGCCGGAGTCGTCGGCGACGGCGCCACCGGGCTTGGCCCTGTCGAAGCTGTACCGGGCGATGACGACCGGCGCCGCGTCCGTCGCGCCGGCGGTGCTCGGGCCGGCCGCGTCGCCCGTGGTCGCGGCGGTCACCGGCCCCGCGGCCCCGGCGCCGAGCAGCAGCGCGGCGGCGGCCGAGGCCGCCGTCAGGTTCCCCCATGTCTTCATGTCCGAAATGTGCCATATGTGCGCCACGTTCTAAACATGCTTTCACGGACGTGTCGGTTACGCTATGGAGCCGTTCGGACGACGCTGCGTCATCAAAGCGGGCGGCCGGGCGCCGCTCTGCGAGACTGGAGCCATGCGGTGGGCGGTGATCGTGGCGGTCGTCGCCGCCGTCGTCGCGTGGCCCGCCGCGCCGGCGCTGGCGCGCGCGAGCGACGCGCAGGAGGTCTGCCGCATCACCGACCCGGCCGTCGTCGAGGCGTCGGGGCTGGCCGCGCTGCCGGGCGGCGGATACATCGTGGAGAACGACTCCAACCCCGAGCCGCGCAAGATGCGCGTGTTCTACCTCGGCCCCGACTGCTCCGTCACGAGGAGCGTGGGCTACCCGACGACGGCCCGCGACCCGGAGGACCTGGCCGTGGACTCGAGCGGCGTCGTCTGGGTCGCCGACATCGGCGACAACAGCCCGCTCACCGGGGGCTCCGGCAAGCGCCGCGACACCATCGCGCTGTGGACGCTGCAGCCGGGGGCGAAGACCATGAAGATCCATCGGCTGCGGTACCCGGACGGGGTCCCCCGCGACGCCGAGGCGCTCCTCGTCGACGGCGCCGGCCGGCCCGTGATCGTGACGAAGGACCCGAGCGGGGAGGTGTACCGGCTGGACACCCCGCTGCCGACCGACAACGCCGCGGGTGCCCCGCTGACGCTGGTCGGGCACTTCACGCCCTCGCACAGCGGCACCGACAACCCGTTCGGCTTCTTCGGCAGCGCCCTCATCACCGGGGGCGCCGTCTCGCCCGACGGCACGCGCGCGGTCCTGCGCACCTACTCCGACGCCTACGAGTTCGACGTCACCCGCGGCGACGTGGCCGCGGCCATCACCACCGGCACCCCGCGGGTCACCCCGCTGCCCGGCGAGCCGCAGGGCGAGGCCATCGCCTACACGCCCGACGGAACGGGCTTGCTGACGGTGTCGGACCAGCCGGGGCCGGTGAGCATCCTGCGGTACCGGATCACGAAACCGGCGACGAGTGCTCCGGCGCCGTCGTCCCGGGCCCCGTCCCCGTCCCCGGTCGCGGCCGGCGAGGTCACCGACCGCCGGGCCCGCGTGGCGCTGCTCACCGGCGCGTTCGTCGTGGTGGCGGTGGGCCTGGTGGCCGGCGTGGCGCGGCGGGCCCGCCGGCGGCGATGACCCCTCGGTGTCGACGCGCATCGGTGCGCGTGACAACATCGTCACCCGAGGAGTCGCCAACCAAGGAGCACGGGGAGGACGGGACTGCGGTGGTGCGGATCGAGGCCGAGCGCGCGACGACCCGGGACATGCGCCGGCGCAACCGGTCGACGCTGCTGTCGGAGCTGTTCTTCCGCGGGCCGCTGAGCCGGCACGACCTGAGCCGCATCACCGGGCTGAGCGCCGCCACCGCCTCGAGCGTCACCGCCGAGCTGCTGCACGAGGGCATCATCATCGAGGCCGGCCAGATCGAGTCCGACGGCGGCCGCCCGCGCGTGCTGCTGCGGGTCAACCCCGACTTCGGCCGCCTGGTCGGCGCCGACGTGGGCGAGACCGGCGTCAAGGTCGAGCTGTTCGACCTGGCGATGAGCCGCCTGGCCACGGTCGACGAGCCGCTGCCCTCCTCGCGCCCCGACCCGTCCGCCGTCGCGGGCCAGCTCGAGGCCGGCATCCGCGAGGTCCTCGCCGGCGTCGACCCCGCCGCCGTGCTCGGCATCGGGATCGGCGTGCCCGGCACGGTCGAACAATCCGACCCCCCGCGGGTGTACGCCCCGACGCTCGGCTGGCGCGGCGTCTCCTTCCACGACCTGCTCCGCGAGCGCGGCATCACCGCGCCGCTGTTCGTCGAGAACGGCGCCAAGACGCAGGGCCAGGCCGAGATGTGGTTCGGCGCGGGCCGCGGCGCCGGCAACGCCGTCATCGTGCTGGTCGGCTCGGGCGTCGGCGCCGCCGTCATCACCAACGGCACCGTGTACCGCGGCGCCAGCAGCAGCGCCGGCGAGTGGGGCCACACCACCGTCGTGTACGGCGGCCGCCAGTGCCGCTGCGGCGCCCGCGGCTGCCTGGAGGCGTACGTGGGATCGGACGGGATCCTGTCGCGGTACCGCACCCTGGACCCCGGCGTGCCGACGACGGACGGCGAGATCGCCGACATCGCCGCCCTGGTCGCGGCCGGCACGCCCGCCGCCGAGGAGACCCTGGCCGAGACGGCCGGCATGCTCGGCGCCGGCATCGGCAACCTGGTCAACCTGTTCAACCCGGAGCGCGTCGTCCTCGGCGGCTGGGCCGGCCTGGCGCTGGGCGCCCGCGTGCTGCCCCAGATCCGCGAGGCCGCCCGGGAGCAGGCCCTCGAGCACCCGTTCGGCCAGGTCTCGATCGAGCTGTGCGAGCTGGGCCCGGACGCGGTCGCGTTCGGCGCCGCCACCCTCCCGATGGCCGAGCTGCTGCGGCGCGCCTCCCGCCCGTGACCCCCGCCGGCGCCGGCGGCCGCCTCGGGACGGACGTGGCCGAGGCCCTCCTCGAGCACGGCCATGACGCGATCGTGCGCCGCGAGGCCGGGGCGGGCGACTACAGCTGCGCCGCCGCCCTGCACCGGCACCTGCTCGCGCGCGGCGAGCCGGGCGCGGCGGCCGAGGTGCTCCGCCCGTTCGCCGCGACCGGGTTGCCGGACGCGGTGCGCCGGTTCGCGCACGCCCGCGCCGAGGAAGGCGCGCTCGACGAGGCCCTCGCGCTGCTGCGCCCGCTCGCCGACGCCGGCGACCGGCCCGCGCTGACCCAGCTCGCGCGGCTGCTGGCCCGGTCCGGCCGCCGCGACGAGGCGTTCGCCCTGCTGCGCCCCCACGTCGCCGAGGTGCCCGACGTGCTGGTCGAGATCGGGGCCGACGAGGATCTCGAGCGGGTGCTGCGGCCGCACGCCGACGCCGGCGACGGGGACTGCCAGCAGTTCCTGGCCGACGTCCTGCAGCGGCAGGGCCGCGCGGCGGAGGCGGTGATCCTGCTGCGCGGATGGCTGCGCCCGGACGGTTCGTACGAGGTCGGCCACGCCGAGCGGATCAGCGACATCCTGGCCCGCCACGACCCGTCGGCGCTGGCCGAGTGGGCCGCCGGCGACGGCGGGGCGTTCGGCGCCGTGCGGCTGTCGCGCTGGCACGAGGAGCACGGCCGCGTCGACGAGGCCGTCGCGGCGCTGGAACCGCTCGCCACCGCCGGAAACTGGAGCGTGGTGGCCGACCTGTTGGAGCGGCACGGGCGCACCGAGGAGGCGGTGGCGGTCCTGCGCCCGGCCGCGCGGGCCGAGCCCGAGTACTACCTGCGGCCGCTGTGCGAGATGCTGGTCGACCTGGGCCGCCCCGGCGAGGCCCTCGCGCTGGCCGGCCGGGGCATGGACCGGGCCGAGATCCTCGCGCGGTGCGGGCGCACCGGGGAGGCGATCGCCCTGCTGCGCGCGGAGCCGGACCTGGACGCCGGGTTCGCCCGCGAACGCCTCGGCGAGCTGCTGGCCGCCGCCGGGCGGCTCGACGAGGCGATCGAGGTCCTGTCGGCGTCGCCGGAACGCCGGGTGCGCGCGACGCTCGCCATGCTCCTGATCGAGCACGGCCGCCCCGAGGAGGCCGTCGCCGCCGTGCGGGCGGGACGGGCGTAGCTCAAGCGGACCTTAACGACGACTCTTTTTTCGCGTCTTTTATTGACGTGTGATGGATCTGGTCATAGCCTGCCCTCTATCTGGAAAGCTACTTAACAGATGCGTTGCGACGACGCGCAACGCGTCGCCCTGAAGCAGGGTGCTCTCGGTAAGCGGACGGCCGGGGGCACCCTCAGGGGTGACGTAGCACACGATAGTTGTCGGGTGGCATACATCCGGGATTCAACGGCGGCCGGGCGCGCATAGGTTCGCAGTCGTCCACCGCCTGCATCGCGTGCCTCTACGCGGTACCTCATAAAGGAAACGAATCCCGATGAAGCGTCTGCTGCCCGTGTTCGCCGTCGCCTGCTCCGCCCTGCTGCTGACCGCGGCCTGCGGCGACGACAAGAAGGACGACAAGAAGACCGACGCCCCGGCCGCGGCCCAGTCCGCCGCGCCGTCCGGCGACGCCAAGCCGTCCGGTGACGCGAAGCCGTCCGGCTCGGCCAAGCCCGCCGCGTCCGGCGAGGCCGGCAAGCTCAGCTTCGCCACCGTCGGCAAGCTGACCGGCGAGCTGTTCACCAAGGACGTCGACTGCCCGATCGGCCAGTGGGAGGCCAACTCCACGGGCGTGGACGCGAAGTACCGCGCCGCGGTGGCGAGCTTCAAGCAGTTCGACTGCTACGCCAAGAAGGGCGACGCGATGCCGCACCGCGTGCAGCAGGCGATGTACGTCGAGTTCAAGGCGGCCAACGCGGCGAAGGCGTACGCGCAGGACGAGGCGACGATGTACCCGACGCTCATCGTCGGCAACACCGTGGTCGTGGGCGGCACGGGCCTGACGAGCATCGACATGAAGGCGTGGCTGGAGTCCGTCAACGAGACGGCCGGAGGCGCCGGCCAGATCCTGGCCTGACCTTAAATTCGCAGGCCAGAACCTTAATTTAAGTCTTATATTGACGCGCGGACCGGGGCGGGCATAGCCTCTCGGCAATCTGTAAGGCAACCTCACAGATTCGCCCGCCCCGGACCCAACCCCGACCCGGGTCCGCGAGCGGGCGCCCGCCCAGAAGGGACCCGCAGTGACCCCCACTCGAACCAGGCGGCGGCCCCGCCTCAGGATCGGCCTCGCCGTCGTGGCGACCGTCCTGGCCGCCACCGGCATCGGCATCGCGGCCATGACGACCGCGTCGGCCGCCACGGTCGGCCAGATCACCGGCTACGGCGGCAAGTGCGTCGACGTCGCCGGGGCCAGTTCCGCCAACGGCACCCAGGTACAGCTGTACACCTGCAACGGCACCGGCGCCCAGCAGTGGACCGTCGGCGACGACGGCACGATCCGCGCGCTCGGCAAGTGTCTCGACGTGGCCGCGGCCAGCAGCGCCAACGGCACGAAGGTGCAGATCTACGACTGCAACGGCACCGCGGCCCAGCAGTGGTCGCGCAACAGCGACGGCACCCTGCGCGCGCTCGGCAAGTGCCTCGACGCCACCGGCCCCAGCTCGGCCGACGGCACGCCGCTGCAGATCTGGGACTGCTTCGCCAGCGCCAACCAGAAGTGGGTGCTGCCCGGCGGCACGACGCCGCCGACCAGCAACCCGCCGACGTCCAACCCGCCGAACAACGGCAACCCCGACCTCGGGCCCAACGTGTCGATCTTCGACCCGTCGATGTCGGCCGCGACGATCCAGAGCAAGCTGAACTCGGTCTTCAACTCCCAGCAGAGCAACCAGTTCGGCTCGCAGCGCTACGCCCTGCTGTTCCGGCCGGGCACGTACAACGTCGACGCCAACGTCGGCTTCTACACCCAGGTCGCGGGCCTCGGCCTGTCCCCGGACCAGGTCACCATCAACGGTGCCGTGCACGCCGAGGCGGACTGGTTCCAGGGCAACGCGACGCAGAACTTCTGGCGCTCGGCCGAGAACCTGTCGGTCACGCCCACCGGCGGCAGCGACCGCTGGGCCGTGTCGCAGGCCGCGCCGTACCGGCGCATGCACGTGCGCGGCAACCTGCAGCTCGACGACGGCGGCTGGTCCTCCGGCGGCTGGATCTCCGACAGCAAGATCGACGGTCAGATCCGCTCGGGCTCGCAGCAGCAGTTCATCACCCGCAACTCCGCGATGGGCAGCTGGTCCGGGTCCAACTGGAACATGGTGTTCGTCGGCGACAGCGGCGCGCCGGGCACCAGCTTCCCGTCGCCGCCGTACACGAACGTCGGCAACACGCCGGTCGTGCGGGAGAAGCCGTTCCTGTACGTCGACGGCAACGGCAACTACCAGGTGTTCGTGCCCGCGCTGCGGACCAACTCCAGCGGCAACAGCTGGCAGAGCGGCAGCACCGCCGGCTCCTCGCTGCCGATCAGCCAGTTCTACATCGTCAAGGCCGGCGCCACCGCGGCCTCGATCAACGCGGCCCTCGCGGCCGGGCAGAACCTGCTGTTCACGCCGGGCGTGTACCACGTCAGCGACACGATCCGCATCACCCGCCCCGACACCGTCGTGCTCGGCCTCGGCCTGGCCACGATCGTGCCGGACAACGGCGTGACCGCGATGAGCGTCGCCGACGTCGACGGCGTGAAGCTCGCCGGCATCCTGTTCGACGCCGGCACCGTCAACTCGCCGGTCCTGCTCCAGGTCGGCCCGAACGGCTCGTCGGCCGACCACTCGGGCAACCCGACGTCGCTGCACGACGTGTTCTTCCGCATCGGCGGCGCGACCGTCGGCAAGGCCACCGTGAGCCTGCAGATCAACAGCAACAACGTGATCGGCGACCACGCGTGGATCTGGCGGGCGGATCACGGCAACGGCGGCACCGTCGGCTGGAACACCAACACCGCGGCCAACGGCCTCATCGTCAACGGCGCCAACGTGACGTTCTACGGCCTGTTCGTCGAGCACTACCAGCAGTACCAGGTCATCTGGAACGGCAACGGCGGCCGCACGTACTTCTTCCAGAACGAGATCCCCTACGACGTGCCGAACAACTCGAGCTGGTCGAGCGGCGGCGGGGCGCAGGGCTGGGCGGCGTACAAGGTGGCCGCGAACGTCACCTCGCACGAGGCGTGGGGCCTGGGCAGCTACTGCTACTTCTCCACCAACCCGAGCAACGTGCTGGGCCACTCGTTCGAGGTACCGCAGACCGCGAACGTGCGCTTCCACGACATGGTGACGGTCTCGCTCGGCGGCACCGGCACGATCTCGCACGTCATCAACAGCACCGGGGCCGCGGTGAACAGCGGCCACCAGGTCGAGAACCTGGTCAGCTACCCGTAGCGGATACGCTTCCCCGGTGCCGACCGTGCTCATCCTGGGCGGCACCGGGGAGGCCCGCCGGCTGGCCGCGGTGCTGCCGCCGGTGTACCGCGTGATCTCCTCCCTCGCCGGCCGCGTCGCCGACCCCGCGCGGCCGGCGGGGGAGGTGCGCATCGGGGGCTTCGGCGGGCCGCCGGGCCTGGCCTCGTACCTGCGGGCGGAGCGCGTCGACGTGGTCGTCGACGCCACCCACCCCTTCGCCGCCCGGATGTCCGCCAACGCCGCGCTCGCCTGCCGCGAGACCGGCGTGCCGCTGCTCGTCCTGCGCCGCCCGGGCTTCGCGGAACGGCCCGGCGACGGCTGGCGCCACGTGCCCTCGCTCGAGGCGGCCGCGGCGCTGCTGCCCGGGCTCGCCGAGCGCGTCTTCCTCACCACCGGCCGGCAGGGGCTCGCGCACTTCGCGCACCTGGGCGCCCAGTGGTTTCTCGTGCGCTGCGTCGACCCGCCGCAGCCGCCGGTGCCGCCGCGGCTCGAGGTCGTCCTCGACCGCGGGCCGTTCACGGTCGAGGGCGAGACGGAGCTGATGCTGCGGTACGACATCGGCGTCCTCGTCACGAAGGACTCCGGCGGCTCGATGACGGCGGCGAAGCTCGACGCCGCGCGCGCCCTGCGCATCCCGGTCGTCGTGGTGGACCGGCCCCCCGTGACCCCCGGCGTCGCGTGCGTCGCCACCGTCGAGGCGGTCGTGGCCCACCTTCAGGCGTAGCGGAACGCCGCGGCCTCGCGGCGGGCGAACGGGCGGCGCAGGAAGGCCCGCCAGAGCAGCAGCAGCGGCCCGGACCCGCTCGCGGGGCCCGAGAACAGCCGGGCCGCGGCGTGCGCCGGCAGGTCGTGCAGCACCCAGGCCAGCAGCTCGATCACCGCGCGCGGCGACTTGGACTGCCGGAAGTGCACCCGCTCGATGTGCTCCCACTCGGCGTGGGAGAGGTAGCGCTGCACCAGCTCCAGGGCCTCGCCCTCCTCGTGCGCCAGGTGCCGGGCGAGCAGGTCCCGCGCCGCGACCGCGTGCCCGTGCACCGCCGCCCGCTCCTCGGCGCCGGCCCCGGCGGCCAGCCGCGCGAAGCCCTCGGCAACGGCCGTCAGCGCCGGGTCGATGCCGTGGTGCTCGGCCGTCATCGCGTCCAGCACCGCCCGCTCGGCCGGCGTCCCGGCCCGCTCGACGTGCGCCGCCAGGGCCGGCCACAGCCCCTCGTCCTCGCCGGTGTGGTGGTCGTGCAGCACCCGCTCGAACACGGCCCAGCGCCCGGCCAGGGCCCGCCAGGCCGCGCGGTCGTCGACGGGCGTGCCCGCCGCCGCGGCCGCGAACCGGTCCAGGTCGCGCCGGAACCCCCAGTGCATCGTGAACATGCCGGTCAGGTCGTTCGGGCCCTCGGCCGTCGCCGCCTGGCCCGGCAGCCGGATCTGATCCATCGTCGTGCCTCCTGCGTATGTGTCGGTGCCGTGAGCGTGGGGCCGGCCGCTTGAGCCCCGTTTGACTCCGGGGCTTCTAGACGGTTCCAAGTGGGCGTCAAGGTGGCCGCCGCACGCTGGCCGCGACAACCCGACGAAGCAGGAAGGAACGACGATGGCGGTACTCGTGACCGGCGCGACCGGCAGCATCGGCAAGGAGGTGGTGGCGGGACTGCTGGCCCGGGGCGCGGACGTGCGGGCGCTCGTGCGCAGCGCCGAGCGGGCGGCGCGGCTGCCCGAGGGGGTCGAGGCGGCGATCGGCGACCTGCGCGACCCGGCCTCGGTGGCCGCGGCCCTCGATGGGGTGACGGCGGCGCTGTACGTCTCGCCGCACGACGCGGCCGAGGAGGCGATGGCGGCCGGGTTCATCGCCGCGTGCGAGCGGGCCGGCACGCGCATCGTGTTCGCCGGCGTGTACGCCAACGCGTCCAACGCCGCCACGCGCTTCCTGCTGCGCTCCGCGTTCAGCCTGATGCTGCCGAAGTACCGCGGGAAGCTGCGCCTCAGCCGGGCGATCGAGCGCTCCCGGACCCGCCCGGTGCTGTTCCAGGTCTCGAACTACTACCAGAACGACGAGGTCGTCCGCGAGGACATCCTCGGCGGCGACTACCCGCTGCCGACCCACCCCCGCGGCATCAACCGCGTCGACCTGCGCGACGTGGGCGAGGTCGCGGCGCGGGCGCTGGTCGATCCCGCGTTCCCGGCCGGCGGGCACTCCCTCGTCGGGCCGGCGTCGGTGGCGGGCGCCCGGGCCGCGCAGGTCTGGGCGGACACGCTCGGCCGCCCGGTGCGCTACCACGGCCCCGAGTCCGACTGGCGCGAGCGGCTCGGCCGGCGCCTCGAGGGGCAGAAGCGCACCGACTTCATCGGCTCCTTCAGCACGCTGAGCCGCTTCAGCATGCCGACGTCCCCCGCGCAGGTCGAGGCGATGACCCGCCTGCTCGGCCGGCCGCCACGCAGCTACGAGACCTACGTGGCGGACACGGCCGCGCGCTGGGCCGAGCCGGCCTCAGACCCGGCGTAGCCAGTACGTCAGGCCGGCCGCCTCGTGCGCCACCGGCTCCGGCCAGCCGGGCCCGTCCGGCCCGGCCTCGGCGAACGTCGTGGCCAGGACCTCCTCGGCGATCGCGGGCGCGTGCTCGGCCAGGGCCGCCGCCGTCTCGGCGCCGGCCGGCCGGTAGCGCAGCTCGATGCGGTCGCTGACCTCCAGGCCGGTGGCCTTGCGCGACTCCTGCACCTGGCGGATCACGTCGCGGGCGATGCCGGCCCGGCGCAGCCCCGGCGTGATGTGCAGGTCCAGCGCGACGGTGAGGCCCGCGTCGCCGGCGACCGCCCAGCCCTCGCGCGGCGTCTCGGTCAGGAACACGTCGTCCGGCTCCAGCGGCACCGCCTCGCCGTCCACGGTCACGCTCGCCGCCCCGGTGTCGCGCAGCGCGGCGGCGAGGGCGGCGGCGTCGGCGGCCGCGATCGCCTTCGCGATCGGCTGGACCAGCTTGCCGAAGCGGCGGCCGAGGGTGCGGAAGTTCGCCTTCGCCGAGGTCTGCACGAGCGAGCCGTGCAGCGGCTCGACGGCCTGCACGTTGAGCTCCTCGGCGAGCAGCTCGAGCAGTTGCGGGCCGAGGTCGTCGAGGGCGCCGGCCGACACGAGGACGCGCGCCAGCGGCTGGCGGGTCTTCACCGCCGCCTCCGCGCGGGCCGCCCGGCCGAGCTCGACCAGGCGCCGCACGCTCGCCATCTGCCGGGCCAGGCCGCGGTCGATCAGCGAGCGGTCGATCCGTGGGTAGGCGTCCAGGTGTACCGAATCCGGGGCATCGGGTGTCGTGGGCACCACGAGGTCCTGCCAGACCCGTTCGGTCACGAACGGGGTGATCGGCGCCATCAGCCGGGTCACGGTCACGACCGCCTCGTGCAGCGTGGACAGCGCGGCCGGATCGCCGCGCCAGAAGCGGCGCCGGGCCCGGCGCACGTACCAGTTCGACAGGTCGTCGACGAACGCCGACAGCAGCCGGCCGGCCTTCTGCGTGTCGTATGCCGCCATCGCCGCGTCGACCTCGAAGACGAGCTCGTTGAGCTCGGACAGCAGCCAGCGGTCCAGCGCGGGGCGCCCGGCCGCCGGCACCGTCCGGTCCGGGGTCCAGCCGGCGGCGCGGGCGTAGAGGCTCTGGAACGCCGCCGTGTTCCAGTACGTCAGCAGGACCTTGCGCACGACCTCCTGGATGAGCGTGGGCCCGACCCGCCGCGCCGACCACGGCGAGCCGCCCGCGGCCATGAACCAGCGCACCGCGTCGGCGCCGTGGGTGTCCAGCAGCGCCATCGGCTCCAGGATGTTGCCCAGGTGCTTGGACATCTTGCGGCCGTCCTCGGCCAGGATCAGGCCCAGGCAGACGACGTTGCGGTAGGCGGAGCGGTCGAAGACGAGCGTGCCGACGGCCATGAGCGTGTAGAACCAGCCGCGGGTCTGGTCGATCCCCTCGCAGATGAAGTCGGCCGGGTAGCGCGCCTCGAACGTCTCGGCGTTGTGCCACGGGAAGCCATACTGCGCGAACGGCATCGCCCCGGAGTCGTACCAGCCGTCGATGACCTCCGGCACCCGGCGGGCGGTCGCGCCGCAGTGGCAGGCCCAGGTGACCTCGTCGACGTGGGGCCGGTGCGGGTCGAGGCCGGACAGGTCGCGCCCGGCCCGCTCGCCGAGCTCGGCCAGCGAGCCGACGCACGTGAGGTGGCCCTCGTCGCAGCGCCAGATCGGCAGCGGGGTGCCCCAGTAGCGGCTGCGCGACAGCGCCCAGTCGACGTTGTTGTCCAGCCAGTCGCCGTAGCGGCCGTGCTTGACCGACGCCGGGTGCCAGTTGGTCGCCTCGTTCTCGCGCAGCAGGGCGTCCTTGACCTGCGAGGTGCGGATGTACCACGACGGCTGCGCGTAGTACAGCAGCGGCGTGTGGCAGCGCCAGCAGTGCGGGTACGAGTGCTCGTACTCCTGCCGGCGCAGCAGCAGCCCGCGCGCGGCGAGGTCGGCGACGAGCGCCGCGTCGGCGTCCTTGAAGAACGCGCCGCCGACGAGGTCCAGGCCGTCCTCGAACCGCCCGTCGGGCCGCACCGGGTTGACCAGCGGCAGGTCGTAGGCGCGGCCGACGGCGAAGTCGTCGGGGCCGAACGCGGGCGCCTGGTGGACCAGGCCGGTGCCGTCCTCGGTGGTGACGTACGAGCCGAGGACGACGAAGTGGGCGCCCTCCATCGGCACGAGGCCGAACGGCCGCTCATACGCCCACCGCTGCATCTCCCGCCCGCCGAACGCCTCGCCGGTCGCCGTCCAGCCCTCGCCGAGCGCGGCGCCCAGCAGCGGCTCGGCGACCACGAGGGACTCGGTGCCGTCGGTGGCCACGACGTAGGTGACGTCGGGGTGCACGGCGACGGCGGTGTTGGACACCAGGGTCCACGGGGTCGTCGTCCACACCACCAGCGACGCCCGTCCGGCCAGCGGGCCCGACGCGAGCGGGAACCGCACGTACACCGACGGGTCCCGCACGGTCTCGTAGCCCTGCGCCACCTCGTGGTCGGACAGGCCGGTCTGGTCGCGCGGGCACCACGGCGCGACCCGGAAGTCCTCGACGAGCAGGCCCTTGTCGAAGATCTCCTTGAGCGACCACCAGACGGACTCGATGTACCGCGGATCCATGGTCCGGTAGGCGTCGTCCATGTCGACCCAGTAGCCCATGCGCTCGGTGAGCCGCCCGAACGCGTCGGTGTGCCGGGTCACCGACTCGCGGCACCTCGCGTTGAACTCGGCGACGCCGTAGGCCTCGATGTCCTGCTTGCCGGTGAGCCCGAGCTCCTTCTCCACGGCCAGCTCGACCGGCAGGCCGTGGCAGTCCCACCCCGCCTTCCGGGCGACGTGGAAGCCCTTCATCGTCCGGTACCGCGGGAAGACGTCCTTGAACACCCGCGCCTCGATGTGGTGGGCCCCCGGCATCCCGTTGGCGGTCGGCGGCCCCTCGTAGAACACCCACTCGGGGCGCCCGGCGCTCTGCGCCAGGGTCCGGGCGAACACGTCGCGCTCACGCCACAACCGAAGGACGTCGTGCTCCAGGGCGGCCAGGTCGACCTGGGCCGGTACGGGTCGGTACATGCCGGTCAGCTTCGCACCTCCGGCGCCGCGGCGAGCGCCATTAATGCCGCCGCGCTCGCCTCGTCGGCCGGCAGGAACGCCTCCAGGCGCAGCTCGGCGAGGGTCACGTCGACCGCGGTGCCGAACCGGGTGAGCGTGGTGATGAGCCGCAGCTCCCCGTCGCCGTGGCGCAGCCGCAGCGGCACCGCGAACCCGAGGTGGTGCGGGCCCGGCGCCGCCGGCCGCGGCGGCGCCTGCGCGGCCAGGTCCGCGGCGAGGGCCCGCAGCCGGTCGTCGGGGTTGCGCTCGGCCTCCTCGCGCAGCCGGTCGACGATGTGCCACGCCCACTCGTCGAGGTTGACGATCCGCGGCGCCAGGCCCTCGGGGTGCAGCAGGACCCGCGGCACGCTGACCGGCGGGGCGAGCAGCCGCGGGGCGACGCCGCGGGTGATCGCGTGGAACGCGGCGTTGGCCGAGACGAGGTCGCCGTGGCGGTCGACGACGACGGCCGGGTAGGGCAGGTGCCCGCGCAGCACGTTCTCCAGGGCCGTGCGCACCGGCTCCAGCTCCGGGGCGTCGAGGCGGTTGCGGGTGTACGCCGGCGCGAACCCGGCAGCCAGCAGCAGCTCGTTGCGCTCCCGGATCGGCACGTCGAGCGACTCGGCCAGCCGGATGATCATCGCCCGGCCGGGGGCGGAGCGCCCGCTCTCCAGGAAGCTCACGTGCCGCTGGGTCGTGCCGGCCCGCACCGCGAGCTCCAGCTGGCTGACCCGGCGCCGGGTCCGCCAGCCCCGCAGCGCCCCGCCGAACGTCGCTGTGTCCACCCGTCCTGTCTAGTCCCTTCCGGAGTCGCCCGGCGATTCCCTCGGGGGAATTGCCGGGCCGCGGGCCGCCCCCGCACAGTCGGGCCATGACCACGCTGCAACGCCTCGTCGAGTCCTATGTCGCCGTCTGGAACGAGCCCGACCCGCAGCGGCGCCGCGCCGCGGTCCGCGAACTGTGGGCCCCGGACGCCGTGCACGTGCTGCAGCCGCCGGAGGAGATCCGCCGCGCCGCCGCCGGCATCGGCTTCGACCACCCGGTCCTGGAGGCCCGCGGCCACGACGCGCTCGACGTGCGGGTCGCCCGCGCCCACGACGAGTTCGTCGCGCCCGGCGCCTACGTCTTCCGCGCCCGCGGCGACGCCGACCGGCTGCGCGACGTGGTGAAGTTCCGCTGGGAGATGGTGCCCCGCGCGGGCGGCCCGGCCGCCGGCACCGGCCTCGAGGTGCTGCTGCTCGCCGCCGACGGCCGCATCGCCGCCGACTACCAGTTCATCGAGGCGTGATGGTCCGCTCGTACCGGCTCACCTCCGGCGACGGCATCGACGGCCTGACCCTCGGCGCCGAGCCGCCGCGCGAGCCGGGCCCCGGCGAGGTCGCGGTCGCCGTGCACGCGGTGTCGCTGAGCTACCGCGAGCTGCTCGTGGCCCGCGGCACGTACGTCCTGCCGGTGAAGCCCGGCGTCGTGCCGGTCTCCGACGGGGCCGGCGAGGTCGTCGCGGCCGGGCCCGGCGTGACGGGCGTGCGCCCGGGCGACCGGGTCACCGCGACGCTGTTCCCGCTGTGGCAGGACGGGCCGCTCTCGGCCGAGCTGCTGCCCCAGCTCGGCGGCAGCCTCGACGGGCTGCTCACCGAGCGGGCGGTCGTGCCGGCGGCCGCGCTGGTGCCGGTTCCGGCGCACCTGTCGTACGCCGAGGCGGCCACCCTCCCGTGCGCCGCCGTTACCGCCTGGAACGCGCTCACCGGCGACGGCCGCGGCGTCCGCGCCGGGCAGACGGTGCTCGCCACCGGCTCCGGCGGCGTCTCCCTGTTCGTGCTGCAGCTGGCCCGGCTGCTCGGCGCCCGGGTCATCGTCACCACCGGCCGCCGCGACAAGGAGCCGCGCCTGCGCGAGCTGGGCGCCGACGCGGTCGTGAACTACCGCGACGAGGCGGACTGGCCGGCCGCGGTGCGCGAGCTCACGGGCGGCCGGGGCGCCGACCGGATCGTGGACACCGCCGGCACCCTGGCCGGCTCGCTGCGCGCGGTCGCGGTCGACGGCCACGTCGCGTTCGTCGGCGCGGTGGCGGGGGACTGGCCGCCGCTGGACCCGCGGCTGGTGTTCGGCGCCGCGGCGACGCTGCGCGCGGTGGCGGTCGGCAGCCGCGCCCAGTTCCTGGCCATGAACGAGGCGATCGCCGCACACGGGCTGCGCCCGGTGATCGACCGCGTGTTCCCGTTCGAGCAGGCCCGGGCGGCGTACCACTACTACGAGTCGGCGTCGCCCCTGGGCAAGGTCGTGATCGCCGTGCGCGCACCAGGCGGCCCCGGGCGGGGCCTTCAGTTCCGCCCGGGGCCTTGACCGCGGCGACGGTTGCGCCCACCGTCGCGGCCCATATCGTCCGTTGCCCGGCACGGCGGCGCCTACTCGTCAGCGGAGGGGTATTTGCGTGGCCCCGGCCGCGTTGCGGCCCGCGCGGCGGGCCGGAAGCGTCGCGCCGGCCAGCAGCAGCGGGACGGCCAGCGCGGCGGCGGCGCCGATCCAGCCGAGCGCCGGGTAGCCGGCCCCCGCGGCGAGCGGGCCCGACAGCCCGCCGCCCGCCGCGGCGGCCGCCCCCATGCCGATCTCGCCCCACGCCTCGCGCCGCGGGCGGGCGGTCGCCGGCACGCCGGCGACGAGCAGGGTGCTGCCGGCGACCAGGCACAGGTTCCAGCCGGCGCCGAGCAGGAACAGCCCGGCCCGCAGCGCCGGGCGGTCGGCGGCGGCCACGCCGGCGCCGGCCAGGGCCATCGCGGCGGCGCCCAGCACCGCGGCGCGGGCCGGCCCGGCCGCCGCGACCAGGCGGGCGGACAGCGCCGACGGCGCGAACATGCCGGCGATGTGGGCGCTGATCACCACCCCGATCGCGGCCGGCGGCGCCCCCGTGTGGGCGAGGTGGACGGGGGCCAGGGTCGTGACGCCGACCATGACGAGGTTCGCGACGGTGAGCACGCCCAGGCCGGCTCGGCTCGCGGGTCCCGATGCCGCGGCCGGCGCGGGCGCGGGGCCCGGCCGGGGCCGCCGGACGCGCGCGTAGCAGAGCGCGGTGAGGGCGAAGCCGCCGCCGGCGAGCAGGTACGGTCCGCCGGCCGGCAGGAGCAGCGGCCCGGCGATCGCGCCGCCCGCGGTCGCCGTCAGCACCGCCGTCATGGTGCCGGCGAGGTCGGCGGCGGCGTACCGGGTCAGCATCACCGCCGTGCCGCCGGCGCCGATCAGCAGGGTCCCGGCCAGCACGGCCGGCAGGCTCGCGAAGTGCGCGGCGAGGGCGACCGCGGCGCAGCCGGCGGCGGCCGAGAGCGCGCCGGCGGCCAGCGCCCGCGGGCGGCCCGCGCGGCGGGTGAGGGCGGACAGGGCGAAGGCGGCGACGGCGGAGCCGGCGACGAGCGCGGCCTGCGGCAGGCCGGCGACGGCGGGGCCGCCGATCCGCTCGGCCAGCAGCGCGCCGGCCGCGCCGGCCAGGGACTGCGCGAGGCCGCCGATCGCGGCGGCCATCCACAACCAGGTCATGCCCGCCAACCGTAGGCACGCCGGCCCCGCGGGCACATGGGCGGCGAGGCGCGGTCGGCGGGCGCGACCTTGCGCTCGTAACGTGCTCGGGCATGGGGACTTCACGATCGTACGAACCGGATGCCGTCGACTGGCGGCTGCTCGCGGAGCTGCAGGCCGACGCGCGGCTGTCGTTCAACGAGCTGTCCCGCCGGGTGCACCTGTCGGCGCCGGCGGTGGCCGAGCGGGTGCGGCGCCTGCAGGAGGCCGGCGTCATCACCGGCTACCGCGCCGCCGTGGACCCGGCCGCGGTCGGCCAGGCGGTGCGGGCGTTCGTCCAGCTGCGCTGCCGCCCGAGCGCATGCCTGCTGCGCACCACGTCGGCGGCGGACTACCCGGAGGTCGCGGCGATCCACCGGCTGTCCGGGGAGCACTGCACGCTCATCGAGGTCCGCGCCAAGGACCTGTCGCACTTCGAGGGCGTCGTCGAACGGCTCGGCACGCACGGGGAACTGCGCACGCACATCGTGCTCTCGACGCAGTACGAGGACCGCCCGGTCGGGCCGCTGCCGACCCACCGCCGGGTCACGCCGTCGGCCGGCTGGCCGCCGCCGTGAACGCACCCGACCGGGCGAAAGGGCTGTGTTCGGGCCACCCGGATGGTGGGTAATCACAAGACCACCCCCAATGCCGAGGAGGCCCGCCGTGCACGTCTTCGACCGGGCGAGGTCCGACGCCCACCAGGTGCGCGACGGCCTGCGCGCCGCGGGCCACCACGCGCGGCCCCTGCACGGCGTGCTCGGCTGGTGGGCGGTGACGAGCTTCGGCCTCGTGGGCGTGCTGCTGGCCGCGGCGGCACTGCTGTGGCCCGGCTCGGTGCACGCGCTCGGCCCCGCCGCCGTCGGCGCCTGGCTGCTGTGCGGCGCGCTCGGGCGGGCCGGCGGCGGCCAGGTGCTGCGCGCCCGCTACGGCGGCAGCCTCGCCATGCAGACCGGCCCCGCGCTGCTCGCCGTGGCCGGCGTCATCGTGCTGCGCCGGCCCGACGACACCGCCCCCGGCACCGTCGCCGCCGCGGCCGCCCTGTCGCTCGGCATCGCCGCCGCCGTCGACGCCGCGGCCGGGCAGCAGTACCCGCGCCTGCCCCGCCGGTGCCTGCGGGCGCGCGCCGCGTGCGCCGTCGTCGGCGGGCTCGCGATGGCGGCCGCCCCCGCGCCCGGCCTGATCGTCGCGGCCGCGGTCGTCGGCCTCGGCGAGCTCGTCCTCGCCGTGCTGCTGCTGCCCGAGGTCGAGCGCCTCGCGTCGATGCTCGGCCCCCGCGAGCCGGCGCGCTACCGCGGCGCCGACCTGCTGCCCGCCCTCACCGACCCCGCCGACTCCTGAGGCCGCCGCCACGGGACCAGCGCCGGCACCTGCCGCGCGTACTCCTCGTAGGCGGCGCCGAACCGGGCCCGCATCGAGCGCTCCTCGAAGCGGATGCCGATCCCGATGTACGCCGACGAGGCCACGGCGAAGAACAGGTGCCCGGCGCTCATGTGCGGCGTGGCCCAGAACGCGATCAGCAGGCCGAGCATCATCGGATGGCGGCACCAGTTGTACATCCACCGCCGCGAGACCCCGCCCTCCCTCGGCCGGGTCAGGCCGAAGAACCCGGCGTGGTCGACCATGAACGTCGAACCGGCGACGATGAGCCACCCGGCGGCGTACACCACCCACAACGCCGCCGACCACGGCGCCCCGACCCGCCAGATCGTCGCCGGCACCGGCTCCCACCAGCCGAGCACGGCGAACAGCAGCAGGCTCGCGACGAGCACGTAGGTGCTGCGCTCGATCGCCGGCGGGATGTGCCGCTTGACCGGGTCGCGGGCGGCGATCGAGTGGTGCAGCGCGAAGACGAGCAGCAGCGCCCCGTCGATGGCGAGCGCGGCCGCGGCCGGGCGCCGGGCCGGCGCGTCGATCGTGGCGGCGAGAAACCGGACGGCCCAGGCGGAGCTGAGCACGAAGGCGGCGTAGGCGATGGCGGCGTACAGCAAACGCATCCGCCCATCGTCGGCGCGGCCGCCGGCCCGGGGCAGGCGGGAAAATACCTCAGTTCGGCGCGGCGGTCGCCACGTACCAGGCGGCGATCTGCGAGCGGGAGCGGAAGTCCATGCGGTAGCGGATCCGCTCGACGTGCGCCTCGGCCGAGCGCTCGGTGATGCCGAGCCGCTCGCCGATCTCCCGGTTGGTGCAGCCGTCGGCGATCAGGGCCGCGACCTCGCGCTGCCGGGACGTCAGCGTGGGCGCGGCACCGCGGTGGCGGCCCGGCAGGCCGAGGAACCGCCGGATGGCCCGGGTCAGCGCGCCGGCGTCGCCGATGTACGGCAGGTGCGAGCGCCCCTCGACCGGCGCGAACCGGGCGCCGGGGATCCCGTCGGCGAGCCGCCGGCCCTCGCCGATCGGCGCCGCCCGGTCCCGGTCGCGGTGCACGACCAGCGTCGGCGCCCCGATGCGCGGCAGCACGTCGCGCAGGTCGACCCGGTAGGCCGCGGCGAGCATCGCGCACGCGGTCTCGGCGTCGGCCGACTCCTGCTGGTAGCGCACGAACGCGGCCCGGGTGCCGGCGTCCGCGTCGGGCGCGAAGATGTCGGCGAGCAGGCCGGACGCGAGCCCCCAGTGCTGGCGCACGAGACCGAGCACGTGCGTGCGGATCTCCGGTGCGGCGACGTCGGCGCCGTCGGCCCAGCCGCCGTACAGCACCAGCCGCGCCACCCGCTGCGGATGCTGCGCGGCCCAGGTCGCCGCGACGGCGGCCCCGAGCGAGGCCCCGATGAGCTCGAACCGCTCGGCCCCGGCGGCGTCCACCACCGCCGCCAGCGCGTCGAGCTCCTGCGCCATCGAGTACCGCTCCGGCGGCGTGCGCTCGGACAGCCCGCAGCCGGGCTTGTCGTACCGGATGAGCGTCCGGCCCTGCGCCAGGGCCTGGTAGTAGGCGCGCTCGGCCGGCAGCGCCCAGCTCAGCTCGAGGTGGGAGAGCCAGCCGGCGACGTACACCAGCGGCGGCCCCGATCCGGCCACCGCATACGCGACCCGGGTCCCGTCGCCCGTCTCCGTCGTCGCGACGCGCTGGCCCACGGGGCCGAGTCTAGGCGGCCTCGGCGATCAGGTCGTCCTCGGTGGCGCCGCGCCGCCAGTACCCGGTGAACGTGACCCGGTGCCGGTCGAAGCCGCGCTCCTGCACCAGGTGCCGGCGCAGCGCGCGGATCTGGCCCGACTCGCCGGCGATCCAGGCATACGGCGTGCCGGCCGGCAGGGTCGCCGCCCGCACGGGGGAGACGAGGTCGCCGTCGCAGCGCACGGCGCCGGGCCGGCAGCGCCCCGGCTCGGCCGCGACCCAGGTGTGCACCGGCAGCGCCGGGTCCAGCCACGCGTGGATCGCCGCGAGGGCCGGCACCGCCGTGTCGTCCCCGGCCAGCAGGACCCATTCGGTGTCGGGCGGCGGCCGGAAGTCCACGCCGCCGTTGTCGGGCTCGGTCGGGCCGAGCGCGACCAGCCGGTCCCCGACGCTGACGCCGCTCGCCCAGCGGATGGCCGGGCCGCCGCCCGGGTGCAGCGCGAAGTCGACGTCGAACTCGCCGTCGCGCTGGGCGCCGACCGTGTACGTGCGCATGACCCCGCGGGTGGCGGGGTCCATCGCGCGCCACCGCCCGAACCAGTCCTCGCCCCGCGGCACCAGCGGCGCCGCCTGGCCGGGGCGGGGGAAGAACAGCTTGAAGCGCTGGTCCCGGCCGCCGCCGGCGAACCGGTCCAGGTCCGGGCCGGCGAACGTGACGCGGACCGCGGCGGGGGTCAGCGCCCGGTGGCGTACCACCTGCACGTCGAAGAAGTCGAAGGTCACGACGCGACCTTCTTCGCCCCGCCCAGCGCCTTGGCCAGGGTCTCCAGCGGCGCGGCGCAGCCGGCGTGGCTGAAGCGCGGCTCGGACAGCCACGGCACGATCTGGCCCGCCGTGACCGCGGGCAGGCCGGCCCACGTCGGCTTGGCGGTGAGGTCCCTGGGCTGCAGGGCCGAGGTGCGGCTGTCGAGCAGGATCACGTCGGCCCTGTACTTGTCGGCGTTCTCCCAGCTCAGGTTCTCGAAGTAGCCGCCGGTGACCTGGCCGGGCACGATGACCTCGACGCCCAGCTCCTGGTAGTAGCTCAGGTCGGCGTACACCTTGGGATCCGAGACGTAGAGCAGGTCCGGGCTCGCCGAGGCGGCCAGCACCTTGAGGCCGCCGTTGGCCTGCACGGCGGCGCGCACGGCGTCGCTCGCGGCCTCGAAGCGGGCCCTGGCGTCGGCGACCGGCTTCGCGGCGAGGTCCGCGCCGAGCGAGGCGGCGAGCCCGGCGTACCGCTCGATGACCTTCAGCAGCGTGGTCCGCGCGACGTTGAGCCCGACGCTCGGGGCGAGCGCGAGGATCTTGTCCTTGCTGTCGTCCGGCACGTACCACAGCGCGTCGGGCTCGTACATGTTGGTGATCAGCAGGTCGGGGCGCAGGGCCGCGTACTGCTCGATGTTGAACTCGCCCCAGGCGTTGCCCAGCGACTCGAGCCGGGCCGGGTCGAGGTCGCCGGCGAGCGGGTCCTGGCCGCCGTCGGCCGCCTTGATCGGCCCGAACACGCCGACGAGCGGCTCGTCGACGCCGAAGTCGCGCAGGGCGGCCGCGGAGCCGACGTACGCGACGATCCGCTTCGGCCGCTGCGCGAGGTTCACGTTCGTGCCGCGGTCGTCGGTGAACGCCCACGCGTCGCTCTGCGCCTGGCCGCCGCCGTCGGTCTTGCTGTCGCCGCAGGCCGCGAGGGCGCCGAGGCCGAGTACCCCGGCGAGCAGGCCGCGGCGGGAGACGTTCAGGGACATGGTGGGTTGCCTTTCTCCTAGTCGGCGCTTAGGTTAGCCTTACCTCAGTTGATCGTGTCAAGGGCGGTACCTTTGCGCACATTCGTCCGGCTCGCCGCGGCGGTCGGCGTCCTCGCCGCGGTCGCGGCCGCCAGCCTCGCCATCGGCGCCCGGGCGCTCGGACCGGGCGAGGTCTGGCACGGCCTCACCGACGCCTCGGCCGCCGGCGCCACCGTGGTCCGCCAGCTGCGCCTGCCGCGCACCGTGCTCGGCCTGCTCATCGGCGTCGCGCTGGGCCTGGCCGGCGCCCTGATGCAGGCCCTGACCCGCAACCCGCTCGCCGACCCGGGCCTGCTCGGCGTCAACGCCGGCGCCTCGGCCGCGGTCGTCACCGCCATCGCGTACCTCGGCGTGACCGACCTCGGCGGCTACGTCTGGTTCGCCTTCGGCGGGGCGGCCCTGGTGTCCGTCGTGGTCTGGGCCGTGGCCGGCGGCCGCGGCGCCTCCCCGGGCGGCCTGGCCCTCAGCGGTACCGCGGTGACGGCCGCCCTCTACGCCTACGTCTCGGCCGTGCAGCTGCTGGACACGGCCTCCCTGGACCGGATGCGCTTCTGGACGGCCGGCTCCCTGGCCGCCGCCCGCCCCGGCACGGCGGCGCTGATCGCCCCGTTCGTGGCCGCCGGCGTGCTCATTACCGCCGTGCTGGCCCGCCCGCTCAACGCCCTGTCGCTGGGCGACGACGCCGCCCGCGCCCTCGGCGCCCACCCCGGCCGCATCCGCGTGGCCGCCGCGGTCGCCATCGTCCTGCTGTGCGGCGCCGCGACCGCCGCCTGCGGCCCGATCGTCTTCCTGGGCCTCATGGTGCCCCACCTGGTCCGCCCGATCACGGGCCCCGACGTCCGCCTGCTGCTGGCCTTCAGCGCCGTACTGGCCCCCGCCCTGCTGCTGGCCTCCGACGTTCTCGGCCGGGTCGTGGCCCGCCCCGGCGAGCTGCCGGTCGGCGTGGTCACCGCGGTGGCCGGCGGCTGCTGCTTCCTGGCGATCGTCCGGCGGCGGCGGGCATGACGGCCCGCACCCGTACCGCCGCCGTCTGCGTGACCCTGTCCCTGCTCGCGCTGCTGCTCGCCCTGATCGCGATCGGCGGCGGCGACTACCCGTTGAGCCTCCCGGACGTGGTGCGCACCCTGCTGGGCGGCGGCACCCCCGCGGACGCCTTCATCGTCCGGGAGCTGCGCCTGCCGAGGGTCGTCACCGCGCTGTGCGCCGGCGCGGCCCTGTCCCTGTCCGGCGCGGTCTTCCAGTCCCTGGTCCGCAACCCGCTGGGCAGCCCCGACGTGCTCGGCTTCACCCAGGGCTCGGCCACGGGCGGCCTGCTGGCCGTCGTCCTCGGCGCCGGCGGCACGACCGCGGTGGCGACCGGCTCGGTCCTGGCCGCGCTGGCCACGGGCGTGGCCATCTACCTGCTGGCCTGGCGCGGCGGCGGCCACGGTCACCGCCTGATCCTCGTCGGCATCGGCGTCGCCGGCATCCTGACGGGCGTCAACAGCTACCTGCTGGTCCGCGCCGACATCGTCGACGCCGCCCGGGCGGTCCTGTGGCTGACCGGCAGCCTGGACGGCCGCGGCTGGGGCAACGCCGCCGTGTCCGCCGGCGCCCTGGCGCTGGTCGCCCCGGTGATGCTGGCCTGCGCCCGCCCGCTGGCCATCCTGGAGCTGGGCGACGACCCGGCCACGGCCCTCGGCGTCCCCGTCCGGGCCTTGCGCCGCACCGCCCTCGCCGGCGCGGTACTCCTGGCCGCCGCGGCCTCGGCCGCCACGGGCCCGGTCCTGTTCGTCGCGCTCACGGCCCCTCAGCTGGCCCGCCGCCTGACCCGGGCGTCCGGCCCCAACCTGCTGCCGTCGCTGCTCATGGGCGCCGCACTGCTGCTCGCCGCGGACGTGGTGGCCCAGCGCGCCTTCCCGGACCACCAGCTCCCCGTCGGCGTGGTCACCGGCCTGCTGGGCGGCGGCTACCTCGTCTGGCTGCTCGCAAGGAGAACCCGTGCCCTCTGACCGCCTCCGCGCCGCCGCCCTGACCCTCGCCTACGACGCCCGCACGGTGGCCGAGGACCTGTCCATCACCATCCCCGACGGCTCGTTCACGGTCATCGTCGGCCCCAACGCCTGCGGCAAGTCGACCCTGCTGCGCGCCCTGGCCCGCGTCCTGCGCCCCCGCACCGGCACGGTCCTGCTGGACGGCCACGACATCGCCACCCGCCCGTCCCGCGAGGTGGCCCGCACCTTGGGCCTGCTCGCCCAGACCGCGACCGCCCCGGACGGCATCACGGTCGCCGACCTGGTCTCCCGCGGCCGCTATCCCCACCGCGGCGCCCTGCGTTCCTGGACCCCGCAGGACGAGCGCGCCGTATCGTGGGCGATGGAGGCCACGGAGGTGTCGTCGCTGGCATCGTCCTATGTGGACGAACTCTCCGGCGGCCAGCGCCAGCGCGTGTGGATCGCCATGGTCCTGGCCCAGGAGACGCCGCTGCTCCTGCTGGACGAGCCGACCACCTACCTGGACATCGCCCACCAGATCGACATCCTGGACCTGTGCGCGGACCTGCATCGCGACCACGGCCGCACCCTGGTCGCGGTCCTGCACGACCTGAACCTGGCCGCCCGCTACGCCACCCACCTGGTCGCGATGCGCGACGGCCGCATCCTCGCCGAGGGCCCGCCGTCGGAGGTGGTCACGGCGGAGCTGATGACCGCCGTCTTCGGCCTCCCATGCCGCGTGGTCCCCGACCCGGAAACCGGAACGGCCCTGGTGATCCCCCGCCGCACCCGCTGACTCCAGGCCGGCTGCCGCCGGAAGCGGCCGCGAGGGCCTCGCGCCTGGACTGCGCGGCCGGCGGCCGCTACGAGTCGATGCGTACCCGTAGCGGGCGGTCCAGTCGGCCACGCCCGGCGGATAGCGGCGGTGTTGTGGCCGTCGGTTACGATGCGGGGCTCTCGTGAACAGGAGATCGTCGATGGGTGTTGTCGCGGGGCCACGTACGCGGATGCCGCTGGTGATTGCGGTGATCGTCGGTCTGATATCCGTCGTGGTGACGTACGTGGTGCTCCGTCGCGACCCCGGGGAGGCGGGCGCCGACAAGCGAGCCGGCTGTGAACCCATCGAGGTCAGTTCGTCGACTGAGAAGGCCGACCTGATGATCGAGTTGGCCCACCGGTACAACGGCTCCGACTCGCTGTACGGCGGCAAGCGGTGCGCGTCGGTGACCGTGCACCGGCTCACGTCCGGCGCGGCGGCGGAGGCGCTCGTCGCCGGCTGGGATGAACAGCGCGACGGTGGGCCGGCACCGCAGGTGTGGACGCCCACCGCATCGCTGTGGCTCGAGTTGGCCCGCCACCGGGAGACCACCGGCGGCAAGCAGGTGGTGCCGGCGGCCGGCACGCAGATGCCGTCGATCGCGCAGAGCCCGTTGGTCATCTCGATGCCGAAGCCGATGGCCGAGGCGTTCGGCTGGCCGAACCGCGAGTTCGGGTGGAGCGACGTGCTGGCGCTGGCGTCCGATCCTCAGGGGTGGGGCCGGTACGGCCACCCCGAGTGGGGGCGCTTCACCTTCGGCAAGGACAACCCGCACCGGTCCACGTCCGGCCTGGCCGCGACGGTGGCCACGTACTATGCGGCGACCGGCCTGTCCCGCGAGCTGACGGCGGCCGATCTCACGCAGCCTAATGTGATCAACTTCGTTCGCGGGGTCGAAGCCGGCGTCCTGCACTACACCGACGATGCGGTGAAGTTCCTCCCCAACTTGGCCGAAGCCGATGCCAAGGGCGCCGCGATGTCGTACGTGAGCGCCGTCGTGCATCAGGAGCAGCTCACCTTCCTCTACAACAAGGGCAACACGACCGGCGACCCGAAGGTGCAAGGCAAGGCGCCCACGGTGCCGCTCGTGCCGATGGTGCCGCGCGACGGCACGCTGATGCTCGACCACCCGTACGTGGTGCTGCCTTCGGCCAGTGCCGCACAACGGGAAGCAGCCGCCGACTTCCTCGCGTTCCTGCAGCAACCAGACCAGCAGGCCGCGTTCGCGGCGATGGGCTTCCGCGACCACCAGGGCAACGCCGGCCCCGAATTGGCGAAGACCCTGCAGATCCCGGCCGGGCAGAAGCTCAGCCTGATTCAGTCACCCGTCGGAGAGGTCCTGGACAAGATCCTCGCCGGCTGGGACGACCTGCGGAAGAAGGCGAGGGTGCTGCTCGTCCTCGACGTCTCGGGCTCGATGAAGGAGAAGGCGGCCGGTGGCATCAGCAAGCTGGAAGCCGCGAAGAACGCGGCAATCGCGAGCCTCGACCTGCTGCATCCCGACGACGAGGTGGCACTGTGGACGTTCTCGGGGCAGCGACCGAACGGTGCGCAGCCCTACACCGAGCGGCTGCCCATGTCGCGCATCCGTGACGCGAAGCAGCAGCTCACCGATATCATCCGGGCGCTGAGCGCCGATGGCGGCACGGCCCTGTACCACACGGCCCGGGCCGCCGACATGTACATGCGGGAACGGCTGGACGCCGACCGCATCAACGCGGTCGTGCTGCTCACCGATGGGCGCAACGAGTATCCGGCCGACAACGACCGGGCGAAGCTGCTCCGCGACCTGGACGGGTCCCGCCTGGAGAACTCGGTTCGCATCTTCGGTATCGCCTTCGGCGAGGAGGCCGACCTGGACACGCTCGAACAGATCGCGAAAGTGTCGCGGGCAGCCGCCTACGACGCGCGCGACCCCGCCAGCGTCGACAAAATATTTAGCTCGGTGCTGAGCAATTTCTAGTAGGCAACGTCCGACACCAGCGTCTTCAGCGGTCGAACACGATACCCAGGGCCACCCGCACCGTATGCACGATCACGGTGACCACGGCTCCCGCGGTCAGCACGGCCGCCGCGCTCGCACCGGCGAGGCCGCCGATCATGCCGCTCAGGGCACCGAGCAGCACGGCCGCTGTCACACTCCACGGATCGGTGAGGTGGCGGCGGATCGATCGCCCCCGCCCCGGTTCGACGGCCTCGTCGACGCGCGACGTGCGGCCTGCCGTCGGCGAGGCCGGCGACAGCTGCACGACTCGCTGCGGCGAGCCCTGCGGCACGGATGACGGACCGGCGGCCGTTCCACCCGCCTGCGCAACGGTCTCCTGCGATTCGGCACCGGCGGGCAGCCTCATCGTGACACCGGTCGGCGTGCGTTCCTCGCACGCGTCGAGCAGGATCAGTGAACCCTCCGCCACCACGAGCTCGGGCTGCTCCAGAACGGTCGGCGGCATCCCGAACGCGCGGTGCAGCAGCGTGGCAACGAGTGGGACGCGACTCGACCCACCGACGAGGAAGATGCCGCCGACGTCTGACAACTCGATGCCCGCGCCCCGCATCGCGGCGCGGGTGACCGCGACCGTCCGCGCGATGACCGGTTCGGCGAGCTGCTCGAACTCGTCCCGGCTCACCGGAACGGTGTCGTCCAGGACCGGCAGGTGCACCAGCGTCTGCGAACGCCGGCTCAACGACTCCTTGGCCAGCCGAACGTCCTCCCACAGCTGCCACCGGGCACGACGGTCGGCGACGGTGGCCGGTCGCCGCAACCGGTCCCAAGCGTCCGGGGCCCGCTGCGCGATCAGCCGGCCCAGGTGCTCCACCAGCGCGGCGTCCAGGTCCAGGCCGCCCACCTCGGGCAGCCCTTCACTGGCCAGTACGGTCAGCGCTCCTGCGGGGCCGCGCCGAACCACGCCGGCGTCGAACGTGCCAGCCCCGAAGTCGTACACCACCGCGCACTGACCCGCGCCGACCAGGCCGACCTGGCCGAGGAAGTAGGCGGCGGCAGCGATCGGCTCCGACACGAGAATCGGGTCCGGCAGCCCGGCGCGGACGGCCGCAGCGGTCAACCGGCTCAACCGCGACGTGCCCCAGATCTCCGGATGCGTGACCACGACGCGATCCGGGAGCTGGCCGGCGACCTGCCGCGCCTGCGACGCCACACGTCCCAGCACGGCGGCGACCAGGTCGACCACGTCGGTCTCGTAGCCGCCGAGCAGGACGATCCCGTCTGCCATCCTTCGCTTCGGGTTGGGCTCGTACCGATCCGGATGCACCCGCGCCGACCGCACGGCTTCGGCACCGGACAACACGTCGCCGGGGCCTTCCAGGAGTACCGCCGACGGCAGCAACGGTGACCCATCGAAGAGCAGGGAACGTGCTTCACCGCCGCCGCGACGCACCATGGCCACGGTGTTGAAGGTGCCGAAGTCGATCCCGAGCAGCACGCCGTGAGCCATCGTTGCAGCGTACGCGGCCCCCGCATTTCCGTCCCGCCTTGATCGGAGCGTCCTGGTGGCTCGGGCGCGCTCAGAATGACGCGGGAGTACGTGACGAGCAGGCCAGCTGTATCCGAAGGAGCGCTCCCGATCAGCCGTCCTGCCCGGCGTCTGAGCGTGGCGATGTGGTCCCGAAGTTCGATGAGGCCGCAGCCGTGGCCGGTGTTGGCTCGGCCGATGCCGTTGTCGCGGATGGGTATCCGTAGGCACCTGTCGGCGGCGTCGCCGCCGACGTCGACATCGGCGAGGGGTGGTGGTGCTAGCGGCGGCGCTTGTGCTGGGCGCGGCGAGCCAGCGGGGCGTCGTCCAGGATCACGATGCACTTGTTCTCGAGGCGGACCCAGCCGCGGCTGGCGTACTGCGCCAGGACCTTGTTCACCGACTCGCGCGACGCGCCGACGAACTGGGCCAGCTCCGTCTGGGTCAGGTCGTGCACGACCCGGGTCGTGCCGCCCTCGGCGATGCCGAACTGGTGCGCGAGCTGGATCAGCTGGCCCGCCACCCGGCCGGACACGTCCGTGAAGAGGCGGTCGTGGACCGTTGCGCGGTCGTCGCGGATGCGGCGGGCGACGACGCGGAGGAGTTGTTCGGCGGCCTCGGGGCGGGCGGACAGCCAGCGGTACAGCGCCGTCTTGTGCAGGCGGGCGAGGCGCGCGTCGGCGACCACCGTTGCCGTGGTCACCCGGGGGCCGCCGTCCAGCAGTTCGACGTCGCCGAACTGCTCCGCCGGGCCCAGCAGGGCGAGCAGGCCCTCGCGGCCGTCCCGGGAGCGGCGGCTCAGCTTCACCTTGCCCGACAGCAGGACGTACAGGTAGTCGGCCTGATCGCCCTCGCGGAACAGCGTGGTCCGGCGCGGGCATTCGATCGTCTCGAACTCCTGCGCCAGCGAGTCGGCCTCGTCCGAGTCGGCGTCGTCGAACAGGCCCGTCGTGCGCAGGACGGTGGATGAGTACATCGGTGACATGTCTGACCTCCCGGAAACGCAGTCGACGGCCTGCGGTACCGCGTACCATTCGGACGGTACTAGATCCCACAGGCTCGGGCAACAGTCCCGGGCGGCGATGCGCGAGGATGGCACGGTGAGCGGAACTCCTGTTCGAGAGCGCCTGGTGGATGCGGCGTTCGACCTGTTCGACGAGCGCGGCTTCGAACAGACGACGGCGGACGACATCGCTGACCGGGCGGGCGTCGGGCGCACGACGCTGTTCCGGCATTACCGGTCGAAGGAGGACGTGATCTTCCCCGACCACGACCGGCTGATCGCCGCCGTGCAGGAGCGTCTCAAGACCTCCAGCGCCGAGACCGCGCTGGTGGCGGTCACGGATGCGGTACGCCTCGTGCTCCTGCGCTACGTCGAGGAGGGCGACCGGGCCCGCCGGCGGTACCGGCTCACCAGCCGCGTCGCGGCCCTGCGTGACCGCGAGATCGCGAGCGTGGCCCGCTACCAGCGGCTGTTCCGCGAGTTCATCGCCGACTGGATGGGGCCGGCGCCGGGGGCGGCCCTGCGGGCCGAGCTGATGGCCGCGGCCGTGGTCTCGTCCCACAACCACGTGCTGCGGCGGTGGCTGCGCCGCGACGCCGACGACCCGGCGGCCGAGCTCGACGCCGCGATGGCCCAGGTCGTGTCGCTGTTCACCCGGCCCGACGAGCCGGCCGGCGCGAGCGGCACGACGGTGGTGGTCCTGCGCGACCACCGCGACCCGGACTACGTCGCGGCGACGATCCGCCGCGCCCTGCAGGAGCCGTAGCGGGCGCGGCGGGGGAGTGCCTCAGGACGGGTAGCGGCGGGGGGTCCAGACCACGGGGCGGTCGCCGCCGCGGTCCTGGGTGCGGGTCTGCGACGAGCCGATGATGAGCAGGGTTCGCATGTCCACTTCGGACGGTTCGAGGTCGGCCAGGCGCACCACGCGCACCGACTCCGCGGGGCCGCCGACGTCGCGGCCGAGCACGACCGGGGTCTCCGCGGCGCGGTGGCGCAGCAGCAGCTCCTTGGCCGCCTCGACCTGCCAGGTGCGGGAGCGGGAGCCGGGGTTGTACACCGCGATGACGAGGTCGGCGCGTGCCGCGGCCTCGAGGCGGGCGGCGATGACGTCCCACGGCTTGAGGCGGTCGGACAGCGACAGCACGCAGAAGTCGTGGCCCAGCGGTGCGCCGGCGCGGCTGGCCACGGCCTGGGCCGCGGTCAGGCCCGGCAGGACCCGGACCGGGACGTCCTTCCAGCGCGGCTCGGCGGCGACCTCGAGCACCGCGGCGGCCATCGCGAACACGCCGGGGTCGCCCGAGGAGACCACGGCGACGCGGCGGCCCTCCTTGGCCAGGCAGAGCGCGAACTCGGCGCGCTCGGCCTCGACGCGGTTGTCGGAGGCGTGGCGGCGCTGGCGCGGGTTGCCGGGGACGCGGGCCACGTACGGGGCGTAGCCGACCAGGTCGTCGGCGGCGGCGAGCGCGGCCTGGGCCTCCGGGGTGAGCCAGTCGCGGCCGGCGGGGCCGAGGCCGACGACCACGACCTCCCCGCCGCGGGGCGCCGGCGCGGCCCCGGCCAGGGCCGCCGCGGTGTCCTCGTGCACCCGCGAGGGGAGCAGGGCCAGGGAGAAGTACGGCACCGTCGCCGGGTCCACCTCGGCGAGCGGGGCGACGCGCTCGCCGGCGGTGGTGGCGCGCTCGACGTACCAGGCGTCGGCGAGGCGGCCGGCGCGGTCGAGGGCCTCGCGGACGGGGCCGAACGTGCGGCCCAGCTTGAGGATCGCGGCCGAGTCGGTGGCGGCCAGGCGCTCGGCGAGCTCGTCGGCGGGCAGGGTGCCGGGCAGCACCGTGAGGACCTCGTCGCGCTCGACGAGCGGGCGGCCGAGCACGGCCGACGCGCCGGATACGGACGTGACGCCGGGGACGACCTCGGTGGCGTACCGCCGGGAAAGGCGCTTGTGCATGTGCATGTAGGACCCGTAGAACATCGGGTCGCCCTCGCACAGCACGACCACGTCGCGGCCGGCGTCCAGGTGCGCGGCCAGGCGGGCCGCCCACGCGTCGTAGTGCTCCTCGATGACGGCCCGGTAGTCGGGGGTGTCCTCGGTCGTCACCGGGTAGACGAGGGCCTCCTCGATCTGCTCGCCCTCGCGGAGGTACGGCGCGGCGATCGAGCGGGCGATCGAGCGCCCGTGCCGCGCGCTGTGGTAGGCCACGACCGGCGCCGCGGCGACGAGCCGGGCGGCCTTGACCGTCATCAGCTCCGGGTCGCCCGGGCCGAGGCCGACGCCGAAGAGCCTGCCGCTGTCCACCGTGGTCATTCCTTCTCGTCCGCGATCGCGTTGACGGCGGCGGCCGTCATCGCGCTGCCGCCGCGGCGGCCGTGCACCACCAGGTATTCGAGGCCGGACTCGGCGAGCGCGGCCTTCGACTCGGCGGCGCCGATGAAGCCGACCGGGATGCCGAGCACCGCGGCCGGCGTCCCGGCGCCCTCGCCGACCAGTTCCAGGAGCCGGAACAGCGCGGTCGGGGCGTTGCCGATGGCCACGACGGCGCCGTCGATGCGGCCGCGCCACAGCTCGAGGGCGGCCGCGCTGCGGGTGTTGCCCAGCCGCCGGGCGAGGTCGGGTACCGCCGGATCGCGCAGCGTGCACAACACCTCGTTGTCGCGGGGCAGGCGCGCGCGGGTCACCCCGGCGGCGACCATCTCGGCGTCGCAGAGGATCGGCGCCCCGGCGCGCAGGGCGGCCCGGGCGGCGGCGACGACGCCGGGGGAGTGCCCGACGTCGGCGGGCAGGTCGACCATGCCGCAGGCGTGGATCATGCGCACCGTGACCTGGGCGACGTCGGGCGGCAGCGCGGACAGGTCGGCCTCGGCCCGGATCGTGGCGAAGGAGCGCCGGTAGATCTCGGCCCCGTCGCGGACGTAGTCGCTCATGCGGCGTCGCTCCGGTACCCGCCGGGGGTCGCGACCATCTCCACGTGCCTTCCTCTCGGCGCGCCGCAGCGCCGCTCGCAGCCGGCCCAGTGCAGCGGCGGCGCGCCGGGCTCCCGCGCGCCCCGCGCCACCTCGGCCCGGGCGTCCGCGCGGACGTCGGCGAGCGCCTTGGCGCAGCCGGGCCGTCCGGCGCAGGCCGTCACCCCGGCCCACGGCGAGGCCGGGTCGTCGACGAGCCCGGTCGCCACAGCTTCGTCCATGGAGTGCGCCGGTACCACCACGGTCCGCCACGGCGTGACAATGATCTCCTCCGCCGCGCCGGCCAGCCCCGCCGACTGCTCCGGCGTGAGCAGCCCGAGCGGCACGACGAGCACGGCGGACGGGCCGTGCCGGCCGGCCGGGGGCGGGCCGCCGAGCGCGAGTGCGGCCGGCGCGAGCGTCGTGCCGAGCCGCGCCGCGACCCGCGAGGGCCCGTCGTCCAGCTCGGCCAGGCGCCACGCCTTCGAGTCCTGCGCGGCGCGCTCGGCCAGGAACGCCCCGGCGGCGCGGACGAGCAGCTCGGCGCCGCCGCGGGCCTGTGCGGGTACACCCGCCAGCACCAGACGGTCGCCGTGCAGGCCCACGTCGCCGCCGAGCCCGGTCACGTCGCCGCGGCCGTCGTCGATGGTGGCCAGGAACCGGCCCGGCAGCCCGGCCAGGGCCGGTGTGGCGCACAGCAGCGCGTCGAACTCGCCGACCAGGCGGCGCAGGCGAGCATCGCCGAGCGGGCTGGCAATGATGTTTCGCACACGCTCGTGCGTGGCCGACGGCAGCAGCCCGGCGTCGGTCAGCCGGGCCGCGAGCTCGGTCTCCGCACCCGGCCGCAGGCCCCTGACCTGCACGTTGCCGCGCGAGGTGAGCTCCAGCACCGGGTCGCCCAGCTCCGCCGCGGCCGCGCGCAGGACCAGCAGCTGGGCGGCGGTGACCCGGCCGCCGGGCAGCCGCACGCGCGCCAGGCCGCCGTCCGCGGCCGCGTGCACCTGCACGGCGCCCGGGCATCGATCGGGGGCGTCGCGTCCGCTGGGTGCCTGCACGGGCCGGATACTACCTGCGCTTTGCGGGGCGCAAGCCGCTCCAGCTAAGCTCCGGCGTGATCCTGCTGCTGTCGACGTCCGATACCGACCTGCTCAGCGCCCGCGCGAGCGGCGCCGCCTACCGGCTGGCCAACCCGTCCCGGACCGCGGTCGAGGACCTGCCGGCGCTCGCCGAGGGCGTGGACCTGATCGTGGTGCGGTTCCTCGGGGCGTACCGTGACTGGCAGGACGGCCTCGACACACTGCTGGCCACCGGGCGCCCCGTCGTGATCCTCGGCGGCGAGCAGGCCCCCGACGCCGAGCTCATGAGCCACTCCACGGTCCCGGCCGGCCTCGCCGCGCAGGCCCACGCCTACCTCGCCTTCGGCGGCCCGGCCAACCTCGGCGAGCTGCACCGCTTCCTCTCCGACACCGTGCTGCTGACCGGCCACGGCTTCGCCGCCCCGGTGCAGACGCCGGCGTGGGGCGTGCTGGAGCGCGAGAGCGGCCACGTCGCGCCGGAGGCGCCGACGGTCGCGGTGATCTACTACCGGGCCCACCACGTGGCCGGCAACACCGCGTTCGTCGAGCGGCTGTGCGACGCGATCGAGGCCGAGGGCGCCCACGCGCTGCCCGTCTTCGCCGCATCGCTGCGCACCGCCCCGGCCGAGCTGCTCGGCACGCTGCGGCGGGCCGACGCGCTCGTCGTGACCGTGCTCGCGGCCGGCGGCACCCGCCCGGCCGACGCTCAGGCCGGCGGCGAGGACGAGGCGTGGGACGTCGGCGCCCTGGCCGCCCTCGACGTGCCGATCCTGCAGGGGCTGTGCCTGACGACGAGCCGCGCCAACTGGGACGACAGCGACGACGGCCTGTCGCCGCTGGACACCGCCACCCAGGTGGCGATCCCGGAGTTCGACGGCCGGATCATCACCGTCCCGTTCTCGTTCAAGGAGATCGACGAGGACGGGCTCACCGTCTACGTCGCCGACCCGGAGCGCGCGCGGCGGGTCGCCGGGATCGCCGCCGCCCACGCCCGGCTGCGCGGCCTGGCCAACGCGGACAAGCGGATCGTGATCATGCTCAGCGCGTACCCGACGAAGCACTCCCGCATCGGCAACGCCGTCGGCCTGGACACGCCGGCCAGCGTCGTGAAGCTGCTGGCCGAGCTGGAGGCGCGCGGCTACGACCTGGGCGAGGGCTTCCCGTCCGGCGGCGACGCGCTCATCCACGAGCTCATCGCGGCCGGCGGCCAGGACGTCAACTGGCTCACCGAGGAACAGCTGTCCGGCAACCCGGTGCGGATCTCCGCCCGCCGGTACGGCGAGTGGTTCGCCACCCTGCCCGAGGACCTCCGCGCCGGCATGGAGCGGCACTGGGGCCCGGCGCCGGGCGAGCTGTTCGTGGACCCGAACGACGGCGCGATCGTCCTGGCCGCCCTGCGCCGCGGCAACGTCGTGGTCATGGTCCAGCCGCCGCGCGGCTTCGGCGAGAACCCGGTCGCCATCTACCACGACCCCGACCTGCCGCCGAGCCACCACTACCTGGCGGCGTACCGCTGGCTCGCCGACTCGTCCGAAGCTGGTTTCGGAGCCCACGCGGTCGTCCACGTCGGCAAGCACGGCAACCTCGAGTGGCTGCCCGGCAAGACCGTCGGGATGTCGGCCGGCTGCGGCGCCGACGCGGCCCTGGGCAACCTGCCGCTGATCTACCCGTTCCTGGTCAACGACCCCGGCGAGGGCACCCAGGCCAAGCGCCGCGCCCACGCTACCCTCGTCGATCATCTCGTCCCGCCGATGGCCCGCGCGGACACGTACGGCGACATCGCCCGCCTCGAGCAGCTGCTCGACGAGCACGCCACGATCGCCGCGCTCGACCCGGCGAAGCTGCCGGCGATCCGGGCCCAGATCTGGACCCTGATCCAGGCCGCCCGCCTCGACCACGACCTCGCCGGTGTGCTCGGTGCGGGGCCAGACCGCCCCCACGACGCCGAGTTCGACGACTTCCTGCTGCACGTCGACGGCTGGCTGTGCGAGGTCAAGGACGTGCAGATCCGCGATGGCCTGCACGTCCTGGGCCAGGCCCCGACCGGCCCGGCCCGCGTCGACCTGGTCCTGGCGATGCTGCGGGCCCGCCAGATGTGGGGCGGTCAGGTGGCGGCCCTGCCCGGCCTGCGCGAGGCCCTGGGCCTGGACGAGTCCTCGTCCTCCCGCGTGTCGGTCGACGAGGCGGAGGCGCGCGCCCGGGAGCTCGTCGAGACCGCGGAGGCGCGCGGCTGGGATGTTTCGGGCATCTCCGATGATCCCGATGTCATGCGGGTCATGCGCTTCGCCGCTGAGGAGATCATTCCGAGGCTGGCCAGGACCACGGACGAGATCGACATGGTCCTGCACGCGCTCGACGGCGGGTACGTGCCGGCCGGCCCCAGCGGATCGCCCCTGCGCGGCCTGATCAACGTGCTCCCGACCGGCCGCAACTTCTACTCGGTGGACCCCAAGGCGGTGCCGAGCCGGCTCGCCTGGGAGACCGGCCAGGCGATGGCCGACTCGCTGCTGACCCGCTACCGCGCCGACCACGGCGACTGGCCCCGCTCCGTCGGCCTGTCCATGTGGGGCACCAGCGCGATGCGCACCGCCGGCGACGACATCGCCGAGGCCCTCGCCCTGCTCGGCGTGCGGCCGGTCTGGGACGACGCGTCCCGCCGGGTCACCCGCCTCGAGCTGGTCGACCTCGCCGAGCTCGGCCGCCCCCGCATCGACGTGACCATGCGCATCAGCGGCTTCTTCCGCGACGCCTTCCCGCACGTCGTGGCCCTGCTGGACGACGCGGTCCAGCTGGCCGCGGGCGCGCCGGAGCCGGCCGGGGACAACTACGTGCGCGCCCACGTGCAGGCCGACCTGGAGGCGCACGGCGACGACCGCCGGGCGACGCTGCGCGTGTTCGGGTCCAAGCCCGGCGCGTACGGTGCCGGCATCCTCCCGCTGATCGACAGCCGGAACTGGCGCGACGACCGCGACCTCGCCGAGGTCTACGCCGTGTGGGGCGGCTACGCGTACGGCCGCGGCGTCGACGGGGTCGAGGCCCGCACCGACATGGAGGGCGCGTACCGCAGGATCAGCGTCGCCGTGAAGAACACCGACACCCGCGAGCACGACATCGCCGACTCGGACGACTACTTCCAGTACCACGGCGGCATGGTGGCCACCGTGCGCGCCCTGACCGGCCGGGCGCCCGCCGCCTACGTCGGCGACAGCACCAACCCGGACGCGGTGCGCACCCGCACCCTGAGCGAGGAGACGGCCCGCGTCTTCCGCGCCCGGGTGGTCAACCCGCGCTGGCTGGCCGCCATGCGCCGGCACGGCTACAAGGGCGCGTTCGAGCTGGCCGCGACCGTCGACTACCTGTTCGGCTTCGACGCGACGGCCGGGGTGGTGTCCGACTGGATGTACGAGAAGCTGGCCGAGTCGTACGTGTTCGACCCCGAGAACCAGAAGTTCCTGACGGACTCCAACCCGTGGGCGCTGCACGGCATCGCCGAGCGCCTCCTCGAGGCCGCCGACCGCGGGCTGTGGGAGCACCCCGAACAGTCCACACTGGACGGACTGCGCGAGGTGTACCTCCAGACGGAGGGCGACCTCGAGGACGACGCCTGACGTCTAGCGCTTGGCGGCGACGGACATCCGCGCGTACGCTCCCCGCCCCTGTCCGTCAGGAACAGGCATGACGCCGCTGGACGTGTCGGGGGAGGGGCCAGGGTTGGCGGGCATCGATCGGTAGGCTCGCCCGCATGCGGATCGTGCGGGCCTGCCTGCGCGACGGGCGGGGCGGCAGCCCGACCGCCGTGCTCGACGACGACGGGGCGTTCACCGACGCCGAGCGGCGCGCGGTTCCCGGGCGGGCCGGCACCTCGCACGCGGTGTTCATCGGGGCCGGCAACGTCCTGCGGTTCTTCACCTCGGCGGGGGAGCTGCCGGCCTGCGGGCACGGGACCGTCGCCGCGCTGGCCGTGCTCGCCGGGCAGGGGCGCGAGGTCACGCTGAGGGCGGGCGGGCGGACGTTCGCCGGGTGGGTGGAGGCGGACGGGGAGCTGTACCGGGCGGCGTTCGATCCGGGGCCGGTCTCGCTTCGCGCACCGTCGGCGGAGGAGGCCGGGCCGGTGCTGGCGGCGCTGGGCGTGGGCGAACCGGCCGGGGCGCCGTGCGTGGCCTCGGTCGGCCGCGAGCGCCTCCTGGTCCCGGTTGCCGGCCGGGCGGTCCTCGCCGGGCTTGCGCCCGACCAGGAGCGCCTGCGGGCCGCGTGCGATGCGATCGGGATGCTGGGCTGTTACGTGTACACCATCCCGGAACCCGGTGGGCGGGCGGCCGCGCGCATGTTCGCGCCCTCGATCGGGGTGCCCGAGGACATCGCCAACGCCAACAGCACCGCGTGCCTCGCCGCCCGCCTCGGCCGCGAGGTCGCCGTCGACATGGGGGACGCCCTGGGGGAGCCGGCGACCGTCGTCGCGTCCGCCCGCCGGGTCGGGGGGCTTGCGAAAACGCTTTCCTGAGGTAGTCTGCCCGCCGGGAGCCGCGCGCGTTGACGTCGATCTATTCGTGTCCGCCGCGCTCTTGTGATGCCGGGGCGGGCGCGCACCCGGAGGAGTACCGATGCAACTTTCATCGATCGGACGGCGGATCGCGGCCGGGGCGCTGGCCGTGATGGCCGCGACGCTCGGCCTGCTCGTGCTCGAGCGGCCGACGCCCGCCTCGGCGCACGGGTCGGTCACCGACCCGCCGTCGCGCAACTACGGCTGCTGGGCCCGCTGGGGCTCGGACTTCCAGAACCCGCGCATGGCCGACACCGACCCGATGTGTGCCCAGGCCTGGCAGGCCAACCCCAACACCATGTGGAACTGGAACGGCCTCTACCGCGAGGGCGTCGCCGGCAACCACCAGGCCGCGATCCCCGACGGGCAGCTGTGCAGCGGCGGGCGTACGCAGAACGGCTTCTACGCCTCGCTGGACACCGTCGGGCCGTGGGTCGCCGCCACGAAGCCGGACAAGTTCACGCTCACGCTGACCGACCAGGCCCAGCACGGGGCCGACTATCTGCTGATCTACATCACCAAGCAGGGCTTCGACCCGGCGACGCAGCCGCTGACGTGGAGCAACCTGGAGCTGGTGCAGCGGACCGGGCGGTACGCGCCGGCCGGGCAGTACCAGGCCCAGGTGGACGCCGGCACCCGCACGGGCCGGCACGTCATCTACACCATCTGGCAGGCCAGCCACCTGGACCAGTCGTACTACCTCTGCAGCGACGTCATCTTCACCGGCCAGGGTGGCGGCACTTCGCCGTCGGTGTCGCCGTCGGCCTCGAAGTCGCCCTCGAAGTCACCGTCTCCGTCCGTGCCGCCGTCTGCGTCCGTGCCGGGCGCGGCCTGCACCGCCGCCTACACGAAGTCGTCGGAGTGGAACGGCGGCTTCGGCGGCAACGTGACCGTCACCGCGGGGGCGAGCATCAGCACGTGGACGGTCAAGATGACGTTCGCCAACGGCCAGACGGTGACCAGCTTCTGGAACGCGAACCTGACCACGAGCGGCGCCACGGTCACCGCGACCAACGCGGCGTACAACGGCCGGTTGAGCCCGGGCCAGAGTACGAGCTTCGGGTTCAACGGCACGTGGTCGGGCACGAACAGCCCGCCGGCGCTGACGTGTAGCGCCGCCTAGCGGATCCAGTGGTCGTACGGGTGCCGGCCCGGCCGGAACCCGGCGGCCTCGGCCATGGTGGCGGCCGCGGCGAACTCGGCCGCCACCATGTCGGGCCGGTGTGCGTCGCTGCCGAAGCTGACCGCGGCGCCGCCGGCCTCCCGCCACCAGCGCAGCGGCTCGGGCTCGGGGGTGCGGCGGGTGTTGACCTCCAGCGCGCGGCCGGTGCCGGCGAGGGCCTTGAACACCGCGCGCACCTCCTCCTCGAAGTCGGCGAGGCGGTACTGCTGCCCGGACGGCACGTAGCGCAGCGGGTAGTCGAGGTGGGTCAGCGTCGAGAAGTCGCCGCACTGCTCGATCATCCGGATCGTCTCGGCGAAGTAGTCGCGCAGGACGGCGGGGACGCCGCGCTCGGCGTACTCGTCCTCGACCAGCCGGTGCCGTCCGGCGACGGCGACGGAGTGCAGCGAGCCGATGACGCGCTCGAACGGGTGGCTCGCCAGCAGCGCCGCGGCCGGCCCGGCGAACCAGTGCGGCTCGCCGAGCTCGACGCCGGTGATGATCTTCAGGGTGGGGTACTTCGCGCGGCACCGCTCGATCGCCTCGAGATACCCCTCGACGTCCAGCGGCGGCGGCTCCAGGTGGGTGGCGTCGCGCATGTGCCGGGCCATCCGGTCGGGCAGCAGCGCCGGGTCGACGGTCCAGGTGACGAAGTCGGTGTGCTCCGTGAACGCGATCGCCGGCAGCCCGAGCTCGACGGCCCGGGCGCAGGAGCCGGCCATGTCGCCGGTCGCCGTGTCCCAGGAGAACTCGCTGTGCGTGTGCAGGTCGGGCGGCAGCTGAACCATGCGCCCAATTTAGGTCATGTGGCCGGACGGGCCAGGATCTCCCCGTGCACGATCGAGAACCAGCCGTCCCGGTCGGCCGCCCACCGCCGCCATCCGGCCGCGATCCGCTCCAGATCCTGCAGCGGTACCCCGGAGTCGAGGGCCTGCCGCGCCATCGCCGACGACAGGATGCGGTCGGCCCACAGGCCGCCCCACCACGCCCGGTCCTCCTCGCCGGCGTAGCACCACGTGCTCGACGTCGCCGCGACGTCGTCGAAGCCGGCCTCGTGGGCCCAGGCCAGCAGCCGCCGGCCGGCGTCGGGCTGGCCGTCGTTGGCGCGGGCCATGCGCTGGTACAGCGCCATCCACTCGTCGAGCTCGGGCAGCAGCGGGTACCACACGAAGCCGGCGTAGTCGCTGTCGCGCGCGGCCACGTAGCCGCCGGGCTTGCACACCCGGTGCATCTCGCGCAGCGCCAGGACGGGGTCGGCGACGTGCTGCAGGACCTGGTGGGCGTGCACGACGCAGAACGTGTCGTCGGGGAACGGCAGCGCGTGCACGTCGCCGCTGACGACCTCGGCGTTGCCGACGCCGGCGAGCCCCTCGCGGGCCACGGCGACGGCGTCGGCGGTGACCTCCAGGGCGGTCACGTGGGCGACGCGGGCGGCCAGGTCGCGGGTGATGGTGGCCGGCCCGGCCCCGACGTCGAGGACCTTCATCCTCTCGTTGAGCACCGGCAGCAGGTAGGCGGCGGAGTTCTCGGCGGTGCGCCAGCGGTGTGAGCGCAGTACCGACTCGTGGTGTCCGTGGGTGTAGACGTTGCTCGGCATGTCTCGGACTGTAGGCCCCGCTTCCCAAACTTCGGTATCGCGCTCCCGTATATTGAGATCGTGCGGATGATCTGGCGTGACCGGATCCGTCCGCAGTGGTGCCGGGCCGTGCCTGGTGCGCGCCCCGCGCCGGGCGCACGATCGGTGCCATGCGAAGCGCACTGCTCATCATCGACATCCAGGAGTCCTTCCGCCGCCGCCCGAGCTGGGCGGCCGTGTCCAAGCCGGACATCGCCGCGACCGTCGCCCCGCTGATCGCCGACGCGCGCGAGCGCGGCGACCTCGTGGTGTGGGTCCTGCACGCCGAGCCCGGCACCGGCAACGTCTTCGACCCCGGCGCCGGCCACGACTACGTGCGCTACCTCGACGGCCTCGAGCCGCTGCCGGGCGAGCCGCAGCTGGTCAAGACCTCGGCGAACGCGTTCACCACGACCGGCCTGCAGCAGCTGCTCACCGCCGAGGGCGTCCGGCACCTCATCGTCACCGGCATCCAGACGGAGTGGTGCTGCGAGACGACCACGCGGGTCGGCTGCGACCTTGGCTACGACGTCACGTTCGTCACCGAGGCGACCGCGACGTTCCCGATCCCGCACGTGGACGAGCGCGACCGGCCGTACGAGGAGATCCTCGCCAGCCCGCGCACGCTGCCGGTGGCCGACGTCGTCGCGCGCACCGAATATGCTCTGGCCGGCCGGTTCGCGACCGTCGCCACCGTCAAGGAGGTCCTCGCCCGGTGAGAGTCGTCTTCCTGCTCGTGCCGCAGGTGCACCTGCTCGACCTGGCCGGCCCCGCACAGGTGTACTCCACCGTGCGCGACCTCGGCCTGGGTTACGAGCTGCACTACGTGGCCGAGCGGGAGGAGGTCCCCACCGCGCAGGGCCTGCCGGTGCGCGCATCGGTCGACTGGCCCGAGCTCGACGCCGATGACCTGGTGCTCGTCCCCGGCTGGCGCGGGCACCGGTTCGGCACCCACGGCAGGCTGACCGGATCGACCCGCGCCCGGCTCGCCGCACACCACGCCCGCGGCGGCACCGTGGCCAGCGTCTGCGCCGGCGCCGATGCGCTGGGCCAGGCCGGGCTGCTCGACGGGCGCCGCTGCACCACCCACCACGACCTGCAGGACCACCTCGCCGAGCGGTACCCGGCGGCCCGCGTCGTGCGCGACGTGCTCTACGTCGTCGACGAGCGGGTCGTCACCTCGGCCGGCATCGCCAGCGGCATCGACCTGGCGCTGCACCTGGTGGCGACCCGCCACGGCCCGGCCGTCGCCGCCCGGGTGGCCCGCGAGATGGTCGTGTACGCCCGCCGCAACGGCGACGCACCGCAGCACAGCGTGATGCTGCGCCACCGCGACCACCTCTCCGACGTCGTGCACCGGGTGCAGGACCTCATCGACGGCCGCTTCACGGAGCGCCTGCCGCTGCGCGCCCTGGCCGGCGCCGCGGGTGTGAGCGAGCGCACCCTGACCCGCGCGTTCGGCGACGCGACGGGGCTGACGCCGCTGCGGTACCAGCAGCTGCTGCGCCTGGAGCGGGCCGAGCACCTCATCGGCCACGGCGCCACGGTCGAGGCGGCGGCCCGGGCGGCGGGCTTCGAGGACGCCCGGATGCTGCGCCGGCTGCGCTCCCGCGCTTAGCGCCGCTGCCCCCGGCCGGATGCCGGTGCTTTTCAACCGATCGTGACGTGGCAGTGCGCGGCCGTTTTGAACATGCGGCCGAACGTAGCAAACAAGTATCTCGTGAGAAACGTTGTCTTTACCGATCCAGCCATGTTCAATGACCGGATGACGATCAGCGACCGCCATCGGCGGATCCTCGACGCGGTCCAGCAGGCCGGCCAGCTCGGCGTCACCCGGCTGGCGGAGCTGACCGGCACCTCGGAGATGACCGTGCGCCGGGACCTGGAGCAGCTCGCCGACCAGGGCATGCTGGAGCGTTACCGCGGCGGCGCGCGCAGCCTCACCCTGCGCGGCGAGGAGCCGCCCTTCGCCATGCGGGCGCACGAGGGTCAGCAGGCCAAGCGCCGCATCGCCGAGGCCGTCGCGGACCTCATCGTCGACGGCGAGGCCGTGGTGCTCGACAGCGGCACCACCTGCCTGGAGGTCGCCCACCTCCTCGCCCCGCGCCGGCTCACGGTGATGCCGCTGTCCATGCACGCGGCCAACGCCCTGGCCGGCGGACCCCAGCTGCGGCTGCTGCTGCCCGGCGGTGAACCCCGCCCCGGCGAGCTCGCGCTCACCGGCCCGCTCGCCGAGGCGTCCCTGGCCGCGCTGCGGTTCGACACCGCGGTCCTGGGCTGCTGCGGCCTGACCGCCGCCGGCATGACCGCCTACGACCTCGCCGACGCCGCGATCAAGCGCGCGATCATCGCGTCGGCGCACCGCGTCATCGTGGCCGCCGAACCGGCCAAGCTCTCCCGCACGGCCCTGGCGTTCGTGGCGCCCGTCTCCGCGTTCAGCATGCTCGTCACCACCGACGACGCCGCCGAGGACGACACGACCGCCCTGACCGCCGCCGGCACCATCGTCTACAAGGTGTGATCGACATGCCCGACGTCATCCTGTTCGACCTGTTCGGCGTCATCGCCCGCAACCAGTCCCCGACCGCCGCGCGCGCACTGGCCGAGACCGCCGGCGCCCCGCCCACCGAGTTCCACGACGCCTACTGGCGCCTGCGCGCCCCCTACGACCTCGGCCGGGTGACCGGCGCCGAGTACTGGCAACGGGTCGCCGCCGCGCTGGGCACCACCTTCGCCGACGACCGGATCGCCGCCCTCATCACCGCGGACGTCGCCAGCTGGCATGCCGTCGACGACGACATGGTCGCCCTTGTCGAACAGTCCGCGGCGGCGGGCGTACGGCTGGCCCTGCTCTCCAACATCCCCGAGGAACTCGCGGCCCACTACGAACGCCACCACGGCCGGTGGCTGCGCCACTTCGAGCTCGTCACCTTCTCGTGCCGCATCGGCCTGGCCAAGCCGGACGCCGGCGCCTACCTCTGGTGCTGCCGCGAGCTCGGCCTGGCTCCCGGCCGGGTGCTGTTCATCGACGACCGCTCCGAGAACGTCCACGCCGCCGAACGCGCCGGCCTGCACGCCCACCTGTTCACCGGCCTCGACGCCGCGGCTCGGGCGATCGACGCCGTACGGCCGCAACCCATGCCCGGCGCCCCGCCGGGAACGGCCGCCGCGGCGCTCGGCGGCCCGGCCTGAACCGACGTGTTGCCGGCGGCGGCTCGGCGCGGTCCGCCCAGGTTCCGACATTCGCGGTGCCGCTGGGCCGCTGCGGCGTCCGCGGCCGGGGGTCGCTCGAGCTGATCGGCGGCTGGCCCGGGGCAGTGCGGCAGCAATTGTGCGCGGGCACGGCGTCTCCACTGCGAACGCGTCTGGCGGAGGTGCCGACGGCCGCGCCGGGAATCCGCCCAGAGCGGAGCGCTTCTAGCGTGCGGAGCGAGAACGGCCGGCCGCCCCAGCGCGGTGGCGGTGGAGCGGATGCTGCGGCGGCGCGCTGTCGCGACGCCGGCCCGCGGGGCGTGATCGGCTGCGGCCCGCTGCGGCCGTATTCCCGCTGCGGCCTTACCGACCCCCGCAGCGCCCCGCGAATCGGGCGGGTCGACGTGGTGTGAGGCGGGTCGTCAGGCGACCCCGGACGGGCGGAACTGGACGCTCACCCGCGGCCCGACCGGCCGGGCGGTCTTCGGAATGGCGTGCTCCCACGTGCGCTGGCACGACCCGCCCATCACGATCAGGTCGCCGTGGCCGAGCGGGAAGCGGATGCTGTCGCCGCCGCCGCGCGGGCGCAGCAGCATGGTGCGCGGGGAGCCGAACGAGACGATGGCGACCATCGTGTCGAAGCGGGCGCCGCGCCCGATGGTGTCGCCGTGCCAGGCGACGCTGTCGCGGCCGTCGCGGTACAGGCACATGCCCGCCGTCATGAAGGGCTCGCCGAGCTCCTCGATGTAGTAGGCGGTGAGGCGCCGTCGCGCCTCGGTCAGCAGCGGGTGGGGCAGGGTCTCCTCCGCGGGATACCACCGCAGCAGGCGCGGCACGTCGACCACGTCGTCGTACATCTTCCGGCGCTCCGCCCGCCAATCGACCTCGTGCAGCAGCGTCTGCAGGATCGCGTCGGAGCCGAGGACCCAGCCGGGCAGGTGATCGACCCACGCGCCGCGGCTCAGGTGGTGGCACGTCACCTGGCCGGTGAGCGAACCCAGGGAAGGGCCGGCGACGTCGAACATCGACGGCTGGTACGCAAGGTCAATCATGCCTCGAAGTCTACCCGATTTCGAACAGGCGTACGAGCGAATCGCCGTACCGTGGCCAGGCTTTACCCTAGGTCGATGGAGACGGCACGCAAGGTTGATCGGGGCCCGGCGGAGGTGGGCTGCCCGGTCGAGCGCGGCGCCGACGGCGTGTGGCGCGTGCGCGGGCACGCGGCCGGGCGCGCCGTGCTGCGCAGCACGGACACGGTGCAGGCGGGCCTGGGCGTGGAGACCGTCGAGAACCTGCCGCCCAAGATCCGCCGCCCGGTGCTGTACCGCGACGGGGTTGAGCACCGGGAGTACCGTCGCCGGACCGCGCGCTTCTTCACGCCCCGGCGGGTCGACGAGCACTACCGCGACCTGATGATCGAGATCGCCGAACGCCGGCTCGACGTCCTGCGCCGCGACGGCGAGGCGGACCTGTCCGCGCTGAGCTTCCGCCTCGCGATCGACGTGGCCGCGGCGGTGATCGGGCTGACCGAGAGCCGGCCCGGCATCGACGAGCGGCTGCAGCGGTTCTTCCCCGAGAAGTTCGGCCGGCCCGGGTTCACGAGCATCGACGGCCTGCGCTGGTTCCTGCGCCAGAACGTGCAGTTCCTGACCATCTACCTGAAGGACGTCCGCCCCGCCATCCGCCCCCGCCGCCGGGCCCGCCGCGACGACCTCATCTCGCACCTGCTCGACGAGGGCTGCCGCGACGGCGAGATCCTCGGCGAGGTGATCACGTTCGCCGCCGCGGGCATGGTGACGACTCGGGAGTTCATCAACCTGGCCGCCTGGCATCTCTTCACCGACCGGCAGCTGCAGATCCGGTACCTCGACAGCCCCGAACCTGCCCGCCTCGCCCTCCTGCACGAGCTGCTGCGCCTGGAGCCGGTCGTCGGCAACCTGAAGCGCCGCACCACGGCCCCGCTGCCGGTCCCCGGCCCCGACGGCGACACGGTGACGATCCCGCCCGGCGAGCTGGTCGACGTCGCGGTGAGTACCGCCAACCTCGACCCGGCGGCCGTCGGCGCCGACCCGCTGGCGGTGTGCCCGGGCCGCCCGCTGCCGACGGGCGTCGCCCCGATGGCGCTGTCGTTCGGCGACGGCCCGCACCGCTGCCCCGGCGCCCACGTGGCCATCCAGGAGTCCGACATCTTCCTGACGCGCCTGTTCGCGCTGCCCGGCCTGCGCATGACGACCCCGCCGCGGATCACGATGAAGGAGGACATCTCGTCGTACGAACTCCGCGGCCTGCGGATCGCCATCGACCGTGCGTAAGATGCCGAACACGGCGTGAAGTTTCTCGATGATCAGTTTTTCGGCGGGTGCTAGCGTAGGGAAACCGGAAGCCGCCGCTGAACCCGCCTCATGACACCACGGGGCTTCGTCGTCCGCAGCGGCCCGGTGGCCGGATAAGTGCCCTGAACGAACACGCGCGCGACCCGCGCGAACGCACCACAATGATCGATGATCTTGGCCGCGACGATCGCCGCGAGCCGTGTTTCGCACCGTGCAGCCGTGCTCGGCCCAGCGGATGCCGTCACGTCGAGCGAGGACCGAGCGCGTCGCTGCAGGTCTTGAGGGGGTGTGGGTGGAGCGCAGCTCCCGCACCGCGAGCGGCAGCGAGCCGGAAACTCAGTGCACGCTGGCCAGTGGCGGAGGGGCCGACAACGACACTGCCGTGGGGTCCTCGATCATGCGCTCCACGACCACGCCGGCGCCGCCGCGGGCGGCGGCCGTGAAGCCCAGGTGTGACGCCACGAAGTGGCAGCGGGCGGCCGTCGACGCGACCGCCAGGCGGGCCAGGTTGGCCTGCGCTGACGGGATGAGGTGGTCGGCCAGTTCGGCGAAGTAGCCGCCCAGCACGATCACGCGCGGGTTGAAGAGGTTGACCAGGATCGCGCCGCCGTGGCCCAGCCAGCGGCCGACCTCGGCCACCGCCTCCGTCGCGGCGCGGTCGCCCGCGGACAGGCGGCGCGACACCTCGGCGATGCGCTCCTGCGGGTCGGGGATGGGGCCGTCGAGCAGGCCGTACGCGGCGTCGGGGGTGGCCCGGCGGACCAGCTCGGCCAGGCCGACCTTCGTCTCCCAGCAGCCGACCCGGCCGCAGCCGCAGGGGGTGCCGCCGGGCTCGACCGGCAGGTGGCCGACCTCGCCCGAGAAGCCGTCGGCGCCGCGCAGGAGCCGGCCGTTGACGATCACGCCGCCGCCGACGCCGACCTCGCCGGTGAGGTAGACGAGGTCGTCGGTGCCGGCGGCGACGCCCCAGGTGTACTCGGCCAGGGCGGCCAGGTTGGCGTCGTTGTCGACGCCGATCCACAGGCCGGGGGCCAGGCCGTGGGCCAGGCGCGTGGCCACGGGGACGTCGCGCCAGCCCAGGTTCGGGGCCAGGACCACCACGCCGCGGGCGACGTCCACCAGGCCGGGGACGGCCACGGTCAGGCCGACCGGGGTCACGCCGCGGCGCACCAGCTCGGCCAGCGAGCGGCGTGCGGCCTCGGTCAGGTCGTCCAGGCAGCGCTCGACGTCGCGGTGCATCGCGTCGAAGCTGATCCGCTTCTCGATCACCGTGCGGCCCGTCAGGTCGCTGCCGTGGACGGCGAGGTAGTCGACGTTGATCTCGATGCCGACGGCGCCGACGTCGGGGCTCAGCGCGATGCCGCGGCCGGGGCGGCCGGCGCCGCCCGAGTGTTCCGCGCCGATCTCGCGGACCAGGCGGCGGGTGAGCAGCTCGTCGACGAGGCTGGAGACCGTGGCCTTGTGCAGGCCGGTGGCGGCGGCGATCGCGGCGCGCGAGCGGGGGCCGTTGATGCGGATGTGGCGCAGCGTCCGGGTCAGGTTGGCCCGGCGCAAGGCTAGCTGGTCGGTCGGCTCCTCGGCGGATCCGGCACCGGCACGCTCCTTGCTCACCATCGCAGCTGCCCTCCCTCGGCGCGGGCCGTCTGCAGCGGCCACCTGCGCCATTCCAAGCGAACCGGCGACGACGCCGGGTCCGAGCCGACCGGCCACGACGCCGAAGCCGGGTCCAAGCGAACCGGCGACGACGCCGGGTCCGAGCCGACCGGCCACGACGCCGAAGCCGGGTCCGAGCGAACCGGCGACGACGCCGAGTCCGAGCCGACCGGCCACGACGCCGAAGCCGGGTCCGAGCGAACCGGCGACGACGCCGAGTCCGAATCGACCGGCCACGACGCCGAAGCCGGGTCCGAGCGAACCGGCGACGACGCCGAAGCCGGGTCCGAACCCATCGGCGGCGAAGCCGGAGCCGAGTGATCGCACCGGCATCGACGTGCCTGATTCGTCGGTCCGTCCGACGAATCAACCACGAAACATCCCGGCAACACCAGACCTGCGGGCAACGAATCAGGAACGTTTCGAAAGTGGTCGTACGACTCAACATCAGCCGCCCACGATCGAACGCAAGAACCCCACGCGATGGCACACAACCAAAGAGCCGCGTCCCAGACCGTTGACGAGCCGGTAGCGAGTCTGCAACATTTGGCGCAACGCAGTGCAAGATTCCTACAAGCTCTCGACAGACTTACGCTACTCTCCGCAACTCGATCGCAGCCGCACCGCCAACCGGCCGCTGTCGCCCCCGCCCCGCCTACGGAGAGGCCAGAACCCGTGCAGCGCGGACCACCCCTTCGCGATACTGCCCGAGCCGACCCGGCATCGACCGGGCCGGCTGCGTTGCCCAGCACCGCGCCGTGGCCGCCACCGCACAGGACCGCACCGCCGGACCAAACCGCCAAGCTCCGGCTGTACTGACAACGACCTAACTGACAATGGCCCCAGCCAAAGCTTCGCCCCGATACAGATCCCGGGTCGCAGGTCGAGTCACCGTCCGCGCCGCGTCGCCACGCATCGAAGCACGTAGACACCCCAGCACCGGACGCACGTAGACACGACGAAGGAACCCGATGAGCAGAAGGCTCGTGACGCGAAGGGTGCTCGCGGCGTTCGCCGTGGCCGCCCTTGTCGCGGTGACGGCGCAGGCGCTGCCGGCGGAGGCCGCCGGCGGACCCAACCTCGCCAGTGGCCGCCCCGCCACCTCCAGCAGCACCAATGGCCAGAACGGCATCGGCAACATCAACGACGGCAACCAGGCCAGCTACTGGGAGAGCGCCAACAACTCCTGGCCGCAGTGGGCGCAGATCGACCTGGGCAGCGCCAAGAGCATCGACCAGATCAAGCTGAAGCTGCCCAACGACACCGCCTGGCAGACCCGCACGGAAACGCTGTCGGTGACCGGCAGCAGCGACGGCACGAGCTTCAGCACGATCGTCGGCTCGGCCGGGTACGTGTTCAACCCCGCCTCGCAGAACACGGTCACCATCAACTTCAACGCGACGACCACGCGGTACGTGCGGCTGAACTTCAGCGCCAACACCGGCTGGCCGGCCGCGCAGATCTCCGAGTTCGAGATCTACGGCGTGACCACCACGGGCGGCAACCTCGCCGCCGGCAAGACCTTCACCGCCAGCTCCGCCAACGGGCAGTACGTGGCGAGCAACGGCGGCGACTCGAACCAGGCCACCTACTGGGAGAGCGCCGGCAGCACCTTCCCGCAGTGGCTGCAGGTCGACCTCGGCTCGGCCGTCCCGGTCAACTCGGTGGTGCTCAAGCTGCCGACCGGGTGGGGCGCCCGCACCGAGACGCTGTCCGTGCAGGGCAGCACCACGGGCAGCTCGTTCACCGACATCGTCGCCTCCAACGCGTACAACTTCGCGCCCGGCTCGGCGAACACGGTGACGATCCCGTTCACGCAGACCACGACGCGGTACATCCGGGTCAACATCACGGCGAACACCGGCTGGGCGGCCGCGCAGGTCTCCGAGCTGGAGGTCTACGGCCCGACCACGGGTGACACGCAGGCGCCGACGGCCCCGGGCAACCTCGCCTACACGCAGCCGGCCAGCGGCCAGATCAAGCTCACCTGGACCGCCTCGACCGACAACAGCGGCTCGATCGCCGGGTACGACGTCTACGCCAACGGCACCCTGCGCAGCAGCGTCGCCGGCAACGTGCTGACGTACACCGACAGCCAGCCCGACACCGCGACGGTCGCCTACTACGTGAAGGCCCGCGACGCGGCCGGCAACCAGTCCCCGGCCAGCAACACGGTGACCCGCACCGGGACCAACCCGGACACGCAGGCGCCGACCGCGCCCGGCAACCTGGCCTACACCCAGCCGGCCAGCGGCCAGATCAAGCTCACCTGGACCGCCTCGACCGACAACAGCGGCTCGATCGCCGGGTACGACGTCTACGCGAACAACTCGCTGCGGGGCAGCGTCGCCGGCAACGTCCTGACCTACACGGACAACCAGCCGGACTCGGCCACGGTGTCGTACTACGTGAAGGCCCGCGACGCCGCCGGCAACGCCTCGGCGGCCAGCAACACGGTGACCCGCACCGGCACCGGCAACCCGCCGCCGGGCACCAACGTGGCGCTGGGCAAGCCGATCGACGCCAACGGCTCGGTCTTCACGTTCGTGCCGGCCAACGCCAACGACAACAGCGTCACCACCTACTGGGAGGGCGCGGCCGGCTACCCGGCGACCCTGACCGTCCACCTGGGCGCGAACAACGACATCTCGAAGATCACGCTGAAGCTCGACCCGAGCACGGCGTGGGGCGCGCGCACCCAGAACCTGCAGGTGCTCGGCCGTGAGCAGAGCGCGTCCGGCTTCACCAGCCTGGTGAACGCGGCCGACTACCGCTGGGACCCGGCGACGGGCAACTCGGTCGACATCACGGTCTCGGCCCGCGTGGCCGACGTGCAGCTGAAGTTCAACTCCAACACCGGCGCCCCGTCGGGCCAGGTCGCGGAGTTCCAGGTCTTCGGCGTCGCGGCGCCCAACCCGGACCTGCAGATCACCGGGATCAGCGCCTCGCCCGCCTCGCCGGTGGAGACCGACTCGGTCAGCCTCACCGCGACGGTGAAGAACAACGGCACCGCCGCCTCGGGCGCGACGAACGTCAACTTCTACCTCACCACCCCGCAGGGCACCGTCCTGGCCGGCACGGCGAACGTGTCGAGCCTCGCGGCCGGCGCGCAGGGCAACTTCACCGCGAACATCGGGCCGCGCAGCGCCGCGACCTACACGGTGAGCGCGAAGGTGGACGAGGCCAACTCGGTCGTCGAGACCGACGAGACCAACAACTCCTTCACCAGCGGCACGAACCTCGTGGTCCAGCCGGTGGCCAGCTCCGACCTCGTCGCGGCGCCGGTGGCCTGGTCGCCGGGCAACCCGTCGGCCGGCAACACGGTCACCTTCTCGGTGGTCATCAAGAACCAGGGCACCCAGGCCACCGCGGGCGGCGCGCACGGCGTCACCCTCACCGTGGTCGACGCAGGCGGCGCCACGGTCAAGACCCTCACCGGCTCGTACACCGGCACGCTCGCCGCCGGCGCCAGCTCGCCGGTGGTCAACCTGGGCACGTGGACGGCGGTCAACGGCAAGTACACGGTGCACACCGTGCTGGCCGCGGACACCAACGAGCTGTCCATCAAGCAGGGCAACAACACCAGCGACAACCCGCTGTTCGTCGGCCGCGGCGCGAACATGCCGTACGACATGTACGAGGCCGAGGACGGCACCGTCGGCGGCGGCGCGCAGGTCGTCGGCCCGAACCGCACCATCGGCGACCTCGCCGGCGAGGCGTCCGGCCGCAAGGCCGTCACGCTCAACGGCACCGGGCAGTACGTGCAGTGGACCACCCGGGCCAGCACCAACACGGTCGTCGCGCGGTTCTCGATCCCGGACGGCACCACGTCCTCGATCAACGTCTACGTCAACGGCTCCTTCGCCAAGGCGATCCCATTGACGTCGAAGTTCTCGTGGCTGTACGGCAACGAGGCGAGCCCGACCAACTCCCCCGGCACCGGCCCGCGGCACATCTACGACGAGGCCAACATCATGCTCGACAGCACGGTGTCCGCCGGTAGCACGATCAAGCTGCAGAAGGACGCCGCGAACGGCGGCAACATCGCGATCGACTTCATCAACCTCGAGCAGGTCGCGCCGATCGCCAACCCGAACCCGGCCACGTACATCACCCCGGCCGGCTTCACGCAGCAGGACGTGCAGAACGCGATCAACAGCGCGCAGCAGAGCTCCACGGCCGTCGGCGTCTACCTGCCGGCGGGCACCTACACCACCACCAGCAAGTTCAACATCTCCGGCAAGGCGCTGCAGATCGTGGGCGCCGGGCCGTGGTACACCCGGTTCCAGACCCCGCAGGACCAGCAGAACACCGACGCCGGCTTCGGCGTGCAGACCTCGGCCAACGGCTCGACGTTCAAGAACCTGGCCTTCTTCGGCAACTACGTCGAGCGCATCGACGGGCCGGGCAAGGTCTGGGGCGAGCTCAAGGACAACCAGAACCTGACGATCGACAACGTCTGGGTCGAGCACACGGTCTGCATGTACTGGGGCGTGCACAACAGCGGCGTCAACATCTCCAACAGCCGCATCCGTGACACGTTCGCCGACGGCATCAACTTCACCAACGACACGACCAACACCCACCTGAACAACATCGACGCCCGCAGCACGGGTGACGACTCGTTCGCGCTGTTCTCGGCCACCGACAGCGGCGGTTCCGTGGGCAACCACGACAACCTGTGGGAGAACCTGTCCGCGACGCTCACGTGGCGCGCGGCCGGCTTCGCGGTCTACGGCGGGTACAACAACACGTTCCGCAACATGTACATCGCGGACATGCTGTGCTACTCCGGCATCACCATCAGCTCGCTGGACTTCGGCTACCCCTTCGTCGGCTTCGGCACGCAGCCGACGACGATCCAGAACGTGTCGCTGGTACGAGACGGCGGCCACTTCTGGGGCCAGCAGGCCTTCGGCGCCATCTGGGCGTTCTCGGCCTCGAAGGAGTTCCGCGGCATCCGGGTGTCCGATGTGGACATCGTTGACCCGACGTACTCCGGCATCATGTTCCAGACGAAGTACACGGGCAGCAGCCACGAGAACATCTTCCAGGACACGGTGTTCACGAACATCAGCATCAGCGGCGCCAAGCGCAGCGGTGACGCGTTCGACGCCAAGTCCGGCATCGGCATCTGGGCCAACGAGATGCCTGAGCCCGGTCAGGGCCCGGCGGTCGGGGCGGTGACGTTCAACCACCTGACGTTCTCCAACAACGCGGAGAACATCCGCAACACCACGACCACGTTCACGATCACGATCAACCCGTAAGACGCTCCACACTGGACGGCCGTCGGGGTACACCCCCGGCGGCCGTCCGCCGTTGAAGGCCCTCATCCCTTCAGCGCCCCGAGCATCTGCCCGCGGATGAGGTACCGCTGGGCCAGCACGAACACGGTGAGCACCGGCAGCGCGGTGACCAGGGTGGCCAGCGCCAGCTGGGGCGCGTAGAGGCGCACGTCCAGGCCGCTGGCGTTGGTCGGGTCGTACAGCGGGCTGGAGGCGACCAGCTGCTGCAGCCCGACGGAGACGGTGGCGCTGTCCGACAGCGGCAGCAGCACCAGCGGCAGGAAGAAGTTCGTCCAGTTCGCCACGAAGCTGAAGAAGCCGACGAGGGCGACCGCCTGCTTGGACAGCGGCAGCGCGATGCGCAGCAGGATGTCCGGCTCGCGCAGCCCGTCGAGGCGGGCACCCTCGATCATCTGCATCGGCAGCGTCGTGGAGAAGTGGATGTACGCGAGGTAGACCCCGAACGGGTGGAAGCCCATGAGCAGGGTGACGACCCAGACGTTGTTCACCGCGCCGAACGCGCTCGCCTCGAGGTACAGCGGGATGACCAGCACGGTGTTGGGCACGACCATCACCAGCAGGGTGAGGAAGCGCACCAGCCGGCGGCCGGTGAAGCGCAGCCGGGCCAGGGCGTAGCCGGCCGGCAGCGCGCACAGCACGGCGACGAGCGAGCCGCCGCCGGCCACGATGACCGAGTTGCTCAGCCAGTGCAGGAACGCGCCGTCGTTGAACGCGAGGATGTCGTTCCAGTTGTCGCGGGCGTTGCCGAGCGACAGCGCGCCGAGTCCGCCGCCGTCGTCGTGGCGGAAGCCGACGGTGAGGTACGACAGCAGCGGGTAGCCGAAGGCCACGGCGAACAGCAGCAGGGTCACGAGCCTCGCCGATTTTCCGAGCGACATGCTTCACCGTCCGTCGTCGAAGAGGCGGGTGCGGTAGACGATCACAAGGCCCAGGGCCAGGGTGATGAGCAGCAGGATCACCGACATCGCGGCCGCCGCCGGGGTGTCCAGGATCTGGTACGCGTACGTGAAGCTCAGCTGGTTCGGCGTCCACTGGGGAGAGATCATGCCGTGGGTCACCTGGCTGAGCACCTGCGGCTCGAGGAACAGCTGGAAGCCGTAGGCGACGTTGAGCAGCGTCATGTAGCCCAGCCAGGGCCGGATGAGCGGCAGCTTGATCCGCCACGCGATGTCCCACGCCGAGGCGCCGTCCAGGCGCGCGGACTCCAGCAGCGGCTCGGGGATGCCGTTGAGGCCGCCGCCGAGCACGACGACCCACGTGCCGGCGCCCTGGAAGAACAGCATGCCGGCGAGGATGACGGGCAGGTGGCCGGGCGCGGCGACCTCGCTCAGGTTGTGGTACCCGAACCCGTGCCACAGGAACGAGATCGGGCTCTGCCCGGGGTTGAGCAGGAACAGCCACAGCATGAAGTTGGCGATCCCGGCCAGGGCGCCGGGCAGGTAGTACACGAAGCGCATCCACGAGCCGAAGCGGCCCGGCCGGGCGTCGATGAGCAGCGCGAGCAGCACGACGACGGCGAGCATGAGCGGCAGCCAGACGGCGAGGGTCAGCCCGACGTTGACGAACGTCTCGACGAAGCGGAAGTCGCCGCCGACCCGGGCGTAGGCGCCCAGGCCCCCGAAGCCGGTCTCGGACTCGTTCTGCAGGCTCTTGACGACGGCGTACCCGGTGGGCACGACGCCGGCGACGAGCAGCAGGGCGGCGTACGGCGCGATGAGCAGCACGCCGAAGCGCCGCTCCGGGCGGTGGCCGCGCCCGCGGGGGCGGGGGCGGGAGTGGGCCGCGTGGTGGCGCGGGGCCGGGTCGATCGTGCGCAGCTGGAGCGTGGTGGTCACGGCGGGTCTCGTCTCCGGGGCGGTCAGGGTCCGGCCCGCACCGCGTAGCCGAAGGACCGGGCCTCGCTGGTGAGCCGCTGGCCGAACGTGTCCCAGGCCTTGGTGAAGGGCTGGCCGGACGTGAGGGCGGGCGTGATCGTGTGGGTCCAGACGGTGCCGGTGTTGTACCGCGTGTAGTCCCGCCCGCCGCGCACGATCGTGGAGGCGAGCACGAAGGCCGCGGCGGCGGTGTCGAAGTTGGCCAGGTACTTGCCCTGGCGCTGGCGGTCCAGCCACGGCTGCTGCAGCGGGCCGTAGGCGGGCAGGCCGACGCTGAGCTCGACCTGCCAGCGCGGGTCGGTGGCGACGAACCGGGCGAAGGTGAGCGTGTTCTGCAGTTGTACGCCGGTGATGTGCCGGGAGAAGCCCCACAGCCCGCCGCCCTCGGAGCTGGTGGTCGGGTGGTCGTCGCCGGCCCAGCGCAGCGGGGCGGCCGCGGTGATGCGGCCGGGGTCGACCTTCCACGTGTCGCGGAACAGGAAGTTGCCCCACCACACCGCGCCCGGGCTCATCGCCAGGCGCCGGCCGAGGGTGGCGGCGTCGGGCGAGAAGATGCCGGACGGGGAGACCGCGCCGGCCGCGGCGAGGCGGCCCAGCAGGTCCCGGATGCGGGTGCAGCGGCCGTCGGTGAGCTCGATGCGGACCTGCTTCTCGCTCAGCCGCTCGTTGGTCGGGCAGCCGCTGGCCCACAGGTAGCGGTCGGGGGCGTAGGCGTCGCCGAGGAAGCCGGTGAGGTACCCCGGATGCTCCTTGGCGATGGCGAGGCTCAGCCGCTCGTAGTCCTCCCAGGTGGCCGGCGGCTGGTAGCCCCATTCGCGGAACAGGTCGGCGTCGTACCACAGCACGTCGGGCGCGGCGTCGTTGCGCAGGCAGCGCACCCGCCCGTCGATGCGGCACTGGGCGATGACGCTGGCCGGGTACTCCGGGATGATGTCGCCGAGGTTCTGGCCGATGTCCCGCACGTAGTTGATCTTCGACCCGGCGGCCCAGGCGATGTCGTCGTTGGAGGGGAAGAAGATCGCGTCGGGCCAGCCCTTGCCGGCCTGGTTGAACAGCACGAACTTCTGCTGCAGCTCGGTGCTGCCGACGTTGCCGTTGATGGTGGTGACCTGCACGGGGATGTCCGGGTAGGCCTTGCGGAAGGCGTCGACGGCGGGCACTCGCGGCGGGTCGACCCAGACGGTGATGGGCCCGCCCGAGTCGGTCACATGGCCCTCGGCATTGCCGGCGCAGCCGGCGAGGGAGAGCAGCGCGAGGGCGGTGACGGCCGCCCGTTCCAGATGGTGTCGCGTGCGCACCGGCGCAGTAGACATCCGATGAATGACCGAGGTCAATCAACCTAACGAACAGGTCGCGGAGCGAATTCTCGCCGTGACGTTCAGTGTCTACGACGCGGAAACATCCGACCGCTGGTCACGGATTCATCCGATCAATACTCAACATTTTCGCACAATAGTACGGCCAAATCGCCGCAATATCGGGCGATCTACCGCGGAGACATGGGTTCACAGCTGGGATGGCGCTGCTATGGTTCCGCACCAATAGATCGGATCACTCGCCGACGGAGCGTGCGCATGCCGATGATCACCGCGGTACGGGTCCACGACGTGCGGTTCCCGACCTCGCTCGAACACGACGGGTCCGACGCCATGAACCCGGACGCCGACTACTCGGCGGCGTACGTCGAGCTGCTGACCGACGACCCGGGCCTGGCCGGCTACGGGTTCACGTTCACCATCGGCCGGGGCACCGACCTCGTGGTCGAGGCCGCCCGCCAGCGGGCGTTGCCGCTGCTCGGCCGGGATGTCGACGCCCTGTGCGCCGACCTCGGCGGGGCCTACCGGGAGCTCGGCGCGGACTCGCAGCTGCGCTGGCTGGGCCCGGAGAAGGGCGTGGTCCACCTGGCGCTCGCCGCCGTGGTGAACGCGCTGTGGGACCTCGCGGCCCGCCGGGCCGGCAAGCCGCTGTGGCGGCTGCTGGCCGAGATGACCCCGGAGGAGCTCGTCGCGGCCACCGACTTCCGCTACATCTCCGACGCCGTCACGCCCGAGGAGGCCCTCGCCATGCTGCGCGAGATGGCGCCGACCCGGGCCGCGCGCATCGCCGAGCTGCGCGAACGCGGCGGCTACCCGTGCTACACCACGAGCGCCGGCTGGCTCGGCTACGACGACGACAAGCTGCGCCGGCTGCTCAAGGAGGCCCTCGACGCGGGGTACCGCCACCTGAAGCTCAAGGTCGGGCGCAACGTCGAGGACGACGTGCGCCGGCTGCGCATCGCCCGCGAGGTCATCGGCTGGGACTTCGACCTCATGATCGACGCCAACCAGGTGTGGGACGTGCCGCAGGCCATCGAGTGGGTCGGCCGGCTCGCCGAGTTCCGCCCCCTGTGGATCGAGGAGCCGACCAGCCCCGACGACGTGCTCGGCCACGCCGAGATCCGCCGGGCGGTGGCGCCGATCGGGGTCGCCACCGGCGAGCACGGCATGAACCGGGTGCTGTTCAAGCAGATGTTCCAGGCCGAAGCGATCGACTACTGCCAGCTCGACGCGGCCCGCCTGGCCGGGGTCAGCGAGATCCTCGCCGTGTACCTCATGGCCCGCAAGTTCGGCGTCCCGGTGTGCCCGCACGCCGGCGGGGTCGGGCTGTGCGAGCTGGTGCAGCACCTGTCGATCTTCGACTTCGTGGCCGTGTCGGGCTCGCTGGAGCACCGGGTCACCGAGTACGTCGACCACCTGCACGAGCACTTCACCGACCCCTGCGTCGTGCGCGACGGGCACTACGTGCTGCCCGAGGCGCCCGGCTACAGCGCCCAGATGCACGAGGCGTCCCTCGCCGAGTTCGCGTTCCCCGGCGGCACCTACTGGAACGCCCAGACATCGGATGTTCCGGGGAGCGCGTGATGGCATCCCTCCTCCAGGTGACCGGGGCGAGCAAGAGCTTCCCCGGCGTGAAGGCGCTCGACGGCGTCGACCTCGAGGTGCGCCACGGCGAGGTCCTGGCGCTCGTCGGCGAGAACGGCGCCGGCAAGTCGACGCTCATGAAGCTGCTCGCCGGCATCGACCGGCCCGACGCCGGCGAGTTCTCCCTCGACGGCGAGCAGTACACCCCGAGCAGCCCCCGCCACGCGCAGGAGCTGGGCATCTCGGTCATCCACCAGGAGCTCAACCTCATGCCCGACCTCACGGTCGCGCAGAACATCTTCATCGGCCGGGAGCCGCGCACCGCCGGCTTCCTGCTCTCCGAGCGCGCCCTCAACCGGCGCACCCGGGAGCTGCTGGGCCGGCTCGGCCTGCCGCTGGAGCCGACCGACCTGGTCGGCGACCTGACCGTGGCGCGCCAGCAGATGGTCGAGATCGCCAAGGCGCTGAGCTTCAACGCCCGGGTGCTCGTCATGGACGAGCCGACCGCGGCGCTGAACGAGACCGAGGTGGCCACGCTCTTCGGGCTCATCCGCCGGTTCGTCACCCCGCAGACCGGCGTCATCTACATCTCCCACCGCATGCACGAGCTCGCGCAGATCACCGACCGGATCACGGTGCTGCGCGACGGGCGGTACGTCGACACGCTCGACACCGCCACGACGAGCATCCCGCAGGTCATCTCGCTCATGGTGGGCCGCACGATCACCGGCGAGCAGCGCCCGCGCGGCGCCGTGCGCGACGGCGAGCCGGTGCTGGCGGTGCGCGGGCTGCGCACCAGGTCGCTGCTGCGCGACGTCAGCTTCGAGGTGCGCGGCGGGGAGATCCTCGGCTTCGCCGGCCTCATGGGCGCCGGGCGCACCGAGGTCGCGCGGGCCCTCGTCGGCGCCGACCGCAAGGACGGCGGCACGGTCGTCGTGCACGGCCGGGAGGTCGCGATCGCCAGCCCGGCCGACGCGGCGAAGGCCGGCATCGGCTACCTGTCCGAGGACCGCAAGCGCTACGGCGTGCTGCTCGGCCGCAGCGTGCGCGACAACGTGGTGCTCGCCTCGATGTCGCGCTTCACCGGGCCGGCCGGCATCGTCGCCGACCGGCTCATCGGGCGCACCGCCACCGAGTACGTCGCCAAGCTGCGCATCCGCACCCCGTCGACCGGGCAGCTGGTGCAGAACCTCTCCGGTGGCAACCAGCAGAAGACCGTCGTCGCGAAGTGGCTCGTGCGCGACTGCGACGTGCTCATCTTCGACGAGCCGACCCGGGGCATCGACGTCGGCGCCAAGGACGAGATCTACGCCCTGCTCGACGAACTCGCCGCGGAGGGCAAGGCGATCATCATGATCTCCTCCGAGCTGCCCGAGGTGCTGCGCATGTCCCACCGCATCGCGGTGATGTGCCAGGGGCGCATCACCGCCGTCCTCGACAACGCCGACGCGACCCAGGAAAACATCATGGACTACGCCACGCGCTTCGGCGCAGCTGAGCGCCCAGAAGGGCCGGTGACCCCGTGACCTCGATCCCGGCCAGCAACCCGATCGTCGCCCGCATCCGCGGCTCGGTGCAGCAGGTACTGGCGCTGGCCAGCCTCATCGCGATCCTGGTGTTCTTCTCGTTCGCCAGCCCCTACTTCTTCACCGCGAGCAACCTCGTCGGCATCCTCATGGCCGCCACGGTCACCGGGATCCTGGCGCTGGGCACCACGTTCGTCATCGTCGCCGGCGGCATCGACCTGTCGATCGGCACCGGCATGATCCTGTGCGGGGTGATGACCGGGGTCTTCCTGACGTACTGGGGCTGGCCGGTCTGGCTCGGCGTCACCGCGGCGATCCTCTTCGGCGGCCTCATCGGCTTCGTCAACGGCTTCAACGTGTCGGTGCTCGGCCTGCCCCCGTTCATCGCCACGCTCGGCATGATGCTCGTCACCGCCGGGCTCGCGCTGGTCATCTCCGGCACCAAGCCCATCTACTTCAAGGAACACCCCGACTTCCAGCTGCTCATGAACTACTCGGTGATCCCGGGCGCCCGGTTCCCGCTGGGTGTCGCCATCTTCCTGGTACTCACCGTGGTCGCCGCGGTGCTGCTGGGCAAGACGATCATCGGGCGGTACGCCTTCTCGATCGGCAGCAACGAGGCCGCCACCGCACTGTCCGGCGTCAACATCGCGCGCTGGAAGATCACCATCTACACGCTGTCCGGCCTGTTCGTCGGCCTCGCCGGTGTGCTCGCCGCCTCCCGGCTGAGCTCCGCCCAGCCCGTCGGCGGCCAGGGCCTGGAGCTCGAGGCCATCGCCGCGGTCGTCATCGGCGGCACCTCGCTGCAGGGCGGCCGCGGTTCGATCGCCGGCACGGTGGTCGGCTCGCTCATCGTCGCCGTGCTCACCAACGGCCTGCGGGTCACCGCCGTACCGCAGGAGTGGCAGTCAGTCGTGGTCGGCTGCGTGATCCTCGTGGCCGTCTACGTCGACATGCTGCGCAGGAAACGCGCCTAAGAGAACGAACACCCCCCACGTTGCGAATGGAGACGGTTCCATGCACAGAAAGGCGTTCACCGCGCTGCTCGGCGCGACGGTCCTCACGTTAGCCCTCGGCGCCTGCTCCGACACCGCCGACCAGCCCGGGTCCGGTGCGAGCGGCGGCAGCGGCAAGCAGCCGTACGTCGCGCTCATCTCGAAGGGCTTCCGCCACCAGTTCTGGCAGGCCGTGAAGGCCGGCGCCGAGCAGGCCGGCAAGGAGTTCAACGTCAAGGTGACGTTCGAGGGCGCCCAGGAGGAGGGCAACGTCGAGCAGCAGATCCAGCTGCTGCAGACGGTCATCGACAAGCACCCCGACGCGATCGGCTTCGCCGCCATCGACAGCCAGGCCGCCGGCCCGCTCATGCAGCAGGCCAAGAGCCAGAAGATCCCGGTCATCGCGTTCGACTCCGGTGTGGACAGCGACGTGCCGATCACGACCGCCTCCACCGACAACCTCGCCGCCGCGGCCGAGGCGGCCAAGCACATGGCCGACAAGATCGGCCACGAGGGCAAGATCGCGCTGGTGATCCACGACCAGACGTCGGTCACCGGCGTCCAGCGCCGCGACGGCTTCGTCGACTATATGAAGAAGAACGAGCCGAAGATCCAGATCGTCGACACGCAGTACAGCGGCGACCCGCTCAAGGCGACCGACCTCGCGAAGGCGATGATCACCGCCAACCCGGACCTCAAGGGCATCTACGGCTCCAACGAGGGCGCCGCGATCGGCGTGGTGCACGCGGTGCAGGAGAAGGGGATGAACGGCAAGCTGACGGTCGTCGGCTTCGACTCGGGCAAGGACCAGATCGACGCCATCAAGGCCGGCAACATGGCCGGTGCCATCACCCAGAACCCGGTCGGCATCGGCTACGAGACCGTGAAGGCCGCGGTCGCGGTCATCAAGGGCCAGAAGGTCGAGAAGACGATCGACACCGGCTTCTACTGGTACGACAAGACCAACATCGACGACCCGAAGATCTCGGCGGTGCTGTACCAGTAGGTCCGGCACGAGGCAGACCGGCACCCGGCGCAGGGCGGGTGCCGGTCACCGTGCGTGGTGGTCGATCTCTCCGCGTGACTGGCGAGCGTAATGCCCGTATCGTGAGAGCGGCTCGGATCGTGGAAAGTGAGCCGCCGATGAGTCCCGCCGATCGCTTTGGTGTATTTCCTGGCCTGCATGTCACCGTGGAGCCGTTGCCGGGGCAGGCGCTCCGCGTGCGGGTGGCGGGGGAGGTGACGATGGAGAACGTCGCCGAGCTCAGGACCGTGCTCTTCCGGGCCGTCGACGACGTGCGGGCCAAGGCCGTCGAGGTCGACCTCGCGCTCGTGACCTTCATGGACTCGACCGCGATCGGCAAGCTCGTGTCCGCCCGCGCGCACGCCGTCACCAGCAACAGCGACCTCTGGGTGGTCAACCCGAGCCCGGGCGTGCGCCGCGTCCTGAGCCTCCTCGGGCTGCTCGAGATCCTCAGCACGCCGACCGGCAACGGCGGCTGGGCGCCCCCGAAGTCGGCCTAGCCGGCCCGCGATCAGTATCGCTGATCGCCGACGTCCTGCAGGGCACGGGCGAGGCGGTGCACGCCCTCGTCGATCCGGTCCGGCGGGGCGGCGGCGAACGTCAGGCGCAGGTGCGGGGCGTCGGGCTCGGCGGCGTACCACGGCCGGCCCGGGAAGACGACCACGCCCTGCGCCGCCGCGGCCGTCGTCGCGGCCACGTCGTCGGTGCCGTCGGGCAGCGTGAGCCAGGCGTGCAGGCCGCCGCGCGGCACCGGCGGGGGCGGGCAGGCGGGCAGGTGCCGGCGTACGGCGTCCAGGAGCGTGTCGCGCCGGGCCCGCAGCTCGGCCCGCAGCGCGCGCAGGTGGCGGGGCCAGGCCGGCGAGGTGACGAAGTCGAGGGCGGCCTGCTGCAGCGGCCCGGTGACGAAGAAGTCGTCGAGGACCCGCGCCGCGCGCAGCCGGGCCCCGGCCGGCCCGCGGGCGCCGATCGCGGCGACGCGCAGGCCCGGCGCGGCCGACTTGGTGAGGGAGCGCAGGTAGACGACGTGCCCGTCGGGGTCGTCGGCGACGAGCGGGGGCGGCGGGTCGGCGTCGATGGCGAGGTCGCGGGCGTAGTCGTCCTCGAGCAGGAACGCGCCCGCGGCCCGGATCTCGGCGAGGACCGCCGGCCGGCGGGCGGGGGAGAGGGTCGCGCCGTGCGGGTTGGCGAACAGGGGCTGGCAGTAGAAGAGCCGCGCACCGGTGCGCCGCAGCGCGGCGGCCAGCAGGTCCGGCCGTACGCCTTCCGGATCCGCGGGAACGGGAACGACCCGCAGCCCGGCGGCCCGCGCGGCGGCGAGCGCCCCCACGTACGTCGGCGACTCGACGAGCACGGTGTCGCCCGGCGCGGCGAGGGCCCGGAACGCCGTTGACAGCGCCGACTGCCCGCCCGGGCAGATGACGAGGTCGTCGGCCCGCATCGCGCCGCCGGCGGTGCGGGCGAACCACGCGCGCAGGTCCTCGCGCCCCTCGACCGGCCCGCGCTGCCAGCTCGACGGGTGGCGCGCGGCCCGCGCGAGGGCCGCGCCGAGGGCGGCGACCGGCTGGAGGTCGGCGTCGAGGTACCCGCTGGAGAGCGGGATCGCGCCGGGCCGCGGCATCGCCAGCAGCGCCTGCATCGCGTCCTCGCCGGCCGGGCGGGGCCCGAGCGCGATCGACTGCCAGGACAGGTCGGGCCGGGCCGCCGGCGCCGCCCGCCCGGCCACGTAGGTGCCGCGGCCCGGCTGCGAGTCGAGGACGCCCTCGGCGGCCAGGGCCCGGATCGCCCGGCTCACGGTGATCGGCGAGGCCCGGTGCTCGGCGGTCAGCTCCCGCACGGTCGGCAGCCGCGCCCCCGGCGCCGAGGCGGCCGCCCGCGCCCGCAGATCTTGGATAACGCGAACGGTTGCGTTATCGTCATTCATGAGGAACAAGGATAACGTTACTGGCACGGATGCGATAACGGGGGCCGCCCTCGGCGCGCTCGGGGTCCTCGGCTTCAGCATGTCGCTGCCGGCCACCCGCGTCGCCGTCGAGCACCTCGACCCGTGGTTCGTCGCGTTCGGCCGGGCCGTCGGCGCCGGCCTGCTCGCCATCGCGTACCTCGCCGCCGTGCGGGCGCCCCGCCCGACCCGCGCGCAGTGGCGCCGCCTCGCCGTCGTCGCGCTCGGCGTGGTCGCCGGCTTCCCGATGTTCACGTCGCTGGCGCTGCAGACGAGCACCGCCGCGCACGGCGCCGTCGTCGTCGCGCTGCTGCCCGCGATCACCGCCGGCTTCGCCGTCCTGCGCGCCCGCGAGCGCCCGGCCCCCGCGTTCTGGTTCGCCGGCGCCGCCGGCCTGGTCGCCGTGCTGGCGTTCGTGCTCCTCAGCGGCGCCGTCTCCGGCGCGCTCGGCCCGTCCGACCTGTTCCTGCTGGCCGCCGTCGCGCTGTGCGGCCTCGGCTACGCGGAGGGCGGCGCGCTGTCCCGCGAGCTCGGCGGCGCCCGCACGATCTGCTGGGCCCTCGTGCTGTCGCTGCCGTTCACCGCCGCGATCGCCGGCCTGGCCGCCGCCAGCCACCCGCCGCACGCCCCGGCGCCGGCGTGGGCGGGCTTCGCGTACCTCACCGTGATCTCGATGTTCCTGGGCTTCTTCGCGTGGTACGCCGGCCTCGCCCGCGGCGGCGTTGCCCGCGTCGGCCAGATCCAGCTCGCCCAGCCGATCCTCACCATGGCGTGGTCGGCGCTGCTGCTGCACGAGCACGTCCCGCCGGCCGCGATCGCCGCCGCGGTCGCCGTCCTGGCCTGCGTCGCCGCGACCCAACGCCTCCGCGGCGGAACATCGGACGGGCTACCGCGACGCCCGTCGTGGGCGCGGCCCGTGACTCCCGGGCCTGCGGCGTCCGCGCTGCCTTTTGAAAAGCCAAGACCCGCGGCGGCGCGCGCGGGCGGGGAACAGGACTGATCCCACTCGCCGGCGGCCACCCGGTCTGACGCCGCAAGGGCAGGTCAGGAACTCTCGCGGTCCTCCAGGCCGACCGCGTCGCGGAGCTCGGTGACCGCGTCGTGCAGGCCGCGGCGATCGTGGATGTCGGCGGTGTGGGTCATCAGCACCGCGACCGCCTCGGCCAGTGCGTTGAGCTTGTCCTGGGTGGACTGGTCGTTGCGGGTCTGGGTGTTCTGCAGCAGCGCCACCAGCAGGAAGGTGACGATGGTGGTCGCGGTGTTGATGATGAGCTGCCAGGTGTCGACGTTCTGGATCACCAGGATCGACGGCGCCCAGATCAGCACCAGCAGCAGGCAGGCGGCGAAGAACCAGGCCCGGGACACGAACGTGGCGGCGTGGGTGGCGAACCTGTCGAAGAACGACAGCTTCGGCGTGACATCGCTGGGCATGTGCGGTGCCCGCCGTTGACCGGCCGCGACAGGTTGCCTCGTACTCATGTGCCCGCTGTTACCCGGGTACCGGCCGCGGCGAAACTCCGCCGCGGCGGTGGTCTTGGTGATCGGTCCGCGTGGGTACATGTCGACACGTGGGCGCAGACGGCGCCCGCCGGCGTTGCGCCCTCACACGACTGGACGGGACTCATGGACACCGAGCGGAGCACCGCCGGCGACGGCCCGGCGATCGCCGAGCAGGACACGATGGCGCTGGCCGAGCAGCGCGCGGCCGAGGGCCGCACCGACGACGCGCCGCTCGGGGTGCCCGGCCGGCCGCTGAACCGCCGCTCGCCGTACATGGTGGGGCTGCTCGGCGCGTTCGGCGTGGCCACCACCTACGCCGTCGTGCTGCTCGTCTCGGCGGCGCGGGAGGTGCTGATCCTCATCGGCCTGGCGCTGTTCCTGGCGATCGGGCTCGACCCGTTCGTGCGGCGGCTGGGCCGGGTCATGTCCCGCGGGCTCGCCGTGCTGACCGTCACCGTGGTCATGCTCGGCATCGTCGCCGGGTTCCTCGCCGCCGCCATCCCGCCGCTGGTCACCCAGAGCACCAACCTCGCGCACGACCTGCCCAGCTATATCAGCCAGCTGCGCGACCACAGTTCCTTCGCCGGGCACCTCAACGAGCAGTACCACATCCAGAGCCGCGTCGAGCAGATGATCTCCGGCGACAACGGCGGCAACCTGGTCGGCGGCGTGCTCGGCGCGGGGCAGGTCGTGCTCGGCGCGTTCGGCTCGACCGGCACCGTGCTGGTGCTCACCATCTACTTCCTCGCCGACCTGCCGCGCATCCGCCAGCTCATCTACCGCATGGTCCCCAACTCCCGCCGCCCCCGCGCAATGCTCATCGGCGACGAGATGTTCGCCAAGGTCGGCGCGTTCGTGCTGGGCAACCTCGCCACCTCCCTCATCGCGGGCGTCGGCACGTTCGTCTGGCTGGAGATCTTCGGCGTGCCGTACCCGCTGCTGCTGGCGATCCTGGTCGCGCTGCTCGACCTGGTGCCGATCGTCGGCTCCACGATCGGCGGGATCATCGTGTCGCTGATCGCGTTGAGCGTCTCGGTGCCGGTCGCGATCGCCACCGCCGTGTTCTACGTGGTGTTCCGGCTCGCGGAGGACTATCTGCTGGTACCGAAGATCATGGGGAAGGCGGTGGAGGTACCGGCGACGGTCACCTTCGTCGCGGTCCTGGTCGGCGGCGCGATCCTGGGCATCGTCGGCGCCCTCGTCGCGATCCCGATCGCCGCGGCCGTGCGCCTGCTGCTGCAGGAGACGGTGTTCCCGCGTCTGGACCGCACCTGACGGCGGACGCCGCAGGCCCGGGAGTCACGGACGGCGACCACGGCGGGCATCGCGGTAGCACCCTCCTGCACCGCAACCGCTGGCTGTGAACGCCGCCGCGCCGTGGAAGTTTCCTCGCCGGCCACCCACAACGCGCGGCCGGCGAGGCGCACCCAGACGTATTTACTTCTTTCGTTATACGGTTCACCGCACCATCGCGACATCCAGCCAGGGGGCGGCATGCCGGACCGGATCATGGTCCCGTTCCGCGGCGCCGGCAGCGGCGCCGACGAGCTGAGCTGGGGGCAGCGGGAGCTGTGGGGCGGGATGCTGCGGCAGGAGACCTGGATGCCGATGGGGGTCGTGCGGCCGCTGCCGGAGGGCACGACCCTCGACGACGTGGTCGCCGAGCTGCGGTTCGTGCACGAGCGCTACCCGTCGCTGCGCACCCGGCTGCGGTTGCGCCCGGACGGGCCGCCCCGGCAGGTGCTGTCGGAGTCCGGCGAGGTGTCGCTGGAGGTGATCGACGCCCCCGACGACGGCGATCCGACCGTCACCGCCGAGCAGGTCCGGGCCCGGCTGTACGAGACCGACCACGACGTGGAGCGCGACTGGCCGGTCCGGACCGCGGTGATCCGCCACCGCGGCGTGCCGACCCACCAGGTCACGGTGGTGTGCCACCTCGTCGCCGACGGCTTCGGCTCGCTGGTCCTGGTCGAGGAGGTGGCCCGGTGGCGGCGGGCCGGCCGCCGGCTCGACGACCCGCCGGCCGCGCTGCAGCCGCTGGAGCAGGCCGCATGGCAGCGCTCGCCGGCCGGGCAGCGGCAGTCGGCCGCGGCCCTGCGGTACTGGGAGGGCGTCCTGCGCACCATCCCGGCCCGCCGCTTCCCCGGCCCGGTCGATCCGCGCCGGCCGAGGCACTGGCAGGCCGCCTTCGCCTCCCCGTCGCTGCATCTGGCGGCCCAGGCCGTCGCTCGGCGCGCCGGCACCGACCGCACGACGGTGCTGCTGACCGCGTTTGCGGCCGGGCTGTACGCGGCCGTCGGCATCCACCCGGTGGTGGTGCGGGTGGTGGTCAGCAACCGGTTCCGCCGGCCGCTCGCCGGCACGATGAGCCCGGTCAGCCAGCCCGCGCTGTGCGTCGTCGACGTCGCCGGCCTGCCGTTCGAGGAGGCCGTGGTGCAGACGGGCCGGCGGGCGCTCACGGCGTACAAGCACGCCTACTACGACCCGAACCAGCTCGACGCGCTCATCGATCGGGTCGGCCGGGAACGGGGCGAGGAGCTCGACGTCGCCTGCTACTTCAACGACCGCCGGCCGCTGAGTACCGCCGACGAGGGCCCGCCGCCGACCGTGGACGAGGTGCGGGCGGCGCTGCCCGAGACGAGGTTCCACTGGACGGCCCGGCAGGACCGGCCCAGCGAGCGGCTGTTCGTGACCATCAGCGACACCCCGGACACCGTCGAGCTCGACATCTGCGGCGACACCCACCACGTGCCGCCGGCGGCGCTGGAGGCGTGCGTGCGGGGCATGGAGGCGGTGACCGTCGCCGCGCTCACCTGACCGGCCTCGCCCCGCCGGCCGCCTCGGCGGTGCTGCTCCTCGGCGCGGCGCTGCTGCTCGCCGGAGCGGGACGGCTGGTCTGCCGCGCGGTCCGGACGATGACCCGGCACCGCGGTCACGAAACCCCTCGGGCCGAACAACAGGCAGCGCACGGCCGGTCGTCCCAGCCGGGCGGCGGTGACGCCGGACACAGCCCAGGAAACATGTGCGACACATATAGGCAATGGCCGGGAAACCGCCCGTTGCCAGGCTTTATGTGTCGCCGCGGCGACCCAGTGCCGCAGCGCCGCGCAGTCCGGAACCACCGAAGGATGTGGATCGTGAGCTTCAAGGCTGAGTACATCTGGATCGACGGCACCGAGCCGACGGCCAAGCTCCGATCCAAGACGAAGATCCTCGAGGACGAGGCGAAGGGCGCCGAGCTGCCGATCTGGGGCTTCGACGGGTCCTCCACCAACCAGGCCAAGGGGCACGCCTCCGACCGGGTGCTCAAGCCCGTGTTCACCTGCCCCGACCCGATCCGCGGCGGTGAGCACGTCCTCGTGCTGTGCGAGGTGCTCAACATCGACATGACGCCGCACGAGACCAACACCCGTGCCGCCCTGGCCGAGGTCGCGGAGCGGTTCGCCGCGCAGGAGCCGATCTTCGGCATCGAGCAGGAGTACACCTTCTTCGACGGCGCCCGCCCGCTCGGCTTCCCGGCGAACGGCTTCCCGGCTCCGCAGGGCGGCTACTACTGCGGCGTCGGCGCCGACGAGATTTTCGGCCGCGACATCGTCGAGGCGCACCTGGACAACTGCCTCCGGGCGGGCCTTGGCATCTCCGGCATCAACGCCGAGGTCATGCCCGGCCAGTGGGAGTTCCAGGTCGGGCCCCTCGCCCCGCTGGAGGTTGCCGACCAGCTGTGGGTGGCCCGCTGGCTGCTCTACCGCACGGCCGAGGACTTCAAGGTCTCCGCCACCCTCAACCCGAAGCCGGTGAAGGGCGACTGGAACGGCGCCGGCGCGCACACCAACTTCTCCACCAGGGCGATGCGCTCGGGCTACGACGCGATCATCACCGCGTGCGAGGCGCTCGGTGAGGGTTCCAAGCCGATGGACCACGTCAAGAACTACGGCGCCGGCATCGACGACCGCCTGACCGGCCTGCACGAGACCGCCCCGTGGAACGAGTACAGCTACGGCGTGTCGAACCGCGGTGCCTCGGTCCGCATCCCGTGGCAGGTCGAGAAGGACGGCAAGGGCTACATCGAGGACCGCCGCCCGAACGCCAACGTCGACCCGTACGTCGTGACGCGGCTGCTCACCGAGACCTGCTGCACCGCACTGGAGAAGGCCGGCCAGGTCTGATCAGTACCGGACGATGAGCGCGATCCGCCCGTCCGAGGCGAGGCTCTCGTCGCCGACGAACGTCACGTCGCCGCCCTGGCGGGCCACCGACTCCACCACGTCGTCGACGGCGTCGTCGAGCAGGGTGCCGCCGTCGTCCGCGTGCGGCTGCTGGTCGGGCGGGTGCAGGTGGTCGCCGTGGACCCACGCCGGGCTGTGGTAGCCCTCCTCGACCAGCAGGTGGGCGCCGCGGCCCTGGTGGGCCAGGGCCCACACCTCGGGCAGGCCCGCGGCGAAGCGGTTCGCGCCGCGGGCGGCGTCCAGGGACTCCAGGGCCGCGACCTGCTCCATCGCCGTGTACGCGGCCAGGCGCGGGGCTAGCAGCTGGTACACCTCGTGGGCGCCCGCGTGGTCGTAGTTGCCGGTGACGGTGCCGGCCAGCCGGTGGGGCCAGACCTCGGCGAAGAACGCCAGGTACCGCTCGACGCCGAGCACGAACACCGGGCGCGTGTCGAGGGCGTCGACGTCGGCGAGGGCGGCGGCGATGTCGCGGAAGAACTGGCGGTGGCGCTCGTCGCGGTGGGCGCTCGGGTTCTGGCCGTAGTCGCGCGGCAGGCCCATCGCGCCGCCGGGCCCCTCGTGGGTGAACGGGAAGCCGTGCGAGGTCACCTCGACGAGGTCGGGGCCGTCGCCGCTCCACAGGCGGGTCGGCTGCTCGGAGAGCACGAGCGCCCAGTACCGGTGGCGGCGGGCGGCGTCGGCGACGACGTCGCGGACCTCGTACGTGTCGGCGATGACGACGCGCTCCTGCACCGGGCTCTCCAGCAGCCGCACGTGCACCTGGCCGGGCGAGGCGAACAGGGCGAGCCCCTCGCCGGTGTGCCGCAGGTCGACGTGCTCGGCGGCGGTGGCGATGTCGTCGTACACCTGCGCCGCCACGTCCCGCGGCACCCCTTCGTCGTGCTCGAGCCGCCGCCGGGCCTCCGACAGCAGGTTGCGCAGGCGGATCGGGTCCTGCTGGTTCGCGGGCGCCGTACGATGCGTCGGCATCAGCAGCGAGACCGCCGGATACCCGGTCGGGGTCAGCGTCGCGAGATCCTTCACCGTCATGCGCCCACGGTGCCTCCGGCGGGTCGCGTCCGCCGCCGCCCGCCCGGGATGAGAGGCTCGCACCGTGGGTAAGCGATTCGAGATCGTGCGCGAGGGCACGCTGCCGGTCGGCCAGGTCGAGGTCTTCGACGGCTTCACGAACGGCACGGCCGGCTGGCTGTGGCCGGTCGAGTACGAGCCGCGCGAGGGCGGCGCCGCCGGCTTCGGCGGCACGGTGACGGTCTGGGACCCGCCGCACCGCGTGGTCAGCCGCATGGAGGGCCCCGAGGGCTGGTTCAACGAGCTCGAGCACGTCGTCACCCCGGCCGAGGGCGGCGCACACTTCCGCTACGTGCACAGCGGCATCTTCGTGGACGACTGGGAGCAGCAGTACGACGGCGCCGCCCAGCACACGGACTTCTACCTGCACACGTTCGCGCAGTACCTGCTGCACTTCCGCGGCCGCCGCGCCACGTGGGCCAGCGTCGACGCCCCCGCGTCCCTGGGCTTCGCGCCCCTGCGTCGCGCCCTGACCGGCGACGCCGCCGAGGGCGCGACGGTGTGGCTCGACGCGCCGATCACCGGCCCGGTCGAGGCGGTCGTCGACTACCACCACCCGCACTTCGCCGGCCTGCGCACCGGGGGCGCGCTGATCCGGCTGTTCGGCCGCTCGGCGTTCGGGGGCGCGGACGCGGTCGCCGTCCACGACTTCACCGGCACGGACCCGGCGGCGCTGGAGTCCGCCTGGAGCGAGTGGATGACCAACCAGAAATAGGCCGGGCTCGGGTCCGTGCAACTGACGACCGTTCTTCCCACGAGACACCGGTCGAAGCTGACGCTTCTCCCTGCCAGCTCCGCGCGGCCAAGAGCCGCCGACGACCCGGCGTCGCGGGCCGAGGCGCTCTCGATCGTCGCCATGTGCTGCCGCCGCAACGGACCGCCCTCGCTCGGGGTGGCCGGCCGGGCCGCCTGAAAAAGCTCAGGCCGGAGGCGTTCGAGTACCGGGCGGCTGAAGGGCCTCAGAGGCGCAGCTGCGACACGAAGCCGGCGGCGGCCGTGTGGTCGTCCGGGGCGACCGGGGTGAAGTACGTGATGAAGGCGTGCTGGAAACACGACCCGAGCACCAGGCCGGCCAGGGCCTCCGGGTCGGCGTCCGCGGAGATGTTGCCCAGGGCCTGCTCCGCCCGCAGGTACGCGGCCAGGCCCTCGTTCGCGCGGTGCGGGCCGAGGTTCTGGGTGCGCAGGCGGTCGCGGTGGGCGGCCAGGATCGCCGGGTCGGAGAAGATCGAGGCGAACATCGGTAACCCGTCCCGGTAGAAGACGATGCACACCTCGGCGAGCTCGGTCAGGATGTCGCGGACGGGAGCCGTGCCGGCGCGGGCCGGCAGGGACTGCAGCATCGGGATGAACTGCGGGCCGCGCTCGTGCAGCACGACCACCATCAGCTCGAGCTTGTCGCGGAAGTGCTTGTAGAGCGTGGCCTCCGAGAAACCGGCCTCCCGGGCGATCTCCTTCGTGGTGGCGTTGGCCAGGCCGCGCTCGCGCAGCACGCGGGCGGCGGCGTCCACGATCACGTCACGCGTCGCCACGCGGGGCCTTCCGGAATTGCGTCACGCATGTCATTGTAGTGGTTAGTGAGTACTCACTAACCGTTGTTGGGGGAGCGTTACGCCATGAAAATCACCGTGTTCGGGGCGACCGGCGGGATCGGGACGCAGCTCATCCGGCAGGGGATCGCGCGGGGGCATGCGATGACCGCGGTCGCGCGGCGGCCCGTGGAGCTCGGCTGCGACGTCGTCGTGGCCGAGCTGGGCGACCACGAGGCGATCGCCGGCGCCGTGGCCGGGCGGGACGCGGTGCTGTCCGCGCTCGGGCTGCGGGTGGCCGAGTTGCAGCAGCGGCGCCGGCTGGAGCCCTCGGCCCGCAGCACCGTGCAGGCCGACGGCGCGCGGGCGCAGACCGAGGCGATGCTCGCCACCGGCGTGCGGCGCATCGTCAGCGTCGACGCCGCCGGGCGCGTCGCCGACGACGGCGACGGGCTCGTCACCCGGATCGTGGCCAAGCCGCTGCTGCAGCGGCTGCTGCGCGAGGGCTTCGAGGACCTCGCCGAGGCCGAGAAGATCCTGCGCGCGAGCGGGCTGGACTGGACGCTCATCTCGCCGCCGCGCCTCACCGACGGGCCGCGGCGTCCATATCGGACGGTCGTCGGGCGCAACGTCCGCGGCGGGCGGACGCTGTCGCGGGCCGACGTCGCCGACGCCATGCTGCGCGCGCTCGAGGAGCCGGGCTGGATCCGCGAGCGGGTCAACGTGGCGTACTGAACAACGCGGCCCGGGTCCGTCGGGCCACGGACCCGGGCCGGACGCCTCCCGGCCGCCCCAAGGAGGAAAGGGCGGCCGGTCGCGTCACCGCCGTGCCCCGGGAAGTCCCTCGTCGACCCGGGGCACTCCCGCGGCGGTCAGCTCACGACACCGAGACTGCCGAAGTCGTACATCCCGTAGTACTGCGTCACGAAGACGTTCGTCAGCCGCGGGTTGCGGTAGTTCAGCGCCTTGTCGTAGGTGAACGGCAGGTACGTCGCCGACTCCGAGACCTTCTTGTTGATCTGCTTCCAGATCTCGGCGTTCTTGGCGGGGTCGGGCTCGGCCCGGGCCTGGTCGATCAGCGCGTCGATCGACGGGTCGGACAGCTCGGCGTAGTTGTTGTTGCCGGACGCCGAGATCGCCCGGCTGTCGACCAGCACCTGCAGGAAGCCCGCCGCCGTCGGGTAGTCCGCGCCCCAGCCGGCCATCATCAGGCCGTAGCCCTTGGTGTGGACGTTGGAGGGCGAGCCGATGATCGAGCGGAAGTACAGCGACGCGTCCTGCGGGTCGAGCTTGGCGTTGATGCCCACCGCGGCGAGCGCCTGCTGCAGCGCCTCGGCCGTCTTGGGCTCCTTGCCGGCGTTGCGGGTCGCGAGCACCGTGTCGAAGCCGTTGGGGTGCCCGCACGCGGCAAGCTCCTCCTTGGCCTTGTCGATCTGCGGCTTGCCGGACTTCGTGTTGAACACGTCGTCGGCGTCGTCGTGGCCGGCGATCGTCGGCGGGAGCATGTTGGTGGCGATCTCACCGCCGGCGTCCGGGCCGCCGCGGGCCGTCTGCAGCGTGACCTTGTCCGCCGCGTACTGCACCGCCTTGCGGCAGTGGATGTTGTCCAGCGGCGGCACCTTGGTGCTGATGGCCACGTACCGGATGAAGCCCGTCACCGGGGAGTCCGCGTTCTTCTTCTTGTCCGGGTTGAGCAGGAGCTTCGGCTGGGTGCCCTGCTGCACGCCGGTCTGGGCGATGTCGAGGTCGACCTCCTCGGACAGCAGCTGGTTGTCGATCTCCTCGACCGCCGTGCCGTAGGTGACCTCGACGCGGTCCGGCAGCGCCTTGCGCACCGAGTCGGTCTTCGGGTCCCACTGGTCGTTGCGGACCAGCGTCAGCTTCTTGCCCTGGTCGTACGTCTCGAACTTGTACGGTCCCGAGGAGAACGGGCGGTTGGCGTACTTGTCGCCGGTGTCCTTGCCGGGCGGCACCGGGCTCGCCGCGGGCATCGACAGCAGGTACTCGAAGTCCGCGTTCGGCTCCTTGAGCGTGAAGATGATCGTGGAGTCGTCCGGCGTCTGCACCGACTTCAGGCCGAGGTGGTTCGGGTCGGTGTCCTTGTACGGGCCCGGGTACTTCTGGCCCTCGTCGAGCACGTCGACCAGGTACTTCGGCCCGGCGTTGATGACGTCGGTGGCGAAGATGCGCTCGATGCCGTACTTGATGTCCGTCGACTTGATCGGCGACCCGTCCTCCCACTTGAGGCCGGACTTGAGCTTGAAGGTGTACTTCTTGCCGCCGTCCTCGATCGCCGGCATGTCCGCGGCGAGGTCGGGCACGAGCTTCAGGCCGTCGGCCCCGGGCTTGGCCTGGTTGGTCAGCAGCGAACGGACGTAGAAGCCCTTCATGAAGTTCCAGACCTGCGCGTAGTACGCGATGGCCGGGTCGAGCGAGTCCGGGTTGTCGTGGACGGTGAGCTTGAGCGTGCCGCCCTTCTTGTCGGACGGGTTGAGCACCTTGTCCAGCGCGGCGTTGTAGCCGGAGTCTTTGGTGGAGCCGTTGTTGCTGGTATTATCGCTGCTGGTACCGCCTCCGCAGGCGGACAGCAGGAGTGCCGCCGTGGCCGCACCGGCCATCAGCGCACTTGCTCGCTTATTCACGTGTCGGACCTTTCCAGGTGCCGCGGTTGTGGTGCCGCGGATCGGGCGTGACCGCACTCGGGCAGCACAAATCAGCCGACATCCACTGTGGACCGTCCACTGTGTTCGAGGGCGTGGGCATGCACCACGCCCACCCGTGGCAGGTCGCGAAAACGTCGGTAGATTCGGATGTTCAGTTGGCTACGTCGCGTGCGCGGCGATGTTCGTCGCCGTTCACTGAGCAATGACCTCGGGCTCGGCGACCCGGTTGCAGCGCGGGAACGCTTTGTCGATAACGGATTGGTCACCGAGGCGGGTCGAGGCCCTTCAGCAGGGCAATGTTCTGCGCCTCGTCGGGATCCGGCGACGGTACCTCCAGAAAGGCCCGCAGCACCTCGACCGCCACGTCCGGCGCGAGCCGCTTGAGGCTCATCGCGAGCACGTTCGCGTCGTTCCACAGCCGCGCGCCCCGGGCCACCCACGGGTCCCACGCGACGGCGGCGAGCACCCCCGGCACCTTGTTGGCCGCGATCGCGGTGCCGGTCCCGGTCCAGCACATGACGACCCCGAGGTCGGCGCGCCCGTCCGCGACGGCCCGCCCGACCCCGGCCCCGAGGTCCGGCCACGGTACGCCGTCCACGCGCACCACCTCGTGCCCCGCGGCGGCCAGCTCGGCCAGCACGGCGTCGGTGGTCGCGTTGGCGTCGTCGGCGGCGAAGGCGATGCGCATGCCCTCAATTGTGCCCGCGACGGGTGACTGAGCGCGCACGCCGCAGGCCCGGGAGTCACGGACCGCGCCCACGGCGGGCGTCGCGGTAGCTCGGCCTATGTCATTGCTTATGCCATTGCTTATGCCATGGCCCGGTAGGTGCGAAGCGACGTCAGCCGGTCGCCCTCGGCCGTGAAGACCCAGGCCAGCAGGGTCGGGTCGGCGTCGCCGTCCACGGCCCGGCCCACCGCGACGGGGCCGGCGACCGAGTCCAGCTCGAAGCGCAGGCCGGGGCGGGCCGCGCGGATGCGGGCCACCGCGGCGGCGACGTCGGCCGGGGTCGCGACCTCCGGATGGCCGTGGTCGACCCAGGCCGGGGCGAGGATGCCCGCCGCGGCGGACGCGTCGCCGGAGTTCCACATGTCGAAGTACCGCCGGATCAGAGATTCCACGCCGGACATTGTCGCTTTCCGGCGGCGTCGTTCGTCATGTCGGCATGCGGGACGTGGGGGAGGAGGTCGCGGCGGCCTACCGCGAGGAGTGGGGGCGCGTCGTCGCCGCGGTCATCCGGTTCACCGGCGACTGGGACCTCGCCGAGGAGTGCGCGCAGGACGCGTTCGCGCGGGCGCTGCGGCGCTGGCCCGTCCACGGGGTGCCGCGGCGGCCGGGGGCCTGGCTCACCACGGCCGCGCGCAACCTGGCGCGGGACCGGCTGCGGCGGCGGGCGCTCGAGGCCGGCAAGCTGCGGGAGTTCGCCCTGCGCCGGCCGGCCGAGGCCGGGACCGGGCCGGACGACCGGCTCGAGCTGATGTTCGCCTGCTGCCACCCGGCGCTGGCGCTGCCGGCGCGCGTCGCGCTGACGCTGCGCTGCCTCACCGGGCTGTCGACGGCCGACATCGCCCGGGCGTTCCTGGTGCCGGAGGCGACGATGGCGCAGCGGATCGTGCGGGCCAAGCGCAAGATCCGGCACGGCGGGATCCCGTTCCGGGTGCCGCCCGCGCACCTGCTGCCGGAGCGGCTGGACGCCGTCCTCGCGGTGCTGTACCTGCTGTACAACGCCGGCTACAGCGGCGGCGGGCGGCCCGAGCTCGCGGCCGAGGCGGTGCGGCTGGCGCGGGTGCTGGCCGGGCTCATGCCCGCCGAGCCGGAGGCCCGCGGGCTGCTCGCGCTCATGCTGCTGCACGAGGCGCGCCGGCCTGGGCGCCACGACGCCGGCGGGGACATCGTGCCGCTGGACCGGCAGGACCGCGGCGGCTGGGACCGGGCGGCGATCGCCGAGGGCGTGCGGCTGCTCGCGCCCGCCCCGGCCGGGAAATACCAGGTCCAGGCGGCGATCGCGGCGTGCCACGCGTGCGCGCCGAGCGCCGGGGAGACCGACTGGCCGCGGATTTCGCGGTTGTACGCCCAGCTGGCCCGCCTCGCGCCCGGGCCCGTCGTCGAGCTCAACCGGGCCGTCGCGGTCTCGATGGCGGACGGGCCGGCGGCCGCGCTGCCCCTCCTCGACGCGCTGCGGGCGGCCGGGGCCCTCGACGGCTACCACCTGCTGCCGGCGACCCGGGCCGAGCTGCTGCGGCGGCTCGGGCGGCGGGCCGAGGCGGCGCAGTCCGGCCGCGAGGCCCTGGAACTGGCCGCCGACGAGGCCGAACGACGCTACCTCACCCGGTGGTTGACGTCGCTCACCTCATAGCGTCACCCGGAGCGTGAGTTCAGTCACCAGCGGTTGGCTGATCTTGCCGGATGTGCAAGTTTGGGCTGAGGCGGGCCTCCACTTAACCGGCGGTTCGCCGACCGCCGGAGGTGATCGCGAGTGGGACGTCAGCAACCGGTCGGCTGGGCGGCGCACCGCCGGGCCGTCGAGGCCCTGCAGCGCTCCTACGCCGAGATCCCGCCGGGCGACACGGTGCGCCTGGCCAAGAAGACCTCCAACCTGTTCCGGCCGCGCGACCAGGTCCGCAGCGGGCTGGACGTGAGCGGCCTGGGCGGGGTCATCGAGATCGACCCGGCCGGGCGCACCGCCGACGTGCAGGGCATGTGCACGTACGAGGACCTGGTCGACGTGACCCTGCCGCACGGGCTGATGCCGCTCGTCGTGCCGCAGCTGCGCACGATCACGCTCGGCGGCGCGGTCACCGGCCTGGGCATCGAGGCGACCTCGTTCCGTCACGGGCTGCCGCACGAGTCGGTGCTGGAGCTGGACATCCTCACCGGCACCGGCGAGATCCTCACCGCTCGGCCCGACAACGAGCACGCCGAGCTGTTCGCGACGTTCCCCAACTCGCTGGGCAGCCTGGGGTACGCCACCCGCCTGCGCATCGAGCTCATGCCGATCGCCGCCGGGGTGCGCACCGCCAACCTGCGCTTCGACGACGTCGACGAGTTGCTCGCCGTCGTCGGCGAGGTGATGAAGACCGGCACCCACGACGGGCGCCACGTCGACGTCATGGACGGCGTCCTGTTCCGGCCCGGCGAGAGCTACCTGGTGCTCGGCGAGTTCACCGACGAGCCCGGCCCGGGCAGCGACTACACCGGCCAGGACGTCTACTACCAGTCGCTGCGGTCCAAGGCCGCCGACCGGCTCAGCGCCTACGACTACCTGTGGCGCTGGGACACCGACTGGTTCTGGTGCTCGGCCGCCTTCGGCGCGCAGGTCCCCGCCGTGCGCCGGGTGTGGCCGCGCCGGTACCGCCGCTCGGACGTGTACCACCGCATCGTGCGCCTCGAGAACCGCTACGGGTTCGCCGCGCGCATCGGGCGGTGGCGCGGCGAGCTCGACCGCGAGCGGGTCGTCCAGGACGTCGAGCTGCCGCTCGAGCGCACCGGGGAGTTCCTGCGCTGGTTCGCCGCCGAGGTGCCCATGGCCCCGGTGTGGCTGTGCCCGCTGCGGCTGCGCGAGCGCGAGTGGCCGCTGTATCCGATGCACGCCGGGCAGGCCTACGTGAACGTCGGTTTCTGGGGCACCGTACCCATCGAGCCCGGCGCCGCCGACGGCGACGTCAACCGGGCCATCGAGGCGAAGGTGTTCGAGCTCGGCGGGCACAAGTCCCTGTACTCCGACGCGTACTACGACCGGGAGACCTTCGACCGGCTCTACGGCGGCCCCGCATACCGCGCCGCCAAGGACCGCTACGACCCCGGTCACCGACTGACCGACCTCTACGACAAGGTTGTGGGGCGCAAATGACCAGCACCTATCGTTCCAGCAGTACGCACGGCTCCGTCCCCGGACAGCCCCGCCGGCGCCCGCCCGTACCGACCGTCGCCGACATCGTCCGGGCCGTCACCAACGGCGAGCCCAAGGTCCGCATCACCGCCTACGACGGCAGCGAGATCGGCCCGGCCGACGCCGGCATCGGCCTGCACGTCGCCAACGAGCGCGGCCTGTCATACGTGCTCACCGCCCCCGGCGAGCTCGGCATGGCCCGCGCCTACGTCGCCGGCGACCTCGAGGTCCGCGGGGTGCACCCCGGCGACCCGTACGAGGCGCTCCGTCAGCTCGCCACCGGCCTGCAGCTGCGCCTGCCCGCCCCGGGCGAGGCGCTGCGCCTGGTCCGCGGCCTCGGCTGGGAGCGGCTGCTCCCGCCGTCGCCCCCGCCCCAGGAGGCGGTCCCGGCCTGGCGGCGCGCCCTGGCCGGCCTGCGCCACGCCAAGGGCCGCGACGCGGCCGCGATCCACCACCACTACGACGTGTCCAACCGGTTCTACGAGATGGTCCTCGGCCCGTCGATGACCTACACGTGCGCCTGCTTCCGCAGCGAGACCGACACCCTCGAGCAGGCCCAGGCGAACAAGTACGACCTCGTCGCCGGCAAGCTGGCCCTCAAACCCGGCCAGCGGCTGCTCGACGTCGGCTGCGGCTGGGGCGGGATGGTCCGCCACGCCGCCCGCGAGTACGGGGTGCGCGCCCTCGGCGTCACGCTCTCCAAGGAGCAGGCGGCGTGGGCGCAGGCCGCGATCGAGCGGGAGGGCCTCGGCCACCTGGCCGAGGTGCGCCACCTGGACTACCGCGACGCGCCGCTCGAGCAGTTCGACGCGGTCAGCTCGATCGGCCTGACCGAGCACATCGGGCTGCGCAACTATCCGCGGTACTTCCGCGCGCTGCGCGACCGGCTCAAGCCCGGCGGCCGCCTGCTCAACCACTGCATCACGCGGGCCGACAGCCGCACCTCCCGCAAGCCCGACGCGTTCATCGACCGCTACGTGTTCCCCGACGGCGAGCTCGCCGCGCCCGGGCGGCTGGTCAGCGCCGTGCACGACGCCGCATTCGAGGTGCAGCACGAGGAGAACCTGCGGCTGCACTACGCGCTGACCCTGGCCGGCTGGAACCGCAACCTGGTCGAGCACTGGGACGAGTGCGTGGCCGAGGTCGGCCTGGGCACCGCCCGCGTCTGGGGCCTGTACATGGCCGGCTCGCGCCTCGCCTTCGAGCGCAACGAGATCCAGCTCCACCAGATCCTCGCGACGAAGACGACCAAGGACGGGGTCTCCTCCTACCCGCTGCGCCCCGACTGGACCGCCTGACGCTTTTGTACGGTGTGCGGCCCGTTCGGGCGGGCCGCGCACCGCATGACCGATTTGCGCTTCTCGGCTTTCTCCCAGGGAGAATCCAGTTTGGCGGAAGCTGGGGTGTGCAATCTGGACATCATGAGTGACCAGGACCGCCCGTGGGATTCCCCGCCGCCCGCTGAGACGACGTCCAGCGCCGGCTCCGTCTCCGGCTCCACCGGCTCGAGCGCGACGCCGGATCCCATCGCCGCGCCGCCACCCTCGGCGTCCTGGCCTCCGCCTTCGCCTTCTCCGGCGTCGGCTTCTCCCGCCTCGGCTTCTCCTTCGCCGGGCCCGGCCTGGCCGCCGCCCTCGGGGCACGCGGCCGGGGGACCGACCGCGGCGATGCCCGCGGTGCCGGAGCCCGGCTCTGCTGCTCCCGGTGGGGCGCCGGCGCCGGCTCAGGCCTTCCCCGCGTCCGGCATCCCCGCTTCAGGGGTGCCGGCCTCCGGGGTTCCGGCCTCGGGGGTGCCCGCCTCCGGTGCGCCGGTTACCGGTGCCCCCGGCTTCGCCTACGGCGCTCCCGGGGCGGCCTATCCGGCCTCGGGGGCGCCGGCGCCCGGTTCGCCCTGGAGCCGGCCCGGGGGCGGCGGCACGAACGGCCACACGGCCCACACCGCCTCATTTGCCACGACGCCCGTGCCGCCGCCCGGCGTTCACGGCGCGCCTGGACATTTCGGAAACGTCGGTCAGACGACCTCGTTCGGGCAGCCCGGCTATCCGGCGCCGCCCGGGTTCCCGCCGGGGCCGCCCGCGTACGGGCAGCCCGGCCCCGGCTACGGCCGGCCGGCGCCGAGCGGCCGCGGAGGGCGCATCGCGGTCATCGCCGTGTGCGCGATCGTCCTCGTCGTCGTTTCGGCGTTCGGCGGCGGCCTCATCGCCACGCAGCTCGTCGCGGACAAGCCGGCCGCCGCGCCCAGCGTCGTCACGCGCGACCCGGCGCCCAACCTCGACCGTTCCTCGGTCGGCGGCGTCGCCGAGGCCGTCCTGCCCAGCGTCGTGGACATCAGCACCGGCGAGGCCGAGGGCTCCGGCGTGATCATGACCAAGGACGGGCAGATCATCACGAACAACCACGTGGTACAGGGCGCCCGGCAGCTCACGGTCACGTTCAGCACCGGCAAGACCGCCCCGGCGACCGTGGTCGGCACCGACCCGGCCGGCGACATCGCGGTCATCAAGGTCCAGGGCGTCTCCGACCTCACCCCGGCCAAGTTCGGCGACAGCGACGCGCTGCGCGTCGGCGACACCGTCCTGGCCGTCGGCAGCCCGCTCGGCCTGCAGGGCTCGGTCACGGCCGGCATCGTCAGCGCGCTGCACCGCACGATCTCCGGCGAGCAGGGCGGCAAGTCGATCGCCGACGCCATCCAGACCGACGCCGCGATCAACCCCGGCAACTCCGGCGGCGCCCTGGTGAACCTCAAGGGCGAGGTCGTCGGCATCAACACCGCGATCGCCACCGCCGGCGAGAACAGCAACGGCAACATCGGCGTCGGCTTCGCCATCTCGGCCAACCGCGCCCGCAGCTCCGCCGACCAGCTGGCCAAGGGCGGGAAGGTGTCCCACCCGTACCTCGGCGTGCAGCTCACCGACGGCACCAACGGCGCCCTCATCGGCGGCGTCGTGGCCGGCGGCCCGGCCGACAAGGCGGGCCTGAAGACCGGCGACATCGTCACCAAGTTCGGCACCTCGACGGTCACCGACGCGACCAGCCTCATCAACGCGGTACAGGCGGCCAAGGCCGGCGACCAGGTCCCGGTGGTCGTGAACCGCAACGGCACCGAGCAGACGGTCACCGTCACCTTGGGCGAGGCCCCGTAACCCGAAGACTTGCTCCCCTTTCGCAGCAGCGGCCCGCGTTCGCCACAACGCGGGCCGCTGCTTTTGCTCTTCTCGCCGCGGCCGCCCCGCCCCGTTTCCCCGCCGCGGGTTTTGTCCGGTTCCCGCCGTGGCGCGGGCGGCTGCTTGTCCCCGCTTCCCGCCCGGCACAATGTCGGGATGGACGATCAGCGGCTCTGCCGCCTCCGCGTGCACGGCGACGACCTCGACCTGACCGGCCCCGCCCAGTCCCTGCGCGCCCTGGCGGACGCGCTGCGCGGCGCCGCCGACACCCTGGAGATCCCGATCCGCAACGGCGCCGTGGTCCAGCGTCGCGCCGAGGGCCCGCTGGCGATCGAGCTGCGCGGTTCCCCCACGCTGCACCTCAGCGGCGCCCCCGACGAACTCGCCGCCGTGTGGTCGGCCCTGGACTCGGTGGCCACGGCGACCGACGCCGGCACCGAGGACTCCCCGCACCGCCACGTCGGCCGCCTGGTCGTCACCGGCGAGCGCCCATCCCCGGACGACCTGTGAGGCACTCGTAACGCTGCGCAATTTTTCCAAGGTCGATTTCTTGGGACGTGCTAGCGTTAGGGACATTGTTAGGCAGGAATGCCCGCCGGCCCGGGGCGCAGCATGAGGGCGATCCAACGGTCGCGACCAGGGCGGTAGGGCGAGATCAAAGCCGGGCCACGTTCGCCGGTCGCCCGCGCGGTGGTCCCGGCGCGGTCAGGGCCGTGAGCCGCGGCGTATCGGCATCAGCGTCGTCGGGAACGCGCCGCTCGTGACCTGACCGAGGAAGTCGCGGACCAGCGCCGTCGCCCGGTCCGGGGCCTCCAGCAGGAGCAGGTGTGACGTATCGGGGAGGACCGCCAGACGAGCATTCGGCAGCGCGGCCAGCATCGAGGCCGTGTGCGGCAGCGTCACCAGGTCGTCGTCCGCGCTCACGATCAGCGTCGGGCACGCGACCTTCGCCAGGTCGGCCGCCGTCAGGCCCGGCTCCCTGGCGATCGAGTCGGCGATCTTGGCCTGCACCACCGGCAGGTGGTCGCGGCCGTCGGGGGAGACCTCGGCGTACCGCGCGACGACCGGCTCGGGCAGCGGCGCGTCGGCCGAGGGGGCGAAGAGGAGGCCGTCGATGGCGTACGCGGTGCTGATCAGCACCAGGGCCCGCACCAGGTCCGGGCGGTGCAGCGCCGTGTGCAGCGCCACCGTGCCGCCCGCGCTGTAGCCGCACAGCACCGCGGGGGCGCCGACCTGCGAGGTCAGGAACGACTCCGCGTCCGCCGTCAGGGCCGCCATCGTGATCGGGCCCGGCAGGTCGGGGGAGCGGCCGTGGCCCCGGCGGTCGTAGACGTGGACCCGGTACGCGTCGGCGAGGCCGGCCAGGTTGGTGTCGAAGTCGCGGCTGTCGCTGAAGCCGCCGTGCATGAGCACGATCGGGGCGCCGGTGCCGGATGAGCTGTGCCAGAACGTCGTCATGACCAGTACTACGCGGCGGCGTCCGCAAACTCATCGGCGGCGTCCAGCGGATCACGGCTGGGCTGGCGCCCGGGCCGGTTCAGTAGGCGTCGGAGGGTGCCGGGGGCGGGGTGGGGTGTTCGCCGCGCTCGCGGGCGGCGAAGTCGTCGAGGATGGTCTCGGTGGCGGTCGCGCCGAAGCGGGTGGCGCCGGCCTCGTGCAGGGCCAGCAGGGTGTCCAGGGTGCGGACCCCGCCGGCGGCCTTGACCTCGATGGCGGGGGACACGGCGGCCCGCATGAGCTTGATGTCGGCCAGGGTGGCGCCGCCGGGGGCGAAGCCGGTGCTGGTCTTCACGAAGTGGGCGCCGGCCTCCTCGGCGAGCCGGCAGCCGGCGACCTTCTGCTCGTCGGTGAGGTACGCGTTCTCGAGGATGACCTTCACCAGGCGGCCCTGGGCGGCGGCGACCACGGCGGCGATGTCGTCGCGGACGTAGCCGGCGTCGCCGTCGCGGAGCCGGCCGATGTGCAGCACCATGTCGATCTCGTCGGCGCCGGCCTCGACGAGCGCCCGGGCCTCGGCCGCCTTGACGGCGGTCGGGGTGTCGCCGTGCGGGAAGCCGGCGACCGTGCCGACCAGCACGCCGGTGCCGGCGAGCGCGGTCACGGCGAGCGGGACGTCGGACGGGCGGACGCACACCGAGGCGGTACCGCGGCGCGCCGCGATCTCGAAGCCGCGCACGACGTCGGCGATGGTCAGTTCCGGGCGCAGCAGGGAGTGGTCGATCATCTTGGCGACGTTCATGAGGGTGCTCCGGTCTGTGGCGGCTGCACGTCGAAGGTGACCTGCAGGGCGTAGCGGGAACCGACGTAGCGGCTGACGGTGTACTCCAGGGGCGCCGAGTGCTGGTCGACGATGAGCCGCGTCTCGACCAGCAGCGGCTCGGCGGCGGGCACGCGCAGCCGGTCGCCGTCGGGGCCGGCCGGCTGGGCGGTGAGCGTCGACGAGCCCAGCGTGGGGCGCAGCCCGAGGTCGTGCAGGGCGCGGTGCAGGGAGCCGCCCTCCAGGTCGGCGTCGAGCAGCGCGGTCAGGTGGGGCGGGAAGCACGCGTACTCCACCGCGAGCGGCATCGCGTCGGCCATTCGCACCCGGACGATCGAGACCACGCGGGGCGTCGCCGCGGTCAGCTGCAGCGCGGCCGCCTCGGCCGCCGTCGCGGCCCGGACCTCGCCCTCGACCAGCCGCGACGACGGCGTGCGGCCCCAGCTGCGGACCTGGTCCTGGAAGCTCATCAGGGTGCCGGCGGCGCGGGGCACAGGCCGCCGCCGCACGAACGTGCCGCGGCCCTGGATGCGCTCGATCAGCCCGTCGGCCTCGAGCGCGTTGAGCGCGGCCCGCATGGTCATCCGCGCGACGCCGAACTCCTCCGCGAGCACCGATTCGGCCGGCAGCGCGTCACCGGGCCGCGCCCGGGCCAGGCGCGTCCGGAGCTCCCGCTCGATCCGCACGTACAGCGGCGGCGTCTTGGCCACGCATTCCTCCAGGTCATCTAGACAACCTGGATATTGGCACGGCCGGGCGCGAGCGTCCACGGTTCAGTGCGAGCCAGCGTGGCGGGCAAAGAGCTCCAGCAACGGCGGATTATTGAGAAAAGTCGTGATATGTCCGATACGCCCCATCGGATCGGCCGGCGAAACGAGCGGCGAGCCCGCCGGAGCGAGCGCCGATCCCGACGGAGCGGACAGCGAAGACCGTGGAGCGGGCGGCGAGGACGCCGAGGCGAGCGGCGAAGGCGGCACGAACGCCGCGGAGGGCAGCGGGGAAGGCGAGGACGGCCCGAACCGCGGGGGCGCCGCCTCCAGCACCACCACCGCGAACGGACGCCCACCCCGGTACTGGATGAACGACGACGCCCCGCACCGCACCAGCGACGCGTCCGCGCACGCCCCCGACGCCGACATCGCCGCCAGCAGCGTCGAGCGCCCCCGCAGCCAGAAGGGCAGGGGCGGCATGGACATCGTGGCGTCCTCGTGCAGTACCGACACCAGGGCCGAAATGTCGTTCGCCGTGAACGCCTCGACGTAGCGGCGCAGCAGCGACTCGTCGATCGGCTGGGCCGTCACCGGCTGGGACAGCGTCGAGCGCGCCCGCTGCAGCGCGCTGTTCACCGCCGCCACCGACGTCGACAGCAGCGACGCCGCCTCCGCGGCCGAGAACGCCAGCACGTCGCGCAGGATCAGGACCGAGCGCTGGCGGGGCGGCAGGGCCTGCAGCGCCGCGATGAAGGCCAGCCGGACGGTGTCGCGCCGCACCACCAGGTCCTCCGGTGCCAGGACGAGCCCGTCGGGCGCCGGAAAGACAAGATCAGGATCCGGATACGGTACGCCAAGTGCCGCGCCCGGCGCCGAAGGCCCGGTCAGGTCGACGGGGCGTGCGCGCCGGCGGGCGGTGCGCAGGTGGTCGAGGCAGACGTTGGTGGCGATCGCGAACAGCCAGCCGCGCAGCGGGGCCCGGGCCGGGTCGAACCGGGAGGCGTTGCGCCAGGCGCGCAGCAGCGTCTCCTGCACCGCGTCCTCGGCGTCGAACGGCGAGCCGAGCATCCGGTAGCAGTACCCCAGCAGCTCCCTGCGGTGCGCCTCCAGGTCAAGCTCAGTCACGCCGCTCCCCGACCACGGCCAGCGTGGCGTACGAGGCCGGGTCGTCGACCTCCTCCGAGCCGGGCTCGGGCCGCCACAGCGGGCTGAACACCGGGCCGGGCTCGACGAGGTCCCAGCCGTCGAGGAGGTCGAGCAGCTCGGCGGCGTCGCGCACGACCATGGAGGTGCCCGTGCGGGTGTACAGCTCGGCCAGGCGGGCCATCTCCGAGGGGCGGGCGCTGGCGGTGGCGTGCGAGACGGCCAGCAGGCTGCCGGGCACGAACGCGTCGTGGTAGCGGCGCAGCGCGGCGCGCAGCTCCGGCGTGTCCGGCACGAAGTGCAGCATCGCGATCAACAGTATGCAGACCGGGCGGTCGAAGTCGAGCAGTGCGCGCACGCCCGGGTCGGTCAGGATCTTGTCGGCCTCGTGCAGGTCGGCCTGGACGACGGTGGTGAGCGGATCGTCGCCGAGGATCTGGCGGGCGTGCACGACGGCGGTGGGGTCGATGTCGACGTACACCACCCGGGCCTGTGGATCCTCGGCCCGCGCCACCTCGTGCACGTTGCCCTCGGTCGGGATGCCGGAGCCGATGTCGAGGAACTGGTGCACGCCGCGGCTCGCGGCGTAGCGCACGGCCCGGTGCAGGAACGCGCGGTTGGCCCGGGCGATGCGCGGGATGTCCGGCACCAGCTCGATGGCCCGTTCCGCCACCGCCCGGTCGACGGCGAAGTTGTGCCGCCCGCCGAGGTACCGGTCGTAGATGCGGGCCGCGCTCGGGCGGTTCGGGTCGACGTTCATGGGACTGATGTTCCCGGAAAACGGTGCGAGCAAAACTCTCCGTCATCGAGGTTCTACTGTTCGTGATGGCGGAAATCGCGAAGACTGACACCCTTGGTCACCTTCGTCCTACTCTTGTTGAGATGCGGTGGACGGTTCGGCTGGCCGAGAGCCTGCTCGAAGTACTTCCGGACGCCCTCGTGGTGACCGGCGACGACGGCCGGGTCGTGCTCGCCAACGCCGCCGCCCGTGAGCTGTTCCGCCGCGAGGACATGGCCGGGCTGTCGATCGACGAGCTCGTGCCGCCCGAGACCCACCCGATGCTGCCGCGCCTGCTCGCCTACATGGAGGGCGAGCATCCCCTGCGCCGCGCCGGGCAGCCGCTGCGCATGGTCCGCCGCGACGGGACCCAGTTCCTGGCCGACATCACGCTGTCGGTGGTCGAGGCCGAGGAGGGCCGTTTCCTGTACTCCGCGATCCGCGACACCGCCGCCGAGGGTTTCGACCCGGCCCAGTCGCTGCTCGCGTCCATCGTGCAGTCCTCGCACGACGCGATCGTCACCACCGACCTCGACGGGCTCGTGCTGACCTGGAACCCGGGGGCCGAGCGCCTGTACGGGTACGCCGCCGGCGAGATGGTCGGCCGGCCCAAGGACCTCATCATCCCGCCCGACCGGCGCTGCGACGAGGCCGAGATCCGCGCGATCGTCGCCGCCGGCGGCCGGGTCGACCGCTACCGCACCGTGCGCCGCCGCCGCGACGGCACCGACTTCACCGTGTCGATGCTCGTCTCGCCGCTGACCGGCTCCGACGGGCGCACGGTGGGGGTCACCACCATCACGCGCGACGTGAGCGAGCGCGAGCGGGCCGAGGCGCAGATGCAGGCCGTCCTCGACGCGGCGCCCGACCCGCTGGTCGGCGTCGACGAGAGCGACCGGGTGGTGCTCGTGAACGCCTCGGCGGAGCGGCTGTTCGGGATACCCCGATTCGACATGACCGACCTGCCCGTGCGTCACCTGCTGCCCGGCGGCGTGCGCGGCCCGGCCGAGCCGGACGCGCCGGCCGTGGCCCGCCGCCGCGACGGCGCCGAGGTCCCGGTCGACATCACGCTCAGCACGCTGCACACCGACGACGGCGCGATCGTCCTGGCCAGCGTCCGGGACATGAGCGAGCGGCTGGCCGCCCTGGCCGAGCAGCAGCGGCTGCGGGAGGAGGCCGAGCGGCAGAAGCACGAGGTACGCCAGCAGCGCACCCAGCGCCTGGAGAGCCTCGGCCAGCTCGCCGGCGGCATCGCCCACGACTTCAACAACCTGCTCGCCGTCATCCTCAACTACGCCGAGTTCATCGTCGAGGACGGCGCCGACACCCCGTTCGCCCTCGACGCGGAGCAGATCCTGCGGGCCGGCCGGCGCGGCAGCGAGCTCACCCACCAGCTGCTGGCGTTCGCCCGCCGGGAGGTGATCCGGCCCAAGCCGCTGGACGTCAACCGGGTCGTGGAGGAGGTACAGCAGATGCTGACCCGCTCCATCGGCGAGCACATCTCCCTGGCCACCGACCTCACCGAGCCGCTGCCCGCCGTCGTGGCCGACCCCGGGCAGCTGGAGCAGGTGCTGGTCAACCTGGCGGTCAACGCCCGCGACGCGATGCCGGCCGGCGGGCACCTCACCATCGACACGGGCCTCGTCCAGCTCGGCGACGGGCAGCCGGAGGGGCTGCGACCCGGCCACTACGTGCGGATCCGGGTCTCCGACACCGGCACCGGCATGCCGCGGGAGGTGCTCGAGCAGGCGTTCGAGCCGTTCTTCACGACCAAGCCCAGCGGGGAGGGGACCGGGCTGGGGCTGGCCACGGTGTACGGCATCGTCGTGCAGGCCGGCGGCACCGTGCACATCTACTCCGAGCCCGGCATCGGCACCACGATCTCGATCCTGCTCCCGGCCAGCGACGCCGAGCCGATCGCCGCCGAGGCCGGCCGGGTCGCCCGGCCGCCGGGCCACGGCCAGACGATCCTCGTCGCCGAGGACGAGCCCGCGCTGCGCGAGGTGACGACCCGCATCCTGCGCCGCGGCGGCTACACGGTGCTGGCCGCGGCCGACGGCGTCGCCGCGCTGCAGCTGGCCGCGGAGCACGGCGGCCCGATCGACCTGCTGCTCACCGACGTCGTCATGCCCGGCATGCTGGGCCGGGTCCTGGCCGAGCGCCTGCTGCGCACCCGCCCGTCGACCCGGGTCCTGTTCATGTCCGGCTATGCGCAGCCGGTCCTGACCAGCAACGGCATCCTGGATCCCGGGGTACACCTGCTGGAAAAGCCCTTCACCGGCGCCGACCTGCTGCACGCGGTGGGCGAGCAGCTCGCCGTCGGCCTGTAAAAGGGCCGAGCGGGCCGGTTACGCGAGCGCCGCGTCGACCACGGTCGCCTCCATCCGCCGCAGCAGTGCCGTCAGGCCGTCGCGGCTGATGGCGGTCGTGTCGATCTGCGCCCGCACGCTGAGGGCGTCGACGGCGTCGTTGACATGGACCATCAGGCGCCGGGGGAGGCTCGGGAGCGGGCGCCAGTCGAGCGTGGTGGCACCGGCGGCGCGTATCTCCCCCGCGGCCGGCGCCGTCTCGATGGGCCCGTCCTCGGAGCGCCGGTTGTTGAACAGGCACAGCAGCTCGAAGTCGACGCCGCGCTCCCGGCCGACCCTGTCGATGAGCCGGTCGACGTCGCCCTGCGCGTAGTACGCGTTCTTCTGCGCGGTGAGCAGGCGGCGCCGCGCCCGCAGCACGAGGTCGTCGAACCCGCCGCCGGCGAGGTCGAGCGTGCACAGGCCGTGCTGGCTCATGTGGCCGGCGGCATCGGCCAGGCCGGGGCGGAACCTGTTGTTCACCGTGATCATCGTCGCCACCTGGGTGGCCCCCGTCGCCTGCCCCAGCGCATCCGCGAACGCCGCGTACAGCACGGGTGTCGTGGTCACGCCGAGCCGCGCGGCGATGGCGCGCAGGGCCCGGTACAGGGCGGGTGAGAGCAGGTCCAGCTCCCAGTAGCGGTGCTCCGGCGGCGCGGCACCGGCCGGTCGTGGGAGCCGGGGGGCCGGCACCGTCAGCAGCTGCGTCTCCCAGTACCGCAGCGCCGCCTCGTGCTGGCGCAGCGCCGACGGCGTCAGCTGCAGCCGCGCCTGCTCCAGCGGCTGGAGCCCGGGCGGCCGCGGCGGCTCGCCCGTCGAGGGGTCGCGGTTGCTCAGGTCCTCGAACATGGCCATCGCGGCCGTCGGATCGGCGACGTGGTGCGCGAGCGTCACCACCAGGTGGGTCAGCGCCCCGGCGTGCCGGACGAGCGCCATCCGCATCGGCCATTCCCGTTCGTAGTCGAAGCGGACGGCGTAGTGGTGCGCGCTCACCTCGGCGGCGATGGCGGCCGGGTCGCGGCCGGCCGAGTCGTACACCTCGATCTCGGCCGTCCCCGAGTCCGGCACGACCTGCGAGACGCCGCCGTCGGGCGCGAAGCGCAGCAGCGTGCGCATCGACTGGTACCGGCTCAGGTAGAACCGGTACTCGTCGACGTACCGGTCCGGCGTCGTGCCGGGCTCCAACTCCCTGACGGCGGTCATCGCCAGGGAGCTGCCGGCGGCGGCCATCTCTTTCCAGATGGCCTGCTGGCCCCAGCTCAGCGGGCCCGTCCCGCCGCCGTCACCCGCGAACGGGACGGCGATCCGCTCTACCAGGCCGCTCATCATCTCGGTGGCTCCGTTCGACGGATGACGATTCCCAGCGAGGCACTCTATCGGTCGACGGCCATATATCGACGGTGCTGCCATGGGACGGCATCCGGGCCGTCGCCCGGGGGCGGGTATGAAAATGGACGTTCATTCAGTATTGTCGGAGGCATGGAAGGCAGCAGCCGCTCCGCGGAGCACGTGGCGCTGTTCCGCGCCCTGGAGACCAGCCGCCGGCGCGACCGGCTCTTCGACGATCGCCTCGCGGCGCGCATGCTCCCGCCCGGCTACCGCGCCGTCGTCGCCGCGACGCGGCTGGCGCCGGTGCACCGGTGGGTGGTGCGCTACATCGACACCCGCTACGCCGGCGGCCCGCGCGCCTCGGCCGTGGTGCGCACCCGCCTGATCGACGACCTGGTCCGCGCGGCGGTCGGCGGAGGGGCCGCGCAGCTGGTCCTGCTCGGCGCCGGCTTCGACAACCGCGCCCACCGCATCGGCGCGCCCGTGGCGTTCGAGGTCGACCACCCGGCGACGCAGGCGACCAAGCGCCGCCGGGTGCCGGCCGCGCTCGCGCGGCGGGTCCGGTTCGTGCCCGTGGACCTCACCGCCGACCCGCTCGGCCCGGCGCTGCTCGCCGCCGGCTTCGACCCCGCCGCGCCCGCGGTCGTGGTGTGGGAGGGCGTCACCAACTACCTGACCGCCGAGGCCGTCGACGCGACCCTGCGGGCCCTCGCCGCGCTGCTCGCCCCCGGCAGCCGGATCGTGTTCACCTACGTCGACCGGGCCGCGCTGGACGGCACCGGCGGCTTCGACGGGGTGCAGGAGTGGCACGACGCGGTGCGCCGCGGCGGGGAGCCGTGGACGTTCGGCTTCGACCCGGCCGCCCTGCCGGGCTACCTCGCCGAGCGGGGCCTGCGGCTCGCCGAGGACCTCTCCACCCGCGACGCCGCCGCGCGCTACCTCGCGCCGCTGGGCCGCGACGAGCCGACCGCCGGGTTCTACCGGGTCGCGGTCGCCGATGCCTGAGGTCAAGCCCAATGTCTAAGGTCAAGCCCGATGCCTAAGGTCAACGAGGAGCACTTCGCCGCCCGGCGCCGGCAGATCCTCGACGCCGCCGCGGCCTGCTTCGCCCGGGAGGGCTTCCACCGCACGTCGATGCAGGACATCGTGCAGGAGTCCGGCATCAGCGCCGGCCTCATCTACCGGTACTTCACCGGCAAGGACGACATGATCGCCGCGATCGTCGCCGAGTGGCACGAGCGGCGCACCCTGATGCTCGGCGACGACCCGGCCGCGGGCTACCTGGCGGTGCTGCGCGGCGTCGGCGACCCGGCCGCGGCCGCCGAGCTGCGCCTGGCCGTGCAGGTGTGGGCCGAGACGGTCCGCTCGCCGCGCATCCGCGACCTCGCCCGCGACAACGTCGACCGCCCGCGGGCGCTCGCCGCCGCGGCCCTGGACGGCGTCGTGCCCGATCCCGACGCCCTAGCGCGCGTGCTCATCGCCATCTACCAGGGCCTCGTCGTGCAGACGCTCTGGGACGACACCGTCGACCACGCCGCCTTCGCCCGCGCCGTCGCGGCGCTGCTGGCCCCGCTGGGTCTTGATCCGGCGCAGCCAGGGCGCGACGGCGACGAGCAGGAGCAGCGCGGTGAGCGGTAGCCTCCACAGTGGACCGATGCTCGCGGCCGGGGCGGCCGGCGCGGGCGAGACCCACGGCTGCGCGGTGCGGGACCAGACGAGGAACGCGTCGCCGACCGGCAGCAGGCCCAGCGCGTAGCGGCGGGTGTGCGGGGTGTCGACGGGCAGCCCGGCGAGCTCGCCGTAGTGGGACAGGGCGGCGGCGAGCGCGCCGTCGCCCTCGACCCGGGCCGCCCCGATCGTGACCACCGTCGCCGACAGCGAGACGCCCAGCGGCAGGGGGCCGCTGTCCACGTCGGCCGGTCCGTCCGTCCCCTGTGGATACTCGCGGACCGCGGGGCCGAGGCCGAGCGGGCGCACCACGAACCGCTCGCGGAAGCGCAGGTACTGCTCGCGGGCGAACGCCGGGTCGACGTCGGCCAGGAAGCGCTGGATGACGCTCTGCGAGCTGGCCCGCGCGCCCTGCAGCGGCGTGCCGTCGCGCGGGTCGGTCACGTGCGGCAGCAGCCCGGTCGCCGGGTCGAGCCGCGCCCGGGCCGCCCCGACCCAGCGGGCGACCGTCCCGGCGTACGACGGCGGGAACAGCGTGTCGTGCAGGCGCAGCGCGGCGACGGCGACGGTCGAGTCGACCGGCCACGACTGCCCCGGGTAGGCGGTCAGGAACGGCGTGGGGGAGCCGTCGAACGCCGCGGCGAGCCGGCGGGCGGCGTCGTCGAACCGCGCGACCTCGCCCGGGTCGCGCGCGGCCGGGTCCTGCAGGCTCAGGATGCCGCCCAGGAGCCAGGTGGTCCAGCCGGCGTAGAAGACGCCGTAGCGCGGGGTGAGCTCGGGGCTGAACGGCGCCGTCCCCTGCGGGCCGTCCAGCTGCGACAGCGCCCAGCGCGCCTCGCGCAGCGCCCGGCCCCGGTCGTGGCCCGGGCGGCCCACGTCGACCCAGGCGAGCCCGTAGAGGCAGTGCAGGAAGAAGTACCCCTCCGGGAACATCGCCTGCGCGTCCTCGCCCGCCCCGGCGTCCAGCTCCGCCCGGAGGAACGCCAGCTGCGCCTCCGGGCCCCGCACAGGGGCGTAGAGCCGGACGAGGCCGGCGGCGGCGCCCAGCGTCAGGAGGAACGCGAGGGTCGCTCTCATGATCCGCAGCACGGGCCGAGCGTATCGAAACAAACTCGTTACGAATCTTCACTCATGCGCATCCGTCGCTGTAGCTTATTTTCGTAGCCAAGTTACAAGGTGGCGGTTACCTACGTAGGTGGGAGGGATCATGACCGCTGTGCCGCTGGCCGCGGCCATGAGCACCCGCTCGCCCGGGCGGGCCGCCTGGCTGCGGCTGCGCCGTGACCGCACCGCCCTGGTCAGCGGGGTCGTCTCCGCCCTGCTGGTCGTCGTCGCGCTCGCCGCGCCGCTGATCGAGGCCGGCTACGGCATCGGGCCGCAGGACAAGTTCCAGGACGACCTCGACCAGTTCGGCCTGCCCTACGGCATCGCCGGCGGGATCACCGGGGCGCACTGGTTCGGCCTCGAGCCGGGGCAGGGCCGCGACCTGTTCATCCAGATGGTGTACGGCCTGCGCACCTCGCTCGGCATCGCCTTCGCCGCCGCGCTCATGACCACGATGGTCGGCGTGCTGCTCGGCATCGTCGCCGGCTACCTCGGCGGCTGGGTCGACGGGGTGCTCAACTGGATCACCGACGTGACCCTGGCGCTGCCGTTCCTCATCTTCACCCTCGCCGTCATCCGCCCGATCGAGCTGCACTTCTACGGCCCCCGCGAGGCGGTGCCGGGCTGGTTCCGGGTCGTGCTGCTCATCACGCTGTTCACCGCGTTCGGCTGGACCACCACCGCCCGGCTCGTGCGCGGGCAGGTGCTGTCGCTGCGGGAGCGGGAGTTCGTCGAGGCGGCCCGGGCCAGCGGCGCCCGGCTCGGGCGCATCCTGTTCCGGGAGCTGCTGCCCAACCTCGGCGCGCCGATTCTGGTCGCGTTCTCGCTGGGCATCCCGGCGTACATCACGGGGGAGGCGGCGCTGTCCTTCCTCGGCATCGGCATGCTCGAGCCGACGCCCGACTTCGGGCGCACCATCTTCCGCAGCCTCAACTACCTGCAGACCGACCCGGCCTACGTGCTGTTCCCCGGCGTAACCATCTTCGTGCTGGTGCTCGCGTTCAACCTGTTCGGCGACGCCCTGCGCGACGCGCTCGACCCGAAGTCGCTGCGGTAGGCCGCCATGGGCTCCTTCCTGCTGCGCCGGGTGCTGCTGGGCGCGCTGACGCTGTTCGCGGTCAGCGTCGTCACGTTCGCCATGTTCTTCGCCCTGCCGCGCGACCCGGCCACCGCGATGTGCCCGAAGAACTGCGACGCCGCGCGGCTGGAGCGGGTGCGCACCGAGCTCGGGCTCAACGATCCCAAGCCGAAGCAGTACTGGCGGTACATGAGCGGCATCTTCGCCGGCCGCGAGAACTGCCCGGCGCCCTGCCTCGGCTACTCCTACGTCAACAACGAGCCGGTCAGCCAGACGTTCGGGCGGGTCATCCCGGTGACCCTGAGCATCGTCATCCCGGCGTCCGTGCTGTGGCTCGGCCTGGGCATCGGCCTCGGCATGATCTCGGCGCTGCGCCGCGGCACCGTGTTCGACCGCCTCGCCATCGGCTTCTCCCTCTCCGGCGCCTCCATGCAGCTGTACTTCGTCGGCGGCGTCCTGCTGCTGGTGTTCGTCTACACGCTCAAGGTGCTGCCGTACCCGCACTACACCCCGCTGCTGGACGACCCGCTCGCCTGGGCCACCGCGCTCGTGCTGCCCTGGTGCACCCTGGCGTTCCTGTTCTCCGCCGTGTACGCCCGGCTCTCGCGCGCCCAGATGCTCGAGACGATGTCGGAGGACTTCGTGCGCACCGCGCAGGCGAAGGGCCTGCGCCAGCGCACCGTCGTGCGCCGCCACGTGCTGCGCGCGGCCATCACGCCCCTGGTCACCGCGGCCGGCCTGGACATCGGCACGGCGCTGGGCGGCACGGTGATCACCGAGACCACGTTCGGGTTCCGCGGGCTCGGGCGGACCGCCATCGACGCCGTCCGCGACGGCGACCTGCCGACGATCATGGGCACGGTGCTGCTGGCCGCCGCCTTCATCGTCGTCGCGAACGTCGTCGTCGACGCGCTCTACACCACGATCGATCCGCGTATCCGGTTGCGATGACCGGTCTTGCCCTCCGGAGGACCACATGCGACGCAGGCTTCTGACGGCCGTCGCGCTCGTGCCGCTCGTCGCGGCGCTCGGCGCGTGCACGAACAACAAGAAGGGCGACGACAAGCCCGCGGTGGACACCAACCGGCAGGCGACCGGCGCCATCGCGTCCGACCCCAAGGACTCGATGGGCCCGGCGCCCGAGGTGGCCGGCGCGGCGAAGGGCGGTACCGTCACCATCCTTCGCCAGTCGAAGATCTCCCACCTCGACCCGCAGCGCACGTACAGCTTCGCCGGGCTCAACGCCTCCCAGCTGTTCGCGCGCCGGCTCACCACGTTCAAGGACGACGGCAAGGGCCACGTCACGCTCGTCGGGGACCTCGCCACCACCCCCGGCAAGGACGTCAACAAGGACTGCAAGGTCTGGGAGTACACCGTCAAGGACGGCGTGAAGTTCGAGGACGGCACCCCGATCACGGCCAAGGACATCGCCTACGGCATCGCCCGCTCCTTCGACCTGTCGCTCACCGGCGGGCCCACCTACATCCAGGAGTGGCTGGCCGACTCGCCGCAGTACGACACCAAGTTCGACTTCAAGAACAACAAGACCGCGCTGCCGCCGGGGCTCACCGTCCCCGACGACAAGACGCTGCGCCTGACGTTCAACAAGGCCCACTGCGACCTGCCCTTCGCCGCGTCGCTGCCGGCCACGGCGCCCGTGCCGGCCGCGAAGGACACCGGGACGTCGTACGACCAGAAGCCCGTCGCCTCCGGGCCGTACAAGATCACGAAGAACGAGGCGGGCACCCAGATCACCTTCGAGCGCAACACCGCCTGGGACCCGGCCACCGACGCCGTGCGCCACCAGTACCCGGACTCGTTCGTGTGGCAGTTCGGCGCCGACCCGGTCACCCAGACCAACCGCATCCTCGCCGACAGCGGCGGCGACCAGACCGCCGCCTCCTGGGACGGCGTCGACTCGTCGCTCATCTCGAAGGTGATGAGCGACCCGGCGCTGAAGGACCGCGTGATCCAGGAGCCGACGACGCAGCACTACACGCTCACCATCAACAACCAGCGGGTCACCGACCTCAAGGTGCGCCAGGCGCTCAACTACGCCATCGACCGCGACGGGCTCATCAAGACCCTCGGCGGCTCGTCCCTGGCCGCGCCGGTCACCACGCTCATGCCGCCCTCGACGATCGGCTGGAAGGACTACGACGCCTACCCGGCCGGCAAGACCGGCGACCCGGCCAAGGCCAAGGAGCTGCTCGGCGGGGCCACCAAGGAGCTCGTGCTGGCCTTCCAGGACGACGCCACCAACCAGGCGATGAGCACCCAGCTCAAGGGCAACCTGGAGAAGGCCGGCTTCAAGATCACGCTGAAGGCCATCCCGGCCGACTCCTTCCTCGACGAGACGAAGAAGAAGGACAACCCCTGGGACATGTACATCGGCTCCTGGGGCGCGGACTGGCCCAGCGGCGCGGCGATCCTGCCGGTGCTGTACGACGGGCGCGCCATCAAGGCCGACGGCAGCAACAACGGCGCCTCGTACCTCAACGAGACCGCCCTCAACGCCGAGTTCGACCGGATCCTCGCGATGCCGACCGACCAGCAGGGCGCCGAGTGGGGCAAGCTGGATGAGAAGATCATGCGGGACTACGCGCCCGTGGTGCCCCTGTACGTGCAGGTGACGACCACGGTCCACGGATCGAAGGTGAGCGGCTTGTTCATCGACAGCATCTTCGGCAACCTGGCGTTCGCCAACGCCTACGTCAAGCAGTGACGTTCTCCTGGTGGGTCGGGCCGCCGGGCGGGCCCGCGCGGTCCGCCCGGCACCCCGACGAGCGCTTCGGCGCCGCGAGCACGATGAAGGTGGCCGTGCTCGCGGCGCTGTACCGCTCGGGCCTCGACCTCGACGCGCCGGTCGCCGTCGCCGACGAGCACGACTCGGCCGTCGGCGGCGGGGTGCGGTACCGCAACGACCGCGGCTACGACGACGAGGACCAGGTCTGGACCCGGCTCGGCGACGCGGTCCCGGCCCGCTGGCTGGCCCGCCGGATGATCGTGCGCTCCAGCAACCTCGCCACCAACCTGCTCATCGGCCGGGTCGGGCTGCCGGCCGTCGCCGAGGTGTGGCGGCTGGCCGGCGCGACGAACAGCGTCACCGCCCGCGGCATCGAGGACTACGCGGCCCGCGACGCCGGCCTCGACAACGTCGTCACCGCCGCCGACCTGGCCGCCCTGTTCGGCGCCCTGCACAACGGGCTCCTCGCGGGCCCGGCGGCGACCGCGGAGATGCTCGACCTGCTCGCCGCGCAGGAGTGGCGGGTCGACCTCGCCGCGGGCCTGCCGCCCGGGGTCCGGGTGGCGCACAAGAACGGCTGGATGGACGGCATCCGGCACAGCGCCGGGATCGTGTATCCGCCCGACGCCCCGCCGTACGTCATCGCGGTCTGCTCTGGTTTTTCGGATCCCGTCACCGACGAGGACGCGTGCCGGCGCATCGCGGAGCTGTCGGCGCGGGCCTGGGAAGGGAGGAACGCGTGACGATCGCCGCCGTCCGCGCGCACCCGGTCAGCGTGCCCCTGCACACCCCGTTCGTCACCGCGCTGCGCACCGCCACCACCGTGGAGAGCCTGCTCGTCGAGGTCGTCGACGCCGACGGCCGGTCCGGCCTCGGCGAGGCGCCCCAGGTGTGGATGGTCACCGGCGACTCCGTCGCGGGCGCGCAGGCCTGCGTCGAGCAGGTCCTCGCCCCGCTGCTCGTCGGCCGCGACGCCGACGACGTCGCGGCCAGCACCCGGGCCGTGCACCGCGCGGTCGTGCGCAACACCGGCGCCCGCGCCGCCGCCGACACCGCCCTGCACGACCTGGCCGCCCGTCGCCTGGGCGTGCCGCTGGTCCGGCTGCTCGGCGGCACGCGGCTGCGGGTGCCGACCGACGTCACCCTGCCGGCCGGCGACGCCGAGGCGCTGCACGCCGCCGCGGCCGCCCGGGTCGGCGAGGGCTTCGACGTGCTCAAGGTGAAGGTCGGCAAGGCCGGCCCGGGCGAGCGCGACGCCGCCGCCGCGGACGTGCGCCGCATCCGCCGCATCCGCGAGGCGGCCGGCCCGCAGGCGCGCATCCGCCTCGACGCCAACCAGGGCTGGACGCCGCGGGAGGCGGTGCGGGCCATCCGCGGCATGCAGGACGCCGGCCTGGACATCGAGCTCGTCGAGCAGCCCGTCCCGGCCCACGACCTCGACGGCCTGGCCTGGGTCAGCGAGCGCGTCGACGTGCCGATCCTGGCCGACGAGGCCGTCTTCGGCGTGCGCGACCTGGTCGAGGTGATCCGCCGCCGGGCCGCCGACATGGTCAACGTGAAGCTGGCCAAGTGCGGCGGCCTCGGCCCGGCCCGCACCCTGCTGGAGCTGGCCGCCGCCCACGACGTCGGCACGATGGTCGGCTCGATGATGGAGACGGAGGTGGGCGTGGGCGCCGCGGCGAGCCTCGTGGCCGCGTACGGCACCACGGTCGTCTCCGACCTCGACGCCGTCTGGTGGCTGGCGTCGACGCCGCTGACCGGCGGCCTGCGCTACGAGGGTGCGGAGGTCGTCCTCCCCGACGCCCCCGGGCTGGGCGTGGGGTGGCCGGCATGACCGCGGTACGCGTCGCGCTGTCCACGCTGCGGGCCGCCCCCGACGGCGAGGTGGTGACCCAGCTGCTGCTCGGCGACCCCGTCATCGTCGACGAGGACGGCGCCGGCGGCTGGTCGCGGGTCGTCGCCCTCAACCAGGCGGCCCCGGCCCTCGACCCGCGCGGCTACCCCGGCTGGCTGCCGTCGGCCGACCTCGCCCCCGTGGCAGACGACGCGGGGGAGTCCATTGTGGACGCCCTGCGGACCGATCTGCGCGCCGCGCCCGGCGGCGCGGTGGCGATCCCCGGCGTGCCGCTCGGCACGCTGCTCGCCCCGGCCGGCCCGGCCGACGGCGCCTGGGTGCCGGTGCGGGTCCCCGGCGCGGACGGGCCTCTGTGGGCCGCGTCCGCGGACCTCGCCCCCGTCCCCGCCGCCCCGCCCGACCCGGCCGCCGCCGTCGACGTCGCCCGCCGCCTCATCGGCGTCCCGTACCTCTGGGGCGGCCTGTCCCCGGCCGGCATCGACTGCTCGGGCCTGGTGTACCTGGCCTGGCGCCGCCTCGGCGTGGCCCTGCCCCGGGACGCGCACGAGCAGGCCGAGGCCGTCGACCCGGTCCCGCTCGGCGAGGAGCGCCCCGGCGACCTGTACTTCTTCGCCCGCCCCGGCCGCCGCATCCACCACGTCGGGTTCGTCGTCGCGCCGGGCCGGATGCTGCACGCCTGCGGCGAGGCCGGCCTGGTGGTCGAGGAGTCCCCGTCCCCGTCACGGACCGAAACCCTGATCGCCGCCGGCCGCGTCCCCGCCGCGGTCTCAGCCTGACTTCGCGGCCCGGGCGGCCGTGCGCTCGGGGGCCCACCGGTCCGGCATCACGGGCCCCGGCACCCCGACGCGCCGCGCCTCGAGCTGGGCGGCGAACGCGATGCCGAAGAACAGCACCATCCCCGTGGCGTTCGCCCACAGCAGCAGCGCCATGATGCCGGTCAGCGCGCCGTAGGTGGCCCCGAACGCGGCGCTGTCCCGCACGTACAGGGCGAGCAGGACGCTGATGCCCCACCACAGGGCGGTCGCGAGGGCGGCGCCGAAGAGCAGCCACGAGAACGCCGGCTGCCGGCGGCGCGGGGCGAAGCGGAAGATCGCCGCGACGGCGCTCACCACGAGCAGGACGCTGGCCGGCCACCGGACCACCTGCCAGACCGCGGCGACCGGCCCGCCCCACGCGTAGCGGCCGCGCACGGAGTGGCCCAGCGCGTCGCCGGCGACCAGCATCAGGAACCCGGTCAGCGCCGGCAGCCCCGCCGCGAAGGCGAGGATCGTGGCGCGGGCGTACTTCGCGCGGGCCGGCCGGTCGCGCTCCACCCCGTAGATCCGGTTGGCGCCGCGCTCGATCTGCCCCATCGCGGTGATCAGCGCGAGCAGCCCGGTGGCCAGCCCGAGGATCAGCGCGAGCGGCGCGGCGCGCGAGTCGAGCAGGTCGTGGACGAGCTGCGAGGACGTGCCCGGGGTGAGGGCGAGCACCGTGTCGGCGACCACCTGCCCGCCCTGGGCGACGCCGAGCTTGCCGGCGAGGCCGCTGAGCGCGATGAGGAACGGCACGATCGCGAGGCACAGCTGCAGCCCGAGGGCGCGGGCGTGGCTGAACCCGTCGCCGTACCGCAGCCGCTCGAACGCCTCGCGGAACAGCCGCCAGCCGCCGTGGCGGCGCAGGGCCTGCCACGCGTCGTCGGCCGCGAGTTCCTCGCGCGCCATCTCGCTGGTCTCGGGCACTCGCCGTGTACTGCTCACTCGAGCCGCATTCCCGCCGCGCTGAAACGGCAAACCGGCCGCCTCCGCGAGAGGATCACCTCCAATCCGACCAGCAAAAACAGAGCGGCTCAAAACAGACCAGCGAAAAGCAACGGCGAACCGGCGGTGCCGCGGGTCGGGAGGGCTCGAAACCGTCCACGCGCGCGGGTGTCGTCCAGCCGGCGAAAACAGGCACTTCACGGGCCGGCCCGAGCACCAATTGCGAACGGTGTGGCGGCGGCGCTTCCTGTCTCTGCTCCTGACGGTAGCACCCGCCGCCAAACCGATCTTCTATCGAGTCACCTCGACGCTACACCCCGTCACGGTGCGCCCAGCGGGGACGGCAGGAGCTGCACGTCGGCCAGGTTGACGTACATCAGGCGGTGGCCGAACTGGATCTGGGCGTACCACGTGTCGCCGCGGATCACCGTCCAGTCGCCCGGCGACGAGCCGTCGAACGTCACCGCGCGGTAGTACTCGCCCTGCACGATGTTGCCGACCGCGTACCGCTGGCCCGCCGGGAACGTGTATTGCAGCGGCGTGATCGGCTGGTACGGCACGCCCGCCGGGTACGCCGCCTGTTCCGGGTAGGCGCGGCCGTACACGGGGATGGTGTCGCGCTTCGGCACCGCCACCAGGCCCGTCGCCCACTTCGCCGTGGGGGCCGACGGCGGGTTGTAGAACCAGCCCTTCTGGCCGAGGTACCAGATCGCCGTCCAGTCGCCCCGGCGGTCGGCGACCGCGTAGGTCTGGCCCGTCGCCACCCGCGAACCGTGGTCCGACAGCAGCATCGTCGACGGCGAGCCGTCCGGGTGCAGGCCCGCGTCGAGCAGCAGCGGGGCCGAGGCCGACGGGGCGGTGTGCAGGATCAGCTGCGACGAGCCGTGGTCGGGGCACGGGTCGGTGGCGGCGCCGGTGCAGCCGGTGAACGCCGGGCGGTTCGCGTCGTACACCGGGTCGATGGTGACCAGGCCGGTGTGCGGCGTGCCGGTGGTGTGGATGGGCGCGTGCATCAGGTCCAGGTAGTGGTCCCAGTCCCAGTACGGGCCCGGGTCCCAGTGCATGCCGCGCACCCCGGACGGCACCGTGCCGGGCACGTTGTCGTGGCCGATGATGTGGTTGCGGTCCAGCGGGATGCCGAGGCGGCCGGCCAGGTAGCGCACGAGCTTGGCCGACGAGCGGTACATCGCCTCGGTGTACCAGGCGCCCTCCGCGGCGAAGCCCTCGTGCTCGATGCCGACCGAGGTGGCGTTGACGTACCAGTTGCCGGCGTGCCAGGCCACGTCCTTGGTCTTCACGTGCTGGGCGACGTGGCCGTCGGCGGAGCGGATCGTGTAGTTCCAGCTGACGTACGCCGGGTCCTGCACGAGGCCGATCGTGGTGTCGTACGTCGCCTCCGTGTCGTGGATGACGATGTACTGCACGCGCTGGCGGGCCGGGCGGTCGCTCAGGTCGTGGTTGCCGTAGTCGCCGTTGCCGAGGTCCTGGTACGGCGCCGGGATCCACTCGCAGGGCAGGCCCGGCGGGCACTCGGTGTCCGAAGTGGACGTGGAGCGCAGGCCGAGGCGGGACAGCCACGACTTCTGCGGGCCCACCGACGGGCGGGCGGCGAGGGTCACCCGCTGCCCGTCGTCGGTCACCCGGTCCGCGCCCTCGCGCATGGTGTCGTACACCTCGTCGGCGAACTGCGCGGCCGCGTCGGCGGTGTCGGCGCCGCTGTAGCGGGCCACCGCCCCGTACCAGGCGGCCGGGTCGCTGCCCGCCCCGCCCGGCGCGCCGAGGTCGCGCTGGTACGCGGCCAGCAGCGCGGCCCCCCCGCGGATGTTGGCCCGCGCGTCGCCGCGCAGGACCGCCTTGTCGACGCCGGTCAGCGCCGCGGCCCTGTCCAAAGTCTGCAGTCCAGGTGTGGCCACGACAGTGCCCGCCGCCGCGACAAACGGTCGGGCATCGTCACCGCGACCATCCCCAGTGGACGGACGGGCCGAAGCGACGGAAGCGGCGTCGGCCAGGTGCATCGGGCCGTAGCCCGCGCTGGTGCTGGGGAGGCCGCGGTTGGTGTCCCACCGCGACTCCAGATAGGACACCGCGAGGAGCACGTCCTGCGGTACACCCGCGGCCTTCGCGGCGTCCGCGAAGTCCTGCTGCCGCCCGGAGACGGGCGCACTGGCCGCCGTCCCGGGCACGGCCGCGGCGCCGAGGACGACCGCGGCGATCACCGTTGCTGCTCTGGTACGCACGATGCCTCCATTCACCAGTTGTCGGACCCGGCCACGCGGGGGAGGGGCTTCCACACAGGCGCGATGATGTACGCGACGCCGCCGCTGCCGCCGGCGACCGAGCCGTCGGCGCGGTGCCGCTTGGTGCGCAGCCAGACCTGCTCGAACTCGGTGCGCTTGTACACGTTGCGGACCACGTCGTCGGACGAGGACGCCGGGTCGTTGACGATGACGTCGCCGGTCGCGGTGAAGCCGACGATGACGAACAGGTGCCCGGACGTGGAGTAGTTCGCCCCGGACAGCTCGCTGGCCAGGAACGACTGCGACGTGACGACGGGGATGCCGGCGGCGATGAACCGCTCGGCCTCGTCGAGGGAGTGCAGCCGGGTCACGATGCCGGTCAGCCCGTACGTCGCGGCGTAGGCGGTGTTGAACGGCCAGTTGCCGGCGCCCTCGTACTCGTAGTCGTACGTCTGCCGCGCCGCCTGGTCGACCTGCGGGTCGGCGTAGGAGGGGTCGACCCAGGCGAGGTCGGCCGGCGTCGGCCGGTGCCCCCAGTACTCGACGACCATCTCGGTCGACGTCGGCGAGCACCACGCCTCACCGCCGCCGTCGTACTCCGGGTACTGTCCACTGTGGATGTTCTGGGAGTATCGCGGGACGTTCAGCTCCCTGCCCCACGCGATGTGCCCGGCGCTCGGGGTCACGGTGAAGCGGTCGGGCACGTTGGAGGCCATCGCGCCGGCCTGGAAGACCCGCGGCGCGGCGTGCGATCCCGGCGCCCGGTAGAGCGTCAGCCGCAGCTGGTAGTCGCGCAGCAGCACGCCCTTGCTCACGTCGTCGATGGAGAACGTGTCGGTCCAGATGGTCGAGTACGGGTCGCCCTGGCCGTCCAGCGAGGACCGCTTGATGTCCTGGTCGCCCTCGGCCCAGCGCCCCATCACGTACCAGGGCGTGCGCTCGCCGTTGGTGTACGACCCCTGCATCTCGACCTGGATCCACGTGCCCGCCGGCGCGTCGGCGTTCCAGGACGCGACGAGCTCGCCGGCCCCGAAGCCGATGTTCTCGACCGGCGAGGTCCAGGTGGCGTACTCCCAGGTCCGCGTCGTCCCGGTGTGCGGATCGGTGAAGTCGGTGGTGCCGGCGGGGCGCCCGATGGTCAGGAACGGCCGCTGCCCGGGGACGGCGACGGCGCCGCGCGAGTCGCCCGAGCGCCACTGCGGGAAGCTCTGCCATCGGTGGAAGGTGATCTGCTCGTCGTGCTGGACGGTCGCCGGGTGGGCCGCCGCCGCCGAGGCCGGGGCGAGGGCTGAGAGGCAGGCGAACGCCGCCAGCGACGCGAGGGCCGGAAGTCGTGCCATTGCTCCTCCAGGGGAAACCGATGGCGATGGGATTGACGGCACGCTATCCCCATCGCCCGCCGGATGTCGATACCTTCCGACGGTTTCATCGGTTCTGAAGGTTTTTTACCACCAATCAGGCCGTGAGCGTTTCGGTCGCGGAGGCGCTCAGGCCGCCCCCGGCGGCCGCCACGGCCCCGGCGAGGAGCCCGCGGCGCGTGACCGCGAACGAAGGGAAGTGACGGGAGTCCATGACTCGTGACACTGGTTACCTGGACCGACGACCGGGTGAACGCGGGATGAGGCCCGTGGCGGGCTCAGCTGTGGCGCAGTTCGTCCAGGGCCGCGTGCACGACGCCGCCGGTGCGCTCCAGGACGCGGCGGGCCTGGGCGACCGGGGTCTGCGCGAGCAGGGCCACCAGCGCGACCTTCGACTCGCCGCCGGCGTCGGACAGGGCGGTGGTGCACGCCTGCATCGGCAGGCCGGTCGCCTGGGCCAGCATGCGGACCTGCCGGCCGCGCAGCTTGCTGTTGCTGGCCACCATGTCGGTCATCAGGTTGGAGTACGTGCGGCCGAGGCGGACCATCACCGCCGTCGACAGGGCGTTGAGGACCAGCTTCTGGGCGGTGCCGGCCTTCATGCGGGTCGAGCCGGTGATGGCCTCCGGGCCGGTGTCCACGGCGATGAGCACGTCGGCGAGCGGGGCCAGGGGAGCGCCGGGATTGGCCGACACCAGCACGGTGCTGGCGCCGCCGGCCCGGGCCGCGCGCAGGGCGCCGCCGACGAACGGGGTCGAGCCGCTGGCCGTCGCGCCCAGCGCCACGTCGCCGGGGCCGACCCCGGCGGCGGCCGCCGCGCCGAGGTCCTCGTCGTCCTCGGCGCCCTCGGCCGCGTCGCGCAGCGCCGACGGGCCGCCCGCGATGTGGGCGACCACCTGGTCGTGGCCGACGCCGAACGTCGGGTGCAGCTCGGCGGCGTCGAGCACCGCCATGCGGCCGGACGTGCCGGCGCCGAAGTAGTGCATGCGCCGGCCCGAGCGCAGCGCGGCGACCGCGAGCTCGACCGCCTCGGCCAGGCTCGGCAGCACGGCGGCGACCGCCGGGGCGACCTTGCGGTCCTCGGCGTTGATGAGCCGGAGCATGTCGATGGTGGGCAGCTGGTCGATGTAGACGGTGTGAGGATTGCGTTCCTCGGTGGGCGAGACGCTCACCAGCGGCCCCGATCGGATTTGGTACGGCGGCTTCGCACCGCGTCGCGCGTCGCCTCCAGCGCCGACTTCGTGCGGTCGTACGTGCGCTGGGCGACGCCGACGAAGATGCAGTCCACGACGGTGAGCTGGGCCAGGCGGCTGGCCATCGCCCCGGAGCGGAACGTGGTCTCGCGGGCGGCCGTCGTCAGCACCAGGTTGGCGACCCGGGTGATCGGCGACTTCGGGAAGTTGGTCAGCGCCACCGTCGTGGCGCCCCGGCGGCCGGCCTCGGCGAGGGCGTCGATGGTGTCCATCGTCGTGCCGGTGTGCGAGATGCCGACGGCGACGTCGCCCTCGCGTAACAGTGCGGCGCTGGTCAGCGCCACGTGCAGGTCCGACCACGCGTAGGCGGTCAGGCCGATGCGGTGCAGCTTCTGCTGGAAGTCCTGGGCCACGAACGCGCTCGCCGCGACGCCGTAGACGTCGATGCGGCGGGCCTCGGCGATGGCCGCGATGACCCGGCCGAGCGCGTCGAGGTCGAGCTGGGCGGCGGTGTCCTCGACGGCCCGGGCGTCGGCGTAGGCGATGGTCTTGACGACCTGGCCGAGATCGTCGGAGAGGCTGATGTCGCTGCCGACCGTCTCGGGCGTACCGTCGTCCTGGACCCGTCCGGCCTCCGCGGCCAGGCGCAGGCGCAGCTCCGGATAGCCGGAGACGCCGATCGCCCGGCAGAACCGGATGACCGTCGTCTCCGAGGTGTTCGCGCGCTTGGCGAGCTCGGTGATGGTCATGGCGGCGGCGGTCGCGGCCTGCTCGATGATGATTTTCCCGACCCGCTGCTCGGCGCGCGACAGCGACGGCAGGAGCCCGCGGATCCTCACCGCCGTGGAGATCGTGCGGCTCTCGTCGGGGGTCTCCTTGCCCGTCATGTGGAAAAGTTTCCGAGCTGAAGGCGATTTCGTCAATGGAGTACGGTGATCGGATGCCCGAACCCCTGGTCATCGGCGTGGACGCGGGCGCGACGACGAGCCGCTGTGTCGTCAGCGACCGCAACGGAAACATTCTCGCGCGCGGCACGGCCGGCGGCGCCAACCAGAACTCCAGTGCCGCATCCCCCGGACAGGTCATCGCGGCCGCGCTCGGCGGGGCGCTGGCGGCGGCCGGCGCCGACCCCGCCCGGGTGGCGGGCGGCGTGATCGGCGTGGCCGGCGCCGGGGGCGCGGGCCGGGCGGCGGCGCAGGCGGCGGCCGAGGAGGCGTGGGCGGGCGCCGGGCTGGGCGGCCCGGTGCGCGTCGTGATGGACCTCGAGGTGGCCTTCGCCGCCGGCGCGCCCGCACCGGACGGGCTGCTGCTGCTGTCCGGCACCGGCGCGGTCGGCGCCGCGTTCGCCGGCGGGGCGCTGGTCCGCCGCTGCGACGGCTACGGCTGGCTGCTGGGCGACGAGGGCTCCGCGGTCTGGCTCGGCCGGGAGGCGCTGCGCGCCGTCCTGCGCGCGCTGGACGGCCGGGGCCCGGCCACGGAGCTGGTGGAGGCGGTGGTCGCGGCGCTCGGCATCACCGCGCGGGACCCGGAGGCGCGCGCCCAGGCGGTACTGCGGGCCGCGTTCGACCGGCCGCCCGCCGCGCTCGGCGAGTTCGCCCCCGCGGTGAGCCGGCTCGCCGGCTCGGGCGACGCGGTCGCCGCCGAGATCGCCGGGCGGGCCGTCGCGCACCTGCTGCACACCCTCGACACGGTCGCCGCCGCGGCGGGCCCGCCGGTCGTGCTCGCGGGGTCCGTCCTGCTGACGCCCGGACCCGTCGCCGAGGGCGTCCGGGCGGGCGTTCGGCAACGGTTCGGTGACAACCCGGCCGCCGCCCGGGACGGCGCGGCGGGCGCCGCGTGGCTGGCGATCAAGCAGCTCAGCGGGGGTGGCGGCGACCCCGGGACGCACGCGCGGCTCACCGCCGCCGGCGGCTGATGAACTCGGTAACAATCTTCCGGGTCTTGCAAGTTACGTTGGAAACCTTCATCCTCATCGACGAGCGTAGCGTCCCTCACCGTCGAAGGAGCAGCGATGAAACCGATTACCCGCAGGAGCGTGCTCCGGTCGGCGGCCGGTTCCGGCGTCCTCGCCGCAACCACCGCAGCCCTCGGGGCGTGCGCTCTGGGCGGCGGCGACGACAAGCCGCAGGACTCCGCGCAGGGCGCGAAGAACTCGGCCAACCCGCTGGGCGTCAAGGAGGACGCGCCGCTGGAGGTGGTCATCTTCAACGGCGGCTTCGGCGAGGACTACGCCAAGGCGCACGAGGCGATGTACAAGGAGAAGTACCCCAAGGCCGAGATCAAGCACTCGGCCACCGCGAAGATCGCCACAACCCTGCAGCCGCGCTTCGTCGACGGCAGCCCGCCCGACGTCATCGACAACTCCGGCGCCGAGCAGATCGACTTCAACGGCCTCGTGTCCCAGGGCGCGCTCGCCGACCTGCAGCCGCTGCTGGACGCGCCGAGCATCGACGACCCGGGCAAGAAGGTGCGCGACACGCTGCTGCCGGGCTCGCTGCTGCCGGGCACCTACGACGGCAAGACGATGGCGTTCAACTACACCTACACGGTCTACGGGATCTGGTACTCCCAGAAGCTGCTCACCGACAAGGGCTGGGCCTACCCGAAGACGTGGGACGAGATGATCTCCCTGTGCAAGACCATCAAGGCGGCCGGCATCTCGCCCTGGACCTACCAGGGCAAGCACCCGCGGTACATGAGCTGGCCCATCCTGGCCGCGGCCGCGAAGATGGCGGGCCAGGACGTCCTCGTCGCCATCGACAACCTCGAGCCCAACGCCTGGAAGCACGAGGCGATCCTGGCCGCCGCCGAGGCCTACTCGCAGCTGGCCGTCGACGGCTACATCATGCCCGGCTCCGAGGGCCTGGACCACATCCAGTCCGAGACCGAGTGGTGCCACGGCAAGGCGGTGTTCATCTCCTGCGGCTCCTGGCTGGAGAGCGAGATGAGCAAGGTGACGCCGGAGGGCTTCCAGATGTCCGTCGCGCCGACGCCGAGCCTGACCTCGGGCGACAAGCTGCCGTTCGAGGCGCTGCGCGGCACCACCGGCGAGCCGTTCATCGTGCCGTCCAAGGCGAAGAACCTCAACGGCGGGCTGGAGTACCTGCGCATCATGCTGTCCAAGAAGGGCGCCACCGACTTCATGACCAAGACGGCGAGCCTGACCTGCGTGGCCGGCATCGAGCCGGGCGCCGGTGCCTCGCCGGGCCTCACCTCGGTCACCAAGGCGCTCAAGGCGTCGGGCGACAAGGGCTTCAACTGGGTGTACAACTCCTATTACCGCAAGCTCGAGCGCGAGCTCGTCGACGCGGCCTGCGGCGCGCTGTTCACCAAGCAGATCAACGCGAAGCAGTGGGTCGAGCAGTGCCAGAAGGGCGCCGACTCGATCGCCAAGGACGACACCATCAAGAAGTACAAGCGGAGCTGACCCGATGCGGCACGGCCGGCGCCTGTTCGCCATCACGTTCCTGATACCGGCGGTGGCGGTCTATGCCGTGTTCGTCATCTCGCCGTACCTGCAGGCGTTCCAGGTGTCCGCGACGAACTGGCGGGGGCTGAGCCCGACGTACGAGTACGTCGGGACGGCCAACTTCACCCGCCTGGTGCACGACGAGTACTTCTGGAACGCCCTGAAGCACAACGCCATCCTGCTCGCCGTGCTGCCGCTCGCGACGATCGCGCTCGGGCTGTTCTTCGCCTCGATGCTCAGCGTCGGCGGCCGCGGCGGGCGGGCCGGCGTGCAGGGCATCCGGTTCAGCGGCTTCTACCGCATCGTGTACTTCTTCCCGCAGGTGCTGTCGGTGGCCATCATCGGCGTGCTGTGGCGGGAGATGTACTCGCCCAACAGCGGCCTGGTCAACGGCGCCCTGCGCGCGGTCGGGCTCGGCTCGCTGGCCCGGCCGTGGCTCGGCGACGCCGACCTCGCCTTCTGGGCCGTGCTCGTGGTGATGGTGTGGGCCAACGTCGGCTTCTACGTGGTGCTCTTCGGCGCCGCGATGGCCTCGATCCCGCGCGAGATCTACGAGGCGGCGCTGCTGGACGGCGCCGGCCGGTTCACGACCCTGGTGCGCATCACGGTGCCGCTGCTGTGGGACACGATCCAGGTCGCGTGGGTGTACCTGGCCATCCTCGCGCTGGACGGCTTCGCGGTCGTGCAGATCATGACCAACGGCGGCCCCGAGTTCAGCACCGACGTCGTCGGGCTGCGGCTGTACAACACCGCGTTCGGCGAGTCCAAGTTCGGCTACGCCTCGGCCATCGGCGTCGCGATGTTCTTCGTGACGCTCTCCGTCGCGGTCGCCTCGCTGCGCCTGACCCGGCGCGATCGCATCGAGTTCTGAAACCGGGGGAATCGATGGCAGTGATCGAGCGCGAGGCCGCCGGCATCCAGGGTCCTCGCGAGCGCGCGGCGCCGCGCCGCCCGCGCCTGCAGATCGCGAACGCGTTCTCGCACGTGTTCCTCGCCGGCTGGGCGGTGCTGACCACGTTCCCGCTGCTGTGGGCGGTGGTCAGCTCGTTCAAGAGCGACGACGAGATCCTGTCCGACGCGTGGGGCCTGCCGGCGCGGCTGCGCGTCTCCAACTGGGTGCGGGCCTGGACCGAGGCGCACATCGGCCGGTACTTCCTCAACAGCGTCATCGTGGTGGCCGGCGCGCTGCTGCTGACGATGCTGCTCGGCGCGATGGCCGCCTACGTGCTGGCCCGCTACGACCTGCGCGGGCTGCGGATCGTGTACTTCGCCTTCGCCGGCGGCATGGTCTTCCCCGTCTTCCTGGCCCTCGTCCCGCTGTTCTTCGTGGTGAAGAACCTCGGCCTGCTGGGCACGCTGCCGGGGCTGATCCTGGTGTACACCGCCTATTCGCTGCCGTTCACGGTCTTCTTCCTGACCGCGTTCTTCCGCACGCTGCCCACCGCCGTGGCCGAGGCGGCGATGGTGGACGGCTGCAGCCACTGGAGCCTGTTCTTCCGCATCATGCTGCCGATGGCCCGCCCGGGCCTGATCAGCGTCGCGATCTTCAACTTCCTGATGCAGTGGAACCAGTACATCTTCCCGATCCTGCTCATGCAGGGCGAGGGCAGCGAGAAGCGCTGGGTCCTGGCGCAGGGCCTGACCGCCCTGGCGGTGAACCAGGGCTACGCCGGCGACTTCGGCGGCCTGTTCGCCGGCATGACGATCGCGATGCTGCCGGTGCTGCTGCTGTACATCGTCTTCCAGCGCCAGGTCCAGTCGGGCCTCACCGCCGGCCAGCTCAAGTAGCGCGGTGGCCGGCGAGGTCCTGCTGCGGGGTCAGCCGGTCGCGGACATGATGCGGGCGATGTTGTCCGGGGCGAAGAACTCGGGGATCGGCGAGCTGCCCTGCATCATGCCGAAGAAGCGGCTCGTCTGCTCGGGGCTCGCGGCGATCGCGGCGAACAGCGCCGCCGTCTGCTCGTCCGGCGGCTCCATCGACGCCAGCTGGCGGGTCAGCGCCAGGGCCGGGGCGAAGCGCTCGTCGCGCGCCGCGGCGTAGGCGGCCACCGCGTCGTCGAGGTCGCGCTCGCCGGCCAGTCCACTGTGCACGGCGTCGGCGAGCAGCTGGGCCGAGGCGAAGGCGTCGGTGATGCCGGCGGCCAGGCACGGGTCCTTGTGGTAGCCGGCGTCGCCGACGAGGGCCCAGCCGGGGCCGGCGCAGCGGCGGAAGAAGTTGGGCACGTCGGCGGTGGCCCGGATGCGCTCGGCCCGCTCGGCCGCGCCGATCCGGGCGGCGACCGACGGGATGCGGCCGATCGCCTCGAGGTAGTTGCCCTCGACGTCGGCGCGGAACTCGGGCAGCTGCGCGGCCGGGCAGGCGACGAAGACGCACGTGAGGCCGTCGTTGGTCGGGAAGAGCACCACGGCCCGGTCGCCGCGCTGGTAGATCTCGGCGCCGAGGCCCTCCAGGCCGCGGTAGTAGGCGTAGTAGCAGGCGGTCAGCGACGGGCCGTCGTCGTACTTCTCGGCGCCGGCCTCCCGCGCGACGACCGAGCGCAGCCCGTCGGCGCCGATGACGATGCGGGCCCGCGCCTCGAAGCCCGCGCCGTGCACGCCGGTCACGCGGCCGTCGCCGTCGCGCAGCAGGCCCTCGACGGTCACGCCCTCGCGGACCTCGGCCCCGGCGTCGCGGGCCGCGCCGACGAGGATGGCGTCCAGGACGGTACGGCGCACGCAGTACGGGTGCTCGGCGCCGTCGACGGCGGGCGGCGGCCCGGCGATGACGAACGGGCCGAAGTCCATCGTGAACCGCCGGTGCGGCGGCGCGCCCGCGCTCTCGACGGCCGCGCGCAGGCCCCAGCGCTCCAGCAGGGCCATGCCCGGCACGTGGATGAGGTTGGTCGAGAGCGTGTCGCTGGGGAACGTCGCGCGGTCGAGCACGAGCACCCGGTGGCCCCGGCGGGCGAGCAGCATGGCGGTCGGGGAGCCGGCGACTCGGGCACCGACGACCACGGCATCGAAGGTCATGTTCCAGACCCTAACGCGACCAGCGCACCGACTCGACGTACATCGTCTGCGGGAACGCCGTCGAGGGCGGCGGGCGGCCGGGCCAGCGCCCGCCGACGGCGACGTCGAGCAGCACGTACGCGGGCCGGTCGAACACCCACTCCTGCTTGGCGCCGAGGTCCTCCTGGCGCAGGGTCGCCTGCACCACGCCGTCGACCGTCCACTGCAGGATGCCGGGCCACCACTCCAGGCCGTACCGGTGCATGCCCTTCTCCGGGCCGCCGGCCGGGCGGGCGGTGAAGGCGCGCTCCCAGCCCCGCGCGGAGCCGTCCGGGCCGTGCACGGTGCCGTGCACCAGGCCGGGCTCGGCGGCGCCGAGGGACTCCATGAGGTCGATCTCGCCGGCCTGCGGCCAGCCGACCTTGTCGGTGTCGGCGCCGAGCATCCAGAACGCCGGCAGCAGGCCCCGGCCGGCGGGCACCTGCAGCTCGCCCTCGACGCGGCCGTAGAGGCCCTCGAAGGCGCTGCGGAGCCGGGCCGAGGTGTACGTCCCGCCGTCCGAGCGCGCCGTGACGGCGAGCCGCCCGTCGCCGGTGAGCGCCCCGTTCTCCGGCCGCTGGGTGTACTCCTGCAGCTCCCCGTTGCCCCACCCGCCCCCGCCGGTCTCGTGCCGCCAGTTCGGCAGCAGCGCGGTGCCGGCCGCCCCGTCGAAGCGCTCGTCGAGCTCGGTGCGCAGCGGGTCGGTGCCGGTGCGGGCCATGACGAGCGTGACCGCGCTGACCCCGGCGAGGTGCTCGGTGGCGGCGACCGTGAACTTCGCGGTGTCGCCGGTGACGGGCACGAGCACGATCGCGTGCCGGATCCGGCCGGAGCCGGTGGCGGCAAGGCGGACCTGCTGGGCGGCCCCGCCGTCGGGCCGGACGGTCACGGTGGCCTCGGGCGCCGAGCCGCGCTCGGGGGCGGCGACGGAGAGGATGACCGCGTAGGTGCCGGCCTCGGGGACGGGCAGCGCGTAGGCCGGGTTGCCGGCGCGGGCGAAGCGGTACGGCGCGGCGTTGCCGGACGCGGCGGCCTTCGGCGCGGCGCCGCCCTGCACCACCGCGGCGTCGCTGTCCCACTGGTTGCCGGCGGTGTCGGTGACGGCGGCCGGCGCCGTGGTCCACCGGTGGGTCCAGCCGACGCCGGTGACGACCTGGGTGGAGGACGCGCGGCTCAGCGTCCGCGCCCGCCGCGTGTCCTCGCCCGGGGCCGCCACGACCGCGAGGCCGGCGAGCACCGCGACGACGAGCGCGGCGATCCCGGCCCGGCGGGACCGGGGGCTGAGCGACGCCATGTGGACCAAGGCTACGGCGCGGTGGCGGCCTTCAGCAGTGTCGACTTGCCGACCTTGAGCGACGTTGCCGCGCCGGCCACGACCGCGGCCAGGACCAGGGCCGCCCCGGCGAGCTGGCCGGCCGACAGGGACTGGCCCAGCGCCGCCCAGCCGGCGGCCGCCGCGACCACGGGGCTCAGCAGCCCGAACAGCGTCACCTGGGCCGGCGCCATGGTGGTCACGCCGCGGAACCACAGGAAGTACGCCCCGGCCGTCCCGGCCAGCGACAGGTACGCGAACCCGGCCAGGTTGCCCCAGCCCAGCGCCGGCGGCGGGCCCTCGACGAGCAGCGCGACCGGGGCGAGCAGCAGTCCGCCGAAGGTGAGCTGCCAGCCGGTCAGCGCGAGCAGTGCGGTGCGCCGCGCGGCGAAGCCCTCGGGCACGCCCCAGCGCCTGCCGAGCACGGTGCCCAGCGACATCGACACCATGCCGCCGGCCGCGGCGGCCAGCCCGATCGGGTCGAGCGCCGTGGAGGAGCGCAGCACGAGCAGCGCGACGCCGGCCAGCCCGGCCGCGCCGGCGAGCAGCACCCGGGCCGCCGGGCGCTGCCCGAGCAGGCCGAAGGCGAGCCCGGCGACGACGAACGGCCCGAGCGCGCCGAGCACGGCGGCGACCCCGCCCGGCAGCCGGTAGGCGGCGACGAACAGCAGCGCGAAGAACAGTCCGATGTTGAGCGTGCCGAGCACGGCCGCGCGCCACCACCAGGCGCCCCTGGGCAACGCCCGGCCGGCGGCCATGAGCAGCAGGCCGGCGGGCAGGGCCCGCAGCGTGCCGGCCAGCAGCGGCCGGTCGGGCGGGAGCAGCTCGGTGGTGACGAGATACGTGGTCCCCCACAGCACGGGGGCGATCGCCGTCAGGTTCCTCATGACTAAGTAGCTTACCACTAAGCTACTTACACGCAAGTGAGTGTTAGGATGAGGCGTGGACGACGTCGACCGGATCGTGGCGCAGTGGGCCCGCGAGCGCCCGGAGCTGCAGACCGAGGCGATGGCCGTGTTCGGCCGGATCTACCGGCTGGCCCGGGTGCTCGGCGACCGCCAGGAGAAGGTGTACGGCGCGCTCGGCATCAACCGGGGCGAGTTCGACGTGCTCGCCACCCTGCGCCGGGCGGGGGAGCCGTTCCAGCTCTCGCCGAAGGCGCTCAGCGCGTCGCTCATGCTCACCACGGGCGGGATGACCGGCCGGCTGGACCGCCTCGAGCGGGCCGGGCTGGTGACCCGCTCGCCCGACCCCGACGACCGCCGCGGCCTGGTCATCACGCTGTCCGCGCACGGCCGCGAGGTGGTCGACGAGGCCGTGGTCGCGGGGCTCGACGCCCAGCGCGAGGTGCTCGAGCGCCTGCCCGAGGCGTCCCGGCGCCGCCTGTCGGCGCTGCTGCGCGACCTGCTCGCCGCGGTCGACGGCCCCTGATCGGTCGACGCACCTTACCGTCAGACCGTGGCGGTGGCGACCCACATCGTGAGCGTCGCCAGGAAGTCGCCGCGCTCGCCGGCCTCGCTCAGCGCGCCGAACCACTCGTCGCGCAGCTCCGGCGGGATGAGGCCGGCCTCCGGCGGGACCATGGGGTTGACCATGGGCAGCACCGTCGCGGCGGACAGGGGATCGGCGAAGTACAGCGCCACCGGCACCGCGGTCACCTCGCGCAGCCCCGCGCGCACCAGGCGGCGGCGCAGGGTCCGGCCCATGTCGAGGTGCTGACCCACGACCGTGGCCAGCAGGTGCCGCCGCTCGGCCGCGACCAGGTGCGCCGGCAGCCCGTCGACGGCCACCGACTCCCAGTCCGTGTCGACCAGGCACACCCGCCCGCCCGGCCGCGTGACCCGGGCCAGCTCGGTGACGGCGGCGTCGGGGCGGCGCAGGTGCTGCAGGACGCGCTCGCAGCGCACGGCGTCGAAGTACCCGTCGGGGAAGCCCAGCGCCGTGACGTCGCCCTCGCGGTAGTCCAGCGCGACGATCTCGCCGGTGCCGCCGAGCCGGGCGGCCAGCAGGCGGGCCACCTCGCCCCCGGCCCCGCCGGCGTCGAGGATGCGCTGCCCCGGCTCCAGGCGCAGGGCGGCGAAGGCGACCTCGCGCACGCGCTGGATCTCGGGGTTGGCCGTGACCAGGTCGGCGTAGGGGTTGCCCTCAACATCGTCGGCCATGCCGCCAGTCTCGTGCAGCACGACCGAAAGTGTTGACCCGCGAACGGATCGTCAATCCGACACTGGTCGCTGTATCAACCCCAGGAGCAGTCCGCGGTACCGCGGGAAGCCCGGCACCTCGGCCTGCGGATCCTTGGCCCGCTCGTCCCACCGCCGCAGCGCCACGGCATCGCCGGCGTAGGGCAGCGCGGCGAACCGCCCGGCCTGCTCGGCCGACATGGGCCCGCCCTGCATCGTCAGCGTGAACCGGCTCGCCTCGGAAAGCTGGTCGTAGTACCCGGGCTCGACCGCGCACAGGTACCGCTTGGCCGCGACGTGCAGCCGCACCGGCCCGCTTTCGGCCGCGCCAACCCGGCTGTCGATTTCCGCCCGGCCGGTTCGCCGTACAGGCATGCGAACACTCCTGGTGACCATGTTCCTGTCCCTCGACGGCGTCCTGCAGGCGCCCGGCGGCCCCGACGAGGACCGCGACGGCGGCTTCGAGCACGGCGGGTGGGCCGTGCCGTACTTCGACGAGCCCCTCATCGCCCGCATGGCCGGCCTGGTCGGGCGGGCCGGCGCGCTGCTGCTCGGGCGGCGCACGTACGAGTCCTTCGCCGCCACCTGGCCCCTCGCGGGCGACGACGACCCGATCGGCGCGACGATGAACCGGTTGCCGAAGTACGTCGCCTCGCGCACCCTGGACTCGGTCGGCTGGCGCAACGCCACGTTGCTCGCGGGCGACGCGGCCGCGGCCGTCGCCGCGCTCAAGGCCGGCGACGGCGGCGAGATCCAGGTCCACGGCAGCGGCGACCTGGTGCAGACCCTGCTCGCCCACGACCTCGTCGACGCGTTCCACCTGGTGACGTTCCCGGTGCTGCTCGGGCGCGGCAAGCGGCTCTTCGCCGCCGGGACCGCGCCCGCCGGCCTCGAACTGGTGAACACGGCGGCGTCGGCGACCGGCGTGGTGGTCAGCACCTACGCGCGGGGTGGCAGGCTCGAGTACGGCGCGATGGGACCCGAGACGGGCAACTGGTGAGGTGGGACGGGCATGCCGCAGTACGCAATCCTGATCTATGAAGCCGAGACCCTTGGCGGCGTGGCCGACTTTCCGCCCGAGGTCATGGAGGCCAACCTGCGCGCCGGCGAGGAGATCGCCGCGATGGGCGTGCGCGTCGTGCACGAGCAGGCGCTGCAACCGGTGGCGCAGGCCCGCACGATCCACAAGGGCGGGCTGGTGACCGACGGGCCGTTCCTGGAGAGCAAGGAGGTCATCGCCGGGTTCTTCGTCGTGGAGGCCACCGGCCTGGACCAGGCGGTCGCGGTCGCCAAGCTGCTGCCCATCATGGACGGCGCCGTCGAGGTCCGCCCGCTGCTGGAGCCATGACGCCGGCGGAGCGGGCGGTCGCGGACGCGCACCGTCGCGAGTGGGCCGCCGTGCTCGCCGCGACGGTGCGCGTCACGCGCGACCTCGACCTGGCCGAGGAGTGCGTCCAGGACGCCTACGTCGACGCCCTCGAGGCCTGGGCGCGCGACGGCGTCCCGGACCGGCCGGGCGCGTGGCTGACGACGGCCGCGCGCCACAATGCCCTGGACGCGGTACGCCGCAGCCGCACCCTCCAGTCGAAGCTCCACCTGCTCGTCGAACCGGCGCCGTCCCCGCCGGCCCATGACGACACGCTGCGGCTGGTGTTCCTGTGCTGCCACCCGGCGCTCGCCCCGGACGCCCAGGTCGCGCTGACGCTGCGTCTGGTGTGCGGCGTCGCCACCCCGGACGTCGCCGCCGCCTTCCTGGTCTCCGAGCCGACGATGGCGGCCCGGCTCACGCGCGCCAAGAAGAAGGTCGCCGCCGCACGCATCCCGTTCCGCATGCCCGGCGCCGCCGAGCTGCCGGCCCGCCTGGACGCGGTCCTCGCCGTCATCCACCTCCTCTTCACCACCGGCCACACCGCACCCAGCGGCCCCGCCCTCACCCGCGACGACCTCGCCGGGCGCGCGCTGGACCTGGCCCGCCTGCTGCACCGGCTGCTGCCGCGGGAGCGCGAGGTCCGCGGCCTGCTCGCCCTGCTGCTGGCCGGCCACGCCCGCCGCGCCACCCGCACCGGGCCCGGCGGCCGCCTGCTGCGCCTGGAGGAGCAGGACCGCTCGGCGTGGGACCGCGGCGCCATCGCCGAGGCCGACGCGCTCGTCGTCGGCGCGCTGCGCGGCGGGCGGCCCGGCCGGTTCGCGCTGCAGGCCGCGATCGCGACGCTGCACGCGGCGGCGCCCAGCTACGCCGAGACCGACTGGCCGCAGATCCTGGTGTTGTACGGCGAACTGCACCGCGCCTGGCCGTCCCCGGTCGTCGCGCTCAACCGGGCCGTGGCGGTGTCGATGGTCCACGGCCCGGCCGCCGCGCTCGCGGAGATCGACGCGCTGGAGCGGGCCGGCGGCCTGGAGGGCTACCGCTACCTGCCGGCGATCCGCGCCGACCTGCTGCTCCGCCTCGACCGCCCGGCCGAGGCGGCCGAGTCCTACGACCGCGCGATCGCCCTCGCCGGCAACGACGCCGAACGCGCCTTCCTCACCGCCCGCCGCGCCGGCCTCCCACACCGGTCGCCGTGACCGCCGCCTATGCCAGACTTCCCGATCATGGACACCGCTGACGTGTGGCGCCTGGTCGAGCGGGCGCGGGGCGAGCTCGGCGACGCCGCGGCCGGCCCGGACCTCGTCGCCGAGCAAATGGTGGAGCTGCTCGCCCGGGAGGCACCCGAGCGGATCGTGGCCTTCGCCCAGCCGCTGACCGGCCTGTTCTACGGCCCGGCCGGCTGAGGCGGCCGCGGGTTTGCAGCGGCGGCGGCCGCGGCTGACCGGCCTGTTCTACGGCCCGGCCGGCTGAGGCGGCCGCGGGTTTGGAGCGGCGGCGGACCGGCAACCACGAATATCGAGGTTGCCGGCCCCCGTACCGCCCTATCGACTGCGGAGGTCGGCGAGCGCCTCGCCGGGGTGCGCAGCCTCGGACGCCTTCGGGCGCAGGCTGCGCACCTCGAAGTACAGCAGGAGCAGGGCCAGCGCCGCGAACACCGCGTGGCTGACGGGTGTGATCACCGGGCCGTCGCCCATGAACGGCTTCATGAAGAACGAGTGCCAGGCGTACGTCAGCGTCGCCCCGGCGGCCAGCGCCAGGCGGTGCGCGGCGCCCCAGCCGTCCCGCCGCGACCAGTGCAGCACCGCGCCCGCCAGGCCGCCGAAGACGAGCACCATGAGCCCGACGGTGACCCAGGTCGGCACGGCGTCGGGCAGGCGGAACAGGCCGCCGGCGACCAGCGTCAGCACCAGGACCGCCGACGGCGCGGGAACGCGGCCGGTCCGCCGCTCGACCCGCCGCGGCAGGCGGAACGCGAGGACGATCAGCGCGACCGCGACGACGGCGGCGCCGGCCAGGCGCGGCCACGGCGCGACGAAGTGGTCGTTCGACAGGGTGCCCACGACGTTGAGCAGCGCGCCGAGCACGCACAGCACGCCGGCGACGACGAGGCCGGTCGTGCGCAGCCACGGCGTGGTGCGCGTCGCCGGGGTCAGGTTCTCCACCAGGGCGATCGGCACGCTGATGCTCCAGATCGTGTGGACCGCGAGCACCGTGATCGTCCACGGGACCGAGATGCCCAGCCCCGGCACGAACCAGTGCTGCAGCAGGTGCAGCCCCGCGTAGTCCGGGTTGAACAGCGACTGCGTGACGAGGCCCTCCTCGACGACGCCGTAGGCGAGGGCCAGCGTCAGGATCGTGGGCCAGCCGCGCCCGGTGCGCCGGGCCGCTTCGCGGATGAGGATCGCGCCGCCGCCGTACATCGGCGCGAGGAACAGCAGCGCCGGCAGCGCGTTGAGCCCGAAGTCGCCGAGCAGGAACTCCGCGACCAGCGGCGAGAGGAAGAACAGGGCAACGGCGTTCTTTCGCATACCGGCAGCGTGCGCCGGCCCGCGCCCGCGCAGCAGCGTCGTGTGTACGCGATCGGCCGGTACAAATGTCACCGCGCCGCTCCGCGCGGCCGGCGCTACCCGCCCAGCGCGACGAACTGCAGCCCGCGGGCCTGCAGCGCGGGGATCACGGTTTTCAGGGCGGTGCAGGTCTGCGAGCGGTCGCCGCCCCCGTCGTGGCAGAGCAGGATCTGCCCCGGCCGCGCCGCGAGGAGCCGGTTGGTGATGGCCTGCACGCCCGGCCGCGTCCAGTCGCGGGGGTCGTCGCTCCAGTTCACCGGCACCATCCGGGAATGCGCGGCGGCGGCGAAGACCGCCGGGGAGACGGCCCCGCCGGGCGAGCGGAAGATCGCCGGCGTGTGCCCGGTGGTGTCGTGGATCTTCTCCTGGGCCCGGTCGATCTCCTGCTGCACCCGGTCCGGCGGCATGTTCGCGATCGACGCCGGGTGGCTCCACGTGTGGTTGGCCACCTGGTGCCCGGCGGCGACGATGTCGCGGGCGACCGGCTCGTGCCCGAGGACCTGGTTGCCGATCAGGCAGAACATCGCCGGCACACCGAAGCGCTCCAGCAGGCGCAGCACCTGCGGGGTCCAGGCCGGATGGGGCCCGTCGTCGATGGTCAGCGCGACCGCGTTGTCCGGGAACGCCGGCCCCGGCACGATCTTGCGGTACTCCGACAACGTGAACACCGGCCGCGTCAGCGCATCCATGGGACTCGGCGAAGGACTCGCGCTCGCGCTCGGGCTCGGCCCGGCCGACGGCGCCCCCGGCGGCGGGGGCGGGGCCATCGCCGCGGACACCGGCGGGCGCGCCCCGGCGTCGGAGTCGCCGGCGATGAGGGCGGCCCCCGTCGCGGCGAGCCCGGCCTTGATGAGGTGCCGGCGCGTCACGGTGGTCAATGCGTCCTCCGAAGATGTTCAACGTCCTTATTGCACCATCTCACGTGTCCAGACGCGACGACACGGAGATCCGTTGCTCCGATCCCGCCGTCTCACGCCGCGTGTAGGCCCGGCTGCATCGTGTGCAGCGCGCGGCCCGCCAGATCCGGATATATCGCATTTGTCGCCGGCCGCCGACTGTGACATCACGAACGCAACGCCGCCCGTGAAGGCGCAACGCCCCCAGAGCCGAGCGCAGCCCTCCACCGCGACCAGGGCCGCCCACCGACCCGCGCACCAAGACCGCCCGCCGACGCGCCCAGACCTGGGAGCCCGGCACAACCGGTTGTCTGGACAGGTCGCGGCAGTGCGGCTCATCGGCCGGCGAGGTCGCGTTCGCGGCGGCGCTGCTCGATCTCCCAGGAGTACACGAGCTGGCGGATGAGCTGCGCGACGCGCTCCTCCGGCTCGTAGGTCAGCACGATCTCGGCGAGCCCGTCGTCCGTGTCACGCGTCGCGTGGACGACGCCGATCTGGTCGCAGCGGTCCGCGCCGAGCGGCAGCGACACCGCGACCAGGTCGCCGATCCGGAACATGCGCTCCGGGTCGTGGCAGCGCACGCCGCCCTCGCTGAGGTCCACCACCTCGATCTCCAGCGACCGCGACGAGCCGGCGGCGGCGAGGCGGATCGGCGTGCCGTGCGCGCCGCGCACGAATCGGCGGCGGGTGTTGCGCACGACGTCGCCGACGATCTCCAGCTGCCAGCGCTTCGGGCTCTCCTTGGTGATGCCGACCAGGCGGACGGGCAGGATCGAGCGGTTGCGGGTGGTGTTCGTCCAGAACACCTGGAGCTCGGCGCCCTCTTCCGGCGGCTCGACATCGCCCGCACCGATCGGGGCGGCGATGGTGAGCGCGGTGCCTTCGAGGTCCTCCACCCGGGTCTTGTAGGACGCATCGCCGGAGCCGGCGACGTAGAGGAGACCGTTGACGCTAGGACGATCAGTCATGGCCCGTTCCCTTCGACGGCTCGAAGGTAGCGGGCCGTCGAAGGGAACACCGTTGCCACGGCCGGTGCAGGATCGTTGCAGTAGCCGAGCGACTCAGCCGGCCCCAGAGCGGCCGGCACCCGGGCGCCCCCGGGCCATAACGCAGTTGACGGCGTCAGTCGAAGAACCAGATCCGCAGCTGCTTGGCCGCCTGGGCGAGAGCGACCCGGCCGGCCTCGAGCGTGCCCGACATCGCGAAGAACCCGTGGATCATGCCCTCGTAGCGGGTCACGGCGACCGGCACCCCGTCGTGCGCGAGGCGGGCGGCGTAGCGTTCGCCCTGGTCGCGCAGCGGGTCGTACTCGGCGGTGATGACCAGCGCGGGCGGCAGGCCGGCGAGGGACTCGGCCAGCAGCGGCGAGGCGAGCGGGTTGTAGGCGTCGTCGGCGTCGGGGAAGTAGTGCGAGCGGTACCAGGCGACGGAGTGGTGGTTGAACAGGTACGGGTCGTCGTTCTCGCGCATCGAGTCGTCGTCGGCGGTCTGGTCGGTGTTGGGGTACACCAGCAGCTGGCCGACGAGGGACGGGCCGCCCGCCTCGGCGGCCATCAGGGTCAGCGCGGCGGCCAGGTTGCCGCCGGCGCTGTCGCCGCCGACGGCGACGCGCTCCGGGTCGGCGCCGAGCGCGGCGGCGTTGCGCACGACCCACTCGGTGGCGGCCCAGCAGTCCTCGACCGCGGCCGGGAACGGGTGCTCGGGAGCGAGCCGGTAGCCGGGCACGGCGACGATGCAGCCGGCCGCGTTGGCCAGGTTGCGGGCGATGCCGTCGGCGGTGTCGATCGTGCCGAGGACCCAGCCGCCGCCGAAGAAGTACATGAGCACCGGCAGGCCGGGATCGGCGCTGGGGCGGTAGACGCGCAGCGGCAGCTTGCCGCCGGGGCCGTCGAGCCAGTGCTCGGTGACCTCGTGCACCTTCTCGGGGGTGCCGCCGGCGGCGCGGATCGAGGCGAGGTCGGCCGCGCGGGCCGCGTCGAGGGTCATCGTGTAGAGCGGGGCCACCCCGTCGCGTTCCTTGGCGTCGCGCATCGCTCGCACCTGCGGGTCCAGCGGCATCGATCACTTCCCCCCGTCGGCCGTCGTGAGCTGTCCGGCGAGCGCCTCGATGACGGCCGCCGCTGCGATCCTATGGCTGTGGGCGTTGCCGTGTAACCCGTCCTCGCCGGTGAGGACGTCGCCGCGGGCGATCGCGGGGTGCCCGGACAGGTCGGCGTGGACCGTGCCCAGGGCCGCGGCGAGGGCGTTGGTGCGCCGCGCCAAGCATGCCATGCGAAGCGCGAACCCGGCGGCGAGCCAGGCCGGCATCCGTGGATATTCCCGCATGACGAACACCGAAACCGTGATGACGCGGGCGCCCGCGGCCTGCAGCGGGCGCACGATCGCGGCCATCGCGGCGTCGACCGCCTCGGCGCGGTGCTCGTAGCCGGGCCGCATGGCGTCGTTGGCCCCGCAGACGAGCAGGGCGAGGTCGGGGCGGAACGCGAGGGCCGGTGAAAGTTGCACGGCGAGCACCTCGGCCGCGCGCAGGTTGCGCCGGCCCAGGTTGAGGTAGGCGAGGCCGGGGGCCGTCGCCGCGAGCTCGTCGCGCACGAGATCGGCGAAGCCGCCCGGCTCCTGTACGACGCTGTCGCCGAGCACGGCGAAGCGGCGCCACGGATGGCCGTCCAGCGCGGCCGATTGGGGCGGTCGGGACGCATATTCCGGTGCCATGTAGGCCTTTCGGCTCATGCCGGAGCGGGCGGGGTACCGATAGGCTATCGCCTATGAGGCCCGGGCGGTGACACAGCTGCAGACCGGGCTCCCGCTCACCGCATCGGACTACCGCCGCGACGCGCAGCGGCTCGTGGGCGCCGAGGTGTGGGACTTCATCGAGGGCGGCGCCGAGGACGAGCGCACCGTCGCGGCCAACCTGCGCGCCTTCGACCGGGTCCGGCTGCGCCCGCGCGTGCTTGCCGGCGTCTCGGATGCCGACACGAGCGTCTCACTGTTCGGCACGACCTACGCGACCCCGATCGGCGTCGCGCCGACCGCCTACCACCGGCTGATCGACCCCGAGGGCGAGGTGGCCACGGCCCGGGGCGCGGGCGCGGCCGGCGCCCTGTTCGTCGTGGCCATGTTCGCCAGCCGCACGATCGAGGACATCGCCGCGGCGGCCGCGTCCGGGGTGTGGCTGCAGCTGTACCCGCTGCTGCGCCGCGACGTGATGCGGTCCCTCGCCGAGCGCGCCGAGCAGGCCGGCTACCGCGCGCTGATGCTCACCGTCGACGTGCCGCGGATGGGCCGGCGCTGGCGGGACATGCGAAACGGCTTCGCGATCGGCGGGGACGTCGCGGCCGTCAACATCGACCCGGCCGTGATGGCCGAGTCGCACCGCCGCGACCCGGGCGGCACCTCGGCCATCGCGCGGCACACGGCCGGCTCGTTCGACGCGGCCATGAGCTGGGACGACCTGGCCTGGCTGCGCGGCTGCACCCGGCTGCCGCTGGTGCTCAAGGGCATCCTGACCGCCGAGGACGCCCGGCTCGCCGTCGAGCATGGCGCCGACGCGATCGTGGTCTCCAACCACGGCGGGCGTCAGCTCGACGGCGCCGTGGCCAGCCTCGACGCCCTCGCCGAGGTCGCCGACGCGGTCGGCGGGGCGCGCCCGGTGCTTTTCGACGGCGGGGTGCGCCGCGGCGCCGACGCGCTCGCCGCGCTCGCCCTCGGCGCGCGCATGGTGCTGCTGGGCCGCCCGCCGCTGTGGGGCCTGGCCGCCGGCGGCGCCGACGGGGTCGCCGGCGTGCTGCGCACCGCGACGCAGGAGCTGGCCCACGCCATGGTGCTGGCCGGCCGGGCGGCGCTGCCCGGCCTGGACCGCACCGCGATCCGCCCGACATCGCTGGCTGGAGGCGATGCGTGACATGGTGACGCTGTCGCGCGAGGAGCTGCACACCTCGGTCGTCGACCCGGTGTCGGCGTCGATGAACTTCCTCAACGAGGTCGCCTCGCGGTTCCCGTCCGCGATCTCGCTGGCCGCGGGGCGCCCGTTCGACGAGTTCCACTCGGTCGGCGACATCGACAAGCACATCCAGGCGTACCTCACCCACCTGCGCGAACGCGGCCTGGGCCCGGCGCAGAGCCGGTCGCTGCTCACGCAGTACGGCCGCACCAACGGCCACGTCGGCGACCTCATCGCCCGCATGCTCGACGTCGACGAGAACATCCAGGTCCCGGCGGCCGCGGTCATGGTGACCACCGGCTGCCAGGAGGCGATGGTCATCGCGCTGCGCGGCCTGTGCGCCGGCCCGGACGACGTCGTGCTGGCCGCCGAGCCGTGCTACGTCGGGCTCACCGGCGCCGCGCGCATCCTCGGCGTCGAGGTCGTCGGGGTGCCCGAGTCCGAGGACGGGCTGCGGCCCGAGACCGTCCGCGCGGTCGCGGCCGCCACCCGGTCGCGCGGCAAGCGGCCCCGGGCGCTGTACCTCGTGCCGAACTTCGCCAACCCCTCCGGCGTCTCGCTGCCGGTCACCACGCGCCGGGCCCTGCTGGCCGCCGCGGCCGACGAGGACCTGCTGATCCTCGAGGACGACCCCTACGGCCTGTTCGGCCTGGACGACGAACCGCGGCCCACGCTCAAGTCCCTCGACGCCGACCAGCGGGTCATCTACCTCGGCTCGTTCGCCAAGTCGTACTTCCCCGGCGCCCGCGTCGGTTACCTCGTGGCCGACCAGCCCGTCGTCGACGCCGCCGGCCGGCACACGCTGCTCGCCGAGGAGCTGTCCACGGTCAAGAGCATGCTGACCGTGAACACGTCGGCGCTGTCCCAGGCGGTCGTCGGCGGCATGCTCATCGACTCCGGCTTCAGCCTGCGCACCGCCAACCAGGCGAAGATCGCGTTCTACCGCCACAACCTGGCCACGCTGCTGTCGGCGCTGCAGCGGTACTTCGCCGGCACCCCCGTGCACTGGAACAGCCCCAGCGGCGGCTTCTTCGTCGTCGTCGACGTCCCGGTGGACGCGAGCGAGGAGCTCCTCGAGGTCTCGGCGAGCGAGCACGGCGTGCTGTGGACCCCGATGCGGTTCTTCTACATCAACGGCGGCGGGGAGCGCGCGATCCGCCTGTCGTGCAGCGCCATCGAGCCGGAGCGCATCGACGAGGGCGTGCGCCGCCTGGCCGGCCTGCTCCTGCGATGAGCGCGACCGTCGACGTCTGGCTCGTCGACACCCGCGACCCGTACGACGAAACGCTGCTCACGCCGGCCGACCGCGCCCGCCGCGACGCGCTGCGCGATGCGCGGGACCGCCGCCGGTTCGCCGCCGCGCACGCCGCGCTGCAGCGGATCGTGGCCGGGCGGCTGGGCGGCGCCGCGGTGTGCTGGGTCCGCGGCCCCAACGGCAAGCCGGGCCTGCACGGCGACCCGCTGCGGGTCAGCCTGTCCCACGCCGGCGAGTACGCGCTGATCGCCGTCGCCGCGGACCGCCCCGTCGGCGCCGACCTGCAGGACCTCGTGCCCGGCCTGGACTGGGCGGCGCTGGCCCGACGGTTCTTCCCGCCCGCCGAGGCCGGGCGGGTCGAGGCCGCCGGGGCGGGGGAGTTCGCGCGGCTGTGGGCCCGCAAGGAGGCCGTGGTGAAGGCGGCCGGCGACCGGCTCACCCGCGGCCTGGGCCTGCCGGTGGCCGGCGATCCGGCGCCCGTGGTCGAGCACGCCGGCGTCGCCTACGCGGTCACCGACCTGCCGGCCCCGGACGGGTTCCGGGCCGCCGTCGCGCTGGCCGGCCCGGAACCGTTCGTCATCCGGACGATGAGCTGACGCATCCGAAGGAGCTGACGCAGAGGTACCGCAGCGCCGGGTCGTAGTCGGCGAGCACCACCGGCCCGTCGAGCGCGGCGAGGGCCTCCCACACGCCGGTCATCGGCTGGTCGGGGTCGGCGAGCATCACCGAGTCGGCCTTCACGTCCAGGTCCGCCAGGTGCCCGCCGAGGACCACCGTCGCCGGCCCGAGGTCGCCCAGCAGCGTCGGGACGTCGGCCAGGTCGACGCCGCGCACGATCCGCGGTACCGCGGCCGGCAGTGCGGACGGTCCCAGGTGGACGGCGACCGCGCAGTGCGCCGCCGGCACCTCCACCGCCACCCCCGGGTCGTACGGCAGCGAACGCTGCTCGGCGACGACGAGCAGCGCCCGCTCGTAGGTGCCGCAGCGGGCGTAGTCGAGCAGCAGCCGCAGCGCGGTGTGCGCGCCCGCGCGGCCCTGGTCCGACACCGCGAACGCCATCGGGCCGCCCGGGCACAGGTGGCTCAGGTACGTCGCCGTCGCCCGCCCCGGCGCGATGTCCGGGATGTCGTAGGCGAGCACCAGCGCGTCCACCGGCTCGTCCGGCAGCAGCGCGGCGGCCATCTCCCCGTACGACTGCCCGTCCGCCATGCCGCCGGCGAGTTCCAGCCCGTAGGCCGCGAGCGCGTCGCCGAGGTAGGTGGCGAGCTGCCCCGCGTGGACCGGGTCGGCCGCCTTCTCGGCGGCCAGCGGGAAGCGCCGCGCCACCGCGCGGCACAGCCCCCACGGCACGGTCACTCCTCGTCGAGCAGGTTGCCGGCGACGTACGCGGCGAGCGTGCCGACGGTCTCGAAGTCGTCGCGGCCCAGGTCCTCGACGCTGATCTCGCGCTCGAGCCGGTCCTCCAGCTCCAGCACCAGCTCCAGGCCGGTGGTGGAGCTCATGCCCAGGTCGTCCATGAGCGTGGTCGACTCGGACGCGTCGGGCACCTCCCGCCGCAGCACGCGGGGTAGCAGGGCGCAGATCGTCTCCACCACGTGCTCGCGCAGCGCAGGGTCGACGGTGGCGGTGTCGGACACGGCTATTCCTCCGGAGTGTGTGCGAGAGTTCAGTGCTCGAAGACCATTGCCGAGAACGTGGCGCCGCGCCCGGCGCCGGCGGCGGCGATCACGTAGCGGTCCCCGGGCCGCAGCAGGCCGCGCTCGACCGCGGTGCGGTGGTTGATGAACGCGTCGGCGCAGAACACGTGGCCGTAGTCGGCGACGTGCTCGAGCAGCACCCGGTCGAGCGGGTAACCGATCCGCTTGCAGGTGCGCTGCCACGCGATCTGGTTGACGTTGTGCGGCAGGATCACCGCCACGTCGGCGAGGTCGAGCCCGGCCTTGGCGACGGCGGCGGTGACCGCCTCGCCGAGCGCGTCGTGGTAGATGCGCTGGTACTCCGCGGCCACGTCGGCGTGGTCGCCGTCGAACTCGCCGCGCAGCCGGGCCACGTAGGCCAGCAGCCGGTCGCGCTCGCCGGACGCGGCGACGAGGCAGGCCGCGGCGCCCTCGCCGAACATCGACGTCTCCTCCACGAACTGCGCCTCGCCGGTGAACGCCTTCTCCCCGGCCAGGACCACGGCGAGGGCGTCGTCGCCGTCGGCCTGCAGCAGCCGCCCGGCGAGGTCGATGGCCAGCAGCCCGGACGCGCACGCCTGCTGCCCGACGGCGAACGCCTGCGCGTGGCCGAGACCGGCGGCGGCGAGCGCATCGTGCAGCGGGTTGTGCGGGTAGGGCACGACGACCGGGAACGTGCGCGCGTACAGCACGTACCGCACCCGCGCCGCCCGCTGCGGGCTCAGCGCGAGGTCGTCCAGCGCCAGGCGCAGCAGCCCGGTCAGCGACTGCGGGGAGCGGGCCGCGGTGCCGAGCTTGTGGTAGCGGCGGAACACCCGCACCTGCATCGGGGTCAGGTCGAACGTGTCGGCGTACGACTCGATCGGCACCCGGTCGGCGGGCACGAACGTGCCGACGGCGGCCAGCGCGGTCATCGGTCCTCACTTTCCAGCAGCAGAGCCGCCTCGTGTACCCCCAGTGCCTCCGCCTCGCGCACCAGCGCCTCGGCGCCGGCGGGGGAGAGCCGGCCCGCGTCGGTGAACACGGTGAGCAGGAAGCCGTCGGGTGCGTCGTCGACGTCGACGCTGAGCGGGTCGAACGGGTCGTCCTGCGCGACCGTCCAGCGGAAGCTCGCCGGGGGTGCGGCCCGCAGCTCGTCCGCGGTCGGCACCGCGCCGGCGAAGCCCTGCCGGGTGGCGACCCGGCGGTCGTTGAACCACAGCCCGGCCTCGGGGTCGGCGCCGAGCCGGTCGGCGAGCGCGGCGGCGTCGTCGGGGTCGACGTAGGCGTACTTGTAGGCGGCCATCGCGGCGGCCCCGACCCGGCGCAGCGCCTCGGCGTAGGGCACCCCGGCGACGTCGGCGGCGCAGATGCCGCGCTGCGCGACCATCGCCACGACGCGGTCGAGGCCGCGGCGGAACCGGTTGCTCACCATGGGCCGCAGCACCACCGGCGCGCCGTCGCCGGCAGCCGGGCCCATGCCCAGGGCCGCGCCCGCAGCCAAGCCACGTGCCGCGCCGGTGGCCGTTCCTGCGCTCGCGGTCGCCGCTCGCCGTGTCCCGGCGGCGGCCGCCATGGCCAGCAGCGTCATGAGGACCTGCGACGAGTCGACGTCGGCCCGCTCCGACAGCACGTGCAGGGCGACCGGCAGCGCCCGGGTGCGCAGCTCGCCGCGGTAGTACCGCGGACCGTCCACGGTGGACGGCGGGGGCGGCGCCGGCAGCCGGCGCAGGGTGCGCTCCCAGTGCCGCAGCGCCGAGGCGTTCTGCCGCCGGCCCGCCTCCGAGCCCTGCCAGCGCGCCTGCTCCAGCGGCGGCGTGCCGGTGTCCTCGGGCGCGGCGGCGCGGTCGGCGACCTCGGCCAGCAGGATGCGCCCGCCCAGGCCGTCGGTGACCAGGTGGGTCATCACCGTCGACAGGTGGGTGGGTGCGCCGCGGTGGCGGACCACGGCCATGCGGATCGGCCACTCCTCGACGAAGTCGTAGGGGCGGGCGCGGTCGCGGGCGTCGAGGGCGGCGACGAACGCCTCCGGGTCGCCCTCGTCGGGGCAGTCGTAGACCTCCAGGGCGATCGTGCCGCTCGCCGCCACGCTCTGCAGTGCACGGCCGGGCGGCAGGTCCGGCTCGGAGGATGGCTTCGCGCGGTCCGACCCGGACCCGCCGCCGGGAGCGAAGCGCAGCCGGGTGCGCGTCGTGGGGTACCGCCGCATGATCCAGCGCAGCTCGGACGCGACGTCCTCGACGCTCGTGCCCGGGGCCAGCCGCGACCAGCCGCCGATGGGCAGCCACGAGCGCTGGCGCAGGATGGTGCGCCACATCTCGCGCTGGCCCCACGACAGCTCGCCGAGCCCCGCCCCGGCCCCGGCGAAACGCACCGGGACGCGCAGGGCGGGCTCGGCGACGGGCGAGAGCGCCCGCACGTCAGGCATTCGCCATCTCGGCGAGGTGGCGCTGGCGCATGAGGAACTTGCGGACCTTGCCGGTCGGGCCGACGACGAGGTCGTCGTCGGGGAAGACCACGACCCGGCGCAGCGTCGCCCCGGCGGCCGGGGTGAGCGCGCCGCGGACCTCCTCGGTGTGGTCGAACGACGGGTCGGCGCCGGAGTGCAGGGACAGCAGCACGTCGGTGACGACCCGGCCGTCGGCGGTGCGGGCCGACACCACGGTGCAGTCGCGCACGGCGGGGATGGCCCGCAGGATCCGCTCCTCCGACATCGCGGTGTAGAGCCACTCGCCGCCGCCGAGGTCGATCGAGTCCACGGCCCGGTCGACGTGGTAGTAGTAGCCCTCCTCGTCGCGGTACATGAGGTCGCCGGTCAGGTAGTAGCCGGCCAGCCGGTTGCGGTAGGTGTTCACGTGGTCGTTCCAGTAGCCCGGCGCCAGCGTCGGCGACTTGAGGCCGAAGTGGCCGACCTGCCCGACCGGCACCTCCGCGCCCGTCTCGACGTCCAGCAGCGCCACGTCGGCGAAGACGTGCGGCACGCCGACGCAGCGGCCGTAGCGCTCGGTGTCGCTGCGGTGCGTGATGTGGAAGGCGGAGTGGCCCATCTCGGTCGAGCCGAGCCCGTCGACGAAGCTGCTGCCCTTGACCCGGGTCACGCCCTCGCGGGTGACGACGTTGCGGCTGCCGGCGTTGACCAGGTGCCGGATGTGCGGCTCGTGCGCGCAGTCGCCGGTGTTGAACCACAGCGACACCGACTCGAGCCGGTGCGCGTCGAGGTCGTAGCGGGCCAGCTCGGCCCAGGTGACCGCGAAGCCGAACACGCCGGTCGGCTGCCACCGCTCGATCGCCGACAGCACCGCCGCGCCGTCGTCCTGCCGGGACAGGAACAGCAGCTCCGAGCGGTTGCTCAGGGCGTGGTTGATGGTCATGATGCCGGCCGCGTGCGGCGCCGGCAGGGCGCTGAGGATGCGCTCGGTGCCCTGCGCGCGGGGGCCGCCGAGCCGGATGCGGCGGGTGGCGTGGAAGAGGCTCGCGTGCGAGTGCACGACCGCCGTCGGCATCCGGGTGGTGCCCGAGGAGTGCGTGATGGCGATCGGGTCGTCGGGGTGGTGGCGGAACGCGACCGGCGCCGCGGCCGGGTCGCCCGTGCCGGTCTGCGCGACGTCGTGCACGGCGATGCCGGCGAGGTCCTGACCCGCCAGGCGCTCGCGGTGCTCGGCGTCGGTGAGCAGGGCGACGCCGCGCAGCTTGCGGATGTACTCGGCGGCGATCTCGCCGGGGATGTTCGGGTTCATCAGCGCCGGGATCGCGCCGAGCCAGGTCAGCCCCATCCAGTTGAGGAAGCAGTCGGCGGCCGTCGTCACGTAGATCGCGACCGGGTCGCGGCGGCGGATGCCGGCGGCGCGCAGCCAGGCGGCGCGCGCGGCGGCCCGGGTGTACAGCTCGCCGAGCGTCAGCCCGTGCCACGCCGGGAAGTCGTCGACGGGGGTGTCGAAGGCCATGCCGGGCCCGTCCAGCGGCGCGCCGTGCTCGATCAGCTTGTGCAGCACGTTGCCGGCCCCGACGCTCGGGTCGGCGGCCAGCGCCGCGCGGATGTTCGTGGACGCCATGGTGTCTCCTCGGTTAGCTGCTTCTCAGGTCTCGTTGAGCTTCGCGACGTCCTCGACCGCGGCCCGTATCTGCGCCCGGCTCGGCTGCAGCGCCAGGTCGAGCTCGCGGGCGAACGGCAGCACGGCGCCGTCGGGCCGGGTGACCCGCCGCGGCGGCGCGATCAGGCGCATGCCCTCGGCGGCCGAGGCGATGATCTCCCCGGCGATGCCGCACGAGCGGTTCGAGTCGTCGACGACGACCAGCCGGCCGGTGCGCTCCAGGGATGCGGCCAGGCCCGCCCAGTCGAACGGGTGCAGCGTCCGCGGGTCGAAGACCTCGACCGACACGGTGCCCTCGAGCTCCTCGGCGACGGCGAGGGCGTCGTGGACGAGGTGGCCGACCGCGACCACGGTGACGTCGTCGCCGGGGCGGTGCACGCGGCCGACGCCGAGCGGGACGGGCGCGAGGGCGGCGAGGTCGACGTCGGCGCGCACCCCGACGGCGCCGGCCGGCGCGAACACCACGACCGGGTCGTCGTCGCGGATCGCCGAGACCAGCAGGCCGTACGCGTCGGCCGGGGTCGACGGGACGACGGTCTTCACCCCGACGTGGGCGAAGAGGCTGTACGGGTGGTCGGAGTGCTGCCCGGCCCACCCGCCGCGCGAGCCGGAGCTGGGCAGCAGGTAGGTCACCGGGACGGCCGTCTGCCCGCCGGTCATGAGCGAGAACTTGTGGGCCTGGTTGGCGATCTGCTCGAAGGCGAGGAACAGCAGGGCCGGGATCTGGAACTCGATCAGCGGCCGCTGCCCGCACATGGCGGCGCCGGTGGCGAAGCTCGTGAACGCCTGCTCCGAGATCGGCATGTCCACGACCCGTTCGGGTCCGAACTTCTTGACGAGGCCGGTGGTCACGTTGCTCACGGCGACGCGCACGTCCTCGCCGAAGACGCACACGGCCGGGTCGCGCTCCATCTCCGCGGCGATGGCCCGGTTGAGGGCCTTGAGGTAGCTCAGGTTCGTCACGTCACACCCCCGCCCGGGCGGGCGTGGCGGTGGCGTAGAGGTGATCGAGCGCGCCGGCCGGGTCCGGGTCCGGGCTCTCCCGGGCGAAGCGCACCGCCCGCTCCAGCCGGTCCTCGATCTCCGCGTCGATGCGGGCGCGCTCGCCCGGGTCGAGCCGCGCGCCCTGGATCTCCACCGGGTCCCGGGCCGTGCCCGCGGCCACCTCCTCGTCGGTGCGGTAGCGCGGCCGGGCCGCGTGCTCCCAGGTGTGGTGGGCGTCGAAGCGGTACGCCACGCACTCCAGCAGCGACGGGCCGCCCCCGGACCGGGCGCGCTCGACGGCCGTGCGGGCCTCCCGGAGTACGACTTGCGGGTCCGAAGCGTCCACGGTGGACGCCGGGATGCCGAAGGCCGCCGCCCGGCCCGTGACGGTGCCGGCCTGCGCGTCGGCGAAGCGGGTGGTGGTGGCGAAGCCGTTGTTCTCGCACACGAAGACGACCGGGAGCCGCCACAGCGCGGCCAGGTTGAACGTCTCCAGCACCACGCCCTGGCTGACCGCGCCGTCGCCGAAGTAGGTGACGGCGACGCGGTCGAGGCCGGCGCGGCGGGCGGCCCAGGCGGCGCCGGTGGCGATGGGCACCGCGGCGCCGACGATCGCGTTGGCGCCGAGGATGCCCAGCGAGAAGTCGGCGGCGTGCATGGAGCCGCCGCGGCCGCGGTTGAGCCCGGTGGACCGGCCGGCCAGCTCGGCCATCGTCCGGCTCGGGTCGGCGCCCTTGGCCAGCACGTGCCCGTGCCCGCGGTGGGTGCTCGTGATGACGTCGCCGGGCCGCAGCGCGGCACAGGTGCCGGCCGCGATGGCCTCCTGCCCCAGGTACGGGTGGATGCCGCCGACGATCGTGCCGTCGCGGACGAGCTCGATGGCCCGCTCCTCGAAGCGGCGGATCAGGCGGACGGTGCGATACAGGCGGCTTTCCGTTCCGGCCAGTAGGCCCTGCAGCCCGGCGGCGTCGGTCACGTCTGGTGTACTCCTTAACCGACCGCGACGGATTCGTCGATCTTGGCGAGGATGCCGCTCCAGAGCTTCGCCCGGGCGGCCAGCGCCAGGTTGATGGTCTCGGCGCACTCGTCCCACTTGTTCTCGTCGTCGCCGCACAGGTCGGTGACCATCTGCATGGCCATCGGGGTGTGCTGCTCGCCGTCGACCTCGATGTGCCGGGCCAGGTAGTCCACGAAGGTGTCCAGCGAGCCGTCCTGCTCGTTGACCTTGATGACCTGCTGGAACATGTCCGGGATGAGGTCCTCGCGGCCGAAGGCGAACGCGGCGGCCTGGCAGTGCACCGGCGCGGTGTCGATGAGGTGCCAGGTGAGCGCGACGAACTCGGCCGCCGGGGCCGGCACGCCCGCCCGCTGCATCGCCTCGGGCACCGGCGTGCCGGCGCGCAGCAGGTCGATGAAGCCGTCGATGACGGTGCGGTCGGCGCCGGCCTCGGTCATGCCCTGCAGGTAGAGCTCGAAGTGGCTGATGAACCCGCCGCGCAGCTCGTCGCTCTCCTCGACCAGCACGATGTCGTTGATGAGCCGGCGGCTGCCGGTCGGGCCGGTCGGGATCCACGGCACCTCGACGCAGGTGAGGTTGCGCTGCAGCGACTTCAGCAGCGACATGAAGTCCCACACGGCGAAGACGTGGTGCTCCAGGAACGTGCGGATGGCCGCCAGTCCGTCGAGCCGGGAGTAGATGGGATGGGTGACGACCTCGGTGCGCGCGCCGGCGATCAGCTCCTCGAGCCGGTCGATGCCGGGGTGACGCTGGCCCCAGTCGTAGCGGGACATGTGCCCTCCTTGGGTACTGCTAGGCGTTCCGCCACAGGACGGGGCAGAACTCGGGGTCGGCGTAGTCCGGCCGGCCGTCGGCGGTGCGGCGAACCAGGACGTCGTGGTTGTAGGTCACGATGTCGCCGGTGGAGAGGCGGAAGGGGCGGTACTCGTTCGACCCCGGCTGCAGGTGGAACGAGATCGCCCGGCGGGGGCGGCCGCTCACGTTGGCGCCGCTGCCGTGGTAGGTCCGGCAGTGGTGGAAGCTCATGTGCCCCTTGGGGATCACCATGGGGATCTTGCTGACCTCGGCGCCGTTGTGCTTCGCGTTGCGGGCGAGCATGACCTCGAGGTCGTCGTTGTCGCGGTCGGCGAAGTGCTTCGTGGTCGAGTCGTCGGCGCCGATCTCCTCCCAGCGGTGGCTGCCCTCGACCATGGTGATGGTGCCCATGTCCACGCCGCAGTCGTGGAACGGGATGAACGCGGTGAGCATGTCGTCGGAGGTGCACGACTGCCAGTAGTGGCGGTCGAAGTGCCACGGCACGACGTTGGACGGCTCGCCGGCGATCGGCGGCTTGTAGATGAGCGTCGACTGGAAGATGCGCATCTCGGCCGCCTGCGCCAGCCGCGCCGCGACCGCGCCGATGATGGGCTTGCGCAGGATGCGCGCGATGTCGTCGCTCTCGTAGTGGATGTAGTCGTTGTGCCGCTGCACCGGGCCGCTGGCCGGCTCCCAGTAGGCCAGCCGCGCCGGGCGCACGGGTAAGGTCCGCGACCGCTCGCCGGCGTAGAACCGCTCGCTGGCCGCGGTCAGCTCGTCGACCTCGTCATCGGACAGGAGCTTCCGGGTGAGGTACCACCCGTTGCGCGCGTACGCCTCGACCTCCTCGTCGGTGGGCAGCAGCGCCCGCTCCTCCTCCGACAGGGCGAACTCTTCGGTCACCGAGATGGTCACAGTGCTGATCCCTCCGAAAGCGTGGTGTCGCGCACGGCCGCCAGCTCGCGCTCCTTCGCCGCGTACAGCGCGGGGATGTTGCTCGTGCCGAACGTCCGCGCGCCGTGGCGGTCGATGAGCTCGTTGAAGTACGTGCGCCGGATGTGCGTCGACTTCGCGAAGATCTGGTACATCTGGCCCCAGTGGTCGCGGTCGACGAGAATGCCCAGCGGCCGCAGGTCGGCCACCGGCACGTCCACGTCGCCCAGGCGCGAGGGGAGCATGTCGTAGTAGCTGCCGGGGGTCTGCGCGAACTCGACGCCGCGCGCCCCGAGCGTGCGCACCGCGGCGACGATGTCGTGGGTGCTGAAGGCGATGTGCTGCACGCCGGCGCCCTCGTGCCAGGCCAGGAAGTCGTCGATCTGCCCGGCCCGGCGGCTGATGTCGGGCTGGATCAGCGTAAAGGTCACGCCGCCGGACGGGCTCTGCACCACCTGGGACTGCATGCCCTGCTCGCCGACCTCGATGTACTCCTGGAAGATCATCTCGAAGCCGAAGGCGCGCTCGTAGAAGGCGACGGTCGCGTCAAGCTCCCCGGCCGGCAGGCAGACGGCGGCGTGGTCGATCGTGTGCAGCAGGTCCTCCTCGACCGGCCCCGCGGGCGCCATCGACGTGTCCAGCAGCCCGGGCAGGAACGCCGTGCCGCCGGCCGCGCGCTGCACCAGCCGGTGCGTCACGTCGCCGAAGCCGCCGACCTCCGCGACCACGACTTCGTCCGCGCCGCGCCCGATGCGCCGGGGCGCCTCGACCGGGGCCGCGCCGCCGTCGACCGCGGCGGCGAAGGCCGCCTCCGCGTCGGTGCAGCCGAACGCGACGACCGCGACGCCGTCGCCGTGCTGCGCCACGTACCGGCTGGCCCGGTGCCCGCTGGACAGGCCGGAGGTGAGCAGCACGCGGATGTCGCGCTGGCCCAGCAGGACGCTGCGCTGGCCGGCGAGGCCGGTCTCCGGGCCGCCCTGCCCGTAGACGTGGAAGCCGTAGCCGGCGCACAGCTGTTCCGCGGCGGCGCGGGCGTCGCCGACGTACAGCTCGATGTGGTCGGTGCCGAGGATCTGCATTGCGTACGTCCCTTTCGGGTTGTGTTTCCTACGCGGGCCCGAAGACGAGGCTCACGTTGTGGCCGCCGAAGCCGAAGGAGTTCGACAGGGCATGGGTCACCGGCGCCGGTCGGGGCGAGCGCAGGTGGTCCAGGTCGCAGGCCGGATCGGGCTCGTCGAGGTTGTGCGTCGGCGGGAGGACCCCGCGGCGCAGCGCCTCGACCGTCACCGCGGCCTCGGCCACCCCGGAGGCGCCGAGCATGTGCCCGGTGACGCCCTTGGTGGAGCTGACCGGCGGGCCGCCCGCGCCGAACACGGCGCGGATGGCGATCGACTCCGCGACGTCGCCGAGCTTCGTCGAGGTGCCGTGGGCGTTGACGTAGCCGATGTCGGCCGGGGTCAGGCCGGCGTCGGCGACGGCCCGGCGCATGCACTCGGCGGCCGCCGTGCCGTCGGGCCGCGGCGTCGTAGGGTGGTGCGCGTCGTTGGTGGCGCCCCAGCCGAGCAGTTCGGCGTGGCGCCGCGCGCCGCGGGCGGCGGCGTGCTCGGGCCGCTCCAGGACGAACACGCCGGCCCCCTCGCCCAGCACGAGGCCGTTGCGGCGCCGGTCGAACGGGCGGCTGGCCTGCGCCGGGTCGCTCCAGCCGCGGGCCAGGGCGCGGGCGTTGCCGAACGTGTCGGCCAGGGTGGGGAACAGCGGCGCCTCGCTGCACCCGCACACGACCACGTCGGCCTCGCCGGCCCGCAGCAGCCGCAGGCCCTCGCCGATGGACTGGGCGCCGGCCGCGCAGGCGGTGCCGATCGAGGAGCTGTACCCCTGCAGCCCGTAGCGCATCGCGACGCGGGCCGCGCCCATGTTCGGCAGCATGCCCGGCAGCAGGTACGGGCTGACCCCGGCGCGGCCCCGCTTGTCGCGCTGCACGGCCTGGGCGTCGAGGGTGGCCAGGCCGCCGGTGCCGGACAGGATGACCGCGACGCGGTAGGGGTCGACGTCGCGGCCGGCCACGATGCCGGCGTCGTCGAGCGCCCGCTCGGCGGCCCGCAGCGCCATGACGATGTACCGGTCGACGAGCCGGGCGTCCGGGCCGGGCAGGACCGACAGCGGGTCGATCGGCGGCCCGAACGCGGCCACGTCGACCGAGCCCGCGAGGGGGTGATCCGCGGGCGGGCTGGCCAGCCCGGAGCGGCCCTCGCACATGGCGTCGAAGACCTCGGCCCCGGTCTCGCCGACCGGCGTGACGAGCCCGATGCCGGTGACGGCGGCCGTGCGAGCGTTCATGATGCGCCTCCGTGCGTCAGCAACACTGCCGCGGCGTTGTCGTGGTGGTCCAGTTCGATGAGCAGCACCCGGTCGGCGTCGCCGTCGGCGAGCAGGCCGCGGGCGGCGTCGACCCCGGCGCCGCGGTCGCAGACGCAGCTGACCGGGCCGGTGAGGCCGTGGGCGGCGGCGATGTGGCCGAGGACGGCGTTGGGGACGGACTGGAAGAAGAACAGCGGCCCGATCCGCGTGCCGGCGTCGACGGCCGCGGCCACGTGCGCCGCGCTCTGCACGTCGCCGAGGTCGCTGACCAGCACGATGGCGGTGTCCCCGGCGGTGTCGCCCGGCGGCAGCTGGGCCAGGCACCGCCCGGCGACCGCCGCGATGACCGGGTTGAAGGGGGAGTGGATGAAGCCGGCCAGGCGGGGCGGCTCCTCGTCCCCGGCCGGCCAGGCCGCATCGGCCAGGATCCCGAGCCCGGCGGCGGTGGCGCGTACCCCTAAGCCGCTCATGCTTCGGCGCCCAGTAACAGCGCGGTGTTGGCGCCGCCGAACGCGGCGTTGAGGGTGAGCGCGTAGGCGGGGGAGGCCGGGGCGGCGTCGCCGAGCACCAGGTTGAGCGGGCAGCGCTCGTCGGGGGCGATGAAGCCGGCGTTGACCGGCAGCCGCCCGCCGCGCAGCGCGTGCAGGGTCACCGCGAGCTCGAGGATCCCGGAGGCCTCCAGGGCCTGCCCGTGCAGGGACTTCGTCGACGACACCGGCACCGCGGCCCCGTGCTCGCCGAGCGCGGTGTGCAGCGCCTCGGCCTCGGCGGTGTCGCTCTGCTCGGTGCCGGAGCCGTGCGCGTTGACGTACCCGACGGCCTCGGGCGCCACGCCGGCCCGGCGCAGCGCGTCCCCGATCGCCCGGGCCAGGCCGCGGCCGTGGGGGTGGGGCTGGCACGGGTGGTGGGCGTCGCCGGCGCGGCCCCAGCCGGCCAGCGCGGCCAGCGGCTCGACGCCCCGGTCGCGGGCCGCGGCGGCGGACTCGAGCACGACCGCGCCCGCGCCGTCGCCGAGCAGCAGGCCGCGCCGGCCCGCGCTGAAGGGCCGGACGGCGCCGTCGGCGGCGAGCGCCCGGCCGGCGTCGAAGAGCGCGAACTGGTCGGGCTCGACGAGGTACCCGCCGGCGACCACGACCCGGTCGGCCTCGCCGCGGCTGATGATGCCGGCCGCGTCGGCGATCGCGGTGCTCGCCGCGACGCAGGCGGCGGTGTAGGTGCGGGCGGCGCCGAGCCCGGCCGCGCCGGCGAGGGCCGCGGCGAACGCCGAGCCCCCGTGGCGGGGCCGGTCCACGGCGGCCGCGCGGGCCAGCCGCGGGTCGCCGTGCACCGCCAGGAACAGCGGGGCGCCGGCCCGCTCGGGCGTGCTGAGCTTCGCCTCGTCGCACGCCTCGACCGCCAGGGCGGCCAGCTCCGCGGTGAGGACCGGCGCGCCGGGCATCGCCGCGGCCACGCCGACCCGCCGGCCGGTCACGTCGAAGCGCTCGACGGGCGCGAACGCCGGCCGCCCGGCGTCCAGCCCGGCGGCGAGCGCGCCCATGCCCCGGCCGAACGCGCTGAGCACGGCCACGCCGGTGATCAGCACGCCCGGGGCCGGTCCACGTTGCGCGCCGGCCGCCGATTGCTGCTTCACGGCGTCACCGGGGAATCCTTCAGTCCGGCCAGGACCTCGACGGCGCCGTCCACGGTGGACATCCGCGCCAGGTCCTCGTCGCTGAAGTCGAGCATCTCGCCGTAGTGCTGCTCGAGCTGGTGGACGAGCCAGGCCAGCTCCAGCGAGTCGATCCCGTCGCCGACGTCCTCGGGCCGGCGGTCCCCGTAGGTGGCCAGCATCGCGACGATCTCGGTGCGGCCGGGTGCAGCGGTCACGTCGATGCCTACGCGGTCGCCGCGGCGGCCCGGCGCTCGGCGACGGCGGCGACGAACTCGCCGACCGTCATGCCGGCCAGCTTCTCGGCCTCGTCGTCGTCGAAGCGCACCCCGAACCGGTCCTCCACGCGGACCGCGAGCTCGGCCAGCGACAGCGACTCGAGGTCGGCGCCGGCCGGGCCGAGCGCGGTGTCGTCGTCGATGTCGTCGGTGCTGTAGTTCATCTCGGTCAGCGAGTCCATCAAGAACTGGCGGATCTCGGTCCTGGTCTCGTCGCTCATGCCTGGGTGTTCCCTTCCATAACCGTTCGTGCTGTCGATTCCGCGCCGGCAGCGGACGCCGCGACCAGCAGGGCGCGGTCGCGGACGAGCTTGCCGGTGGCCGTTCGGGGCAGCTGCTCGACGACGCGCAGCACGCGCGGGCGCTTGAACGCCGCGAGCCGCTCGTTCAGCTGGGCCTGTACCTGGGCCGCGGTGGTGTCCTCGCGCAGCATCACGTACGCCTCGATCGCCTTGTCGTGCGTGACGACGGCGGCGGCGACGCCGGGCAGCGCGGCCAGGGTGTGCTCGACCTCGGTGAGGTCGACCTTCAGCCCGCCGACGGACACCTGCGAGTCGTTGCGGCCGAGGATCCGCAACCGCCCGGTGGCGGGGTCGACGGCGCCGGCGTCGCGGGTGTGCAGCCAGCCGTCGGCCCACCGGGTCGGGTCGGACAGGCCCAGGTACGGCGACGCGGGCAGCGACACCAGCAGCTCGCCCTGCTCCTCGCGGACCGTCAGGCCCGGGGCCGGGGTGAGCGCGGGGCGGTGCTCGCCGAAGAGGTCGGTCGCGATGACCCCGACCTCGGTCATGCCGTACATGTTGCCCAGCCGCACGCCGAAGCGGTCCGCGAACGCCTCGTGGACCTGCGCGCGCACCAGCTCGCCGCCGGTCGTCATGCCGGTCAGCTGCGGCAGGTGCGGCGGCCGCGGCCCGGAGGAGAGCAGCTCGATGTGGAAGGGGACGCCGAGCAGCGTGGTCGGCTCGGGCCCGGCCGCGACCGCGGCGAGGATCCCGTCGGCCGTCATCCGCTGTGGTACCACCAGTTGCGCCCCGGCGTGCAGGCCGTACAGCAGCCCGCCGACGAGCCCGAGCACGTGGACCATCGAGGCGAGGCACACGATGCGCTCGCCGGGCTGGGGAACGCCGGGACCGATGGCGACGTAGCGCTCGAGCTCCTCGACCAGGTTCGCCGCCGTGCGGGCGATGACCTTCGAGGGCCCGGTGGAGCCGGAGCTGAGCTGGACGAGGGCGTGCGCGGTGTCGGCCGGGCGGCCGGGGTACGTGGCGACGCGCTCCTGCACGTCCTGGAATCCGCGCAACGGCCCGCCGGTGGCGTGTTTGGCGGACACGACCGCCTGCGGGGCCAGCCGCTGCAGGGCGGCGTCGATCTCGAAGGGGGTGAGGCGGTGGTCCAGCAGCGCGGCGCGGGCGCCGAGCCGCCAGCAGGCCAGCAGGTTGGCGACGAACGCGAGCGAGGGGGCCAGGCACAGCGCGACCGAGTCGCCCGGCCCGGTGCGCCCGATGCCGGCCGCGGCGAGCACGGCCTGCTTCTGCTCGACCAGGCGGCGCAGCTCCGCGCGGGTCACGGGGGCGTCGAAGACGAGCGCCGGGGCGTCGCCGGGGCGGCCGGCGGCGTCCGCCAGCAGGACCTCGTCGACCCAGGACGGGTCGAGCGCCGGTGCGGTCACCGGACAACCCCTTTCCTCGTCAGGGCGCGCCGCATCGGCGGGCCGGGGGCGCCACGACCGCCGCACGGGCGGTCCGGCGCGCCAGGGCCCGCTTGGGGCGAACGCGCGCAGGGTCGTACGCACCGACCGGGCCGGCCAACGATGGCCGTCGATCAGCGTGTACAACCCCCGAATGGACACACTGCGAAGAGGCCGAGGGCACGGTGCCCGGCTCGGTCAACGTCGTCCGAACGCAAGTACCCGGCTGCGTAACGCAGAAAATAGGCACCTCGACTAGGCATAGACCTTACGCAATCGAACCCGTTTTACAAGAGTGCGCAGCACGACCCTGTGACAGGATGTCCGATCTGTCACACGACCTCCCGGGAAAAATCGTTTGGTTCGATACGCTCACCATTTCGGGAAAGACAGAGGTCAGCGCGCCTATCGGCCACATGCGGCCGCCGCGTATTCGGACATTCACCGCAGGTTCGGACGCAGCGGGTCGAGAACAGCGCTACCGGCAGCAACGGGAATATGAACGCACGTTAGGTGTCCGCGTGGCGGATATACGTGCTGACCAGGTATCCGGGTGGGATGCATACGCGGGTGGGCCGGCCGTGAGAGCGCGTTCCGGAACTTTCACGGGTCATTGACAACCTTCGGCGCCGCGTTCATACAATGGCCGGGTTCGCGCCCACCACGAATCGGCGCGGCACGTTCTCATTTCCGGTGCTGCCCTTTCGAAAGATTTGCGACTGTGAAAGCTGATACCGGTTCGGCATACCCGTCCGCGCCCGCCGGCCCGGGGCTCAACGCCGCGGTCGAGCGCTATTACGACACGACCCTCGACCTCTACGAGGACCTCTGGGGCGAGCACGTCCACCACGGGTTCTGGGACGCCGGTGAGCGGCCGGGCAGCGACTCGGAGCGGCACGCCGCGACCGACCGGCTGGTCCGCGAGCTCGTCGCCTTCGCCCGGATCCCGGACGGCGCGCGGGTCCTCGACGTCGGCTGCGGCATCGGCGGCCCGGCGCTGTACCTCGCCGGCGCGCTGGGCTGCACCGTCGAGGGCGTCACCCTCAGCGCGGCGCAGGCCGCGCGGGCCAACGAGAAGGCGGCCGCGGCCGGCCTCGGCGCCCGGGCCCGCTTCCACCAGCGCGACGCGCTCGACAACGGCTACCCGGACGGCTCCTTCGACGCGCTGTGGGCCGTCGAGAGCCTCATGCACATCGCCGACCGCGCGGCGTTCTTCGCCGAGGCGTGGCGGCTGCTGCGCCCGGGCGGGGTGCTGGCCATCGCCACCTGGTCGGTGCGCGACGGCGAGCTGAACGCCGAGGAGCACCGCGTCGTCGACCAGATCCTGCGCCACCAGGTGATGCCGAGCTTCTCCTCGCTCGAGGAGCACGAGCGGCTGGCCCGCGCGGCCGGCTTCGCCGACGTGTCCACAGTGGACTGGAGCGCCAACGTCGCCAACTCCTGGGAGCCGACCTTCGCGCAGGTGCGGGAGCTGGAGAACGGCCGCGCCATGATGCGCGACCTGGCCCGCGACCGCGGCGTCGACGTGCTGGGCTTCTTCTACGCCGGGCCGCTGATGCTCAAGGGCTTCAGCACCGGCGCGATGACCTACGGCGCCGTGCGGGCGGTCAAGGCGGCCCCGTTAGCGGCCGGGGGCTGACGTGCCCCCCGCTCCAGGTCTTGCCCGGGAGGGCGGCACGCCGACGCAGGCCGCGGTCGCCGAGCTGCTGCGCGAGGTCACCGGCGAGGACGCCGAGTGGCTCGCCGGGCTCGGCCCCGCGACCCGGCTGGACGGCGACCTGTACCTGGACAGCCTGGAGGTCGCCGCGCTCGGCGAGCGGCTGGCCGCCCGGTTCGGCCCGGCCGTGGACCTGCCCGCGTTCCTCGCCGGCCTGGAGTTCGAGGCGCTGCTGGAGCTCAGCATCGCCGACGTTGCGTCCTATGTGGACGGCGCGGCATGACGACGTTCCTGTTCGTCTCGCTGCCGCTGGCCGGGCACGTGCACCCGATGGCGGCGATCGCGGCGGCCCTGCGGCGGCGCGGCCACGAGGTCACCTGGGCCGGCTCGGAGTCGTTCCTGCGCCCGATCGTCGGCCCGCAGGACCGCATCCACCCGATCCCGCTGCGGGCGCACCGCGGGCAGTCCGCCCGCGGCCTCGACTCCCACCGCACGCGCTGGGCCGGCTATATCGTCCCGCACGCCCGGACGACCCGGAAGGGCATCGAGGCGGCCATCGCCGAGTTCGCGCCCGACGTCATGGTCGTGGACCAGCTCGCGATCGCCGGCGCCATCGCCGCACACGCGCACGGGCTGCGCTGGGTCACCGTCGCCACCGGCACCATGGAGCTGACCCGCCCGTTCCGCCGCACCCTGCCCACCGTGGAGGCGTGGATCGCGGCGCGCCTGGCCGAGATCTGGACGGCCGCCGGCCAGCCCGGCGAGCCCCCGTACGACCTGCGCTTCTCGCCGCACGGCGTCATCGCGCTCACCGCCGGCGCCCTCGCCGGCGACCCGGCCGACCATCCGTCCAATGTGGCCCTCGTCGGGCCCTCGCTGGCCGTGCGCGCGCCCGACCCGGACTTCCCGTTCGACTGGCTCGACCCGGACCGCCGGCACGTGCTGGTCACCATGGGCACGCTGGCGATGGACATCGCCAAGGACTTCTACCAGCGCGTCGACGAGGCCCTGGCGCCGCTCGGCGACCGGCTGCAGGCCATCGTCATCGCGCCCGACCGGACGCTGACCGACCCCGCCGGGCACGTGCTGGTGCGCCCCCGCGCCCCCGTGCTGGAGCTGCTGCCGCACCTGCACGCCGTCGTGTCGCACGGCGGGCACAACACCGTCGCCGAGGCGCTGGTGCACGGCGTGCCGCTGGTCGTCGCCCCGATCAAGGACGACCAGGCGCTCAACGCCGCCGCGGTCCACGCCGCCGGCGCCGGGTTGCGGGTCTCCTTCGATCACGCCCGCCCGGCCGGCCTGCGCGCCGCGGTGCTCCGCGTGCTCGACGAGCCGTCCTTCGCCGCGTCCGCCCGCGCCGAGGGCGAGCGGCTGCTCGCCGGCGGGGGAGCCGAGGCGGCGGCATCCATCCTTCTCCGTGAGAGGTCCCCGTGAAAGTACTGCGCGACACCTGGCTCATCTTCCAGCGCCACATGCTGCTCATGATTCGCTCGCCGCTGTGGGTCTTCCTCGGCATCGCGCAGCCGGTGGTGTACCTCATCCTGTTCGCCCCGCTGCTCAAGCCGGCCCTGCAGTCGCTCGGCGCCACGTCGATGATCGACGCCTACCGCGTCTACGTCCCGGGCATGCTCGTGGCGCTGGCGATCGGCGGCGGGCTGTACGTCGGCTTCGGCCTGCTCGGCGACCTGGCCAACGGCGTCATCGAGCGCTCCCGTGTGACCACGGTCAGCCGGGTCGCCCTGCTGCTGGGCCGGGCGCTGCGCGACGTGGTGACCGTCGTCGTGCAGTCGATCCTCATCACGGTGCTGTCGCTGCCGTTCGGGCTCATCACGAACATCGGCAACATCCTGCTCGGCTACGCGATCCTGGCGCTGATCAGCCTCGCGGCGGCGTCGATCTCCTACGGCATCGCCATCAAGGTGAACAACCCCAACGTGCTCGGCCAGGTCATCAACAACCTGGCGCAGCCGCTGATGCTGCTGTCCGGCACGCTGCTGCCGCTGGCGCTCGCGCCCCTGTGGCTGCGCACGATCGCCGACTACAACCCGTTCAACTGGGCCGCCACCGGCATGCGCGCCCTCTACGCCGGCCACCCCGGCGACACGCACGTCTGGGGCAGCCTCGTCATCTGCGGCGCGCTGGTCATCGCCGCGGTCACCTGGTCGGCCAGCCTCTTCGCGCGCTCGGTCAAGTAGGTTAGGGGACTTTCGATGATCAAGACCAAGGGGCTCAAGAAGTCCTACAAGACCAAGCAGAAGCGGCAGACCACCACCGTCGACGCGGTCAAGGGCATCGACCTGGACGTCGCCGAGGGCGAGATCTTCGGCTTCCTCGGCCCGAACGGCGCCGGCAAGACCACGACGCTGCGCATGCTCGCCACCCTCATCGCGCCCGACGACGGCGAGGCGACCATCGCCGGGGCGAACCTGCGCACCGAGCAGGCCCAGGTGCGCCGCAGCATCGGCTTCGTGGCCCAGGGCGGCGGCACCACCGACGACGTGACCGCCCGCGAGGAGCTCGTGCTCCAGGCCCGCATGTACGGCATGGGCCGCACCGAGGCCGCCCAGCGCGCCGAGGAGGTCATCGCCGCGTTCGAGCTGACCGACTTCGCCGACCGCAAGTGCAAGACGTACTCCGGCGGCCAGCGCCGCCGCCTCGACATCGCCCTCGGCGTCATCCACCGCCCGCAGGTGCTGTTCCTGGACGAGCCGACGACCGGCCTCGACCCGCAGAGCCGGGCCCACATGTGGGACGAGGTGCGCCGCCTGCGCGAAGAAGGCATGACGGTCTTCATCACCACGCACTACCTCGACGAGGCCGACGCGCTGTGTGACCGCATCGCCATCATCGACCACGGCGAGATCGTCGCCGAGGGCACCCCGGACGCGCTCAAGCGCGAGATCTCCGGCGACGTGGTGAGCGTCGGCGTCGGCGACCTGGCCGAGAAGGCGGCCGAGGTGCTCAAGGACCAGCCCTTCGCCCGCGGCGTCGAGGCCCGCGACGACGGCGAGCTGCGCCTCACGGTCGAGTCCGGCGACACGGCGATCCCGCAGATCATGCGGGCCCTGGAGGGCGCCGGCGTCTCGCTGTCGACGATCGAGCTGCACCGGCCGACCCTCGACGACGTGTTCCTCACGAAGACGGGTCGCTCGCTGCGGGACTGAGATCCTCGTGTGACCGGCGGGCGGCGCGGCTTCGGCCTCGCCGCCCGTTTGCCGCGCGACGGGTTTTCGGGGCGACGGGTTTCGGGGCGACGGGTTTTTTCGGGGGTGACTGTCCGCGGACGCCGCAGGCCCGGGAGTCACGGACCGTGCCCACGACGGACGTCGCGGTAGCGCGCTGCATTTTTTGCATCGGCCGGATTTTCCGGCGGGCGACCGTTTGGGCCCGAACTGTGGGCCGCCCGCCGTCCGTGGCGGTGCACGGGGAGGTGGTCCGCCGCTCGAGGGAGTGCGGCGATCCCGGTGCCGCAGATACGGTCCTCGGTGCCCGGCAGCCGGTCCGAACCGCGCCGGCGTGCGGCCGGACGCGCCCGCCTGCCGGGCATCGAGAACGTTGCCCGCCGGCAGTGTTGAATGCACGGCGGAGCGATCGGCCGCCCATTTCACCGCACCGAATCGGGTGGCCGCCAAAAGCATCGCCCCGCGTCCGCGCGGAAGTCAACGGCCACTATTTCAATTAACTCTGCGGGGCCCCGACCGAGCGCAAGCCGTTGCGGGGCAGGGCTTCCGGCTCGCCGCCAGACCCAAGCTGAATGCGCCGAAAACATTCAGAATAGGCAATGTCAAGGCAGCCGGATCGACTGCGGGGTGTGGAAGACGTCGCCCGGGTCGTAGGCGCGTTTGACCTGTTGCAGCCGCGGATAGTTGGCGCCGTAGTACGCCGCCGGCCAGTTCTCGAGGTCGCGGTCGGCGTAGTTCTGGTACACCTCGCCGGTCAGGTGCGGCCGCAGCGCGGCGGCGAACTCGTCGACCCACGCGACGTTGGCGGCCGTCTCGTCGTCGCCCGGCCACTGCGCGATGACGGACACGTAGTGCAGGGCGTCGCGGTGCGCGAACGCCGTCGCATCGGCCGGGACGCGGGCGATGGCGCCGCCGGCGAGCAGGTCGAAGCGCACCATCGAATAGCCCGACGGGGACCGGGCGAAGCGGTCCGTCATGATCTCGAAGGCGTCCTCGTCGAAGCCGGACTCCGAGAAGTACCCGCCGAGCCACTTCGACTGCAGCCCGTACACGATCTCCTCGCCCATGACCGTCATCATGTCGAGGTAGCTCGTCTCGCCGATGGTGCTGAAGAGGGGCTCGCCGAGCGCGTCGATCGGCGCGAACGCCGCCTCGGCCTCGGCCGGCGGGCCGACGTACATGCCGTACATGGCGATGACGGGCTCGCCGTCGGGGTACGGCTCGGTGGTGAGCAGCAGGCACAGCGCCAGCCGCTCGTCCACGCGGCCGGCGTAGAGGTCGCGGTAGGCGCGGAAGATGTCGCGGGCGCGCTCGTACGGCCAGGCGATGATGCCGCCGACGACGGTCTTCGGCAGCGGGTTGAGCCGGTACTTGAGGCTCGTCACCACCCCGAACCCGGCCCCGCCGGCGCCGCGCAGCGCCCAGAACAGGTCGGGGTGCTCGGTCTCGCTCGCCCGCAGGACCCGGCCCTCGGCGTCGACCATCTCCACCTCGAGGAGGTGGTCGCAGCCGAGGCCGTAGGTGCGCCCGAGCGGGCCGTAGCCGCCGCCGAGGCTGTAGCCGGCGTTGCTGACCGTCGGGCACTCGCCGCCGGGGCCGGCCAGCCCGTACTCCAGGCCGTCCGGGCCGGTGAACGAGTGGTCGCCGTACGTGACCCGGTCGACGTCGCGCCAGCCGACGCCGGGGCCGACGGTCGCCGTGGCGGCGGCGGGATCGAACACGATGTCGCGCATCCCGCCGACGTCGACGACGACGCCACCCTCCACAAGGGACAGGCCGCTGGCGTGGTGCCCGCCGCCGCGCACCGACAGCGGCAGCCCGTTGTCGCGCGCGAACCGGATCGCCGCCGCCACGTCGCCGGCGTCGGCGCAGCGCGCGATGAGCGCCGGCCGGGTGCGCACGCGGGTGTTGAACAGCACGCGCGCGCCCTCGTAGTCCGGGTCGTAGGGTGTGGTCAGGGAACCGCGGAAGGACGACGCCAGCGCCGAGAGGTCAAGCCGCACCGGCTGATCTTGTCATCGCGCGGGATCGACGGCAAGCGCCTCGAACTCGGCCAGGAGCCGCTGCAGCCGTACCACCACGGGCCGCCGCCCCAGCCGCCGCTCGACGACGGCCAGGACCTCCCGGTAGTTCCACAGCAGCTCGTCCGCGGTGCGCGCGCTGCGCTCGAACAGCGACGGCCCGAAGCGGTGCAGGTCGTCCACAAGGGACTGCAGGCTGCACACCTTGTCGGCCGCGATGACCAGCAGCGACTCGGCCCCGGCCAGCTCGCTCATCCGTTGCACATGTGCGCGCTTGCGCTCCCACCAGGTCAGGTTCCGCCGCTGCCCGGCGTCGGCGTCGGTGCAGTCGTCGACGATGCGGTACACGTCCTCGCCGAACGCCGCCTGCAACGCGGCCCGCTCGGTCGGCTGGTCCTCGAGCACGTCGTGCAGCAGCGCCCCGATGGCGGCCGTCTCGCCGCCCCCTTCCTCGAGCACGATCGCGCACGTCGCGAGCAGGTGCGACACGTACGGCGTGCCGGTGTTGTGCCGGGTCTGCGCACCGTGATGCCGCGCCGCGAACGCGAGCGCCTCCTCGAACCGCGGCGACAGCACTGTTGGCCCGCTTTCAGGCGATCATCGCCGCCATGTCCTGGAGCTGGCGGATCACCTCGGCGGGGTCGAGGCGGCGCCCGAGCTGCAGCCCACCGCGCGGCGGCGGCTCGTCCGGCCGGTAGTACACGTGCGAGCGCACCCGTTCGCGCGCCCCGCGCAGCACCAGCGTGGCGCACGCCTGCCGCCGGTCGGTGACGGCCTGGTGCACGATCGTGGACGAGGTGACGTACTGCCCCTGCAGCGGCATCCGCTCGATGCGCCGGACGGGCGTGAGCCCGACATTCCCGGCGCGGGCGACATGGGCGATACGCCCCCCGGCATACGGCCGGTAGGTGAACCGCCGCCAGCCTTCGCCGCCGGCGTCCTCCTCGAGCTCGACGAAGTGCTGCCGCCCCCCGAGCAGGATCGAGCTGAACGGAAACCGATGATCGTGCGGCCGCGACACGTGCTCCCTGGCCCGCGGCTCGGCCGGCCAGTAGTGCAGCGTGAGCCGGCTGCCGTCCGCGTGCTCCTCCGCCACGATCTTGGTGAACCCGTTCACGTGCCGGTACGGCGCCCCGCCCGCCAGCCGCCCGCGTCGCAGGTCGACGACGAGCCGGTCTAAGAGCCCCGCGATGTCCGGTCTTTGGAGCAGCAGCGTGTCACCCACGGCGCGTCCTCGTTGTGGCAGCAGCGGACGTTGGTTCGAACATATACAGCCTCCCGCGCAACCCCTCGCTGCGGGGGTGTTACGCCCGGATGAACGCCCTTCAGGAGCGCGGCCGCCGGGTGAACCGCTCGGCGGCGTCGAGCACCTTCTTCACGGTGTCCTCGGTGGCGTCGCGCAGCATGCGGGCCGGCGACGACCCGGCGATCCCGGCGGCGCCGACCTCCCGCAGCCACCCGGCCGCGGCCCCGAGCCGGTTGGCCCGCGCGAACGCGTCGGCGACCTCGACGGCCCCGCGCAGCCGCCCGCCCATCTCGGCGATGCGCCGCCGATCGCCCCGCCAGCGGTGGAACTCGGTCACGGAGGCAGCGCCGGCGATGTAGGCGGTCAGGTCTTCGCCCAACAGCGCCACGCAGCGGTCGATACCGCTCGTCGACAGGACCCCCACGGTCATGTCACAAACGCTACCTGCCGCGGGCCAGCCCAGCGACCCCCACGAGTGCCACGTCGCCCACTCTCGGGTCGCTTCCGTCCCCTCCCCGCTTCGCACCCCGGCTTTCGCGACAAGTCGGGCGCTCCGCGCCACGACTTGTCGGATTTATCCCTCGCCAGGCGATAAATCCGGACAAGACCGGATTGCCCGCCTCGCGCGGACGTTGACCGCCCGCGCGGGCCTTGGCCGTCTCGCGCGGGCCTTGATCGTCTCGCGCGGACCTTGAGCGCCTCGCGCGGACCTCGACCGTTTCGCGCGGACCTTGAGCGGCTCGCGCGGACGTTGACCGTCTCGCGCGGGCCTCGACCGTCTCGCGCGGACCTCGACCGTTTCCCGCGGACCTCGACCGTTTCGCGCGGACGTTGACCGTCTCGCGCGGACCTTGAGCGCCTCGCGCGGACCTTGAGCGCCTCGCGCGGACCTCGACCGTCTCGCGGACGTTGACCGCCTCGCGCGGACGTCGCGGGCCTCGGCGCGGCGCGGACGAGACGCCGGCCAGTGAGACGACCGCAGGAGTCGGCCGGCGCCCCGCCCGCCGACGACGCCGACTTCGGCCAGGACGACCTGCGCCCCAGCGACCTCGGCCAGACCGATCTCGGCCAGTGGCTTCGGCAGGCGAACTCAGCCCGGCGGCTCGGCGAAGCGCAAACTCCGCCGAACCGGCGCCGTCCAGCACGAAGCGCGCATATACGAAATGTCGGATATGTCGTGGCGCGCCAGCGCCCGACATATCCGGAAAACAACCGTCACGGAAGGTAGAACGCCGAGACGTCCTCGGCCAGGAGGTCCAGCACCGGCACCCCGTGGTCCAGCGCCGCCGCGAACGCCGCCCAGGAGTCCAGCCGAAAACCCGCCGCCTCCGGGAAGTCGGCGCCCGTCAGGTAGCGGGGCAGCAGGAAGGCGTTGTGGACGAGCCAGTGGACGTACCCGCCCTCCTCGCCCCAGCCGGGCAGCCCGCGCGTGGAGGACAGGTAGGCGCGCAGCTCCGACGGCGACGTCCAGCGGACCATGCGGGACTCGTTGGTGAGGTTCTTGATGTAGGGGTTGTAGAGCAGCGTCCCGCCGAGGCCGAAGTGCTCGCGGAACTGCTCCCACAGCAGGCGCTCGTCGCTGCCCGAGTACGCCATCACCTCGGCCGCCGGCTCGGTCTCCAGCAGGTGGTGCAGGTAGGACCAGGTGGTGAGGGGAGTCAGGAGGCGGTTGGCGTCCTTGCTCAGCAGCGTCTGGACGATCGCGCCGGCGTTGCGCTCCAGGTCGTGCAGCGCCAGGTGCGGCACGACCTTGATCGCGGCCAGGACCGAGTACAGTGACGGGTTTCGCTCGCCGTAGAAGATGCGGGCCACCGACCACGGGTCGGTCGGGCGCAGCAGGGCCTCCGGGGAGCGGGCCGGCGCCGCCGCCACGTAGTCCTGCAGCGACGATACCTGCGGCGACGCCGCCGGGTCGACGCGGCGCATCCAGCGGACCAGGTCGGCGGCGAACGCGGCGGCCAGCTCGTCGCGGCCGGCGACGCCGAAGTCGTCCAGGCAGATCACGACGCGCACGCCGCGGGAGGACAGGGCCGCGGCGGTCAGCGACTGCACGGCGTTGATGAGCGAGGCGCGGGCCCGCAGGCGGACCGGCCAGAAGAGCAGGCGCGGCTGCTGGGGCTCGGCGGCCCAGTCCACACCCCAGCCGTAGCGGCGCTCCAGCTGGCGGAGCAGGGGCAGTACGCCTTCCGGGGCGGTGTTGCCGGGCTGCGAGAACAGTTCGCGCTCCCAGTCGAGGTGCCGCACCCGGCGGCGGGGGTCGACCCGCGGGCCGGCGGGCGGGACCTCGAGGCGGTCGGCGAGGGCGGTGAACAGGCGGTCGCCGTCGACGTCGGTGAAGAAGGTGACGAGGCCCTCGAGGCGGCCGGGCAGGCGCAGCGGGGCCGCGTCGTGCAGCGCCCACAGCACGCGGACCGGGCGGGACGCGCCGACCGCCCGCAGGGCGCCGGTGACGACGTCGTCCCAGCCGCTGTACCCCACGACGAGCACGACATCGCCGGTGATCAGCTCGGCGAGGGCGCGCGAGGTGGCCTCGGGGGCGGTGGCGTCGGGGGCCGGGTCGTGCAGCAGCGGCGAGCGGGCCTCGTCGCTGACCGGGCGCCAGAACCCGTGGAGGTGGAACACCTGCACGGCGCCCTCGCCCTCGGGGCGGCGGTCCGGGCGGCCGTCGGGCGCGACCGGGATGCTGACCGCCTGGCGGCCGGTGTGCCGGACGGCGACCTCGAACAGCGGGTCGAAGTTGGTGGTGAGCAGGCCGTTGCCGAACTCGTCGGGGCGCCCGGCGAGCAGGCGGCCGACGGCGCGGACCCCGGCCGGCAGCTCCCACCAGTCGAGGCTGTTCTCGACCCGCTCGCCGAGGCGCAGGTCGACCCGCTGCCAGATGCCGTGCGTGGCGAGCGGGGACGAGGCCAGGTCGGGGGCGCGGTAGCCGGCGAGGACGGCCTGCTGGGCGACGACGTCGAACTCGCCGGGGGAGCGGCGGGCGGTGAAGACCCGGCGGTAGGCGAGATAGACCTCGATCGGCAGGGCGTACGGGCCGGCGGCCTCGCGCGCCTGGTGCAGCGCCTGGGTCAGCTCACCGTCGTCGCCGAGGCCGGCGGCGTAGCGGTCGGCGAGCCCGATGAGCTCGTCCAGGCCGGGCACGGCCGGCATGGTCATGCCGGCGCCGAGGATGAGGGTGACCGTCCCGCCGTGGCGGATGGCGGAGACGACCTCGTCGATCAGGCGAGCCTCCACCTAGTCCTCCTGGGCCCGGGCGTGCAGGGTCGTCCACAGGTCGCGCGGGCGGCTCGACAGCGCCTCGCGCTCCGGTGCGTCGCTGAGCAGCAGCAGGCCGCCGTCGATGTCGGCCTCGAGCTGGTCGGGGCCCCAGCCGAGGTACCCGGAGAACAGCCGCAGCCCGGCGACCACAGGGGCCAGGGGCGCGGGGTCGGCGGACAGGTCGATCACGCCGAGGCGGTCGCGCACGGCCCGGAAGCGCAGCGGCGGCTCGACGTCCGGGCGCAGCCGGGCGACGGCGATGAAGCCCTCGTAGCGGCTGAGCGGGCCGGCGTCGAACAGCACCGCGGGCGTGGTCAGCAGCCGCCGCCAGCCCTGCGGAACGTCGGCCGGCAGCGGGTCGGCGGTGGGCCGGTTGATCCGCACGCCGGCGGCGCCGCGGCCGCGCTCGTGGCGCAGGATGAGCACGGCGGCCTGGCGCAGGTCGCGGTCCTCGACGGCGGCGGTGGCCACGACGATGCGGCCGACGAGGTCGCGGTGGTGGCGGGCGGCGTTGTGCACCAGCGGCAGCTCGTCTCCGGCGGAGCGCAGCTCGGGCAGCTCGAAGCCGCGCTCGCGCAGCCGCCGGGTCACCTCGCGCCAGACGGTGCGCACGTCCAGGACGGCCGGTGCGGCGGCGTCGCCGGCCCGCAGCACGCGCAGCAGCTCGCCGGTGAACGCCGTGTAGGGCTCGCCGGGCGGGGCCTGCGCGGTGCGGTTGCGCGGCGCCGAGACCAGCAGGCAGGTCTCGTCGGTGCCGGCCTGGTCGGCGACGACCTGGGTGCCGGACACGTCGGCGGCGAGGTGGCCGGTGGCACGACCGGCGTAGCAGCAGTCGAGGATCACCAGCCGGCGGCGGGCCCGGCTGCCGGCCACCGCCCGGCGGATGTGTTCAAAGGGCAGACCGGCCTCATACGGTACCGCGGGATCCGTGTCCTTCAGCCCCAGCACCAGGCTGCCGTCGACCGGGTCGACCAGCCCGTGGCCGGCGTAGTACACGACGAGCAGCCCCTCGGGCGCGGTCTCGTCGGCGGCGCGGCGCAGCTCCCGGCTCACGTCCCGGGCGTCGTCGGGGTCGGGCAGCACCGTGCAGTGCTCGGGCGCCAGGCCCCACAGGTCCGGGTCCTGCAGCGCGCCGGCGAGCCCGTTGAGGTTGCGGATGACCGCCGGTACCTCCGGCAGCGACGCATACCGCGCACCGCCCACGAGCACCGCCCGCGACGCGCGCGGGTCCGACAGCTCCGACACCGGCTCAGCCGTCGAGCGCTCGCGCCGCGGCGGCGACGGCGGCCGGGTCGGCGGACTCGATGCGCACCGACACGCCGTCGGGGTCGATCCGGGTGAGGATCACCGCCGGCGCCACCGGCCGGGTGCGGCGCCAGTTGGACACGGCCAGCAGCAGCTGCCCGACCGACAGCCCGGTGCCGAGCACCAGGCTGATGATCTCGACGGCGCCGCCGAGCTCGCCCGGGCGCGGCGCGGCCGTCGACAGCCCGATCTCGGACTGCACGACGTCGGGCTCGCCGACCAGCCAGCGCTGCAGGCTGAGCAGGGTGTCGACGTCCGGGGACGGTTGGTCGCCGACGGCTTCCAGGTGGATCTGCAGTTGCACTGGTCAACCCCGGGTGTGGAGGGCAGCGGACTTCGAACAGTATCGAACCCGCGCACCTCCTGTCACCCGGCGCTCGCGAGTGGCCTACTTGTACAGCTTCCGGCCCGCCTTCCGCGCCTTGCGGCTCGTCGCCGGCAGCTGGTCCAGGGCCTGCCGGCCGTGCTCGTCGGCGCGCGCGTGCAGGACACCGTAGGTGAACCCGTTCTCGCCGGCCACGTGCGCCTCCTGCGCGTACTCCAGCAGCAGGTCGCCGGTGACGAGGGCGTCCTGGTGCGCGCCGAGGACGTCCTGCATCGCGGTGAGCCGGTCGGCCAGCCGCTCCGCGCGGGCGCCGGCCAGCGGGACGACGAGCTCGGCCGCGTACCGGGCCCGCTTGTACGCCTTGCGCGCCTCGTGCAGCCGCTCGTCGACGCTGGGCTTCCCGGCGGCCTTGCGGGCGGCCTTCTTGCCGGTCTTCGGCGGGCGAGTCGCGTCGGCGAGGCGGGCGTCGGCGCGCTCGAGGGCCTTGCGGGCGCGGCGCATGAGCCGCCGGCGGGGGATGCGGTCGGGCTGGGCGGTGCGGAAGACGAGGGCGTCGATGTCGTTGAGCAGGGTGGTGTACCGCGGGCTGTTCAGGCCGGCGACCAGCTCGGTGCGCGCCCGCTCGGCCCGCTGCCCGAGCAGGGTCGTGATCCGGGCGGCGACGGGCCCGACGACCAGGCGCGCCGGCTCGGCGGCGATGAGGCCGGCCAGGCGCTCGGCCATGACGTCGCAGTCGCGGACCGCGCCGAGCAGCCCGGTGACCCACTTGATCTCGTCGTGCAGGGCGTCGAGGTCGCCGGAGAGCACCGGGGCGAACGAGCGCAGGGTCGAGCGCAGCCGCCGGGTCGCGACGCGCATCTTGTGCACCGCGTCGGCGTCGCCGTCGCGCACGTTGGGGTCGTGCTCGACGATCGCGTCGCGCTGGGCGGCGACGTAGGCGGCGAGCGCCTTGCGGGCCTTGGAGCCGCGCAGCCGCAGCGGCTGGGGCTCGGGGAAGTCCTTGCCGAGCGCCTGGGCGAGCTTCGACGGGGCCTTCGCCGGCCGGGCGCCGGCCCGGCGCAGCACGCGGTCGAGCCGCGCGAGGTCGGTGTCGCCGCCGGCGACGAGCTCGATCTCCAGTTCGTGCCAGTGGCGGGCGGCGCCGCCCGCGCGCAGCGACTCGGTGCTGACCCGGTCGTCGGCGAGCAGGGCGACGGTGCTGCCGTCGGCGGCCCGCAGCGCGCGCTCGACGCGGTGGGTGCGGATGCGGGCCACGGGCTGCAGCGCCTCGCCCCGCGACAGCGCGCGCACCTGGTCGGCGACCGCGCTCGGCGGCGTGGTTTTCCGGTTGGTGGCCGGGATCTGCAGCTCGCTGCGCGCCGCGCCGCTGGGGCGCTTGAGGTGCCAGCCGGCGTCGTGGCCGCCGCTGCGGCGGCGCAGCGTGACGCGGCCCCGGGCCAGGCTCAGGCCCTCGGTGTCGTAGTAGACGGCGTCGAGCCGCTGGTCGTCGGGCTCGCCGATGGTGGCGACCCCGCCGATCCCGGTCAGGTCCGGCAGCGCGAAGCCGTCCGGGACCTCGTATTTGCGTTCCACTTCAAGCTTTCCGGCCATGACTGCATTCTCGCAGTGAACCGGCGTGCAAGCGAAGATGAACATGCGATAAACGAAGCGCGCACCACGACCTGCTCTCGCTGCTCGATCGCCACCTGGCCGAGCTGACCGCCCTGCGGGAGCAGGCGCTGCGCTCGGCCGAGCGGTACGCACAGGGCGTGACCGCGCTGCGACCCGGGTCACTCCCAGGACTTATCGGGTGATCGACGCCATCGGCCGTAATGTGGGCTCGTGGGGGTCGTCAGGCAGCGGGTGCGCTTCGCGATCCGGCTGCTGCGGGACTGGCGGCTCTCGGTCGCCTGGGCGAAGTCGCTGCTGCGCTCGGGTCTGACGAGCTTCGTCGTGCTCGCCGTGACCTTCTGGCTGCTGCCCGGCGTGCGGGCCAGCGGCGGCCCGGCGGCCCTGGTCGAGCTCACGATCCTGCTGTCGCTCATCGGCATGGCGATGCGCCTGGTGCTGCTGGGCATCGCGGTCGTCGTCGGCGGCATCGGCGTGCTCGCGCTCGGCGTGGTCATCCAGGCCGTCGTCATGTTCACCGCGCTGCGCCTGGCGGGCGGCGTCTCCGTCGACTCGTTCGCCGACGCCTGGGTCGCCAGCTGGCTCGCCGCCGTGCTCGCCGCGCTCGTCAACTGGCTCGCCGACGCCGGCAGCGAGGACGTGTTCCTGGGCCAGGCGCTGCGGCAGATGGCCCGCCGGCACCGCGGGACACCGGCGACCGAGCCGGGCGTGCTCATCGTCCAGCTCGACGGGCTCTCGGCGCCGCTGCTGTCGTGGGCGGTGAAGGCCGGCAACCTGCCCAACCTCGGCGAGTGGCTGCGCACCGGCACGCACGCGATGGTGCCCTGGCACACCGGGCTGCCGGCGACCACCCCGGCCAGCCAGGCCGGCATCCTGCACGGCGACTTCTCGCAGATCCCGGCCTTCCGGTGGTACGAGAAGGAGACCGGCCGGCTGGTCGTCACCAACCGCCCCCGCGACGCCGCCGACGTCGAGGCCCGCATCTCCACCGGCCGCGGCCTGCTCGCCGACGGTGGCGTCAGCATCAGCAACGTCTTCTCCGGCGACGCCCCGACGAGCCTGCTGACGTTCAGCAACGCCGCCCTGCCGGGCCGCTCGGCCCGCGGCTACCTCGCGTTCGTGGCCAGCCCTTACGGCTTCGCGCGGGCGATCGTGCTGTCGGTCGGCGAGATGCTCAAGGAGATCCAGCAGGCCCGCCGGCAGCGCTTCCGCAACGTGTACCCCAGGGTGCCCCGCACGGCCGCCTATGTGGCCCTGCGGGCGGTCACCAACGTGCTCCTGCGCGACCTCAACGTCTCGCTGATCGCCGAGCAGATGAGCAACGGCGCCCCCGTCGTCTTCTGCGACTTCGTCGACTACGACGAGGTCGCGCACCACGCCGGCCCGCTGCGCCCGGAGGCGATGCAGACCCTGGAGGGCCTCGACCGGGTGCTCGGCACGCTGCACAAGCTGGCCCGCGTGGCCGGGCGCGACTACAGCATCGTCGTGCTCTCCGACCACGGCCAGAGCCAGGGCGCCACGTTCAGCCAGCGCTACGGCGTGACCCTCGAGCGGCTCATCGGCGACCTCGCCGGCGACGGCCACGAGGCGGCCACCGGCGGTCCGGACGAGGAGGACTGGGGCCGCGCCAACACACTGCTGGCCGGGGTGTCGCACCAGACCCGCTCGTGCGGCCCGGTGACCGTCCGCCCCGGCGGCGAGGTCGTCACGGTCGCCTCCGGGAACCTGGCCATGCTGTACCTCACCGGCGTCCCCGGCCGCGCCGACCTCGCCGCCGTCGAGGCGCTGCGCCCCGGCCTGGTCGACGGCCTGGCCAAGCACCCCGGCATCGGCCTGGTCGTGGTGCGCACCGCCGACGGGCCGGTCGCGATCGGCCCGGCCGGCCGGCACCGGCTGCGCGACGGGTCGGTCGAGGGCGAGGATCCGTTGCTGCCGTACGGCCCGTCGGCCGCCGCCGACCTGCTCGCCCACCAGGCGATGGCCCACGTCGGCGACCTCGTGGTGCTCAGCCGGGTCGACCCCGGCACCGACGAGGTGGCCGCGTTCGAGGAGCTCGTCGGCTCGCACGGCGGCATCGGCGGCTGGCAGAGCGAGGCGGTGCTGGTCCACCCGGCCGACTGGCCGGTGCTCTCCAACGAGCCGCGCGGCCCGGTCGCCGTGCACCGCCAGCTCGTCGCCTGGCTCGACGATCTGGGCCTGCGCGAGCCGGGGACGGCGGCCGCCGCCGGCCGTGACCGGGCGGCGAGCGACGGCCGTGACCGGGCGGCGAGCGACGGCCGTGACCGGGCGGCGTCGATCGACGGCCGCGGCCGGGCGGCGGCGAGCGCGAGTGCCGACCGCGATGCGGACGCTCCCTTGTCGGCCAGAGTTCGAGGTGTTTAGATCGGTCGAACTCTCGCCGCCCGCATCCCTTGAGGAGCGCCAATAATGGCTGACGACGCGTTACGGCCCTGGAACTGGGAAGACCCGCTGGAGCTGGCCGCCACCGTGGACGGCTTCACCGAGGACCTGGCCCGCGTCGAGAAGCTGTCGGCGGAGTTTCCCGCCGCGGTGCTGGACCGCTCGCACTTCGACCGGCTCGGCCTGACCGGCATCGAGTTCGCCGCGTTCAAGACGGCGCACCGCGAGGGGCTCGGCACCGACATCGTGTCGCTGACCGCGGCGGACGGCTCGCGGACCGAGGCCGGGCAGGTGTACCGCGTCGACGACGCCGCCTACTTCACCGAGATGGACATCACCGGGGTGCTGCCGGTCGCCGACGACACGGTCGACTGGGTCTACGCCGAGCACCTCATCGAGCACGTGACGCTGAAGGCCGGCATCGCCTGGCTGACCGAGGTCCGCCGCATCCTGCGCCCGGGCGGCCTGCTGCGTATCACCACGCCGGACCTGCGCGTCTACGCCGAGGCGTACGTCAGCGGCAACAGCTTCTTCGGCAAGCACCGCCGGCGCGTCAACCGCGCGCTGCTGGGGGTGGCGCCCGCGATGGCAGAGCGCGGCGCGTTCATGTTCAACCAGCTCTTCTACGTGTACGGCCACCGCTGGATCTTCGACGAGGAGGAGCTGCGCTACGCCCTGACGTCGGCCGGCTTCGCCGACGACGCGATCGCGGTCCGCTCGTTCCGCGAGGGTGCCCGCCCCGACGTGGCCGATCTCGACCAGGTGCTGCGCAACGACGAGACCATCTACATCGAGGCGACGGCGTGACCGCTACGGCTTGACGTCGGTCGGGACGCCGTGCGACTGGCGGCGGCGTTCCACCCAGCCGGCGACCTGGCCGGCGGCGAGCACGATGACGATGGCTGCGACGACGCCCTGCCACGGCTGCGGGAAGACGTTGCGGCTCAGCAGGCCGATCGCCGAGTACGTCGCGGCCCACAGCGCGCACGCCGCCACGTTGGAGACGACGAACGTCCGCCACGACAGCCCGACGATCGCGGCGGTCAGCAGCACCGGGATCCGTCCCCCGGGCACCAGCCGGGACACCAGCAGCGCGGTCACCGGCCGCCGCTGCAGCCGCTCCCGCACCGTCCCGGCCAGCCTCCACGGCTGGCGCAGCAGCCGCAGCCGCCGGGTCAGCGCCTCGCCGCCGGCCCGGCAGATGGCGAACGTGACCGCGTCGCCCACGTAGGCGCCGAGCCCGCCGACGATGATCACGACCGGCAGCGCCAGCGGGCTGTAGTGCGCGGCGAGCACCGCGGTGGCGCTGACCGCGGCGCCGGTCGGCAGCACCGGCAGCGTCGAGCCGACCGCGACGATCCCGAACGTGACCGCGAGCGCGGCCAGCAACCCCCCGAACGTGACCATCACGAAACGGTGAGGCTCTCGCCGGGCGCGAGCACCCGCACATCGGTGGCGGGCGCGGCGCTGCGAGTGCAGGCGGCGAACTCGTCGCCGGGCCGGTGGAAGCGGTCCGGGCGGACCCGCCCGCAGCCGACCGGCCAGAGCGTGCCCCAGTGGATCGGCACCGCGTGGGCCGGCGCGACGAGCCGCATCGCCTCGGCGGCGCCGGCCGGGTCGAGGTGGCCGGGGCCGAGCGTCCAGCCCCAGCCCCAGACGGGCACGAGCGCCAGGTCGACGGGGCCGATCTCCTTCATCTCGTCGAACAGCCCGGTGTCGCCGCCGAACCAGGCCGACCGGTCGCCCGTGACCACGTAGCCGAGGGCCACCGCGCGGATGCGCGACTTCGGGGTGCGGCCGCCGTCGTGCGCGGCCGGCACCGCGCGGACGGTCACGTCGCCGACCGCCGTCTCCTGGCCGGCCCGCAGCTCGGTGTAGTCGCGCTCGCCGAGCCGCCGGCGCAGGAACGCGGCCGCGCCGTGCGGCACGATGAGCCGGGTCGAGCGGGGCAGCATCCGCAGCGACGGCAGGTCGCAGTGGTCGGAGTGCAGGTGCGACACGACGACCGCGTCCGGCCGGTGGGCGAGCACGGGCCGCGGGCCGCGCCGGCGGTGCAGGTGCGCCAGCCGGTTGCGCAGCACCGGATCGGTCAGGACCGTGACCCCGCGGTCGCGGATCGCCACGGTCGCGTGCCCCCACCAGGTGACTTCCATCCACACATTCTGCCCCGCCGGGCGCGGCGGGCCTCCTCAGACCGCCCGGACGGCGGGGTCGAGGGCGGCGGCGACGGTGAAGTCCTCCATCTCCTGCAGCAGCCGGCGGACGTCGGGCGCGCCGATGTACGCCGTGTCGACCTCGGTCGTGAGCTGCACCGTGTCGGGCACGACGTCGACGTTGACCATGAGCTTCTCGTTGAAGAACGGCAGCGGCGTCTCGCGGACCAGCTCGGTGGCGGCCCGCGCGGCCCGGATCGCGTCCGGCGCGGGCGGGTCGGTCGGCGGCCGCAGCGCCAGCCGCCGCTCGTTGTAGAACACGGCGAGGTCCAGCGGCTCGCCGCGCTCCCGGGCGACCCGGTCGATGAGGGCCAGGCGCGGCTCGGGGGCGTAGTAGGCGTACTTCGACGCGCGCATCGACGCCTGCCGGGCCCGGGCGACCGCCTCCGCCGCGCTGGCGCCGCGCGGGTCGAACACGACGAAGCCGTTCTGGGCCAGCGGCGTGACGAGGTCGGCCAGGCCGGGGCGGAAGCGGTTGCTGACGATGACCTGCGTGGCGAAGGGGCCTTCGCGGCCGGTGACCCGCGCGAACGCGACGCCGTAGGCGGCCAGCAGCACGGGGGCGGCGTCGACGGACAGCAGTGCGGCGAGCCGCTCGCTGGCCAGGTGCAGGGCGGGGGAGCGCCACACCAGCTGGCGGAACCGGTCGCCGGCGGGCTCGGTGCGGCCCGCGAACCGCTGCGGCTCGATGGCGTGCAGCTGGGTCTCCCAGTACCGCATCGCCGTGTCGGTGGTGCGCGCCGCGGCCCGCTGCGCCTCGACCAGCTCGAGGTGGCCCGGCGCGCTCTGCGCCCCGATCGCGTCGCGCTGCCCGAGCTCGCGGATCATGACGCCGAGCCCGCCGGCGTCCGCGGCGATGTGGCAGACCATGACGATGACGTGGGTGACGGCGTCCGCGGTGCGCACCACGGCCACCCGGATCGGCCATTCGCGGGTGTACTCGAAGTTGCGCGCCCGCCAGCCCGCGTGCACGTCGGCGGCGAGGGCAGCGGCGGCGTCCGCGGACGGGGCGGAGTACACCTCGAGGAACGCCTCGCCCTCGGCGACCGTCTCCTGGGTCGTGGCCCCGTCCGGCGCGATGCGCAGCAGGGTGCGCATCGACGGGTACCGGCTCATGAAGAAGCGCAGCTCCTGCGCGAAGTCCTCGACGGTGCGCCCGTCGGTGACCGGCACGACGCCGCCCATGCTCATCGACGTGCCGACCTCGACCATGGCCCGCCACACCTGTTGCTGGCCCCAGGTCAGCTCACCGGTGCCGGCGCCGTCGCCCTTGAAGGGCACGATGATGCGCTCCATGGCACTGGATCGTGGCCCTGCCCATCGATAAAGGCAAGACGACGAATGGGTAACCAGACGAACGGCTGGATTGCGTGCGATTTAGACCGAGTGCTGGACTGCCAGTCCGGCGCAGCGGCCGCCGGGTCGCCGCGCTGCTGCTGGGCCTCAACGGCTTCAAGCTGCGCAGGCCGGCACCGCCATGTACGCCGCGAAGCGCCGCAACGCGGGTACGGATCAGGTGCACGCCACCTGAGCCGGCATGCCATCATGGCCGACATGATCGACAGGATCGAGCCGCTCGTCCGCCGGTGAGCGCGGTGTCCCTCTTCGAGCACGCCTTGCGCGTCCATCGGCAGGACCTTGACGCCCCGCTCCCGGACCACGCGAGCCACGAGCCCGGGCGGTTCCCGGTCGCCCCGGATCACCGCCGCGAGGGCGCGGACGTGGCCGCCATCCTCGACGCGTACTTCGCCCGCCCGGACGCCGAGCCGAGCGACCTGACCGACGCGTTCCACGACGTCTACGTCCCGGTCCACCGCAACGCCCACATCGACGCCGCCGCGCTGCGGGCCGACCGGGCCCGTGTGCGCGACACCGGCCGCTGGCTGGTGCGGCGCAGCGCCGACCGCTGCTCGGTCACCGTCGGCCTGGCGCTGCTGGCCAATGATTCGGACAGGTCCGATATTCCCCTCATCCAGACCATCGGGCTCCTGGCCGAGCTTTTCGGGCCGCCGGCCGCGGAGGCCCTGAGCCGGCGGCGGACCGGCAACCGGGCGCTGGAGTGGCTGGCCGAGCGGACCGGCGGCTGGGGCCGGGTGTACTACGTCGAGATGCTCTGCCGGCACTACGGCATGTCGTCGCGCGACTGGCTCCTGCGCAACGCCTGCGACGGCGACCACCTCAACGGCTACTTCGCCTTCGACGTCGCCACGGCCGCCCACCTGCACGCGGCGATCCTCGCCCCCGACCCGGACGACGACCTGGTCGACCACGCCGGCCGGCTGCTGGCGGTCATGACCTTCTGCCGCGGCATGGGCGGCACGCTGGAGGACTACCCGCCCGCGCCCGCCGTCCTCGCCGCGCACGCGGCCCACCTGGCCCGGCAGGCCCCGACGGCGCGGCGCGCGCACCGCCGCCGTCATCGCGGAGCACCTGGCGAAGGGCCTGGCGCCGGAGACGGCGCGGCAGTACGCCGCGGTGCTCGACCGCCCCGGCTGGCGCGAAGCGGCCGGGGCCGGCGGCGGGCCGGGCGAGGCGTGACAGGGGCTGGCAACATTGCGGCCGTGGTGCGTGTGCTGGTCGTCGAGGATGACGAGCCGATCGCCGACTCGCTGCGGCGCGTCCTGGCCTACGAGGGCTACGACGTCGCCGTGGCGCTCGACGGTCCGGGCGCGCTGTCGGCCGTCGACGCGAACGAACCCGACGTCGTCGTGCTCGACCGGATGCTGCCCGGCCTGGACGGCATCGCCGTGTGCCGCCGCCTGCGGTCCCGGCCCGCCGGCGGCCCGCTGATCCTGATGCTGACCGCCCGCGACGCCACGGCCGACCGGGTCGCGGGGCTGGACGCCGGCGCCGACGACTACCTCGTCAAGCCCTTCGACTACGACGAGCTGCTGGCGCGCATCCGCGCCCTGCTGCGCCGCCGTCAGCCCGAAACGTCGCAGACAGCCGAATTCGACGACCTCGTCGTTGATCTGCGCGCCCACGAGGTGCGCCGCGGCGGCCGGCCGATCGAGCTGACGGCGCAGGAGTTCGCGCTGCTGCGGTACTTCCTGGAACACCCCCGCCAGGTCTTCACCCGCGCCCAGCTGCGCGCGGCGGTGTGGGGCATGGACTTCGACAGCGCGAGCAACGTCGTCGACGTGTACGTCGGCTACCTGCGCGCCAAGCTCGGCGACCCGCGCCTGCTGCACACCGTCCGCGGCGTCGGCTACGTCCTGAGGCGGTCCTGATGTCCATCCGCGGGCGCATCACGCTCTACGGCCTGGCCGTCGTCACGCCGGTGCTGGCCCTCTTCTGCGCCGCGGTGTTCCTGCTGCTCGCCGCCGGCGCCGGCAACAGCCAGGACACCGCGCTGGCGGCCCGCGCCGACTCGGCCGCCGGCTCCCTCACCGCGCTGCCCCCGCCCGCCGACGGCGCCGCGCCGGCCGCCGCCGACCTGGGGATCAGCGACGACATCGCGATCGTGGTGTACGACGCGTCCGGCCGGCCGCTGTACGCGACGGGCCGGGTCGGCGCCGAGGTGCCGCACATCGCCCGCGACCGCGACAAGACCACGGTCACCGTGGCCGGCGTGCCGCTGCGCGTCGCGGTCCGCCCCGCCGCCGGCGGTTACGTCGCCGCCGTGCAGAGCACCCGCAAGGTCAGATCGGACCGGGCCGGCCTGTTCGTGCTCGTCGCCGTGTACGCCGTGCTCGGCTTCCTGGCCGCCGCGGGCGCCATCTGGCTGGTGAGCCGCCGCGCCCTGCGCCCCCTGCGCGAGCTCACCGCGCTCGTCAACGCCCAGGACCTGACCCGCCGCCTGCCACCCGCGCGGGCCGATGACGAGCTGGGGAGGCTGACGGCGGCGTACAACGCCATGATGGACCGCCTGCAGTCCAGCGTCACGGCCCAGCGCCGCTTCGTCGCCGACGCCTCCCACGAGCTGCGCACGCCGCTGACGACGATCCGCAACAACGCGGGCTTCCTGCTGCGCCACCCGGACGCCGCCCCGGACGACCGCGCGGCCGCGGTGCGCGACATCGACGGCGAGAGCGCGAGGATGAGCCGCCTGGTCGAGCAGCTCCTCACCTTGGCCCGCGCCGACGCCGGCCGCCCGCTGCACACCGCCCCGGTCGACCTCGGCGCGCTCGTCGAGGACGTGTGCCGCCAGGCCGGCGCCCAGCACCCGGCCAAGCGCGTGCACTGCGCCCTGACCCCGGCCCGCCCGGTCCTCGGCGACGCCGACGCCCTGGCCCAGCTGGTGTGGATCCTGGTCGACAACGCCGTGAAGTACTCCCCGCCGGACGGCAACGTGTGGGTCACCGTGACCCAGCGCGGCCCCCGCACCCAGCTGTCGGTGGCCGACGACGGCCCGGGCATCCCGCCGGGCGAGGAGCGGCGCATCTTCGAGCGCTTCCACCGCGCCGAGGAGTCCCGCACCGGCCGCGGCGCGGGCCTGGGCCTGGCGATCGCGCTGACGATCGCCCTGGAACACCACGGCGCGATCGAGGCCGCGAACAACGCGACGGGCGGCGCCGCCTTCCTCGTCGACCTCCCCTGCGCCTGACTACGGCGGGCTCATCGGGTTCTTAGAAACGGCTCATCGCCGCCTCATCGCGGCGGGCGACGATGCGGGCATGGAACGCGTCGCCCGGTCGCTGCTGGCGCTCCAGGCCGCCCTCGAGCTCACCGCCACCCTGGGGCTGGCGCTGCTCAGCGGCCCCGTCGCCACCATCGGCCCGCTGCTGCACGCCGTGCTCCTGCTGGTGCTGTCCGCGCGGGCGCACAGACCGTGGGCCCAGTGGGCCGTGATCGCCGTCGAAGGGCTCGCGATCGGCGGGTTCGCGCTGCAGCAGACGCTCGGGCTGCTGCCCCAGCTCGACGCCACCGTCAACCTCACCGGCCTGCTGACGACGCTGGCGTTGCCGGGCGTCCTGTGTGCGCTCGCCGTGCGGATGCTGGTGCGGCCGTGAGCGACTTCTGGCTCGGCATCGCGCCCGAGCACCGGATCCCCCTCGCCGCCGCGCTGTTCGCCCCGCTGCTGCTGTGGCAGCTGCGCCGGGCCCTCGCCGCGCACGCCCGCCTGCTCGGCCGCCCGAACCATGCGCCGCCCGATCCACGCGCCCGCTGGGCCGTGCGGCTCCTCGCCCCGGTCGTCGTGTACCACGCGCTGCTCGGGCCGCTCGCCCTCGCCGGGGCGCTCGCCGCGGCCTGGGCGCCCCGGGGGCGGCGGTGGCGCCTGCGCACCGCGCTGGTCGTCGCCGCCCTGCCCGGCTTCGCCCTGGCCGGGCCCGACCAGGCGGCCATGGCGGTCGTCCTGCTCGAGCTCGCCGTCCTCGCCCTCGTCGCACCGCGGACCGTCACCGTCCCCGCGACGGTGGGCTTCGGCGCCGTCACCTGGCTCATCGGGTTCGCCGGCCACGACCACGACGGCGTCGACCGGCTCCAGGCCGGCACGATCCGCCGCGGTACCCCCACCGCGACCGCCGGCATCGACGGCCCCACCCTCGCCGAGCGGACCCGCCGGGCCACCCTGCGCTACCGCGACCCGGCGCAGGCCCGCGCCGACGGCTACACCCCGGCCGGGCGCCCCGAGGGGCTGCAGGTGCACTTCGACAACAAGCGCAACCAGGCCGACGGGCGCACCCTCGACCCCGAGGCGCCCGAGCAGCTCGTGTACGCCATCCGCGACGGCCGCGCGCTCCTGCTCGGCGTCGTGTACCAGATGCCCCGGGCCGGAAGCCGCGGGCCGGCGCTGCCGGGCTCGGCGGCCCATTGGCACGCGCACGACATCTGCGCCGGGCTGCTGCCGCCCGGGTTCGGCGTCGTCTCGCCGTACGGCGGCTGCCCCGGGCTCACCGTCGCCGTCACCGCCGCCGAGATGATCCACGTCTGGGTCGTCGACCCGCCCGGCGGGCCCTACGCCGAGAGTCTCAGCGACACATGGGTTGCCGCCAGACTCTACGGATCCGGATAATACGAAACCGTGGTACTTCTTCTGGAGCTGCAGCGCGCCACGCACGCGACGCTGCACCACCTCACCGCGCACCTCGCCGACCTGGGCCTGTCCCCGTCCGAGCTCAACGCCCTGGCCAACCTCGGCGCGCGGGCGGACGCGGTCGCCACCGTGTCGGAGCTCGGCGCCGCGATCGGCGGCCGGCCCACCACGCTCACCGGCATCCTCGACCGCCTCGAGCAGCGCGGCCTGCTCGCCCGTGAGCCGCATCCGCGCGACCGGCGCACCGTCGTGGTGCGCCCGACGGCCGAGGGGGCGCGGGTCGCCGCCCGAATCCTCGACGCCATGGCGCAGCTCGAGCGGCGCCTGACGCCCGAGGCCGTCGAGGCGGTTTCGGCGGCGCTGCGGGAGCTCTCCCGATGACCACCTTCGACGAGCTGTTCGCCGAGGTCACGGCGGGCGACGCCCGCTTCGGTCACCGCCGGCACGTCCAGCTGACCTGGCTGGCCCTGCGCCGGATGAGCCTCGCCGCGGCGACCGAGCTGGTCAGCGACGGCATCCGGCGCACGGCCCGATACGCGGGGGCGCCCCAGAAGTACCACCACACGATGAGCCGCGCCTGGGTCGAGCTCGTCGCCGCCCGGATGCGGCCCGGCGACGCGGACTTCGAGGCGTTCGCCGCCCGCGCGCCCGAGGTGCTCGACAAGCGCCTGCTGAGCCGCTTCTACCGCTCGTCCACGCTCGCGTCGGCCGAGGCGAAGGCCGGCTGGGTCGAGCCGGACCTCGCCCCGCTCACGTCAGCAGGGCACCCACCTGCTTGACGTGGCGCAGCGACGGCGCCGACTCGAGCCGGTCCACGCCCGGCAGCGGCCCGACCCGGTGCGTCACGTACTCGTACAGCCCCGCCATGTCATGGCAGATCACGGTCGCCACCAGGTTGGTCTCCCCGGTGGTGGCCGCGGCGAACACGACCTCGGGGTGCGCGGCCATCGCCCGCCCGACCGCCTCCAGGTGCGCCGGCGCGACGCTGAGCCACAGCAGGAACCGCGCGTTGTACCCGAACAGCGACGGCTCCACCTCCACGTCGAAGAAGATCGAGCCGCTGGCCCGCAGGTGCTCCAGCCGCCGCCGGACCGTCGACTCCGACCAGCCGGTCGCCGCGGCCAGCTGCGGGTAGCCCAGCCGCCCGTCGCGGTTCAGCGCGGCCAGCAGCGGCCGGTCGGCGTCGGTGATGGCCGGTACTGCGGCCGGGTCCGGCGCCGGCGGGCGCAGCGCGTCCATCTGCTGCGGCGTCAGCCGGGTCATGCGGGTGTCGCCCTCGGCGCCGCCGGCGAACTGGTGCATGAGGCAGTGCGCGCGCACCGACACGACCCGGGGCGTGCGGGGCAGCTTCTGCAGCAGCAGGCTGTCGCGGTCGGCGGTGCCCGGGTTCTGGACGACGCACGTGACCTCGGTGCCGCCGGAGGCCAGCGTCACCCAGGTCGTGTCGGGCCGCCGGGCGAGCGCCTCGGCGATCGCGCCCGCGGCATCCGGCGTGGTCTGCAGCCGGATGAGCCACATGTCGTAGCCGAGCCGGGGCCCGTCGGGCAGCCCGGCCACGCGCAGGCCGGCCTCGGCGCGCATCCGCCGGTACCGCCGGGCGACCGTCTGGTCGGAGACCCCCAGCACGCCGGCCAGCGCGCTGAACGGCACCCGCCCGTCCAGCCGCAGCCCGTCGACGATGCTCAGGTCCAGAATGTCGAGTTCCACCAGCCAACGGTATCCGGCGTCGGAATCCGGCACCGGATGCCGCCGTGAGTACCGGGAACCGCTCGGCCGCCGCACATTCGAGCACATGCGCACATGGTCTGCCCTGATCGCCGTCTCCATCGGCACCTTCATGCTGCTCGTCGACGTCACCATCGTGACCGTCGCCCTGCCCCGCATCGCCCACGACCTCGACGCCACCCTCGGCGGACTGCAGTGGGTCCTCGACGGCTACGCCCTGGCCCTGGCCGCGGTACTGCTGGCCTCCGGCGCCCTCGCCGACCGGCACGGCCGCCGCCGCGTCTACCTCGGCGGCACCGTGGTCTTCGCCCTCGCCTCGCTGCTGTGCGCGGCCGCCCCGAACGCCGCCCTGCTCGTCGCCGCCCGCTTCCTGCAGGGCCTCGGCGGCGCCGCGATGCTGGCCACGACGGTGGCGATCCTCAGCGTCGCGTACACCGGCCGCGACCGGGGCGTCGCCTTCGGCATCTGGGGCGCGGTCAACGGCGCCGCCGCCGCGGCCGGCCCGATCGCCGGCGGCCTGCTCACCGAGCACCTCGGCTGGCGCTGGATCTTCCTGGTCAACCTCCCGGTGAGCCTGCTGGCCCTGTGGTTCACCGCGCGCGGCGTCACCGAGTCCCGCGGCCGCGCCGACGCCCGCCTGGACGTCCCCGGCACGCTGCCGTTCACGATCTCGGCCGCGGCGGTGACGTACGCCCTCATCCGCGGCGGCGACGCCGGCTGGACCGCACCGTCCACGCTCGGCTCCTTCGCCCTCGCCGCCGTCGCCCTGGCCGCGTTCCTGGCCGTCGAGCGGCGCACCGCGCACCCCATGCTGGACCTGCGCCTGTTCGCGAAGCCGTCCTTCTCCGTCCTCATGGCCGCGGCGGTACTCGCACAGGCCTCCGCGTTCGCGTACCTGCCGTTCACCACGGTCTGGCTGCAGCAGTTCCTGGGCAAGGGCCCGGTCGACGCGGGCCTGCTCGGCGCCCTGCCGCTGTCCGCGGCCTCCTTCGCCGGCGGCGCGCTCGGCGGCCGCCTGCTGCAGCGGATCGCCCCGCGCTGGACGATCGGCCTCGGCATGCTGCTCATCGGCGCCGGCGCCCTCCTGCAGTCCCGCCTGACCCCGTCCAGCGCCGGCACGGCCCTCATCCCCGGCCTGATCGTGGCCGGTTTCGGCGTGGCCGCGGTCCTGCCGACGATGGCATCGGCCGCCCTGGCCGCGGTGCCGCACGAGGGCAGCGGCATGGCCGGCGGCGCGGTGAACACGTTCCGCCAGCTGGGCTTCGCGCTGGGCGTGGCCGTGTTCGGCTCGCTGTTCGCCGACCGCCTCTCCTCCCACCACGCCCCGACGGACGCGGTGAACCACGTGACCGCGGTCGCGGGCTGGGTCGCCCTGGCCGGCGGCGCGCTGGTCCTGCTCCTGGTCCGCACGGGCCGCCCGGCCTGGGAGTCCCAGAAGCCGCCCGCGGACCGCGAGCCGACCCCCGTCCCGGCCGACGCCGCGTAGCGCGCAGCGGTGGGGCGCGCCCGGCCGCGCCCCACCCGCCCGCGTGCACCATGTGAAATGCGGTCGTGCCACCGACGGCCCGCCACGTCCGCACGGACAGCGGGTCATCAGTCGGTGGTCCAGACCGTAGACAGTGAAAATTGCTGGGCTTCCTTGCGCCTCGGCGCGGGGGAAGGTGTCAGCCTAGTTTCCTAGGATGTGCAACACGACGTGACGCGGCAAGAGTCGGTCAGAGGCCGGCGAGGCGGGCGCGTTCTTCGGCCTCGGGCCGGCTGAGCAGGTCAAGGCCGTCGAGCGCCCACTTCTTCGCGTTGAACAGCAGGATCCACAGGCCGGCCGCCCACGCTGCCGCCCGTTCGTCCGTGCTCCACGACCGGCCGCTCGCGTGCTCGTAGGCGTCCAGGAACTCGGCGCTCTCCTCAACGGTGGCCGCGTGCCGGTCGGCGCCGGCCGGAAACATTGCGGCGGCGACGCCGACGATCACCGGCTCGGGCTCGGCCACGGCGCTGTCCCAGTCGTGGACCGCGAGGGGCTCGCCGTCGCGCCACCAGATGTTGTGGGACTCGAAGTCGCAGTGGCCGACGACCGGCGGGGCCTCGAAGCGGGACAGGCGGGCGCGGACCGCCTCCGCGGCGTCGTCGTGCCAGCTCTTGTTCGCGTGCAGGTCGGCGTCGCGGTCGTCGGGGCGGGGCCAGATGGGGCCTTCGTCGTGGTACCACCGGATCCAGGGCGGTGACGGGGTCAGTGGCGGCGTGTCGGGCACGCGCGGTGCCGTGGCGATCAGGCGGGCCAGGAGCGCGGCGGACGCCGCGGGCGGCGGCGGGGTGGACGAGGACGGCGGGGGCTCGACGGCGGCCTCGGCGTTCAGGGCCAGGTCGCCGAAGCGGTCGGGGCCGGCGATCGGCTCGGGGCAGGGGAAGCCGGCGCTCCACAGGTGGTGCTGGACGACGGCGCAGCCGGCGAGCCGATCGGCGAACGGGCGCGCCTTCACCACCACGGTCCGGCCGTCGGCGAGGCGCACCACGTACACCCGGGAGAGGTTGCCGGTGACCCGCAGCGTCTCGGCGACCGGGCTTCCCAGCCAGTCGCCGATCAGAGCGGCAGCCATGCCAGCACGTCGCGGATCCGGGCGTCCCAGTAGCCCCACTCGTGCTCGCCGGGGGAGAACTCGGCGGTGACGGGGATGGCCTGGGCGCGGCACTGCTCGACGAAGCGGACGTTGCCGTCGTACAGCGGGTCCTCGGTGCCGCAGGCGACGTACAGCGGCGGGACAGTGGTGGCGCCGGCGAGCAGGTGCATCAGGTCGTCGGGCGTGCCCTCGATCGCCGGTGGGTCGCCGTAGATGCGCTGCCACATGCGCGGGTCCTCGGGGCGGTGCAGGTCGGCGGCGCGGGCGGCGAGGTCGAGGACGCCGGAGAGGCTGGCGGCGGCGCCGAAGCGGTCGGGGTGGCGCAGGGCGAGCTTGAACGCGCCGTAGCCGCCCATGGACAGGCCGGCGACGAAGGTGCGGGCCGGGTCGGCGCTGAGGCGGAAGAAGCCGCGGGCGACGCGGGGGAGCTCCTCGGCGATGAACGTCCAATATGGACGGCCCCACACCTCGTCGGTGTAGAAGCTGCGGTGGACCTGCGGCATCACCACGGCCAGGCCCAGGCCGGCGGCGTAGCGCTCGATCGCGGTGTGCCGGGTCCAGATGGTGTCGTCGTCGCTGAGGCCGTGCAGCAGGTACAGCGTGGGGAAGTCGCCGTCGCTCGCGCGGCCGCTGACGCCGATCTGGCCGGCCGCGGTCTGCGGCAGCAGCACGGTCATCGACGTGCCGAAGCCCAGCGCCTCGGAGAAGAAGTCGCAGCGTACCCGCGCCATTATGTGGTAGCCCCCGTCCGTCGCTGCGTGCGACGCTACCACCGCCATGCTGGGTCACAAACGCGCCAACCTCGCCCTCACCGCCCTTGCGGTCTCGACGTTCTCGTTCGTCACCACGGAGATCCTGCCCGTCGGGCTGCTCACGCTCATGGCCGACGACCTGCAGCGGTCGCGCTCCGCGGTGGGGCTGCTGATGACCGGGTACGCGGTGGTGGTCATGGTCCTGTCGCTGCCGCTGGCCCGGCTCACCCAGCGGGTGCCGCGGCGGCTGCTGCTCAGCGGGACGCTCGGGGTGTTCGCCGCGGCGAACCTCGTCACCGCGCTCGCGCCCGGCTACGGGGTGCTGCTCGGCGCGCGGCTCGTGGTGGGGGCGACGCAGGCGCTGTTCTGGTCGATCGTGGCGTCCACCGCGACGACGCTGTTCCCGCCGCAACGGCGCGGGCGGACCGTGGCCCGGCTCTCGGTCGGCGCCGCGCTCGGCCCGGTGCTCGGCGTGCCGCTGGGCACGTGGCTCGGCCAGCAGGCGGGCTGGCGCGCCGCGTTCCTGGCGATGGCCGCGGTCGGGGCCGTCACCTGCGCCGCGCTCGTCGCGCTGCTGCCGGCCCATGAGCGCGGCACCGAGGCCGTCGTCGTGCGCGGGAGCGCTCCCGACGCGCGCCGCTTCGCGATCCTCGTGGTGGCGGTCGCGATCTGCGTGACCGGGGCGCTGACGCTGCAGACGTACGTGACGCCGTTCCTGCTCGACGTGAGCGGCTTCGCGCCGGACGCGCTGGGCCCGCTGCTGCTCGCGGCCGGCCTGGCGGGGCTGGCCGGGACGGTCGCGGTCGGGCGGTTCCTGGACCGGTACGCGTACCTCGCGCTCGTCGTGCCGCTGGTGCTGCTGTGCGCGGGGCTGCTGGCGATGTACTGGCTGGGCGGGCTCGGGCCGGCCGCGGTCGCCGCCCTGGCGCTGTGCAACCTGAGCTACGGCGCGATGGCGGCGGCCGTGCAGAACCGGGTGCTGATGGTCGCCCCGGGCAGCGCGGACGTGGCGTCGGCCGGGACGAGCTCGGCGTTCAACGTCGGGATCGCCGCCGGCTCGCTCGTCGGCGGCATGATCATCGATGGGCCGGGGGTCCGGTCGACGGCGCTGGTCGGCGGGGCGCTGACGCTGCTCGCGGTGGTCCTGGTGCTCGCCGAGCCGGTGCTGGCCGGCCGCATTTCCATTGTGGAGAGTCGGGAAAACGACAGCATCACGGGCAACACCTCACCAATCCGGCGGACGTGACCCATCGCCACTTGATCGGTTCAAAAAAGAGATCGGAAAAAGGCTGTCGGATCCGCTACATTCACCCTCCCTCCCGGCCCGCCGAATGCCCTGGAGATGGGCGTGAAAACGGGCATCCACCAGCGGAAACGATCACCCGCGAGTGGTCGCGGGATCGGCCGATGGGATGGTCCGCCGAATCGCGGTCTGAGCCTACGATCAGCGGAGCCGGATACGGCGGGGGAACGTCATCGAGCGTGATGTTCCATTTCGGGCTTGAAGATCGGAGGCCGGTTCGTTGCTGGACACCGCCGTGCCCCGATCGGTGACATCCGGGGGCGCCGAGAACGGGTCCGGGTCGCGGCCGACCCGTGCCGAGCGCCGGGCCCGCAAGGCCCGCGACAAGCGCGAGTCGACGCACCTGGCCTACGAGGACGGCAACGAGATCACCGGGCCGCTGACCCGGCCGTCGGCGCCGCACCGGCCGGTGGTGTACCGCAAGGTGGGCGGCCCGTGGCGCCGGGTGATGCTGTCGCTGCTCATCTCGGCCAACTTCCTCACCGGGCTGGTGTTCATCGGCTGGCTGCTGCTGCCGGAGCACATTCCGGGCGCGGGCCCGTCGCGTGACGCCGCCGACTGGCACGTGATCGTCGCGCGGATCGCGTTCTGCTTCGTGGTCCTCGTCGAGGCGGTGCGGCTGCTGCAGAACTTCGCGGTGTGGGTGTTCGCGTGGAAGGCCCGCGACCCGGTGCCGATGCTGCCCGAGCCGGGGCTGCGCATCGCGATGCTGACCACGATCGTGCCGGCGAAGGAGCCGATCGACGTCGTGGAGCGCTCGCTGCGGGCTATGCAGAAGGTCCGCTACGACGGCCGGGTCGACATCTGGATCCTCGACGAGGGCGACGATCCCCGGGTCAAGGCGATGGCCAGGCGCCTGGGCGTGCACCACTTCAGCCGCAAGGGCCGGCCCGAGTTCAACCAGGAGCACGGCGCCTTCCGGGCCAAGACCAAGTCCGGCAACCACAACGCCTGGCGGGCCACCCACGAGCACGTCTACGACGTCGTCGCGCAGATGGACCCCGACCACGTGCCGCTGCCGAGCTTCCTCGAGCGCACGCTGGGCTACTTCCGGGATCCCGACGTCGCCTTCGTCGTGGCGCCGCAGGTGTACGGCAACATGTACGACAACTGGGTCGTGCACGGCGCCTCGGTGCAGCAGTACCTGTTCTCCGGCCTGATCGAGCGCGGCGGCAACGGCCTCGACGCGCCGCTGCTCATCGGGACCAACCACCTGTACCGGCCGATGGCCTGGGCGATGATCGACGGCTACCAGGACTCGATCATCGAGGACCACCTCACGAGCATGGTCGTCATGGGCGCCAAGAACCCGCTCACCGACCGGCGCTGGAAGGGCGTCTACACGCCCGACGTCATCGCGATCGGCGAGGGCCCGACGAGCTGGACGGACTACTTCAACCAGCAGAAGCGGTGGGCGTACGGCGTCTGGGAGATCCTGCTGCGCCGCTCCAAGCCGCACCTCAAGCGCCTCGGCTTCGGGCAGCGGCTGTGCTACGGCCTGGTGCAGTCCTACTACCCGAGCGTCGCCCTCGCCGCGGTGTCCGGGGTCGTGGCCACCGGGACGTACCTGAGCCTGGGCATCAACGCCGCGGACATCCAGTGGCGGATGTGGGCGGCGCTGTGGGGCGCGAGCATGGGCACCTGGGCGGTGCTGTGGCTGTGGCTGCGCCGGTTCAACCTGGCCCGCCACGAGCGGCGCGAGATCGGCGTGCACGGCATGCTGCTGGCGCTGTTCGCGGTGCCCGTCTACGCCGCCGCCGGCATCGCCGCGCTGCTGCGCCGGCCCCTGGCGTACGCGGTGACGGCGAAGGGGCGGCTGCGCAGCGTCGACGGGCCCAAGACGTTCCGCACGCACGCCGTGTGGGCCCTCGTGGGCGCGGCGCTGCTCGGGGCGAGCTTCGTCCTGGGGTACGACTCCATCGCCCTTCGCTTCTGGGCTTCGCTGAGCATCGTCGTGGGCTCGATCCCGCCGCTGATGGCGTGGTGCACGTGGCTGCGCGACCGGGGCGCGGTGGAGCCGGAGGAGGACCCGGTGACGTCGGGCCTGGTCGTCACGATCCGGGCGACGGTGTCCAGCGCGTTCGCGATCGACGACCTGCCGACCGTGCACGGCTTCCCGGCGGTGCCGCACGCCGGCTTCCCGCTGCCGCACCAGGCCCTGCCGCACCAGGCCCAGCCGCAGGCGCAGGGGAGCCCGGCGTGATCACGCTGCCCCGGATCATGCTGGCCGCGCTCGTGGTGATCGGCTCGTACGTGTTCGTGGTGGCGCCGCGCGTGGACGCCTACACCAACCCGAGCGCGCAGTGGTCGCCGCAGGTGGTCGAGCCGCGGCCGACGTTCACGCTCGAGCCGCCGGTGCCCGGGCGGCGCCCGCAGGGGTTCCCCGACGCCGGCACCGCGTTCTTCGGCATCTTCACCGAGAAGGGCCCGGGCGACCTGACGGACTACAACGGGTTCGTGCAGGCCGCGGGGAAGGGCCCGCAGGTGATGATGTTCGCGTCGGGGTGGGGCGCGCAGAAGCACTTCGACCGGCAGCCGTTCGACCGCATCGTCAACCGGGGCATGCTGCCGATGCTCGGCTGGGAGCCGTGGGACTACCGCGCCGAGTCCAAGACCGACAAGGACCGGGGGACGCAGCCACAGTACCGCCTGTCGCGGATCGCCGGCGGCGCGTTCGACGCCTACATCACCGAGTGGGCGAAGGGGATCAAGGACCTCGGGTATCCGGTGGCCATCCGCTTCGCGCACGAGATGAACGGCTACTGGTACCCGTGGTGCGAGTCCGCCAACGGCAACCAGCGCGGCGACTACGTGGCCGCCTGGCGGCACGTGCACGACCTGTTCGCGAAGCTGGGCACGAAGAACGTCATCTGGGTGTGGAGCCCGAACGTCGTGTACGAGAACGCGACGCCGCTGTCGCAGCTGTACCCCGGCGACGACTACGTCGACTGGGTCGGGCTGTCCGGCTACTACGGCACGGCGGGCATGGAGACGTACCAGACGTTCGACCAGATCTACCGGCCGACCCTGGCGGAACTGAAGCGAATCAGCCAGCGCCCGATCGTGGTGACCGAGACGGCGGCGACCGACGCGCAGGGCCGCAAGGCCGAGTGGATCACCGACTTCCTGCGCTCGCTGCCGAAGCACCCGGAGATCATCGGCTTCCTGTGGTACGAGTCGATCAAGGAGACGGACTGGCGCATCGCCGCCACCCCGGCCGCCTCGAGCGCCTTCGCCCAGGGCGTCGCCCAGCCGTACTACACGGCCCGCTGGTCGCCGGACATGGTCCCCCGCACGACGCTGCCCTCGACGGCGTCGGCGTCCGCCACCCCCTCTGCGTCGGCCTCCCGATCGAATTAGTGCCGCTGTCATATCCGGCAACTACTCTGGCCGCCGCGCAACTCGCGAACTTGGTGTTAGGAGCACATATGGGCAGGTCGTCGTGGTGAGCCCGGCGCCGGCCGGCTACGTCGTCGGCATCGACCTCGGCACCTCGAACACGGTCGCGGTGATCCGCTCGCCCGACGGGCGGCGCCGGCCGGTGCTGTTCGACGGCGCGCCCCTCATGCCGTCCGCGGTCTTCCTGCAGGACAACGGGCAGCTCGCGGTGGGACGCGACGCGATCCGGCTGGCCCAGCTCGACCCGGCCCGCTACGAGCCGAACCCGAAGCGGCGCATCGACGAGCCGGCGGTGCTGCTCGGCAGCGCCGAGATCCCGACTGTCAACATGCTGGCCGCGATCCTGCGCACGGTCGCGATCGGCGTCGCCGAGATCACCCGGTTCGCGCCGCCGGTCGTGCTGACGTACCCGGCCTCCTGGGGCCAGACCCGCCGCCGCACGCTGCACGACGCCGCGATCGCCGCCGGCTGGCCGCAGGTCGAGATGATCCCGGAGCCGGTGGCCGCCGCGCGGTACTTCATCAGCGCCCTCAACCACCCGCTGCCCCGCGGCGAGTCGATGGTGGTCTACGACTTCGGCGGCGGCACGATCGACATCGCCGTGGTCCGCAACGAGCCGCAGGGCTTCGTCGTCATCGGCTCCGGCGGCCTCGAGGACGTCGGCGGCCTCGACCTCGACGCCGCGCTCGTCGAGCTGCTCGGCGGCGTGCTGCAGCGCACCGAGCCCGACGTGTGGCGGCGGCTGCAGGACCCGCGCACCGCCCAGGACCGCCGCGACCGCCGGCTGTTCTGGGAGGACGTGCGCGGCGCCAAGGAGATGCTGTCGCGCACCACCGTCGCCCCGGTCAGCATCCCCGGCGTCGAGGCCGCGATGCACCTGACCCGCGAGGAGCTCGAGGGCCGGATCGGCCCGATGATCGCCCGCACGGTGACCGAGACGGCCCGCGTCGTGCGCGAGTCCGGCCTGCAGGCCAGCACCCTGGCCGGCGTCATGCTCGTCGGCGGCTCGTCCCGGGTGCCGCTCGTGGCCCGGATGCTGCACCGCGAGCTGGACGTCGCGCCGACCGTCCTCGAGCAGCCGGAGCTGCCGGTCGCCGAGGGCGCCGTGGTCCACCCGGCCGAGCTGACCACCGACGGCCGCATCGGCACCGCGACCGGCACCGCGTCGGTCGGCGTGCCGACGCCGCGCCCGCCGACCTTCACCGGCCCGCCGTCCGGCACCGTCTACGGCGGCGGCGGTGGCACCGAGGCGATGCCGGTCCCGGTCTCGGGCATGCCGGTCTCCAGCGTGCCCGTCTCCGGCCCGGGCGGGTCGGTCTACCCCGTCTCGGCGGTGCCGGGCTCCGGCGGCGCCGGCGTCTCGCCGGTCTCGGCCATCCCGACGGGCTTCGAGTCCCCGGCCACCCCGGTCTCCCCGGCCGTCGACGTTCCCGTCCGCCCCGGCGTCAAGCCGGAGGAGGAGCCGGCGACGGGCGGCCGCCGCCGGCTGGCGCTCATCGCCGGCTTCGCCGTCGTGCTGCTCCTGCTCATCGGCGGCGCCTTCGCCCTCAAGGCCTACAACGGCAAGGACGACAACCAGGCCGGCGGCAGCGGCCCCTCCTCGGCGCCCCCGGCGTCTGCGTTCGGCAAGTGGGAGAAGCTGCCCGACGTTCCGTCCGACGACGGCTTCGAGGGCGCCGGCGCCGCGGTCGTCAACGGCAAGCTGTACGTCATCGGCGGCTTCACGGCCAACACGCCGCGCACGCAGGTCGCCAACGTCTACGTCTACGACATCAAAGACCGGACGTGGTCCAACGGCCCGCCGCTGCCGGCGGCGACCAGCCACATGTCGGTGGTCGTCGACGGCAACGATGACATCTGGGTGATGGGCGGCTGGGTCAAGAGCGGCGCCACCGACTCCGTCTGGAAGCTCTCGGCCGGCAAGACGCAGTGGGAGGAGGGCCCGAAGCTGCCGGAGGGCCGCATCGGCGGCGCCGCGGTCGCCGACAGCGACGGCATTCTCTTCGGCGGCGGCACCGCGCCGAACAAGCGGGCCACCGACACCGTCTGGCTGCTCGGCCCCGCCGGTTGGAAGGCGCTGTCCCAGCCCCTCTCGGACCGCCGGGAGAAGCTGACGGCGGCGTCCGACGGCGCCGGCACGGTCTACTTCATCGGCGGGGTGCAGCAGTCGGACGGGAACAAGACCAAGGACACCATCGACATTTATGTGCAGCAGCTGAAGAGCCCCAACAACGACGTCAAACTCGACCATCCACGCGAGGGCGCGTCGGCCGTGTATCTCAATCGCATCGGCCTGTGCGTGTTCGGCGGCAACGAGGGCGGCACGGTCTACGACTGGTGGTGCAAGGACGCCTCGATGACGCCGCTGATGCCGAAGCAGGAGGTGCCGCGCTCCGGCATGGCGGTCGCGGTGAGCGGCGGCGTCCTCTACGCCGTCGGCGGCTACAACGGGTCGAAGCAGCTCAACGGCACGAAGACGCTCGAGGCGTTCAAGTACACGAGCAACTGACGCGCGTTGCGGTTCGTGGCCGGGGGCTCAGACCCTTCCGGCCCCGAGCCGTATGCGGTGGCCCAGGCGGCGGGCGGCGGCGACGAAGCCGGCGCGCAGCGGCGGCCAGTTCCAGAACGTCAGGCCGAGGTGCGCGAACGCCCGGAGCGTACCGTCGGCGGCTTGGCCCAATGGAACCGGCCGTGAATTGGAACTTCCGAGGGCCAACCGGGTCGGCTTGACTGTCGGGCGTGACGACCGTTGTTGACATGTGGTTCGACCCGAAGTGCCCCTGGGCCTGGAACGCCTCCCGCTGGCTGCTGGAGGTCGAGCGGGTCCGGCCCGTGCGCACCCGCTTCCACGTGATGAGCCTGTGGCTGCTCAACAAGGACCGGGAGAACCTCGAGGACTGGTACCGCACCTGGCTCACCGACACCCTCGGCCCGGTCCGCGTCTGCATCGCCGCCGAGCAGCAGTACGGCCCCGAGGTGCTGCGCGACCTGTACACCGCGCTCGGTGACCGCATCCACCACGAGCGGATGGCGATCGGGCCGCAGCTGTACCGCTCCGCGCTGTCCGCGCTCGGCCTCGCCGAGGACCTGGCCGGCGCCGCCGACACCGACGCCGGCGACGCCGCCCTCCTCGACAGCCACCGCGCCGGCCTCGACCCCGTCGGCGAGGACCTCGGCACCCCGGCCATCCACATCGACGGCGCCGCGTTCTTCGGCCCGGTCGTGACCCCGGTCCCGCGCGGCGAGGCCGCCGGCCGCCTCTACGACGGCATGGCCCTCATGGCGAGCACGCCCGGCTTCTACGAGCTCAAGCGCGGCAACCGCACCTCACCCCGCGTCGACTGACCCGCCCGGCCCGGCGAAGGAGCGGACCTGGGTGTCGCGGCGCAGCCGGAAGCCGAGCGCCGAGTACAGCCGGATCGCGCCGGCATTGGTCGCCGCGGCGTGCAGGAACGCCCGCTCGCCGCGGGCCCGGATGCCGTGCACGACCGCCCGGACGAGCCGGCCGCCCAAACCCCGGCCACGGTACGCCGGGTCGGTGCACACCGCGCTGACCTCCGTCCACCCGGGCGGCCGCGTGCGCTCGCCCGCCATCGCCACCAGCGCGCCCTCGTGCCGCAGCCCGAGGTAGGTGCCGGTCTCGATGGTCCGGGCCCGGAACGGCCCCGGATCGGTGCGCCGCACCAGGTCCAGCATCTCCGGCACGTCCCGCGGGCCGAGCACGACGGCCTGCGGGTCCGGCCCGGCCTCGACCGACTCCTCGACGAGCTGCACGATGCCGAGGTCGAACGTGGGCGCCCACCCCGGCGGCGCCGGCGGCACCTCGCCGAACAGGGTCACCGGCCCACCGGGGCCGGCCAGCTTCGCCAGGTCGGACCACACCTCGGGCCCGGCGCCCGGCGCGATCGCGCAGAACGGCGCCACGTCGGGCCGGAAGCGGGCGGCCCGGCCGATGATCTCGGCGAGGCCGCGCTGCTGGTGGTGCAGCGCCGCCCAGATCGGCGCGTCGAGCACGTCGTCGTCTGCCATCCCGCCCGATGCTGCCACAGGAAGGGGCCGTGCCACCGCCCCGTTTCCCGTAGTGTCCGGTCCCATGGAGCATGATGGGTTCGTGGTGCGCCCGGTCGGGCGGGTCGAGTCGCCGCTCACCGACCGGGCGGGGGCGCCGCGGCAGGGCGACGAGGGCGCGCCGCCGGCCTGGATCGTGTTCGAGGAGCGGGTCGTCCCGGCCCTCGCCGACCTGCACGAGGGCGACCAGATCCTGCTGCTGACGTGGCTGCACCAGGCCGACCGCGACGTCCTCGCCGTGCATCCGCGCGGCGACGTCACCCGGCCGGAGACCGGCGTGTTCGCCACCCGCGCGCCGGACCGCCCCAACCCGATCGGGCTGCACCGGGCCGAGATCGTCGAGGTCGACGGCCGCCGCGTCCTCGTCGACGGCCTCGAGGCCGTCCACGGCACCCCGATCCTCGACGTCAAGCCCGTCATCGGGGCGGTCGACGAGCGCTAGCCCCGGTCGTACTGCGCGGTGACGGCCGCCCCGCCGTCGCCGACGACCGTGAAGGCGGCCCAGTGCCGGGCCGGCACCCCGGCGTCGCGCGCGGCCAGCATCGCGCGGCGCAGCGCCTCGGCGACCGGGGCGCCGGCGCGCAGGTGCCGGTGCAGGCCGGTCATCAGGTCGGCGGTGGCGGCGTCGTCGACCGGCCACAGCGACACGACCGCCGCCCGCGCCCCGGCCCGCAGGAACGCGCGGGCCAGGCCCAGGCTGCCCTCGTGGGTGCTGCGCCCCCAGCCGGTCTGGCAGGCGCTGAGTACGACGATGCGGCAGCGCTCGAGGTCCAGGGCGGCGACGTCGTCGGCGCGCAGGTACCCGTCGTCGGCGCCGTCCGGGCTCAGGCACAGCGCGCCCGGCGTGACGCCGTCGTCGGAGCCGTACAGCCCGTGGGTGGCGAAGTGGGCCAGGTCGCAGCCGCCGATGCGGGCCAGCACCGCGGCGCGCGTCGCGGCCGCGCCGATGAGCGGCTCGCCGCCGCCGACGGCCCGGACCTCCCGCTCGGCGTGCACGAGCGGCGCCAGGGCCGGCACCGGGAAGCCGGGCGCGATCGGGGTCCTCGGCGGCGCCGGGTTGCCGACCAGCAGGACGTCGCGCAGCGGGGCCGGCCCGCCGCCGTCGAGCACCGGGAACAGCGCGATCGCCGGCAGCACCGCGATCGGGAACCGGTCGGCCAGGCACTCGCCGTCGCCGATGCGCAGCGCGGCGAACGGCACCCGGTCCAGGTCGCCGTCGGGGACGATCACCAGGCGGCGGGCCGGGGTGGCCCGCAGCGCGTGGCGGATCGGCGCGACCAGCGCCCGCGACAGCCCGTCGAGGTCGAGGGCGTCGACGGCGCCGGCCAGGTCGGGCCCGTCGACCTCGCGGGTCAGCCCCAGGAACGCGTCCGGCTCGGCGGGCCGCCCGGCGAGGTCGCGCAGGACGTCCAGGCCGGCGTGGGCGTGCGCGATCCCGGCACCGTCGACGAGCCACGCGTGGACGCCGGCGACGGCGTCGGCGGCGGAGCCCGCCAGCGGGGGGACCATGCTGTACACGAGGAAGGCGACCCCGCGCTCCTTGGCCAGCGCCACCGCCTCCGCCGGGCCGAACTGCCCGCCGCTCGGGTCCGGTGCCGCGCCCGGCCCGCGCCGCCGCCGCAGCTGCCGCAGCAGCCCCCGGCCGCGGGCCCGCTCCGCCGCTTCCAGCCCGCCGTCGGCGTCGCCGGCGGCGAGGCGGCACTGCTGCAGCACCCGATAGACGAGCGCCTGCTTCTCGAGGACGTCGACGTACTGGCGCTCGTCGGTCACGTCGCGGCGGACGGACTCCCAGTCCTCGACGGCACCCTGCAGTACCGTCTCCGCGCCCGTGACGTCCCCGTCGATCAGGGCGAGCCGGGCGACGTTGAACCGCGCCGCGGCGCGGGCCTCGAGGTCGCCGGTGTCCTGCAGGCGCACCGCCCGGCGCGCCCAGGCCCGCGCCCGCGGCAGCCGCCCCGCCTTCATGTCCAGCGCCGCGAGGCTGTTCGCGGCCCGGCCGGCCAGGTGCCGGGTGCCGCGCTCCAGCGTCTCCCGGTAGACGACGCGGATCGCCGCGGCGCCCCGCTCGACCTCGCCGGTGTCGGCCAGGGCCAGCCCCAGCGCCATCTGCGCCTGCAGGTACTGCTCCCGCCGCCCGTAGCGCTCGCACAGCGCCGCCGCCTGCTCCGCCATCGCGACCGCCCCGGCCGGGTCGCCGCCGGCCCGGTGGACCGAGGCCGCCGCGGCGAGCGTGCCGAGGCGCGCCTTGTCGGCCCGGACCGGATCGGCGATCGTCCCGATCACGGCGAGCGCCTCGTCGAGCTCCCCGCGCGCCGCCGCGTGCTGCTCCAGCCCGTACAGCGCGACGGCGTGGTCGGTCAGCGCGGCGGCCAGCATCTCCGGCGCCGCGACGGCGCGGGCGAGCTCGACCAGGCGCCCCAGGACGCCCACCGTCTCCACCGGCCGCCCCAGGCGGTGCAGCACCTGGGCGAGCTCCCCGTACGCGAGCGCGAGCTCGGCCGCCCCGCCGTGCACCTCGGCGGCCGCGATCGCCTCGCGGGCCGCCGCCTCGGCCTCGGCGAGCCGGTCGAGCCAGTACAGCGCCCCCGCCCGCAGCCGCAGGGCCGTCATCCCGTCCTCGCGGGCCAGCGGCGTGTCCCAGCGCGGCCACGGCGGCAGCAGCGCCAGCGCCCGCCGGCTCGCCTCGAGCTGGGCCGGGCGGCGCTCGAGGATCGCCAGCTGCCGCGCGGCCCGGCTCCACAGCGACCCGGCCAGGACCGGGTCCGTCGCCTCCCAGAACGCCGCCGCCTCGGCGAACGCGTCGTGCGCCGCCTCCCATTGCCCGGCCGCCTCCATCGACTCGGCCCGGCGGCGGGCGAGCATCGCCCGGATCGCTTCCAGCGGCGTCGGCATGTGGGTTGGTCCTCTCGGGAGGTCTCACACGCCTTCTGACGGACCGCTTCCCCTTCCCGTCGCGTGGCCCCCTTCGGCGACAGGCGCCTCTTGCGCGACATGTCCGCCACTTCGTGACGGACATGTCGGACTTTTCGGTTATGCGCGGTTCTCGATGTCGTGGGCGGGGTGGCCGCGGCAGGCTGCTTCCCGGGACCGGGCCGCGGCGGGCGGGTTGCGGGGACCGGCCGTGGCGGGCCGCTTTTCAAGATCGGGCGACGAGCGCTTTTCCAGGGATCGCCCGGGCCGCTCTGCGCGGCGGGCCGCGGCGGGCCGCTCTTGCGCGGCGGGCCGCTCTTGCGCGGCGGGCCGCTCTTGCGCGGCGGGCCGCTCTTGCGCGGCGGGCCGCTCTTGCGCGGCGGGCCGCTCTTGCGCGGCGGGCCGCTCTTGCGCGGCGGGCCGCTCTTGCGCGGCGGGCCGCTCTTGCGCGGCGGGCCGCTCTTGCGCGGCGGGCCGCTCTTGCGCGGCGGGCCGCTCTTGCGCGGCGGGCCGCTCTTGCGCGGCGGGCCGCTCTTGTCCGACATGTCCGCCACTTCGTGACGGACATGTCGGACTTTTCGGTTATGCGCGCTCCTCATTGCCGCGGGCGAGGCGGCCGCGGCGCGCTGCTTCCGAGACCTGGCCGCGGCGAGCCGCTTTCCGGGGACCGGCCGCCGCTGCGCGGCGGGCCGCTCTTGCCCGACATGTCCGCCACTTCGTGACGGACATGTCGGACTTTTCGGTTATGCGCGGTTCTACGCGTTACGGACCTGGCCGGCGCAGGTGGATTGGACGCCGGCCCAGTCGGCGCCGAGGTCCTTGGTCGACGCCGACTCCAGCGTCATGTTCTTGCGCACCACGTCGCCCCAGAAGTCGAGCATCTTCGGCTCGGTGAACTTCTTCGACAGGCAGGTGATGGCGATGAGCGCGATGCCGTACCGTGCGTCGATCTCCCACCCGGGCGCGGTCTCCGGCGGCGGCGCGAGCGTGATCTTGCCGTTCCAGCCGTTCTTCACGAACTTGCGTACGTCCGGCAGGCGCCCGCGCATCGTCGTGCCGTCGCGATCGGAGATGTAGTCGGCGATGCCCTCGGTCATCCACCACTGCTCGGCCGTGCCGTAGTCCTCACCGACCGTGACGACGTGCCCGAACTCGTGGGTCAGCAGCACCTGCAGCCACTGCTGGGTGGCGTCGGCGGACTGCATCACGATGCCGCGCGGGCCGGTCGAGTAGCCGTCGTACGACGCGCCGATGTCGCCGTTGTCCCACCACGACTTCCACTCGCCCTCGCCGGCGATGTACACGATGTACCACTTCGGCGGCGCGTCCCAGTGCGCGTAGCGGTCGGCGACGTCCGCGGCCGCGTCGGCCTTGGTCAGCACCCGCTGCAGCTTGCTCGCGCTCGCCGCGGACCCGGCCACGATGACCCGCCGCCCGGACACGGCCTGCAGCGCCGAGGCGTCCCACGGCTCGGAGGTCTGCTCGTACTTGGCGATCGTCGCCTGGTCGCCGGCGATCGTCCACGAGGTCTGCACGACCTGGGGGAACAGCACCGTGCAGCCCTGGCCGAAGCAGTAGTCCCAGCGCACCAGCGTGGAGTACGTCCCGTCGGCGTTCTGTGACGGCCTGTCGACCAGCGTCGGCTTCCACGTCTGCACGCCCATCGCGCGCAACGACCCGAACCGCCGGTTGAACCCGTCCTGCAGCCCCGCCCCGATCCCCGCGCCGTAGCCGGCCTGGTCGCCGGCGAGCAGCGCCTTGGACTGCTTGTTCAGCACCGCGAGGATCTTGTCGGAGACCGAGTCGCCCTTCGGCGCCGAGGCGTTGTCGCCCGTCGCGCCGTGCGTGCCGAGCGGCCGGGCGGCGCCGGCGAGGGCGGCCGGCGCCCCCGATCCGGCCGAGGCGACCAGCACGGCCAGGGTCAGCACGATCGCGGTGCCGACCACGGACGCGGCGATGACGAGCCCGCGCCGCTTCTTCGGCGGTGGCGCAGGGAGATAACCGGTCTGGTACGGCGCCCCGTACATCGGCGGCGGCATGCCGGGCGGTGGCGGTGGCGCGGCCGGCTGTGGCCCGTCCGGCTCCGGCGCTGTGGTGGTCGGCGGCGTCCACATCTCCGGGCCGCGCTGCTGGGGGATCACCACGCCCGTGGTGGGCGGCGGCTCCTCCGTCGCGGCCGGTCCGCTCACCGGCTCCGAATGGTCCCCGTGCATCACGCCCGCACGGTACTGGATGCGAGCCACCCTCGGGAACCGGTGTACCGGCCAGGTCGTGACGCGGGCCATATCCCTTTGTGGCCGGGCGGTCCTGCTTTGTAGCGTCGCGGCATGTTCGACGGCATCGAGGCGCTGGTGTTCGACTTCGACGGCCTGCTCATGCAGACCGAGTCCACGCTGCTGGAATGCTGGCGCACCGAATGGGCGCACCACGGCCTGGACCTGGACGTGAGCACCTTCTTCGCCGACCACGCCGGCGACACGTCGGAGCAGCACTACGCCGACCTGGCCGCGGCCGTCGGCCCCGGCTACGACCGCGCCACCAGCCACGCCCGCCGCATCGCCCACCGCGACGTACTGCACGCCTCGCTGGACCTGGCCCCCGGCATGCGCAGGTGGCTCGACGAGGCCGCCGCCCTGTCCATCCCGCTGGCCGTGGCCAGCAGCTCGCCGCGCGCGTGGGTGGAGGGCCACCTGAACCGCTGCGGTGAGCTGTCGAGGTTCACCGTCCGGGCGTACGGCGACGAGGTCCCCGACCACAAGCCCGACCCGGGCGTGTACCTCCTGGCCCTGCGTCGCCTCGGCGTCCCGGCGTCCCGGGCGGTGGCGTTCGAGGACACGCCGTACGGCGCGGCGGCGGCGAAGGCGGCGGGCCTGCGCTGCGTGGCCATCCCCAACCCGTACATGGACCGCACCCGGTTCACCGCGGCCGACATGGTCCTGCACTCGGCCGAGCAACAGTCGCTGGCGTCGGTCCTGTCGTCGCTCGCCTGACCCGGCGCGGCGTTGGGGCGCGAAATGTCGGGCGGCTCCGCCGCACCGACATTTCGGATTTTTCGCCTGCCGGGACATTTATCCGGATCGCGAGCACCTCGCCCGCCCTCCGCGAGGCGGCGGGACGGCAGGCGAGGCCGGTTGGTGACGGCAGGCCTTTCCGGGCGGCAGCAGTAGTGGTGGTTGGCAGGTCCCGGGGGTGGCAGGCCGGGCGGCGGTAGTGGTTGGCGGTGGCGACGGTGGTGGTTCGCGAAGCCGGCCGTGGCGTCCGTGGTGGTGGCCGTGGCCGGGCGGCGGTCGTCGTAGGCATGGCGGGCGTTGTAGGCATGGGCCGGGCGGCGGTGGTGGTGGCGTAGCCGGGAGGTGGCGGTAGGCCTGGCTGGTCGGCGGCGCGCCGATAGGATGCCGCGATGCCCTTCCGGTTCGCGGTGGACCTCGGCACGTCCAACACGGTCGCGGTCGTGGACCGGGGCGACGGCACGCCCAGGCCGCTGCTGTTCGACGGCAGCCCGCTCCTGCCGTCCGCGGTCTTCGCCGACCCCGGCGGTGCGCTGCTCGTCGGGCGCGACGCCGAGCGGCACATGATGACCGACGCCACGCGGTTCGAGCCCAACCCGAAGGGCCGCATCGACGACGGCGCGATCCTGCTCGGCGACCGTGAGCTGCCGGTCGCCGAACTGCTCGCCGCGGTGCTGCGGAGGGCGGCGGCGGAGGCCGCGCAGACCGGCGTACCGGTGGCCGGTGCGACCGTCCTCACCTGCCCCGTCGACTGGGGCAACACCCGCCGCGCGGTCCTGCTCGAAGCCGCCGGGCGGGCCGGGCTCGGGCGGGTGGCGCTGCTCGACGAGCCGGTGTCCGCCGCCACGTACTGCGCCCGCGCCCTCGGCGGCCGCCTCGCCCCCGGCCGCTGCGCCGCGGTCTTCGACTTCGGCGGCGGCACGCTCGACGTCACCGTGGTCGAGGCCACCCCGCCCGGCGGCGGTGCCGCGTTCGACGGCCGCGGCCCAGTCGTCGGTGCGGATGACGGCGGCATGGGCGGGAACTACGGAGGCGGAGGTGCCGCGGACGGGGGAGCCGGGCTGCGGGTGCTGGCCACGGGCGGGCTGGCGGATCTGGGCGGTACCGACATCGATGCCGCGCTCGTCGGCCACCTCGGCCACCTGATCGCCGCCGCCGACGCGGACCTCTGGCGGCGGCTGGCCGCGCCGCGCACCCCCGCGGAGTTCCGGGATCGGCGCACGTTCTGGTCCGAGGTACGCCAGGCCAAGGAAATGCTCTCCCGCTCCGCATCGGCCCCGATCCACGTCCCGGGCAGCGACCGGGCCACGCACCTGACCCGCGAGGAGCTCGAACGCATCGCCGGTCCCCTCGTCGACCGCGCCGTGGACGAGACCCGCCGGGTGCTGGAACGCTCCGGGGTCACGCCGGCCCGCCTGGACGCGATCGTGCTCGTCGGCGGCTCGAGCCGGCTGCCGCTGGTGGCGAGCCGGCTGCATGCGCGGTTCGGGCTGGCGCCGGTCGTACCGGAGCAGCCCGAGCTGCCGGTGGCCTTCGGCGCCCTGCTCCTGGCGAACGGCCCGTCTACGTCTACGTCTACGTACGCATCCCCACCGACGGGCGACCACCCGGCCACGCCGGCGGGCGGATATCCGAGCGGGCCGGTCAGCGCAATCCCGTCGGCCCCGGTCATTGCGCAACCGGCGGCCGCCTATGCCGCGCCCGTCGCCTTCCAGCCGCCGTATCCACAGCCCGGACCGCAGGGGCACGCCGGGCTGGCGGCCCGGGCGCCGGTGACACAACCGGAACGGCGGGCGCGGCCGTCGGTCATCATCGGGCCGGGGGTGACGATCCAGGGCAACGTCGCCGTGTACGGGGACGCCGACCTCATGCCGCCCGACGAAGACGACGAACCCCGCAGCGCCGCATCGGGCCGGGCCGGCAACGAGCCGGCGCCGGAGCCGAAACGACGGCGGCGGGGCGTACTGCGGCGGCTGCGGTTCGCGGCGCTGCCGATCGTGCCGTGGGTGCTCATCATGGTCCTCACGCCGTGGGGGCGCGGGCTGCTGCACGACGGCAAGGACAAGGTCGACAGCCTGTTCGGGGGTTCGGCGCAGCCGAGCGCGCCGGCGTCCGCCCCGGGAAGCCCGAGCCCGAGCGCGAGCAGGGCCGCGGCCGGGCCGGCGACGCTGCTGCTGGTGCCGGCGAGCGGGAAGGCGGGCGCGCCGGTGAAGCTGACCGCCGGCGGGTTCGGGGCGGGGGAGCGGATCGACGTGAAGGCCGACAACCGGACCGTCACGACGCTCACCGCCGACGACCACGGGGCGGTGGAGGAGAGCGTGACGGTGGCGGCTGGTGGTACCAAAACGGGAAAAATCGTCAATGTCCAGCTTGTCGGGAAGACCAGCCGGCTCTCGGCAACGGCGCAGTACCGGGTTGCGAGTTAGTCTGCGCGGCGATAATCTCTGCGAAGACTAATTCGCCGGAGAGGGGCACGACCATGTGGGCGTACGAGCACTCGGTGGACAGCGGCGCGAGCGCGGCGGCGATCTGGGACGTCTGGGCCGACGTGCCGGGATGGCCGGACTGGAACGCGGGCGTCGAGAAGATCGAGATCGACGGCGAGTTCGCCCCGGGGACGCGGTTCCGGATGACCCCGCCGGGGGAGGAGGCGATCGAGCTGCGGCTGACCGAGGTTGTACGGCATGAGCGCTTCACCGACATCATGGACGCCGGGGACTTCGTGGTGACGACCGTCCACCGGCTCGAACCGCTCCCGGGCGGCGGCACCCGCGTGGTGTACCGCACGGAGATCACCGGCGCGGCCGCCGCCGAGGTGGGCCCGCAGCTCGGCCCGGCGATCACCGGCGACTTCCCCGAGGTCCTGGCGGCGCTGGTCAAGCGGGCGGAAGGATAGGAGCGCAACGTTGGCGATGCAGCCCGAGGAGAGCCCCGGCTTCCTGCTGTGGCACGTGACCCTGCGCTGGCAGCGCGACATCGCCGCGGCGCTGGCCCCGCTGGACCTGACGCACGTCCAGTTCGTCCTGCTGGCCAGCGCCTGGTGGCTCAACCGCGCCGGCGAGGCGCCCCGCCAGCACGCCCTCGCCGCCCACGCGGGCACGGACGTGAAGATGACCTCGCAGGTACTGCAGAAGCTCGAGGACAAGGGCCTGCTCCAACGCCAGGTCGACCCGTCCGACACGCGGGCCAAGCTGCTGCGCGTCACCGACCGCGGCGCCGAGGTGGCCGAGCGCGCGGTCGCCGTGGTCGAGGCGGCCGACGCCGCGTTCTTCGCCGCCACCCCCGACGCGAAGGCCCTGCTGGACCTGCTGCGCCCCCTCGCCGCCCGTTGAGCGGCTTGCGCGGCCGCGCAGCGAAGGGCCCCTGCTGGGTCCTCTCGCCGCTCGCTGAGCGGCTTGCGCGGCGGCGCTATTGTCGATCGAGGCGGCCCGGCACGAACGGCGGACGAAGTCGGGCGATGCGCCGATGGTGTCCGCCATCGATGTACGGTTCGGTCTGGACCATGTGGCAATGTGGGGTTTGCGGGACGAGCAACGCCGCCGACGGCGGGGCCTGCTCGGCGTGCGGTGCTGCCCGCGCGCCGCAGGATCCGGCCGCCGCCGGGTACACGTCATGGCCCCCGGCCGAAGCCCCCGCCGCGAGCGGACCGCCCGTGTCGTGGCCGGCGTCCGCGCCGGCCGACGCCTTCGGGTCGTGGTCGCCGGGCGCCCCGGACGCGCCACCGCCACCCGCGCAGCCCGCCGACGCCGCGAACCCGTGGCCCGCCGCGCAGGCCGCCGCCCCCGCCAACCCGTGGGCGCCCGCGCCCGCACCTCAGCAGCAGTGGCCGCCGACCTCCGGGGCGCCGGCTCCAGGGCAGCAGTGGCCGCCGACCTCCGGCGCGCCGGTCCCCGGGCAGCAGTGGCCGACCTCCGGAGCGCCGGCCCCGGGGCAGGCGCCGTGGGCCGGTGGTCCGCCCGCCGTCGGATCCGCGAGCGCACCACCGCCGCCGTGGCAGGGCCAAGGCGTCACGATCATCGAGCACAACCCCAGCCGCCGCCCGGTCTGGATCTTCCCCGCCGTGGTGGCGATCGTCCTGCTGCTCGCCGGCGGCACGGTCGCCTTTGTGCTCCGCGACCGCTGGCTGCCCGGCGGCACCGCCGAACCGACCGCCGGCCCCACCGGCGCGCCCGCGATCACCGGCGACAACCCGCAGCCGACCGGCACCGGCCCGGCCCAGCCGCCGCCCACCACCGCCGCCACGACCACCGGCCCGCCGACGCTGCCGGCGGCGGTCGGCAGCGTACGGCTCGACCCCAGCCTCGACCCGGCCCAGGCGCCCGCCGTCGCCGCGGTCTTCGACAAGTACTTCAGCGCCGTCAACGCCCGCAACGCGAGCGCCGCCCTCGCCGTCATGGACCCGGGCGGCTCGATCAACCAGGGCGACGCCGGTGCCGTCAAGCGGTTCAGCGACGGCATCAGCACGAGCACCGACGACGACGTCCTGCTGCTCACCCTCGGCCCCGACTCGTCGGGCAAGGGGCTGCTGCAGGCGCGGGTCACGTTCCGCAGCCACCAGGACGCCGGCAAGGGCCCCAAGGGTCGCGAGTCGGAGACGTGCACGCGCTGGGACGTCACGTACTCGATCACCAAGCCCGGCGGCGGCGACTACCGCATCTGGGGCAGCACCAGTGCCGGCAACCGCCCCTGCTGATTGGTCCCGCCCTCCGCCGCGCGAATGGACCTTCCCGCCGCGGCGCACCGGCGCGATGCTGGCCGGCGTGCGCTTCCGACACCGCGACGAGATCTGGCGCGATTTTCCCGATTTGGTACCCGCAGTGCTCTCCCTGCAGGACATCACCCCCGACGCCGACGTGAGCCGGATCGTCGCCGAGCACACCGCGACCGCCCTCAAGCGGCTCGACGGCGGCGGCGAGAGCGCCCTGCCCGAGATCCAGGCCTGGCGGCGGGCGTTCGCCGCGCAGGGCGTACGGCCCACGCAGTACCGCTGCGCCTCGGAGTCCCTGCTGCGCCGCCTGCGCCGCGAGGGCGCCCTGCCGTCCCTGCATCCGCTGGTCGACGTATGCAACGCGGTCTCCGTTGCGTACGCCATCCCCGTCGCCGCCATCGACATCGACCGCGTAGCCGGCGGCCTCGAGGTCGGCTACGCATCCGGCACCGAGACGTACGAAACCTTCGCCGGCACCGTCGAGCACCCCGACCCGCGCGAGGTGATCTTCGCCGACGAGGCCGGATTCGCGCACGCGCGGCGGTGGACGAACCGGCAGAGCGGCCGCTCGGCGATCCGCCCGGAGACGACGCGGGCGCTGATCGTCGCCGAGGGCCTGCACGCCACCGCCGCCGCCGACGTGGCCGAGCTGGCCGGCGCCCTCGCCGAGGCGCTGCGCGAGGCGTGGGGCAAGGCACCCGCCCCGGTCGTCCTCACCGCCGACCACCCGGCGTTTGAACCGGTGTTGTAGCCCGACTTTCGCGGGATGGCAGCGCCTTGGCCGGCCGGCCAGGCGCCGCGCGCCGGGCCGGCCTGGGTGAAATATCTGGGCCCGGCGCAGGCTCACCGCCGACCGCCCGGCGTTTCCTTGGCCGGCCGGCCAGGCGCCGCGCGCCGGGCCGGCCTGGGCGAGGAATCTGGGGGCCCGGCGCAGGCCGGCATGTTCGGCAGGACACGGCCTATTACCATCGCCGGGTGCTGGGGACCACCAGAGCCGTTCGGCTCGCCGCGATCATCACCGCCGTCGCCGCGCTCGCCGTCGCGTTCGGCATCCGGGCCGTCGCCGGGGGTCACCTCGAGAGCAACGGGGTGCTGCAGCAGGACAGCGGCACCGCGCTCTACGCATCCGCCGTCTACGCCGGCGTAGTCTTCCTGCGGCCCCGCCTGAACCCGCTGCTCGCCGGCGCCTGGGCGCTCGGGTTCTGCTGGGCGATGGAGACCTTCCAGATCACGGGCGTGCCGCGCCGGCTCTCCGAGTACAGCATCATCCTGCGGTTGATCTTCGGCAACGCCTTCGACTGGAATGATGTCTGGTGGTACCCGGCCGGGATCGTGCCCCTGGTCCTCGCCCACCTCGCGACGAGGACCAGGGAAGCACCGAGAACCAGCGACGCGGCGGTCACCGGCGAGGCGGCGCGGACCGGCGACGCGGCGCCGACCGGCCAGGCGGCGCGGACCGACGACGCAGCGCGGATCGGCGACGCAGCGCGGATCGGCGACGCAGCGCGGATCGGCGAGGCGGCGCCGACCGGCGACGCGGCGCGGACCAGGGGCGACGGCCGTCAGGAGACGTGAGCGGCGCTCCAGCAGCCCGCCCCCTTGTGGCAGTCGCGTATCGATTGCTCAGGTTGCGTAGACGGCGCCGGTCCAGAGCAGGGCCATGATGATGCCGCCGACCGCGACGCGGTAGTACACGAACGCCGCGAACGAGTTCGTGGCCACGAACTTCAGCAGCCAGGCGATGCTGATGTACGCCACGACGAAGCTGATCACCGTGCCCACCGCGGTCGGCACCCAGCCCACCGTCTCGGCGATCTCGCTCGAGCGCTGCACGCCCTCGAGCAGGCCGGCCGCGGCCAGCGCGGGGATGCCGAGGAAGAACGACAGGCGGGTGGCCGTCACCCGGTCGAAGTTGCGCAGCAGGCCGGCGCTGATCGTCGCGCCCGAGCGGGACACGCCCGGTATCAGCGCGATGCACTGCGCCAGGCCGATGATCAGCGCGTCCTTCCAGGTCACGTCGCCCTCGGCCCGCTTCTGCCGGCCGAGGTACTCCGCGAAGATCATGACCAGGCTCCACAGCACCAGCGCCCCGGCCACGAACCACAGGCTGCGCAGCGCGCCCTCGATGAGGTCCTTGAAGGCCAGGCCGATGATGGCGATCGGGATCGAGCCGATGATGATGCCGATCGCCATCGTGAAGTCCTGGGTGCGCCGCGCTTCGGCGCTGCGCAGCCCGCGGAACAGGCCCGCGACGAACCTGATGATGTCGTTGCGGAAGTAGATGACCGCGGCGATGATCGCGCCGACCTGGATGACCGCGGTGAACGCCGTCACGCCCTTGTCGTCGATCGGGATGCCCATCAGCTTCTCGGTGATGGTCAGGTGCCCGGTCGAGGACACGGGGAGGAACTCCGTGACGCCCTCGACGATGCCCAGCACGATCGCTTCCCAGATCTGCAACGCCGTTTCCTCCTCGCCGTGGCTGATGCGCCGCAGGGGAACATACCGGACGGCGGCTGAGAACCTTCTCAGGCGTCGCGATGGTGCCGGTTGGCGTGCCCCTTCTTTAGCTCTTCGCGCAGCTCGGCCAGGTGCTCGGTGTCATCGGGCAGTTGCAGTGCGTCGAGCAGCTCCAGCGCCGGGCCGATCTCCAGCGAGCCGTACACGTCGTGGTAGCTGTACAGCACGCCGCCGAACACCGCCGGGCGCAGCCGTTCGACCGCCATCGCGGCCTGGTACACCGGGTACTTCAGCGCCCACGGCACCGGCCCGCTGACCTTGAGCACCGCCGCGGCCCGCCGCAGTACCGCCTCATCGGCCTCCGGCAGCGAGGGCACGTCCCGGCCGAGGGTCTCCTCGAACGCGCGCTCGACGGTCGAGATGTCCTCGAACCAGTCCACCCACAGCGAGTACAGCACCGCCTCGCTCGGCACCGGCTGCTCGAGGTGGTCGCGGACGGCCTGCCAGTGCGTCGCCCAGATCGCGTCGTCGTTCGCGGCATTGACGAACCAGCGCAGCTCCACCGTCACCCAGTAGGTGTTGAGCAGCTCGAGCAGGCCGAGGCCGATCTCGAGCTTGTCGGCGTCGGCGAGCTCCGCGTCGCCGCGGATTTCGGGCATGATCGCGCGGGCGGCGTCGTCGGGGTCACCCTCCGTGCTCAGCCCGTGCGCGGCCAGCCATTCGCGGGTGCGTTCAGTTCGTGCGGTCTCCACGATCGACAAGTATCGCCGGTTCTCAGATTTCGCGCGCGTCCGCCGATGGTGCGGGTCATGAGCGGCACACTTGTCGTCAACGCGGACCGGCTCGCGGCCGACGTCCTCGGCATGGAGGTCGACCGGCGCACCGCCGACCACGCCCGGGCGCTGGCCGCCGAGCGGGCCGCGCTGGAGCTCGGCCGCCCCGACCTCGCCGCCCGGGCCCGCCTGATCGCCGCGGACGCGCTGTGCCGCGGCGGAGATCCGGCCGGTGCCGCCCCGCTGCTGCACGAGGTGTACCGCTGGGCGACCCGCGAGAACGACCAGTACGTGCTGGCCAGGGCCTGTTTCCTGCTCTCGATCCTGCACACGTGCCTCGGCGACAACGCCGAGGCCCGCCGGCTCGCCCTGCTCGGCGTCGACCACCTGCCCGACTACGTGCCGCCGCTGATCCGCGGCCACCACCTCGTGCTGCTCGCGCTGTGCGTGGACGTCGTCTCGCGGGCCGACGCGGCGCCGTACCACGCCGAGGCCCTCGACATCGCGGCCGCCGCCGGCGACCACGAGCTCAGTCGTTCGGTGCTGAACAACATGGCGTACGCCGCCTACTGCGACGGCGACGCCGAGGCGGCCGGCGAGCTCGTCGAGCGCATGCGCCGCCTGGCCGAGCGCACCGGTGTCGAGCTGCGCCCGCCCGACCTCGACACCGTGGCCCGCGCGCTCATGCTGCAGGGCCGCCACGACGAGGCCGAGGCCGCCCTGCTGCCGCTCGTCGACCCGGCCGCCCGCCGCCGCGACGTGGAGGGCAACATGCTTCCGGAGGTACTGCTGACCCTGGCCGAGGCGCAGCGGCTCGGCGGCGGCCTCGACCGCGCGAGGGCCACCGTCGAGCGCTGCCTGGCCGTGTGCGCCGAGCGCGGCATGGCCGACACCAGCGCCCGCGCCCGGCGCGAGCTGGCCCGCCTGCACGCCGCGTACGGACGGTGGCGGGAGGCGTACGAGGAGCAGTGCCGCTACGACGACGAGTCGCAGGCGCTGCGCTCGGCGGAGCGGGAGGAGCAGGCCCGCCTGACCCAGCTGGTGTTCGAGAGCCGCGAGGGCCGGCGCGAGGCGGTACGGTTCCGCGAGATGGCCCTGCGGGACGCGCTCACCGGGCTGTACAACCGCCGCTTCGTGGATGCGCAGCTGCCGGCGTTGCTGGCCCGCGCGGCGCACCGCGGCACCGCGATGTCGGCCGCCCTGGTCGACGTCGACTTCTTCAAGCGCGTCAACGACACGTTGTCCCACGAGGTGGGTGACCTGGTCCTGCAGCGCATCGCGACGCTGCTCGCCGGCGCCGTCGACGAGCCGGCCACCGTGGCCCGCCTGGGCGGCGAGGAGTTCGTCGTCGTGCTGCCGGACTCGTCCGCGCCGGACGCGCTGACCCGCTGCGAGCGCCTGCGCCGCGCGGTCCAGGACCACGACTGGTCCGAGCTGACCGGTGCGCTGCCGGTGACGGTGAGCGTCGGCGTGAGCACGGTGGGCGCGGAGGGCGGCCCGACGGCGGCGGCGCTGCTGAGCCAGGCGGACCGCAACCTGTACGCCGCGAAGCGCTCGGGCCGCAACCGGGTCCTCGGCGACCCCTCCTGACGCGCGGCTCTTGGCCGCGGTCGCGCCTGGCGCGTCGGCGTGTGGCGCCGAGGTTGGATTTTGGCGAGCCCGAAGCCGACCCCGGCCTTCGCTGATCTGGCGTGGCCGCGGTGCGCGACCGGCCATCCTGACGCGCGGCTCTTGGCCGCGGTCGCCCTGGCGCGTCGGCGTGTGGCGCCGAGGTTGGATTTTGGCGAGCCCGAAGGCGGCCCCGGCGTGCCCGCGGTGCGCGACTGGCCATCCTGACGCCCCCGCTCTTGGCCGCGGTCGGGCCCGGCGCGTTCGCATGTGGCGCCGAGGTTGGACTTTGGCGAGCCCAAACCCGACCCCGGCGCGCTCGCGGTGCGCGACCGAACCCGCCGGGTGCCCTCGATATGTCGGGCGCTGACGCGCCACGACATATCGGACTTATACCCCGGCAGGCGAAAAATCCGAAAAGTCGTGGCGCGCCAGCGCCCGACTTTTCGTGATCACAACGCCTGCACGCCGACGGGGAGCGGGCCGCGTGACACGTGGTCGAGCAGCGTCGCGCGCATCGCCTGTGCCGCATGGGGCAGGACCGACTCCCGGCGTTGAGCCAGGGCGATCGTCCGGTGCACGCCCGGGGCCACCAGCGGCGTCGCGTGCAGCAGCGGGCGGTTCACCAGCGCCATGCTCGGCACCAGCGCCACGCCCAGCCCGGCCTCGACGAACGCCAGTACCGCATCCATCTCCCCGCCCTCGACGGCGTAACGGGGCGTGAACCCCGCGCGGCGGCAGGCCTCCAGCGTCGTGTCGCGCAGGTCGTACCCCGTGCGGAACATGACGAGCGGCGTGTCGCGCAGTTCCGCCAGGGCGATGCGCGACGACAGCGGGGTGACCGAGGCGACGACCAGGCTCTCCCGCAGCAGCGGCACCGTCTCCAAGGACGGGTCGGTGCCCCGGGCCGGCTCGACGATCAGCGCCAGGTCCAGCCCGTGGGCCACCAGCGCGGCGACGAGGTCCTGCGAGCCGCCCTCGTCGACGTGCAGCTCGATGCCGGGGTGCTCCGCGCGGAAGTCGCGCAGCACCTTGGGTACCAGCGACGTGCAGAGGCTCGGGGTGGCGCCCAGGCGCACGCGGCCGCGGCGCAGGCCGACGACCTCCTGGACCGCGTCGCGGGCGGTGTCGGCCTCGGCGACGATCCGGCGGGCCAGGGGCAGCAGCGTCTCGCCGGCCGTGGTGAGGACGACGGCGCCGCGGGAGCGGTCGAACAGCGGGGCGCCGAGCGCCGCCTCGAGCGTGTGAATTTGTTTACTCAGTGTCGGTTGGCTCACACCGAGTCGCTCGGCCGCTCGGGTGAAATGTCGTACTTCGGCGACGGATACGAAGTACCGAAGCTGCTGCAGCTGCACCGCGATAGCGTATGTCTATTGCCGCTGCGGGACTCATGCATTGGACGAATCGCGACCGCCGAGCTTAGCGTCGGGGGAGTGGCGGTAATAACGGCAGAACGGGCGACTCCGGCGATCCGGCAGAAAAGGACCTCGTCGGTTGCCCTGAAGATGCTCATGGCGGGGACCGGCATCCTGCTGGTGCTGTTCCTGTTCGCGCACATGGCCGGAAACCTGAAGATCTTCGTCGGCGCGACGGCGTTCGACCACTACGCGCACTGGCTGCGCGACATCGGCACCCCGCTGCTGCCGCACACCTGGTACCTGTGGATCCAGCGGGGCGCGCTGACCGTCGCCGTGCTCGGGCACATCTTCGCCGCCGTGGTGCTCGCCCGCCGGGCCCGCGCCGCCCGCCCGGTCCGCTACGCGCACCGGCCCAAGGTGCAGGGCAGCTACGCGGCGCGCACGATGCGCTGGGGCGGCGTCATCATCCTGCTGTTCGTCGTGTTCCACATCCTGGACCTCACGACCGGCACCGCCAACCCGGTCGGCGACCGGCAGCACCCCTACGCCAACATCGTGGCCGACTTCGCGCCCGCGCGCTGGTACGTCACCCTGTTCTACGCCCTCGCGATCATCGCGATCGGCTTCCACCTGCGCCACGGGATCTTCTCCGCGCTGCGCACCCTCGGCCAGCAGAGCCCGCGCGGCGAGCGGATCGGCCGGGCCGCGGCCCTCACGCTCTCGCTCGTGCTGGTCGTGGGCTACCTCAGCGTGCCGTTCGCGGTACTCACCGGATTGGTGAAGTGACATGACGTACTGGACCGAAGGCGACCCGATCGCCGACTCCGCCGCGCCGGACGGGCCCATCGAGACCCGCTGGGAGCGCCGGCAGTTCTCCGCCAAGCTCGTCAACCCGGCCAACCGGCGCAAGCTGAGCATCATCGTGGTCGGCACGGGCCTGGCCGGGGGCTCCGCGGCGGCGACCCTGGCCGAGGCCGGATACAAGGTCCGCTCGTACTGCTACCAGGACAGCCCCCGCCGCGCGCACTCGATCGCCGCGCAGGGCGGGATCAACGCCGCCAAGAACTACCGCAACGACGGCGACTCCGTGTACCGGCTCTTCTACGACACGGTCAAGGGCGGCGACTTCCGCGCCCGCGAGTCCAACGTGTACCGCCTGGCCCAGGTGTCGGTGAACATCATCGACCAGTGCGTGGCCCAGGGCGTGCCCTTCGCCCGGGAGTACGGCGGCCTGCTCGACAACCGCTCGTTCGGCGGCACGCAGGTGTCGCGCACCTTCTACGCCCGCGGCCAGACGGGCCAGCAGCTGCTGCTCGGCGCGTACCAGGCCCTCGAGCGCCAGATCGCCGCCGGCAACGTGGAGATGCACGCCCGGCACGAGATGCTCGAGCTCATCGTCGTCGACGGCCGGGCCCGCGGCATCGTCGCCCGCGACCTCGTCACCGGCGAGATCACCACCGACCTCGCCGACGCCGTCGTGCTCGCCTCCGGCGGGTACGGCAACGTGTTCTTCCTGTCGACCAACGCCAAGGGCTGCAACGTCACCGCGTCGTGGCGCGCGCACCGCCACGGCGCGCTGTTCGCCAACCCCTGCTACACGCAGATCCACCCGACGTGCATCCCCGAGTCCGGCACGCACCAGAGCAAGCTCACGCTCATGAGCGAGTCGCTGCGCAACGACGGCCGGGTGTGGGTGCCGCAGCGGCGCGGCGACGACCGGGCGCCCGCCGACATCCCCGAGGACGAGCGCGACTACTACCTCGAGCGGATCTATCCGTCGTTCGGCAACCTGGTACCGCGGGACATCGCCTCCCGCGCCGCCAAGAACGTCTGCGACGAGGGCCGCGGCGTCGGGCCCGGCGGGCTCGGGGTCTACCTCGACTTCGCCGACGCGATCGCGCGGCTGGGCCGGCCGGCCGTCGAGGCCAAGTACGGCAACCTCTTCGAGATGTACGAGCGGATCACCGGCGACGACCCGTACGTGACCCCGATGCGCATCTACCCGGCCGTGCACTACACGATGGGCGGCCTGTGGGTCGACTACGACCTGCAGTCCAACGTCCCCGGCCTGTTCGTGATCGGCGAGGCCAACTTCTCCGACCACGGCGCCAACCGGCTCGGCGCGTCCGCGCTCATGCAGGGCCTCGCCGACGGGTACTTCGTGCTGCCCAACACCATCAACGACTACCTGGCGGCGGGCCCGTTCCCGGCCGTCGCCGCCACCGACGACGCGGTGCTCGCCGCGCGCTCGGCGGTCGAGGAGCGGCTGGCCAAGCTGCTCGCCGTGAACGGCGACCGGACCGTGGACTCCTTCCACCGCGAGCTCGGGCACATCATGTGGGAGTACTGCGGCATGGAGCGCACCGAGGAGGGCCTGACGAAGGCCGTCTCGCTGATCCGCTCCCTGCGCGAGGAGTTCTGGAGCCGGGTCAAGGTGCCCGGCACCGGCGAGCAGCTCAACCAGAACCTCGAGCGCGCCGGCCGGGTCGCCGACTTCTTCGAGCTCGCCGAGCTCATGTGCGTCGACGCCCTGCACCGCGCCGAGTCGTGCGGCGGGCACTTCCGGGCCGAGAGCCAGACCCCCGACGGCGAGGCGCTGCGCCACGACGACGAGTTCGCCTACGTCGCCGCGTGGGAGTTCGCCGGTACGGGCGAGCCGCCGGTCCTGCACAAGGAAGTCCTCGAGTTCGACTACGTCCACCCGACCCAGCGGAGCTACAAGTAATGGACATCAAGCTGCGCGTGTGGCGCCAGGCCGGCCCGGCCGACAAGGGCCGGATGGTGACGTACGAGGTGAAGGACATCTCGCCGGACGCCTCCTTCCTGGAGATGCTCGACGTGCTCAACGAGCGGCTGATCCTGGCCGGCGACGAGCCGATCGCGTTCGACCACGACTGCCGCGAAGGCATCTGCGGCATGTGTGGAATGATGATCAACGGGGTGGCGCACGGCCCGTTGAAGGCGACCACCACCTGCCAGCTGCACATGCGCCACTTCTCCGACGGCGACACGATCGACGTCGAGCCCTGGCGCGCGGCGGCGTTCCCGGTCGTGCGCGACCTCGTCGTCGACCGCAGCGCCTTCGACTCGATCATCCAGGCCGGCGGGTACATCACCGCCCCCACGGGCGCGGCGCCCGACGCGCACGCGACGCCGGTGCCGAAGGTGGACGCCGACGCCGCGTTCGAGGCCGCCACCTGCATCGGCTGCGGCGCCTGCGTGGCCGCCTGCCCGAACGGCTCGGCGATGCTGTTCACCGCGGCCAAGGTCGGCCACCTCGGCCTGCTGCCGCAGGGCCAGCCCGAGCGCGACTCGCGCGTGCTGGGCATGGTCGCCGCGCAGGACGAGGCCGGCTTCGGCGGCTGCACCAACGCCGGCGAGTGCACCACGGTCTGCCCCAAGGGCATCCCGCTCACCCTGATCGGGAGACTGAACAGCGACTACCGCAGGGCGTCGACCGGCCGGCGCCGATAAAGTACCGACTCATGCAGCTGTCGGAGCTCGCCGGGCGGCGGGTGGCCGTGTGGGGCACGGGCCGGGAGGCGATCGCCGCGATCGAGGCGATCGTCCCGCACGGCCCGGCCTCCCTCGTCGCCGTGCAGGACAAGACCACGTTCCTGGCCACGAAGTGGGAGGGCCGGCTGGCCGAGCTGGCCCCGCTGCACGAGGGCGAGGCCATCGGCCCGGCCCTCGAGGGCATCGACGTGCTCGTGCGCTCACCGATCGTGGGGGAGTCCAACCCCTGGATCCAGGAGCTTCGCCGGCGAGGGGTTTCCATCACGGGGGGTACCGCCCTGTGGATGGCCGATCACGCCAAGCACACGATCGGCGTCACCGGCAGCAAGGGCAAGAGCACCACCACCACGCTGATCGCGCACCTGCTCGCCGCCGCCGGCCGCCCGAACCAGCTCGGCGGCAACATCGGCGTCGCCGTCCTCGCCCTGCCGCCGGCCGAGACGTACGTGCTCGAGCTGTCGATGTACCAGTGCGCCGACCTGCAGGACTCCCCGCGCGTCACGGTCATCACCTCCCTGTTCGAGGAGCACCTGGACTGGACCCGCGACGGGCTGCCGTCGCAGTACTACGCCCACAAGCTCAACATCGCCGAACACGGCCCGGAGGCGGTCGTCTACAACGCCACCGACCCGACCCTCTCGGCCGAGCTGGCCGCCCGCCCCGGACTCCCGCTGGTGCCCGCCGCCACCGAGGCCTCCTTCCACGTCGTCGACGGCTGGGTTCTCTACGGCGGCGAGCGACTGTTCCCGCGCGACGCGTTTCCTCTCCGCGGTACCCACAACGCCGGCAACCTCTGCGTGGCCCTCGCGGCCCTGCAGTCCTACGGCGTGGACGTCGCCGCCGAGCGCGCCGCGGTCGAGGCGGGCCTGCGCTCCTACACGCCGCTGCCGCACCGCCTGACCCCGGTCCCGGACCCCTCGGGCGTCGAGTTCGTCAACGACTCCCTCTCCACCGCCCCGCAGACCACGGTCCACGCCATCGAGGCCTACGCGGGCCGTCCCCTCGCCGTCATCGTCGGCGGCCAGAACCGCGGCATCGACTACACGCCGCTGCGCGACTACCTGCGCGGCCGGGCGGTCGAGCTGACGCTCATCGCGGTCCCCGACAGCGGCGAGCACATCCTGGACGTCGTCGGCGACCTGCCGGGCATCACCCGCGTGGTCGCCGACGACCTCCCGGACGCCGTGCGCCGTTCCCGCGCCCTGATCCCGCCGGGCGGCGTGGTCCTGCTGTCCCCGGCGGCCCCCAGCTACGGCCGCTACGACAACTACGAGGCCCGCGCGAAGGCGTTCATCGAGGCCATCGAGGCCACCCGCTAGGCATCCGCCGCCGGCAGCCACAAGCTCTCGGCGCGGGCCCGCGCGAGGCGTTCACGCGCTACGGATCCGCCGTCGGCAGCCACGACGTCTCGGCGAGGGCCCGGGCGGCCGCGTCGGCGTACGTCGCCGCCGCCAGCCACGCCTGCGCGAACGCCGTCCCGTCGTCGGCCGCGAGCCGCCCGAACGCGTCCCGCGGCCGGTCGGCGGCCGCGGCCACGAGCGCTTCGAGCAGCCCCGCCCCCGTCTCGAGCCGCGCCGCCCGCATCCGGCTCGCGTCGCTCGGCCCCCGCCCGTTGGGGAACGTGAGCATGACCCGCCCCCCGGCCACGGTCCGTTCCAGATGCGCGGTGAGCCGCTGCAGCGTGGGATCGTGCACCGCCGGCCGCCACGTGTCGTCCGGTTCCGGCTTGCCCTCGTCGCCGCCGGTCGCGTCGGCGGCCTCGACCGGCTCGTCCGCCTCCGCCGCGGCCCGGGGGAGCTGGCTGCGGTGAAGGCGGTCGAACGCGAGGTCGACGTGCCCGCCCCCGGGCGCCGGCAGGTGCCAGGCCGGCCCGTCGGGGACCGGCGCGACCGCGAGCGGCAGCACCGTGCCGGGCCGCCCCGGATCGGGCCGCGCGATGACCAGCAGCTCCAGCCCTTCGGCCCGGCCGAGGACGCGCAGGTTCTCGCGGTACCCGAGCGCCGGATGATCCACGGCCACCCGCATGAGCAGCGCCATCCCGTCCGCCGCCCGTGCCAGCACCGCATCCCCGTCGGTGCCGAGCACGCTCACCCGCAGGAACAGCAGGTCGCCGCCCGCCACCCGGTCGGTGATGGGCACCGCCAGGGCCTCGAACGCCCGGTGTACCTGCTGCGCCACCGGCTCCGCCCACAACCCGGCGAGCGGCTCCTCGTGCCACGCCGACCCGGACGCCGTCACCGCCTTGACCCCGCGCCCGGCGCCCAGCTGCCGGCTCCCCGCCGCCGTCGCCCCGGTCACCACCAGCCCGGCCCGGGTCAGCCCGCGGTGCGTCAGCGCCGTCTCGCCCATCGCGATCGTGGCCCCGCCGGCCCGGGCCGCCCGCCGCGCGTCGCCCGGCATGAGGTCGGCGATCATCCACAGCCGGCCGCCCCGGTCCGCCGCGTACGTGACGACGCCCGCGTGTCCGGTCCCCGCGAGGACCGCGGTCGTGCAGAGCCCGTAGAGCCGCAAACTGCCCTGGAGCTGGTACTGCCGCCGGGCGCTGCCCAGCCACCCCTCCGCCACGGCCCCGCCCCGCAGCCGGTGCGTGACGGTCAGCAGCTCCCGCAGCGCCTCGCCGAGGTCCGCGAGCCGGTAGTGCGCGTCACCGGCCCGCGCGGCCTGCAGCAGCGAGGCCACGACGCGCGCGGCGGCCGCCGCCCGGTACACCTTGCACGCCTGCGCCTCGTGCGCCGCCCGCAGCAGCGCCGCCCGCGCGACGGCCCCTGACCCGGTCACCCCGTCGGCGAGCACCCCGGCGGCGGCCCGCCACAGCTGCGCCACGGCCGCCGCCTGCTGCGTCGTGAGCACCTCCGCGCCGTCCTCCGGCACCAGCTCCGCGCACGTCGTATCCGGTGCCTTGGCTTCCTCGCCGGCCGCGACCTCGCCGTTGCCCGCAGCTGGTGCGGGCTCGTTGCCGTCGGTCGTGGGCTCGCTGCCGTCGGTCGTGGGCTCGCTGCCGTCGTGGATCGGGGCGAGCGAGAGTACCGACGCGCGGTGCAGGCAGTTCGGCGCGAGCAGGCACGTGCAGGTGACCGCCTCGGGCGCGCGGACCACGCCGCCGGTCACGGTCAGCGTCACGGTGGTGGCATCGTCGATCGCGACCGCGTACCGGTCGCCGTCGCGCGTCACCGGCCGATCGGCGAACTTCGCCGCGCTGTCGTCGAGCTTCTTGCGCAGCCGGGCGGGCAGCGCGTCGACCGCGGCCACGAGTACCGGCGCCTCGATCGGCGGCAGAGCGTCGCTCATGATCGCACCTTCTCCGCGACCCACCGGGCCAGCTCCAGGGGGCTCAGCGCGGCCACCGGCATCCCGGCCGCCACGAGCTGCGAGGCGACCGACACCGAGTACCGCGGGCGCCCCGCGTCGTCCAGGCTCGCGCAGCCGAGGACCGTCACGCCCGACTCGACGAGCGCGCGCGTCTCGGCGAGGAGGCCGCCCACGGGGTACCCCTCCTCGAAATCGCTGACGAGCACCACCAGGGTCCGCGACGGTACCGTGACCAGGCTCCTCGCGTGGCGCAGCCCCTTGGCGATGTGGGTGCCGCCGCCGACCTGGACCTCCAGCAGGAGCGTCAACGGGTCGCTCACCCGGTCGGTCAGGTCGACGACCTCCGTCGAGAACGCCACGAAGTGGGTCGTCAGCGCCGGTACCCCGGCGAGGATCGCCCCGGTCAGCGCCGACCAGATCACCGACGCCTCCATCGACCCGGACACGTCCACGACGAGCACCAGCCGCCAGTCCACGCCGCGGCGCGCCCGGGTGCGGAACACCGGCCGCTCCGGGATGACCTGCACGCGCCCGTCCGCATCGCGCCGCGTGGTGGCCAGGTTGGCCCGCAGCGTCCGCGCGAGGTCCAGCGCCCCGCCCGGCCGGTACGTCGGCCGCGGCGTCGTGATTCCCGCCAGCGCCGGCCGCAGCCGCGTGGCCAGCCGCCGCGTGAGCTCGTCGACGATGCGCGCCACGAGCGGCCGCAGCCGGGCGACGGCGCTCTCGGGCATCCCGCCGGCCAGCGACAGCACCGTCTGCAGCAGCTCGACCGACGGGTTGACCCTGTCCGGGTCGAGCAGCATGACGGCGTCGCGCCGCCCGGCCTCGGCGGCCCGGGCCAGGACCTCTTCGCGGATCCCGGTCCCGAACAGGGCGGCCAGCTCCTCGGACCACTCCCGCACCCCCGGGAACGGCGCCTCCCGCCCGGCCCGGCCACCCGCGTCGGCGGCCGCCCCTTCCCCCGTCCCGGCCCCGTACAGCTCGTCCAGCGCCGTCGCGTACCGCCGCGCCGCCCCGGCGAGCTGCTGATCCTGCCGCCCGAGCAGCAGCCGCCACCGATCGAGTACACCCAGCTCGCGGGCCTCCTCCGCGGAGGGTTCGGCCACCACGTCCGGTGCGCCCGCGTCGGCGGCCGGTGGCTCGACGCCGGCCGGAGCCGGTGGCAGCAGGCCCAGCGACTCGGCGGCGGCGCGCCCGGCGCGGTCGGCCAGCAGATGGTGCAGCAGCACGGCCGGGTCCGTGTCGTTGAGGGCGTGCGACGCGCCGTCGCCCACGCGGTCCTCGACGACCGCGAGCAGGCGGTCCCGGGCCGCCGGGCTCACCGCCTGGAAGCCGCCGCGCAGGGCCGGCAGGCGGGCCAGGAACGCGGCGTCGGACAGCGACTCCACCCGGTCCAGCAGGCCGTCCAGGGCGTCCGGGCCCGCCTGCAGCAGGGGCTCGGCGGCGGCGAGCAGTCCGCGCAGGTGGCCCAGCAGGCGCCGGCGCGACTCGTCGCTCACCGCGGCGTCGACCCACGACGCGACGCGCGTGCCCAGGGTGGCGGGGGTCGACAGGCCGAGCAGCACCTGTACCGCACCGGCTGCGGCGGCCATCGTCGGAGTCGCCGTGGCCGTCAGGCGGGCCAGGGCATCGGCCAGGCGAAGACCCACACCGGCGGCGTCGGCGCGGCGCCCGAGGGCCACCAGGGCGTGCACGTCGGCGAGGTCGTCGGAGCCGGCGAGGCCGTCGACCTGGCGTACCGCGGCGGACTCCAGAGCCTCGGCCAGCGCCGGAAGGTCGGCCAGCCCCGCGGCGTCCGAGGCCGGCAGCCCGGGGATGTGCCCGTTGCGGAGGCGGTCGAGCAAAGCCAGGGCCCGCATCAGCTCGTCGAGGGTGGCCGCCGCCGGGACCTGCTCGGCCAGCTCGATCAGCCGCTCACCGGCCAGTCCCGGCAGCCCGCACTCGGCCGCCTCGGCCAGGCCGGCGACGATCTGCGCCGCGGTCGGGCCCTCGGCGCCCTCCTCGGCGCGGCGGCGCTCGCGCAGCGCCCCCTCGGCGGCCTGCGCGAGGGTCACCCCGCGTACGCCGGCGACGTCCAGCATCGCCTCCGTCCCCGGCGTCCACTGGATGCTCCACCGGGTCGTCAGCGCGTCCACGCCCGCGGTGCCCTCCACCGCGGTCCCCTCGGCATAGGGAACGTGACAGGCCACGAGCCGCCGCAGCGCGACGTCGCGGCGCCGGTCGAGGTCGGAGCGCAGCGGGTCGAGGCGCAGGTCCTTCTGCGGCTCGCCCGGCCCCGGCAGGCGCAGCCTCGCCAGCTCCGCCTCCGCCGCGGGCCGCAGCCCGGAGCGGGGCGCACCCGGGGCGAGGGCCCCGCGGACGCTGCCGACCAGCACGGACTCCATCGCGGCGGCGACGACGCGGCCGCGGCCGAGCACCTCACCGTGGGCGAGCACGCTCTGCAGCGACTCGATCAGCTCGCCGCGCCCGGGCGCGGGCAGCCCCCGCAGCCGCGCCAGGTCTATGGCGAGGCGGAACACCTCGCGCGCCTCGGCGGGCCCGGCCGGGTGCCCGGCGGCGCGGACCTTCGCGCACACCTCGACGACGCTCGCCAGGGCCGCCGCCTCGACCGCCTCGGGACGGCCGCCCGCGTCGACGACCGCCTGCTGCCAGCGCGGGTCGCGGATGCCGGCCGGGTACCCGGATCGGGAGTCGAGCAGCGCAAAGCTGTACGGCACCAGGGACGTGACCACCGCCGCCTCAGCACCCTTGTCGAGAGGCGCCGCGGGTGCTGCAGCGTTCGACGACGGCACCGGGCCGACCGTTTCGGCGAGCGGTCGTGCTACGCGCCGCAGCTGACGGCCGAGCGCCGCGCCCTGCTCGACGTCACCGATGTCGAGCAGCGCCGCGGCATGGAAGGAGCCGACGACCGCGGCGGCGCGGCGGGGCGCGACCTCGGCCAGGCAGCGGCGCATCCAGGCCTCGCGGGCGAGGTCGAGGGACGCCATGCCGGTGCCCTCGGCGGCGTCTCGCCGCATGGCCCAGCCGACCAGCAGCGCCGCGCGGCGGACCGACTCAGCGGAGGAGCCGGGGGCGCGGGCCTCGACGACGCGGTCCCACATGTCCTCGTCGGCCCGGCCGGTGGCGGAGCGCTTGAGCGCGTCGCCGAGGAAGGACACGGGGGCGCCGGCCGGCCGGTCGGCGGACTGCCAGGCGCGGGCGGACAGCGGCAGGTCGCACGGTACGACCTCGACCCCGTTGCGGGCCGCCCAGCGCACCGCGGCCAGCTCGGGGGAGAAGTCGGCGAACGGGTAGAACGCCGGGGAGCCGTCGCCGCCGACCACGCCGGCGAGCGCCACCGGGGCCGTGGTGGCCGGGTCGGCGAGCCACGGCAGCCAGGAGGCGAACTCCGCGGGGAGCTCCAGCAGCAGTACCTCGGGGCGGAAGCCGTCCAGCAGCTCCCCGATCACCGCGGACAGCGCCGGCGAGTGGTGACGAACACCGATGAGGAACGGCGCGACACTGCCGGCAAGGTCCGCCAGCGCCCCGTCGGGCCCGCCGGCCGTATGGCCCCCAGCGGTTCCCGACGCGAGCGCTCGGTCGGAGCCAGCGGCCGTAGGGCCCTTGATGGCAACGGATGCGAGCGCGTGGTCTGAGCCGACGGCCGTAGGGCGCTCGACGGCAACGGATGCGAGCGCGTGGTCTGAGCCGACGGCCGTAGGGCCCCCGGCGGCGACCGGCACCGGCACGCGATCACGGCCGGCGGCCGTCGCATTGCTGGGGGCTGCCGCGGCGTCCGCCGTGGGCGCGGTCCGTGACTCCCGGGCCTGCGGCGTCCGCGCACAGTCCCCGCCACTGCGACGGCCGGTGGCCATTGCAGTGGCGGGCTGGGCCGAGCGCGCGGCTTCCGACCCAGCAGAGCGCACGGCGCCGGCGGCCGGAAGCGGCCCGGTGCCCGGCGAAGGCAAGGGTGCGACGCCGGAGGACGGCCGCGGTCCGACGCCGGGGGACGGCCGCGGTCCGACGCCGGGGGACGGCCGCGGTCCGGCGCCCCGGGAGGACAGCGGTGCGGCGCCGGGGGAGGGCGGCGGCGCGGTGCCCGGGGAAGGCGGCGGTGCGGCGCCGGGGGAGGGCGGCGGCGCGGTGCCCGGGGAAGGCGGCGGTGCGGCGCCGGGGGAGGGCGGTGGCGCGGCGCTGCCGGTGGGTGGCAGCGCCGGCCGGTCAGGGCTGGAGGTCATCGCGCAGCTCCCAAAGCCGCCGCCACAAGCGGGCGCCGTCCTCGGCGCGGCGGCGCACCGCGCCGTCCCAGTAGCCGAGCAGCTTCGCGCTGTCGGACGGGTCGTCCTTGCACACGACGCCCAGGATGTGGGCGGGCAGCAAGGAGAGGACGTCGCGGTCGCCGGGGAAGTAGGCGGCGGCCAGGCCGAGGGACGTGGCGACCGCGACCGCCTCGGCGGTGCTCATCACGGTCGACGGGCGTTCGACCTCCCAGCCCTCGACCGAGCGGCCGGCGCGCAGGTCGCGGAACGCGGTGACCAGGGCCTCGAGGACCGCCTCGTCGACCTCGAACGGGGTCTGGGCGCGCTGCAGGGCGGCGCGGGCCTGGCGGCCGACGAGTGCGGTCTCGGCGGCCAGGTCGGGGATGGGGCCGACGGTCTCGAAGTTGAAGCGGCGCTTGAGGGCGGCCGACATCTCCGACACGCCGCGGTCGCGCAGGTTGGCGGTGGCGATGAGGGTGAAGCCGGGCGCGGCGTGGACCGTGGCGCCCGGCGTGCCGGCGAGCTCCGGCACGGCGATGCGGCGGTCGGACAGGATCGACACCATCGCGTCCTGCACCTCGGGCAGGCAGCGGGTGATCTCCTCGATACGGGCGACCTGGCCGGCCCGCATCGCGGTCAGCACCGGTGACGGGACGAGGGCCTCCGGGCTGGGGCCGTGTGCGAGCAGGAGGGCGTAGTTCCAGCCGTAGCGCAGCTGGTCCTCGGTCGTGCCCGCCGTGCCCTGCACCACCAGCTCGCTGGTGCCGCACACGGCGGCGGACAGCAGCTCCGACAGCATCGACTTGGCCGTGCCGGGCTCGCCGACGAGCAGCAGGCCGCGCTCGCCGGCGAGGGTGACGACGCAGCGCTCGACGAGGGCACGGTCGCCGACGAACTTGCGCGCGATCTCCAGCTTCGCCGGCACGCCGTCGGGACGGGCGCCCTTGGGCAGGGTCAGCTGCTCGCCGTCGCTGCCGACGATGAACGTGACCACGGCCCGCGGGGTGAGGCGCCAGCCGGGCGGGCGGGCGCCGCCGTCGAACGCGGCCAGGAACGCCAGCTCCGTCGCGTGGGCGTGCTCGGCGGGGTCGACCTGCCGCGGGCTGGTGACGGTGGCGGTCATCGGCGGCCTCTCGTGGTGAGTTCCTCGAAGCGGGGGTGGTCGCCGGCGACGATGCGGTCCCAGGCGAGGTGGAACAGCCGCGGCGCGGGCGCGGCCGGCACGACGGCGCCGAGGTCGCTGCCCTGCTCGCCGGCGCCGATGAGCAGGGCCAGCTTCCACCGCTCCAGCGGCAGCGGGCCCGGCGCCTTCCACGCCAGCCAGCCGCCGGGCAGGAACAGCGAGCGGCCGGCGCGGGGCCGCTTCGCCTCGACGACGAGATCGGTGGCGGCGAGCTCGGCCCGGGCGGCCTTGAGCCGGGCGGGCTTCCACCCGGTCCAGGCCGCGACGTTGCGGTCGCTCGGGTCGGGCAGGGCGAGCAGCTGCAGGTAGAGGGTGGCCGCGTCGGCGCCGAGGCCGTGGTGTGCGGCCACCGCGGCGACGAGGCCGGGGGCCGAGCGCGACGGGTCGTGCGGCGACTCGCTGTCGACCGGCTCGAGCCAGGCGTCGAGCTGGTCGCCGGCGACGGTCCGCAGCGCGACCATCGCCGAGTCGTGGCCGTCGATCGCGTCGAGCAGCGCGTCGACGCGCCGGTCGCCGAGGCCGTCGAGGCGGGCCGGCCAGACCCGGATGCGCCGCCAGTAGCCTTCGGCGTTCGCCGAGAAGGGGCCGGCCTCGATCCGCTCGCCGACCGGCTGGACGGTCAGGCCCAGCGCGGTGAACGCCTTGTTGAGGCTCGTCTCTTCGGTGCCGCCGAGGTCCAGCTCGAACTCGGGCGCGGCGGCCAGGCGCCGGGTGAGCTCCAGCAGGCGCGGCAGGTTGCGCCGGATCGGGTCGTCCTCGGCGAGGCGCCGCGACAGCCACGGCACGCCGCGCGCGACGGACAGCAGCAGGTCGTCGGCGTCGACGCCGGCGTCGAGCGCCTGCAGCCAGCGGCAGGTCTCGACGTTGGCCACGCCGTGCAGGAACTCCGACGGGCTCATCCCGGCGGCGACGTTGGCCCGGCGGCAGTCGACGATGAGGTCGTCGCCCACCGGGGTGCGGGCGCCGACGGCGCCGGCCCGCCACGTACCGAAGCGGGCGGCGTCGGGCCCGTCGGTCCACAGCTTCGCCGGGTCGGCCGGCAGCAGCGCCGCGTGGGCGGCCGGGCCGGAGCCGTGCGCGTCGCGCCGGCGCAGGTGCTCCACCGCCGTCTCGATCGCGGTTTCGGTGACGGTCTCGGCGGCCGGCTCCCAGCCCTGGGGCCGGTTCGCCTTCCACTGCCGGTCGTCGGTCGCGCCGGCCAGCAGCACGGTGGCCTCGGCGAGGCTGATCCCGGCCCCGGCGGAGACGGCCCGCACCGCGTCGGGCCGCAGCAGGTCGGCCGGGCCGGCGTGGGCGCGGCCGGCGGCGACGAACCGGGCCACCGCGGCGGAGTCGAGGCCGTGGCGCTCATACGCCCCCTCGCCGTTGCGCAGGTGGAACCGCACGGTGTGGCCGGGCAGCGGGCCGAAGCGGCCGTCGGCGCTGAACTCGACCCCGACGACCTCACCGTCGGCGGGGTCGACGCGGAACGGCAGCACCCGGTGGCCGCCGCCGAGGTCCACGGGCTCGCCGGCGCTCATCTGCGGGCGCTTGGTGCCGGAGTCCAGCACGACCCGGCGGGCGGAGCCGTCGAGCAGGCCGGAGCCGGCCAGGACGTCGAGCACGTCGAAGAGCACGGCCCGGTCGGCGGCCGGCGTCACCGGCGCGGCCGCCCGGACCATCACCGAAGGCACCGAGCCGAGGACGTCGAACCAGTCGAGGTCGGCGCCGGCGATCCACGGGGCCAGCGGCGCGCGCGGCTCGCGGCCGGTGAGCGCGGCGCCGGCGTCGAGGAAGACCCGCACCCACTCGCGGCCGTGGTCGTAGCAGCCGGGCTTGAGGCCCTCGAGCACGTCGTCGACGACCTCGTCGGTGGGCAGGTGCCCGTCGGGGTCGGCCACCGCGGCGGCCGCGGCCGGCCCGCCGATCGTCTCGGTGAGGGTGGTGAGGCGGGTCAGGCGCACCGCGTTGCGGGCGGCGTGCTTGACCACCCCGGCCACGCCCGCGACGAGGGCGTCGTGACCGAGGCCGGGCAGCGCCGCCCGCACGGCGGCGCGGACGTCACCGTCGGGGAACACGAGCTGGTTGCCGTCGGTGGTGACGAGGTCCGACACGGCCGCGAGGAGCTTGCCGGCCGGGTCGTCGCCGAACGCGCGCAGCGCGGCCGACCCGGCCTCGTCGCGCGGGCGCAGCTGGTGCCAGAACTGCGGCGGCGGCAGCAGCCGGGTGCCCTCCGCCCACGGTGCCACGCCGACCGGGCTGGCCAGCGCGGCGAAGCGCAGGCCGTCGGCGGTCTGCAGGACGATGTCGGTCTGCCGCCAGTTGTGCTCGACGACGACGCCGTGCACCGCGTCGGCGCCCGGGAAGCGGATCGCGCCGCTGAGCAGGCCCATGCGGCCGCGGCGGACCGGGTCGGGCTCGCGCAGGGCGAACGTGCGGCCGTCGACCGACTCGCCGGCGTGCCCGTCGGGGGTCCGGCGGACCCGCCAGCCGACGAGGCCGTCGCGGTGGCCGAGCGGGCTGCCGGCCATGCGGGCCGAGGCCGGGCGCAGCCGGCAGGCGTGCACGATCAGCGGCTGGCCGTCGACCGCGCCGTCCTCGAAGAACGCCGGCATCGACAGCCGGCCCCGCTCGCCGGTCGCCGGGTCGTACTCCTGCCACCGCGTGCTGTGGTCCGGCGCCTGCACCTGCACCCAGTGGTGCAGCCCGTCGGTGGCGACGATGCCGGCCTCCTGGCCGCCCCGGTCGCCGGGGAACAGCGGCCGCCCGCCCGCGCTGCGCCCGCCGCCGGGCAGGGCGACGGACTGCTCGCCCGCGTCGTAGAAGCCGTCCCCGGTGATCGTGAAGACGTCGTCGGGCGCGCCGCTCCAGTAGCCGACCCGCTCGTTGCCACGGTTCCACACCACGAGCAGCTGCCCGTCGACGTAGCGCAGCGCGGTGCGCCACGAGTAGCGCCGCTCCTCCGGCGGGATGCGCAGCATGTGCTCCAGCTCGACGCCGTCGTCGCCCACGACCGCGATCCGCTCGCCGCGCCACAGCACCAGCTGCGGCCACTGGGCCTGCACCTGCAGCTCGTCGTCGAGCGGGAGCCGGGCGTCGGGGTGGATCGCGTCGAGGCCGGCCTCGAGCGCGGGCCAGCCGAACTCGTCGATGACCCCGGCGCGCAGCGTCGCGCCGAGCACCGGGCCGAGGTCGACCCGCATGATGCGGGCGATCGCCTCGGGGTTGATCGCGAGGCCCTCCGGGCAGGCGACGAGGGTGAGCCGGTCGAGCTCCTCGCCGACGGTGGTGAGCCCCTGCGCGGCGATGCGCTCGGCGAGCCGGTCGAGCCACCAGTGCAGCGCGGTGCGCAGGCCGGGCACGGCCGCGGCGCGGGCCACCCGGTCGGGCGCGACGGCCGCGCTGTCGGCGCGATACCACGTGCGCAGATACGACTCAGTGCTGTCGGCGATCCGCGGCCGGAGCCGGTCGTGGGCGGCCACCGCGACCAGGTCGCGCCGCCCGCCGGCGTCGTCGTTCATCCAGTCGCCGACGTCGCAGCGGGTGTCGTCGTGGACCTCGGCCAGCGGCACGCCGAGGGTGAGGACGAGGTCGACGAGGTCGAGGTCGATGCGGTGGTGGGCGCGGGCGAGGTCGACCGGGACGCCGTCGGCGCGCAGCCGCCCGGCCATCCGCTCGACCAGCGCGCAGAACCCGGCGTCGCGTGGGCGCCGCCAGCCGCCGCGGCTGCCGTCGGCGCGGACCAGCCAGCCGGCCGGGCCGTCCGGCGACGCCGCGCCCTCCTCGACGGCGTCGGCCGGGCCGACGAGCGCCGACGTCGCGCCGCTCTCCTCGAGGATGTCCAGCCACGTCGCGAACGGGCAGTCCTGCGGGAACATGCCGAGCAGCTGGCCGCGCACCCGCGGGTCGCGCCGGGCGATGCGGATCAGGGCCGGCCGGTAGGCCTTCCAGAACCCGCCCGGCGCCCGCTGGATCGACGGGGCGCCCAGCAGCTCGGCCAGCAGCCCGTCCTCCTCCTCGACGCCGAGGCCGGCCGCCTTCGCCAGCCGCCCGAGGTCGACGTGCATCTGCGCGTAGGGCGGCATGCCGCCGAGCGTGCGCTCCAGGCACAGCCGCCGGAACCGCTCGTAGGCGACGGCGGGCGCGCACCGGGCCGCGAGGTCGCGGGCGTGCTGGGCGAGGGCCTTGGCGGTCAGCGCGCCGGCGAGCGCGAACTCGAGGAACACCGTGTGCTGCCGGTCCTCGTCGATGTCGAGGGCGTAGAGCCGCTCGGCCTCGCGGGCCTTGCCGAACATGGTCGCCGCGTAGGTCTGGCTGTCGGCGGCGAGGAACGCGCGGGCCGCCTCCTCGTAGAACGTGGGCAGGAAGTGCGGCACCGAGCGGGCCAGCCGCTCGCCGAGCTCGTTGAACCCGTCGCGGGCCGGCCCGATGCGGGACTTGGCCACCCGGACCAGCCGCTCGATGTCCTTGACCAGGGCCAGGGCGTGGTGACCGTTGGCCGGGTCGTGCACCAGGGCCCAGGCCGGAAAGCCCAGCGCCTGCTGGCGCACCACGCCGACCTCGGCGATCGTCTCCGGCGCGGCGAAGCCCAGGAACTCCATGGTGAGGTCCTCGGCCTGGCCCAGCGTGCCGGGCACCAGCCGGACCACGCGGCGCTCGCCGAGCACCGGGTGCACATAGGTGCGGGTGGTGAGCGTGTCGACGGTGTCCTTGGCGGCGTCGGTCCCGGCGGGCAGCACCGCGCCCGCGTCCAGCAACGCCTCGATGTTCAGCTCCGCGCTCATGCCTCCTCCTCGCTCTCCTCGACGACGCGGCCGGCGTAGAGCGCCGCGGCCATGCGCATGCCTTCGGACCAGGCGACCGGCCCGACCTCGGCGAGCGGGATCCCCTTGCCGTCGGCGTGGACGAAGACCAGGTCGCCGGTCTCGGCCTCCGCGTAGGGGTCGTCGGCGCCGACCCAGCTGCGGGCCTCCAGGCCGCGGCCGTCCTCGAAGACCCGGCAGACCGCGTAGCCGCCGCGGACCGGATAGCCCAGCGACGCGGCCCGGGCCATGAGGTGGCGCAGCTCCCCGAACCGGCCGCCGGCGTAGTCGCGGACGCTGCTCGCGCCCGCCTCCAGGTCGTCGGGGCGGGTCCAGGTCTGGCGGAACAGCTGATCGACGGACTGCGTGACGCCCAGGTCGGCGGCGAACTCGCGCAGGTCGGCGAGGTCGGGCAGGCGCACCGGGTGCGGCACCGCGATCCGCTCGGCCGCCAGCCGCACCGTCTCGCCGTCGAGGTTGACCACGCCGATGCCCTCGGCGGTCGCGTCGCGCAGGAACCCGGCCTCATCGGGGTCGAAGCCGCCCTCGTCGTCCAGGACCGCGACCACGAGGTCGGTCAGCGCCGCCCGCCAGGTCTCGTCGGCCCACACCCGGGCCAGCAGCGCCGCCGGGACCGGCAGCGACCGGATCATCCACAGGTCGACCTGCTCGCGAACCTCGGCCTCGTGCCGGGCCAGCCACTCGGTCAGCTGCCGCAGCCCGGTCACCACCGGGTCGTCGCGCAGCGCCGGTGGCAGCGACTTGAGCACCTTGCCCTTCTGGTTGCGGGCGGCTATCCGCCCCGCCTCCAGCGTCACCTCGTAGCCACCGGCCGTAGCCAGCCACGCCATGCGATCCGCCTCCCGCCGCGCCGCGCTTCCCATCGATGCCGGGGAGACTAGCGAGGGGGTGCGACATTTTTTCGTCGGCCCTGGCAGTCTTGGGTACATGTGCAGGAACATTCGCGTGCTGAACAACTTCGAGCCGCCCGCCACCGAGGACGAGATCGAGGCCGCCGCGCTGCAGTACGTGCGCAAGGTCGCCGGCATGACCCGCCCGGCCGCGGTCAACCAGGAGGCGTTCGACGCCGCCGTCCAGGCCGTGGCCGAGGCGACGCGGGTCCTCCTCGACGGCCTCGTGACCCGCACCCCGCCGCGCGACCGCGAGGTCGAGGCGGCCCGCGCCCGCGCGCGGGCGGCCGAACGGTACGGGACGAGAACCTGAGCCGTTCGCGGCGGGCGTGGCAGGCGCCCGGCGACGATAATGGCCTGGCACCTATCCCGCCTGTGCCACCGGGCACGCCGAGGGGGCGGGGCGTGACCGGCCGTGCCTCCACCTGGGCAGCAAATCCGGAGGCACGGCCGGACACGGCGCATACGGCGATCAACTGCCCGCTACACTCCGCCTGATGACCGACGCCGGACAGCTGCTGCGACTGCACGACGAGCAGGTGCGCGGCACCATCGCCGACCGCCTGCCCGACGGCTGGACCCCCTCGTGGGACGGGCCCGTCCTGCGCGTGACGACCCAGGCCCGCGGCATCGTCTTCGGCCGCGACCTCGCCGGCGTCCCCGGCGACGAGCTCGACGCGCTCATCGCCCGGGCGGTGGACTTCTACGCCGGCCAGGGCCTCGCCTTCGAGTGGAAGACGTACGGCCACGACCGCCCCGACCTGCCCGACCGCCTCGCGGACGCCGGCTTCACCGCGGACCCGACGGAGACGGTGGTCGTCGGCGAGGCCGCCGACCTCGTCGACGCCGGGGTCGCGCCCGACGGCATCACCATCCGCACCACCACCGACCCGGCCGACCTGCGGCAGATCGCCGACCTGCAGACCGAGGTGTGGGGCGCCGACTGGTCGTGGCTCGCCGACGACCTCGCCGACCGCATCGCCTCCCGGCCCGAAGACATCGTGGTCCTCGTCGCCGAGGCCGGCGCCACCGTCGTATCGACCGCCTGGCTGGTGATCCTGCCCGGCACCGAGTTCGCCGCGCTGTGGGGCGGCTCCACCCTGCTCGGGCTGCGCGGCCGCGGCATCTACCGCGCCCTCGTCGCGCACCGGGCCCGCATCGCCGTCGAGCGCGGCATCCGCTACCTGTGGGTCGACGCCTCCGACGACAGCAGCCCCATCCTGCAGCGCCTGGGCCTGCGCGCCATCACGACGACGACGCCGTGGGTCTGGACACCCTGACCCGCGGCCGCCGGGCCGACCTGCTCGCGTGCGCCGGCTACCTGCTCGGCGCGCTCCTGCTGTGCGGGCGCCTCCTGGCACACCCCGGACAGCGGCTGCCGTACACCCCGGGCGACCGCATCCAGGCCGAGTACTTCCTGGCGTACTCCGCCCGCGTCCTGCACCACGCCGGCAACCCGCTGCTCATCGACCGCCTCAACGCGCCCGTCGGCGTCAACGCCATGGCCAACACCACCATGTTCGGCCTCGGCATCCCGTTGGCGCCGGTGACCTGGCTGGCCGGCCCCGGCGTCGCGTTCGACGTGCTGATCGTCGCGGCACTATGCGGTACCGCTGCCGCCTGGTTCTGGCTCTTGTCCAGGCACGTCGTGGACTCCCGGCCGGCGGCATGGGTCGGCGGGCTGGTCGGCGGCTTCGCGCCCAGCGTCGTCAGCCATGCCTCGTTCCACCCCAACCTCGCCGCCCAGTTCCTCATCCCGGTCATCGCCTGGCGGGTCGTGCGGCTGTTCGAGTCGCGCCGCCCGGTCCGCGACGGGCTGATCCTGGCCGCGCTCGTCGTGTGGCAGGTCTTCATCAACGAGGAGACGCTGTTCATCGCCGCCCTCGCGATCGGCGTGTTCCTGCTGCTGTGGAAGGGCATCCGGTGGCGGCCGATCCTGCCCGGCCTGGCCGTGGCGGCCGGCGCCTCGCTGGTCGCGCTCGCCTACCCGCTGTGGTTCCAGTTCTTCGGCCCCGCCGCCTACCGCGGCGGCGAGCGGCAGATGACCGGCTTCCACACCGACCTGCTCGGCGTCACGTCGTTCTCGCGCAACTCCCTCGCCGTGCGGCTCAGCGAGACCCCGCCCGCGCCGGGCTTCTCCGCCGAGCAGCACGCGCACCTCGGCTGGCCGCTGCTGCTCGCCGCGGCCGCGTTCGTGGCGTGGCGGTGGCGCGACCGGCTCGTGCGCTCGCTCGCCGTGACCGGCGTCGTGTTCCTCGTGCTGTCGCTGGGCACGCAGCTGACCGTGCGCGGCCGCGCCACCGGCATCCCCGGCCCGTACGCGCTGCTGGCCCACCTGCCGCTGTTCGACACCGTGCTGCCGACCCGGCTCGGCCAGGCCACCACGTGGGCGCTCGCCCCGATCGCGGCGCTGGCCGTGACGGCCGCGGCCCGCCTCCCGTCGCGGATCCTCGCCGCCGGGCTCGTCGCCGCCGTCCTCGTGCCGGCCGCGCCCGCGCCGACGCTGGTGTTCGACCGCCCGCCGGTGCCGGCGTTCATTTCCAGCGGCGCCTGGCGCACCTATGTCGCGGCCGATGATTCGGTACTCGTCGTGCCCCTCGCCGACTTCGAGCACTGGACGGCCCAGTCGTGGTCCACGGCCACCGGCCTCGACCTGCGCCTGTCCCACGGCTACTTCCTGGCCCCCGAGGGCGGCGTCGCCGGCCGGCACGCGGTCGTCGGCCCGCCCCCGCGCTACCTCGACGGCCTGATCCGCACCCCGCCGACCGCCGTCACCGACGCCGACCGCGAGCGCGCGCGGGCCGACCTGCGCTACTGGCACACCGCGCTGATCCTCGTCCCGCCGGACGCCGGCCTCGAACCACAGCGGTCGCTGTTCGGCGCCCTCTTCGGCCCGGGCCGGCTCACCGGCGGCGTCTGGATCTGGGACGTACGCCGGTAGCTACTCGATCGGCTGCGCGACGTCGCAGACCGGGTCGTGCGGGGCGGCGCTGTGGAAGTCGGCGAAGTACACCTCCTGCGGCGACCCGGCCGCCGGCGCGCCCTCCCGCTCGCTCCACACGCGGACCGCGTCGAACGCGGAGAGAATCTGCGGGAAGCCCACCTGCGCCTTGGTGATGCGGGTGTACGCCTCCTTGTGGGCCGGTTCGATCCGGGTCGGCGCGTCGAGGGCGCGGTGCGGGTCGGGCGCGACCGGCAGGCAGATCTCCACCGGCCCGTCGCTCTCCTCGTTGACCTCGCCGTGGTAGATGACGAAGCACGGCCCGACCATGCCGTCGCCGTGCCCGGCCGCCGCCTTCACCAGCCGCCCGAGGGCCGCTGCGATCCACGCCGGCAGCTCCTGCACCCGCACGTGGCGCTGCTGCGTCAGCACCGTCTGCGGTGGCACCTCGCGCGCCTGCACGCTGTACATATCCAAGCTCCCTTCCTCGCCGAGCAGCCGGATCCGCAGGTGCCCGACCAGCTCCCGGCGGGCCGCCACCCGGTACTCCTCGTCCGTCCAGTACGCGTCCAGCAGGGCGATCGCCGCCTGCGGGTCGTGCTCGTTCGCGGCGACGATCTCCACAATGCGGGCCAGCGGCATGTCCAGCCGCCGCAGCCGCGCCACGAGCCGCGCGGCCTCCAGCTGCCCGGGCCGGTACCACCGGTACCCGGTCCGCTCGTCCACGACCGCCGGGACGAGCAGCCCCTGCTGCTCGTACAACCGCAGCGCCCGCGGCGACAGCCACGAGCGCCGGGCGAACGCCCCGATCGTCAGCAACCCGCTGTTGTCCACAGACGCGACCTTGCCGTTGCCGTTGAGTGCTCTTTGGCGCTCATGCGGCTGTCCTGCCTCTCGGCGGAACGGTCCCGGTCTGACCCGTTGACGCGGTGCCGGGTTGACGCTTCGCAGCCTCCTGCCCGCCGCAGCGGGTCTTCTGGTTGGCTCCACGTCCAGCCACCGGGCCACTCCCGGCGGGATTGGGGTCCGCGGCCACGAGGGCGGCGAGGTTGCGTGCGGCGTTGCGATCCCGGTCGAGGGTCAGGCCGCAGATGTGGCATTCGTACGTGCGCTCGGCCAGGGTGAGTTTGGTTTCACCGCACCACAGTTGGCGATGAGTGCGGTGAGCCCGTCGTAGTCGGCGCCGTTGGCGAGGCGCAGCGCGATCTGGTCGAGGTCGAAGACGTTGATTGCGTCGGCGGTGATGAGTTGGGCGAGGCTGAGTCGGGCCCGGATGCCGTGACGGCGCAGTTGCTCGCGGGGTGGTTCGATCCAGTCGTAGTCGTGGCCTTGGGCGAGTGGGCCGGTGTGCGCGTCGATGGCCTGGCGCAAAAGTGCGGCCCGGCTGGTCGGTTCGGTGGTGGTGCTGGCCTGGCGCAGTGCGTCGGTGAGCTGCCACACGTCGAGGTCGACGTGGTTGGGGTTGAGTTGGTAGTGGCCGCCGGTGTTGATGACGGGTCACCCGGCGTAAGGCCAAGGGCAGCGTCGGCGGTCGATCCCATAGTCGACCCTGACGCGTTCCGGACTGCTCGGGAGGGGCCAGGCCGCGACCATGGCGCGGGTGAACAAGACCCTACTCACCGTCGTCGTCACCGTCGGCGGAATCATAATGTTGTGCTGTGGCGCGTACACGGTGGTGGCGTTGCTGTCGAGGGAAGGCGTGTACAGCGACCCGAAGGACATTTGCGCCACCAGCGCCGTCGCGTCGGTGGCGGCGCTTGGCGAGGTGCGGGAGCGGCGCCGCGAGCCGCTCAAGTTCGGCACCCATCCGTACCAGAGCTGCGTGTTGACGCTGGATGCGGGCGGGGTGCAACGGACGCTCACGGTGGCCGTCGATGTGCCGCCCACCATGAACGAGTCGAAGGCGCACTACAACGTCGTGTACGACGGCGCGGTCAACGGCGGTGCGCGCGTGGAGAAGGTGAACGGGTTGGGGGACCGGGCGTTCGCCGCGTACACGCTCACCGACGACCAGCTGGTGTCGCAGCTTGGGCTGTGCGACGACCGGCTGTACCTCAGCTTGCAGCTGGTCACCGGGGCGGGGCCGCGCCCGGCCGACGTGCGGGACTCGCTCAGGACCGTCGCGACGGAGGTGATGCGGGCGCTCAAGGAGTGATCGTTGCGGGTTTGGCTGGACCGCCTCGCCCGCGACGACCGCGACGCCGTCCTGGACGCCTGGCGGTCGGCGCCGTACACCCGGATGTCGCCCTGCGCGACGAGGCCGCGGCGCTGCTCGCCGCCCACGGTGTTACGCGGCGCTGTCGGGCCCTCTGTCGCCAGCCGTGCGTTGTCGTCCAGCATCCACGACATGCTGTGCGCGACACCCGAGCCCATCTGGTAGAGCGCCGGGTGCTCGCCAAATGCTCGCTCGATCAGGTCGGCGGTCTTCTCCAGCGGAATCCCGCGGTAGGTCGGGGCTCCGGCCCCTCGGATCTTCGTCGGCTTGCCGTTGGCCTGCCGGGAGACCTCCAGCCCGGCTTGTTCGGCGACCGTGACGAGCTTGGCGAGCCGCTGCTTGTAGGTCAGCGGCGGCTCGAGGGCGAGCATCGCCTGCAGCGCCCGCAGATGATCGGCTTCACCTCGTCCAATCGCCGGTCCGCCCAGTGCTCCAAGACCCGCTTCCGGTAACTGCCATAGGCTCACCGGCTGCCGTCGCTCACGGCCGCCGACACCACCGGGACGTACTCCGCGAACGTCGGCGCCGGCGGCCGCGCTGGACCCAACTGCAGTAGATCGGCGGGGGAGACCCCGAGCCGGGCCAGCAGCAACCGCGCGGCCTCCAGTTCTGCCTGCCCCGCCGGAGCGTCCGAATTAGCAGTCATGACTCGTCCTCCCCGATCCGGACGGCGTGGAGGAGGGTCACCATCGCGTCGAGTGCCTCGGGCGGGTAGTACGACCAGCAGGTTCCTCGGATCTGGCGATGATCTTGTGGTGGCTGGCGCAGGCGTGTCGCCATTCGTCTGATGTGGACTGTGGTAGCTGACCGCGGTGCGATCTTGAGCGGCTGCTGCCGCACTTGGCGGAGGTCACGATCGACCGGATTCACGAGGCCGAGGGCCGGGTTTTGATCGAGGCTCGGTCTGGGCGCGATCGGGTCGCCTGCCCGGACTGCGGCACGGAGTCGGGGCGGGTGCACGGCCGCTATCGCCGGCGCGGCTGCGTGCTGCTGCCCATCAGCCCGTGGCCCGGCTGCGACCTGACGCTGCATGTACTCGAGCGGCGCTGGTATGGGCTGGGGCAGGGCCGGTGCCGCCTGCGGCTTATCTGGAGTTCGGTGGTGTTGGGATGGTTGGACCTGGGGTGTTGTGTCGTGGACATGTCTTCGACGGGTGGGACGGTGATCACTTTGCGCGGTTAGGATATGCGCGCCGTGTGAGCGATGGGAGTGGTCGATGGCTGAGGTGGTCCGGTACGCGTTGGATGACGGCTCGGTGGTGTTGTTCGAGGTTGAGCCGTTGGACGAGTTCGCGGAGGCGTCGGCGGACCGGGTGGTCGGAAGGGTTCGGGAGGCGGTCGGGCCGGCGGTGCGGGCGGCGCGTGAGGTGCTGGATCAGGTGAAGGCGCACGGGCCACGTGAGGTGGAGGTGAAGTTCGGGATCAAGGTCAGCGGGAAGATGGACTGGTTGGTGGCGAAGGCGGCGACCGAGGGCAGTTTCGAGGTCACGTTGAAGTGGCAGCCGGGGGCGGACGGCTCCGGTGGGGTTGAGGCTGCCGGGTCGTGACGGGGTCGTCGGTCCCGGCCGCGGATCCGTGGACCCTCGCCGTGCACCGCGCGGAGACGGGGTTCGCGCCGGCTGGCACGGCGGTGGCGGTGGCGCCGCGGGTGGCGTTGACGTGCGCGCATGTGGTGCTGGACGGGTTCGACGAGCCTGGTGGCGGCCGGTTGGTGGCGCCGTTGTGGGTGTCGTTTCCGAAGGTGGCCTCGTTGTGGAAGGTCCGCCGGTTGGTGGAGCGGGTGGGGTGGGAGCCGGACTATCCGCAGCTTGCTGACGTTGCGGTGTTGTATCTGGCGGAGGACATGCCGGCGGTGGTGGAGCCGGCCCGGATCAAGCTGCTGGAGCCGGAGGTGTTGGCGCGGCGGCAGGGCCGGGAGGGAGTGCGGTGGTGGGCGTTCGGGTTTCCGGCGTCGAGCCGCCGGACCGGTAGTGAGGCGACCGGGACGGTCGGGGCCGCTCTGGCGCACGGGTGGGTGCGGCTGGACACGCAGTCGCGGTATCTGGTGGAGAAGGGGTTCAGCGGGGGCGGGTTGTGGCTGCCGGAGTATCAGGCGGTGGCCGGGATCGTCGGACAGGCGATACCGGCGGAGAAGCGGCGGGGTGGTGATGCGCAGGCGTTGACGCTGGCGCAGGCGGCGGTGTTCCTGCCGTCGGCGAAGCTGCAGGTCCTCGCCGGCTGGGCGGCGGCGGACGCGGGCGCGGCGGCGATGGCGGCGTGGGGCTGGACCCTCGACGAAGATCCGGAGGCCGGTCGGCACTGGCGGCCGCGGGCCCGGGGGGTGACCTCGGACGCCGAGGCCGGGTACCGGTTCCGTGGTCGCCGGGCGGCGCTGACCCACCTGGTGGAGTGGCTGGACCGGCCGGTGCTGGACCGGCGGGTGCTGGTGGTGACAGGGTCGCCGGGGGTCGGGAAGTCGGCGGTGCTGGGCCGGGTGGTGACCACCGCGGACCGGCGGCTGCGGGCAGCGCTGCCGGGCGGGGACACCGGTGTACTGGCCACGGTCGGGTCGGTGGCATGCGCGGTGCATGTGAAGGGCAAGACGGCATTGGATGTGGCGGGAGAGATTGCGCGGGCGGCGGGGGCGGTGATGCCGGACCGGGTCGAGGATCTGGCCGGCGAGGTGCGGGCGGTGCTGGCCGGGCGGACGGGCCGGTTCAACGTGGTCCTTGACGCGGTGGACGAGGCCGCGAGCGTGCGTGACGCCCGGTTGGTGCTGACTGGGGTGGTGCTGCCGCTGGTGCAGACGTGTGGGGATCTGGGGGTGCAGGTGGTGTGCGGCAGCCGCCGATTCGACGGCGGCGGGCCGCTGCTGGGGGTGCTGGGCGGCGCCGCGGTGGAGATCGATCTGGACGATGAGGCGTACTTCGAGCTCGCCGACCTGGTCGCGTACACGGAGGCGACGCTGCGGCTGGTCGGGTCGGAACGGCCGGGCAACCCGTACGCCGATCCGGCCGTCGCCGCACCGGTCGCGGCCCGGATCGCCGCGTTGACCGAACCGAACTTCCTGGTCGCCGGGCTTGATGCCCGTGGGCGGGGACTGTACGACACGGTGGCGGTCGACCCGGCGACGCTCCGACTGACCGCCGATGTCGACGCCGCCCTGGACGCCTACCTGGACCGGGTGCCGCCGGTCCACGGCACCACGGACGCCCGGGCGGTGCTGGCCGCCCTCGCCTATGCCGAAGCGCCCGGCTGGCCCGCCGAGGTGTGGCAGACCGCGACGGCCGCGTTCGGCAGCCCGGTCGACGACGTGCACCTGGACCGGTTCGCCCGCTCGGCCGCCGCCAGTTTCCTGGTCGAGACGTCGACCGCAGCGGACGGGTCGGCGTTCCGGCTGTTCCACCAGGCGCTGAACGACGCGCTGATCCGCGGCCGCGGCCCGGGCGGCCCCGCCGTCGACGAGCGCCGACTCACCCGCGCGCTGCACGCCCTGGGCCGCGAGCGCGGCTGGGCGTCCGCACCGTGGTACCTGCTGCGCTCCCTGCCAGGCCACGCCGACCGGGCCGGACGCATCGACGACCTGCTGACCGACGACGACTACCTGCTGTACGCAGACCTGCTGCGGCTGCTGCCCGCAGCAGACCGGGCCACCACCGACGCCGGCCGGGACCGGGCCCGGCTGATCAACCTCACCCCGCAGGCCGTCACCGCACCACCACCACAGCGCGCCGCGATGTTCAGCATCACCCAAACCCTCGAGCAGCTCGCACCGCTCCGCACCACCACGACCGGCCCATACCACGGCCGATGGGCCGCAGTCCGGCACCGCAACGAACTGCGCCGGCTCGACGGCCACACCGGCGGGGTGCGGGCGGTGTGCCCGGTCGTTGTGGGCGGCCGCACCCTGCTGGCCACTGCCGGCGACGACGGGTCGGTGCGGCTGTGGGATCCGGCCACCGGCCAGCAGCAGCGCCAGCTCGACGGCCACACCGACTGGGTGCGGGCGGTGTGCCCGGTCGTCGTGGACGGCCGCACCCTGCTGGCCACCGCCAGCAACGACGGGTCGGTGCGGCTGTGGGACCCGGCCACCGGCCAGCAGCAGCGCCAGCTCGACGGCCACACCGGCGCGGTGCGGGCGGTGTGCCCGGTCGTCGTGGACGGCCGCACCCTGCTCGCCACCGCCAGCGACGCGGCGCTGCGGCTGTGGGACCCGGCCACCGGCCAGCAGCAGCGCCAGCTCGACGGCCACACCGGCTGGGTGAACGGGGTGTGCCCGGTCGTCGTGGACGGCCGCACCCTGCTCGCCACTGCCGGCGACGACGGGTCGGTGCGGCTGTGGGATCCGGCCACCGGCCAGCAGCAGCGCCAGCTCGACGGCCACACCGGCGCGGTGCGGGCGGTGTGCCCGGTCGTCGTGGACGGCCGCACCCTGCTGGCCACCGCCAGCGACGCGGCGCTGCGGCTGTGGGACCCGGCCACCGGCCAGCAGCAGCGCCAGCTCGACGGCCACACCGACTGGGTGCGGGCGGCGTGCCCGGTCGTCGTGGACGGCCGCACCCTGCTCGCCACTGCCGGCGACGACGGGTCGGTGCGGCTGTGGGACCCGGCCACCGGCCAGCAGCAGCGCCAGCTCGACGGCCACACCGACTGGGTGCGGGCGGTGTGCCCGGTCGTCGTGGACGGCCGCACCCTGCTCGCCACTGCCAGCGACGACGGGTCGGTGCGGCTGTGGGACCCGGCCACCGGCCAGCAGCAGCGCCAGCTCGACGGCCACACCGGCTGGGTGAACGGGGTGTGCCCGGTCGTCGTGGACGGCCGCACCCTGCTCGCCACTGCCAGCAACGACGGGTCGGTGCGGCTGTGGGACCCGGCCACCGGCCAGCAGCAGCGCCAGCTCGACGGCCACACCGGCTGGGTGAACGGGGTGTGCCCGGTCGTCGTGGACGGCCGCACCCTGCTGGCCACTGCCAGCACCGACGGGTCGGTGCGGCTGTGGGACCCGGCCACCGGCCAGCAGCAGCGCCAGCTCGACGGCCACACCGGCTGGGTGAACGGGGTGTGCCCGGTCGTCGTGGACGGCCGCACCCTGCTGGCCACCGCCAGCAACGACGGGTCGGTGCGGCTGTGGGACCCGGCCACCGGCCAGCAGCAGCGCCAGCTCGACGGCCACACCGGCTGGGTGAACGGGGTGTGCCCGGTCGTCGTGGACGGCCGCACCCTGCTGGCCACCGCCAGCAACGACGGGTCGGTGCGGCTGTGGGACCCGGCCACCGGCCACTGCCTATGGACCATGCCGCTACACCATCCGGCACTGGCCTGCGCTGCCGTACGCGACGGCATCGCGGTCGCGCTCGATGTCGGCATCATCGTCGTGGACCTGCTCGGTGATCACATCAGCGGATGACGTCGCGCCGCCCGGGCCGCAGGCCGGCCGCTCAGCGAGCGGTATCCGCATCGGGGAGCTGGCCCGGCCCGGTGCCTGCGGTGTGTGCCCGCAGCTGCCCGTGCACGGTTTCGAGCCGGTGGGTGAGGTCGGCGTTGTCGGCGCGGAGCTGGCGAATGCGGGCCAGTGCCGTGTCGAGTCTTCGCCGCAGCGAGGCGACGGTGGCCGAGTCTGGACGTGTGGCCGTGCGGCGGGGCTGGTGGCGTAGCGCGTCGACGGCGGTGAGCAGGTCCGGCTGGGTGTACAGCCAGGAGCGTGAGACACCGGCGGCGGTGGCGAACCCGGCGACGGTGACCGGCTGTCCGGCCCGTTGTGCGCGGCGCAGCGCAGCTTCGGCGCGGATTCTGGCCCGTTCGCTGCGCCGACGGGTGGCCTCGGCGAGGGCCTGGGATGGCTCAGCTGGCGGCATCTGCGGCCTCCTGCGGTCGGCCGCCGGCGACGGGCGGGGCGTCCAGGGCGGTGATGATGGCGTCGAGTCTGCTCAGCGTCCGGCGGTTCTTCTCGGCGATGCGGACAAGCCCGGCGTGCTCGGCGTCGGTGATCGCGGTCTGAGTGTCCGCGCGGTGGCGCCGGTGCTGGGCGAGGAAGTCCGGCGTAGTGATGAAGAACCGGCAGTCCAAACACGGGTTGGCGTATTCGCAGTCAGTCTGAACCGGGGCGCCACAGTAGCCGTTGGGCAGGGTGACCTTGGCGCGGACCAGGCTCAGCCGGGTCCAGGACGCGTCGGCCAGCGGATGATCTCCGTCGAGCGTGACCGGCTGGGCATCGGCGTTGATTTTGACCGCTGACTCCCAGTGCCGCCGGACGGTCTTGTTGTGGATCTTGGCGTAGACGGCGGTCATTTCCGGGGACATGTGATCGAGGAGTTGCTGCACGATGTGGTGCGGCACGTTGGCGTTGATCAGCCGGGTCCCGAGGGTGTGCCGGAACTGGTGCGCGGTGACCCGGACCGGGGTGCTCGTCTCGTCGGTCAGGTTCAGGTCGGTCAGCCACCGTTCGCTGTGCGCGCGCCAGTACGTGTCCGACATCGGCGTGGACCCGTCCAGATTCGCCTGATGCGCCGGGAACAGCCAGGGGCAGCCGTGCGGGAACCGGTCGCGGGTGCGCTGCTGCTGCTCGCCGATCGCGTCGGCCAGCGCCTCGGAGATCGGGAAGAACGCCTGCCGTTGCATCTTCCGGTTGATCCACAGCAGGTATGGGGCGCCATCGTTGTCCCGGCTGACGCAGTCCAGCGGCAGCCAGCGGGCGTCTTTGAGCCGAAGTCCGCAGGCGATGAGGATCTGCAGCAGCACCCCGCCCGTCGGGCCGGCCGAACCGGGCCACGTTGTCCGGGTGCTCGAGCTGCCGCATCACGAACTTGGGAATGAACCGCGGCGCGGGACGCTGCCGGCGCGGTGCGTCGTCGCCGAGGATCGCGTTGCGTGGCAGGCCCGGGACCCAGCCGCTGTGGTGCGCGTCGCGCAGGAACATGCCGACCGACCGGATCGTCCGGGCCCGGGAGTGCTCGCTCGGCATGGTGGCGTGCAGCGCGGCGAGCCACTGCTCCAGCCGTTCCCGCGTGAGCTGCGCCGGCGTCGTCGTCGGCAGCCAGGACGCCAGTACCGTCACCGCCTGGACATTGACTTTCACCTGGCCGGGCGAGACGCCCCGGCTGAGCCGGCCCCGTGCCCACCGTTTGACGGCCGTGTTCAACCAGGACTGCGCGATACCGGTGAAGTGCAGATACCGCACCTGCGGGGTGCGGATGTTGACGATGAACAGGTCCCAGGTGTCCCGCGGGTACTGATCGGCCCACGGATCGTCGCTCACCAGCAGCGCATGCAGCCGCAGCCGGGTGTCGAGCAGAAACGCCAGCCGCCCGTCATGGCTGGGGTCATCGACGGTGGTGCCGACGTGCGCCCGCCATCGTTCGGCGTCCCAGTCCAGCAAGCTGGTCACCGCCGCCCGGCGCAGATGGCTCAACGCCGCGGTGACGATGTCCGGCGGTGTCTTCTTCTTGGCCTCGTCGTGGCGGCACTGCAGCCCGAACTGCACCTCCAGCCGCAGCCGCGGTGCCAGGCCGGTGAAGGAGATCCGCGGATCACCGCCCCGGGCGAGCTCGGCCAGCCAGTCCTCCAACGCAGGCTTGCCGCGCCCGCGCCACCGGTTCTCGTGCTTGCGGCACAACCCGCGCAGCTTCCCGTCCGCCCACCGCACGCAGCCCGGGAACCGGCAGTCCCGTTCACCCTCGGCCGGCACCGTGTACGACACCTCGCGCAGGAACTCTGCCACCGTCCGGCCACACCGGCGGAAGTGGCTGTCGAAGGCGTGCTGATGCCGGTGGCACAGCGTGTTCGACGTCGCGCCCCGGTTACAGCCCTCCACCGCGCACGCGTCGATCTGCGTCACCCGCCGGATCCGCTCCCGCGTCCGCAGCTCCTCCCCGCCGTCCCAGGCCGCCAGGTCACAGCCCGACGGCTTGCCCGCCGCCAACCACCGGCTGTAGTGGCCGTTGCACAGCACCTTCACCGGCCGGGAAGGCGCCACCGGGCACGACGGGATCCGGCAGACACCGCTGTAGAACACCGAACTGGACCGCTCCGGCAGGTACACCTCAACCCGGAACTCCGGCCGCACGACCGCCATCAACTTCTCCAGCAGGCGCCGCGCCACCGCCGGGTCACGCACCGGCACCGTCACAACGCCTCCCCAGCCGGCTCGAACACCCCGGCCGCGTACAACGCCCGCCGATGATCCTCCACCGTCAAATGCGCATACGCCTGCGCCGTCGTCTGCGGCGACGAATGCCCGAGCAACTCGGGAACCACCTCGATCGGCACGCCAGCCCGCAGCAACCGCGTCGCGAACCCGTGCCGCAGCACGTGCGGCGAGAACGACGCGACGCCCGCGTCACGTCGCAGCCGCGCCGCCAGCTTCTCCACCGCCGACGCACGCATCGGCGCACCGACCGGCGGCCGGAACAGATTGACGAACACGTAGTCGCTGTCCAACGCCCCGTACTCCACCTCCATGTAGGTGGCATACGCGTCGAACACCACCCCACGCACCGGCACCACCCGGCCGCGCAGCCCCTTCACCCGGGCCCGGTTGGCGTTGTCCAACCGCGGCACCACATGCACCTCACCCTGCCGCAACCGCAGATCACTGTGCCGCAACCCCAGCGCCTCACCCAGGCGCAACCCCGTCTCATGCAACAACACCAGCAGAAACCGATCCCGCCATCGGCAACACGCAGCCAGCAGCCGACGAACCTCCACATCGCTCAACACCAGCGGTGGATCAACGACAACCGGGACCTTGATCGGGCTGCGCTCGCCGCGGGACAGCCGGCCAGGCGGCCGAGTGTGCGCCAGCATCGGCACGAACGGCCCGGTCACGCGACGGCCGTCGATGCCGCCCAGCACCGCGGGAACGGCGCTGTCGCGGCGGGCGTGGAACGCGTAGAACGACGCCAGCGTCGAACGCTTCCGCTGCACCGTTCTGTTGGTAACCCTCGCCGGCGTACCCGGCAGCAGGAGAACGTCCGGCTGCCGTGCCGCGAGCGGCCGGCGCAGCCAGGCGAAGAACTCCGCCACCCCATCGACGTCCATCCGCTGGAAGCAGCGTCCCGTCACCGCCAGCCACTCGACGAAGTCACGCAGATCGTGCGCGTACGCCGCAACAGTGTTCGGCGAGCGACCCGCAGACGTCAACCACCGCAGGAACACCTCAACCGACTCCACCGGCAGCCCGTCGCCGCCAACCACGGTGTACGAGATCGACCCGTCACCGACCTGACGCAGCCGTTGAACCCGAGGAGCACCATCCACGCCCTCAACACCCTTCCGCGCCGTCGAACACATCACCAGCACCGACGTCCACGACGACGCCCGATAGCTCATGAAGTCCAACGACTTGGACATGGAAGACGCTCCGCGCGACTACCGGATAATGCGGCTGCAGGAGGTCGTCCTCGGCGCGAGCGGGCGCGGCCGGGCTGAGCGGCCGCGGCGGGTGGAGGTCACGTTGCCGCCGCCCTCGATCGCCGAGCGGGTCGGTCCGCTGCCTGGTCAGATTCCCGGACTGCCGCGCGAGCGGATCCTGCACCCGGACCGGCCGGTGGCGGCCGGCCCGGTGATGCCGCCGGCACCGCCGGCACCGCCGGCACCGCCGGCACCGCCGGCACCGCCGGCCGCGCCGGCGCCGGAGCCGTGGTGGGAGCAGTATCGGGTGAGCTGATGCCGCGGCATCGGGGCGGTCACCAGTCCTCGTGCAGCGCGGTGTAGTCCTCGTCCCGGCACCGGCGGGGGCGCCGGTCCGCGGTGACGACGCCGTCGAGTTGGTCGTCGATCCAGGCGAGCCCGCAAGCCGCCACCCCAGCGGTCCGGTGCGCATCGTCGATACTTGCCGCCATGGGTGATCTGGCGGACAAGGCGGTCGATGGCTGGGTCGACGCGGTGGCGCACTGCACGACATGGTCGCGGACGACCCCGGCGACGCGCGCGCCGCAGAGCAGGCGATGGCTGGCATCTGGTCGGAGTTCGGCTTCCAGGGCGCCCCGGTGCACGTGCTGCGGATGCTCGCGCAGGCCTCGGAGGTCGGGTACGCGGCCGCGCTGCGCGACCTGCGCGAGGGCGCGCTCGATGAGGAGATCCGGTCGTGGCGGCCGGAGCTGGTGCAGCCCTGAACCGGTTGCGCGGTCCACGCTACGGTCGCGGGGTGACGACGCAGGAGCTCGCCGCGGCGATCGGCGACCGGCCGGGGTGGCGCATGGACGGCGCCGCCGCGGTGTACGCGCCCGGCGCCGGCGACTGGACCGGCCGGGTCCGGGCGGTCGAGCGCCCGGAACGAGCCGACCGCAGCTGGCACATCGCGGTCGTACATCGCGGGGCCGCCCGGCACTCAGGGTTCGGGCGCAGCGCGGCGGACGCGGTCTGATGGGCCGAGCGGCTCGTGCAGACCTGCCTGGCCCCGGCGCCGGCCACGGGCGGCACCGGAACCGAGACGGGTTGAGGCACCGGCCGATCGTCGTGGCGATGCCGACGGACCGGTCCGGGTGATCGATCCCGCCAGCTCCTGCGCAATGGGTGAAGGCGCGACTACGGTCGCGTGATGGTGGTTACTGGTGCCGCAGCGATGCTGTTGGGGCTGTCCGGGCTGCTGTGGTCGACGATGTCCCGCGCCGCGGCCGCCGGACGCTGGCAGAAGTGGCTGCTGACCTGTGGGATCGTCGGCGCGCCGGTGGCGGCAATCGGGTTCGTCCTGGTCGGGCAGTGGACGGCGGCGATGCTGTGCGTGGTCGTCGAGCTGCTGATGTTCGCCCAGTGGAAGAGCCACCGCGCGGCCGACAGCCAGCGGATCTGGCTGCAGCCGTGGCTGGACCGCACCATCGTGCGCCGCATCCCGTTCAGCCGGCGCTACGTCGACCGGACTTACGCGGCCCGAGGCCAGGGCGGCCTCACCCTGACCGACCTGCGGATCGAGTACGCCGACACGATCCTCGAGGACGCTACCCGTGACGTGGAGCTCGACGCCCTGCTCGACAAGGTCGGCGTCGAGCTGCTGGAGAAGGTGCTGCGCGTCGAGGCCACCATGGTTCCGGCCGCCACCTCGTGGCTGATCACGCGGTACATGATCCTGACCGGCATCGCCAACGGCGTGCTGGCCAACGCCACCGACCCGGGCGCGTCGGTCGGGACGAGTCCCTATCGCGGGTACTCCTGGCCGATGCTGACGATCGCGGCTGCGTGCCGGCTGGGCAGCGGCGACGAACTCAAGGCAATCCACCAGCCGGGCTGAGCAGGGGTGCAGCCACTTGCAGGATCTCGGGCCCAGCCAGACGACGTGACATCTGGTCCGGTGCGCGCCACCACCGAGCAGGCCCTCACGCAGCTGGCGAGCCCGGCTGCGGCAGCTGGGCGGCCTGCTGGTGGAGTGCATGTATTTGAGCCTGCGGTATTCCCGACTTGGATGCGTCATGGCCGGCCGGCCCGTGTGAGTCGGGCCGGGCGAACAGAGGCGTTCAGTGCTCGAGGATCCAGTGATGATGGCGCGGATGACGCCGGAGACGGCGCCGCGCACGGCGGCGAGGGTGAGCTTCTCGCGCCAGGTCGAGTTGGTGGGTTCGGTGGTCATCAGTGGCCCCCGGTGGCGCGTCGGGGAGTGCCGGTCTGAACGTGTCACCAGCCGCAAACGGCGGCCATCACATCTGCTCGACGTAGCCGGCGGCGATGTCCTCGGGCGGGTTGGTGTAGCGGTGGATGTAGCGCTGGGACTGGTGGCCGAGCCGGTGCTCGAGTTCGTAGGCGTCGCCGCCGGTGGCCTCGGCCAGCGCGAACGCAACACTGTGACGCAGGTCGTGGGGCCGTAGCGGGCTGATGTGCCGGGCCGGATCGCCGTGTTCGGCGTCGTGCCAGCGGCCGATCTGCTCGCAGATCAGGTTGATCGAGCGCGGGGACAGCCGACCGTCGGGGCGGCGAGAGCCGATCGAGCGGCGGACAGGAATAGCGCGGCCGGCCCGGCGTCGGCCGGGCGCTCGTGTTCGAGTTGATCAGGGACGCCCAGGCTCCGGCACCTCCACGGTGGTGGTGATCCGGATCGGGCGGAGGTCCTGAAACTCACCGGCGAGTGGCTGCTGCGGTAGCCGCCGGCACCGCAGCCGCGGGCCCACGCGACCGCACGGCCATGGCATGATCGTCGCCGTGCGGAGGACGTTGTTGGTGACCCTCGTGGCGGTCGTGCTGGCCACGGCGGCCTGTGATGCGAAGCCGGCCGGCTCGGCTCCGGCGTCGTCGGGGGCCGGCTCGTCGGCGGCGGCGCCGTCGTATGCGAGCGTGCGGGAGGAGTTGGCCGCCGGGCTGGTGCGGACGGCGGCGGTCCCGAGCGCGTACACGGTGGAGACGGCCGAGGAGAGCGGCGCCGTGACCGGCACCATGACCGGCGTCAGCGACCCGACGCGCGGGGCCTCCAGCGGCAAGTCCGAGGTCCGGTCCCCCGTCGCCGGCACGGTCGAGATCACGGTGATCGGCGACGATGTGTACAGCCGTGGCACGGCGAGGGCGCTGACCGCCGACCACTGGACGCACATGAGCCTCGCGCGGGCGCCGCTGGCCGCGGCGATCGGCTTTCCCGGCATCGTGGCGACGGTCGGTTCGGCCACCGGCGCCCTCACCGACGTGGCCAGGACGGGGCCCGGGGCGTTCACGGGGCACCTGGACGCGTCCAAGGTGAGCCGCACCTCGCCGGTGTACCGCGAGCTCGGGCACGAGCGGGTCTCGTTCGAGGCGACGCTGGACGGGCAGGGCCACATCACGAGCCTGGTCCTGCGCACCTCGCCGGCCATGCCCGGCATGGAACCGGAACGGATCACGATCCGCCTGAGCGAGTTCGGCACGCCGATGACGGTCGCCGCCCCGCCGCCGGCCGAGGTCAAGGAGGCCGGCGACGAGGCCTACGCCGTGTACGGCAACGGCTGAGCCACCTGGCCCGCCGGCGCCCGCCGGTGCGTCAAATGGCCGGCACTGGAGCGGCAGTCACACCTTGAGTAGCCGGGGCGTGAGTTGAGGTGCCCAGCCGATCGTCGCTACGGCAACGACGTCGTCGACGGGCTGCGGGCAGTCCCTCACGTGCGCTGAGCAGGTCAGTTGCTGATCACGTTCGGCGGTTCCTGGTGAGCCGTGGCTTTTACTGGGGGAAGGCATGTATTCGAACGTGCGGTATTCCCCCGCGCCCTCGGTTGAGCTGCTGGCGTGGCCCGCAGTGAGCAGGCCACGCCAGCGTCGGGATCAGTGCTCGAGCATCCAGGTGATGATTGCGCGGACGGCGCCAGAAACTGCGCCGCGGACGGCGGCGAGGGCGAGCTTCTCGCGCCAGGTCTGGCTGGTGGACTCAGTGGTCATCGGTGGCTCCCGGTGGCGTTGGGGTGGGGAGCCGGCCGGTCTCCCGCGTTGACGCCTTGAGCGAAGCGCCTGGTCGCGGGGTCCGGCGATGGGTGCGAAGGAAGCCGAAGAGCGCAACTGCTCACCAGGTGCCGTGACCTCGATGTTCGCGTCGAAGGTGGTGGAGGTCTACGGTGGTCCGTCAGTGTTCGGTGCAACCGCCGAACAGCCGGGAGGCGCCCGAATGGCTGACAACGACCCTGCCGCTGATCCGTCTGTGATCGACTTGGATGCGGTGCAGTCCGTGGCGGCGTTCGCTGCAGCGTGTAGCCGTCTGCGAGAGGGCCGTTCCTATGCCGTGCTTGAGCGGGCGGCCCGGCCGCTGTCGTTGCCGAAGGCGACGTTGAGCGATCTCCTCAACGCCAAGTCAATCCCCACCAGGGAGACCGTAATCGCGTTCTTGACGGCGTGCGGTCTCCTCGACGAGGCGCAGCGCCCCTGGTTGGCCGCGTGGGAACGGGTCGCCACCGCTCACCAGCCACGTCCTGACGGTGCGGTCCGGGTGCGGGATGCCCGTCCGAGGCTGCTCGGTGTGCACGCCGCGATCCAGGTCGAGGGCGCTCACGGTGAACTGCCCCCGTACGTGCCCCGAGATCTCGACGCGGACCTGCGCACCGCCATCACCGCCGCCGCGGCGAGCGGTGGTCTGGTCCTGATGGTCGGCGGTTCATCGGTCGGCAAGACCCGCGCACTGTTCGAAGCGGTCCAGGCAGCATTACCGGAGTGGTGGCTGCTGCACCCGGCCGACATCCCGACGATCGGCGCCCACGCCGCTGCGCCGACACCACGCACGGTGCTGTGGCTCGACGAGCTCCAGCGCTACCTCAACCACCCGGCCGGGCTCACCTTCGGTACCCTGCACGGACTCATCGCTGCCGGCACGGTCGTCGTCGCCACCTTGTGGCCCGAGGAATTCAGCCGACGCGCGGCCCGTCCCGCAGCGGACCAGCCCGACCCGCACGCCGACGACCGCGAGATCCTCCGTCTCGCCCACGTCATTCGGGTACCAGACCGATTCACAACCGCGGAGCGCCGCCGGGGCGAGGCCCTCGCGGGTACCGACCGAAGGCTGCGGATCGCGTTGGACACCACCGACGCCGGCTTCACGCAGGTCCTGGCCGCTGGCCCAGCTCTGATCCAACGCTGGGAAACGGCTGAGGACTGCTATGGCCAAGCGGTCATCACCGCCGCTCTCGACGCCCGCCGGGTCGGCGCTCAACACCCCGTGACCCATGACTACTTAACCGCCGCCGCGCCGGCCTACCTCACCCCCACCCAGCAGGCCACCGCTCCACCGGACTGGCTCGCTCAAGCCCTGGCCTACGCCACCACACCCGTCCACGGCGCTGCCGCCTGCCTCGCCCCGGTTCCCGCCGGTATGGGCCGCATTGCCGGATGGATCACCGCCGACTACCTCTACCAACACGCCCAGAACACGCGCCGTACCACTGCCCTGCCCAGCACCGTGTGGCAAGCCCTCGTCACCTACCACCATCCCGACGACACCAGCAGCCTCGCCGACAACGCCTACCGCCGCGACGAACCCGTCCATGCCATCACCCTTTACACCGCCGGCGCCGAACCCAGCGACCTGTCCGCCGCCGTCCGGCTGCTCGGCCTATTGAAGGAGCACGGCCACGCCGCCGACCACGTGCTGCAGCTGCTGCGCACTCGCGCTGAGGCCGGGAACTGGCTCGCCAGCGAACACTTGGATGCGTTGCTGGCGCAACAGGGCCACGTCGAGGAGCTGCGCACCCGCGCCGGCGCCGGCGACTCGTCCGCGGCGCACTACCTAGTCGAGCTGCTGGCGGAGCAGGGCCGCATCGACGACGCGCTGCAGCTGCTGCGCACCCGAGGCGACATGCCCGTGGTTAGCGGGCTAGTCAATCTGCTGGTAAAGCAGGGCCGCATCGACGACGCGCTGCAGCTGCTGCGACCCCGCGCCGACGCCGGGGAATGGCTAGCCAGGGGCCAGCTGGCCGCCCTGCTGGCAAAACAGGGCCACGTCGAGGAGCTGCGCACCCGCGCCGACGCCGGGGACTGGCCCGCCAGCGGCAAGCTGGCCGCCCTGCTGGCAAAACAGGGCCACGTCGAGGAACTGCGCACCCGCGCCGACGCCGGCGACGGAGCCGCAGCCAGCCAGCTGGCCGCCCTGCTGGCAGAACAAGGCCGCATTGACGACGCGCTGCAGCTGCTGCGCCCCCACGCCGACGCCGAGGACTGGCTCGCCAGGCGCAAGTTGGCCGACCTGCTGGCAGAACAGGGCCACGTCGAGGAGCTGCGCACCCGCGCCGACGCCGCAGACTGGCCCGCCAGCGGCAAGCTGGCCGCCCTGCTGGCAAAACAAGGCCACGTCGATGAACTGCGCACCCGCGCCGACGCCGGCGACGGAGCCGCAGCCAGCCAGCTGGCCGCCCTGCTGGCAAAACAAGGCCACGTCGAGGAACTACGCACCCGCGCCGACGCCGGCAGCGGAGCCGCAGCCAGCCAGCTGGCTGCTCTGCTGGCAGAACAACGCGAGATCGCTGCGCTTAGGGACGAGGTGTGTGCCGGGACGGCCGGCGCCGCCGAGGCTCTGCGCCAGCTGCTGGACGACCAGCCCTAATTCCGGTCGAGCAGTGACCTTGTCGCGGCGCAGCTGGGTGAGGGCGGTCATCCGAATGTCGAGGGCAGCAGGCCGATTAGACGAGCGATTAGGGCAGGTCAGAAGGCTGGTGATTAGCGTTTACCTGTTGCATCTGATGCAATAATTCCTGTTTGCTGGTGGAGTGCATGTATTCGAACGTGCGGTATTCCTCGGCTGGCTCGTGCCTCGGGGGCGGCCCGCTTGAAGCGGCCGAGCCGACGTGGGAGTTCAGTGTTCGAGGATCCAGGTGATGAGTGCGTGGACGGCGCCGGAGATGGTGCCGCGGACGGCGGCGAGGGTGAGCTTCTCGCGCCAGGTCGGGTTGGTGGGGTTGGCGGGCTCATTGGGCATCGGTGGCTCCCAGCGGGTTGACGGGTGGGGAGCCGGCCGGTCTCCCGTGTTGACGCCTTGAGAAAAGCGCCTGGTCACGGGGTACGGCCGCGGGTGCGAAGGAAGCCGAAGAGCGCTGCGGGTCGCTGGTCTGGGTGGCCTCGGCGGTGGCGTCGAAGGTGGTGGCGGTCTACGGTGGTCCGTCAGTGTTCGGTGCGACCGCCGAACAGCCGGGAGGCGCCTGAATGGCCGACAATGACCCTGCCGCCGGTCCGTCCGAGGTCCGCTTGGACGCGGTGCAGTCCCTCGACGCGTTCGCCCGGGCATGTGATCGGTTGCGCGCCGGCCGTTCCTACGCCGCGCTCGGGAAGGCGGCCCGGCCGCGGCCGCTGCCACCGGCGACGTTGAGCGATCTGCTCAACGCCAAATCCACGCCGACCCGGGACACGGTGATCACGTTCCTGCTCGCATGCGGCCTCGGCGAGGCGGCGCAGCGGCCATGGCTGGCCACGTGGGAGCGGGTCGCTACCGCCCACCAGCCGCGACCGGCAGGCGCGGTCCGGGTCCAGGAGGCCCGGCCGCGGCTGCTCGGCGTGCACACCGCGATCCAGATCCCCGGCACCACCGAGGAGCTGCCGCCGTACGTGCCACGAGACCTCGACGCCGACCTACGCGCCGCGCTCACCGCCGCCGCCGTGGAGGGCGGGTTCGTGCTGCTCGTCGGCGGTTCATCGGTCGGCAAGACCAGAGCCCTGTACGAGGCTGTCCGCGCCGGGCTGCGGGAATGGTGGCTGCTGCACCCGGCCGACGCCCCAGCGATCACCGCACACGCCGAGAACCCGACGCCACGGACCGTCGTGGTGTGGCTCGACGAGTTGCAGCGCTACCTCAACCACCCCACTGGCCTGCTCGCCGGCACTCTGCGGCAGCTCATCACCGCCGGCACAGTCATCGTCGCGACGATCTGGCCCGACGAGTACAACATCCGCACCGCCCGGCCCCCCGGCGGCCAACCCGACCCGTACGCCAACGACCGTGAGCTGCTCGGTTTCGCCCGGCTCATCGAGGTACCCGAGACATTCAGCCGGGCCGAACGCCGCCGCGGCGAAGCCCTCGCTGGCATCGACCAGCGCATCCGTATCGCGCTGGACACCACCGACGCCGGCTTCAGCCAAGTCCTCGCCGCCGGCCCGGCCCTCATCCATCGCTGGGAACAGGCCCCACCGACCGACTGCTACGGCAAGGCCGTCATCACCGCAGCGCTCGACGCCCACCGCGTCGGCGCCCACCAACCAGCCACCAGCGACTTCCTCAACGACGCCGCACCCGCATACCTGACCCCTGTCCAACAGGCCATCGCACCCCCTGATTGGCTCGACCGCGCCCTCGCCTATGCCACCACCGAAGTCCGCGGGGCTGCCGCCTGTCTTGCCCCGGTTCCCGCGGGCATGGGTCGCACTGCCGGTTACATCACCGCCGACTACCTCCGACAACACGCCCATCGCACCCGCCGCACCACCGTCCTACCCGAACCGGTGTGGCAAGCCCTCATCGCTCACCATCACCCTGACGACACCGCCCGCCTCTTCCAAAACGCCCGACGCCGCGGCCAACCAAACCACGCCGTCGCCCTCTATCTGCGCGCCGACGCCACACCCCGCGATCCGTCCCTGCACGCTCGCGTGGCCGATCTGCTGGCCGAGCAGGGCCGCGTCGACGAACTGCGCGACCTCACCGCCACCGGCAACTCGTATGCCGCCTTCCAGCTGGCCGACCTGCTGGCCGAGCAGGACCGTATCGACGAGGCGCTGCAGGTGCTGCGCGACCTCGCCGCCACCGGCCACCCGTATGCCGCCGACCGGCTGGCCGACCTGCTGGCCAGGCAGGACCGCGTCGACGAACTGCGCGACCTCACCGCCACCGGCAACCCGTATGCCGCCTACCAGCTGGCCGACCTGCTGGCCACGCAGGACCGCGTCGACGAACTGCGCGACCTCACCGCCACCGGCAACCAGAGCGCCGCCTACCATCTGGCGAACCGGCTGGCCGAACAGGGCCACATCGACGAGGCGCTGCAGGAACTGCGCGACCTCGCCGTCACCGGCAACCAGCACGCCGCTAACCGCCTCGCGGACCTGCTGGCCGAGCAGGACCGCGTCGACGAACTGCGAGACCTCACTGCCGCCGGCCACCCGTACGTCGCCGACCGGCTGGTCGACCTGCTGGCCGAGCAGGACCGCGTCGACGAACTGCGCGACCTCGCCGCTACCGGCAACCAGCGCGCCGCTCGCCGACTGGCCGGCCTGCTGGCCGAGCACGGCCGCGTCGACGAACTGCGCGACCTCACTGCCACCGGCAACCAGCACGCCGCCGAACGGCTGGCTGACCTGCTGGCCGAGCAGGACCGCGTCGACGAACTGCGCGACCTCGCCGCCACCGGTAACCCGTACGTCGCCGACCGGCTGGCTGACCTGCTGGCCGAGCAGGACCGCATCGACGAGGCGCTGCAGGTGCTGCGCGACCTCGCCGCCACCGGCGACCCGTACGGCGCCCACCGGCTGGTCAACCTGCTGGCCGAGCAGGGCCGCATCGACGAACTGCGCGACCTCGCCGCCACCGGCGACCTGTACGTCGCCGACCGGCTGGCTGACCTGCTGGCCGAGCAGGACCGCATCGACGAACTGCGCGACCTCGCCGCCACCGGCGACCCGTACGTCGCCGACCGGCTGGCTGACCTGCTGGCCAAGCAGGACCGCATCGACGAACTGCGCGACCTCGCCGCCACCGGCGACCCGTACGTCGCCAACCGGCTGGCCGACCTGCTGGCCAAGCAGGACCGCATCGACGAGGCGCTGCAGGTGCTGCGCGACCTCGCCGCCACCGGCAACCCGTATGCCACCCACTGGCTGGTCGACCTGCTGGCCGAGCAGGATCGCATTGACGAACTGCGCGACCTCGCCGCCACCGGCGACCCGTACGTCCCCGACCGGCTGGTCGGTCTGCTGGCCGAGCAGGGCCGCATCGACGAACTGCGGGATGAGGTGGCTGCTGGCACACCGTCCGCGGTGGAGGGCCTTCGCCGCCTTGAGCAAGCAGGCTGATCAGGACTGTGTCCGGTGCGATAATTCCCGATTTTACTGGTGGCACGCATGCATTCGAGCGTGCAGTATTCCGTGGCTGGCTCCCCTCGACTTGATGCGGTCGTGGCGGGCCAGGCGAGAGCCGGCCCGGGAGAGCAGCAAGCGATCGTTCGTAGCGGGGACCCCGCATGCGTCGTAGTCGAAGAGGGCGTCCGGCACGGTCGCCGAGGCGTAGGCCCGAAGGCGTCCTGTGCCCGCGTCCGTAGTCGTGGTCAGATGGGGCGGGAGTGCGGTCGGGGTCGGAGGCGGAAGGAGCTGCCGTGGTGAGTGGCGCTGGAGCTGGCCTGCGTGGTACGGGGAGCCGGTGACGAACAGGTGGGCGGGCCTGGCAGCGTTGCTGGCGGGGTTCTTCGTCATTTTGCTCGACACGACGATCGTGGCGGTCGCGAGCCCGCGCATCCAGGAAGACTTGCGGGCCAGTGTTTCAGCGCTGTTCTGGGTGACGGCCGGGTATCTGCTGGCATTCTCGGTGCCGTTGCTCGTCGCCGGGCGGCTGGGCGATCGCTACGACCCCAAGCGCGTGTTCCTGGCCGGGATGACGGGTTTCGCGGTGGCTTCGGCGCTGTGCGGTCTGGCGCCGTCGGTCGGCTGGCTGGTGCTGTTCCGCGTTGTCCAGGGGCTGGCGGCGGCCGCAATGGCGCCCCAGCCGCTCACGCTGATCCGCCGGCTGTTCGGCGCCGATGAGCGCGGACGTGCCCTCGGGGTGTGGGGTACGGTCGCATCAGCAGGGGCGCTGCTGGGTCCGCTGCTCGGGGGCTTGCTGACCGCGACCCTCGACTGGCGATGGGTCTTCCTGGTCAACGTCCCGCTGTGCTGTGCAGCGTTACTGATGGGGTTGCGCTGGATTCCCGGCAGCCGCGGGCACACCACGAGCCTCGACCTACCCGGGGCGTTGCTCAGCACTGCGGGTCTCGGTGCGCTCGTCTGGGCGCTGCTGGCATGGCGGGACGTTTCGGCGCCCATGATCGTTGCGGCTTGCGTGCTGGCTGCGCTGCTGCTGGCCGGGTTCGTCGTCCGAGAGCGGCGGATCGGGCCCGCAGCCCTGGCCCCACCGATGGTCTTCCGATCGGCCGGATTCCGCGCGGCCAGCGTCGCGGTGGCCTCGCTGGGGACGGTGGTCATCGCGATGGCACTGCCGACGATGCTGTACCTGCAGGGCGTGCGGGCCCTGGGACCGCTGGAGGCCGCGCTGGTGATGACCCCGGACGCTGTGATCGCGGCGCTGGCGTCGCCAGCAGCCGGTCGGTGGGTCGACCGCGCGGGACCACGCCGACCGGCGATCCTGGGCATGGCGCTGCTCGCCGCGAGCCTGCTGCTCATCGGGCTCGTTGTCCTGCTGGGCGTCGACCCGTGGTGGACAGTGCCCGGAGCGGCTGTGCTCGGGGTCGCGAATGCTGTGGCCTGGTCGCCGTTGTCAGTCGCCGCGATGGCCTCAGTGGACGCGGCCGCCGCGGGCGCGGCGTCCGGCATGTTCAACACGATCCGGCAAGTCGCGGCCGTCACCGGTGTCGCGGTGACCGGCGCGATCCTCGCCGACTGGCGGGCATCGCCGACCGTGTCATTCAGCGTCGTCTTCGCGCTCATGACCCTGATTGCGCTGGCGGGAGTCGCCGCTGCCATACGGTTGCCGGGGACGTCGTCAGAAGGCGAGAGCGACGACACCGAGACGGCGACATCGGTACGCCACGACGGATCACCCGACGCAGCGTAAATCCTGACGGCTGCGAAAGCCTGTCCCGAGCATTGCTGCTGGTGTCGGCCCCTGGTCCGAGGTCCGCGAGAAGCCAGCCGTCATGGGCAGGTCACGCGCGTCTCGCATTGGCGTCAGCCCGGGCGACGAGGTAGGGCGCCCAGTCACGTTGGGCGTGGCGGGCCCAGCGCAGTGCGGTTGTGATGCCGATGCCGACCAGGTCGGCCAGGACCGGGGTGGGCAAGTCCGCGGCGAGTTCGGCGAGGGCGGTTTTGCGGCCGGGTCGAATACCGATGCCGTGGCTGCGCAGCCGCTCGGCGAGGTGCTCTGGGGTGAGGTGGCTGCCCGGTCGTTGTCCTGGGAAGAGCCAGCCGTCGTTGACGCTGTTGACGCGTGCGGTTCGGGCGGTGTGGGTTGCGGTGCGGTCGGCGACGGCGACCAACAGCTGGGCGAGTCGGGGCGGGATGAGCAGTTCGTGCTCGGCCACGGTGAGGTGCGTCCCGGCCGGGCTGAGGGTGACCTGGTCGCGGCGCAGCCGGGCGAGGACGGTGATCCGGATGCCGAATAGCAGTAGCAGGCCGCCGGCGACACGGACATCGGTGGGCAGCGCGATGTCGTGGATACAGGTGCGCAGCTGCTGCCATTGCTGCTCGGCCGCGTGGCGGGATTTCGGGTCACCGACAGGTAGCGGGGGGACGTCGAGGTCGCCGGCGAGGCCGCGGCCGCAGGCCCAGATGATGAAGGGGTGAAGCGCGTACCGGGTGGTCGGCCCGTCCCGGAGCCATCGCTCGACGTGGCCTTGGTCGGCCGTGGCGAGGGTGGCCGAGACGGTGTCGAGCCAGGCCAGGAACCGCAGTGGCTGGACGACGCGTGACTTCAGGCCGTCGACGGCCCCGCGGGTCAGGGGCTGGCGACCGGATTGTCGCCGGGCCCGGCGCAGGATCACCCACTGCACGAACGGTCGGACGAGCGTGACGTGAGCGGCTGGCCGGTCACGCAGGATGGTCCTCGTCCAAGCGATGAGCCGCTCGAGCTCCTCGTCGCGGGGCGGCAGAACCCCGGCTGCGACGAGCAGGCCGCGCAGGTGCTGTGTGTTGCCCTCAAGTTGGTCGATCGCCTCGTGGGTGAGCCGGTTCGGTGAGGTCGCCAGCGCGTGCAGCGCCGCGGCGGTTGCCGGTTTGCCGAGCCAGGTCAATCCGCTGGCCGGGTTGCGGCCGGCCGCGATCGCGTCGGCAAGTGGCTGTAGTTCGGTGGGCACGTCGCCGTCGGGGCCGGTGAGCGCGGAAGTGGCTCGGGCTTGGAGTGCGCACCGGGCGCAGAGGCCGTCGGCGTAGGTGGGCTCGCCGGTGTCGCAGCGCGGGCAGGCGTAGTCCGAGCCGCCGCCACATGGACCGCACAGCCCCTCGCCTCCGACGCCGACCGCGACCAGAATTCGGACCTGCCCGCACCGCGCGCACGCGCCCGGATGGTCCCGGCGGGAGCGGTAGCAGGCCCGGCAGACGGGGCCGAGTGGCCAGAATGCCTGCGCGGGACAGTCCGCACCGCACAGCGCGCACACAGTGGTGGGCCGGGGCAAGCACGCTTGGCAGGTCGGCCTGCCTCCGCGGTGGCTCGGGCACGCTCGCCGTCGTCCGCAGGTGCCGCATGTGTCGATCGGGCCTTGATAACAGCCGTTGCACAGGTCCGGCTGCCCGTCCCGGGCCCGTCGCGCGATCACCCCGACCCGGCTGCAGCGCCCGCAGCGCCGCTGCGGCGGCCGGTAGCAGCGGCGGCAGACCCGCTGCCGGGCCGGGTCGAGCCGGGTCAGCGGGAGGTCCGCGCGGCCGCAGCCCGGGCAGGTCGGCTCGCACCGGTCGGTGCTCATGCGCCCCTCGGCCGGCGGATCTGGGTGCGCTGCACCGGCGGCGGTGCCCCGGCCCCGGCCGCGGGCTTCTCCACGGTCGCGTTGGTGACCTCGATGGCGATGAGGTCGTTCGGGGTGCAGCCGAGGATGTCGCACAGCGCGGCGAGGGTGTCCATCGACAACCGCTGCGGCGGCTGGGTGACGAGGCGGTAGACCTGCTCCCGGGACAGGTCGACGCCCCGCTCGGCCAGCAGCGGCACCAGATCCGAGGTGTTGAACATGTCGCGGGTGGCCATGAGCTGGCGCAGGTTCCAGCGCACGCCCATCTTCTTGATCACTGCTCGGCCTCCCAGAGGTCGCCGTGGCGCTGCGCGAGCGATCGCGTCAGCAGTTGGTTGCGGTAGGCGTCGGACACGCCCTCTGGCGTAGATCGCGGTGGTCGAGGCGTAGGCGTGGCCGACCTGGTCGGACACGAACCGCTCCGGATAGTCGAACTCAACCAGGTGCGTCACATAGGAGTGCCGCAGGCAGTGCAAGTCGAGCTCGCCCGGCAGCCATGCGGCATCCCGAGCTGTGCAGAACGCGTCGTTCGCTGCGCGTTCGGTCAGCCGGCCGCGGCGCTCGGTGACGAAGAGCGCTGGATGCGCTCCTGGCCCGAATCGCGGCCGTACCCCGGAGACCCACTGCTCGAGGACGGGCACTACCCAGTCCATCTCCGGCACCGTCAGCACGGTGCGCCGTTTTGGCGGACCACCATTGCTGGACTTGCCGTGCCGCACGAACAGGCCGCCGTATCGCCCGAACGCCGGGACCTTCGGATTGTGCCGCAGATCGGCCAGGTCCAGACCGGTCGACTCCGCGCGTCGCAGGCCGAATGCGTAAATCGTCTTGAGCAGCACCGCGTCGCGCTGCGCCGCGAGTGCGCCCTTGCGGCCCCGCGCCCGGATGTCCTCGGCGAGACCATCGGCAGCGTCGAAAAGCGCCTGGACCTCGTCGTAGGTCAGCGGCCTTCGATGCGCTCGACCTTCGAACGTGCTCGCGTGGACGATGCTGTTGTCTTCATGCAGGACCTGCGTCGGCGCCTCACCGAAGCGGTCCAGACACACCTGCGGCCAGCCGTACCGGGCATCGGTCACGTAGGCCATGAACAGCCGCAGCACGGTCTGGTAGCCGCGCGCCGTGGACACCACGATCGGCCGTTCACCGCCGCGCAGCGAGTCGAAGAAGGCATCGACCTCGGCCGGGGTCCACTGCCACGGGTACTGGTTGGAGAACTCCGCCAACCGTCGGACCAGCCCCAACCGCGGTCCGATCGTGCCGTCCTTCAAGAACCGGGTGCGTTGCTGCGCCGCCCAGCCCTCCAGCATCGCGTCAAACGCCGCGCGCTGCGGCTCGAGATACCGCACGCCGTCGACCAGGACCAGGCCGGCGGAGCCAGGCACCATCCCGCCGTTGCTCACGCCAATAACGCTAAGGAGTCTGTTGCATCAGACGCAACATTGTTGCATCGAGATTCAGCCGCACGTGGGACTGCCCACCCACTCAGGGTGGACCTAGGATTAGACCAGCTCTGAGGCTTGGCGATCGGGGTTTACCTGTTGCATCTGATGCAATAATTCCTGTTTTCGCCAGTAGGTGGGCGAGTTCGGGCACAGCTGGCAGGCCAGGATCAGTGGCTGTCCCTTGCGGCTCGGGTCGCGCTGCCCGGCGTACCGCTCGCCGCAGCAGGTCCCCGTCTGCACGGTCTCTCGCCTTACGTCCCCGGCACAATCCCCCCACGTGCTGCATCGCACCCGCTCGCGGACGCGACCGTACACCAGTTCGGACCCGGGCTGAGGGAGATGGGCCTCTCGGTCACGCGACGCGAGCACCGCCGGGCCCCGGCCCAGCGGGCCGGCCGGGCGCGCGCGGTTACGGTGAGCCGCATGTCCAACCAGGGGAGACCGTCGCCGGCCGCCGAGACGGCGGACCACCACATCACACGCGTCACCCGCCGGCGCCTGCTCGAAGGCCTGACCTGGCGCAACACGTCGTGGCACGGGGTGCTCGAGGAGCCGGACTTCCTGGCTCGCATCTATGACCTCAACACCTTGGAGAGCACGGACCGGCGCCACCCCACGGCGTACGGAGACATCTTTCAGCACCGGGTCATGAACGACGACTGGGACTACTACTGGATCTTCACCGACGAGCGTTTCGGCCTGGCCGGCAGCGACCGGCTGCTGCTGCGCTTCCTCGCCGAGACGCTGCACCCCGACGTGCGGCACGACCTAGCCGAGGTGCACGAGCTGCTCGCGTTCTTCAACGAACATCTGGCCGCAGACGGCTACGAGCTCGTCCAGGTCGACGCGATCAGCGGTGCCCCGATCTTCGGCTGGCAGCGCATCGGGCAGGGCGTGCGCGGCACGATGAAGAACCTGATCTTCGCCGCAGTCGGGTCCAAACCCGAGATCGTGCTCGCCGACGCGGTGAACAACGACCTGCGCATCGTGCGCCACGAGGAGAACTGCCTCGTCTACGACCGGCCACTCAGCACGGACGGGCTGACCTGGCGCGACCTCACCAGCTGGTGGGCAGCCCGGGAAGGGATCACCGACGCGCCGACGGTCCAGACCGAGCTCGGCCTCTACCGGCGGCTGCAGCAGTCCCTCGACGGCAACGGCGCCGAGCTGCGGGTGCTCAGCACGTACGCCAAGCGCTACGCCCGGCTCGGCCCCGGCATTCCGGCCCTGATCCCGCAGGTGTACCTGCACTACGACCCGTACACCCGAAGTCGTCACCCAGCGCCGGCGCGCGTGCTGCAGCGCCAGCGGATGGACTTCCTCCTGCTGCTGCCCCACCGCGTCCGCGTGGTGATTGAGTGCGACGGCAAGCAGCACTACGCCGACGAGAGCGGCCGCGCGAACTCCTCCCGGTACGCCGCCGTGATGGCCGAGGATCGCGAGCTGCGGCTCAACGGCTACGAGGTCTACCGCTTCGGCGGCGCCGAACTGATCGAGGACCCCGGCACGACCCGGCGGCTCAGCGCCTTCTTCGACCGGCTCGCCACCCGGTACACGTGAGGAAACGGCCCAGCATCACTACCCGCCAGCGGGCGCTTCCGGGCTCACGCTCACCGACATCCGCGCCGAATACGCCGGCCCGATCCTCGACGACGCAACCCGGGATCCGCAGCTGGACGCGCTGACCGAGACCATCCAGGCAAGGCTGCTGGCGGCCGTGCTGCGGATCGAGGCCGACATGGGCCCCGATGGCCCTGTTCCCCCGCTGATCAGCCGGTACGTGGTGCTGACCGGGATCGCCAACGGCGTGCTCGCCAACGCCACCGAGCCCGGCGCGGACATCGGCCCCAGCCCGTACCGCGGATACTCCCCGCCGATGCTCACCCTGGCAGCCGCATGCCGGCTGGGCAGCAGCGCCGAACTGAAGCCGCGCCGGACCCGCTAAGCCTCGATCCACCGACCGACGGTGAAGCTGTGCGATAAGAGGGTATGGGAAATGCCCTCTGACCTGGAAGGATGGGAGTTCTCTACGCTTCCATCACCCCGGTCGAGAGGGCATCTCGTAGGTGCGATTGTTGCATGCTCGCCGCGCGGTCGACGCGGTGTTCGACGAGGCGAATCTGGTGTCGTGTGCCGGCCTGGTCCCGGTGATGGGCCTGGCCGAGCAGGTCGATCTGGCCGGGTTGGTCACATCCCGGGTGCGGCCGGACCTGTCCACGGGGTCGAACCCGGGCGCCAAGGCCGCCGCGGTCGTGGCCGGGATGGCCGCCGGCGCGGACAGCATCGACGACCTGGACGTGTTGCGGCATGGCGGGATGGCCACGCTGTTCGCCGGGGTGTACGCGCCCTCGACGCTGGGGTCGTTCCTGCGGTTCTTCACCTGGGGCCACGCCCTGCAACTGGAGGCCGCGGCCCGGGACCTGCTGGCCGCCCTCGCCGCGGCCACGCCGTTGCTGCCCGGCGCGGGCAGGCAGGCGTACGTCGACGTGGACTCGTTGCTGCGGCGGGTCTACGGCCACGCCAAGCAGGGCGCCGGGTTCGGCCACGCCAAGGTCGGCGGCTACAACGTGCGGCTGCGCGGCCTGTCCCCGCTGGTGGCCACGATCAGCACCGCCACGGCGGCGCCGGTCATCGCGGCGACCCGGCTACGTGGCGGCAACGCCGGCTCCGCCCGCGGCGCGGCGTCCCTCGTCACGCAGGCCGTCCGCACCGCGCGGGCGTGCGGCGCCACCGGCCGGATCCTGGTCCGCGCCGACTCGGCGTTCGGCTCCGGCCCCGTGGCCACCGCCTGCCGCAACGCCGGGGCGAACTTCTCCCTCACCCTGCAGTCCAACCCCAAACTCCGCGCCGCGATCGCCAGCATCGACGAGACCGCGTGGACACCGGTGCGCTACCCCGGCGCGGTGTTCGACGAGGACACCAGAGGCTGGATCTCCGAGGCCGAGGTCGCCGAAACGGTCTATACCGCGTTCGAGTCCACCCGCCACAAGATCACCGCCCGGCTTGTCGTGCGCCGGGTCAAGGAACGCAACCCCGCCCCGCCGGGCCAGGAGGAACTGTTCCCGCTCTGGCGCTACCACGCCTTCCTCACTGACACCGGCGAATCCACAGTGGACGCCGACCTGACCCACCGCGGCCACGCTGTCGTCGAACAGGTCTTCGCCGACCTCATCGACGGACCCCTCGCCCACCTGCCCTCCGGCCGGTTCGCCGCCAACGCCGCCTGGCTCACCCTGACCGCGATGACCCGCAACCTGCTCCGCGCCACCGGCTGCCTGACCAGCCCCCGCTACGCCACCGCCCGGACCGCCACCATCCGCCGACAGCTGGTCACCATCCCAGCACGACTGGCCCGCTGCGCCCGACGCCTCACCCTGCACCTGCCCACCCACTGGCCCTGGCAGCTGCCGTGGCAAACCGTCTTCAACCGAGTCCACGCACCACCCGCCACCACCTGACCCGGACCAGCCGCCCACCCCGGGCCCGACCACCACCACGGAGCACGCCGGAGCGCCCGGCGGGTCCGCCGCACGCCGCCCACACTATCATCTATATCCATCGATGCAGCGATGGACCGCAATCAGAACTCAAGGTCGATCGGCGGATCCAGGCTAAGCGCTCTCCCCATCTCCCGCACCCCCGCTGACATCGTGGTGGCCGATTCGCTGACAACGCCATGACCGTCAGGCGCTGACATATCCGTGGCGCATCGCATCAAGCCGACCATCACGTGCGCTGGTCCTGGTGGCGCCGCCGGCATCAAGCCCGCGCTCAGCTCCGACAGCGCGACGATCACCGTCGGACGGACGGCACCTCACCTCCGCCAGCTTCGACGGGACGGCGCTCCGCACTGGCCGGCGCCGTCGCGTACGCGGCGGTCCGCTAGCCTGCAACAGATCGCGGCATAACCCGGTGGCTCGGCCGCCACGGCCCGCAGCGCGGCCAGGATCTCGGCGTCGGCCAGCTGATGACCTGTGGCTGATCGCGCATGAGTGGTGCTGCTGGTGGTGCTCCCTGCTGCTACGGGTGCGGAGCACTTCTGCGCGTCGCGGCTGTACCTGTCCGGGGTGGACCTCATCGCCCGGCACGTGCGGACCTGGGCGCTCGGCCTGATCGATGGCGGCCCGCGCCGCGTGCCCCGCCGCCAAACCACGTTGCGGGCACAGCTCAGCGCCCTGCAGCCGGTACTGCTGGACTGGTCGACGCGCTACGAGCACCTGCGCGAAATCACCCGGGACGTGGTGCTCGAGCAGATCCGGACGCTGCACGGCCAGCAGCGCCAGAGCACATTGCAGGCCATGCGATCGCTGTTCCGCTGGGCCAAAACCAACGGCATCGTGTTCCGCGACCCGACCAGCCGCATCAAACTCGCCAAGGTTGTGGGGCCAATTCCGCAACCGCTCACACCGGAGCAGATCAAACCCACCCTGCAGGCGGCCCACGCCCCGCACGCGCGACTCGCGATCGCGCTGGCCGCGGTCCACGCCGCCCGGCACGCCGATATCCGGGCCATGCAACTGTCCGATGTGGACCTCGGTAACCGAAGGCTGAGCATTGCCGGACGCATCCGCCCCTTGGACGAGCTGACCTATGCCGCACTGACCGGCTGGCTCAACTACCGCAGCCGACGCTGGCCCAACACCGCCAACCCGCACCTGCTCATCAGCAAGGAGAGCGCCCTGCGGCTCGGCCCGGTCACCCATCCCTGGATCAACCGGATCCTGCGTGGCCTGCCAGCAACTCTCGAGCGTCTCCGCGTCGACCGGCAGCTCGACGAAGCCATCACCAGCGGCGGTGACCCACTGCACCTGGCAGCCGTCTTCGGCATCGCCGACACCACCGCGATCCGCTACGCCAACGCCGCACGTCAACTCCTGACCACCGGCGTCGAACAACCGCTGGTGAATCGCGACGAACGGGCAGCGCCGGTTCACGACGAACCCCCGGATCCGCGATACCGCGGAGGCCGCGACGAACCCTTGGGTTCCGCCTGAGAGTCCTTCAGTTTTCTTGAACTCGCGGAATTTCCAAGTATCACGAATACGAACAGGTCCAGGTGGACCTTGAGGTGGGCGGCGGCACGCAGCATCCCCGGGTCGGCCGGCCGGGCTCGCCAGGTGATGTGCTGACCGACGATCGGTGCGGTGATCGCGACGATGTGCTGCAGCCAGCCCAGGCCGGCTTGCTGCGCTGCTGGGATCAGCGCGGTGCTGTGCTGGACGAAGGTCTGCTGCGGCGGCAGCCCGGCCAGGGCGACGATGGTGCAGCCGCCCGGGCCCATGAGCCGCCGGCAGGCACCGAACACGGCGATCAGGTCCTCACTGTGCATCCCGTTCGGCCGGTCGGCCGGGGGCCAGGGCAGCACGATCAACGCGACGGTGCCGGCGGCGTGGTCGAGGTCGGCGAGCTGGTCCGGGTGCGGCACGCTGCGATAGATGCGTCCGCCGGCGCCGGCCGCGCCTGCCAGGGCGGGGTCGTCGCCGATCGACACGATCGTGTCGCCGGGGCGGGTGTGGACGCCGACGAGCAGCGCGGCCAGTCGCGGGCTCAGCGCGTCGGCGCGGTGGTGGCCCCAGCCGGCGTCGACGTCGGCGACGCGCCACACCGCGATCGGCACCGGCGGGTCACCGGGGACCACGTCGATGTCTCCGCTGGCGATCAGTTCGGACAACGCCAGCGGGTCATCCGCACCGTCGAGGTCGTGTGAGTCGGCGTTGTGCGGGTCGAGGTTGGGCGGCGTGGCGGGGTGGTGCGGGGTGTCCGGGCCGGGATGGTCGGGGTCGTGGTCGGAGTGGTCATGGAAGTCAGTCATGGGCGGGTGCGGTTCCCGCGCCGGGCGGCTCGTGTTCACGCCCACCCATGGCCCAACTGGACCGCTGCCCGCAGCCATCGGTCGGCAGGTCCGCCCAACCGGCACCCAACTGGCGCTCGGCGCTCCCGACTGCGTTGAGTCGCCGTACCCAACTCGGTTGGGTGGGCCCGGCGACCGGACCCAACCGGGTTGGGTGGTAGCCGGCCGGACGGCTGATGGGGTACCCAACGTGGCGGTGCCTCGAGTGGCGGCGGTACCGCGGCGGGCACAAGGGGAGCGGTGCGGGGCGGACCATGCCGGTCGGCGCCCGGTGGCGCCGATCTGCGATGGCAGCGTCCGGACCGGTATCGGCCACGCGCCCGGTCGCGGTAGCGCCCGGTACCGGTGCGGGCGATCACCGCCGGGTACTCGTGCCCGGTACCGGCGGTGATCGGTGATCGGGCAGGCCGCCCGCACCGGTACCGGGGCGTCGGCCGTTCGCGTCAGCCGGTGCCGAACCGGTTGGGCATCGAACGGCTGCCGGATGGAGGCCAGACCAGCACGACGTAGGTCACGGGTAGTAATCGGACGCTGGTACGGCACCTGCCGCTGGACTGGTGGGCTGCCGCCTGACCCAGCGCGGCGAGCGGGTCGGTCACGGCGCTGTCATGCGACCCGTTTCTGGCATGGGACAGGGCGGGCGTTGCGCCGTGGCGCTCACACGTCGGCCATCGATATCGACGTACTACACGGTGCCGGTCACTGCTCTTCGCGGCCCTGCGACCGTTGCGGTGCGTGTCGGACCGAGTGTGTGGGGTCTGCGGCGCTGACGGCCGGTATTGGTTTGCGCCGGCCGGGTCGATGAGCGCGGCGGGCCGGGGTGCCGGTGTCACCGGTACCCGGTGGCACCCGCCCGTCCAGCACCGGGTCACCGAGCGTCGGGACGCCCGTTACCGGTACCGATCGGCCCGCGTACCGGCGGCCCGGTAGCGGTCGTCGGTACCGGCTGGGCATCGCCCGCCCCGCGGGCGGGCGCCGCCGGTACTGCTCGGTGACGCCAACCCGCTGCGCCGACACCGACCCGGGATGATCGGTGACCGGTACCGGCCGCTCGCGGTGTACCGCAGTGACTGGTGGCCGCGCCGTCACGCCGGGATGCTGTGCCGCCTGGCCTGTCCAATGCATGGGCCCCGACGCGCACCTGAGCGTCGCCCAGGAGCTGGCAGCAGCCGTGACGAGGACTGCGTCGGTGCCGATGCCCGCTGGCCGTCGCTGGGCGCATCGCGACCGGTGTCGGCACCGTCCGCCGCGCCCGGTTGACCCAGTTGGGTCGGGGCTGCCCAACGGACCCAACATGCCCCCGCGGAGCTGCGCGGACGTCCATCGCCGGGAGCGGGCGTCGATGCTGGTCCGAGTGCCTGCCGGGCGGTGGTGATCGGCTTGGAAGACCGGGCGTTGAGCTGGCCCAACCGCCCAACGGGCGGCCGGGCGGGCTGGCCGCCGTCGTGATCCGGGTGGGTGTTGCCGGTTGGCCAACGCGTTGGGTGGGCGTGCGCCCATGGACGGCGTCCGCGCCCGACGCGGCCGTTTCCCGGCCGGGGTGGGCGTCTCGCCTGACAGGGGAGCACTCGCATGTCTACGCACACGTCCCGGCCGCAGTCTCGTCCGAGTCGTCGGCCGCTGCGCCGGTCCTGGCCGACCACGCCCCTCGACGCCGCGCAGCGCGCGTTCGACCTGTTGGTCTGCCCGCCCGCGCCGCTTGCCTTCGACGGGCGGGGTTTCGCCGGTCTGCCCAACCGGATCCTGCCGCTGGATGAGTTGAAGAAGCTGCTCATTGACGACGCGACGCCCCGCTCGGTCCGCGACGGGGTGTGGCGGGAGCTGGTCGTGCGGGCTCGCCGTGACGGTCCGGCCTGGGTGATCGCCGCGGTCGGCATTGCCATGCCCGGGCTGCGTCGTACCGCCGGGAGGCTCGGCAAGGGCTGGCCCGGGGATTCCAGCGACCGCGACAGCGAACTGCTGACCGGGTTCGTGGACCGGTTGCGCAGCATTGATCTGCGCGATAGCCGCATCGCCGGGAAGCTCATCGACGCAGGTGCCAGGGCGGTCAAGGCTGCCCGGGAACGGGAAGCGGCATCCGACGCGATCCGGGTGCGGACCACGTGGTCGTTGCCGCCGCAGCAGCCCTGGGACCACCCGGACTGGGTGCTGACCCGGGCGGTGGCCCAGGCGGTCATCGACCCGGACGAGTACCTGCTGATTGCCGCCACCCGCCTGGATCAGGTCGCCCTCGCGACGGTGGCGGACAAGCTCGGTCTCAGCGTCGCCCTGGCCGGGGCGTGGCGGCGCAAGGCCGAACGACGCCTCGCGGACGCGATCCGCGCGGGGGAGCTTGACTGGGTGCCCTTGGTGCCGTTGATGCGCGGCAGCCCGGACCCGCAGGCTCTGGGTGACGTGCCGGGGCGCGGCGGGCCCGGTGGCGACTGCGGGAGGTCGGCCGACGCCGGGCCGGTGCCCGGGGGCGTGTCATGACCTCGACATCCACATCCCCGGCCGGCCCGTCCGCGTCGCGGGCCGGGCAGCCAGGCCCGTTTCCCGTCTTCATCGTGCGGGCGGCGACGGTCACCCTGCCCGGCTACCTGCGCCGGCAGCGGGGCCGCCAACGCGGCGCCAACCAGCTGGCCGCCGCCCTGACCGAACAGTGCCGCGCCGCAGGCAACCCCGGCCACGAGGTCGACCACGGCTGCTGGATCAACCTCGACGACCCGTACGACGAGCTGCGCTCGCTGACGGATCGGCCGGTGGTGGCTGATCTTGTCCGGCAGGCTCGCGTGTTGGCCGAGGCGCCGCCGCCGGGCGCTGTGCGGATCGGCCGGGACCGGCTGGGCCGCCCGGTCGTGGTGGTGCTGCACGGCCGGCACTGGAGTCTGGTCCTGCGTCGCGCACACCCGACTCCGGCGGCGTGGGTGTTCCTGGACGCCAACGGGTACCGCGTCCGTGTTCACGGCGTGCGCGAGCTCAGCGTCGAGTGGGACGAGATGACCCGCGACGTGTACCGCAGCCTGAGCGGCAGCATCGGCTGACGCCGACCAGTACGGCCAGAGTGCCGGCGCTGGTGCCTGGTCGCGCAGGTGCAGTGGGGCGACGACTCCTCCACGAGTCGTCGCCCCGTGTGTTGTGGTTGCGGTTCGGCTGGACACGCGGACCGGGCGGCGGTCCGCCGCCCGCCGCGATCCTCTGCCGCACGTCGGCACCACTCGCTGCACCACCACCGGTCGGTGCCGATCCGGGCGCCGCGCATCGGGCCGGCGCGGGGCCAGTTAGGGCCGGTTGGGCCAGTTGGGTGCCCCGGCCGGTGTGGGTGCTGCGTTGGGTACCCAACTGCAGCCCTTGGTGGGCAAGGAATCGCCACCGACCTCGAACGGCTCGACCGGGGTCCGCGATTCCCGGCGTCACCGCAGGGCGTGCGCGGGCCGGCCGGCCGTGATGGCTGTGTTCACCACCCGTCGGCTGTCACATCCGAGGAGGAGCAAGGCTCCCACGGCCCGCCCCTGCCGCTGCTGCGGTGACGCCTCCCATCCGCTCGATGCGAACGCCCCGGCCTGCTGGGGCGGGAGGTGTGAGGCACCCATGCACCGCAAACCCACCTTGTGTAACACCATCCGGCGCGCCGCGACCATCGTCGCGGCGACCATTCCGGCGCTGGTGGTCGCGGCCACCCCGGCGTCGGCCGCCGACAGCGTCCCCCTCGCGGTCTACGACCTGCCGACGGTCATCAGCAACCTGACCGCCTGGATCACCGGCATCATCGCTGCGGTCGCCACCTTGTTCCTGACGATCGGCGGCGCCCAGTACCTGATGGCGGGCGGCGATCCCGCCCAGGTCGAGCGGGCCAAGGGCTCGCTCAAGAGCGCGGGGATCGGCTACGCCCTGGCCGTCATGGCCCCGATCATCCTGGCCATTCTGCAGAAGATCCTGGGCGGCTGACGTGGTCGCCTGGATGCTCAACGGAGCGATCGCCTGGTTCGCCGAGGCGATCCAGGCGATCCTCACAACGCTGTGGGGGCTGCTGGCCAGCACCGCGTTCACCACGCCGGACGTCAGCACGCTGCCGCAGGTCACCGCGATCACCAGCAAGGCGATGGTGGTCGTCAACGCCTGCTTCATCCTGGCGATCATCACCACCGGGATCATGGTGATGACCAACGGCACCGTGCAGTCCCGCTACGGCGTCGGTGAACTGCTGCCGCGGCTGGTGATCGGCTGGATCGCGGCGAACTTCGCCGCCCCGCTCTGCCAGAACCTCATCCAGATCGCGAACGCGCTGACGGAGGCGCTCACCGGCGACGGCGTGACCTCCCAGGGCTCCCTCGTGCGGCTGCAGCAGGTCACCTTCGACGCGCTGAACAACCCACCCAGCGCGTTCCTCGCCGTCATCATCGGCCTGATCATCGCGGTGCTGACCGGGATGCTGCTGATCACCTGCATCGTGCGCCTGGGTGTGCTGATCATCCTGGTCGGCGTCAGCCCGCTCGCCCTGGCCTGCCACGCCACCCCGTTCACCGACGGCCTCGCGAAGCTGTGGTGGCGCTCCATCCTGGCCACGGTCGCCACCGTCGTGCTGCAGGCCCTCGCGCTGCACACCGCCCTGTCGGTGTTCCTCAACCCGGACGCCAACGCACCGCAGCTGGGGCTGCCGCACGACACGACGGGCACCGTCAACCTGTTCATCGTCATGTGCCTGCTGTGGGCCGTCGTCCGGATCCCGGGCCTGATGCGCCGGTTCGTCACCGGAGGCGGCGGCCGGAACCCGGCCGGGATGATCTTGCGGATGGTGCTGATGCAGCAGCTGACCAGCGTGCTGCGGGTGTCGCGGGGCCGCGGTGGCGGCGGGGGCGGGCGGCCGGGCGGTGGCTTCGGCCGCGGCGGATCCGGCGGCGGGGGGCCCCGCGGCGGCGGTGGCGGCGGCCGGACGCGGCTGCCCTTCACCCTCGGCGGCGGGGCCTCGTCCGGTGGTGGCGGCGCCGGTGGCCGGTCGTCGCCGGCGGGCGCGGGGCCGGGCCGGGTGGGGGTGGCGTGGCCGACCGGCCGGCCGGTCCGGCCGTACACCACGCAGGAAGTCGCCTCCGGTGTCGACGTGGCCTGGCGTGCCGTGCCCAAGCGGCCCACGCCCACACCGGCACGCTCGTCGGCCGCGCCGATCCGGGCGGCCGGTGTGGTGCCCACCCCGCCGGCCGGCCCCCGGCCGGTGGTTCCGGCTGGGGTCAACCCGGCCACGGCGATGCCGCAGACCCAGCCGGTGCGTCAGCCGGTCCGGCCGGTGCCCCGACGCCGGGTCCGCAGCCAATGGCACCGCCCCACCCGCCCCTGACCGAGCAGCCCCGGTGGGGCGCCGGCCGGACGCCGGCGCGCCGCCGGGCTGCTTCCAGCCGCCACGAACGGCGCCAACCGAAACGTCCTCCACGAGGAGTCCACTGTGGATGTTGAAGAAGTCCATGCCCGGGTACCCGCCGATATCGAGGCGCCCGATCGGATCGTCTGGGGTCTGACCGCCCGGCAGGTCGCCATCATCGGCGCTGCCGCGGCGTTGGGCTACCTGATCCTGCGAACCGTCGGCCGGTTCCTGCCGCTGCCCGCGGTGGCGATCATGCTCATCCCGCTCGCCGGTGTCGCCGTCGCGCTCGCGTTGGGCCGCCGCGACGGCCTGCCCCTGGATGCGTGGCTGTGGGCGGCCATCCGCGACCGGCGCACGCCCCGGCGGGCCGCGCCGGCGCCCGCAGGTGTGGCGCCGGTCCCGGCGTGGGCGCCGGCCGTGGACGCGGATGGGCCGGCGCCGGCCGTGCTGCGGCTGCCCGCGCACGGTATCGGCGACGACGGGGTCATCGACCTCGGCGACGGCACCGCGACGGTGCTGGTCGCCGCGACCACCGTCAACGTCGGCCTGCGCACCGGCGCCGAGCAGGCCGCGCTGGTCGGCTCCTATGCCCGCTGGCTCAACGCCCTGACCGGGCCGGTGCAGGTGGTGGTCTCCGCGCAACGCGTGGACCTGACCAGCCACGCCGTGCGGGTCGCCGACGCCGCCGAGGCGCTGCCGCACCCCGCCCTCGCGGATGCCGCGCTGGACTACAGCGACTTCCTGCTCGATGTGGCCGCCCGGCGGGACCCGTTGTGGCGCACCGTCACCGTTGCGCACACCGCCGCCGGGGAGCGTGGCGCCGGCACCGAGGCGATGCGCCGCGCCGAGCACACCGCCGCCACCCTGGCCACCCTCGGCGCCCAGACCCGGGTTCTGGATGGCGGCACCGCCACGGCGGTGCTGACCGCCGCGGTCGACCCGTACCAGGACACCGACGCGTCCTGGCCGCGCACCCCCGCCCACACCGCGGTCACCGCCCCCGGCCTCGACGAGGAGCTCGGCGCATGAAACGCCGCAAGCACACCACAGCAGCTACCTCGACCGGTTCCCGCACACGGGGGCGCGGTGCCTCGTCGGACGGCGACGACGCCGCCGTGCTGGCCGCGACCATCGGCCCGGCCGCGGTGGAGTCCACCCCACGGTGGCTGCGGGTCGGTGACGGCTATACCGCTGTGCTGATCATCACCGGGTACCCGCCCGAGGTCGGCCTGGCCTGGCTGGACGCCCTCCTGGCATGGCCGGGCCGGATCGACGTCGTGCAGCACATCGAACCCGTCCCGGCCGCCACCGCCGCGACCCGGCTGCGGCGGCAGCGGGTCCGGCTGGAATCCAACCGGCGCCTCGACTTCGACAAAGGCCGCCTCGGCGACCCGGTCACCGACGCCGCCGCCGAGGACGCCGCCGACCTCGCCGACCGCCTGGCGCGTGGCGCCGCCCGGCTGTTCCGGGTCGGGCACTACCTGTGCGTCCACGCCCCCACCGAGGACGAGCTGGTGGAGGCGGTCGCTGAAGTCCGCGCTGCCGCCGCCTCGGTGCTGCTGGACACGCAACCGGCGACCTGGCGGCAGCTGCAGGGCTGGATCAGCACCCTGCCGCTCGGGGTGGACTCGCTGCGGATGCGGAGGGTGTTCGACACCGACGCCCTCGCCGCAGCCTTCCCGCTCGCCAGCGCGGACCTGCCGGCTCCGCTGCCGGGGGAGCAGACCCCCTCCGGAGGCGTGCTGTACGGGCTCAACAGCGCCTCCAACGGTGTCGTGTGGTGGGACCGCTGGTCCTGCGACAATCACAACTCGGTCGTCCTGGCCCGCTCCGGGGCCGGCAAGTCCTACCTGGTGAAGCTGGAGACCCTGCGCTCGCTCTATGACGGTGTCCAGGTCGCCATCATCGACCCGGAGGACGAGTACCTGCGGTTGTGCGACGCCGTCGGCGGCACCGCCATCCAGCTCGGCGCCCCGGGTATCCGCGTCAACCCGCTCGACATCCCAGCCGGGGACCGCCGCCCCGACGCCCTGACCCGACGGGCCTTGTTCCTGCATACGCTCGTGTCGGTGCTGCTTGGCCAGCAGCCCCCACCACAGGAACGTGCGGCCCTCGACAAGGCCATCACCGCCACGTACGCGCAGGCCGGGATCAGCAACGACCCGAACACGTGGGCCCGGCCGGCGCCGCTGCTGCGCGACCTGGCCGCCACCCTGCACGACGCCGACATCCCCGCAGCACAGACCCTCGCCGCCCGGCTCTCGCCGTGGACCGAGGGCAGCTTCAAAGCGCTGTTCGACGGCCCGACGACCTTCCACCCGCGCGGCCACCTCGTCGTGTGGTCGACCCGGCAGCTCGCCGACGAACTGCGCGCCCCCGGCATGCTCCTGGCCCTCGACGCGATCTGGCGCGACGTCGACCTCCCCGGGATCGCCGCGGACCGCCGTGTGGGACGCCCGCCGCAGGCGCGGCGGCTCGTCGTCGTCGACGAAGCCTGGACGCTGCTGCGCGAAGGCGAGGGCGCGAAGTTCCTGTACCGCCTGGCCAAGGCGGCCCGCAAACGCCGGGCCGGGGTCGCCGTCGTCACCCAGGACGCCGCCGACCTGCTCGGCTCCGACCTGGGGCAGGCGGTCATCGCCAACGCCGCCACCCAGATCTTGATGCGCCAGGCGCCGCAGGCGATCGACCTGATCGCCGAGACGTTCGCGCTGACCGCCGGCGAGGCCCGCCTGCTCCTCGCCGCCGGCCGCGGCGAGGCGCTGCTCCTCGCAGGCTCGCACCGGGTCGCGTTCACCATCGTCGCCTCCACCCGGGAGCACCAGCTGTGCGCCGGGCTGGCCGACCTCATCGACGACCCTGATCTGTAGCCGCGAGCCGCGATGCGACCCACAACTGTCCACATCGGACGTTCCGTTGGAGTTTCTCATGCCTCCCACACCTGCACCGTCACCGTCGCGGTCGGTGGACCCGACCATGGTGCCCGCCGCACCGCACTCCCACCTGCTCGACCTCATCCAGGCCGCCGCCGGGTGGGCGGCACACCGGCCGTGGCTGGCCGGCGTGGCTGCCGCCCTCGTCGTGGCCGCCGCCGCCACCACCGCACGGGTGCGGACCCTGCGGCATCGGCGCCTCGCCCGGCACGCCCAGCAAGTCCTGATCACCCCACCGCCGCAGGTCGACCCGGCCGGGGCGAGGGCGTGGTGGGCCAACCTGTACGCACTGCTCGCCCCGTCCCGGCGGCTGCTGTACGGCGCGCCGCACGTGGCGATGGAGTACCGGTGGGCCGGACGTGCCCTGACCATCCACGTGTGGCTGCCCGGTACCGTCCCGGCCGGGCCGGTCGCCGCCGCCGTCCGCGCCGCCTGGCCCGGCGCGTCGGCCACCATCGCCGACGCCGCCGACCCGGTCCCCGTACCCACGAAGGACAACCGGGTGCTCGACGTCGGCGGTGCGCTCGCGCCGGCGCTGCCCACCTGGTATCCCCTCGAGACCGACCACGACACCGACCCCACTCGGGCCCTCGTCGCCGCCGGCGCGGGCCTGTCCAGCGGGGAACGGGCCTGCGTGCAGATCCTGGCCCGCCCCGCTGCACCCCGCCGCGTCCAGCAGGCCCGACGGGCCGCCGCGGCACTGCGCACCGGCCGGCCACCCGGCGACCTGCTGGACCCGGCCACGTGGCTGCGCGGCACCCTGCACCTGCTCACCGAACTCACCACCCCCACCCGCGGCGCGCGCACCGGCGGGTACGGGCGGGCGGTCCCGGCGGACCCGATCCGCGACCACGACGCCCGCCCGGCCCTCGAGAAGTCCCTCGCCCCGCAGTGGGAGGTCGGCATCCGCTACGCGGTCGCCGTCCAACCCAGCCGCCGCAGCAGCCCCGGCACCAACCCCGCCCCCAACGCGCAGGCGCAGGCGAACTCCGAGACGGTCCGCCGCCTGGCCACCGTCGCCCACGCCATCGCATCCGCGTACGGGATCTACACCGGCCGCAACCGGCTGCGGCGGCTGAAGCTGGCCCACCCCGCCGCGGCCCTCGCGCAGCGGCGCTTCACCCGCGGCTTCCTGCTCTGCGCCGACGAGCTCACCGCCGTGGCCGCGCTGCCCCTCGACGTCGCCGTCCCCGGCCTCGACCGGGCCCGCGCCAAAGCCGTCCCCGCACCCGTCGCGGTGCCCACCGGCGGCCGGGGCACCAGGGTGCTGGGCCGGGCCGAGGTCGGCGGCCACTCGGTGGCGCTGCGCGTGGCCGACGCGCGGGAACACATCCACATGCTCGGCGCTACCGGATCCGGCAAGTCCACCGAGATGACCCACATGGTCATCGACGACGTCAACGCCCGCCGCGGCGTTGTCGTCATCGACCCCAAAGGCGACCTCGCCCTCGACATCCTGGACCGGCTGCCCGCCTCCGTCGCTGACCGGCTCGTGCTCATCGACCCGGACCAGGAACGCGGCGCGACCCTCAACCCGCTGGCCGGCCTCGACGACGACCTGGTCGTGGACAACATCGTCAGCATCTTCTCCAAGATCTTCCAGCGGCACTGGGGCCCCCGCATCGACGACGTGCTGCGCGTGGCGTGCCTGACCCTGATGCGCAAGGCCAACGCCACCCTCACCCTGGTCCCGCCGCTGCTCAACGACAAGCAGTTCCGGGCCGCGTTCACCGTCGACCTCGCCGATCCCGAAGGCCTGAAAGGGTTCTGGGAGTGGTACGAGGCCACCCCACCACCACTGCGCGCGCAGGTCATCGGCCCGGTCCTGGCCAGGCTCCGGGCCTTTCTGCTGCGCGACTTCGTCCGCGACACCCTCGGCGTCGCGACATCCAGCTTCGACATGCGCAAGGTCCTGGACGGCGGCATCCTCATCGCCCGCCTGCCCAAAGGCCAGCTCGGTGAGGAGACCGCACGGCTGATGGGCAGCTTCGTGCTCGCCTCGGTGTGGCAGGCCGCCACCGCCCGCGCCCGCATCCCGGAAGACCAACGCCGCGACGCCTCCGTCTACATCGACGAAGCGCACAACGTGCTGAATCTGGCGGGCTCGGTCGGGGACATGCTCGCCGAGGCCCGCGGCTATCACCTGTCGCTGGTGCTGGCGCACCAGAACCTGAGCCAGCTGCCGCGCGACACCCAACTGGCCCTGTCCGCGAACGCGCGCAACAAGGTGTACTTCAACTGCAGCCCGGAGGACGCGCATCAACTGGCCCGGCACACCCTGCCGGAGCTCGACGAGCACGACCTGTCCCACCTCGACGCGTACACCACCGCGACCCGGCTCGTCGTGGCCAACCGGGAAACCGCGGCGTTCACCATGCGGACCCGGCCGCCGCTGCCGATCCTCGGCGAGACCACCGCGCTGCGCCAGGCCGTCGCCCGTACCGAGACCGACGAGCCGACCGGGGTGGAACAACTCGCCCGCCGCCCGCGCAGGAGCAGCTCCCGGCGATGACCGAACCCGACGAGACACCACGCTCGGGCGTCCTCCACCGCTGATGCCCGGCACCACCTGACGCACCTGCAGCCACCAGGTCGATCTCCATCACACCGCTGGACGCTGGTGCACAACAGACAGGCGGCAAGGCCGGTACATCGACGGGTGGACCCCCAGGCGAACCCTGCACCGCTACAGCGGTGATCAACCGTGCCCAACGGCACCCAACCACCCTGGTAGGAGCCCGTGACCGTCGACCCACGCCAACCCCGAAATATCCCTGCGGGGGATATCCCCCGACCGGGGGTGACCCGTTCCCGGCCGGCGGCCACCGCCCGCCGGTCCACGCCCGCCGACGACCTGCTCGCCGTCTCCTGGCGTCTCGAACCCCGCGACTACGTCCTCGCCCACCTGCTCGACCAGCACCGCTTCCTCACCACCGACCAGATCGCCGCGGTCCTGTTCACCTCACCGCGCACCTGCCGCAACCGGCTCAACGTGCTGCGCGGCCTCGGGTTCATCGACTGGTTCATGCCGGCGCACCCGGTGGCCGGTCGGCTGCCGGTGCACTGGGTACCCGGCCGACTGTCCGCCCGGTACGTGGCGCTGTACCACGGCTGGCCAGCGCCCAGCAGCCGGGCGCTGCGCGAGGCCCGCGACGGATACCCCTCCGCCGCCACCCGGGTCGGGCACCTGGCCCACGCCGACGGCGTCAACCAGTTCTTCATCGACCTGCTCGCCTACAGCCGCCACCACCCGCGGGCGCGGTTGACCCGCTGGTGGTCGGCCGGGCGCACCTACGCCAAGGTGGACCACAACACCCGCCCGGACGCGCACGGCGTGTGGACCGAGGACGGGCGGGAGGTCGCGTTCTTCCTTGAACACGACACCGGGAGCGAGTCGCATCCGGCCCGGGCCGAGAAGCTGACCGGGTACCGCACCCTGCAGGACAAGGGCCCTGCCTGGCCGGTGCTGTTCTGGCTGCCGACGACGGCCATCGAGACGAACCTGCACCGGTACCTCACCAGCCTGGCCGGCGGCACCCTCGGGGTCCTCATCGCCACAGCCGCCCGCGACCACGCCGGCGAGCACGGCGGGCCGGCCGGGCCGGTGTGGAAGGTGGTCGGTAACGACCGGCGCCGGCTGCGGCTGGCCGAACTGCCCGGCCCACCCGGCCCCGGGGGGCCGTTCCATCCCGGACCGCCCGAGCCCGACGAGGACCCGCTGTACCTGCTGCGCGACGACACACCGCCCGCCGGGGCCTGAACCGCCCGGCGCCGTGCCGGCTGACGCCGCCACGGCACCGAACCGGGCATGCCATCTGCCCGATCCGCCGGCTGGGCGTTCCAGCCAACGACCGGTTGCCGCCGCCCTCCCCGCTCGAGCCCGAGATCCCACGGGCCCGATGCACCGCTGCCGGGCGATCTGCTCATCCGGTACGCCGGCCCCCCAGGCGGCATCGTGGTCGACCCATTCGCCGGGTCCGGCTCCACAAGGATCGCCGCTCGGGCAGCGGGCCGCCGCGCGGCGCTCAACGGGTCCGACGAGCGCTACTGCGACCGCGCTGCGCACTGGCTGGCAATCCGCTGACGGGTTGCCGACCACTGGGCCGGCCACCTCACCCAACCGACCCAACCGGCCCCCACACCGGACGCCCCACTCGGCGCCTGGTGTGGGGGCCTTTTCGCGTTTCCGGCCGGCGATTTGTCGGCCGGTCCGCACGCACGCGGCCAACGCGTCGGGGACGCCGAAACGCCGCACCTGCCGCTCCCGCCGTCCATGCAAGGGGAACTGCATGTCTCCATCTGTGCCACCGCAGGGCGGTGTGCCGCGCCCGAAGCGGCTGCTGACCCAGAACCGTGAGATGAAAGCGATCGGGGTGTGGAACTGGAGCTTGCCGGCCTGGGCCGGCAGGCTCCCCGACGGCCGCACCTACAACACCTGCCCGGCCGCCGGTATCTGCGCTCAGGTCTGCTACGCCCGGAACGGCACCTACCTGTGGCCGGTCGTGCGTGGCCGGCACCAGGCCAACCTGGCGTTCGTCCTGGACGACCTGCCGGGCTGGGAGACGGCGATGACCGCCGAGCTCGGCGCCGCCAGGTTCCGCGGGGCCTGGGTCCGCATCCACGACGCCGGCGACTTCTTCACCGACGACTACCTGCGGGCATGGCTGCGGATCTGCCGGAACCGGCCGGACGTCACCTTCTACGCCTACACCAAGGAAATCAAACGCTTCCGCCACCTCGTCGAGCCCGATCCGCCGGCCAATTTGCTGTGGGTCTACTCCTACGGCGGCACCCAGGACCACCTCCTGCACCCCGACACCGACCGGGTCGCCGACGTCTTCCCCGACGAGGACGCCATCGCCGTGGCCGGCTGGTCCTCTCAGGAAGCCTCGGACCTGCTCGCCGTGCTCGGCCCGCGACTGGTCGGCATCCCCGCCAACCGCATCCCGCACTTCCTGCGCCGGCTCCACGACCGGCGGTTCAGCCAATGGCAGCAGGACGTCGACGCCGAACAGGCCGCCCGCCGTCACCGCCACACGGCGCCTCCGCCGCCGTCCGGGCCCGCTGAGCGCGGCGCCGCGCAGCCACCCGCCGCCTGACCACCTCCCGCGGCCGGGGACGCCCGAACCCGCCACCCAACCCGGCCAACCGACCCAACTGGCCGAGTGCCGGCCGGCACCCAACTGCACCCCGGCGGTACCCAACCGCGCAGCTCAGTGCCGCCGGCCTGGTCCCGGCCGCACGAGCAGGACCAGTTGGGTCGCCGCTCTACGGTGAGAGCTTCTTTTCAAAGAACCCTCAAAGGCACCACTGCACCATCCGGGCGCACGCTCGCCACGGCAGGGACACCGCACCCGCCCACCCGCCCCTCTGGCCGGTCGGCCGCGACCACCCCACCGGGCCCCACGCCCACCCGCGCACTCCAGCACCAACAACCGGCCCAGGCCGGCAGATACCACCCTCGGCTCGGTCGAGGAGCTCCACCGTCGGCCGCCAGCCGACCTGCACCACCTGCGGCCGTTCGCCGCGACCCGACCGCACACTGCGGTCGCCCGGGTCGCCACGACCCGAGGACCGACCCAACCACGGGTCATCTCCGCGCGTCCTGCGCATCCCAGCCCGACCCCGCATCAGGGTTGCGGTGCTGCGCGCCCGCGCACCCACGCCCGCTAGGACAAGGAGGAACCGCCATGCGCGTCTCGCGTACCACGTCCACCGGCACCAGCCGGCTGCACCTGCCCACCCGCACCGTGGGCACCGCCGTCGTCTGCCTGCCCGCAGGCACCCCACCCGCCGACCTTGCGGCACAGGCCACCGCCACCCTGGCGGCTCGCGGCCTGACCACCAGCGGCGTGCTGCCGCACTTCCACACCCACACCCGCCGCACCGGCAGACTCCTCGACTGCTGGAACGGCCTGACCTCCGGCGGCCCGCTCAACCTTCTCGACCTGCACGGCATGCGCACCCGCGCCGCCGCGACCGCCGCCGCCGAGTGGCTGCTGTGGCAGCAGGTCGTCGCCGGCACCCGAGCGGCCCAACCGTTCTGGGCGTTCGCCGACCGGTACACGGCCGACCCGCACCGCTACCCCCTCGCCAAGGCGCACGGCGACTACCTGTCCCAACCGCGGGTCCTGGCGATGGCGGCCCACAACGCCGTGCCGGGCCAGGCTCGCCCGCTGCCGCCTTCGGCGCTGGAAGCTTTCCAGGCCGGCTACGGCACCTACGTCAACCTGGCCTGGCTGGCGGCAGTTCCCGGGGACGGGCTCGCCCCGCAGACCGGCGGCTGGCTGACCACCCGCAGCCGACGCCTGGCCGACCTCCTGGACTACCTCGCCACCGCCAACGCCCACCTGGCCCAGCTGCCCCGCGACGCCCACCTCGTCGCCGTGGCCAGCCCGGCCTGACCACCCATGCCATCCGCGGATGCGCGCCCACGCCGGGCGCGCGTCGACGCGCGCCCATCCCAACCTGAAACCTTCTGGAGGCGCACCACCATGACCATCCGGCTCACGTTCGACCTCGACACCGTCCGCCAACTCGCCGAGCACGCCGCCGCCGCGGCCGCGGCCGCTGGCACCGACCACACCGGCACTGACCGGCCCGGGCCGGCGCTGCTGCTGCGCTCCGGCAGCAACGGCATCTGGCTGACCAGCAACGCGGCGCACCCCCAGCCCGCACCCGCCGGCCAGCCCGGCACGCTGGATCGCCGGGCCGCGTTCGCGACGCAATGCCCACCCGGCACGCCCTCGCGTGCGCAGGCCCGGTTGCTGCGGACCGAGGCCACCCCGCTCATGCACGTCCTGGCCTTGGACGAGCCAGCCGGGCTGCCGTTGCTGCAGCAGCTGCGCGCGGGCGACCTGGCCGGCGCCACCACGGTCACGGTGCTGCTGTCCGGCGCGGCCCCGTCGGTCGCGGTCGGGCGACGCCGCGAACGTGGCCTCGGGCACCACCAGCCGCGCACCGACGCGCAGCGCCCACACTGGCAGAACCTGCTGCACCAATACCGGCCGCTGCCGCACTACGAGCGCATCCGCGTGCTGATGGCCCGCATCGACCGGCTGCGCGAGGACAACGCCCGGCTGCACCACGCCCACCTGACCCTGACCGGCTTCGGGGTCCTCGCGCAACGCGACGACGTCTTCGCCAGGACGGCGGCCTTCCACCAGGAGGCCCGCGGGATCAGCGCCGAGCTGCACACCCTCGGCGCACACGAGGCCGCCCGGCTGGCCGTGGACGGCTGGTACCTGACGCTCACCACCCACCGGGCACCCAACCCGGGCAACTGAACCCGCCACCCCGGCCCGCCTCGGCAGGCCGCACCCCCAATCACCACGTGAAAGGAGCACGACCATGTCCATCACACTGCCCACCGGCGTCACCATCCGCACCGTCACGTTCTGGTACCCGGCCGACCACCTCGGCATCACCGACTGGCGCACCACCTTGGCGTGCCTGTTCGACGAGGACCTGCGCCCCATGCGACGGCTGCTGGCCGACCCGGGCTCCCACCAAACCCGCGCGCTGCTGGCCGCACCCGCCGGCGGGCACCCCACCTGGTGCGCCGGCGGCCCCATGCGGCTGCTGGACATCGCCGCCACCGGGGCGTTCGCCGCGCGGCAGGCCACCGCCCGGTACGACGCGTGGTCGGCGACCGGCCGCATCGGGGCACGGCGCCCCGGCAACGCCGAGGCCGCGCTGCTGCACGCCGGACGCCGCAGCTACGTCACCTATCACAGCCTGCGCAGGCTGGCCGGCGACGCGCTGATCATCATGCGCACCGGCGCCTGCCGTTACCCGCAGGAGCACAGCCCGCACGCCCTGGTCGACCACATGCAGCAGGCCACCCTCCTGCTGGCTGACGCAGCCCCGGACGACGTGCTCGTCACCGTCGCCGCCTGACCTGACCAGGCCACGGCCGGCGGCCGAGCGAGACGCCGGCCAAGACCGGCGCCCGACCGGCTGGCGACACCAGCCACCGCACTCGCCGCGGCCCGGCAGGGACCGATCATCGCCGCCCGGCTCAGGCTGGGCACAAGCCCCGGCCCCGGGCACGACCGTGACCCGGCCACCACCCTCGTGAGCTACCCCCAACCTGCTCGACGCCGACCAGGTCGGCGGCATGTCCACACGCGACTGTCGAACGCCCAGACCTGACCTGACCCGACCCCGGGACACCGCACCGGCCGCGTGCCGTACCCGGGGGACGACCCGGGCGCGGCGTACGCAACCCCGGCGCGGTGACCCGGTGCACTCCCGAGAAAAGGGGAAGCACCATGTCCGACCAACTGTTGGTTGACCCCGCTGAGCCGGCCGCGCCGATCCAGGCCCTGCTGACCGCCCTGCTGCTGCGGGGCGCCTCCGAGGGCATGCAGGCGATGGCCGAACGCGAGACGGAGTTCCCGAACCGGCTGGCCGCCCAGCTCACCGGCATCGCCCTGGACCCCACCGCCCGCGGCCACGCCGACGACATCCTGGACGGCTACTGGTCCGACGAGCAACGCCAGCAACAGATGCTGCGCGCCGACGGCACCGGCCGTGAAGTCATCATCGGCAGCGGATTCCACGCCGCGGTCTACGCCGCGGTCCGGGTCCGAAGCGGACACCCCAGGCCGCTGGTCCTGGAACGCGACGCCCGGGCCGGCGGCACCTTCGCCATGACCGCACGGCCCACGTTCTATCTCAACTCCCGCAACCGGGCCGGTGGCGCGGGTTTGGCCGGCGACCAGCAGGCTGCCCTCAACTACCTGCCGGGCGCCCCCATCCAGGCTGCCAACGTGGGCATGCGCGAGTACCAGACCAACACCGACATCGCGTTCGTCATCCGCCTCGCGCTGGCCCAGTTCGCCGACGTCGTCACCAACGCCACCGTGCGCTCGGCGACGGGGGACCGCACCGGGGTCCGCATCGAGCTCGACGGCCGCAGCCCACTGTCTGCCGGGCGGGTCATCGACGCGCGGGGCCTGGGCGACCCGATCAGCCAGGACGTCGCCGACGGCCGCAGCATCCTCACCTTCGCCCAGTTCATGGCGCGGATGGGTGGCATGTGGCCGCTACGGGGACTCCGCCGCGCCGCGGTCATCGGCGGTGGCGACTCCGGCAAATGCGCCGTCGAGTCGCTGCTGGGCATCGGCCCGCAACCGCTGATGGCCGCCGCCGCGCTGGACAGCGTCGAGCGCATCGACTGGTACGCCGAAGACCTGCCGGACACCTGCGACGAATGGCAGCAGCAGATCCGCGGCCGCTACCAGGCCATCGGCCGCTACCTGCGCCCCGACCGGCTGCTCACCGTCATGCGCCGCAGGGCCCGGCCCATCGCGCTGCCCGGCGCCGCCCTCATCGACGGCCGTACCTACGACCTCGTGATCGTCTGCACCGGCAACCGGGAGACCGACATCGACGGGCTCGGCGACGGCTTCTTCGACGAGTACCGCACCGCCGACCAAGCCGTCGTCGCCCGTGAGCACTACAACCTGCCCGCGTTGCGGGTCGGTCCCCACGCGCGGCTGCCCTTCACCCGCCAGGAGCGCGACGACGGCATCGCGGACATCCCGCAGAACGCGGTCGCGATGTTCCGCACCGCACCCAAGACCGCCGCACTCGCGGCAACGCTTCCCGCCCTGCCACGCGACTAGGCACAGCGACGCCGCCCCGGCCGACCGGCACCCACGCCCGGCCAACCGGCGGCACGAGCGCATCAGCACCTATGTGTCAAACACGAAGGCCCCAACCCGGGGACCGGCGCCGGCCGCGTGCCGTCACCCCGGGCAATCGGCCCCGGGACCGTTACGCGGCCCGGCGTTCCGCCGAACCTGGCACCGACCGGCGCTCGCGTGGGCGGCACGCGAAGCCGGCCGGCCACCTCCACCAAGGACGGAGGACCACCAGCATGGCCGAGCACCCAGACCGCGAACCAGAGCCCACCACCCCGAGGCCCACCGAACCGTCCACCAGCGACGACGACAACCCGCCCGGACTGCTGTTCATCAGCGACGTGCAGGCCCTGCGCCGCGCCGACACGGTGTCGTTCACCGCCGCCGACGGCGCCGGGCTCATCGACGCCACCCTCACCACACTGGCCGGCGACGAGCCGCGCATCTACACCGCCACCCAGCAGCGCCTCTTTCCCGACCCGGTCGGAGCAGACCGGCGCCGACGCATCGCGGTGGCCGCCGACATCGCCGGCTACGATCCGGGCCGCCGCTGGCACGACCACCAGCTGCCCGGCGCGACCGCGACGGCGAGCATCGGCGGCGCACCGTTCCACGACGTCTGGCGCTCGATCGCGGCGTTCCTGCGCGTCGGCGACATCGTGCGGCTGCGCTGGCAAGCCGACACCAGCACCGACCAGCTGACCGCCTACGGGCTGCACCGCGACGACCTGCACATCGAGGTCCGCCGCGGCGCGCGGGTGTGGACGTTCCTGCTGCAGGTGTCCGTCCGCCCACCCGATGACCGCACGGTCACCGCCGCCCGCCCCTAGCCACACCACCCGTCACCGCGCGCCGCCGTGCCTGTCGCACAGGACTGCACGACAGCGCTGATCGGCGCTGCTCCGGCCGTTGCCCGGCCACCACTTCGCATCCACCGCGAACCCCGGCACGGCCGTCGACGGCTGTGCCCGGGTCTTCGCGCACCCGCGAACGGAGCCCTGTCATGAGCCAGCCGCAATCCAGCACCACGCCCGACCCCGACACCTCGACCATGACGCAGACCAGCCAGCTCACCGGCATACCGACCAGGTCGACCCGGCGTGGTGGTGCGCGCCTGCGGGTCGCGGTCGTCGGCGGGTCGCTGACCGGCCCCGCCGCGGCGCTGCTGCTCCTGCACGCCGGATTCGACGACGTCGCCGTCTACGAGGCCGTCCCGGCCAGCGCCCCGCAAGGTCGGCGGACTGATCGGCCTCGAGCACACGTCCCTCGACATCCTCGACCACCTCGGCGTCGGCCAGGACGAGTTCGTTGACGACGACTCTGAGGCCGTCACTCACATCACGTCTGCCGGCGCCGGCCCGGACCGGACCGGCGCCACTTCTACGCCGGGCGCAACACCACCTGGGCGCTGGTCGGCCCCGCCCTGTTACCCGCGTTCGGTCCCCGATAGGGAATCAGCTGGCGATCTGTCCAAGGTTGAGGGTGATCTGGCCGAGGGCGCCGCCCATGTTGGTGACCGGACCGGTAACGGAGTCGGCTTGGTACTGGACCAGGTTGGTCGGTGAGCCGACGAAGGCCGTGAGCACGGGAGCGTTGGCGGCGATCACGGACGTGTTGCCGGCCGGCTGAGCGGGCGTATAGACGTCGCTCACCACGAATTCGACCCGTACCGGGCCCCACTGCTGGCCAGAAAAGTGCACGGCGACGGCCGGCTGCATGGCCCCGTAGGCGTTGCTGCCGTTCAGGTTCGAGCATTGGTTGCCGTTACCGTATGCGGCCCCGAAGGTGAGCGTGGCATCGCCGCCCAGCGTCTGGTTGTAGGTGCCCATCGCGAGGTCGACCCGCGCGTCGAAGCCGGAAACCTCGTTGGTGATGGTGAGGGTGCCGACGAAGACTGCGTCACGTTGCCCGTCAGCGGAACAGGGCACACCTTTGGAGAAGTACCCGGCCACTGACGGGTCGCTGGCTTTCACCGCCGACTGCAAGGCGAACTTGACAGTGACCTTGCTGCCGTCCGAGGCGGAGTAGCGCACGATCAAGTCCGTGGCGGGGCGCGCCGCTGCCTGTGTCTGGACTGGCGCGGCCGGAGTCCCGGATGTGGCCGCCGGGGCCGCCTCTTGCCCTTGATCGTCAGCGCTGGACGGGCGGCTCCCGCAGGCTGTCAACGCCAGCAGCGTGGCCACCACAATCATCGCAGTCGCGCAGCGGCGCGCGGCATGTGCCCCATTGACCACGGCGGAGACCTTCCTGTCGGTGTGGCGAACATCGTCGCAGCCGTGTCGCGGTATGGGGTTCAGCCGAAGTGGCTTGGCCTGGATGCCAACAGGTCGTCCGGGGTTACCGCCCGCGGTTATGGAGATGGCCGTTCATGTTGCGCCTGCTCGCGATCGACTGATGGTTTCCGCGTACAGCGCGGCAGCCGAGCGCCTGGTCAGCCTTCCGATCGGCGGCAACGACCGGTCCGGCGAGCCGTCCGACCAAACGGCGATCCCCAGATGGCGGCGCTGCCCGGCGGCGGGACCTGACCGGCTCCGGCGCCGCCGGAGGTAACCCGACCGGTCCCGGCTGACCGACATACACCGTCGGCAGCGCACGCCCAACACCAATGCTGCCGCCTGAAGTCCCGATGCATGCGGCGCTGCACGCCGAACGCTTCCGCTGGTCCTGCGGGCGGCACCGCCGTCTACAGCCCGGTGCGCAGCGTCGCTGCCCGCACCAGGCGGGCCCTACCCACACAGCAATGGAGGAGATTCTCGTGCCCATCAAGCTCGACAACCCCGCACAGCGGCATCCGACGGCCGTCCGGCATCGTCTGGCGTTCGTCACGCTCGTGCTGACCAGTGCCACCATCCCGGCCGCGTTGACGGGCCACACCGTCCTCACGGTCATCGGTATCCTCGCCCTCGGCCTCGCGTACGTGTCCGGTTGCGCCACCGTCGCGCGCCGCTACGAGCAGCGGCTTGCCCATGCGGTGGCCGAGGCGCGCAACGATCCGCTGACTGGGCTGCCGAACCGGGCCCTCGCCGACGAGATGCTCGAGGCGGCCGGGCGCGGCGGCGCTGCGATCACGGTCGCGCTCATCGACGTCAACGGCCTGCACACCATCAACGGCAACCTCGGCCACGCCGCCGGGGACCAGTACCTGACGCTCATCGCCCGTCGCCTCGCGCAGGCTGTGCCGCCGCACGGTGTGCTGGTCCGCCAGGGCGGCGACGAGTTCACGCTCCTGGCTTGGAACACCGACCCGCAGGACCTCGCCGACCAGATCGGGGCGGCCCTCGCCGGTCCGGCGGTCATCGCCGGCTACCGTATCCAGCCCCGCGCCAGCGTCGGCATCGCCGCCACCGACACCGCCGCAGACGGCACCGTGGACGCCCAGCATGCCCGGGCCCGCGCCGATGCGGCCATGTACACCGCGAAACGCGACGGCGGCAACCAGATCCGCATCTTCGACCCCGACCGCGACCCCGAGCCGTCACCGGACGGCACCCGCCCACTGGTCCGCCGCCGCGACATCAACCCGATCGCCGAAGCCGGAATGGCGTGGCTGCCCACACCCGGCGACGAGCTGATCCCGCTGCTGCTGGCCCCCGCCGAACTGCGCACCGTCGCGCATGCCCTGGCCACCGCGGCCGAGGGATGGAGCCGAGCCGGCGCCGAGGCCACCGCGAACGCCAGCCGGCCTGCATCAGCGCCGAGCAGCGAACCGGGATGGATGAACATCGAACCCACCCCGGCCGGCTACTCCGGCATTGCCCGGCTGGCTGCCCAGCAGCAGGCCCGCTACACCGGGCTGCTGCAGCGGCTCCAGCCGATCATCGCCACGGTCGACGCCCTCGACGAGGCCGGCCACACCACCCCGTCGCCGTCGGTCATGGCGCCCGGGCTGTCGTGCGTGGTCCTCGTCGGCATCAGCGCCGCGTTCCCCCCAGAGGACCTCGACGCCCTCGTCATCACCGCGGCCGAAGCCGTCCACGGCGACCCCGGCGACCTCAGCGGCCGCCAGCTCGAGCTCGCCGCCCGCGCCTACGACCTGTTGCACGCCACTGACCAACCCTGAACACCCGGTGGCAGTGAGGAGAACCCCCTGATGCGTTTCGTTGCCCCACCCACCCACGTGGGCGCAGACCGCTGGCCGGTGCTGTCGTACGTGCGGGTCACCGCCGCCGACCACCCGGCCGAGTTCATCGTCCTCGTCGACTGCGGCGAGGGCACACCCGACAGCCCGGACGGGCACCGCTGGACCTTCCTGGACCACACCTGCCTGCTCGACCAGTCCGGCACCTCCGTGGCGTTCAGCGACCTGTTCGGTCGCCGGCCCGGCGCACCGCGCGCGGCATGCCGCGACTACCTCGCCTCCGACAACGGCCGCCGCGACGACCCATGCCCATGCGAGAGCCGGTCCACCATCTACGGCCCGACCTGCGACCAGCGATGCCGGGTCGAACTGGCCGCCGTACCGACCGACCCCGTCAGGGGACAGCGATGAACGCCGCGACCCGCCGAACGCTGACCGGCGAGCAGATGCGCACCATCCTGGCCGCCATCCGGGCGGTTGACGGGCCAGCCGCGCTGCTACCGGCCGTTCTGACACACGTCTACGACGCGCTGCTGCAGGCCGACGGTCGCCGGCTCGCCGACCTCAAACACGGCGGGCGGATCGCCCCCGACGACTGGCAGATCCCGGTGACGCAATGGGATGCGATCGCGCAGGCTGCCTCCGAGCGGGCCGAGGCCTGGGGGACCGGGCCCCAGTTGCGCGCCGGCCTGCTCGAGCGCATGCCCGGCTGCTTCGACGACCCCACCGCGCCAACCGGCCACCAGCCGGTCGTGGCGGGTCACGGCCTGCGGCTGCTGTGTGTGTCCATCCGCGGCAACCACGGCTACCTGGTCGGCAACCCCAACGTGCATCCCATCGACCTGGAACCGGCCGCGGTACCTGCCGGGGTCGGCACCCGGTTCAGTGACCTTGACGAGATCAAACGCTACGTGCGCACCGAGCTGCGCGGCATGAGCGTCTTGTGGCAGGTCCGCGTCATCGACGACGCGGGCGCGGTACTGATGTACGGCTTCCGGGCCGGGCCCGGCGGCACCGGCGAACGCTGGACCTGGCGACCGCCGACCACCCCGGCCCCCGAGACCGTCACCCGGACCACAGCCGGGCCGTAACACCGGCCCAACGGGCCAGCCGCCCGCTGCCGTTTTCCGAGCCACCCATGACCCGAAGTCGGGACCTCGACGCCTGCCCGGCGGCCCCGGCATCGGCCCGGGGTGACGTGCGTGCAGGCGTCGAGGTTCCCGCGATCATCCACGATTGCGAGGACTACACATGAGCCTGCACAGCGACTGGCCGCTTCCTGGCCAGCAGGTCACCACCGCGTGGGGCGTCACCTTGCTCACCTTCCGCTACGGCGGCCTCGAGTTCCCCGGCCACCTGAGCGCCGCGGACCTCATCCCAGAGTCATACCTGTCGGCGACCGGCACCGCAGCGACCACCGGGCACGACGCTGCCGTCGGGGCCCTCACCACCGTCGCGGCGAGGGTCAACGCGGCCGGCACCGTGTGCATCGCCCTCCTCGGCGACGCCCCCGCCGTAGCGCCTGCCCCGGCCGGTGGCCGCGAGCAGCCGCCGCAGCATGGTCGGCGGCCGGCATGGTGACAAGCCCCGACACTGTCGCGCGGATGGCCTGCCGGACCTGCGGGGTACCGCTGAACCGGTACGTCGACCTGGACACCCGGCAGGTGCGCTACCAGCACCCGGCCCGCGTCATCGCCGGACCAGCCGGCCACCGGCCCGACCCGGCGCCCCTCGATGAGGTCGACGCCCGGCACGTGTGTGACTTCTGCAGCGACGAACGCATCGCCTACACCTTCCACACCACGCCGATCAGCGCGGTCACCGACACCAAGCGTGGCCGGCTGGTGGAACACTACGGCACCGACTGGTCGGCGTGCTTCCTCTGCGCCGGCCTCGTGCAGGCCCAGGATCTGCACGGCCTGCACCAGCGGCTGCGGCAGACCGGGCCACCGCTGGACCCCGTCGCCACCAGCGCGGCGCAGGTCATGCAGCAGGCTGTCCTGCAAAGCCTGCTGCCTGGCATGGCGGTGGCCAATCTTGGTCGGTGGCCGGCCGTGCCGCTGCCGGCTCCCACCCTGCCCAAGGTCCGTGACCGGCTCGCGAACCTGTACGCCTGCCCGCTCAGGCTGCCGCTGGGCCTCGACGACCCGGCCGTGCGCGGCGCCCTCGCCGACAGCGTCACGGCCGCGCGGCTGTTCTGGATCGACCCCGAGTTCACCGAGCTCGCCACCTACGCCGCCGGGTCGCTGCCGGCCACCCACCTCACCGCAACGGACCTGCCCGCCCCGCACGGGCTGCTCGCCTGGGCCCAACCGGTCGGGCCCCGCGCCGACCTGGTCGCCGCGTCGTGGACCAGCGGCCCGCACGGGCTGCGCGTGGTCGGCTACCGCAGCTTCGGCGCCGGCCTCCCCGCCGGGGACCTGCAGCGCTTCCGCGAACAGCTCGGCTGGCTGGGCCCCCGCGTCCACGTACTGCTGCCGCCCGGCGAGCCGGTCGACGCCGGCAGCCCCGTCGCGGTGCTGGCCGCGAGCTGGCTGCTGATCGCTCAACGCCTCACCGAAACCACCCCCGTGCCGGTCGACAAGGCCATCCGCAAGGCGTACCAGCGCAGCGGCCGGCCTGCCCCGGAGGTGCGCCTCGTCCGCATCCGCGGCGCCACCACCGCCCGGCCGACCGGCGAAGCTGCCACCACCCACCTGTCGGAACGTGACGGGCCAGCTCGGCCGCGCGACCACCGGTGGTGGGTGAAAGCCCACTGGCGCCGCCAGCCGTACGGACCCGGCCGGACCCTGCGCCGGCCGCTGCTGGTGCTGCCACAACTGCGCGGCCCGGACGACAAGCCGATCAAGGCGAGCACCGTCGTGCGGATGCTGGCCGCCGCACCACCGCCGCCGGACTCACCACGACCTGGCCCCGGGCAGTAGCCGACCACATCCCAACTGCCGCGTCCCTAGACCGGTTCCACAGTGGACGTGTTCGGTCGGCGGATGCCAACGCGGGGCAACAGTCGCTGCCCGACGCGGGACGACACCGACCGATCGCAACCGCCGCCAGCGCGGCCCGTCCACCATCGCCTGCACCGACAGGAGGACCACCGCATGCCGCCCACCACACCGACCCACGGCGAACACCACCGATATCGGCGTACGTACACGCTCACCACGAAAGTCACCGTCGACGCCGACGCGGACCTGACCGACCCGTTCGCCCGCTTCGCGGTGCTGCGCGCCCTGGCTGGCCAGCTCTGCGCGGCACACCTGGACCTGGACACACCGTTCGGCACCGCCACAGCCCGGATCGGACTGGTCACCGCAGTGGCCTGAACCACGGCTTGAAGTCCCGTCGGCAGCCGACATGTGACGAACGCCAACGCCATGGCGCGGAGCATCTGCCGGACCGCCGCGATACCGCTGGACCGTTACGCACACCTGGACACCGGGCTGGTGCAGCACCCATCCACCCGACCTGCGTCGTCCTGGACCAGCCCGATCCGCCGCGAGCCGCCTGCGCGACGGGCGAGACGCACCACGGATGCGGCACCCATCGCCAGCCCCCTGCACGCGCTCCTGCGCGGCCCCGGGCTGGCAACGCGATAACCACCCGACCGCGCACCAGCGCCTGCGCCCTGGGTGGGTCGCGGGCCGTGCGGTCATCACACCGAAACGCCCCGGGCGTGACACCGCCCGGGCTGCCTGCACGGGTCACCAAACCCTTGGAAGGAGCCAAGACCCGATGACCAACACGCTACCCGCGGCCGACCCCAACGCGGCCTTCACCGCCGAACGGCGCAACCAGCTCGACGCTGCCGCCGGCCGGCGCGCCGACATCGAGGCCCGCATCGCCGCCGGCACCCTCGTACCGGTCGGCAACGGCCGCTACCGGGTCAACGACCCGAACAGCTGGGACAACGGCGAAGTCTGGACCGTGACCAACGGCGAGGTCCTGCCGGAGCACGGCCTGGACACCACCACCGGCACGGTGGCCCTGTACTCCCGGGTGCCGGCCTGGCATGAGGTGGGCACCGTGATCCCCGAGGGCACCGCAGACATCGACACCGTCCTGGACGCCGGCGGCATCGGCTTCGAAGTGGTCCGCCGGCCGGTGCTCTACCAGAACGTCCTGGCCGGACCGACCAAGGTCCTCCCGGACCAGTTCGTCACCGTCCGGCAGGACACCGAAACGGGCCTCGGTGTCGTCGGCGCCCGCTACGAGGTGTTCCAGAACCGCGACATCTTCGAGTTCCTGCAGGATCTCGTGGCCAGCCACGAGGTGATCTGGGAGTCGGCCGGTGCCCTGCGCGACGGGCGGCGGGTGTTCGTGTGCCTGCGGCTGCCCCAGACCGTCACCATCGACGCGGCCGGCATCAGCGACCAGATCGTGCCCTACATCGCCGCGATCAACTCCCACGACGGGTCCAGCCTGGCCCAGGTGGTGGTCACGCCGTGGCGGATCGAGTGCGGCAACACCGAACGGTTCGCGGTCCGCGACGCGTTCACCCGGTGGGGTGTGCGGCACACCCGCAACGCCCGCGACCGCGTCGCCGAGGCCCGCCGGACGCTGGGCCTGTCGGTCAAGTACTTCGACGCGTTCGCCGCGGAAGAAGAAGCCCTGGCCCGCACCGAGCTGACCATCACCGAGTTCCACCAGGTGCTGCAGCAGCTGTGGCCGGCGCCCGAGGACGGCGCACCGAAGCGGACCGTCACCCACCACACCAACCGCCGCGACACTCTCGGTGAATTGTGGACGGCCAACAGCGACCGGCTGGGCTGCACCGCGTACGCGGCAGAGCGGGCCATCACCGAGTACGCCGACTGGAAACAGCCCATCCGGCCCACCGGATCGCTGCGTGGCCGGGACCTCGCCGCCAGGGCGACCGCGGTCCTGGAAGGCAGCAACGACGACATCAAATCCCGGGCCCACCGGCAGCTGCTCACGTTGACCCGCCGCTAACCCGCCCGCCGCCCTGACACGTCACGCCCCGAGCCGTTCGGTCGGGGCGTCTTCGCCGTGCCGGGGCGGCACCACCCCGCAGCAGACCGCGGAACAGGCGTACGGATGCTCGATGCGCTGGCCGGGCCCCTGGGTGCTTGTCTTCCGGGTCGTCAATCAGCACACGGACGCGCGGATCGCGATCGACCTCCTCGAGGACGAGCCGGGCACCGACACCGACGCGGGGAGGCGGCTGTAACGCCGTCGTCCGTCCGGCGCCCCTGCCCGCGGCCGTCGACCAGCGACGGCGGGCACGGTGCGCCCTTGACACCGAAAGGCATCACGCTGTGCCTACCAACAACCTCGCTCCGCCAGACCAAGCTCAGCCCGCCGCAGGCTCCCCGCTGCCGCCGATCCCGCTGTGGCTGGCGCACCGGCCCGTCATGGCCGGCCTGGCAGTGCCGTGGATCACCGCCCGCGGCCTCGACGGCCGCTACCTGTTCGGCGGCCTCGACCCGCAACGCCAGCACGAGGCCATCACCGAACACCGCTGCCAAGTCTGCGGCCGACGGCTCGACTGGCGCAGCATCCTGCTGCTGCGGCTCAGCGACCTGACCCGCCACCGCACCCCGGAACCGGCCCTCGATCCGGTCTGCGCCGCCTATACCGCCGCTGCCTGCCCCATGGTCGCGGGGCGCATGACCCGCCACCGCAGCACCCCGATGACCCTCGGCCACGGCGTCAGCAGCGCCGTCGACCAGCCGGCCCGGCTCGGCGCCCCGGCCGAACCCTGGTTCGCCGTCTGGCTCGACCGCTACACCACGGTCACCGACACCAACAGCGGACTGCTGATCGCCTCCTATGAAGGCATCCGTCCACGCCGCATCCGGCCGATCACCTGGCGGCTTCTGCCGGCCTGGTGACCTGCAGGCCAGCGACACGCTGGCGCACATTCACCGCCACGACGGCGCAGGGTGAGCGTCCGGTCCCGGGCGTAGCCCGTGCAGCGGCCGCGACGTGCTCACACGCCGCACCGCGGCGGCAACCATCAACCCGATGACGAGTACCACACCGCCACGCCGGGAGCCGGCTCCGCCAGCCTCCGCGACGGCGGAGGCGCATGGTCGCGCCGGCCCCCGGGATGGCCAAGGCAATCCTTGGAGGAGACACCAAATGTCTGACACCCAACGCACCACCATCCGCGCCCGCAGCGCCGCGGACGTGGTGGCCCTGATCCCGTTCCTGCTGGGTTTCCATCCTGCGGACAGCCTCGTCCTGCTGGCCATCGAGGACACCAGCGGCCGCATTCGCGTCGCCGCCCGGCTCGATCTGCCGTCCGCCGACACACCCGCCGCCTCGATCGACGCGGCCTTGCAGCGGATCATCGCAGCGCTGGACGAGGTCCGCGGTGCCAGCGTCGTGCTGGCCGGCTACGGTCCGGTCGAGCGGGTCGAGCCGATCCTGACCGTCGCCGGTGAGGCCCTGCACGCCGCCGGCATCACCATCCGAACAGCGCTACGGATCGCCGACGGCCGGTTCTGGTGCCTGCGGTGCACCGACCCGGTCACCTGCCCACCCGACGGTATCCCGTTCGAGGTGGCCACTAACCCGGCCGCCGCCGCGGCCGTCTACGCCGGCCTGGTCGCCCTACCCGACCGCGAGGCGCTCGCCGCCACCCTGGCCCCGGTCACCGGCCCGGCCCGGCAGCGCATGACCGCCGCCACCGTCGCCGCCTGCGGACTCCTGGCCGACGTCCTCGACGCCGCCCACACCGACAGCCCCGGCCGCGCTGGCAGCGCCGTCCACGCCGATGGCGATGGCGCCGACGAGGACCCCGACGCGGTGCTGGACAGCCGGCTGGGCCGTGCGCTGCAGGCCGCCGCCCGCACCTACCTCACCCAGGTGCAGGCACGCTATCGGGCCGGCCGACCGGCCGACGACGAGCACGCCGCGACGCTGACGGTCCTGCTGGACCTGCCGTCGCTGTGGGAGTTCGCGGCCCGCGCCACCAACGGCGAGGCGTGGCAGCTCCAGATGTGGAGCGACCTGGTCCGCCGGGCCGAATCGGCGTTCACTGCACCCGCGGCCACCCTGCTCGCCCTCAGCGCGCTGCAGGCCGGCCACGGCCCCCTGGCCGCCATTGCGGTTGACCGGGCACTGGCCGCCGACCCGCAGGACCGCTTCGCGCAGCTGCTCGACCGGGCGATCGCCGCCGGCATCAACCCCGACACGGTCACCGCGCTGCTGTCCCCGGCGCCGTGAGCAGCACGATGACCCAGCAACCCGAACGCAATCCGCGCAGCAGTACCCGGCCGTACCTGCCGGTGACCGACGACCTTGTGGTGGATGCGCTGCAAGGGCTGCAGCCGTGGCGGGCCGCCGGCGACAGCGTCGACTGGGCCCTCGCCCTGATCGCCTACGAGGTGCCCGCCGACACCATCATCGCGGGTGTGCCGGTACCGGCCGGTCTCTACACCCGCGAGATCACCCGTGGCGGCTACCACGTCATCGCCCACCGCTGGACCGACCGTGCCGCGCTGGCCGACCGGCTCGACGACATCGAGCACCGCCACCACCTGTTCCTGCATATCGCCCACGCCCGGCCCCGGTTCGTCGCCGCCCACACGGCCGCGATCCACGCCTACGCCCACGGCGTCCTGGCGTTGATCGAACGCGACGAACGCGCCGGCGAACCGCTGCACGACGTGACGGTGCGCTGCTGGCACGACCTGAGCCGCCACGTCGAGCAGCACCGCTACTTCGACGAGCTGCGCATGAGCTGGAACTTCGAGGTGCACCACGACGAGGACGAGCTCCTGACCGCCGTGGCGGACCGCACCGACACGCTGCTGCATGAACGCGACCGCCTGCGCAACGAAGCAGCAGCGGCCGGGCTCGACGGCATGTGTGGCGGCGACGGCGAGTAGCAGCCCTGACATCGTCTCGGCGCACCACCAGGCAGCCACCCGCTACGCCGGCCGGCACAGCTCCCAGGCGCCGGCTCCACGCACCTCCAGTGGCCGGTCCCAGCGCCATCGGACGCGTTGGAACCCGCCCGCCCGGACGGCCGTTTCCCGGCCGAGATTCCCGGCGCGGCTCAGGGTCGTGACGACGTGCCTGCCGCACGTCCGGTGGGTTGCCACGGGGGCATGCGCGCCGGGACCGGCACTCCGACAACCGCACGCAACGGAGTGCAATCACCATGCCCGGTAACCATCTTCCGGCTCCGGTGCAGCCCCTGCGGCCCTTCCGGGTCCTGTGCCATCACACCGAGACCCCCGCTTCATCGCGTACAAGACGCGCGAGGCACGGGACACCGCAGCCCAGCGGTGGGCCGACCACGACGGGCACCTGGTCGTCACCGAGCTGTGGGACGCCTCGCATCCCCAAGACGCCGACAACCGCGGCTGGGCGGTCGACGGACTGGTCGCGCCGCGGCAGGTCACCGTCACCCTGCACATCGAAAACGTCTACGAGCTCTACTGCATGGTCGAGACCACCGCGACCGTGACCATCCCGGTCCCGCCCGCCGATGAAGGCAGCGACGCCTACGACGACTGGGCCCAGGAGCACCTCTTCGCCGAGACCGGCACCGGCCGCACCGACGGCGACGCCGGCTACGTCGTGCGCATCACCGCCTCCACCATCCCCGACCTGGTCGGACGGGGGTTCGCGTTCGGCCTGTGACCTGATGCCGCCGGTACGCCGCTTCGGGCGGTGCGGGTTCACGACCCGGTGCCGGCACCCCCAGCGAACTACCTCGGAAGGAAACCCATGCAGCACCACGACCCGCGACGCCTGACCGGCGGCGCCGAACCGATGCGGCACGCCGGCGAGACCGTCGATGACGTGCTCGCCGTGATCGCAGCCCACGTCACCGCCAGCACCCGCTCACCGGCCGCGCCCGATCCGGGAACACCCGTCGGGCTGCCCGGCCACGACGAGCAGCGGCCACCGGCCGAATGGGTAGCCCGCGACCTGCTGGTGCGGCTGACCGCCGCGATCGAGCGCCGCGAGCAGAACCCGATCAAGGTCACCCCCTCGCTGCGCACGGCCATCCAGCGGGCCCGGCACTTCGACCGCACGGCCAGCGCGGAACTGCAACGGCTCAGCGCTCGAGCCGAGTCGACCGGCGACTACCGATACCGCGACGAACGCGCAGCCGACCACGGCGAGCTCGCCTGGGAACACCTGCGCAGCCTCCTGACCCACCTCGACGACGTCCCCTGACCCGGCGAAACCCCTTCGGGGGTCCACCGACCTGGCATGTCGGTGCTGAGAAGCCTGCCGAAAGGAGACACCAACCCATGCATGAGCACACCACAGCAGTACGCTCCCCGGGCTACATCGACGCCCGCCACGGCAGACCGGCCGCGACGAACGTCGAGCACCCACGCGACGTTCGAGCCGCCCTCGCCGCCCTCGCCGGCTGCACGGCGCGGCGCCGCACCAGTCTCGAGCGGGGGCGGGTGCGGTGATGGCCGGCGTCGGCGACGTCCGGGTGGCTCGAGCCACGCTTGCCGGGCTGGCCCATCTCGCCAATCCGTGGCTGGTCGAGATCATCGCCACCCATCAGCCGGTCGACGCGCTCGCCCGTCTCGCCGCGGCGGACCTGCCCGACGTCATGCTCGACGCCCTGCCCGCCGGCGCTGCCGGTCCGCAGCTGCTCGAGCAGGCCGCAGCCATCGCCAGGCAGACCGCCCGCGCCGGTGCCCGGGTGGTCATCCCGGAAGACGACGAATGGCCCCAGCAGCTGCCCGACCTCGCCGCCACGCCAGGACTCGGTCTCGGCGCTGTCCTGTGCCTGTGGGTCCGCAGCGACCTCCCGCAACCGGTGTCGGTGGCGCTGCGGCGTGCCGTGGCCGTGGTCGGGGCGCGCGCCGCGACCAGCTACGGCATGCACGTCGCCGAGCAGCTCGGCACCGGCCTGGCCGACGCCGGCTGGACGATCGTGTCCACCGGCGGCTTCGGCATCGACACCGCCGCGTTGCGCGGGGCGCTCGCCGGCGACGGCATCCCGGTCGCTGTGCTTGCGGCCGGCGTGGACCAGCCCCGTCCCTACGCCAACCGTGACCTGTTCGACCACATCGCCCAGCGCGGCATGCTGCTCAGCCTCTGGCCACCGGGCACGACACCCCAGCGGGCGCGGTACACCGCCACCGCGGCGCTGGTGGCCACCCTCACCACAGCGACCGTGCTCGTGGAAGCCAGCGCCCGCAGCCGGGCCCTCACGATCGTGCAGCACGCCATCGAACGCGACCGCCCGACGATGGTCGTCCCCGGCCCGGTCACCTCCGCCGTGTCCGACGGCGCCCACCACACGCTGCGCACCTACCCGCAGACCCGCCTCGTGCGCGGCAGCACCGACGTGCTCGCCGAGCTGGCCGAACCACCGGCCACCGCATAGGCCGGCGGTCACAGGCCCGCCTGGCGCAGCGCCAACGTCAACCGCGCGGTCACACCGACTGCTCGGCCCAGACCATGCCACGTGCACCGGTTGTCGGGCCGAAACGCGCGGCGCTGCGGCACGCCATTGCACCGACTGCAGACAAGGAAGGACATCGTGCTGTACGCCCTACCGGCCACACCGCCCATCGCCCTCATCGGACCCGACGACATCGCCTGGTGGACCGCGCTCGGCGAAGCACCAGCCGGCCGATCCGCGCTGGTCATCGGCGACCCGGCCGACCCGGCCGCGGCCCTCGTCATCGCCGCGGTGCCGCCGGAACTCGGCGCCTACCTGCCGGTCCTGCACGCCGCGTTGCGGCGCACCGTCCAGGACGGGTCCCAGTCCACCGCTGCGGCACCGCCCCCGCTCCCGCCTACGCCGGAAACGACCCAACGCACCACAGCGTCGACCGCCGAACCCGCCACCACACTGGTCACCCTGCCGCACACCGGCATCCGGGTCCCGGACGCGACGCTGCGGGTCACGACCTACCAGGAGCTGCCCACCCCGGACGGGGTTGCCTACACCGCCACCGTCCACTGGGGCCGCACCCCGGTCGGGACCATCCACAACGAGGGCCGGGGCGGCGCCACCTCCTACCGGCCAACGGCCGGATCTGCTCTCGACCGGAGCGGCCTAGCCGAGCTCATCGTCGCCAGCCGCGGCGCCGACGGCCAACCGCTGAGCGAGGAGGACCTGCTCGAAGCACTCGTCACCGAGTACGAGCACGCCGAGCACGTCGCCCAGGCAATGCGGGCCGGTCGGAGCGCGGTCCAGCTGCGGGCGCCACTCGGCGTCGGCCTGAACGAGGTGTACTGCACCGCTGAACGTCGCATCGTGGCGAAGGTCACCACACCTGCCCAGCGGGCCACCCTCACCGCACAACTGCAGCGCCTCGCCGTCCCTGACGGGGCGTGGTGGCAGCTGTGGACCGGCCAGGCGTGGGACAACCTCACCATCGCATCGCAGCCCGATCCGGACCGGCCGGAGCCGCGGTGAGCGCCCGCCGCCGGTCCGCCAGCAGACCGGACACCACGGTCGGCCGGCTGGCACTGCGCCGTCCCGCGCTGTCCGCCGGGCAGCTGTATGCGATGGTCCTGGCCTACCTGCGCGCGCATCCGACGCTCGCCTTCAGCCCGGCCGAGCTCGCCAACGCCCCGACCGGCGCACCTCCCGCGGCGCGATCATCAAGATCTGCCGGCAGCTCGTGAAGAAGCCCGCGCCATTCGCACCACGCTGCGCCCGGAGCGTTACCAGGCCGCCCCGGTCGCCCAGCCCGGACCAACCGCCGACCCGCCCACACCACTGTCCGTCCACAACGGACGGTGACGTGTCCGGCGTTCGCTGATCGCTGCACGATCGCGGCCGCCCGCCACCGGCCGCGCTCGACCCGGTACCCGCACCTGCGGGCCGCCCACCCCTTGCCAGGCGCAGCGTCCCGTGCAACGGGGCGCTGCGCCTGCACACCTGTGCGGGAGGAAAGACCAGCGCACTCGACTATCGACCGCTCCTGCCGCCGGGCAGGTGGCGCATGAACCGCACCCACACCGCCTCGGGTATCGAGACCGCCAGACAGCCAGGCCGCCGAACGCGTGGCGTGGGTGTTCTACTGCATCGCCGCAGCCGGCTCCACCATCGGCCAGATCTGGGTCGGCGTGCAAACGCCGCCCTGGCCCGCCGACCTCGACTGGTGGTGGCGCGCGGCGATGGTGACCCCGTTCGCGGCGGTCATCGACCTCGGCGGCGTCGTCACGTCCGCGTTCGCCGACGCCCGGCAGCGTGTCGGCGAGGCCGCCTACGGCTGGCGGGTCCTGTCGGCCGGCGCCGTCACCACCGGCGTCGCCATCAACGTCATCGGCCATACCCGGCACGCCGATCCCGTCCGGGCCGCGATTGCCGCCACCACCTTGGACATTGACGCCGTCGCCGCCGCACTGAGTGCCGAAGCCGCGGTAGCCGGCTGGGCCGCGTGATCGGCGCCGAGCTGGTGCCGCCGCCGCTGCCCGTCGCTTCTGACGGCGAGCTGCACGCCGCACTGTCCCCAAGCTCGGCGCTGCCACGCACGGATGTGCTGCGCCGCATCCCGATCAATCAGGCTGCCTACGACGGGTGGCGGCAGCTGTGGAGCGAGCTGGCCGCCGACCCCGACATCGACCTGCAAGCGTTCGCAGAGCAGCACGCATCTCGCTACGGCAGGCCCAGTGGATCCGCAGCGTCGGACCCACCGGACTGCTGAACTCCCCGACCCCGCCCGCCGTCCGGCTGACCGGACTGGCCCGCAGCAACGGCCGCCTGCCCTCTCCCACAACTTCCACGACCTGACCACCACCCATGCGCCGGGCCACCACCCCCCGTGGCCCGGCGCACCGTACCCGCCGACCTCACTACTTGGGCCGCGTCCGGCGCCCCGCCGCCGATGGCGCCATGCGGCGAGCACGCCAGTGCCGTCCCGGCCGGATGAGCGCGCCGCCCCTCACCCTCGCGGCCGGTCATGGGCCGAACGCCCATCCAGTCGCACCGCGCTCGAGCGGCCCCGACCCGCGTCGCACACCAGCCCGCTCAATCCGGCGCGTGCGGACTGGCCACCGTCGCAGGCCGAACACTGACCACCACCGGCACGCGCAGGATGCGACGACCAGCAAGCCGGCCCCAGCCGAACCGTGCGCCTCGCCCGCCCGGCCGCAAGCCCTGCGGCAGCCCGCGGCGCCTCTCGAGGAAACCGTCTCAAACGCCACCCCGAGCCCTCACTTCGCTCCGGTCCAGTTGGCCACACGGCGCGCATATCGCGCCTTTTTCTGTTTCCGGCTGCTTCAACCCTTGTCCGGGCCACGCACAGCCAGCCCTTTTTTGTTTCTGGAGGCTTCCGTGCCTACACACCAACCGCGCCACCCCGCACCACACCTCCGGCCCCGACCCGCGGCGGAGGTGACACCGTGACCTCCAAGGCCATCGCCGCGTTCGTCGCGGCGATCCTCGGCGTCATCGTGGTCTGCGCGCTCGGCGGCGCCGCCCTGTTCGGCGGCGGCTCCACCGGCTGCAGCCTGCCCATACCCGCCACCGGATCGACCCTGAGCGCACCGAAAGGCGGCTGGCCGCGAACCGGCGTGTACAGCGCCGACCAGGTCGCCATGGCCGCCACCATCGTGTCGGTCGGCGCCCAGATGGGCGTCCCGGTCCGTGGCTGGGTCATCGCCGTGGCCACCGCCATCCAGGAATCCAGCCTCAGTAACCCCATCGGCGGCGACCAGGACTCGATCGGCCTGTTCCAGCAACGACCCAGCCAGGGCTGGGGCACACCTGAGCAACTCCACGACCCCGTGTACGCCAGCCAGCAGTTCTTCACCAAACTGCTGACCATCCCGAACTGGCAGAGCATGGCGTTGACCGACGCGGCGCAGGCGGTGCAGCGCAGCGCCACACCGGACGCGTTCGCCACATGGGAATCCGACGCGAGCATGCTGGTCAACACGATCGGCACCGGCACGCTCTGGGACAGCAGCGCCGGCCCGACCCGCCCGGCCGACACTGCCGGGTTCGCCTGCGACGCAGACGGCGGCGACGGCCAAGCCGACGGCGGCGCGATGGCACTGCCGGCCGACTACGCCCTGCCGGCCACGACACCACCGGCGGTGGCCACGGCGATCTTCTGGGCATTGGGCCAGCTGGGCACCCCGTACCACTTCGGCGGTGAATGCACCGCCGCGCACGCCGGCAACCCGGCCCAGCAATGCGACTGCTCCTCACTGGTGCAGCAGGCATACCGGGCGGCTGGCATCAGCATTCCCCGCACCACCTCAGCACAGATCTACGCCGGCACCGCAGTCCAGGACGTCAGCCAAATCCAGCCCGGAGACCTGCTGTTCATCCCCGGCAGCAACGGCACCCCGAGCCGACCCGGCCACGTCGGGTTGTACATCGGCGACGGTCTGCTGGTACAGGCACCCCACACCGGAGACGTCGTCAAAATCTCCAAAATCTCCGGCTGGCTCAATCAGATCTCGATCATCCGCCGCATAGCCGAATGACCTTTATTGCATCAGATGCAACATTGGCGTCTCTCTAAAACTGTTGCACGGCAACGGTTTCAGCGCAACTGACGGTACACGTTCGGTGAGCATGACCTGGTGGGACGTCACCAGTCCCCACATTGTTGCGTTGGATGCAACATGGGTTCGGGAGGCCGTTCGGTCGATCTGCCGGGTGCCGTGCACCTGGTGATGCCGGCCGGCGTAGCGCAGCTCGACCCGGAGCGTGCGGTGTTCGACGGCATGCTGGAGGGCTGGTGGCGGCAGCAGCGTTCGCGGATGTCGCGGGAGTCGACGATCAGGCCGCGGCTGGCGTTGCTGCGTCGCTTCGCGGCCTTCACCGGCTTGTACCCGTGGCAGTGGACGCCGGAGGAGATGGAGGCGTTCACGACAGCGCTGACGTCGGGCAGCAGCCCGTTGGCGCATTCGACGGTGCGGTCGTATCAGATGACGCTGCGGTTGTTCTGCGAGTTCGTGACCGACCGCCGGTACGGCTGGGCGGAGGAGTGCGTCCGCCGGTTCGGGCAGGCGCCGGCGCAGATCTGCCACGAGTGGAACACCGTGCAGCATCTGAGCGACTACGAGGGCCGGCCGGGCCGGCGGGCGTTGACGTACGACGAGGTCCAGGTGCTGTTCGACGCCGCGGACGGACGGGCCGAGGAGATCCGCCGACGCGGCCGCAAGGGCGTGTTGGCGGCCCGGCGGGACGCGGTGCTGCTCAAGACGGTGTACGGATACGGGCTGCGCCGCCAGGAAGCCGCGAGGCTGGATGTGGTGGACTTCCGGCGCAATCCGCGGGCGGAGCGGTACGGCCGGTTCGGGTGCGTGCAGGTCCGCTACGGCAAGGCGTCGCGGGGCGGGCCGCCGAAACGGCGCACGGTGTTGACGGTGCCGGAGATGGACTGGGTCGTCGACATCCTACTCGAGTGGGTGGATGAGCTGCGGCCGTTGTTCGGTCCGGGCGCGCACCCGGCGTTGTTCGTCACCGAGCGGCAGAGCCGGGTGGCGCGGGCGCATCTGGACGTGGCGTTCCGCCGCGCCGCCGACGTCGCGGGGCTGCCGCCGGAGCTGGACCTGCACGCGTTGCGGCACTCGTATGTCACGCACCTGCTGGAGTTCGGGTATCCGCCGCTGATGGTGCAGCAGCAGGTCGGGCACTCCCACGCCTCGACGACGGCGTTGTACACGTCGGTGTCCGACGAGTTCCGCAACCGGCTGCTGGACGCCGCATTGGCCCGGTTCCCGCTGCAGGAAGGCCCGGATTCGTGACGAAACGGATGAGCATCGCGTGGCATCTGCGGATACGGATGGCCGAGAAGGGCCTGTTCCAGACGTCGGACCTGGTCCCGCTGCTCGCCGAACGCGGGGTGCAGCTGTCCCGCGAGCAGGTCTACCGGCTGGTGACCGCCCCGCCGCAGCGGTTGAGCATGGACATCCTGGCGGCGTTGTGCGACATCCTCGCCGTCACCCCGAACGACCTGATCGAGATCACCGCGGTCAACACCCAGGTCCGCAAATCTGTCGGCGGCACCGCAGGTGCGCCGCGGCCGCCGATGAAACGGACCACGATCCGCCGCCCGGACGGCGCCTGACCATGGCCTACGCCGGGCGCAGCACCACGACGATCCTGGCCGAGGTCGCCGAGCTGCTCACGACCCGGATCCCAGGCCTGGCAACCGTCACTGCGTATCAGTTGGCCGAACGGTTCGCTGGCCACGGCCGTGCCGCCGGCCCGTTGCGTGACCACCTGCGCGGCCGGGCGGTCGTGCTGGACACCGCGACATCGGACCTGCCGTTGACGCTGGTGCACATCGCGCACGAACTCCACGATGCCGGCATGGCCGGGATCGTGCTGCCGACCTGTCTGGACTGCTCCGCAGCGGTCAGGCAGCTGCGCAACGTTGTCGACGGCGGCCGGGTCTGCGACGGCTGCCAACGGCTGCGGCAGCGAGCGACGTGCTCCAGTTGCGGCAAGGCCGTGCATCGCACACCGTCGGTGCTGGCCGACGGGTTGTGCAAACCATGCAGGTCCAAAGCCCGCCCGGTCGAGACGTGCGCCGGCTGCAACCGGCAGGCGAAGATCAAGCAGCGGCAGGCCGACGGGACCGGGCTCTGCCAACGGTGCTGGCACGCACCGACCGCAGCCTGCACCCGCTGCGGCACGGTCGCGAGGATCTACCAGCGCGGCGACACCGGGCCGCTCTGCCGCAGTTGCTACACCGCGCCGCACACCGCCTGCACCCGCTGCGGACGGCTCCGCGCGATCCATGCCCGCACCGCCGACGGACCCGTCTGCTCCAGCTGTCACCAACGGCCGCTGCGCGAATGCGGACGCTGCGGCACGCTCGCCGTCTGGCACACCCGGCCCCGCGACGGGCAACCCGGCCACTGCAACGCCTGCCACCGCCGGCCCGTCCAGCCCTGCGCCGCCTGCGGCAAGCCCCGCCCGGTCAGCCGCAGCCGGACCCGCGACGGCGCCTGGACCTGCGACGTCTGCCGAGCCCGCCGCACACCCTGCACCTTCTGCGACCGGCCCCAGATCATCATCGTCCGCTGGCCGATCGGCGCGGCCTGCGCCACCTGCTACCACCGCATCCGCCGCACCCCACGGCCCTGCCCGAACTGCCACGAACCACGGGTGCTGATCGGCCTCGACACCACCGGCACACGGATCTGCGCCGACTGCGCAGACCTCGACTACGACTACACCTGCCGACGATGCGGCACGTCCGGCACGTTCCCGATCCACCGCACCTGCTACCGATGCCTCGCCGCCGTCCGCGTCCAAGACCTGCTCACCGTCAATGGCACCCTCAGCCAACCGCTGCAACGCGTCGCCGACGCGCTGCTCGCCGCGGGCACCGGTGAAGCCGTCTGGCGGTGGCTCGCTCCCGACCATCCGACCGCTGCCCTCGTCACCGCCATCCGCGACGCCGACGCGCCGATCACCCACGACCTGCTCGACACCCTGACCCAACGCCAAGCCCTGCACCGGCTCCGCGCCGTCCTGGTCCAGCACGACGTCCTGCCCGCCAGAGTCGAACACCTCGAACGCATCGAACCCTGGCTGGAGCGACACCTCACCGCCCTCCCCGCCGCGCATGCCCACCTCGTCCGCACCTGGGCCCGCTGGACCCTGCACCGCCGAGCCCGCCACCGCCTCAAACGGCGCCCGTTCACCACCGGCGCAGCGCACTACCAACGCTCCTGCCTCATCGCCGCGATCCGGTTTCTCACCTGGATCGACGCCGAACGGCTCAAACTGACCGAGCTCAACCAGGCCGACATCGACCGGTGGCGCACCGAGCACCCGCACGAATACAGCTACCTCGCCAAAGAGTTCCTGCGGTGGGCCCGGCAACGCCTCATCGTCGGCGACCTCGTCATCGCCGAACGCGGCAACAGCCACAACCCAGACATCCTGCCCGAAGACGGACACTGGCAATACCTACGCCGAGCCCTCACCGACACCGGCCTGCCGCTGGACGTCCGCACCGCCAGCAGCCTCAACCTGCTCTACGGCCTGACCCTGTCCCGGATCTCGCGCCTGCACACCGACGACATCCTGCACGACCCGGCCAGCAGCGACACCAACACCTACCTACTCCTCGGCAGCCACCGCCTCCGCGTCGCCCCCACCATCGCCGCGCTTCTGCACGCCCAGACCGACGCCGCCACCCGCCACCGCAACGCCGCCACCAGCAACCCGCGATGGATCTTCCCCGGCGGGCTGCCCGGCACCCACACCGCCACCCTGCACACCAAACTCGCCCGCCATCACATGCCCCGCGCCGCCCACGGCCGAGCCACCGCACTGATCAACCTCGCCGCTCAGCTACCACCGCCGCTGCTCGTCGACCTGCTCGGCATCAGCATCGACACCGCCAACCACTACGCCCGCCACGCAAGTACCGGCTGGAGCACCTACCTCAACGCCCGAACCACCACCTGAACCAGTAATAGGCCTCCACGGCGCCCAGGCGCATGAAGGGCAACCAACCAATAGGCGCGTTGCTGAATGTCGATATAGTCGGCGACGGTGTGCCGGGAAGTCTGGTCGGCGTTCCGTCCCACGACGACTGGGAGGCACTCCATGACGACCGTTCGGCGACCCACCGAGGTCTGCGCGCTCGAGTCGGGTCCGATCGAGTATCGGCTCGAGCGGCGCGGCGACGACGTGCTTCTGATCATGCACGGCGGACACATGCGTGCCGGCCTGGCCTTGGGCGAGGACTCGTTCGCTGCCGGCGGATTCACTGTCCTGGCGCCGTCCCGGCCCGGGTACGGCCGCACACGGCTCCAGGCCGGACCCACGCCGGCACACTTCGCCGATGCCGTCGCCGAGCTCTGCGCGGCCCTGGGCATCACCTGTGTCACGGCTGTCGTGGGCATCTCCGGCGGTGCACCGACTGCGGTCACCATGGCCGCCCGCCACCCTGGCCTCGTGCAGCGCTTGGTGCTCATCAGCCCGGTCGGGTTCCTGCCATGGCCGGACCTGCGCACCCGGCTCGGCTCCTACGTCGCGTTCCGACCCGGGATTGAGGTGGTCACCTGGACCGGCATGCGGCTGTTCTTGCGGGCCGCTCCGGTCGCCGCCCTGCGCATGGTACTGGCGGGGGTGTCGAATCACCCGACCGCCGCCGTTGCCGACCTCCAGGACGACGACCGGGCCACGCTCCTGGCACTGTTCTCGGCAATGCGGTCCGGGCGAGGGTTCCTCAACGATCTACAGCCCACGCCGAACGTCACCGCCAGGGTGACCCAACCGACCTTGGTGATCGCCACCCGCGCCGACGGTGGCGTGCCCTTCGCGCACGCCGAGTCCCTCGCGGCCGGCATCCACGGCGCCGAACTGGTAGAAAGCCACGCGCGAAGTCACCTGGTCTGGTTCGCACCGGACTGGCCGGCACTCGCCGCCGTCATCACCGCCTTTCTGAAAGCTCCGACCGCCGGGCCGGGGCACGCTCGGGCCTCGAGCGACGCCCCGGTGCAGCCGCCGACACCATCGTTGGTTCACCAGCCGCTGCGCGCCGCCGTCGCTGCGCTCGCCTTGGCCGGTGCAGTGTTGGCGGCAAGCACGGCTGGGCCCGCCTTCACGCGACTCGGCACCGCGGCGGGAGTGACCTTCCTCAGCGTCGCGGCCGCGCTCACCGCACTCGCTGCGGGCGTCCTCCGCCGTGCGGTGTGGGCGACGCGGTTATCGCTCCTCGGTCTCGCCGGACAGCCGATTGTCGCCGCGGGCGCCCTGTGGCAGGTGTCTGCCGGCATGCCGGCAGGCAAGGCCGCCGAACTGCACCAGCTCGGCGTCGCCCCGGTGATCGGAGCATGGATCAACCTCGGATACGGCCTCATCGGCGCGACCTTGTTCGGATGGCTGCTGACCCGATGGTGGCGGGTCCGCGCAGCGCACCGCGACGGCCGTAGCTGAATGCCTGCCGGAGTAACGATGCCGACGATTGCGACACCCAACGATCCATATTCTGCTCAGGTCGTCCCGCGCGGCGAAGGAATCCATCCGCAGCCCGACCGGACGGCGCGGACATGATCATCGCCAACCTAATACGGACTGGTTCGCATACATGCACTTCGCCAGTTAAATAGCCTCAGTGCATCAGAACGCGTTCGATGGCGGCGGTTGTCGATTTATGCGGCCTGGCGGGCGGTGGCGATCGGCCGCGGCTACTCGGCCTGATCGTTCCCCCCGTTACCGGCAGGAGCATTGAGTCGGGTCTGGCGCCACAAGTCATCTCCAAGTGGCCGTGAAGTGGCGGTGCGCATGCTCCCTGTGCTTGCTCGTTCTCGACTACTCAGGGAGACCCATCATCATGAAGGCTCTGCGCATCGGCGTCACAGTGCTGGCCGCGGCCGGCATCACTGCCATTGCCACCCCCGCCCACGCCGCCACCCTGCCGTCCGGTCAGGTCCTGGTCTGGAACGCTGGAGGTACCCCGCCGGGGTTCGGCAACACCGTCAAGGTGAAGTGCCCGTCGACCAATCCGTACGTCCTCGAGGGCTCGCTCCAAACCACCAACGGCCCCGTGGTCGGCCCGATCTCGCTGCGGAGCTACCCGGGCTTGAGCAGCGTGTACTTCTACAACCCGAACTCGCTGCAGTCCAACCTGAACGTCACGGTGAAGCTGTCCGTGATCTGCTCGACCTGGCTGCCGCAGTCGGAGTAATGGTGCGTGGTGGTCACGTCGCGCTCGCGGCGTGACCACCACCGTTTGCTCAGCCGGCGGCGACGGCCCAAGCGTCGAGTCTGTGTCCCAGGTGGACGGACAAGATGGCAAACGTAGTCGCGAGATCGCTGGGGAGTGCCGCGCACGCCGACTCGAACGACCGCGCCACGCTGCGGCTTCCGTCGTCCATGACGGTCAGCAACCGGGTGTCGTCCTCGAACATTACTAGGAGATCGGCGGCCGCGAGCGGCGACTGCCCACGGACGCGTGCCGCCGCGACCCTGATCGCGAGCGGGAGGTGCTGACAGGCGGCAAGTACTCGATCGACGACTGCATCCGGTACGGCGGCCCCGCAGGCCACGTCGATGAACAGGTCGCGGGCGTCCTCCGGCCGCAGGCCGGCAAGGCGGATGTCCAGCGGCTCGTCGAGCGCTCGAAGGGGACATCGCGCGGTAATCAGATTCCGGCTGCGTCGCCCGGCGGTACCAGCGGGACGACCGAGCCGGCGCTGTCGGCGTTGTCCAGCACCAGCAGGATGCGCCGCTCGTGTGTGACGCGGCGGTACGGGAACCCCGACCACGACGCTGGCGCCGTCGGTGTTGGGCATCAGGATTGTAAAAGACCACGAGGGCTTCCACGCTGAGGAGGATCTCATGTTTGACAACGAGAACCTTCTCGCTCCTCCTCCGCTGCGGCGAGTGGCTAAAGACATTGAAGTATTGAGGTCCGGCGTGTCGATGGACTCCATTTAGGACGATCGGCATGATCGATGGGTGCGATATGCGGACGGCGGCGGGGTAAGCCCGCCCGGGCGGGCGAAACGCGAGCAGGTACGCCGGCAGGCGGCGGCGTTGTTCGCGTCGGGTCTGTCGCCGGTCGAGGTGGCGGCGCGGCTGGAGGCGTCGGCCAAGTCGGCGCGCGCCTGGCGTCGGGCCTGGCTGGCCGGTGGGGAGGCGGCGTTGGCGTCGAAGGGTGCCAGCGGTCCGGCGTCGAAGCTGACCGTCGAGCAGGTGCGCCAGCTCGAGCGGCTGCTGGAGGCTGGGCCGGCCGCGGCCGGGTTCACCGAGGACCAGCGGTGGACCCTGGCCCGGGTAGCCGACCTCATCGCCGGCAGGTTCCGGGTCCGGTACAGCCTCAAGGGTGTCTCGCTGCTCATGCGGCGCCTCGGCTGGACCCGCAACTGCCGATCCACCGGGCTGTCGAACGCGACGAAGAGGAGATCGCCCGCTGGCGGCGCCGGCAGTGGCCGGCGGTAAAAGGGTCGCGCGCAGGCTGGGCGCGTGGCTCTGCTTCGCCGACGAGGCCGGACACACGCTGAGACCAGCCAAGGCCCGCACCTGGGCCCCGCGGGGACGCACGCCGGTGGTCAAGGTGACCGGCAAGGGCTCCGGCCGGATCTCCATCGCCGGCCTGGTCGCCTACAAGCCCGGCCACCGCAGCCGGCTGATCTACCGGATGATGATCCACCGTGGCCGCAAAGGCGAGCCGAAAGGCTTCCGCGAACGCGACTTCGCCGCGCTGCTGGACGCCGCGCACCAGCAACTCGGCGGCCCGATCGTGCTGGTCTGGGACAACCTGCACGGCCACCGCTCCACCACCATGCGCGCCCTGATCGCCACCCGGCCCTGGCTGCGCGTCTACCAACTGCCCAGCTACGCCCCGGAACTCAACCCCTCTGAAGGCATCTGGGCCCACCTCAAACGCAGCCTCGCCAACCTCGCCGTCCACAACATCACCAACCTCGCCCACCTCGCGAAGAACCGCCTCAAACGCATGCAGTACAAGCTCGGCCTCGTCGACGGCTTCATGGCCGCGACCGGTTTGTCACCGCCACGGTGACAGACCCTGATGCTTCAAGGTCTTTAGTGACGGGGTTATGACGTGGAGTATTCGCCTGTACCTGTCGGAAGTAGCCCTCTCCAGTTGGAACTCGACACAGCCGTAGGCTTTCTTCGCGCCTCTATATCCAGGCTGCTTCAAGTGGATTTGATCACAACGCACGAGTATGGACAGCTAGTCCGTGGGGCGCACGTGCTCGTCCTAGCTGTTGAGTGATTGGTCGGGTCGCGTGCGTGTCCAATCACGGGTTGGCGACCATGGGAATGTGGCTAACGATTACGGGCGTCCGCTTCCGGTCTACTGGTTGGCGTGGGCATTGCGGTATCGGCGTGCGGCGCGGCGGCCGATGCCGGTGTTGTCGTTGATGCGGCCTCCGGCTCGGGCCAGGTCGGCGCCGGTGGGTTCCTGGCCGCTGGCGATGCCGCGTCGCCATGCCTGGTACATGGCCGCGTCCTCTTGGCTGATCGGCTCGTATGGCGGCGGTTCAGCGGGTGGTGCCGGCACGTTCGTGGGCGGTGGTGGTTCAAGGGTGGGAGCTGGCGCAGCGGGCCGGGTCGTGGCCGAGAGCCCCGGGGCGGCTGCGGCCGGGACGTCGACGGTGTCGGCGGCGAGTAAGCCGTCCGGATCTGGGAGGCTCCTGTTGGCCGTGCCGGCCGCGGCGATGGCTGGCTGGTCGAACTGGGTGCTCATGTCGCAGGTCAGCCGGGCGGGCGCCAGATCCGCGGCGATGAGCGCGGTGAGCCCGTCGTAGTCGGCGCCGTTGGCGAGGCGCATCGCGATCTGGTCGAGGTCGAAGACGTTGATTGCTATGTCGGCGGTGGTGGGGTCGACCGCGGCCCGAATCTTGCGGCGTAGCACCTTGGCGATTGCGTTCGTGCGCAGCTGCTTGCGCATTTCGGCCTTGGCTGTCGCGAGCGAGGTGTAGAGCCCGAGCCGAGGGTCTGCTTTGGCGAGGTTCTTCGCCCGCAGCGTCAGCCAGGGGTGGCGCATCCAGTGCCCGAGCACCTCGTAGGCGGGGGTGGTCGGTGGCAGGTCGCCGGTGGCGCGTAGCCGGTCGCGGCGTTGGTTCTCGGTGTGCATCAGCCAGACGAGATAGCCCAGCGCGGACATGCCGGCGAAGAAGCTGGCGAGCAGCTTGTGGGTGTGGGCCGTCCAGTTGAACGCGACGGCGGACGCGGCGATGACCGCGGACAGCAGCCGCGAGGCGGTCGCCCGTTCGCCGAGGCGTCGGCGCACGTCGGCGTTGGCCAGCACGACGATGCCGCCCAGCTCCAGTGCGCCGACTGCGGGGATTGCCCAGATGAGGGGGATGCCGAGTGCCTCGACCGCGCCGGACACCTGCCCGGCGAGGGCGACGAGCAGCACGACGACGTAGAAGAGCTGCCGCATGACGGCGGTGTGCCTGACCGTGCGTTGCAGGTCGGCATCGAGGTCCACGATGGTGTTGGTGTGGCCGGCCCGCGGATGGGCCAGGTCGTCTGTTGGTGCGCTCGTCATGGCATCCTCCGGATGGCGCGGCGCCGGCTGGCAATTTCGGCTCGGGTGTACGGCAGCATGGCGATGACCACCTCGACTGGCTCGCGCAGCCCATGCGGGCTGTAGGGGAGACAGGGCAAGCCTGAGCGGGGGACCCGCATCGGCCGACAGGTTGCGCGTGAGGCTGCCGTGGACCTGCCAGGCACCGCGGTTGACGACGGCCGGGTGGTCACGCTGGTTCATGGGTTCGGGTCCTGGTGTCCGGTCTCGTTGGCGGGACGGTCGCCGGTAGTTAGGTCGCGTTGCAGCTGGGCGGCGAGGGCGATGGTGTCGGGGGAGGGTTGCTCGTCGATGTCGTCCAGGGCGGCACTGAGGTGTTGCAGCACGCCGTGTACGGCTGGGGCGTCGCCGAGGCGCGCGAATGCGCGCATGGCGTGCCGGGCTAGGTCCTCGTTGATCGGGTCGAGGGCTGCTGCGGCGTGGATGAGGTCGGCGGCGCCGCGGGGGTCGTCGGCGGTGATGACTTCGGCGAGGCTGAGCCGGGCCCGGATGCCGTGCCGGCGGAGTTGCTCGCGGGGTTGTTCGATCCAGTCGTAGTCGTGGCCTTGGGCGAGTGGGCCGGTGTGCACGTCGATGGCCTGGCGCAAAAGTGCGGCCCGGCTGGTCGGTTCGGTGGTGGTGCTGGCCTGGCGTAGTGCGTCGGTGAGCTGCCACACGTCGAGGTCGACGAGGTTGGGGTCGAGGTGGTAGCGGCCGCCGGTGTTGATGACGGGTTGGATGGTGGTGTCGGCGGCGGCGTGCCGGATCTGCCGGCGCAGGTTGCCGACTTCGGTGGAGAGTCGTTCGCCGGCGCGGCGGACGGTGGCGGCGGGCCAGAACGCTTCCATAATGTCGGACAGGTCCGCGCCGCTGCGGTGTACGGCCAGGTAGACCAGCAGCTCCCGGGCGTGGTGACGCAGTCCGGATACCGGGCAGCCGTCGCGGTCGAGGATGGTCGGCTCGCCGAGGAGCCGGATGTGGACCGCACGCCGCGGTGTGGCCGTGGCTGGCGGGCGGGTGGGTGCCGCGGGGGCAGGGATCGGTGCGCGGTCGGGGGTTGGGCGAATGTCAGCGGTGTCCGCGGCGTGTTGCGCCGCGGCGGGCACGTCGGGCGACGCACTGTGGCGGCGGGTTTCGGGAGGGGCGGGTGCAGTCGTCGCCGCGCTGGGCGCGGCCTGTGGCTGGCTGTCTGGGCTTTCCGGGTCTGCGCTGGCGGGCGCGGGTGGGGTCAGATCGATGCCGCTGGCAGTGGGTGCCGGCGGCGAAGCGGGGCTGGGTTGGCCGGTGTGCGCCTCGCGCAGGACCTCGAGCAGGTTCCGGGTGGTGGGGATGTCGAGCACGGCGAGCCGGTCGTTGTCGCGGCCGGTGGTGTGCCCGTCGATGTCGACGGTGAGGGTGTCGCCGGGGGGCCATTCGCCGAGCAGGACCGCGCTGATCTGCAGCGGGGCGCCCAGATGCAGGGTGGTGCTCAGCCGGGCCTGCAGCTGGCTGGGCGGGGTTTCGGCGAGCAGCAGGACCGGTGGCATGGGTGGGTGGTAGGGGTCGGCGGCGCGCAGTTCGGTCAGGTCGGCGGCGTCGTACTCTTCCAGGAGCCGCCGCCGCTCGATGAGCAGCTCGTCGGCGCGTGTCAGCGCTTCGGACAGGTTCCTGGTGACGTGCAGCCGCGGGATCTGCCTGGTGTGGTCGGCGTCGGCGCCCAGCAGGGTGGTCAGCGTGTCGGCGGGTGCGATGATCTGGCCTTTGGCGTCCGGGTCGGCTGGTGTGCCGGAGGCCAGGGCGGCCACGAGGAGGGCGCGGGCGGCCGGTTCGGCGCCGGCTCCGACCAGCCCGAGCCCGCCCGGGGGTACTCGGTCGCCGACGCCGGCCAGGTGCGGGCCGTTGGGCCCGATGGGCGGCAGCGGTGGGCGCTGGTCGGCGCTGGCAGCGGTGTATTCGGCGACGGTCGGCTGCGGTGAGGTCGGCGGGTTGAGCAGGTCCGGGCGCTGCTGGCGGACTGCGCGGCGGATGCGGTTCATGACTGGCGGCAGCGGGCGCAGGTGCGGGTCGTCGGGGTGGTCGCTGGTGGTGCGGGATGTGGCGCCGTAGCGGTGGCGGCGGCGCAGCCACACCATGGCGGCGGCACCGGCCAATGCCGCGGCGAGGGGCAGCGTGATCCAACCGCCGGGCAACGCGACGCCCTCGCCTTGGCGACGGTCGGCGGGTCCGGGCTGCTTGCTGCCGGGTGTGGGGGAGGCCCCGGCGGCATGGCTCGCGCCCGGCGGGGCGGTGGTTGCGGTGCCCGGCGGACTCGTGGCGGGCCCCGCAGGTGTGTTTCCGCTTGGGGCGGTGGCGTCGGTACCGGTCGACGTGGTGGTCCCGGTGGCATGCCGACGCGTCCCACGGTCGCGGGCGTCGGTGGGCAGGACAAGCCGCCAGCCCGCTTCGATGTGGTCCGGGCCGCGCCGGCCTGCCGTGTCGGGGATAAGGCCGGGGTTGAGGCGTTGCAGCTCCGGGTAGCGGTCAAAGGTGCCGAGGTACCGGTCGCTGATCGCGCCCAGCCAGTCACCACGGCGCACCAGGTAGGAGACCTGCGGGCTGCCGAGCGTCGGCGCGGCCGCGTGCACGGCGTCGGCGGGATCGGTCGTGGTCGGATGACTCCAGGTGGTGGGGCTGGGACCGGCGACCGCCGGCGGCGCTGCGGTCGTGGCGCCTGAGGCCACGGCGGGGGTGTGGACGGCAGCGGCCGGTGCCACCGCCGCGTGTGCCGCGCTTGGTCCGGTCGCGGTGACGACGATGCCGGCCATCGACGCCACCGCCGCGTGCAGCGGAGCGGGCAGCAGCATCGGCGCGCCGAGTCGACGGACGGCCCGGGCGACGTCGAGCACGGTCGCGGTGACCAGCCACAGCCACAGCAGCCACCCGCCGGCCACGCCGAGGACCGCCAGCAACCCGGCACTCATCGGCTGGGCCACCACCCCGGCCAGATCGAACCCGTCGAAGATAGGTCGCTGGAGCAGCAGCAACGCGACCGGCAGCCCGGTCACCGCCGTGAGCAGCAGCAGCGTGCCCGCCGCCGCGCGAGCAACGGCCCGCGCCCTGGCGATGCGGTATCGGCGCCAGAGACCGCCATCGCTGTACAGGTCGGACGCCGCCCGGCGTTCCGCCAAAACCCTCCGCATGATCACCACCAGCCATTCACGGTCATGGACATTGGCGACGGTAACGGTGGATCGGTCGCAGTGACCCTGATCGCGGCGTCACAGCGCGACACACCGGATCACACGAGGTAACACCGCAGCCCAACGACGTTATGGCGGCATGTCACCAGCACCGAAGGACGGCGGTAACGCGGCCTACTCGGGTGTCTCGGGGTGCGTCCGAGGCCTTGTCCGCGTGGAGCTTTGCGGGTCGGTGGCGCGGTCGTCCACGCCTGCCCCGCACTGCTGTGAGCGAGTCCAGTATCGGAAACGGCAGCTGCGCGTCCGGCGTGTTCGCGGCGGAGATCAGCACCTGCAGCGGCACGCCGCGCCGGTCGCACAGGACGTGAATCTTCGAGCCCGGTTGCCACGGTCGACCGGGTTTGGACCGGTCAGATCCCCCTTTTCAAGGCCCGGACACTGATCGAGTCGACGATCGCCCGTGACCAGTCGATCTGGCCGGCCACGTGCAGCCGGTGCAGCAGCTCGTGGTGGATCTGTTCCCACAGCCCGCGCCTGGTCCACTCGGTGAACCGGCGGTGCATCGTCGGCCGGGAAACACCGAAGAACACCGCGGGCAACTTCCGCCACGAACAACCGGCTGCACCATGTACGCGATCGCCGCAAGGACCGCCCGGTCGTCAGCACGGCGGCGGCCACCGCCCTGAGGCCGTTTCGCAGCAAACCGAGCGTAAAGGACCGGCTCGTTCCGGTGGAGGACTTGCCCGGCCGTCTTCGACGCGGCTCCCGGCGACAACGGACCGACGTTCACCTACACCTCGGACGGGGAGAGTCGGGACGACGCCGGCGACGTGGCGGAGGTGGTCATCGTCGGTCTCATCGATGACGACTGGTGCTACGTGTCGATGCTGGACGCGGAGGACTGGTCCGATCTATGGGACACCGAGGATGAGACCGACGCAAGCGTGCTGGTGGAGGTCGTGCTGGCCGGCCTTCCGGCTTTCGTCCCGCGGGCCGCGATCGTACCGCGGAGCGTGGGGCTCGCTGCGCTCGTCAGTACCCCGACCTTCTCGCAAGTGCCGCCCACCTACATCTACCGGCTCCCGCTCGCCCGGGATCCGACCGCGGTCCGTGCCGACATCGTGCAAGGGCTATCACAAGAGGCCCGGATCCCACCGGACAGCCGCTGCGGTCAACGGCCACAGATCGATGGAATTGCCGAGTCGTCCGGGGACAGCCGGTTCTGTCACCGATCATGATGTCGAGCTCGGGCCTGGGCTTCGGCTACGGACAGGACCTGATCAACGCGGCGGTTGTATCCCGACTGCGCTGCAGCAGGTCGGCGAGTCCGTCGGCGCCGTTGCCCGCGTTGTAGCGCTTGAGGGCGGCGACAAGGTCATCGAGTGCCTTGCGCAACTCGGGTCCCTGCACCTGAGCGGCCAGCGGCTCAAGTTTGCCGCTCCACTCGACCGCCGTGGCGCGCTCTTCTTTCTCGGCAGCGTCGATGGCCGCGTCGTCGCCCTTCTTGATCGCGGCGGTCGTCTTCTCCACATTCTCGGTAAACTTGACGGAGTACTGCAGATGGACGGCTTTGAGGTCGACGCAGACCTGGCCGTCTGGTGAGGCTGACACCGAGGCAGTTGGTGCGGCTGAGGTCGTGGTAGCGGTATCGGCTTCGGCCGGGCCACTGTCTCCGCAGCCGGCGCCGAGGAACAGCACCGCCGTCGCGACGATGGCGGCCGTGAGGTGACGCATGAAACGAATCTCCTTCGAATCGTGTGACTCCGCGGGAGTCTAGGGATCCGACCGTCCGCCATGTGCCCGTGACCTTGGTCACCGGTGCAAACTGTGCTGTTCGAAATTCCATTCACCGGCTAGCCACCCCAGGGTGACCACGCTCCGGCTCGCGCCGGTAACGAACGGCGCTGCCCGGGCTGACGCGCACTCTCATCGGCCAGATCCGGTAGCCCGGCCCAGATAGAAGGCGCCATCCGGCCACGGGCGTTGATTTCGGTTGATGTAAGGCGGGTCTCAGCCTACGGTGCCTGCGTGGTGGATCGTTCGGCTGCGGCCCGCATGCGGCTGCGCATGTGGGTGCACTACGTCTCCGGCACTGCCCGGCTGCAACGCGTCGTCATGACAGCGGCGCCGCTGCGCCGTACCCATATCACCAGGGTGCTGTGGCAGCACACCGGCGCCTTGACCAGTTCCCGGGCGGATCTGCTGCGGTTGGGTGCGCTGTTCCGGTTGGCCGCCGTAAGTCCACATAGCGCCGTGTTCTTGCCTCTGCGAGCGAATCCGGTCGATGAGTGGGTAGCTGCGTGGGCCGACAGCCATGGGCTGGCGGACCTGGTCATCGTGCGCCGGGACGTGCACCTGCGACCGTCGATCTGGCCGTCGGTCCGGGCACGCTTGGGGTGCGGTGCTGGCCGGGGAAGGTTGTCGACCATGCTGACTCCGGCCGCTCGCCCCCCGGTGGACAACCGGAACTGGGACTGGATGCGGCAACGACTGTCCGTTGCCGAGCATGGCGACACGATGGTGTTGTCGGGCTGGCCCGAGGCCTTGTACTACGCCGGTGACGAGCTAACCCGGTGCGGCAACGAGGTGGCCGTCAACCGCGAGATCCGCCGCTACGGTGGGCTGGCGTTGCTCGGCCAGTTCAACGGTCCCGGGCGCCGTGCGGGGCGCCGCGACGCGAGCTGGGGATGCATGGTCCTCGCCGTGGATGAGATCTTCCACCGCAACCGCTAGCGGCCCACCACGTCCGGGTCGTATCCCGAACACCTGAATCGGGCTGATACGTCCCGGGCGGCCAAGTCCGCAACTTGGCATGAGCGTGCGCTGCCGACCGGCCTAGCCACAACTGCCCTCACCAAAGGTGACGGGCGTGCCGTGACCTGGTCCCACGCCTGGCCTCACCGCGCCCCTAGCTAGCCGACCCGCACGTCGTCCGGCGCCGCAACGGCGAGCTGCTCGTTCAACACCGCCGACCGCTGCCAGTCCTGGGCCGTCCACGCGTCCCGCGCCTCGCGGACAAGGTTGTCCATCCCCCGTTCCCTCCGACCGAACGGCGAGCTTACCTCTCGAGCACCAGAACCTGATCGAGTGCGCGGACATGCCCCAAGATGCTCATCACTATTGCCGCGGCTTCAGTAGTCGTGCAAGGAGCGAAGGTTTGGTCCCCTAGAGCATGGCGCGGTTGCTGTGGGTTTGGTTCAATACCGCGATGGCCGAACGTCCCGCTGCTCCGCCGCCCCTGGTCACGGTGCTGGCGATCTTGCTCTATATCGGCGGTGGACTGGTTGTCGTGTACGCGCTGGTCGGTTTGGGCAGCTCTGCCGGAGCCGTGACCAGCATGTTGCCGGTGTGGGGTCAGGCCCTGTACGGATCGCTATACGTCGGCTTGGCGCGAGCACTCCAAGTCGGTTTGCGCTGGGCCTGGCTGGTCACGATGGCGCTGTGTTGGGTCGGGTTGGCCGTAGCGGTGTTGTACGTGTTTGCCCGCGGCCCGCAGGCGGCTGTCGCCCAGGGCATCTGGCCAGCGGTATATCTGGTGTTGTTGACTCGGTCGAGTGTCCGTGCGTGGTTTGCGGCGAACCTGCCGCCGACCGAAGAAAGACCGGCAGGCGAATGACCGGGTCTGCGCCCGGTTCGGTGTGATGCCATAACGGCGTCGAAGCCGGCCGGTAAATGCGACCGGCACAGCCAATCGCCGGTACACGTGTGTGCCACGTTCCGCAACGGGCGTCACGCGGAGGTGTTCGCCGTTCGTAGGCCGGGTCGGTATCGAGTTCGGTGAGGACCAGCCGGCCGTCGTCAATGCGGTACGAGGCGATGTAGCCGCGGTAGCACGCTGTGCTGGTCGGCCGCGCGCCGGTCGCCTCGAACAGGCCGCTGCCGTCGACGGCGGTCACGTCGAACGGCTCACCCTGCCACTCGACCTGATCGGCGTACTGTCCCGTCACGGCTGCAAGTAGAGCACACCTGGCTGGGTTGGCGGCTGCCGCTGTGGTCAGGTTCCGTTCGGGCCGTACCCGTATCAGCCGAGATCGTCGAATGAGTTGCGTCCGCAGTGTCCTGGCCTGCTGCCGACCGTGCGCTCGTCCCTTGAGCGACAGTAAGGCTCGGTAGGTGACCTTCGGGCCGACCGGTGCCCCGAAGGGCCGATGACCGAATGGAGGGCGGCGGTCGCGGTACGGCGATCTTCAACGATTGTTTCGGGGGCCACGCAGTCGATTTCGTGCCGTAGCAGCGCCACTTCCTCGACGCGGTCGCACAGCTGGAGGACCTTGAGCGGGACGCCCATGCCGTTCGGCTGTCCGAGTGAGCCTGCCTCATGGTGCACGGCGCGGTCGGGGGCGCGTTACCGACTAGGTCGGCTGCCATTCAAGGGTGCCGTTCGGCGCGGTGACCCGTCCGCTGACCGTGATGTCGACGGTGTCGGTGGCGTCGGTCCAGGTGCGTGGTTCGACGATGCCGGTCGTCCACCGGTAGCGGATGACGGCGCGGCCGGGGCTGGTGGTGCTGACCGTGACCGCGCCGTCGGTGGCGGGTTCGGTGTGCAGGGTCGGGTAGCGCTGGATGGTCCAGGTCGGGTTGTCGGTGATGGCGTAGCGCTCGAGGTAGGACATGGGGCAGCCGTGCCAGCCGTTGGTGGTGGTGTCGATGGTTGGGGTGAAGCTGTGTTTGGCGGCGCAGGCGTCGAGGCGGTCGTGGACGAGTGTGTCGACGGTTTCGGCGACGCCGGGCAGGAGGGTGGTGTCGAGGGTGATCGGGATGGGCGGGCCGCTGGTGACGGTGAGCTGCTGCTGCACGCCCTGCAGCAGTGCGGTGGCCGGCCGGGTGAGCGTGTACTGGCCCGGCGGCGCCCACAGGAGGGCCACCGGCGCGGAGCCGGTGATCGGCAGCCTGGCGGCGGCGAGGGTGACGGGGGCGGGTGTCTGCTCGGGCAGGGTGAGCTGGGCGCCGGGCTGGCTGGTGAGGGCCCAGACGCGTCCGCCGAAGGCGCCGCGGCCGATGCCGTGCACGTCGACGGTGTCGGTGACGGTGCGGCCGTCGAGGGTGTAGGTGACGGGGACGTGCCGGTCGTCGCTGGTGCCGCTGTCCGCGCCGACGGTCACGTCCTGCGGCGGCTGGTAGCCCTGGCGCAGCGCGCCGGGTTCGCAGAGCGGGTTGCCGCGGCATTGGCCGGCTGGCATCCGAGTCGGGTCGTGCGCGGCCAGTGCCGCGAAGTAGGCCCGGACCACGTCTGCCGGGCCGGGCTCGGATGACTGGCGGATGACGATGACGGCGGCGACGAACAGCACGGCCACCGCGACGGCGGTGGCGCTGAGCGCGACCCGCCGTCGTGTCGCCGGCCGCGGGCTGCGTGCGCGGGCGCCTGGGGGAGCAGGCGGCCGGAGCTGGTCGGGGACGAGGGGGAGCGGGATGCGGTGCCCTGTGGGCAGGGGCGGATGATGCCCGGCGGACACCGGCACGAGGACGGCGCGATGCCAGGCGCTCGCCGTGCCCGCGGTGAGCGCCGCTGAACGCGCCCGGGACACCGGCCCGGCGGGCGGCTCAGGGATTCCTGGCGGCGTGGGGCTGCTCACGTGCTGCTCCGTTCGGTCGCGGCCGGCCTGCCGGCATCGCTCGGACTGTCCGTGTGGCCGGGGGCGTGCGGTGCCGCTGCGGACGGTCCGGTGGGGTACGGCTCCGGTGGCCGGACCGTGCTGGTGCGGTGCTCGGCCAACGCGGCGGTCGTGCGGCGTAGCCCGTCGGCGTCTCCAGCGTCGGCGTGGCGCTGCAGGATCCGCTGGTAGACCGCGTCGTTGCCGGGCGCCAGGCGCAGCGCCTGGCGCAGCAGGCGCAGCGCGGTGCTGTGGTCGGGTTCGGTGTCGGCGAGTTCGACGACGATGTCGAGCAGATGTCGTGCCAGCCGCTCCCGGTCGGGCAGCAGCCATGGGCGGTCCCAGCCGGCGGCGAGCTCCCCCCGGTTCAGGCCGGCCGCCGCCTGCAGCAACGCCCGGCGGGTGTCGGGGTCGGCGCTCGTCACGGCGGCGGTGACCAGGTCCTGCAGATGCCAGATGTCGACCTGGGCTGCGGCCGGGTCGAGCCGGTACCGGCGTGGGGTGATACCGGCGGCGTCGTCGTGGCGCAGCACCGTCCGGCCCGCGGCCGTGTGCAGGGCGCGGCCGAGCTCGGACATGGTGGTGAGAAAACGCCGATGCGCCGCGGCGGACGGGACGTCGGGCCAGATCGCCTCCTTCAGCACGTCGGCGTTGACGCCGGCGCGGTGCAGCGCCAGCAGGACCAGGATCTGCCGTCCAGCGGTGCGGCGTATCCCGACCGGGCTGTGGGTGCCGTCCGGGTGCGGTCGCAGCACCTGCGGTTCGCCCAGGACCTGGATCAGCAGCCGCCGCTCGGCTGCGGCCTCGGCCGGCGGCGGGTCAGGCCAGGCGGCGGGCACGTCGGCCGCCTCGGCGACGTCACACCCGGCGGCGCCGCTGGCGGCCGCTGCGCCTTCCGTTGCTGTGGCGGGTGGCAGGATCCCGAGGCTGGTCAGCAGGGTTATGGTTGCGGCCTGATCGAGCACCGGTAGGCGCCCGACCCGCGGTGTGCGGCCGGCGGCGGCGCGCGTCGCCCCGTCCTCGCCGACATGCCAGCTGCTGCCCAGGTCGGTTGCGGTGAGCTGGATCGTGCGCCTGGCACTCAAGGCCGTCACCGGACCGACCAGGCGGCCGGACCCGACCTCATGCGCAGCGACGGCGTCCGCTTCGATCCGTCCCGGCCCGACCGCGAACAGGACGGTGTCAGCTGCGGCGCGCGGGCCGGCGCGGTCCGCGGACGGGGCGTGGATCGGCACGTGGCCGGCGCCCAGGACGGTGGCGGCGAACTGGGGCGTGCACACGATGCCGGGGCGCAGGTCCGGTGGCTGGACCAGCAGGGCGATCAGCAGGCCGCGGGCCGCGTCGTAGCGACCCGTGCCGAGCAGCGCCAGCACCCCGCGCGGCAGCCACGCATCGGCGACGCCGTATGGATGGCCAGCATCAGCCTCATGGGGCGGAAGGTTGTCGCTCGGCCGCGGTGTCGTGGCAGCCGCCTCGCCGATCTCCGGTTCATGGTCGACGGCGAGCTGTACGGCGCTGAGCAGCCGCAGCCCGGCGGCGTCTGGTTCGGGCAGATCGGGGTCGTGGCGCTGCCAGCCGGTCGGTGGCCGCGGCTCGTACCGGCGTCGGCGGTATGCCCAGGCGAGGGTCACCGTCGCGGCGATCGCCGCGACGAGGGGCCACGGCAGCCAGCCACCCGGTACCCGCACGCCCGCGTCGGCCCGGACGACAGGGCCCGGCTGTGTGCCGTCGCTGTCCGGCGCTGGCGACGATGTCGTCGCGGCGCCGGCCGTAACGGCTGGTCCGGGGGATGCCGCAGCCGGCGTTGCCACGGTGCCGCCGCGCGCGGCCTGCACCGCCAGCAGCACCCCGCCGACCGTCGCGGTCACCGCCGTGTGCAACGGCACCGGCAGCCGTACCACCCGGGCCGGCCCGGCCCGGACGGCCGCGATCACATCCGCCATCACGGCGCGGAGGGCGGCCAGCCACACCAGCCACCCCGCACCGACCAACGCGGCGAGAGCGCCCGGCGCCGACATCGGCTCCGCGACCAGGCCACGCCAGTCCCAGTCGACCGCCCGCATGATCACCACCAGCAGGGCCGGCAGCACCGCCAACGCGGCCAGCAGCAGCACGCCGCCCATCAGCCCCGCCAGGAGCCGCCCGACGATCCTCACCGCGGCCCGACCCCGTCACCGCCCCATCCGCCGTGCACCGCACCCGACCACGACCCCGGATGGTGACCACGCGGGCCGCCGTACGGCGCACCCGGCAGGCCGTCAGCACTGGCGCCAAGGCCCGGCACGTTCGGCTGCGGGGGGCTGCTCGCCGTTGGGCGCAGCAGGAGCGGGCGCAGCATCGGTACGGCCGCGCGCATCGCCCACCACGCCGCCACCGCGAGCGCGAACCCGACGGCGAGCGCACCGGTCACCCGCCACGACAGCATCGCCGCGACCAGCACCCCGGCCGGCACACCGAACAGCAGACGTAGCAGCGGCCGCCGCACCGCGAGCAGCACCACTGCGACGCCGACCAATGCGCCGCCGAGCCGCCCGACCGGGCCGATGATCGTCGTCTGCCCGTCCGGCATCCACTGGTACAGCCGCCACGCCAACGGCCGCAGCAGCCACGGCAGCCCGGTCTCATCCCAGCCGATCAACGCCGCCCCGACACCCGCTAACACGACCGCCGCCGCGGGGAAGCGCAGCCACTGCGCCCACGACCCGGCCGGCGGCGTCGCCCGCCGCCACACCACCACCGCCAGCACACAGAGCGCGACCACTCCCGGCACCAGCGGCAGCACCGACCAGCGCAAGAACCCACCGATGTCGGCATCGAAGTAGCTCGCCGCCAGCAGCGCATACCCGGCCGCCCACACCAGCCCACCCGCGGCCGCGGCGACCAAGGCCACCGCCTCCACCCGGCCGCGGACCCAGCCCACCCCGCCCGCATCACCCGGATCGGCAGGGCGGTGCTGCGCCGTCACGGCCAGCACCAGCCCACCCGCCACCGCCACCAGGCCGAACACCGCGGCGAACGCCAGCTCGCCCCACGGCGCCAGCACCATCCCCACCGTCAGCTTCTCCCGCGGCCCGTACCGCTGCCCCCCAGCCAGGAACTGCGAGAACAACCCCAGCGACGCCACCACCGCGAGCGCCACCCCCACCAAGTCCCGCCACGGCACCCCGCCGTCCGCCGACACCTCGACGGAACCCGGGACCGGCCCGCGCTGCACGGCACCCAATACGGCCGCCAGTTGCGGCTCGGCTACCAGCATCGGCTCCGCCGCACACACCTGCGTCAACAGGCGACCCACGCCGGCGTCCGCATCCGGGCCGACCGCGCACACCAGATCGAACATGCCCGGCGGCACCTGCGCCCCCACCATCGCCCGCCGCGCCACCTCCCGTATCAGATCGCTTCCCGAGGCTTCCGCGGTGTCGGCGAGCTCGGCCGCGACCGTGGCCCCATCCACCGCCGCCAGCACCTCGAACCCCTCCGCGGAGCGGCGCAACACCGTCGCCGCACAACCGCCGTCCACCCCGCACACCAGCACCGACGCCCCCGGCTCCAACCACACCCCGCCAGCCAGCAGATGCCACCCCACCGCCACCGCCGCCGGCATCACCTCCACCGCACCAAACCCGGCCGCTGCCGCCGCCTGCCGCACCACCGGCAACTGGCGAGCACCCCAGCCAGCCGGCACCACCACCGTCACCGAACCAGGCACCCCATCAGCCGCCCGCTGCGCGGCAAGCCGCACCCGACCGAACAGCTCAACCAGCTGCGGCCCAGCAAGCGGGCCGCCGCGCCCACCCGTATCCCAGGCAGCCGCCAACGCTCCTGCACTGCGCGACGCGATCCCGGCACCATCGACTGGCGCAACGTCCGGCAACACCACAACGGTCGCGTCGGGCCACGCCACCACCGCTCGGGCGCCACCGCCGTGCAGCTCGATCGCGAGCCAACCCCCAGTGATCGACACATATACATTCTGCACTGTCGGATTACCGACAGATAGCCCTCGGGTTGCATTCAGTACGACTTCGGATCCTGCCTCGCGGCACGCAGGACCATGTAAACGGCATCGATGGGGTCGCCGGCGTCCCTCCAAGGTGCCAGCTTGCGTCGCTTCGCCATGCGCCCGCCAGTTGTTGTCATCGCGCACTGGCGCGACCGCTCCGCTGCCGAGGGCCGGTCCGACCGGGCAGCCGTTGTGGAGCGCTTACGGCGTCGGCCGTCCGCGGACGGCGACCATTGAGATCACCGACTGGCACAGCAGCGCCCGTCCAGGTGTGGCCCTGGTGACCGCGCAAACTGGTAACCCCGCTGCGCCGCGCCAACCCCGTCGCCGACGTCATAGGGCGCATCGGTCCCAGCGAGGCGACGGCCTCGTGGGTCCTCGTCTAGTGCGACCAGCTCACTCGGCACGGCCACCGGGGCGCCCGTGGTCAGTACCGACTTGGAACGAATCGTGCCCGTTGCGGTGATTGCCCGCCGATGGTCTCCGCGCACGCCTCAAGGCTGCCACGGGTCCAGGTGACGATTGGCCCCACGATGAACGACGTCACGTTGCGCCGCCGGTGACCACACCTCGCGGCGCGGCCCGTCGAGGGCCCGTTGCACCGGTACGGATGCGGGCCAAGACCGGCGGTGTATCGTGCGCCGTGATCGGTGTGCTGATGCCGACCTTGCCCGGCGGTCAGCCGGACCAGTTGCCGGTCGAGCCGCGCACGCACGCGACGGGCATCGGCCCAGTTGACGGCGGCTTCGGACGCTCCCAGTCGTCGTTTACGACGCGGTGTTGGACGAGGTCCCGGAACACAGTGATGTACCGAGAGCCGTGCCTCGGCAGAGCCTCAAGTAGAGCAGAGCCAGGGAATTGGGCTCCCGCAACGTGCTGCTCCAGAACGTGTGCAACGGAGTGAGCAATAACCGTCGGCCGCTCGTCGGTCGACCGCAGACCTGCGGCAAGCCGTCGAGCAGCCTGCGCCGGTGTTACGTCGGTGATGGCGTTATCCGCGGCGATGGGCGGGCAGCTTGGAGCAGGCCTGGCCGTCGGCGAGGCTTGTCGACGTCGCCACCATCACCGACACCAATGTCGGCCTCGCCACTGCCGTCTATAGCCACACTGTCCCGGCCGACCCTGTCTACGACAAGTGCACCACCACCACCTATGCGGCACCGAACACGGCCAAGAACCTCGTCGGCCTGATCGCCCGGGTCGAGACCGACAGCGTCGCCTGCAACCATTTCACCGAGGGCAGCCCACCGTCGGTACCCGCCGCGGTCAACACCCTCACCGCACCCGCCTCGGTGACCCGCCCGGCCCAGGTCATCAGCGACACCTTGACGTTCTTCGACGACCAGACGAACTTCGCCACCACGTTCCCGCAGGCCACCACGCCGAGCAAGGGTGACGTCACCATGGTGCGCCAGGCCGTCGACGCCACCACCTACCAAACGAAGAACCGCGCCGCCTTCGACAGCTACGGCCGGCCGGTCACCGTCTGGGACGCCAACGACCACACCACTACGACCGCCTACACCATGGCGGCCGGACTGACCGTCGGCACGACCGTGACCAACGCCCTTAGACCGCGTCTCATTTGGGTTGCAGGCCGGGTAAGGTGTTCGGTCGATGGCTGTGACCGATGTAGATAAATATTGTCCGGAATCGTTGTGGCTGCTGGCTCGTGAGTTGCTGCCGGCTGCGCCGCAAAGGCACCAGGGCGGTGGACGCCGCCGGGGTGATGACCGGGCGTTGCTGGCGGCAATGTTGTATGTGCTGCAGAGCGGGTGTTCCTGGCGTGCGTTGCCGGCGTCGTTCGGGGTGTCGCGGGCGACCACGCACCGGCGGTTCACCGAGTGGGTCGAGGCGGGGGTGTTCGTCGCGCTGCACCGGGCGGTGCTGGACATCCTCGGCGCTGCCGGGCGGATCGACTGGTCACGGGCGTCGGTTGACGCGATGCACGTACGGGCGTTGAAAAGGGGGATCTGACCGGTCCCAGCCCGGTGGACCGCGGCAAGCCGGGTTCCAAGATCCATGCGTGCAGCGACCGGGCCGGGATACCGCTGACCGTGTGCGTATCGGCGGCCAACGTCAACGACCACCGGATGCTCGAAGCGGTGGTCGATTCGATCGCCCCGATCCGTCAGCCGGTCGGCCGGCCTCGCCGCCGCCCACGCAAACTGCATGGCGACAAAGGCTACGACTACTCCTCCTGCCGCAGGGCCCTGGCCAAGCGGGGCATCATCGCCCGGATCGCCCGCAAGGGCATCGAATCCTCCACCCGCCTCGGCCGGCACCGCTACGTCATCGAACGCACCCTCGAGTGGGTTTCCCGGTTCCGGCGCCTGACCCGCCGCTACGAACGCAAAGCCGCCCACTTCACTGCTTTCCTGCACCTCGCCTGCGCCGTCATCTGCTTTCGCCGCGCCACACGACTCCACCTTATTGCGACAAACAACCCCAAATGAGACGCGGTCTAAACCAGTCCGTCGCCACAACCCTCGACCCAGTGCGCGCCCTGACTCGGACCGTCACCGACCCGAACACGGTCGTGACCACCCAGACCTACGACACGCTCGGCCGCTCCAACGCCGTCTGGCTCAACTCCCGCTCCACAAGCCTGTCGGCCAACTACACCTACACGGTGTCCAACACCGACACCACCACAGCCACCACCACCCGACTGCTCGAGAACGGCTACCGCGTCACGTCCATCTCCATCTACGACGCACAGCTACGTGTCCGGCAAACCCAGACCAGCGCCGCGAACGGCAACGGCCGCGTCGTCACCGACGCCTTCTACGACTCGCGCGGCTGGACCCGGGCCACGTACAACGCCTGGTGGGACGGCGCCAACACCCCGAGCACCCGTACCGCCTCGGCCACGAATCTGGGCGTCCAGGTCACCAACCAGGACCAGTACACCTACGACGGGCTCGGCCGCGCCGTCGTCGACACCAAGCTCGACAAGGGCGTCGCCATCTTCAACACCACCAAGGTGTACAACGGCGACAAAACCACCGTCATCCCACCCACCGGCGGCATCGCCCACACCACCGTCACCGACAAGGCCGGCCGGATCGCCGATCTCGACCAGTACATCACCGCACCGACCCTGCACACCCCCGGCAACACGTTCACCGGCATCTGGACCGTCACCGGCGGCACCACCACCGCCACCACCTACGGCTACGACAACCGCGACCACCAGAACAGCACCAAGGACGCCTCCGGCAACACCTGGACGTCGACGTTCAACCTGCTCGGCCAGCGCACCGACAGCACCGACCCCGACGCCGGCACGGTCAGCATGCAGTACGACAAGAACGGAAACCTCACCCAGGTCACCGACAGCCGCCAGAAAACGACGTCGTACACGTACGACTGGCTCAACCGCAGGATCGGCCAGTACGACGCCCCGTCGAGCAGCCAGTCCACCGCCAACCAGACCGCCGGCTGGTTCTACGACAACTCCAACAATGTCGCCGGCACGGGTTGCTGGTCGAAACCCTGGTAGAGGCCGGTTTCACCGTCATCCCGGTCAACCCGGACCTGGTGGCTCGCCGCCGCGGGCCGGCGCGGAAGAAGGACGATGCCGATGACGCCCGGATCTGCTGCCTGCTCGCGGGTGTTTCCCGCGGCCGTCGAGATTGCCGACGGCGATCTGAGCGCCGCGGTGTTCCTCAAACTCGTGGAACGCTGGCCATCCGCTCCATTTCCGGGCGGTGACACAATCGGCCGGTGTTATCGACGGAAGGTGATCTTCGTGTCTGAGGATGAGCTCATCCTGACCGCGTTGATGGCCGGTGCGGCTGCGGGCACGACTGCTGGGGTGACCTCGGCCGCGCAGTCCGCGGTGCTGGACGCCTATACCGGGCTGCGGGACCTGCTGCGCAGGGCGCTGACCCGGCAGGGCCGCTCGGACACGGTGCTGGACGCGGTCGAGGCGGAGCCCGGCACCTGGCAGACCGAACTCGGCGATGCACTCACGGAAGCTCACGCCGACCAGAACGCGCAGGTGCTCGATGCGGCCCAGGCGTTGCTGGCCGCGGCCGACCCGGCCGGCACCGCCTCCGGCAAGTACACCGTCGACGCCTCCAACGCGACCGAGGTGCAGGTCGGGGACCACACTGTGCACGTCGACACCAACTACGGGGCCACCGCCGGGACCATGACCGGGCCAGTGAGCATCTCCTACGGGCAGGTCCCGAACCCCCCAGCCTGGCCGGGGGCGTAACCAGGTCACCCGCCCCCGGCAGCAGCACCGACCATGCGACCAGTGCCCGTGACGTGTACGGCGTCGTCGTCGGCGCCATGTACGGCGACGTCACGATCGGCGGCCGTGCGGTGGTGTCGTTGCCGCACCGGGTCGGTGTGCCCCCGGCGTTGGCCGACCAGCGGGTGGACCGTCCCGCCGACGAAAACCTTGTCGCCGCGCTCACCGGCGTCGGGGACGGTGTGGTGGTGTTGTCCCAGGTCCTGGCCGGGCTCGGTGGTGTCGGCAAGACTCAGGTGGCGGCGAACCTGGCGCACCGGTGGTGGCGACAGCGCCAAGTCGATCTGCTGGTGTGGGTAGCGGCGACCTCTCGCACCGAGGTGGTGACCCGCTTCGCTCGGGCAGCCGCTGACCTGACCGGGATTGAGGACTCCGACCCGACGGACAGCGCCGAACGGTTCCTCGCCTGGCTCGCCAGCACCGATCGGCGGTGGCTGGTGGTCCTGGACGATGTGACCGACCCCGACGACCTGACCGGGCTGTGGCCGCCGGCTTCATCGACCGGACGGACGATCCTCACCACCCGCCGCCGGGACCACGCGCTGACCGCTGGCCGGCACGTCATCGACGTTGACGTCTTCACCCCCGACCAGGCCCACACCTATCTGCACGACAAACTCCGCGCACAGCCCCGGCGGCTGGTCGAGGCAGCCGAACTCGCCGCCGACCTGGGCCACCTCCCCCTCGCGCTGGCGCAGGCCGCCGCGTACATCGATGACCAGATCGGCACCACCTGCGCCGACTATCGCCAGCAGTTGCACCGTTCCGGTCTGGCCGCGGTCATCCCAGCTGCGCTGCCCTACGAGCACTGCAACCCGGTCACGGTCACCTGGAAGCTGTCCGTCGACCTCGCCGACCGGTACACCGACGGCCTCGCCGGACCTGTCCTCGAACTCGCCGCGTTGCTGGACCCGAACGCGATGCCGGTGGAACTGTTCACCACCCCGGCCGTCCTGTACGCCTGCGAGGCCCGTGTGGGGCGGCCTGTCGCGGATGGCGCTGTCCTCGACACGCTGCGGGTCCTGCACCGGCTCAGCCTCGCCACCCTCAACGACACCGCCACCGTCCTGCGGGTCCACGGCGTCATCCAACGCGCCGTCCGGGAAACCACCGGCCCGGAACATCAACGCTCCCTGGCTACCGCAGCCGCCGACGCGCTCGTGTCGCTGTGGCCGACCGTCGAATCCGACCTCGCGCACGCCCAGGTCCTGCGGGCCAACGCCGCCACCCTACACGCCACGACCGGTACCGCGTTGTGGACCATCCCGACCGCCACCACACCCTGGCGCCGAATCATCACGCAGCTGGCCCGCCGTCCCCGATACCAAGCCCACCCGCTGCTCTTCCGGGCCGGCAACAGCCTCGGCGAGGCCGGCCTGGTCGTCGCCGCCATTACCTACTACGAACACTTGCGCACCACCGCCATCCAACACCTCGGCCCGGATCACCCCGGCACCCTCACCACCGGCAATAACCTCGCCCTCTGGCGGGGGCAGGCCGGGGACCCGGCCGGCGCCGCCACCGCCTTCGAACAGTTGCTCGCCGACGTCCTGCGGGTTCTCGGCCCGAACCACCCCGGCACCCTCACCACCCGCCACAACCTCGCCCTCTGGCGGGGGGAGGCCGGGGACCCGGCGGGCGCCGCCACCGCCCTCGAACAGTTGCTCGCCGACCGTCTGCGGGTCCTCGGCCCCGATCACCCCGACACCCTCACCACCCGCGGTAACCTCGCCCGGTACCGGGGGGAGGCCGGGGACTCGGCGGGCGCCGCCACCGCCTTCGAACAGTCGCTCGCCGACTGTCTGCGGGTCCTCGGCCCCGATCACCCCGACACCCTCACCACCCGCCACAACCTCGCCCTCTGACGGGGGGAGGCCGGGGACCCGGCGGGCGCCGCCACCGCCCTCGAACAGTTGCTCGCCGACCGTCTGCGGGTCCTCGGCCCCGATCACCCTGGCACCCTCGGCACCCGCAGCGACCTCGCCCTGTGGCGGGGGGAGGCCGGGGACTCGGCGGGCGCCGCCACCGCCCTCGAACAGTTGCTCGCCGACCGTCTGCGAGTCCTCGGCCCCGATCACCCCGACAGCCTCGGCACCCGTCACGACCTCGCCCACTGGCGGGGGCAGGCCGGCGCAGGTCAGTCGGTATCCGAAGAAAGTGCCAAGTAGATCCGGACGGTCTTCGCCTGACCGTCCGGATCTACCTGTCCTATCCCTGGTCAGCGCTTCACCGAGTGCCACCTTTACGCGGACTGGACAGTGGGTGTGCGTTCTCGGCGAAGTTGATCCGTTCTCACGGAACCTGATCCGTACCTGATCCGTTCTCACGGAACTTGATCCGCTCGACTGTGCGCCGCCATCCGGGCCGTCGCTAGCCTCGGATAGGGCCGTGCCGAATTCCGAGCGCTTACACGAGGGTGGTCAGCCTCAAGTAGTGGATCCCGTCAGGACCCCCGCCCTTGCGGCGTGCCGTGGTTCTCGGGAGTCCTGGGCCGTCTCGGTCAACAACACTGCCGAAGCCGTTGCGGGTGGCCTCGCCCGGCAGGACCTTGCCCGCCGTCACCGGTAGTGCCCGGAACGCTGCGCTGCGGTGTCTTTTTGCCATGTTCCGGCCGCAGCCGGTGCGGGGTCCACTCGTTTGAGTTCGGTCCAGCCGGCCCAGCCTCGCTCCTTGAGAAACTCGATCAGCCGACGGGCCGGCGGCAGGGTGTCGAACGCCAGTGTGTCCATCAGCTTGACCAGCGGTGGCTCGATGTCTGTGTCATCGACGTAGTTCTCGCCCCGTTCGTCGGCCATCCGGGTAATGTAGGCGGCCAGTTTGTCGGCCAGCTCGACCAGCCGCGGGTCGTCGTCGGCGCGGTCGAGTGCCTGGCCGAGGGTGAGATAGAAGTCGACGAGCTGCGGGTCGGCGAGCTGCTCACGCTTGCGTGCCATCCACTCCGGGACTCGCTCGGGTGAGCGCGCGGCCAGCGGGATCCAGCCGTCGCGCTCAACCTGAACGATCCGCTCGTCGACCCCGAGCGCCCGCAGCCGGTCGAGATACTCGACCACCACCGGGGGCAGTACCAGGTTGTCCCCGGAAGTCAGGCGGGCGATTTGCTCCCGATGCCGCTGCCGCTGCCAGATCTCCGCCCGTAGCCGCTTGTCGATGTCTGCGACCGCCGCGGCGAACTCCTCCTCGTCGGCCTGCAGCAGCTCCCGTACCCGAGCGAGCGGGATCCCCGCCTCGGCGAGGGTCCGAATCTTGATGATCTCGACCATGGCGGTGGCGTCGTATCTGCGGTAGCCGGAGTGGTCCCGCTCCGGCTCCGGCAGCAGGCCCTTGGCGTGATAGTGCCGCACCGCGCGCACTGTCACTCCGGCATATGACGCCAGTTCACCGATGGTCAGCATCGCCTTAGTCTCCTACGGCGCGTTCGAGGAGTCGGCCTAGCCGGCTGCGTCGTGTGTCCCGCGGATGATCTGGGCGATCTCCGGGGCGTGGGTGAAGGCCAGCCGGTGGTCGGCGTCGAGCCAGAACGTGGCGATGTGCGGCTGCTCGCGGACAAGCCGCTCGACGCCGGCACGCCAGTTCTGATTGAGGAGCGGCGCCGGCCCTTCGCCGCTATCGCCGGCCATCGAGGTCGACATGATCATGCTGATAGGCCGGTCGGTCCTCCTGTATCGGTCCAGGATCCCGGACCGAACCACATCGACCTCGACGTTCAGGTCAAAAATCTCCTGGGCGGTGAGCAACACCTGACGGGCGGTGTCCCGCAAGGATTCCTGCTGCGTTGCCAGCTCCTCCCATATCGCGAGAAACGCCGCCGCGTCCGCCTCGGTGATGAACGGTTCGGGCACCGGGTTCGCCCCGTCGATGAGAACGAGCTCTGCGACGGTGCCAGGATGCTCGGAGGCGTAGTGCACGGCTAGGTCCGCACCCAGTGAATAGCCCACAAGCACAGGCGTCGCGGGCAGGTCGAGGCGTTCCAGCTCCGCCATCACGGCACCGAGGTCGCTGAGGAAAGCCTCGAAGGAGTACCGGTCGGCGGCGGAGGCGCGGCCATGGCCGCGCAGGTCGAAGGTCACCACGTCGTGGTCGTGCCGCAGCAACTCGGTCAGCTCGCGCAGGTCTGCCTGTGTCGAGTTCAACCCGGGACACAGGACCAGCAGCCGTCCCCGGCCGCCGCGAGACACCGGGATTGTGACGCCGTCGTGGTGGATCGTGAAATGCCGTACCGCCCGGTCGCCTCTCTTTCCCCGCTCTCCATCATCACCGTGATCGCGGCGCGGCTCGCGCGATCCGGCTGCCTCCACAGCACTGGTTTCCTTGGTCATGCCCCCATGCTGAAAGGTTGACCCTGCGTCAGGGTCAAACCGCCACAGCGACAAGACCTCACACACACCCGCGACCGCCAGGCTGTGCCCCACACCGGCTGCGACCGGCCGTCGTGATGAACGCGCATTCGCGGCCTGCAAGTCACCCCTTGTCCAGCGTTAACCATCAATTGTGCGGCATATGCAGAAACCCAGCCTCCATCAACGCACCCTGAAGATCGTGTCCGTGTCTACCGGCATCGCGCAAACCGTCACCACGCCCGCGACGCCAACCGCCCACTGGCCTGCTCGGCACCACCTAACGAGTTTGCTGCGGCCCTGGGCTGCCATTCGCCGTTGCGCCGTACGGTATGTCCGGGCCGCGTCGCACAATGACGATCGGCGTGTCGGACCCGTACCGATCGGGGAATAGTTGCTTCGCCTTGTCGACGTCGAGTGTGCCCACCTCCAGCGTGCCCGACAGCGTTATCATCAGGCCGTAGACGGTAACACCTTGCGATTTCCAGAATTCGCGGTCAGCGATGATCCGCTGCTGTAGCGCGAGGAGCTCGGCCCGGGCGTGTGCCGTGTCGATCAGCACCACGCACGTCGACGGATATGTGTCGAACAGCCACCGGTCGAGGCTCGGGTCGGGGACTCGATACACCCGGACGAGGTCGGCTGCGGTGTCGATCTCCACTCCCGTGTAGGAGTGAGGGAACCGCGCGCCCGCATCGGCCTCGATCTGCAGCGCAAGGTCGTTGAGGCGCTGCTGATTGGCTGGGATTGGCGTGCCGCCCGGTGTCGGCGCCGCAAGGGTGCGCGTCGTGGCGCAGGCCGGCGTGGCTGCAGTGGGGGCGCCCGGAACGTTGCGGTGAGGGCGGTCGAGCTGGGCGATCCCGGTGCCGGTAACGGCCACGAGCGCCGCGAGTCCGACTGCCAGGGATCCGGCGCGAGCCCGGCGAAGACGGCGGGTGTGCACGGCCCGGGCCTGGACCAGCGTGTATGGATCGCCGTTGGGAATGACGTCGTCGGCCAGGTTCTGTAGCGCCGCCTGGACCCTATGGACATCGGCCACGTTACTTTCCTTTCCTCGGTGGCGGTGTGACGGATTGATCGGGCGGTAGCGCGGCGCGCAGCTGACCGAGGCCTCGCGCCGTCAGGCTCTTCACCGTGCCGACCGAGCAGCCGAGGATCTCTGCGGTCTGGGCCTCGCTCAGGTCCTCGTAATGGCGCAGGACGACTGCCGCTCGCTGACGGGCGGGTAGCGTCCGCATCGCATGGAACAGGGCTTCCCGGTCGTGTACGGGCGCTACTCCGTGGACGTGCAGGCGACACGGCGCACGTCGTCGACGTCAGGTGGCCGCGCTCGATCGGTCACCTGTTCGGCCGGGGTCTCCCGCCACCAATGGCGGCGGCGTTCGCTCACGTAGTCGTTGTGGAGGATGCGCCGCACATATGGATCAACCGAACCCCGCCGAATGCGAGGCCAGGCCAGGTACGTCTTGGCCAATGCGTTCTGGACCAGATCCTCGGCATGCGCCTGGTCGCCGCACAGCAGGTACGCCGCTCGCACCAGGGACGGATACCGAGACACGACGAAGTCCCGAAAGTCGTTCCCCGCCTCTGCGTCCACGCTTCACCTCTCGCCGGGGGCCGCTGCAACCTCCTACCTATACGTGGTGAACCCCCTCCGAGGTTGCCGGCACCGGCAGAGTCGCCTGGTCGACGTCTAACACAGCGTTCCGAACCCCGAGCCGGGACGCGGGGTGTCGACGGCGCCCTGAGACCAGTTCTAATCCGCCGTTGACACCGACCCAACCATGCGCAGGCACTCGAGCCGGACAGCACCCCGCAGGTCCCAGCCCAGGCAACCCGCCCGGTCGCATCCACGCACAGCCCCGTGCTGCCCCGCCGAGTCAGCCCCGTCAGCGGAGAAACGCTGACCGCCTACCTGGCTCGCCTCGCCACCGTCAACCACCTCACCGTCAGCGAGATTCTCACCGTCCTGCCGACCTGGTTCACCACGAAGGCCAACAACCCGGACGAACGCTCCCAGCACCATATGCTCGCCCCCGCGACCACCGAAGCGCTGCACGCCCTCGCCCACGTCACCCGCACGGACCACGCCGGCCTTGCCCGCGCGCTTCCCGCATTCGGATCCACCGGCACACGCGGCCCGATCCGGGTTGCCACCGCCTGCCCTCGATGCGCCGCCCGCCGCGGCATCCACCAGACTGTTCCGATCTCCCTGCCCGTCCATGACAGGGTCTGCACCCGTCACGGCGTCTGGCGCAGCGACTCCGACCAGCCTTACCTCGACGTCTCCGCCACCCCTCGTCAACCACGAACAGCTGTCCGCACCTTTTACGGCGTCAGCCTGGGCGTGGGCTGCATCTTTTTCACGGTCAGCAACGGCCTGGCCGTCTGGCGCATCACGAACCACCCCGATCCGCTGTTCGCTGCCGCCTTCGCCGTCATCCTCACTGGCGGCGCCTACTGCATCGGCCACCTTGCCCGAGGCCGCTGGGCGATGGACTGGGCGCTGTGGCTCATGAGCCTGGCCCTCATCACCTGTCTTGCGTGGCTGGGCATCACCGGCGGCGCATGGCACAGCGAACATCTAGGTCTGAACGCCTGGGGAGCCGGCATCACCTTGGCAGTGTGGGGGCGATGGCGCCGATGATCGCCTTCATGGACGGCTGGGAGGATGCAGGCAAGGTGCTGGAAAAGCGTGAGGCGCCGTCCGCGTGATCAGCGGCAGACGGCTACGCCGACAGCGGCCGGGACCACCGCCAGCCCGGCTCGCGCCGCACCTGCTCATCGTGGCCGGTGCACAGCCTGGTGTATCCCGACGCAGGCTCGAACTCGCCCATCGTGACCATGCCCGTGCCGTAGTCGTCGCGGCAGACGTACGACGCAGCCTCCTCGGGGCAGCGCGGCGCCGTCGACGACCATGTGTCGGCGAGCACGGCGCTGCACAGGTGCTGTTCGGGGCGGGAGGCGGTGACCAGCTGCTGGGCGGCGATGGCGAGGCGGGCGGCGTCGGCGGCGTCGGTGTAGTCCACGGCGATCTCCTCAGGATTCGGCGGCGAGTCGGTTGAGCAGGGCGGCGACCGCTTCGACGACCGCAGCGGCGTCGGGCCGAGTGCCGTCGAGCAGCGGACCTGCGTGTGTCTGTCGGCGCTCACGGAATGTTCCTGTCGAGGGCTGATTCGCTCACGTAATTGACCTAGTCGTCGCTCGTCGTGCCTGGTCAGGCGCTCGTGATGTTCGTCGAGGATGTGACGAGCGTTCGGCTGTAGTTTTCAAGATCCTCTCTCTTCCTCGTTGATGATCTCCGCTCGACGGCCCCTGGTGGCTGGGGAGCGGATGGCGAGGAGGACGTTCCACGTGATCGATATAACCGAGATCCTGGCGCACTGGTACGCGGGCCGGTCTCAGTACGACGTCGCGGGCTCGCTGGGTGTGGCTCGCGGAACGATCCGGCGGTATGTCGAGCCGGCGATCGCGGCGGCGTTCGTGCCGGGCGGGACGCCGCCGATGAGTCAGGAGGACTGGGCGCCGCTGGTCAAGCAGTGGTTCCCGCATCTGAGCGATACCCGGCTGCGGCAGGTGACCTGGCCGGACTTCGACAAGCACCGCGAGTACGTCGTCGAGATGCTGCGGGCCGGGGTGACCAAGGCGACGATCCATCAGCGGCTGCGTGATGAGCATCAGGTGACCGGTTCGCTGGCCTCGTTCAAGCGGTATGTCACGGCGAACCTGGCCGAGGACGCGGCCCGGGAGAAAGTGACGGTGCTGCGCGCCGACCCGGAGCCGGGGCTGGAAGGGCAGATCGACTACGGGCTGCTGGGTTCCTGGACGGACCCGCGGACCGGCCGTTCGCAGCGGATCTGGGCGTTCGTCATGGTCTTGTCGCACTCGCGGCACATGTTCGTGCGGCCGGTGGTCAGCATGGACCAGGCTTCATGGACGGCCAGTCATGTCGAGGCGTTCGCGTTCTTCGGCGGCTGCCCGGCAAGGTTGATCCCGGACAATCTGAAGACCGGGGTGGACAAGCCCGTCCTCTACGACCCGCAACTGAACCGGGCTTATGCCGAGCTCGCCGCGCACTACGGTGTGCTGGTCGACCCGGCGCGGGCCCGGAAACCCAAGGACAAGCCGCGGGTCGAGCGGCAGATGCCCTATATCCGGGACTCCTGGTGGGGAAGGGCCGGGAGTTCACGTCCCTGGTCGAGATGCAAGCCTCGGCGCTGCACTGGTGCCGCGAGGTCGCCGGGCAACGCAAGCACCGCAGCCTGGACGGGCGCACCCCGACGGAGGTGTTCGACCAGGCCGAGGCGGGGACGCTGACCCCGCTGCCGGCGGCGGCGTTCACTCTGGCGGAGTGGTCACGGGCGAAGGTCGCCTCGGATGTCCACGTCAAGTGCGGCAAGGTCCTCTACTCGGTGCCCTGGCGCCTGATCGGGCAGCTGGTCGACATCCGCGCCACCGCGACGATGGTGCAGATCTTCCACCACGGCGAGCTGGTCAAAACCCACGTCAGCAAGGACAAAGGCAAAGTCACCGACGTCGACGACTACCCGCCGGAGAAGATCGCGTTCCATCTGCGCACCCCGCAGTGGTGCCGCGAGCGGGCCGAGCAGACCGGACCCGCGACCGCCGCCGTTGTCGCCGAACTGCTGGACGGGCCGGCGCTGCATCGACTGCGGTCGGCGCAGGCGATCCTCAATCCGGCTGGCAAGTACTCCGACGCCCGTTTGGAAGCGGCCTGCCGCAAAGCCACCACGGCCGGCGACCCGTCCTACCGCACCATCCGCAACATCTTGGCTGCTGGGCTCGAGGGCATCGAGCACGACCGGCCCACCGGCGACGCCGGCGCGCCCGCGTTCCTGCACGGCCCGGCCGGCCTGTTCGCCGACGTCATCCCGTTCCCCGTCCCGGCCGCGTCCGCCGCGACCATGGCCGGCACGGCGAGCGCGACCGGGCCCGACCGCCGTGACCACGACGGGGACGACGAGCCGCAAGACGCCGTGTCATGACCCGCGCCCCGCTAACCCCCGCCATGCCGACAAAAGGCGAGACGAACCGATGACGATCCTGCGCCCCGCGCTGGCCGACAGCCTCCGCGCGCTGAAGCTGTCCGGGATGCTGGAGACCCTCGACGCCCGGCTCGCCCGGGCCCAAGGCGGCGACCTCGGCTACCTGGAGTTCCTGCAGATCCTCTGCGACGACGAGATCACCCGGCGCGAGCAGGTGGCCATGGGCCGCCGGCTGCGCCGCGCCCGGTTCGACACCGAGACCACCCTCGAGGGCTTTGACTTCTCCGCTAACTCGAAACTGCCCGCCGCGCAGATCCGCGACCTCGCCGCGCTGCGCTGGCTGCAAGCCGGGGAATCGATCATCCTTTACGGCGCTGTCGGGGTCGGGAAGACCCACGTCGCGCAGGCCATGGGCCACCTGGCCATCCGGGCTGGCGCCGAGGTCCGCTTCCACAAGACCAGCCGCATCCTGGCCGATCTGGCCGGCGGGCACGCTGACCGCACCTTCGACAAACGTCTGGCCGCCCACGTCAAAGCCGACCTGCTCATCCTCGACGACTTCGCCATGCGAGAGTTCACCCCCGGCCAGGCCGACGACCTCTACGAACTGATCTCCCAGCGGATCGCCGAAGGCCGCTCCATCGCGATCACCGCGAACCGGGCGCCGCAGGACTGGTATCCGCTGTTCCCGAATCCCGTCGTCGCCGAGTCGCTGCTCGACCGGCTGATCAACAACAGCCACCAGGTCTTCATGAACGGACCCTCCTACCGACCGAACAAACGGCCCAGGGCGCAAGCCACCACCCAATAACGCCGCGATCAAGACCTCGACGCCGAGGATCCCGGCTCGACCCACGCCCCCGGCCGCCCGGCCGGCCCGCCCGGAGAGACCCAGCATGACAGCCCACATCACCGGCGAACCCGCCATCCCCGACCCAGAAGAACGCGCCGCACGCAACGCCGCCCTGTTCGCCCACAACATCGAAACCGGCTTCTGGGACGACCAAGGCCGCGTCGCTGCCTGGCCCGACGACATCGACGAATGGGAGCCCGAAGCCACCCGACCCAGCCCCCGCCAGCGCGGAGAACCACCGTTCTGATCTAAAGCTCGAACGGATGCAACTGGACATCCTCGTGAGGGACATAGATTTGCACCCAGCTGGCGTCGGCCTCTGCCGGCGGACGCTCATCGAAATGAAGCAAGATCATCGACCCGTTCAGATCAAGCACGCCAGCACCGTCGGGACTCAACCGCAGACGCCCGCGCAGGACGACGCAATGCCCACCCGCCAGGATCGCCGGCCCAGGATCAGTTGCGGGTTTCGCGTTCACGCCCCAGCTAATCTCGGTGTTGATCGTCCACTCGACATGGTGGCGCCCAAGGGCAGCATCCGGCGCGCCACGCCACGGCACCGCGGTCCGACCCACAGGGGTCTCGACCTGAACCACCGGGAAAGGGCTCCACGCGAACCTGCAGACCTTCTCAACCTCGACCAGCACCCTGCAATCATGCCCGCCAGCGGCCGCCCGGAGCCGGACCAATAACGTGAGCCGACCCCAGGTCAATTACGGGCTCTGGCACTCATCCGGTGATCGACGGATAGAGATGTCAGTTCTTGGCGAGGATGCGTTTGCGGAGCAGGTCGAGGTTGGCGCGGCCGTACATGGCGCGTTTGACGGCCTTGGCTCTGGTGACGGCGCCTTCGACTGCTCCTGAGCTGTGGGGCAGGGTGAGGCCGTTGGTGATGGCGTCCTGGTCGCGGCGCATGCCGACGGCGAGGGACCGCAGCGCGGGAAGGTCGTCGCCCTCGATCGTGGTGAGCCAGCGCTCGAGGTCGCGGCCTTGCCGTCCGGTCATCATCACGGCGAAGGCGCGCACGTACTCGGCGGTGCGGTCGAGTTCGGGGCAGCGGTCCCGGATCTGGCGAAGACAGGCTCGGTCGGCATCCTTGAGCCGGTCAGGCCTGGTCATGATCCATCGGGTGGCGTGACGAGGCTTGATCGGACGCGGCCCGGGTCGCGGGACGTGTTGGTGGCCGCGGAATTGGTGCAGGAAGCGGCGGACGGTCAGCTTGCCGCCGCGATAGCCCTGCTCGAACAGTTCCCGGAACAGGGCCGCGGCGTCGGTCTGGCCGTGGTTCCAGCGTTCGATCAGGTAGGCCTTGAACGGGTCGAGTTTGGTCACCCGGTGCGTGGCCTTGAACAGCAGCTCGTCGAGGCTTTCGGCGCGGGCGAACCGTCTGACCGTTCCCCGCTCCAGGTTGAGCTCACCGCAGATCGTGCTCAAGGATTTGCCCTGGGCCAGCAGGGTTTGCACCGCGGCGTAGCGTTCTTGGGTCCGGGTGACCAGGCGTCGGTCGCGCCCGTGGACGTCACGGACTCCGTCGGGCGGCGGTGCGGTCTGGTCCGGTGCTGGTTCGGGTTGCTCTTCGGTGGTGGGGTCGGGCGGGTGCAGGCAGGCTCGGTGGGCCAGTACCGTCTTCTCGACGGCTTCGCCGAGGTTGGCCCACAGGTGGTAGCGGTCGGCGACCTGGATCGCATGCGGGGCGCCGGCTCGGCCGCCGATGGCGTAGTTGCCGCCGCGGTCGCGGCAGATGACACGCACGCCAGGATGTTGGCGCAGCCAGTCGGCGAACGTGTCGGCGCTGCGGTCGGGCAGGACATCGATCGGCCGCCGCGTGGCCATATCGAGCAGGATCGTCGCATAGTTCTGGCCTTTCTTGATCGCGAAGTCGTCGACACCGAGCACTTCCGGTGCCTGGACGGGATTGTCCGGGACACGGCGGATGATGCGGAGCAACGTCATCCGGTTGACCGGGACCTCGAGCGCGCCGGCCATCCGCGCGCCCGGCCGTCCGCCCAGCGCCAACGCGACCGTCTCCAGGACGCCGCCGGCCAACTGGGTCCGGCGCGCATACCGGGAGGCCAGACCGGTCTCCTCGGCGAAGATCTTCCGGTCGCAGCTGGCATCGGTGCAGAAGAACCTGCGCACCATCAACCGGATCAGCACCCGCCGCCCAGCGATCGCCAGGTCGGCCAACCGACGCCGATACCGGCTATGCACCCTCACGGACGCCCCGCGGCAGCTCGGACACGATGCCGCCGGCGCGACGCAACGCGCCTCGACATGAACGCTCGACTCGGCCAGCACAACCCGGTCCACCACGACGCCATGCAGATGTGGGAACAACGCGCCAACAAGCTCCACAAGGGACGATCAAACCATCAAGATCAGTCGATCACCGGATGAGTGCCAGAGCCCAATTACGTGAGCGCCCACATGTCCACTGCATCGGGTATGCGATGTACTTCCAGCCGGTCCCGTCCCAGATGAGGTGCGGGTGCCAGCGCGGCGGCTGCCGTGCTGCGGAAGGCGGTGTTGCCCGGCGGAAGGTGCCTGCCGCCACGCCGACCAGACCCCTGACCCTTGATGATCGGCGGCCTGTGGCGTCCGGTCTGCTGATCCCTTCCGGGCGTCGCGGCGAGCAGGATTCGGCGGTGACCATTCGCCGACTCGCCGCCGTGACCCTCGCCGTCCTCGCCCTGGCCGGCTGCGGCCCCGACACGACGACGCCGGCCAAACCGAACAACCTGATCGGCGACGCCCCGTCGGCCAGTGCCAGCGCCAGCCCCAGCGACTCGCCGAGCCCAACGCCGGCGGTCACCGACACGGTCGTCCCGACGACTGTGCCCCCGGTGCCGACGCCGGCCGTGACGACGAAGAAGCCGGCGCCGGTGAACACCACGACGAAACCGCCGGCGCCGCCGAAGACAACGAAACCGGCAGGGAACCCAGGCCCGATCGTGCATCCGGGCGCGTTCTGCTCCCCGGAAGGGGCGATCGGGTACACGTCGGCGGGGACGCGGATGCGGTGCACGTTGAAGGCCGGGGAGAAACAACCGCGCTGGCGGGCGGCGTGACGGTACTGTCGCCGTGGACGGACGGTCGTCTGGCGCGGGGGACCGCGTCACCCGCCGCGGCGGCATAGCCGGCCGGCGTCCACCGCAGTTGCGGGACTAACCGGCAGTCGCGCGCGAGCGTGCCACCTGCCCAAGGGCGGCAGATGTCGGCCCGAGCCGCTTCAGTGCCGGACGGATGGGCCGGTTCTATCGCAAGCCCGGCAGCTTCGGTTGCCGGGCTTTGCGCTGTCCAGGTGGTCGGCGCGGCGACTGCCGTGCTGCTGTGGGCGGTGCCACCCGGCGGGTGGCCCCTGTCGCCGCGCCTGGTGCAGGTCTATCGACAGCGGGCGATCGCCGCGCGTTGAGGTTGGTATTCTCCGGATGGTGCACGATGAGCAGCCGGGCGCGGCCGCGCGGCGCTGAACGGCCGAAACGTTCCGGCCCGATTCCCTGGATGGCCGACCGCGTGTACGCCTGCCGGTCGACGACCGCGGCGCTGTGACCTGCGTCAATCGGTGGGACGGTTCTTGACGGGTAGCTGGTGGGAGCGCTGTGACGCGGACCCCTGCCGCAGTCCCTGACGTCGCGGGTCGAGGCGTGCGCGCGTGGAGGCGGGAGCTGCCAGTCTGGCAGCAGATTGGCAGTTCGGCGCGCAACGACCTCATTCAGGCATTTGCGCATATGCCCGCGACAGGTATCGCCACACCACGATGACCGCGAACATGCTGACCACGCCCATGAACAGCATCAGCCCGGGCCGGAACCAGCCGCCATCGAGGACGTGCAGGCCGATCGACGCCGGAACCGCCAGGGCACCGAGGATGAACAGCGTGATCAGCGCCCGGCGGCCCTGTCTCGGCATCAGGCTGCCTCGTCGCGCCGGTGAGCGGTGAGCTCCCGGGCGGCCCGCTGGGCGGCGTCGAGGGAGCGTCGCAGTTCGGTGACCGGGTCGGGCGCGGCGCCGGTGGTGACCTCGAGCCCGGAGGCGATCAGGTCTCGCAGCATGGCCGAGATGGACACGCCGCGACGCGCGGCCAGGGCGCGGACGTCAGCGTCGAGGTCGAGCGGCAGCCGGACGGGACGGATCACGTTGTGGGGTGCGTCCGGTGGTGGCAGTTGGGCGGCGATGGCTGCGGCCTCGCCTGGGTCGTCGACCGGTGTTAGTTCGATCTCGCCGGCGGCGAACGCCTGGATGTCGCGTTCGGCTTCGGCGAGTTCCTGCAGGTTGATGTCGTCGTCATTCATGGTCTTGCTCCCATTGCTCGAGGTGGGCAGTCTCGGCGGGCGTCATGGGCCTTGCTCCGATGATCGTGGCGTCGAATCCGCCGGTGAGGCGGACGGTGACGACGATCGGCCGTCCCGCGTCGGTGCGGGTGTGGATGGCGAGGTACCGGTTGCCGAACTGGTCGTGCATGGGTTGTGGCCGGCGCCGTGGCCGCTGGAGTCCTTGCATGACCTCGTACGGTTCGAGGTCGGTGAGGATTGCCAGCAGCTTCGGGAGCCAGTTGTAACCCACACCCATACTGTATACGCCTGCTTATACGCAGGTCACGGCTGAACAGGTTGAATCCGCCCGTCGCGCCACGGTTGGCGAACGGATCTCGACGCATCGGCGCGGCTTACGGTTCGACTGGCCTGTCTGTCGGTTCGGCCCGACTGAACCCCGGACTCTGAGGCCCCGGCGGAAGACGCGGCCGGTGAAGCCGCTTGGACCGGACTTCGACTATGCGTCGATCGGTCGTATCGCGACTCGCCATATGGCAGGAAGCTGTACGGCCGACTGGCCGTGATGGTCATGAGTCAGTGACACGCCCGGGCCGCACGTGGAATGCCTAACTGGCCGCAAAGGACGTCCGCAACGCCAAGGGAGACACGCAGACCCAGGTGGCCGAGGCCATGGAGTGTCGCTCTCCAAGGTGATGTGCATCTAGTCCGGATGCGGGCCGCGCTACTAGCCGTTAAGGAGTCTTCCGAAAATGTCCACAGCACAAGAGGGTAAGCACCCCCAGCGGACGCTTGTCCGCAGGCGGAACGGGGGCGCAATCAGGTTCACTCACGGGCCGTGGTTCCCGCTGGTGTGCGTCCTTGCCGTGGTGGTCGTGATCGCGCTCGTGCTGCTCACCTCGGGCGCGATCACTGGCTTGGCTGGCGTGTTGACCGCTCTTGCGGCCGTATTGGCTGCCCTGGGCGGGTTGATGGCTGCTGCGGCGAAGTACCGCCGCTGACCAGCCGATGGGCCGGTGTGGATTGTCGCGCCGGCCCATCGTTCTTAGCGTCACGCAGACCTCGGCCGGGTAGCGTGATCAGTGTTCCCGCTGCTCAACGGGGGTGCCACATGCGGCCACCGGTCGAGCCGATGCATGCCGTCCCGGCGCGCGAACTCCCACCCTGCGCCGTCTACGAGCCGAAATGGGACGGCTGGCGCTGCCTCGCATTCGTCCAACCCGACCGGGTCGTCCTCCAGTCGAGACACCTCAAAATCCTTACGCCGTACTTCCCGGACGTCACCCGGCTCCTGCGCACGCTGCCGCCCGGCGTCGTCCTCGACGGCGAACTCGTCATCTGGGACCCCGAACATGGCCGCACCAACTTCGTCGCCCTGCAGAAGCGGATCATCGCCGGCCGCTGGCTCCTCGCCGAAACAACAGCCCGGCCAGCGCACTACGTCGTCTTCGACGCACTCCACGACGGCGCCGTCGACCTGACCGGACTGCCGCTCGTTGAGCGCCGCGCCAAGCTCGAGTTCCTTCTGACCGGGGCGCCGCCCCACCTGCAGCTGTGCCCGCAAACCACCGACCCGGACGAGGCCCGCGCCTGGATGGCCGACTGGCAGCACGCCGGCGTCGAAGGCGTCGTCTGCAAGGACCCGACTGGGCGGTACGTGCCCGGCGGTCGCGGCTGGGTGAAGGTCAAAACGCGGTCGACGACGGAGGCGATCATCGGCGGTGTCACCGGCAGCCTGTCCGCCCCCGGCGTGCTGCTCCTCGGCCGGTACGACGCCGCCGGCCGGCTCCGCTACGTCGGTCAGACGATGCCGGTCGGCGACGTCGGCCGGGAGCTCGGGCCGGGCCTCGCCCGGTACGTCGTCCAACGCCAGGGCGGGGAGATCCGCACACCGTGGCCGCAGCCGCTGCCGGCGGCCTGGTCGGGGCAGTTGGAGGAGCGGCGTCCGCTGCCGTACATCCCGGTACAGCCGACCGTGGTCGTCGAGGTGGAGGTTGATGTCGCGTACGACGAGGACGTCGGTCGGTGGCGGCACCGGGCCCGGTATGTGCGGGTCCGGGCCGACCTCAGCGTGTACGACGTGCCGAGGGCCGCCGGGTTCTAGAGACCGCGGCGATGTGGGTTGCTGGTTGTTCGAATGGCGCGCACCGCTGTGGTGACCTGCCTAACGTGATGATCATGGGAAGTCACGCCAAGCGGGACAACGGCATCGAAGACGAGGCGGACGCCGCAGCGGAACCTCAGCCGATGCTCAACGTGCGACCGCCCGGGCCGCCTGGGTCCGCGGCGTCATACACCTTGCACAGCGTCGCTGTTTGCTGGGTGCTGGCGGGGATTGTCGTCGCCCTCGGTCGCAGTACGGGCAGCGGTGACAGCGGTAGCGGGAGCTATTCGACGTCTACGCAGACCGCCCTCGACGATGCGGTGGATGCGGCCAAGACCGCTCAGACACTTCAACTGGTGCTGTTGTGTCTTCTCGCAGCAACGTCTGTTTTGCCGCTGGGCAGGTCGTCCGTGCGCTCCGCCGGCCGCAGTAAGCGCGGTCTTGAGCACGGTCACCGGCTGCCGAGATTCTTGCTGGCATCGGGCTGGTAGAACGCGAGTCCGTGCCACTCGCGGCGACCTCGCCAGCCGCGACTGGGCGCGGCTCAGGTTCAGGCGGGCCTGGGCCGACCTTGTCCGTGTACGACATGCGACCGGCAGCCGGGTTCTAGCCAGTAGCAGGGGGCTGATCTGATCGTTTCTCCGCCGGTTCCTGCTGCCACAGCTGGAGAAATCCGGCACTTAGGTAGTCGCCGGCCGCGGTGCGCCACAGCCCGGCACCTTGCTTGTCTGGCCCGGTCCACGACGCGGCGACGACGATCCGGGCGAGGACGCATGCGGCAAGACCGACGCAGCCTTTGATCACGAACGACCACCCGAGCCGCTCCTTCCAGGATCGCGTTGGTCGGTGGCGGCGAACCGCTGCCGCCACGTGTTCCACTACCGCTGCCGGTGCAGCAGTCGTAGCAGCACGTCACCGGCGTAGCGGATCTGGTCGGCGGTGACCTCGTGGTGGGTTACGGCCCGGACGGTGCGGGGGCCGACGTCGACGAGGAGCACGCCGTGCGTGGCGGCGGCCGCGGTGAACGCGGCGCCGGTCCAGCGGGTGCCGGTGAGGTCGAGCAGCACCATGTTGGTGTGCACCCGGGTGGGGGTGACGGTGCCGGTGCCGGTGAGCGTGTCGGCGAGGCATCGCGCGTGGTGGTGGTTCTCGGCCAGGCGCTGCAGGTGATGGTCGAGGGCGTAGAGGCCGGCGGCGGCCAGGATGCCGGTCTGTCGCATTGCTCCGCCCGCGCGTTGCCGCAGCCGTCGGGCGTCTGCGACGACGTCGGCAGGGCCGGCCAGGACCGATCCGGCGGGGGCGCCGAGTCCTTTGGACAGGCAGACGCAGACCGTGTCGAACAGGCCCCCGTACACCTGGAGGGGGGTGCCGGTGGTGATGTGGGCGTGCCAGAGGCGGGCGCCGTCGCAGTGCAGCGCGACGCCGGCGCGGCGGGTGATGGTGTGCAGGGCGGTGAGCCGGTCGAGGGGGTGGATGAGGCCGCCGGGGAGGTTGGCGGTCTGCTCGACGGCGATTGCTGTGGTGGGCATGGCGTAGCCACCGCCGGTTCGGATCATAGCGGCGATGACGCCGGGGTCGATGATGCCGTCGGGGCTGTGCCAGGTGCGGGTGGTGATGCCGCCGTGGACGGCGGTGGCGCCGGCTTCGTAGCTGACGATGTGCGCGTCGTCGGCGCAGAGGAGTTCCCCGCCGGGCGGGACGAGGGCCTGGATGGCGACCTGGTTGGCCATCGTCCCGGTGGGCAGGAACAGTCCGGCGTCGTGGCCGAGCAGGCTCGCGATGCGGGTCTCGAGGGCGTGGACGGTGGGGTCTTCGCCGTAGACGTCGTCGCCGACTTCGGCTGCGGCCATCGCGGCGCGCATGCCTGCGGGCGGTTTGGTGACGGTGTCGCTGCGCAGATCCACCCTCGTGCGCCGGCGGTCGGCGGTCATGCGGCCGCTGCCCGATTGGTGTGCGCCGTGGTGGCGTGGGCGGCGAGGTGGGTGATGGCGGCGGTGATGTCGCCGGGTCGTTCGAGGGGCAGGTCGTGGCCCCCGTCCACCCATCGCACTGGCACGGCGCGTCCGGCACGGTCGAAGGTCTGCAGGAGCGTCTTCAGGCGGAAGGCGGCGGTGGCGGGGTCGGCGGGCCGGGCCAGGACCGCAACCGCAGGGCAGGCGAGCTGGGCGAGGAGGGCGGCCGGTTCGTGGCACCAGAGGCTGCGCGCGGCGGTGATCTCGTGCTGCACCGCGAGCCGTAGCCGCACCGGCCCAGCCTCCTGCGGGCCGGTGGCGGGTTGGTAGTTGGCCAGCAGGGCGGGGACGGCGGCGTCGGGCAGGCCGGTGCCGCGGGCCCACGCGGTGAGCATGGCGGGCGTCGGGGCGATGCGCCGGTCGAGCAGCATCCGGTGCCGCGCCTGCCACCAGTTCGTCCCGAACTGGCTGCGCGGGTGGTAGACGCCGCCGTCGACCAGGCACACGCCGTCGACCTGATCCGGTCTGCGGACGGCGAGCTCGAGGGCGACGGCTGCGCCGAGGCTGTGCCCGGCGACAACGCACGGGCCGACGTCCATGGCGTCGAGGACGCGGGCCGCGTCGGCGGCGAACCGGGTGATGGTGTACCCGATGGGCGGTGTGCTGGACTGGCCGTGCCCACGGTGGTCGAAGCGCACCACCCGCCGGTCGGGGAATTGTTCGGCGACGAGATCCCACCAGCGGTGGGTGCTGGCCAGCCCGTGCAGCAGCAGCACCGGCCGCTGGCCGCTGGCGTGGTGTCCTGGCGTGTCGTGGACGGCGAGGTCGACGCCCGCCGTCACGGTGACCATCTGCGGCAGGCCGGTCATGCGGCGTTCCCGGCGGCGTGGCGGGTGAGGTTGTCGATGGCGGCGGCGATGCCGGCCGGGGTGCGGTTGAGGGCCACGGTGACGTAGGGGACTTCGACGCCGAGGGCCTCGCTGAGCGCGACGGACAGCTGCGCGACGAGCAGTGAGTGCCCGCCCGCGTCGATGACATCGGTGTCGGCGTGGACCGGCTGGTCGAGCACGGCGGCGACCACCGCGAGGGTCACCGGCAGCGACCCGTCCGCGGAGTGCCGGTCGCTGGTGGGGTCCTGGTCGGCGGCGTGTGCGCGCAGCGTCTCGTGGTCGGTTTTCCCGCCGGCAGTGAGCGGCAGTGCGGTGACGAGCCGGACGTGCGGTGTCGCGAATGGGGGCAGCAGCGCTGCGGCGTGTCCGCGCACCGCGGCGGCCAGATCCGTCTCGGCCAGTCCGGTGTCGTGGTCCGGATCGGCGACGACGAAGGCGGTGAGCCGGTCGGCCACGGCGACGACTGCGCATCCGCGCACCGCGGGGTGGGCGGCGACGACGTGTTCGACTTCGCCGAGCGTGAGGCGGTGGCCGCGGAGCTTGATCTGGTCGTCGGTGCGGCCGAGGTAGGTGAGGGTGCCGTCCGGTCGCCAGGCGGCGAGGTCGCCGGTGTGGTACCAGCGGTGCCCGGCCTTGTCGGTGCTGAAGCGGGCCTCGGTCGCGGCCGGGCTGCCGGTGTATCCGCGGGCGACGCCGAGGCCGCCGACGAGGATCTCGCCGGTGGCACCGGCCGGGCGGGGGCGGCCGTGTTCGTCGACGATTCGGACGGTTACGCCCGGCAGTGGCGTCCCGATGTGTACCTCCTCGCCGGGGTGCAGCTCTGCGATGGTGACAGCCACGGTCGCCTCGGTCGGCCCGTATCCGTTGAGGAGCTGGCGGTTCGGGCCGGCCCAGCGGGTGACGAGATGTGGGTGGACTGGCTCGCCGACGGCGACCACCGTCCGAAGGTCCGGCAGGTCATCGGCGGGGGTGGCGGCGAGGACGGACGGGGTGAGGGTGACGACGTCGACCCGGTGCTCGCGCAGCAGTCCGGCCAGGGCCGGGCCGCCGTGCCGGGTCATGGCGGGGGCGAGGACGAGGGTCGCGCCGGCGGTGAGGGTCATCAGGATCTCGGCCATCGCGGCGTCCCACGACCAGGCCGCGAACTGCAGGACCCGCGTGCCGGCGATGACGTCCAGCCGCTCGGCGAGGGCGGTCGCCATCGCGGTGACGCCCGGTTGCTCGATCAGGACGCCCTTGGGGATGCCGGTCGAGCCCGAGGTGAACACCACGTAGCACAGCGCACCCGTGACCGGCGGCGGGAGCACCGCAACGGACTGCGGGGCCGGGAGGTGCAGCGTGGGTTCGGGTTGGAGAATCTGGCGGACGGCGCAGGCGGCGGCCATGTACTGCAGCCGGGCGACCGGCCAGTCGGGGTCGAGGTAGAGCACGGCGGCGCCGGCCCGCCACACGCCGAGGAACCGGACCAGGCCGTCGACCGACCGCGGCCAGCACACCCCGACGACCTCGTCGGCCCCGGCGGCGGCCAGCTCACCGGCGATGGTGTCGGCCTGGCGGGTGAGCTCGCGGTAGGTCGTCGCGGCGCCGGTGCCGTCGATGACGGCGACCGCGTCGGGCGTGTCGGCGGCACGCTGCCAGATCAGGTCGGCGATGCTGCCGCGGGCTGCGGCGCGGCGGGAGCGTGGCTGCTGGTTCATCGGGTAGCCGCCGTGCGGTCGAGGTCGAGCTGGACGGGCAGGCGTTCGAGGCCGCGCAGGTTGGCGTTGTGCCGCCAGGCCCGGCCGGGCCGGGGCCGCAGCCGCTCGGTGCGGGCGGCGAGCTCGCGTACGGCGGTCTCGACTTCGAACCGGGCCAGCGGCGCACCGAAGCAGGCGTGCGCGCCATACCCGAACGTGACCGGGTGAGCGGCCCGGCCGTCCGGCCGGTCGGTGGTCCGGTCGAGCAGGATGCGGCCCGGGTCGGGGAAGGCGAGGGGGTCGCGGCCGGCGGCGGCGAGCATCAGCACGACGCTCGCCCCGGCTGCCAAGGTCTCGCCGGTCGACAGCGTGACCGGCTCGGTCAGCCGCCGGGCGGTGTACTGGGTCGGCGGGTGGAGCCGGCCGAGTTCGGTCACGACGTCAGCGACCTGGTCCGGGTCGTCGCGCACGATCGCCCACAGCGCCGGTTCATCGGCCAGGACCATGAGCACGGCGGAGAGCAGGTTCGTGGTGGTCTCGTTCCCGGCGGTGAGCAACATCATCAGGTTGGCGACCAGCGCTTCGCGGCTGATCTGCCCGCGGTGCATGCTCGCGACCAACGCGTCGATCACCGCGGTACCAGGTGCGCGCTCGCGGTCGGCGACGTGGCCGCGGAGGAACGCGGCGAGCTCCGCCGCGGTGGCAAGGGTTGCCGCGCGGCCGGTGGTCGGCACGTGGCCCGGGGCGGCGACCACGTCACCCCACGCCAGGGACCAGCGGCGGACGGTGGCCGTGTCGATGTCGGCGGGAAGGGCGAGGAGGTGGCGGGTGACGTCGATCGGGATCCGGGCGGCGAACCCGCCGACCAGGTCGACCGCGGGCTGGCCTGCGAGGTCGTCGACGGCCGCGCCGACCGCGCGCCGGACGGGTTCGGCGAGCCGGGTCCGGACCTGCCGGACCTGGATGGGTTCGGCCAGGACGCGCCGCACCCGGCGATGGCAGTCACCGTCGACGAACGACACGTGCAGATCGAGCGCCGCGAACACCTCGTCCAGGCCCGCGCCCGGGAACCGGTCGAGGGCGCCGGCGTGGTCCATCCGCACCGTCGTGCTGCGACTGGCCAGCAGCGCCTGCACGTCGGCGTGCCGGGACACCAACCAGGCGCCGACCAGCGGGTCGAACACCGGACCGGCGTCCAGGAGCCGGCGGTAGAAGCCGGTCGGATCGGCGATGGTGTCCGGCAGCTGCAGCTGCATCAGGCTCAGCCGGTCAGGGGCGATGGCGACCATGGTGCTCCTTCAATCAAGGGGGGATGGGTGCGATGCAGCAACAGACGGCCGCCGGCCCGGGCGCCCGGTTGCGGGCGCGGGCTTGTCCACGTTGCCGACGTGGCGGGCGAGCGCGGCGAGCAGCCGGTGCCCGGCCAGCCGGGCCAGGGTCATCCCGGCGCCGTTCGCAGCGGCCGGGGCCAGCCAGCGCACGGCGGCCACCGCGGCCGGCTGGACGTCGCCGCCCGGCATCGGGTCGACGAGCAACAGGCAGGACGCGCCGGCCGGGATCGTCACGCCGTGCAACAGCACCGGCTGGGTGGTGCGCCGCAACCACCCCGCCGCCGAAGGCAGCGGCGGGACGGCGGCGGCGACCAGGACGTTTCGGTGGGCGACGTCGGCGCCGAGTCCCGCGAGCGCGGCCGTGGCGCCGGACTCGGCGCGCACGGTGTCGACGAGGCGAGCCAGCAGCGCAGCGGTCGCGTCCCAGGCCGCGGCGAACAGCGCGCAGCACAACGCGGTGACGTCACCGAGCGGCGTCCGTTCGGGTCCGAGACCCCGGAACGCGAGCAGGTCGTCTACCACCGCATCGGGCCGGCCCGGGTCCAGCGCATCGGCCGGTTCCGTGACGTGCTGGCGCACGATGTGGTCGACAACCTCGCGCAGCGCCGCGAGCGGCAACCCTGCCTGCGCCGCCGGCGTGGCCGCGACCCTCGGGGCGAGCTGGTCGCGTAGGCCGCGCACCAGCCGGATCGTGCCGCCGCAGATCCCGAACGCCGAGCAGACGACCGCCTCCGCCAGCCGCTGGACGGGCACGCCGCCGCGGGCGGGCCAGTCGGCGGGATCGCGGGCGATGCCGGCCAGCGCGGCGGCGGCCCGGTCGGCGTGCGCACTGATCGAGCACCCCCACGTCAGACCGGCCTGTGCCACCGTTGCCGGCCACACCGTGCGCAGCAGCGCCAGCGCCTGCCGGTTCACCGGCACCGCCGGCACGCGTAGCGGCGAGCGGCTCAACGCCTCGCGCCATGCCGGAGCGTCGGCGGCGAGCGCGAGCTCCACCGGAAATCCGGCGAACGTCGTCGGGTCGCTGCACGCCTGGCCGACAACGCCGGCGCCCTTGACGATCCACAGCCCGGACGACCGGTCGAAGCCGACGAACTCGCCCTGGTGTGCACGCCACGGCGCCGCTGCGGCGCCGGCGACGAGTGTGTTCACCGGATCGAACCGCAGCCGGGCCGAGGCAGGTCCGATACTGCGGTCGCCGGGATGCTGCGTGGTCATCGTCAAGCCCCCCGGCCCTGACGATGACCACGCCGCGGATAGGGCCGGACCCGATTGGCCACGACATACAGCACGTGCCGCGTCCGCGGGTCCGGGATCAGCCTGGCCTCGACCACGGCGACCGCGCTGCGCAACTGCTCGGCCCGCTGCAGCCCCGGCTCGGTGGCGGCCAGCTCAACCTGACGGTGGTCACGGCTCGGCGTGCTCCGGCTGATCAGTCCGAGCCGCTCCAGCCGGGTGACCGCGCTGCGGGTCGTGCCAAGCGGCGTTCCCATCGCATCGGCCACCACGTGCATCCGGATCGGGTGCGGGCCGTCGGTGATCGCGGTGAGCGCCGCGTACGTCGTCCAGCTCACCCCGGCCGGCTCGAGAACCGTCCGTTCCACCTCGCCGCGCAGGTACGCCGCCATCCGCGCAGCCCCAAGAACCGCTGCACCGGGCGACGGCGACGCAGGCGCTGCCGGGGACGTCACCGGCCACGGCCCCGCAGCGCGCGGGCGACCGCCGAGCCCGCAGGCCGGTGCCGACCGCGATAGCGGAAGGTGAACAGCCGCAACCAGCCCGGGGCCGAACGATGCCGGCCAGCGGAACCCTGCACCTGGTGACTCGTCATCGATCGACCCCCGTCAGCGTCAACCCGGACACGCGCAGCACGCGAACGTGCACCTGAGCTCCCGCAACCCTTGCGGGGCCGCCGGCATGCAGGCCGCACACATCGACCCTGCCGGTCTCCACAGCGCGCCGGTAGTTGGCCAGGGTTAACCAGTTTTCGCGGGAGGCGGTGTGACCCCCGGCGCGACGGGGAGCCGAAGTCACGACGTACCGGCGCCCCGCACGCAGTCAGCACCAGCACGGGCGACGCTCGCCCGGCTTTGTCGCCACCGCGCGACGGCGGCCGCAAAGCCCGCGACCGCAACTCCAGACCAAGACGCCCTCAACACCGACAACAGCGTGCACATCGCCCGCCGCCGGATACATCCAGGAAATACTGCGGAACCGGACGGTGGCGCGCGGTGTGCGATGCGCGGCTGAGGGCTGGCTTCGACGGGAGCGGCGCTGACAGCACCGGGCCGCCCCCGCGTCGTGCACCGAGCGGGCGGTCGCTGCTAGTGCCGTGAACGTTTGAGGGATTGAGGGTCTGACTGCCCGGGGCGCCGCCTTGCCAGCGATCGAGTCTGCTGGGCGTTGCCGTCTCTGGTCGCAAGCTGTCGGGGCGGAGCCGGCAGCGCCGTCGCGACGCCGGCGATCGCGCCGAATCCCGGCGGGCCGACGATTCCGCGCGGCCCGAGGTCAAGCCATCTTGGTTGGTGTGATCATGCCCCAGCGATGATCTACCCTGCCGGAGTGACCGATAGCCAGCCAACGTGTCCCTGCATCATCTGCCACGACTACGGCGACCGGGATGAGCTCGACGCTATTGACCGCAACACCATCGGTCACGTCGAGGAGCATGGCTGGAGCGTCGTGCAGATTCCCGAGGACAATCTTGGACCTGGCTGGGCCTTCACCGTCGGCATCTGGCACAGCCACCGCCAACCCGAACTGGCGATCTTCGGGCTGGAAATCGACACCATGAAAGCCTGCCTGAACGTGTTGGGTGGACAGACCGCAGACGGATGGCCGCCGGAGCTCGACTACGAGCGCAGCCACGTCATCGACGGCGATCCCGTCTTGTTCAAGACCATCGACCCGCGTTGGTACAAGGCGTTCTTCGGCACCGCGATTGCCTTCTACCGTCGTCCGCCGATTCCCTTCATCCAAGTTCTGTGGGCCGACAGCCACGAGCGATTCCCGACCGACCCCGAATGCGAGCTGGCGGTCCGTAACCGGCAGCCCAGCCTCTGGCTCCGACCCGACCGGCATCCTCGAGGCGCCTGGACCCAAGACCTCTGATTCTCGGTTCGGCGGGCTGCCGGAGTAAAGGACGCCGCGCCCTTCGGCTATGACGCACCACGTTGAGCTTCACGCCGCAGGAGGGCCTGAAAAGTTTACGGAGTTGGGTCACGCTGCCCGGGTGGCGGGTTGGCCCCAAGCGGCGTTGTCGTTCGCTGCGGGTGATTCTCAGCAGCTGCTGACCTTCCTGGTCACTGAGCCGCCGCACGCGTATAGGATCTGCCACCGTCCCAGCCTGGACGCAACGACGCCACCCGGCCGACAGGCCGGACGGCGCGTCATCCAACACCGTGAACGTGCGTGGTCAGGGCACTAATCGTGGGCTAGATCAGCCTTGGCCCGGCGCAGCAGCACCTGCCCGAGCACCCGGTCCGTTTCGACCATACGGCGATCGCCGGACACGAACGACGCGCCACACTGCCCGCAGAACCTCGCCTGCCGCCACGCAGCTGCAGCCGCTGCATGCGCGGCCCCAACATGCTCCTGCGCACGGCGCCTACTCCACGCCGTCAGCCCGGCCACGGCCGCCACGGTGAGGGCCACCGTGCCGAACAGCTGGAGCGCGGCCACGTCCTGCCCGGATGCGGAGCTGGCAGCGCCGAGCACCAACAGCGCCAAGACGGCCCCGGCAGCGACAGCCACCCCGATGGGACGACGCCACGACGGCAACGCCGGCGGGGGCGCCAACGCTGCCGCCAGCGGCGTCTGGGCCTGCGCCTGGCCGACAGATCGGCCCTGCACACCACCGGGCCCGTGCCGTACCTCGAACCCGATCTGCACAAGACCGGACCGCAACAGCGCCGGGACCGCAACCACCGTATGCCCCGCATCCACCGGGCATCGATCCGCGGCCGGTCGCGGCCGCTCCCCACGGCCACGCCCTGCCGCTCCGCGGCTCGTCATGTCACTGCTCATCCCGCGCTCCCTACCCCCGCAACCAACGCGATCGACTCCTTCATCGTGATTCGACCTGTGCCGACTCTCCATCCCGTTCGTCCTGGATTGCCGCTCACAGGTGAGCTGTGACGCGGCCAGCACGTGCGTCGTCCCGATCCTGCTCGGTGATACGACCCTCCTCGATCCAGCGGGCAACGACCCGGCGTGCGTAGTTGTTCGTGCCCGCCGCCCGGTCAAGATCTGCCGCACTGACTGGAACCCCGGCATCGCGGCACGCGATGAAGTGCGCCCACATCTGACGCTGAACATCACCATCCGGCCCACGACGGAGACTTGATGCCGCCGCACCCTCAGTTGGGAGGTCGCGGCCGCCCGCCCCGTCGACTTGTCTCGCTGGCCTGAATCTCGTCTCGTTCGCTCCGCGTCCGTCTCGCCGCGGCCGGGGTCTCGGCTCCGTCGGGCCGGTCTCGTCTCGCGCGGGTGTCTCGTCGCCGCTCGGCCCGCCCTTCGGCGCGGCATCGGTGCGGCTGGGTCGCCCGTCCGGCGTCTCGTCTCGTCGAGTTCCGCCTTCCGCGAGACCGACAGCCGACCCGGAGTCTCGGCCGGCAGCCCGGCCGCGCCGCATCCCGGAGATGGCTGCCGCGTTCGTCTCCTTGAGGCGGTCGTCGCCAACGAGACCGGTCACCGCCGAGACCTCTGCACGGCGATCCTCGTCTCGCGCGTCGCGGAACTGCTGCACCTGATCCGAGACGAGGCGGCCGCCTTCCGACGGCATTGGGTGCGCGCTGGGAAGGACGGTGCCGGAAGCCTGGGCGGATTCGGCAATGATGCCACCGCGCTGCCGCTCGATCTCTGCCTGCAACTCGGCCACGATCTCCGCGAACAGCCGCTGGAACGAGCCGGCCGCTTCGGCGACGACCAGGATCAGCAGCGGCCCGCAAGCGTGGATACCGAGCCCAACCCAGTCCAAGCCCAGCACCGGCCCGGCGACGTTGAGCGCGAGCGTCATGGTGGCCGTGACCCACCGCAGCGCCGTCACGGAACCGGACCTACGACCGTACTGGTGCATGATCCGGTCGCCCCAGAGGCCGATGCACATGGCGAGGTCAACCATCAGCGGCAGGCCCGGAGCCGTCCACCTGAGCACGCCGTACTCGATGAGCAACGGCGTGACGTTGATCGCGCCGTACACCATCACCCCGAAGGCGATGCCCCACACGGCGCGGTTGATCCATCCGCCGGTCCGCTCCACCACGGCGACGTCGCGCTCCAGCCTGCCGACCCGGCGCTCACGCCAGCCCGGATCGCCACGCTCTTGATCACCGTCCGGGCCGAAGCGCGCGCGTACGCTACTGCGTGCCATCTCTCTTGCACTCCAAGACACATAAGAGGGGTGGACGGCCTCAGCGGGTTGCCGCCCGCTGAGGCCACCTTGAACACTCGATTCCTCGCCCGCTCGCCACGCCGGCCGACGACAGCTCGAGCCGAACTGGCCAACTTCCGCCGACCGGCTCGAACCGGCATCGTGGAGCCGACGTCTGGACACGTTGACGGGGGCCTGCCGATGGACAGAACACTTCGCACGATGGCCACATACGGGGCGGTAGCTGTCGCCGGGTTCGGCGCCGGGCTGGCGCTCGCGCGACGTACCGGCAAACGCGGCCTGATGCACCGACCTCGGGCTGGTTTCCCGGTGGCGGAGCCGACCACTGGCGTGGCCTACCTCACGGGCTACATCCGCGGCTACGAAGACGGCGGCTCGCGAGCAGCAGCCGCGTAGCCGCCCTACGGGCCTGACCAACCTCCGACGATCCACTCCTCGGCCCCTCGCCGGCGCAAGCCGGTGAGGGGCCAAGGCGCATTCACGCCAGGACGAGAACGGCCGTCACCAGTCACGGCGAACGCCGCTGTTCCACCGCGTCGCGGGCCAAACCGGTAGCAGGATTGGTAGCACGCAACCGGAAGGTTGGGGGTTCGATCAGTGAAGCCGGTGCCCTGTGCTCGGTTAGCGCCATCGTTAGTCTCGCTCGCAGATGGTGTCGGCCTGGGCTACTGCGACCGGGCCTGATATCGCTGATGGGGCCAGGGGATGAGGTTCGCCGGTGAGCGCTGCGAGCGCAGTGGCCACTTCGTGGAGTGTCGCCCGGACGTAGGTCGCGGTGGCGCTGGCGTCGCCGCTCATGTGACCGGCGTATGCCTGCGCGACTGCGTAACCGAATTGGCGTTCGACCCATGTCAGCGTCGTGTGCCGCAGCCAGTGGGTGCTGATCTGTTGTGTGGTCACCCAGGGGAGTACGCGTCCGACGCGGTCCCAGAGATGGTCGTATCGGCGCCGGGAGATCGGTCGTCCGTCGCGGTAGCGGAGAATGGGAGTGCCCGGTGCAGCCTCGCGTTCCTCGATGTGTCGGAGCAGGTGACGCATCAGCGTGGGGGAGACCGGTTGCCACCGTACTGTCTCGCCCTTCTCCTTCAACAAGATGAGGCACTGCTCCGGGTCAAGGTCCGCTGGCAACAGCGCAAGCGCACCACCTCGGCGGCACGCGGTCTCGGTGTGCAGACGCAACAGCAGCGTGTCCAGGTTCGGATCATCTCCGGTGGTACTCGCGACCTGGTTGATCTCTGCCAGACGCGTATCGGCGATGGCTCGGCGGGTGCTGGGCAGCCGACGAGGTTTCTCCACCTTCTGGGCGGGGTCGTCCGCGGCGGTCAGGTACCCGTCGGCGACGGCACGCTTGTAGAGGCAGCGCAATGCGGCGATCAACAGCTCCGCAGCGCTGCGCCCTCCGCGTGCATTGCGCCGTGCCACGACGTTCGCCTTGACCTGCTGAGCCAGGCGTTCGATCTCGGATGGGGTCACTTCGTCCAGCCGACGATCTCCCCAATGCTCCACCAGCCGCTTCCAGTACGAGCTGTAGGCGCGACGGCTGCCGCTGCCCACGGCGTCAGTTACGACGGGGACGTACTCGGTGAATGTGGGTGTCTGCCGACGGTCGCGTGCGGCGTGGTGCAGGTCGGCGGGGGAGACGCCGAGACGGTCCAGCAACAGCAGGGCGGCGTCGATGTCCGCACGTGCGGCAGTCATGGGGCGTCACCGCCGAGCACAGCGCGGTGACGGTCGGCGATCATTGCGTCGATGGCGGCTGGCGGATGGATCACCAGGCGCCGCTCGGCCGGCTCTGCGGCGATGAGGAGCCGATCGGCCGGCGAGATTACGCAACGGTGCCGGACGACGGCTGGAATGTACAGGTGACCCTGCCGGGTGACCGCGAAGACGCCCCGAGGGCTGGCGTCGACGAGCAGCAGGCCACCATGCTCCTGGATGGTGTACCGAGTGCCGGGCTTCCAGCCCATCACCCGGACGATGGCCTGATCGGCGAGCCTGCCGTTGCAGTCGATCGCGGGCAGCGCGTAGACCGTCTGACGGGTCCGCTGGTCGGCGAAGGCCGGCAGTGGTAGCGGACCGCGGACGGGGCGTCTCGTCGCTGCCGGACCGCTCGCCGCGTTGGCAAGGGAGGCCGGGACGACTGCGGGCACGATGCTGGTCATGGACGGCACCGCCGTCCACCTGAATCCAGCACAGATGCTTGGCTGGCGTGTCCGAACACGCTCGAACACTGGTGCGTCAAATGACGCAGGGATGCTATGGGTTGGTGTCGAAGGGGGGACCCCGGCCCACGCTTTGTGGCAACCTGCGCAACGCAGGTGTCCATACGAGAATCTTATAGTGTTGACCACTGCCGCTTCAATGTGTCCGGTCGCCGCGGCCACGTGATGATCTACTTTCGGCCTTGTGGGACGATTCGGCGGCGAGCTCGCTCGACGTTTCGGTGGATGGCGAGGTCTCCCGGCTGCGCCGGGAACTGCAGTGGTTGCGCGCTGAGAATGCCCGGCTGGCTCGTCTGCTTCAGTTGTGCGGTTTGGATACTACGCCGGCGCCGGAGCAGCTCGCGGTGCCGGCGGCGGCGCCGGGTCTGGTGACGATGTCGTCGGCGGTCAGGGACAAGCTTGCAATGTTCGCCGACCGGTTTCACGCTTACTCGTCCTGCGGCGCTGGCTGCGGCACAGGATCAGCCGCATGATCGAGCAGGCCGAGGCGAAGGCCGGTGACGGTGTTCTCGTCATCGGTACGACACCGTTCATCGGTGAAGGCTTCGACGCTCCGGCTCTGGATACGGTGTTTCTTGCCGCGCTGATTTCCTTCGATGGTCTGCTTATCCGTCCTTAGACGAAGCCGCCGGCGCCCACGCCGCCCTCCTGGGTGAGTAGCGATTCGCATCAGGTAGCCGCTGTGCTCGAGGGTGTGTCGGCTCGGGTGGCTGGCGAGCAGAGCAAGTGCGTCGGCACGAGGACGTTTGAGCAGCGTTGCCTCAGTGCCTGTGTAGATGCCGGGCTTGACCCCGGCTGCCTTCACCACGTGAGCCACGGCGTGGTCGCGGCTACCGGTCCGCGAAAGGCCCGCGACATCCCCGTTGCGCCCATGAAGGTGCTGGCAACCGGGTGAGCGTCGGCTCGGCCGCTCACCGGCCGGCGATCCGGGGCCGTCCGGTCAGGGGCAGCGGGACTGTTGCCAGATTGCCTCGAATTGATCGAGCCAGTAGGCGTACCAGTGCGGATCGGTCGTCGCGGTGAACCGGAGATGCATCCGCGTCGTCGTCGAGCGGTTCTTGAACCCGTGAAATTCGACGATCACCTCGCCGTCGCGCTGCTGCGGGTTGACCACCACTAGACTGAATCCGGTGTCGTGCGCGAAGTACCGGTATGCGAATTCGCCCGGCAGCGGCCAGTGCGTAATGTTGTACAGCGTCATGGTCGACCTGTTGAGAGACGCGGTAAGGCCGACGAACGGAAACTCGACGCCAGCCCGCATTCGGTCGTCGGCAAGCGCGACGGCGTTGTGTGCCAACGGGTCCAGCACTGCAACCCGGACCCGGCCGTCCGGGCGGGTCAGCACGCCGTCACGCAGGATTCGACAGGTCTCGGCATTCAGCACGTTGCCGGCTGTCAAGCCGAAGATCCAGATCTCGCGTGCGTCGGCGAGCCGGCCGGTGAGCGGATGGTCGCGGAATCGCGAACGGTCGCCGATCACGGTCTCCGTCGGCGGCCCTGCACCTTGGGCACGGGCCGCGTGCAGGGCGAGCAGCCCGATCCCGGTCAGTGCTGTGGCCCAGCGCAGGTTGTCGGACAGCACGTCGCTGACCGTCGAAACCGCGGCGAGCACGAACGCCGACGCCGCAAACGCGTAGACCTCGACGGCTCGCGTACGTGAGGCGAGGCGATTGCGCCGGCCGCTCATGTCTCCGGCTCCTTGTCGTTCGAACGATCGCGCTGCGGGCGCCGCCGCGACGGCGGCCGACGACGCCAGGTGGTTGACTCGATCGTCATCCCGGCGACTCGCAGCGCCCGTTCGAGTCGTGCCAGGTCGCCCGGGCCAGGAATGCCGACGAGCACCAGCTGCCCGTCGTGGCGCAGGTAGACCTGCATCTCGGGCCGCTCGGCCGGCGTGCCGATACGTTCGGCGTAGCGCTCTTCAGCCTCCGCGGTGCGCAGGTGGGGCGCCTGGTTCGCCGATCCGCGCCAGGGCAGCCGGGTCGGCTTGTCCGCCTCGTACCTCCCCGCGATGAGGACGTCGACGTGTTCGAGGGCGGCCAGCTGCGTCTCGTCGAGTTCGTGGAGCTCGTAACCGGTGTACACGAGGATGTCCGCGTAGTGGCCGGGCCGGCGCCGACGGGCGACGTCGACCTCGTCCAGCAGCGCGCGGAGCGCGACGGGCTGGGTCAGCGGCTCTCCACCGCTGACTGTCAGCCCATCAGCGCCGTCGTCCAGGCAGCCCTGCCAGAACGCCGAGAGGTCGGCGATGCGATGCTCCTCGCCCTCGTCCGGTTCCCACGTGTCGACGGACATGCAGCCCTTACACGCGAGCGGACAGCCCTGCGTCCACAGCGCAAGCCGCCGCCCGTGCCCGAGCACCTCGACCGGGTAGCGCGTCCGGTTCAGGCGGATCGTCGCCGGGTTCACGCGGCACCGCCGGTCGGCTCCTCGAAGGGCTCCGCGGTCGGCTGCCGGGGAATCCGCTGGAATCCGTCCTCGCGCTCGTTGGCGAGGCGGTCCGACATCCGGGCGATGGCCTCGGTCACCGCCGGGTCGCTCATCGCCCGGGCGATGCCGTCGAGGTAGGCGTGCTCCGCGGCGACGAACGCGGCCCGCACCGAGCGAGCGATGTCGGCATCCCGCTCGATGCGCTGCTCCGGCGTCAGCGTCGGCGCCGGACGTACGATCGGCCGGAAGGCGGCCAGGCGGCGCTCCAGGCGCAGCCGCGCCCGCTCCGCCCGGCGGTGCGCGGTCCGGACCGGGTGGTCGTGTGCCAGGCCGAGCAGCATGCCGATGCCACCCGTCAGGATCATCACGCAGATGAACACGACGACGATCGTGCGGGGCTCGACGTGGAGCTGGTCGGCGAGCGTGGGCAGGGGTTGGTGCGTCCTCGGGTCGTCGAACGGCCGCCCGGTATCAGGGTCGATGGCCGGCTGGAGCAGGACCTTGGCCCGCAGCGAGCCGAGCTCGTAGGCCAGGTACCCCCATGGCGAGATCAACAGCGACGCGATGATCGGCCACAGCCACTCGCGGCCGGTCGCGTGTCGGTAGCGCACCAACACGCCGGCGAGGTGCGGGAACATCACCATGACGAACGCGACGGGCACCGCGAATACCCACGTCATGAACTGCTCGAACTGGTCGGTGCCGTGGAAGTAGGCGAACACGAAGTAGGTGACCGGCAGCTCGACGGCGACCAGCCCGAGCAGCGTCAGCCAGCGAACCACCGGGCTGATCGGCGGCGGCGTAGGCCCCTCCCACGGGCTGATCTCGGTCATCGGCGCGACGCCCAACTGCTGCTGCAGCCGCTCGATGTCGGCGCGTCGCTGCGCGATCTCCGCCTCCGTCTCGTTGGGCTGACGGCGGCGGGTGAAGACCCGGAACAGTCGGCGCCGGCGAGCCTCGCGGGTCGCAATCCGGTCCATCCGCGCCAGGGCGCGCCGCGACATCTGCTGGGCCTCTTCGTAGAGCCGCTCCAGGAACGCGAGCCGGCGCTCGAGGACCTCGACATCGGCGTCGGCGCGGTTGTCGGCGAGCGACTCCCGCCGGGCGGTGTCGGCGAGGGCCTGCCGGGTCTCGGCGATCTCCCGCTCGCCCTGCGCCCGCAGTGTGCGCAGGTACGGCAGGAGCGTCCGGTCGTCGAACGACCACTGGTCGAACATCCCGCCGACGGCGTCGGCGTACCCGCGCCGCTCGGCCGCCGCGGCGAGGTGCTGCCTGCCGCGCACGCCGGGCCGGGCTGGCGGCGTCGCCCGGCGCCGCGGCAGCAGTCGGGCGATCCGGCGCCACAGCCGGCCCCATCGACCGCCCGCCCGGGCCATCTGCCGGCCGGGCGCCCGCTGCGTCCCGGGCGGTCCCATCACGTCGGTCATCGGTGTCTCCTCTCGATTCCCGTGCCCGTCAGGCGGGCGCGATCGTCGCGGTCGCGTTGAACAGGTGCACGGACGCGCAGTGCGCCCGGTTCCTCAGCAGCTCGTTCCAGAAGGCGTTGAAGTCGGGGTACTTGCGGGCGTCCGCGCTCAGCAGCTTGCCGAAGCCGACCACCGCCATGTCGGCGCCGGTGAGGTCGGGGATGCGCGTGCCCATCTGGTCCATGACCTTCTTGCGGTCGGCCTCCGTGTGCAGGTCCTTCTTGGCGAGCACGCCGTTCGGCCCTTCCTCGAGAAAGTCGCTGATCACCAGGAGCTTGTACTGGCCCGCGCCCTCCGGGTGCCGCGTAGCGAGCAGGCTCAGCCCGCCGAGAACGTCCGTGCCCTTCGGCTTGTCGGCGCGGATGCACTTCAACAGCTCGGTCGCGGCCGCCAGCACATCCTGGCGGCGCTTGCCGCGGGCGAGCCGCACGTCGACGTTGCCGCCGAGGTCTGGGTCGATGTCGATCGTGGGCGGCTGGCACTTCGAACCCTGCGAAGCGTCGGTGATGGGCGCGAAGGCGACCCGGCGGCAGTCCTCCTTGTTCAGGAACGGCACCACCGTCTGCTCGATGCTCTGGTCGGCGTTGAACCCGTTGGTGCTCGACGACGAGCCGGAGCCGTCGATCGCGATGCCACACGCGGTGGTCAGCTTCGACACCGCCTTGATGCAGCCCGCGACGCCGAGCGTCATCCCGACGCCGCAGAGCACCGACAGGCCCAACACGCAGAAACGGCGCAGCTTCACTTCTTCTCCGTCCTCCTCGTTCAGAGATCGATGGCCCGGTTGAGCAGGCGGCCTGCCCGCGCGGTCGCCTCGTTGTCCGTGCCCTCGGCGCCGAACTGCAGCAACAGGAACGGGTCGGCCTTCGCCCAAATCGGGTCGAGCACGGCGCGGACGGGCCGCAGTCCGGCGCAGCGGTAGGCGTCGCGGTAACGGCGGTAGTGCGCCCGCTGCAGCGCGTCCCAGTAGGTGTCGATGAGCAGATTGGCGTAGATCACCGCGGTGTCGGCCCGGCTGCGGTACGCGGCGAGCTGGGCGAGCCACCGCTCGACCTGAACCTGGAAGCGACCGCGGGCGGCGGCCAACTCGGAGCTTCCACGCGCTTCATGTGCGTGGGCCTCGTGGATGTGTACGAGGTTCGCGGCGTACCGGTAGATCGACACGATCAGCTGCTGATTGTCATCCACCAGGGCGGCCGCCATCGCGTTCGACGCCGCGCTCGCCCGGTCGTGGGCCAGTTGAACGAAAGGGGTCCAGACCTCGCCCGGCGACAGCCGTCCGCCGGAGTCCGGCTGCTGAAGCCCGTCGACCGGCAGGCAGTGGCCCGCGATCGGGCAGTGCAGGCCGAGATTGCCGTCGACACGGCCCTTCCTGCGCGCGCTGGACCGTTCGAGACGCTTGCGCAACCGCGATTGACCGTTGTTGTTCTCGCTCGGCGCCATCGGTTTTCCGATCTGTCGGGGCGATCCTTCTGCGGCAGTTATAACGCAGAAATTGACATCCAGCGAGAGCCTTAAACGCGTTTCAAAAATTCTCGCCGTTCCTTGAAATGAGTAACCCGACCAGGAACTCTGGCTTTCTCCAACTGAGTCGTTACGCTGTGTTGGCGGATCAGCACGAGTCCTGCTAAATACGCTTGACAAGCCTTGAAGAATGTCCGAAATCGCGACGACCAGTCATTTCAAGAAATGGCGGAAAAACATGAAATCAGATCTTGCGCCGGTGGCGACATGACGTATCCGCCGGGACCGGGGCCCACGTCGCCCGACCCACCTCCACCGACCACCGTCGACCCCTGGTCCGCCGGGCCGCCGCCCACCACCGTCGACCGGCCGCCCGCCGGGCCGCCGCCCAACACGCTCGACGACCTGCTGCGGGACCGCCTGCGCCAGACCGTGCCGGACGGCCCCGGCCCGGCACCGGACGGGCTTTCGGCCGCGTGGCTGCGGGAGGCGCTCGGCGAGAACTACGACTACGTCGGCGCCTTCCGGCCCGACGACGGCGTCGGCCAGAACGAGGCCGACCTCTTTACGGTCCGGCGCGCCGGCACCACCGAGCACCTCGTCGCCAAGATCTACCGACCCGGCATCGAGCCGGACCGGCAGATCCTGGAGACGCTGCGCAGCATGAACACGTCGCAGGTCGTCAGGATCATCGACATCGGCCGCTACCAGGGCCGCACGTACGAGATCATGGAATACGCGGCCGGCGGGAGCCTCTACAGCCTCCTACGCCGGTCGCACCCCAAGGGAATGCCACGCGAACTGATCCGTCAGGTCGCGCTGCAGGTCAGCAAGGGGCTCGCCGCACTTCACCGAGCGGGCATACTGCACCGCGACGTCAAGCCCCCCAACATCCTGGTCCGCGCCGAGGCGCCGCTCGACCTCGCGCTCAGCGACTTCGGCATCAGCATCGCCGAGGAGGCCGAGGCGTTCCGGGAGACGCGGCGCGGCTCGTTCGGGTACAAGTCGCCGGAGCAGCATCAGCAGCTGAGCCTCAACCACCCCCCGAACGACTGGTGGGCGCTCGGCATCACGATCGCCGAACTCGCCACCGGGGCGCACCCGTTCCACAACATCAGCGAGGCGCTGATCGCCTTCCACCTGAGCCAGCAGCGAGCGGTGCCCCTGGACGGGATCACCGATCCGGACGTCCTGCAGGTTTGCCGGGGGCTGCTCACGCGCGACTCGGCGAACCGTTGGGGCGCGGATGAGATCCAGCAGTGGTTTGACGGCGAGCCGCCAGCCGTTGTCGAGGACGTGGAGCTCGGCCCGGACGGCGAGCCCGCACCGCCGATCGCGCCGCTGCTCTTTCGCGGCGTCGAGTACCGCGACCGCGCGGTCCTCGCCCGCGCCTTCGCCCACAGCTGGGGCCCCTCCGCGACGCGCCTGTTCGAGTCGGCCGATCCGGCCTGGCGGCGGCTGCGCGAATGGCTGCCGCAGTTCGACCGGGGCCACATCGACCAGGATCGCCAGGACGACATCGACGCCCGCGAGGCCGAGCTGGACGACATCGCCGCCAGCACCGCACCGCCGACCGTCCGTTTGGTCCGCGTGATCCGGCTGCTCGACCCGCTGTTGCCGCCGATGTATCTGCGCCCGGACCGGCCCCTCACGCTCTCGACGCTGCCGAGCGTCGCGGCCGACGTCGTGCGCCATGACGATGCCGCCGACCGGCCGATCGTCGCCGATCTCTTCCACTTCGGATTACTCACCGAGCTGGCGCACGCCCGGGAGGGCGAGGGCCTGGCCGAGCTCGACGGGCAGTGGCACATGTTGTACCGCGAGTGGGACGCCCTCATGCAGCGGCTCGTCGACCGGCAGCCCCAGCTCGCGGCACGCCACAGCGAGCTGCGCGACGACCCGATGACGTACGCGGCGCTGCTGTGGCTGGCGCTGAGCCCGCAGGGTGCCGGCGCGTTCTTCCGCGCCGAGGCGGAGTCGATCCGGCGCCGCCTGCCCATCGAGCCGGACTGGTTCGGGCCGCTCCTGGCTCAGGACAGCGGCCCGGTCGACGCCGCGTGCGCGTGGCTGCTCGGCGCGGCGGCCCAGGCAGAGGCACAGCGCGTCCTCGCCGAGGAGGAGCTCGCCGTCGCTGAGTACGCCACCCGCGCCGAGCTCGAAGACCGCTACGAGTTCGACCGGAACGACCATCGCTGGATCGCGATCGGATGGGCCTGCGTGCCGCTCACCATCGTGATGGTCGTCTGGATCGCAGCGATCGTCGGCGCCGACCTTCTGCCGTTCGCCACCGATCGCGCGGTGCAGGCCGCCTGGGCCACGGCGGTGGTCGCGCTGCTGGTCATGGCCTGCATCGAGGTACTGCTCGCCGGTGTCATCGGCGGCCCGTACCACCCGCAGTTCTCCATGCTCGCCGGAATCGTCGACCGGGTCGCGCGGGCGGCCAACCCGGTTCGCCGGCACGGCCTGCTAGGCATCCTGATGCTCGCCGCCGGCGCCGCCGTGCTGCTCGCGCTCACCACCTGGTTTCCGGCCGCGCTGCCGGTCGCGGTGATCGCCGCACATGCGTTCTGGGCGTACCGGCGTTTGCAGGACTGGAACCGCACCGAGGCCGACCGCGCCGAACGCGAGCGGCAGCTGGCCGCCCGGCACCGCGAAGCGGAGCGGGCGGGCGAACGAGCAGAGGAGCCGATGCCGTCATGAGTACCGGAATGCTGGCCGCCGGGGCCGTCTCGCACGCCACGGTGGCGCCGGCGGTGACGACGACCGCCGCCGTGCACACGGCCGCCGTGGGCGCACACGCGGTTGCGGCGGCCGCAACGGCCGCGGTCACCGTCGTGGCGGCCGCCGCCGCAGCGGTCATCCTCGCCAAGGCGGCCATCTCGGCGACCGAGGCCGGGGCCGAGGCGATGATCCGCCTCGACGCGGTGATGAAACGCCAGGCGCAGGACTTCATCACGGCGACGGAGATGGCCGAGGACTGGCGCGCGGCCGCGGCGGCCGTCGGCGCCCGCAACGCCGCCCTGCGGTCGCTCGGCGGCTCGGCCGAGCGGCTCGGCGTCGACCTTCCGCTGCCGCCGCCGCTGGGCCTGGCTGGCAGGAACCTCTGCCAGATCCGCGACTGGTGCGTCGCGGCCGACAAGGAGATCGAACTGGCGAAGGGCCGGCTCGCCACGGCCACGGTCGAATCCGCCGTGCGGGAAATCCGGGCCGCCGTGCCCGCGCTGCCGGCAGAGTCGGCAAGCGCGTTCGCCGAGCGGTACGCCGCGGCGCTCGACGTCGCGCCGGCCGCCGTCTACGGCAGGCCGACCGGGCCGACGAAGGCGGACGCCGCATCGAGCGGCATGGCCGCCGTCGAGGTCGCGGTCGGCGAGGTGCTCAACGGTCTGCCCGAGAAGCTCGACACGGAGCAGTACCGCACCATCATGGCGCTCGCCGCGCGGGCGACCTCCCAGCGCGACCTCGGATTGGCCCGCACGCTGCTGACCGAGCTGCGCCAGACGGTCCGCGTGGCCCGGGAGACGGCCGGGCGCCGCGCCGCCGACCGGCTTTACGCGAGTCGGATGCTCGACCTGTTCGAGAGCCCTGCGATCGAGCCCGTGCTCGGCGGGGGCGACCACGGGGTGGTGGCCGCGCTGCGCCGGGTGGCCGGCGGCGACACTCTCGACAAACGGACGCGCGACGAGGCCGAGCGGGTCTATGTGAAGGCATCCGAGGCCGCGCGCCGGGCCTTCCTACTCGAGCGCACCACCGAGGTGCTGACCGAATTCGGCTACGACGTCCGCCTCGACAACGAGGGCGTCCCCACCGGCCGCGACCGGCTCAAGCTCACCGGCGGGCGGCTCGAGGACGCGACCGCCAACCTCATCGTCTCGGCCGACTCGATCGCGTATCACATGCTGCGCGTCGGCGAGCACGAGGACGACCAAAGCGCGTCGGCGGAGGTCGAGCGGTGCGCCGGCCTGACCGACCACATGCGCCAGCTGCCCGAGGTGCTGCGCAACCTGGGGCTCCCTGTCAGCACGACCTTTCACCATGGCGCCGACACGATTCAACGCGCCCCGGACACCATCCGACGCGACTCGGACATTGGCGACGAGCGCGACGGCCGCGTAGGCCGCACCCCCAAGCAGCAGGAGAGGAAGATCGATGGCAGCCGTTGACGCTCCGCGACCATGGCCGGCGTTCGCCCGCGAGATCGAGGGCACGCTGAGCGTCCACGCCCAGTACGTGGTGTACGGCAACATCCGCGACAAGTTCGTGCTGCCAGGGCCGGACCAGAGGGACCCTGTACGGCTGGAGTCCCTGCCGCAGCTGCTGTGGGAGCGGCTGGCGGCGCACGGGTACCCGGAGCTGATCACCTTCGACCAGGTCCACGGCTTCAGCAGGTTCAGCGGTGGCCGGGACCCTGGCCAGCGCGCATGGCTGGGCCGGTCCCTGGCCTCCCTCGGTCATCTACCGACCCTCCGCGACCTGCGCGACAGCCTGGCCCGGGTGACGGGCGCCCCGCCGCCGCTGCGCGCGGAGAGCGCGAAGCCGCCGGAGCCGGCCGCCCGTGAGGCTCGGGCGCCCCGCGCGGCGCTCGTCGTCGACTACGCGTCCCGGATCGCGCACCGACAGAACGAGCTCGACGCAAGCGAGCGCGACTTCTTCCTGTACTGCCTCAAGATGGCCGAGACCGCGGGCCAGCGCATCGGCGACCTCCCGGAGCACACGGAGGCGCTGTTCAACCCGGTCATCTGGCTGGTGGAGCACGAGCGGGACCTGCCGAGCTGGTTCACGGCCGGCAGCGAGCGCATCCGCACCGTCGCCGTGCCGGAGCCCGGCCTGGACGACCGGACCGCCATCGCGCGGTACCTGGCCGCCCGCATGTTCGACATCGCCCGCTACACGGACCCGGACAAAGAGCAACTACGGATGATCGGCACCTTCGCCGACCGCACGGGCGGGCTCACGCTGCGGGCCATGGAGGAGATCGCGCTGCTGGCCCGCAACCGGGAGATCCCTTTCGAGCGGATCGAGGATGCCGTGCGCATCTTCAAGCTCGGCATCGAGGACAACCCCTGGGGCAAGGACAGCATCCGCGTGCGGATCAAGAAGGGCGAGGACGCCGTTCGCGAGGCTGTGCGTGGGCAGGAGCGTGCTGTGACCAAGACCCTGGACATCCTCAAGCGGGCCGCCCTCGGTCTGTCGGCAGCGCAGGCCGCCACCAGCGGCACCCGGCCCCGGGGCGTGCTGTTCTTCGCGGGCCCGACCGGCGTCGGCAAGACGGAACTGGCCAAGAAGGTGGCAGACCTGCTGTTCGGCGATGCGCACGCATACCTGCGGTTCGACATGAGCGAGTTCGCCGCCGACCACGCCGCCGATCGGCTGACCGGCGCCCCGCCCGGGTACGTGGGCTACGAGGCGGGCGGCGAGCTGACCGGCGCGGTCCGCCGCAAGCCGTTCCAGGTAGTGCTGTTCGACGAGATCGATAAGGCGCACCCGCGGGTCATGGACAAGTTCCTGCAGATCATCGACGAGGGGCGACTCACCGACGGGCAGGGCGTCACCACGTACTTCAGCGAGTGCGTGCTCATCTTCACGTCCAACCTCGGCGTCGTGGTCAAGGACGAGCGCGGTGTTCCGAAGCTCACGGTGCATCCGGACGATCCGTACGAGGAGCTGGAACGCAAGATCCGCGAGGCGATCACGGATCACTTCACGATGGCGATCGGGCGGCCCGAGTTGCTGAACCGCTTCGGCGACAACGTCGTGGTGTTCGGCTTCATCTCCAAGCAGACCGCGGAGGAGATCTTCGACCTGCAGGTCGGCAACATCCGGCGGAAGCTGCAACGGGAGCTCGGCGTGACCCTGGAGCTGGGCGGCAAGGCGCGAGAGGAGCTGCTGCGGCGGTGTACCGCGGATCCGCTCAACGGCGGCCGGGGCGTCGGCAACAAGCTCGAGACCAACCTGATCAACCCGCTCGCGCGGTACATCTTCGACGAGGAGATCGCCGGGCACACGGTCCTGACCGTCGACGACGTGCGCGACGATCGGGCCCTGCAGCGGGTGGAGCTGTCGATCCGGACCGGGGCGGCGGTGTAGTCATGGCCCGGTTGATCTGTCCGGCCTCGAGGCTGGAGGAGCTCAACGACGGCACGTTCTGCGAGCCGCACCGGCTACGCATGGAGCCGGCGCCCGACGACGCCGTGCCCGCGGACGACGCCATCCCCGCCTGCTCGGACACCGCGCCGCATGACGCCGAGCGCAGGTGCCCGGACTGCGGCGAGCCCGCGTACGCCGACAACACCTACTGCCTGATGTGCGGCAGCTACCTCGTCGTCTCGCGCCTGGCGGCGACCGTTGAGCCACGCGACGGCGCGCCGTTCACGGTGACCGCGGGCAAGTCGGTCGGGCTGGGCCGGGACCCGGAGTTCTCGCCGTACGCCGACCGGTTCACCGGGTTCGACAACGTGTCCCGTAGGCACGCGACCCTCGTCGTGGACCCGAAGCACGGCGTCGATCTCGTACCGGTCAAGACCACGAACCCAACCTTCATCAACGGCCGGATCGTCGCGCCGATGGTGGCGCACCGGTTGCACGACCGCGACGAGATCAGGTTCGGCTCGCGGTTCACCGCCGTCGTGCGGATCACGCCGTCCGAACACGAGGAGCACCAATGATGGACGACAGGGAACGGGCCAGGCGGCTGGCCCACGAAGGCGCACGGCTACTCGCCGAGGCGCACGAGGCGAGTCCGGATCAGGCCACCCGGCTGCGCGTCGAGGCGTACCAGCCGCTGAGCGCCGCATGGACCGGGTTGCCCGCCGATGATCCGGAGCGGCCGCGGCTCGCGTGGCAGCTCGGCAACCTCACCGCGATCCGGTACCTCCAGGAGACCCACGACGAAGCCGACCGGCGCCGGGCGATCGCGATCCTGGGCGAGGTCGCGCAGGGCGACGACGAGGAGCACCGGTCCGTGGCCCGGATGTGGCTCGGCATGCTCAACCTGCTCGGCGCCTTCCCGCAGGGCGCGCTCGGCCCGTTGAGCGATCTGGCCACCCACGTCCGCGGCGGGGGGATCGCCGACTTCGACGCCGTTCGGACGCTGATTGAGGCGATGGACGCGCCGGCGCGGCCGGAGACCGCGCAGACCCTGGACGAGGCCATCCGCAATCTCGCTGCCGCGCAGCCGGAGCTCCCTGGGCCCCTCGCCGGGCTCAACGCCGGCCTGAGCGGCCTGGCGGAGATGATGGCCGGCACTGCGGGTGCCGGGCAGCAGATGCGGGCGGCTGCCGAGCAGTGGAGCGACCTGCCGGACGTACAGCGCCTGCTCGGGCTCACCGTGCTGGCCGAGGCGAACGACGACCCGGACGCCGAGGACCTGCCGGAGCGGCTGAGCGAGGCCGCCGACGCACTGCCGCCGGGCGACGTCCTGCGCACGCTGATCCTGGCCGAGCTCGGCCTCGGCCTGGCCCGCCGCGCCGAGCGCACGGGCACCGAGGCGCAGGTGAGCGGGCTGCCCGCCGTGACGACGAAGGCGCTCGGCGAGATCGACAGGGGCCATCTCCTCCACGATCACCTGCTGCGCCTAGCCGCCGGCTCGCTTATGAGCGACGCCGCGCTACGGCCCTCACAGGAGTCGGTCGAACGGGCGGTCCAGATGGCGGAGCAGGTGTACGCCGACCGGCCGCAGGGCACCAACGCCGCCGCGCACGACGAGTTCCTCTACGGCATGGCGCTGACCATGAAAGCGGCGGCCGGTGGCCGGCCCGAGGACCTGTCTCAGGGCATCGACCACCTCCGCAACGCTGCGGCCGGCCTCGCCGCGGGCGACGCACTCGCCTCCGCCGTCCTCGGCACGCTGGGCTCGGTGCTGCTCGACCGATACCAGCTGCACGGCAGCCTACGCGACCTCGACGACGGCATCCGCTACCTCGGCGATGCACAGCGGCATGTCCCCGCCGCCGCGGAACCGATGCCGGCCGCCAACCTGCGCGCGATCCTCGGCATGGCCAAGTCGCTGCGCGCTGTGCGGACTCTGAACCACGCCGAGCTCGACGACGCGGTCGGGCTCATCGAGACGGCCGTCGCCGCGTTGCCGCCGGGCAACGTCGGCCTCGCGCGGGCCACCTCGGCGCTCGGCATGGCGCAGTTCGCGATCGGCGGGTTCGAGAACGACCGCGACCTGCTGGCCAAAGGGGCCGGGCTCCTCTTCGCCGCCTCCGACCTGCCCAGTGACCACGGCGAACGACCATCGCTGATGGTCCGCGGCGGGCTGGCCCAGGTGGTCCTCGGCCTGCTCGCCGAGACACCGGCCGGGCGGGTCGAGGCGGTCGACCGGGGCATCGAGCGACTACGCCGCGCAGCCGAGTTCAAGGGGTTCGGCGCCTGGGAGGCCGGCCGCCTGCGCATGGGCCTCGGCATGGGCTACCAGATCCGCGCCGAGGTCAGCGGGTCGGCCGCGGATCTGAACGAGGCCGTCAACCAGTACGAGGTCGCATACCTGCTGACCGGCGAGGAGACCGGGCTCGGCCACGCCGCGACCGTGTTCCGGCAACTCGCCGATGCGTACTGGCGACGCAACGGCCGCGACGGGGCGGACCGGCTGCGGTCGGTCGACGTCGGCCTCGAGGAGCTGCGGACGCTGATGGACGATGTCCGCTTGCAGGCCCGCCTGCCCGACGGTCTGATCGCCGCGCGCGGCGCCGCCGACCGGGCCAGGCTGCTGGCCGACCGGTGCCTGACCCTCGGGCCGGACGCGAGGCCCCGGGCGGTCGAGGCGCTCGAGCTCGGCCGAGGCCTGCTGCTCTGGGCGGCGACCAGCACCGCCGACGTCGCGACCCAGCTCCGGGCCTCCGGGCACGCCGAACTCGCCGACGCCTGGGCGAGCAAGCCGTACGCCGAGGCGGCGGTCGATGTCTACGGGCCGGCGGCGTCGATCCTGTCCTGGGAGCCGCCGGACGACACCCGCCATCAGGTCCTGATGCGGCTGCGCGCCGCCCAGGAATCGGTCGCCGAGCCGCCGACGATGGCCGAGCTGACCGCGGCGCTGCGTCGCGCCGGCTCCGCCGCCCTGGTCTACCTGTTGCCCGGCGGCGCCGGTGTGGGACCCGGCCGCGCCCTGATCGTGCGGGCCGACGGCGAGCTGGTGGACGTCGAGCTGCCGAACCTGTTGCTCGGGCCCGGCACCGCCGTCGAGGCCTTCCAGGCCGCGCTGCGCGCCCGGGCGAACGACTCCAACGGCGACGGCGACGACCTCGAGGCAGAGCTCCAACGCATCTGTACGTGGGCCGGGGAGAGCATCGCGCCGCTGCTGCGGGCCGTGGACGACTGGGGGCTGCCGGGGCTACCGCGGCTCACCCTGGTGCCGTGCGGCGCCCTGAGCGTCGTGCCTTGGCACGCCGCGCGACACCACGGCACGGTCGCCGGCGCCTCGGTGCTGATGACGTACGCGGCGTCCGGCCGGCAGCTGATGGACGCCACCCGGCGGTACCGGCCCGCGCTGCACGACAGCCCGGTGCTGCTGGGCAATCCCGGCGGCGAGGAGCTGCTGTTCACGCCGGTCTGCGTCAGCGGGCTGCGGGCGGCGTTGTACCCCACCGCGGAGACGTTCGGCCATCTCGTCGACGAGACGGCGGGGACCGGCACGGCGGCCGAGGTCGAGGGCCTGCTGACCGATCCGCACCGGTTGCCGTCGCTGCTGCACCTGCAGTGCCACGCGCAGGTGTCGGAGCAGGTCGTCGACTCGCACCTGTTGCTGGCGCGGGACGGTGACGACGGCCGGCTCTCGCTCGCCCGAGTGCTGCGGCAGGTCGGCCACAACCCGGACCGCGCGGGCAGGCTGTTCGTGCTGACGGCGTGCGGCTCGGACCTGACATCGGGGGCGCCGGACGAGGCGCTCACGCTGTCGACGGTGTTCCGGGCGGTCGGCGCGGTAGGCGTGCTCGGCTGCAAATGGCCGGTCCGCGAGCTACAGGCGTCGATCTTCGTCTCCGTCTTCCACCACTACCTGCAGCAGACGCCGGACGACCCTCCGGTCGCCCTGCACGCCACCCAGCGGTGGATGCTGGACCCGCGGCGCGAACCGCTCGCCACGATGCCGCCACTGCTGCGCGACGAGGTCCTGCGGCAAGCCGCCGGCCGTTCGGCCAACCGGGACCTCGCGGCCGCAGAGGGCTGGGCTGCCTTCACCTATCAAGGATGTTGACATGTCGATCTACTCGGCCATTCGTGTGCTGGGGGAGCGCTGGCCCGACGTAGTCAGGCGGCTCACCGCCGATCAGCGCCTGCGGCTGCGGGAGCTGCTCGCGGACGCGCAGGCCGGCCCGTCGTTACGCCTGGCCATGTTCCTGAACGACGTCCTGCCCGAAGAGCACCCCGTGCGCGCGGCCCTGCTCCAGGACGACACCACCCTCGGCGCCGGCGTCCTGATGAGTCCCGAGCAGCGATCGGCCTGGATCGACGAGATCCTCCGCGGCTTGGACGACGACCGGAACGAGCGCCTCGAGCACGTCGACGTCGAGGCGCGGTCCCGGATCCGGCGCACCCTCACGACGGTCCCCCGGGATCGGGTGCTCGACCTCGGTATCGATCCGAAGGCACCGTACGTAATCGACCTGGACGGCGACTATCCCGAGTTCCAGTTCGCCTCCGGCGCCGTGGCCGAGACCGTCCGCCGCGTCAACATCCTGCTGACGGCGGACCTCGATCCCTGGGGGGCGGCCGACTGGTGGATCAGCCGGAACGCCTGGATCGGGGAGACGCCGCTGGAACTGCTGCGGACCGGACGCGACGACGATGTGGTCGCGTTGGCCGCAGCCGTGGGCGAGGAGGGCTGAAATGCCGTTCCAGCCCCCGCCGAAGGGCCGGGTCGTGCTGCGGCACCGCACGCTGCCCGCCGGCGCGCGCCTGTATCGGGTCCACGCAACCAGGTACGACCCGTCGTCGTTCAACCCGAAGCCGGCGCTCTCGCCGTTCGGGGGCGGCCGGTTCGACGCCACGTCGGAGGACCCGTTCTCGTACCTCTACCTCGCGGAAAAGCCGGCGACAGCGCTCGCGGAGGTGCTGCTGCGCGACCTCGCGGCGAACGAACGGGGGGCGCGCCGCGTGCCGTACGCTGCGGTCCGGCAACGGTCGTTCACGCCGGTCACGCTCCGGGCGCCGGCCGAGGTGGTGACGCTGGTCAGCGCGACCGATCTCGCCACGATCGGGCAGGATGGCTGGCTGGTCGACGCCGATGCGCGGTTCTACCCGCAGACCCGGCACTATGCGGCGTGGCTGCGCCGGCGCAGCGACGCCGCCGGGATCGTCTGGCAGTCGCACCGGGACCGGCCCCACCTGGCGATCGTGCTGTTCGGCGACCGCTACAAGGCAGACGATCTGGCGTTCGACCCGGCCGAGACGATCGACCTCGGCTCACCGGCCGGGGTCGGCTGGGTCAACAGCCAACTGGTCGACTACAACGCCGTTGTCGGCCGACGCTAGCGACCGCGCGGATCACTGCTCGAGCCGCGCGGTCAGCTCCGCCAGCCAGTCCTGCTCCACTGGCACCCGGCGGCCCTCGACGACGGCCGCGACGAACTTGAGCTCGGTGCGCGCGTCGTCGCGGCGGTCCAGCAGCAGCAATGCGTGTGCCCGCAGCAGGTGCGCGTTGGAGGTGAACGCGTCGGTGCGCCCGTTGCGCCGGTCGCGGATGCTGATCTGCTCGGTGGCGATTGCGAGCGCCCGGTGCAATGACCCGGTGTCGGGCTCCGCCACACCGTCGTGCACGTCCCGCTCGTAGCGGCGCACGAGCGCGCGCCCGAGGTTGCCCGCCGCCCGGCAGGCGAACTCGCTCTCTGGGCCGTACTCCGTCGTGCGATAGGACACCTCGGCCTCGAGGATCGCCAGCGCCTCGTCCAGGTAGGCCGGCTCGCCGCTGTCGAGCAGCGCGAACGCGAGATTGCCCCGGGTCATGTGCGTGTCATACGTGTTCTCGCCCAGCGCCTCGCTGCGCTTGGCGAGCGCGTCGCGGTACAGCTGGATCCCACCCTCGATGTCGCCTCTGCGCCGGGTGTACTGAGCATGGAACGACTCGATGCGCATGAGGACGCGATCGAGGCGGTTCAGGTGGGCCGAGGCGCGAAGGTAGAGGTCGTCCCAAGCGTCGGCGGACGCCGCCGCGGCGCGGCGCCGGCTGCGGACCTCCTCGAGGCCGCACTCGATGCGGAAGGTCAGGTAGTCGGTCGGACCGAGATGGCGTTTCGCCTTTGTCACCAGCGATTCGAGCGGGGTCAGTTCGCCGGTCTGCTCGGCGTGATGCTGGTCGACCTCGAACCGTGCCGCGAAGCGGATGCGGGTGAGGTCGCCAGTGTCGTCCTGGACGTCAAGCATCGGCTTCTCCGAGCAGATCGAGCACGTGGGCGATGAGAGGGCGCAGTTCGTCCGCCACCATCTTGCGGTCCTTCTCCGGCAGCCTCGGCAGGTTGTACTCAAGGTCGATCAGGGCGGCGCCGACCGAGTCGGTCAGCTCGCGCGGCAGCGACCCTGGCAGGTCGCGGGACTCGTTGTTCACGAGGGCTGTGAGTTCGTCGCGGACGAGGTCCAGCACCGCGTTACTCGACGGCTGGTCCGAGCGCAGCGCCGTTCGCACGACCCGGGTGAGCAGCCTGTTGACCCGGCCGGCCAGGGCCAACACGTCCTCGCCGGTGCCACAGATCTTGAGCAGGTCCTCGATCACCGACAGCGGCGGCGAATGGTGCAAAAGCTTCGCGAGGTCCGGGTTCGCCACCGCCCAGGTCACCAGCACCCGGACCAAGGTCTCCGACGCGAACCCGCGATCGTCGGGCCGGGTGCTCGACAGCTCGGCGAGCCACGCCTCGCGATAGCGCCAGTGGTTGTAGACCTTGGTCTCGATCACCAGGCTCTGGACCACATCGCCGGGCGTCCCGAAACGCATTTCCTCGCTGTGCTGGTTGATCAACGCTGTCTGCGCGCTCGGGCCGAAGTTCGAGTAGAGCGTGGACGGCGTCCGGACGCCGGCCAACGTGCTGATCCGGTTTCGGTCGGGCAGTTCGGGCGACCGACGCAGGGAGTGGTCGAGGACTCGCAGGTACTGCCGGCGACGACCCTTACCGACATCGAGCTGAGCGGCGTACCACCTTGCGGTGGTGGTGCTGTTCAGATTGAAGGCTACGCTTTCCATGATCACTTCCAGTTGGCAACGATCGATGGGTAAAACGGTCCGGACGGATCACGGCGCCAGCGATGTTAGCACCGGCGGCAAGCGCCGAAGAATAACCGACAGGCCACGGCGTGGCCGCCTTTTCGGGTCACGCATGTCAGGTTTCCGGTTGCGGTGCCAACTTATTGTCCGACCCCACTCCGGTTGTCAGGTTTTTCATGTGATATTCGCCGACCAGCCCGCCGAGCATATTCATCGACGACCATCCAATGATTGGAGTTTCGATGACGCTCGGCGAATCGACCGCGATGATCAGCTCGATCCCCGGCGAGGGAGAGGGTGGGACTCCCTTGCCCTACCGCGGCTGAGGGGTCCACCGCGCACCATAGGCCAGGCCCTCCCGGAGATCGTCGAACCCCAAGGCGAGCTCGCCCAGGCGGTTCGGCCCGATCGGCTCACCGATCGGCGCATCGTCGGCGAGGACCTGGCCCGGTGCGCCGTCCAGCCGGCGCAACCCGGGCGGCGGTACTCCCGGCGGAAACCGGATCACCGTACGGAAACGCCGGCACGGATGGTGCGGAACGAACACGTAGTACGGCGGCGTCCGCAGGCCCGGTGGGAATACGAAGCGGGCCAGGACGTCGACCTGACCGCCGACCGGCAGGGGCTCGGCAAGCTCAACGTACCAGCGGAAATACTGGCTTCCGACGACCTCCAGCCGCTCCGTAACGCCGCCGCAGAGCAGGTCCATCGTCACCAGCGGCGGCTCGGTGCGCGGATCTGCGGGCTGTGGCAGGCTGATCGCCATCTCGAAACGCTCGAGCGGCGCCTCGACCGCGACGATTCGGCGTCGCTCGTATGACACCACGGTCGGGCCATCGAGCCGATGGAGGGTCGACAAAGCATCGACGTACCAGCCGCGGCGGGCCTGCTGCGCCGGACGATCGTCGACGTCGATGGTCATTTGCTCCGCCATCGCCGCGATCGCCTTGTCCGACCACCGTCGAACCGTCCGCGACTCCCGCTGTAGCCGGTCGGCGGCGAGCTCGAAACGGCGCTCCAAAAACCGGTGAGCGGTGGCGGGGTCGAGTGCGAAGGCCGCACTTGCCGCCATTCTCAGATCTTCGGGCACGCGCCGGATGTGCATTTCCAGACAGTCGATCAAGCGATGGCGGACCTCGGCGGCCAGCATATCGTCGGATATCCCGGCGATCCGCCTCAGGAGCGGTCCGACCCGATTGCGCAACGCGGGATCCTGTGCGCCCCGGCCCTTACGCAGCGCGATCAGCTCCCCTTGAAGAGACTCGGCCTCCACCATTCCTCCTTCCAATGGCGGTTCCTGTATTGCCGAATCAAGTCAAACATGGGCCAGAGGCGGATTGCCTTCTTCCGATGTCGATGCCCCGCAGTCGCCCAAGATGCGCCCAGAGTTCTCCCTATTCTTGCCCGAGTCTCCGGACAACTGGACCGATTGGCTGGAGCCCGCGGCGGAAGGGAGGTGAACCCGATGGTGACGCACCTGATCCGGCTCCGGCTCGACGGCTGATCAGCCGACGTGGCAAGGCGCGGCGGACTGCCGCCCCGCCTTGTCCATCTACTCGCTCGTCCGTCTACTGCGGAGGTTCGGCCAGCACCTGCCGGACGACTTCGGCGTCGGCCTCGGTCAGCACGACCATGTGTACGGCCAGCGCCGAAGGCTGCGAGCCGCCGGTCAGTTCGGCGCGTACCGCCCGCCACAGGTTGCTGGCGCTCGTCCACGCATCCAGGCCACCCCGGCCCGCCCCTAGCAGCGGGAAGCAAATCGACCGGGGCGCGGCCTCGGAGCCGCCGGCCCGTGCGGCCGCAAACACATTGCGTACCGCACGGGCGATGGCGGAGGGTTCGACGAAGTAGTCATTGGTCCCGGCGCGCGGCGTCGCGACCGCGGCGTGGTAGATCCAGCGAAAACCCAGCCCGCTGCCCGGCTCGACCGGCGTCGGCGCGACCGTGCCCGGGGCCACGGGAAGGCCGACACGCATGTTCGCCCGCCGCCAGACGTCCAGGTCGCGGGCGACCGCGTCGACCACGATTTCACCGACCGCGGACTTCAGGGCGCCAGCCGAGCGCAGGCAGGCTGCGATCGATACCTTGTAGACGCTGGCCAGCTCGAAGAACGTGTTAGTGGGCGAGACGACGATGTCGACGCCGGTGATCGTGTCGACCGAACAACAATGCACGACGACTGGGATCGAGTCATGCCTCGAGCGCGCGTCGACGGTAGCGGCCACCAGGCGACCTTCGCGCTTGGTGCTCGGCGCCTCCCTAGGCACATCCACCCTGTCATGGAGCAGGCTCAGGATCGCCTCGGCCGTCTGGGCGCAAACGATCTCCTCGTAATGCTTGCGGAACCGGTCGACGGAGACGCGGTACGTCTCGGCCGCTTGCCGTCGCCGATCCTGGGCCGGCCAGTCTCGAGTCCCGTGGACGAGCCCGAACGTGTACTCGGCGGCGTCACCCAGCCGCCCGCCGCCGAGCCGCTGGATCGCGCTGCGCAGCAGGCTTTCGACAGCCGCTGGATTGGCGCCGCCCTCCTCCTTGGCGAGCCCAGCCAGCATCGCCGCCTGCGTCAATGCCGTGAAGGTCGACCCCCGCAACCGAACTAAGCCCGTCCGTCGCAGCTGCCGTAGCTCCGCTGTTAGGGCATCATGGCTCGGCAGCCACGCAATGAAGCGCATAGGACGAGCATGCCCATCTACCCGACGTGTGGCAATCGATCGCCGGGCTTCATACGTTCGATCGGCATATTGATGGTAGTACCGCGCGGCTTCGCATTCTCTCACGGAAAGGTGCGGCGTGGAACTGACAACAAGAGGTGATCGATCATGAAAGCTTCCGATAGATTCACAGGTTCCTGTTAGTCTCGCGGCCGCTCGGTCATGGCCGTTCAGACGTTCAGCAGTCCGTGAAGTGCCGGCTATGACCCCGTCTTCGAGCTCGGCGATGCGGGCCTTGCTGGCCAGGAAGGCGGTCTGGCGATCCGCGGCGTAGCGATTGCCTTCCGCCATGCGGCGCCAGTAGGTGCCGTAGGTCCGGCGGGCGCCCGGCCCGGCGGCGATGACCTCCGGCAGGTAGGCGTCGAAGGCCGGTCGTCGGGGCCTGGGGTCGCGCTGCAGGTCGGCGAGGGCCGCCCCAAGCGCCGCGACGGCGGCCCAGGCCGCAGCGAGCCGTTCCTGGTCAGGGTCCACGACGGTCGCCCGGTCGGGCGGAGTGGTGCCCGGCGAGAATCAGCGACGGTCGCGACCGGGTAGAAGAGGAGGCGGTGGCGGCCCGTGTCTGCGGCGAGGACGACCCGGTCGCCGAGCGCGATCCCGCACAGGTCGCGAGGTGCGGCGGGGATCGTGAGCGCACACCGGCCACCGATCAGGCGTCGGCCGGTCGGGGGAGGCGTTCAAGGATGACCGTCCCGTCGGCGGTGTCGTCCCGCAGTCGGTGCTCGGGTCGCCAGCCGAGGTGGCGCAGCAGGGTGGTGGCGCGGCATCGCCCCGACCGGTCGAGGCGGGCCGCGCCGATCTCGAGAACGGCTGGCCCGGTGCTGCCCGGTTGGCGTGGTGGCAGCGTGGGCAGCGGCGCCGGTGCCGGCTCGGGCCGGGGGATCGGGAGCGGGATTAGCGCACCGATCGGCCGTTCGACTACCGGACGGGAGGATCGCATGCCAGTCATCGTGACGGCGCCGGGTACATGGGGATGCGACGCGTGCCGGGTGATCACCGGTCGGGTGCAACATGGTAGCCGGGAACCCGGCCGCTAGGGCAACGGTGGTGGGATTCGCGGAGAGTTGTGTCGAAAGAGATCCCAGCTCACGCTCTGTGTCAACCCGCGCTATGCAGGTGTCCATACGAGACTCGTTCAGCGTTGACCGCTGCGCCTTCAATGTGTCTGGTCGCCGCCGCTTCGCGATTGTGCTTTCCGGCATCGCGGTTCATAAGCCGTCCCTCGTAGCGCGATCGCCGATAAGGTCCGTGAGGAGCTCGGGGAGTACCGCTTCCTCGTGTACGGCCAGCCCCCGAGCCTGCATCGTGACACCGAGCGCCTGGTCCCATGCCGTGCCGACTGGCTTCCCGGTGAGGGCGATGGCGTGGTCGGCGTCGAGCGCGGAGACCGCGGCTCGGTAGTCGGCGGCCGACATGCGCCAGGGCGATGCCCCGAGGCTCACGATGCGGCCGGCGATGGCGACGCCGGGCCAGTCGAAGTCTCCGTGGTACCGGACGGGATTGCCGGCGGCGATCAATGCTTGCAGCAGGCGGGTGCCGGCTGCGGCCGGGTTGCCGGACAGGCACACCATCGGTGTGTCGACGTCGGCGCGTGCGGCAGCCTGGAGCACTTGCGGGTTCTCGCAGGCGAACACGGCTTGACCGGGCCGGGCGAAGGGCACGGCGCCGGCATGGTCAAGTTCGTGCAAGGTGAGGTGGGTGATGAGGCCAAGGTGGGCGCGGTCCCGCATCATGCTCGACCATCGGTCGGGGCCTGGCGGCTGGAGCCGCCAGGTCAGGACCGTGCCGGATATCGCATCGGTGGCGACGCCGAGCATTTGCCAGAGGTCCCGCCGCTGGGCTGCCGTTTCGGGGACCGGCCGGTCGTGTGCCTGGGCGGCGGCTCGCAGCACGACCAGTGATGCCAGGGTTGTGTCGTCGAGCCCGTGTGCGTCACCGGTCACCCGGCTGGCCAGGGCCGCGAGCTCGACTGGCGGCCCGTCCTCGGGCGGAAGCAGGACCGCGAGGGCGGTGACCGCGTGCTCAAGGGCGCGACCGGCAGCGTCGATTCCGGCTCGGGTTAGGACACCGGTGCGTTGCAGGCCGGCAATCCAGCCGGGCACCCATGCCGCGTCGGCCAGTCCGGCGCCGGCCAGCGCGGTGTCGAGCCGTTGCCATACTTCGGTCCATTGCGTCTGGCGCTGCCGGCGTGCTGCGCCGCGATCGGTCAGTGGCCGGCCGTGGATGACCTGGAGCGCCGACACGAGGCCGAGTTGGGCGGCCGAGCGGCGCAGTGCCTCGTCGAGGTCGGCAAGCTTGACGGGTCGCCCGACCCCAGGTTGCAGCGGCCGGCCGAGCAGGCCAGAGAGGCGGTCGGCGGCGGCGTCGTCGAGGTCAACGGGGAGCGAGCCGGTGATACGCAGGCCGTTGCGCTCCAGCCGGGCGCGGGCGGCGGACCACACCGCCGCGAGTTCCGGGCTGGCCAGGTAGGCGCGCAGGTGCGGCGGTAGCGGTGGCGTGTGACCGGTCATGTGGTGCGCAGGAAGTGTCGGTTGCGGCCGTCCCAGCGGACGTGGGCGGTCGCGGCGGGCGTGCCCTCCTCGCGGCAGATCTCGTAGATGTCGAGGGCTGGCACCTGGGGTACGCAACCCCATAGCGCGTGGCCGGTCATCGCGAAGTCGACGTCCAGGCGGACCAGCAGGCCGAGGAGTTCGGCGATGGTGGGCTCGTCGACTTTGGCGAATGCGTCGTCGAGGAGGATGAGCCGCAGCGACGTCGCCGGGTTCTCGAGACCGGACAGGTAGGCGTCGATGGCGGCGAACAACGTCACGTACGACACGAAGCGTGTTTCACCCTGTGACAGCTTCGCCCGGCGGCTGATCCGTCGTTCGCGACCTGGCTCGGGGCCGGTGATGAACACTTCGACGGTGTGCCAGGCTCGGTAGTCCAGCGCGCCGCGCAGGTGGATTGCGTACCCCGCGGTCGGATCCTGCACCGCTTCGGCGGCGACCCGGGCGGACAGCAGCGCTGTCAGCTCCCGGTCCTGCATCGGTGTGCGGACCGCCGCGGCGGTCGTGATCAGTTCCTTGATCCGCGCGATGTCGCCGCTCGCGCCGTCGGACAGCTTCCAGGTCAGGCGCACCCCGATGCCCTGACTGGTGCGGATCGACCGGAGGCTGGCATTCATGGCCGCGATGAGGTTCGTCGCCTGTCCGAGCCGGCGCCGCAGTTCCTCACCGACTTCGCCGAGGACGAAGTCGGTGAACACCTGCTGTTCCCGTGCCGTGAGCGCGGCTCGGCCGGCCTCGCATTGCTGTTCGACCTCGATAGCGGCCTGGGCGAGCGGACGCCGGCCGTCGGTGTCGATCAGTTCGAACAGCCTGATGCCTGCCGAGACGGTGGCGGACACGTCGTAGCTGCCGGAGATGGCCTGCTCGAACACCTGTTGGGCGCGCAGCAGTGCGTTTTCGTCTGTCTTCGCCCGGCGCAGGCCGGCCAGCAGCGTCGTTGCGCTCGTTTCGACGGACTCGGGTGCCGGATCTGCGAACACGGACTCGGGCCGGTCCGCGAAGGCCGTTGCACTGACGCCGGGCTGGCCGAGTTGTTGCAGTACTGCCGAGGTGTGTTCGGCCAGCTCGGCTCGGAGTTCGCCGACGCGGGCGAGCGCGTTCGCTGCGTTCGCGGTGGCGGTGGCAGCCTCGCGGGCCAGTCGCTGCGATGTCTCGGATGCGGCGCGAAAGCCGGCCATGGCGTGCTGCAAGGCTGCTTCGGTCTGCGCCTCCTGCCGTTGGATAGAGTCGGCCTCGGCGCCGACCGCCGCACGAAGGACGTCAAGCCTCGTTGCCTTCTCCCGCCATCTCTGCCATTCCTCACCGGCGTCCTGCTCGGCGACGGCACGGCGGGCGGCCACGCCGTCGACAGCCTTGGCGGCCGATGCGTACCGATCCAGGGCTCGACGCAATGCGCCGACGCCGCTCATCACACTGCTACATTGCTCGACTGCCCTGTCTGCCTGGCGCTTCAGGTCCAGCAGCGTTTCCTCGTCGGGCGGTAGGCCGAACTCGTTGCAGATGCGCCGGTGCTCGCGGTCGTGTTCGGTCCAAGCGCGCGCCAGCTGATCAGCCTCGGTCCGTCGCGCTTTCGCCGTGGACGCCGATCGGCCGGCCTGCGCGACCGCCGCCGCGAAGCGGGTCCTGGCCTGGGCGAGCGCCATCGACTGCGGCGCGGACCGGCGCAGGTCGCGCAGCGCCTGCCGTCGGTGGTGCAGGTGCTGACGATGCTGTTCGCGCCCGGTCCTGGCGACCTCCAACCCATCAAGCTCGGCGGTGATCTCGGTCAGGCGGGCAGTTCGTGCGGCGGCTCGTGCTGCGGCGCCGATGTGGCGGGCGGCCGGGACGGTGTGGCGGCCACGGAGCGGACCGTTGCCCCAACGGCCGTCGTCGCTGACCCAGATTGCCGCGCTCGGGTCGTTGAACGCGATCCGTTCGAGGAGCGCGGAGACGGCGGCGGCCGCCACCGGGCTGCTCTGCTCGGCCGTCAGCACCGTCGAGAGCGGCCTCGCTGCCGGCGCGCCGGAGGGCGATACGAGGAGCTGCCCGTCGACAGCGGTGAGCCGGCCGCCGTCGTCCACCTCGGCGACCAGGAGCCCGGACGCGAGCAGCGCCGCCTCGATACCGGCGCGGTGTTGTTCGTCGACACCGTCGGCGAAGTCCAGGCACCGCCACAGCGGAGCACCGCCGGACGTCCTCACCCAGCTCGGCAGCTGAGGCTCAGGATCCTGTGCGTCCAGGAGGTCCTGCCGTTCCCCGGTGAGTCGTGCGGCAATCTCGGCGTCCGCCCGGTCGGCGTCGTCGAGCCGGGACAGCGCGGCCACCACGACCGCCTCGGACTCCGATACGGAATCGTCGGCCGCGCGGTCCAGGTCCGGCAGGGTGACGGCTGATGGCCCTTCACCGCACAGCGCGGTCCGGTCGATGAGCACCACTCCGAGCATCGGATGCGCCGCCCAGTCGGTGGTGCCGATGAGGTCCATCGTCTCAGGTGCGGTGGTCCACGCGCGCCACGCGTCGACCAGCTCGATCGCGATGTCATCACGCTGATCCCCGGCCTGCTCTGCGGCCTGTGCGTCCTCCTCAGCCCGCTGCTCGGCTTCGCGGGCCTTTCCGGCGGCGGTTTCCACCTGCCGGCGTTCCTGGGCGAGTACTCGGGCGTCGGCCGCGCGGTTGCCAGCCTGGGCTGAACGCGCGTGCGCGGCGGTTTCGACCTGCCGAGCGGCCTCGACAACGGCGCCGACATCCTCCGGTACGAGCGTGAGAAGGTCGGCGACGGGACGAACCAGATGCTCCGGGTCCTGCTCGCGGGAGGTCCGGACCACGTCGGTCGTCTGTGGTCCGGGCCGGCGACCCACCTGGACGGCGGCGGGCAGGCCGTGGGTTGCGATGCCGATGCCGGGCAGGACTGTCTGCAGCCGCTGGACAGTGTCCGACAGCGCCGCGACGGCCGAGGCGACGTCGTCAGCAGCCGGACCGGCTTCCTCCACGCGCTTGGATTCGTCGGCGCGGAGCTGCGCGGCATGCCGCAACGCGTTGTCCGCGGACGAGGCCAGCGTCCGCACGATCTCTGTCAGCTGCAGAAGGTCGGATGCGTTGCGATAGGCATCTGACTCGCGCAGCGCGGCCAGCGTCGCATCCAGCTGCTGGACCTTCTCGTCGAGTTCTGCGGCGCGCCCCCGCTCAGCTGTAGTGTCGCGTTCGAGCTGTTCCGCGTCGGCGGCGACTCGCGCTGCCGCCTCCGCGGACTTTCGCACACCGGCTGCGCGCTCCTTGACCGTCAGCAGCGAGGCGCTGAGCACTCCGGTGACGTACTTGCGATACACCTCGAGGAAGACCGTGATCTGCTCGCGAGCAGCCTCGAGGCGTTCCTGGTCCTCGCGGGTGCTCGTCAACCCGTCAAGTTGCTGGCCGGCGTCGGTCAGCGCGTCCTCGGACAGCGGCGGAAGTGCGTCGGCGAGGATCGCCGGCAGCCGCCCCTCCTCGATCCGGTTGCCGACGTCGGGTGACCGGAGCGTGTGCAGGAGTTTGAGCAGCCCGTCGAAGCGTTCCTTGCCGAGCTGACCGGTGAGTCCGAACACCTCGCCACGGACCCGCTCGCGGTGCTTCTCGGGAACGTCGGTGATGCGGTCCTCGGTGACGAGCTCCGCCAGGTCGCGTCGGGACAGTGGCTGCCGGTCCCGGCCGAGCAGCGGAAGTTCGGCACCGACCCGCAGGGTTGTCGTGAAGTACCAGACCTTGGCTTCTTTGGTACTGAGGGCGAAGCGGACCAACGCTCCGAGTGTGAGGTACTGCCGCTCGTCTTGGTCGTTGTCGGCCGGGTCGGGGTCGCGACGCAGCTCGAGCCACATGTAGCCGAGCCGGTTGCCCTGCTCACCCGCCCCGGCGCTCATCAGGTCTTCCATCCGGACGGACGATCCGGTGCCCATGTTGCGACGGTCGGCGTCGAGGAGGAAAGGCAGCAGCATCTCGAGCGCTCGCGACTTGCCTGAGCCGTTGGTGCCGCGGAGGATGAGCCGTCCGCCGGAGATGTCGAACGTGGTCTCGTAGTAGTGCCAGACGTTGACGAAACCGGCCCGGGACAGCCGCCATCGGTGCGGGTGGTGGCGCAGCGGTGTGCCATCGAACGTATCGGTCATCCGAACTCCAGCTCGTCCTGGCCGGCGAGGCGCCTGGCGGCCCGGGTCGCCGGCGCCGCCACCGGCTGCGGTCGGTAGCGGGCGGCCGCTGGATGTACTACCAGTCCGGTGTCGTCGGCGGTGGCCAGGCTCATGTCCACAAGCAGCGCAACCACCCCGTCACGCAGCCGAAGTGGCTGTTCGACCAGTGCCGAGCCCCAGGCCCGTCGATGCCGATCGGTGAGCTTCTCCAACGCGTCGTCAACCTCGCCCCACTCCGCGGCGATTCCGAGATCGGCCTTCGTTTTGCGACCCGGCAGCTGTCCTGAGTCGATCAGCTCGGCCAGCAGCAGCAGGGCGGCCTGCTTCACGGTGCCTGTGCCGGGAAAGGCGATGTCGGTGAGGCTGCCGCCGGGGTCGTAGGCAAGGACGCCCTCGGCGCGGACCTCGACGGTGAGGCCGAAATGCTCGTCGAGCATTCGGGTCAATTCGCTCCGTTCGCGGGAGAGGACGTCGCGTTCACCATCGGTCAGATCCTCTCGCCGCACGAGCGGGTTCTCGACCAGCTTGCGACGCAGCGACCGGCGGGGCTGGTCGGCGAGAGCCGGGTCCCCGGCCAGTAGGTCGTCGGAGTGCGCCAGGCCTGACAGCGGTCGTGCAAGGAGGTGCGGCAGAACCGCTCGGTGGATCGTGAGGAGTGCCTCGTCCTGCCGCTCGCTCCAGCCCGTGGCAGTGCCGTCGGTTTCGGTCAGCACGCCCCAGTCGATGAGGTGGCCGACGGCGGTCACCAACGCGCGGCGCTCCGGAAGCGTGTCGCCGATGTCGACCCCGATCGTTGCCGCGTCGGAGCGGACCTGGTCGATGAGGGCCGAGATGAGCGTCTGTTCGCCGGTCCCGGGAGCCAGCAGCGCGGCGCAGAGCAGCGCCAGGTGGGTGTATGTGACGGGTGTCCATGCGCTGCTGTCCGAGCGGCGAGCCGGTCGCGCTGGCCCGTCTGGGCTGATCGGCCCTTTGACCAGTCTGGCGAACGACGACTCGATGATCAGGTTGTAGCCCAGCAGGGTCTTGAACGTGCCGCGGAGGGCCGGCGCGTGCAGCCGGACGAGGGCCAGTTCCTCTGATTGCGCCGCGGTGAGCAAGGGGTTGGCCAGCAAGGCGCGTGCCGCGTCGACCCGCTCCCTGGCCGACTGGTTCGCGGTGGCGAGGTTGCGGCTGCTCATCCGGCAGCCGCCAGACGGCGCCCGGCACTGGCAAGGGGCACCGCAACAAGTTGGACGTCGTGCACGGTGATGGTGCCGTCGTCGCTGGTCACGATAGTGGCGTCGCCCTTCGCTGGTGTGGCCCGCAGGACCAGCCCGAGGTCGGTGTCTCGCTGTTCGATCGGAGTCGCCGCGGTGGACACGAGGGCGAAGACGGCGGAGAGCTTCTCCAGCAGCAGGTCTCTGGCCGCCCTGCTGAGCCGGCTGCGATGCAGTGGACCGGCGGCCAGCAGTTCCGACGCGGCCGCCCGCCTGGCCTCGTCGCGCTGGTGCGCCAAGGCCAGCAGACGCTGTGCCTCGGCGCCCGGGTCGGGTACCCGCGAACTGCGTCCGCGTGCGGTACGGTCGCCGCGCTCACGTAGCGACACCGGTACGCTCACCGGGGCCGATTCCCACCAGGACGTTCCGGGACCGGTCGCCGTGTCCGGCTCGTCGGGCCCGAACAGTAGGTGTCGCGAGGGGTAACAGCCGAATGCCGCGTCGTAGAGGCGGTGGGCGGTTTCGCTGTCGGCGCTGTGGAACCATGCCGCGAGCTTGAGCAGATCGGCACGCCGGGACAGTCCGGTGCCGGTTGCGGTGAGCATGCGCCGCGCGTTGGTGATCAACTGACCCAGCGCCTGTCGCGCAGCGGCCCGCAGCTGGTCGGGGCCTGACCGGTTGTCGGAGGCTCCGTACCAGGCGGCGAGCTGCTCCCAGTCGGACAGCGTCCTGCCCGGCAGCCGCTCGATCGTGAACGCCTCACCCGCTATGGCGGGGACCGCAGGTAGGTGGTCGAGCACCCGGTCGATGAGTTGGAGCAGAATCCGTAGCCGCTCCAGGATCTCCGGTGCGTTCCGATTGACATCCGCGCCGATCAGGTCGACATAGTCCAGCAGTAGGCCTTTGAACTGGGTGTACTCCTCGCCGCCGAGGTCGTAGCGGGTCAGCACGCCGGATAGGTAAGCGTAGAAGTCGGTGACCGACTCGTGGAACATCTGGTGGTCGTTGAACACGCCGGTCACCGCGCCGGCGAGTGTCTCCACGTCGATTGGCCTGTTGACGTGCCCCACTTGCAGCAGGATCTGATCGAGGCTGTCGACGGTACGGGCGAGCAGCTCCCGGGCCACCTCGCGGGCGCCGTCGACGGCCCGGAAGATCTCCTCGGCCTCCCGGTGGAGCCGACCGCCGAGCTTCGAAACCTGGTACCGGGACCGTGATCGGTGGTACGCCGCCACAGTCGGTACCCGAGTCTCGCGAACCGAGCGCACCAGATTGCCCCAGTCCACCAGCTGCCGGCAGCGACTCTCGACCGTGTCCGGGTCCATGACGACGCCCCGCTCACTGAGCTGACTGCCGACCTCCTCGGCCGACAGGTCGGCAAGCAGGGTGCCGGCGAAGAGTCGCATGATCGCGATGTAGTCGTCCGCTGCATCTGCGGTCAGATACGAGAACAGTGCGCGGTGGTCCGGAGCGGGGGAGCGCTGGTCTGCAGACAATCGACCTCCTGTAGTGGATCCAGCTCGGAGGGTAATTGACGATCGATGCCGAACGCACCTCTCGTCGACCAGGAGACTGACCCGGATTTTGCTGGACCATAGGTTCCGCCGTCAGTGCACGGCTGCACTGACGTCCTGCGTGCCGGCTTCGATGGCGGCGTGGCCCCGGCGCAGCAGTTCGTCGCGCTCGGCGTCGGGGAGCGTCATCGACTCCGCGAGCACGGCGGCGAGCGCACCGAAGTGTGCGTGGTCGACGTCGGCGGGGAAGACCCACCGGATGTTCTCGTCGCGCGTGATGAGGTCGACCGCCGGGCGGGGCGTCTTGTCCGGTGTGGTCGCCGCCCGGACGTATCGCACCCGATCGATCGGGACGTCGAGACGGAGCTCTCCCTGTTGCAGGAACGCGGTGGCCTTGGCCGTGATGATGCGCCGGTCGGTGACGGCGACCAGCGTCCGGGTGTTGTCCATCGCCGCGGCCAGCTTCTCCATCGCCCCACCGAGGACCGTAGCGATGGAGCCGACTGCATCGACCTGGTCGGGCAAGCCGACGGCCCGCACGGACTCACCGTCATCGAGGAACCAGCGCAGGACGCGAAGGTACGGCTGGAGATCCACCGATGCGGGTGCGCAGATGACACCCGGCGCCTTCACGGCGGGGACCGGCGGGCGGAGCGCGTCAGCAAGCGGCTCGATCGCGGCAAGCAGACGGGCGGAGGCTTGGCGGGCCGCCTTCGCGTCCCCACCCAGCCCCGGCAGCGACCACGTCAGACTGTCGCGCCCGGGGAGCTCGGCGAGGATGCGCAGCTCCCTCGTCAGCGAGCTGACGAGGGTCACTGTCTCGGCGAGTGCGGTGTCGAACTCCCGCTGGGTGTCCCGTGCGATGACCTCGACGAGCCGGGCCTCATCGTCGTCCTCGCGTCCTGAGGTCCTCGCCCGGGCGGCGTGCAGTGCCTGGTATCCGATCCATGCCTTGACGGACGTCAGCAGTGCGTTCGCGTCGAACACGATCGCCTCGGCGTTCGTCTCGAGATACTCGCGGCGGGCACGTGCGTCGAGCCGCTGGACCTGCCGGATGTGATCGCCGACGTTCAGCTTGTACAGGTCCAGTTGCGTCTGGAGATCCGCCCGCTTGCCCGCGATGGTGTCCCACAGGCTCGTCGGGACCGACCCGATCTCCTGCGCCTGATCGATGACGCGGTCGACGGTGGCGACGAGCGCCGTCAGCTCGGCCCACTGCGCGTGGCGGGCGGCCGTGAGGACCTGGCTCGTCAACGCGACGTTGGTCCTGACCAGGCCGGTCACTTCCGTCAGCTGCATCTGCATGGCGATCTGGGCCAGCGCCGGCCCGAGCGCGGCCGCGGTCCGCGCCACGCTGAACGCCTTCACCGGGATGAAGCGTGCCTGCCCGAGGATGCGGCCAGGCACCATCACGGTTCCCAGATTCGCTCCGTCTTTGACGGCGAGTGACGCGCCGCTCATCAGTAGGGCTCGGGTCTGGTCACTGATCCGATAGAGCCCTTGGACGCTGGCGAACGTTGTGCCGAGGTTGCCGGCCGTGGTCGCCGTGGCCCCGACGGAGGCCAGGACTGCGGAGATCTGCTCCCGATGGACGGTCGACACGAGACCGAAGTCGATCAGATTGGCCCTGAGTTCGGCCGGAACATCACCGAAGACGACAGCGACCCCCGGAAGCACCTCCGCCAGCATCGTTGATGTGGTCGACGAGTCGGCGGTGGTGTGGCTGTTCTCCGCGGGCTCGGCGATCTCCGTCGAGTCCAAAGGGTCTTGCATGCGATTTCCTCCTCGTGAGGGCGCGTCAAGTTCGGCCGCCGTCGGTGTTCGCCGCCGAAGTGTACGGCTGGTCGGGGGCCGCCCGCCGAGAGTGCGGCGGAGCCGCGAACCGGGCTGGTCAGTTACGGGTTGACCCAGTAGGCGAGGGTCTCGAAGGACGGCGCGAACTGCACCTGCGCGCCCTTCAACTGAGCCGCGGCGCCTTCGAAGACGATGTTGCCGGTGACGGTCTGGCCGGCGCCGATGGTGCCGGAGTGCAGCTGGTTCTTGACGTCGATGTCGAACCCGGAGTCGAGCTTGGTGCCGTCCCCGGCGAGCATCGACCAGTGGAACGGGTTGTATTCGATCGAGCCGGCCTTGCAGGTGATCGAGACCGACACGACGATCACCTTGCCCTGCATCTTCACGCTCTTGACGACGACCTCACCCATCGAGCCGCTGGACAAGGACAGCGCGCCGACCTCGCCGACGGCGAACTTCTTCGGCCCCTGCGGCGCGGCGGCCTGGGTGTCAGCCGCCCCGGCGGCGGATGCGCCCGTGCCGCTCGCGGCCGGCGCCTTGCTGATGGTGTCGTCCTTCGGGGCGGCGCCGCAAGCGATGACGAACAGGCTAAGCCCGGCGGCAGTCCCGGCAATGATCTTGCGCATGGTGTCGTTGCTCCTTCGCGGATGAACCCACCGGGTTGGGCGGGATCGGTAATGCAGCTGAACGCCCGCATCGTCGTGCTGTGTCGGAGTCAGTGAGAGCAGCGTCTGTTAACTATGTCAACAGACATAACGCTTGACACGTGTGTATGCTGTGTTCGTGCCTGACTCGCCGAAGGTCACCGCAGCTGATATCGCCCGCCTTGCCGGCGTCGGACGTGCCGCCGTCAGCAACTGGCGAAAGCGTCACGCCGACTTCCCCGGACCCGTGAGCGGCACCGCGGCGAGCCCGGAGTTCGATCTGGCCGTTGTCGAGGAGTGGCTGCGCCGTCAGGGCAAACTGCCCGAACTGTCGGATGAGGACCGTTTGTGGTCGCGGCTGGCGGCGGCCGACGACAACATCGCCGCGACGCTCGGTGCTGTCGGCGGTCTGCTCCTGGCCCACCATCGCGGTGAAGCGATGCAGAGCCCGTCGATAGCGCCGCAGGTGCTCGGTGCCGTTGTGAAGCTGGCCGACGACCGCGGGGCAGGCGCGGTGTTCGACGGGCTGTGGCAGCGATTCGTGCAGGTGCAGGCATGGCGTGTGGGTGTGACGCCGGAGCCGCTGACTGACCTGATGATCGGCCTGTCGAACGCCTCCGGCGGCACGGTGCTCGATCCCGCCTGCGGCACCGGCAACATCCTGCGCGCCGCGGTCCGCGCCGGTTGCACCGCGGCCTACGGTCAGGAGATCGAGCCGCACACCGCCCGCCTGATCGAGCTCTGGCTGGCGCTGCGGGGCGTGCCCGGCGGCATCCGGATCGGCGACTCCCTGCGGGCCGACGCATTCGCCGGCCTGACCGTCGACGCCGTCGTGTCGAACCTCCCGTTCGGCGACACCAACTGGGGCCACGACGAGCTCGGCTACGACCCCCGCTGGGAGTACGGCATGCCGCCACGCACCGAGCCGGAGCTGGCGTGGGTCCAGCACGCCCTGGCGCATCTGCGGGCGGGCGGCACTGCCGTGCTCCTCATGCCGCCGTCTGCGGCGAGCCGCCGGGCCGGTCGGCGCATCCGCTCCGAGTTGCTGCGTCGAGGTTCGTTGCAGGCGGTAATCGCCCTGCCGGCGAAAGCTGCCGCGCCGCACAGCGTGTCGCTGCACCTGTGGGTGCTGCGCCGTCCCGACGGGCAGCCGGCGCCGTCCGCGCAGGTGTTGATGGTCGATGCGGTCGACGGCGACACCGAGGGCGGGTATGCGCGGATTCTGAACGTCTTCCAGGCGTTCGTCCGCTCGCCGGGGGGGCCGGCGGATGAGGCTGGGTTCGCCCGGGCCGTGCCCGTCATCGAGCTGCTGGACGAGGACGTCGACCTGACTCCCACCCGTCGGCAACCGTCGCCCGCGACGGAGGTCTCCGCGGACACGTTCGTCAGGGTCCGTGAGCAGGTCGCGCCGATGCTCGAACAGTTGCCTGCGCTGCTGCCGGGGCTGTCCGCGACCACCGCCCCGGCGACGGCCCCGACCGTGTCGGTGGCCGACCTGGTGAAGTCGGGCGCGCTGCAGGTGCTGGGCCCGGTGCGACAAGCGGCTAAGCCCCACGACGCCGATGTGGACCGACTCGTGCTGACCGTCAACGACGTGCTCCACAACCGCGCCGCCTCCAGCCGCGCCGGTGACCCGTCGACCCCCGAGATTTGTCTCGCGGCCGGTGACGTTGTGGTGCCCACCGTCGCCCGGCCGCTGACCGCCCGCGTCGTGACCGAGGACGGCCCACTGCTCGGACCGAATCTCTACGTGTTACGGCCCAACCCGGCCGCCTTGGACCCATGGTTCCTGGCCGGCCAGATCCGCACGGCGGCCAACGAACGGCACGCGGCCAGCACGTCAGGCGCATTCAGGTTCGACGTTCGTCGCGCACAGGTGCTCAGACTGCCGCCGGCCGACCAGCGGCGTATCGGCGAGGCGTTCCGCGCGCTGGGCGTTTTCGACGAGGCTCTGCACCGCAGCGCGTCGCTTGGCGCCGAACTCATCCGAGCCGCCACCGAGGGACTGGCTCGAGGCATGCTGCTGCCGCGTTCGGCGGGCGCCGAGGGGCCGGCCGAATCGCCGAGATGACCCGTTAGGGGGAGACATTCCGGCTGGCAGGCATGATGGGGTTTGCCAACCAAGACACACCGAATGGGACATTTGTTTCTCCGCGGGGCTAACCGCGAGTACATGCATTGGAGCACGGCGTGGTGAGCGCGACGACGGACACCCCCAGCATCGGCTCGCTGGTCGCGGTCCGTGGGCAACGTTGGGTCGTCAGCGACGTCAACGTCGGGGACCGCAGCAGCCTCGTTAGCCTGCAGAGCGTCGAGGACGGGCGGTACGGCCACACGCTCGACGTGATCTGGGAGGTCGAGCCAGGGCGGCAGGTGCTGCCGACTGGCGCCCTTCCGGCGGTCGCCGAGGGCGGCTTCGACCCGCCGCAGCGGCTGGCCGCGTTCCTCGACGCGGTCCGCTGGTCCGCGGTCACCTCGGCGGACGCCAAGACCCTGCAGGCGCCGTTCCGCTCCGGAGTGGCGATCGAGGACTACCAGCTCGAGCCGGTCGCCCGGGCGGTCGACGCGCCACGGGTCAACCTCCTGCTCGCCGATGACGTCGGCCTGGGCAAGACCATCGAGGCTGGCCTGGTCGCCCAGGAGCTGCTGCTGCGGCACCGCGCCCGCCGCATCATGATCGTCTGCCCTGCCGGCCTGACCGTGAAGTGGCGCGACGAGATGGCGGAGAAGTTCGGTCTCGACTTCACCGTCATCGACACCGAGCGTTGTGCGCTCGTGCGGCGCACGCACGGTTCAGCAGCCAACCCGTTCGAGGTGTACCCGCTGAGCATCGTCAGCCTGCCTTGGCTGCGCGGACCGAAGGCGCAGCGGCTGCTGGACGAGGTGCTGCCCGCCGACGGACCCAGCTATCCGCGCACATTCGACCTGCTCATCCTCGACGAGGCGCACCACGTCGCTCCCGCCGCCCCCAAGCAGGTCTATGCCGTCGACTCGCAGCAGACCAAGCTCATCCGCCGGCTGGCCCCGCACTTCACGCACCGGCTGTTCCTATCGGCGACCCCGCACAACGGCTACCAGGCGTCCTTCACCGCCCTGCTGGAGATCCTCGACAACCAGCGGTTCGCGCGCGGCATGGAGCCCGACGCGACGGCGGTCAAGGAGACCGTCGTGCGCCGCCTCAAGCGCGACATCGTCAACGCCGACGGCACGCCCCGCTTCGCCCAGCGCCACACCCGCGCCATGCCGGTGGAGTACCCGCCGAGCGAGCGGGCGGTACACGCCCTGCTCAAGGAGTTCGCCGAGCTGCGGCGGCAGCGGCTCAACACCCGGCGCGGGCGCAAAGCCACCGACCTGGTGACCCTGCTGTTGAAGAAGCGCCTGTTCTCCAGCCCCGCGGCGTTCGCGCACACCGTCGGCGTCTACCTGGAGACGCTGCGCTCGCGCAAGGCGCCCGCCGCCCAGCCGGTCGACGACGACATCCCGCAGTGGTTGGACGGGTTCATCGAGGACACCGCCACCCTCGACGACGAGGAGCTCGCCGACGCCGAGGACGACGTGCTGAGCCGCACCCGCCCGATGCAGCCGGACGCCACCGACCGCGAGATCGCGCTGCTCGAGGAGATGGAGACCTGGGCCCTGGCGCACGAGGCCAAGCCCGACGCCAAGGCCCGCGAACTCATCAACTACCTCAAAGGTGTGTGCCAACCCGACGGCACGCACTGGATGAACGAACGCGTGCTCGTCTTCACCGAGTACCGCGACACCCAGCTCTGGCTCACCGGGCTGCTCCGGCAGGAAGGGCTCGCCGGCGCCGCCCTGGCGGAGCTGCACGGCGCGGTCTCCACCGACGACCGGGAACAGCTGCGCCTCGCCTTCCAGGCCGACCCGACCGAGCACCCGGTGCGGATCCTCCTCGCCACCGACGCCGCCAGCGAGGGCATCGACCTGCAGCGGTACTGCCACCGCCTCGTCAACTACGACATCCCCTTCAACCCGAACAAACTCGAGCAGCGCATCGGCCGCATCGACCGGTACGGGCAGCGCACCACCCCCGACATCCGGCACTTCGTCGGCACGGGCTGGGGACACCAGGTCGACGGGTTCGAGGCCGACCTGGAGTTCCTGTCCCGCGTCGCGACCAAGATCGCACGGATGGAGTCCGACCTCGGCTCCGTCAACGCCGTCCTCGCCGATGCCGTCCAGCGCCGCATGCTCGGCGAGACCGTCGACTACGACGTCGACAAGGCCGGCAGCGGCCCGAAGGACACCGTTCCCGTCGAGTCCAACGTCGGCGAGCAGGTCCGCAGGCTGCGCACCAACCTCGACGACACCGTGCACGAACTCGGCATCACACCCGCCGCGGTCAAGCGAGTCGTCGACACCGCGCTCGAACTGGCCCGCCAGCAGCCGCTGCAGCCGCACCTCGACGACAAGTCCCCGGTCGACGGGCTCTTCGCCGTACCGCCGCTGACCGGATCCTGGCAGCGCGCGGCGGCCGGCCTGACCGACAAGCTGCAGCGCGACGGCGAACCCCCGCGGCAGCTCCCGGTCGCCTTCGACACGCGCGCGATCCGGGAACTGGCCGAGCACGGCGGTACGGCCGTCCTCGCCCACCTCGGCCACCCACTCGTCGCGATGTCCACCCGCCTGCTCCGGGCCGCCGTGTCGAACGGCGACATCGGCCTGCACCGGGTCGCCGCCGTGGTCAGCGATGACCCCGCGCTGGACGACGTGCTGGTCGGCGCCTACTCCCGCTTCGTCCTCGTCGGCGCCGACGGCATCCGGCTGCACGAGGAAGTCCTGTACGCCGGCGGCTGGGCGCCCGACAACGGCAGATTCCGCCGCATCGAGAACCTCACCACCCTCGGCGGCATCCTCGACCGGGCCCTCACCAGCGGTACCCCCGCCTCGCCGATCGTCCAGGCCAGACTCGCCGCCCGCTGGCCCCGGATCGCCGACGGCCTCCTCGCCGCGATCGACTGGCGCACCGCGACCAGGTGGGACGCCCTAAAACGCAAGCTGCACCAGCGGGAGCAGGCCGAACAGCAACGCGTCATCGCCAACCTCGACCAATTCGAGGCCTCACTACGCGAAGCCCTCGTCGTCGACGAGGAAGAAGCGGAGAACACGTTGTTCAGCCGGGCCGAGGCCGCCGACTGGCAGCGCACCAAGGAGGAGCGCGCACAGTTCCGCCGCGACCGCCAGTCCTGGGACGAGCGTCTGCGCGAGCTGGAGGGCGAACGCGACCGAGAGCTGCAGGCGATCGCGAACCGCTACCGCGACCCGCAGCCCCACCGGTTCCCGGTCGCGGTGATCTTCGTCGTACCGAGGAAGGAAGCCACCCGATGAGCCGGACGTTCAAGGGACGCCCCGCCGCACCCGACAGCGCGCAGCAGCACCGCGACTGGCTCAGCCTGGTCGAGGTGAGCGGCCCGTTCCTCAGCCTCCCCGTCCTGCGCGCCACCTGGCCGACCCTCGACCCGCTCGACAAGAAGATCCGCGAACGGCTCCGGGCCGAACACGCCGCCTGGCTCGACGACCCCGACGCCGGGCAGGCAGCGTGGATCGATTACGTCCTCGGCGACCTCCTCGGGTGGGGTGACGCGCTGCACCGCGACGGCCTTGAAGACCTGACCGCGCACATCGCCGAGCACGACGCCGACATCGCCCCGTCGTTCGTGCTCGCCGAGCCGGACGAAGAGGTCAAGCCCGACACCGTACGGCTGCTCGGCCTGGTCTGCCCGCCCGCGAACCGGCCCACCGCCCGCGTCGCCGGCTCCACCTGGAGCGCGACCCCGGTCGACCGCCTGGCGCACCTGTGCCGGCACCACGACGTCGAGCTCGGCCTGGCCACCGACGGCCGCTGGTGGGTTCTGATCTGGGCGCCCCGCGGCGGGGTCACCACGACGGCGGTGTTCGACGCCGTCGCCTGGCCCGAGGCCGCCGAGCGCGACGTCGTGCGCGCGTTCGTGTCGCTGCTGAGCCGGCGCCGGTTCTTCGGCGTCCCCGAGGCCGAGCGGCTCGTACCCCTGCTGCGCGACAGCAAGGACAACCAGGAGGAGATCACCGAGGCCCTCGGCGTCCAGGTCCGCCGGGCGGTTGAGCTCCTCGTCGCCGCCATCGGCCGCGCCGACATCCGCGAACGCGAACGCGGCGGCTCCGGCCTGGAACAGGTCACGGCCCACGACGTGTACCGCGGCGCCGTCGCCGTCATGATGCGCATCGTCTTCCTGCTCTTCGCCGAGGAACGCAAGCTGCTACCCTCCGACAACGACCTCTACGCCACCGCCTACTCCGCTGGCCGGCTCCGCGCCGAGCTAGAGGACCGGGTCACCGAGGGCAGCGAGGAGGACCTCGAACACACCTCCGCCGCGTGGCACCGGCTGCTGGCCCTGTTCAACGCCGTGTACCACGGCATCACCCACCCGCGCCTCACCATGCACGCGCACGACGGCTCGCTGTTCGACCCGACGACGTACCCGTGGCTGCCGCTGTCCATCGACGACCGGACGGTGCTCTACATGCTGCGCGCCGTCCAGCGCGTCGAGATCGGCACCGGCCGCTCGCGCGAGGTACGCACGCTGAGCTTCCGCACCCTTGATGTGGAGCAGATCGGGTACGTCTACGAGGGCCTGCTGTCCTTCGAGGGCTTCCGCGCCGACGACGTGGTCGTCGGCCTCATCGGCAAGGAAGGCCAGGAGGAAGAGGTACCGCTGACCGCTCTTGAGATGCTGCCGTCCGCACCGGCGGAACTGGCCGCGGCTCTCGCGGAGCGGTACAAGGACTCGAAGATCGGCTCAGTCGCGGCGCTCACCAAGCGACTCGCCCCGCTCGGCCGGGTCGAGCGCGAGGAGGCTCGCAAGAAGCTGCTCGCGGTGACCGGCGGCGCCTACCCACTGGCGGAGCGGCTGCTTCCGTACTTCGGCGTCATCCGCGAAGACCTCCGCGGCCTGCCGACGGTCATCCTGCCCGGCGCGCTGTTCGTGACCGAATCGGCGCTGCGCAAGAACACCGGCACCCACTACACGCCGCGATTCCTCGCCGAGGAGGTCGTGGAGGGCGCGCTTGAACCGCTAGTCTACTCGCCCGGCCCGCTGCAGACCGCCGACAAGACCCACTGGAAGCGCAGAACGAGCGCGGACATCCTCGCGCTGAACGTGGCCGACATCGCGATGGGCTCGGCGGCGTTCCTGGTCGCCGCGGCGCGTTACCTTGCCGAACATCTCATCGAGGCGTGGTCCGCCGAGGGCGACGAGCGCGCGGCGGCGTTCCTGGGAGCAGCCGCGGGCCGGCATACCGGCGCCGACGAGGATCCGCTCGTGATCGAGGCCCGCCGCCAGATCATTGAACATTGCCTGTACGGCGTGGACATTAACCCGATGGCCGTCGAGATGGCGAAGCTGTCGCTGTGGCTGGTGTCGATGGATCCGCAGCGCCCTTTCACGTTCCTCGACGACCGCCTAGTCGCGGGTGACTCCCTGCTCGGCATCACCAGCCTCGAGCAGTTGGAGTACATGCACCTGGACCCGAAACGCGGCCGCGACGTCCACGACGACTTGTTCGAGTGGGCGGCCGGCGTGCGGCCGCTGGTCCACGAGGCGGCGGAGCGCCGCCGCCTAATCGCCACGAACGATCCGGGCGAAGATCCGATGAAGGCTCTGGCCCGCAAACGCGAACTGCTCGACGAGGTCGAGGACCAGACCCGGCAGTTGCGGCTGTTCTCGGACCTGGTGGTCGGTGCAGCGCTCGCGTACGGCGGCAAGGAGGGCGGATATGCCGCGGCGGCCAAGTACGCCAGCGAGGCATCGCAGTCCGGCGACTACGCCGAGGCCCGCCGGCAGCGGAAGCAGTGGCTCGCGACGGACCAAGTGGCAGGCTCCTTCGACCGCCAGCCGTTGCACTGGCCACTCCAGTTTCCGGAGGTCTTTGAACAAGGCGGTTTCGACGCGGTCATCGGCAACCCCCCATTCCTCGGCGGCACCAAGATCAGCGCGCCACTGGGAGCTGCTTATCGTGATCTCATAGTGCTGGATATTGCTAACGGCATTCGTGCCGGGGGCCGAGGTGATTTAGTGGCCTATTTTGCCCTTCGCTCGCACGAATTGCTTAGCCGTACGGGGCATGCTGGTCTTGTCGCCACCAATACCCTCGCTCAGGGCGACACTCGTGAAATCGGCCTGGACCAGATCGTTGCATCAGGTATAACTATCGTACGTGCGGTGAAAAGCAGGCCTTGGCCGTCAAGAAGCGCGGCTTTGGAGTACTGTGCGGTATGGACTTCTCGGAGTGTTCCCGCTTCAGGGGTGCCGTGCATTGCAGATGGCCAAGCGGTTTCCGGTATCACGGCTGCACTCGAGCCTAAGACGCGGATTAGCGGAAAGCCTGCGGGTTTAGCCGCAAATAAAGGTGTTGCTTCGCAGGGTTCGAAGCTCGATGGTATTGGATTCACCATTGCCCCAGATCATGCCGCCGAATTAATCTCTTCGGACTCACGCAATAGGGAAGTATTGTCGCCTTATCTCAGCGGTCAGGATTTAAACTCTCGCCCGGACTGCTCTGCGAGTAGATGGGTAATTAACTTCTACGATTGGCCGCTTCAGCGGGCCAGAGGTTATCCCGAAGTTGTTCAGATCGTGGAATCCGCTGTTAGGCCGGAGAGGCAGCGTCGTCGCCCGGACGGCTCTTATGCTCTGCGCAGGCCGCTCCCTGAGCGATATTGGCAATATGGGGATAAGCGAACTGTGCTATATCGGTTAATTGGTCGGTTGAGTCGAGTTCTTGTTCAAACAATCCACTCAAAAATAGTAATGCCAGTAATGGTTCCTGCTAATCAGGTGTTCTCGCACGGGCTTACTGTATTTGCCACGGATAGCCTCGGAATGTTGGCGTTGTTGTCGAGTTCGCCGCATTATTGGTGGGCCGTTAGTAACGGTTCGACGATGAAGACGGACCTCCGATACACGCCTTCAGACGTGTTTGAGACGTTGCCAATGCCTGACCTTGTGGACGCGATGCATGCGTTGGGCGATCGGCTCGACCGGCGGCGGCGGGAGATCATGCTCTCGCGGAACGCGGGGCTGACGGCGACCTACAGCCTGGTGTTCGACGCCGGGTGCGCCGATGACGACATCGTCGAGCTGCGGCAGATCCACCGGGACATCGACGTGGCTGTGTGCGAGGCGTACGGCTGGGATGACCTGCTGCGGCAAGGACTCGACCATGGGTTCCACAAGACCGGGCCGTACACGCGGTACACCGTCGGCCCGGCTGCTCAGCGTGAAATGGTCGATCTCCTGCTGGAGCTGAACCAGCAGCGGTACGCCGAAGAAGAGGCGAAAGGTCTGCACGACAGGAAGAAGGCCGCGAACCGCATGCCGAGCGCGACCTCGCCGGACGAGGAGGCGTTGTTCTGATGGCTGGCGAGCAGGAGAGCCTTTTCCCGCACCCGCGCGGCGAGCAGGAGGCGCTGCCGCTGCAGCCGGAGGCCGGGCCGGAGCAGCCACCGATCATCCCGCCGCTCGACGTGCCACAGGCGTTCGGCAACGTCAGTTCGTACCAGGTGCGCGATGAGCTCGAAGACCTGGTCCGCCGGGACCTGCTGGGCCCCTGGGACGGCGAGACGGAGCAGTTCCGGCCGCGCGCCATGGGTCCGCGCGAACGCTACCTGGTCGGCATGCTCGGCCCCCGGTCCCGGTCCAACGCGGACGGGGGCACCCAGGCCGACCCGGCCCAGGATGTGGAAGCCTCGTCAGCGCAGGGCGACGGCAGCGAGGGAGAGCTGCCCGAGGTGCTGACGCCCCAGTCGCTCGGCAAGCTGTGGGCCTCGTCGATGGGCATGATGTTCGCCGTGCCCGACGACGTCGACGCGCTGCACGTGGCCGGGCAATGGGGCAAGTACGACAAGCGCGAGGCTGAGGAGGACGGCAAGAAGCGCAGCGTCTGGGCGCGGGAACCGGTGCCGTACGAGAAAACGGTACGACTCGACGCCGAAACGTCGCAGCGCTTACCGCTGACGGGCACGGACCCGGATGCGCCGGGTGTGCTTCTCGCCGTGGACGTCCGGCCGCGAAAAGGTCGGCGCGTCGTACAACTGGTGCTCATCAACGCGCAGGTCGAGCCGGCCGTCAACGGCGACACGGCGTGGCTGTTCCAGCCCGATCTGCGGGTGACGGCGCTGGACGGCGCGGCGGCCGTGTTCCTGCCGATCGACGATCCGCTCGACGACCTCCAGACGGTTGGTGACGACCTCGAGGAGGCGCACCTGCGGCTGCTTTACCGGTCACAGCGACGCTACGCGGCCGGCCGCAACGTGGCCGTCCACCCGTCGGTGCGCGACGGCGAGCGGTGCGCGCACAAGCTGGAGACGACCTGGCTGCCGGTCTACAACGTGCCCGCCACGGTCGCGCCGGTGGGGGAGGGGACGCCCCTCGCCGCCGTCGAGCTGTCGATGGACGCGCTGGCGACCGCCGAAACGGATGCGTTGCGGGTCGGCCTGCTGCCTCTCGCGGACGGCTACACGGCCTGGCTGGCCGAGCAGAAGGCCGGCATCCCGGAGTTGCCGGCGCCGCTGCAGGCCGCCGCCGAGTCGGCCGTGTTCGTGGCGGAGCGGGCGGCCGCGCGGATCAGGGCCGGCATCGAGCTGCTCACCGATCCGCGGCAGCAGGGCCACGAGGATGCTCTGGCCGCGTTCCGGTTCGCGAACGAGGCGATGGCACTGCAGCGCCGGCACACCGAGATCGGCCGGCTCCGCGACGAGCTCGGACTGTCCTATGCGGAGGCCGAGGCGAAGGTGAAAGAGAAAGGAGCCGATGCCGCGTCGTGGCGGCCGTTCCAGCTCGCCTTCGTCCTGCTGAACATCCCGTCGCTGACCGATCCGGCCCACCCGGAGCGGGCCGCTGCCCACACCGCCACCGTCGACCTGCTGTTCTTCCCGACCGGTGGCGGCAAGACGGAAGCGTACCTCGGCCTCACCGCGTTCACGTTCGCGATCCGGCGGCTGCAGCGCACGATCGGCACCGGTGTGGACGCGCGCAGTGGCATGGCGGGCGTTGCGGTCTTGATGCGGTACACGCTGCGGTTGCTCACCGCCCAGCAGTTCCAGCGGGCGGCGGCGCTAGTGTGTGCCGCCGAACTGCTGCGGCGCCGGGATGAGATCCGGTGGGGGAGCGAGCCTTTCCGGATCGGGCTGTGGGTCGGCGGTGGCGTGTCACCGAACTGGTTCGATGAAGCGGCCGATCAGATCGCGGAGGCCCGCGAGGCCGGCGACGCGAAACGTACGAACGTCCTGCAGACGCTGTCGTGCCCGTGGTGCGGCTCGAAGCTCCGCGGCCACCACGATCTGCGCGTCGACAAGGACCTGCGCCGGGTGCTGCTGCACTGCCCGCAGGCCGAAGGCCCCGACGCGTGCCCGTTCTCCGCGACCCGCTCGGCCGAAGGGTTGCCGATCCTCACGATCGATGAGGAGATCTACCGGTTCCTGCCGAGCCTGGTCATCGCGACGGTCGACAAGCTGGCCCAGCTGCCGTGGCGGGGGTTCGCCGGCATGCTGTTCGGCCGGACGCACTCGTTGTGCCCGCGCCACGGGTACCGCCACGACGACCTGGATGTGAAGACGGGCTGCACCAGCCGCCACAACGCCAAGGGTGCGCTGCCCGCGGTGGCCAGCCAGCCGGTGGTGCGGCTGCGACCCCCGGACCTCATCGTGCAAGACGAGATGCACCTGATCTCGGGCGCGCTGGGCACCGTGGTCGGGCTGTTCGAGGCGGCCGTCGACGAGCTGTGCACGTGGCCGCTGCCGGGCGGCGGCGCGGCCGGGCCGAAGATCGTCGCGTCGACGGCGACGACGAAGCGCGCCCGGGAGCAGGTCCGCGGCGTCTTCGGCCGGGAGCTGGCGGTGTTCCCGCCACCGGTCATCGACATCACCGACACGTTCTTCAGCGAGCAGGTGCCGCTCAGCCAGGAGCATCCGGGCCGCCGGTACCTCGGCGTCTGTGCGCACGGGGTGCGGCTCAAGTCGGCCGAGATTCGCCTGGCCGAGATCCTGCTGCTCGCCGGGCAGACGCTGTTCGATCGGTACGGCGAGCCGGCCGACCCGTACCTGACCCTCGTCGGCTACTTCAACGCCACCCGTGAGCTGGCGGGCATGCGCCGCTACCTGGACGATGACGTCGCGACCCGGGTCCGTTCGCACGGCCGGCGCAAGGGCCTGTCGGACCGGCTCATCACCGGCACGCAGATGCTCACGATCCAGGAGTTGACGTCGCGGATCTCCTCGGCCGACATCAGCGACGTGCTGAAGCGGCTGGAGGTCGGGTTCGACCCGGAACTGGACACGTCGGCGCGGCGCCGCGCCATCGCCGACGACATCCGGGCGGCCATGAGCGCCAAGACAACTTCGAACCCGCGGGTCCCGTTCCACCCGCTGGCCGAGCGGTTCTCGCATCGGAGCCGACAGGACCAGCTGCCGGTCGACGTGGTCCTGGCCACCTCGATGCTGCAGGTCGGAGTGGACGTGTCCCGGTTCGGGCTGATGGTGGTGACCGGCCAGCCGAAGAACACCGCTGAGTACATCCAGGCCTCCTCCCGGGTCGGCCGTGACGCGAAACGGCCCGGGCTGGTGGTGACGCTGTACAACTGGACGCGGCCCCGGGACTTGGCCCACTTCGAGGATTTCGAGTACTACCATGCGACGTTTTACCGCCAGGTCGAGGCGCTCTCGGTCACCCCGTACACCCGCCGGGCGCTCGACCGGGGCGTCACCGCGACGGTCGTCGCGGCCGTACGCAACGCCCACGAGCAGTTCTCCCGCAACCTCGACGCCCACGACGTGCCGCTCGGCGGGCCCGAGGTCGGCCGGATCGTCGAGCGGCTGCTGGCCCGGGCCGAGACGATCGGCGGTCCGCGCGGCCGCGACTACCTCGAGGAGCGGCTCAAGGTCCTCGTCGAGAAGTGGACGAAGCGCAAAACCGGGTCGACGCGGCTGGGCTACCAGGCCGGAGCGTTCAAGCAGCAGCAACTGGCGGGACTGCTCAACCAGGCCGGCAGCGGTAAGTGGGACGACCTGACGGTCGGCATGTCGATGCGCGAGACCGAGAACGAGATCAACCTGCTGGTGCCGGCCGGGTCCGAGGTCTTCAACGAGCTCTACGGCGCCCCGGCGTGGGCGTTCGCGGGCGTCGACGCGCCGGCGACGGAGGAGGACCTGCCCGACGGTGACGAGATGGGCGAGTCCACGCTGACCGGGAAGAGTGTCTGATGGCGACGGCGAACCACTTCCGGCGGGTCGGCGCGGTGCGGCCCAGCCACCTCATGTTCACCACGGGCGTCGGCGCGCTCGTCGACCTGCCGAACTTCTCCGTGCTCGTGCGCGGCCTGGACGACTGGAACTACAACCACCCGGGCTGGGAGCCGATCGCCGAGCCGCGGCTGCTCGCCGCCGTGCGGGCCCTGGGCAACCGCAGCGTCGACCAGCTGCGGCCGGCGCCGTGGATGGAGGGCACCGACCAGGACCCGAAGGGACCGGCCGGCAAGGTCGGCGTCCCCACGGTGCCGTTTCCGGGCTGGCTGCGGTGCACGGTCTGCGACGAGCTGGCGCCGCTGGACTCGGGCGTCTTCGGCTTCGAGAACCTCAAGGCCCGCAAGCCGCACGAGGCGCGGTTCTACCACGGCAGCTGCACCCGCAAGAAGAGCGGGCGCAAGCCGCTCGCCGTCGGCGCCCGGTTCGTCCTCGCCTGCACCAGCGGCCACCTTGACGACTTCCCCTACGCGCACTTCGTCCACCACGGCGGCAACTGCCCGAAGGCGAGCCACCCGCGCCTGCGGATGGACGACCGCGGCGGCAACCTCGGCGCCAACGTCGAGATCCGCTGCCTGAACTGCGGCGACCGGCGCAACATGCGCGAGGTGCTGGGCCAGCGCGGCGCCGACAAACTGCCGAAGTGCCGGGGGCGGCGCGCCCACCTGGCCGACTTCGACCCCCTGGGCTGCCCGAAGGCGGAGGTCAAGCTGCTGGTCGTCGGCGCGTCGAACCAGTGGTTCGCGCAGACCCTGTCGGCGCTCGCGGTGCCCAAGACCGGCGCGAGCGAGCTGCAGACCAAGGTGGAGCAGTTCTGGGGAGTGCTCGAGGGCATCCCGATCATCGGGATGCTGCCGTATGTCCGCGACAACGTTCCCCAGCTGCGCGAGTTCGAGAACTGGTCCGACGACGAGTTGTGGGCCGCGATGGAGCGGCACCGCGCCGGACCGAAGCCCGCCGACGACGGCAACGCCTACCCCGATCTGCTGACCCCCGAGTGGGAGATCTTCACGGCCACCGGTCCGCTGCCGAAGACCGACGACTTCACCCTTCGGCGCGACCCAGACGGCGTACCGGCCCAGCTCAAGGAGTGCTTCTCCGACGTCGTGCAGGCCGAGCGGCTCCGGGAGGTCCGCGCCCTCATCGGCTTCACCCGGCTGGACGCTCCCGACCCGGACGACCCCGGCCTCGTGACCCGGGCACCGCTGTCCCGATCGGCGCCCACCTGGGTGCCGGCCAGCGAGGTGCGCGGCGAGGGGATCTTCCTGCGGGTGCCCGACGACCTGCTCGGCGGCTGGGTGCAGCGGGTCACGGCGACCGACGCCATGCAGGCGCACCGGGCCGCCTACGGGCGGTTCCGCCGCAACCGGTACTCGGACCGGATCACCGGCCCGTTCGACGAGATGCGGCTGTGGCCGGGGGAGCGGTACATCGCCCTGCACACGCTGTCGCACCTGCTGATCCGCACGATCGCCCTGGAGTGCGGCTACAGCTCGGCGAGCCTGTCGGAGCGGATCTACGCCGGCACCGAAACCGACCCGCGCGGCGGCATCCTCATCTACACCGCCGTCCCCGACGCCGAGGGCACGCTCGGCGGGCTGGTGTCGCTGGCCGAGCCCGACGCCCTCATCCGGCTGACCCGCCGCGCATTGGCCGACGCGATGCACTGCTCGTCCGATCCGCTGTGCGCCGAACGGCTGCCGCGCTTCCCGGAGGAGTTCCTGCACGGCGCCGCCTGCCACGTGTGCCTGTTCGTCTCCGAAACCACCTGCGAGCGCGGCAACCGGTTCCTCGACCGGCGCTTCGTGGTGCCCATCGACGACCCCGACTTGGCTCTCTTCCGCGAGCTGCCGTGACCACGACCGAGGCGTTCGAGTCAGCGGCGCTCGTGGCCGTGACCCAACTCGGGGCGGTGCAGCTGCGGGCGCTCGCGGACCGCATCGCGGCCGGCTGGCCCGACCACGCGGCGTTGCACACCGTGGGCGTTGCGGGATTCGCCGACGCCGCGAAGGCAGTACTCCGCGCGCAGCATGACGCCGGCCTCACGGACGTGGAGGCCGCCGCCTACCTGCGCGGGGTGGCGGCCGGACACGCCCAGCAGGCCGCCGCCGTGCGGGTCGAGTCGGTGTGGAGCGGCCCGGGCACCTACCGGGTGCCGGTCCGTTCGACCGCCCAGGTGCTGGTCGAGATCGCCGGCGAGGCAGACCACGAACTGCTGCTCATGACGTACTCGGCGAAGCCGTACCCGCCGCTGCTCGACGCCCTGTCCGCCGCCGTCGGCCGAGGTGTGGCCGTCACCGTTGTCGTCGAGACGCTCCAGGGTGCGGGCAGCGCGCTCGCCGGCGCGGAGCCGGCCGCCGCGTTCGCCTCCGTGGCCGGCGTCCGACTCTGGCACTGGCCGGGGGACCGGCGGGCCGAGCCGGGCGCGAAGATGCACGCGAAAATCGCCGTCGCCGACCGGCGGGTGCTGCTGGTGTCCAGCGCCAACCTCACGCAGTCGGGCATCGGCAAGAACATCGAGGCGGGCCTGCTGGTCCGCGGCGGCGCCGCCCCGGTGCGGGCCGCCGAGCACATCGCCGAGCTGCGCGCGCAGGGCGCTCTGGCGCCCCTGCGGCACGGCAGCTGACGTCACCGACCCTGGAGAAACTGTGTCCGCGCGTACCGTGATCAACGGCCGGTATGAGCTCGAAGCGCTGCCGGTTGCCAAGGGCGGCATGGGTGAGGTGTGGTTCGGGCACGACACGCGCCTGGACCGCCAGGTGGCACTCAAGTTTGTCCGCTTCCCGGAGGGCACGCCTGATGAGGAGCTGACCCGGCGGTTCGTCCGGGAGTCCCGCATCGCCGCCCGGCTGGAGCATCCCGGGGTGCCCGCTGTCTACGACGCCGGTGTCCACGATGGACGGCCGTACCTGGTGATGCAGCGGATCAACGGCATCAGCATGTCCGACCTGATCGCCGAGCAGGGCCCGCTGCCGGTCGGCTGGGCGGCCGCGATCGCCGCGCAGACCTGTGCCGTGCTGTCGGTTGCGCACGCCGCGTCGCTCGTCCACCGCGACCTCAAGCCGGGCAACCTGATGCTGGAGCGCGACGGCAGCGTGAAGGTCCTGGACTTCGGGCTGGCGATGGCGGTGGACCTGACGGACTTCTCGAAGATCACCAGCACCGGCCAGGTGATCGGCACGCCCGCCTACATGGCGCCGGAGCAGATCCTGGCCGGGCTGAGCGGCCCGTCGAGCGACCTCTACGCGCTGGGCTGCACCCTGCACGAGATGCTCTGCGGCCAGCCGGTCTTCGCCGGTTCGACCTCGTACACGCTGATGAACAAGCAGGTCGACGAGCGGCCGGTGGCAGTGCGGACGCTGCGGCCTGAAGTGCCACCGCAGATCGACGAGCTGGTGCTGGCCCTGTTGGAGAAGAAGCCCGAGGACCGTCCGGGCGGTGCCGACGAGGTCTTCCTGCGGCTGCTGCCGTTCGCCGTGGACCTGCGGCCGTTGCCCGGCATCCTCAACCCGCCCGCCGCGCCGAGCCCGGCCCGGATGTACGCGACGGTGCTCGGCCGCGTCTTCGCCACGACGCCCCCGACGGCGCCGACCCCACCCGCCACCGAGCGCCCGGCGGCGCCCGCAGGCGGCGACCTCGCCGAGGTCCGTGCCGAGGCCGGCCGGCTGATGGAGCAGTCCCGGTACAACCAGGCCGCCGACGTGCTCGCCGGCGCCGTGGCGCGGGCCGGGGACGCCGGTGACGACGCACTGCGGCTGCGGCAGGAGTACGCCGATGCGCTCTTCCAGAGCGGCGACTACCACGGTGCGGCGCCGGTCTACCGGCAACTGGTCGACGACTTGACCGCCCGGCACGGCCCCGACACGGCGGCGGTACTGACGTGCCGGCTGCGGGACGCCACGTGCCAGGCGTTGCTCGGCAACACCACCCAGGCTCTGCGCCAGCTGCAGGACCTGCTCGAGGACGAACGCGCCGTCTTCGGCGCCGACGACGCCCGGGTGCTGGACCTGCGCCGACAGATCGGGCTCCTGCAGCTCGGCGCCGGCCAGCGCCAGACGGCCGAACGGACCCTGACCAGCCTGCTGGACGATCTGCGGCGCCTGCACAGCGCCGACCACCCAGCCGTTGCCAGCACCGCCGACCTGCTCACCGGGCTTCGCCTGCCCGGCCGCCGCTGACGACGACGTTTACATCCACCGCACATCGACCTTGCAGGAGTGCCTCATGGACGAGCCGCGCCGCCCGATCGAACACATCTCCATCCGCGTGCCCTGGCACGACGGCGGCTGGAACGGGACCGTGTGCCACGACCCAGGCGGCAACGGCACGTGCGTGCTGCTGAAGAACATCGGCCAGCGCCGCCGCGATGGGCAGGAGCAGCGGTACGCCGGCCGGGAGATCCGCGAGCTGCCGCTGGCCGAGGCGCCGCCGTGCGTGGCCGAGCGGGCCACGTTCATGTCACCGCACCCGATCCAGTACGAGCGGACCCATCCGTTCGCGGAGAAGTCCAAGGCGTTCGCGATGTTCCAGTCGACACCGCAACCGCTGCCGCCGTACTCCGCGCAGGCCGTTCCCTTCCGGTGGATGTCCCGCGACGACGCCAAAGAACTCGCGCAGGAGCGCCAGCTCGGAGTACACCTGGATCTTGAGGAGCACGTCGACGCCATCACCGGATGGTCCGATTCCGCGTGGATGATGCACGGCGACAACCAGCGCGCCCTGCTCGACACCTTCTTCTCGACGGTACGCCCGCAGCGGAGCCTCGTGTTCTTCTACGCCAAGCACAGCCCGCTCAGCGACGATCCCCGCCGCCTGCTCGTCGGCGCGGCAACCGTCACCGGGACCACCCCCACCGGCGCCTACCGCAGCAGCGGCGGCGAGCAGTTCCCCGCGCAGATGTGGGAGACGACGGTCGAGCACTCGCTGCGGCCGGATCAGCAGGCCGGGTTCCTCCTGCCGTACCAGCGGCTGCTGGCCGCGAAGGACGCAGGCCAGGACATCGACGCGGCGCTGGCCTTCGCACCGGAGTCCGGCTGGACCGCGTTCTCCTACGTGACCGAGCACGTCAGCCACGACCTGGCGATCGACGCCCTGCTCGCGCTGGCCGCCGCCGGCCGCCAGGCCAAGCGGATCCTCGGCGACGACACGGGACCGCTTGGCTTCGAGTGGCTCGAAACGCAGCTCAACCGTTTGTGGAAGCTCCGCGGCCCGTGCCCGGGACTGGGCAGCGCGCTCGCCGCGTTCGGGGTGCCGCAGGCCGTGACATTCGCCCATGTCGTCGGCGCGGCCGTCGGCGAAGGCGCCGACCCGTGGCCCGCGATCGACCGCGCCATGACCGACCCCGCCTCGCTGAGCCTCACCGCGCAGGAGCACCTCAGCCCGAGCCTGCGGACCACCTGGAAGGCCCAGCGCCCCGAACGGCGACAGCTGCTGCAGCTGCTCAGCCGGTTCGCGATCACCGCCGAGCAGGCCAAGCGCTTCTACGTCGCCGAGGAACGCGACCCGGCCCTCACCGACGCCGACATCATCGCCAACCCGTACCGGCTGTTCGAGATCGACCGGGTCCAGCCGGACGCAGTGGCGTTCACCGTCATCGACCGTGGCTGCTTCCCGGACGACAAGACCGCCGCGACGCACCCGGTGCCCCGGCCGAGCGCAATGAGCGACGCCCTCGACGCGCGGCGGGTGCGGGCCCTGCTCGTGGACGAGCTGCACCGCGCCACGGCCGCCGGCCACACGGTCCGCCCCCAGGCCGACCTGGTCACCGCCATCCGGGACCGTGAGCTCAGCCAGCCGTGCCCGGTCAACGGCGACCTGCTCGACGCACACGGCCTGTCCGCCGGCACCCTGCCCGACGGCGGCCCGCTCGCCGGCCTCAAGCTCGGCAACGGCGCCCCCGCACTGCAATTGGCCGAACTCGCGACCGTGGGCCAGGTGATCCGCGACGCCGTCGAACGAAGGATCAAGGCCCGGCCGATCGCCGGGGAACCGGACTTCACCGCGATGCTCGACGAGGCACTCAAAGAACAGCAGCTCCCGGCAGACGCCCCGCCGGACGAGCAACTGGCCGAGCAGCGCGCCCGTCAGGAGAAGGTGGCCGCACTGCAGACCCTCTACGCGTCGAAAATGAGCGTGCTGGTCGGGTCCGCCGGAACCGGCAAGACGACACTGCTGAAGGTGCTGCGGAACACCCCGGCGGTGCAGGCCGGCGGCGTCCTGCTGGTCGCCCCGACCGGCAAGGCACGGGTCCAGCTCACCCAGCGGGTCGGCGCCGAAGCGGTCACCGTCGCGCAGTTCCTCGTCGCGACGAAACGCTACGACCCGACGACCGAACGGTACCTGGTGACCGGCGACGCGCAGACCCGGGTCAACCAGTTCAAGACCGTCGTCATCGACGAGGCGTCCATGCTCACCGAGGAGCAGCTCGCCGCGATGCTCGACGCCATCGTCGGCGTCGAGCGCCTGGTCCTCGTCGGAGACCCCCGGCAGCTGCCCCCGATCGGTGCCGGACGGCCCTTCGTCGACATCGTGCGGCGCATCGCCCCCGACGACATCGAGACCCGCGTGCCACGGTGCGCACCCGGGTACGCCGAACTCACCATTCCGCGTCGGCAGGCGGGGCAGGAGCGCGACGACCTCGTCCTGGCGAGCTGGTTCGCCGATGGTGCCCTGTCGCCCACCGCCGACCTGGTCTGGGAGCGCCTGCGGCGGGGCGAGGCGATGGACACCTTGCGGGCGGTACCGTTCCAGCGCGCCGACCTCGTCGCGACCCTGCTGGCCGTGCTGCGGGAGGAGGTGGAGGAACTCCGCAACGTCTCCGACGAGGAACTGACGCACGCGTTCGGCCGCAGCTACGGCGGCGAGGTCTCCGGGAAGGGGAACCTGTACTTCCCATCGGGGGCCGCGAAGCAGGTAGACGGCTGGCAGGTGCTGTCACCGGTGCGAGGCCGCGCCTGGGGCACCGTGGAGATCAACCGCGCGCTCAAGGACACCTTCGGCACCCGAGCGCTCGAACAGGCGGTCGGGCCGCGGCGGTACAACGCCAGACCGATCGGGCCCGAACGGATCGTGGTCGGCGACAAGGTCATCAACATTCGCAACCACCGGTTCAAGGAACGCCGGGTCTACCCGCCAGACGCGGACCGCTTCGTCGCCAACGGCGAGCTCGGCGTCGTGGTCGGCCAGACCCGGTCAGGTCGCGTCAAGTGGGCCCCGAACAAGACCGAAATCGAGTTCAACGGGCGCGAGGGCGCCAAGTACGAGTACTTCGACTGGACCGACAACGACCGCGCGCCGATGCTGGAACTGGCCTGGGCCATCACCGTGCACAAGGCTCAGGGCAGCGAGTTCCAGCTCACCGTGGTGATTCTGCCCAAGGACATCGGAGGGCTGAACCGGGAACTGCTGTACACAGCCCTCACCCGGCAGCGGGCCAAGGTGGTCCTGCTGCACGAGGGGAGCCTGGACGACGTCGCGAAGCTCGGCTCGCCTGTCCACTCCGACACCGCGGGACGGTTCACTAACCTGTTCACGCCGTCCGATCCCGTGCCCGTCAGTGACGCGCTGGTCGACCGAGGACTGGTGCACCGCACCGAGCGGGGCGAACTTGTCCGCAGCAAGAGCGAGCTGCTCATCGCCAACCTGCTGCACCAGCTCAACGCGGTCTACGTCTATGAGGCCCCGTTCACCGGCGCCGACGGCCGAACCGTCAAGCCGGACTTCACCATCACCACGGATCTGGGCGAGACGCTGCTGTGGGAGCACCTCGGCATGCTCAACGACCCGCGGTACGCCGAGAAGTGGCGGCGCAAGCAGGCCTGGTACGCCGACAACGGCGTGCTCCCGTTCGAGGAGGGCGGCACGCTGATCATCACCAACGACCGCAACGGCGTGGACTACCCCGGCTGGCGTGACCTCGCCGGCAAGGCGCTGGGGCTGTGATCGCGTGCCTCAGCTAGCCTTCGCGAAGTCCTTCTGGGAGGACTACGACGCCCTCGACAAGCAGGTCAAGGCCGGCGTGCGCCGGGCGATGGAGAAGTTCCAGCAGCTCACCATTGCCGAGCTGTATGCCGACAAGGGCCTGCACCTCGAGTCGGTGCACAACGCCCGCGACACCCGGATGCGCACGATCCGCGTCAACGACTTCTGGCGGGGCGTCGTCCTCGCCCCGGACGACGGCAGCGACATGTTCCTGTTGGTCAAGGTCGTCCCGCACGACGACGCCTACACCTGGGCGACCCGGCAGCTGTTCACCGTCAACACCGCCACGCGTGCCCTCGAGGTGCGCAACGTGGTCGCCATCGAACAGCTGACCCCGGCGCTGGAGCAGGCGGCCGCCGCGGCGCCGTCGCTGCTCTTCGCCCGGCACTCCGACACCGTCCTGCGCGACCTCGGCATCGACGATCAGGTGCTGCGCGCGGTGCGGACCATCGCCGACAAGCCGCAGCTCGACGCCTTCGGGTCCCTGCTGCCCGAGGACCAGTTCGAGGTGCTGCAGTACCTGGCCGAAGGCTTCACGCCCGACGAGGTGTACCGCGACGTGGTCGCCGAGCGGCGGCCGGCCGCCACCACTGCGGCCGGTGACACGCTGGCCACGGCGATTGCCAACACCGCGAGCCGGATCACGCTGGTCACGGACGCCGACGAGCTGCGCGACATGCTGGAGAAGCCGTTCGCCGCCTGGCGGGTGTTCCTGCACCCGTCGCAGCGGCGCATTGCCTACCGGCCGTCCTACAACGGGCCCGCGCAAGTGACCGGCGGCCCCGGCACCGGCAAGACCGTGGTCGCGCTCCATCGGGTCAAGCACCTGCTGTCCCGCGCACCGGGCCGGCGCGTGCTGGTGACCACCTACACCAACGCGCTGGCCCGGACGCTGCGCGAGCACCTTGCGCTCCTGCTCGACGACGACGAACAGCTGTCGCGGGTCGAGGTCACCACCGTCAACGCCTTCGCCCACCGCACCTTGAAGAACCTGGCCGGACGCGTACCGGCCGCGATCGGCGACCTCGACGAGCGGCAGGTGTGGCGGCGGGTCCAGCGCCGGCTGGACCTGCCGTGGACGGAGCAGTTCCTGGCCCAGGAGTACCGCCATGTCGTCCTCGCGCACCGGATCACCAGCCGGGACGAGTACCAGGCCGCAAGCAGGCGCGGCCGCGGCACCGCCCTCGCCCCGCGGCAGCGCGACCGCGTCTGGCAGGCGATCGAGGCGTTCGCCGGGGACCTGCGCACGAGCGGTCGCGCCACCCACCTGCAGGTGTGCATGCGCGCCGCCGACCTCCTGCGCGACGCGGACCTCGCCGTCCACGGCTTCGACCACGTCGTGGTCGACGAGGCCCAGGACCTCCATCCGGCCCAGTGGCGGGTGCTGCGCGCCGCCATACCCGCCGGACCGGACGACATGTTCATCACCGGCGACCCTCATCAGCGGATCTACGACGCGCGGGTCTCCCTCGGCGCGCTCGGCATCCAGATCGCCGGGCGCACCAGCCGCCTGCGGATCAACTACCGCAGCACGGCCGAGATCCTCGCCTGGTCGACCGGCATCCTGGACGGGTCATCGATCGAGGACCTCGCCGGGGACGGCAGCGACAACCTGACCGGCTACCGGTCACTGCTGCACGGCAAGCGTCCGCACGCAACCGGCTGCCACACCGAGCAGGCCGAGGTGACCGCGGTGGTCCGGCAGGTGCGGGAGTGGATGGAGCACGACGTGCAACCGAGCGACATCGCGGTCTGCACCCGCTTCAACGTCCTGCTGGACAAGATCGGCGACGAGCTGGCCGAGGCAAACGTTCCGGTTGTCCGCCTGAAAGACGGCCCAGCCGGCGACGCCGACGGCGTGCGGCTGGCAACCATGCACGCCATGAAAGGACTCGAGTTCCGATGCGTCGCGGTCGCCGGTGTGAACGCCTCAGCGGTACCGTTCGCGAAGGAGATCACCCCCGCGGACGTCGACAAGATCCAGCACGACAGCGACATGCTCAGGGAACGCTGCCTGCTCTTCGTGGCCTGCACCCGAGCGCGCGAATCGCTGCATGTGTCATGGAGCGGCGCCGCCAGCCCCTTCCTCGACGGCTACAGTCGCAGCCGTGGAACGATCTGACGTGGTGATCCGCCTGCCGCAACCGGGCCAGGAACGGCCCCGGATCGCGGTGATACTGGTCGGCGGCCGGAGTCCGCTGCGTGTGCGCTGGGAGGATGACGGCGTCGAGGAGGACGTCGTCCTCGACAGCCGGCACAAGCTCGCGGCTCGCGGCTCCTTGCGGTATTCCTGGCTGCTCGACCCGGCCACGGTCGGTGACAAGATCCGCTCCGATCCGGCCTGGGCGATCATCCGGTCGATCGAGGATGGCTTGCGGCTGGATGCGCGGGGGCACCAGGAACTTCTCGGCACCTACGGCATCGGCCTCGCCGTGGCCAACGCCGCCTGGCTGGAAGCCAGGAAACGGCTCATGAAGCGCGACGACATCGTGATGGACCGCAAGCGGCGGTACATCTGGAAGCCGCCCACGTCGGCTGTGCCGCTCGCCGAGCCCGCTGAGCCAGAACCGATCATCCCGCCGGAAGCGCAATCGGAAGACTCGTCGGCGGGGGCGCGGGTCGCGGACACGCAGTCGGCCGAGGCCGTCCAGGCGGTGCCGGAGGGCGGTGGGCTGCCCGACCTGGCCGATCTGTTGCGCGGAGCGGCGCAGACCCCGCTGCGCAGTGGTATGACACTCGGGCGGCTCTCGGATACTGATCTCGGCAACCTCCTCGGTGAGCTGGGCGAAGACCAGCTTGCCGGAGGCGCGGCGCTGCTTGTTGCGGTGCCGCGGCATCTGCCGGAGCTCCACCCTCTGGGGCCGGAGCACGTGACGGTTGCCGCCGACGACGCACTGCTGCGTGCAGCGGCCGGGGAGGTGGAGGCGGTAGCCGGAGATGCCGACCTGCATGCCGCCGCGGTCTGGATGTTGCGGCGCCTGTCCGCAGAGGTGCTGACGCCGGTAGCCGTCGGGCCGCTCGGCCGAGTCCTGCGGGTGGTGGCGCCGGGCGCCGAGCCGACGGATCTGCACGCCGGGCTCCAACTGCTGGCCAAACTGCTGTCGATGGCGAACCTGGCCGAAGCGAGCACAGCACCGTCGGAGGCTATTGCAGATGCGGCGTCCGCGTTGCCGCTGCGTCCCGGCAACGGGCGGGCGGCGGTGATCGCAGCCGTTGCCCGGCTGTGGCCCGATCGCGTCGCCGAAGCGATGTGGTGGCGCGGCGCTTCGCTGACGGACGTCGTGGCATGTGCTGACGGCGGTCTCGGCAGCGTGACCAGCCTGAAGGCGGTGGGAGAGCGAGTGATCCGGCCGTTGGTGAAGGCCGAGCTCGATGCTGCCGGCACTCGCCGGGGGCTGAGTCTCCTGCTCGGTCTTCCGGCAGAGTTCGCCCGGCAGCTGCCCGATGACGCCGTCGCCGCGATGTTCCGGCGCATCGGCCGCGACGATCCGACGGTCCGTGGGTGGGTGGACGCACTGGCGGACACCGAGGGTGCTGATGCGCTCCGCCGCGAACTCGACGAGGCGAGAACGGCGGTCGAGGCGGCGATGGTGCGGGCCGACGCTGGGGAGCGGGAGGCGGCCGACCTGCGCGGCAGGGCGGAGCGGCTGGAGGAGATGCTGCGGGGGCAGCACGAGGAGGCCGTCGGGTTGCGAGCAGCCCAGGAGCGGCAGGTTCGCATCGACGTTGTTCGGGCCATGGCCGATCTCGCCGCCGAGGTCGAGGAGCTTGCCGCCGACCATGCCGGCTCGGACGTGCTGGTCGACCGGGTTCGGGCCATTGCGGCGGGAAGCGGCCTGGAGCCGATCGGCGTGGCCGGTGCCGATACTGCGTTCGATCCAGCCGTGCACAAGCCGATCGCCGGGCGTCCGGCGCCGGGCAGCCAGGTGAGTGTCATCCGTCCGGGCTACCGATGGCGGACCGCCGATGACGTGGTGCTCATGAGCAAGGCCTCAGTTCTAGGGCAGTAGGAGGGCATATGGCCGGTCGCCACAGTCATGCCGTCGGCATCGACTTCGGCACGTCGACGTCGCTTGTCGCGGAGCGGAAGGGCCGGTTGCCGGCAGCAATCGTTCCGCTCGGCGTGGGCACGCAGTGGTTCCCCTCCATCGCGGGATATGACAACGGCGATCTCCTGGTCGGCGAGGACGCCGACGAACTGCCGAGCGACCAGGTCATCCGCTCGGTGAAGCGGGCCATCACCCGTCATCAGGATGCGGTTGTCATCGGCAGCGCGGCGGATCGGCACGAGGTCGCCGCGGACGACGTCATGACCGCGATTCTCGCCGAGATCGGCCGGCGGGCCGAGGCGGCCGGGCGACCGATCAGCGACAGCCTCGATCTGCGGCTGGGCTGCCCGGCGATGTGGGACGGCCAGCAACGTGGCCGGCTGCTCTCGCTCGCCACGAAAGCCGGTCTGCCGGTGGACAGCTCGACCCTTATTGACGAGCCGATCGCCGCCGGCGTGGCCTGGGTGACGCATCGTTTCCTGCGGTTCGGCGAACGCCCGAAGGGTCGACTGCTCGTGTTCGACATGGGAGGGGGCACACTGGACATCGCGGTGCTCGATGTCGTCGGCGGCGAGCAGCCGGAAATCTCGGTGCTGTCCGCGCTCGGAGTCGACCAGGCCGGCGACGCGCTCGACCGTGCCATTGCCGATGACTTCATCGGGCTGTACGCCGAGCGTGGCGTCGACGTCTGGGACCGCGCGCCCGGAGAGTACGTGGACGCGGTACTCCTCCGGGCGGCCCGGGCCGCCAAGGAACACCTCTCGCAGATGTCGGAGCAGCGGATCCTGGTGCCGCGCCGGCCGATGGGCGACATGCCCGTGCTCACCTACCGCAAGGAACAGCTGGAGGAGGCGTTCCGGCCGCAGATGGACCGCGTGCTCATGCTAGTGTGGGCAGCGATCCGGGCTGCCCGGCTGACGGAGCGGGGCGGTCGGTCGCCGGCGCAGCTGCGGGCGGTGAACCCGGCCGAGCTGGCCAAAGATGTCGACTACGTCCTCCTCGCCGGGGGCATGAGCCGCATTCCCTACGTGGAGCAGCGGATCGGTCAGGAGTTCCCCCAGGCGCAAGTGTTCGACAATGCCGGGGTGGCCGCGGATGAGGCGATCGTGGCCGGGCTTGCCGACACGGGCAGCTACGACCGGCTCAACTTGCACCGCCCCGGATTCGACTTCGTCGTCGAGTGGGAGGAAGGCGGCCGACGGCGCCAAGAGGTGCTGTACGAGGCGTACACCCCGCTCTACACGGCGCAGCAGGTGCTCAGCGGCATGTTCGACCTCGGCTACGCCCGGCACGGCCGAGCGTTTCCCGGACCCTCCCAAGGCACCGCTGTGCTGCGGGTCAGGTCCACCTCCGGCGAGTACCTGAGTCTGGCCTACATCGACGGCGGCGGAGGAGACGGCCACCGGCCAATGGACGGCATCGCGCTGAAGTTCGGGACGGACAAGATGGCGTTCAAGCTCTACTGCGACGGGCGGGTCCACATCCGCGACGCGAAGGGCTGGGACATGCAGATGCGGGTCGAGCGGTGGCCCGTCATCCGCGGCCGCGACCACGCCCAGCTGGTGCTCCGGCGGGTCGAAGGCGAGAGCACGATCGAGCCGACGGCGTGGTACCTCAACAAGGACTGGGCTCCGCCGCACTCGCGATGACAACGGCGACGGAGGTCAGGGACAGGCTCAGCTCCGAGTGACCGATCAGCTTGTCCCGCACGTCCCGCCGGTTCTCACGCAGGCGCCGCAACCATCCCTCGTTCAACCGGATGATGCTGCGGCTGCGGCCCTGCGCCCGCAACTGGCCGATGAGCTCGGTGGTCTTGCGGATCTGCAGATCCAGGGAGCCCTCGCGGGCCCGGATCCGGCCGGCCACCAGGGCCGCGTTCTCCTGGGCACGGAACCGTTCGGTCTGGCGCCGGCGGGTGGCGAGTTCGTCCTTGGCCAGCCGCAGCAGGCGCTGCGTGTCGGCGGGGGCGATGGGTGGCCCATCGCCGAGGTTGCCCTCGGCCAGGGCCTGCAGCAACGCGTCACCGACGCCGGCCGAGACGCGCTGGGTGTCGACGTCGATCGCCGTGGCCCACAGCTCGCACAGCGGACGCAGTCCCGTCGTCACCGCGAGGTCGAGACTGACCAGGAAGCTCCGGCCATTCGGCAGGCCGCTCGCCTGGACCGATCCGAATCGGGGCAGTGACAGCGTCTCTGCGTCCAGCACGTCCAGCGCGACCCGCACCAGGGGGTGCCGAGCCGATACCAGCTCGACGTTGCGCCTGCTGGCCACCTCGGGCTGGAAGGTGCACTCCAGCGGCGTGCCGTCCTGCATGAGGGCGGCCAGCTTGGAACGGCTGTGCCGGCTGCCGTCGTCCGTCGAGCGGTGCTGGCGTAACTTCGTCGCGAGCGCCGGCGATCCGACGATCCGGAACACGCCGTCGGCGTCCACGTCGCCCCGACGACCCCCGACCCGCACGAGGAGTTCGTCGATCATCCGGCGGATCTCGGCCGGCCCGATGAACCGGCCGTTGCCGGGTCCGTCGGCGGTCATGCCTTCGACGAGCAGGTCGTCGAGGCCGGAAAGGTACGCCCGCGAGTTCTTCAGGTCGTCGGCGTCGTGCCGGCGTTGCTCCAGGGCCACGACGATCCGATCGACTTCGCGCCGGCGTCCGGCGTCATCGAGCTTCGGGTCGAGCACCCGTTTGGAGATGTCGCCGATGCTGTCGCGCAGGATCGGCTCCAGCTCCCCGATCGAGTTCTGGAACACGCCGATGCGGTCGTAGAGCCGCTGGAAGATGTCGGTCTCGATGGTTCCCGGCACGCGCATGTTGTAGATGAAGATCTTCTCGTGCTGTTGCCCGAACCGGTCGAGGCGACCAATCCGCTGCTCCACCCGCATGGGGTTCCACGGAAGGTCGTAGTTGACCAGCACATTGCAGAACTCGAAATCCAGACCCTCGGAACCGACCTCGCTCAGCAGCAGGATCTCGAACCGGCCCTCGCGGAACTGGCGCATGATCTCCTCGCGCCGCGGCAGCGGCACGCCGCCGTCCATGACCGCGACGGTGAAGTGCTCCTTGAGCCGCTCGGCGAGGTATGCGAGCGTGCCGCGGAAGAACGAGAAGATCATCATCTGGCGCAGGCCAGCCTGCCGAATCCGCAGCAGCTCCTCCTGGAGCCGCTCGTACTTGCTGTCGACCGGGACGGGCCGGCTCAGAACGCCGGCGACCGGGAGGCCGGTCGGCACCTCGCCCGGTTCCTCATCGAAGTCGTCGAACGCCTCGGCGAACAGGTGCGGATCGCGTCGCTGGATGAGCCGCTGCGACGCGGGAATACAACTGGCCGCCTGCCGCAGCGGCATCTGCATCACAAAGCCGGGCGGGCTGCCGGACTCGAGTGCCTTCGCCGTGTACCACGCCACCACGGCCTCGTAGTACCGCCGCTCGGCATCGGTCCACTCGACATCGATATTGCGGGGCTCCCGGACCGCTTTCGCATCGGGGACCTCGGCCTTTCGAGTCCTGGTCAGAACGCCGCCAAGGACATTCAGATCAGCCAGCAGCCGGCGAGCCCGGGCGATCTCGTCCGGTCGCAGCGGACGTTCCACGTCGAGCAGACTACGAAGAATCCCGAAGTCCGGGCGGTCCGTCACGGACGCTCCGAAGTCCAGGCCGGCGAGGCGATCCAGCTCGGCGACGAGCTTTCGTGGGGTGTGCCGCCCGTCCTGCAGCAGCGATCGCGCCACGGTGTTCAACAGTTCGTTGGGCCACAGCTGGATATCGAAGATCGCTTTGTCGCCGAAGTTCTCGGGGTCGAGGAGGTGCATCAAGTTAAACAGGTCGTCGTTGCCGAGGTTCAGCGGCGTGGCTGACAGGAACACGAGGTAATCGGCCAGTGAGGCGAGCAACCGGCCGAGCGCGTGGGTCTTGCTTTCCCGGTTACGCAGGTAGTGCGCCTCATCCACGATGATCAGGTCGAATCGGGGCTGCAGCTGGTCGAGCACCTCGAGGACGTCGGCGTTGCGCAACGACTCCAGCGACATCACACCCCGGATCTCCGGTTCCGCGCCTTCTCGCAGCCGGTCGAGCAGCTCACCGAGCTCCCGCGGTTTCAGCACCGGGAGGCTGCGGTCGAACCGCCGCTCCATCTCGGCCTTCCACTTGAGCGTCAACGCCGCCGGGGCCACCACCAGCACTCGCTCGAGCCGCGAACGCTGCTCTAGCTCGCTCCAGATCAGCCCCGCCTCGATCGTCTTGCCGAGGCCGACCTCGTCGGCGATCAGGATCCGTCCGGAGGAGCCGGTCAACATCTTCAGGACCGGCTTGAACTGGTACGGCCGGAAGACCGTCTTGCTCGACGCGAACGAATACAGGACGTCGGTCAACGGATGGTGCAGCTTCGTCCAGGTCAGCGTCAGTGAGATGTCGGCCGCCTTCGCCGGCGGCTGCTGCAGCCAGAACGAGGGATCCCGTGGGTCGCCGGCGACCGGGACCAGCGCCTCCTCGCTGAAGGAGCTGACCGTCCCCTGGATGTCGACTTCGTACTCGTATCCGCCCGGGATCGCGATGACCCGCCTGATCCGGCCGAATGCGTCGGTGCCCTTGGGGCGGACCGTCGCACCGACGCTCAAGCCCGGCCGACCGGCGAACGGTGCCGCCTCGTCCCAGCTGTCCTCGTAAAAGATTCGCGCGAAACTGAGATGGCCGTCTTCGACGTACCGTGATCGCGCACCCTCTGACAACCGTGGTTCGCGGCCGAGGGCGATGAGCACGACGTGCCACACCCCTCCTACCTCGAACGCATACGTGCCCTGATGCAGCAGGCGCCTGGCCATTCCAGATGGGGTGGCTGCCCGCACACTGGGGGCGATCTGCACAATGGAGTCGCGCTCGTGCTCCGGTACGTCGCCCATGACGAGGCATGACGTCGGCCGAAGCGGATCTAACCAGCCCAGGCCGTGGTGCGGCGGTTCGTAGCGAAGATCATCGGCTGCCATGTCGTTCCCATCCCAATTGATCTGGGTAGCATATTGACGACAGTGGTGGCAGCAGTACGGCCGATCGGTCTGGACGGCATCACCTGACGTGCCTTGCCCACGGGTGCCGCTGCGTTCATCCGGTACAGCAACGATCAGGTGCGGGTACCTGCCGCTCGCGGTGCCAGGTTAGGCTCGGCGATCGCCGCAGCTTGAGGCAGGTAGGGCCATGACCTATTCACTCGTAATGAATAGGTCGACGGTTCGATTCCGTCAGGCGGCTCTGCAGCCCTACCAGGGCGAACGCCCTCTGGGCGATGATCTTCAAGACCCGGATCATCGCCCATGGGCACACCATGGGAACACCGGCCGATCTTGAGGGCCTCGTTCCCACCCGCTCCACCCCTGATCAAGGGGCCAAGGGGCGGGTTTTGCTGTGCCTCTTACGTGATCCCGGTCACACTGGCGTGTCGAGCGGCGCTCGGCGCTCCTCGCCTCTCCGGTGACACCCCCGCACACGCACCGACACCTGTTATCTGACCTTGCCGCCAGGCACGCTGAATGGCGTCGATACGGCATGATCCGGCTACTCGCGGAACCGCTGGCGAGCGTGTTGACGTTCCGGGCGCCGGAACACGCTCAGATCGACATGGCAGGGCGTACACGAGAGCGGGGGCGGGCATGCCAGAGGAAATCCGGTACTACGACATCCCAGAAGTCGCCAAGCTCATCCGAGTCTCTGCCCGGTGGCTGGCTGACGAATGCCGAGCGGGACGCGTCGAGCATGTTCACATCGCTCGCAAACGCCGGTTCACCGCCGCCCAGGTAGAAACGCTCATGGCCGCCAACACGGTAAAGGCAGCGCCTACGTCGGTAGAGACCGCACGGACCCGAGCGGAGAAGAATCTGCGCCGGAGGATGCTCCCGTAAGCCATTCTTGAGCGGGCGACCGAACCGTACCTTTCAGGCTTCAACGGTTATGAATAGGTCGTCAACGCCTGGCTGCCGGTCGGTGCGTGGCTGAGGCGGTCGCGAAGCACTCCATCACCCTACCCCGCTTAGCGCGCTTGGATAAGCCGGGCGAGGCCGAGTAGTTCACGGTCGTTGGCGTCCGGGGCCGGCCAGCCGGCAATGGGGCGGACTGTTCGGTTGCTCTACTCGGCGGGCCACAGTGTCGCGACCACGATTGTGCGGCGGTGACGAGCCGTCGCAGGTCCCAGCGAGAGGTTCAGTAGGGTGGTCGACATGCGTACTGTCCACAGCCTTGCGCTGGTGAAGGATTACGGGAACGCGCATCGGCGCGAGTGCTCACCATTCATGGCTGCGTCCATTATGAAATGCCGCCACCATGCCTAGCGCGCACACGGCAGCTCAGTTCTGGACCTCCCGTCAGTCGCCACATCTTCGGATGTGACCCTTAACTGATTGTCGGCGGCGGTGAGCGGGGCGAGCGCGCCGGCAATCAGGAACCTGCGGTCGGCGGCGAGCGCGAGGACCAGGTGTAGGGAGTCGGTGCCCTGCAGGACGGGGATGAGGGCCGAGGAGCCGAACTCGCCGACACCGGCGACGGCCAGCAGCGCCAGTGCGGTGGGCCAGGGCGGGTTCGGTGGAGAAGTGCCAGAGGAAGACGGTCCCGGCTAGCAGGACGGTGGCCATGTCTAGGCCGAGCCGCAAGCGGCTCGGTGACCACGCAGTGCGTGCCGGGAGGCCGAGTACAGCGGTGAGCGCGAAAGTCGCCATAAGCAGGTTGGCGAGCTGGACGACGGCCGCCGAGCTTGGGCCGTCGCCACCACTCCGGTGGTGCCGTGCCTACCCAGCGTCGCTGGGTTGCATAAAGTGAGTGCGTCGGGCGGTCGCGGAGGTACGACGGTGGGGATCACAAGCGAGTCCGAGGTTCATGATCAGGCCGAAGCGGTCCTCTGGGCTGCGCCGGCCGGACCGCTGCCCGAGCCACCAGTCGAGACCAACCTCCAGGTGCTGCCTCTCAGCCAGTTGACCTGGCCTGACGCCGAGAAGCTCTTCCTGCGTCTTCTGCAGACTGTTCGGCCGGTCACGTACGCGAAGTTGTTCGGCACGCCCGGCCAGGGACAGCAGGGCATCGACGCGTATGCACGCTTGCCCCTGGATCTGACAGCTGCCGACGCCACCGGCCGGGATTACATCACGCTTCAGTCGCGTCGGGTGCAGGCGTTGACCGCTGCCAAGATCAAGAAGGCGGTGGACGACTTCCTGAAGGGCGACTGGTCGGACAAGACCCGCATCTTTTACTACGCGACGTCATACGACCTGCAAGACACCAAGCTCGACGAAGAGCTCCGGACGCAAGGCGATCGTCTGGCCGGGCTCGGGGTGACTTTTGTCCCTTGGGGCGTGCAAGAGGTATCAGCGCTGCTGAAGGACCATCCGCGCATCGTCGATGACTTCTTCGGCAGGAGCTGGGTCGAGGCCTTCTGCGGTCCTGAAGCAGCCCGGGCGTTGGCGAATAACCTGCCCGCTTTGGAGAGCAGGGAGCTGCGCACGCGGTTGCGGCAGCTCTATCAGGCGGTGTTCTCCGCCCAAGGCGGCATACAGCAGACGGAGGACCCTGCCTCCGAGCAGCAGTTCGTAATTGTGAATGTTGACCCGCGGCCCCAGCAGCGCGGCGTCGTGGACGTTGAGCAGCCGAACACCGAAAGCTCGATCAGATCGGAGCATCCGGAGGACGGCTTCACCTACGTCGCCTCGCGCCTGGGCGCTCGCCGCCAGTCGTTCCGGTCCGCCCAGCAGCTCATCGCCGCTGCCACGGCGGACGGGCCGAGTACGCAGGGTGCCATGCCGGCCGACGAATGGCTGGCCGCAGGCAAGTATCGGCTCGTCATCGGCGGCCCGGGCGTGGGCAAATCGAGCCTGCTGCGGTTCGCGGCGGCCGACCTACTCGCCGAACGGCCGCAGTCGATTACGCTGCAGCGCGAGCACGGCGGTGACCTTCCCGTCTGGCTTCCCTTCGGGTTCCTTTGCCGGCACCTCGACGCCTCGACGGAGAATTCGCTGGTCTCCGCCGTCGAAGCGTGGCTGTCGTCGCAAAGCGCCGCCGATCTCTGGCCGCTGGCCCAGCGGGCGCTGCACGACGACCGGCTGATGCTGTTCGTCGACGGCATCGACGAGTGGAGCGACGTCAGCTCAGCCGAACATGCCCTCGGCGTCCTCGAGGCGTTCCTAGGCCGCTCGAACGCCGCCGCGGTCCTCTCCACCCGCCCCTACGCCGTCGACCGGCTCAATTGGCAGCGTCCCTGGGCCCACGCCCAGATCACGCCGCTGACCGATGGGCAACGCCGCAGCATCGCTGCGGGGATTCTGCAGGGAGGCACTGCTTCTGCTGTTGACCCAGAACCACGGCTGCACTGGGGCGCCGGCGTGGAGGCATTCCTAGCCCAGCTCGAAATTTCCGCCGACCTCGCTCAGCTGTCACGGTCGCCGCTGTTCCTCACGCTGCTCGCGACGACCTGGCAGGGCGAGCCGTTACCCCGCCAAAGATTCAAGATCTATACCCGTCTCGTCGAGCTGCTGATCGAGAAGCATCCACAGATGCGACAGCGGGCCTCGCACGCTCGCGGCGGCCCGCTCCCCGCCGCCGACGCCAGCACGCTGTTCGCCGCGGTCGCCTACCGGCTACGCCTCAAGGACGCAGCCGGCGTCGCCACCAAACAGGACATGCGGAAGCTCATCGTCGAGTCGATGATCGATGACGAAGTCCTCGGATACCAGCCAGCCGAAGCCCGACGGCTGGCCGACGCGGTCCTCGCGATGGCCGAAGAAGAATTCGGCCTGATCGTCTCGCACGGCGCCGGCTCCTACGGATTCCTGCACCGCGTCGTGCTCGACCACCTGGCCGGCCAGCACCTGGCGATGCTGGCGCCTGACGAACAGCTCGACGCTGTCCGGCGGTTCGTTCACGATCCTGCCTGGCGCGACGTGTTGCTCGCCCTGCTCAGCGCTCAGGTCAGCCCGCACACCACCGAACCCTTGCTCGCGGCGGCACTGAACGTCGGTGATCACGTCTGGGCGGACCTCGACGGATACGAGCTGCTGGCCGACGCGCTGGCCGCCGGCGTCAGACTCACCCCCCGCGTTCAGGCCGCCCACACCAAGGACCTCGTGGAGCGGGTGGAGAATCATCCCTACGCCCGGCACCGAGCCAACCTGATCACCGCGCTGGTCGCAACGCTCGCGAGCCCTACCGCCAGCAGCCAGCTGTTGCCCATCATGAAACGGTGGCTCACCGCGCCGCGTCCCGACCCATCCGCGACCATGTGGGCGCTGCGCGATCTGCCCATAGCCGACGAAGAAGCCGCCAAACATCTTCTCTGGGGCTTACGGCATCCCAGCGACGAAGTGAAGATCAACGCGGCTGGAGCTCTCGCCCGACGGCTCAGTGGACAGCCACACCTCGTCCCGCCGCTGGTAGCACTCACCGAGACCGGGCCCAGCTCGTCCACCCAGGCGGCCGCAATCCATGCTCTTGGCGAAGGATGGCCGGATGCTCCAGACACCGAGCGCCTGATCGACTGGGGCCGCCACCAACCGTCCACTGCACTGCGGCTCGTGGCGCTGAACCTGGTTTTCAAGGCCGCTGAGCCACGAGACAGCTCCGCGTTCCGGACGGAGGAACGTGACTGGCTGCTCTCCATGCTCTACCACGAGGCCTACAGTTCGGGGCCTTGGCCAGCCGCAGATCTGGTCGCCGCCTGCGCCGCTGGGAACACCGAGGCCGCCGACTTCGCGCTGGAAACCCTCAAGACTAATGGGCGGACCGGGGGTGATCGAGGTCTAGCGTGGCATCTGGCCTGCACGGTCTTCGCCGATGATGCCCGCTTCAAAGGCTGGGTCGCCGAACAGCTGGCCAGCGAGGACAAGCACAGCCTGATCCTCTACAACCTCGGCGCGATCCCCAAGCAGTGGCGTGACGACCCGGTCTTCGCCCAAGCCCTACGTCCGCGCGTCCAAGACGATCTGGCGAAACTTGCTTCTTTCGGCAGCGCCGGTCTGGCCACCGCGCTTCCGCCCGAGCAGGCCACGGCGGTGCTGCTGCGAGGCTTGGATGGTCTGCGCCCGTACGGGGCAGCCCGCGTCCTGGCCGACAAGTACGGCGACGACGAGACCGTCCGCGAGGCGCTGACCGGTAGGCTACGCGGCTCCTACAAGCAGGCGGCGCCCCTGGCCGGCGTAGCCGTTGATGTGCTCGGCCCCGAAGAAGGATTCGCTGTCCTCGTCTCGCTGCTGCGCCAGTCGGCCGAGGACGGACGCCGCGAAGAACGCGTCGTGGTCGCCGAAGCCGTCGCCGAGGCATGGATCCGTCTGACGGCGGCCGAGGATGAACCCGGCTCCGGAGCGGCACCGCCTACCCTCGCCGACTACGACCCGGCCGAACTGGCCACCCTGTGCACAGCTGGCGGAGCCCACTCGCTGACCTGGCATGTTAACGCTGTCATCAACGCCTGGCCGTCCCAGCCCGCCGTACAGGACTTCGCCGAACAGCTCATCGCCGATATCCGAACGCTCACCTCCGGCATCCCGGACACCATCCCGGTCGCCATTCTCCGCAGCTACTGCACCAGAGACGACGCAAGGTCATGGGACCTCTGCGCCAAGGTATGGGCCCAGCTCGGGCACGTGGAACCGGAACTACGCGAAGTGCTGACGTTCGAGCTGACCCGCAGCGCGCTCACCCTTGACGAGCTCGTCGAGGTGCTATCCGAGTGGGAGAAGGAACCCGACTCCGAAGTCCGCCGCATTGCCTTCATCGGTCTGGTTCAAGCGATCAAGCGCCACCAAAAGGCGCACGACCAGACGGCCGGCACGGACGTGATCACCGACCACATGCAGTGGTTGGTGCAGAAGATCAAAGATAACCTCTGCGCCTACGGCCCAGACCTCGACGACCTGCGGCAGCTGGCATGGACCGGCGTGCTGATGCTCGGTGACATCACACTCATCGACGGCATCACCGAGTGGATCGGCGAATCCCGCCCGGTCGCCGTCACCCTCACCAAACTCCCTGAAGGCGCCATCGACCAGATCTTGGTCGACCTCATCGCCGAGCATTGGGACCGTCTACGCGAGTACTTCGGCGACGACCTGTACCAACGCCTCGACCGAAGCTCCGGCGACCGCACCAGGAGCGTTGCGGACAGCCGGCACGACGTCATGGCGGCCTTGGCGACGACAGCTGCCCGGTTCCCGGTCATCGCCGAGATCCTGCGCCACGAGGCCGATACCGATCCGAAACTCCGTGAAGACCCGCACTTCCTGCTCTGGGCCAAGCAGGAGAATCGCGGCGACGAAACCGTTCTCCGCGCCCTGGCCGGCAAGCTTGGCGCCACCAGGCACAGCTGGGCGAACCAGGTCCTTGAAGCGGTGCTCGACAGAGACAGCTGGGCCGTGCCCGACGACACCTTCAAAGCAGTGCTCACCGACGACGCGCACACCGACCCATCCGGCGCTCGGTGGTACAACAGGGCTAAGCTCGCCGCCTACGTGGAACTCTTCCCCAACGACGCCGTATCCGGCACCGCATTCCGCAACCTCGAAGCATGGTTCCGGGACGACGAGGCCCACCGCGCGCCTCGAGAGTGGGACGACACGTTGGCGATGGCGCTCGCGCTCGCTCCTTCGCAGGACCTTCCTGTGATCTTCCTCCGTGTTCATGAACGCTTCCGCCACTCCAGGATGACGCATCTCCTGCCCACCCTGCTCAACCCCCTAATGCGGCGCCTGCGCCGGGACGCAATCGCAGTCGACGCCTTCAAGACCGCCGTCCGCGAACCGATGGGTATCGCGCAGCAAACTCCTCTGTTCGAGATCGAGGCGGATCCCATCGCCCAGCAATGGCCAGACATAGTGCCGGCGCAACGGGCCTATCTCTTCGCCCTCGCCCTACGGCAAGCAGGAGCGCTGCCACACCACGAAGCCGCCGCCGTGGTGCAAACTCTGACGTCCATCTCACCGGACATCGTCGTGGACAATCCATTCACCGAATGGGAAGGGCCGCTGCGTCTGGCGGTCCTAGATCTTCTGCACGGCTAGGGTCTGTCCTGCCGATTATGGGAGCCACATGACTGCGGCGATCAGGACCAGGCTGGTGTGGTAGATCTGTCCGCGCGTTTGGCGAACCGGGTCGCGAGATCACGCCACTGCTTGAACCGGTTGAAGCAACGTTCCACCACGTTGCGCCGATGTAGAGCACCTTGTCGAACGATGGTGGTCGCCGCTCCTGCTGCCCTTGGCTGCACGGCGGGCGCCCTGATCGGACACCGTTCCGGGATGGTGTGCCGGATCCCGCGTTGCCGCAACACCCGTCGCGTCGAGTCGTGGGCGTAGCCCTTGTCCGCGATCAGCATGTCCGGCCGCTTCCGCGGCGCGCCCGACCCCGCCGGACGGATCCGGATCCGGTCCAGCAACGCCAGCAGCTGCGGTGATGTGTGATCAGCGGGTTGTTGCCGGCCTGACCCGGCGTCAACAGAATCGACAGTGGGCGGCCACGACCATCGACCGCGAGATGGATTCGACGAGCATGAACGCCTCGTAAGCATGCCGGTGCCGGACGGATGAGTTCGGCTGTCAGTCGTCGTCGAGTTCACCCGCGTGGAAGCGACGGAGCACTTCGGCGACCGTATCGGCGCGGAACTTGCGGTGGCCTCCTACGCGCCTGACGACAAGGCCGTAGCGACCGGCGTCTCCCCAGGCGCGAACGGTCTGGTCAGAGATTCCCATAACCCGCAGCTGCTCATGCGCCTCTCCCAGCTTTAGCCATTGGGGCTTGTCGGCCTCGGTCACGTTGCACCCCTGAGTCGTCGCATGAACACGCTGGTGCAGCCATCTTTGCAGGTGGACTTCTGCTGTTCTCCGAGCGCTGGCAACCCGTCACGCTCCCCGTCCCGGCGCGAAGTGCCGGGCACGGCCTGAGGCTATGAAAACTATAAAAACTATGAAACCTATGACTACTGTGCGATAGTGCGTGCATGACGACCACCCACGCCACTGTGGCGTCCGGCGGACGGCCGCTCGCCACCTGGCCTCAGCAGCACGGCGGCGGCCCACCACGGACGGTGGCTCGGCGCCCTGGTGAGGCCGTTGCGGGCGACCTGGACGCGGACCTCGCCAACGCGATGCGGAACAGCGTCATGATGCGCCAGCTGTTCTACGTCGTGGTGCTGCTCGTCGCCCTCGCCGGGCAGGTGTCCGGCGCGGTCGAAGCGCTCGGCATCCCGCTGCTGTGGGCCATCCCGGCAGTCGGCGCGCTGGAGCTCGGCGGCATCGTGGTGCTCGCCAACGCCGACGTGCGGCGCCGACTTGGCGAACGGGCGACGGCCTCGCGGGTACTGTCGGCCGTCATCGCTGGCTTCGCGGTCGCGTTCAACTGGATGGCGCACGACAACAAGCTCCTTGCCGGCTTCTTCGCGGGCATGTCCGCGCTGGGTTACCTGGTGTGGCTGATGCATACCGAGAACCAGCGCCGCGACCGGCTGCGGGCCACCGGCGACCTGCCGCCCACCACACCGGCGTACGAGGTGATCGGCCACTGGATCCGGCACCCCTGGATCACCCTGCGCGCGAAGAACCTCGCGAAGGCCGACGACCGGCTCGGGCTCTACACATCCCTGGCCGCGGCCCGCGCGGAGAAGTGCAAGGAGGTGCGCACGAAGGCGATCGCCAAGGTGCTGCACCGCAAGATCCGCGCCACGGTCGACCCGACGACGGCCGACATCGCGGTCGCCGTCTACGACCTTGACGAGATCGCGGTGCGGCTGGCCGACGGCGCCGACTACGACGGCCTGACCGAGCTCATCGCGGTCGACCTCGTCCCATCGCGTCTGGCGGCTGCGGCACCTGCGGTTGGCACAAGCCAGCGTTCAGGCCCCGGCTACGAGGCCGGTCCAGCTGAGCCAGGCAGCGGCGAGAGCAGCGGTGCAAGCACGTCCACCAGCGATGACACGGAGAACGTGCACAATGCCCATGATGCGCACGATGCGTCGGCGCAGACGAAGCGTCAGACACAGGCCGCGCTGATGTGGGCGATAGTGCAGGAGCGGCGGGATCGTGGTCAGGCACTGCCCTCGGCGGCGGAGCTTGATCGGCTCGTGGGTTCCGTCCGGTACGCCGCCACCGTCGCTGGCAGGTGGCTACAGGCTGGCGCCCTCTCCGAGGAGGAGTACCTGACGGTGGTCAAGCCGCGCCGGCGGCACGCCGTTTCCGCAGGAACATCGAGCGGCTGATCGCAGCGGCTCGCCACGGGCGGCAGTCGCGATGTCGGCGCCTGCGGGTGGACATCGCCAGCTACTTGGATCAATATCAGGGGTGGAACGGGGGTTCGCATGGATCAGAGGTCAGCACCACAGCCAGCCGGTCGGACGACATCGGCCGCCCGGCCGAAGGCCCCGCCTGTGCACCTGGACGTGCGGTGTCCGCAGTGCGGGAGTCTCGATCAGGTCGGGAAGGTCAGCACCCTCCACGCTGCCAGCACAACCCGGACGACCGTGCGGGTGCCGCAGCAGTCGTTGACCGGCGAGTGGCACATGGCCCGCGGCACCGCCATTACCCGGACCCATCTCGCCCGCCGGCTCGCGCCGCCGCGGCTGCCCGCCCGGTACATGCTCCCGGCGGTGGCCGCCGTGGTCCTCGCCGTGATGGCGGTGTGCAGCCTCGGGGCGCTCGCCGATGACCCCAGCAGGCTTACCCCGTCTGGGCTGCTTGGCGTGATCATGGTGGTGCTGATCCTGGCGGGTCTGCTCGTCGGCGCCGTTGTGTTGACCGTCATCGAATGGCGAAAGCACCAGGCGAAACTGCCCGGCTTCCGCCTCCGGCTCCAGCAGTGGCAGGGCCTGTTCTACTGCACGCGATGCGATAAGACGTTCGTGCCGGCAACCCGTAGGGTGCCCGCACGTTGACGCATGCCCCCGCCCCCGCACCCGTCCAACGGGAGCAGGGGGCGGGGCGTCTCCGCGTGCCAAACCCAACACCGGACCGTCGCATGCACCAATCAGGGCACTGAGGCGGATCGACATCGGCTGCGACGACGCCGCACCGCACCTGTCCAACGTCGCGGTCCGTCGCAGTAGATGCCGCCCGCGCACAGCTCGGCATCTCGTCCACGTCGCCGCGCCCGCAGCGGCTGCGTAGCCTCGTTCCGCGTTGCGGTAGTGGTCCATCGCGTCCGTAGGCGACAGATATGACGCTCGCTGAACACGGCGGGCAAGCCTGTTACGTGCGACACAGGACCTGTGCTGTGATCCGCAGCATCGGCGGTGCGGCAGTCTCGCACGATGGCGAACGGCCGTCTGGAGTGCTGGGCCGCTGCACCGTTGCCACTCGACCGACCGCTTCCACGGTCCGTTGGTCCATCGCTGCGCATGAATCAAATCTGCGAATCCAGCGAGCGGTCGCATGGGTGCGAACAGGCTTGACGGCGGTGGCCACGTCTGGGCCGGGCGAGGCCAGCTTCTTGTGTAGACCATGCTGCCGCCTGTTTGGACGCCTGCTGATGTGACACGGCCGCGACGTCGCCGTCGCCGCGATGTTGATTGATGTTCATGGGCGTCGCGGTGCGCGAGCCTTAGCCGAGACCGTGCCGCGTCGTCCGGCTCGTTGCGCTGGCTTTCGCAACCGGTCGCAACGCCGGTGAGGTCGGCTGTGTCCGCCTGCGACGGTGTCGCAACGGTCACCGCGCTGCCGCAGCACGTCGCACGCATCGACTCCCAGCGCGGCAACCCCACACGTGCCCACACGTCCCCACTCGTTCCGGCGGCAGGGCGTTGCGGGCAGGGTCAGATTCGTGCTCATCACGGTGATCGCCCCCGCCGCCGATGCGGCCCGGGCCTGGTGGTGTGCCGGTGCTCGACCGACACGGGGGAAACATGGACAGCGATGATCGCAGTGCTGCGACGCCAGCGTCGCAACCGTCGCAAACGGCCGCGACGGGTGAGAACGCCGACCGTCATGGCGGTCGTGGCAGGCATCGCCGGAGCAGCTGGTCGGACTGGTGGCGCACCTGGCTGCGTCGGCTGAACCGGCATGGCGGCAGGCACCGCCAATGACTGGCGCCGAACCCGCGAACCCAAGTAGCGGCAGTGTCGCGGTGCCGCTGGTCGTGGCGGCCTGGCATCTCGCCCGTCGAGCCCGGGCCAACGCTGAACGCGCGGTCCTGGCTGGATCGGGCCTGACGGTGCCGGACTACGTCGTGCTGCACCTGGTCCACTCGCAGCCGCAGGTGCGGGTGCTGGACCTGTGCCGGCAGATCGCGGTCGCGAAGGCGACGTTGAGCGACATCCTGACCAGGCTGTCGCGGCGCGGGCTCATCAGTCGCGAGCGGCCGTTGTCCGACAGGCGGACGGTCGTGCTGTCCTGCACCCCGGCCGGTCGTGACCTGCTCACCGAGACAGCCGCGGCCATGCGCACCGCCGACGCCGCCTACGTGCACGCCAACGACGACCTCATCGCGTTGTGTGCCGCACTCGGCGTGCGGATCGCCGAACTGGACGCGGCGGCGTGAACGTCCGGCATCCGCTCCCGGGCCCGGTGGCGTCGCTGCTCGCCGACCGGGACACCCGCCGCGCGACGGCGATCGGTGAGCCGTTTGCGACCGACCTGGACCGTGCCGTCGCCGTCGCGCCGCTGCTGCGACATGCGTTGCGGGCCGAACAGGACATCGGCGTGGGGCCGACGGTCGGCTGGTTCGCCGACCAGGTCGTCGGGCAGGTCGCCGAGCTGCTGCAGGCGCCCCCGCGAGGGTGGCAGGGCGCGGTGTGCGACAGCCTGACCGCTGCGACGATCAGGACGTTGCTGCCGCTACGGCAGGCCGACGCAGCGGTAGTGCTGTACCTGTCGGCGGCCGGGCACGCCCATGTGGCCGCAGCAGCGCACATTCTTGGCCTGGACACCGTCGTTGTCGCGGCGGACCGGCGCGGGATCCTCAACCCCGTACGGCTCGCCGCGCAGATCCGGCAGCGTCGGCCGTCGGCGGCGGCTGTTGTGGCCACCCTCGGCACACCGGCGACCGGCGCCCTCGACGACGTGGCGGCGATCCGGGCCGCGATCGACGCGCTGCCGATCCGGGCGCATCTACATGTGGATGCACCACTGGAAGGGTTGCCGCTGGCCGCGCGAGCGGTGCCGCAGACGCCGGTCGGGTTCGCCGCCGGTGCGGACAGCGTCGTCGTGGCCGGCGACCAGTTCCTGCCGGTGCCGCTGCCCTGCGCCGTGGCGGTGCGCCGGATCGCCAGCCCAGCCGCAGCTGCATCGCCGGCGCTGCCGGTGCTCTCGCCCGCAGACCCGTCCGATGCCGGCGATGCCGCGGACAGGTACGGGTGCGGGTCGGGGCACGCCGTGCTGCTGCTGTGGCAGGCCCTGCACGAGTACGGCGTTGACGGCCTGGCCCGGCGGGCTCGGCGCAGCGACGCGCTCGCCGGCTACGCCCTGCGCCGGCTGCGCGAGCTCGGCTGGCCTGGCTTGCGGCATCCGGGGTCGATGACCGTCCTGCTGCAGCCACCGTCCGAGCTGCTGCGGCGGCGGTGGTCGCTCCCGGTCGCAGCGGGCTGGGCCCGGATCGTGTGCGTGCCCGGGGTAACCGAGGCCCACATCGACCGGTTCGTCGCCGAACTCCGCCACGAACCGCCGCCCGCACCCGCCGCCGCCAGCGTGACGGCCAGCCTGAGCACCCATCCGGACTCCGGCACCGGCCACAGCCCGGCGTCGGCTGCGGCGACCGGCCGCCCCGCGTCACCCACCGTCGGCCTGCGCTAGTCGCGGGCAGCGTGACATCCACCGCTCGACCAACTCTTGGAGTGATCGCATGCACGTGTCCCGACGCACCCTGCTCACGGCCGCCGCGGGGGCGGCCGTGCTGATGCCTGCCCGCCCGGCGCTGGCCGTGCCGCCGCCGCCCGGACCGCCGCTGCCGTACACCGGCACCGCCCCGGCCGGCGAGGAACCGTGTTTCCTGCCCGCGACCGTGCAGCTGGAACTGCTGCGCCACCGGAAGATCTCCGCCGTCGAACTGACCCGGGCACATCTGACCCGGATCCGGCGGATCAACCCGGCGATCAACACCTTCGTCTACCTGCTGCCGGACGAGCAGGTCTACGCCGCGGCCAGGGAGGCCGACCGCCGATACCGGGCCCGGACGAACCGGCCGCTGGAAGGGCTGTTGCTGGCGGTGAAAGACCTCTTCGACTACGTCAAGGACGTCCCCAATACCTTCGGGTCCCGGCCCTTTCACCAGCTCGGGTTCACCGCCCCGTTCACATCGATCTACATCCAGCGACTCATCGACGCCGGCGCGATCGTCGTCGGCAAGACCAACACCGCTGAGCTCGGGCACAAAGGCACCACCGACAATCTCGTGTTCGGGCCGACCCGAACCCCGTTCGACCTCGACTACAACGCCGGGGGGTCCAGCGGCGGCGCGGCGGCCGCGGTGGCGGCGTTCCTGGTGCCGCTCGCCCAGGGCTCCGACGCCGGCGGCAGCGTCCGCATCCCCGCCGCGCTGTGCGGGGTCGTCGGGCTGAAACCGACCCAAGGACGTATCCCGCAGGACGCGCCGCCGCTGCCGCACACCCCGATGCTGACCCCGGGCCCGATCACCCGCACCATCACCGACACCGCGCTGCTGATGAACGTCATGGGCGGCCCGTCCCCGGTCGACATGTTCTCCCTGCTCGACACCCCGCCCAGCTACACCGGCGGCCTGGCCGGGCGGCTGCGCGGCGTCAAGGTCGCCTACAGCCCCGACCTGGACCTGTTCCCCGTCGACCCGGCCGTTGCCGCCGCCGTCCCGGCCGGTCTTGCAGCGCTGCGCGCCGCCGGGGCCACGGTCACCACCGTGCGCCTCGGCCTGGACCAGATCCAGATCCACCCGCTACGGTCCCCGGCCGGGCGGCCGGTCACCCAGGACGACCTGTCAGCCCTGTGGGTCATGCTGCAGTCCGCGCTGTACGCGCACGGCCGCGACCTGTTCCTCGTCGAAGGCGCCCCCGTCGACCTGCTCGACCCCGGCGTCACCGACCAGCTGTCCCCGGATCTCGTCGACATGCTCCACCGCGGCGAGGCAACCAGCGCCGTGGAATACCAGCACGCCGCGTTCCTGCGGGTCGCGGTCAACACCGCGCTCGAGCGGATCTTCGCCGGCTATGACCTGATCGCCTGTCCGACGCTCGCGGTCCCGGCCGTGCCGAACGGCCACACCGGCTACACCGTCGGACCAGCGTCGATCAACGGGGTCGGCGTCAACCCGCTCATCGGCTGGGCGATGACGTACCTGACAAACTTCACCGGCCACCCGAGCCTCACCGTTCCAGCCGGGATGGCCGGCCGGTTCCCAGTCGGGATGCAGCTCATCGGCCGCCGAGGCGCTGATGCGGCGCTGCTCAACGCCGGCTACGCCATCGAGCGGCACCGCCCCTGGTACACCGACCTTCCCCGCCACTGACCACCGGCCCCGCCCGGTTGCCGGGGTTGCACACCGACCCGGGTGTGCACCCCGGCCGCGACAGGTCAACCTTCTCCGCTGGCCCTGCGGACCGCTGGCTTCTACGGGTCCGCCGTTCAGCGGCCTTCGTCTCGTCCGTGAACGCGCCCGGATGGGTCGTGCCCTGCACCAACTAGTCGGGTAGGGCCGGCCGACCGCCACCCCCCACCCCATCAACCGCATCCGCTCTCCAGACCCGCGAGGAACAACGATGGCCGTCAAAATCGTCGACCAGGTCGACGGCGAACACCGCGAAACCGCCTGGACGCTGTACAGTGCAGCGTTCGCCGAGCTCAACGCCCTGGCCGTGCAGCGCCATCTCATGTACCGCCACGAGTTCGACGACGTGATGAGCGACCCGCGGGTCGCGAAGTACCTGTGCCTGGACGACGCCGACACCATCCGCGGGCTGTCGACGTACACCAACGACCTGGACGCGGTACCGCTGATCTCACCGCCGTACTTCGAGCGGCGCTGGCCGCAGCACTACGCCGAACGGCGCATCTGGTACTGCGGGTTCGTCGCCACCCAGGCCGACGCCCGGGCGGCCACCGCATTCGGTGAGCTCGTCACCGCGATGTACCACACCGCCGCGGCGCAGGGCGCACTCATCGCGCTGGACTTCTGCACCCGCACCGACGAGGTGCGGCGCATGTCCCGCGTGGTCCGGCTCATGCTGCACCGCCTCTCCGGCGACGTGCACGCGCAGCGCATCGACGAACAGCAGTACTGGCTGTACGAGTTCCCGACCAACGCAAGCACGGCCGGATGAAGCGCCGTGCCGGAAGCTATACACAGCTATGGATAGCCGCCAGCTGAACTGCCGGCCACGCGGTGGCACGCGGTTGATCTGTCAACGTATGCCACGGCCGGTTCACGCCCTGTCGCCCGCTACCCCGTTGTGTAGGCCTGCGGGCGTCCGGGCCAGCGGCCGGCACGGACCATGACACGGCCGCTGGCGGTGTTGAACCATCACCCGGCGAGCCCCGGACCGTCGGGCGCTGCCCGGGAGAAAACAGCGAGGAAGGGAGTGAGGGGTACCGGCAGTCTGTAGTCAGGTGCTCGCCGCGTCGACCGGCTGTGGATGGATCGCTGCGACCAGGCGGTTCCGGTACGCCTCCATCGCTTCGACCTGTCCTGGGGCGAGCAGACCCAACGCCATCAGGACCAGATCGCGAACCCGCTGTTTCGGTTTGACGCCGAGCCGGTACCTGCATGCCACCGCCCACATCGGGTCGGCTTGGAGCTGGCGCACGACCGCGCCGTCGATCCGGATATGGTCACCGAAGTCGAACGGCTGCCCGGCCAGGGCGAGCGTGCCAGCCATGGCGACCCACATCTGATACCAGGTGACGATCGCGAGGACGGACAGTGCGCGTTGCCAGCGTTCGAGGGCGGTCGTGGCGGCCAGCTGCCGCAGGCGGTGGATCGACATGTCCTCGGCGATCCGGTCCCAGACGTCGTCGCCGCGCAGCTCGGCCTCCTGGAGCGCTTGCCGCAGCTGTTCCAGCTGGTCGTCCGGCAGATCGCCGAAGAGACCGAGATACTCGATCAGGTCCTGGCTGAGCACCTCACTGCCACCGCCCAGGGCGTGGATGACTCCGGCGAGCGCGCTGCGGAGGCGGAGGCGGGGCGGCTCGGCACGGTCTGGCGATCCATCGACCGCGTCGAGCAGGTCCTGCCAGCTGAACGGCACCGCCTGCGCGTAGGGGATGCGCGCCACGAGGTCGTGGCGAGCCTGCCAGCCGGCATCGGCGTCGGTGACGTCGGCGGCGAGCATCCGGGCCGTCTCGGCCAAGGCGTCGTCAATGGCGCCGCGGACGACGTCGTCGGGTACCGGCAGGCCGGCTGCGAACCGTTCGATGGGGTGCACGCCGTAGCGGCGCGAGCCACGTTTTGACACCTTGGCCAACATCATCGCGCGCTGCACGGTGCGCTCGTCCGGCGGCTCCGAGGTCACCCCGCGCCCTCGGCCCCGCCCGTGGCGGATTGGCCTGGGCAGGTCACCGCTGGCCCGCCACCGTTCGATCTGGTAGGGCGACACCCGCACGCCCTGGTCGGCCAGGGCCTGGACCAGGGCAGCCGTTGCGCCACCGACCGGCCCGCGCGGCATCCGACCCCTCCTGTTACAACCCCGCAAACTTCTTCTGTTCTCGCAAAAATACGTCGTGGGGTAATCGATGCGAACCCCCGGGGCAGGCCCGGGCGCAACGAGAGGAACGGACCCCGACGTGTCGAACATTGAAGCGGCCGCCGTGACGGTCTCGAGCGTGATGCTGGGCCTGTGCTGCCTGGTCACCGTTGCCCTGCGCGGCACCTCGCCGCGGCAGCGCCCGGCGATCCTGCGCGCGCTGGGCGACATGCTACGCGGCGTCTGGCCGTCGAACCGGCCGCCGAGCGGTGTGCCGGGAGACCCGTCGATATTGCCGCCAGACCGGCGTAGCAGGCACCGTCATACGCCCGGCAGCGGTCAGCGACCACGCAACCGACCGCTCCCCGCCGCCAAGCGGGATCGTGACGGTCGTCTCCGGGACGCGCAGCAGCACACCGACAGCCGGGATGGGCGCCAGCGGCGACGACATCCAGATCCGTAAGGGTGTGTCTTCGGGGAATCTGTGGCGGCGGCATCTGAAGACGACAGCACGACCGGCAGCGTGCAGTCCAGGACTGCGCGGGTCTGCGCAGCGTGCAGATGTCCGTCGAGCAGGGCCAGACGCAGCGACAGAAATGCCTCGCCGTCACAGCCACCGGCCCGTTCGGCGCAGTGTCAACGGCCCGGCGAGGGCCACAGTCTCCAGCCATCCCAGATAAACCCTTTGCATGATATTTGCAGAGGATTTAGCCTGGCATAATGAAGGTCTCCGCTGCTGAAGCTGCCCGCGCCCTCGATCTGAACAATCACACCATCGCCAAGCTGCTCGACGCCCATATTCTCGTCGGCCCCACCTCCGCGAGCGGGCGCCGACAGGGTGTTTACGTCACCTCGTTGGAGACGGCCCAGTCGGTTCCCCCCACCACCCTCGCCCGTGGTGACGTCGCGTTCCATGTTGGTGCCGCCGAAAGCGACACCAATCCCGCTCACCGTCGGACCTACGCGGGATGGCACGCCATGAAAAGCCTGGCCGTATCGCAAGGAGACCGGCGTAGGGCATGGGGCGGCGTGTGGAACATGACCGAGGACAACGCCGACGGCCTCGGCGGGCACGCGGTGTGCTCCGTCGGCGGCTTCATCGTCGACGTCGCCAAGGTTGAGGGAACCCGCCGGTGCCCCTGCTGCGATCTGGCTGTCTTCGACTTAGCCGACCCCGACGACCTGGCCGTAAGCCGCTACCGCGGACGCCGCTTCTCCGGGGTCGGGCAAGGCTCCCTGTTCACATTTGGCTGAGACGCCGCACCGGGACTGTCCGACGATCGCCGACGAACGAGTGGCCGGAGCGCGCTGAGCTTGCCGCTCACCCCGACGGCAGTGGCGGTTCCACCGTTTCGGACGGTCCCGTTTGTCGCTCAACAAGCGGGCGTGCCGGGCCACTGAAGAACCCGCCGGTCGTCGAGCCGGCCGGCCCGCAGCTGCAGCCTAGGCTGCTGGGCGGACTCAACAAGATCATCCGCAAGGTAGCAGGTCCGGACTTCGCAAGGTTCGAGCGGACGCGACGACGACTCCCGTGTGGCGGGAGCGGGTGACGGGGGTGACAGGTGTTCCGGTCATCTCCTACGCATGTAGCACGTCTTCCCGGGATGCAGCAATAGCGAATGTGACATGGGACTGGACGCGCGTGAACCCGCAGGGGCGAAGGGGAGACCCGGAGAACGTGTCACCCTTGTCACCCATCCCGTGGAGACGGAGCGTCGACAGTCGTCCGCAGATCGCTTGGTTTGGCAGTGGCCGCGGTTCGTCTGCTGCTCACAGTCCTTATCGTTCGGGGTCGTGCCGTGTTTGGCCTCGAACACAAGATTCCTGAGATTTTTTGCGGTGTACGTCGCGTTCTTGATCCCACTGCTGCCGTGGCGGCGCATCCCTCGGTACAGCCGCCACCACGCCGCATGATCAACATATTTCGCCTGGTAGCGGCACCGTCGGCCAGGTGTCGCTGAGTAGGGACAACGCGTGACGTGAGTAGCCGTCGTAAGGTGGCGGCGCCCTGTCAGCGCAGCTCAATGTCCGTCTACGAGTTCGTATCCGATCTTGACGAGCTGGAGCGAGCCGTGGTTACGTCCCCGACGTGCGCGGCCGGTGCACGTTCTTGCAGGTAGATACGTTGACCGGCTCGTGTTCGCGGTCAATGTCGAGCGATGGGCGTGTATCGCGTCGGCGCGGCCGAGAGTCTGGAAGTGCCGTCACGTAGCAGTTCTGCTGCGGCGACGGCTTCCGATGGCTGTCGCGCCTGCGCCGGCGTCGAAGGACGCGCCTCCATGGGGGAGGAAGACGACGTGCGTACGGCGACGGGGGATCAACACCAGATCGGGGAGGTCGGCAGCGTCGGCGCCCGCGTTGCACCAGCAGTTCGCGGCGCCGGAAGCGGGCCGAACGGCGGCAACGCTGTGGGACGGTGCCAGGCACGCCCTGGCCGACCGGCAGTGCCGGGGAGGCGGCGATGAACGCCGACCGGCCCGGGCTGCCGTCCGATGCGGACGTCGCGGCGATGACTGTCGGGCAGCGCATCCGCCACTACCGCAAGCTCCGCGGGTGGGACCAGCCCCAGCTCATGGCTCGCATGGTGCTGACGGCTGAGGGCCACGGCGGTACAGCGGCAACGTTTGATGGGCGGCGGTCGAGCCTGTCGAAGTGGGAGAACGACCGCGTGACGCCGAATCAGCACAATCGGCGGCTGCTGGCGGAGACGCTTGGCGTCACGGTCGCGGATCTCGGTCTGGATCAGGACCCGTACTTCCAGTGGTGATTCCTGCGGCGCCGGCTTCCTCCGGGAGGCCGGCGCCGCATCTCTGTCAGACGCCGACGTTCCTGCCGGCGTGCACCAGCAGCACCGCATAGGTGTGCGCCGCCACGGCCAGGTTGGCGGTCAGACCGGCTTCAGCGGCTGAGGGGTCGTCGTACTGGTCGAAGCCGTCGCCGCGACAGCGCCACGCATGTTCGAGGACCTGCTGGTAGGCGGCGTCGAGCGCCTCGAGATCGACATCCTCCAAACCTGACACCCGTTCCGCGACGGGTGGCAGGACGGCTTCGGGCTGCCGCAGGAAGTCCGACGGGGCAGGCGTCGCCGGAGTATCACCGGCATCGCCGGCCTGCATCAACCGCATCGCGGCTGCACTCGCCTGGGCTGCGAAGATGACAGCCGTCCGAGTGAAGTGCGCGGTCAACTCGGCAGCGGCACGCAGTGACGCCTTACACGCGGCGTCCTCAGCGAGCAGCAGGTATGGGGTCTTCGGCGGTCCGTCGTCGTCTCCGGCGAGTTGACTGAACCGCATCTCCGCGGCTTCACCTGCCGCGGTGACGCCAGCCACGGCCATCGCGAGAGCGTTGCATGCCTGGCTGAGATCTGTGAGCCGGGCCGCTGTCACCGGGTCGTATCGCTCCAGCGTCGAGCTCGGCGCCGGCGGATGCCAACTGTAGGGCGATGTCATCGCGGTGAGCTCCCCCTTTTCCCGACGCCGCTCGCGGTGCGGCGTCGCACGCCCGAGCGGGGCGCGTCGTGTGGTCACCGGCCGATGTCCGCGGCCGGCCTGTCCCCATAGGCCACACCCCATGACACGTTCCGCTGGCGAGCGCGAGCGGCCATTGTCGTTGGCGTGACCGATTCCGTTCGAACGTGGTGCGTGCGCTCGAAGCTGGTGCAGCTGCGATCGAGCCGTCGGTCCGTGGGGATTGCACGCAAGGGCCTGTCGAGCGGCGGTTGTGCTCGGCCGGATGCTGCGCCGTCCATGGCGGCTCCGGTGGCCGGTGCGAGCAGGTTGCCCCACATCCCTCCTGCGCGGTTCGTCCGTGAACTGCGCAGCACCGTAGGCGTGGCCGGTCGCCCGGCTGCCTGATCCACACCGTATCAGCCCAATTCGTCGCTCGCACCGCCACCAGTGGGCGGTGCCGATCACTGCCGCCCACCACCCGGCGGTAAGGAAGGAACCCCTCTATGCACCTTGCACGCGTCGTCATCTCCGTGACTGCCGGGGCGGCTGTCGCGCTCGTCGCGATGACCGGCCCGGCCCACGCCACCCCCGTCCAACCCGGCGGCGGTGCCGTGCCCGCCGCCCAGCAGGTCACCGTCACCCTCGACCTGACCGGCGCCGACCCGGCCGGGCTGCAGTCCCTCGCCGCGGCAGTGTCCACACCGGACAGCCCGCAGCACGGCAAGCGGCTCAGCCGGGCCCAGCTGCGCGACCGGTTCGGCGCACCCCAGGCGCGGGTCGCCCGCGTCACGGCCTGGGCGCAACGGTCCGGGCTGACCGTCGCCGGTCTGGACGAGACCGGCTCCCGGCTCACCGTCACCGGCACCGCCCGCGCCACCAGCGCCGCGTTCGGCGTCGGGCTGCGCACCGACACCAGCCACGGCGTGCGGGCGCTGTCCGCGATCGGCGCACCGCGGGTGCCTGCGAAGATCGCCAGCGACGTGCAGGCGGTCACCGGCCTCACCCCGCGGGTCGCGAAGCCGCTGTCGGTCCGACCGGCCGCCGGTGTGCAGCCGCTCGCCGACGGGCAGTACTGCTCCACCTACTGGGCCGAGTGGAACAAGGGCTCGGTGCCGCAGAAGTACACCGGCGGCCGGCAGTCGAACATGCTGTGCGGCTACAACGGCGCCCAACTGCGCAGCATGTACGGTCTCGGCGCGAACGACCGCGGGCAGGGCCAGACGATCGTCATCGTCGGCGCCTACCACCAGACGTCCGCGCTCGCCGACGCCAACAAGACCTTCGCCACCAACGGCGTCCCGCAGCTGCCCGCGAACCGGTTCATCGTCAAGCAGTACGCACCACAGTCCACCGTGGAGGGCTGCGATGTCGGCGCCTGGAACATGGAGCAGGCCCTCGACATCCAGGCGGCGCACACCATCGCACCCGACGCGACGATCGTGTACGCGGCCGCGCCGGACTGCACAAAGCTGCCGGACACCCTCGCCAAGGTTGTCGCGGACGCGTCGATCGACACCACGATCATTTCCAACTCGTGGGGCATCAGCGCCGGTGAGCCGAACGACCAGCCGTACCTGACCGCGGTCAACAACATCCTCGCCCGGGCGGCCCTGCTGGGTATCGGCACCTACGTCTCCTCCGGCGACGCCGGCGACAACTCCAACCTGCCCGGCGCGAACGGCACCAGCGTCCTGTTCCCCGCCTCATCGCCGTGGGTCACCGCAGTCGGTGGCACCTCCACCGCCGTCGGCGGGCAGAACCAGGTGCTGTTCACCACTGGCTGGTCCGACGCGGCGAACCGGCTCAACGGCGGTGCCTGGCAGCGGGTCAACCCGCCGTTCATCGGCGGCGCCGGCGGCGGGAACAGCGCCTACTTCGCCAAGCCCTCCTGGCAGAGCAACACGCCGGGCACGCGCCGGTCGGTGCCGGACATCGCCGCCCTCGCCGACCCGTACACCGGCTTCTACGTCGGCTGGACGGCCGGCGGCCAGTATCGGGCCGGGCCGGTCGGTGGCACCTCCCTCGCCGCGCCGATCATCGCGTCGCTCGCCGCGGTCGCGCAGGGCCGGGCCGGCAACGGCGTCACCATCGGGCTGGCAGCGCCGGTCCTGTACGGCAAGGCCGCGGCCGGGGTGCCAATCGTCACCGACGTCACCCACGTCGGTGCCGGGGTGTGGACCACCGCGATCAGCGCCGACAGCCCGCAGGGCGACTACCTCATCGACCTGGACGCCGGCACCCAGTCGCTGCGCACCGGGCCCGGCTACGACCAGATCACCGGCCTGGGCGTGCCCGGCCCGGCGTTCCTCACGGCGATCACGTCATGAGCCACGGCGACGGCGGCGACGTCCGCACCCACACCAGGCGCCGGGAGTACGCCGCCGTCGCCGCCAGCCTGCTGTTCCTAGCCGTCATGCTCACCCTCGCCTGGCGCACCATCCACCGCGACCCGGACCCGCGGATCGACGCACCCGCACCCAGCGAGACGAGCACCTCGACCAGCACGTCAGCCAGTACACCGGCGTGGCAGTACGACCCAGTCGCCGTGCCGCCGGTCACCGCCGGGCAGCTCGCCGCCCTGCCGGAAGCCAGCACCGACACAACGATTCCCGCCGCGCCGGTCGACACCGACCGAGCCGCAGGCACTGACGGCGCCGTCGTGCACAACGCCACCACCGTGGCCGTGTACGACGCGCCGGGCGGGACCGCGTTCGCGCGGCTCCCGCCGACCCAGGCCAGCAGCGCCACCTGGCTGCCGGTCATCGCCCAGCAGCCCGGCTGGGTCCAGGTCCTGCTGCCGAACCGGCCCAACGGGGCCAGCGGCTGGCTCGACGCCGCACGCGTCGAGCTCGCCCGCACCCCGTACGAGATCCGCGCCAGCGTCACCGCCCGCCAGATCACCCTGTGGCACGACGGGCGACCGGCCGGACAGTGGACGGTCGCCGTCGGCGCCGCTGCGACGCCGACCCCGACCGGCCGCACGTTCGTCCTGGCCTCGATCACCGATCCGGCACAGCCGTACTCACCGGTGATTCTGCCCTTGGGCACGCACAGCACCACGCTGGCCAGCTACCACGGCGGCCCGGCCACCACCGCACTGCACACCTGGCCCGACGACAGCGTCTACGGCCACGCCGTCAGCAACGGCTGCCTGCGGATCCCCGCCGACGCGCTCACCGCGCTGCGCCGGGTCCCGCTCGGCACCCTCGTGCGGATCGACCCCTGACCCGCACAGCACAGCCCACGCCGGACCAGCCCGAGCCCGGCTCGAGTCCGCCCGGCGCGGCCAACCCAGATGTCCAGCCATCGTTCTAGGGAGCACAATGAGCGCAAGTACCGCACGGCGCGTCGTCGCCGCCACCGCAACCCTGACCGCCGGCGCGCTCGGCATCATGCTGTACGCCACCGCCGCCGGAGCGGCACCGACCTACCACGACGCCGCCTACGGCATCTCGGCCAGCGGCGCCGCACCGATCGGCGCGACCCCGTCGGTGTCCTCCACCGACGGCACCACCCGCACCGGCAGCGGCGGCGCCCGATCCTCCGACGGCAGCATCACCGTCGGCGGCGCCACGGTTAGCGCCGGCGGCGGCAAGGCCAAGGCCACCGTCACCGGCTTCTCCGCCTTCGACGGCCTCGTGTCCGCGTCCAGCGCGACGGCGACGTGCACCAACGGCGTCACGTCCAGCAGCGTCTCCGGCACCCCGGCCGGCTCGCTCGGCAAGCGGGGCTCGGTCGCTCACAACGTGAAGGTCAAGAACGGCAACGGGTCCGTGACCGTCATCGCGATGCAGGTCAAACTCACCGCCGGTGCCAGCACCGAAGCCGCGACGATCAACATCGCCGTCGCGACCTGCGCGGCGCCCGGCGGAGACGCGAGCCCGACCGCGACGGGCAACCCGACAACCAGCCCGACCAGCGGCCCGACGGGAAGTCCCACGGCCAGCCCGACAGTGACGGCCAGCCCGACGAAGAGCCCGACCGGCAACCCGACGAGCAGCCCGACCGGGAACCCGACGGTGGCACCGCCGACCGGGAACCCGACCACGCCGCCCGGCACCGGCGGGCCGGGGACGCCTCCGGCGCCGGTCCCCACACCGGGGCAGACGAAGGCCCCGGTCACCGGCTGACCTGCCGCACCGCCGCGCATCCGCGGCAGGGCCGGGCGGCCCGGCACGACATCCCGCGACCGCCCGGCCAGCTGCCCTGACCGGCAGCCGTTGCAGCGGACAGCCGGGCAGCACCCGGCTTACGCCACAACCTGCGCGCCGTACGCCACCGCAGTCGCGGACGGCGCGCAGGGGGCGCACCGACACGCTCATCCTCACACGGGGGAACGACCCACATGGCGATCACCGAGACCGACCAGCACCTGGCCCTGCACAACCTGCACGCCCCGGACGTCATCGCAGACCCGGTCCCGTACTACACGCGGCTGCGCAGCAACGCCCCGGTGTACTTCGACCCGTTCATCTCCACCTGGCTGCTGTCCCGGCACGCTGACGTCCAGCACGTCCTGGCCAGCCCCGACACGACGGTGCAGATGCGGCACACCGACAGCCTCGCCCGGTTCGGCGGCGCCGGCCTCGAGGCGGCGTTCCGCATGCTCGACCTGCACGTGTCGTTCGTCGACGATCCCGAGCACCGGCGGCTGCGCCGGGCCCTCGCCGAACCCGTCGGAGTGCGGCGGGTCCGCACCGATCTGACCGGCCCGATCGACGCCGCGATCGACGCCGCGTTCGATGGGATCACCGACAGCGTGCAGCGGCGGGAGCCGGTCGATGTGGCGACCGCTCTCGCCGCCCAGATCCCGATCCGCGTCACCCAGCACCTGCTCGGCATCCACGACGTCGACATCGCCACCGTCCAGCGGTGGTCCCACGCGTGGGGCGACATCGTCGCCGCGCCCGGACATGTGCCCACTGGTGACCGCGACGCGCTGCTGTCGACGACCGCCGACCTGATCGCTTACCTGGAGGCGCTGGTCGACCGGCGCACCGCCGCCATCGTGGCGGACCGGCTCGCAGCGGCCGAGGCGACGGCGGACTCGGCAGGCGACGCTCCCGCAGACACGGCCGGGTCAATGATCACAGCCCTGGTGTCGGCGATGCTCGACGGAACGATCAGCCGCGACGAACTCGTCGCCAACTTGCTGATGCTGGTGACCGCCGGCAACGAGACCACCGCCAACCTGATCTCCAACAGTGTCATGGCTCTCGCCGACGACCCGACGCTGTGGCGGCTGGTCACCAACGAACCGGACCGGGTCCCGCACGTCGTCGATGAGGTCGGCCGGCTGTACCCGCCGACCCAGTTCACCGCCCGCCGCGCCACCGCACCGTTGACGCTGCCGTCCGGCGACGTCATCCCATCCGGGGCCAGCGTCGTGCTCATGCTCGGCGCCGCCAACCGCGACCCGGACGCCTTTCCCGACCCCGACCGGTTCCAGCCCGGCCGGCCGGGCCCGCAGCCGGTCACCTACGGCCACGGCCCGCACCTATGCTTCGGCGCGCCGCTGGCCCGGCAGGAGACCCGCCGGACCCTGGAACGCCTCACCAGCACGTTCCTACACATCACGCCGCTGCCCGGACGAGCATGGCGCCGCAACGGCAACCTCCGCAGCCTGCAAACACTGCCCGTCCGGCTGCACCCGACCATCCCCGCGAGCACCCGATGACGCCATCGACGCAGCTCATCCACAACCGCATCTGGGACCACGCCCACCGCAGCCCGGACGCCGCCGCCGTCCTCGACGACGATACGACGTGCACCTACCGGGAACTCACCACCGCCGCTGACACGGTCGCGCGCAAGCTGCTCGCGGTCGGCGCAGGACCCGACCGGGTCGTCGGCCTGGCCTACCCCCGCACGATCGACGGGCTCGTGCACCTGCTCGGCATCCTGCGCGCCGGAGCCGCCCTGCTCTACCTCGACCCGGCTTGGCCCCGGCAGCGCATCGAGCACATGGCCGACGCGTGCGACTTGGCCCTCATCGCCGACGCCGCTGGCGGCATCCAAGATCGGCGGATCATGCCTGGCCAGCCAGCCGGAACGGCGGTGTACGGCGCGGACGCGCCGCGGTTCGGCGCCGACCGGCTCTGCTACGTCGTGTTCACGTCCGGGTCCACCGGCACACCCAGCGGTGTCCTCGTGGAACACCGCGGCGTCCGCAACACCGTCACCGCCCTCGCCGACGTGTTCGACATCGGCCCCGGCACCCGGGTGTTGCAATTCGCCGCGTGGAGCTGGGACGCCGCGATGTGCGAGATCCTCACCACCCTCACCGCCGGCGGTACCCTCGTCCTCTGCCCGGAGCCGGCGAGGTCCGGCGGGCCCGTCCTGGCCGACGTGCTGCGCCGCCACGCCGTGGAGGTCGTCACCCTCACCCCGTCCGTCCTGGACGCTGTCCCGGCCCGCGACCTGCCCGCGCTGCGCACCGTGGTCTCGGTCGGCGAACCCTGCCACCCCGGCCTCGTCCACCGCTGGACCGCCCCGCGCCGGCAGGTCCTCAACGGCTACGGACCGACAGAGGCATCGATCGCGGTCAGCGTCGGCGTCATGACCCCCGGCACCCCAATCCACATCGGCGCCCCGCTGCCCAACGTCACCGTCAAGGTCGTCGACGACCGCGACCGCGACGTACCGCTGGGCACGGTCGGAGAACTGTGGGTCGGCGGTCCGGGGCTCGCCCGCGGCTACGCCGCCGACCCCGGCCGGACCGCAGCCCGGTTCACCACCGACCCCGACGGGCGCCGCTGGTACCGCACCGGCGACCTTGTCTCCCACCGCGCTGACGGCACCCTCGTGTACGCCGGCCGCGTCGACGACCAGGTCAAGATCCGCGGACACCGGGTCGAGCTCGGCGAGATCGAACAGATGCTGTGCACCCACCCCGCCGTCCGGTCCTGCGCAGTCGTGGTCGCCGGCAGCCGGCTCGTCGCGTACGTGGTCGGCACTGACCCGACCACCGACCCGGCCACGGTCCACGAGGCCGCCGCCAGCCAGGCCATGTTCTGGCTGCCCGACTTCATGAAGCCCGACGCGATCCACGCCGTGCCGGACCTGCCGCTGACCAGCAACGGCAAGGTCGACCGAGCCGCGCTCACCGAGCGGGCCATGAGTGCCGCGGCTGCGACCACCGCCCTGAACGCCAGCCCGGATGGCGTATCCACAGACGCGGCGTCGGCGCCTCCCACAACGGGAGCCGATGCACCGTCCGCAGGCATGCCGGGCGCTGAACGGCCGACGAACGGTGTAATCGACGCGGTCGTAGAGGTTGCGTCGCGAGTGCTGAAAGTGCCGGTCCGCGCCGACGACAACATCTTCGATATCGGCGGGCACTCCCTGCTGGCTGCGGAACTGTCGGTCGCGCTCAGCGACGTGTTCGGCGTCGATCTCGCCTTCGACGACGTCATGCACCATCCGACCGCCGCAGCGCTTGCCAGCCGGATCGCCGCGCTGACCTCGGGTCACCCGGGAGGTGTGCTATCCACGCCGCGCTAGACACCCAGCCGCCAGCCGCAACGACGGCCAGCACCGGCGGGAGCGGCGTTGCGGTGCACGATCGGCGCGGTTCCGGGCCGCCGGTGGTCCTGCTGCACGGTTTGGCCTCCACGCATCGGTGGTGGGACCTCGTCATCCGCCGTCTGCCCCGCCGACGTGTCCTGTGCTGGGATCATCGTGGCCACGGCCAGTCCGCCGTGACCGGTGGCTATCGCGTCGAGGCGCTCGCCGAAGACGCTGCCGCCGTCCTCGACCAGCGCGGGTTGCACGGCTGTGTCGTGGCGGGGCACAGCATGGGCGCCGCCGTCGCGCTGCAGCTCGCCGTTCGACGCCCCGACCTCGTCTCCGGCGTGTGCTGCGTCGAGGGCGGCCTGCCCGACCCACGGATCCTGTTCGGGGACCACTGGAACACCGCCCACGCCGTGATGCGCAACGACCGGCGGACCGAACCGACCGCGTCGACCCTCGCCGCCTGGGCTCGCGGCGCCGGGCTGCCCGAGGCTGCGCTGCCCGCTGTGCTCGCCAACTACCAGCCTGCCCGTGAACCCGGTCGGCTCCGGCTACGCCTGGACCGAGGCGCCGAGACCGGCCTCGCCTACAGCCTGTGGTGCCAGCAACCGGCGACCCTGTTGGCCGCAATCAACGCGCCGGTGACCGCGGTCATGGCAAGGCCCAAGCACTCGGGACAGCTGCACCGGCTCCAGGCGGCGTTGTGCAGCACCATGACTCGATCCGGTCGACAGGTACGTGTCGTGTGGCTCGACGGAGGGCACCACCTGCCGCTGCAGCACCCGGCGCGGATCGCCGGCATCATCAAAGACCTCGCCGACCGGGCTCAGAGCGGGTCGTGACCATGCGCGTCGACCTGCGCAGCGACACCGTGACCCGCCCGACCGCCGGCATGCGCCGCGCCATCGCCGCCGCGGAAGTCGGCGATGACGGCTACGGCGAAGACCCGACCGTGCAGCGGCTGCAGACCAAGGTCGCCGACCTGTTCGGCCACGAGGCCGCGCTGTTGCTGCCGACCGGCACGATGAGCAACCAGGTGGCCATCCAGGCGCTCGTCGGGCCGGGCGAGGAACTGCTCACCGACACCGACGCGCACCTCGTCACCTACGAGGCCGGTGCCGCAGCAGCCGTCGGCGGGATATCCACTCGCACGTTCACCTCACCAGGCGGCGTCCTTGACCCGGCGACCGTCGCGGCGCAGATCCGCAGCGCCACCTATTTCACTGTGCCGACCATGGCGATCGGTGTCGAGCAGACCGCCAACCGGGCCGGCGGCCTCGTCCATTCGATCGGCGTTCTGACCGAGCTACGGGCACTGGCAGACACAGCTGGCGTCGCCGTCCACTGCGACGGGGCACGGATCTGGAACGCGCACATCGCCACCGGCGTGGCACTGCACGAGTATGGGCGGCTGTTCACCACCATGTCCGTATGCCTGTCCAAGGGACTCGGTAGCCCAGCAGGATCGCTCATGCTCGGCCCGGCCGAGCTTGTCGACCGTGCCCGGCAGCTGCGGAAACGCCTCGGCGGCACGATGCGGCAGGCCGGGTTCCTCGCGGCAGCCGGCATCTACGCCATCGACCACCACCTGGCCCGCCTTGCCGACGATCACCACCGCGCCGCAACGATCGCCGCAGCGCTCCAGGCGCACGGTGTCGTCGATCCGGCGGACGTACACACCAACATCGTCATGCTCGACGTGGATCGCGCCGGCTGGACCGCGGACGCGTACACCGCTGCTGCCACGGCCCGCGGCGTCCTCTGCTGCGCGTTGTCTGCGAAACAGGTGCGACTCGTCTGCCACATGGATGTCACCGACCGGCAGCTGCAGTACGCCGTCGCAACCCTGACCGAGCTCCTGGCTGATGCTCGACGTTCGCGAGCGGCGCGGCCGGCACCGATACAACCGGGTGGCCGGTGACCGGGGCCATCCCTGGCCGCCGAGAGCTGGCCAACCTTGGCCAACTACCGGAGACCTTGGCCGTGCAGCAGGATCGAACGCATGAACCTGTTGCCACGGGAGTTCCCGACCGGTCGGTGGGGAGAACAGTTCGACATCGGTGTCGTGGACGGCCTGCTCGAAGCGGCGATGACCGCCAACGACTGCGTGCAGGCGTTCGCCGCGGCGTACCTTGCCGAGTCCGTCAGCAACCAGCAGATCCGCGACGCGGAGTTGGTCGGCGAACGCAGCGGCTCCTTCGGTGTGCGAGCGGCGAGCGCCAGCGAACGGTACAGCGCGAGTACTGATCACTTCGACGCTCTGCTGCGTCAGTGGGCCCGGCACGCACTGCATCTGGCGCGGATCAGCACAGCTGTGCTGCACCGTCTGTGCACGCAACGCGGAGCGCGAATCAGCGCCGAGCACCTTCGGCTCGCCGACGTCGTTGCCGTCTCAACCTTGTACGTCACGCCGCAGATGCTGGCCGCTCCACCACTCGCAACGGCCATGACCGGCATCGACGAGGTGTCCCGCGCGTTGCTCGCCTCCGCCTACAACCGGGCGTTTGCTGCGCTCCGGGTCGCCCGCGATCACCAGGCTCCGCCCGAGGTGTTCGATCAGGACCTGCCCGAGGTCGAGGAGAGCATCACCGCGTTCGGCCTGCTGGAACTGGCAGAGGCATTGCACGACTACGGCGCGAACACCCTTTGGGAGATCTTCGTCCTCACCAGCTCAGACACCACGACGAAGTCCACTCTCGGCGGATGATCGCCGTCGGAGGAAGTCACCTCGGACGGCTCGTCGAAGTCGAGTGTCGGCCGGTCGGGTCGCGTGCGGCGAGCCCTGCCCCACCGGCCGTCGCGTCGCGGTCGGCATCGCCCCGCCCTGGCTTGCGTTCGGTTGGCCAGCGGGTGCGCCCTGCGCCGGGCCGGCGTGCCGGTGCCGTACGGCACAGAGCCGCACGGCCCGACGTTGACCGGCCAAGCGCTACCTGCCGCCCAGCTCGTCAATGCGCCACTACTGTCGAAAAGCGCCCAGTGACCGAGCACCGCAGGTCATGGCCGAGGGGTTAGTGACCCATGCCGGCGCCGCCGTCGATCGGAAGGATGGCTCCGGTGATGTACGCCGCGTCGTCGGAGGCGAGGAAGGCGATCGCTGCAGCAACCTCATCTGGGGTCCCGACGCGTGGAATGGGTAGCTCGGCAGCCATTTGAGCTGCCTTTTCCGGGCCGATCGTCGATTGCAGCATGTCGGTGTCGGTGAGGCCAGGGCTGACGACATTGACGGTGATGCCGCGGTTGCCCAATTCGCGCGACATCGATCGTACCGCGCCGATGAGCCCAGCTTTCGAAGCGGCGTAGTTGACCTGGCCTGCTTCACCCCGCATGCCGACGACCGAACCGACGACGATGATCCGGCCGAAGCGTTTGAGGATCATCTTCCGGGCGGCGAGGCGCGCAGCCAGGATCGGAGCGACCAGGTTTGTGCTCAGCACATGGTCAAGCAGATCGGGCGTCATCCGCAGGAGAAGCTGGTCAGCAGTGGTCCCGGCGCTACAGACCAGCACTTCGACGGGGCCCTGCGCAGCCTCGACCTCCTTGAACGCCGCTTCCAATGACGCCGGATCGGTGACGTCGCATTTAACCGCCAGGACCCCATCGGGGGGCTGGCTTGTGCGGAAGGTCACAGCGACCCGGTGTCCCTGACCGGCGAGCCGTAGCGCGGTAGCGCGCCCGATACCAGAACTTCCGCCGGTGATCAAGACCGATCGTTGGCTCATCGTGCTCCTTTTCAAGAGTGGCCTTTCGGCCGATTCCTTCCGGTTGCGCTGCCCGATTTACGTACGTCATCGGCCATTCGTCCTATGTCGTCCGCCCCCGTATCGGGCCTTGCAGAGCCTGCGCGATCACCCGAAGGAGTGCCAGGACGCACCTGGTTCATGAAGTGCCCACTTCCGGAACTGCCAGTTCCTGCGCGTCGGATTTGCTCCTTTTGTGCCCGCGTGATTGTGGATCTTGATTGACAACCTGGAATGGGACGACTACAACCGTTCACCTGGAGGTGATCGATCATTAGATTCGTCGACGGGGGCTATCGCGGAATACAAGTGGCGTATTCGCGGTCACGGTCCAAGTGAATCCGAGTCGCGACATGGCGCTGTGGTGACCTGCACAAACGGGGGAATGTGTGGAACCGACAATCCTGATTCCGGCGAATTCCGCGCCGGGTGAGCAGCTGCACGAGTTGCTTCCGAAATGGCGGTTGAGACTGGACCCGAATTCGGTCCCGGGTCTCGTTCATGGCCGCAATGGCAAGAACCGAAAGTATGTGACGCAGGAGGATGTTGCGCACCGCGTGGGCTTCTCGACGCGGTGGTACGCCAACCTCGAACGCGGCGTCAAGGGTGCGTACTCGTTGAGCTTCCTCGACGAGGTCGCCTCGATTCTGCAGCTGTCAGCCGAAGAGCGGGCCGTGCTGTACATGTTGGCCGCCGGGCACGAGCCGGAGCCGCCGCGAGCGGTGCCGGTCGGGCCGCAGTTCGAAGCGTTGCGGGCGATCGTCGACGCCCAGCCGTGGCCCGCGTACGTCTCCGACGACGCGTGGGACTGCCTGTTCAGTAACGAGGATCATCTGCGCTGGTTCCCGCATCTGCGGTACGAACCGAACATCATGCTGTGGCCGTTCCTGTACAAGGAGAGCCGCATCCAGCTGATCAATTGGGAGCGGGACTGGGCGCGGCCGATGCTGGCGCAGTTGCGAGCGGCCAGTGCCCGGCACCCGGACAATGCGCGGCTGCAGGAGATCATCCAGCGGATCCTGACCGGCAGCCCGGACGCCCGCCGGATTTGGGACGAGAAGGCCGAAGTGCACCTGCATCCGGACGGCGACCGCCGGTTGATGCATGTGCCCTACTTCAGCGGGCCGCGTGAGATCGAGATCGTCGCGCTGACCACGCTGCGGGCACTCGGATTCCGCGTCATGATGCTGATCCCGGTCGATGAGATGCGGGCACGCAGCTGATGGCGTGGGTCACATCACGACGCATCGGGCGAGGCTTGTGCCATGCGGTCGAGGACTTCCGCGGGCGGGACCTTGGGTGCGCCGAGGTGGTGGTAGGTCGCTGCGGCCGTGGCGACGAGCCGCTCGCGCAGCGGCAGGTGCTCGTAGGGCCCGAGCGGGATGTCCATGGCCGCGGCCCAGTACGGCATGCCGCGGTGGAAGCGTTCGGTGAGCGCGGCCAGCACGTGCTGCAGGTAGCTGCGAAAATAGTGCACGCCGTCCGGTCCGACGACCGGGCCGTGACCAGGCACGATCCGGCTCGCTCCGGTGGCAAGAATCTGGTCGCAGGCGGCGATCCAGTTCTCCAGGGGGCCGGCCCACATGACCGGGTGGTCGGCGAACAGGATGTCCCCGGCGAACACGACATTCGCGTCGGGCACGTGGACGAAGACGTCACCCTCGGAGTGCGCAGGCCCCACTTCGTGCAGCACGACCCGCCGGCTGCCGACGGGCACGCTGGTGACGCCGGTGAACGTCCTCGTCGGCGGGGTGATGACCACGCTAGTGAAGTCGAACGCGCCGAAATGCCGCCGCGTGTACTGCCCAGCCGGTGTGCCAGCAAGTTCGTCGCTGAGCAGCTTGCGCATCATGCCGGGCGGGAAGTCGTGCGGCATCGCCTCGGCCGTCGCCTTCGAGGCGATGATCTCAGCACCGGAGAATTCTTGGTTGCCCCAGCAGTGATCGCCGTTCGCGTGGGTGTTGACCACGGTCGTCACGGCCGGGAGGCCGGCATCGCGCATCGCAGCGGCCATGCGCCGGGTCATTGCCGGTGTGTACTGGGTGTCGATGAGCAGCGCGGCGTCGCCGCCGCACACCAGGCCGGCGTTGCTGTGACCCCAGCCACTGTCGGCGTGCAGATATGCCCAGACCCCCGGCGCGAGCTCCTGCAGCGACGTGCAGGCCCCGTTGCTCAACCCCATGACGGCATTTTTGCATTCGCGCCACAGAGTGACAACAGCCAATCAGATACATACGTCGGCCACGCGGACGCCAAATCGGCCCGTCCGATGACGCTTTCCGCTTAGCGCGCAACCACTGCCGTGGTCCGCAATTTGCAACTTGCAGTTTCTGCAGAACCTCACGGGGAGGAATGGCCATGCGATTTCACACAAAAGCCCTGGTGGCAGCCGCGGTAGTTGCCGTGACGGCGCTCAGCGGGTGCTCCGGATCGAGCCTGGGCGAGCCGGGCGTCAGCGGCAGCAACGAGGAACTGGTCATCGGCGTGGTGGTGCCGAAGTCCGGTCCGTACCAGGCAATCGGCAAGGACATGCTCAACGGCTGGACCACCTACCTGCGCGAGCACGGCGGCAAACTCGGCGGCCGGACCGTCCGGTCCGTTGAGGCCGACGAGGGCGACGGCGGCCCGACCGCCCGAGCTGCTGCCGACCGGCTCATCACCGCAGAGCACGTCGACGTGATCGTCGGCGTCGCCAACGCCGACGCGGTCGTCAACGTCGCCGCCCCGGCGACCGCGGGTCGCGTGCCGTTCGTCGGCACCGGCGGCCGCCCCACCTCGTTGCAGGACGTGTCCTACACCTGGCACACCTCATTCGCATCGACCGACTACGGCAAGGCGGCCGGCCCGTACGTCAAGGCGAGTGTCGACGGGCCCGTCTACGTCGTCGGGCCCGACTACCAGGGCGGCAAGGACCAGATCGGCGGGTTCGTCGCAGCGTTTACCGCCGCTGGCGGCACGCTCGCGAACCCGGGCGGTCAGCCCACCTACACGCCATGGCCGGGTGACGGCAACTTCGGGCCCTGGCTGTCCAAGATCAAGGATTCGGGTGCCCGGGCCGTGTACGCCTTCTACGCCGGAGCGCCAGCGGTCGCCTTCGTCAAGCAGTACCGACAGTTCGGCGTCGACCTGCCGCTGTACGCGCCGGCATTCCTGACCGAAGGCGCCGCGCTCGCCGCAGCGGGTCCGGCGGCGACCGGCATCACCACCATCGGCACGTACGACCCGACGCTTACCAGCCCCGGCAACGCCGAGTTCGTCGCGGCCTACAAGGCGGCCAACGGCGGCGCCACACCGAACTTGTACGTCGAGACGATGTACGCCGCAGGGGCGCTGCTGGACAAGGCCGTCGCGGGCACCGGCGCCAACGCCACCTCGGAGGCGATCAATGCGGCGATCGGCAAGCTCGGCGCTGTCTCCAGCCCTCGCGGCACCTGGAAGCTCGATCCGGACGCACACACGCCCATCCAGCAGTGGTGCGTCCGCCAAGTCCAGGCAACCGGCGACACCGTCGCCAACACCGTCATCAACCCCAACCTGACCACGCTCGGCGGCTGACCCGGAACCCGGCGACCAGGGAGGCGACGGCATGGCCGGTCACGTCGTTGTGGCGCTCGACGGGATCGCGATCGGGCTCCTGCTGTACAGCGTCGCGACCGGCCTGAGCCTCGCCCTCGGCGTTGCCGAGATCTTCCAGCTGACGCACGGCGCCCTCTACCTCGGTGGCGCCTGCCTGGCCTGGTGGTTCGCCGCCGAGGGCACCTGGGCAGGCTTCATCGCAGCGCTGCTGATCGGGCTCGCCACCGGCGCGACCGCCGGTGGCGGGCTCGGCGTTCTGCTGCGCCGCCTGCCTGACCACCTCGATCAGGCCATGGCCACCATCGGCGTTGGCCTGATCGTCGTGGACCTGCTCACCACCGGCTACGGTGCGCAACCCAGATCCGTGGCGGCGCCACCAGGGCTGGACGGCTCGATCGCTATCCTCGGCCGGGCCTACCCTGCCTACCGGCTCGCCGTGATCGCCGTGGCCGCATTGCTGGCCGTCGCCCTGTATCTGGCTGTCGAACGCAGCCGGCCCGGCGTGCTCATCCGCGCGGTCGCCGCCGATCCGCACTACGTCACCACCCTCGGTCTCAGCCCAGCGGGAGTCCAGCGCACTGTGATGGTGGCCAGCGGCGCGCTCGCGGTCACCGCCGGGGTCCTCGGCGCTCCCATCCTCGGACCCTCACCGGGCCTAGATTCGACCGTCCTGACCCTCTCGTTGATCATCGTCGTCGCTGGCGGCTCCCAGTCGATGCGCGGCACCCTGTTGCCCGCGCTCCTCGTAGGGCAGCTGCAGACGACCGCCGCCGTCGCCTGGCCAACCTCGGCGCCGTTCCTGCTGGCCGGTCTCCTGCTGGCTGGGCTTGCCTGGCGCGCCCAACGCCAACGTCTCGGAGCTCGCGTTACATGACCAGCCAGCAGAACCTGACCGCCTTCGTCACGGAGTCCGCGGCAGCCCGTCACCGGGGGGCGGTGCTGGTCGCGGCCGCCGCGATCGCCGCTCCGTGGGTCCTGGACGCCTACACCATCTCGCTCGGCTCGTACGCGATCGTGCTCGGCCTCGTCGCCGTGTCCGTCCATCTGCTCACGGTCAACGCCGGCCTGCCGACCCTCGGCCAAGGCGCATACCTGATCATCGGCGGCTACACCGCCGCGACGGTCAGCACCGACCTCACCAGCAACGGCCTGATCCAGCTGCTTGCAGGCACGGTAGCCGCGGCGCTCGCCGCCGCCCTCGTCGGCATCTTCGCCACCCGAACCCGCGCGACGACTTTCCTGATCAGCACCCTCGCCGTCGGCGTGCTGACTCAAACCCTGGCCAGCCGGGCAGTCCCGGTCACCGGCGGGGACGCCGGCCGCACCGTCGAACCGATCACCCTCTGGCCCGGCACGCTGGCCGTGACCAGCATCGGCTACCTGTACCTGTATGCGCTGGCGTGCGCGTTCACTCTCATGGGCGTTGTCGCGCTGCTGCTGCGATCCCGGTTCGGGCTGGCCCTGCGTGCCATCTCCGGCCACGAGCTGCGTACCCGGGCCAGCGGACACCCCGCTGACCGGCTGCTCTGGCTCGCCTACATCGTGGCCGGCGGGGTCGCGGGCGCCGCGGGTGCGATCCTGGTCGCGGTCCGCCACACCATTGCCCCGGCCGACGGCGGATTCGTTGTCTCAGCCCTCGCCCTACTCGCCGCCTTACTCACTACCCGCACGCCCGCCGGAGCCATGCTCGGCGCCGTCATTATCGTCGCTGTCCGCGACCTGCTGGCACCCGCCGTCCTTGCTGGGCACGCGGCCGCGCTGCTCGGGGCCGTCTTTCTGGCCGCCGCCGGGCGCGGCGTCGCCGTCCAGGTCATCCGACGGTGGCAGCGATGCCTGACCGCCGTGCTCCAGTGGGGCCGCCGATGAGCGGCATTGCCGTCGACATCCACGCCCTGACGCACCGATACGGCGCCAACACCGTGCTCAGTAACGTCACGCTCCATGTTGCGAGGGGGGCGCGGCACGCCATCATAGGACCGAACGGAGCCGGCAAGACCACGCTGCTGGGCCTCATCGCCGGCTCCACCAGACCAACCAGCGGAACCATCACCTTCGACGGCAAGTCGGTTACCCGGCTGCCGATGCACCGGCGCGCCCGGCTCGGTATGAGCCGCACCTGGCAGCACCCGGCCATCATCGGCACCCTTCCTGCCATCGACAATGTCGCGCTGGCGATCCGTTCGCCCCGGCTGCGGACCGCGCGGGCCGCCGCTATGGAGTGCTTGGAACGGGCCGGACTGGGCGGCCTCGCTGCTGTACCCGCCGGTGGGCTGCCGTATGCACAACGCCGCGTGCTGGAACTCGTCACCGCACTCGCGGGCTGCCCACGCCTGCTCATCCTCGATGAGCCAAGCGCCGGCCTCGACGAACACGCCGCCGCCGACCTCCTCAAACGTCTGTTGGCCGTCTCGCCAGAGGTCACCGTCGTCCTGGCCGACCACAGCCATTCCCTGGTGGCCACGCTGGCTGACACCGCAACGGTGCTCGACGGTGGACGTAGCACGTTCACCGGTCCACCAGGCCGAGCGCTGCGGCATCCATCCCTCGGCACGTCCAACTCGGACAGGACACCCACGCCGGCCAGCGTGGCGAACGTTCGGCACTCGGCGCGCCCCATTCTGCAGGCGTCCAACCTGGACAGTGGCTACTTCGGCCATCCCGTCTTGCGCCGGCTGCATCTCGAGATAGCGCCAGGTGAGATCGTCGCCATTGCCGGCACCGACGGATCAGGTCGCACCACACTGGTTAACACGCTGGCGGGCCTGCATGCCGTTGGTCCGAGCAGCCGAATCACGCTCGACGGAGCTGACATCACGAACATCGGGCCGGCAGGCCGCGCTCAGCGCGGCATCAGCACCGTTCTGCAGGGACGGCCTCCCATCCCGTCTATCACCGTCGACGACCAGCTCCGCCTCGTCATGAATCCCAGCGCCGCGCTCGCCAACGCCTTCGAGCTGGCGCCCTGGCTGGCCGGCCGCGGCCACCAACTGGTCCGGACATTGTCGGGCGGCGAGCGCCAACTGCTCGCGATTGCGTGCGCTGTGGCGCGCACTCCCAAGTTGCTCATCCTCGATGAGCCAGCAGAGGGCCTGGCCGCAACAGCAGTCGAGCAACTCGGAAGGCTGTTCGAACGACTTGCCGCACAGCAGATCGCGATCGTCTTCACGGAACCGCCGGTCGGCCGGCTCCGTGACTGGTCTACTCGCCGGATGTTCTTGCGCGAGGGGCGCGCAGCAGCGGCGTAGGCCACACCGGCTCGCGCCATTTCCCGCGGGAGCAGAGACGTAGAAGCGCACCGCTGTCGTCTGTCTGCCCACAAAGAGCTACGAGTCCGCGGCCGCCCGACGGACCGTTTCGTGTCAACATACGCCAAGCCCGTACCCTTCGGAGCGGGTTCATCTTCCGGATCACTGCCGGCAACGGTGTGACGGCTTGGCCCGCGGTGGGAAGTGACGGATCCGGATCCAGGACTTCCGGCAGCAGATGCTTCATGGTCATCGGCTTCGCCGCGTTGCACACTGCCCCTGACGCATCTGCAGCACTTATCGTCAGGAGACGTCGTGCAGCCACGCCAAGGCAGACCTGCTGCCAAATCTGCGACAGCCAGGCAGTCGACCGTCAGAACCTTGCAACCTCAGCTGGCGGCAACTGCCGCTCCAGCCACAGCTCCGGCACTCGTGCCGCTAGACCTGACAGCGGCAATGAACGCCTCACCCGCATCCGCCCTGATTCCGGCACTGGCACGGGTCGCCCAGGTCGCGCAGAACGAACTGCAGAAGAAAGTGCTCACGACCTACGGGCTGGACTGGAACGAATTCCAGGTGCTCCGCGTCGTTGAAGCGTTCCCGATGATTCGCAGCTCACAGGCCGCCACCAAGCTTGGCTTGCATCGCGCCACCCTCAGCGGCGTCGTCGCTCGACTTGAGGCCCGCAACATGCTCCGGCGGCTCGAGTCCGAAGATCGTGTCCGCGTCGACCTCATCCTCACACCACGCGGGTCGGACATATGGCGTCTCGTCAGCGCTGCCGTCTCAGAGCACGAGCGGGAGTTCGTCCGCAGGCCAACCGCGCGCCGCGCCCTCGTCGCCTTGTCACGCCACATCGGATCAATCACATCAAAATAGTCAGCGGCGAAGCAAAGCAGGATCCCCGCCGAGGGCAGCACCGTCGACTCGCCGTCCACGCCCTCGCCGTGCGCAAACGGCAGCACCTGCTCCAACACGGTCATCATCGCGGCGACACAGACCAGCCGCCGGACATATGTACGCAAGTCGATGTCGTCGCCGAAGGTGGCATTCACGAACCGCTTTCACGCCTCACCCCGGCGGCCGAGGTCGGGGCCGACCGCAGTGCTGCACCTATGCTGGTGCGCGCGGTACGGACGGGCACAAGCTGCCGGTGCGCAGCAGATCGACGATGCCGCGCGGAGTGCTCAACTGAAATCGGTGCGCGTCGAGCTCCGCCCAGCTGCGCGAGTTGGAAGACCCCGACGCTGTCGCCACACGGCGACGGTGATGTGGACGGGCAGCGTGCCCGGAATGCCGCGGGCCGGCACGTTCTACGGTGCGCATCCAGCATCTCCTTGTGAGTGGATTGCCGAACGTCCTGAGCCGTTGCGGCAGCGGCCGATAGCAACGCTCGCAGGCGCACCGTCACATGACACGGCCTGACGCGTCCAGTTACGTCCCGGCACGTTCCGCTGGCATGCGTCCGGCCGACATGATCGAAGGCATGGACCTTCTTGCACGGGAACTGCCTACCGGCTGGTGGGGCAGAGACTACGAGGCCGGTGTCGTCGACGGCATCCTCGAGGCGGCTACTACCGCCAACGGATGCGTACAGGCGTTCGCCGCCGCCTACCACGCCGAGAGCGCCGGCAACCAGGAAATCCAGGAGGCGCTGCTCGCGGCGGAGCGCAGTGTCACGGCTGGGATTCGACGCGCAGCTGCCATAGAACGCTACGGCGCGCTCACGTCCTACAGTGACGCGCTGCTGCGAGCCTGGGCGCGGATAGCGCTGCACCTGACCAGGGTGACGACGACGGCATGGCACCTGCAGGCCGCGGACCGCGCTGCCGCCACCGACGGCAGCCAGGCTTGGCTGCGAGAGGTTGAGCCGGTGTCCGCGTTGTACGCGACCCCGCCGCGGCTGCTCAGGTCGTTGGCGCCGATGCCGCCGTCGCCGGGCGACGCAACTGACGACTGGGACGCCGAACGTGACCTGCACATGTCGTACCAGCGGATCGTCGATGCGGTCCAGATCGGCCATGCGCACCGCACACCGCCGGAGCTGTTCGACCATGAGCTACCGGGCGAGTACGACGCTGTCGCCGGTCTGGGCCTGCTCGACCTAGCCGAAGCGCTACATGACTACGGTGCGCAATCGCTGTGGCTGCTGGCGGCGCAGACCACCATCCGATAAGCGCGCCCGACCAGCGGTACGGCTGGCCGGTTGTGCGAGCTATGACCGGCCGCGTGAGCACGGCACCGGCGAGGCCGAAGCTCTCAGGGTGGATGCCAACGCTCGTAGAACGAGGCGTTGGATGCGGTGAGGTCGTGCGCCGCCTCACCCCCTGAAGCCCACGACGATGTTCCGGCGCAACGGTCGCGGACGTGCTACGGCATCACAGGCGGCATCGGCCGACTGGACAAGCCGCGGAGCAGAGCACGGGGACCGATGCGCGCCGCGCGGCTGGTGACACCCGGCCACACGGGGTGGCACCTTCTGCGCCGGGCACGGTGCAGCTGACGTTCAATCACATGAACACGCATCTGTGTGACTGTCTGGCCGGCGTGTGGGGCACCTTCTTTGAGCGTGGCCTCGTCGATCGGCTGCTCGACGCCGCCACGGCGGCACGCGACACCGCTGAGGCGGTCACCGCCGCCGAGTCGGCGGTGTGTCGGTCGGACCGACAGGCCCAGCAGGCTGGGCTCGCGCTGGGTCGCGGCGGCCGGACCGCCTTGGCGTGGTCCGCCGCGCGGCAGCGACGTGCCAGCGGCCGTGCTCATCTTGCCGACCTGGCCGGGCAGTGGGGCGTGCACGCCCTGCACCTGGCTCGCGTCGCGGCGACCGCGCTGCGCATCGTCGTTGCCGACCCCGCAGCGCCGGTCACCAGCCGGCAGGTCGGCTTCGGATCGCTCGTCGCCGTCGCCGCCCTCGTCGACGATCCTGGACTGCTGCCCGCACCGCCGGGTGCGGTCCTGCATGCCGACCCTTCCGATGCGGCGACCCCGCCTTCGCTGCTCGTGTCGTACCAGCACGTCCTGGACGCCATCGGCGGTGGACCCGCCAGGCTGCCAGGACACCGGGGCTGTGCCGCCCCGTGCCTCGAAGCGTCGCAGCCGGGCGCACCGCTGCGGTTGGCCGCCGCGGTCCATGCGTACGGGTTCGAGGCGTTGCGCCAGGTCGCGTTGGTGACCTCGACGCTGGAGGAAGTCCGCCACTGCGCCGCCTACAGGCCAGCGCAGGGTCCTGACCTGCGCTGATGCGGAAGGCCACACCCCCGGCCACGTGGTGACACGTTCCGGTCGGGCGCCGTGGGCGGCAGTGTCGATGACGTGATCGCTGCGGGAGCGTCCGCGTCGCGGTAGCCGACCTGGCTGCTACGGGGGATGGCGGCCGCTTCCTGGCATGGCGACTCCGTTGCGCCGGGCCACCGGGGCCCGGCCGGTTGACCAAGCCGTTCGTCACCCGACGGCAGCGATCCGGCCCGCGCGGGGCCCACCCTCCCCGGCGTCCCGCGCGGGCCAGCCCGCAGTCCCTGAACTCCGCGACCGGCAGGCCGGTCGCGGTCTGGAACGTGCGCGCCGTGGCGATGCGCCACCCCGAGCGTCGCGGCCCGCACCTTCATTACCCCTTGATCCGGCCAGTGAACGGAGTGAACCGGTGGCATCGAGCACGCGCCGCAGTGGCACGCCAGGACCGCAGCCGGGCCGGTCGGCGGCAGCGCCGCAGCCGGTACCGCCGGTCCTCAGGCGGCGACCGGCCGGCGGCTCCACACGGCCGTCCGGCCTGGCACCGATACCGGCCGGGCCGCTGCCCGCAGGTTCTGTAGATGCGGCACGGCCGGCGACGGTGGTCGTGCCGCACGAGTTCGGTGGTGGAGCGGCGGCCGAACGGCTGTGGCTGCACGCCGCGACCTTGCCGCTGGGCAGCTGCCTGATCGGCGCCACCTCCGCCGACGGCGGGGTCGGCCGCTCCACGCTGATCGCTGCGCTCGGCGGCGTCCTCGCCCTCGCCGCGCCCGGCCCGGTGCTGGCGCTGGACACCACCGGCCGGTCATGGAGCGGACTGACCGAACGCACCGGCCCCGGTGACGGCACGCTCTGGGATGCAGTCCAGGCGCACCAGGCCGGAACCCTGTCCGCGGGGTTTGCCCCTGCGGTGCCGTGGACGCGGCGCGGCCCGACCGGCCTGCACGCGTTGACGGCCGAGCCGCAGCGCACCGCCACTCGTCGTCCGCCGGTCCTTAACGAGAGCGTCCAGGTCATCAGCGCGCTCGGCCCGCACACCAGCGCGGTGCTGGCGGAGCTGCCGGTCGCGGACGTCCGTGGCGTCTGGCAGTACCTGAGCGTCGCCACCTGTCCGCTGCTGGTGGCCCGGGCCAGCGTCGACGGCGTCCGCCACGCCCTGCACCTGCTGTCCCAGCTACGGGCCGGCGGTCTCGGCGCGGTCGCCGACCGGGCGGTTCTGGCCGTCGTCGCCGGCGTGCCGAAACCGTCGCGGGACGTCCGTGCCGCCTGCCATCAGGCCGCCGACCAGGTCGCCGCGCTGGTCCCGGTGCCGTGGGACGCCCACCTGGCTCGCCCCGAACCGGTCGACGTGCGCCGCTGCCGGCGGATCACCCGCCGCGCCCTGGTCGAGCTCGCAGCCGCCTGTCTGCCGCCGAACCCGCACGCCGGGACCCGCGAACAGCCCATGTCCGCCACCGCCCACCGCGGTGTCAGCGGCACGCCCACCCTCTGATGTGAAGGAGTTGATGTCGATGTTGTCCTACGCGGGGGCGTGGATCGCAACGGCCATCACCACCGGTGCTCCACAGTGGACACTGAGACTCGCGCCGACGCCAACCCCCACCACGGGAACGGATCCCGGTGGCGGGTTCGACTGGACGCGGGTCAAGCCCGACCCGGGCGCGGTGCCGAACACCGACATCTTCTACACCCTCACCAACGCCACCCTCTACATCGGCATTGTCGCCGCCGTGTGCGGTCTCGTCGCCGGTGTCATCGCCTTCGGTGTCGGCCCGATCTTCGGCGCTCATGTGGTGTCCGACCGCGGCAAGAGCATGATGTGGAAGGCCGGGCTGATCGCCATCATCGTCGGTTGCGGCGCGTCCACGATCGCCTGGCTGATCCAGACATCGGCGGTCCAGCAGTGACCGGATTCAAACCCGCCCGGGCGCAGCGCCCCGCCTGGCCGCGTACGCTGCTCGCCGTCGTCGCAGCGCTGGCCGCGGGGGCGGTCCTGCACGCCTGGCTCCGCCCGTCACCCGCCACGGTGACGTCGCCGCCCCCCGCCGCAGTGCCGGGCGACGGGATCCGGGTGGTGGATGGGGTTCCGGTCGGGTTCCCCGCGACACCGCGCGGCGCCGGTGACGCGGCCGCCAGGTTCGAGACGGCGCTGTCCACGGCCGGTGGCCTGACCCGGCAGGACGCGACCGCGCTGATCCGGCGGCTGTACCCGGACGCCACCGATGACGAGCTCGTGCAGCTGCTGCCGACGTTGCCGCGCGAGCAGGCCGCAGGGATCTGGCAGAGCACAACGGTGCGGGTATGGGCCGAACGCGCCGACGACACCGCCGCGGCCGTGCCCATCGGCGGGACCGTGCGGGTGCAGACGCTGATGGTGTCGCTGTTCGGGCCCGGCACGGACGGGATGACCGGCGTCGGCGACGGTGGCCCGGCCGGGATGTGGACGGTCCACGACCTGACGATGCGCTGGACCGACGGCGGGTGGCGGCTCGCCGGGCTGCAAAGCCCGGTGCCGGTCCCGCCGCCGGACGTGGCGGGCACCGTCCGGGACGGCACGCCCCGCGACGGACAGCTCCTTGCCCGTGTCCTCGGCCCCGACAGTTGGGCGCCGTGACCATGACCATGATCGTCAGCACGTCAATTCACCGGCCCATGGCCGACCCGGCGCCGCCGGTCAGCGCGACCGGCCCGCACGGGCTTCGGCAGCTGCCGTGCCGAGTGGTCGGGATGCTCCTCGCCGCCGCGGTGTTCGCGTTCGTCGCCGGCCAGCCGCTCACGGCCCGGCCGCCCCGCGCCCTCGCCGAGCTGCTCGCCGACAGCACCGCGACCGGCCACAGCGGGACCGGCAGCGACCGGGTGCAACTCCACACGCCCGCCGCGGTGTGGGCTGGCGCCGCCGGTCTGCGGCTGGCCCGGACGCGCCGCGTTGCCACTGCGCCGCCGCGGACACGTACCGGCACGCCGGCGGGACGTCGCCGTCGCCGCGGTCCCGAGGAGCCGCTCCGTGCTGGGGAAACGTCGGCGACCGAGACGGTGCGGCCGACGTGGCGGCGGTGGCTGCGCAGGATCGGGATCTGCGGTGCGCTGCTCGCCGGGCTGCTGCTCGTCCCGGCAGTGGCGCACGCCGACCCGACACCGGCACCGCCGTCGCCGAGCGCGCCCGCGCAGCCACCGACGACAGCGGCGTGCGGCGGCGGGGATCTGCCCGCCGATCAGCAGCGATGGTGCTTCGGCTGGGCCGTCTACACCGCAAACCCGGCGAAGAACGCCGTGTCGCACTGGACGACGGCATGCAGCCGCACCAAGTCCCCCGACGAACTCGCCACGTGCCAGACGGTGTCGCTGGAGTTCACCAGCAAACCCAAGGACGGTGCTCGCGCCACCCTCGCCGACGTGCCGGTCGGGACCAAGCCGGTGAAGGACATGGTCGGCTGCAAGCAGTTCACCGCCGCCGCGCAAGCTGCCGGTCGCAACAACCGCGAGGGTTTGCAGGAGATGCAGGTCTGGCTGGCCATGGCCAGCCGCTGCGACGCGATCGCCGCGGCGCTGCTGCCTGCCCTCGGCTCCACAGTGGCGCCGCCACCGCCGAAGGCCGACGAAAAATGCGACGTCTTCGATCAGCAATGCAAGATCGACAAGGCGGTCGGTGGTGCGGTCGAGCGGGGTATCGACGCCGGCATCCAGGGCGTCATCAACCTGATCGTGCAGGGTGTCGCTGTCGTGCTGGCGTGGCTGGCGTCGCAGGTGTTCACACAGACATCGATCGGCGCCCCAGACGACGCGTTCTACCTGGTCTACAACTCGACCGCAGGCATCATGTTGATCTTCGTCTTCGTGCTGTTCATCATCTCGGCGATCATCAACACGCTCCGCTTCAACGGCGGACCCAGCCCTCTCGCCAGCGTCGGCGGCCTCGTCCGCGCCGTCATCGGCATCGTGTTCGCCGGCGGGATCGCGTGGCTGATCGTCACCGCCTGGGACCAGGCGACCAACGCCCTGCTGGCGCAGAACGACAGCACCGCCTGGGACGCATCGATCTGGATCACCGCGCTCACGAACCTGTCAGCCGGGGCAGGCACCGGCGCCATCGCGCTCGTCGCTGGACTGTTCTCGCTGATCGGGCTGCTGTTCCTGTTCATCATCATGTTGTTCCGGGGCATGCTCACCACTGCCGCGGCCGTGTTCGGTGCCGTCGCGATGGCCGGCCAGGCGTCGCACGAGACCCGCTCCTGGGGCCGCCGCTGGTTCTGGACCGTCAACGCCCTGGCGATGAGCAAGTTCGCGATCGCCGCGTTGTGGATCTACGGCACCCGGGCCGCGTACGGGTCCAACGACATCACCACCGTCCTGCAGGCAGTGCTGATCATCTGGCTGATGGTGCTCGCCCCGGGCATCCTGCTGCGGCTCACCGCGATCTGGGACGGCTACCTCGCCGACGCCAACGGCCGCGGGTTCGCCACCGCAGCCGCCGCCGGGATCGGTGACCTCGCGGGCCGGGCTGCGGACTCGCTGATGGACCGCCGCAACGGCGGCGGCGACAGCAGCGGCGGCAATGCTGCCGAGGTGATGGCCGACAACGTCGCCGACATGGACGATGCCGGCAGCAACACCGACACCGGCGCCGACGACACCGCAGTCGAGGGTGCCGCCGACACTGCCGGTGAACTTACCGAGGACGCCGGGTCGAACGAGTCGGGCGAACCGGTCGGCGCCGTCGACAGCAAGGGCGGACCGGCCGCAGGCGACGACGGCGGCACGGCGAACAGCGACGAAGCCGACGCGATCGCCGACAACGCCGCCGGCGCCCAGACCGATGTCGCTGCCGCCACCCATGACCTGTCCGAGGCCGGCAAGGGCGGCGACCAGGACGGCAACGGTGGCGGAGTGCAGGTGCCGACGGACCCGACCGGTGCAAGCGGCACCGAACAGACACCCGGCGCCGACGACACCACCGGCAACGGCACTGCCGACCCGAACATAGCCGGTTCCAGTACCGGCGCGGCGGACGCGCCGTCGGGCGGCCAAGACGGCGCGGCCAGTCCGCCCAGTGCAGGTGACAGCTCCGGGCCGGCCGGCGCCGGCGCCACGGACCCGGACGGTGGTGCGTCACCCGCCCAGCCTGCCGGAGCGCCAGCCGGCGCGGACGGCGGCGGCTCGGGCAGCGCCACCGATGCCGGTGCGGGCGCCGATCCTCCAAGCGGCGGCGCACCTGCCGGCGGTGAAGGCGCGGCTGGTGCGGGTGGCGCCGGGGGCGGCTCCAGCGCCGCGGCTGCGGCCGCGGTCTGACACCGGCGCACCTGCCTGCGCAGACCACCGGCCGATCGATCCGGCCCGGCCAGCACCCATCAGCGACCGGCGTACGCCACACGGCGCGCCCCGCCAACACACGGACAAACGCACGGGGGAAGTACAGATGACACAGTTCAGTTTCCCGCCCAGGTCAAGCCGCGGGGCGGTACTCGGATTCACGTGGGCGCAGATCGGCACGGTCGTGGCCGGGCTGATCGTGGCGGTGATCGGGATCAATCTGCTCGCCGCCGGTCACTCCTGGTCGGCGACCGCCGCGTTCGCGGCGGCCGTGCTGCTGTTCGTCCTGGCCCTGGTGCGGCTGCGGGGGCGGCGGATCACCGAGTGGGTGCCGGTCATCGCCGGGGCGCTCGTGCAACGGGCGACGGGGCAGGACCGCTACCGCGGCGCCGTGTTCGCCGACGGCGGCGTCGAGCGGCATATGGACCTGCCCGGCCCGGCCGCCGGATACGCGTGGCTGCCGGCCATCGCCGCGGACGGTACCACCGCGGTCGGGTTGCTGCTGCACCGGCGCGAGAAGACGGTCACCGCCGCGCTGGCCTGTTCGGGCGCGAACTTCATCCTCGCCGACCGCGACGATCAGAGCCGGCGCCTCGTGGACTGGGCGCGGCTGCTGAACATCCTGGGTTCCGAGTTCGCCGACGCCGGGCTGGTGCGCTGGTCGGTGACCAGCCGTGCGGTCCCGGACGCCGGGAACCGGGCGGCGCGGTTCCTGCAGCAGCGGGCGGTCGAGCGCAGCAGCGTCGCGTACCGGTCCCTCGCAGAAGTGACCGCGGCCGGGTCGGCGATGGCGCAGCGGCACGACATCCACCTCGTGTGCGTCTTCGACATCGCCCGCATGTCGGGGCAGATCGCCGAGGCTGGCGGCACCGACGCAGCGATCGCGGCAGTCGTGCTGGACAAGCTGCCCGGCATCGCCGCGTCGGTCGCCGAGGCCGGCGTCAGCACGCACGGGTGGCTCACCCCGCGCCGGTACGCGGCGGTGCTGCGCACCCAGTGGGACCCGGCCGAGCAGGAGACCGCGGACCTGCGCACCGACGGCCCAGCCGAGGTCGAACCACGGCTGGCCGGGCCGGTCGCCGCGGAGGTGGTCGGCTGGGACACCTACCGCCATGACGGCGGCTGGTCCCGCACCCTGTGGGTCGCCCAGATGCCGCGCCAGCCGGTCGGGTCGACGTGGCTGACCCCGCTGTACACCCGCACCACCTGCCGGCGCACCATCACCCTAACCGCGCAACCCGTCCCGGCGGAACTGGCGAACCTGGCCTCCCGCCGCGACCAGGTAGCCCGGGCCGGCGACGCGGCGACGAAGACGAAACTCCGGCTCGTCCGCACGGCGCGGGAGGACGAGGAGGCCCGCTCGGTCAAGCAGATCGACCGGGAACAGGCTCACGGCCACGTCCGCTACCGCTACGCCCTGCTCGTCACCGTCACCGCCGCCACCATCGAGGACCTCAACCGCGACACCCGCGCGGTGAAACGCATCCTGTCGCGGGCCGGCTGCGACGCGGTCGTCCTCTACGGCGAACAAGACCAAGGTTTCGCCGCCGGGGCGCTGCCGCTCGCCCGGGGGCTCAAGCCGATCCGCGGGTGGGCCGCATGACCCGCCGGACCCGCACCCCCGCCGCGACGGTGCGGCGCGAGGGATCGCTGCGGGATCTAATCGAGCGCACCGCCGCCGAACACGACCTGCGCACCGCCACCCGCCGCCTCGAGCAGCAACAGCGCGCCCTGGCTGCGGACGAGGAACGGCTGACCGGGCTGCCGTCGGTCGACCGCCGCGGCGGATTCGGCACCGCCGCCGGGCGGGCCGGGGCGCGGCTCAACCTGCCACCGCTGACCACGACCTCAGCGCAGTTGTGCTCCGTGTTTCCGTTCGTTGTCGGCGAGGAGTTGCCGGTCGACGGGCCGTTCGTCGGCCTCGACGTGTACTCCCGCACCCCGTTCTGCTTCTCCTTGCACGAGTTGTACCGGGCGAAGGCCATCACCGCCCCGAACATGGTCGTGTCCGGCAGGATCGGCACGGCCAAGTCCAGCCTGCTCAAGACCCTCGCGTTCCGCGGCGTGCCGTTCGGGGTCAAGTTCTACGCCGTCGACATCCGCTCCGAATACGCGGAGCTCGCCCGGCTCTGTGGCATCAGTACGGTCCGGATCGGCCCCGGGCTCGGCACCACCATCAACCCGCTCGCTGCGATCCGCCGCGACCCGCTCATGCCGGTCCCGCAATGGCTGCAACTGCAACGCTCCCGCCGCCTGCTCCTGGTCGAAGGGCTCCTGGAGATCCAGGTCGGGGAGCGGCTGACCGAGGCCGAACGGTCCATGATCGAGTACGCCGTCGACGCGGTCACCCGCGCCGAGGACGGCACCGACCCCGACCGACAGGCCACCCCGACCTTGTCGATGGTCCTGCACGCGATGAGCCGGTCCGAGTTGTGGCGGCACCGCCTCGACGCCGTCAACTACCCCCTCGACGCGTTCACCGCCGACTCCCGCCGTGTCCGGCTCGCCCTGGAACGACTCATCCGCGGCGCCCTCGGCGGCGTCTTCGACAGCGACGACACCGCCACCCAGGCCCGCATCGACTTCACCCAGGCCGGCGCCGTGCTCGACCTGCAGGCGATCCGCTCCTCCGACCAGCTCACCGCCATGGCGATGACCTGCGCCCAGTCCTGGCTAGAAGCGGAACTGTCCCGCCCCGCAAGCGGCCCCAGGGTCTGCATCTACGACGAGTTCACGTTGGTCGCGAGGCATCTCGGCCTGGTCCGGCGGATGCGGGAACAGACCAAACTCGCACGCGCATTGGGCATCGGCAACATTCTCGCCTTCCATCGTTTCTCGGATCTTGCGGCGGTCGGGGAGGCCGGGTCCGAGCAGGTCCGCATCGCCCGCGGTCTCATCGAGGACTCCGGTGTCCGGGTCTCCTACGGCCAGGAACCCGGCTCCCTGGAGCAGGCCGCGGAGTTCCTAGGCACCAACGACACCGAGACCGACCTGCTGCGGCACCTGCGGCAAGGCGTCGGCCTGTGGCGCATCGGCAACCGCTCCATCGTCGTCCGCCACCAACTGTCCACAGTGGAACGCCGCATGGTCCATACCGACAGCCAGATGGAAGCCCTACCCGACACCAGCGACGACCCGGCACCGGACGAGCCCGCCACCGCCGGTGGCACCGACCCTGAAGGCGATGCAGGGCCGCCCGACCGCCTGACCGGGGTCGGCGCCACGGATCGGCAGGTGCCGTGATGCCCCGCCCGCCGCTGTCCGCCCCCGGCCATCACCTGCCCAAGCAGGGCCTGGCCCGCGGCGACATCATGGTCCGCCTGGCGATGCTCGCCATCCTCGCCGTGGTCCTGCCCACCATGACGTGGACCCTGTGGCTGGCCGGCCAGCTCGGCGGCGGCGTCACCCACCTCGCCTGGCCGGACACCCGTCCCGCCGACGCGCCCGGCGTCGCGTTCCGCCTCGCCGGACACCTCGGCGACCCAGCCCAGGCGTGGCCGGCCGCGGCGCGCGCCGACCTGCCGCCCGGGGTCGTGCTCTACCTGCTGTGGCTCGGGCTGTTCCTGTGGCACGCGTTCCTGATCGCCGTGCCCACTCTCGCGGCCGGGCGGCGGCTGCTACGCCGGCGCGGGTTCGCCCGCCGCACCGCGGTCCGGGCACTGCTCAGCCCGGCCGCGGTCCTCGCCCGCGTCGACGTCGTACGGCCCGGCCTGACCATCCGCGACACCGACACCCCGCAGCAACGGACGGAGAAGGAAGCCCGGCGCCAGGACCCGCACGAGGTCGGCCGGTTCCTCGGCACCGACGTGCTCACCGGCGAACCGCTGTTCCTCGCCAACGAGTACACACTGGTCGCCGCGGCCGTCGCCCGGTTCGGCGGCAAAACGTCGCGGTGCGTGATCCCGCGGGTGCTCGACGCCCGCGGCGCGGTCATCTCCACCTCGACCCGCCTCGACGTCGCCGCGGTCACCTACGCCCGGCGCACCCGGATCGGCCCGACACACGTCTTCGAACCGCAGGGCGAGATCCCGATCGCCGGCGTGGAGCGGCTGCGCTGGTCACCGATCGAAGGCGCCGAAGACCAAATCGTGGCGATGCTACGCGCGTCCGGATTCGCGTCCGGATCCGGCGTCGGCAGCGACAGCGTGGAGAACGGCAAGTACTTCCAGGACCAGGCCGCCTCCTTGATCCGCGGGCTGCTGCACGCGGCGGCCCTGGACGGCAAGGCCACAATGGTCGACGTCCTGGCCTGGTCGCAGAACCCGGCCGACGCCCGGCCGGAGCGAATCCTGCGCCACCACGGGGCCCACTCGTGGGCCGACAGGCTCGCCCGGCACCGGGAAACGACCGGCCGGGCCCGCGACACCATCCAGTCCGTCATGTCCGGCGCCCTGGACGCGTTCAACGACCCCCGCGTCCTCGCCGCGTGCTCGCCACCGCGAGGCCAGCAGTTCAACACCCGCGAATGGCTCAACGCCGCCGGCACGATTTACCTGGTCGGCACCCGCGACGCCCAGGCCCTCATCGCCCCGCTCCTCGGCGCCGTCACCGAAGACCTGCTCTACCAGGCCAAACGGGCCGCGCTCACCGCGCCCGGCGGCCGGATCGAACCCACGCTGTACCTGGTCGGAGACGAGATCGCCAACGTCGCACCAATCCAGTCCCTGCCGTCGCTGATGACCGAGGGCGGTGGCTCCGGCATCGCCATCGACCTGTTCATGCAGAACAAACAGCAACCCCTCGAACGGTGGGGCGAGAAGGCCGGCCGGGCGATCAACGCCTCCGCCAACGCCGAACTCGTCATCGGCGGCTCCACCGACGTGCAGGGCCTCAAAGACGCACAATCCCTCGCCGGGCAAATCCTCGAGGTGTCCTCCGGACACTCCTGGGGCGGCGGCCGAGCCTCCGTGTCAGAGAACGTCCGCCGCGAGAACCTGCTCGACCTCGCCGAGCTGCGCACCCTGCCCGAAGGGCGGGCCCTGGCCTTCGTCGGGAACCTGCCGCCGGTCGAGCTGCAGCTCACAGCATGGTGGGAACGCCCCGACGGCGCCGAGCTCACCGCCGACCGCGACGCGTTCCAGCGCCGGATCGCGAAGGCCGCCTGACATGGCCCACCCCACGCAACCCACCCCGGACAGCACGGACCCGGCAGGCTCCCCGTCACCGACAGGGGCCGTGGGCGGTGACGTGCCGCCGGAACTGCAGGCGGCGGCGATGCTCAGCGAGGGACTCGCCGAACTCGTCGAAACCGTCGGTGACCTCGCCGACTCCCACTTCGCCCTCCGCGAGCAGGTCCAGACCCTGGCCGAGCAGCTGCGGCCCGGCCCGGCCGGACCCGCACCAGCCGACCTGCGCTGGCGCGTCCTGGACCGGCCGACCGCGTCGCAGGTGTGGATCTGGCTCATCGACTGGGTCGGCTGGTGCATCGACCGGTACAGCCTCACCGAGGAAATCCCGGCGTGCTGGCCCAGCCACCCGCCACTGGTGGAGGAACTCACAGCCCTTGCTGCGGCCTGGCACATCGCCTACGACCCGCGGGCGGCATCCGACGCGCCGCTGCGCTGGCTTGAGGCGCTGGCCCGCGCCCGGCCCCGGCTGCGGGAGTGGGACGACCACACCCGCTGCCGCAACGGCGAACACCACGAGCGGCGCATCGACCTGACCTGGCCGGCCACCTGGCGCGACCAGGCCCTCGACGCCGCCGAACACGACCTCACCGGACGTGCGACGCCAGCGGCACCCGAGACCGGCAGCAACGAGGACGGCGGTGAGCGGCCATGAGTACCCGACCGGCAGAGATCACCACCCCGTACGGCTGGACCGAACTGTTCGAAGCGCTTCGTGCCACCCGCGACGCCATTCGGTGGATCGACGCCCGGATCGACCACTACCGGGACCTGCGCGCCGGCGACAAGCCCGCCGAACCGGCGACCACCGATCAGCCTGCGGCAACCGCCGAGTCTGCGCCAACTGGCGCAGTTGCCGTGCGCGTCGAGGTGTCCGAGCCCGAACCCGGACCGCGGTGGAACGGCGCCGACTTCGTCACCGCCCTCGCGGCGTTCGTCGACCAACGCATCGAACAACACCACGACGCGCGAGCTGACGACCCGTCCACCGAACCCGCCACGCCGGCCGGCAAGGCGGACACGAGCACCGAACCCGAGAAAGGCACAGACGCCATGCAACCCGATGAACAGCAACGCCGTGACGCCCTCGTCATCGAAGAACACGACCGCCAGCAACGCGATCTGCAGTCCGACGGCGTCCTGGACGGCGACGAGAACCCCGAACCCGGCGACGGCGGCACCGCCGACCTGGAGCTGGACGGCTGATGCGAACCACAGCCCTCTCCGCCGCCGTCCCCAGCCCGGACACCGGATACCAAGCCATACTGGACCAGATCGGCGCCGCCGCCGACAGCATCCGCCGACAGGTCGCCTCGGCCCGGCACGCCGAACCCGGACGCCGCATCCGCGCTCTCACTGACCTGGCGGCGCACCTGCACACGGCCGCCGACCAGCTGCAGGAGCAGCTGCGTCAGCAGGCCGACGACGGCTGGCCGCCGCTGCCGCCGACGGACGAGGCGCCATGACCGCCACCCCGACGGCCAGCAGCCGCCGCACCGCCTCCAGCAGCGGCGCGAACCCGCAGACCGGAACCACCAGTCCCGGTGTGCGGTTCGTCGTCGCGGTCGCGCTCCTCGCCGCCCTGGCGGGGTGCGCAGCCGGTCGTCCCAACCATCCGCGGGAACCGTCGATGCCGTCGGTGACCACGGCGCCGCACCAGGACGGCAACCCGGACACCAGCAGCGACAGCGACAGCGACGAGGAGGACGCGGGACCGGCCGCGAGCACCACGGTCACGCCACAGGCCGTCCAGGCCGCGGTCGCGTTCGTCACCGCGTGGGCGCGCCCCGGCCTGGACCAGCCGACCTGGCTCGCCGACGTGAGCCGGCACGCGATACCCGAGTACGCCGCCGCCCTGGCCACCGTCGACCCGGCCAACATCGCCGCCCACCGGATCGTCGCCGACGCGGTCCCACAGACCGCGACCCCCGACGCCGCCGACGTCGACATCCCGACCGACGCCGGCACCGTCCGGGTGGTGCTCGTGCTGCGCGACGGCCGATGGCTCGTCGCCGACGTCCGCCCCGTCCAGGAGTCTCCGTGAACCGCACCCGCGCGGCTGCTGCCGCGCTCGTCGTCGCGGTCGCAGCCGGGTGCATGCTGGTCTTCGGTTCGCTCGGCGGCGACAACCCGGCATACGCGTGCACCCCACCGACGGGCAGCGGCGCGCCGGTGGCCGTACGGGCCGACGGCTTCGAGGCCGTCGGCGTGTGGAAGCCGGACCGGGTCGCGAACGCCGCGATCATCGTCAAGGTCGGCGCCGACCGCGGTGTTTCCGCCCGCGGCTGGGTGATCGCGGTCGCGACCGCCATGGTCGAGTCCAGCCTCATCAACACGCCGGTCGTGACCGACCACGACAGTGTCGGGCTGTTCCAGCAACGTCCCAGCCAGGGCTGGGGCACCCCAGCACAGCTCATCGACCCGGTCTACGCCGCGTCGAAGTTCTACGACGCGCTGCTCAAAGTCGACGGCTGGGAGACGATGCCGTTGACGAAAGCGGCGCAGGCGGTTCAGCGCTCGGCGTACCCGACCCGGTACGCAGCCAAGGAACACGACGCCGAACAGGTCGTCGCCTACGTCACCCAGCACCAGTCGATCACCGAACTGCCCGGCGCCTCCCCGGCCGGCTGCGCCGGACCCGTCGCCCTGACCTCGTCCGGCTGGACGAAGCCGGTCGAGGCGAAAGTCGGCTCCGGCTACGGCCAGCGCGACGGCAAACTGCACGCCGGCGTGGACCTGATCGCTCCCCGCTACACCGTCATCCGGGCCGCGTCCGCGGGTGTAGTCGTCTGGGTCGCCTGCGACCGATCCACCGGCAACTGCGACGTGGATGGCAGCTCGAACGCGCGAGGGTGTGGTTGGTATGTCGACATCCGGCATGCCGGCGGCATCGCCACCCGCTACTGCCACATGGTCCGCCGGCCCGACGTCACCGACGGGCAGCAGGTTGCCGCCGGGCAGCCGATCGGGCTCGTCGGCACCTCCGGGCACTCGTCTGGCACCCACCTGCACTACGAGGTGCATCTCAACGTGCCGTGCAACACCGACCGGTGCACGTTGACCGGGAAAAACTCAACCGACCCGGTGATCTTCATGTCCGGTGTCGGTGTCGTCCTCGGCGAACCGGTCGTGTAGGTTCTCAATGAATCTTGCACTTTCTCATCGATCTGTCACTCGGTCTGTCACTTCGCGACATTCCGTTGAGAAGCGCTCGGCGCGGCTCGGGCGTCCGATATTCCTTCCGGTCGATCATTCGGCCATGTCTATCAAGTTGGAAGACCGCCTGTCGTCGGTGCAGGTGAGGTACCGTCCCGCTGCTGGTGACGACCTGGTTGGTGCCTCGCTTGGCCGGGTGTCGCCGGCGGAGTTGTTCGCGGCTCGGCCGGTGCGCGAGTTCTGCTGGTACAAGGGTCGCACGTTCTACTCGGGCTGGTATTGGTCGGCGACGACCGGTGGGTTTGTGGCCTACGAGAGCCGTCTGGAGTTGGCGCGGGTTCTGCTCGCGGACTTCGATGCTGGGGTCTGCGGGATGGCGGCGCAGCCGTTCCAGCTCGAGGAGGTGGTCGGCGGCAAGCGTCGCCGGCATGTGCCGGATCTGCTGCTCGAGCATGGCGACGGCCGGGTCACTGTGGTGGACGTGAAGCCGGCCTACCGGCTTGCGGATCCGGTCGTCGCCGCGGCGTTCGCGTGGACGGCGGAGCTGATGGCCCTGCGGGGCTGGGCGTTCGAGGTGTGGTCGGGTGCCGATCGGGTGCTGCTGGCCAATGTGCGGTTCCTGGCCGGGTATCGGCGGGCGTTCACGATCGATACGCGGTTGTGCGGGCCGGTGCTGGACCTCGCCGAGGCGCAGGTGAGCCTCGGTGGGCTGGAGTGTGCGGCGCGGTCGATCGCGCCGCCGGAGCAGATCCGGCCGGTGGTGCTGCACCTGTTGTGGTCGCACCAGCTGGGCAGCGACCTGTCGGTCGCGTTGGGCGCCGGGTCGCCGATCTGGCGGGTGGGGCAGCGATGAGCCGGGGGTTAGCCGGCAATGGCGCGGTGGTGAGCGTCCGGGTCGGTGCGCAGCTGCTGTTTGACGGCGATCTGGTGCAGGTCGTGGAGCTCGACGGCGCCGGCGTGACGGTGCGCAACGAGCGCACCGGGCAGTTCCAGGCGCTCACGCTCGGCCGGCTGGTGGCTGGCTGCACCTCGGTCGGCGCGCCGGTCGAGACGCTCGCCGCGGGTAGTGCCGGCGCGACCCTGGCCGGGCTGACGGCGGCGCAGCGCGGCGAGGTCGCGGCCCGGGCTGGGCATGTTCTGGAGCTGCTGGATCTCGACGGTTCGCGGTTGCGGGACCGGCTGGTGGTCAAGGCGGCCGAGCTGGGCGTGTCGATCCGGACGTTGCAGCGGTGGATCGCGGCCTACCGCCGCGACGGCGAGGCCGGGCTGGTCGATACCCGGGTGATCACAGGGTTGGGCAGGCGGGTGGACCCGCGGTGGGATGCCGCGGCGCGGGCGGTGATGGCGGCGAAGGTCGCCGACTCCACGCCGACGCGGGCCGCGTTGCTGGCCGCGGTGTCGGCGCTGCTCGTCGAGGAGTATGGGCCGGGGGTGGTGGCGCAGCCGTCGCAGGCGACCGCCTACCGGCGGCTGGCGGAGCTGGCGAAGGGCACCAACGCGGTCGCGGGCAGCGCGAAGGGCCGCCGGTCGATCGCCGACCGGCCGCAGGGCGTCTACGGCCGGCTCCGCGCGACCCGGCCGGGGGAGTACCTGGTGCTCGACACCCAGGACCTGGACGTGTTCGCGATGGAGCCGGTGACCTGCCGGTGGGTCCGGGCGCAGCTGACGGTGGCGCAGGATCTGTTCACCCGCTGCATCGTGGGGTTGCGGGTCACGCCGGTGTCGACCAAGGCGGTCGACGTCGCCGGGGTCCTCTACGAGGCCGTCGCCGGGCGCCCAGGACCGGCCGTCTGGCCGCGGGAAGCGGCGTGGCCTTATCACGGCGTCCCGGAGACCGTGCTCGTCGACGATGGGACGGCGCCGGAGCTGGTCTGCGCGCCTGAGACGATCGTGGTCGACCACGGCAAGGTGTTCCTGTCGGGGCATGTCCGGGCGGTCTGTACCCGGCTGGGGATCTCGATCCAGCCCGCGCAGCCGCACAAGCCGACCGACAAGCCGACGGTCGAGCGGTTCTTCCGCACCCTGCGCGAGGGCCTGATCCAGCATCTGCCGGCCTACAAGGGCCCGGACATCTACTCGCGGGGTGAGCGCCTCGAGGACGAGGCGTTCCTGTTTCTGCACGAGCTGCAGGACGTGATCCGGGAATGGGTCGCGGCCGTCTACCACCTGGCGAAACACGACGGTCTGACGGTCGCGGAGTGGCCACGGCTGCAGCTATCGCCGGCGGAGATGTTCGCGGTCGGGATCGGCAAGGCCGGGCGGCTGCGCATCCCGGCCACGCCGGAGCTGGCGCTGGACTTCCTGCCGGTGGCTGCCCGCTCGATCCAGCACTACGGCGTCGAGGTGCACGGGCTGCGCTACAACGGCCCGGCGCTGGACGGCTACCGCAACGCCCGCAGCCCCTACGGCGGCGCCCTGGCCGGCAAGTGGCCGATCCGGGTGAACCCGGACGACGTCCGGCACGCCTGGTTCCAGGACCCGGCCGACCAGCGCTGGCATCGCCTGGATTGGGAGCACGAGCCGATGCTCGGCACGCCGTTCTCGGCCGAGGCCGCCGCGCACGCCCGCCGGCTCGCCGTCGGCGGTGTGGGCGGGTTCGACCCGGCGAAGGCCCTCGCCGAGCTGCTGCAGCGTTGGGACACCGGCCTGGTCACCGACCGGCGGGAACGGCGCATGGCGGTGCGGCTGGCCACCGAGTACGCCGCCCTCCCGGCCCCACCACGGCCGGCGACGCAGCCGCGCACCGGGGCTGAGCCGGTCGTGGTGGTGGCTGGCGACGACGATGCCGAGGCCGACCTGGACGGCGGGTTCTACGACGACGCGTTCGAGGTGCTCGGATGACCACGACCGTTTCGAGTGCCGGGCTCTACACGCTGTCGCGCAAGGAGGGCTGGCGCCGCTGGACCGATGCGGCGTCGCGGGTCCGGCCCGACCTGCTCATGCGCCGGCAGCTCGGCCGGCTCGGCGCCGACGCCCGCGCCGACTTCGACGACGCCCGCCACGACTGGCACGCCAACTTCGGCACGATCAAGACCCCGCAGCTCGCCGCGATCCACGACGAGCTCGACCAGATCGTCGCCACGAACCGGCAGGACCCCGACCGGGTCCGCGGCGCCGCGGTCATCGACGCGCTGCCCGGGCTGGGCAAGACCACGATCGCGAACACCTTCGCCCGCGACTTCGACCGCGCCCAGCGGCGCCGGCATGGCGAACGCACCGACGACGGGCACGAGCACCTGCCGGTGTTCCGGGTCGGGCTGACCTCGCGGACCACGCTGCGCACGCTCAACCGGATGATCTGCGAGTTCTACGGCCATCCCGGCACCGACCGGGCCAACGCCGCACAACTGGCCAGCTTCGCCGTCGACTGCGTGCTGTCCTGCCACACCCGGATCGGGATCATCGACGACCTGCACTTCATCGACCCGAACCGCCGCGACGGCGTCGACGTGTCCAACCACCTCAAATGGCTGGCCAACGAACTGCCCGTCACGTTCATCTACGCCGGCGTCGGACTCGCCGAACGGCGCCTGTTCGCCGAAGGGCTCACCGGCGACAGCGCGGTCATGGCCCAGATCGCCCGCCGGTGGACCCGCCTCGAGCTCCCACCGTTCCACGTCACCGACCCAGCCGGGCGGCGGCACTGGCGCAGCCTGCTCAAAGCCACGGAACGGCAGCTCGTGCTCGCCGACGCCCACCCCGGCATGCTCACCGACCTCGACGACTACCTCTTCGCCCGGGCCACCGGCCACATCGGCTCCTTCATCACCCTGATCACCCGCGGCTGCTACAAAGCCATCCGCACCGGCGCCGAAACCCTCACCCAAGACCTCCTCGACACCATCCGGATCGACGAAGCCTCCGAAGCCGCCCGCCACCAGCTCCAGGGCACCCTGACGGGTGCCCGCCGGACCAGTCGGCCGCCGGCACCGCGAACCGCACCGGCGGACACGTCCACGGCGGGGAAGCGGTGACCATCGTGAACGCGACCCGCGCGCCACGGACGCTGCCGCTGCGGATCGACCTCGGCGACGGTGAGGCCCTCGACTCGTGGCTGCTGCGGCTGGCCCACCGCAACGGCATGCCGCTGCGCTGGCTGACCACCACGCTCGGGTTCGGTGACCGGCTCACCGTCTGGCGCAACTACGCCCTGACCTGGAACCTGCCGCCGGAACTGCTGCGCCGCATCGAGGCACAGACCGGCCTGCCCGCCGGAGCCCTCGAGGCCGCGGTCCTGGACCAGTTCGACCAGCTCGGGTGGCGGCCTATCCCCGGCTCCCGGTTCTGCCCGCCCTGCCTCGCCGAGCTCGACGGGCGGTGGCCGATCCGCTGGCAACTGCCCTACACCTTCGCCTGCCTGACCCACCACACCCTGCTCGCCGTGCTCTGCCCGGCCTGCCACCGCACCCCACGCAGCCTGATCTCCGAACGGACCGGACTCGCCCCGCCCCACCGCTGCACGCTCGGCAACACCCGCCACGCCTCCGCCTGCGACGCCGACCTGCAGACGCACCCAACCCACCCGCTCGACCCGGCCGATCCGCGGCTGGCCACCCAGGCCTGGATCAACGCCCGGCTCGACCACGCCGACGGCGCCGCGATCACCGACCTGCGCGACCTCGACACACTCGCGTCCTGGTTCCTGCACCGCATCCAGCCCGCCGAACTGCACCACCTCGGCGCCGACAGCGCCGCCGCGCTCACCGCCCACCGCGACGGCCGGCACGGCCTCAAACGGCACCCGCCCACCGCCGGGCTGATCGCCGCCGCGATGGCCACCCACGCCGTCAGCGTCCTCACCGCCGGCGACGCTCACCGCGCCCAGCGGGCGAAACCATTGCTGCGCAACGTCTACACCGCCCACCGCCCCGTCCAACCCGGCGACGGGCACCGGCCGACCGCGCGCGGGCCGATGCTGTCCCAGCGGCGCCTCGACCGGTTATCCGAGCCGCTGCGCCGCGCGATCCTCACCGCGATCGACCCGCTGCTACCGGCCGGGGAACGGCTGCGTTACCGCACCTGCACCACCACACCACGAACACCCGACACCCACGCCGCAGCCGACCGGGCCCGGCACGTCCCCCAACACCTCTGGCCCGACTGGCTGATCCGGCTCCTGGCACCGCGGGGCGCGCACGTCGCCGAGGTCGCCGCCAACATCCCCAAAGCGCTGCTGATCCCCGGCAACCCCGCCCGCAACCTCCACGCCACCGCCGAACTCGGCCCCTGGCGCGCCAGCACCGGCGTCTTCCTCTCCACGACCGCCCAACACCACCCCGACACCCTGACCGCGATCTGCGCCCTCGCCGACTACCTCGACACCCACGGATCACCGATCGACTACCGCCGCCGCCGGACCACCTTCACCGACATCACCCTTACCCAGCAGCAATGGCACGACCTGTCCTACCAGGCCGGCACCGACCCCGGCCGCGCCGGCCGCCACCTCGCCGCCCGCCGCTACCTGTTCCAGCTGCTCACCGGCGCCGACCTCACCAACCCCCAGCACCAACTCGCGACCACCACCGGTGTCGCCAGCAGCGCGCTGCAACGGTTCAGCCGCACCATGACCACCGCACTGCGCGACATCCTGGCCCGCCACGCCACCGACCTGCTGCACGCCGCAGGCATTGACGAACCCCTCACCTGGAGCCCACCCGCCGACTGCGTCGCCGGACTCGTCCTGCCCGGCCGCGAACCCGACGACATCGACCTGGCCACCGCCCAGACACTCCTCGACGTCGAGCACCTCGCCGTCGCCACCGTCGCGCGCCGACTCGGCGTCGCCGCCGAACACGTCCGCTACGCCCAACAACAGTTCCACCGCCCGGCGCCGGCACTGCGCTGGAACTCCCCGACAGCGGCCCGCCAGGCCCGGGACCGGGCTGCGGCCGAGCTCACCGAGGCGTTCTTCGACCGCGAATACCACCAAGCCGGCCGCACTCTGCGCGGCATCGCCGGCGCCTTCGGCATGCCTTACCAGGTCGTTGTCGAACGCGCCCGAGCCCATGCCATCCGCATCGGCGTCCGCCGCAAGAAGCCCGTCGCCGAACCACACGACACGCCGGACACGGCACCGGCACCGCGGACGGCCGCCCCAGCACCGTCCCGCACCACGCCGAGACCGACACTCGCAACCAACCCCAGGAATCAGGTCCGCATCGACCCCGACTGGCTGCGCGAACAAGCCGGCGCGCTGCGCCGGCCAAACACCGACATCGCCGCTGAACTCGGCCTCAGCCACGAAACCATCCGCAGACACCGACGCCGGCTCGGCATTCCAGCCCGCCCCTCCGGCGGCGCTGGCCACGCCGTCAACACCCGCCGCCACACCGCGCTGCCAATCGACCTCCGCCGGGCGGCCGAAGGACAACGCCACGGCTGGCAACGACTCCGCCGCTTCGAACAGATCGCCGTCCACCCCAGCATCAACGCCGCGGCCCAAGCCCTCGGCCTGCACCAGCAGAACCTGTTCCACCAACTCGACCGGCTCGAACACGACATCGGCGCCGCCCTCATCCACCGCACCACCAACCGCTACCAGCCCATGACCCTCACCCCACGCGGCCGGCGGCTCCTCGACCATCTGGCCCGACCCGACATCCGGCAACTGCTTGACCGTTACGCCGCGCAGCCATACCCCGCTCCGAACGAACCCGCCGACGTGACGAATGCGGCAGATCGATGAGTCCGCCGGTGTCGACGAGGGCCGCCGCGCGACTACTTCCACAGGTCGCGGGGCGGGTTCTCCAGCAGCCGCCCGCCCCCGTCATACTCCAGGAACTGGCCATACACGAGGTTCTCGCCGCTGAACGCGAACACTCGCTGCCCATCGCCCAAGTCCATGATCGGCACGAAGTGGATCGGAGCTCCGGGCGCGGTCCGCATCCCGAGCCGGACCACCTGGGCGCTGACCCATCCGTTGACGACGTGACGCCGCCCATCCGACCCGATGCTGTAATTGAGCAGCAAGCGGCCGCCCCAGCTCATGTCACACGGGCCCCCATCGCACGTCACGGTGCTGGCGGAGAACACGGTCCGGGTCTCGTCCAGCGAGAACATGCGCAGGTCCGGGTCGCTGCTGGCCGGCAGCGGCAACACCGCGAACACGAGCAGACCAGCCGCCACCAGCCCTGCCGTTCGCGCCACGACGGCGCGACGGGCGACGGGCGCGGGATCGTTGCGCCGATGCCGCACGAACGCGCCGAAGCCGATACAGCACACCAGCGCGGCGCCGAGGCCTCGCGCGTTGGCGAACAGGTACTGCAGTCCCGGCGTCGGGACCAGCTCGAACGCGATGTTGCCCAGGTTCAGCGTCATCGCCACGACCAGGAACACGCCGAACGCCCACCGGGCGCCGGTGGCCGAGGCGACCAGCAGCATGCCGGCCAACACGGTCCAGACCTGATGATGCGTCCACGAGACCGGGGACGCCGCGATCGTGGCACACCCGACGAGCACCGTGGCGTGGACCAGATGACCCTGGCCCGCGAGTCGCCGGGCCCGCCACAACGCCAGGCCGCAGATCACCACAACGAGGCCGACCCAGATCAACGGCCGCTCCTGCTGCTCCACGCCGGACCGGACCAGCAACGCGTTCAACGACTGATTGCCCAACGAGGCCAGGTCCCCGATCCGGGACGTGGTCAAGATCGTGCCGGTCCAGAACTGCCAACTGTCAGCCGGCAGGACCACCGCGGCGAGCACGCCAGCACCGACGAACGCCGCCACCGCCCGCATCGCGTCACGCCGCCGGCCAACCAGCAGCAGATAGACCACGAACAGCAGCGGCGTGAGCTTGACCGCCGCCGCGACCCCGATCAGGACCCCACGCCACCTCGGCGGGAGGAACTCCAGCGCATCCACCAGCGCGAGCAGCACAACAAACACCGAGACCTGACCGAGCCGCAGGTCACTCTGCATCGGCGCCGACAGGATCAACACCAGCGCGGCCGTCGCGGCGAACAAGCCGCGACGCTCGCCACTGTCACGCCAACGCCAGCTCACCACCACAGCGATCCCCGCCGCCGCGACGCAGACGGCGCACAACCACCCGACCTGAACCACCCGCTCCGGCAGCCAACCGATCGGCCAGAACACCAGCGCGGCAAACGGCGGATACGTGAACGGGTCTCCGTTCGCAGCCGCGTACTCATACAGCGGATGACCGGCCTGAGCCCACCGCACCGCCCCCCGATACACCTGCAGATCCGCGAGGCGATCAAACACCGGGCGACGCAACACCAACACGCTCGACAACACCGCTACGGCCACAAAGGCCGACCACAGCCCGCGCACACTCCACCGCTCAACCACCGCCGCAGCCTAGCCACGCCGTGATCCTCACATCGACCCGAACCGCGTGGCCGGAACCAGCAAGAGACACCCACTGCCACGGCGACGCCACGAACCACACCGCAGCGCCACGGCCGAACAGGACTCACCGCCCACGAAGGAAACGACATACCAGTGAGAAGAGAGAGGCGACAAACCGATGATCTGCAGAAGCCGCCCACGACGACCCGATCGACAGCTATCAACCTGCCTCGATCAGCGCTAGCCCATCCGGCGCCAGCGGGACAACCGGCATGATGACCGAACTTGGGCACTCAACGCGGCAACTGGCAGTCCTGCGCCACCATCTCCTGCCAGCGCCCGACCAAATCAACCTTCATCTCCACCGCGCGTCGAACGCCGTCGGCCGTGACCACCACCAACGCAAGCAGCAACGGCTGCTGCTCGATCCCGGCGGAACACGTCACATAGACAGTCACCGGAAACCGCGCAGCCGTGACCGCCGCGATCCGCTGCTGACCCCACACCAGAAAATCTCCGCCCCCAGGACCCGACACCTCAACCGGCAATGGGCCCCCGTTCGCGACCGCCACGCTTCCCTCGATCGAGACCCTGCCGTTGGACACCGCGACCGACGAAAGATCCGCTACCGCAACAAACAGCGAAACCCGCGCCGACTCCGACCTTCGCTGTTCCCACTGCGCCCAGGCACGCCCGAACACCGCTCCGATCAACCCGCCTATCAGCACCAGCACCACAACGCCAGACGCGGAAACCCTCAACGACGCCCAACGCCGCCACAGCCCGGCAGGCCGCCGCGACAACGAATCGTCAACCACATCAAGATCAATATGCCCGCTCGGCAGAGCCTGGCCATCCGGACCGCCCACCCGGCAAACACTATCCGGAACCCACCGCGCAGCGACCACCTGGGCCCCCGCAACCAGCCCGAGGGGCAGTTTCAGAGTCCCTGCACCACGCCTCGAAACCAATGCGTCGCGCGGCACGGTGCGGATCTTGAGCGACTCGTCCGGCCCGGCGCCCGGCCACTCCAAACCCATGCTGCGGCGCCACGCCACCGCGAGCTCCAACGCCAACAAGAAAACGACAGATCGATGAGAAGAAACAGGCGACAAACCAATGAGAAGCCGCGCACAAGGTCCAGGTCAGCAGACATCAGTCCGACAAGATCATCAGGAACCTACAGGTCGAACGATGACGCGGCACCCGACGCCCGGTGGCACACCGTCACACCAGACGTCCCGGCGTAGCGTACCGCAGCCGCCGGGCCGGGCACGGACATTGGCGGTGCTGCCGTGAGCGCGCGGATCGGTTTCATGCACACCACCGCCCTGTACATCGGGTCGCTGCTCGGGCCGGGTGTGCTCACCCTGCCTGCGCTGGCCGCCGCGATCGCCGGCCCTGGTTCGCTGCTGGCGTGGGCGACGCTGGTCGCGGCGAGCGTTCCGCTCGCCGCGACGTTCACGGCGCTGGCCGTCCGCTATCCGCACAGCGGCGGCGTGTCCGCGGTCGCCGGACGCGCCTACGGGCCGCGTGCGTTCGCGGTCATCGGGTTCTGGTTCACCGCCGCGACCCCGATGGCCGTCTACGTCGCTGCGCACATCGGCGGCCAGTACGTCGCTGCCGCCCTCGGCGGCGGCGCACCGGCCGCGACCGTGGTGACCGCCGCGATCCTCGGCACCGTTTTCACCGCCAACGCGTTCGCGCTGAAAACGTCCGGGCGGGTCCAGCTCGTGGTCATCGGCAGCCTCATCGCCCTGCTCGGCACCACCACCCTCACCACCGCCCGGCACATCAACCCCGGCAACCTCACACCGCTGCTGCCCGACGGGCCCGTGCCGGTCGCGCACGCCTGCGTGATCCTGTTCATCGCGTTCGCCGGGTGGGAAGCCGCCGCGCACCTCACCGACGGCGTCGCCAACCCGGCCCGCACGCTACCGAAGGTCGCCGCCGCCACCGTCGTCATCGTCGGCACCATCTACCTCGGCGTCGCCGCCACCACCGTCGGGGTCCTCGGCCCGGACGCCGGGACCGGCGGCGTGCCGCTGATCGCGCTGCTGGAACACGGTGTGGGCCGGGCCGCCGCACCGATCGCCGCGCTCGTCGCGCTGATGCTGACCTGCGGCGCCGCGAACACGTTCCTCGCCGGCGCCACCCGACTCGGCGTCGCCCTCGCCGAACGCGGCGCGCTCCCGGCCGGCATCGCCGCCGGCCGTGCGCACCGGCGCAGCCTCACCCTCCAAGCCGTCCTCACCGGCACCGTCATCGCCGGATCAGCAGCCCTGCACCTCGAGGTCGCCTCGCTCCTGCGGACGGTGTCGGTGCTCCTCGCCGCGGTCACCCTCGCCGGGACCAGCGCCGGAATCCTGCTGCTGCCACGCGGCTGGCGGTGGGCCGCCGCGCTCACCGCCACGATCGTGACCGGCGCCGTGCTCGGCGCCGCCGGGCCGCTGCTCGTCGTCCCGGCCGTGCTCGCGGTCCTCGCCGTCACCCGGCTGCGCCTCATCCCCGCCTCCGCCGCAGATCTCCCACCTCCAGCGAGTGCGGAACCCGAGCCGGGTCCGGCCCTGCCGGCGAGCGCGTGGCAGCGGCGGCCGCCGCACCGTAGCCGCCGACGCAAACCCCGCGGCCGCCAGCACCATCCCCCGCAAGGCCTCCAGCACGCCCGGGAACCCACGCACGGGAAGGCCCGGCAACCATCGTCGCGGAGCCGGCGATGAGTACCGGCCGGCCGTGGCCGGACCGGCCGGCGCCCGGAGTCCTCGCTGAGTTGCCGATCACCGCACCCGCGATCCTCCTCGACGCGCTGCGCTACCGCGGCGGTGACCAGTACGTCGCGGTCCACCTGGGACCACGCGGCGCGGTGTGGCTCGACGACGGTGTCCGCCGGGACGCAGGAGATCTCCTGGCCTGGCACCGGTTCGCCACCCATGCCGTCACCGAGCCGCTCGCCCGGTACGACCTCGGCGGCGCCGGACACGACGCGACCGAACGACTCCTCGTGGATCGGGACACCAACCAGCTCAGCATCGGCCGCGCCGAAGACGTCACCGAACTCCTGGCCCGGCAACCGCACACCCGCGACCGGCTCACCGGGCTCCGCACCGTCGACCCGGCCCCTGGCCGCGTCCTGGACCCTGATGTCCGCGCTGCCCGTACCCCGACCGGCCCCGGTTGGCAGGCGCAGGCTGCACGCGCCGGGCAGCTCCTTGACGCGCTCACACGGGCTCTGGACGGCAGTCAGCTCCAGCACAACGCTGCGGACGTGGTCGCCGGGATCGGCGCCCTCAGCGCCCGCACCAGCACACAGCTGCGCGGCACCGTCGCGGCAGGTACTGCGGCGGCAGCGCTCGATAACACCGCGGATCTGGACCGCCAGGATGGCACGGCGGTGCAGCCAACTGCGGCATGGTGCGCCACGGCAGCGGAGCCAGCCGATCACGCCGACCGGCAGCACGAGGTTGACCTGTCATGACTGCGGCAGGCGCCAGTCTGGCCGCCGGCAGGGCAGCCCGGCCGGGGCATCCACGTACTGTCACTGTGGCGATGCTGACAGCTGGGTGGCCCAGGTGACCGCGCCCGTCTGGCCGACGCCACCCGTTCCAGGCATGCCGGTGGAGGTTCCGCTGCAGGCACCGGCGACGCTGCTGCGCGCGCTGGGCTATCCCGGCGACTCGCAGTACGTCGCGCTCTACCAGGATCGTGGCGTGTGCATTGTCGACGACGGCGTCAGCACCGAAGACGCCGACCCGTACGGCTGGCACCTGTTCCGTAACCACATCCTCGTCCGCAGACTCCTGGACGGCTACCACCTCGGCGGCGACCACGACACCGCACAGCATCGCCTCGTCGTGGACCGGCTCACCGGCCGGCTCACCATTGCCCTGCCCGAGGACGCCGCCGAACTGCTGGCCAGCCAGCCCCGCACGCGCGACGCCCTCACCGGCGACATGAGTCCCGGCGACGCCGCCCGCTACCTCGACGTCGCCGCCGAAGTCGCCCAAGCCCGGATCGACGGTGCACTCACCAACGACACCTGGATGCAGTACGCCCGCGAGCTGCGTACCGCGCAACGCACCATGCTCGACGATCTCGACGTCGACTTCGGCGGCCGGCTGCTCGCCCAGATCCGCGACATCGCCACCACAATCGGGGACGCGACCCGCAGGCCGGACCCACCCCGGCCCAGCCGAGGGTCAGCATGGAACGACCTGGACCGCAAGCCCCGTGATCACGGACCCGCCGACCCGCACCAGCCAGACCCGCCCGGTCCGGAGCCGGACCTCAGTTGACATACGCCAGTGCCCCGTGTCCGACGCGGGCTGCTGCGCTGCCCCGGAGAGGGTACGCCGCACCGGAACGGCCGCCCCATCGCGAGATGGCTATGCCGCCTGCCGCTGGGTCGCCAGCTGGCCAGGCGTAGCCGGCCGGCCGCCACTTGTCCGCGAACACGGCCCTGCGGTCGCAAAGGAACGGGCACAGGATCAGGTCGGGACCGCTCAGTCGCGCGGCAGCGAGCAAGGCGCGTCATCGAGCCCGAGCGCTACGGCATCCTGGTGGCCGGCCGTGCGCAGGACCGTCCACACCCGCTGCGACAGCCCATTGCATGCGGAGACCAGCAGCAAGATCCCTCATCGGGCGATTATTAGTGGCTGTTCGTTCAAGTCGCGGCGCGTGGCAGGGCACGCTCTCGCCGTCAGTCCTCGCCGCCGTCGTCCGTACTTTCCAAGGCTCGCGCGACTAGCTCGGCGATCTGCGTTGGGTGCGCATACCAGCAGTATGGGAACCGGTGCCCCGTCGGTGAGAACTGATTCGGTTGGCCGGTCGGGGCGAACAGGTCCCAGCCGCCCTCGCTGCTCACGGTCAGGTGCCGCGCGTCGCCGTCGAACTCCCACGTCGTCGCGTTCTCCTGCACCGTCACCTGGGTGACCTCGTGTCCACGCTTGCGCAGCTCTAAAATGACGCCTTCGATCAGGTCGTCCATCCCGAGCTCGGGCGACTTGTCGCCCGGCACCGCGATGGCGTGCTCGCTGGTCAGCGGCAGGGTCTCCCGCAAACTCGCGGCCAGCGCAGCCAGTCCTGCCTTCGCGGGCTGGTGGTCGCCCTCGAGCTCGCCTCGGGCGGCCGCGGCGTCCAGCCACGCGCCGACGCCCTCGGCGACGCTGGCCAGGGCGTCGATGCTCTCGCGCAGCGATCCCACTACCGACTCGGCATCGCGGGTCGTGCGCAGCGCGAACGGTTGCTGCAGGGCCTCGCCCAGCAGGTTGGCAACGTCGGCGACGTGCCGGGCGCTGGCCACCGAGTAGATCGCCGTGCCGCTGCCCGGCCGCTGGGTCGCCTCCCGCAACCCGTCGACGTGCTCGTGATCGTGATCGGGCTCGCTGTAGATCCGGTCGTAGTCGTGCCTGATGTTCAGCACGTACTCCCCGAGCCATTTCACCGGCACTCCGGCGATCTCGCCCTCTTCGACCTCGGCGTTGTCGTCGACCTGCTCGACCAGCTCGGCTTCGTCGGTCATCCTCACGTCTCCCCTGTGCTGCATCTGTCGGGCGTCAAAAATCTGCCGGCTGGTGGTCTACCTACATTCGGGAGCGAGCCGGTCGAACAGGACGCGTCCACGCACCCATGCTAATGAGCACGCACGCCACTCCTGAATGTCCGCCGCACCGTGTCAAATCACACCACTGAGACCAGATCAGTTGTGGATCAGATCTACTGAGAGGCTCAACTGCGTTGAGAACTCACAGCGTGCCGGCGGAGCTGCCCGCACCGGAAGCTGTTATCCACAGGCATGCCGGCTTGTCCACAAGTTATCCACAGGATGTTGCACAGCAGGCAGACGGTGGACGGCTTGTCAGTCGAGTTCGGGTCCGGGTGGCTCTGGGGTGAGATGCGGCAGGTCCGGTGGTAGGTCCGCGGGTACTGCACCGGTTTCCGGCTCGGGTGTCGGGCTGGATGGCGTGGGTACCGGAGGTGCTGCCCCGATTGCGCGGCGGATCGCGGCGATGTCCTCGGCGATCTGCGCGATCTGCGCGGTCTGCCCGAGCAGGCGGGCTGTAGCGTCGGATGGGACGTCGACCGTCGGATGCCGCGCCTGCTGTGCTTGAGCGTGGACGGAGGCCATGAAGGAGCCCATGCGTGCGGACTGGCCGTCGACGACGGCCGCCGGGTATGGTGGGGGGAACATGGGTTGGGCGGCGGCCTCCGGGCCGCGCTGGGCCTGCCCGTGGGGGCCGCGATCGCCATCTGGTGGAGCGGCCCCTTCATTGTTCAGGACGAGCAGCTGGCCGGTGGCAGCCTCGTAGACAGTTGTGGCGTCGACGACCCGGTTGAACCACTGCGGCTCGTCGGCCGCGAGCGTCCGGCGCGCCGACCAGGCCACGACGTCGGCGAGCCACAGGCCCGGTTCGGTCCGGTCGTCGCGGTGGATCAACCGCATCCGGTGCGAGATCTGTTTGCCGGCCGCGAGGCTCCGGTAGGTGTCGCGGTCCCGGTAGTTGATTTCTGGCATTGGCAGGCCCTTTGCCGCCGCGGCGTCCCATTCTGCCGAGTCGCCGCGTACGTCGAGGATCACGTCGGAGACCCGGCTGCCGTGCAGGTCCTTTAGCAGCCGTTGCATCGCGGTTTGCCGGGCCAGTTCGTTGCCCTGGCTGATCGGGGTGTGCGCGACGACGATGCTCCACGACGCGTACTGGCTGACCACGTCGAGCATGTCCTCGAGGTGGCGGGCGTGGCCGCGATGGTGCAGCTGCGTGGCGTGAAACGGTTCGCCCCGCGCGGCGACCCGAGCCGCCTCGGCGATCACCTTGACGTCGTCGTGCTCGACCAGGACCGCGGCGAGCAGGTAGACCCCGGGGTGGCCGGGCTGCTGGATGTACGCCTCGTCGACGTAGGCGGTGGGACCGATCGGACTGCTCATCGGTGGCCGGCCGTCCGCTCACGGCGTACACCAGCCCGTACGGTGCGACAGTGCGGTCCGGCGATCGCGAGCACAGCTTCAGCCTTGCCGGTCCGGGCGGGTTTGCTGAACGTGTGGCCGGGTGTCACGTCGCGCCTGGTTCAGGCGGCGGCGCGCCTGCTGCCCGCTGCACGAATCGCGCGCACGGGATCTTCTCCCACCCGCGGTGACGGTTCCGGGTAGGTCTTCGGCGGTGCCAGATGTGCCGGCGACGCTGTGGTTCGGCCCGGGTCGTCGTTGTCGACGATCTGGGACGTGGTCCTGGGGCCTGTCCGGGCCGTTCCTCGCCGATCGCCGGCGCGTCACCGCGTGTGCAGGCCGTGGGTGCTTCCGGCGTGGCCCCCTCCGGGGGCCCGCGTTCGCTGCGGCACGTGTCTCACAGCCCCAGGTCGGTTTCGGCCGGTGCCGCAGCGGTGGTGTTCGCCTCGTCGATCATCTCGTGGCGGTCGCGGGCGGCAGCTGCGAGTGTGTCGAGCTGTTCGGGTACCGGGCGGGTGTGCGGCTTCGGGCGGGTGTCGTCGACGGCGCGGACCTTGGCGGTTTTGGCGTGGATGCGGTCGCGGACCTCGGCGATGCGCAGGAACGTGGTGTGGGCGCGGCGGGCGTTCTCGGCGGCGGCGGCGAGGCCGGCGTAGCGGACGGGCAGGTTGTCGTCGTACCAGGCGCGCCAGGTCCCGTGTTCGCGTTCGAGGTCGCGTACGACGGTCTGCTGGTACCGCAGGTCGCTGGTCGCGGTGCCGAGCTGCTGGCGAAGATCCGTGATCTGCTGGCGGGTCGCGGCGACGTCGATGGGTGCGGCGTGCGCGCGGGTGGCGGCGAACGTCCGGAGAGGCCCGATCTGCCACCAGCGTGGTACTGGGTGTGTCGTGGTCTGCTGGGTGGCGCGGGTGAGGGCGTGTTCGGCGACGGCGAGGTCGGTCCGCAGACCGCGGACGGTGTCTTCGGCGTCGACGAGGTCGAGGTGGGCGAGACGGAGTTTCCCGGCGACGTACGGTGGTTCGGCGCCGTCGGCAGCGAGCTGGGCTTGGACGTGGTGGCGCAGCTCGACGATGTTCGCGGCGCGGAGTTGCCCGGCGAGGGTGGCGACGCCGAGGGCGTGCGAGGCACGGTGCCAGGCGGTCCACCGGGCCAGGTCCCGCTGGTGCGGTTCAGGGCCGATCGGGTCGTCGCCGCGGTACTCGTACCGGTCGCGGTAGGCGACAACGGAGCCGGCGGTCTCGAGCCAGGTCCGGCGGCCGGCGGGATCGTCGTGGCCAGGGACGTCGCCGAGGGCTGCGGCCCATACGGGCCGGTGGTCGGCGGCAAGTGCGGCGAGGCCGGTGACGCGCTGGTCGGCGATGCGGGCGACCTGTTGCAGGGCGTCGACGATGTCGGGGTGGACGCCGGCGATGCGCGGGATGCGTTCGGTGTAGGTGCGGTACGCGGTGCCGACCGCGCGGCGGGGGTCCGGGACGTGCCGCTGGTACTGCCAGTCGATGCGCCAGGCGAGGACCTGGGCGACGCTGTCGGCGGTGTCGAGTTCGCGGGAGCGAGCGACGGCGGTGAGGATGCGGTCGGTGTCGTAGCCGGCGTCTTCGAGCGCGGCGAGCCGGGTGGCGAGGGCGGGCATCGCCGGGTCGACGGCGAGCCGCGCGGCGTGCACTTGACCCACGGCGGCGGCGAGGACCGCGATGTACCGCACGGCGTTGGCGCGGGCGGCGAGGTCGTCGAAGATCGGCCCGAGCTCGTGCAACGCGTCGAGTTCGGCGAGAAGGGTCCGTTCGGTCTCGGTGGCCGACCGGTCGGTGTCGTCGTGGCGCAGGATGTCGGCGAGGGCGGCGATCCCGGACACCGGCGGTTCGGGTGGCAGCGGCTCGGGCCGGTCGACGTTGGTGATGACGTGGATGACGTTGACGAGCTTGCCGCGGGTCGCCATCACGTACAGCTTCGCGCGGGTGACGGCTTCGTCGACGAGCGCGCGGCCGGTGTCCACGGTGCGGCCCTGGGCGGAGTCGACGGTAGCGGCGTAGGCCAGCTGCACGTGCTCGGCGACGTACGCGGCGGGCAGGAGCACCGCCGCTGCGGAGGTGGTGTTCCGCACGTGCAGGTCGCCGTTGGCGGCGACGTCTCCGACGCGCCAGGTGTCGCGGTTGGCGACCCATTTCCCGCCGGGGGTGCTGTCGTCGGTGGTGAGCCGCCGGTCGTTGCGGCGGGTCACGATCGTGTCGCCGACGCTGGCGCGGGTGCCGTTGGCCAGCTGCACGTGCCGGCCGCGCTGCACGACGCCGGCGCGGATGAGGATGGTGCGGGCCTGCGCGGCGAGTTCGGCCGCCTGGGCTTCGGTTTCGACGAGCATCAGCGACTGCAGCCCGTTGAGGGTGTCGGCGGCCCACCCATCGAGGAGCTGTTCGGTGAGCTGTTCGCGGGTGCCGGTGCGGATGCGGTTACGGCGTTCGTACTCCGACAGCACGGTTGTGTCGCCGTCGCGCAACCGCAGCGACGCGTCACGTTCCCACCGCTCGGCGAACCGGCGCACTTCGCGCAGTTCGGTGGTGTGCCCGAGGCTGGCGAGGTAGCGGAAGAGGCCACCGGGCCCGATCGCGGAGACCTGCGCGGGGTCACCGACGAGGACCAATTTGCCGCCGACAGGGTCGAGCAGGACGACGAGGTTCGCGAGGTCGCGCGAGGACACCTGCGACGCCTCGTCGACGATCACCCACTGCCCCGGCTGGAACCGCCACTGCTCCGGCGTGCTGCCCCTGGGGGTGTGGGTCTGGGCGTGCAACCACATCGCGATGTTCTCGGTCCTGATGCCTTGTGCGCCGTGTTCGCGGGTGGCGGCGGCGAGGACTTCGGCGGCGTTCTGCCCGACGGTGAGCCCGATGATGGGATGTCCCATCCGGTTGGCGACCTCACCGACCGCTCGTTGTAGGAAGGTTTTGCCGCTGCCGGCGGGCCCGACGATCCCGACGACGGTCCGGTCGTCGCCGAGCACGAACCGCAGCGCGTCGCGCTTCTCTCCGATCAGGTCGACGTCGGTGGCGACCTGGTCGAGCAGGGCCCGCGGTGCGGCGGCCGCGCCGGTGCGGGCGGCGTAGGCGATGACCTGCTGCTCGACGTCGAGGACGTCGCGGGTGGTGAGCCGCAGCGACCGGTGCCGGGTGTAGATCGGCTGCCGGTCGCTGGTGCGTCGCAGCGTCGGTCCGTACTGCACGAGCGCGGGTGGGGTGAGCACCCGCAGCCCACCGGCGCCGCTGTTGACCGCCTGGACGACGAGCCGCCGGACCCGCTGCCAGTCCTGTCCTGTTGCGTCTTCCGGGTTGACATGCAGGATGCGGCCGAGGGCGAGTTCGAGATGGTCGACGCCGAACACGGCCCGGTCCGCGGTCACGTCGGCGACCGCGCGGGCGACGGCCAGCTGCGGGTCGCAGCGGACCGCTTCCTCACGGACCAGGGCGGCCTGCTCGTCGTCGGTGACCCCGAGCTGGGCGAGCGCGGTATCGACGTCGCGTTCGCTGATCTGGCGCGGGTCGGCGGCGAGCCGCCGGGCCCGGCGCAACGCCCGCACCGCAGCCTGTCCGACGTCGTCGCGGGCCGGCCGGGCGATGAGCCGCCGCACATCGCCGGCGGTGTCGAGGCCGGCCTGGCGGTCTTCGCGCCGCCAGCGGCGCATCGCGTCCGCGGTGGACTCGGTACGGTCTTTGACCGGCCTGGTGGCCAGGGTGGCGGTCTGCGCGGCGCGCCGCCATCGCCGCATCGACAGCGCCCGCCCGTCGCCGGGATGGTCCGGGCCGTGCCCGGCCAAGGCGCTCTCGATCGCGGTGCGCCGCTTGGAGTACTGCTCGATCGACCGGACCGGGATCCCGACGACTTCCCGGATCGTCGAGCCCGGGCGGGCGGCGAACCGCACACCGAGCCGCCGGCCGAGCTCCACTTCCAGGGCGCGTTCGTAGGCGACGCGGGCGCTGATGCTGGCCTGGTAGAGCGCGCGGCCGTCCAGGGCGAGCCACTGCACCGACCCGTCCGCGTTGGTGACGCGGACCTTCGCCGAGATGACGATGTGGGAGTGCAGCTGCGGGTCCCCCTCACGCGACATCCTGTGGTCGAACACCGCGGCGACGAGCCCGTCCGTGTCGGCCTGGACCGTCCCGCCGGACAGCCGGGTGAACGCCGCGTGCCGGCGCAGATGCGCGAGTGTCGCGCGGACCGCGCTGTGGTGCGCGGCCATCACCTGCGCCCGGACCCGAGGGCCGCCGAACGCCAGCAGCAACTGCACCGACTTCACCGGGGCGACCGTGACGTCGTACCCGGACACCGGCCGGCGTTCCGGCGCGGTCCAGATGTCCAGCCACACCTTCGCGATCTGCTCGTACGTCGCGTCCTTCGGCAGCCGCGCCCACGCCTGCTCGACCAGTTCCGCGCGGTGTGCGTCGGTCATCGGCTGGTACTGCCGCCACACCTGCCCGAGCTGCCGCCCGGCCCGCGGATGCCGCCCCTCGCCGATCAGGCGTTGCAGCTCTTCCGGTTCGACGAAAGGGCCGACACCGAACATTTCTTGGGCCTGCCCGGCCCACCATCCCGGCGCTTCACCGGCCGCTTTGTCGCCGCCGTAGTAGGCGGCATCAGAATTGTTCGGTGCTGGCCGGAAATCATGCTTTCCAGTCGCGATCTGGTTCAGGAGATAGTTCACCCCCGGACCTGGATGAATCTTCGCGATGGACAGCATGGAGCCAGCGTACGAGCGCTGCGACCGCGTTGCGCCTCCGAGTATGCAAGGGGGTGTGCTCGTGGGAGGTGGGGTGCCAGAGTGGGGTCAGAGAATATGCAGGTCACGCTGAGGCGAGCCAATTCCAGGGTGTTGTGTCAGGCGTGTGATGGGGTCATTATTGGCCCTATTGCAGGCATGGCTGGGTGGTGTGTTGTGGGGTTAGCGTCGGGGTATGGCGAGGGCTGGAACGAATCAGGCAGTGGGGGTGTTGCAGGAGCGGCACCGGGTCGAGCTGGCGGCGGCGGGTGCGGTGGCCGCGTCCGGGAAGCGGTTGGCGGCGGCGTCGGCGGCGCATGATGTCGCGGTCGCGGCGCTGGCGTCGGTCCTGGGCGGGGACGAGCACGCGGCGGAGGTCCTCGGGGTGGAGGTGGCGGCGGTCGTGGCGGCGCGGCAGCGGGTGTCGGTGGCGGCGGTGCGGGCGCATGTGGACCGTCTGCGGGGGCGCGGCCGTGCGGGCCGCCGGTCGCGGGGAGCGGACGTCAGCACCGCTCGGACCGGCGATGGCGCGGCTGTCGGGCCGGGGTCGGCTGTGGTCTCGGCGCCGCCGGCGATTAGCGGGTGATGTACAGGTAGGCGAGGGCGCCGAGCATCGTGACCAGGAGCGCGGCTAGGGAGAGGCCGACAGCGGCGGCGACAAACCCAAGTCCGGCGATGCGACGGCCGGTGCGACGGCGCTTGTCTGGTCGCGTCATACCGCTTCGCCGGGGGCTGCGTCGGCCCGCGGGAACGGGTCGGTGAGGTCGTGGCGGATCGTCGGTGCGTCGATCATGGTGCAGATCGTATGGCGGATCGCCGTTCGTTGGCCTTCGCACCGGGAACAGCCCTCGGTCCGGGGTGCGCGTGGCCGCCGGATGCCCGGTGTCGTCGTACCGCTGCGGCGGCGCAACGAACGGCGTAGTCGCAGGGCCAGGGCCGGCCGTTCAGGCCAGGCCCTGGCCCGAGTCCCGCGGGAGCAGCGGTCTGGACCACGACGGGCCGGGGTCCAGAAGACTGGTGACGGTTCGCGCGAGCGGCACGGCGGGCTCTCCGTTTGGGCGCTGCAGGGGCGGTTCAGTCGGCAGCGCCGAGGGTGCTGGCCAGCCGGTGGATGGTGCCGCGCTTCCATCGACGGGCCTTGACCTTGCCTTCGCTGGTGTAGGTGACGGTGTCGGCGGCGGCGAGTACTGCGGGGGGCAGGCTGGAGACGTGGCTGTAGCCGAATGCGCGGGCGACTTGGGCGGCGCTGAGCTCGTCGTCGGGGTCGCCGCTGGTGTCGATGACGCGGTTGCGTGCGGTGGAGCCGGGGGTGCGGCCTCGTGGGAGCGGGTTGTTGCGGAGTTCGACGGCGACGTGTCGGGGCCAGCGGCGGCCGCGGGGGGTGTCGTCGACGTTGTGTTCTGGGCTGTTGGCCTCGAGGAGCCGCTGCCAGAGTGGCATGTTGTTGATCGCGTTGGGGTTGGTGTAGCCGTACAGGTCGACGACGATCTGGGTTTTGGTGAGCAGTTCGTTGGGGTCGTCGCCGGAGGTGGTGATCGGGGCTGGGTGCTGGGCGTCGACCTGGTCGGCGCGCCACTGCTGGATGTCCTGGGCGTCGTACCAGCGGCCGTGGTGGCGGGCCGGGAAGTTGATCGTGTCGGCGGCTTTGATCCATTTGTCGACGTGGCCGATGGTGACGCCGGCGAGCGCGGCGACGCCGGCGCGGTCGAGGTAGAGCCGGCCGTCGAGGACGGTGGCGCCGACGGCGAGCTGGGTGAGGGCGTAGTGCCAGACGGTGGCGCGGGTCCAGACCCGGCGCACGAATCGGCCGCTGGTGTCGTGCTGGGGTGTGGCGAGGTCGAGCAGGCCGCGTGGGAGTTTCTCGGGGCGGCGGTGGATGATCCGGCCGGCCTCGGTGGAGCCGATCTCCTCGTCGGGGTCGCCGTGGTCGTCGTAGGGGATGGTCTGGGTGAGGGCGAACTGCCACAGGCCGACCCGGCGCCATTGCGCGGGGCCTCGAGGGCCGGGTTCGGCGCGCTGCAGCACCTCTTCGGGGAGCGGGTCGAGCCGGAGCACCCGGGTGGCTTCGGCGGGTCCGACGAGGTCGTCCGGGTTGCCGAGTTCGGCGGGGTCGCCGAGGTGGCCGGCGATGTCGAAGGGCAGGGTCGCCGTGGTTGGTGCTGGGCTCATGGGTCGATCGTGCCGCATGCCGTGGCGGGGGTGCGATGCGGGCCGCTGCGGGATCGTGGGCTGGTTGGTCGGGCCGTGGCGGGTGGTTCGTCCTCGCTGGGTGTGAGTGGTTACACTCATTGGACGTCTCCTCGGGTTGATGCGTCCTTTCGGCGCGGTGGTGCCCGGGGGGCGAGCTGGCCGACGACTTGCCAAGCACTCCCTTTCGGAGTGTTGTTCGTCGGCCAGCGCGCGTTTGCGGGCTGATCGGGTGGGTCCGCGAACTTCAGCTACTGGCTGCACAGCCACCGGGCATTGCCCGGTGGCTGTGTGCCGTTTGCGGGACGGGCTGAAGGCGCTGTTGTTGGTGTACGGCGGCGGCTTCGGCCGCGGCACCAGGCCGAGGTGAGTGTCTCGTTCTGGCGCCGGCGGCGCGGTGGTCAGGGCCGGGCTGGGTATCGCACGGTGGTGGTTTCCTCGTAGGCGAGTGCTCGCTCACGTGCCCAGGCCAGTGCCCGGTCGAGCGTGGCATGGTTGCCGCAGCTGCCGGTCTCGCTGCTGAGCATGATGTCGCGGGTCTCGCCTGGTGCGCCTTTCCACCGTCCCCACCAGGATGGCGGCAGGCCGAGATGTGCCAGGAGGTCGTGGAACTGGTCTTCGGCCATGCCGAGCACCATGGCGTACCGCTCGGTGACCTGGCCGGGCCGCCGGTGCCACTCGGCGCCGCCGTCGGGCGAGTGGCCGGCGCCGTGTTCGTCGACGCCGAGCAGCGGCGTGCCGTCGACGAGGACGGTGAGTGTGTCGTCGCCGTTGACCGCGAACGTCTCGACGCGCCCGCCGGGCGCTTCGACGCGCACGGCGCGGCCGGCACGGTTGGTCATCGGTTCTCCTGGGTGTCGTAGACGGATTCGCCGGTGCTGTTGAACTCGCCGATCAGGGGCAGCAGGTGGTCGGGCATGGTGCTGCTGTCGATGTGCACGTAGACGCCGTCGGTGCGGCGGCGGATGGACAGGTCGACGCCGTAGACGGTCATGACGACCTGTTCGCCGCGGTCGTCGGTGCCGGGTTCCGGCGGGAAGGTGTGCAGGGCGATGGCGTCGACGAGCGCGCGGGTGGCCGCGGCGGTCTCGGCGGCGCTGGTCATGACGCTGGCACGGTCGGTGGCCTCGTCGAGGTGGTCCAACGCGGCTCGCAGCGCGGCGAGCGCCGGGGTGACCACCGGCTCGCTGATGGCGTCGTGCTGGCCGTTCATGGGCGTGTCGCTTTCTGGCATGGGGGCAACGTCGTGACGTGCTGCTGTGGTGCGGGCCGCCGCGCTGAACCGGCCCGGCCCGGGCCGGTTCATGCCGCTGCGCCGGCGTCGGTGATGCGCTGGCATAGGACGGTGAGCGGGAGGCGGTGGCGGACGCGGTTGCGTTGTTCGGTGAGGATGGCGACGTCCCCGAGGTCGGCGCGTAGCTGTGCTTCGGCGGCTGCGGCCGCGGCGAACTGTTCGGGGAAGACCCGTGCGGCGTGGGTCCACTGGCCGATGCCGGCTCGGATGCACAGTCCGTGGCAATTGTTGTGATCGAACCCGAGTTTGTAGAGCTCGGGCGGTTCGATGCCGAGGGTGCGTGCCCAGTTGAGCTGGTCGGTCTTCGTCAGGTGCGGCTCGTCCAGGAGCGGGAACCGTACGGTCCAGGGTGCCCAGCCGGCGGTGATGCCGGGGGCGCGGCGGCGGTCGCGGGTGGATGCGTCGAGTCCGATGTAGAGGATGGTGTTGGCGGGGTCGGCGTTGGCTTCCAGCCACCGGCGGCAGGGGACGATCTTGAGCCAGTAGGTGCATGGAGCTACGCGGGAGTTGCCGAGGTAGCGGATGTCGCGGAAGAGCTGGAAGGGGGTGCGGCCGTCGGCGACGCGGGTGAGCGGGACGCCGAGCTGGGCGGTGGTGTCGTCGAGGAACCGGTAGAGGTCGGGGTGTTCGGCGCGGACGTCGGCGAAGAGCAGGACGAGGTGGTCGGTGCCGTGCTGGGCGGCGACGCGCTGGGCGGCGGCCCAGCTGGTGATCCCGCCGCTGTACTGCACGACGTGCAGGGTTGGCGGGGTGGTGGTCGTGGTCATGTGTCTCTCGTTTCGGTGGTGTGGTCGGCGCGGCTTGCCGTCCGCGCTGGGGCTGAGTCGGGTCTGCTTGTGTGGCGGTGGCTGGGCGGGGCGGTGGGGCGTTGGTGTGTTTCGAGCGGCCCTGTGCTGGTGTCAGCGAGCGTGGGGCAGGCGCTGTGCGGCGGCTTCGAACAGGACGTCGTGTAGGGGCCTGGCTCCGGTCATCACGTATGGGACGGCTCGGCCGTCGACGACGATGGCGTAGATGGGGATGTCCGTGTCCAGCGGATCTGCGGTGATGGCCACGGTGATCTCGTGATCGGCGATGGTGGTAGTGAGCGTCTGCCACTGCTCGTGCCGGGGTCGGTCGCGCTGGCTTTCGGCATAGTCGACGTGGGTGGGTGCGGCGCCGAGATGGGCGGCGAGCCTGGCGAGGAGCGCCGCGTAGGGCTCGGTGGGGGCCGTGGCGCCGGCCTGGTCGGTCAGGTCGATTCGGTGCTGGACTGCGGGTTCCTCGGTACGCCAGCGGGGTGCGGTGACATCGGGATGCACGTCGGCTCCTGATTCTGGTGGTGGCCCGGCTGGGCAGGGAGCGGCCGTGGGCCGCTGGGTTCGCCCCGGCCCGCCGGGGCCCGCGGTGTGCGGCCGGAGGCTGCGGGGTGACGGCTGTCGCGACGATGCCAGCCGACGCTTGTGGTCATCGTTGGTAGACGTCGTGGCCGTCGTTGTGCGGAACGCACCAGGTGTAGTCAGCTTCGCCGGTGGTGAGGGCGTGCAGGAGGGTGTGGCGGCCCCGGAAGCGGCCCCAGGCTGGGCCGGGGCAGTCGATGTGGTGGGGGCAGGGGATCTGGAGCCAGAGGCTGCGGTCGCCTGCTTCGCTGTCGGGCTGGTAGCGCAGGGTGAGGCTGCGGTCGGTGCCGTTGATGGTGCCGAGGACGCGGCCATGCGTGTCGGGGATGTCGGTCCAGTTGATGAGCAGGGGGAGCGTGCAGCCGAGTTCGTCGACGGCGAGCCGGTGGGCGTCGCGCCAGGCGGGCGGCTGCCCGTCGGGTGCTTCGGCGATGAGGTCGGCGAGCGGGAGGGTGTTGAGGCGGTCTGTGATGAGGTTCTCGAGGAGGTCCTCGGGGATTTCGGCGAAGAACGCGAGTTCGTCAACGACGCGCGGGGCGTCGGTGACTGGCTCGCCGAGGCCGATCAGGAGGTAGGTGAACGCCTCGGCTCCGGGCAGGTTGCGGCGGACGTGTGCGTGGTAGGTGGCGTGCTCGGCGTCCCAGCCAACGGTGATGCTGAGGTCGCTCGCTCCGGCTTTCGGGGCGAGGTTGTAGCGGCTCATGGTGGCCTTTCGATCGGTGGTTCGGGGAGTGCCAACTCCCATCTAGAATATTATTCTACACTACGCTAGCTTGCGAGGCGAGCGGGTTTCGGCGCTGAGGTGGGGACCTCCGTGCGGCCGTCACCACCTTCCGGCCGCACGGAGGTCCCCCGGTCAGGGGCGGGGTATGGCAGGCCGGTTTCGGCCTGCCATACCCCGCCTGGGGTTACGCGGCGAGATCCGCCACGTCCTCCGGCTCGCCGTCGAGCGGTTCGGCGGTCGGGTCCTCCAGGTCCTCCGGCTCGTCGTCGGCCGGGTCGGCCGGGGTGGGGACGAGCGTCAGGTTGGGTCGCGTGGTGGCTGCCGTAGTGCGGCGGGTGCGGGCGGCGTTGGCGTCGACCATCTCGCGCTCGACCCGGCCGAGGCTGTAGCCGTTGGCGGCGTACAGCTCGAACGTGGCGGACATCAGGCGCGAGGGGTTCTTCCACGACCAGCGGGCGATGCTGGACTCGACGGCGGCGGCCACGGCGGCCACTGCGATGACGGTGCATCGGGCGTCGGTCGGCCGGTTGGCGAGGAAGTTGCGCTCGTGCTGGACCGGCTTGCCCGGGTAGAGCAGCGTTTCCAGCGTGCTGAGCGCGTCCTTCCAGGAGCCGTGGACGATGCCCCAGTTGCTGGTCAGGGCCAGGGCGAGGTAGCGCGCCGCGCCCTTGGGCGCCTTGTTGCTGGCGAGGAAGTCGATGAGCCACTTGCGGCGGACCTCGTTGGCTGCTTCGAGGTCGCGGTTGTTGGTGATGGTGCGGCGCCGCTCGGTCTTTTCCTTCTCGGTCATCTTGCGCGGCGGGTTGGTGCCGACCTTGGTGTGCTTGGCCTGGCGCCATGCCAGGCAATACGTGGTTTCGGATGGCCCGTCGTAGCCCTTGGTGAGGTAGACGGCGTGGAACGAGCACGATGCGTGCGCCTCGGCCGTGACGCGCTGACCGTCTGCCGTGCGCAGCTCGCGCAGTTCAGCGGGGTTGCGGTCGCTCCACTCCGGTCGTCCGGTGAGGAGCCGCACACCCGCCTCCACCAGTTCGGCGCGCCTGGCCGTGTACTTCGCGTCGGCGTCGCGTTGGCGGCGGATGACGCCAGCCTCCCGCCAGAACTCGTGCTCGCCTTCGTTTGCGGCTTTGAGCAGCCGCTGCTGGGCGTCCTCGTCGCCGGCCTCAATGATGTCGGCGAGGTGCTGGTTCTGGTTGAAGCTGAGGCCGATGGCTGCGGACTGCTCCGCGACGGTCCTGGGCAGTCTGGCGAAGGCGCGGGCCGCTCGGACTTCGTCGGGCTGGTAGCCGATCTTCCGGGCGATGTCCTCGTCGGGCAGGTCGACGGCGAGGGCGAGTTGTTCGATGCCGCGCGACTTCTGGGTGTCGGTGAGGGTGTTGCGGTGGACCTGGCGCAGCGCGGTGATGAGCTGCCGGTCCTTGGTCATCAGGTCGTCGCGGACGATGGCCAGGATGTATTCGAGCCCCGCCTCCACGGCGGATCGGTAGCGCTGCTCACCGTCGATGAGCAGGTAGTAGTCGTCGGGGAGGTCCCCGACGCGGTACTGCTCGCCGTTGACGGGCACGGAGGCGTCGTCGGGGAGGGTGCCGACGACGACCGAGCTGATGAGGCCGTCGGTGCCGTCGTCGCGCAGGTTGTCGACGATGCCCGGCAGCGCCGCCGCGTCGTCGCGCAGGTTGTCGATGTTGATCACGATGTGGTCGAGCCGCACTTCCAGGTGCGGGAACCGCGACGGCCGGGTCGCGGGCCGGTCGTCGCTGGCGGTGTCGGCTGGCTGGGTGGTGGGTTGTTCCTGGTCCGCGATGGTCGCGGTGGCTGGTGCCACGGTGATGCTCCTTCGATTCGGTGGTTGCCGACGTCGGCGCGGCTTGCCTCCGCGTTGACGTCGGTGGTTCGCGTGGTACGGCCGTGAGGTCCGGGAGCGGCAGCCCGGGGCTGCGCGCTCGATGCGCGCGAGACCCGGTTTCGCTCACGGAGGGCGCCGTTGTCGATCGGCGTCCGTGGGAGTGGTCCTCTGTGCAGTTGTCAATCAACGATGTTTGCCTGCCGGGGCGTCTCCCCGGCAGCTATTATTCTGCACGCTAAACTCTCGGTTGTCCACCTGTTGCCGCCCGGCCGCTTTGGTTCGGCCGGGCGACAGCCAGGGTTCAGCGGGCGGCGATCGCGTCGGACGTGGTGTAGACGGTTTTGCCGGTGTCGTCCCACCGTACGGCGATCGGGTAGCTGTCGCGCTCGCCCATGATCATGCCGGTTCGGCCAGTCCGGGTGTGGCGGATCGGCTTGCCGACGATCAGGCGCGCGGGGCGGGTCCAGGATTTCGGCGCGGCTGCCATGACCAGGGATCGCTCTCCGCGTAGGCGGGCGATCGCGGCGATCGCGTCGCGGAGCGTTGCGCACGCGATGTCCTGGATGCTGCCGGGCAGCCACACCCGGTACGGGGCTTCGTCGGCGGTGGGTGCGATGTCACAGGGGTTGCGGAAGCCGTGGGCGGTGAGGTAGATGACGAGCGCGAAGCCTTCGGGCGTGGTGAGGGTAGCGGCGATCCGCCAGCGCCGTTCGTCGTGGCGGGCGGCGATCTTGACGGTTGCGTCACCGATTGCCGCGAGAGCGTCGGCCACGTGCGGCGATCGGGCGGCGATGGCGGCGGCCTGGTCCTCGGGGTTGATGTATCGGACTGCTCCGGTGTCGCTGCGGCGCGGTGCGTTGGCCTTGTTGGCGGGCTGGCTGTGGTTGGGTCGGTATCCGGCTGGCCTGCGGGGCTTGCGGTGGCTGAGGTGGGTGACGTTCGAGGTCATGGCTTCGGCTCCCTGGTGGCGAGGCGGGCGGCTGGACTCCGGGTCTGCCGCCCCGGGCGCCGTGCGCCCGGGGCGGCGGTTTGGTGTCAGCCGGTGAGGACCCGCGCGAGGGAGCCGTCGCCGATAGCACGGGCGAGCTTGACGGTCCTGTCGGCGCTCTTGGTGACCCCGCGCCAGGTGGTGCCATTGGGGCCGTGGGCGATGGTGAGGCGCATCGTGTGGACGAACGAGGTGACGAGGGCGGCGGCGAGCGATGCATCCTCGTGGGGGTGGCTGCCGAGGTCGGCCAGGAAGCGGGGAACCTCGGTGCAGGCCATCCACTCGACCTGGTCCCACGTGTGGATCGGGTCGTCGTCGAGCATCCGCATGCCGTGGCAGAGGTCGGCGCCCCACAGGGCGGTCATGACCTCCTGCTGCACCTCGCGGATCAGGCGGAACCGGCGCGGGTCGGTGGCGATCGGCTCGGCCGGGGCCTCCTCGGAGTCCAGCAGGTGCCGCAGGCCGCCGAACAGCAGCAGGTCGAGCATGGCGACCGTAGCGATGGGCTGGCGCGCGCCGCCCGGGTTGCCCGTGAGCTTCACGGTGGTGGTTCCTTTCGGTTGGTGGTGTCGGTTCGGGGGCTTGCCTCCCCCTCCCTTACATCTATTATTCTACACGCAAACTGGGGTGCTGTCCATCCCTGAATTCCGCCGAAACCTTTACCCCGCAACGATTCCGGCCAACGGCGACGGTGCGCGGGCTGGCCGTGCGTCGCCGTGTCGGGCTGGGTGTGTTGGCGCTGTGCGTGGCCCCGTGCGGACCGTGCGGCGAGCCGACCACCCCGCAGCCTGGCGGGCCTTGCCGTCCAGCCCTTTTCCGGCCGGCGGGGGCGAACGCAGTTCGTCCCGGTGTCGGGCGGCGGAGCCAAATCCGACGCGCGCCCTTCAGAGCGGAAAAGATCTTGGGCAGCTTTTCCGCCCAAGATGTTTTCCGCGTGGCGGGTGGCGGATTTGGTGGAGCTGCCCGTCACCGGCACACTTCCGGCGCAGCCCGGTGGCCGGAAAAGGGTTGGGCTGCGCGGCCGTAGGCCGCACCGGTTTCCCGGCCCGTGAGGGTCGGGGTGCGGCCACAGGCCGCACCGCACCTTCCTGCCTCGGCGGCCCGGGGCCGGCGCTACCAGGCCGACCGTGGCGAACGCCAGCCGTCCGTAACTACCGGCGCAGTCGCAGGGGTAGGGCCGGCTGTTCAGGCCAGGCCCTGGCCCGAGTCCCGCGGGAGCAACGGTCTACACCCCCCACGAACCGAGGCCAAAACAGATCTTCAAAGACGCCGCCAAGGGCACACCGGCCCGACCCGCAGCTGACACCGCGAGCGCTGGCGATCGGTGTCGTAGTAATCATGCCGCTGCTGCGTTGCGCGTGGTCGAAGCTGCGGAGCGGTTGAGGCGGGAGAGTAGTTCAGCCCGCAAGGCGAGCGCGTACGGGAGGCAGGTGGCCTCGGTTTGCGGCCTGGGCTGCGGCACGGGCACGATCGGCAGGTCCGGGGCGAGTGAGCGTAGTTCGATGAAGTCAGTGATGGTACGGCGCTGGTGCTCGGCGAAGGTCAGGCCGGTGCGGGAGGATCTGCGGCTGGAACATCCAGTCCCGTGGGGCGGCCCACAACAGCCAGCCGATCTCGGTGCGGCGGCGACGGACTGCGGCGAGGCATTGCCTGGGCTGTGGGTGGATGTGGCCGCCGTGGTGCTGGAGACGGCAAGTCTCTTTCTGGCGTGGGGTTGCTGGTCGGTTGTGTGCAGATCGCGTTTCGGATCGCGGCTGCGCCCGATCACCGGCGCTGAGCAGTTGTTCAGCGCCGGTGAGCGCCTGGGTGCCGGCTATGGGGTGGCCGCGGGGATGGTGATCTCGGCGCCGTAGGCGTCGCCGTGCAGCACGCCGTTGTGGAGGATGTGTTCGCTGGTCAACGCGACGGTGAGGACGAGGGGCCAGCCGAGTTCGTCGTCCTCGGTCAGGACGGTGTCGTTGGGCAGGGTCACGCTGGAGAGGAAGTAGCCGCGGCCGGGGTGGGTCTCGGCGTGGCCGAGTGAGCATGCGACGGCTGCCGGTTGGAAGGTTATGACGGCGGCGATCATCGCGGCGCGCAGGGCGTGTTGGACCTGTTCGATCTCGGCGGTGGTCATGCCGGCCATGGGTTCCACGCGGGTTCTCCTGTTTCGGTGTCGTGATTGGTGTGGTGCGGGCGCCGGCCGCGTGCCGAGGGGCGCGCGGCCGGCGCGGTGCGGTTGTCGGTTCAGTGCTGGGCGGGGTCGGCTGCCCGGCGGCTCAGCCGAGCGCGGCCAGGATCATTGCGATGGCGTCAGGGATGGGCGACTTGGGCAGCGTCTCGCCGAGCTGGATCAGCTGGCCGTCGCTGATCGGGCCGCCGGCCCACTCCTCGATCACTTCGCGGGGGATCACGAGGCCGTCCGGTGGGTAGATGATCAGTGGGGTTTCCTCGATCGCATGCCGGTCGTCGGTGACGCGGACCCGCCACCGGTCGGCGGGGTCGTCGTCGTCGAAGCACTCCAGGTCGCCGGTGTAGGTGTAGGCGTCGCCGAGTGCTGCGACGATTGTCGTGATGTCGGTGGATACGCGGTCGCCGTAGACCATGTGGCCGATGTCGTTGGAGGCGTCGCTAATCTCGGTGTAGTCGCCGGTCGTGGGCTGTGTGATGACGACCTGGCCGACTTGCTCGCGCAGGGTGCGCAGGATCTCGTTCGGAACACGGGGGCGAATCTCGATGCGGCCCGTGACGGTGGCCTTATCGCTCATGGTGGGGCTCCTTCTAGGCTTCTGCGCAGGGGAACGGCACGCCGTCGAGGGCGCAGACGTCATTGCCGGCGGTGTCGGTGGTCAGCGTGTGCTGGTCGGCTTGGTCGGCGGCCGTCGTGGTGGCGGGTTGCGGGTCGTCCCATGCCGCGTCGACCAGGTCGGCCCAGCCGTATCGGTCGTACTGGGTGTGGGCCTGGTCCCAGACGCGGACTCGGCCGCGGGCGTCTCGGAAGGTGTGTGGGTCGGGGTCGGCTCGACCCGCGAGGTAGGAGACGACGGGCGTGGGCGCCGGGTGTTGCGGGTGGGTGGGCTGGTCGTCGTCCCATTCGGTGTTGGCCAGGTGCGCCCATCCGTGGCGGCCGTGGGCGAGCACCCGGACGCGGCCGGTCGGGTCCTGGACGGCGTGGGGGCGCGGGGTCAGCTGGTATTCGATCTCGTAGCGGCCGGCCGGCTGTGGCTGTGCGTTCACCGGGTCGGTGCCGGTGCCGGTGCTGGGCTGGGCTGGTGGCGTGGTTGGCAGCGGGGGGTGCCGAACCGAACGCTCGGCTGCGGGCCTCGGCGGCGGAGCCGCCCGCTTGGCGGCGTGCCGGTCGGCGACGTCGGACCAGTACGCGTCATTGCGGCCGTGGAAGCCGCCGAAGCACACGGCGCCGTCGGTATGCGGGTGCGGGTCGTGGCCGTTGCTGCCGCTGGTGCAGAGCGTGATGTTGTCGCCGAACCGGCCGAGCAGTTCCCCGTGGTGCCACACCGAGACTTCGCCCTGGGTGACGCTCGCCCGGTGCCGCTCGATCCGGACGGCTGGCGCCTCGGAGCGCGTGTCGTGGACACGTCGGGCCGCGTCCGGGTCGGCGGCGTCGTGCTCGATCACGGCGGCGTGCTCAGCGTGAGCGTCTGCCGCGGCGGCGCGTCGGTCCTCAGCCTTCGTCTCGCCGGCCGTGTCCTGTTCGCGCTGGTAGTTGGCGAGCAGGCGCCGGTACACCATCCGGATCCCGTTGTGCAGGTCCGGTGTCGGCGGCTTGGCGCAGCCGGCCAGCATGGCGGCGATCGTTTCGTCTGTCGGGTCGATCGTTCGGGGCGGTTCCGCCCGGAACGTGTCGGCGGCGAGTTTCGCGGCGAACATTTCGATCCGGCGGGCGCGCCTGTCGCTGTCCCGTCGGGCGGCGTCCGGGTCGGCGGCGGCCTCGGCGAGCTGCTCGGCGGCCACCGCGGCGACCACTGCCGGGGGTACGGCGACGGGGTGCCAGTTGCCCCGATCGTCTTCGGTAAACGTCTGCTCGGCGGCGGGCGTCTGCGGTGTGGGGGCCTGGCCGGTTTCCCATGCGCCGGCGCGGTGCACCTCGAACCATGTTCCGGTGCGGAACTGGTGGGCGGTGCCGTCGGTCAGTGTGATGGTGACGAAGGTGCCGGCCTCGCGTCGGTCCAGCACGTCTGACACGGCGGCCACTGGGCCGCAGAATCCCTGATGCAGCCTCGGTTTCCCGCCCGCGAAACCGCCCCCGTCGTGCTGGCCGACGATGAGGTCTCCGGGCTCCACGAACGGCATTCCGTCGCGCATCGGCCAGGCCCGGCCGGCGCGGGCGGTGGCGGTCTCCCGGTCGGTCGGGAACGTCCACGCGGGCTTGCCCGGTTCGATCTCGATGCTGTCGGCTATCTCGTGTGGCAGCGCGCCTGCGCTGAGACGCTCGTACACCTCCAGGTAGCGCACTGTCAGGTCGCGGTGTTCGCTGGCGGGGATGCTGTCGAGGATCGCGGCCAGCTCCCGGTTTGGGGCGTCGGTGTCGATGCCGTGGACGAGCCGTACCGCCATGCCGACCCAGCGTGCGGACCGGTATTCGTCGGTGCCGTAGTTGTGTTGGTGAGCGTGTTCGGCGGCGGCGTGCAGGTCGCGCCAGCGGGCGACTTTGCGGGCCTGCTCGACCGGCCACGGTTCGCCCGTGGGGGTGTCCCATTGCAGGCCGTCGCGGCGGCGGCCGTGGATGGCGTCGTACGGGACTGGGGTCGGCTTGTCCTGGTCGGTGTGCCAGTCGTAGCGGCGGCGCACGCTGACGGATTTGCGGTTGACGCGGGCGACCTGGCACCAGCGTCCGCCGACGTTGGCCCAGTCGCCGGCCTTGAAGTCTTCGGGGGTCCAGGCGGTGAAGGTGCCGGCGGCGGCCATCGCGGCCAGTTTGCCGCGCAGGTGTGCGATCTCCTCGCGGTCGCGGTCGATCCACCGGCGCAGGTCTTCGGCGTGCTCGCCGGTCGCGGCGGGGTGCTCCTCCTGGTAGATCACGTCGCCGCCGGTGTTCTTGTGCTCGCGGACGTAGCCGGACAGCGACCGCTGGAACCCGCGCACGTCGGCTTCGAGCTTGTCGATGCGGCGCATGATCGCGCGGGGGTCGTTGCGGTGGGCGGCGTGCGCCCGGGCGCCGGCGGCTCGGCCGGCGGCGTGTTCGGCGCGGTCGGCGGCCTCGCTGCCGGCGCGGCGGTGGTTTTCGGCGCGTTCGAGGTCGCGGGTGTGCCTGGCGTAGGAGTGGTGGCCGGCGAGTCGTGGCTGGCCGGTGGGGATGCCGTCGAGGATGGCGTGTTCGGCGTGGTAGCGGCGGTCGGCCTCGGCGGTGTGTCGGTCGGCGCGGGCGTCGTAGCGGTCGGCGCGGTCGGCGGCGCGCTCGTCGAGTGCGCCGCGGCGCTCGGCGGCGGTGCGGGGGGTGTTGTCGATCTCCTCCGTGACGGTGCGCCCGGCCGCTTGCAGGGCGACGCGGGTGCGCGCGATGAGCGGCCGGTTCACGTCCCTGTCGCGGCTGCCCGGCACGTAGATGCCGATGTTCTGGCTGGAGCGCCAGCCGAGCTGGTGGACGATCTCCCACACGCCGTCGCCGGGGTGGGATCCGTGGATGAGGGTGCCCTCGGCGTGTGTGTGGCTGATGGTGATGGTGGACATGCTGTGTCGCCTTTCGGTTTGGTGGTGTCGTTCGGGGTGCCAACCCCTCCCATGCGAATATTATTCTACACGCTCAGGTGGGGGGTGTCTACGCCGGGTTTCACGGAATGCCTTGCGGCGTAACGGTTCCGTCGGTGCTGTGGTCTGTCTGCGCGGGTCCGGCGGTGGATTGCGCGGGGCTGCGGGTGGTGAGGGTGGGCAGGGGGAACAGGGGACGTTGGCCGATCGGTGCGCGGGCGCGGCGGCGTGCGCGTTCTTCGGCTTCGGCGAGGTCGGCGCGGTTGCGGATGGCTTCGGGGATGGCTGTTTCGCTTAGGTGGCGCCAGATGTTGCGGCATTTGCGGCAGGTTGCGGTGTCTGGTGAGGCGAAGGGCCGTTCGTCGATGGGAACGTTGTGCCAGTCGGGCATGAAGACTTGGCACAGCGCGAAGTGTGGGGCGGACCAGTTCGTGATGTGGAGGAGTGAGCGTGGGGTGCGGCGTTGGGGCGGGGGAGACGATGACCTGCCATCGGCTGCCGGCCAGTTTCATGCGGTGTCACCTCGCAGCGGGCGGGTGGTGTGGGCTCGGGTTGTGGCTGGTCATGCGGGTTACGCTGCGGGATTGGGGCGGCGTAGCGGCGTGACGTTGCTGCGCTCGGTGGCTGGTAGCGCGCGGGGTTGCGGGGCGGGCATGCCGCAGGCGTGGCAGGTGGGGCTGTCGGTGAAGTCGTGCGGGGCGTTGGTCCCGGTGAGGGCGCAGGGGCGTTGCTGGAGTTTGACCAGACCGATGGTGCCGAGGCAGCGGGCGCAGTAGCCGTAGGTCTCGTCCGGTGGTGCGGTGAGCGGGGTTCGGCAGTTGGCGCATTCGAGGCCGGCTTGGCGGATCGCTGCGGCGGCGTGCTGGGCGGCGGCGCGGCCGGCGGCGCTGTTGGCGGTGCGTAGCAGTGCCTGCCATGCGGTGGTGCGGCGGATGCGTGCCCATTCGTCGCCGGTGAGTTCGCGGCGGTGTCCGGCGCGGGTGGGGGCGAGATGGTCCTCGATGGTGGTGGGCCCGTAGATGGTGCAGGTCAGGCCGTACGCGTTGGCGAGAGCGGTGATGAGTTCGGCGGCGTCGGTGGGGGTGAAGCTGGTTGGCAGGCGCCTGCCGTCGGGCAGGCGTGGGATGGGCGGCTGCATGGTGGTGTCCTGACTGGCTGGTGGTGGTGTGGTGGACGGCCGTACGTGACGGGTGCGGCAGCCCGCACCCGCGCGCTCGATGCGCGCGGGTGCGGTCCGGGGGTGCACGGATGGTGCGGTGACGACGTCCGTGGATCGCGCGCTAGATGCGCGCGAGACGCGGCCTAGCGCGCCGGTGCCTGCGCGGGGCGCCCCGGGGCCGGGGCCGGGTTGAGGGTGGGCGCCGGGTCGGGCGCCCACCCTGCGGGCGGTTACCGGTTGACGAGGGTGAGCAGGCGGCGGTGCGCCTTGCTCTTCATCTCGTCGTTGGTGCCCTCGATCATGGCGGTGCCGCGAGCGGCGAGGTCGCGGCCCTTGAGGGAACCGGTCGGGCGCTGCGTGGTGGCCCAGTCGAGGTATTCGGTGATCGCGCGCTCGGCGGCGTAGCCGGTGCGGCCGAGCTTCTCGGCGTTGCGCTCCCACTTCGCGGTCAGGGCGTTGAGGCGCTCCTGGTGGTTGCGTACCTTCCGGGTCGACGTCTCGTCGGGCGCGGGGTACAGGTCCTGGATGACCTTCCGGAACTCGTCGATCTCGACGGAGGTGCGGGCCAGGGCCTCCTCTTCGGCGGCCCATCCGTCGTAGTACTTCAGCGACAGTTGCAGGGTGCGGCGGGCTTCGGCGATGCGGCTGGTGGCGTTCTTGGTGTGCCGGACGCTCCAGCGGGTTTTCGCGTCGCGGATGGCGAAGCGTTCGGTATTTCCGCACTCGATGCGCCACGGGGTGACGACGGCCTCGAAGTTGGACGATCCGTCATGGCTGTTGATGACCGCGACGTACGGCCGGATTTCGTCGTTGATGCCCTCGGCGTCGATCACGACCGACTGGGGCAGGCGGATGCTGACGAAGACCTTCCGGCCCTCGCGCAGCGCCCCGGCGGACTCCCACCGGACGCTCATGTCACACACGAGGTCCTGCAGGAACTCGAACGCCTGGCGGTTCTGGACGATGTGATAGACCTTGCCGACCACGCCGAGCGGTGCGTTGGTGTCGTCGCGGTAGTTGACGAACTGGCCCGGGACGGTCAGCGGGACGGTGGACCCCTCGGGCGTGAATGTGACCGGCCGCTTCTTCGCGAGCCAACCGATGCCGCCGTAGCTGAGGGCCTCGTCGATGTCGTTGGTGCCCTCGGGGATGACGTTGCCGAGCTCGTGCCACGCGGGGCGACCGGCGACGTAGAGGGCGGCTTTGCCGGTGGTGGTGTCGAGACCGTGCTGCGGGAGGATCTGCCCGTCGGACTGGCGGAGCAGGATCTCACCGTTGTCCCAGCTGTCCGGGTCGGTCACCTGGAACCGGCCGTTGCCGAGGTCGCGGAGCTTGCCGTCCGTGACGCGCTGGTCGAATGCGGCCTGCGCGCTCCGCGCGGCCTCGATCTGCTGGCGACGTTCGGCGGTGAACTGCTCGTTACGGTCGAGGGTGATCGTCACGGTGGTGGTTCCTTTCGGTTGGTGGTGTCGGTTCGGGGGCTTGCCTCCCCCTCCCTTACGTCTATTATTCTACACGCGATTTGCCGTGGCGTCCACCCCCGAATTCCGCCGAAACCCTTACCCCGCAACGACTCCCGCCAACGGCGACAGTTAGCGGGCTGGCCGTGGGTCGCTCTGTCCGGCCAGGTGCGGCGGGCGCTGTGCGTACCCGGCGCGGACCGCGCCCGGAGCCGACCACCCCGCGATCAGGGCAGACCTTGCCGTCCAGCCCTTTTCCGGCCGGCGGGGGCGAACGCAGTTCGACCTGGTGACGGGCGGCGGAGCCAAATCCGACACGCGAATAGCGCGAAAAAAATCTTGGGCATGCTCTTCGCCCAAGATTTTTTTCGCGCCGCGTGGCGGATTTGGTGGAGCTGCCCGTCACCGGCACACTTTCGGCGCAGCCCGGTGGCCGGAAAAGGGTTGGGCTGCGCGGCCGTAGGCCGCACCGGTTTCCCGGCCCGTCAGGGTCGGGACCGCGGCCTCTGGCCGCCCCGGCCGCGAGGCCGGCCAGCCGCTACAGCACGGCCGAAGGCCGTCCCGTACAACATCACAGCGTGGGCGAAGGTCCGCACGGACTTCCCGCTCCGCCAGCTTCGCCGCAACTATCCACGCAGTCGCAGGGTTAGGGCCGGCCGTTCAGGCCAGGCCCTGACCCGAGTCCCGCGGGAGCAGCGGTCTACACCCCGACGAACCGAGGCCAAAAGGACCTTCGGAAACGCCGCAACCGCACACCGGCCCGACCCGCACCTGATACCACGGGGGCGCCGGCGGTTTTGGGTCTCGTGTGTGTTGGCTACTGGAAGCGCTCGAGGTCCCTGGCTCGGGCGATGGTCCGGGCGATGTACTCGGTCGCCTCGGTCAGCGACTTGGCGATCGCGTTCTGCAGCAGGCTGCCCCATGGGATGCCGTCCGGGCCGAACAGGCACCACCATCGGCCGTCGTAGCCGTACTCGACCGACCACCGGCCGCCGTGGGCGTCGTGGTAGGTCCATCGAGTCCCGTACCGCCCTTCGTCGGGAGGTTCCCGGCGCCAGGTGACGGCGAGCGTGACCTCGTCACCGTCGGTGGTGAGGTGCATTTCGGCTGTGGCAGTGGCCCGGTCGCGGGCGATCCGGCAGGTGCCGGCGGCGCTCCAGGCTCGTTCGGTGGCGGAGCGGAGTTCGCCGTCGGCGCCCATGCGGTAGTGGGTGAGGGCCATCTCGTCGCGCGCAGGCTTAGCGGTCAACGATCGGGGTTTGCGGGCAGCCGTTCGGGCAGGTCTGGATGCCGCCCTGGACCCAGAATCCGTGCGCGCACGTGTTCCGGTCGCTGTTGGGCGCCGCGCCGGGGCCAGCGTCGCTTGACGGCTCGCCCAGTTCGTTGTACTGATCCGCGTCGCCGGCCGCGGGCGTGTAGAGCGGCGCTGCGTTGGTCGCGTTGGTCATCTCGGCTCCCGGGTTGTCGTGTGTTAGGGCATGCCGATGCCGATGAAGGCGCCGGGGTGGCCGCGGACGATGGTGAGGTCGTGGTGGGTCAGCGCGAGGAGTTCGAGGAGGAGGTGAGGGTGGTCGCCGGCGAGGCGGAATCCGTTGTCGTCGCAGCCGCGGCCGGTGGGGATTTCAGGTTGGTGCCCGGGTTCCTGGATGGCGCCGACGTAGGCGTGGGCAGTGTCGGGGTGGTAGCGGAACCAGAGGATGGCGCCGTCGTCGGCGATGATGCAGACCTGGCCGGGTTCGTTGTCGTTGCTGGTGAGGATGCGCTCGACGCGTGCGGGGCCGGTGCGGAGGGCTTGGTCGGCGCGGGCGCGGAAGGCGGCGGGGTCGGTGATCGCCGCGGGGCCGCTGGTGGCCGTGCTCGGGGTGGGGGGGCTGGTTGTCGGGGGCGGTGGTGCGTGGGGTGGGGAGGGCGAGCCAGATGGTGCGGGCGATCTGCCATTCGGTGTCGTGGTTGCCGGTGAGCTCGAACGGGATGCGGTTGTCGTCGATCTCGATGGCGTACACGCGCAGTGGGGTGCGGGAGAGCGGGTGGTTGGTGTCGAAGCTGGTGATGAGGACGGTGTGTGCGGTGATGGTCAGTTCGTAGGTGGCTGCTTTGGGGAGGTGCCGTTGGTCTTGGCGGTTCTCGCGGTAGATCGGCGGGTCGATCTGGGTTCGCAGGACGGTGGTGAGGTGCTGTGTGATGGTGCGGCCGAAGGTGTGTGCGCCGAGTTCGCCGACGGTAGGGGTTGTGGAGATCGGCATGGTGTATGCGTCGTCGGCGAGTCTCGGCGGCGGGGGCGTGGTGAGCATCGGTTGCTTCCTGTCTGCGTTGGTTGGTGTGCCTGGGGCGCGGCGCGCCTGGGCCTGGGTTGAGCAGTGGGTGAGCCGTGGCGGCCGTAGGCCGTGGTGGTTGACCCGGCCCGGCAGGGCCGGGTCTGCGGCCGTAGGCCGCCGGCCGGCTTGCCGGCCTGATTGGGCAGCGCGGCCGGAGGACGCTCCGGCTAGTCAGGCGCTGTGCGGCCCCCGCGGGGCCGCTCCGGTTAGGTGCCGGGGCCCGTGGCGCCGGCGAACAGGGCTCGCCGGCGCCGGTCGGCGGCTATGGCTGGACTGATGTCGCGCGGCGGACTGCGTAGCGCGTGATCGCGGTCTCGTCGGTCGGGCACACGAACTGCTCGGGGAACCCTCGCCGTCCCCAGAACGGCAGGGTGACGAAGTAGCTCCGGCCGGCGTAGTAGGTCCGGCCGTCGAGGTCGGGCGGGTACGCGTCGCCGACGCTCTCGATGGTCGCGGTGGCTCCTTCGGCGAATCCGCGGGTGATACGGACGCTCAGGCCAACCGGGTAGTTGGTCGTGAAGTCCACGCCGATCGGGCAGGCAGGGGCGCAGGCGACGAACGGGCACCGGTCGTCGTCGTAGTTGATGCTGCCGTGGTCGTGGGTGATCACGCCGCAGGTGGCGCAGCGTGCGTCGGGGTCCTCGATGAGATGCCGGACGGCGACGGCGCGCAGCTCGGCGAGGCAGTCCGGGTCGGCGGCGTGGAAGGGGGCGAGGTCGCGCAGCAGCACGGCGGGCGAGTCGTAGACGGGGACCTGTCCGCTCTGCAGGTCGGTGCGATCGGCGCGGATGCGGTCGAGCGCCGGGGTCACGTAGAACCGGCTGGCCGGGATGACGAGCGTGTTCAGGGCGGCGGACTCGTCGAGGCGGACCGGGCGTGCGGTGTTGGTGCCGGTGATGTTGCGGACCGTCTTGGCCAGGCCGTCGCGGGTGGCGGAGGCGACGGTGCCGAGCTCGAAGTGGTGGGCGCGGGTGCCGCTGTCGGTCTGTTCGGTCCGGCGGATGATGACGAGGTCGCCGCGTGCCGCGTGCTTCATGGTGGTGCCGCCTTCCGGTTGGTGGTGGACTGCCGGGGAGTGCCAACCCCCCTGGTGACTATTATCTTACACGCATTTGGCCTCGTTGTCCAGCCTGCGCCTTGTCGGTTGCGCGGGTCGCTGTGGTGCGCGACCCGCGCAACCGAGGTGCGGGCGAAGCGTCAGGCGGGCCGCGCGGTCCAGTAGGGCCGGGCCTGGCGCAGGGCGCGTGTCACGCGCTGTGTGTCGTGGCCGCATTCCAGGCACATGCCGATGGTGGGGCCTTCGCAGCCGTGCTCGTGGGCCTCGATGCTGGATGCGGCGGTCCACAGCGAGGCGTCTTCACTGCCGTCGTCGTGCAGCCAGAGCAGCCGGTCACAGCCTGCGCAGGTGCCCGCGAAGCGCAGCACCCGCGTGCGGGTGCTGCCGTCCAGGTGCTGGTACTGCTGCACTGGGGCATGCTGGGCACCGGTCGGGCCGAGGTCGAGGTAGCGAACGGGGACCGGGGCGCCGGGGGCACGGCTGAGCAGCCACGAGGGGCGGCCGTCTGGGGTCGGGATGGGCCGGGTCAGGCGCAGGATGGCGACCTTCGCGGGGAATCCGCGGGTCTTGTCGCGTCCGACGAGGTCGGCGACATCGACCAGGTCCGCGACGCCGTGGGCGTCGACGAGCGCGCGCAGTTCGCGGCCGGCGCGGCAGGTGGGCACGTGGTCGGGACGGGCCATCATGTAGGGGACGACGGCGACCAGGCGGGCACCAGGACGCAGCAGCCGCCAGGCGGCCAGGACGTGCGCGACCCACAGATTCGGTTTGCCGGGCGTGGACCACGGCGGGTTCACGATGACCGCATCGGCGTGGCCGGGCAGCTGCTCGGCGGTGTAGTCCTCGAAGGTGGTCGGGTGCACGCTGACGGTCCAGCGGTGGTGACCTGGCTGGCTGGCCAGGTTGCGCAAACTGGCCACGCGGTCCGGGTCGGGCTCGATGGCGACGACGGTCACGTGCGGAGCGCGATCGAGGATGGCGCTCACGATCGGACCGGTTCCGGCGGATGGCTCGACGACCACGGCGCGGTCGGGCAGGGATGACAGGGTGCTGTAGGGGTATCCGGTGAGGATCTCGGCGAGCATGGGCGGCGTCGGTACGTAGCCGTCGGCGCCGCGGGCGAGAGCGGCGGCGAAGCGGGTACGACGGGCGGCCAGTGCGGACTTGGTGACCATGACGGGTGCCTTTCGTCGGCTGGGTGGGCGCGCGGCGTCGGCGCGCGGGGAAGGGCACGCACGCGGCACCCGCCCGGTTGCACGGGCAAGTGCCAAAAGGGGCGTGACGGGCTGCCTGCGGCCGGGTGGCGTCGGCAGCCCGCGGCGCGGTCAGGCGGCGGCGATGTCGTCCAGGAAGTCCCGCGCGGTGGCCACGAGACGGGCACCGTCACGGATCAGGGCATGGCATCCGGCGGAGTACGCCGAGTTCGCCGGGCCGGGCACGGCGAACAGCGGGCGGCCGAGCGCCTTCGCGCTGCGGGCCAGTTTGCCGGAGACGGACTCGACGATCAGGGTTGCGCTGCTCATCGCGGTGAGGATGTCCTGGCGGCGCGTGAACGCGCCCCGGTTGGGATAGGTGCCGAACGGGAAGGGGCTCACGAGCAGGCCGAAGGCGGCCATGTCCTCGAACAACGGCGCGTGCGGGCTGGGAAAGGGCCGGTTGAGACCGGAGGCGAGCAGCACCACGCACGGGGACCGGTCGTAGGCGACCAGCGCGGTGCGCATCGCTGCGGAGTCGGCGCCGAAGCCGCCGCCGTTCGCGATCGTCCATCCGGCTTCGGTCAGAGTTGCGGCGAATTGGCCAGCGGTGTGCAGCCCGTAGGAGGTGGCGGCACGCGCACCGGTGAGCACGACGGACTTTTCCATGATCTCGCCGAGGTGGTAGCCGCCGCGGACCCACAGGCACGCGGGGGCGCCCGGCTGCTGGTCGGCGTTGAGGTCGTCGAGGCGGTTGGGCCACTCGCCATCGCCGGGGACGATGATGCGCGCGCCCTGGGCGTCGGCGGTGGCGAGTTCAGCGACGGCCCTGCGCCGCAGTGCCTGCGCGTCGTGCGGCGTGGACTCGCTCAGCCTCAGCGCTGCTGCCGGTCCGTCGGTGAACGCGGTGCGGATCATGTCGACCGTCAGCAGCGGGGACAGGGCGAGTGCGAGGTAATCGAGCCGGGTCTCACGGTCGATGCGCGTCGCGGTGGCCGGGTCCGCCGAGATGTCGCTCACACTGGGTTCCTTTCGGTTGGGTGGCGTTCGGTCGGGGTGCCAACCCCTCCCTTGCAACTATTATACTACACGATATTGGCCGAGGCGTCTATGCAACGATTCCGCGCACCGCGGACGGCACGCTAGCGCGATGTTCGGACCGCTCGCGTGTGGTGCCCTTGCACCCGACGTCGGCGGCAAGATGAGCGAGGTCGGCGCGGCGGCTGGATTCGTATCGGGACTACCTCAGGCCGAACGCTGGTAGCGGGACACAACCTCGATTGCCTCGGCGATGGTTGCGCACCACACGCCGGTCTTGATCGGGTCGCCGTGCCGGAACATGTCCACGCCTCCGGCGTGGCGATACCAGACCCGCCACCCGGTCAGGTGCGGTGTCGAGTAGACGGCTGGCTCGATTGCGGTGAAGGTGACGTAGTCGACGTCGGGGTCTGCTTCGACGGCAACGTACGGGTGGGCTCCGTCGTGGTTGATGGTGCGGTGGCGCAGTCCGGCGGCGTGGCACGCGTCGGCTGCGGCCTGGTGCGGCACGGGGCATCGGTAGGCTTCGTCGCTCAGTCTCTGCGCCCGTTCGGCGATCCGGTAACGGTTGCGGTTCAGGATTCCCATCGCTGCTCCTCAATCGGTGGTGTGGCCGTTCGGGGAGGCTGGCCACCTGCGGCCCCCTGGCTCTACGAAAACCGGCGGCTGGCGGGGTTCCGGTACTGCGCCGCACCCGTCGCACGGGTCGTCGCAGTGGGGTGGCTCGTCGGCGGCGATCGAGCAAACCGCCGTCGCAGGGTCGATGCCGAACGCCGCGACACATGCCACGCAGTAGAGGCGCACCCTTGGCGACTCGAAGTAGTAGGCGACAACGGGTGCAAGCCACGGCATGGCGCGTTCCCTTCAGAGAGCGTGGCGAAGCGTCTCGGGGCAACGGCGCTTGCCGTCGACATGGCTGCTGCGAGACGGGGCGTCGGGTCTTCACCGGGCGCGCCGTCGCCGGTGAGCGGCGGCCTGCTCGCGGTGGGCGTGGTCCTCCAGCGCGGCGGCTTGCCGGCTGATGACGCGCGCCCACTCGGCCAGTTGACGCCACTTCTCCGGGTCGTTCTCCGGGTACTCGTCCGGCCGGATGTCGGCGTGCTTGCGGGGCTCCCGGTGGTGGTACTCGTTGCCGCCGGGCTCGTCGGCGAACCACCGCAGCGACGGCGGGTTGGCCCAGGTGTAATCGGCGCATCTGGCCGCGTCCTTCAGCTTGCCGATCATGTCGTGAGCGACGCGGCGCGGGTTGCGCGGCCGGCCGCTCATCCGGTGCCCCGGTCCGGGCCGGTCGGGTCCGTGCGGTCCCGGCGGCGGGCGTCGGGATGGTGCCGGTCCTGCTCGACGCCGGTACCGGCGGCCTGGTCGTTGTGATCGCCGAGCAGGCAGTCACGCGGTCGGCTGCAGGCCCATGGGCGGCATGTCCAGCCGTCGCCGGTGCGCTCACCGCAGCCGTCCTGCGGGCCTGTGGCGGGCTCCGGCTTCTCGGTGTTGGCCGGCGTGCCGGTCACGGGCCAGACCGTGGCGGTCGTGCTCGCGTGCGGGAAAAGGTCGGGCGGCAGCGCATGGCGGGTGCCGCCAGCGGCCCACCGCAACGCCATCTCGGTGCCGGTCGCGAACGCCTCTGCCTCGTCGGTGCACGGACCGGCCTGGCCGTCGCGAAACAAATCCCGGGCGTGTTGCTGCTCGAAGCGGGCGCGGTCGGCCATTTCGCCGAGTTCTTGGAGGATCTTCACTGTGATGGTTCTCCCTGGCCATCGTGGGGTGCGTCCGGCCGGGCCGCGCCCGGCCGGACGTTCGGGGCCTGCCTGCGTCGGGCGTGGTCAGCGGAACTCCGCCGAGAGCCCGACCGTGAAGCTGCCGCGTCAGAGCGTTGCCCAGTGGTGTTTCCACTCGATCGCCCGCTCGTTGGCGAGTTCAGCCTGGCGGTCGGCGTCTCGTTCGTCCTCGCTCAGCCCGGCGGCGTACACCGCGTAGTCGGCGGCGTCCTGGCAGAGTTTGGCCTCGATCGGGTCCTCGTGGTTCCCGTTGCAACTGCCGCATTGGATCAATGTCGTGGCTCCCGTCTTCGCGGTGACTAGGACGCGACGATCTGGTACGCGAATCGGCCGTGGTGGGCGAGGAAGTCGAGGGCCTCGGCGGGGGATCCGAACGTTTCCACCTCGGCGCCGATCGGGATCATCGCGTCGCTCCCGGTGATGCGCCAGCAGTCCGCGTCGGCGTCGTCTCGCTGCATTGCCACCTGGAGGAACCTGTCGTCCCATGCGCGAACCGCGGTGGCGTCGAGGTTGGCGTACGGGTTGCCGGTGATGTCCTGACCCTCCTTGAGGTACTGCAGACTGAGCGTGATCAGGGTGCCGGTGGACTGCGTCACGGTGGTCCTTTCGGTTGGTGGTGTGTCGGTTAGGGGCTTGCCTCCCCTCCCCTTGCATCTATTATTCTACACGCTTCTCCCAGCTGCGTCCACCTCGTATCTCGCGAAAACCGTTACGTAGCAACGACTCCCGCGCAAGGCGGGCGGCGAAGTGGCGTACGCTTCGCCGTTCGCCGCCGTGCTGGGCCAGGCGCGGCGGGTGATGTGCAGACTCGGCGTCCGGCTCCGCGTTGTGCGACTGCGGCAGTGGGGCGACGGCGGCGGTGTATTCGCCCATCATGTTGCCGAGCTCGTGCTCCGGCGTGTCGGCGTACAGGGATGCCCAACCGGTGGTCCGCTGGTATCCCATGGCGGCGAGTTGCCTGTCAGCGGTGGCCGTGATCGAGATGTCCGGCTGGGTGTTGTCCCAATAGAAGGTCCGGCGCGTGCGGCACCTCGGATCGGTGGGGATACGCACCGAGGTGCTGAACGACAGCACTTCGAGCAGGGCGCGCGGTTCGGCTTCGGCACTGGCCATGAGTCGGCTCCCGATGTTCACAGTCCGGTTCGGATGGAGCCTCGCCCGCGGCCGGAGTGGGCTCACGACCACGGACGAGGGGCTTTCGTGGGCGGGGAGCGTGCCGCGCTGGCGGCGCACTCCCCGCCGTCCGCGTTACAGCGAGATGCCGAAGTGGGCGGCGATGGCGGCGACCTCGGCGCGCGGGCGCTGCCCCTCTGTGACCATGTCGGCGATGAGCGTCGCGTCCAGACCAGCGGGGATCTCGGCGTACGGTGCGACAGCGCGCAGGACCACTGCCGGGTCGCTGATCTCTTCCAGCTGCTCGCCGAGGGCGATGATGTCGATGTCCGCACCGCCGCGCTCGTCGGTCACGGTGGCGAAGAAGGTGCCGAGCGGGCGGTCCCACCCGACGCGAACGTCAAGGTTGGGACTCTGTCCGGCGAGCGGGGGAAGGACGTGGAAGCTCATGGCCGAGGTCCTTTCGGTTGGTGGTGTCGGTTCGGGGGCTTGCCTCCCCCTCCCTTACATCTATTATTCTACACGCAAACTGGGGTGCTGTCCATCCCTGAATTCCGCCGAAACCTTTACCCCGCAACGATTCCGGCCAACGGCGACGGTGCGCGGGCTGGCCGTGCGTCGCCGTGTCGGGCTGGGTGTGTTGGCGCTGTGCGTGGCCCCGTGCGGACCGTGCGGCGAGCCGACCACCCCGCAGCCTGGCGGGCCTTGCCGTCCAGCCCTTTTCCGGCCGGCGGGGGCGAACGCAGTTCGTCCCGGTGTCGGGCGGCGGAGCCAAATCCGACGCGCGCCCTTCAGAGCGGAAAAGATCTTGGGCAGCTTTTCCGCCCAAGATGTTTTCCGCGTGGCGGGTGGCGGATTTGGTGGAGCTGCCCGTCACCGGCACACTTCCGGCGCAGCCCGGTGGCCGGAAAAGGGTTGGGCTGCGCGGCCGTAGGCCGCACCGGTTTCCCGGCCCGTGAGGGTCGGGGTGCGGCCACAGGCCGCACCGGCCGCAGGCCGGTCAGGCAACACAGCGCGGCCCTCGGCCGCCCCGTACAACATCACAGCGCGGCCGAAGGTCGCACCGCTTCCAGCCCCCGCCAACCCGCCGCCGGCGCCACCATGCCCACCCCCTGCGGACACCGGGCCCGCCGCAACTACCCGCGCAGTCGCAGGGTCAGGGCCGGCCGTTCAGGCCAGGCCCTGGCCCGAGTCCCGCGGGAGCAACGGTCTACACCCCCACGAACCAAGGCCAAAGTGCTCCTACGGGATGGCGGCGCGGGGTTCGCTGCGGGGACGCCGGTGGCCGGCGGGCCGGGGCGGTGCTTCCGGTCGATCTGGCGGCCGAGGGAGCGGAGCTCTCGGGGGTACCGTCGCTTGGGTGACCCCGTTGACCGCCGATGTTGTGCTCGTGTCGCTCGCCGCGTTCCCCGACCCGTGCGGTCCGATCTATGACCACGCGCTGCGGATGGACTGGATGGCGGCCCGATTCGACGCGGGCGATCTGGCGGGCGCGGGCGAGGCGGCGCTGGCCGAGCTTGCGAGCGGCTACCTTGAGCGCTCGTTCGGGGTGAACGGCCCGAGGATTCTGGCGAGCCTCGGGCCGCAGCGTGCCCTTGCCGCGATTCTTGAGGTTTGGGGGCTGCGCCGCACGTGGCCGAACGCCCTCGGCAGCGAGCGCGGGAACCACATCGCCACGGTTCTGGCTCGCGCGGTCGCAGGTCACGCGGGTGCGGAGGAGATCTTGCTGCAGGCGGTGCTGGAGCCTTCTCCGGACGAGAGCCGGTTGCCGGGCCGTGGCTACCGTCGTGTTCGCGTTTCCGGGGTGATCGCCTCGTTTTCGCAGGCGTCTCCGGCGGACGCCGAAGCGGTGCAGCGCTGGGCGGCGGTGCTGGCGGCGAGCCCGTACGACGACACCCCGAGTCTTGCGGCCGCCGCTGCCCAGCTCGCCCCGGTCGACGCGCCCGGGCGGGCGCATGCGCTCGTTCGGGCGGCGATGGCTGGGTTCAGGGTGCCGGTGAACGCCGCGGTCACGGCGGTGCGGTTGGCGGTCCCACCAGCCGATCGTGGCCTCGGCGACGTCGAACGGGTCGTCGCAGGAGGCGTTGCCGCGGTCGTAGTGGAACACCAGGATCCAGCAGGTGGTCAGCTTCTGCCACCAGTAGTGGTTGACCGCCGCGGTGATTGCCGGGTTCGACAGCGGTGCAGCCGCGCGGTAGCCGTTCATGAACGTGGTGATGCGGTCGAGGTCGAGGACGTCGGCGGCCTGGACGCGAGCCGGTCGCGGAGCGTGGACCAGACGTCCCCGGCGTCGGGTGCACGGCGGATCTGATCGCCGACGTGTTGCGCGCCGCTTCGGTATGTCGGGTCGGTGAGCACGGTGCGGACCGCTACGCCGGCCTCAGCGGGGTCGTTGATGACGACGCCGGCGCCGGCGGCGGCGACCCGCTGGCCGTTCATCGGTTTGTCGGCGCCCTTGGGGTGCAGCACCATGGGGATGCCGTGGCTCATCGCGGCCAGGACGGTGCCCGCGCCGCCCGCCGCCACCACTGCGGTCACGCCGGTGGCGAGCAGCTGCGCCATCGGCGTGAAGCTCACGAAGCGGACATTGTCCCGGGCGTCGTCGAGCGGGCGGGTGCAGCCCGGCGGGATGAGCCCCAGGACGTCGCCGTCGCCGAGAGCGGCGACGGCGTCCACGAGGGCGTCGAGCATCCCAAGGTCGAGCAGGACGGTGCCCAGGGTGACCAGGACTCGCGGCCGCCCGGGTGTGGGCGGTGGCGGCTCCGGCAGCCGGCCGGGGGTTGGTCCGGCGTAGGGGTAGGCCCGGATCGCCAGCCGATCGGTCGGCGGTGACCATGCAGGGCCGTGCAGGGCCGCCGGCCACGGGTCCACGAGCGCCACCCGGTCGGGCCGGGCCAAGGCCCGCTGCGCGTAGCGGGGCGCGAGAAGGGCTTCCATGGCCGGTGCCAGCGGCGGGGGCGCGATCGGCAGCCCGATCGCGTGCTGGATCAGCGGCAGTCCCAGAGCAGCAGCGACCATCGGCCCGACCGCGTCGTAGTCGTCTGCGACCACGACGTCAGCGCCGAACGCGCGTGCTGTGCCCAGGATCGCATCGAAGCACAGATCCACCCGGGTGCCGGCGAAAAACGACGCCACTGGGAAGATGTCGCGCAGGTCGGCCATGTCAGCGCCGCCGGTACGCCGGTCGTTCTCGGCCAGCAATTCGGCCGGCTCCGGCCCGCCCGGCCATACCGCGATGTCGCCGACCAGGTGCGACATCGACGGCGGGACGGCGACGGCGGCCTCGTCACCGGCCGCGACTACGGCTTCGGCGAGGGGCAGCAGCGGCAGCAGATGCCCGTAGATCGGTACCGCGGTGAACAGCACGCGCACGGCGAACATTGTCTCCGGCGCGCCCCGGGTACGCCTCAGCGATTCGTGCGAGGCATTCCGGCGAGATCGTCCGCCATCCGGGCCGCGGCTTGCTGCACGTGGCCGGCCGGTGCCCCGCCCGACGTATCCCTGGTGTGTGCGCCCACCCGCGGTGACCAGACGCCGCGGAGGCGCACGGCCATTACGGCCGATCCGTGGCGGTTGCACACAACGCGTGGACTGTTTGGCCAGCTGCGTCGGTCCACCACCAGGGATTGCCGCTGACGAAGATGCACGTTCTCTTGGGGTCACCCGACTCTGAGTGGGAGTATTCCCTGTTCAGCAGCTTCGATCGCTGATCTTATCCATCACGACAGGTGTGGTAAAGAAGCGGAGGCCGGCAATCCCACGACTCGGCTGATCGCCCGGCCCTACGCGGCGGCTCCATGTGGCCTGCCATGACTGTGTGCCGTGGCATTGAGGTTGCGCTCGATGAGGCGAGATCGTTGCGCGTGAGTGACACTGCCGCTCCGAGGGCTGGGTGACTTGCTGCGCTCGCCTACTGTGGATCTGCTGTCACGTCCACGTGCGCCATTTGGAGTTGCTGCGTGTTGGGGCTTGCCCGGAACCGTTGGGTGTTGCTGGCCGCTCTCGTGACTGGTGTCGGGGTCCTGGTTTGGTCATGGTCGGCTCGTGGCGATGGTTGGCTGTCTGGACTGCTGGTCAATGTCGGTACCGCGTTGGTGTTGTTCGCGCCGTTGCTGCTCGTGGGTTGGCACATCGAGCGTCGGTTGGATGAGGTGAGCGCTGGGCAGGCACAGATCGGGGAGCGGCAGGAGAAGACGGCCGCCAGCATCGCCACCCTGGCGGAGGAGGTTTCGCAGACGCAGGCTGAGTTGCGCCGCACTCGGGACGAGTTGTCGCAGGCGGTCGCGGATCGCCTCGCCGCGACCCGCGACGCTGACCAGGCGATGTTCGCCGAGGTCGGTGAGGTACCCACGCACGGCACTCTGTTCACCGCTTTGGTCCGGGCGGACAAGCTGGGCTTGACGGCCCGGCCCGGCTGCCGTGTGCCGGTGCATCACACGAACCTGCACTTGCGGTTCGTGACACCGACGACCGCCGACCAGTTCCAGGAGGAGCCCGATCCTTGGGATGCCCTCGATATGCAGTTGGAGGCCGTCAACGGTGACGTCGTGGCGCGGCTGTCGTGGCCGCAGGATCAGTTGGCTGAGGATTTCCTGGTCGGCCTGGCTGAGGCGGTAGTGGAGGTCGGGCAGTACCCGGGGGATCGGCGCTTCGACGCTGTTCGTGTGTTTCATGATCTGGGTGAGCTGCTGGGGCTGGTGTACCGATCGGCGACCGGGGGCAGCGTGGTTCCGCTGAACGGCGTGGTGCAGTTCTGTCCTCCGCAGTGGGTCGTCACGGACCGCGCCCTGGTCAGCGTCGGCAAGCCGGGCGGCGGGTATTCCATTTCGGTGTCGCGTATCGATGAGTCGCAGTGGCCGAAACATATGGCCGGGAAGCCGTGGCTCGACGAGGACTCGTTCGATGTGGCGTACGAGGCGGCGGCAGCGCTGTACGGGGCGAGACGGCTGGCGGTTCAGCCACCCGGCCCGGATGATGATGAGCCGCCGTTCTGATGACGTCGTGCGGCGGGGCCTGCGGATGGGTGCCGCACGTTGCGGATGCCGCCCAGTGGTCGTTCAGGCTATTGGCCGCTGAGTTCGGGGGACATGTTGGCCGGCGCGGGTGCTGTGGCGCGGGCGAGGATACCGGCAGTGGCGATCAGGCACGCGCCGCCGATCGCGGTGACGACCGGTGTGTATCCGCCGCCAGCGGAGTAGAGGATGGCGGCACCGAGCGGGGCGGCGGCTTTGGCGAGGGTGACCGGGGCAGCGAGGGTTCCGGCGATCGTGGCGTAGGCGGTGGTGCCGTACCGGTCTGCGAGGAGGGCTGGTGCGGCGAGACTGGCGACGCCGAAACCGAGACCGAAGCCGGTCACCGCGATTACGGCGCCAGTCCGGGTGCCGGCGGTGAGCGGCAGGCTGAGCGCGGCGACGGCCTGGACCGTGAAGATCCCGGCCACCACACTGGATAGCCGCAGCCGTCGTTGGGCGCCGGTGAGGACGAGCCGTCCGGTGACGGAAAGCACGCCGAGGAGTCCAGCCGTCGTCGCCGCGAAGGTGGCCGGGTGTCCCTTGCTGATGAGGAAGCCGACGAGATGAACGGTCGCGGTGCTCATCGCCGCGCCATGGGCGACGAATGCGAAGGCGAGGTACCAGAACCGCCGGTCGCGCACGGCGGCCCGGACGACCGCCTGCCGTCGCGCCGGTGTCGGCCCGCCGACCGGGTTGGGCCTCGTTGGTGGGCGCCGAATGACGAGGGCGTGCAGCGGCACGGCGATGGCGGCATAGAGGGCGGCCAGGATGAGCAGGGTGGTGCGCCAGCCGTAGCGGTCGTTGAGGATACCGGTGACTGGCATGAAGATGGTGCTGGCAAACCCGGCGACGACGATCATCGCCAGGATCGCCTTCGCCCGGCGGGCGGGGTCGAACCAGGAGACCACGACGGCGGTCGCGGCGTCGTAGAGCGCCATCGCCATCGCCGCGCCGAGCCCGGTGAACACCAGGTAGAGCTGCCAGACGGTGTGGACCTGGGACCAAGCAACCAGCAGGCCCGCTCCGGCGAGGGACCCTGTGGTCATGAGCGCGCGGCCGCCGTGCCGGTCGAGCCACCGCCCGATCGGCACGGCTGCGGCGGCCCAGGTGAGGATCGCGGTGGTCAGCGCGCCGGTGACAGCGGCGGGTGTGGTGTGCAGGTCGGTGGCGATCGGGTGGAGCAGGACGGCGAAGGCGTAGTAGAGCGCCCCGTAGCCGACAGTCTGGGTGATCGCGAAGACGGCGACGATCCACCAGCCGTGGAAGACCGGCCGGTGGCGGTGGAGTTGCGGCTCCGCCGCCACCGGCGTCGCGGGAGTTGGCGTGGTGGGCGGCACGGTCAGCCGCAGCAGCTGCCGCCGGCCTGCTCACCGGCCGGGTCGGAGCTCGGCGCGGCAACGGGCAGGAGGGCCAGCGGTGTGGACAGCAGCCCTCCGGTGATCCCCGTCGCCAGCCCACGCCCGGCGGGCACGGTGACGGTCTCGGCGGTCGTTGGGCCGCAGCAGCCGCCGCCGGTGCTGATGCTGTCCTCGCCGATGATGGGGTTGCTGTTGCAGACCCCGGTCTCGGGCAGGTCGAGCTGGACGTCGCGGGCGGCGGCCCAATCCCCGGCGAGCGCGGCGACAACGGAGCGCGCCTGCTCGTACCCGGTGGCGAGCAGGAAGGTCGGGGCGCGGCCGTAGCTCTTGACGCCGATGGCGTAGAAGCCGGGTTCGGGGTGGGTGAGCTCGTCGACGCCGTGCGGCGGGACGGTCCCGCAGGAGTGCTCGTTCGGGTCGATCAGCGATGCGAGGGCTCGGGTCGAGCCCATGATCGGGTCCAGGTCGAGGCGGAGTTCGCCGACAAAGCTGTGGTCCGGACGGAACCCGGTCGCGGACACGATCCGGTCGGCGACGACGGCACGGACCCCGTTGGACACTTCGACGCCACCGTCGGCCTGCGGTGTGATGGTCTCGGCGGAGAAGCCGGTGATCAGCTCGATCCGGCGGGCGTCGACGTGCTCGCGCAGCCGGGTGCCGAGCGCGCCGCGGGCGGGCAGCGCATCGGCGGCTTCCCCGCCGTAGGTTCGGGTCGGGCTAGTGGAGCGGATCGCCCACACGACGCTGGTACCGGGAACCTGCTCGGCGAGTTCGGCGAGGGACAGCAGCGTGTTGGCCGCGGAATGTCCGGCGCCGACGACGAGGGTCCGGCGGCCGGCGAACCGGTCCCGGTCCGCGCCGAGGACGTCGGGCAGCGCATGTTCGACAAACGTGGCAGCGTCGATTTCGCCGTGGGCGGGGATCCCGGACGCGCCGAGCACGTTCGGGGTGCTCCAGGTGCCGGAGGCGTCGATGACCGCGCGGGCGAGGACGTCGTTGCCGCTGGCGAGTCGGACCAGGAACGGGGTGGTGTCCCGGCCGGCGGTGCGCAGCCGGTCCAGGCCGAGGCGGGTGACTGCGACGACCCGAGTCCCGTACCGGACGTGCGGCTTGAGGGCGGGCAGGTCGGCGAGGGGTTGCAGGTAGTCGGCGGCGAGTTGCCCACCGGTCGGCAGGATCTCGGGGTCGGGTTCGACCCAGCCGGCGTCGCCGAGCAGGCGGCGGGCGGCGGCGTCGATGTTGTACCGCCACGGCGAGAACAGCCGCACGTGCCCCCACTGCCGGACCGCGGCGGCCGGGGTGTCCCCGGCCTCGAGGACGGTGAACGGGATGCCGCGTTCGGTGAGGTGCGCGGCGGCGGCGAGACCGACCGGGCCGGCGCCGATGACGACAACGGGCAGGCCGTCGAACTGGATAGTCACGAAATGGCTCCTGTCTAGAGAACGTTCGAAGCAACGAGGTGTGATGCGCGGCCCGTATGGGCTGGACCGGCTCGGAGGTTCAGGCGATGTGCGGGCTGCGGCGCTCGATGAACACCACGTCGCGCCAGCGGTTGCCCTGACTGGCGTGCCGGCCGACGCGTTCCCGGATGCCGACGGTGCGAAACCCGGCGGCGTGGTGCAGGGCGAGGCTGGCGGTGTTCTCGGGGAAGATCCCGGACTGGATCGTCCAGATTCCGGCCGCCTCGGTCGAGGCGCTCAGCGCGTCGAGCAGGGCCCGGCCGACGCCCCGGCGCTGGGCGGCGCGGTCGATGTAGACGGAGTGCTCGACCACGCCGGCGTAGACGGCCCGGGACGACACCGCGCATACCGCGACCCAGCCCAGCACGACGTCACCTTCGTCGACGGCGACGAGCCGATGGCCGGGCAGCTTGCCGGCGTCGAACGCCGCCCAGGTCGGGGCAGTGTCCTCGAAGCTGGCGTTGCCGCCGTCCAGGCCGGCCTGGTAGATGGCCAGGACCGGCTTCGCGTCGACGGCCTCCATCGGGCGGATCAGGACGGTGCTCATGAGCAGTCCCCGATCGCGGTCGGCGCCGGCCGGCCCATCACGACGTCGGCTGCGGACGGGAAGCAGGCGATGCAGGTGGTGTTGATCCGGTAGTGCCGGGCGGTGCCGACCGCCTCGACGAGCACGAACCGCACCTCGGTGAGGATCTTGAGGTGCTGCGACACCGTGGACTGCGCCAGCCCGACCGCGGCCACGATCTCCCCGACGCTCAGCGGCCTGCCCTGTCGGGCCAGGTACTCCACGATCTGCACCCGCGACGGGTCGGCGAGGGCCCGGAACCACGACGCGTACGTCTCCGCGGTCGCCCGGTCGAGCAGTTCGTCCACCATTCACCAACTTCATCGTCTATCGCCGATCTACGATGAAAGCGTAGCTGAGTCGGTGGTGACCAGCAATCCGGTCGTGACGACCAGCTGGGCGACGGCGGTCAGGGTGGCCGTCTCCACCCGGTCGGCGGTGTCGGCGGGGCTGTGGTAGCCGGCCATGCCGGCGCCGATGCCGACGGCGGCGAGCCCGGCGGCGGCGTAGCGGCGGTTGTCCGAGGCGACCGGCCCAGCGACCAGCGGCAGCCCGGTGTACCGACCGGCCTGGTCGAGGGCGGCCAGGAGGCCGTGTGCGGGGCCACCGGCTTCGACGGCGGCGGCCTGGTTGAGGTGACCAGCGCCGTCGACGTTGATGACGAGCGGCTGGACACCGGCGTGGCGGAGTTGGGCGGCGTGGTGGGCCGAGCCGAGCGCGCCGGCTTCTTCGCCGTCGAGCAGCGCCACCGACAGGTGCACGTTCGCGGGGAGGTGCTCGGCGAGGACCCGGGCCGCTTCCAGGACGACGGCGACGCCGCTGCCGTTGTCGGCCGCTGCGGGCTGGCGCAGGCCGGGGTGGTCACCGACGCCGTCGTAGTGCGCGGTCAGCAACAGTTGCATCTCACCTTCCGTGTCGGTGGCGGTGACGTGTGGCGCGGTGGCGGGCCAGGTGCCGTGGAGGTTGGTCGCGGTGACGTCGAGGCGGCGGATCGGGGTGTTCCCGGCCAGCCAGCCCGTCCCCGCCTGCGCGGTCCCGTGGACGGCGTGGTGGGTCGCGGTGTCCAGGGTGAGGATCGGCAGCGGCCCGGGGTTGGGTCCGGCGAGCATCGTGTAGTGCCAGCCGTCGGCGTCCACGCCCCGGCCGATCAGCAGACCCAGTGCGCCGTGCGCGTGGCCGTAGGCGTCGAACAACGTCATCCCCGCCGGCACGACGAGCCACCGGCCGACCGGGTCGCCGGCCCCCGCGACGGCAAGCTCGCCCTGGCGGACGAGCGGCAGTTCGGCGGAGGCCAGATGGACCGCGACGTCCCGGCCGAAGGCGAGGTGTCGCACGGTGGTGCCGTCGTGCCAGCGGACCGTCGGCGGGGTGTACATCTCGGGGACGAACGGTACGGCGAACGGCTCGAACGACACCGTGGCCCCGGCCTCCTCGAGGCGCTGGGCGAGCCAGACGCGGGCGGCCGCGCCGCCGGCGCCGCCGACCCGGCGGCCCGCGAACGGGTCACTGGCCAGCGCCGCGACGGTCGCGGTCATCCGCTCACCCGATACCAGGGCGAGCGCCGCGCCGAGCCGCTGCCGGGTCGCCTCGGCGAGGGGCGCGGTACCGGGGACGTGTGGCCTCGCCGCCGTGGTGTTCGTTGGGTGCGCGGGAGAGGTCATCCGCAGCAGCCCGCGCCGGAGGTGACCGCCTCGGTCTTCGCCGCGGTGCCGCAGCAGGCCCCGTCCGTCGTCGCCTCCGCGGTGGTGCCGCAGCACGGCGACCCGGCGGTGGCCGGCTCAGGCAGGGCCAGGGTAGCGGTGGGCGGGTTGCCGCAGCAGCCGCTGGTGCCGGCGACGGTCAGCGCGGCGGCCGGGTCGCCGGCGAAACCGCCGGCAGCCGGGGCCGCGGCGGAAGTGGTGGTAGGGGCAGTGGCCTGGGTGTCGCTCATCGTCATGCTCCTTCAACGATCGATCGGTATTGAGGTCGGGTGTGGGTCGTGGCGGGATGTCGGGTGCGGGTTCGCCGGACGGACCGTCCTGCGCGAAGGGGCCGGGGTTATCGCGGGCCGGTGATGGCGGTGAGCGCCGTACGGGTGCGGTCGAGGCTGCGGCGAGCGCGCTGGTCGGCGGTCGTCACCTTGGCGCAGCCGTCGCAGAACCGCACGCCGGCCGGTACGGCCGGGCGGCGGGCGAAACGGAACATGTCGGTCTCCTTCATCGTGGCGCATCGCCTGTCTCGACGCCTGTCAAATCAAACAGTTGCACGCTGATTTGAGATCTGTCAACCTAGAGGTATGTCAAAACAGGCGGCGGTGCTCCCCCTCACCGACCTCAACGCGGACACGCCCTGCTGCTCGCCGATCGCGCAGCAGCGCATCCCCGCGGCGACCGCGGCGGTGCTCGCGCCGGCGTTCAAGGCTCTCGGCGACCCGGTCCGGCTGCAGCTGATGTCGATGATCGCGTCCGCCCCGGACGGCGAGATCTGCGTCTGCGACCTCACTCCGGCGTTCGAGCTGTCCGGGCCGACGATCTCGCATCACCTCAAGACCCTGCGCGAGGCCGGCCTTGTCGACGCCGACCGGCGCGGCACCTGGGTCTACTACCGGGCCCGGCCCGGGATTCTGCGTCAGCTCGCCGGTCTGCTCGCCGTGGAGGCGCCCGCGAGCGCGTAGCGGGCGCGGGTCGGGGCGGCGGGACCCTACTGACGTTGCGGGCGAGCGAAGTGGACCCGTCGGCGGCAGCCACGACACTGGACCGCTTCGCACGCTGTAACACCCGTCGGGCTGTCGGGCTCGCCGTGACGCTGGCGGCAACGGTGGGTACTGACTGGCCAACGCAGTCGGCTGACGGCGCCGCAGCACCACGCATTCGGGGCTGTCGCGAACGGTGCTCGCGTTGCCGGGCAGACCATCTGGCGTGGGCGCGGAGGTCGCAGATATCAGGTTCGTTGACAGATCACCGTCGGCCAGAACCTGACAAGCGTGGCTGCTTTCGGCGTCGGCACCACTTGACCCTCTAGGAAAACTCAGCAACCATTGAGTCAATGAACGTCGAACCTTTAGCGTGTGCCGTGATGCCGCCGACCGTGGTGGCGGCCGTGGCGCGGCATGCTGTGCCGGTCTCGGCGTCGCGGTGTTTGCGGGAGGGCGCGTGAGCGAACCGTCGCTGGGCGACTTCCCGCTGCAGATCGACGACATCCTGGCTCAGATCGCGGTACGGATCGGCGAGCGGTTCCGTGGCGTGTTCGGCGCGCAGACGGTGGAGCGGTACCTGTTCGAGTCGTATCTCGACCTGTATCGCACAGCCCGGATCCGTCGGCACCTCCCCGCGTTGGCCGAACGGTTCGCGGTGGAGCGGTTGACCGCGCTCGCGCAGACCCGAGGTGCGCTCGGAAAGCCGGTGCCCGGGGTGTTGTTCGTGTGCGCCTACAACGCCGGCCGGTCCCAGCTGGCTGCCGCCCTGGCTGAACGGTACGGGGCGGGCCGGGTCCAGGTGCGCTGCGCCGGGTCGCACCCGGCTGACTGGCTCGACGAGAACGTCCTGGAGGCGCTCGGCGAGTGGGACATCGAGGTGATGGAGGCGTACCCGAAGCCGCTGACCGACGAGGTGCTGCACGCCGCCGACGTCATCGTCACGATGGGCTGCGGCGACGCCTGCCCGATCCTGACCGGAAAGCGCTACGTGGACTGGCCGATCCCGGACCCGGCCGGGCAGCCGATGCCCGCTGTGCGCCGGATCCGCGACGACATCGACCTGCGGGTGCGGGCGCTGATCGACGAGCTGACCGCGGCACCCGCCGGCACCTGACCAGCCCGTCCCCGCGTGGCAGTCAGCCCGATCGGCACCCTCGACGCGTTCCCGCCGCGTTCACCGGCGGTTCACCTTGCGGTGGCTGGATCTCGTACGCTTGGGGCCATGCTCTCCGCCGCGCCCGACGACACCGCCGTGACCGGGACCGACGCGGAGCCGCCGGCCGCGCCGACGGTGGCCGAGCCGCCGCTGGCCCAGCAGGACGTGGCAGGGCTGGAGGTGTCGGAGTCGGAATTGGCGGCGGTAGCGGAGCCGCCACCGCTGACCGCGGCGCCGCTGCAGCGCGCCGAGGCCGAGTTGCTCGCCGCCCGGTTGCGGGTGGTGGCCGAACCGACCCGGTTGATGCTGCTGAGCATGATCCATGCCGCCCCCGGGGGTGAGGCGAGCGCGGGCGATCTTGCCGCGCCGATCGGTCTGACCGGCCCCACGGTCAGCTACCACCTGCGGGCGCTGACCGAGGCCGGCCTCGTCACCCGGGACCGGCGCGGCACGTGGATCTTCTACTCCCTCGTGCCCGGCGCGTTGCAGCGGATCAAGGACCTGCTCGGCTGAGGACTGCGGATCTCGGGCGGTTCAGCGGGCCGTGAAGCCGCCGCGCTTGGCCGCGGCGCGTTGGGCGCGGAGCCGGGCGCCGGTGCTGTTCATGCGCCAGGCCGCGAGCTGGACGCTGACGTCGAACAGCTCGGCGACCTGGGCGTCGGCCATCCCCTTGCGTGCGGCCCAGGCTGCCGCGTTCTTGGGCAGCAGCAGTTCGGCGCCCAGTTCGGCGGCCTCGAACTCCTGTTCCCGGCTGCCCGGGTTCACGCAGCCTTTCTGGACGTCGCCGGCGAAGAGGATCCGGTCGAAGGTGTGCTCCAGCACGACGTGGGCCATCTCGTGGGCGATGTTGGAGCGGCGGCGCTGCGGTTGGTGCGCGGTGTTCTCGACGATGAGGTGGCCGGTGCCGTCCGGCACGAGCGCGGCCGACCACACCTCGGGGCGCTCCTGGGTGAAGAACTGCACAGTCATGTCGGGGCAGCCGGTGACGACGAGGCTGTGGAGCTGGTGTACGGCGATGCCGTAGACCTCGGCGAGCGCGTACGGGTCGAGCTTCACGAACTCGGTGAGGCCGAGCTCGGTGCGGACCTCGACGGCCCGGCGGGCGAGCTCGGCCTTGCTCATCGGCTTGACGATCGATGCGTCGGCGGTGCTGAGCCGTCTGGCCACGGTTCACCGACTCCTGGCGGCGCGGTGGACGGCGTTGAGCTTCAGCGCGGCCTCCACCACGTTGTACAGGTGTTGTCGTTCCTCGTCGCCGAGGTCTTTACGGGCCCGGAGCAGGACGTTGAGCTGGGCGAGTAACTCGGGCTGCTCCCTGCCCGGTGCGCTTTTCCCGTCCTGCTGGTCCTGCTTGTCGCCTGAGTCGGCGTCGTCGCCGTCGGCCATCCAGAACGCTTCCGCCGGCATCCGCAGCCACTGGGTCAGGGCCATGAACGCATCGGCGTCGGGACGGAAGTCGTTGGCCAGCCGCGTCATCGTCGACGGGCTGCACCCCACCTCGCGGGCCACCTGCCGCCAGGAGAGCTGTCTGCTGCGCCGCGCGCCGTCCAGGGCGGCGTAGAGCGCGGGCACGTTGATCCTGGTCTGAGCCATGGTCGGGACACTCCTCGCAGGTTGCGCGGACCACCTTTCTATCACTGTTCGACAACTCGAACAGTGGCATGCTACGGTTGACCTTGTTCGAGAAGTCAAACAGTATTCGACCTCTCGGATTTTCCAAGGTAGACGCCGCGCGCTGGCGTGGCAACAGAACGTGGAGGTTGATGTGACCGCGAGTGCTGCTGAGCACGTGGACGAGACGGCGCGGCGCCCGCGCACGGTCGAGGTCACGGTGAACACCAAGCCCGTTGACGTGCCGGAGCGGGAGGTGACCGGCCTGGAGGTCAAGCAGGCGGCCATCGCCCAGGGCGTACAGATCCAGGTCACCTTCCAGCTGTCGGTGAAGGAGCACGGGCACTACCGGATCGTCGGCGACACGGACACCGTCCGGGTCCACCGGCACCAGGAGTTCCTGGCCGTCGACCGCGACGACAACTCGTGACCGAGTTGCTCCCGGCGGTCGCCAGCGGCGTCGACGCCGTCCGCACGCACTTCGCCGGCCTGCCGGTCGAGGTCGTCCCGGACGGCGCCGGCGGCGCGTTCCTGACTGTCGGTGACGTCGAGGTCGGACCACGGTACTCGCCGTCGCGGACGTGGCTGGGGTTCCAGATCAGCGCCGCCTACGACAGCGCGGACGTCTACCCGCACTACGTCGGGGTGCTGACCCGCACCGACGGGCGCCCGCACGGCGACGGGATCCAGCAGGTGACCTGGCGCGACCAGGCCGCCCTGCAGCTGTCGCGCCGGTCCAACGGCTGGCGGCCCGGCATCGACAACGCAGCCCTCAAGGCAGAGAAGGTGATCACGTGGCTCGTCAACCAGTGAACCCACCCGCCGACGGCTGGAGCCTCACGGTGCCGCTGCGGCTCTGGCAGGACCTCGCCGGCCATCTGTTCCGCGACGACGGCGACGAGCACGGCGCGGTGATCCTCGCCGGTCTTGCCGACGGCCCGCGCGGGCCGCGGCTGCTCGCCCGGGAGCTGCTCCTGGCCGAGGACGGCATCCACTACGTGGCCGGGCAGACCAGCCACCGGTCGCTCACCGCGACGTTCGTCCGCGACGCCGCCGTCCGCGCCCGCGACGAGCAGCTCGTCTACCTGGCGGTGCACAACCACTTCGGCGAGCGCACCGTCGGGTTCTCGTCCGTCGATCTGGCCAGCCACGAGCGGGGCTACCCGGCGTTGCGGGAGATCACCGGACAGCCGGTCGGTGGTCTGGTGCTTACCCCTGCCGCCGCTGCGGGGGACCTGTGGCTGCCCGACGGCGGCCGGGTCGAGCTGGCCGAGCTGGTCGTGCCGGGCGGGAACCTGGTCCGGTTGCGGCCGCGTCCTGCCCGCGGGGGGCAGGACGCGGCGATCCATGACCGGCAGGCGCGGCTGTTCGGCGACCTCGGGCAGCAGACCCTCGGCCGGATGCGGGTCGCGGTCGTCGGGCTCGGCGGTGTCGGCAGCATCCTCGTCGAGGGCCTGTCCCGGCTCGGTGTCGGCGCGCTTGTCCTCGTCGACGACGACATCGTCGAGGACACGAACCTGCCGCGGCTCATCGCCGCGGAGGCCGACGACGTCGGGCAGCCCAAGACCGTGCCCGCGGTCCGCAACGCCCGGCGCGCCGACCCGCAGATCGACCTGACCGTCCTGCCGCACCGTGTGGAGCACCCGGACGTCCGGAACGCGTTGACGAGATGCGACTGGATCTTTCTGGCCGCGGACACGCACGCCGCCCGGTTCTGGGTCAACCAGGCCGTGAACCAGTACCTCATCCCGGCCACCCAGATCGGGGTCAAGGTGCCCGTCCGCGCGGATGGCGGTGTCGGGCAGATCCATGCGGTCGTCCGGCTCCTCGTGCCGGGCGGTGGCTGCCTGTGGTGCAACGAGCTGATCGACCCCACCGAACTGGCCATCGACATGCACCCCGACGCCGAACGCGCCGCGGCCCGCTACGTCGAGGGCGTCCCGGCACCCAGCGTGATCGCCCTCAACGGCCTGGTCACCATGGAGGGACTCAACCAGTTCATGTTCGCCGCGACGGGTCTGCACGACGACGGCGGCGACACCGCCTGGACCATGCACCTGCCCGGCCGCCGCGAACGGACGCCGCAGCTGCCGCGCCGCGACCCCGCCTGCCGCTGGTGTTCCTCCGACGGCCACCTCGGCCGAGGACGCGGCTGACACCGCGCTACGGACGGTCGCAGGTGTACCCGCGCGGGCACACCTGCGACCGTCCGTAGCGGGCTGCGGGCTTGCGTCGCGGCGGGCTCATCGGGTGTCCGCCGGATCGGTGATCCGCCAGCCGGTGAAGCGCCGGTTCGCGCGCAGGGCGTAGTCGACGAGGTCGACCGCTGCGTCGACAGCGGTGGCCGGGTCAGGCGCGTCGATGATCACGGCGATCATCGCGCCGTCCGGGTGGGTGCCCACCCAGTGATCCAGCACCGTGATCCGGACGCCGTCGGCGCGGATCGCTTCCCGGGCACCGCCGACGATCCGGCCCAGCGCCCGCGCGGCGGCGTCGGTCGCATCCGGGGTCATCGGGGGCGTGCCCGGCGGTGGCCCGGCCGTAACCGTCACGGCGAACGGCGGCCCGGCCGGTTGCACCGGGACGGCGGCCCGGGGCGACACCCGCCGGTCGGCGCTCACCTACCCTCCCGCAGTGCCGCCGCCCCGGCTAGCCCTGGCGGCTCGGACGGCTCGGCCGCCGTAGCGTCCGGCGCCGTCGGGTCGGCGAGGTCGAAGATGTAGCCGACACCACGCACCGTGCGGATCCGCTCCGGCCGGTGGCAGTCGGCCTCGACTTTCGCCCGCAGGCGCTTGATGTGGACTTCGAGGGTCTTGTTGACGTCGGCGTAGTCCTTGCCCCAGATCCGGTCGAGCAGTTCCCGGCGGGAGATGACTCTGCCGGCCTGCTGCATGAGCTCACGGAGCAGTTCGAACTCTTTGAGCGGCAGGTGGACCTGGCGGCCGTCAACCCAGAGCCGTAACCCGTCGAGGTCCAGTTGCACGCCGCCGACGCTGAGCACCCGCAGGTGCCCGGCGGTGGCGGGGGCGACCAGTTCGTAGCCGGCGGGCACGGCGGGTCGGCGGGTCGCGGTCACGGCGGTCATCCGACCTTCCCGGTGATGTAGTCCTCGGTGGCTTTCTGCTTGGGGGCGGTGAACATCTGCTGGGTTTCGCCGACCTCGACGAGCCGGCCGGGTTTGCCGACGCCGGGGACGGTGAGGAACGCGGTGATGTCGGAGACCCGGGACGCCTGCTGCATGTTGTGGGTGACGATGACGATCGTGTATGCCTCGCGGAGTTCGGCGATGAGGTCTTCGATGGCCAGGGTGGAGATCGGGTCGAGCGCGGAGCACGGTTCGTCCATGAGCAGCACCGCCGGTTCCACGGCCAGGGCACGGGCGATGCACAGCCGCTGCTGCTGCCCGCCGGAGAGGCTGGCGCCGGGGGCTTTGAGCCGGCCACTGACCTCGTTCCACAGGTTCGCCTGCCGCAGCGACCGTTCCACGACCTCGTCCAGGGCGGCGGTCCGCCCGCCGCGGCGGCCGAGGCGCAGTCCGGCGGTGACGTTGTCGTAGATGGACATGGTGGGGAACGGGTTCGGACGTTGGAAGACCATGCCGACCCGGCGGCGCAGCAGGACCGGGTCGGTGTCCCCGGTCAGCAGGTCGGTGCCGTCGAGGAGGATCTGGCCTTCGGCGTAAGCGCCGGGGATGGTCTGGTGCATCGCGTTGATGCACCGCAGCACCGTGGACTTCCCGCAGCCGGAGGGGCCGATGAGCGCGGTGACCCGTTTCGGTTCGACGGTGATGGTGACGTGTTCGACGGCGCGGTGGCTGCCGTAGAAGGCGGTCAGGTCGACGATGTCGACGCGGGCGCCGGACGCCGTGACGGGGCCGGCGGCCGGTCGGTGCTGGACGGTCGGCCCGGTGGTGGGTTCGGCTGGGGTGGGCATCAGCGGCCTCCGATGCGGCTGGCCCGGCCGATGAGGCGGGCGGCGATCGTGAAGAGCAGGACCAGGGCGATCAGGGTGAGGGCACCGGCCCACGCGCGGGCCTGGGCGCTCTTGTAGCCGGTGATGGCGGAGCCGAAGATCTGCAGGGACAGGGTGGACATGCGATGCCGCGGGTCGGCCTCGATGAACAGGTCGTTGCCCAGTGCGGTGAGCAGCAGCGGAGCCGTCTCGCCCATGGCCCGGGCGACGGCGAGCATGACGCCGGTGATGATCCCGGCGCGGGCGGTGGGCAGGACCACCGAGGTGATGGTGCGGGCCTGGGTGATGCCCAGCGCGAGGCTGGCCTCGCGCAGTTCCCGGGGCACGAGGCGGAGCATCTCGGCCGCGGACCGGATGACCAGCGGCAGCATGACCAGTGCGAGGGAGATCGCGCCGGCGATGCCGGAGAACCCGAACTCCACCACCCAGATGGCGTAGATGAACGCGCCGGTGACGATGGTCGGCAGCCCGACGAGGACGTCGGTGAGGAACCCGACCAGCCCGGCGATCCGTCCGCCGTACTCGACGATGAACACCGCTGCGCCGACGCCGAGCGGCACGGCGATGACGGTGGCGATACCGACGATCTCGATGCTGCCGATGATGCCGTTGAGGAACCCGCCGCCGAGGTCGCCGGGGTTGCCCGGCGGGGTGTTGGTGAGGAACTCGGGGCCGAGGAACTGCAGCCCTTCCAGCGCGACGTAGCCCAGTACCCACAGCAGCGCCCCGACGGTGGCGGCGGTGAGCAGGGTGAGCAGGCCGGTCATCGCTGCGTTGCTGACTTTGCGGCGGCTGATCCGTGCGGCCGGGTCGAGCGACGTCGGGGGCCGTCCGGGTGGGGTGGGCCGCGGCAGGGTCTGTACGGCCATCAGGCGATGTCCTTTCCGACGCGGCGCACGACGAACTTCCCGGCGGTGTTCACGATCAGCGCGACCACGAGCAGGGCGAGCGCGACGACGAACAGCGACGGCAGGTGGAACGGCTGGTTGGCTTCGGTGAACTCGTTGGCGATGACGGAGGGCATCGTGGCGCCCTGCCCGAGGATGCTCTTGGCGATGCCGAGGACGTTGTTGCCGATCACCATCGTGACGGCGATGGTCTCGCCGATGGCGCGGCCGATGCCGAGGATGGCCGCGCCGACGATCCCGGACCGGGAGCGGGGCAGGACCGCCATGCGCAGCATCTCCCACTTCGTCGCCCCCAACGCGAGCGCGGCTTCTTTCTCGGCGATCGGGGCGACGGCGAACACTTCCCGGCAGATCGCAGTGACGATCGGCAGGACCATGATCGCCAGGACGATCCCGGCGGTGAAGTAGGAGACGCCGAAGAACGGTCCGGTGAACGCGACCCCGATCACCGGGATCGGGCCGAGGGTGTCGGCGAGGAACTGTCCGACCGGGCGGATCGCCGGGATCAGGGCGAAGATGCCCCAGAAGCCGTACACCACCGACGGGATCGCGGCGAGCAGGTCGACGAGGTAGGACACCGGCCGGCGCAGCCACGCCGGGGCGACGTCGGTGATGTACAACGCGACCGACACAGCGACCGGGACGGCGATGAGCATCGCGATCACCGAGGTGAGCACGCTGCCGTAGACGAACTGCAGGATGCCGTACGGATTCGGGTCGGCCTCGTTGGGCAAGGCCTCGGAAGGGGCCCACCGGGTCGAGCCTAGGAACCCGAACGGGCCGTAATGCACCAGCGCCGGCCATGCCTGTACCAGCAGGAACAGTGCCGTGCCGACGAGCAGGACGATGACGAACCAGCCGGCACCCGACACGCCGGTGCGGAACAGCCGATCACCGCTGCGCCAGGCGTTGCGCCGCGTCAACGAGGTCGACGGCAGGGGCAGGTCCGACATCTGGTCGCGGCCGGGACCGGCCGGACCGGATGGCGAGGTGGACGGCGAGGTGGACGAAGCCATGTGCACTCCCGACACCGGCGCTCCAGACCGCCGTACCACCGTGGCGGGCGGTCTGGAGCCCGGTCCTGGCTCAGGAGACCGCCGGGGTCCCGTTGATGGTGATCTTCTTGAGCTGGCTGTACGACAGCTGTTGCAGGTCTTTGCCGAGCGGGGCGTAGTTGACCGAGGCGGCCATGTCCTGGCCGGTGGTCAGCGTCCAGGCCAGGAAGTTCAGCAGCGCGGCGGCTTTGGCCTTGTCGGTCTGGTTCTGGTACACGAGGGCGTAGACGGTGCCGGTGATCGGGAACGCGTCGCCGTCTGGGCCGTCGGTGAGGCTGGTGCGCAGGTCCGCGGGGTACTTGACGCCGTCGGTGCCCTTGGAGATGGTGGCCACGCACGGCTGGATGAACTTGCCGGCCTTGTTCTTCACCTGCCCGTACTTGAGGTTCTGCGCCAGGGCGTAGGCGAGTTCGACGTAGCCGATCGCGCCTTCGGTCTGGTTGACCACCCCGGACACGCCCTCGTTGCCCTTGCCGCCGATCCCGGTCGGCCAGGCGACCTCCTTGCCGGCACTCTTGCCGTCACCGAGGGTGGAGACCCAGGTCGGGGATTCCTTGGTCAGGTAGTCGGTCCACACGGCGGTGGTGCCGGAGCCGTCGGAGCGGTGCGCGACCGCGATCGGCTCGTCCGGCAGGTCGATGCCGGTGTTGAGGGCCTTGAGGGCCGGGTCGTTCCACTTGGTGATCTTCCCGGCGAAGATCTTGCCGAGGGTCTCGCCGTCGAACTTCAACCCGGCGGGCAGGCCCTTGACGTTGTACGCGGGCACGACCGCGCCGAGGGTGAGCGGGATGTGCAGGATCGGGCCGTTCTTCGCCTTGGCTAGCTCGTCGTCTTTCATCGGTGCGTCGGAGGCGCCGAAGTCGACAGTGGCGGCGTTGATCTGGTTGATCCCGCCACCGGAGCCGATCGACTGGTACGCCACCTCGACCTTGCCCGCCGTCGCGTACTCCTTCGTCCACACCGACATGATCGGCGCGACGAACGTGGAACCGGCACCGGACAGCTTGTCCGCGCCGCCGGGCAGTGCGGCGATGGTGTTGGTGTAGCCGGGCTTGTCGCCGGTGCCCTTGCCGCAGATCTGGTCCCCGAACGCGACCTGGGCAGGGCCGCCGGTCGTGCTGCTGTCATCGACCTTGCTCGTGCTGCCGCATCCTGCTGTCAACAGCGTCAGTGTCAATCCCGCACCAAGGGCGGCGAGCGCCTTGCGTGACATCGAAGTCCTCCGAGGTCGGGCACCGCCCAACGCGGCACCGTCGCGGCGAAGCTAGGAACGCGTGGTGGACCTGGGTCGACTGCACCGTGAACGTCATGTGAACGTAGAGCGGACTCTATTTAGAGCTAGCTCTACTTAGAGCGTGACATAACTAGCGGTGACCAGGAAGAATGCGCGATCCGATCGTTGTCGTCCCGCGCGAAACGTTCATCTGCGCGTCAACTTGGGTTCGCCAACGCGCTCGTCGGAACCGGTTGACAGGGCCAACTACTTCACTCAGCATTGAGTCAATGAACGCTGAGCTTTCTTCGGTGCAGCGGCGCGCCCGGATCCACGCCGCCCTCGGCGACCCGGCCCGCCTGGCCATCGTCGACACGCTCGCCCTCGGCGACGCCTCACCCGGCGAGATCGCCCGCAGCCTCGACCTGCCCACCAACCTCGTCGCCCACCACGTCAAAGTCCTGCAGGACGCCGGCCTTCTCGTGCGCACCCGGTCCGAAGGCGACCGGCGCCGCACCTACCTGCGCATGGAACCCGACGCCCTGGCCTCGCTGAGCACCCCGCCGCTGACCGACGTGTCGCGGGTGGTGTTTGTCTGCACCCACAACTCCGCCCGCTCCCAGCTCGCCGCCGCCCTCTGGGCGCAGCGGGCGCGGATCCCGGCCGCGTCGGCCGGCACCCAGCCCGCCGCCCGGGTGCACCCCCGTGCGGTCGCGGTCGCCCGCCGGCACGGGCTGTTGATCAACGCGACCGGCACCGCCCACGTCGCCGACGTCGTGCACGACACCGACCTCGTCGTCGCCGTGTGCGACAACGCCCACGAAGACCTCACCGACGGCGTCCGCCCGCGGCTGCACTGGTCGGTCCCGGCCCCGGCCGACACCGACGCCGCGTTCGAGGCCACGTTCGCCGACCTCGCCGCGCGGATCGACCGCCTCGCCCCCGCCCTCGAACCCGCATTCCCGCCTGCTGCCCCACCGGTGCAGGCCCAGCGCTCCGGAGTCCGCCATGACTGACGCGACCGTCTACTACCACCCGGACCTGTCCGTCGACCAGCAGCTCGCGCTGCGCACCGCGGCTGCCCGGCTCGCGTTGGAGTTCGACGGCACCTACGGCGCCGAGACCATCGAACGGTTCCTGCACACCAGCTACGACCAGTTCGCCAGCCTGTCCAGCGTGCCGAACTTCCTGCCGCTGCTCGCCGAACGCTTCGCCCGGCAACGCCTGCACGCCCTGGCCCGGGTCGAAGGCCACCACCGCGACGGCAAACCGGTCGTGCTGTTCTTGTGCACCCACAACGCCGGCCGCTCCCAGATCGCGCTCGGGTTCTTCACCCACCTCACCGGCGACCGCGCGGTGGCCTGGTCCGGCGGCTCCGAACCGGGCACCGAGGTCAACCCGGCCGCGGTCGCCGCGATGGCCGAACGCGGCATCGACATCACCGACGAGTACCCGAAGCCGTGGACCGACGAGGTCGTCCGCGCCGCCGACGTCGTGGTCACCATGGGCTGCGGCGACGCCTGCCCCGTCTTCCCCTCCACCCGCTACGAGAACTGGGTCCTCGACGACCCGGCCGGCTGGGACCTCGACGGCGTCCGGCCGCTGCGCGACGAGATCGAACGCCGCGTCCGCCGCCTCATCGACCAACTCGGCATCCCCGCCACCGCCTGACCGGCTCGCCGCCGTACCGGGCACGCCCATCCCCATCCGCAGAGCAGGAGCAACCCTTCGATGACCCCACCAGCACCGTGGCGACGGTTCCTCGCCGAATTCGTCGGCACCGCGCTGCTCGTCACCGCCGTCGTCGGCTCCGGCATCATGGCCACCACCCTTTCCCCGAACGACGTCGGCCTGCAGCTGCTGGAGAATTCGGTCGCCACCGCGTTCGCGCTCGGCGCGCTTATCCTCACGTTCGGGCCGGTGTCCGGCGCGCACTTCAACCCGGTCGTCTCCGCCGCGGACTGGTTTCTGGGCCGCCGGACCCGTACTGGCCTGACAGCCACAGACCTCGGCGGCTACGTCGTCGCGCAGACCACGGGCGCGATCGGCGGGTCGATCCTGGCGAACCTCATGTTCAACCTCTCCGCCGTCGACTTCTCCAGCAAGGACCGCGCCGCCGGGCACCTCTGGCTCGGCGAGGTCGTCGCGACCAGCGGCCTGCTGCTGCTCATCTTCGCCCTCGCTCGTTCCGGCCGGGCCTCGGTCGCTCCGGCTGCGGTCGGCGCGTACATCGGCGCCGCCTACTGGTTCACCTCCTCCACCTCGTTCGCCAACCCCGCCGTCACCATCGGCCGCGCGTTCACCAACACCTTCGCCGGGATCGCCCCCGCCTCAGTGCCCGGCTTCGTCGTCGCCCAGCTCGTCGGGCTGCTCGTCGGCGTCGGGCTGCTGCTGGCGCTGTACCCGGCCGTCGGCACCGCCGCCGACGAGGTCGTCGTCGCCCACCCCAGCGACCGCCGCCCGGGCCAGGCCGACCGGAACGCCGGACGCGGCAAACGCAGCGTCCGCACCCCGTGAAGCTCGTACCAGAACCGCCGAACGATCACCGAGGAGCCCAACCCGATGAGTGACAAGCCCACCGTCCTGTTCGTCTGCGTCCACAACGCCGGCCGCTCTCAAATGGCCGCCGGCTGGCTGCGCCACCTCGCCGGCGACACCGTCGAGGTCCGCTCCGCCGGCTCCGAACCTGCCGAGCAGATCAACCCGGTCGCGGTCGAGGCGATGCGCGAGGTCGGCATCGACATCACCGCCAACACCCCACGCAAGCTCGACTGGGAGACCGCCGAGTCCTCCGATGTGCTCATCACGATGGGCTGCGGCGACGTCTGCCCGGTCTTCCCCGGCAAGCGGTACCTGGACTGGAAGCTCGACGACCCGGCCGGGCAGGGCATCGACGCCGTCCGCCCGATCCGCGACGCCATCAAAGCGCGCGTCGAGCAACTGCTCACCGAACTACCGGTCGCCACTGGCTGAGGCCAGCCGCATCCCCTGTAGCTCCGCCGCCGGTTGGTCAGGCCGGCGGCGGCCAAACCTCAGCGAACCCTGGAAGGGCACGGCATGCGCCTGCTCATCATCGGTGGCAGCGACGCCGGCATCAGCGCCGGCCTGCGCGCCCGCGAGCTCGACCCCACCGCCGACGTCACGCTGCTCGTCGCCGACACCTACCCCAACTTCTCCATCTGCGGCATCCCGTACCACGTCTCCGGCGAAATCCGAGACTGGCGCAACCTCGCCCACCGCACCACCGCCGACCTCGAAGCCGCCGGACTGCAACTGCGCCTCGGCCACCGCGCCACCGCCATCGACCCCGACGCGCACACCGTCACCGCCACCACCCCGGACGGTGCCAGCGTGGCGCTGGGCTACGACCGGCTCATCATCGGCACCGGCGCTGTCCCGGTCCGCCCGCCGATCGACGGCCTCGACGAGCTCGGACCGGCCGACGGTGTGCACGTGCTGCACACCATGGCCGACACGTTCGCGCTGCAACAGTCGATCGACGACCGGCGCGCCTCCACGGCGGTGATCGTCGGCGCCGGCTACATCGGCCTGGAAATGGCTGAAGCGCTCACCACCCGCGGCCTGCACGTCACGATCGTCGAGCAGCTCGACCAGGTCATGCCGACCATCGACCCGCAGCTCGCCGCCCCGCTCGCCGAACACCTGCGCGAGCACGGCGTGACCGTCCAGCACGGCACCAAGGTCGAGGCCATCAGCCGCGACGGCGCCCGGCTGCGGGTCGACACCAGCGACCGCGCCCACCACGGCGACATCGTCCTCGTCGTCACCGGCGTCCGCCCCGACGTCGAGCTCGCCGCCGCAGCCGGCGCAGCACTCGGCGTCCGCGGCGCGATCCAGGTGGACCGGCAGATGCGCACCAATCTGCCCGACGTCTACGCCGCCGGGGACTGCGTCCACACCTACCACCGGCTCCTCGACCAGCACGTCTACCTGCCGCTGGGCAGCACCGCCCACAAACAGGGCCGCGTCGCCGGCGCCAACGCCGTTGGCGGCAGCACCGTCTTCGCCGGATCGCTCGGCACCCAAGCCGTGAAGGTCTTCGACCTCGTCGTGGCCGGCACCGGCCTGCGCGACCAGGCCGCCCGCGATGCCGGCTACGCTCCGATCACCGTCGCCAGCATCGCCGACGACCACAAGGCGTACTACCCCGGTGCCACACCCATCCGGGTCCGGGTCACCGGCGACCGATCCACCGGCCGGCTGCTCGGCGCCCAGCTGCTCGGCCGGCACGGCGCCGAGATCGCCAAACGCATCGACGTCTATGCCACCGCCATCACCTACGGCGCCATGGTCACGGACGTCGCTGATCTCGACCTGTCCTACACCCCACCGCTCGGCAGCCCGTGGGACGCCGTGCAAATGGCCGCAATGGCATGGCAGCGGCAGGTCAGCAGCGATCGGTGAGGCGTTCACACGGCCGCCGCGGGCGCACATCGGATCCCGCGTATCACCATCTGGCGTCTCCGTAGATCTAACTCGATGGCCAGGCCGCCACCTGGTGATTAGCGTTACCGGCCGTGACGATGAGTGATCGCGAGCAGCGGCAGATCCGGGAGATCCTCGAACTGCTCCGTGAGGTCGAGGCGTGGATGGACGGGGAACTGCCGCACGTCCAGGAGCGATCCGCGCTATGGGCCGACGACCAGCGGTCCCACCCGTACGACGTCAGTCAGGGCGTCAGCCACGCGATCAGCGTCGCCGTCGATCACCTGCACGCCATGCGGATGGCCCTGACCGGGGTCCGGCCCGACCGCATCGACCTGCACACGTACGCCCCGTTCACGCTGCTGCGGGCGGCGCTGGAAAACACGTGCACCGCGCTGTGGATCACCGGCGCGGCGACCCGGACCGAACGCATCGCGCGGCGGCTGCGGCTGGAGACCAAGAGCCTCAAGCACAACGAACAACTGCTGCGCAGCGTCGGGGTCGACTGCACTGCGGACCTCGCCGCGCGCCGGGCCCGGCTCCGGCAGGTCGCGGACGGATGCGGCATCACTCACGCAGCGATCGGTGCCGGGCCGTCGCCCACCGAGATCACCAAGGCGGTCGGGCACCGCCTCGGCCGGACCGCCGATGAGCAGATGTCGGCGTGGCAGCTGTGGAGCGTGTGCAGCGCGTTCGCCCACGGCGACTGGTGGGTGCTGCCGCTGCTGGACATCGAGATCCTCGGCCCAGCATCGCCCGGCGTCTCCAAGGTCCGGCCCACCGCGCCGACCGAGATGGTCCTCGAGTCCACCCGGGCCGTCCTGCGCTTGGTCCGCAACAGCCGGGCGGAGTTCATCATGCTCAGCCACCACCACCTCGGACCGTAGTAGCCGGGGCACGATGCCGCACCAGCAGAACCAGCCGAGCGTCCTCGGCCACGGCAGAGCGTCACAGGCCACGTCAGCGCCGAAGAATCAGGATGCTGCCCGTCGGTGCCCGATGCGACGATCGTCGGGTGCTGATCCAATACAGCCCGGCCTGGACGCGACCCGACACCTCATGGTGCGTCAAAGCGGCCCGGGCGCTCGAGCACCTTCGCGCCCTCGAAGCAGAGCTCAAGGCGTTCCGAAAGCTCACGCCTTACACGCTGACCCCGGAGCGGACCGAACGGCCCGGACGGCTGGCGTATCGCCTGCACTACGTGCACCCGTTCCCGACGGCGATCAGCGCCATCACCGGCGACGTCCTGGCCAACCTGCGCGCGGCCCTGGAATGCCTCGCCTACGGCGTCGCCGCAGCATGCCACGGCGGGAGTCTGCCGCCGGACCTGGAGTCCCGCACCACTTTCCCGATCGCCAAGGACCCCGCTGCGTTCGAACGGTTCTTCCAGCAGCGGCCCCAGCTCTACACCGACCAGGCGAAATCCGCGCTGCGCATCGTGCAGCCGTTCATCTTCGGCGAAGAATGTCTCAGGCACGGCGTCACCCGAACCCGGACGTACGACGACGACTTCGTATGGAGCCAGCTACACCGCCTCGACCGGCTCTGGAACATCGACAAACACCGCCGGCTGAACCTGCTCGCCTGGTGGCCCGATCTGCTCTGGTGGGGCAGCAACGGCGACAGCCAACGCACAATGCACCCCGGCGACGGCACCCTCGCCGATGGCTCCGTCCTGTTCTACATGCACGGCGAAGACCCCGGCCAAGGCACGACCGTCCATCACGAGTTCAACATCGTGCTCACCGACGATCCGGCCCACCTTGCGCAGCCAGGCACCACATCCGACCTGCTCCGGCTGCTCACCGGCTTCTACGACACCGTCACCCAGAACGTGTTCCCCAGAGTGTTCACGGTGATGTCGCAACCCTGGCCCCTGCCCTGACAACCGAGGGCCGCCTCTCTCCAGCCGACACAGCGCACGCCGAACGCCGCGCACTGCCACCGATACGTCTAGGTACGACGCCGGTTCAGGTTCGCGATCAGCTCCCGGTTGGCGGCGCGGGCAGCATCGAGCTCCTGATTGCATTCATCGAGCAGACCCTCCAGATCGATGACGCGCTGCTCGAGGTGGGTGATCCGCCGCTGGAGACCGTCGATGTCGGCGGGCGGACCGAGCCCGGCCTCACGCCAGACTTGCTCACCGAGCAACTCGGACCCGGCCGAACCGCAACTCCCGCAGAAATCTGTCCGCCACCGGCTCGACGCACAGGTCCTCGTCAAGCACTGTCCAGTACCGGCCCCCAGAGGGCATCTGCACACGAAACACGCGGGCCGCCGGCTCTCAGCCTCCTGTTGATCAGCAACGTCACGCCACTGAACAACACCCCCAGAGAACCGCTGCACGGACCCGCCATCAGGTGGTCAATGCAACGCCACGCAACAAGTCGGGGACCCCAAGGGAATGCACGGCGCGGACGCGCGCAGGTCATCGCGGATGGCCTCCACCGGGACGCCCGGCATGAGCACGCGGACCGTGGCGCTCCCGGCGGCGGGCAGGTCGAAGGCATACCTGCCGAGGGCATCACCTTCGGGAACGCGCACCGGGGCTGCGGCGAGCTCTCCGCCGCGGTCGGAGACCTCGGCGAGAAACAGCCGGAGATTGTGCTCGGCTTGCTCGCGCGTACCCGGTGGAGCTTCGGCGCTACCCGGGTTAATCGTCACACTCGGACGATACGGCCGCATTCGGTGCAGCACCCAGCGCACCGCGGTGTGGCGTCCGTCTAGTCATCCTCGCGATACTGCATCGTTACGGCGGTGATGCGGCGAGCAGTGTCCGGTCGGCGGGATGTCTGGTCTGGCGGCCATCGGTGGTGGTCACGATCAGCAGGGGTACCTCGGGCCGGCAGCCGAGTTCGGTGGTCTCGGGTCGCAGCGGCATCCGCGCGCCAATCGTCGCGCCGGCCTCCAGCGGCACAGCGGTCGGGTTGGTGACTGGCGTGACGAGCGTCGGGTATCCGCGTGCCTTGACCGCCAGACCTTCCCCGCGCAGCACGTCCAATGCGGCGCGTACCGTGTCTCGGCCGCACCGGTACTGGGTGGACAGGCGCTGCTCGGACGGCAGCGGCGAGCCGGGTGGGTACTGCCCTGACAAGATCGCCGCCCGGATGGCGCCAGCGACCCAGAGGTAGCGCGTCTCGCCCAGTCTTTGTATCTCCATCCCACCATGTTAGGGCCATGTGGCCCTAATGTCGATCGGGCTAGCTGGCCGAGCCGAGACGGTGGCCGGATGTCTGTGCGATCCGGCCGGATCGGCAGCCGCCGGTCGCCCCCGTGGCCGTGGCGCGGTAAAGATCGTGTGGTTACGCTGTACTGCAGGCTGGCATCTTCCCCCGTGGATGCCAGCCTCCTTTTCGCTCGATCGAGGAGCCAACCGCCAAGCTGGGCAGGTGAGATACAGCGGCGTAGCGGACCGTCCGGGTCGCTACGCGGCTGGCTTGGAAGGCGTTGTCGACGTGCCGGGAGGGACCTCATGGCCATGCACCGGCATCGCGTCACTGTCGAGCTCCTGCAGTTCCTCGTTGCCCGCAGCGGGCCGGTCGATCACGGCGCGACCGCGCTGGTCGACACCGACGACGGCATCCGCATCGTCAAACCCGACCTCGTCCTGCGCCCCGGATCCGGGGTGCGCCGGCTCCTGGTGACCCGCACAGATCTGATCGAGGATGCTCAGGCTGCCGGGCTCACGTTGTCCGAGTTCATGCGGACCAACGCTGGCCGGATCGCCGCCGACCTGACCGCCATTCTCGACGAGAGGGAATCCGCCTCGACGTAGCTGGTTGGCAGCCAGGTGGAAACGCTCGCCGACATCGCCTGGCGCCGCGCGGACTGCCACGCCTACAGCCCGGTCGACGCCGTCGGCACGCCAGGGCAGCAACACGGTGGACACGACAATCGCGGCCGCCGCAACGGCGATCGCGGCACGCGCGGACGTCGCGGCGGCGAGCGCAGCACCTGCGGCGATGCAGATCGGTTGGGCGGTCTTGGAGCTGATCGACCAGGCGGTAGCGACGCGGGTCATGTGCGTGTCGGCGGTGGCGTGCATCCGGTAGGTGATGAAGGTCGGGTTGAACACTCCGGCGCAGTACAGCAGCAGTGTGTCCGCGGCGATGATCACGATCAGGCCGGCGGTGCCGGCCGGGGCCAGGGGCACAGCGCCGAGCCACAGGGTCCGCGCGACGCCGAAGACGAGCAGCAGCGTGCGTGGGGTCAGGTTGAGGCGGCGGGTCAGCGGGACGACGGTCAGGGAGCCGATGATCCCGCCGATGCCGGGGATGCCGAGGGCGAGGCCGTACTGCCACGGGGTGAAGCCGAGGTCGCGGAGCATCAGTACGGTGATCAGCGGGGACGCGGCCATGAGGCAGCCGCCGAAGATCATCGCGTTCCAGAACAACAGATGCAGGTCGCGGTGGGCGGCGATGTACCGCCACCCGCCGGTCAGCTCGTGCAACCATCGCCGTCCGGCGGCGGGTGGCTGCGGGGCGGGTTCGCGGGAGCGCAGCCAGCGCACGCCGATCGCGGAGAGCAGGAACGTGGCGGCGTCGACGGTGACGGCTGCGGTCGCGCCGAGCCAGGACACCAGCAGCCCACCGACCGGTGGGCCGATCGTGGCAGTCGACCAGAGACTGGTCTCGAACCGGCTGTTCGCGTGGGCGCGGTGCGGTTCGGGGACGAGGCGTTTGAGGTGGGCGCCGCTGGCGGCGGCGAACACGATCGCGGCGCCGGTCTGCACCGCAGCGACCACACACAGCTGGACGTAGGTGAGCGCGCCGAGCCACGCCGCGACCGGGACGCTGGCCAGCACGATGAACCGGACCAGGTCCGCGGTGATCATGACCGGGCGTTTGCGGTGGACCTCGATCCACGGCGCGAGCGGCACCGCCATGGCCGCGCTCGCGATCCCGGCGACCACGGCGAGCATCGACACCTGCCAGGCGGAAACGTCCAGGACCATGACCGCTATCAGCGGCAACGCCCCGGCGCCGACCGCGGAGCCGAGCTCACTGACCGAGTACGCCGTCCACAACCGGCGCAGGTCACCGCGCCACGCGGCCGGCCCGGACCCCGCTCGCACAGCGACGTCGGCCGCGTTACCGGCTGCGGCGGGTCGGCTGGGTGCAGCGGTCGCGTCTGCTGTTGATCGGTGTGGCTCGCTGTCCTCGGTCGAGTGCCCGGTGCTGTGGTCAACGGCCACCGGCGGTGCCTCCGGGGTCGGCGACGGACCCGCCGAGGCGGGCGAGGAACTGGTTGACCTGGCGGCGGCTGGTCGCCTCGATCAGCACCGCATGACTGCCCTGTTCAGCGATGCAGGCGCGAACACGAGGTGCGTGCCGGCGGCGGAACCCCACCACGTAGCGCAGGAACCCGACGGTGATGCGGTCATGGACCCCGTCGGGGTGCCGGCCGCCGCGATAGCGCAGCCGCCGCCGGGCGATGCCCCACAGACACACCAGCGGCGGCAGGTTCAGGAAGATGATCGTGTCGGCGGCGGCGAACCGGACCCGCATGCTCGCTGTCGAGTTCCCGTCGATGATCCACCGTTCGGTGGCCACGACCGCCTGTTGTGCGGCAACGAACTCGGCTTCCGGCACCATAGTCCAGTCCGGGTCGTAGCGCAGGGCGTCCAGGTGGGTGACCGGCAGGCCAAGCAGGGCGCTGAGCTGGTTGGCCAGGACCGTCTTGCCGGCGCCGCCGGCCCCGACGATGGCGATCCGCTGCACCTCAACCGCCCTCGTCCGCGCCCGCGTCAGGGGCCCGGCTCGTGGGCCAGTCCGTTGCCGCGTAGGGCCGTCCCGATCGGAACAGGTCGACGCCGATCTCGGTGTAGCGCAGGAGCGGCGTGGGCAGCGCGTCCAGCGGCGCCCATTGCAGCGCCGCGCACTTGTCCGGTTCGGCAATGCGCGGAACGCCATGCGCCGCGGGGTCGGCCTTGAGGTGGAAGAAGACCCCGATCCGGGGAACCCGGTCCGGCGGATGCCAGTGCGTCATCGCGACGACCTGGAGCAGGTGCGGCGGCAGCCGCAGCCCGACCTCCTCCCACGCCTCCCGCGCCATGGCGTCCTCGAGACGCTCACCCGGCTGGAGCTTCCCGCTGGGGGTGTCCCATGTTGATGGTGCGTAGCCGCCTTGGCGGAGCCCGACGAGGAGTTCGACGCCGTGCGAGCCGGGGCGCGTGTACAGCAGCAGCACATCCACCGGCAGCGTGTACGACGCGGCCGCGGCGGTGCCGTCCTGACGGCGTGATCTACCCGTCATGCGCGGACCCGCCGCTGGCCGCGCTTGGTCCGCCCGCCGTAGGGCAGAACGTTGTAGAGCCAGTAGTCCGACGGGCCACGAACTGTGGCATACGGCTCGCCGAGCCGCATCACGTCCGCGACCGCATCGATGAGCTCCACGCGCAGCGGTGTGATCAGCATCCGGTCGTTCCTGTCGGATAGATCCGCACGGTGATCCCGTGCATGGCGTTCACACCGTCTCCTTGCATGCCAGCCCGGCTGTGGCCGGCATGGCGTTTTGGTCCTCGGTCCGCTTCTGGTCGCAGCGGGCGCACCGGGTCGGGCACGGCGTCGCCGGCGCCATGCCGGCCAGGCCGCTGATGTCGAGGATCGTGGCCACGGTCTGCTCAAAGGTCGAAGTCTCCGGGATGACGTGCTCCCCGGACACACCCAGCACATCGAGCGGCACGTACCAGCCGCGCATCTCTTCGGCGCTGACCGGGATCGGCTCCGCCCGGCCTCGGTGGCGGCGGATGGTCTCGTCGAAACTGACGTCGAGGTAGTAGACGTGGCTCGGGCCAGGATGCTCGGCGATCAGCTGCCGCAACACGGTGCCGTAGCTACGGCTATCGAGGATGCCCTCGACGATGACGTGATAGCCGGCGCTGAGCAGATACCGCGCGGACATGTCGATGAACCCGGGCGCGACCGCGTCGGCGCCGAGCCCGCCGTGCTCTCGGAGTACTACCCTTCTGAACTGATCCTGCTCGATCTTACCGACCGCCATTTGTGTCGAATCGTCTCTGAGCTGGTCATACACGTCGTGCACATGTTCGTGACGTCGGCAGCCGGCATGCGGACCCACGACACAGATCCTCGCAGGACCCATGCCATGCAGCGAGCGATGCACAGGAGCAGAATGCGAAGAATCGCGTTGGGATCGCGGCTACGACCGTCTCTTCTCCTCGCGACGTGCGCGGCGCTCCAGGCGTCTTCGATTCCGGCGCGGACGGTCGCTCGAACAACGCGGCAGGTCGACGCGTATTCGAGGGTTCACAAACAGAACGGTGACTCCGGCGGTACTAGATCTTCACCGGCCCGCGAAGAGCGCCGTCAGCCGCCGCGTGATCGCGCTTGACCGCACCGTACAGGTCCCCCGCATCACACCCCCAGGCCCTACTACGTGCGCAGCCCCAGAGTGGCCGGCGGACTGGTTCCGTGGCTCGGCCGGCGCGCGGTACGTCAGCGTTCCGTGCCCGGCAAAGGCTTGGTCTCTACCTCGAAGTCGAACGGGCTGTCCCAACGATTCAGTGGCTGCTGCTCCAGAGCGGTAATGGCCCAGTCTGACGACACCTCAGCGACGATGAATGGCGAGTGGCTGACAATTGCTACCTGTGCATGTTCCGCCGCTTCTTGGAGTCGTTCCAAGGCGGCAACCTGAACTTGGGGTGTGTAAAAGTCGAGAAATTCGTCCAGCAGGAGAAAGGTGGGTTCAATGCGCGCATGATGCCGCGCGTGAAATCCGGCCAATTCCAGAAGAATTAAAGATTCAAGCCCGAGGCCGGGTCCCCCGCGGCCCGAAAATTGCACAGCTCGCCCATGCGTTTCCACGGTCCAGTGGACTTGCGTGTTCGTGAATCGAACGTCCTTGATCAAGCTACTCTCAGTCGGGATGAGACTCAGAGTCGATTTCATTGCGGATATACTGAGGTCAAACGTTTGTGCCAATTCGGTGATATTTTGGATGACATCAGGGCGACGTGGACCCGTGAGGAGAATGGTTTTGTACGGGCGGGCGACGTAGGGTACGGGCCGGCCGTCCAGTACATGTGTGACAACGCCGGCCCTGCCCTTTGTGGCGACATCATGGATCAGCGGGTCGAACCAGCGAACCTCCATGTCAACATTCCGACCGTGCGACATCTCTGCTACGTGGTCGGGGTAAGCAACACTCGCAATAAGGCGCGTCAAGATAGACTTTCCACTGGCATTAGGGCCGGTGAATATGTTCCGCATTCCTAGGTTAAAAGTTCTGCCTTCCAGTGAGGCAACTGGAGCGGAATTGACCGAAATTGAGTCAACGAGCCCGATGTGGTTCAGTGCGCCGCCGTTTACTTCTGCGGCTTTCCGTGCCTCGTGCAACCTCTTCCACGCCCTAAGCTGAACGGCCGGAAAAATGCGTCCGTCGTCCGAGTCGATGGATTTCCCATGGGCCTCGCAGCACCAAATCCCATTCTCGGGTTCACTCCGCTCGGCAGTAGAGAGTCCGCCCGTGCCGCGTGGACCACCCGGCGAAGCCGCGTAGATATGCGCAGCAACACCGGTATGCACTATTTGCCGAGGTCCCATTCCCGGTCCGACGGTCAAACGCCCGCAATTCAGGACGGAGCACTGGTACCCGGCTCTTTCGGCGATTATCCTGCGGGTTGCCGCGGAAAACTCGGCTCGAATACCCACCCTCTTACCCCTCGTAGCTAGCGTGAGACTTTCCGGCAACGTAAACCCAATTGATGATCATTGGCGGGTCTTGCGGCGGCAACAACGCGCGGACATGGTAGTTCAGCACATCGCGAATCTTGGCGACAACTCCGCAGGGCGATTTCGATGGCGGCTGGCAGTCCGTTTCGAAGCCCGTTGCCCGTTGTGCCATCTCTGGAAGCTGTCCTCTCCCTCGCCGCCGCACTTGGATCATTCAGCTCCACGAACCGTCCTTGCGTGGCTGTCGCCCTTGCGACGCGCGAACCAGAAGGCGTGCCCGGAATGGGCCGTCACGCGTTCTAGATGACGATCAGCGGCGTGGCGCCATCATCGCCTCGGCTGCGCGTTTCCCAGACGCGCCTGGCTAGTAAGGCTCGATGGGGTCGGCCGTCCGATTGGCAGAACACCGATTGCGATGAAGCGCGGTATCTCTGTGGGGCTCCGACTGCGCCAGGCGCTCCAGACGCTGTCGTCCAGGCTTGTGTAGCCCTTTGCGTGATTGCTGTGATCGCCAATGAGCAAGATGCAGAATGGTGGCCCTGTCGCAGTGTAGTTCACCGTCTGAGCAAGGTACTTCTGTTCAAGCCCGTCCTTGGTCCACTTGTTGGAATGGCGCTTCGCTTCGATGACGAACCGCATGTCCACCTGCGGGGTGTAGGTGATGTCGGTCCGTCCCGAGGAGATGTCGATCTCCTCGCGCCGGATACTGCCGGGCGGGTCCAGCCTACTGGTGAGATACTGCAGAAGATCGTTCTGCAGGTGCTCTTCCAGCCACGGTTTACCCGCTGGAGCGGGTCCGAGATACGCCGTGACGTCGCCGAGTAAGTCGGCTTGTGCATCGAATCGACCGTGCAGGAACCGCAGCACGTGGGTGAGCAGCGTCGAGAAGTACGTCCGCGCCGGCTCTTCCCATCCAGGACTTTGAGCCATCTCGGCGTGAAGTTGCGCAAGCTGTCGGTCGAGCATGGCGTTGCCGGTCAGTGCGTAACCGCGTTCGTACTCGTCGATCACACGGAGCATTCGTTGCCGAAGGACCGGATCGTAGTCACCGAGCAGCAAAGCCCACGGCTGCTGCCCAGGTTCGGATTTTCCCGGCGGCTCCCCTGAAGCTCCGGCTTCCAGCGCTTGTCTGCGAGCCTTTACGTTGGCGTTGAGATGGCGGGCGTCGGGATGCTGTGCCAGCTCTGGATCTTGACCGAGGGCCTGTTCGAGGTGGTGAAGCAGGCCCATCTCCCGGATAAAGGCTGCCTCCACGGTGGGTGAGACGATCCGCGCCAACCCGTCCCCTTCGACGGGCGCTGCGTAGACCGCGCGGCTGGCCTGGTAGACCGTCAGTACGTCGGCCAGAACCTTGCTGGCATTGAGCCAACTTGGTTCGAGCAGTCGCGTTCCCGCAAACCGTAGTGTTGCGACGAGCTGGTGCCAGGCTGCTTCAGCGTGACCACGGGCTTCCAGCCAGCGGGGCTGGTGGCGGCGGCTTGACCAGGCCGAGCGCTGCGCGACCGTCTCGTCGAGGCCGCGGGCACTCGCCAGAATGCGGTCTCGAACGGCCACAGTCGGCTGGCCTTCCAGGTCGATGAAGGCGAACAGCGCGTCGAGCGCAAGGCGATACGACCGAGCGTCCAATCGCGCCTCTTCGGCGCTCTCGACATGCCGGAACTGGAGAGCCGCCGTCCGTAACTGCCGTACCACGTCGTTCCGATCGCTGGCACGCAGGCCGGCCCGCATGGACGCCAAGGCCAGTTCGTAGCGGGCGTCGTTGCGGGTACTCGCTGGTAAGACGTCGTTGCCCGCAAGCGTGTGTAGCACGTCGATGAGCCCAGAGTCGTCGTAGTGGTCGTATGCGATGCCGATCAGAAGCGGCAGACGTTCCAAAGCGTCGGCTGGCTCATCGCCGCGGATCTCCGTTAGCAACGCAAGCAGACGGCGGTGATTGGTGCGCCCGCTCAGCGCCAGCTGGAGCATGCCTGCGATGGCCGGGTGGGCGAAAGCCGGACTGAGTGTCCCGCCGAGAGCGTCCTCTGCATGCCGCAGCAATGTCGGTGCCGTCGGTTGACCGAACTCGTTCAGCAGAAGCGGCTCCGAGCACAGCACGTCCACGGCCTCGGCGAGCACCCAGGCGCGATAAGGGCTCCGAAATCCTTCAGCGACAGCCGCCGCGAAGGCCAGGACGACGTTCCCGGAGACGGAGGTATCCGGACGCGCGAGCGCCTGCAGCAGCGTCGAGAAATGCGGCCCAACCGCTAAGTCCCGAGCCTCGGCGGCAACAGCCTCCGCACCGCCCAGGTCCGCAAGGCTCGGTCCGAGATCGAGTTGCGCCTCGGTCGCTGTCGCAGCCCAGGTGTTCAGGGAGTCCTCGACGATGCTCATCACGCCCTCCCTGTTCTGTGCTGCGAGCCGATGATCTCTGCATGTTGGGGCCCAGCTCACATGTTCTGCAACTAGAACATGTATTCCCCGTCGCTGGTAATGATCCGTTCAGGGGCCAACGCCCCTTCCACGTATTCCGGCTTGGCGGTGGTGAGGACGACCTGGAGCTTGGGTAGTTCGTTGCTGAGCTTCTGCAGCTCGCTGATCAACGCCGTCGCGTCGGTCGGCGTAACCTCCTCACTTCCGATTGCGTCGATCAGGAGAAGCCCGGGATGTGTCGGCACGCCACGCTGCTCGCTAACGCGCAGCAGCGCGATCACCACCGCGATGCGGACTCGTAGCCGCTCGCCGCGCTGGAACTGCTCGAACGATGTCTTCTTCCCGCCTTTGATCGCGTTGAGGTGGCCGTTGCGTTTGAGGTCGACGGAGTCCAGGTTCGGAACGCCGAACGCGCGTGCCAGCGCAACGATCTGGTCGTTGAGCGCCGGGAACAGGTGGACTGCTGCTTCCTTGGCCACGTCGGTAAGCACTTTCACCACGGCCGAGACGACCCGCTCCACCGCAGGCGTGGCAGTCGCAGCTGGTTGGTCGTCAGCCGTGCCCGTTGCCTGCAGCCGGCCCTCCAACCGCGCGGCCTGGATCTCAAGGTCGCGTAGGGTAGCGTAGGCCGACGCAAAGCGGATTTCGTCGAGTCGTGCCCGAGCTGACTCGTGACGGTCCCGCGCCTGCCCCACGGCTTCCGAACGGTCCGCCACCTTCTCGGCAGCCTGTCCTCGCGCCTCCTGTCGGCTGGCCAGCTCCTGCTCCAGCTCGGCGATGCGTGCCCCGGCCAGTTCCGCGTCGACCGGAGGCATCGGGCGAGTGCAGACCGCACACGATGCGTCCTGCCGCTCCGTGGCATGACGTGCCGGCTCGATAGGCGCTTCACAGCGCGGACAGCACCGAGGCGTAAGCAACCCGAGCACGCGCCGGGCCTGCCATGTTTCCCGGACGTCCATCACCTGCTGCTCGACGAGCAGACACGACCGTTCAGCGTCGCGGTGTACATCCTCCGCGTCCGCGTGCGCCTGACGAGCCGAGCGAAGGTCGTCGAGGGCGCCGTCGACGGCCGACATCGCCTCGCCGAGCCGAGGATCCGTATCGCGCTTCGCTGCCGCAAGCTTCCTGCGGAGCCCGTCGAGTTCGGCCTCCCATTGCTCTCGCTCGCTACGACGCGCCGCCCGGTCCTGCTCGGCGCGGTTTGCGGCCTGGCTGGCTTCCTTGGATAAACGCCGCTGCATTGTCGACAGGTGCGTCAGCACCGAGGCGTACGGGACGCCGATGAACAAGTCGAGCAACTTCGCGGAGAGCGACGCCACTTCCTTGACGTCGCCGAACAGCAGCGTGTCGCCACCTGGGTTGAGGTAGCACGCTCCGAAGTACGAGGACCAGCCGTGACTTTGTGGTGCGCCTTCTCCGTCAAGACCACCCGTCGGATTCCAGATCGACGTGTAACCTAACCCGAGAGCCTCCATCATGAAGGTCCCGATCAGCGCCTCGACTTGCGACTCGCCGTCTGCTGCTGCGAGTGGATGAAGATCGTCGTCCTCGGCGTCCAGCAGCTCGTCGATGGAGCCAGCAGACAGAACACGGCCTCGCAACCCAACGGGCATCTCGGACGCGTCTTGATGAATCACCACCCGTACAGCCTGGTTGCTGATGAGCGCGTCGACTGTGATCCGCCGAACCCAGGACTTGACGTCAGGTCCAAGCGTGCGGGATTTACCCCGCAATGCCCACACCACGAACTCCAGGATGCTGGTCTTGCCGACCAGATTCTTCGCGAACATGATCGCCCACACACCCGGCTCCAGTGCCTGGTCGATGTGGAAGTCCGTTCCGTCGTTCTTGACGCCAGCGACCCGAAGCCGCCGAACCTCGATCCGGCGAGGCGGTGGCACCGGGCTCGGCAAGGCGATGCCTACCTCACTCAGTGCCGACCCGACCTCCGCAGCCGTCATGGAGCATCTGGATGCCGCGCGCTCCAGCACCTCGCCCGGACTCGGCGGTGTCCAAGGCGCAAGCTCTGCCTCCGCATCGCCTGTCACTGCCGTACCTCCGTGAGCGTTCCGTCGATCGGGCCTTCCACTCGAAGTGCCGCTAACCTTGTATGAACCTGTTCGGTGATGGCGGGGATGTACGACCCGATCGGGGTGTCGGCATAGTCCCGTTGCAGATACTGCCGCTCCTTGATTCGGGTACCACCCAGGGCCCCGGCGTTGTTGTTCTATGTCCGCTTTGGTCATGGTTTGCTAGATGCCGTAAGTGGTGAAGGTGTTGGCGCGGTCTTGCATGTCGCGGCGGGCGTAGGCCATGTTGGCGCGGCCGGCGAGGCGGAAGGTGTTCAGGGTCAGGTTGCGCATGGCGGCCATGTTGCGCGGCGCGTTCGCGGTACGGAGCTGGGAGTCGTCCTCGCGGAACGTCACATCACGGGTCCAATGTAGACAGTTCTCCACGGTCCAATGCCCCCTGGCATAGTGGTTGAGGTGGTCGGGGCCGGCTTGGGCGGCGGCGACGCTAACGATGCCGTGGATGATCTCCTTGCTGGTGCGCACGCCGTCGAGGCCACCGGTGTCACGGCGCAGCCGGAACACCTGTCGGGCACCCGGGAACAGCGCGTCGTCGCAGTCGGCCACGCGCAGGGTCCGATGCTCGGTGCGCCCATGACCCTGATCGTCCGCCACGTGCATACGGCCGGCGAACTCGACGTCGGTACCGGACAACAACGCGTGCGCGGCCTGCAGTGCGAGCGGTTGATTACCCTTCAGGATCAGCATGTAGTGGGCGCCCAGCGGCCCAGTGATCAGGCGGGCCGTCTTCTTGGTCGTATGCAGTGCGTCCAGCGTCAGCAACATGCCGGCCACGTCCAACGGGCGGAGCAGGTCACCGATCACCGCGTTCTCACCACGCTTGTCCGGGACCTGTCGCTGTCCCAGAATCACCGCCCGCTCGTGGGTGACCGCGGCGACCAGGAACACCTTCTTCCCGTCCGCGGTGCGGGCGCCGTGCAGCAGTTTTCCGTCGATCGCCGCCGCAGGCAGCAGCCCCGCCGGCCTCGGGTGGGTGACCGCCCGGATCACGGCCCGGCGCTGTTCCCGCTCGACCGGCTCATCCCCGGCGGTCGCGACCTGCGGGACCGGGGCGTCACCGCGCACGACGTCAGCGGCGTAGCCGCACGTCGCCGCGTCCAGAGCGTCACCATCGACGGCGGCCAGGACCCGCCGGAAGGTCCGTTCGCTGGGTACCAGGTACCGGCCGGTCAGCGGGTTACGGCGGGCACCGAGACGGTGCAGGACATCCTGCGGGGTCCGCGCCGCCCACTGCCGGATCGCGGTCACACCGTCGTTGCCCGCCACCAACGTGGCGCACGCGGTCAACACCAGGATCACCAGCAGCGGATGCCGTAACCCCTGTAGCCGGCGCGGGTCCGGCACCTGCCGCAACCGTTCCACCAGCGGCGACGCCACCGACAACGGATCAACCGCACCCGGCCCGGCGGCGAGTTCGGCCTCCCACAACGCCAGATCAGCAAGATGGTCAACAACACCGTCGATCAGGCAAGATGACGACACGAGCGCGACTCCAAAGGATGATCTTCAGGCTTCAGCACCCGAAAGATCACCAGAGTCGCGCTCGTCCCACAACTCCCACCTTTGTCCGATCCTCAACACGGACAGAACACCTCATACCGAAACAACGCCGGGGCCCTGGGGTACCACCTAGGCCGTCAACCAGGTTCACGACCGTGCGAGTGCGTCCGACGTACCAGTCAAGCGCAGGCGCCGCCTCGACGATGCCAGCCGCGGTCGTTCGCCCTTGTTCGAGCAGGTAGTAGTTGTGTTGGAGCACCCGCGAGGTGCCGAGACGCTGCCGGGTTCGCGCCAGCCCGCGCTCGACGAGGACCGCCATCGCGTCGTTCAGATCCTCGAAAGCACCGAACCGATGCCGCAGCATCGGAAACCGTCGAAGGTCAGGTTCTCGCGATGTCAAGATCCGCTCTGCCTCATCGACCAGACCGGGTGACTCCGGGTCCGCCTCGTAGTCGTTGAGCAACTCGTTTGCCAGATAGTCCGGGTAGCGAACCCAGAAGTCCAACTTTTGCAGCCGGACCTGCGTTCGGACCACGCCCTCAGCGTCGGGCGGCGCATCGAGGTCGTCGCCAACAGGTTTGGCAGCGGCGTCGAGCAGTAGTAGCAGGCGGACCGCGTCCTGCCACAGACTCGCGCGCCGCACCTGCGATGCATCCATAAGGAGGAAGCCAACCCGACAAGCACGGTCTGTGTCCAGACCACAACCGTAAGATAGGAGGATTTGTGGCCCGAGAGGCGAAGGTTCAGCCGGACGGCGGATGGGGTTCCGGCACCGGGGTTCTGCGCCGAGAGGACGGCGCCAAGATTAGTTGAGCGCCCATCGGCCAGATTTCGCACTGGATCACCGTCTCTGGCCGCGACCCTCACCGCAAAGTGACCAATGTCGTGGCAGGCATCCCAGCTCTGGGCGGCTTGTTTCGGCTGCGTCTGGCGTTGATCAGGCGCGTGAACGGGCGCTTGTCGGGTGGTTCGGTTGGGTGTCGAGCAGTTCGGCTTCCAGGTCGGCGAGGCGTTTGTCGAGGAAGCGGTTGTTGGATCTGGCGGCCTGCAGCTTCTGCTCCAGGCCCCGGTTGTCGTCGGTGAGCCGGCGTACGCGCTCCTTGAGCGCGGTGTTCTCCTCGGCTAGGCGCTGGGCGGTGCCTTCGGTGTACTCGGCTTGCAGATCGCGGAGCTGCCCGAGGAGAATGCCGATCCGCTCGCGCTGGCTGTCGATTTCGGCGTAGGCGGTCTTGAGCGCGTCCTCGGCGTTGAGCGCGCGCTGGTGCCAGGACGCCTCGACCTGCGCATCGTGCGCTATCTGCGCTCGGCGTCGCTGGTCGCCGCTGGCGGCGATCATGGCGGCCATCAGGCTTTTGGCGTCGGGGTTCTGGTAGAGGAAGGTGCGCGAGACGCCAGCCCGCCGCGCGACGGCCGGGTAGGTGATCGGAGTCCGCTCGCGGCGCATAGTCCGCAGCGTCGTGTCGATGCGTTCGAGCTTGTCGCCGGTGCTCTGTCGGCGCGATTGGTTGGCCGCCGCGGTACGTGGCGCCGCAGGGTCTGGAGTGCTCATGAGGCGGTCTCCGCGTCGCCGAGGGTGGCCAGGTCGATGGTTTGGAATCCGGTGGTCCAGAGGCGGTGGAAGTAGTCCTGGGGGCGCCGCAGGTCCAGCGCGAGGGCGTCGTTGAGCAGTCCGATGCCGGCGAGTGCGCGTTCCAGGCCGGCAATGGCCCGGGCGGTGGGCTCGAACTGCTGGTGTAGCCAGTCGGCCATCTCATCGGTAGGGGCGCGTTCAGCCAGCGAGTACCACTGCTCGCGTTTGCGGCGCCAGTACAGCAGATCGGCACCGGTCATCACGAACTTGTCGCAGCGTTCGCAGTCCAGCTTCCAGGGGCAGGCGCCGCCGCACATCTCGGCGATACGGAACCCACCGTCGTACAGCCAGGTGACGATCATGCGGTCCCGGGCAGTGCTCACCTTCCTGAGCAGGCGACCGCGGCCATCGTCCGGCAGCATCTTCGGATGCCGCCGACCGCTCTGGCGCGGCCCGAGGGGATTCGCCGGCATCGTCGACTTGGCATGCCCCAGCAGCGCCCGGTCGCGGTCCGCCTTCGACGGCAACCGAACCCGATCCAGATCCCGACGCAGCTCCGCGCTGGAATGTTCGCCGCTCAGCCCTAGGCCGTGTGTCAGAAGTGGGTCGTGTAGCGGTGGTGGCGAGTTGACTGGTCGGGCGTGTCGGTGATCGATATGTGGCGAGGTCTCCGGTAGATGGGTTATCGACCAAGACAACCATCTGCACGGAGACCTCGTGGCCAGCGTAGCGGTGACGAGGCGGTTCGACCTGACCGACGCGCAGTGGGCGCTGCTGGAACCGCTGCTGCCCACGGGGAAGAAGGCAGGCCGGCCGCCGAGGTGGAGTAAGCGGCAGCTCATTGACGGGATTCGGTGGCGGATCCGGGTCGGGTCGCCGTGGCGGGACGTGCCGGAGTGCTACGGGCACTGGCGCACGATCTATGGCAGGTACCGGCTGTGGCAGCGCGACGGCACCTGGGCGCGGATCCTCTCGGTGGTGCAGGGCCGGGCCGACGCGGCGGGTCTGATCGGCTGGGATGTGAGCGTGGATTCGACGATCACCCGGGCGCACCAGCACGCCGCCGGTGCCCGCAAGCGGCCCGATTGGCAGGTCGAACCGCCGGGCGGGGACGGCGCCGCGGAGCCGGGCGATCACGCGCTGGGCCGGTCCCGGGGCGGCTGGACCACGAAGCTGCATCTGGCCTGTGAGCAGGGCCGCAAAGTCCTGGCGCTGGTACTGACTGCCGGGCAGCGCGGGGACAGCCCGCAGTTCACTACGGTGCTGCGCCGTATCCGGGTGGTCCGTGCCGGTGGCGGCCGGCCGCGGGTCCGCCCGGACCGGGTCCTGGCCGACAAGGCGTACAGCAGCCGCGCGAACCGGGAGTACCTGCGGCGGCGGTCGATCCGGTGCGTCATTCCGATCAAGGTTGATCAGGCCGCCCACCGCCGCGCACGCGGTTCCCGGGGCGGTAGGCCACCAGCGTTCGACCCGGTGGCCTACCGGCAGCGCCACGCCGTGGAGTGCGGGATCAACCTGCTCAAAGCCCATCGAGCCGTGGCCACCCGCTACGACAAGCTCGCCGTGCGGTACGAAACCACCACAACCATCAGCATCATCGACATCTGGCTGCGCCGCCTCGCGAAGCACTTATGACACACGGCCTAGGTAGAACCCCTTCAGCACCGACGCCGCAGTGCCCAACGTCGCCGTGCCGTACGGGCGCTTGCCGACCCGCCACGGCTCTCCCAACGGCATCCGAACCTCTGCACCGACGATGCCCATGTACCTCTGGAGATCCCGTAGCCGCACTGCGGCAAGGTTTAGCACCTCCCGCTCGAGCCACCGCAGATGATCCACCAGCAGGTAGGTGTACGTCCGCTGCGTACCCGGCTCACCGTCGTACCGGCGTAGGAACCGGTCCGCCTCCTCGTGGACCGCGCCTTCTGTCCGGCCACAGAATCGTCCACGACCGGCGCCCGCCGCGCAGGACGATCTCCTGAACCCGGATCTGCCCGACAACCCGCCTGCGGTCCAACCGCCCTCACATCCCCTACGTCCCGAACGTAGAGATCATGAAAGGTTAGTCACGCGGAAGGATCAACAGCCCAGGCGTTCGCGGACGTCGCGTACACCAAGAAGACGGTCGGAAAACTCGATCAAGGCACAGCCGCGGCCGTAACGGCGGCGGAGTTCCCGCGCTGTCGTGGTCTTGCCGCTGGCGGAGTTCCCGCGAATGATCAGCAAGGCCGTCATCGGCTGTCGCCAGACCAGGTGATCGCAATCTGGGTGTGGCGGCGGGGCACGACCAGCCGGAGCTGCTCGGTGAAGGGCAGCGCGGCTCCAGCCGGGTGTACGGTGACGGCCGGGCGGACTCCGGCGCGGTGCAGCCGATCCCAGACAGCGACCAGGTCGATCAGGTCGCGGGTCAGCGCGGTGGCGTCGGGTCCGAAGCCGTGCGCGCCGCATTGCCACGTCACGTCGTCGTGGCGGCGGATGGTCAGATAGGCGACGCTGCCGTCGCTGAGTAGGGTGGGGCAGAAGAACCGGTCCTGCGGGTCGAGCAGCCCGGCGGTGCGTTCCCGGTCGACGTTGAGCACGCCGTAGGGGCGGGGCTGGCTGGCCAGCCACAGGTGCAGCGCCTCGAACGAGGCGTCCATCGGCAGCGTGACCGGCGACCACACCTCGTGGCGCGGCCCGTCGAGGGCCGCCCGAAGGCCGTCGAGGTCGACGTCGGTGGTCGGGTCGTCCAGGACGAGGACGGCGTCCTCGCCGCGCAACGCCAGCCGCCGGGTCGGGTCCCGTCCGTCGCCTTGCATCGGCACGAATCCGCACTGCAGGGACGCGGTCGCGACCAGGTGGTCGCCGTCGCGTTCGAGGGTGAGGCAGCGGGTGTTGGCCCGCATCCGCACCGGCGCGACCAGCACCCCGCCTGGAGCGAGTTGTGCGGTCCAGGCAGGTGCGATGTCGCTGGCCTCGACGGTGACGAGTACCGCGTCGTAGGGGCCGCCGGCGGCGTAGCCGTACTCACCGTCGGCGTGCACCACGCGGACCTGTTGGTATCCGGCCGCTTCGAGCGTGGCCCGGGCGTGGACGACGACCTGCGGGTCGATGTCGACGCTCACCACGCTACCGCCGGCGCCGACGAGCTCGGCGATCAGCGCGGCGTTGCAGCCGCCGGACCTTCTATCGCCTGCTCAAGACTGTTGCACCCATCGACCGGACCGAGGGCATCTATGGTTGGCGGGCCGACGACGCAAAGCCGTCGCAGGAATCGTTCGTTGGACCAGACGTGGATCCCGATGCCCACTCGTCCACGTCCGGTGCGGCGACGACACTCGTTCGAGGGCGTCGACGTGGCGTGGTTGCTGGGGCGGCTTGTGGATGGGCGACGATCGGGTGATCCAACGGTAGCGAGCCCGCACGGGTCAACGCGGGGGCTGGCGACGGGTTCGGGCTAGCTCCGAGGCAAGAGACTGGACGAACTCGTTGTAGAAGTCGTCGCGAGCGAGCTCTCCATCGCGGACCATTCGCAACGGCATTGCAAGACAGAAGTCGATTTCAGGCAAGTACCCCTCCAGGGGCGATGCGTTGTGATAGGCCGCCTTGTAGACCGCAGCCCGTTCCGCTTGCCTTCGAGTCGGCTCCAGAGGCAGTTGCTTGAATATGAAATCCTGCTTGGCCCATTGCCACGCGCCGTTGGCGAACACGCGGACCTCCGGCTCACGCATCGTATGGGCCGGGAAGTTCGTCGTCTCACCAACCTCATACCGGTACGGGCCGGGCACAATCACGGCTGCCGAATGGTTGAACACGCCGTTGTTGCGGCATTCCTCCGCAAATTCCGCGACCAACCCGTCGATCCAGCCACACAGCCGGTCGTAGGCCGCGAGCATCGGGGCCGCCCGCGCCGACGACTCGCGGTGGCGCTCAGCCTGATGCCTCTCCCTGTTTGCAGCACCATCCGCAAGCATCGACTGGGCATCGTCCGCCATTCCCATGATCCGCTCCTTGCAACAGGTGACACCCACGGCACGCACTTACGAGTGTGCCGGACGTCGTAAGGACGCTGCATCCCCCGAATATGGCAACCAGGATCGGAGGTTTCGGAGACTCCGGCGGATAGCCTCAAACGCCGCGCTTGCTTTGACTTCCAGCATCGCGCAACACGGCCCGTGGCAGTTCAGCCTGACCGTGGCTGCGTCAGCCGGCGAACGTTGCTCGGCGGCAGCGCATGCTCTTCGATCTGCCGCAGCCGCTCGCTGAGCTGGTAGATGGTCTGTGCGTAGGCGTCGATGCGTTCGCGTAGCTCGTTGTTCTCGGTGCGGAGCCTGGCGTTGGTCTGTTGAAGATCGGTGACTTCGGCGGCCATGGTCTGGTAGGCGGCGGGAACGCCGTTCGCCGACGCGCGACGGCGTTCGAATTCCTCTTTGAGGTCCGGGTGCTTGTGGGTGAGTACCCAGCGCTTGACACCGGCCTCGGTAGCGAGTTGCAGCACGGTCAGCGCGCCGGTGGAGCGGTGCGGGGTTCCGTCGAGGAGCCGCTGCATCGCCGCGGTGATCGCCTCGCGCTCGGCGTCCCGGTCACCCACGACGAGATCCCCGTTCGTGCTCGGTGATGATCGTGGTGAGCCGGTCGAGTTCGCGCCGCTCCCGGTCGGCCCGGATCGGCGGTGTCAGGGGGTCGTTGACGATCGTCCGAAGCTGCTCGACACGCTCGCGTAGCGCGGCGATGTCGCGGTCGGTGCGGGCGATGTTGCCGCAGTGTGGTCGGCAGTCGTCCAGGTCCGGGGTGCGTCGGTGGTCACGTTCGTCGCGGGCGACCCGGCAGGCGGCCTTGTGCGGGTCGAGGACGCAGGTCATGCCTTTGCCTTGGTAGATCTGCAGATCGGGGTCGGCGAGGAGGGCGGCGGCTTCCCGGTTGGTGCGCAGTACCCGGCCGGCGAAGCGGGTGGCGGCGTTGACCCGCTGCCGGTAGGTGGCAGCGGCCGCGCCGCTGACATGCTCGCCCTGCTGCAGCCGCTCGTGATCTTCGGCCATCGTCTCCAGCTTGGCCAGCCACTGCTCGAAGGCGAGGTCGTCGGGGAAGCCGGAGGCGTAGCTGCCCGAGTAGCCCAGTGTCATCGCGACGCTGACGTGTCCGTACTGGATTGCGGCGGCGACCATGCCGCGTGGCTTGCGGGCGATGAACCACGCCAGCGTGCGCCGCAGCCGGGCCGGGTGCAGCGTGCCGTTCGGATCGGGTGGGATGCTGTCGCCGCGGCCGGTGGCGGCGCAGTACCGGTTGACCCAGGCGCAGAAGATGCCGAGGTCGCGGGTGACGAGGGTGTCGTTGCGGGACCGGCCATGGCGGGAGCGTGCGGCGCTGTCGGCACGGCCGTCGACTTCCAGTGTCCTGGGGAACAGCAGGTCGTCGCTGTGCAGGCGTTGCATCACGGTGACGGCGGTAGCGACCGGGGCGACGACGACCCACGGGTCGGGCCGGGTCACGCCTTGCGGAATCTTGTTGCCACCCGAATCGCGGGCCTGTTTGAAGTACCTGCCGCGCAGGAGGATCAGGCCGGACGCGGCGTCGTGTTCGATGCAGCCGCGCCGCAGGTTGAGGGTCTCGCCGAGGCGTTGGCCGGACAGGTATCCGATGACCGTGTAGCAGGCGGCCATCAGCAGCCGGGCAAGTTCGGGCACCTCGTCCCAGGCGATCGGGCGCGTTCGCCACGCAACGCCGTCGATGGTGGCGGTGACCGGCGCGAACAGGTAGCAGTCGTCGTCGACCGGCAGCCCGCTGTTTTCGAGGATCTGCCGGTGGCGGGCGACACCGTCGCTGATCTGGCCGACGGCCAGCCGGCCGAGGTGGTAGGTGTTGACGGCCAGCGTGCCGTCCGCCTGGCGTCTGCCGGGTAGGCCGCGGCCCGCGGCGCGGTAACGCTCGACGACGGCGGACAGCCGGTCGGATACCGCGTTGTGGCTCTGCCGCCGGGCCGGCCGTTCCTGTCCGGTCAGGCGGCGGCGGTTGGGGCTGAGGTTGACCAGGCTCTTGTACTCGTCGAAGGCGGTGATGATGTCCTCGGCGAAGTCCTCGACGAACCGCAGGCTCCACGACAGCAGACGCGTCATGGTCGCCGGGTGGATCCGGGGTGTGCGGTTCTCGCCCTTGGCCGGACGGATGCCCAGGACGTCGTGGATGCGTTCGCCGCCCCACGGCGGGGCCTCAGGCAGCCGGTCAGCATGGGGCAGCAACGCACGCATCGCCCACAGCCGCGCCACGGCCGCGAGAAGGTCTACCTGCTGGCCGTGGCTGACGCCGCTGTGACGGACATCGACCGCGTACCGGCCAAGCTGCGCCGCGGTGACGTCGGCGAAGCGGGAGACGCCGCGCAGCCACAGCCATTCGCAGAACCGGGTGACGAACCCAACCGTGGCCGAGACGGTCTTGACCGCTGGCCTGCTCGTGCGCCCCCCGAATGCCGTGTTCGCGTCCATATCCTCGTTGAGCATCAGCCACGCGGCGTGCTTGACCGGCTCGCGGAACGCTGCCGGGACGGCGGCCATGTTCAGGGTGAGTGTCTTGGCGTGGGCCTCGTGCAGCGCCGGGGTCAGCACCCACCGGTCGTCGCCGAAGCGCGACAACGCCGCCGGATCGACGTGCGGGCGCAGGGGCCGGTTGGCCAGCACCAGCATGTCCGCGGCCGGCCGACCCGTCCGGGTCGTCCGCTTTGGCAGCGGCCGGGCGGCTGCGGCGGCGCTCATGTCCAGTCCAGCTCTCGGCGCAGGAACCGGTCGACCAGATCCCGCTGGGCGTCGGTGGCGTTGACGCGGGCGTCGGCGACCGCGCCGGGCCCGTACTGGGCCAGCAGATCCGCCAGCTGCGTCGCCGGCGCGACGAACCGCTGCGCCCAGGCCAACGGTGTCATCCGCGCCCGGCGGGCAAGCAACTCGTCATGAACAAGAACCTGGACCGGCAGGTGCGCCGGAGTCGCGCGGGCGCACGGACACGACAGGCACAGCAGAAACGAGGCGGTGCACGGGCTTCCAGCCTCGCTGTGCGGGCTGCGAAGGTTATCGACGCAGCCGGCGAGCACCGTGTCGAGCCTGCCGGCGACCAGGTCGGGCACCGCTTCGGCGGGCATGTCCAGCACGGCGGCGACCGCGGCCGGATCCGACGCGGCGTTGGACACGTCACTGGCCGACAGCACCCGCAGCGGGCGCACGGCCCGGGCGAGGTCGACCTGCTGCTCCAACACGGTCGCGACGAGCCGCTGGTAGTCGGCGAGGTTGCCGCGGTTGCGGGCGAGATACTCGTTGACCAGGGTGCGCTCGGTCTGGGCCACCGGCCGCTGGTGCAGTTCCAGGAAGGTCAGCCGCAACCGGCGGGCATCCAGCCGCAGCGGCGGCCCCTGCTCGTCTTCCCTGCCGGCGGGCGGGTCGCAGCGCAGACCCGCCCCGGACCGGGACCACAGGTAGATCGCCTGCGACGGGAGCCCGGCACGGAACCCGCGTCCGCGCGGGCCGCCACGGTCGCTGTAGAAGGCGAGGACCCGGTCGGTGCCCAACCAGGCGCGGCTGGCCTGCCCGAGGTCGACCAGCAGCGTGTAGACACCGAACGGAGTGTCGAGCCGGTCGCCGCTCCGCCGCCCCTGCGGCGAGGCGTCGAGCAGGGCGACACTCATGTGGGCCGACCGCGACCCGCGCCGCGGCTTCACCAGGTCGACCACCGCCGACGCCAACACCCCGGCATTCCCATCCGGGCGCAGGTGCGCGACCGACGCGGAGTCGATCGTGCCCGCGTTCTGGCCGGTGAGGCAGATCAGCAACACGGCCGCAGCGGTGACCTCGGAGTAGGTCAGGTGCAGCCCGCCCATCAGCGCTGCCGGGCCACCATGATCTGCGACGCTGGCGTCGGGGCGGCCGGTTCGGGGAACGTCGCCGTGCCGGTCGACGTGATCGAGCAGTCGCCCCCGCTGCCACGCCCGGCCGTCAGCCGGGGCGACCTCGCCGTTGCGCCACGCGGCCAGATCGGCGCGGCCCTGCCGGATCCGGGTCTCTGCCCGCCGCAGCTCACCTTTGCACCGCGCGATGATCCGCCGGAACTCCGTCTCGCTGTAGCTGCGCACCGGCGTGTCGATCTTCGGTGCCGATGCGGTGGTCAGCCGGGCCGCGAACTCGTCAGGGGCCGGCGGGTCGGCGTGACGCAGCAGCGAACGTAGGCTGCCCAGATCCCGATGCAACGCGCGACCACCGGCAATGACGAAACCGTCGAGATGGGCCCGGCGAAGCTGCTCGGGCCGGCCGGGTGGTCGCTGCAACGTGGACAGATAACCGGTGAACCGTTTGAGGATCCGCAACGCGTTGCGTTGCGACGCCGCCCGGCGCAGCGGCCCGCTCGGCCCCGTCGCCGCCGCCACCGCGACGGCGAACCACTCCTGCAACGGCCGCGACACCGGCAGCTTCGTCAGGTCGATGTCATGGGGCGGGCCGCCGTCCTCCGGAAAGGCCCGGACCCGGCACTCGTCGGCGGAGACGAACAGCCGCTGCGGCTGCGTATAGCCCGGTTGCGGCAGCACCGCCGCGCGGCCCGTCACGGGCTCACCGCGGCCTGCTCGGGCGCTGTCACGACCTGCGGATGGGCGGCGAACATCTCGGCCATCAACGCCGACACCATCGCCCCGTGCGCGTGCTCGATCAGTAGCGCCACGTCCAGATCCCGGAACGGCTCAAGATAGACGTTCATCGTCGTGGCGATATCGGCGTGGCCGAGCAACGTCTTGACCAGGTACCAGGTGTCGCCGAACTGGGCGCGGAAGTCCCGCAACTCGTCGGCGTCGAGATGGCTGAACCGCCGCTCGTAGAGCAGCCGCCCGACCGAGAACCAGCGCAGCGCGAACGAGTGGCGCAGCAGATGCGCGGTCGCCCGCACTGACGCCAACCCCGCCCGCGCGACCCGCTGGTTAGCCACATCGAACGTGTGCTGCCACCCATGTGGCTCACGCGGTAGCCCATCCTCGTTCAGCCACAACGCCGCCGGTGCCAACCCAACCGAGGTCTGCACGAACACCCGCGCCCGCACGGCCGGATCCAACACATCCAGCGACACCATCCCAACCGCGCCCGACGCGTCCACCAACTCGACTCGGCGGCGGGCCATCACCCGCCGCAGCACCAGCACACCGGCCAACCTGTCGTAGCGGCCGGCCTGCTGCGCCCGCCTGACCGCTGCGGCCCGTTCCACCTCGACGTAGGCGAGCACGTCGGCGAGGACCTGCCGGGGCATCCAGAAGCGGCGGCCCCGCTCGTTCTTCGCGCACGCCGACGCCAGCCAGCACGTGAAGTAGCCGCGACCAGCATCATCGGTGGGCAACTCGGCCATCAGGACGCTGGCCCACTCGGTCAACCGCAGACCGGTGCCGTACAAGCCATCTGCGAACGCGCAGTCACGCTGGCTGTTTCGCCCGCGCCACCGGTCGACCTCGCGCCCTTCGCGGTCGAGGCCGCGCAGCCCCACATCCCGCCACAACGCGTACCCGCCAGGATCCAGCCACTTGACATCGCGATCGCGCAGCACGTGCGGCATCGCCTCGAACCCGGCCGTCCGCTCCCGGCGGCGGCCCCGCACGTGATGGCGCGCCACCGGGTTGACCACGCCGTACCGCACCGCAGCCCACTCGTAGAAACACGAGACCGCCATCAGGTTGTCCAACACGCTCGCACCGGCGACCCGCTGTGGATTGGCCGCATCGGTCATCCGCCAGAACTTGAACCCGTCAACCTCGTGCTGTGTCGCCGCCGACCACGAACAACCCACCGCGTCGAGAAAGCCCAACCAGACCCCGAGCCCACGCCCGTACTTGTCCCGCGTCCCGGCAGCGCGGTTGCGCATCCGAGGCGAGCACAGAAACGCGTTCACCGCGGACACCACGACCCCATCGGAGCGGATCAGAAACTCCTGCCCCGGCTCGATCGACACAGGCGTCGCAAGCGCTCGCGCCGCCATCAGCACCGGATCGGCCACCATCGGCGCCGGGACCTCCGCTGCCCACCTGTGCAGCCGCCACACCGGCCGAGCCTGGGTCACCGTCACGGGTCATAGCAGAACACAGGACAAGCCAGTTAGACTGGTACAACACTCGGAAATCGGTACAGAACGGAGCCGATCTCAAGTACCCGGGAACCGGGCCGGATCCGGGCGGTCTCCAGCATGTACGCCTGCAGCCACGGCGCCGAGATCGAGCTGGTGGCTCTGCCGTCGGGGCCGCGTTTGGTGACCACGATGTTGTTGGCGTACGCGGTGGCCAGCTCCGTGCCGACTGGGGCAAACGCCTCTCGCGGGACGGCGCGGAAGGCGCACTCGACCGTGGGGGTGGTGATCGTGCCGTCGGCGAGCAGTATCTCGACGAGGCGGGCGCGTAGATCATCGGCGGCCGTTACAGGCCTCGTCAGCTCGGTCAACAGTGGACTCCTTCTCGATGGGGGCGGACGCCGCGGATTCTCCGCTGCTGTAGGGCTCGGTGTGCCAAGGCGGTGAAGGGGTGCGGCTTGTTCAGCCTGATTTCGCGGGTTGACGGACGGTTGCTGCGGCCGGTGGGTTGCCCCGGCGGGAGCGAGCGTCGAGGTTGTCGCCCGGCAACAAGGGACGATGCCATCGGCGTGTGGGGTATTCCGGAGCGCCGTGATGCGTGGGGCTGCGTTGCCGCCAGCTCGCCCACGGTCGCTCGGGTTCACGAGGTCGCCGGCTGTTGGAGCAGCTTGTCTCGGGCTCGCCCGATGAGCGCTTTTGCGTTCCGACCGAAGACCGCTGTCCGTCGCATTCTCTCGAAGGCGGCGGCGTAGAGCTCGATCTCCTCCGGGCGGGTGATGTCCAAGCCGGTGGTCAGCGTCTCGACTTGAACGAGGGAGTCGTCGAAGATCCAGAATGAGGTCTGGCTGTGCCCGTCGAGGCCGGTTGCTGCCGGGATCAGGCCGAGTGACACTCGCGGGAGGTTGATGACCTCCGCGAGGCGGTCCAGCTGGTCGAGCATGGCCGGCGCAGAAGGGACCCTGCTATAGAGGACCTGCTCCGCGAGCAGGAAGATAAACCGTCGTTGGCCGAGGCGAAGGATGCGTTGGCGGTCCATGCGGATCGCGTTGGCGGCCTCGGTGTCGTCCTCGGGCAGTGACATCACGTTTCGCCAGTGCGCCATCACGGCCATCGAGTACGCTTCGGTCTGGATGAGGCCCGGGACGATCCAGTGCTCGTGTACCCGGAAGAGGATGGTGCGCTCGTAGAGCGCCACCCACGGTTCCTGGAGTTGGCGCAACCCGCGGCGTGCTGCGTGGCGGTAGTCGCGGTACAGCGTGTCCACGGCGCGCATCTGCGCAATGAGGTCCGTGACTTGGGCGTCCGCGTCGCACGCGGCGCACCATGTTCGGATGTCCGCGTCGGACAAGCTCTGCCCGCCGTGCTCGACGCGGGAGATCTTGGTGTAGTGGAAGCCGGTGGCGGCGGCGAGCTGCCGTCCCGAGAGGCCCGCGTCGAGGCGGATCTCCCGGAGACGGTTGCCGAACGCTTCGCGGGCTCGCTGCTGTGTGCTGGACACGAACGTGGGTCAGTTGGGCTTGTACTCGTGATGCGGAATGCCGATGCGCCACACAGCTTCGAAGGCGGCAGTGCACAGTTCGATGTCGTGTGGGTCCGTGCTGGTCGTGAAGTCGATGTTGCGGCCGTTGCCTGCGTAGTGGTGGAAGATGACGAGCCGGTGGTCGAGCATCCAGAAGTCGTTGCCCGGAAACGCGATCGACGACACCAGCCGGCGAGGCACCCAACGATGCTGCTCGCCAGCGTCCTCGCTGGCCCCGAAGACGGTGTATGCCCAGCGCTGGTAATCCGACAGCGGTTCCGAAACCACGTGCACCCGGCGCAGCGACTTGCCGTCGTCGACAAAGCCGCGCACGTCATCACACCAGGGCTGCATAAAGGCAAGATCCGTCGGCTCACCTGCGGCCCAAGCAGCCAGATGCGGCAGCTCGACCTCAGTGCCGTACGCGTCGCGCATCTCCAGATGCACTGACTCCCTGTCGAAGTGTCTGATCGCCTCCTCGAACTCGGCAACGGTTAGACGGGCCATCAGTCTCCTTCCGCAAAGAACGGAACCATCCTGTCTGGGATCTCGACGCAGCTCTCACCTGCGGGGATGCCCATCTCCGCAAGCACCGCGGGGTCGGTGACAACCCATCCCTGCACGATCCAGCTGCCCCTGTCTGTCTTGTACAGGGTCGGCGAGTTGGTCGGCGCAGACTCCGGGTCGGCTGCAATCAACCTAATCCGCACGGCTCCTCCTGTCCCGATGAGTGCGCGATGTTGCGCACAAAGGCCAGTCTCGCGACGGTACGCCACGTGCGTCAATGCTGCGTACTGCCAGCCAGAGCCGATGTGCAGAGTGGGCCGGCCAACGCGCGACGCCGGGCTGCCAGCATCCGAGGACGACGCCAGGGCATGCCCGCGGTGTTCCCATTTCGACGTCGGCTCGGGCGCTACGTTGTCGCGAGGACGGTGGGGTGCGCGGGCCACCTCGCACGAGGGCTGGTCCCTACGGATGATGTTCGAGGGCCTGCATTCGGCTGCCGCCTGCGGTGGCCCCAGCGCGCACGGTTCCCGGCGCGGTGCTGGCCGAGGTTAGCGAGTTGCTGCAACTCTCCGCAACAACGTGGCCCCGGGCCCGCGACTGCTCCTAGCGTTGGCTCAGGCACGCGCGCCTGATCAATGCCAGCCCGCTCACCGAAGTCAATCCGCGTTTCGTGAGGAGGAGGTTCGTGGCATCCGACGTTGTCGCTGGCAACCCGCGTCACACGGCTGACGTCTGCTCCTTCGGAGGCCAGTTGCGCCAGTGGCGGCACCGGCACAATTGGAGCCAACGCGAACTCGGTGCCGCCACGTTCTTCAGCCGTGAGTACGTCGCTCGGATCGAGCGCGGCGAACGCAGACCAACCGCAGACTTCGTCGCCCGCGCCGAGGCCGCGCTGGCGGCCGGTGGACAGCTCCAGCACACCTTCACCCAGGAAGAACAACGCCGGCACGGCGAGACTCGGCCGTGGGCCGCGCCCCGCCCAGTGCCGCGCCGCCGAGGCAAGATCACGATTTCGGCCGGTCGGCTGCGGTCCGCGGCGGGCGACGTTTCCACCGGTGAGCGGTCGTCGAGTTGGTGGACGGCGTTCGACGAGCTGCACCGCGTGCTTCAGGACGAGCTTGAGCCGGTTGATGCCGATGCGGACGTCATGGATCTGGAGCAGCAGTGCGCCGACCTTGCCGCCGGCGCCGGTGACGAGAGCAGTTGGGCCGAGGTGCTCGCTGCGGCCGCGCTTGGAATGGCTGACGCCGGCGCGCTGCTGCAGCGACCGCTGCCCAGCGATCACGCCGCGCGGCTCGTCGCTGTCGTGGCACAGTTCGCGATGCTGACCGGTGACGCGCTGGTGATGCTTGGCCGACATACGCGGGCCGATGAGTGGTACAGCCTGGCGGGCACAGTCCAGCGCCGGGCGGTGATGCCACCGCCCGGCGGGGAGCTGGACGAACCGTCCGTGGGGGAGACCGCTGGGACACCCGACGAAGATGGATCAATCCGGCTGGTATCGCGTGCATCCGCACTAGCGTCGTGGCGTGCGAGTGGGATTGTCCGCCGCCCGTCCGGGGGCGGCGGACATCCGGCGGGCCGGAGAGTGGCCCCGCGGTGGGCCTGTCGTATGGGACGGTGTGGCTGTTGTGGGCGTTCGCCGCCGGTTCAGGGTTGGGGAATGGAGGCGACTTCGAAGCGGGATCCGTCCGGGTCTTCGACGAACGTGGCGTAGTACCCGTCGGCGTATTCGGGGTAGTCGTGTGGTGGGTGCACGATCGTGCCGCCGGCGGCGGCTGCCGCGTGGTGGGCGGCGTCGACGGTGGTGCGGTCGTCGACCTGGAAGGCGAGGTGCTGCAGCCCGGGGGTGCCGTGCCGGTGCCGGGCGGTGTCGTCGCCTTCGACGGCGTAGATGAGGATTTCCGGGCCGTCGCCGAGGTAGATGAGTGGGCTTTCGAGGCCGCCTTCGCGGTGGTAGCCGAGTTCGGCGAGGAACCGGTCGTGGAAGGCGGCGCTGGTGCCGAGGTCGGCGGCGGTGAGTGCGAGGTGATGCAGCTGTGTCATGTGCTGTGCTCCAGGCTGGTGTGGATGTTGGTTGGGTCAGGATGTGGTGTAGCCGTACGGGGCAACGATCGACTGCAGACGGGTGTGAGCGTCGGTGGCGGTGGCTGCGCCGACGCCGATGGACAGCCCGGCGTCCGGGCGGTAGATCTGGTCGTGGAGGTCGGCGGCGTTGAGGTGCCAGCCCAGGACGTCCGGGTGCTGGCGGAGGCGGCGGGCGAGGCCGGCTTGGCTGGCGAGGTCCACGGCGTCTCGGCGGTCGTTGCTGAGGTAGCAGCAGGCGATCGCGGCGGCCGGATGGGTGCCTGTCCGGGCGCGCATGACGGCGGCGGTGAGCGGCTGGCCGATTGATGCGGCGAGGTGGGCGGCGCGTGGGTCGGTGCCGGTGACGGCTTGGACGGCGTGGGCGACGAGTCCGGCGCCGGGGCGGACGCCGACGTCGAGGACGTACCAGGTCTTGTGGTGCAGGCGCAGTTCGGCGTGCAGGGCGCCGTCGCGCAGGTGCAGTGTGGCGGCGATGCCGGCGATGATGGCCGGTATCGGCGGCAGTGCGGCAGCGATTTGCGGCTGGACGGGTGGGGTGCGCATGACCTGGTCGACGAACGGCTCGACCCGGGTGGCGGTGCATTTCTCGTGGACGACGGTGTGGACGATGGTGCCGGCGCAGACGATGGCGTCGACGCTGATCTCGAGCGCATCGGGGCCGCCGAGGTATGGACAGGCGATGGTCGCCACGCTGGTGTCGATGTGGCCGAGCTCGCGCAGCCGCTGGTAGATGGCCAGGTTCTCGGCGATGGTGAGGTGGGGCCGGTAGCGGTAGACGCCGCGGGAGCCGGCGCCGGTAGCGGGTTTGAGGATCGGTGCGGGTCCGAACTGGTCCAGGGCGGTGACGAGCAGGTCGGCGTCGAGGATCCCAGTGATGTGCGGTGGTGCGGGGACGCCGTTGGTGGTGAGGGCGGTGTAGAGGGCGGCTTTGTCGGTGACGAGCCGCCGCGCGGGTTCGAGCGGGAAGCCGGGGTTGAGCAGGGCGAGGGCGGTGGTCCACCAGTCGTCGAACCCGACGGCGCCGGCGAGGGGACGGCCGTTGTGCCGGCCGAGCATGTCGAGGATGGGCTGGGCGAGGTCGGGCAGGCCGGTGTCGAGCGGGATGAGGTGGTCGGGGCCGAGCTGGCGGAGGTGGACGCCACGGGTGAGGAGTTCGGCCATGGTGGCGGCGGCCGGGTCGGGGGTGCCGTAGACGGCGTAGACGGGGATGCCGGCCCCGGGCCGGGGTCCGGTCATGTCGAGGGCGGTTCCGGCCACGTCATAGCTCCAAGAAGAGGTGAGTGCGCTGATGGGCGATAGGTTCGACGGCATGGTGGTCAGCGCAGGGCCCGGGAACGCCACGCCGGCCGGTGCAGGTGAGCCGGGTCTGGCCGCCGCTGCCGCGACGCTGGCGGCGGCGGTACGGGCCGGGGTGCGGCAGCATGCCGATCCGGAGTATGTGGCGGGTACGGTGGCCGCACGGCGGCCGGGTAAGCCGGTGCTCGGGGTGCGGATTCCGCTGCTGCGCGGGGTGGTGCGGGCGGCGCTGCGCGTGGTGACACCCCGGCGCGGCTGCGCGGAGCCGGGGCTGGTGCGGGCGGCGGCGACGCTGCTGTGGCATGGCGACGTCCACGAGGACGAGCTGGCCGCCTGCATGCTGCTGCGCTTGGCTGGGGTCGCGCCGACGCCGGCGATGCTGGCTGGATGGGTGCCTCTGCTGGACAACTGGCTGTCGGTCGACGAGCTCGGCGGCGTGCTCGGCGCCGCTGTGCAATCTGGCCAGCTGGTGGTCGACGACGTGACTGGCCTTGCTGGCGGGTCGGTGTGGCAGCGGCGGCTGTTCCTGGTCGCGTTGATCACGCCGGTGCGGGCCGGGCTCGATCCGCAGGCGGTGCCGCGGCTCGCCGACGTGTTGCCCGATCCGGCGCAGCCGGTCCGCAAGGCCGCGCTGTGGCTGATCACGGCCGTGCTGAAGACACGGCCGGCGGCGGCCGAGCAGTTCGGACGGCTGCTGGCGGGTGAGGATGTGCCGTGCCCGCTGCTGCGGCTGCTCGGCCCGGCCGCGCCTGGGAAGCAGGTCATGCCGGCTCCGCCGTGACGGTGCTCGCCAGTCCGGTCTGCGCGCCAGCCGTTTCGTCGAACGGATGCGGCATGGTGGGTGTGCGGCGGGGCAGGCGGAGCAGGTCGAGCAGCGGCCCGGTGGCCGCGGTGGTCACCACGGCCATCACGACGAACACCGCGAAGGTGCGCGCGTCGATGAGGCCGGCGCTGGAGCCGATGCCCAGCAGCACCAGTTCGGTCACGCCGCGGCAGTTGAGCAGCACGCCCAGGGTGGTGGCGTCGCGCCACGGCAATCCGACGGATCGCCCGGCCAGCAGCCCGGAGGCGAGTTTGCTGGTGATGGCGACGGCGAGGACGAGTCCGGCCAGGGCGATGGCCGGGCCGGTGGTGAGCAGGTCGAGCCGGGTCCGGGCGCCGATCGCGGTGAAGAACAGCGGCAGCAGCAGCCATTCGGTGACGCCTTCGGCCATCGCCATCACCCGGCGGACCGTCAGCGTCTGGGCGGGCAGCGCCAGCCCGGCGAGGAAGGCGCCGAAGATGGCGTGCAGGCCGAGCCGTTCGGTAGCGACCGCGCAGGCCAGTACCGTGCACACCAGCAGCGCCGGCCGCAGCGGGGAGCCCTCGTCGCGGTCCGCGAGGAGCCGGCGCGCGGCGGGTCGCAGCACCCACCACACCGCGGCGGCGAACAGCAGCGCACCGGCGAGCCGCAACCCGGTCGCGGTGAGCGATCCGCGGTGCAGCAGGGACATGGTGACCGCGAGCAGGCACCAGATGGTGGCGTCGGCGACGGCCGCCGCGGCGGTCGCCAGCCCGCCGATCGGGCTGGTCAGCTGTCCCCGCTCGGCGAGGATGTGTGCCAGGACGGGCAGCGCGGTCGCACTCATGGCCAGCCCGACGAACAGCGCGTGCGGCAGCGCATCGATCCCCGCGGGCGGGGCGAGCGCGGTGACCGCGACGGCGACCCCGCCGAGCAGCGGCACGACGACGGTGGTGTGCCCGACCAGCAGCGCCACGCCGCGGGCCGGCTGCGTGCGTGCGGCGGCGAGTTCCTGGCCGATGCGCAGCACGAACAGGATCACGCCGAGCTGGCCGAGCACGTCGACGGTCGCGGCGGCACCGCCGCTGTGCAGCCATTGCAGGCCGTTTGGGGCGAGCTGGCCGAGGACGGACGGGCCGAGCAGCAGCCCGGCGGTGGCCTGGCCGATAACCCGTGGCTGGCGAAGCCGAGCGGCGGCGGCGCCGCCGAGGTGCGCTGCGGCGACGAGCACGGCCACCGTGAGCAGGATGTGCGGAACGTCGAACCCAGCTGCGCCGGTCGGCGACGCCGGGTCCGGGCCGGCCGGTCGTTGATCGTGGTGGGTGTACATGGCGAGGCCGGCCAGGGCTGCGGCGATGATGGCGCCCAGCCCGAGGTAGGTCGTGGTCAGGCGGCGAGTGCTGAGCAGGGTCACAGTTCCGCCACGCGTTTCGTGATGCGGTCGATGACGTCGGGCGGCTGGGCGATGCAGATCCGTACCGTGTCGGCGATGCCGCCGAACACCGTCCCGGGCAGCCCTACCAGACCGGCGCGGCGCAGCCGCTGTGCGGCGTCGCCGCCGGTGTGGGTGTGCAGCAGCAGATGCGTGCCGCCGGTGCCGGCCACGACATCGAGCGCTGGCGTGGTGCGGGCGGCGTCGATGATGCGGTTGCGGTCCTCGGCGAGGCGGTGGCGGCGCTCGGCGAGCTCGGCCGCGGTGTCCGGGTCGGTGAGGACCTTCGCGGCGAGGTGCTGGCCGAGCCGGCTCGTCGACATCGACAGGTGCGTCTTGACCCGCACGGCGGCATCGACGAGGGCAGGGTTGCGGGCGATCAGGCAGCCGATCCGGGCGCCGGGCAGCCGCAGCAGCTTCGACAGCGAGAAGACCACCACGACGCCGGCGCCCTGCAGCGCGCGGTGGACGCTGGCCAGGTCGTCGCCGGACAGGCCGGTGTGTGAGACGTCGCAGATCGTCCACGCCTCGGTGGTGGCCGGTACGCGCGGGGTGACGACCCCGGTCGGGTTGTGCGGCGAGCACAGCAGCATCGTCACGCCGGCCTCGCGTTGCGGCAGCACGCCCGGCACGGCGTACCAGGCCGGGGCCAAGTCAAGGAGGCGGGCCAGCTGCGCGAAGCCGGGGAATCCGGGGGCGGGCAGCAGGATCGGCTCGCCCGGTTCGGTGGTGCAGGCCATCGCCAGGTGCAGCGCTTCGCTGCCGCCGGCGGTGATAACTACTTCGCCCGGTGCGGCGCCGAACAGCTCGGCGATCGCGTGGCGCAGCGCCCAGTCCCCGGCGACGTCGCCGTACCCGGCGGTGAGCGCCGGGTGCAGTGCCAGCCGCTGGAGCGCGGCGACGGTGCTGCGCAGCGGTGGTGACCCGTCCCCACGCAGGTCCAGTTCCCCGGCGCCGACCGGGAAATCGTCGTAGCGGTGCGCGACGATCGCCTCGGCGCGGCGACTGACCCGCGCCCGCATCATGCGGTCACCGCTGCGGTCGCGGCCCGCCAGCCGGCTCTCAGCCCGTCGACGTGCACTGACGGCAGGCGGGCGTGTGCAGTGGCCAGCCACAACGCGGCCAGTTGCACGTCGATGCCGTCTTGGGCGGCGAACCCGCGCAGGGCGTGTTCTTCGACCGGGGTCAGGTTGAGCAGGCCGCACACCATCGGCACCACATCCGGCAGCGGTCGTCCGGCCAGCTGGGCGAGTTGCCTGCGGTGGTGCAGGAACAGCGCCAGCCGGTCGGCGCGCGGCTGGCCGGGGAGGCGGTGGCGGGCGAGGACCAGTTCAGCGATCAGGTTCCCGCCTCCGCGGCCCAGCCCGAGGACGGATACGTCCAGCCAGCGGGCCCCGGCCGCCGCGGCGGCCAGAGCGTTGGCGTAGCCGAAGGTGAGGAAGTCGTGGGCGTGGAACCCGACCGGCGTGTCGGTGACCTCGCGGACGGCGGCGATCAGGGCGGTGGTTCCGGCCGGGTCGAGCGCGCCGCAGGTGTCGGCCACATAGAGCACGTCCGGGTCGGTCACCGCGTCGATGTGGGCGGCGTGCTCGGCGAGCTCCCGGGGCTGGTACCGCGACGCGAGGGCGATGTTGACCGACACCCGCAGCCCGGCCTCGTGTGCCCGCCCGGCCAGCCGGGCGATGGGGTCCAGCCAGTCCGGGTGGTACACGAGCCGGAGCAGGTCCAGGCCCGCGTCGGCGTAGGCGTTGACGGCCAGCGGGGTGCCGTTCAGGGCGGTGGGGTGCACCATCGCGGCGAGCCGGGCCTCGTCGGCGGCGGCCGCGGCCAGATGCTCCGGCCGCAGGTGCGCCCCGACGCCGGCCTCGGCCACGCCGTGCTCGAGCGGCACCCCGCCGAGATAGCCCAGCTCGACCACGTCGACCCCCATCGGGCCGACGGCCACCGGATGGGTCGCGAGGACCTCGACCGGCCAGCGGAAATCGGTCTCGAACCCGCCGTCGCGTAGCGTCACGTCCAGCAGATGCACGCCGGCCAGCCGGTCCGCGCCCGCATCGTCCGCGGCCGGTGGGGGTGCGAAGTGGTCACGCATCGGCGCCTCGCAACGCGGCACGGACCGCGGCGGCCGCGGCGGCCGGGTCGAGGCCGGCTCGGGCGGTGCACAGCCGCACCCGCCCCGCCGCGCCGAACCCGCCACCTGGGGTGAGCCGCGCCGGGACCGTGGTCGGTGCGTCGCGGGGTTGGGTGTCCGGGTCGAGGGCGCTGGCGCACCAGATGTAGAGCGCGCCGTGTGACACCACTGTGACGCCGAGGTCGACCAGCAGCTTGACCGTCTCGTCGCGGGTCTGGTCGACGTCGGCGCGGACCTGGCCCAGCCAGGCTGTCGTGGCCGGAGCGGACAGCAGCTGCACGGCCAGACGCTGATCCACCACGCTGGTGCACGAGGCGTACGTGGCGCGGAACGCGGTCAACCGGCCGGTGATCGACGCATCGGCGAGCAGGAACCCGACCCGCAGCCCGGCCGTGGTCAACCATTTCGACGTCGAGTCGACCACGAGGTGGCGGGCCGGATCGTAGTCTGGGGCGAACATCGCCGAGACCGGCTCGGCCGCGAACCACCGGTACACCTCGTCCGACACCACCGCCAGGTCCAGGTCGGCTGCCACGGCCAGCAGGTCGTCCATGGTCGGCTGGTCGATGCTCACCCCGGTCGGGTTGTGCGGATAGTTCAGCACCAGCACGCTCGGGCGGACCCGGGCGGCAGCCACGACGTCCCGCAGCCGTTGCGGGTCCGCGGCGACCACGGCTGGGTGGTAGCCGAGGACCGGCACGTCGAGGCCGTGCGCCCAGATCTGGTATGGCTCCCACCCGGGCTGGGGCGCGAGGACTCCTTGGCGTCCGAAGCGGTGTAGCAGGTAGCGCATGGCGAGCCAGGCCGCCTCCTTCCCGCCGGCGGTCACCAGCACCCGGTCCGCCAGCTCCGCGGCGTCAGTGCTGTCAGCTGGCGCGCCGTTGGGGCGGATGGGCGCGGCAGCATGCACGTGCCGCAGGTAGGCCGTGCGCAACGCCAGCTCGCCAGCGGGATCGGCGTACCAGATCCGGTCCAGCCGTGCGACCGTGTCCGTGAGCTCGGCCCGTACCGGCGCCGGCAGCGGATACCGCGCCTCACCGACCGCCAGGTCCAGCCCGCCCGCGGTGTCCGTGGCGGGTCGGCGGCGGGCGTAACCGGTGGCGTTGACCCGCTGCAATGTGCGCAACAACTGCAGGTCGCTCATTGCGGCACCACCGCGAGCTGGCGGCGGGTGGCGGCGCCGGGCAGCGCGTTGAACGCGCCGAGGCGCTGCCGGCCGGCCCCATCGGCGATCCAGTCGAGGTTGTCGACATCACCGACCTCTGCGCTCATCCGCGCCACGATCTTGTGGTAGAGCCGCTGCTGGCTGTCGGAGAAGAAATGCGCCATCAGCTCGCTGTAGGTCAGCGTCCCCGGTTTGGTCAGCCGTAGCAGGTGCCCGTCGACGACCGCGAGGCCCTGCTCGACCAGGGTGTCGATCCGCGGCCGGTACACCTCCTCCAGCGATAGGACCGTCAGGTCGCGCAGGTCGAAGGTGAGCCGTTTCGGGAAGAACACCAGGCCCTTCTCGTAGGCGTGGTACGGCATCGCCGCCACCACCGGCAGTCCGCCTGCCTGGGCTCGGCGCACGTACTCGGACTCGGTGGCCTCGTTGTAGTAGGCCAGGCCCCGCAGCACCGAATAGGCGCCCGAGCCGACCCCGACTGCCTCGTCGCGGTACCCGCCGTACAGGGTGCTGAACATGTACCGGGTCGGCGGCGCCGCCGGGTCGCCGAAGCAGTACATGTTCTGCTCACCCATGTGCTCCAGCAGTTCGGCGCGGGCGGCGTGGAACATCGCCGACCGCTCCGCAAGCCCGGCCGGGCGGGGCAGCGCACCGCTGCGGATGCGGTCCATCCAGCCGGGCAGCGTCATCACGTAGTCCACTGGGTAGATCGACACGCTGCCGATCCCCGACGTGCCGGCCAGCCGCGCATCCGCCAGCGCGGCGTCGCGGTCCTGGCCGGGGAACCCGACCATCATGTCCAAGTTCGTGTTCGCGAAGTACCGCGTGGCCCAGCCGATCGCGGCGTGTACCTGCTCCAGGCTGGCGGTGATGTTGACCATGTCCCTGGTGGTCGGGTCGAACGACTGCACGCCGAAGCTGACCCGCGTGATCCCGAGCTCGGCCAGGGCCTGGAACTTGGCCTCGTCCACGCTCTTGGCCTCGAACTCGAACGAGATCTCCGCATCCGCCTTGACGTCGAATACGTCGCGGATCACCGCCAGCAGCGCGGCGATCTGCTCGACGGTCAGTACCGACGGGGTACCGCCACCGAGGTAGACCGCGTCGAGCGCCCACCGGCTGATCCGTTCGGTCGCGGCGAGCGTGCGCAGCTCGGTGTGCAGCGCCGCGAGATACGCGGTGACCCGTTGCGGGCTGGCGTGGCCGCTCTTGACGAACGGGCAGAACGTGCACAGCGTGTCGCAGAACGGGATGTGGACGTACAACGCCTTCATCCCGGCGACCCGGTCATCCGGAAACGCCGAATCCTCGCGGCCGAGGAACGCGTGCACCAGCGCTGCAGGATCGGCGAGGAAACGCTGGTCGAAGAACGGATAGGTGAACGATTCGAACGGCAACATCAGCAACCTCGATCAGGTACGGCGGCGCCAGCCGCACGGCAACCACGGGAACGGGCAGGAGCGGCCCGCCGGTCAGATACGGCTGAGACCGGCAGGCCGCGTACTGGCTAGCACCGTTGGCTAGCCGGCGCTCACGCGCCGCCGACGACCCACTTCTGCATGAAACCCACCTCCCTCGAAACCGTGTGTTCTCCCAACGCGGCGAACGCGTACGGGCGCCGGGACCACTCGCCGAACTCGCCGCGCAGCGATCTGCCCGATGACCGCCGGCCGGCCAGCCGACGTCGTCGGCGGTGGTCTTGGCTCGGCCGGGCCACGAGATGGTGACTCCCCGCGGCGCCCGCAGCGGCCCGTACGTTCGCCGCTGGTTCAGAACCGTAGGCATGCGAGCGCGCTTGGCGCAGGATCCCGCCTGGTACAGGTGGGCCAGCCGGCGCCTGTACCAAATCCGCCTGCGTTCGGCTGGGAGCGCTACCAGAGCCGGTCCGACCCCCGCACCTCACGGTGGAGCAGGTGGCTGGTACCGATCGGGCTCGCGGGTTTGTACCAGCGCTGCGGGTTCCAACGGCCGGGTGACAGAGGTTTGCTGGAACTACGTCGGATGCGTCGATCGCCGCGGACAGCGGCTCGGCGTTTCGTACCCGCGGGGCATGCCGAGAGGAGGACCGAGCGCGATGTACGCCGCGATCGTGAGCCCGCAGGAAGACCTCTTCATGGCCGTCCGGCCCGGACAACGCCGAGGCATGAGCCTGCCAGCGCCGTTCTATACCGAACTGCTCGACGCCAGCGAGGCGGGCTCCCCTGTCCCCGAGTGGTTCGCCCAGGGCGCACTGCGCCAGTGGGGCATCGACCTGACCGGTCGGCGCGTGGATGAGGCGCTCGTCGTGCGCAGACCCGCCGTCGGGCCGGTGACGTACAGCCGGGCCACGTACGAGATCAACAAGGGCTGCAACTTTTCCTGCGAACACTGCTACCTGGAACAACGGCCGTTCGCCGGCCTCCCGCTCGCCGGCAAGCTGCAGATGATCGACCTGCTCGCCGAGATGGGCGTGTTCTGGTTCCAGATCACCGGCGGCGAGCCGCTCATCGATCCGGACTTCCCCGCCACCTACACCCACGCGCACCGGGCCGGGATGATGATCGAAGTCCTCACCAACGGCTCCCGGCTGGCCCGGCCGCAGCTCATCGAGCTGTTCCGCGGCCGGCCACCGCACAAGGTCACGGTGTCGCTGTACGGGGCCAGCCCCGCCACCGCCGACCGGCTGACCCGCACCAAGGGCGCGTTCAAGACCATGCACGCTGGCGTCGTCGCCGCCCGCGCAGCCGGTGTGCCGGTAGAACTGACGATCATCATCACGCGGCACAACGCCGAGGACGTCGACGCGATGCGTGCGCTCGCTGACGACCTCGGTGTGCCCCGCAAGGAATACGCGATGATGTCGCCCACCTACACCGGCACAGCGGGGCCGCTCGACGCCCAGGCGCCCGGCTTCCTCGACGGCGGCTTTCTCGAGTCAGAAGCTCCCGGCGCGCTCGACCGGGGCGGGTCCTTCGACGCGTGCCCCGCCGGGCACACGTTCTTCCACATCGACCCGCACGGCCTCGCCACCATGTGCAAGATCGGCCGGGACAACCCGATCAACCTGCTGACCGAAGGACCGCACGGTCTCCTACGTCTGCCCGCCATCGCAGACGCCCAGATGCTTCGCACCGGTGGATGCACAGGCTGCACACTGGCGAGCACATGCCGGGTGTGCCGGCCGCTGGCCCGCATCTACCAGGAGGCGAAGGCGCCACTGCACACCTACTGCCAGCACGGCGAAAGGACACCGGCATGACCGCCGTACCCGTCACCATCAGCCGCCGGCCCCGAACCTCGGGCCGGCCCATCGCCAGCCGCACCCCCGCCCCGACCACCCTCGTCTTCCTCGACGACGTCGAGGCCGCGGCATCCGCCAACAGCGGCAGGTGCAACGACAGCAACCCGTACAACTAACACCGACACAACCCACCACATGGGGCCTCGGACGGCCGCCGACCCGGCCGGCCGAGGCGCCACACCGACCAGGATTGAGCGCCGCGTGCCGACCACCCGGATCACCTACACCGAATTGCCCGCAGTAGTCTGCGCGGCGATCGAACAGCGGATCGGCCCGCTCATCTCCTCCGAGTCCGCCAGCGCCGGCCGGAACAGCGCAGTCGCGGCCCGGCTGCGCACCGCGGCCGGGACCGTGTTCTGCAAGGCCCTGCCCGCCGACCACCGGTGGGTCTGGACCCAAGCCCGGGAAGCCGCCATCGCACCCCACCTGCACTCCGTCGCGCCGCGCCTCATCGGCAGGATCGAGACCGGCGGCTGGGACGTGCTGCTGTTCGAGGCGATCGAGGGCCGCCACGCCGACTACCGGCCCGGCTCACCCGACCTGCCTGCCGTCGCCACGCTGCTCGACGCCATCGCGGCAACCCCATGCCCGGCCATCCCGCTCCGTGACGCGGCCGAACGGCTCCAAGACTACGTGCGCGACCAGGCCGAGCTACGCTTCTTCACCGGCACGACACTGCTACACACAGACCTCAACAACGCCAACATCATCATCAACGCCGGCCAAGCCCGCATCGTCGACTGGGGCTGGGCCACCCGCGGCGCGGCATGGCTCGACGCCGCCTACTGGACGGTGTGGCTGACCGCCGCTGGCCACACCCCGGCGGATGCAGAGTCCTGGACATCGGTGATCTCGACCTGGTCAGCGGCACCCTCAGAAGGGCTCGATGCCTTCGCCGACGCCCAGGCCCGGCTGTGGTCGCAGATCGCCGGCAACACCGCCGATGACCCTTGGACCACGCAGCTTGCGGCAGGGGCCTGCCGCTGGGCTGAGTACCGCCGCAGCGCCGTGTGACCTCATGCGCCGATTTGTGCCGTCGGCAGCTGGTCTGCCGACTGCAGGTTCGGCGGCTCGCGCAGACCGCGATATTGCTGTCAACGCCGAGCCGCCCGCGACGCCCTCGTCACCGGCGCCGTGCCGTTCGGCCTCGCCGCCGTCGGCTTCGCGCTGCACTTCCTGGAGCGCATGGCCGCTGAACCTGGCCGCCGTCCCGGGCCAGGACGTGGACGGCCGCGGACTGGCGTTGCGGACGTGCTGCTGGTTTGCCCGAGGTGGTAGGCATTGATGTCCCACGCGGGTGTCCGGGGGGTCAACGACGATGGCGAATGGGGCGTGACCCTCGTCGGCGACATCAATGCCGTACGCCGGGGAACCAGGCGTCCGGGAATTCGCGCCGGCCGGCGCAGCGCCATCCCCGATGTCAGGCGGCGTGGATCGGGTCCGGCTCATCTTTGAGGCGGAGGCCGGTGCCCGCACTGCCCCTGCCCCGATCTACCAGCTCAGCCTGTACCTTAAGCCGCCATCAACCTGGAGCCCAGCGCAGCTGGAATAGGGCCGGTGGCGAGTCTGCGTCGTTGTAGCAGCATCGGCCCCGTAGCTTTCCCGATCCCGGCAGTACGGGATGGCACCAGGCGGCCGTCCGCCTCCGAGGCGTTCCCGGCCACGACGGGCAGCCGCCTACGCGCCTTCTGCTCGATCTACGCTCGCACTGGCTACGCCGACCCCGGGTGACTTAGCGGACGCGGGCTAGGCCGACGCTGACCAGGAGCTCGTCCGTGATGCCGAGCGCGTCCAGGCAGGCGCGGATGCCACGGTGGACTGCCAGCCGGCGGCACCAGCGTCGGAACGGTCACGTGCAGCACTGTTCCCGCCCGACCGATGGCCCCCGAACGCACCAATCCACATCTGCGGAGCGGACCCGTAGAGATAGATGCCTACGCGTGGCGGCCCAGGCCGCGGCGCACCGCCTCGACAAGATCTCCGTTGGTGTGGATCGCTCTTGTCGGACTGTTCCGCAGTGCTCAGCTGTATGTGGTCCATTTAGCTGACGTGTCGCCATTTCTAATGCTGTCGAATCGGAAACGCCATTGGTTGCGGATTCTTGGATTGGTGTTCAGGATCGGCAAGACGCTCGTGATGAGTTTCAGTTCCCGTATGCGCCGAAGAACATCGAAACCACTCCACTTCGTGACGTCGAAGCCGTAGTCGGACGCGAGAGTGTCGTGAGTGTCGCCGGGATAGTCAAACCGCAGCTTGCCGACGGCGGCCGGTGTGAGGTCCCACTCGCGGGGGCCGAGGCTCGTGGAGTCGAAGTCGCAGATGACCGGTCCGTCCGGACCCATGAGGACGTTGCCGGTGAATACATCGCCGTGGATCACGCCCGGCGGCAGAGTGAACTGGACAACCTTGAGGTCTTGCTCGAGTGAGGCGGTAATCCGTTCCAGGAAGGCCAGCTCGTCGTGTGACAGGCCGTCAGCGTCGTGGATTCGTTGCCGAATCTCGATGAATGGATTCCACGGCGGCAGGTCGAACGGTGGAACGGGGAGTGACTCGAACATGCGGATGATCGCGGCGAGGTCATGGCCAGTGGGTCTCGCCCCGGTCTCAGGCACCATCTGCCAGGCGGTAACCAGGTGGCCGTGAGCCACGATCGGCTGGTTGGCGGTGGAAATGAGCCTGACTGCCGCTTGATTCTGCTTGGCAAGCCAGTGTGCAACTCGGACGACTTTGGGGACGCGTTGCCGCATCGCTTCCGAACCCGCAATGCGAATCACGATCGACGCGTCGGCGAGCCGGAAGACCGCGTTGTTGGTGAACTTGATCAATGTTGCGTCGCGTACATCTACTTCAAGCTGTTCCCCCACAGCATGGAGGACCACGTCGAGGGTGGCGGGCGTCAGTCGATCGCGCTGCTGAGCGTTCAGGCCGTCAGGTGTCACACCCACGGAGCGTAGCAATCCGTGCTGCGAGGTCCCGCACGTCTGGTGTGCTGGCACGCGCATCAGCCTCGGCCTGCAACGGCGCCAGCCGATCGATGGTCCGCACTGAGCGAACGCGCTCGGCGAGATCGACTGCCTGATGGCCGGCGGCGACGCCTTCCGCGAGATTGCCCAACTGTAGGTGCACGGTGGCAACGGCAGTCAGTTCGAAAGTCTGACTTCGAGTGTCGGCATCGTCACGGAGCTCCAGGCAAGCCGTGAGGCTTGCCGCCGCCGCGTTGAGATGGGCGTCGTCGGCGTCATGCGGGAGTGCCGCATGGACCATGCCGGTCATGGCGGTCAGGTCAGCTTCGCCGAAGAACCGCACCCAGATCGGTGCGGAACTGAGCTGTGCGCGGCCGAACTCATCGCAGGCCCGGCCGATCGACTTCATAGCTTGAGCGGTGTCACCCAGCAGTCCGTACGCCCATGCCTCGTTCGCGCACAAGAGCGCAACGGTTAGTTCGCTGCCGGAGTCCTGCGCAGCTATCTGGCCAAGCTGGAAGAAGCGCAGCGCTTGCGTCAGGAGGCCGCGGTGCAGGTGAAGCCGGCCCATCCGGTAGAGGACGTTTGCGACGAGGGAGGCGTCTTCTGCATAGCGGGCCTGCTCGAGCGCGCGAGCGAAGTGACTGCGTGCAGCCGAGAAGAGCCCGACATCGAACGATGTCCAGCCGGCGAGGTTATGCAGGTCGGCGAGCGCCTGGTGAAGCCGGCGCTCGACCTCGGCACTGCGGTCGGCTGTCAGCAATCGTTGAGCCCAGCGGACCTGGGCGACCACCGCGTCACGACATGCCCCGCCCCCGTATCGGTAGTCGAGCACCCGCATTGTCGCAGTGACCTGCTCAATGTTCTCCACGTCGGCGGCTCCGACGTGGTCGGGCACGGGACTGCGGGCCGACTCAACTGGTTGCCACCATCTGGAGACATCCTGGACCGCAGCACCCATAGTGACGTTCGCGGCATGCGCGAGCAGCTGCCGGACCTCCTCGCGTTCGTCGGCGTCGATCGAGCAGGTCGCGGCGACCGTGTCGAGCACGTCCTCGGCGGTCGTGTCATAGGCCAGCCCCATGTAGCCGCGAGGCACGCCGAGGCCGTCCGCGATACGAACCAGCAACTCGTAAGACGTAATCCGCCGCCCGGTGTGCAGCACCGAGTAGATCTCAGACGGCGCTTGGCTGGTCAGCGAACCGATCGCCCGGTAGGACAGACCTGCATGGTTCAGTCGCTCGTAGACCGTCTTGAGGTCGTGACGTGCTAGCGCTGTGCGCATCGCTGGGTGCTCCAGCACCGCCGGCGGGACATCCGTCCGGGCAACCCAATCAACGGGCATGACTGTTCCCCCAGTGCGATCAAGTGTGTTCGTACGGTAGCGGCTTCTGCTGGGAAATTGAAGCGACTGAGCGCCTCGAATCTCGTTGTCGCAGTCACACAGCTCCTCGCTCCGGCGCTCGTCGCGGTTTCGCAAGCACGGGAGCCGCTGACTAGTTCGACTAGTCAGTCGAGGTAGCTGATTGTGCGACTGGGGCCTCGAACTATCGCCCCAGCTTGTCCGCGTTGCTCGTCCTATCGCAGGCTGTCGATGACTCAGGTTTGCGCTCGGGAATGGCGCGCCGTTGCGAAACCCGCACGCTCGCGTCCCTCAACGCGGTCGGCGCGTGGCGGCCTGAGTGCCGTCAATGCGGGAGGCGAATCGGTGGAGACCGCAACTGGTCCCATCACTGGACACATGCCGAGGCGTGGATCCGAGTGCGAGCGGACGCGGCGGAGCCTCACCGAAGCCGTCGACTCCGCAGTATCCGTTGGCATCGACTCCGCAGTCGAAGCGCCAACATCGGCTGGTCGAGTGGCCTCTGCGCAGGCCCACTTCGTTGGCGAACTGCGGCGTTCCCGACGAGCGGCCGGCGTCCCGCAGCGCGCCTTAGCTGAGACAGCGTTCGTGAGCCGCGAATGGGTAGCAAAGATCGAAACGGCTCATCGGTGGCCCAACCGTCAGTTCGTTCAGGCTGCAGGCCGACTGCTGGGCCGGGAAACCGAGCTGCTTGGGCTCTGGGAAATGGGCGAGGCAGAGCGGATCGCCACGAAGCGCCAACGAGCGATCGCCGACGACATCCGCCGCGTGGGGGATTCGATCACGACACATGGCGACCAGTATCTGCGGCAGGTGCTTAACAGCGCGCTCGACGATGCGTCAGCACCCGCGCCCGAAGTGATCGTCGCCGCAGCCGCGGCGTTGGCACACGTCGTCTCGGCTCGAGTCGATGGCAACGAAACGATGCGTCGAGTTGACGATCTTGAGCAGCGTCTACGCCGGCACGAGCACACTGGCGCCGCCGCCCTGCAAGATGTCGCACTCCTCGCACTTGACGTGGCTGACGCCTCGCAGCTCCTGGAACAGGTGCGCGGAGAGCATCTACAGGCGCAGCTCTCGCGGCTACTTAGCCGATTGATGCGGACGTTGGCGTCACGGATTGCCGCAGTTGACCCACAGTCTGTCGCGTCGACGTGGGCGTTGCTGGTGTCCCGGTTCGGCGAACCCACCGGACCTCATGCACCGATCGCGACCGTCGCCGACGGGGAGGGGCAAAACGCACTTGGCATCGGGACGAGAAGCTCGCAGCGAACGGCTGGGCGCGCGGCAGCCGAGGACCGTCAAGCCCAACACCGATCCACGGTCTGTCAGGGCGGGCGTCGGTCCCAAACTGTGACACTCATCCGTGCGCGCCCTGTGCAATCACGGACAGCCCGAGGCCGTCGACACGACTACTGTCGATGGCGAATCGGGCCTCCAATGCGAGGTCCCTAGCCCTACCTGGTCGCCGTCCTGGCGAGGCACGAATTCGCCACAGCGGCTGCGAGAGTTCGCCACCGCCCGCGCCTACGACCTGCCGATAGACAGCGCTAGGCAATGAGGAACGCGACAATTGTGTCGGTGTCGGTCAGGTCGCTCCACGCTGCGTCCGCTCCGGCTTTACGCAGCTGCTCGATACTTTCGTTTCCGGAGGCGACGCCAACCGCTTTCGCGCCGCCGCATAGACCTGTTCGGACGTCGTGCCGGCTGTCGCCGATCACGACCGTGCTGTTGCTGTTGAAGGGGGTGCCGTACTTGGCGGTGGCGCGCCGTTGGGCGACGGCGACGAGGTTGGGTCGATTGCTGTCGTCATCGCCGTAGGCGCTGACCTCGAGGTCGATGTAGCGGTCCAGGCCGAATACCTCGAGCTTGATTCGAGCGACGTCGCGGAGGTTGCCGGTCAGCACTGCCTGCACGATCTCCGGTCGTTCGGCGAGTGCGGCGAGCGTGGTGGTGGCCCCGGGCAGTATCCGGCCACGCCGAGCCAGGTCATCGCGGCGCCGGTCGTACTCTGCGGGAAGCTCGACCTGGTAGCGGGCAAGGTATGGCTCGTCTTCGTCGATGCCGTGCAACCGCAGCGTCGCGGTCAGTATCGACGGCTCCGTCTGCCCGGTCACCTCGGCCTTCTCGACCATCGCCAGGCCGGTGGCGGCCTGAAACGCGCTCGCATAGAGCTCGCCGCCCACGCCCCGCGTCTCGATGAGGGTGTGGTCGACGTCCCAGAGCACCAGGCGACGGGGCGATCGATGCGGGGTCATACCTCCAGTCTGCCAGGAAACGCGTAGCCTCTCAGATACCAGCGGGGCCGGCGCGGATGGGGGGCGACCGCGTGGAGATTGACCAGTGGGCGATCGGGCAACGCATTGCACAGCACCGGCTGCGCCGCGCGCTCACGCAGGACGAGTTGGCCGGCCTGGTCGGTATCTCGTTGTCGATGATGAAGAAGATCGAGTCCGGCACCCGGACGGTGACCCGGTTGGCGCAGCTGGTGCAGTTCGCGCAGGTGTTGCGAGTGTCCGACTTGCGGGATTTGACCGGTGTGCCGATGACGTTGCTGCCGGACGGCCGGCGCGGGCATCCGTCCGCCGAAGCCGTCCGTACCGCGTTGGTGGAGCGTGGCCATGGCGTCGAACCTGTCGGCCTAAAGGAGCTGCGCAGACTCGTGGCCCGGGCGTGGAACGCGTGGCAGGAACCTTCCATCTTCCGATACGACGCGGTTGGCCAGTACGTGGCCGACTTGGTGCGGCTCGTCCAGGCGGAAGTCAACACATCGGCTGGTCTGCCGCGGAGGCAGGGTCTGGCGTTAGCCAGCGCGGTCTACCAGCTCGCGCGGACTTGGACCAAACGAGTTGGTGAATATGACCTGTCGTGGGTGGTAGCCGATCGAGCGGTCACCTGCGCGCTCGAAGCCGACAATCCTGACCTTGCTGGCGCTGCCTCCTGGAACCTCGCCATGATCCTTTCGGCGCAGGGCAAGACGGAGCAGTCGCGGGCCGTCGTAGCAACTGCGATCGAGCAGCTCGGCTCTCTTGCCGGATCGGCACCCACACCTGCCCGGTTCGCCGTCGTCGGCGGGCTGCACCTGCTTGGCGCCACGGAGGCCGCTCGGGAAGACGATGCCAGCACTGCCCGCGATTTGCTCGACCGGGCCGCGACCATCGCCGGCCGGGTTGGAGAGACCAACCATCACTGGATGGTCTTCGGCCCGACGAACGTTGCCTTGCACCGGATCTCGACCGCGATCGAACTCGGTCGCACCCGCGACGCGCTCGAGCTCGTCGAACGGACTGATGTCCGCGAGGCCGCGTCGGTCGAGCGGCGGTTGACCTTCCACATCGACGCGGCCCGCTGCTACGCCCGCCGCGACAACCCGATCGCAGCGGTCCACATGATGGGCCGTGCGTCGCGCGAATCGTCGGACGAGCTGCGCTACAACCCGATGGCCAGGGAGACGTTGCGGCAGCTCGCTGCCACTGCCACAGCGGCGATCCGCCCGGATCTGGACCCGCTGTTGGAAGCGGCCGGCCTGACACCCTAGACCAATTTGCGGCATTGAGGGACACCCTAGGTGTCCCTCACCGCCAGTGCCTCACAGCATCCATCGCGATACGTACCGTCTCGACGTTCCACTCGCTCCCTTCCACCGGTGGGCGGGCATGCCGAGATCGTGAGGAGGCGCTGTCGTTGGACGCAGCCCACGCCCTCGGTCGGTCGCCCCACCACGGCCGCGAGCGACCGCGAGAAGGCATTCGCCGGTGCACTGCTGCGCTGCCCGCGTGGCAAAGCCGGAGGCAGACACTGGGCGTGCCACAGGCTGGAATTCCGGCCCCGCACCGTGTCTTCGTCGCGGGGTTGACGGGCACGTCCTCTGCGTGGTGGTCCGGCGCACGCATGATGCCGTGGTTCCGAACGTTGGTACACCCTCGCGGCATGACACCTGTACCGGCCGGCGCACTTCACGCCGCGGGCAAGTTCTGCGGGAATGAATAGGCCCCGGCCGGTACGCAGCGGGCACAAGGAGTTCGTCCGGCCACCGTGCGCTCCGGCCGCGTTGGTCGTCAGCTTCAGCCGGGGCCCTTGACGGGTGCGGGGCATGCGGAACGTTTGGCCGGGCAACGCCAACTGCGCGCGACAGGGCAAGCACGCAAGTCCAGGGAAATGGGGAGGCGTAGGGGTGGCTACCACCACCGCGGCAGTCGACGCCGACACGGCGTTGTTGGCGATGGGTGCCGTTCTGCATCGCGTGCATCGGACACTTGAAAGTGGCGGCTGCGCTGCTGGCTGCGAAGGGCCGTCAGCGTTGTGCGCCGGCCGGAGGCTCGGCACACACGCATTGCGGGCGGTCCATCGCCCATGGCACCAGCGGTTCACGGCCAGGGTAGATGTGCTCACCAGCGGACTGCAGCATGCCAACTAAGCGCCGCTCGGCGCCAAACGCCAGTCGATTGAACATGGACTCTGGCCAGGTTCGCACGGGTCGCGTTGTTGCCGCCGATCATCGGGATGGCTGTGCGCGGCCGTTGATTCCGGCCATAGCGGCGTTGCATCGGGTGTCAGCTGTTGAGGTGAACCGTTGATGTCGGCGACACGTGCACGGCCAACTGCGACTTCGGCATCCGGGCAGCTGCGTCGCCGGTGGTGGAGGCCCAGTGACGTCCCCATCCGGGTACAAGCGCTGTGGATTCTTACGGTGCCTGCGCTGGCACTGATGGCGGTCGCCGGGCTCGGGATGTACACGACGGCGAACGCGGCGGTACGTGCGGGCGAGACCCGTAGGATGGCGGAGGTTGGCGCCGGCGCGGCTGAGTTGACCGATGCGTTGCAGGCTGAGCGAGTCGCAGTGGCGACGGTGCTGTCTCCGACTGGCGGCGCGGCGGCGCGGATGGCGTACGAGGAGCAGATAACGCGGACGGCTGCGGCGGCCGACCGATTCGCGCAAGTGCGGGCGCAGCTGCCGCCACTGAAGGGCCGCATCCGCGAGGTCCTGGACCGCGTCGATGGTGGGCTGCGTGACGTGGCCGGGCAGCGGGTGCGGGTGCGGTCTGGGGCACCGGTGGCGCTGTCGACGTCGACCTTCTCCTACCGGATCGCGATCGCGGCGCTGATCGATTACCGGGAGGCGGTGGCGCAGGGTGCGGTGGCGCCGGATCTGGCGGGGCTGATCAGTGCTGGGGCGGCGTTGTCGCGGGCGAAGGAAGCGGTGGGTCTGGAGCAGGTCGCGGTGTTGCAGGCGTTGGCGTCCGGGGTGATGTCGCCGGCGTTGGCGCAGAACGTGGTGGCGGCTCGGGCGTCGTTCACCGGTGAGGTGGAGACGTTCCAGCAGTTGGCCGATCCGGCGTGGGTGCCGCTGCTACAGCGCAGTCTCAGCGGTGGCGAGGTCCTCGACGCGACGGTGCTGGCGGGCGGGGTCGCGCGGACGGGGGCGTCGGCTGCGGTGGTGCTGCCAGGTGGGGCGGCGGCATGGAACCGGGTGATGGGTGGCCGGGTGTCGCGGCTGCGGACGGTGGAGCAGCGCGTCGACGCCGACGTGGTGACCGCGGCTGCGGCGGCGCGTACTGGTCAGCTGCGGCAGGCGGCGGTGCAGGCGGGTCTGGTGCTGGGGGCGTTGCTGCTGGCGCTGGGGGTAACGGCGGTGGTGACCCGGTCGCTTGTGCGGCGGGTCCGGGCCTTGCAGGCCGGGGCGTTGCGGATCGGTCAGCAGCACCTGCCGGCGGTCACGTCGAAGCTGCGGACCGTAACGACCCTTGATGAGGCGCAGGAGGTTGCTGCGCAGGCTGCAGCGACGGCGGTGGTCGGGGTGACCGGCAGGGACGAGATCGGGGAGTTTGCTGCCGCGTTCGACACGCTCGTCGGTGAGGTGCTGCGGCGCAGTTCGGATCTGGCGGTCGAGCGGATCACCGCCGCGGGCCGGGTGCTGTCGTTGTCCCGGCGGGTGCAGGGCCTTATCGAGCGGCTGCTCGGTCATGTCGACGAGCTCGAACGCAAGACCGTCGACGCGGACGAGCTGGCGCGGATCTTCCAGATCGACAACAAGGCGGCGCAGCTACGGCGGCTGGTCGGCAATCTGCTGGTGTTGTCCGGCGGTGGTCACGGCACCGCGCATCGGCGCGCCGAGCCGCTTTTGGATCTCGTCCGGGGCGCCCAGTCGCAGATCGAGGACTACCAGCGCGTCCAGATCGGTGACCTGCCTGACGTGCTGGTAGATCCCCGGGCGGCGCTGGCGGTGGTACACATCCTGGCGGAGCTGATGGACAACGCGGCCCTGTACTCGATGCCCGAGCATGACGTGTTCGTGACCGGGTCCCGGCAGGCGGGGATGCTGTTCGTACAGGTCCAGGACCGGGGTGTGGGGATGTCGCAGGATGCCCTCGCCCGGACGAATGCGCTGCTGGATGAGCCGGCCGGTGACCTCGGCATCCTGCACAAGATGGGTCTTGCTGTAGTCGCACGTCTGGCCGGCCAGCTGGGCATCGAGGTCCGGCTTGAGCCGGCGCCAGCACGGTCGGGGCTGATCGGCTTGGTCCGGGTCCCGGCCATGCTGGTCCGTGACCCGTCGGCGTCCCCGACGGACCGCAGGGCCGCGTCCACGACTCCGCCGGCTCAGCCCGCGCTCCCGGCTGGTCCGGGGACGACGGTTGCGAGTACGTCCGCGTCGACCTGGACACCGGTGCCGACCTCTCGGTCTGGAGGCGGGCGGCACGCGAGGCCGGACAACGATGACGACCTCGTCCGGGCGGGTGCGCTGAGACGAGCGTCCCCGGTCCAGTCTCGCGGCGATGAGACGCCGACTGCGGTCCTGCCGGCGCTGACCGGCGTGCGTGAGCAGGCATCCCCGTGGATGTCCGGTCAGCCGTTGGGCGGCATGGCCGAGCCAGGCCAGGAGCTCGTCTCGATGACGGCGGAGTCCGCCCCCGTGCAATACACCGCGACGGGGTTACCGCGCCGCCCTCGCGACGCCGAGAATCGCGGCCCGGTCGCCGCGGCGGTCCCAGCTCCACGGACCCCCGAACCGCCGTTGCGGCGTGATCCCGCGGTGATCGGGGCGCAGGTCACCGCCACCGTCCGGGCACTGCACGCGCAACGCGTGCTGACGACCATCAACGGAAGATCCGGAGGAACCGCATGAACGTACTGCACGGCTACGACGGTGAGAACCTGCGGGCCGGTATCGACGAGAGCCAGGTCTCGATCCTACTCAACGATCTGCCCCGGCGGATGCCCGGCGTTGTGCACGCGATCGCCATGGCCGCCGACGGGATGAAGGTGGCCTGGACCGACCTGCTCGACGCCACCCACGCCGACAAACTGTCCGCGGCCGTATCGAGCCTGAGCACCCTCGCCACGACCGTGAGCTTCGAACTGGGCACCGGATCACCGTCCTACACCATGATCGTCATGGAGGGCGGGACCCTGCTGATCATGCCGGTCGGGAACCGGCTGTGCCTGGCCGCGCTAGCGCGACCCGATGCCGACATCGGCGGCGTTGCCGGTGAACTCGCCGCCACGGTCCAGCGCGTCGGCGAGCTCATCACCCCCGCCCAGCGCCAACCGGCGGCCGCTAGCCGCTAACACACCCCGGTCCTCTTGGCTGCCGGCTGCTACCGCCGCGCGGCCAGTCCTCCATGCCCATGTCCGGGCGCCGGCGGCAACCCACCGGCACCCCCATGGCAGCACCATGCGCCCCGGTTCGACCCGAAACCCCTCAACCAAAGGACAGACCGATGACTCGACATTCCCTGCGCGGCCTGGCCGCCTCGCTCACCGTGGCGGCCATGCTCGCGGTGGGCGGGTGCAGCAACTCCAGCATGGACTCGCAACCGGCCACCGGCGGTAGCGGCGGTGAGGTGAAGATCGGGCTGATCATCCCAAAGACCGGCGACTACAAGACGGTCGGCGACGACCTGCACGACGGGTGGCAGCTCTACCTCGACCAGCACGGCGGCATGCTCGGCGGGCGGAAGGTCACCATCGTGGAGGCCGACGAAGGTGACGGGGGGGAGACTGCCCGGACCGCGGCGAAGAAGATGCTCGAGCAGGACCGGGTCGTGGCGATCGTCGGCGGCGCGACCGCCCCGACGACGGCGACGCTGCAGCCCCTCGTCACCGCCGCGGGGGTGCCGTTCATCGGCACCGGTGGCCGGCCGTCGACGGTCAGCGACGTCTCGCACGTGTGGCACACGTCGTGGCTGTCGGAGGAGACCGGCGCCGCGGCCGCGGACTACGTCCGCACGACGGTGAACGGGCCGGTGTTCGCGATCGGCCCGAACTACATCGGCGGCAAGGACAACATCAACGGCTTCGTGAAGCCGTTCACCGCCGCGGGAGGGAAGCTCGCCAACGCCGGCGGTGAGCCGGAGTGGACGCCGTGGACCCCGCCGACGACCGAGTTCGCCCCCTACCTGACGAAGATCAAGAACAGCGGCGCGAAAGCGGTCTACGCCTTCTACGGCGGCAAGAGCGCCGCGGAGTTCATCAAGCAGTACAAGGAGTTCGGGCTCACGATCCCGCTGTACGGGCCGGGGTTCCTGACCGAGGGGCTGCTGCCGGTGCTGGGTGATGCCGGGGTCGGGGTGTGGACCTGCCTGAACTACGCCTCCACCTTGGACAACACGGCGAACCGGCAGTTCGTGGCCGCGTTCCAATCGAAGTATCAAGGCAAGGCCCCGAACCTGTACGACGTCACGGCCTGGGACGCCGCGCTCATCCTCGACCGGGCCATCACCGCCGCCACCCAGACCAGCACCGTCAGCCCTTCCGCGACCGCGTCCACCGCGGCGTCGCCGACCGGCACGGCGAGCGCGCCGCCGGCCACGGGTTCACCGGCGGCCGGTACCGCGACGCCGACCGGGTCGCCCCGCACCGCCAGTACGGGCGGGGTGGGCGTGGACCCGGCAGCGCTGAACGCGGCGATCGGCACGCTCGGGCAGATCGACAGCCCGCGCGGGCCGTGGCAGTTCGGGCAGCGCAACCACACGCCGGTGCAGAAGTGGTACCTGCGGCGCGTCCAGGCCGACGGCACCACCTTCAGCAACGTCGTCGTGCAGGAGCTCGCCACCCTCGGCGCCTGAACCTCTCACCCGTCAGCCCGCGGCGGCGGGGTACGCCTCCCTGCCCCGCCGCCGTGCCCCCACCCCTTGAACGGAGACCTGCGATGCCGAAACCGGCGTACATGTTCGACAACACCACCGCCCAGGCCCAGGTGCAGGTGCCGCTGCTGGCCGAGCTCCTCGACGAGCACACGTTCGGCATCCTGGCCGGCGTGGCCAAGCCGGGTGACACCTGGCTGGACCTCGGCGCGGGCGCGTGCACCGTCAGCACTGGGCTCGCCGAATGGGTCGACCCTGACGGGACGGTGACGGCGGTCGACCTCAACCCGATGCCGCCCAGCCCGGTGCGCAACAACCTCACCATCCACGCCGGTGACCTGCACGAGCTGCAGCTGCCGCCGGGCAGTCTGCAAGGCGTTCACGCCCGGCTGGTGTTCATGCATCTGCCGGACCGTCTCGAGCTGCTGCAGCAATTCGTCGAGGCGCTCGCGCCGGGCGGCTGGCTCGTCGTGTCGGACTGGGCGGTCTGGGACCGCATGATCGTGGACAGCCCCTCGGCCGACGCGACGGTGCTGCTGGGTCGGTTCCAGTCGCACCTGTTGCAGCTCGGCGAGGCCGCCGGGATGGATATCGGCTGGGCCGGGGACGCCAACGCCGCGTTCCGCCACGCCGGCCTCGTCGAGGTGCAGACCACGACGTTCGCCCGGACCTGGCACGGCGGAACTGGGATCTGCCGGCTGCACGACTCCAACTCCCGCCAGAAGGAGGCCGAGCTGATCGCCTCCGGGTTCAGCCTCGACGAGCTCGAGGCGCTGCGCGAGGTGCTCGCCGATGAGCGGCTGGTGCTGTCGGACTACCTGCTGCACACCACCGTCGGCCGCAAACCGCAGCCCGGCCAGGCATAACCGGGCTTCTGGCGCTGGCGAAGGGGCGTGAGGGTGGTGGCGTCGTATCTGCTGCTGGCCGTGGACGGGGTCGCGTCCGGGCTGCTGCTGTTCTGCGTGGCGGCGGGCCTGACCGTGCTGTTCGGCGTGTTCGGCGTGTTCAACATGGCGCATGGCACCGGCTGCCTGCTCGGCGCCTACCTCGCCGCCATCACCTTCCCCCACGGTCCGGCCGGCATGGCCGCCGGCGTCGCGGCCGCGGTCGCGGGTGGCCTGGTGTTCGGTGGGCTGCTGCAGGTCGTCCTGGCGCCGCTGCGGGACCGGCCGATGCAGCAGAGCCTGGCCACGCTCGGCATCGCCTTCATCGCCGGGGACCTGCTCACCGAACAGTTCGGGGCGCTGCCGCTGCGGGTCGAGGCCCCGGGCCGCCTCGGCCGGTCGGTCACGGTCGCCGGGCAGGTGTATCCGCTGTGGCGGCTGGTGTTCATCGCCGTCGCCCTGCTGCTGGCCGCCACGCTGTTCTGGGTGCTGGCCCGGACCCGCGCTGGGGCGATCGTACGGGCGGTCGCCGCCGACCCGGCGATGGCCGCCGCGTGCGGGATCAACCCGCGCACCGTGCGGTGGGTCGTGTTCGCGGTCGCCGGGGCGCTGACGGTCGGCATCGGCGCGCTCGGCGCCCCGATCGTCGGCGCCGCCCCAGGCGTGGACGAGCAGCTGCTGCTGCGGTCGCTGGTCGTGGTCGTCGTCGGTGGCCTCGGCTCGATCCGCGGCGCGTTCATCGCCGCGCTCGGCGTCGGCGTGCTCACCCCGTTCGCCGCGATGGTCGCCTCCGGCCTGTCCCCGATCGTGCTCACCGTGACGCTGCTGCTCGCCCTGGCCGTGCGTCGCGCCCAGCCCGGCACCACCACCGCGAACACAGCGGCCTCAACCAGTCCGCCTGTGACGACGTCCATGATCGTGCTGAAGGAGCAATCGAGTGACCCTCACTGAGCCCCCAGCTGAGTCCACGGCCCTGCTGGATGCCACCCGCAACGGTGGATCGGCGAGCCCGGCGCCGCGCTCGCGGCGTCTCGTGCCGCTCCTGGCCGCGCTGGTCGTGCTCGTCCTGGCCGGTGTGGGCGTCGGTGCCGGCGCTGTGGTGCCGCGCGAGCCCGACACCGCGCAAATGCGGTACCCGGCCGTCACGTTCCCATCGGCGGCGGTAGCCGCGCCGTGCACGAGCGGCGGCGGCCCGCCGCCCGAGGTGCCTGCGGTTGGTGGGGACGCGGCGGCGTGGCTGCGCGCGGCGGCCGCCGGGCTCGGCCCCGCCGACGCGGACACCACGACCGGCCGGTACGCCCACATCCGGCGGCATGCCTGGTACGGCGACATGGGCCCGGGCGCGGATGGGCTGGGGCACACCGAGCTGCGGGTGCAGACGGTCGAAGGCTGGTACGCCGAGGACGGCACCGGCGCCACGATCACCACAACCTACCCGCGCGGCAGCACCCAACCGGCCTCGGGCGCGGCCGGCGCCAAGGTCGAGCGGGAGGTCGCCGCCGCCGGGCACGAGCACTACCACCACCTGTACTTCCCCGGCCTGCCGAGCAGCGACCCGCAACAGCTGGCCGGCCAGCTGCACCGGATGCAACCGCCGCAGGTCGGTGAGCAGGCTTTGATCCGGGCTGTCGCCCGCCTCGTCGAGGAGTACACGCTGCCGTGCCCGGTCCGCAGCGCGGTGCTGCAGGTCCTGGCCACCAGCCGGGTGGTGTGGCGGGGGCCGGTGACCGACCGGGCCGGCCGGCCCGCGGTCGCGGTGAGCGTCGACAGCGCGGACGGCGTCGAACGCGACACCCTGCTGCTCGACCCCGGCACCGGCGTGGTCCGCGGCTACGAGGAGCTCGTCCTGCGCAACCCCGGCAAGCTGGCCGGCCCGTTCCCGCTGCTGTTCGAGGCCCTGGTCTACCTGACCACCGACTGGCAGGACGCGATCGGCCCCGCCGCCACCAGCTGACCCGGCCACGATCCCCACCGACGAGAAAGCAGCCCGATGCCGCACACGATCCGCTGGCCGAAGCCGCGATCAGCCGCTATGCCCGGCCCGGCCCGCCGCAGGGCCGCCGTCCTGGCCACAGCCGGCCTGCTCGCCGTGCTCGCCGCGCTGCCGTGGCTGGTCAACGGCTACGTGATCACCGTGGCCGCCGCCGCCCTCACCTTCGGCCTGCTCGCCCTGAGCACGCAGTGGCTGGCCGCGACCGCGGGCCTGCACACGATCGGCCAGGGCGCATACCTGGGCATCGGCGCCTACACCGCCGCCGCCTTCGCCGAGCACGTCACCACATCCGGGCCGGTGCAGCTGGCCGCCGCCGCGGCCGCCGCCGCAACCGTGGGAGCGCTGGTCGGCGGGGTCGCCGTGCGGGCCCGCGCCGTCACCTACCTGATGATCACCCTCGCCGTCGGCGAACTCGCCGGCACGGTCGCGGTCCAGGCCCGGACGGTGACCGGCGGCAGCGACGGCCTGACCGTCCCGCCGGTGGTGCCGCTGCCGGGTCTCGGGCCGGTGGTCCGCGACGGCTGGGCCTACCTATATGTGCTGGCGTGGGCGGCGCTGATTACCGCCGGGGTGGTCGTGGCGCACCGGTCCCGGTTCGGGCTGATCCTGCGCGGTATCGCCGGGCACGAGCTGCGGATGCACGCCAACGGCCATCCCGTCGCCCGGCACCTCATCGCCGCGCAGGCACTCGCGGCCGCCGTGGCCGGGGCCGCGGGCGCGCTCGTCGCCGCCGCCCACCACTTTCTGTCCCCGGCCGATCTGGGCTTCGACGTGTCCGCGCTCGCGCTCGTCGCCGCGATCGTCGGCGGCCGGTCCATCACCGCGACCCTGCTCGCCGCGATCGGCCTGATCGTGGTCCGGGACTGGGCCGCACCGGTCACCGGAGCACACGCGCCGCTGCTGCTCGGCGCGGTGTTCCTGCTCGTCGCGTTCCAACCGCTGCGCCGCGCCCACCGCCGAGCCCGGGCCTCCAGCACCGGTACCGAAGCTGCGGCGCCGCCGGACCCTGCCGATGCCACGGCGGCAGACGATCCGGCGGCGCCGCGCACCGACCCGGTCGGGGAGCCAGCCCGATGACCGGCCTGAATGCGGAAGGGCTGACCGTCCGGTACGGCAGCGTGACCGCCCTGCACGACGTCACCCTCACCGCCGGGCCGGGCTGCAGTGCGGTCATCGGCCCCAACGGCGCTGGGAAAAGCACCCTCCTGGCCCTGCTCGCCGGCACCCGCCGCCCCGACGCCGGCACGATCAGCCTCGACCAGCGGGACATCACCAGGCTGCCCGACCACCGCCGCGCCCGCCTCGGCATCGCCCGCACCTTCCAGCACCCCGCCATCGCGGCCGCGCTCACTGTCGCCGACAACCTCGCCCTCACCCACACGACCGGCCGCACGAGCGGCCGCGGTGCGCAGACGGTCGACGTGACCGGGCTCGCCGACGTGACCGGGCTCCTCGCCGCCGCGCACGTCCCGGCGGGGCTCCTGCCCTACGGCCAGCAACGCCTCCTCGAGCTGCTCATCGCCGTCGCGGCCCGGCCGCGGGTGCTGCTGCTGGACGAACCGACCGCCGGCCTCGACGCCACCGGAACCGCCGCGCTCGCCGCCCTCCTGCGCTCCCTGTCGGCCGACGTCGCGGTCGTGCTCGTCGACCACGACACCCGCTTCGTGTTTGACCTCGCCGACCACGTCACCGTCCTCGCCCACGGCACCGTCATCGCCACCGGTCCACCAGCCGCCGTCCAGGCCGATCCACAGGTCCGCCACGTCTACCTCGGCGACGCAGCAGCCGCCCGCCCGCCCGGCGACGGTGCCGGGCCGACAGCACCGGCCTCCGTCGGCGAACGGCCCGGTGCTGCCGGGGTGCTGCTGGAGGTGCGTGGCCTGTCCGTGCGTCGCGGTGCCGCCACCGTCTTGCACGACATCGACCTGACCGTGCCCGCGGGCGCGGTCACGGCCGTCGTCGGTCGCAACGGCGCCGGGAAGTCCACCCTGCTCGGCGCGATCGCCTCCGGCCAAGACCAAGTGGCTGGAACCATCACCCTGCACAGCTGGCCTGTGCACGGCGGCGACCTCGGCGTCGCCGCCGGCCCGCCGGCCCGGCTTCAGCCGGTCCAGCCCGGGCGGGCGGTCCACGAGCGGCAGCGTGCGGGGATCGGTCTCGTGCCGCAGGACCGGCGGTTGTTCGCCACGCTCACCGTTGCCGAACACCTGGCCGTCGCCGCCCGCGGCCGGCCCCGGCGGGGCTGGCGCGCCAGCATGCCCGACCGGATCGCGGCGCTGTTCCCCGAACTGGCCGGCCGGCTGCGGCACCTGCCGCACCAGCTGTCCGGCGGCGAGCAGCAGATGGTCGCCATCGCCCGGGCCCTCGTCGCAGGTCCTGACGTGCTGCTGCTCGACGAACCCGCTGAAGGGCTCGCCCCCCAGGTCATCAACCGGCTCGCCACGCTCGTGACCGGGCTCGCCGCCGACGGGTTCGGCCTCCTGCTCGCCGAGCAGCACCTCGGATTCGTCACCGCTACCGCCGATCACGTCGTCGCCCTCGACGGCGGCCGGATCGCCGACCGCCTCGACCGGGCGGCGGTGCACACCGACCCGGACCGGCTGCACCGGCTGCTGCTCGCCGCCACCACCACCCCCGGCGAGGCCGGGATGGGGGCGCGGCGATGACCCGGCAAGGACAAGTGCGGTGGCCGCTGTGGCGGCGGGTGCACTGCCTCGACTGCAGCTCCCCCCTCACCCCCGACCTGACGAGCCGAGTCCGTAGCTACACGTGCCGGTGCGAGCTGCGCCGCGACGCCACCGTGCTCGAGAACCAGGTGCTCGCCGCGTGCCGTGCGACCGAAACAGCCCGCACCGGCGGCCGCGTCCGCCCGTACGTCATCGCCGCCGCACGCGACCGGCACACCGCAGCGGACTTCACCGGGATGACGGCGCTCGTGTGGAACACGGTGAGCGCCTCGATCGAGATTGTGCAGCTGCCAGCAGCCGCCGCGCAACGTGCCGGCAGGGTGGAAGGGGATGACATGCCGATCGGCCAGTTGCTGCGTCGTTCCACGCCGGTGGAGGATCGCGTCGCAGCCTGCCGGGCCGGCCGCCGCCGAGCCGACCCGCTGGTCCAGCACACCGGCTGCTGCGGTCGCCGGCACACCATCGTCCCGCGCCCGGGCCGGGACGCAGCATGAGCGGCGAGCAGCGCGGGCCCCGCCGCGTCAGGCGGCAGCTGCGCCCCACCTCCGCCAGCACGGTGCCGGACGCGGCGATGCTGCAACGTATCGCTGACACACTGATGGACCCCAGACGGCCGCGGCCCACCACCGGCAGCGACGCGCACCACGGCGACGGCCCGGACGCGCTCATCGTGGACGGCCGGCAGGTCGGCATGGTCCGGGCGGTGCGCCGCAGCCGGCTGCTGGAAGCCGACCGCGTCGTACTCGCCGACGGCACCACCCTGGTCTGGAAGCGACTGACCGGCCCGCTGCGCGCCGAGACCGCCACTCTCACCGCGCTGCACACCGCCGCGGCGCCCGGCCCTGCCATCGCAGCGGTCGCCGGGCCGCGAACCGGCCGCGGCGCCCTCGCCGTCCCGGCGGTCGTGGCCACCGCACACGAATCCTTGGCTGATGGGCTGCTGCTGCAGGATCTCAGGCCAGCGCCCTTGCCGTTGCCCAGCGATGCCTGGCCCCGCACGGTGCACGCCATCCACACCACCCCGGCACCGGCCTGGCTGCCGGTGCTCGACGCAGCCCATCTCGCGTCGCTGCCGGCCCGGGCCCTGGCGCATCTGGACGCGTTGCGCGCCGACGGGGTGGGCCGCTGGCCGGACAGTGACCGCATCGCCGCCGACTTGGCCTACCTGCGAAGCCTCGGCCAGCACCGCAGTAGCGGCGCCGCCACCGCCCCCTACGGCCTCTGCCACACCCGCCTCGACCCCAGCGCCCTGTTCCCCACCGCGGACGGCACTGTCTATGTCCTCGGCTGGGCGTGGGCCAGCCGAGGCCCCGGCCTGCTCGACCTGCTCGGCTGCCTGCCGCTGGGCGGCGACAGCAACAGCACCGCGTTCGACGCCCACGACGAGGTTCTCGACGCCTACCTCGCCGTCGGCGGCGACCGCGCGGCCGAAGACGACCGTGGGGGGCTGCCCGCGACCCGCTGGGCGGCCGGCTGGCATCGGGTGATCCAGGCCGAACGGCTGCTGCACATCGTCGCCGGGTGGCTCGACGAACCCGACGACGCCGACGCCCAGCACGAGGTCGGCGTCCTGCTGCACGAGGCGGTCCAATGCCTGCGCTGAACCTGCCACCCGACCCGCGACGGCAGGCCACCGGGACCTGCACCCCGTCCACTCGTTCGGGGGCGAACGACTTTGCGGATGACGCCCGGCAGGTGTGTGCGGGCATCCTGCACGCGCTGCGGCAGGTCATCGATCGTACGCGCTGGTCGACGGCCTGCCGCACCGGACGCTGCTGGGCCTTGCCGCGGAGGCGACCCGCCAGCGGCAGGCCCTGCCCGGCCGCGCCGGTTGCACCGCGCAGGCACCCGCTGCAGCCATATGGGGCGGTCACGGCGACCGCGGGGACCCGGCCGCACAGATCGCACTGCTGTGTGTCGACCGCCTCCACAGACCCGCCCCACCGCACCCGCAGGCACGGGTACGCGCACCGCACCGCACCGCATCGCCACGCGGCCGTGGCCACCGCCTCGTCCCCGGCCAGCCGGTCGCTGTTCCGGCAACCCGGCGTGACCGCTCGCCGGGTCCGCACCACCCCTCGCACACACCACCACCTGCACCATGGAAGGAACCGATGAACCTCGCACCACGACGGCTGAGCTTGGCGACGACCGCGCTCGCTGTCGCCGCCACGGTCGGCGCCGTCGCGCCGGCCGTGCCCGCCGCGGCGATGGTCGGCGGCGGTGACGCCGCCGGCCCCTACGACGGGGTGGCTACCGTCCAGATTGTCTTCCCTGGCCTCGGCACCGCGCTGTGCGGCGGGACCCTGATCCGCCCGGACTGGGTCCTGACTGCTGCGCATTGCGTCAGCGACGAGGCTGTCGCGCCGGCCGCGGTCGCGGTCCCGGCCGGCAACGTCACGGTCCGGGTCGGCAGCCTCGACCGCACCAGCGGCGGGGAGGTCGCCATCGGCAAGGCGGTCTACCTGGCGCCGCAATGGGCCTGGGCGGCGAACTGGCCGGCGTCGCCGGTCGCCGACTACGCCCTCGTCGAGCTCACCCGCCCGGTGTCGACACCGCCCATGCTGCTGGACGTGCTACCGGTGCCCGAGGCCGGCGGCGTCCGGCTCGTCGGCTGGGGCCTCACCGCCTACCCGCCCACCGCGGGTCCGCCGGCGCTGCTGCAAGAGCGCGACACGGTGCGCCACCCGGCCGGCGACTGCGCCGGCGGGTTCCTCGGCCTCGGTGAGGTCTGCCTCGGCGGCGGCGCCTGCTACGGCGACTCCGGTTCCCCGAGCCTCCACCAGCTCACCATCGGACCCTCCACCGTGCCGGGCCGGCGTCCCGTATGGGCGGCGGTGGGCATCGCGAGTCGGGAGACCAGCGCGGACGGCCCGTGCACGGCGCCGACCGTCTACACGGACCTGACCTGGATGCCCGTGCGGCTCTGGGTGTGGACCACGGTCCGGGACCGCCAGCAGCAGCCATGCCTGTGCGTGCCGGCCCGGCCGCTCGACACCGCAGCACAGGACCGCATCCGCCGGCTCCGCCCAGCAATCACCCGATGACCGTCTAGCACCACCGCCCGGCCCAACCGGGCCGGGGTCAGGCCGCCCGCCTCAGCGTGCGACTGCCGTTCGTGCCCGACCAGCCGCAGGAGACCATCGATGACGCTGCAACCCGACCAGGGCCCGACTCGGGCGCACTCGCTGTCGAGGCCACACGTCGCGGCCGGACGTGACCAACGCATGGGCACGCCACGTCGATCAGCGGGTACCGCCGGTGCCGGTGGAGACGGGGCAGAGTCGATCGGCGACGGCGGGTGGCGCAGTGCGCAGCTGCAGCAACTGCGGGATCAGGTCCTGGCCGTGCTGCCAGGACCTGATCAGCCGCCCGCCTCGACGACTGACCTCGCCGCGGCGTTGCGTCTCACCCCGTACGAGCAGAGCGTGCGGCTGTGGCCTGTCCTGGACCGGCTCGTCAAGGACGGCGTCGCCGAACGGATCGTCCGCGACGGGTACAACGTCCGGTTCTGGCGCCGCGCCGCCACGACCAGCGAGCCGAACCCCGCAACCGCCGCGGCCGCGTCCGAGGGCCTGCCGGCCTCGTCCACCACGCCGGCCCCCGGCGCGGCAGCACCACACGATCAGGTCACGGCTCCGCTCGAGACCGACGCCCCATGACCCCCACACCGCTTACGCCGCCCGACCAGATCGGCATGTACGACGTCGTTGCCGGCCCCTGCGGCGCGACCCGACGCGCCAGCAGCACCGAGCCAGCATGGAGGAAGGACGCATGTTCACCGCACCGCTGAGCAGCACACTGCGGGTCCTGCCCGGCGTGGGCGAGCACGCGACGGCACTGGTCCTGCCGCTGTTGGAACCGTTCCTCGACCGCTGCCTGACGTCATTGGCCGCGCGAGCGGTCAAGATCGCCCGCCACGGCGGCCGGGATCGCCTGTACCTGGCGGTGTGCGGCTCCTGCACCAGCTGCGGCACCTACGCCAATACGGTCCGCATCGCGGCACGGACGGCCGGCATGGACCTCACGATCTTCCTGCCCACCGGCACCGATCCGGCCAGCGCCGCACCGTCCGGGCTGGCCGATCCGTCGACCAGCCCGGTAGCAGGCACGCCGGAGATGCTGGCGTACCCGGAGTCTGGCGAGACGATCGTGGCCGGCACCTACGCCGACGCCGTCGCGGCCAGCAAACGCCACGCGGCGCGGGCCGGGGGCTCCGACGTCACCCCGCCCGGCCCGCACGGCAACCACGGGCACTTCGCCGTCGCGACCCTGCTCGTCGAAGTCCTCGACACACTGCCGGGCCCGCCGGCGCAGCTGTGGATGCCGCTGGGCGACCTGTGCGTCGGCGTCGACACCGCGCTGGGGCTGCTGGGCTGGCCCACCGCCCTGACCGCCGTCACCGGACCGCCCTCCAGCGGATGGCCGACCAACCACGACCCCGGCCGCGCCGCCGGCCCAGCCGCCAGCGGCGCGCTGCCCGACCCGGCCGCCGTATTCCCGGACCTGGCCCTGCCCGCGAACGCCGTCCTGCCCCGCGGCCACCGCCACGTCGTCCGCGCCGGCACGGCACACATCGATGAGGCCCGCCACCAGCTCGCCGCGCTCGGCGTGACCGTCACGGCCCGCGCTGCGCTCGGCCTCGCCGGTCTCCTGCACCACAACCCCACTCCGGCCAGTCAAGGCGGCGGCCACGTCGTGCTCACCGTGGCATCACCCACATCACCACGAGACCAACCCGCTGACCGGCTCTGAAGACCTGGCCAGCCGACCGCGATACCAGAACCCCGTCAACTGCATCCGCACTCCAGATCTGCGAGGAACAACGATGGCCGTGAAAGTCGCCGAGGTGGTCGACGGCGAATTCCGGGAGACCGCCTGGACGCTCTACAGCGCAGCGTTCGCCGAGCTCAACGCCCTGGCTGTGCAGCGCCACCTCATGTACCGCCACGAGTTCGACGGCGTGATGGACGACCCGCGGGTCAGCAAGTACCTGTACGTGGACGACGACGGCACGATCCGCGGGCTGTCGACGTACACCAACGACCTGGACGCGGTACCGCTGATCTCACCGCCGTACTTCGAGCGGCGCTGGCCGCAGCACTACGCCGAACGGCGCATCTGGTACTGCGGGTTCGTCGCCACCCAGGCCGACGCCCGGGCGGCCACCGCATTCGGTGAGCTCGTCACCGCGATGTACCACACCGCCGCGGCGCAGGGCGCACTCATCGCGCTGGACTTCTGCACCCGCACCGACGAGGTGCGGCGCATGTCCCGCGTGGTCCGGCTCATGCTGCACCGCCTCTCCGGCGACGTGCACGCGCAGCGCATCGACGAACAGCAGTACTGGCTGTACGAGTTCCCGGCCATCGCGGGCTCGACGGCGCGAGACCGCGGCGTGTCGGCGTGCTGACCGGCCGCGCCCGACGGGTGGTGCGGCAGGGCTGGTCTGCCGAGCGGGCCGTGCGCCGGGCCCGGCAGCTGCTCGATGCGGGTCGGGCGGTCGCCGCCGCGCAGCTGCTGACCCGGACCGTCCTGGTCGGCCAGGACCCGGATACGGCCGCGCCCGGTGAGGAGCTGATCCGGGCCGCCGCGCTGTACGTGCAGGCCGGCGGCGCTAACCGGGACGGTGGCGCGCAGGCCGATCCGGTACCGCTGGCGTGGGCCGCCTATGCACACCGGGCGGCCCACCGCCTGCACACCGCCAGTCCCGTGCCGCGCCTGGTGCAGCTGGCAGCTGACACGCTCGCGCAGGCGCTGCACCGCTCGGGCTGGTTCGCCGAGGCGGCCGCAGCCCGGCGCGAGATGCCGGCGGCCGGACTCGGCGACGGTGCCGTGCAGCGGCGGCTGCGGCTGGCTGCCGACCTGTACGCCGCCGGCCGATGCGCGCAAGCGCATCAGCAGGTTGCCCTCGTTGGCAGCTGGCTGGCCGACCCGCAGGCCGTGATCCCGGCCGCGTCCGCGACGATCGCGGCGCTGTTCGCGATGCTGGAGTCCTGTCACCGGCACGACGAAGCGACCGCCGTGGCCGTCCGCCTGCACACGAAACTCCTCGCGTTTGCCGAGCGTTCGGATACGGCGGCGTGGTACCAGTTCGCGAACCTGCCCGACGGGTTCGCCGAGCACACCAGCAGCCACCACGCCGAGCAGGCGTGCGCGCGGCCCGACTGCCCGTCCACGCTCGGCGACACGGCTTTCAGCGCCCGCCTGTACGCGGCACTGCTGTCCGGCCACGACCCGGGGACGGCCAGACCCGACGGCCTGCTCCAAGCTCTGGCCCGGAGGCTCACCGCGCTGCCGGAGTCGGACCGGCAGACGGCCGCCTCCGCGGCCGGATGGGCTGGGTACCTCTGCCGCTGCGCCGTCGCCCGTGCCGCGCAGACCACCGCGACGACACCGCCCACGGCAGGCGCCGACAGCGCTGCGGCCGGCACCGGCCAGCTGAGCACGAGCGCGGGCCAGCAACGCGCGGCCCGGCAGGCGATCGCCGTACTGACCAGCACCGGAGAGGGGACCATGGCCGTGACGATCCGCGTCCGGCTGGCCGAGCACCTGCACCACGACGGCCGCTGCCAGGACGCTCTGGCCGAGGCCCGCACGGCCATGGACGAGTGGCAGGCACTGCAGCCGGGCACCGACGACCGGCACCTGATCCACCGCATCCGGGTGGCCGCGCTCTACGACGCTAGCCACCACCACGACGAAGCCCGCAAAGTTTTCGACCAGCTCGACTCGACCCTGCTACCAGACATGACCCCTATGGCTCGATGGGCCACGGTCGTCGAGGAGGCCCGGACCGCCACAGCCGCCCACGCCCGCACCCATCACCCCGATCACCCGTGCACCGACCAATGGTGCCGCCGGGCCCTGGCCTGCGCAGCCGACCTGCCGCACCAGGTCCTGCTGCGCACGCTGCTTCCGCTGTACCAGCAGGGCCGGTCCCCGCAGGTCCTGCCGGCGCTCGCCGAGCATCTGGCCGACTGGAACCCAGCGGACAGCCCGCCCGGGACCGGCCTGGCCAACCTCGCCGCCCTGTACGCGCTGACCGCGGTGACCGACCCGGCCTCGCAATCGGCAGACACCGTCCTCGGGTGGGCCCGCTACGCCTGCAGGGCAGCCAAGACACTCGAACCCGGCCAATCGCCGCTCTGGGCTACCGCCCAGGCCGCGCTGCTGCACGCGCTCCTCGTCTACGACGCCGACGACCAGCCTGCCGACGCCGTCACCACATGATCTGCCGCCGGGTCCAGCTGGCCGAGCGCCGTCAACCCCATCGTCCCGAAGGAGCCCCACCGCTCATGACCATGTCCCGCACACGCCGGTGGCTCGCCCCGGCTGCGGCTGCCGCCCTCGTCATCGCGCTCCTGACCACTGGGGTCGCCCTGCACCGGCAGGCCGCCCACACCGGCCCCACACCGCAGGCGGCCAACCGGACCCAACCGGCCGGGACACCAGCGTCGAGCCCGCCGACGGACTCCGCCGGCCCGTCAGCGGCGGCGCCGGTCGCGGACCCGCGGAGGTTTTTGACCGGGTGGGCCGATCGGCTCCAGGCTGCGTCCACCGACGGGCAGCACGGCGCCTATGAATACATCGCCGCCCGTTCGGCCGAGCGTGATGGCGAGCTCACCCCGACCGGGCCCGCCGGACCGCTCGTACACCGGCTGCTGACCACGTGGACGAAGCCGAGCCATGGCCGGGCGATGCTGCACATGCTCGCCGGCGCCGAGCCGGCCTGTCCCGCCTTGTCCGACCAGACCTGGGACGAACCCGGCCGCTGGGACGGCGCGCTCGGCACCGACCCGGCGGCGGAACTGCACCGCCTCGCCAGCACGGGCACGGCGCTGGCCACCCGCACCAACCCCTACGGCATCGACCTGTTCGGCCAAATCGGCGAGGAGGCCATCAACCGGATCCTGTCCCGCACGGCGCGCGCCGCGCTCCTGCGGATGCTCGCGGACCAGCCCGACATCGAGGTTCGGAACGCCGTCCAGGACCCGCTCGGCCGGCCCGGCATCGCGGCCAGCACGGTCCTGCTGACCCCGCTCGGCCCGAACCTGCTGCGCCGCACCCTCATCTTCGACCCCGACACCGGCGAACTCCTCGCCACGCAACGGCAGTTCCAGACCACCACCGGCGTCAGCGGCGGGCCGGCGTCGGACCCGACGGCCGCCCCCGATGAGGGACTGCTGTTCCTGGCCCGGGCCTACACCGCCGACACGCACACCCCCGAACCGCCGTGCACCGCCCCGGCCCCACCCGCATCGGCCGCCTGACGGCGCACACCTCGACCTGCGCCGTCCCGTCCGGACCCGGCGATGTCCCGCACCGCGCCAGTCACCACGCGAGAGCTCGAACCCGAAGAGGACGTGATGAGGTTCCACAGCTGGGCGTTGATCAACCAGCTCAGCACCCGCGTTGCTGAGATGCGCCGGCCGGCACACGCGCCGGACGACGACGATGACGACCTGGGCGACGCCGTCGCCGCAGCCATCGCCGCTTGCATCGACGAGGCCATGCACCTGCTGACGCGTGATCCCGCCGTGGCAGGCGACGATCCGCAGGTCGTGCGCCTGGCGGTGCGGCTCGGCCGGGCCTACCTGCTCGGGCAGTACGGCTCCGCGGGCCACCCACCGGCCCTCGCCCCGGTCCTGGCCTGGGCCGGCTGGGCCGTCGCGGCCAGCGAACGGCTGTACGGGCCCGGCAGCACCGCCGCACTCGACGCGGCGTGCATCGTCGTGCAGCTCCTGCGCCGCAGCCGTCGGTTCGCTGAGGCCGCCGCGATGCACCGGGGCATCATGGCAGGCAAGCTCGGCGGCCCCGGCCTGCGCAGCACCGCACGGGATGTGCTTACGTACGCGGATCTGCTTCAGGACGCCGGTCGATGCGCGCAGGCCGCCGACCAGCTGGACGGATTTGCGCGCCGGTGGCAGCTGCAAGCGTGCAGACCCCGCGCCGATCGGCTGCACGTCGCCATGTCACTGGCCGTCCGGCACGCCGTGTGCGGCCGCGCCGACACCGCCCTGCAGCACCTCGCCGCCGCGGCGCCGTACCGGCCCAAAAACCCCGACCGTGACTACGTCGAGGTCCAGGTCTACTACGGCATGCTCGTCGACAACCGCCGCGATGCCCACCGCACCAGCTGCACCTCACCTGGCGCCGACCACAACTTCGACCTCACAGCGGCGATGCGCCGATGAGCCGGCTCCATCGGTCGCAGCCCGTCGTGAACGCCACCAGCACCGGCACCATCGGCCGTGATGTTTGCGGGGGTGATCGTTCGTGCAGAACAGGCCACCCGGCCCGGCCGCACCTAGGCAGCCATGATGTATGCCGCCGACCCGCTCTCCGCGCAGATGCGCCGCCTCGATCCGGCCCCCCATCCGCCGGACCCACAGCCGATCCACGCCGCGGTGCTCTTCGAGCACCTGCTCGCCGCCGCATCTGCGCTTGGCATGCGCGACGGCCGGAACCGGCCGTGCCGCCGCCAGGGCCAGTGTCCGCTACCGGCAGCACGGCCGACGCCGCGCTGGACGATGCCGCGGACCAGGCAGTACACGACATGGCGAAGCTGGCCAACGACGAACCGTATCGTCCCGACCAGGGGACCGGCGATGTGCTGTTCGGCGTCCTGGCACGGGAGCGTGACCAGGATTCGGCACAGGCGAGGCCGCATGACGTTGGTCGCCGCCCAGGTCGCCTGGCTCCGGTACACCGCCCGGGCCAGCCGAACGCTCCACAGGCCGCACCACGACGCCAACGTTGCGGCCGCGGCGATGCTCCTCACAACGCTGGTCCTTCGCTCCTCCCATTGCGCGGAGCTCCCCCTGCGCCAGTACCTGCACTGGGCGCACCAGCAACGCAGCAACCAGGCCGGACACACCGCGACGCTCACCAGTCTCACGCAGCGTCTGGATCGCAGTCATCACTTCGGCACCGGCAGCGACCAGCACAGATAACGCATGCCGCTGCCGGCCGAAACGGTCGCGTTTCGGAGGCTGACGCTGGCCGCCACTCGAAGGAGCCGTCGTCCATGTGCCCCTCTATGGTCAGCGTCCTGAACCTGTCCGCTGCCACAGATCCGCCTCACACGGCCAGACACCGGGTTGCCGGCATGAGCCGACACTGGATCAACTTGGCCCGCGCCGCCGAGTTCCCGCGGGCCGTCGCTCCGCCGTGGCTCGACCGGCCACTACCGCCGTTCGTAGCCGGGCCGTGGGTCACCTACTGCACCGTCCTCCACCATCAGGCACGCCGCCGTCGTCCCGGCGACACCGTCTCGACGCGGGGCCTGGCGTGAGTGACCGTGCACCGGCGGCCGGGATGGGGCCGTGGTTCAGTGACGACCCGATGGTGAGCGTGCCGACCGCCGCCGGAGCCCTCAACGCGATCTACGGCGGGTTCTGCAACACCACCGAGTCGCGGCAGCTGGCGCAGGACCTCGAAGTAATGTGGCCGCCGTTGCGGACGCACGCCTTCGCAGGCCGGGCCGTGCTCTCGCGCATGGTGCGCTATCTGCTTGCTGCCGGGATCGAGCAGTTCATCGACGTCGGTGGTGGTGTGGCCCAGTATGGCGCCACCCACGAGATCATCGCCGACGAGTCCACCGCGCTCCGCTTTCCCAGCCACACCCCGAACCGCGACGACAGGCTGCACCGGCAAGCTCGACTCGTCTATGTCGACATCGACCCGGTCACCACTGACGTGAACCGCCGCCACATCTGCGACCTGCCGTGGGCAACCGCTGTCGTCGGTGACCTGCTGCACCCGTGGACATTCCTGAATCATCCCACGGTCAACGACCTGCTCGACCTCGGCCGGCCGGTCGGTGTGCTCCTGCTCGGTGTGCTGCACCATCTCCCCGGACCCAGCCCGGCGCACGCCATTCGCACCATCGCCGATGCGCTCACGATAGGCAGCCACCTCGCCGTGTCCCACCTCGCCGTCGACCCTGACCCGCGCGGTGCCGCCGCCCAGCGGAACGCCGCAGACCTGTTCGCGCGCACCCCGACCCCCCTGCACCTGCGCCACCCACACGCCATCGCCGAGCTCCTGCACGACCCGCGCCTGCCGGGCATGCATCTCGTCGAACCCGGCCTCGTCCCCGCCCACCACTGGCACCCGGACCCGGACCCCGACGAACCGCCCACGCCCGCACCACACCTGCTCGCCGCTGTCGCCCACCTGTGCCCGGTACCGGCCCAGCCCGGCGGCCGCTGGGGCTGCACCACCGTCCGCCGCACGGCGACGGCTGGCGGGAGCAAGTGAGCGGGACGGCGCCGGGTCACATCTACCGCCCCGGGGCAGCTGGATGCGGGCTATGGCCGAGCGACAGTAACCTGGTATCAACCTTGCTCGATGTCACCGCCGTCCAGGTCCTGACCGTGCCGGATCTGGACTGGACCGTCAGGGCGCACCCTCGGATCACCACCGGCCCGTCCGGCCCCAGCGCCAGCGCGATCGCGGCAGCCTGCGCGGCGGCCGGCACACCGATCCCAGCTCGGGCCATCACCATCACCCGCCCGGCGCCCTGACCCCGGCTCGCTCATGACCGACCGTGTCCGACCGTCCAGCCATCGAAAGGCCGTCATGCCCGCTCACCCGACGCCCACCGCCCCCATCCAGCATCGACCGGTCGCCGACCGCCAGGACCCGGCGGCAGCCACCCTGTGCGGGCCGGAAGGGGTGTGCTGATGGGCCGCGCCCGGCGCCCGGTGCGGTTACGGATGACCGGCCGCCGCGCGCTGGTCCGGGCCGAGCGCCTGCTCGAGGACGGCCACGCCGCCGAGGCCGCCCAGCTGATGGTGAAGACCTATCTGCGGCACCAGCACCCGCAGACCGCGGTAGCGGACGAGGACCTCGTCGACGCGGTCCGCTGGTATGTCCGGGCGGTCGACGGCGACCCTGCCGCGATCCCGGACCCCTTGGCGTGGGCCCGCTGGGCCTACACCGCCGCCTTCCAGTTGCACGCGGCCGGCGCTGGCCTGGACGTGGTGCAAGTTGGTGTGGACACGCTCACCCATGCGCTGCTGCGGGCCGGCCAGGCGGAGGAAGCCCTGGCCGTGCGGCGTGCGGCGATGGAGATCGCCGCTGAGCGCGGCGAAGCCACCGGCACCCGGCAGCGGCACGTCTGTCTGGCCTCGGAGCTGCTTGCTGCCGGCCGGTGCGCCGAAGCCGCCGACGAGGGTCTGGCCGCGGTCGAGCCGATCTTCGAGCTCGGTCTAGCAGCCACGGCGGAGGACATCGCGGCCGTGGTCGGGATCTTCATGGGGCTGGAGTCCTGCCACCGCCACGACGCCGCCGCCGCGCTCGCGGCCCGGCTCGGCTCGCACCCGGCCGGGTTGGCGTACGTGGCGCTGGTGGCGCTCGATGCGGACACCGGCGACCTGCTCAACGTGCTGTCCCCGGCCTTGCAGGCGCACAGCCGGGAGCACCACGCCGATGCACCGTGTGCCCGGCTGGACTGCCCCCTCGTCCACGACGGCGCGGTCGGCGCCAGATTCTTCAGGGCGATCCTGTCCGGCCATGACCCCGGCACGGCACCGGCCGGTATCGGCCTGATCCGGGTCGCGACCCGGTTCGTGCTGTTCCCCGATGCCGACCAGCAGGAGGCCGTAGACGCCGCCGCGTGGGCCGCCTACGCGCACCGCTCGACCCTGGCCACACCGGACGCGAGCGTCGATCAGATCAGGGCCGCGACCAGGCTTGCCCTGCACGTCGCGGACCGGCAGGGCAACCGCCAGGCCGGGATCGACACCTGCCGCGCCACCCTCGCCGCGCTCACCGGACGCGCCGGGGTCGGGGATGTGGTCGCCGCCCGGCTGCAGCTGGCGGAACGGCTGTACCGCGCCGGGTTCTGCGACGACGCGCTCACCGAGGCCGCTGCCGGCATCGTCGCCTACGAGGCGATCAGTACCGGCCGCGATGTCACCGGCGTCACTCATTTCCTGACCGTGGCCTCGATGTTCGACGGCTGCCACCGCCACACCGACATCCACATCCTCGGCCTCAGCTCCCCGTTCGACGGCGCCTACTTCAACGACCAGCACAAGATCCTGGCCGGCTGGCTCGTGGCATTCGAGGAGTCGCGGCTGGCGATGCTCGAGCACACCCGCACGTTCCACCCGACCGCGTCCTGCACCGACGAGGCATGCGCGGCGAACCTGGCCGCCGCGGCCGACATCCCCCACCAGCGCGCCCTGCGCCACATCATGCACCTCTACGAGCAGCACCAGATCGACGACGCGATAGCCGCCGTCCGGCACCACCTCGCCCTGCACGACCCCGCCACCAGCCCGCCGTCCGAGGGCCTCGCCCAAGTCGCCCTCTGTCATCTCACCAACGCCGTCGAACATGTTCCGGACGATCGCGACGAGTCCGTCCTGCCGTGGGGACGCTACGCCCGACGCGCCGCCGACGCCCTCGACCCCGAGCGCGGCACCGGCTGGGCCACGCACAGCGCCATGTTCGTGCGCGCGGCGACGCACTACGGCGCGCACACCGAGGCGATCGAAGCTGCCGCCGAGGTCAGCGCCCACTGCATCGGCTCCGGTGACATCCCCGCCGCGATCAGCGCCCAGTTCGAGCTCGCCGCCGCGCTGCACGCCGCCGGGCACTGCGCCGAAGCCCGCGATCAGGCCACCGCTGCCTGGCACGACGCCCTGGAACACCTCGACCCGGCCGACCCGCAGCAGCGGCTCACCGGGCTGCTCGCGGGCACCGACCTGATGCACCTGCTCGGCGACTGCCACCACCACGAGGAAGCCGTCGCCGTCATGGCACGGGCCGCCACCACCTACGGCACCCGCGACACGACTACCGAAGTCAAAGCCGCCGGCACGGAGGAACGCGAACAGCGGTGGCAGCGCGCCAACCGCGGCTTCATCCACCGCAGCGACCGCCACCGCACCGCCTTCCACGCCACCGACCCCTGCCTCGACGAGCACGAACACGTCGACGCCCCCGTCACGTTGGCCCTGCACGGCATCCCTGCCCACAACGCCGTCACTCCGTTCCTCGCCGCCGTCCTCGCCGGCGGCAACCGATGATCTCACCGGTTTCCGTGACCACCGCCGGCAGCAACAGGATGCTGACCTGCCCGTTTCCCCGGCTGCCCGCCTGCGTGCACGCCGCCAGCCGACCCCATCCCTCGCGTCCAGGAGGACCCACCACATGACGGCCGAGTACGTACAACTGGTCAACCAGCGCCGGGAGGTGCAGACCTCGATCCGGACCTTCAGACACCCGGTCACGGACCGCACGGTCACCGTGATCGGCACCTTCCACCTCGGTGAGCCCCGGTACTTCGTGGGGCTTCGCGAGGCGATCGACAAGCTCGAAGCCAACGGCGCCGTCGTCCACTGCGAAGGCTCCCGCCTGCTGCCCTGCGACGACACCACCGCGACCGACGACGAGCGCCAGCTGCTCGCCCAGTTGCAGACCGCCGACGTCGCGCAGGATCAGCGAGTCGCCGCGCTCGGCTGGGTCGGCCAGGTCGACGGCCTGGAATATCCCCCGACCTGGCAGATCGTCGACCTCGACTACCTGGCGATCATCCGGCGTCTCGGCCCGCCGCTCGCCCGCACGGTCGCGAGCGACAAGCTCCGCCGGTTCGGCGGACCCGCCGACAACCCCAACGGCCTCAACCTCATGCGGCTTGGCATCGCAGTGCTCATGGCGACCATGTCCCAGGACCGCAGCGTCATTCAGGTCGCCGGCCGCCCCGATCCCGAGTTCGATGTTCTGATCAAAGCCCGCAACGACGGTGCGCTGCACGGTGTTGCCAGCACCGATCAGGACACCGTGCTGATCTGGGGCCTGGCGCACCTGCCCGGCATCGACGCCGGACTCGTCGAGCAGGGTTTCCTGCGCCACGGCGAACCCGAATGGCACACCGTCGCCCGGCGGCCCACGATCCCGCACGCCCTCTGGCGGCTCGTCACCCGCCGTGCGGCACCCGCAGCAGCGCACCCGACGACGGCGTCCCGCAACCGACGGGGAACCGGTTCGTGATCACCGTCGTATTGTTCAACTTCGAGGCGGGCGGCTACCGCAACGGTGCGTTCGACATGCAGCCCCTGCGCAACGCGTTCGCGGTCCTCGAGGCCCGCCCGGCAGTCGTCCTGCTCTGTGAGGCCAAGTACTACCGGCGAAACGAGTACGAAGGGCTACGCCTGGCCGAGCAGGCCCTCACCGAGGCCCTCGACGCCCCGTACACGGGGCTGCTCGGCGTCCACCAGCACGGGCCAATCCCGCCGGCCATCTTCTACAACACCGACCTGGTCACGAACCTGGCCTGGCCCGGCGACGACCCGCACGACCCCGACGTCTTCGCCGACCAGCGCAACGTCGGCCGGTTCCGCGCCAACGCCACCGGCGTCGAGTTCGGCGCCTGGGTCGCGCACTTCAACGCCCGCAGCGGCGCCGCTCGGCTGGAAGAGGCGAAACTCCTCGACCGCTACGGCAAAGACCCGCTCCCGTTTGTCGGGGGAGGCGACCTGAACTCGACCGCCAGTGGCGGGCATTTTCCGCAACGCGACTGGCAGGCCGCGAACCACCACATCCGCACCCACAAAGGTAAGTGGGTCGACGACGGCACCCCCGAAGGGAACTGGGAAGCCGACACCGACGCGCTCGACCACCTCATCGGCACATGGGACCCGACCACTCGGCGCCGGCGCGAAGGCTCGGGCTACCACGCCATCGCCGAACTCGCCTGGCGCGACAACCCCGACCTCGTCATCGCGCCCAGCATCATCGACAAACCCGGTGAAGGCGGCCCCGACCTCATCGACTACCTGCTGGTCAACGACGCCATGCGCCCCCGCGTCGTCGCCAGCAGCTACCAGGTCCACATCCCCGCCGGGCCGCCGTTCCCATCCGACCACCACCTCATCACCGCCGAGATCAACATCTAGAGCCCCATGACCAAGGACACCAACGTGACCACGACCACACCCATCCCCGGCCGTCGGCACGGCACCGAGACACGCCACCTGCTCAGACGCAGACCCCCATCCACGCAACACACCACCCGCGGCAACCTCCACGACGACCACGCGTCCGGCGATGCCCCCACCGGGGCGTTCCCGGGCATCAGCGTCGCGGAACGGGAGCCGTAGCCGGCAGCGGCACCGTTGCCGCTGGAGGTGAGCGGTCGGGGCGACGATGGCGCTCCGACTGCCATCAGACTGCCGCATCGTGATGCCTGGGACCTCGCAAGACGAGATAAGCGAGGTAGAACGCATACAGGAGCATGCCGAGCACGACGACGAACGCGGCGGCTGCGGCCACCGTCGAATACCGGTGGAACAGCTGCTCCAGATTGCTGCGGGTCGCCGCCCGGCTCGCAGACGATGGAGTGCCGGCGGCATCCGCAGCCGTGTACCAGGTGAGCTGCAGGGCGAGGAACATCACGGCGAAGCCGGACAGCCTCCGCCAGTGCGTCCGGGCTGCGATGGTGTGCAGCCGATGTGTGAACAGCGTCCAACTGCCGCGGGTGACAACAACGCGCCACGGCCTGGCGGGTGCGGGTGTGCCGGATCCGAGCATGCCGGCGGCGAGACGCCGTTCGTACCATGCGGTGACGGTGCGGTGCGCGGCTGTCCCTGTTGACCAGCCGAGTCCGAGCACCGCGACCACGACCGTCACCGAAGTCAGGTAGTCGACGACGGCAGCGAGCAGGGACCCGTGCTCTGGTTCGGTGTCCGGCAGCAGGAACAGCAGGGCACGTGCGACGATGGCGACGCCGAGGACGATCATGCTGCGCACTCGCAGCCACTGCGACATGGACATCGGCATTCAGGGTAGCTCCTCACACTGGTCGGGCGGCCGCTCGATTACGTGCCAGCAGCGGTCGATCGATACCGGGCAGGTCGGCGGCTCGCGGCATCCTGACATCGCCCAGCGGCCCCGTGCGGGACAAGACGTCGGCACCGCTGTGCGACGGGCCCGCTCGCCCTTGCCGCGATCTGTGGCGGCGTGACACGACGTCGTCGTGCGGCGCCGGTCAGGTGCGGCGTCGCCGGACGCCAACAGCTCCGGCGACACCGGCCAGCATCAGCACCAAGCAGCCACCCGCGGCTACGATCAAGAACCCGGCGGACACGCCGCTGCCGTCGCGACCCGATCCTGAATCCAGAGTTGGCGACGCCGTGGGCAGCAGCGGGTTGGTGCCGGTTGTGGAGACGTCGGCGGTGAGGGCATTGATCAGGTTGAGCCGGCCATAGCCGTAGTCCGGGTCCCGGCCGGGTGGGCCGGCATCCTCGGCGGTGCTGATCAGCCGTTGGATGACGCCCGCGGCCGGCAGGTTCGGGTACCTTGCGCGGATCAGGGCGGCGGCGCCGGACACGACCGCGGCGGCGTTGCTGGTGCCGTTGGAGGTGAGGTAGTAGCCGGGCACCCGGCCGCCGCCCTCGGCGCAGACGGCCGGGATGTCGACACCGGGCGCGGTGAGGACGACTTCGGGGCCGCCGATCGCGCCGTCCCAGACGATGCCGGTGCGGTCGACGGCCGACACGGCGATGACGCCGGGGAACGCTGCCGGTTCGATGACCCCACTGCCCGGCGCGAACTGCGAGACGTTGCCGCTGCCGGCGACGACGACGACGTCGTGGTCGAGGGCGTAGCGGACGGCGGCCTGACCGCCCGGTTCGAGTTTGCCGCCTTCGCTGATGTTGATGACGGTGGCGCCGTGGTCGACGGCCCAGCGGATGCCGTTGGGGATGTTGGTCCGGCCGAGGCTCTTGCCGCCGTTCCCGGTCCGCACGGAGAGGATCTTTGCTCGGGGTGCGATGCCGAGGAGGTGGTCATCGGTGCCGCCGTTGGCGGCGATGATGCCGGCCATGGCGCTGCCGTGTCCGTTGCCGTCGACGCGGCTGTTGTTGTTGCCCGGTACGTAGGAGATGCCGTCGAGGACGCGGCCGTCGAGGTCGGGGTGCGGGCCGACACCGGAGTCGAGGACCCCGACGATCACCCCCTCGCCGGTGGACAGGCGGTGCGCGGCGGCGATGTCGAGTGTCTGCAGGTACCACTGCCGATCGCGCATGGTTGTCTGCGCCGCTGCGGGTGTTCCGGCGACCGGCACCGCGGCAATCAGCGTTGCCGCTAGGAGCAGAGCTTTTCGCGACACGCGCATCCGATCTTCCTCTCGACGTCGATGGCCGGCGTCATCGGTGGCCGCGGTTACAGCGGCGTCAGCGACATGGCCCGTCTGCCCTACTTGGGCAGGCGATTCGACCCTGCCTGTCGGGTGGGCCAGCCGGAACGTGCGACGACGTGTGGGGGCGTGTCACGTGTGGCGACCGCGGCGGAAGGGCTGATCATGGCCCTCGGTCGGCACAACGGCAGATGTCCAGGCTGAAGGCTGGCTCCGGCAAGCGGGGCCAACGGTCGAGGAAGGGGGCCTCCTCCCGACATCGACTTGAGCGAGGTCGATGTCGTTCACCGGCGGCAGGGTGCTACCGGCGCCGGATGGCCTCGAGAACCGAACGGAGGACGCGGCTTTCACCCTAGGTGGCGACGCCGCGGGCGTGGCGCAGGCGTCGGTCGACGGTGGCCGGGTTCAATGTCCAGGTCCCCGGTTGTCCACGCTTTGGCCGGCACCCGACACGTGGTGCATCCTCCGCGGGAACAACTCGGGAGGTGGTGCGGTCAAGCGTAGAGAAGGTAATCAGAACATCGGTTCGCGGCTTTGCTCGGGTTGCCGTTGCTGGGTCTCAGGGCGCAAGGTGATTCCTTTGTACCGGCGTACGCCCTTGGCCCCGCGGCCGGACATGACACCGAGCCGGTGCAGCCGCTGGGTGAACACCTTCGGGGTGACCGGTGCGTCGTCATTCTCGGCGCACCACAGCTCATACGCACTGCGCAGCGTGCCGGTGGCCACCTGCACGGCGGGCTGGTCCACGGCCAGCGCGCAGCAGTCGGCGACGAATCCTGCGACGCTGTCCTGCTCTCTGGCGTAGGCGGCGGTCGCGGCCCGGACCGTGTCCGGCTCGCCGGTCCCGTCACGCAGGTACGCGACCGCGCCTTGCACGACCCACGCCAGGACGGCCGGTGCTTCCTCCTGCAGCCGCTCGGGCAGATGCGGATCTTGCCGGTCCTCTGGCACAGACCGGGAGAACGGCACCAGCCGCAGGCGCCGCCAGAACGCGGGCCCGCCGGCGCTTGCCGCGGGGCGGTGATTGCCAAGCAGAAATAAGGAGTGGGAGGGCCGGAACGAGAACCAGTTTCCGTGCATGAACCGCGCGGGGATGATGTCAGGACTGGTGAGTAGTTTGACCCGGGCTTCGGCGAAGCGCTGTCCCTCGTCGAGTTCGGAGCACACGACGAGCCGTGCACCGGCCAGCTGCGCCAGTTCGGTGGGGTGGTCGGCATGCTGGCGTTGGAGCAGCAGGTCCGAGGATGCCGCGATCGCGTACCCGGTCTTGTCGATGCCGAGGGTGTACATGATTGCGCCGAACAGCGTCGACTTGCCGTCGGCGCCGTCGCCGTGCGCGAACGGCAGGATCTGCTCCAGCACGGTCCCGATCGCAGCGGCACCGACCAGCCGCTGCACATACGTGCGCACGCCGACGTCGTCGCCGAAGGTGTCGTCGAGGAACCGATCGAACACCTCACCGCGGCGGTCGAAGTCGGGACCGACCGTCGTGCTGCGCGTGTGCAGGTGCGTGCGATCCGCCGGGCGGAGAAGGCCGGTGCGCAGGTCGACGATCCCGGCCGGCGTGTTCAGCTCGTACGGGCGCGCATCGAGCTCGTCGAGACCCACCGTGACGGCGGGGGAGGTGCGGGCGAGCCGGGTGACGCCCGCAACACCGGCCGCCGAGAGCGCCTTGCTGTGGAACCGGCGCCAGCGGCCGGACTTCGGCAACTGCCTGGCCAGCTTCAGCACGTACTGCCAGTGCAGGTCCGCCTCGTCCCACACCCACCGATACTGCGCCCATCGCAGCCACCGGCCGGAGGGCGGGCAGTACCGCAGTTCCCTGCCATATTCTGCAAGGAGCGCCTGTGCCAGTCCGTCCTCGGTCGGCCCCCAGCCGGCGGGGGCAACGGCCGTGCTCGTGTCCTCGTCGCCATCAGGCAACGCCGCGCTCCTCCCCGTGGTCCGCAACCACCCAACCGTGTAGCCCTGCCAAGGACTGCGTCACGGCTGACCGGCTGATCCGGGGCCGGCACGAGCGGGCGGGACGTACGTGAACGGCCGGTAACCGACGTGCGAGTCGCCGTTCAGGTCAACACCGTACGAGCACACCAGCACCACCGCGAGAGTCCTGCGGCAGGCCACACCCCATGACACGTCGGCCCCAGGGGAGCTATCTCGGACCTATGAGCCCGTCACATGATGCGAACTAAGCGCCCACCAGGTATTTCAATCAGGGCGTAGGCGGAGGCTCGGCTCGGCAGTGCCGCCGATGCCGAGTCGCTCGGGCGATTCTCATCTCACCGGTGCGCGACGCAACGCTGGTAGGTGTCCAGCCAGCCGGTTGCGATGCTGTCACCTCGACGGGTAAAGATGGCCAGGCCCTGTCCTTGGCCGGAATCCCCGTCCGGGTAGGGCAGCTCTTTCGGATTGCCCGTTGCTCGGTGGGCGCTGGTTGAGGAGCCGGTCCAGGTGACGATCAGGGCGCCCGGCGGTGCGGTGATCTTGACGCCGTCTGGCTGGGGGTCGATGGTGGTGCCGGTGGCGCGGTCGCGGAGCAGGGTGGTGTAGTCGCCTGGATCGAGGCGGCAGCCGGAAGGCCGTGCAGTGTTGGTCCAGTCCGGGCTGGTGATGCCGCGGGCAGTCGCGGTGGTGAACAGCGTCGGGGTGTCGGTCGGGGCGTGCAGTGGGGTGGCCATCTGCTCGCACATCCACAGCAGCCGGCCGGCGCCGCGGGGCGGGGCGGCGGCGCGCCAGCGGATGCGGCGGGACAGGTCGGCAGCGACCACAGCGATCCATGGGTGAACGGCTGCAAGGTAGCCCTGCCCGGCGAGCCAGCCGAGGTAGCGAGGGGCGAGTTCCCAGATCGGGTACATTGCCGCGGTCGGGATCCCGGCTACCGCACGGCCGGGGCGGCGCATGGCGGCTGGGCTGTGGATACAGAGCTTGAGGGCGGCTTTGGCGAGGTCGCCGGGGGCAAACGGTGCCTGGGAGCCGAGGCCGCCGCGGATGTAGGTGCGGGCGGTGCCGAGCTGGTCCAGCCGGCCGCCGGCTTGCAGGGCCCGGGCGACCGCGGGTCGCACTTCCTCGGCGATGGGCGCTTCGGCCAGCTCGGGGATGGTGACGGCCAGCAGGTCCAGCAGCAGATTCTCGGCCTGGTCTGGCCTGGTAGGGACTGGCAGTTCCCCAAGGTCGGCGCGCAGCTCGACGCCGGTGAAGGTGGACACCATCAGCCTGGCGGTCAGGGTCCCCAGCTCGGTCGGGGCGAGGTCGGCGTCGCCGGACGGATGCGGCTGGCTAGTGAGGTAGCCGCCGACGCTGAGGAAGTCGATCGCGTCGGCAACGATCTGGGTATCGCGGTCGCCCTGGTGGTGGGCGAGGGTCTGCTCCCACCACGCTTCGGCCTCCCGCAGGGTGGAGATACGTCCCTGGACGGCTTCAGCAAGCAGGTGGTCGGGCAGGGTGGACAGGATCTGGGAGGTGACGGTGTAGCCGTCGACCAGGCGTTGCTGCCAAAGCGGGCGCTCGGTCTCGTCGCAGATGAGGTAGGCGTAGCCCTCGGTCTCGCCAGCACCGACGCGGCCGGCGCGGCCGAACATCTGTTGCACGGTGGCCACGGAGATGTGGTCCAACCCAACCTGGGTGTCGCGGACGACCACCGCCCTGGCTGGCAGATTGACGCCAGCCGCGACGGTCGTGGTGGCGACCAACACGTCCAACTCGCGGGCGCGGAAGCGGCGTTCGGCGTCGCGCTTGTGCGGCCAGTCTTTGTAGTGCAGCCCGATTCCGACCTCGTCGCAGATGGCATGGACGCGGTCGAGGTCGGCCGGGTCGATCCCGTCAACGCGGGCACCCCGGGCATCGGCGATCGCCAGCGCGGTGGCGCGCACGTTGTGCTTGCTGCCGCAAAAGACCAGCACGCTACCCCCATCGTCGGTCACCTGCGTGGTCAGCACGGCGGCCAGGCGGGCACGGGCCGCGGTGGCGGCCTTCCAGTCCGAGGTCGCTGCGATCATCGGCAGCTGCCAGGTCAGCCGGGTCGGCCGCCACGCCACCCGCACCATCTGCGCGCCCAGCCAGCCGGCGATCTCCTCGGCGTTGGCGACGGTCGCGGACAGCCCGACGATCCGCACCGCGGACGCCTCCCCACGGACCCGGGCCAGCAGCGCCTCCAACACGGGACCCCGCCCGGCGTCCCCCAGCAGGTGGATCTCGTCGACCACGAGGCTGCCGACCTCGGCCAGGGCTTGCCGTACCGAGCCGGCCCGGCACAGCGCCTCGAACTTCTCCGTGGTCGCCACCCACACGTCCGCGTCGCGGACCCGCTGCACATCCACCGCGTACTCGCCGGACAGCCGCTCCACCCGCAACCCCGCATCGCGCCAGCGCTGCAACTCCGCGTCCAGCTCGTCGGTCAGCGACCGCTGCGGCACCAGCCACGCGGCCTTGCGCCGCTGCCCGCGCAGGGTCTGCAGGGCGGCGACCATCCCGATCGTGGTCTTGCCCGCCCCGGTCGGCGCGACCACCAGCACGTGCCGGTCATGACCGAGCAGATGCGGCACCACCTCGACCTGGGCCGGGTTCAACGTGGGATGCGACAGCAACGGCACCCACGCAGCCGGCAGCACCTGCCCGGCAGGCACATACACCGCCGGCTCGGGCGGCAGTGGGGCGGTGGCCTGCCACACGAGATCGAACGCATCCCGCGCCGCCGCCGCCTCCAGTCCGGCGAGACTAGTCGCTGCGGTGCTGAACCGATCGGTCAGGGCACATGGCCGAGCCGCCGCGGACAGCTCCAGCCTCGTGTTCGTGGTGACCGCCTCGTCCTCCACCCAGTACCGCACCGCCCGGAACGGCAGCCCGTCCGCTCGCAGCCGCTCCTGCAGCGTCACCGTCTGCGGCGAGTCCGGCAGGATGACCCGTACATCCGCGCCCGCCGGAGCACCACGCCAGCCGGCGGGATCGGTGACTTTCACCCAATTCAGTGCCTGGTCCACCACGACGGGCAGCGGCGCGGTCGGTGGCGTCGCCAAGTGCGTGGACCAGCCGCCAGCGGCGATCACCCGCACGCCGACACCGGACTCCAAGTCCACCCCGCAGGTGTGCTCCGGCGGCCCGACGATCACCTCCCGGCCTGTCACCGTCATGCTCTGCCCGTGCCGCGGTGACACCACCTGATAGCCACCATCCTGCTTCGAGGCGCCACCCGGCCGAAGCCGGCGACCGACAGCCCGCATCAGCTCTCGCACGTCCGTCGCCATGGACGACCCCTGAGCCCCTCCACCAGCCGCCAGCTCCGGTAGGCGAGCAGATGAGGCAGCCGGCTTCATCACGTCGTCGTACTTCTTTGCCCCGACCTCCGGCAGGGTAAATGTCGCTGGGCAAGCAGGGCAGACCAGCGCAACGTACCGGTACGTCCGGCCGGCACTCTCATACGGCTTGCGCAGGCTGTGCAGCTGGCCGCCGCACCGCGGACAAGCCCGTGTCACCGGCTCCCCGTACGACCAGCCCGGCTCAGCGAATCGTGGGTGTGCCAACACCGGTCGCACCTGCCACCGCGTCCACGTCAACTGCGCGACCGAGCCGGTGCCACCCACCCGTATACCCCTATCTCGAAGCAGCGACGATCCTCACTGTAGGCGATCACAGGGACATCGAAACGGTCGATCATCGCGGGCTGTGGATAACTCAGCGTCTGCCCACAGGGGGTCGGCAGACGCGGAACTGCTCACCGTCCACGCAATTCGTGTTTGCAGCGCGCCGGCCCTGGGGTCCTGGTGGCTGTTGCTGTGTTCGTCTAGCCGTCTGAGACGGTGATTGCATTGAACACCGCTGATGCTTGGAGATACGGCCACCGTCAGCACGACGCTCAGCATCGGCCCGCACTCCGCCACGGCTCCGCCCCCAGGCGCGGCGCCACCATGCGCGGCGCCACCATGCGCTTCCATCACGTGTCGCCGCATCGTGCCCTGGTGCGTGCTGGCTGGCGGCGGTCGAGGGCTGTGCGATCACAATGACCGTGGCAGACGGCATGAACTCTCGCGTCGGCTGAATAGGCATCCAGGGATGCGGTTCCGGTGGTTGCTGCAGCGGAACGGACTCGAGGCTTGCGAGCGCCACGCCCCGAGAATTGTCGTACCGCCGCGAGATGATGGTCCTCGTGCGCGCCCGTTACGTCGCGGCGGCGCTGAGCGTGAGGGGGCGGCTTCGCCGGTGGAGTCGAACGATGGTGGTTTGGCCAGCCCGTACGCCACTGGTGGTGGTGGCACGGTGTTGGAGCACACGTACGGCGCGGTGCTGCTAGCTGCCTTGCTGCAGGGCCATCCGGTGCCCGGCCTCGGCAACGCGATAACGCCGCGTCAGGTAGCGTTCCAGCAAGCTGCCTCGTGTCCCGTCGATGACCTGGTCGTGGTTGGTGACGGCCCGACAGGTTCTCGCTTGATGGCTGTTGGTGTCCGCCGTGCGCCGACGATCAGCGGGGGTAGCGCTCCGTTCGTCACCCTGCTGGTGGACTATCTGCGTGCGGTTATTGATCGGCAGTCCGCACTCGACGGCGATCGTGAGCGGCTGGCCCTTGCTGTCGCCGCGCCCCACTCGGGAGCGAACGAGGTCGAACAGCTGGCGTTCTGGGCCCGGAAGCGGCCCGACGACGCGGCCTTCCGGGACTTCATAGCGGCCCCGAAGCACACCAACGGCAAGGTCCGGGCCAGGCTTCGGCACCTGGACAGCGCAGTGCAGGCGGCCGTGAAGCAGGGCAGGCTAACGCTCGGCAGCCCTGCAGAAGCCGACGCGCTGACCTGGCGGCTGTTGAAGGCGTTGCGGATCATCGAGCTGCGGCTGGAAGGCGATGACCCAGCCGACGCGACGAACGTCGTCAGCCAGTTGGTGCCACTGGCTGGCGGCGCGGCCCGGGCAGTGGCGCTGTGGCAGCACCTGCTGTACCTATCCGCTCAATACGCCCAATCCGCTGCCATCGTCACGTTGGACATGCTCGTACGTGATGTCTCCGCCGTCGTCCAAGTCCCGGGACCAGCGTCGGTACCGATGGCAACGCGTGCAGAGCAGGTCAACGACCGGCTACGGCAGCTTCCGGCTGCGTGCGGGCCGCGGCTACTCGCGGCGTGGCGCGACGACCAGGACCTTGCCTGGCGGCTGATCGCTGCAGTGACCGGTGTCGAAGATCGTCCCGCTGCGGTGCTGGGGCAGTGGCAGGACCATTGTCCTGAATGGCTGGGGACAGCGTCCTGGCAGGTGCAGCTTGCCGCTGGTGAGCTCGCCGCCAGCTATGGCGCAGGTATGCTCGCGGCCGAGCTGTTCATCGCGGCCGCTGACCAGGGAGCCCCGCGCCGCAGTTTGTGGCTCGCCCGGGCGGCCATGATCTACGAGGGCAGCAGTACCGATGACGGTCGTCGGCAGGCGCTCGCAACGCTTCACAGCGCCACCGCCGATGAACCGTACGCGGAGGCCGTCGCCGCGCTGCTGCGCGACGACCCAGGCACCGCGTCCCGGATCGTGGAGGCATGGGTACCGGACCACCCGAGCGACCGCACGCTGCGCGCCGCGTTGCGGGTTCGGCTGGCTGGCCCGGGCGACCCGCGCGTGGACCTATCGCGGGACATGCTCGACCGTGGCTTGCATGTCCTGGCCGACGCGCTTCGGGAACAGTGGGTCCCCGGGCTGGCCGCAGCCAGGGCCGAGCTGCTGATCATCCGCGCCCGGCGCGGGGAGTCCCCGAACTGGGACGCCGACCTGCGCGAGGCTCGGACGTTGGCGCTGCGTGCCCGCGACGAGCGACGCATGTATCGCGGTGACAGTCCGGAGGCCGTCGCGCTGGCCTGCCACGCCAGCCTGCTGCTGATGGACCTGCGCCAGGTCCTGGCACTCGGTGCTCCAGGTGGTGACGCGCTGCCGGTCGAGTCTGCCTCACCGCAGGTATGTGAGTACGTAGCGTTCGCCGCGCTCCACCTCGATGCCCTCGATCTCGCCCGGGACTGCGCGACCCGGCTCACCCACGCTGCCACCATCGCACTGATCGGCGGATACCTCACCAAGGCCGACGGCGGCGACCCGAGTTCGGCGTGGTGGCGTGCAGCCGAGCTCGCTGACGATGACGAGAAACTCGCCCAAGCACTGCTGGCGCTGGCCACCGCTGGAGTCGACGGCCTGACCCGGTTCCCAGCGTTCGCGGCCCGCTACCCGGATGAGGCGGCCGAGCTGCAAGCCGTGGCCGAACTCGCCGCCGGTCGGCCCGGCGCGGCGATCGGCCGCCTGCGACAGCGGCGCCGCTCCTCGATCACCGCCGCGCTCAGCCTCGCCATGGCCTACCAGAAGCTCGGCAACACCGACGACCAGGCGCAAACGCTGCGCGATGCTGCCGACCACTTCAACGACCCGTCACTGCGCCACGCTGCCGCTGAGGCCCTTGCCCGCGCCGACCGTATTGTCGAGGCGCAGGCCGAGGTCGACGCGCTGCTGGCCCGCACGAGCCCGCAGTGGAGTGGCAGAGCCGACGCGCTGCGGCTCGCCACCCACCTCGCCAGCCGCGACGCCCGACTGGATGAGATGTGCCACCTGCTGCATGCCGTACTCGAAGTCGAGCCGGGCGACAGCACAGGCCGATGGGCACTGATCCGCACCCTGTTACAGCGCGGTGACCTCAACGCGGCCTGGCGGGTCCTGCACGACGCACCCGAGCCGCTCGAGCCGTCCAACCCTGCCGACGCTCGGGCCTGGGTGAAGATGTCCCGCCGGCTGGGCCAGCCGGCCGACACGGTCACTGGCTGCCTGCGGCTGCTGCGCCGGTTCGGCGACGACGAACAGTTCGTAGCTACTGTGCTGATCAATTTCGCGCTGCCCTGGCCGACCCCGGTCGAACTCCCCGACGATGTCCGCGCCGGGATCGCTGCCGAAACGGAACGGTTCTTCCAGCGCTGGCCCGACAGCATCCACCTGCGCCGGATCCAAACCATCGACCAGGAGCAGCTGCGCGCGGATCTGGTGGACATGGCCCGCCGTAGCGACGACGAACAGCAGCACTGGCGCCGCCTCGTCCATAACCTTGCCCGCGGCACCGCACCGCTCTGTCTGCTCGCCGCCATGGCCCGACGCAGCTACACCGAGATCTGCCTGTACCGCGCGGACGGCGTACTCCCAGCCCACAAACCCGACCTGCACGAGCTCACCGTATGCACCGAGGCCGCGCGCTCCGCCGAAGACCACGACATCGTGCTCGACGTCCCGGCGATCACGGTTATCCTGGCGCTTCCCGACGACATCCGTATGACAGTGACCGCGCGGTTCGCCCGGGTCATCACCGCCGACGACGTCATGCTCGACGCGCTCAACGCCAGAGACACCCTCAACCTGCGCAGCACCGCATCCTGGCGCTATGACGAACAGCAGGACCACCTGCTGTTGGACGAGACCACCGAGGCCGAAGCGGACCGGCTCGCCCTCGAAGCCAACCGTCTCCACGACGCCGTCGAGGCGCTGAACCGACTCACCCCTCCCAGCGAACGTATCGTCGGCAACCACGCCTCGCCCGCCGTCGTGACCTGGGCCGCGCCGCTGGACCTTGCCCGCGCACGCGGGGCCACCCTCTGGAGCGACGACCCGGCGCTACGCGCTCTTGCCCGCGCAGCCGGCGTCCCTACGACCTCCACCCTGGCCGTATTACGGCATCTCACCACCAGCGGCGCCATCACCGACGACAGACTCGAGCAGTGCATCAGGACGCTGATCAAGGCCCGCATCGGAGACTTCCCACTCAACGAGCAGCGCCTACTCGAATTGGCCGAGGACGACAACTGGAACCCCGCAGCGGTAGCAGCCGCGCTCTCCCGGCCAGCAAGCTGGGCCGACCCCCTGCGCGCGCTCGCGCTCTACCGGCGCATCGTGACTCAGGTCAACTGCCACGCTCCGGCCACCCTCCCGCATTGGCTCTACGCCGCCGTCCGCGGCAGCACGCTCCTCGCCCACCCCGAGCAGGCCACCGGCATGGCCGCAGCCCTGCTCACCGCCACCCTCAAAGCCACCGCAGCGCGTGGCGAACGCGTCGCCCACCTGCTCGCAGCCGCCCGCCAGGCACTCGCCGACACCGCCCATCCCGACCAGGCACCAGCAGCCGACCCGCTGCCCACCGCCGTGACACTGCTGCGCGACGACACCGCCAAGCTGTCTTCGCACCAACTCGCCGCACACTTCGTCACCGCGACCTTCTCCGCACTCCCCGACGCCGACCGGAACACCGTCGCCAAGGCGATGCTCGTCAGACACCGCGATGCATCATGGTGATGAATCGGCAGTCCGCCGCCTGCGGCGGTCTCATTGAGGAGTTCGGCGAACCGCAGGTCGGGTTGCTTGCTGGGGCCCACGCGCCGGGCAGAGACGGGTCGACGAGGACCAGGGCGCGCAGTTGGGCTGGCCGGCACCGGGCGGTACAGCGCAGCTGCGCCATCTGCGCGAGTTGGGCGTCGAGCTGGTGGCGCAGTTCGGCATCCAGGTCCGCGGCCGGCGCAGCGTTACCGGCCGTCACGGGCGGCGAGCATGGACCGGGCCTGGACAATGCCGGGCGGGCGGTGCAGCGCCGCAGCGCGCAGCCGCTCGACCGCCGCGGCGGCGGCCGCAGCCGGCTCCGGCCGGCCGGGCCAGTACGCGCCCAGCAGCGGGCGGACGGCGTTGACGGTCGCGGTCACGCCAGCGCCGTCGGGCAGCGCCGCGAGCGCCGTGCGGGTGCTGGCAACGATCTGGACAAGCCGCGTGCCAACGCCGTCGTTCGACCACGCCGGCCTAGCCCGCCACGCGTCGAGCGCGTCGAACACCGCGGCGGCCGCGGCGTGGATATCGTCGACGAGCTCGGCGTCGGTGACGGCCGCAAGCTCGTGCAGCAGCGCCTCGAACTCGGCGTCGTCCATGGACCGACCGTACCGAACGCCGGTCCTAGCTGCATCACCGGCGGCCGATGAACGATCACCGCAGCCCCAGATCGCCCAAGTGGCGCTCTACCGCCTCGCAGAGACCGCGGAGGTCACCGTGCCTTCTGATATAGGTGACGTCAGACGTACGCAGCGTCGCCTCGACTCGGTCGACGAGCGCATCACCATCTGGCGTGCACACCAGCGCGGCAAGACGTCGATCGTCTACCGGCGTGCGACGGCTGACCAAATCCTTACGGCGAAGCTTCGCGAGGATGCCGCTCAAGGTGGCTCTCGCGATGCCCGCCTGACGGCTCACCTCCATGACGTTGACGTCCGGCTGCACGTGAATGAGGTGCAGCACGACGTAATCCGGCAGTGTGAGACCGGTGCCAGCCAGAGCCCGACGCTCGGCGTTCGCCCGCAACCGCCGGGCGAGTGTCCAAACCGCGACTACCATTGACGTGTCCGCGTCAGCGACAGCCAGGCCGGGCAGCGCCTCTCTGCTGGTCAATGGTGCCGCCTAACCGCTTGGGACGACCGCTTCCACTGAGGGCGTCGCAGCGCCGCGCGATGTTTACCACCTCGCTTGGTCCGAGGAACGGCACCTCCCTGTTGCAGCACAGGCAGTTCAGCCGCTTGCGAGTTCCACCAACTGTCGGCCATACGCTCCCTGCGGACCTGAGCCCCATCACTGTATCGGCACCACGATGGACGCCAAGCAGTTCGAACTCGACCCTGCTCCGCAAGGGGCGACGAGGGAAGGTGCGGGGACGTGTCAGCCAGTGCCACGTCCCCGCACCTTGGCAGCACCAAACGAAGCCTAGGTGCGAGCCCATCGCCTGGACGTCACCGGACGCTCGCGCCTACATTGGAACAGCCTGGCGATGGTGGGCCACTGCCCGAACGGTCAGACAGTCCCGCCACCGATTGCGCCGGGCGACATCGCAGCCCTACGCGGCCATCAGCTCGTCGAGCCGCTCCAACTCCTCGGGGTTGCCCTCGGCGCGCAAGTGGCCGTACACGTCAAACGTCGTCTTGATCGACTCGTGGCCGATCCGAATCTGGATGGCGTACAGGTTCCAGCCCGCATCGATGAGCAGCCCAACATGCGTGTGCCGCAAGTCGTGAAACCGAGGCGTCCGGTGCAGCCGCGACGCACACGAACACGACGACACGGCAAGCGGATCCATCAGAACGCCACGCGACGTCTGCTTCAGCGCAGGCGGGTGCGTCCCGCAGCGCTGCGCGCTCGCCACGGCCCGCAACCAATACTGGTTACGAAAATTATTCGCGTTCCAGATCCTGCCTGACGGTGACGGAAACACGACCCCCTCGGGCGTCGGAATCGCCTCCAGCCGCCTCCGCAAAATCACGCCCAGGCGCCGAGAAACCGTGATCGTGCGAATTGACTTCTTCGATTTCGGCTTACCGACCGTGCCGTTTGCCTTCAGTGCGCGCCGGACGTGAATCTTCACCTGCTTGCCACTCAGGGAAACGTCCTGTTTCTGTAGCGCCGCCAACTCGCCCCACCGCATGCCTGAACCCAGGGCGACGTCAACCATATCCCGAATCTGCCACGGGCAATTCTTCACAAGAACGGCAATCTCAGCCTTTTCGAGGAAGACTGCGTCGAACGGCTCAATAGCCGGAAGATTCTTTCGCTTCTTCCCCGGTTCGGGCGTGCACGGATTGTCGAAGATGTGCTTACCCATCGCCAGTGCGAAAACTTGATGGAGCACCGCGTGGTATCGGTGAATCGAACGTGGCTTCAATCTTGGAATAAGCTTGTCCACCCACTCGTCGACGTCGTCGCGAGTCACAGCATTTAGCCGCTTGCCCCCGAGGACCGGCTTGACCTCGACGTCCAGCATCCGGCGATACTCCTTGAGCACGCCATCCTGAATACCCTTCTTCTTGCCGGTGAACGTGTCGATCCAATCGCCGACGGTCGGAACCTCGGTCGCCGGCGGCGCGTCTGCCTGACTCGAAACGACCTTTAGCTCCGGCAGGTCGAGCACAACCTGGTACACATCCTCGGCCTTAATTTTGTTCCCGTGTCCATCCACGAGCTGCTTCGCGCGAAGCGCAAGCGCCTCGGTTGCGAACGTGCAGTTCTCCCACTTGGCGCCGCGTCCCGCGCGCCACTTCACGCGGAACTGGTCGCTGGCCCGCTGTTCGATCGAAGCCATCCCCGTTGCCTCCCGTCAAAGCCTTCCCGGCGAGACGGACAGTAGCGCGAATCCGTGTTCCCACTGGGAACACGCGACTGACTCGGGGCTGCATCCAGGGCGTATGAACCGGCCATCCCACAGCACATCTACCAGCAGCAATTACAGAAAGTCGCAGGTCGAAAGCATGTCCATAATCACTCGTAATGAACGGTTCATCCCATGAAAGTATGAACCATCCGCGGTGGCCTCTCTAGCCTTAAATACAAATGGATTCGAATGTATTTCGCTTTGACGTATTTGTTCGGGCCGTGCAGCACGGTGCCATCCGACCGGGGACCCCCATTGTCCTAGGATGCTGGACGTGATGTGGCCGATGCCGCAGTCACTGCTCAACACAAAGACTCTGGAGGTTGAGATGCCGAATGCTGCCAGCACCGCCGACGACGGTCAGCGGGTTGAACCGGCGGGAAAGCTGCTGACGATCGACGCGGTGGCCGAGCTCCTCGGGGTCTCGAAGCGTTGGCTGGCGGACGAGTGCCGAGCCGAGCGGGTTGCTCACGTTTACATTGCGCGGCGGCGGCGTTTCAGCACCAAGCAGGTCGAGCAACTCATCGAGCGCTTCAGCGTGCAGCCGCGGCAGAAGGAGCCTGAGCGGCTGCATCCGGCAGTCAGTAACCGGGTCTACCGTCGCCTGCAACGGCAAGGTGTGATCCCACCGAGCGCGCCTGCGTAGACGCTCCGCCGTCGTCGCTGGCGACGGTCGAAGTCCAGTCAGGCCGCAAGCTGCGCAGCGGTGTCTGCTGCGCGGGCCCGTACGGCGTCTATGAAGGCTTGCCGGGCCTGGCGTTCGTGCGCGGTCTCCACGTCTTCGGCGCTGTCGACGTATTCGGCGTACACGGTCCAGCATCCTCGGATCGCGTCAACGAGCTGTTCCAGCAGATCGGGCGACGGTCGGCGCGGGTCGAGCGGGGTCAGCCGGACCGGCTCAACGTGCTCAACCTCGTCGAGGCCGCCCTCGGTCTCGGCCCGCCGGATCGCCTGCTCGATGGCGTCCCTGGCCTCGTAGAGGTCGGCGGCCTCGCCGGCGGCGACAGCGGCTGCCTGTTGGACCAGGCCGATGACCGCCTCACGTGGCGAGCACCGCAGGGACATCATTTCCAGGATCGTCGCCGCCACCGCGTGGGGAAGGGCCTCGAGCCCGTCCGCCGTGTGCAGCACGTCAACGGTGGGAATCCCGGCCATGTCAGCGGCGACACTGGCGGCCGCCCGCAGCCAGTGGGCAGCGGCGACCGCAGCGGCGGTTGGCTCCAGCGTCGTGAACAGCTCCTCGCTGCCGAAGGGGTCACGCCGCAGGGCCTGATCCGCAGCCGCGACCTGGACTGGGGACACGTCGAGCCGGCTCAATGTCACCGCCTGACGAGCCCGTCCGGCAAGGTCACCACCCCCAGCCGCATCAACCCCGGCAACCTCACGCCGCACCTCGGCAAGCACCGTGTCGTCCAGGGCGACGCTTCCGATGGGCCCCAACGCGCGCCCGACCTGGTGTGCGGCGTCTTCGATCGGGTCGTAGAAGTCGAGGTGCACGTCGGCGGCGGTGCGGGCTGCTCGTTGCACCAGTGCGACGATCCGATCGCTCCACGCGGGGCCGGACCCGAGGACCGCCTCGTCATCGTCCCCTCCGTCGCCTGCCATCGAGCCGGCCTGGACGTAACGGTCCCAGAGAGCCGCTGAAAGCGCCGAGAGGCTGTCCGCGAGCGCGGAGCCGTGCCCCGGCGACACAGCCGCGGGCAGCGTCGCCACGGTCTCCGCGAAGGCGCCCCGCCCGGCCGGCCATATGGCGAGCAGTAGGCCGCGATCGGCGTTAACGCCGTAGTTCGTCATACCGTCTCCTCCAGGGTGACGCTCAGATCGCTGGGGTGCAGCCGCGGCGCTGCAGCGAGCGGATGCGGTTCGCCGGTGAGTGCGGCGGTGGCCGCCGCGACCTCATGGACGTCGGCGCGGACATAGGTGGCGGTCGGGCCAGCGTCGCTGCGACCGGTATGACCGGCGAACGCGCGGGCCACGGCGTAGCTGAAGTTCCGCTCCACCCAGGTCAGGGTGGTGTGCCGCAGCCAGTGGGTACTGATCTGCTGCGTCGCGACCCACGGCAGGTGCCGGCCGATGCGCTGCCAGATGTAGTCGTACCGTCGGCGGGTGATCGCTCGGCCGTTGCGGTAACGCACGAGCTGCCCGCGACCGTCCAACGCGGAGCCGCGCTGCTCGGCATGTGTCAGGAGGTGCTGCATGAGCGACGGCGAGATCGGCTGCCAGCGAACGGTTTCACCTTTCTCCCGCAGCCGGACGAGGCACTGCTCGCCGTCCAGGTCGAACCGACGCAGCGCGAGCGCGCCGCCGCGGCGGCAGGCCGTCTCCAGATGCAGCCGCAGCAGCAGGGTATCCAGCTCGGGATCGTTCCCGGTCGTCGAGGCCGTCGCGAACACCTGCGCCAGCTGACCGTCCGTCAATGCGTGCCGGGCACTGGCCAGCCGCCGCGGCTTCGCGACCCGGACCGTCGGATTCGCCCCTTCTGCCAGGAGGCCGTCGGCGACCGCATGTTGATACAGACACCGCAACGCCGAGATCATGTGCTCCGCGGCGCTGCGGCCTCCGCGCGAGTTCGCGCGCACCACCGCAGCCTGCTTCGCGGACTCGGCCAGCTGCTTGATCTCCGAAGCGGTCGGCTCGTCGAGCCGCCGATGACCCCAGACCTGGCGAACCCGCCGCCAGTACGACGCATACGCCCGGCGGCTGCCCGGCGAAACCGCCTCGCTGATCTGATCGAGGTACTCGTCGAAAGTCGGCACGGCGCGCGAGGCCGAGCCGGCGACAAGGTCGTCCGCGGACACGCCCAGGCGGTCCAGCAACAGCCGAACCGTCTGCAGATCAACCACCCCGGATCGACCTTCAGCCGCAATCACGCGAAGACCCCGTTCAGGGGCCGGAGTCGCTCCACGAGGACCGGCATCGAATAGATCATCACCGTGTCACGGGCCGGCCGTGCCACAGCCAGGACGCGATCACCCGGGACGAGTCCAACAGCATGCCGGATCTGCGACGGCAGCCGAAGGTACCCCTGCCTCGTAACGGCCACCCCACCGTCCCCGGCCGGAGCCAGCTGGACCACACCCGCAGCGACGGCGACGGCGAGCAGCCGGCCCGGCGACCACCCGAGCACACGAGCCGGTGACCCGTCCGCCAACCGCCCACGCGCGTCGATCGTCGTCACCACGCAATACCACTCCGCAGCCGTCGCCACTGGCCGCAACACCGGCAACGGCAAACCGGCACGGCGGTGCGGCCCAGCGGCGTCAGGAAGGAACGTCACGCTCCCACCCTCCGGCACCGGCGGCCCGAGCGGCACGTGTCATCACGTGCGTCCACGTGCCGGCCGGGCCGACCAGCGTCACACCAGCGGGTGCGGCTCGCCGGTCAGCGCCGCCACCGCCACGGCGAGTTCTTCGATAGTCGCCTTCACGTACGTGGCGGTGCTGCCGACGTCGCTGCCGCGGTCGGTGTGCCCGGCGTAACCGCGGGCAATGGCGTACCCGAAGTTGCGTTCCACCCAGGTCAAGGTCGTGTGCCGCAGCCAGTGCGTGCTGATCTGCTGCGTCGCCACCCACGGCAGCGCCTCACCGATCCGACCCCACAACGTGTCGTAGCGGCGGCGGGTGATCGGCCGGCCATTGCGGTACCGCAACAACGGCCCGTCCGCCGGCGCCTGCCGCTGCTCGGCATGCAGCAGCAGATGCTGCATGAGCGTGGGGGAGACCGGCTGCCAGCGGACCGTGTCACCCTTCTCTTGCAGCCGGATCAGGCACTGCTTCGCGTCGAGATCCATCGGCCGCAGCGCCAGCGCTCCACCGCGGCGGCACGCGGTCTCGGTATGCAGCCGCAGCAGCAGACCGTCGAGGTCCGGATCGTCACTCGTCCGGACCGCGGCCTCGTTGATCTCCGCCAGCCGGGTGTCCGGCACCGCCCGCCGCGTCGACGGCGCCCGCCGCGGCTTGCCAACCTTCAACGCCGGATTCTCACCCTCCGACAACAGCCCGTCAGCGACCGCCCGCCGGTACAGACACCGCAACGCCGAGATCAGGTTCTCCGCCGAACCGTGCCCGCCCCGCGCATTACGCCGCTGCACCCGATTCGCCTTCACATGCTCCGCCAGCCGCTCGATATCCGACGCCCGAACCTCATCAATCCGCCGCTGCGCCCAATGCTCGAGGACCCGGTTCCAATAGCTGTTGTACGCCTTGCGGCTGCCGTCCGTGACCGCCTCCCGCACGACCGGGATGTACTCGGCGAACGTCGGCGCTGCCGGCCGCCCGGCACCGACGAGATCAGCGGGGGAGATGCCCATCCGCGCCAGCAGCAGCCGGGCGGCCTCCAACTCCGCCGGTCCGACTGCGGCGGTCACAGCGGGTCTCCGAGACGGATCGCGTGCAGCTGCTCGACCATCGCGTCGATCGCCTCCGGCGGATGCACGACGATCAGCTTCCGGTCCGGGTCGCCGGCGAGCAGAACCCGGTCACCGGGCCGCAGATCGGCCCACCGCCGGACTGCCACCGGGATCAGCAGGTGCCCGGTCTGGCTGATCTGGAACACGCCCTGCTCGTCCAGGACGGCAACGATCAGGCGACCCTGCTCGCGGACGTGCAGCCGGGTACCGGCCGCCCACCCGAGCGCCCGGACGACCGACGTTTCGGCGACCCGGCCGCGGTTGTCGATCGTGGAGACCGCGTACTGCCACGAGCGCCGTCGGCCCTCCGGCAGCGTTGCGAGGGGGAGCGGCGGCCGGGCGAGCGGACGCTGCGGCTCACTGCCGGCGGATGACAGGATGAGTGGAGCGATCGGGCGCGTCACGACGCGCCCTCGTAGGTGCGCAGAGATGCACATGGCGAGTGCTCAAGAACACTTGAACACTCGCCACCAAAGTAGGGCAGGTATGCCACAAAAGTGTGTCGAAGGGGGGACTTGAACCCCCACGCCCTATACGGGCACTAGCACCTCAAGCTAGCGCGTCTGCCATTCCGCCACTTCGACCGGCTCGACCATTGTACGCGGTGCTTTCGCCCCGCTCGAACGGTCCTGCGACACATTACACGGTCGGGGCGATCTTGACGAATCGGGGGGTCCGCGACACGCGGCGGCCCCCGGCGCGAGGGCGCCGGGGGCCGTTGTCCGAGCGTGGCCGGAGGGGGTGCCGGCACACTCGGGGTCTATGGATGGAAGATGCTGACGCCACCGGGACCGACCAGCAGCGCAACGATGATCAGGATGATGCCCCACAAGATCTGCCGGCGCAGCAGCGCGACGACACCGGCGATGCCGATCAGCACCGCGAGAATCCACAGGATGGTGTACATATCAGTGTGATACCTCCGTCGGTTGATCGATAAACGTCAGGCGCTCAGAGGTCTTCTTCCCATGTCGTACGCCGGGTAAGCGCGTCCATCACCTTGTCCACGACGCCCAGGGCCGGATCGACGACCTTGTTGAGCGGCGGCGTCGACGGCGTGCCGGGGTGGGGGCGGGTCGGGGCGGCCGACCGGGCGATCTCCACGCGGTTGCCGAGGCGGACGAGCTCGCCGCCGGTGCAGCGCTCGCGCAGGGCCGGGAAGAGCTCGTCGGCGGTGCGCCGGGCGTGGGCGTGCACGTGCTCGGTCACCGAGCGCAGGGCGGCCTCGTCGACGCCCGAGTGCAGGCGCTGCAGGGCCACGAGCAGTTCCGCGTCCGCTGCCAGCTCGCGTTCGGCGATGGCGCGGCCTTCCGGGTGTACCGCATAAATGGCCGGATAAAGGTATTGCTCCTCGGCCGACAGGTGCCGGGCCAGGGTCGCCACCAGCACGTCGGACGCGGCGGGCTCGGTCTGCGCGCGGGCGCACAGGCGGTCGAGGGCCGCGTGGTCGGCCTCGAGCAGGTCGATCATGTCGGGGCCGGCCGGCTCGAAGTCCTCGTCGGGCACGCCCGGGACCGGGGGCAGCGGGGGCAGCGGGGCGTCGCTCATGGGCCGCGGGGTACCCGAGCGCCGAATTCTTGAAACGGCAGGTTACTGGCCGGTACCCTCTCATCAACGTACCTCGATGAAGAGGAGCCGCCATGTCGCTGACCTGGCGGGGGTCCGCCACCCTCGCCGCCCTCACCGCCGCACTGCTTCTCGGGACCGCCGTCCCCGCCGCCGCGGCCGCCACCCCGCCGCCCGGCTCCATCGCCTCCATGGGCGACTCGATCTCCCGCGGCTTCAACGCCTGCGGATGGTACGTCGACTGCCCCAGCCGGTCGTTCAGCACCGGCACCGACAGCGGCGTCAACAGCCACTACCTGCGCATCCGGGCCGTCAACCCGGCGATCAACGGCCACAACCTGAACGACGCGAAGTCCGGCGCCAAGGTCGCCGACATGCCGGGCCAGGCCGCGACCGTCGTGAGCCAGGGCGCGGCCTACGTGACGATCCTCATCGGAGCCAATGACGCGTGTACGTCGTCGGAGTCCTCGATGACCACCGTCGCCGCGTTCCGCTCGTCGCTCGACTCGGCGCTGGGCACGCTGAAGTCGGGGCTGCCGGACGCGAAGGTCCTGATCATCAGCATCCCGGACATCAAGCGCCTCTGGCAGGTCGGCAGCGCGAGCTCCTCGGCGCGGTCGGTCTGGTCGCTTTTCGGCGTATGCCAGTCGATGCTGGCCAACCCGTCCTCGACCGCGGCCGCCGACGCCGCGCGGCGGGACCGGGTGCGCCAGCGCGTCATCGACTTCAACGGGCAGCTCGCCGCCGCGTGTGCCGCGTACGGTGCGAACTGCAAGTATGACGGCGGGGCCGTCTTCGGGTACCAGTTCGTGCTGTCCCAGGTCTCCACCTGGGACTATTTCCACCCGAACGCGTCGGGACAGGCGGTGCTGGCCTCGATCAGCTACGCCGCCGGGTTCGGTTGGTGAAACTTTGGGTGGTCCGGCGGCGACACTGGGTAGCCGTCGCCGGACCACCGGAAAAACTGTCAGTGCCGCCTGATATGACTTCTCCATGGACGCCACCGACGAGGTCATCGACATCTGCCGCGACCTGCTGCGCATCGACACCACCAACACCGGCGATCTCGACACGAGCGCCGGTGAGCGGGTCGCCGCCGAGTATGTTGCGGAGAAGCTCGCCGAGGTCGGCTTCCAGCCGGAGATCTTCGAGAGCGCGCCGGGGCGGGCCAGCGTGGTGGCCCGGTTCGAGGGCGAGGACCCCGCGCGTGACGCGCTGCTGATCCACGGCCACCTCGACGTGGTGCCCGCCGACGCGTCCGAGTGGTCGGTGCACCCGTTCGGCGGCGAGCTCAAGGACGGCTACCTGTGGGGGCGCGGGGCCGTGGACATGAAGGACTTCGACGCCATGGTCCTCGCCTTGGTACGGCAGATGAAGCGCGAAGGCCGCAAGCCCCCGCGCGACGTGGTGCTCGCGTTCGTCGCCGATGAGGAGGCGGGCAGCACCTACGGCGCGCAGTATCTGGTGGACGAGCACCGCGCCCACTTCGACGGCGTGACCGAGGCGATCGGCGAGGTCGGCGGGTTCTCCGTGAGCATCGGCGGCGACCAGCGCCTCTACCTGGTCGAGACCGCGCAGAAGGGCATCGACTGGCTGCGGCTGCACGCCAAGGGTCGGCCCGGGCACGGCTCGATGATCAACGACGACAACGCGGTCACCGCGCTCGCCGAGGCGGTCGCGCGGGTCGGCCGGCACAGGTTCCCGGTCGTGCTCACGCCGACCGTGCGCGACTTCCTGGAGCAGGTGTCGCAGGTCCTCGGCATCGAGTTCGACCTCGACGACCCCGAGGCGGCCGTCGGCAAGATCGGGCCGATCGCGATGATCATCGGGGCGACGCTGCGCAACACGGCCAACCCGACGCGGCTGGCCGCCGGCTACAAGGACAACGTCATTCCGGGCCGCGCCACCGCCACGATCGACTGCCGCACCCTGCCGGGGCAGTCGGAGCTGTTCGAGGAGCAGCTGCGGCGCATCGTCGGGCCGGACATCGAGCTGGAGTACATCCACCGCCAGCCCGCCCTCGAGACCACGTTCGACGGCGCCCTGGTCGAGGCCATGTCGGCGGCGCTGCGGGCCGAGGACCCGGGCGCCGTGCCGGTCCCCTACATGCTCAGCGGCGGCACCGACGCCAAGCAGTTCGCGCGGCTGGGCATCCGCTGCTTCGGCTTCTCGCCGGTCCGCCTGCCCGCCGACCTGAACTTCGGCGCGTTGTTCCACGGCATTGACGAGCGCATTCCCGTGGAGGGACTACAGTTCGGCGTGCGAGTGCTCGACAGGTTCCTGCAGCAGTCCTGACCAAAGCTCTTCAATCGATCTCAGGGGGAGTCCCATCATGACCGACCGGCACGCGGAGCTTGACGCCGCGCTCGAGCGCGTGATCGCGGCGGCCCGCGAGCATCTTGCCGCGGTCAAGGCCGCCAACGGGCGGGCCGACGACGACGAGGTGTGGCGCGCCTACGTGGAGCTCAACAACGCCTCCAACAGTTACGACGAACTGCTGCTCGACGAGTTCGGCGAGGTCACCCCGTGGGACGTCGAGGCGATCGACCCGGAGGAGGCCGACCGCCAGCTCGGCGTCGGCATCGGCGGCGTTGACGGCACCGAGGCCGAGGACCCGCACCCGCAGGTCATCTCGGTCCGCCAGCGCCGCGACTACCGCGTCCCGAGCGTCGCCGCCCTGCTCCGCCTGGCCGAGGCCGCCCGCCGCAACAACCCGGGCGACGGCGACACGTCAGCGGTCGAGACCGTCGGCGAGGCCATCCTGGAGCTCATGCAGGCCGGCGACGGCTCGCTCGGCGCCCTGGACATCCCCGAGCTCGAGTCCCTGGACGGCGTCGTCATCGTCGCCGAGGTCGAGACCCCACTCGACCCGGAGACCTACGACGACACGGACGGCACCGGCCCCTTCACCCTCTCCGACGGCGACCGCGTCGTCGACCGCCTCGACGAGCACGCCTTCGTCGACCTGGACGACGAGCTCGCCGAGGACGCCGACGCGTCGGAGCCGGAGGGCAAGACCGCCGACCGCACCTGACGCCACCCGCCACCTGGCCGCGCCTATCGCACCCGGCCAGGTGGCACCGCACCCCGCGCCCGGCCCGCCGCACCCGGCTGGCCGGGCGCACCGCACTCAGCCAGCCGGATCACCGCCCCAGGCCGGCCGGCTCGCCCCACCCGCCCCGCCGGGGGCACCACATCGCATTCGGCGGGACGTGGCTTCGTCGGCGACGAACATGATGGCGTCGAAATCGGGCCGGGACCACCACGGAGCGTTCGGCCGCGGCTGCAACGCCCTCGACGCCGCCACCCGCCGCACCAGCACGGTGAACCGCGCCATCGTCGCGGGCTGGGACTGAACCCGACCCGCTGTCAACGCGGCGGCGGGCTGGGCGTATGTCTTGCAGGAGTGCCGGCGGGCGGGGGGTCACGGTGCGCGACGGCGAGGACTTTACGCAGTTCGTAGAGCGCTGCGCCCATCGCCTGAAGAAGGTCGCGTTCCTGCTCACCGGCAGCGAGCACGACGCCGAGGACCTCCTGCAGATCGCGCTGGCGAAGTTGTACGTCAGGTGGCGCCGCCTCGACCGGGAGGGCGGTCCGATCGCCTACGCCCATCGAGTCCTCGTCACCACCCACGCGAGCGTGCGGCGGCGGTGGTGGTGGGGCGAACAACCCACCGGCGAGGTGCCTGAGCGGGGGCCGTGAACCGGACCCGGCCGGACGCGTCGACGCTGCGCTCGCCCTGCGGGACGCGCTGCTGACGCTCACGCCGCGGCAGCGGGCGGTCGTGGTGCTGCGGCACTACGAGGACCTCGATGAGCGCCGGGTGGCCGAAATCCTGGGCTGCTCGGTCGGCTGCCGAGCGGGTGGGTGGCCTTCGACCTGGCGGCCCCCGGCTACACGGTCGCGGTGCCGTCGGTGCCCGGCGAGGACCTGCCGCCCGGGGTGCACGACCCGCCGGGCGAGTTCGTCCAGCGGCCCGCCAACGGGCCGAAGACCGTGGTTACCGTCCTGCGCGGCGGGCAGCCGATCCTGGAGCATGACCTCGGCTGACCGGCGGCCGCCCGAAGGCGACCACCGGCCAGCGCCCGGATCAGGCGACCACGTCGACGCCGATCGCCTTGAGGATCAGCTCACCGGTGGCGACGTCGTACACGTCGGTATAGACGTCCTTGACGATCGGGGCGATGCCCTGGGCCGCGTTGAACGCGCCCATCGTCGTCCGCTTGGCGGCGGCCGGCAGCGCCGACGCCTGGGCGGCCGTGAGCCCGCAGGTCGGGTACCCGTCCGCGTTCAAGCGGTAGGCCGCGACTGCGCCCGCCTGGGTCATCCACTTGTCCTTGGGCGGCAGGGACGGGTGGCCGTCGGGAACTCCTCGGCCCGGGCCGCGGTCGCGGACGTCGAACCGGCACACTGCCGGCATGGGTATCAACGCATCGACGACTTTCCCGCCGAGGGTGCTGAGTCCACGATGGCAAGGCCGGGCAGCCGCGCTGTGACGCGCCGCCGCGGCCACGAGCCGTCGCGCAGCCATCGATCCCTTTCAACTGCAAGAGATCCACCTGTCATGGCCCGTCCGGCGGTGCCGCGGACTCTCAATGGCGAGGGTCTGAGGCGCCCGGATCAACCACGGCGCCGGAGCTGACGGTTAAGCTCCTGTGGGAATGAACTGTCGACGACCTGCGACCCGGGTCGTTGCGCGATGAGTGCAGCCAGCCATCGTTTCGCTGAACGGTCGCCAGCGCTGACGCGAGCCTGGCACAGCGTGATGGCGCCGCTGAAGTCGCCCAGCGCGGCCATCTCCTCCGCCTTAAGCCGCGCCGCCTCTGCATCCTGCCATTGACGGGGCGCACGGACGGCGGCATCCCCAACGTCAGTTGCCCCGATCGCCGACTGTGTCGCCGCCAACCACTCCGAAGCCCGCAGGTCGGCCGCTTCGCTTGAAGCACGCAGGCTCTCCTCACGAACCTGTGTCGCGAGCGCAACCTCGAGTTGCCGCCGGGCGTAGATATCCCCGGCATCGCTCATGGCCTGCAGCTCCTCCACGGATCCTTCCGCGGCAAGAAGGTCGGCAAGGCGGCGCGCGCAGGCAAGGTCACCTCGGGAGGCACGTTCGCGAAGCTCCTCAACGGCGCCGCTATCGGCGTACAGATCAGCGAGCCGCCGGACCGCTGCAGCATCGTCGGCGTCGGCGAGCGCCCGCAACTCCTCCACGTGCCCATTCACGGCCAGCACCTCGGCCAGCCGCCAGGCCGCCGCCATGTCGCCCTCCTTCGCGCGTGCTCGAAGTGCCTCGACGTCGCCGGTCTTGGCCAGCACGTGCGCAAGCCGGGCGGCCATGTCAAGGTCACCGGCATCCGCCCGGACCCCCAGTTCCGTCACCTGCCCGTAGTCCTCCAGCAGTTGGGCAAGCGCTATGACGGCAGGCCGATCGCCGGCGTCAGCCCGCTCGCGGAGCTGCACCAAGCGACCGTGCTTGACGAGCAGCTCGGCAAGTGCTTGGCCGATCACCGGGTCGGCGGCGTCTCTAAGCCGGACAGCGATGGCACTGTCGACGCGATTTCGCGTCTCCAGCAGATGCACGAACGCCTTGGTGGTCGATTCGTCAGGGTCCGCGATGCTCGGCCACAGTTCGAGCACGTCATCGACCCGCCCGAACGCGATCAGCAGCGCAGCGAGCCGCGCCGCGTCGCCCTGGTCACCGGCTGCCGCTCCCGCCCGCAGCTGACCGACCCGACGATCCAGATTCCGCAACGCGATCATCTGGGCGTCGGCATATCGGTCCGTGTCGGCGGAAGGCCGCCACACCGCCGCGGCGTCGTCGGTCCGGCCTTGGAGCAGATGCAGGTAGGTGAGCCAGGACAGCGCGACGTCGTCGCCTGCGTCTGCCCGTACCCGCCACACCACGATCGCTTCCTCGACGGTCCCTCTGACCACCATTAGGCTCGCCGCCCACTCGGCGGCGGTCCGATCGCCTGCCGCGGCACGGTCCTGCAATACCCGGACAGCGTCGTCGCTGCGGCCCTCGAGGATCAGTGACACCGCATCGCCACGGGCGTCCACAGCATGCAGGTCCCAAGGTTTCGCGGTCCTGGCCAGTTCGATCTGGACATCTTTCGACAGTGCGGCGGCAAGCGCGTCGCCATGGCTCGCCTGCGCCCTCAGGTGCGCGAGCTTGTCGCGGGTCGCCAACAGATAGGACAGGCGCTCGGCCGCGGCCCGTACGGTGACGTGCTCATACAGCGCCGACGATGTCAGGCGGTTCGACTCGTTGATTTCATCGCGGAGCAGACGCTCGACTCGCTGCTTGGCAATCTCATCGCCGGCTTCCGCCTGCTTGAAAAGGTGGTCCTTGTGCGTCTGGCTGGCCAGACGGTCGTGCAGCAGCGCGTGCCGGAACTGCCACGCCGTGCCTGCCTGACGGATCGTGCCACGCTTGTACGCATCCTCCAGGAACGCCCACAGCCGCCATGGCAGCCGGCCGTTCAGGGCAAGATAGCCGTGCGCGACGCGGAAGCTGATCCAGGTACTCAAGCCGGCACGCAGGGCCGCCGCTGTTCCGTAGACAGCCGCTGCGGTGCCGGCGACGACGGCAACGGACCGAAACTGCGCCAGCGGAGAGTCGAGATCCGGAACGTCGAGGTTCCAGGTGACCGCGAGCCTGAGCCACCCGAACTCGAGCCCACCGAAGGCGGTTGCGGCAATGCCCGCGAACTGGGCGGCCGCCATGATTGCCAGCCGCCGGTTCTCCCACACCGTAGCGATCGGGCTGGATCGCCGGATCCTGGACGGCACCCGCCAGCCGACGAGGGCAGCCGTGAGGCCTCCGCACGCCAGGCCGCCAATGCCGCCGAGGACAAGGTCGTGGACGAGGATGCCGACGACCACCCCGTACACGATCCCGAACGCGAACGAGATGCGGACGCCGCCGTGTCGGCGCCACCGTCGAGACCGATACTTCGACGGCAGGTACGGCGGAAATCCGTTCGGCCACATCGACCTAAACGCTCGAGTGGCGTTGATCGCGATGACCGCCGCGGCCGCGAACGCCGCAAGACCCCCATCCGCCACCCCGCTCACCAGCCCCACGACAAGGCCGACCAGCACGGTCGCAGCGATCGCGGGTAGTGCGGAAAGCCATCGGTTCACCCGCCCCGGGTGGATCGACAGCAGGCCCGGCTTAAGCTGCCACCACCAGAAGTCACGCGAGCCGACGCGGAACAACTGGTACGCGAGGCAGCTCAGCCAGCGCCGAGCACTGACCGGGTCGTAGGTCCGCACGCTGCGCCCACGAACCTGCGGGGCGACCTGCTCCGGGATGTAGACGCTCGCCACGAACGTGTCGATCAGAGAATCGGCAAGCGCCGTCCTATCCGCTAACTGCAGCAGCCTGGACGGCTCGGTGTGCGCTGGGCGATATGCGCTGCGGGCGAGCGACACCATCAGCGGCGTCGACAACACCGCCGCGAGCGGCCCGTCCGGCTCTTGGCGCAACCGGTCGAATACCGGCTGCCATCGGGGCAGGCCCGGCGCCGGATTCGTCAGGAACTCGATCGCCTGCTCCACGTCGACCGGCTCGATCTCAACCACCGCGGCCCGGGAGATGACGACACCGCTGCCGACGACTGCCTGCTCGTACTCGCGGCTCCGACAGGTCACCACCAGGGCGCGGTCGTCGGCCGCGAACGAGTCGAGCGCCTGCACCGCCGCTGCATGGCACCCGCTCGGCACCTCGTCGAGGCCGTCGATGATCGGCAGAATCCCGCCCTGGGACAGCAAGGCGTCCGCCATGGTTCGACCGTCTGCAACGGACCTGCCAAGAAAGGTGAACTCCTCCCGCAACCGGCGCAATAGGAACGCCTCGATCGCCTCCTCCACGGGATTCCAGGAAGCGACCTGCAGCAATACCGGCACGGCGGCTCCGACGCGCCGCCTCTCGATCAGCTGCAAGGTCAGCAGTATCGCCAGCACACTTTTGCCAGCCCCCGGCTCACCCAGGACGACCAATTGCTTACGTGGGAGCTCGACGAATCGTTCCGCGATCTCGTCGACGTTGCCATGCAGCGGCAAGGTATGCCAATCCGCTGCCGAACCGTCGGACACCACCATCTGCCGGCTCGCCGCTACCGCCCGTCCCGTGGACGACCAGCGCACCCGAAGAGGCACCGGCTGCACCACCTGCCGGTGGATCGCCTCCTGCTGCCACTCCCTGCGGACTTCCTTCGCCAGGTCCTCCATCACAAGCGCAACCGCAGGATCTACGGAATTGCCACGGTGATCCCCGAGACTGCCCTGATACAGAACGTCCGCGAGGTCGCCACGGGAGATCGCCAGCAGAGCTGTCGGAAGGTCGTCGAGCCGCTTGCGCTGCTCGAGCCAGTGCCAAGTGTCCAGAGGCTCGTACCCGGTGCGAAATCTCCGTTGCTCGTACGGCGGTACCCCCAGGCATGTGACCAGGTCGATCCAGTCGTCACCGAGCCTCGTGCAGAACTCCCGCTGCGCATCCGTCGAATAGGACATGGCCAGCCGAGCACCACCTTAGTCGAGATCGCTTCACGAACCAATGCATGATCGACGCCGTCGGCGGCAGCTGTTCTTGAGAGCTCATCCGACGTGTCACGAAGCGCAGCGGCCGAAAGGATCGCGATCGGCACCACCGAGCCGCGAGCATGATAACGCTTGCCACATTGCGGCATCCGCACTACTGAGGCGCCACGGTTGTATCGTCGTTAAGCATTGACTGGCTTACTCAAGGAACCTTTCGACAGTGAGCCTCTTCCAACGCGACCTGGCTGGTCAGGTGCGGGTGTCGCAACTTTCCTGATCCACGTGCCGAGGCTTGACTACTGGCCGAAATGGTTGGTCTGAACGTTGTGATCACCGATCCGGACGCCCTGGCCGCCAGTGATGTTGACCGTGTAACGGCCGGGCGTGCCGCTGACGGCGGCGGGCTGGGCGTCCGGTTCGCTACCGGCGCTGTCCAAGACGGTAAACGCGAACGCGGCCGCGTGCCGGGCCGCCGCCGACCGCCGGTGTTCGTCGCCGACCGGCTCGTCGACGCCGAGCATCTCGCTGATGCCAAGAACGGCCAGAGCCTCGGTGCGGCGTCCGAGGTACGCCCCGTGTAGCAGTCCTTCAAACCCCGCGGCGACTGCATCGCTACAGCACCGGCGCAGACGTGCGGCAGCCGCTGATCGGTCTTCGCCGACGACATTGCCGATGGGGACGACCGGCCTGATGACCGCTCGCGGCGGGGTGGCAGGGCCCGGCGGCCGGATCTGCCGCTGCCACCGGCCGTGCCGCGCCACCAGCCGGGCGTGCTGCTGGAGCCGGTGTCCTGGCGCGTGCATCTTGACCTCTGGTGGGTATTCCTCGCCCGCGTCATGATCATAGATAGCGTCAGCGGCGACCACGTCGCCTGGCGCGAGATCCTGCAGGCCGCCGGCCACCCCGACCAGCAGGACCGCATCCGGCTGGAATGCGGCGCTGGCGCGGCCGATTGCCGCATTCGCGGTCACGCCGCCGGCACTGATCTCGGCGATGGCCACCTTCCAGTTGCTGCGTTCGCCAGCGAACGTCCCGATTTCGAACAGCGTGCCCCGTTCCTCCCTGCGTGCCAGTTGATCGAGTTCCTCCTGCAGGTGGCCCGTCACCGCCAGCGTCTCAGCGTCATACGTGGTTAAGACCACCGCTGTCCGCTCGGGCAGGGGCCGAGCCGGCATTTCACGGCCGGCCGGGGCGGCACGGGTCAGTTCCGCGAGATCGTCGCGCCCGATCGCTAGCAGGGCGGGGCCGAGTTCGGCCAGCTTGGTCCGCTGCTCCAGCCATTCCACAATCATGCGCGCCTCATTGCCCTGGATGAAACGCTGCCGCTGCCATGCCGGGATCGCGAGATAGTCAGCGAGTTCGTGCCGGCTGTCGCCGAGACGGCGGTACAGCTCAAGTCGTTGCTGTGGCGTCATGCGCGGCGTGCCTTCCTCTTGCGGGCCGTGCCGTGTCTGCTTCCCATGGCCCGCCGGATCTGGCGCAGCGCGTCATCGGTGAGCAGCGCATCCTGGTGTTCGGGGCCGAGTATCTCGCGTTGGTCCGCCCATAGCGTCCGAAGAGCGATCTCGGCCTGCACCGGGTTGCCCTGTTGCCATTCGTTGGCCGCCATCTCATGGGCTGACCGGGGGGCGCTAGGACGTCGCGGCGCCGGTGCGCTGGAGCTGGGCCCGCTGCTGGGCATGCTTCAGCAGCGTGATCAGGACGGACTTGACCGATTCGCGGCTGCGGGCGTCGCAAAGGACGACGGGGATTTCCGCGCCGAGGTCGAGGGCCACGCTCACCTCGTAAGGCTCATATTGGCGGGCGCCGTCGAAGCAGTTGACCGCGACGATGAACGGCATGCCGATCCGCTCGAAGTAGTCGATCGAGAGGAAGCTGTCTTCGAGGCGGCGGGTGTCCGCAAGGACCACGGCGCCGAGCGCGCCGACCGCGAGCTCGTCCCAGACGAAGAAAAAGCGGTCCTGGCCGGGGGTGCCGAACAGGTACAGCACCAACTGACTGCTGATGGTGATGCGGCCGAAGTCCATGGCCACCGTGGTGGTCGTCTTTCCGGCGACGCCGGTGAGGTTGTCGATGCCGACGCCGGCCTCGGTGAGCGTCTCCTCGGTGCGCAGCGGCAGGGTTTCGCTGACCGCGCCGACGAGCGTGGTCTTGCCGACCCCGAAGCCGCCCGCGACGAGGATCTTCGTAGCCTGGGGCACGATTGGCGCGGCACCGCGGGCCGCGCTAGAGCTGTCGAATGCCACGGATCACCGCTTCGAAGAGGTCGTCGGACGGGGGAGTGGCGGCCGGGTTCGGGTTGTGCGCTCGGATGAGCATCCGGCCGAGCAGGTCGCCGAGCAGGACCCGCACGATCCCGACGGGCAGGTCGAGGAAGGCGGATAACTCGGCGACGGACTGCGGTTGCTGGCAGAGCTCGACAAGGGCGTGGTGCTCCGGGCCGAGCCCTACGTCGGCCGCGGTGAGGGTACGGCCGGCCACGACGATGGTGATGAGGTCGAAGTCGCCGGCGAGAGGTTCGGTGCGGCCGCGGGCAATGGCGTACGGACGGACAACGGGTCCGGCATCAGCGTCGACCCACAGGTCGTCGTCGTGTTCTTCCGGCGTGTTGTAGGGCGTCGTCATCGTCGTCGGGTCACCCCCCGCTCGCCTGGTAGATGTGCGGCCGGGGCTGTGCGGCCAGGTGCTCTTCGGCGCGGGTGATGAGCATGGCCATCTCGTACGCCACCAGCCCGGCATCGGCGTCCGGGCCGGCCAGGACGGTGAGGCAGGCGCCGTGGCCGGCGGCCATGACGAACAGGAATCCCTTGTCGTACTGGATGATGGTCTGCTGGATCGGGCCGACCGGGAACCGCGTCGCGACGCTGCGGGTCAGGCTCTGCATTCCCGAGGCGACCGCGGAAAGGTGCTCGGCATCATCTCGGCCGATCGCGTCGGAGGAGGCGATGCGAAGGCCGTCGGCCGAGAGCACGACAGCATGCTGCACGTCGTCGATGCGGTGGACGAAGTCCTGCATCAGCCAGCTCAGGTCGTGGGGTGCCGTCGAGTCCTGTCCCACGATGGGGTCCTCTCTATGCTGTCGGTGATCGCCGGGGAGAGCGGCGTCACGGCTGCTCATCAGTTGCGGTCGCCGCTGAGGCGCCCGCCGGCGTGGTCTGTTCCGGCCTGGGCAGGCGGCCGGCCTGCTTCAGGCCCGCCTGGAAGGCGCTGACCGCTGTTCTCATGCGCTCCGGCTCGGGCGTCGGAGCGCTTGAAACTGGGCTGCCGGGAGTGACCGAGTCGGCGGCGCTGCCGCTCGCGGCGTGCTGGGCCGCCCTGCGCTGGCGTCGTGGCAGGCCGAAGACCGTGGCCGGCGGGGCGGCGTCGGCGCTCGCCGATGCCGGTGGCGCCGGGCTGATGGCAGGTTGCAGGTCCCGATCCGGGATGACGGGCGGGACCGGGCGGCCGACGGCGGCGGCCGGTGCTGCGGTTTCGTCGGCGTCGGTTTCCTCGGCGGGCGCGTCGAGCGCGGCTAGCGGTTCGGCCTGCTCGCCGCCGGTCGGGACGATGAGCGTATTCGGGAACAGCACGATCGCGGTGGCCCCGCCGTACGGCGAGTGCCGCAGTTGTACGCGTATGCCGTGGCGGTCGGCGAGCCGGCCGACGACGTACAGGCCGAGCCGGACCTTGCCGGTCAGCATGAACTCGGGCGTGTTGGTCAGCTGCTCATTGGCCTGTTCGAGCGCCGCATCGCTCATGCCGAGGCCGCGGTCCACGATCTCGACCACGTAGCCGTTGCCGACGACCTGGCCGCTGACGTCGACGCTGGTGTGCGGCGGGGAGAACGACGCGGCGTTCTCGATCAGCTCGGCCAGCAGGTGTACGGCGTCGGCGACGACGCGGCCGGCCAGGCCCGCCGCCGGGATCTGATGGACGTTGACGCGACCGTAGTCTTCGATCTCCGCGAGCGCGGCGCGGACCACGTCGACCATCGCGACCGGCCGGCGCCAGGTGCGGCCCGGCTTGCCGCCGGCGAGCACGATGAGGTTCTCCGCGTTGCGCCGCATCCGGGTGGCGAGGTGGTCGACGCTGAACAGCCGGGCCAGCGCGGCCGTGTCGGTTTCCTGCCGCTCCATGGCGTCCAGGGTCCGCAGCTGGCGGTGCACCAGGGTCTGGGTACGCCGGGCCAGGCTGTAGAACACGTCGCGGACGCTCTGGCGCAGCTCGGCCTGCTGCACGGCGGCGCGCACGGCGCTTTCCTGCACGGCGTTGAATGCCCGGCCGACCTGACCGATCTCGTCGGTACCGAACTCCAGTGGCGGCGCCTCGGCGGTGACGTCGACCGTCTCGCCGCGGCTCAGCTTCGCCATGACGGCGGGTAGCCGCTGGCCGGCCAGTTCGTCGGCGGCGTCGCGCAGCCGGATCAGCTGGGCGAGCAGCTTCCGGGCGGTGGTGATCGAGATGACGATCGAGGCGATGACGGCGATGAGGCCGAGGCCGCCGGCCAGCAGGAGCCGGACGATGACACCGATGACGGCGGGCGTGGCGCGCTGCAGCGTCTGGTCGGCGGACACCAGCTCGAACTGGCGTAGCTCATCGGTGGCGCCGCTGATCGCGGCCGTCCATTCGGCAATGGTGACCGGGGCGGCCGAGCCCGGCCGGGCGTTCGCGATCACCTTGTCCTCGACCGCGCGCAGCCTCGTCAACGCCTCGTCGGCGATAAGCCGGTCGTACTGCTCACGCTCCGGGCTCGGCAGGTCGGCGGACGCCTCCGCGTAGGCATAGCGCGCCACGCTCACCAGGCCGGCGAAGTCGGCTGGCTCCGTGCCGGTGAACCGGCCGACGGCGAAGACGCCGGAGAGCAGGGCGTCCTCCTGCGACAGGGTTTCGCGGGCGCGGGTGAGCGCGATGAGCGTGCGGGACTCCTTGGCGATCTCGGGGTCGTCCAAGGCGGAGATCGATCCGTACACCCGGAACGCGGCATCGATGATTTTGGTGTAGTCGCCCGCGGTGCTCGATGCGGGCGCGGCGGTGCTGGCGTCGAGGGCGGCCCGTTGGTCGGGGAGCCGGTCCAGCAGAGCCGTCAGGTCGCGGATGCGGGTCTTGAGCGTGCCGTCGGCCGCCAGGGACACGCTGGTTGCGGCGGTGTTGGTGCGGAAGGTGGCGATCGCCTCGTCGGTGCGTTTGCGTTGCTCGCCCAGCGCCTGACGCTGGGCGTCGCGGTTGGCTGCGCTGGCGTGGTAGATCACCGACAGGCGCCGTTCCGCCTGCAGCGCGGCGACCAGCGACTCGGTCGGCCGGCCGACGCCGCCGTCGAGGCTGCTCACCCACAGCACGTTGAGTCCTTCGCGCAGCGTCACCCACGCCGCGAAGGCCCATAGCGCCACCAGCGACAGCAGCAGAGCGATGACCTTGGAGCGTAGCCGTGTACCGCGTTGTTTACCGGACCTGCGCATGCTTACCAAGTTCATTCACCCGTCCCGATGCGAGGCTGGGAATGCGACCGTTGGTGTTCAGCGGGCCGCGCCGGACGTCACCGAATGGGCAAAGCCACCCGGCGGACACAGGCGGGGAATGTATCAGTCTCAGCCGAAGTCGTACACTCGGGTCCTTCGAATGGGTGCCGATGCGTGGTGGGATATTCCTTGGGCAAAGACGTCAATGCAGGCCAGTTGCTTCCCGATCACGATGAGACCGCCGAAACATTGATCGCCGAGACCGCCGCTGACCCGCATGGCGCGGTTTCCGCATCGGTCTACGACACGGCAAGGGTGATCAGTCTCACCCCGTCGCTGGCGGGCCACGCCGCCCGGCTGGAATTTCTCCTGGCGACCCAGGGCGACGACGGCGGCTGGGGCGAGCCGGACGGCTACGCCCTGGTGCCCACGCTGAGCGCCACCGAGGCCATGCTCGCCTGCCTGTCCCGGCCGCCGGCGGCCGTCCCGGCGGCCCGGATGCTCGCCGCGGCACGGCGTGGCCTGGCCGCGCTGCAGTCCTGGTCCGGCGCCCGTGCCCCCGTGCCGGACACGATCGCGGTCGAGGTCGTCGTGCCCGCGCTGATCGATGCGATCAACCGCCACCTCGACGCGCCGATCTCCGAGATCGGGGCGGTGGCCCGGCTCGCGGTGCCGGAGGGCATGGACCCGAACGCGGTGCATCGGGTGACCGCCCGGCTCGGCCAGGGCGCGGTCATCCCGCAGACGTGGTGGGCGTCGCTGGAGGCGCTCGGCCCGGCGGCGACCCGCTCCGCCTTGGTGCGGCCCCACGAGGACGGGATGATCGCCTGCTCGCCGGCGGCGACCGCGGCGTGGCTCGGCGACGGACCCGACCGCGACGCGCCGGGCGCCGCAGCCGCCGCGCGCTACCTCGAACGGCTGCAGTCCGACGGCGGCGGGCCCGTCGCCGGCGTCTCGCCGATCACCTTCTTCGAACGGGCCTGGGTGCTCTCGGCGCTCCCGGCGGGCGCCGCGGCCGCCGCCGGCATCGCGGACATCCTGGACAGCCTGGACACGGCGCTCGGCGTGGCCGGAGCGCCGGCGGGACCGAGCCTGCCGCCGGACTGCGACGACGGCGCGGCCGTCATCACCGCTCTGCACCGCCACGGCCGGCCCCGGCCCGTCGACGGGCTGCTCGGCTACCACACCGGCGAGTACTTCCGGTGCTTCGAGACCGAGCGGACCCCATCGGTCAGCACCAACGCCCACGCGCTGGAGGCGCTGCACGAGGTGATGGCGGCCCGGCCCGGTGAGCGGGCGCGGCTGACCCCGTTCGCCGACTCCACCGCGGCCTGGCTGCTCGAGGCCCAGCATGAGGACGGCTGCTGGTGGGACAAGTGGCACGCCTCGCCGTACTACGCCACCACCGGCTGCGTCGATGCCCTGCGACCCCGCACAGACCCCGGCGCCGTCCGGGCAATCGACCGGGCGGTCGCGTGGACGCTGGCGACGCAGCACCCCGACGGGTCCTGGGGGCGCTGGGGCGGCACCGTGGAGGAGACCGCGTATGCAGTACAGACGCTGGCCAAAGGCCCTTCGAGCCTGAACGTCGCGGCGGCGGTCGCGGCCGGGGCGCAGTACCTGCGCCAGCACCCGGGCACCGGCCCCCAGCGGGGCCTGTGGCACGCCAAGGACCTCTACGCCCCGCTCCGCGTCATCCGGGCCGCCCGGCTCGCGGCCCTGGCCGCCGCGCAGCAGCTCTCCGTCAGCGGCGCTGCAACAGCAGCGTCCCGGGCCGGCGGGGCCGCAGCGCAGCCGTTGCCCGCGCCACGAGCGGACCCGACCCGACCAGCGTCGGCCGGTAGCGGGCCAGGACAGCCGCGACGATGAGCTGCGCCTCCGCCATGAAGAGGTGATTGCCGAGGCACTGGTGGGGGCCGCCGCCGAAGGGCAGGTACGCGTAGCGGTGACGCCTCCCGGCCTGCGGCGCGAACCGGGCCGGGTCGAACCGGGCCGGCTGTTCCCACAGGTTCGGCAGGCGGTGCATCACGTACGGGCTGATCAGCACCGTCGCGCCGGCCGGGATCGGCGCCCCGTCGACGACGTCGGGCTCGGCAACGGTCCGCGGGATCAGCCAGCCGGCCGGAAACAGCCGCATCGTCTCCTGCAGCACCATCTTGGTGTAGCCCAGCCCGTCCAGATGCGCCTGCGTCGGCGCCGACCCGCCGACGACCCGGTCGACCTCGGCGGCGACCTGGGCCGCGACGTCCTGGTGTGCGTCGAGGACCATCCACAGCCAGGTGAGGGTCAACGCCGTCGCCTCGGTGCCGGCGACGAACATCGACACCACGTCGTCGCGGACCTGCCGGTCGGTCAGCGGCTGGCCGTGCTCGTCGCGGGCCGCGACGAGCAGCGACAGGATGTCGTGCCCTCCGGCGCCGGCGTCGCGCGCCCGCCGAACGTGCGGGTACACGATCGCGTCGATCTGGCGGACGGCCCGGTGGAATGCCTTGTCGCCGGGCAGGCGAACCGAGTCGGGGACGAACGGCAGCGCGATGCGCCAGCCCAGCGCGGCGAACGCGGTTGAGATGGCGGCGCCGAGCACCCCCGCCTCCTCGGCGCTGACCCGGTCGGCGAAGAAGGCCCGGATGAGCGCGCGGAACACCACCCGCGTCATCCCCTCGACGAGCGCGACCGGCCGGCCGGCCCGTCCGTCGGCCTCGAGCTCGGCGACGGCGCCCTCAATGGCGTCGGCCATCGTGTCGAGGACCGCTGTGACGCTGCGGGCGGTGAAGATCGGTTGCAGCAACGATCGGCTGCGCTGCCAGTTCGGACCGTCGCTGGCGATGCCGTCGCCCTCCAGCCGGCGTAGCGGCTTCCACAGCATGCCCTCACGGACGTACTGGGCCGGCCGTTCGCGTAGCGCCCGCTGGACATGGTCGGGGTTGGTCAGCAGCAGCGGCCGGACCACCCCCAGGTTCAGCCGCACGATCTCGCCGCCGCTGGCCGCGCCGATGCGCTCCAGGGCGGTCAGCGGATCGCGGGCCAGGGCCGGGACGGCTCGCCACGGTGCAACGCGCTGCATCTGATCCCCTTACCGCAGGTCGGTGACGCGGTAGATCCCAACCGCGACGCGGAGGCTCCGGCGCAGCACGTCGGCCTCGGCGACGTCACGCAGGAGGCGGTCGTGCAACCGCACGTAGTGGTCGATCTGGCGCTCGAGCGCGGCCGCGTCCATCGCCCCCGGGGGCAGCAGCATGACGTTGAGCCGGCCGGCGGCGCGGTCGCGATCGACCGACCTGAGATCGTTGGCGATCCGGACCGCGCGGGCGGCGGCCGTGAGCGCCATGTCGGTCCGTGCCCCGGCAACGGACGCCGGGTCCGGTCCGGCGAGGATGAGCAGGGCGTAGGCGAAGCTGCGGTAGTTGACGTGGTGGGCCGCGACCGAGAGGTACTCCACCACGGTCGGGGCGGCGGCGCGACGCTGACGTATCGCTTGCGCGCGAACGGTGTGCTGCACGCCGGTGTCGATCGCGACGCACAGCGCGTCGGAGAACCGATGGAGCAGCGCCGGCGACGCCGAAGCCGCCCGCAGCGACTCGACGAGCTCGGCGAGCATGGTTTCCAGCACGTGCGGCGCCCCGCTGCCGGCGGGCGCTGCCCGGGCGACCCTCGAAAGACGGGCGGCCAGCCCGGCGAGCACCGCCGCGTCCGCGGCCGTATCGTCCAGTTCGTCGTCAACGAGGAAGGTCCACAGGGTGTAGCGTGCGAGGACGGTGAGCCGGGCGACGTCCAGGTCGGGCGTGATCGCCGCCACGACCCCGGCGAGCCGCATGGCCAGGCCGAGGTCGACGTCGGCACCCCCGGCGCGCCCCCACCGGCACAGGTCCGTGCCGATCGCCTGCGCGACTGCTTCCGCTTGCTCGCACCCCTCGGCCACGATCACGACGTACCCCCTACCGGAGCCAAGGCAGGACTTGCCGCGCTGACCGTCACACAGCGTCGTTCAGCGTTGTTCTCATGGTCACCCTATATCGATGGCGACCACAACCTCTCCGGCCATCTCCGGTGATGTGATCATGCGCACGGTGTCCGCGGGCCACCGCGAAACGCCGGGGCCCCGCCCGCTCTCCGCTACATTGGCGTGCGGCGAAACCGGGCAATGGAGGGTGGTGCCGAGATGCTCGTGACGCAAACCGTCGACGTGTCGGAGCTGCCGGCCAAGGAACGGTTCGACTACTGGTCAGACCTTATTGCCCGGGAGGCGTTGCCGCAGCTTTTCGAGAGCGAGCACGCCGGCGACTTCAACGCCTGGATGCGGGTGACGGAGCTGGGGAATATCCGGCTCTCGTCGTTCAGCTACCCGTCGCTGTACACACGACGGACACCGAGGATGATCCGTCGCGGCGACCCGGAGCTGTATCAGCTGTCGCTGCCGACCACGGGCCGCAGCGTGATCGCGCAGGGCGGTCGCGAGTCAGTGCTGAGGCCGGCCGATTTCGCCCTGGTCGACTCCTCCCGCCCTCATGAGGCATCCCACAGGGTCCACTCGGCGGGCCCGTCGCAGCGGCGGGCCGGGTCGATCACCGTCCTGGTCCCGCACGCCGTGCTGCCCCTGCCGCGCGCCAAGGTCGGCCAGTTGTTCGCGGCGCGCCTGCCCTCCGATGAGGGGATGGGGGCGCTGCTGGGGCAGTACCTGCTGCACATCGCGAAGCATCCTGAGCAGTACGAGGCGTCGGACGCGACGTTCCTCGGCAACACGGCGCTGGACCTGATCGTCGCGATGCTCGCCCGTCAGCTCGACGCGTTGCCGATGCTGCCGGTGGACGCCCAGCACCGCGCGCTGCGCACCCGGATCAGAGCATTCATCGACCAGAACCTCGGCAACCCGCGGCTGACCCCGAAACTGGTGGCCGCGGCCCACAACGTCTCGTCCCGGACGTTGTACCGGCTGTTCCAGGACGAGCCGATGACGGTTGCCGAGCTGATCCGGATGCGCCGCCTCGAGCGGTGCAAGCGCGACCTCGTGCTGCTGGACCGTTCGACCGCGGCGATCGCCGCCCACTGGGGGTTCTCGAGCAACACCCACTTCAACCGGCTGTTCCGGGCAACGTTCGGGGTCACGCCCCAGGCGTACCGCGAGCAGGCTCGGCAACCGGGGTCAACCGCGGTGTAGCCCTCCTGCTCGCAACGTTGGCGCCAATTGTCAACGGGTTGGCGGTGGCTGTCATCGGCGAAGATCGGAACTGCCGCAGACTGGTTCGGCACCAAACGTGCGAACGGGGGATGGGCATGGCGGCGCCGCGGGCCGCCAGCTCATTGACGATGTGGCTGAGCCGGTGGTGAGCGCCGCGGCGGCCTTCACAGGCCGTACTGCTCCAGCAGGCGCAGCCAGATTTCGCTGACGGTCGGGAACGGCGGGACGGCGTGCCACAGCCGATCGAGGGGGACCTCCGCGTTCACCGCGATGGTGGCCGAATGCAGCATGTCCGCCAGGTCGGAGGCGACGAAGGTGGCCCCGAGCAGCACCCGGCGGTCCTCGTCGACGACCAGCTTCGCCCGGCCCGTGTAGCCGACGCCGCGGACCACGGCGCCCGCGACCTCGCCGATGTCGTACTCCACCGTCCGGACGTTGAAGCCGTCGGCGCGGGCCCGCGCCTCGGTGCGCCCCACCATGCTCACCTGCGGCTCGGTGAACACGACCTGGGGCGCGCCCCGGTCGTCGGCGGTGTCGCGCAGCCCCGGTGCCTCGTCGGGGGTGCCGTTGGCGCGGGCGGCGATCACGTCGCCGCACACCCGGGCCTGGTACTTGCCCATGTGGGTGAGCAGGTTGCGGCCGTTGACGTCGCCGACGGCGTACAGCCAGCCGTCCGCGACGGCGGTGGTCCGCATGCTGGCGTCGACCTCGAGCGGGCCGTCCACGCGCAGGCCGATCGTCTCCAGCCCGATGTCGTCGACCGCCGGCCGGCGGCCGGTACCGACCAGGATCTCGTCAGCGTCGATCCGTGCACCGTCGTCGGTGTGCACGGTCACCGGGCCGCCCGGCACCGGCCGCTCGACCTGGGCGACTGAACGGCCGAAGCGCACGTCGATGCCCGACTCGCGCAACGAGCGCGCCACCAGTTCGCCGGCGAACGGCTCGGCCTGGGTGAGCAGCCGCTCGCCGCGCACGAGCATGGTCGTCTCCTCGGCGCCGAGGGAATGCAGCGCCTGGGACATCTCGCACGCCACCGGCCCGCCGCCGATCACGACCAGCCGCTTGGGTACCTGCTGGACGCTGGTCGCCTCCCGGTTGGTCCACGGGCGGGCCTCGGCCAGCCCGGGCAGCGCGGGAATCGCCGGCTTGCTGCCGGTGGCGACGACGACGGCGTGCCGGGCCCGCAGCGTGCGTGTGCCATGCTCCGCCGTCGCGACCTCGGCCTGCAGCGGCCCGGCCAGCCGTCCGTGGCCCCGCACGAACGTCGCCGGGAACTTCTCGATCACGTTCACCGCGTGGCCGTCGTCGTGGTGGGACACCGTCTCGTCGCGGCGGGCCAGCACCTCGGGGGCGTCGATCGGGCCGCGCAGGTGCAGCCCGGGCATCCGGTCCACCTCGGCCGCGAGCTCCATCGGCCACAGCAGCGCCTTGCTCGGTATGCACGCGTAGTACTCGCACTCGCCGCCGGCCAGGCGCTCCTCGACCACGGCCGCGCTCAGTCCACCCCGTGCGGCGCGCGCGGCAACGGTCACCCCGACCGGACCCGCGCCGATCACCACCACGTCGAAGACGTCGTCCTTGTCCGCCATGACGCATCCCTCCCAGCGCCGGATGTGCAGTCCCACGTACCTCCCCGGCAAGCCGGCGATCGAACCGGTGATCCGGTAGGAACCGGTGATCCGTAGGAACCGGCGCGCAGGAGACTCGCAGGAGCTATCGGTGGGCCGGCCGCAGGACACGCTCGCGGGCCGCCGTCCCGGTCGCCGGGGTGACGGCGTCGATGTCGACGAGGAGGTGGCGGGGGCCGCGCAGTGTCGGGTTGGGCCGGTACGGCGGCGGGTCGGCGACGAGGCGGGGGTTCACCAGCCGGCGGGCCAGCGCGGGCAGGGCGACCTGCGTCTCGACCCGGGCGAGCGGGGCGCCGTAGCAGTAGTGGATGCCGCTGCCGTAGCCGAGGTGGACGTTGTCGGTGCGGTCGGGGTCGAAGCGGTCCGGGTCGGGGAAGCGGCCGGGATCACGGCTGCCCGCGGCGAGCATCAGCGCGATCGGCGATCCCCGGGGGATGGTGGTGCCGGCGATGTCGATGTCGGCGAGGGCCGTGCGGCTGGTCAGCAGCTGCACCGGCGGTTCGTAGCGCAGCAGCTCCTCGACCAGCGGGGTGACGAGGTCGGGTTCCTCGCGCAGCCGGTCGAGCACGTCGGGGTGGCGCAGCAGGGTGAGCATGCCGTTGGTGATGAGGTTGACGGTGGTCTCGTGGCCGGCGACCAGCAGCAACGCGCAGGTGCTGAGCAGGTCGGCGCGGGCCATCGGCGCGTGGGGGCCGGTGTCGGTGAGCAGTCCGGAGATCAGGTCGTCGCCGGGGCGGGCGGCGTGGTCGTCGGCCAGCCCGCCCAGGTACTCGCCGAGTTCGCCGGTGATCTGGTTCCGCCTGCGCTGGCGTTCGGCGAACGTGCCGGTGGTCGGGTCGGCGGTCTCGACCAGCCCGTCGGCCCAGTGGTGGAAGCGCGGCTGGTCCTCGCGGGGGACGCCGAGCAGCCGGCAGATCGCGGTGACCGGCAGCGGATAGGCGAAGTCGTCGACGATGTCGATGCGGTGCCGGCCGGCGAGGTTGCCGATCAGGTCGTCGGTGGTCTCGGTCAACCACGGGCGCATGCCCTCGATGCGCTCCGGGGTGCAGGGCGGCCCGAACGGCCGGGTGGCCAGCTCCCGCAGCCGGTCGTGTTCGGGCGGGTCCCGGCTGATGAAGGACAGCGGCAGCCCGGGCAGACCCTCGGCGAACTCGGCGCGGCTGCGGGGGTCGGAGCTGACCCGGTGGTCGTGCAGCAGCATGAGGATCTCGGCGTAGGTGCTGACCACGTACGTGCCGTCGGCCTCCCGCGTCACCGGGGTCCTGCGCAGCTGCGTGTAGAGCGGGTACGGGTTGGCCCGGTTGGCGGGGTCGAGGATCTGTTCATAGATGCTGGCCTGTGCCATGACGGTGCCTTCCTCGGTGGTGCGGCGCCGGCGGGGGCGCGCCGGCACGTCAGCGGTGGTAGATCAGCTCGGCGCGGCGCTCGCTGGGGTCGTGGCCGGTCACCGAGACGGTGGCGTGGCGGTTGCGGATACGGTGGTCCGGAATCTGCGCCGCGACCGGCCGCTCGTCGGTCGGCTCGTCAACCCCGCGCAGATCCGGCGGGAACGGCGCGCCGGCCTCGATCAGGGCCTGGTACGACTCCAGCCATTTGCCCTGGTCGAACCCGACCGCGGCGGTCAGGCGGCCGCGGTAGCCGTAGGCGGCCACGAACCTGCGCTGCGCCACCGAACCCTGGGTGATGACGACCTGGTCGGCGAGCGTCGGCACCCCGACGGATTTGATGTTGGTGCCGAACTGCACCGACCAGAACACGGGGACGGCCAGGTGCGGCCACCGCTCGGCCGGGGCGCTGATCATGTTGTGGGCGGCCACCTGGGCCTGGGCGACCGCGTTGCCCCAGTGCTCGAGCGCCAGGAACTGGTAGTCGTACAGCGGGTGCGGGAAACGGGCCACGTCACCGGCGACGAACACGTCGTCGGTGACCACGCCGTTGATGTCGAAGGCGCGGCAGCCGGCGTCGCAGCCGACCCCCCATTCGCCGACGGCCAGGCCGCAGTCGTACAGCCATTCGGTGTTGCGGACCGCGCCCAGCGCCACCACGGCCACCTCCGCGTCGATGGTGCTGCCGTCGGAGAGGTGGGCGCGGCGCAGCCGCCCGGCCGTGTCACCCTCCAGGCGTGTGACGGTGACCCCGCAGCGCAGGTCGACGCCGTGCTCACGCTGCAGGTCGGCGGCCACCGCACCGATCACCCCGCCCAGCGCGCCGACCAGGGGCGTGGGCCCGCGCTCGACGAGGGTGACCGCCAGATCGCGGTCCCGGCAGGCCGAGGCGACCTCCGAGCCGGTGAACCCGCCGCCGATGACCAGCACCCGGCCGGGCCGGGCGGCCAGCCGCTGCTGCAGGCCGGCGGCGTCGTCGCGGGTCCGCAGCACGAACACGCCGTCGAGGGCGGCCTCGTCCGCGTTGAACCAGGGCCGGGCCCGCGTACCGGTGGCGATCAACACGCGGTCATAGTTGATGACGCCGCCGTCGCCGAGGCGGACCTGCCTGCCGGCGGGGTCCAGCCCGGTTGCCGGCACGCCGAGCAGCCACCGCGCGCCGAGCTCGTCGACGCGGGGTAGCGTGGTGTGGTCCGGGGGTACCCACCCGTCGAGCACCTGCTTGGACAGCGGCGGACGGTCGTAGGGCCGGTACGGCTCGTCCCCGATCATCGTCAGGGAGCCCTTGAAGCCCTCCCGGCGCAGGGTCGCCGCGGCGGTCAGGCCGGCCAGCGACGCGCCCACGATCACGATCCGGCCGCTGCGGCGGAAGGCCTCGAGCGCCGCGCCATGTCCGTCCGGCGACGGGTGCCCGCCCGTTCGCGACGGTGCGGCCGTCCTCGCCGACGCCGCCGGCCCGGTCCTCGCCGACGCCGCCGGCCCGGTCGTCGCCGACACTGCCGGCCCGGTCGTCGCGGACTCCATGGCGGCCTCCCGGTCGTCGACGTGGTCGACCAGGATGGCCTGCACCGGGCAGGCCGCCGCCGCTCGCAGCACCCGCTCGCGCTGCACGTCGCTGGGCTCCGGGTCGTACATCAGCGCCTCGGCGCCGCGCATCCGGAACACCTCGGGAGCAAGGAAGGCGCACTGCGCGTACCCCTGGCAGCGCGTCAGGTTCACCACCACTCGCATGACCGAACCCCCCGACAAGCGGCATTGCCCATTCCCCTGCCCGGCCGTCCGACCGGCAAACCGCAAGGCGCCGGCCGCAACAGCCACTACGCAGGAGAACCGGGGGTGGGGGCAGCCGGGATGGTGGCCTGCAGCAGGGTGCCCTCGCCGGCGCGGCTGGTGATGGTGAAGTCTCCGCCGAGTGCCTCGACGCGGTCCTGCAGGCCGGTGAGGCCGGTTCCGCAGTGCGGGTCGGCGCCTCCGATGCCGTCGTCGTGGATCGACAGGCACAGCATGTCGTTGCGGGTTGACGTCTGCACGTTCACGACTGTGGCGCGGGAGTGTTTGGCCGCGTTGGCCAGCGCTTCGGAGACGATGTAGTACGCGGCCGTCTCGACCAGCGGGGGCATGCGCTGGTCGGTGTGGAGGTCGAGGTCGACCGGTATCGGGGATCTGCGGGCGAGTGCCTTGAGCGCGGTTGGCAGACCGCCCGAGGCAAGCAACGTCGGATGGATGCCCCGTGAGATCTCCCGCAGGTTGTCCATCGCCTTGTTCAGGCTGCACAGGGCGCGGGACAGCTCGTCCCTGGCCTGCTGCATCTCCGGCGGCAGGACGGCCTGCGTGGCACTGAGCTGCATCGCGACGGCGAGGAAGTGCTGGATCGCGCCGTCGTGCAGGTCGCGCTCGATGCGCTGGCGGGCCTGGTCCGCGGCGGCAACGAGCCGGGCCCGGGACGCGGCGAGCTCAGCCTTGCTGTGGGCGTTGGCGATGGCGGTCGCCGCAAGGTCGGTGAAGTCCGCGACGCGTGCCTCGGTGTCGGCCGGCAGGGGCTCGGGCCGGGTCCACGAAACGCCGGCCACGCCCCACAGCCGCCCGTCGACCACGATCGGCACCCCGACCACGGAATGGATACCCAGGTCACGGGCCATGGCGGCGAAGGGGCCGGCCGCGTCCTCGAACCCGTCCACTCTGGCCGCGCGGCCTGTGTTGCGCACCTTGACCAGGACATTCTCACCCTCGATGGGCCAGCTCATCTGGTCCGAGCCTTCGTCGGCGAGGTTGGTCGAGACAACGCTGGCGGTGCCGTCGGGCTCGTAGCGACACAGCCAGGTGCTGTATTCACCCAGCAGCCCGTGCAGCTCGGTGGTGATCGCATGGAAGACGTCGGGCGGGGGACTACCGTGGGCCACGAGCTTCGCCACCCGCCCGAGCGCGGTTTGTTCGGCGGCGAGCCGGCGCAGCTGCTCACGGCTGGTTTCCAGCGAGTCCAGCACGGCCGCACGTTCCCGGCCGGCGTGCAGCAGGGACGCCAATGACGGCACGACGCAGTCCTGCAGCCGCCGGATCGTCTGCTCGGGCACGTCGGCCGGCACGATCAGGGTCCCGAGCTGGACAGTGCTGGCGCGCAGGGGAAACGCGAGGTGCCGGTCATCACCGGGGACGGCCGCGAGGTCGATCGCGGCGTCCGGCAGTTGGAGGGACCGCGCGATGCACTGTGCGACAGCGGGCAGCACCGAGGGAAGGTCGTCGGCGTGCAGCAGCAGCCGGGCCATCCCGGCGGTGAGATCAGACTCCTCGGCCTGGACGGTGCGCAGCCGGGACAGGTCCGCCACCGTACTCGTGGCCACCGCGACGATGAGCAGGGCCGCCAGCTCGACGACCTGCCGCATGTCCGAGGCGGCGAACCGGTCGACGGGCTGGACGTGGAAGAAGACGAAGGCCGCCGTGCTGACCACCGCGGTGGCGAGCCCGAGCCACATGCCCCACACCATCGAGGCGACCAGCACGCCGACGATGTAGACGAAGCCCGGGAAGTACGATGCCATGACCGACTGCAGCGGATAGACCAGCAGGGTCTCGACCGCGATCAGCAAGGCGGCGACCGCGATCCCCAACCCGCGGGGCGGGGGTGTCGGTCGCACCAGCCGGGACAGCGAACCGACATGCACCGTCACCAGTCTAATGCGACTTTTGCGCCGCATCGGGCTGCGGGCGATACCACCCGCAGGCCGTCACACCGCCGGTTGCGTGAGGTCGTACCGCACGGTTGCCCGCGTGCGCGGCGGCCGGCCGTGGACGCCCAGCCGGCCGCCGTGCGCGTGGGTCAGTCGCTTGCGTGGCCCGGGTTGCGCCGCTTGACGTACAGGTGGTTGCCCTGGGGGCCCGTCCACTCCAGCTGGACGACGCCGGGCACGGCCGAGTCGCCGATGCGCGAAGGGTCGGCCCAGTAACCGAAGTTGGGGTTGCGGAAGAACGTCGCCCACAGCTTGCCGCTGCGATCCACGAAGATGTTGTTGTGGCCGGCGCCGACGCCCAGCGTCCACCGCTTGGAGTACGGCCCCTCGAACCTGTCGGCGACGGCGACGATCGCGTCGTACTGGAACTGCACCCGGCCCGGGGCGGCCGTGTCGTAGCCGTACCGCGTGGTGCCGTCGGGCCGGGCCGACGTCCGGTCCCACGCGGCGTGGACGAGGAAGTACTTGCCGCCGTACTTGAACACGTACGCGCCTTCCAGGTACGGCTCGGGCGCGTAGGGCGACTGCTGGAACGCCGGGAGGTTCGTCGTGGGGACGATGTCCTCCATGTCGTCGCGGAACTTCGCATACAGGTTGTTGTGCAGCACGAGCCAGGCGTCGTCACCCTCGGTGTACAGGCCGCCGTCGATGTGGTGGTAGGCGCCGGGCTTGATGAAGGCCGGGCCGCCGATGAACGAGTCGCCGAAGGGCTTGTTCAGGTTGCCCTCGATGAGCCGGTACGGGCCCTCGGGGCCGCCCTCGCTCACCAGCATGAACGAGCCGACCTTCTGGGAGTGGTCGCCCATGCACGCGACGATGTACCACCTGCCCTGGAAGTAGTGCACCTCGGGCGCCCAGACGTTGCCGCGCTTGCCGAACTGGGTGTCGTACCAGTACTCCTGCCACGGCGCGACCACCGTGCGCCCGGGCCCGTTCTCACCGGCGAACTCGGGCGACCACACCTTGCCCCGCTCGGCGTCGGGCCGGATGCCGGTGGTGTCGGCGAGCCGCCACGGCCCGTTCAGCGACGGGGAGGTCCACAGGAAGATGCCGTCGTTCCACGGGCCGGCGGCGTCGAGCCCGGGCACGCGGGTGGTGCCGGTGGCGACGTAGACGGGGCGGCCGCCGACGTCGAAGTAGTTGACGTACGTGTCGCGCATCCAGACCCGGCCGAGCGCCTCGTCGCGGGGGCGCAGCTCGAGCGGGAGCACGAACGAGTTGTCGTCGCGCGGCCACAGGTCCAGCCGCGTGTCGGCGAGGCCGTAGGGCTCGAGCTCGGGCCAGTTCAACGGATACGGTCGCTGGGAGGCGGCCGGGGGATCGGCCTGCACCGCGTGCGCGGCGGTCGCGGGCAGCGCCGCGGCGGCCAGCAGGCCGGCGGCGCCGGCCAGCAGGGAACGCCGGTCGATGGGCAGACCGTTGCCGGAACCGGTCATCAGTCACGTCCTCCTCATTCAGGCAGGACCTCGATGCCCTGCGGGAGGCCAGGCTAATAAGAGCTATTTCGACAGTGAACAGATGACAAAAAAGCGTTTTCGCCGATCGCCCGGCCGGGTGCCGCAATACGGCAGAACGTCGTATGGCGGATGAGAAGCAGGAGCTTGCGGGCGGCCGATGACGGGCTCCGGATGAATTGAGGTTGAATTTTGCCGGATCGTTGACGGAAAAATTCACCGCTGTAACGGTGGTCACCATGCCGACATCCGGTGGACTGCGTGCGCTTGTCCGGCTCACGCATGAGGAGCGCGTATTACGCACCCTGCGCGAACAGGGGGCGCTGAGCCGTAGCCAAATTGCCCGCGCCGTGGGCCTTTCGCGTTCCACGCTGTCCGAAATCACCGGCAGCCTGCTGCAGCGCGGCGCCATCGTGGTCGTCGACACCGACGCGGCGAAGCGCGAAGGCAGCGGCCGGCCCGCCGAGCGGCTCGCCCTCGACCCCTCCTCCGGGCAGTTCATGGGCGTCGACTTCGGCCATCGCCGGGTCTGCGTCGCGATCGCCGACGCGTCGCACGAGATCATCGCCTCGGGCGTGGAGCGGTACGTCGACGACGCGCCCTGGCCGGAGCGGCTGGACACCGCCTTCCGGCTCATCGACCGCCTCCGGAAGGAGGCCGACGTCCACTTCGGCGCGCTGCAGGGCATCGGGATCGGGGTACCCGGCCCGCATCACGCCCCGCCCGCCGCGCACCCGCGCCTGCGCGAGCTGCCGCCCGGCGGCCCGCGCGACGACGTGCACGACGTCGGCCCAGCCTTCGCCGCCCGGTTCGACACGCCGGTCCTGGTGGACAACAACACCCGCTTCGCCGCCCTCGCCGAGGCGATCACCGGCAGCGGCGCCGTTGCCGACCTGCTCTACGTGCGGATGTCCGACGGCGTCGGTGGCGGTCTCGTCGTCGGCGGCCGCCTCGTCACCGGGTCGGCCGGGCTGGCCGGCGAGTTCGGCCACGTCGGCGTCAACGCGCACGGCGCGTCGTGCCGATGCGGCAAGAACGGCTGCCTGGAGACGGTGGCCTCGGTGCCGGCCATCCTGGCCAACTGCCGCACCCGCGGCGTCCCGATCAACAACCTCGACGAGCTGCGCGCGGCGGTGCAACGGTGCCACCCGGTCGTCGACCAGGTCCTGCGGGCGGCGGCCGCCGCCGTGGGCTGGGTCGTCGGCGCGGCGGCGATGGCGCTGAACCCGGCCGAGATCGTCATCGGCGGCGACATCGTGCGCATCGCCCCCGTCATCGTCGAGCAGATCCGCTCCGCCATCGCGTACGAGCTGCTGCCCAGCGTTTCGGCCGCACCGGTCGTGCGCGCGGCGGAGCTCTCCGACGACGACGGCTCGCTGGGCGCGCTCGCCGCGCTGTTCCACAGCTCGCCGCTGCTGGCGGGCTACCCCGAACCGCCGAAGACCCGGGCAGCCGGCGGCGTGGGCGAGTCCCGCGCCCTGCCGCCCACGATTGAAGGAGTGGACCATGGCCGTCGTCACTGATACGGCTGCGCCCACCGACACGGGCGGCCGCAACGGCTCGCCGCAGACCCGACGCGGACGCCCCCGCGGGCTGCCGCTGCTGCTCAACGCCGTGTCGGTCCTGCTGGGCATCGCGATCTGGTGGATCCTCGCCGCGTCCGGCCTCACGATACCGTCGCCGGTCGAGGTGGTGCAGCGGGCCAAGGACCTGCTCGCGGACGGCACGCTGGAGCAGGACATCCTCGTCAGCCTCGCGCGGGTGTTGGCCGGGTTCGTCCTCGGCACGGCGGTCGCCATCCCCGTGGGCTTCCTGATGGGCTGGTACGGCCCCGTCCGGAGCCTGATCGAGCCGTGGGTGCAGTTCTTCCGCACGATCCCGCCGCTCGCCATCATCCCCCTGGCGATCGTGCTGATGGGCATCGACGAGACGCCGAAGATCTTCGTGATCTTCCTCGCCGCGTTCCTGTCCTGCGTCATCTCGACGTTCCAGGGCGTGGTGAACGTCGACCGCACGCTCATCAACGCCGCCCGCGTGCTCGGCACCCGCGACCCGGGCATCTTCGCCCGCGTCGTGGTGCCCGCGTCCACTCCGTTCATCCTCGTCGGCATGCGCGTCGGCCTCGGCTCGTCCTGGGCCACGCTGGTCGCCGCCGAGCTGATCGCCGCCCAGCAGGGCCTCGGCTACCGGATGCAGAACGCGCAGCTGTACTACGACCTGCCGACGATCTTCGTCGGGCTGATCTCCATCGGCATCCTCGGCCTGCTGATGGACCGCGTGCTGCTCCTGGCCGAACGCCGGCTCACCAGATGGCAGGAACGCCGATGACCCCGAACCGCATGGCCCCGGGCGCCGGGCAGCCGGCCAAGATCTCCGTGCAGGAGGTCACCAAGACGTTCGCGCTGGGCCGGGAGACGTTCACCGCGCTCGACCGCGTCTGCCTCGACATCGCCGACAACGAGTTCGTCACCGTGGTCGGGCCGTCCGGCTGCGGCAAGAGCACGCTGATGAACATCCTGGCCGGGCTGGAGACGCCGACCGAGGGCCGCGCGCTCGTCGACGGTGCGCCGGTCTGCGGGCCGGGCCCCGAGCGCGGCGTCATCTTCCAGCAGTACGCCCTGTTTCCCTGGCTGACCGTGCGCAAGAACGTCGAGTTCGGCCTGAAGACCGCCCGCGTGCCCCGCGCCGAGCGGCGCGAGCGGGCCGAGCACTTCATCCGCATGGTCGGGCTGGAGCAGTTTGCCGACGCGCTGCCGAAGATGCTCTCCGGCGGGATGCGCCAGCGCTGCGCCATCGCCCGGGCGTACGCGGTGAACCCGTCGATCCTGCTCATGGACGAGCCGTTCGGCGCCCTCGACGCGCTGACCCGGGTCAAGCTGCAGGAGCAGCTGCTCGACACGTGGAGCAAGGAGCAGCGCACCGTCTTGTTCATCACGCACGACGTGGACGAGGCGGTGTTCCTCGCCAACCGCGTGATCGTCATGGCGGCCCGGCCCGGCCGCATCTACGACGTCGTCGACGTCGACCTGCCCTATCCGCGCTCGGAGGAGTTCCGGCTCAGCCCGGAGTTCGCCGCCCTGCGCAACCGGGTCTGGCACTCCGTCTACCACCAGGACGGCCGCACCGCCGCCTCGTCAAACCCCGCGCCGTCGGTCACGCCGGCCTGAAAATTCGAAGGAAATCACATGACCATGTCCCGCCGGCTCTTCATGGGCCTCACCGCCGCCTCCGCCGCGTCCGCCTTACTGTCCGCCTGCGGCAAGGACGACTCGTCCTCCTCCGGCGGGTCCGGCGGCGGCAAGACCGAGGACGTGAAGTTCGGGTACATCGGCGACTACAACGGCACCAGTCTGCTCGCCATCGCCGAGGATCAGAAGCTGTGGGCCAAGCACGGGCTCAACGCGACCACCCGGGTGTTCACCAACGGCCCGCTGCAGATCCAGGCCCTCGGCACCGGCGACCTCGACTTCGGCTACATCGGCCCCGGCGCGATGTGGCTGCCCGCCTCCGGCCAGGCCAAGGTCGTCGCGATCAACACGCTCGGCAACGCCGACCGGGTCATCGCCCAGCCCGGCATCACCTCGATCGAACAGCTCAAGGGCAAGACCGTCGCGGTGCCGGAGGGCACGTCCGGCGACATGATCCTCACGCTCGCGCTCAAGCGGGCGGGCATGACCAAGCAGGACCTCAAGATCGTGCCGATGGACGCCTCCGTCATCGTGTCGTCGTTCTCGTCGAAGAAGATCGACGGCGCCGGCTTCTGGTACCCGGCCATCGCGACCATCAAGAAGCAGGTGCCGGACCTCGTCGAGCTGGCCAGGAACGACGACTTCTCCTCCGAGGTCTCCTTCCCGACCGCGTTCGTCGCGGGCAACAAGGTCATCTCGGAGCAGCAGTCGAAGGCGCAGAAGACGATCGCGGCGCTGCGCGACGCGATGGAGTTCCGCACGGCGAACATGGACAAGAGCATCGAGCTGACCGCGAAGATGCTCAAGATCCCGGCCGAGCAGGTCAAGGCGGACGCGGCCAACGTCAAGGTCCTCTCGGTGCAGGAGCTCGACACGATGACCAAGGACGGCACCATCAACAAGTGGCTCACCGGGATGGGCGACTACTTCGTCGGGGCCGGCAAGCTCAAGTCGCCGGTCGACCCGTCCACGTACTACACGGGCGACCTGTTCACGGCGGGCGCGAAGTGACCGGTCGCAAGAACATCCTGTTCCTCATGACCGACCAGCACCGGGTGGACACGCTGGGCGCCTACGGCGGCGTCCGGCCCACACCGGTCCTGGACGAGCTGGCCAGGAGCGGGACGCGGTTCGACCGGTGGTACACGCCCACCGCGATCTGCACGCCGGCCCGGGCGAGCCTGCTGACCGGTCAGGCGCCGTTCCGGCACAAGCTGCTGGCCAACCACGAGCGCAACGTCGGGTACATCGAGGACCTGCCCGACGGGCAGTTCGCGTTCTCCACGGCGTTGCGGCAGGCGGGGTACAACTGCGGCCTGATCGGCAAGTGGCACGTAGGGACGCAGAAGAGCGCGCGCGACTTCGGCTTCGACGGTCCGGACTTCCCCGGCTGGCACAACGCCGTGGACCACCCGGACTACCTGGCCTACCTCGCCGGGCACGACCTGCCGCCGTACGAGATCTCGGACCGCATCCGCGGCGTGCTGCCCAACGGCGGCCCCGGCAACCTGCTGGCCGCGCGCCTGCACCAGCCGGTGGAGGCGACGTTCGAGTACTACCTGGCGACGCGCACCATCGAGCTGCTGGAGCGCTACGCCGAGGCCGCGCGGGAGCGCGACGAGCCGTTCTTCCTCGCGCTGCACTTCTTCGGCCCGCACCTGCCCTACATCCTGCCGGACGAGTTCTTCGACCTGGTCGACCCCGCCGACGTCGAGCTGCCCCGCTCGATCGCGGAGACCTTCCAGGGCAAGCCGCCGGTGCAGCGCAACTACAGCGCGCACTGGACGTTCGACACGATGCCGATCGAGACCACCCGCAAGCTCATCGCGGTGTACCACGGGTACGTGGCGCTCATCGACCGGCAGATCGGGCGGGTCATGGACGCCATGGCCCGCCTCGGCCTGGCCGACGACACCGCGGTGTTCTTCACGTGCGACCACGGCGAGTTCACCGGCGCGCACCGCCTGCACGACAAGGGGCCGGCGATGTACGAGGACATCTACCGCACGCCGGGGCTGCTGCGCGTGCCGGGGGAGCCCGGCGGGGTCGTGCGCTCGGAGTTCGTGAGCCTGCTCGACTGCACCGCGACGATCCTCGACCTGGCCGGCCTCGAGCCGAAGCTGGCGGTGGACTCGCGCAGCCTCCTGCCGCTCGTCGGCGGGGCCGAGGTGCCGTGGGAGGAGGACATCGTGTGCGAGTTCCACGGCCACCACTTCCCCTATCCGCAGCGCATGCTACGCACGGACCGCTACAAGCTGGTGGTGAACCCCGACTCGGTCAACGAGCTGTACGACCTGCGGCTCGACCCCGACGAGCTGCTCAACGTCTACGAGCACCCGGAGATGGCGCCGGTCCGCAAGCGGATGATGCACCGGCTGTACCAGCTCCTGCGGGAGCGCGGCGACAACTTCTACCACTGGATGACCTCGATGTACGACGTCGGCGCGACGGACTACGACCCGACGCTGAGCGGGCTGGACGAGGCGACCTACCAGAGCCCGGCGCCGTGAACCCGGGCGAGCCGGAGCACAGCGGCCCCGCCTGCTGTGCTCCCGGCCGGCCCCGGCCCGCCGGCGAGGCACCGCGACCCGCTCCGGCGCTCGTCGGCCTCCCGTCCGCACCGCCCGCCGTCCGGCACACCATCGAGCAGGTGGCGCTGCCGGGCGGCGAGTTCCGTATGGGCGACGCGACGGGCGACGGCAACCCCGGCGACGGGGAGCGGCCGGTCCACGCGGTCGTCGTCGGGCCGTTGCGCATCGACGCGACGCCGGTCACCAACGCCGGCTTCGCGCGCTTCGTGGCCGCGACCGGTTACCGCACCGAGGCGGAGACCTTCGGCTACTCCGCCGTGTTCCACCTCGCCCTGCGGGCCCCCGGCGACGAGGTCATCGGCCCCGTCGCCGGCACGCCGTGGTGGTTCGGCGTGCGCGGCGCGGACTGGCGCCACCCGGGCGGCTCGCGCTCGGGCATCGACGGGCTGGACGACCACCCGGTCGTCCACGTCAGCTGGAACGACGCCATGGCCTACTGCCGGTGGGCGGGGCGGCGGCTGCCGACGGAGGCCGAGTGGGAGTACGCCTCGCGCGGCGGCCTCGACGGCGCTCGCTACCCGTGGGGGGACGACCTGCCGGCCGCGGACGGTTCCTGGCGGTGCAACATCTGGCAGGGCCGCTTTCCGGCGTACAACGCCCTCGACGACGGCTATCTCACGACCGCGCCGGTCCGCGCGTACGCCCCGAACGGCTTCGGGCTGTGGCAGACGGTCGGCAACGTCTGGGAGTGGTGCGCGGACTGGTACGACCCCGGTTACTACACCCGGTCCCCGCGCGAGGACCCGCGGGGCCCGGCGTTCGGCACGGCCCGCGTCCTGCGCGGCGGCTCGTACCTGTGCCACGACTCGTACTGCAACCGCTACCGCAACTCGGCGCGCTCGGCGAACACCCCGGACTCCTCGATGGGCAACGCCGGCTTCCGCACCGTCGAGTGATCCGTGCGGCAAAGGGCCGGCACCCCGCCACGGGTGCCGGCCCTTCGCCCTCGCTCAGGTCAGCGGGGCGCGACCCCGTAGGTGCGCACGTAGTCGAAGCTGCCGGTCGCGCCGGTGCCGCCGAACGACACGAGCCCGATGCGCAGCTTGCCCTTGACCGGCAACGACCAGCTGCCGCCCCAGGTCCAGTCGCTGCCGTCGGTGCTCGACGCCATCCGCACGTCGTGCTCCTGGTGCTCGGCGTCGTAGTGGTACTCCAGCCGCAGCCAGGTGGTGGCGGCCGGCGGCCCGCCGAACATCGGCCCGTTGAAGACCGCCGTCGGCGGCGTGGTCGTCGGCCGCTCGCCCTCCTTGCCGAACTCGGTCTGGTGCGTGAACGCGCCCGCGATCCCGTTGATCGGCAGCACCGAGTGGGTCAGCTTGAAGTAACGGTCGTCGTTCTCGTACAGCACCATGCCCGCCTGCTGCGCGGCCTTCGTGCCGTCGAACGTCACCTTGGTCTCGACCACGAAGTCGCCCTCGGGCGCGTCGCGCAGCAGCACCGACGCCGTGTTGTTGCCGGTGTGCAGATCGCCGTTCTGGGTGGGCCAGGTGAGCGCGCCGCCGTTCTCGGTCGCGGCCGCCGAGGCACCGCGGACCCAGCTCCACGCCGGGTTCGCCGACTCGGGCCGGCCGGTGCCGTCGAACTCGTCGGAGTAGGCCGGCTGGAACTCGCCCGGCACCGGGTCCGCGACCCGCTGCGTGACCGGCTGGTAGAGCGGTGCGGCGCTGATGTTGTCGGCCTGGCCGGGCGCGCCCAGCGAGGCGGCGCCGACCCGGCCCGGCGCCGGCGAGTCCGGCACCGCGGCGTGCACCGTCGCCTGCGGGTCGCGCAGCCGGTCGGCGGAGACCTCGACGGTCAGGGCGGTGCCGCGCACCTCGGCCGTCACGGTGTGCCAGCTGCCGAAGTCGAAGGAGGCCGGCAGCGGCGCGCTGGTCTGTGTGGTCTGCCCGTGGTCGGTCACCGACACCACGAGGGCGCGGCGGCCGCGGTCGAGCCACGCGATGACCCGGTTCTGCGGGCCGCGGTCGGAGACCGCCAGCCCGACGGCGCCGGAGTCACCGGCCCGGGTCAGGCGCAGGTCGCCCTCGACGCGCCGGTCACCGGAGACGGGCTGCGCCTGCACGAACACCGAGGGCTGCGCCGGCTCGCCGGACTGGGCGAGTACACCCTGCGCGTCGGCGTCGTGCGCAAGCCCCCACTGGCCCTTGCCCGGCCCGTCGGGGACCCAGGCGGCCGGAATCCCGTCGTTGAAGGTGCTGCCCGCGACCGCCTCGGTGACGGGGGCGAGCTGTGGGCCGCTGGACGGTCCGGCCCCGGCGCGCAGCACCGGCCAGCCGTCGATCCAGTCGAGCCGGTCGATCATCAGCGGCCGCTTCGACAGCGCGGCCAGCCGCCCGCCGCCGGCGCCGTTGACCGGCGGGAAGTCGGGGTCGGCGGTGGGAATCGCGTGGTAGACCAGCCAGTCCTGGCCGGACAGGTCGGTCTGGATGGCGTTGTGCCCCGGCCCGGCGAAGCCGTTGCCGTTGGCGGCGGCGACGATGCCGCCCTTGCTGCGCCGGTCCATGAGCGGCTGCCCGTCCTCGGTGACGAACGGTCCGCGCGGGTTGTCGGCCCGGCCCACCTTCACGGTGTACCCGCTGAACGCGCCGTCGCAGCAGCCGCCGTCGGAGAAGAACAGGTAGTAGTGCCCGTCGCGGGCGACCACGAAGGCGCCCTCGGCCCGCCGGCCCTGCGCGACCTGGGTGACCGGGCCGGTCAGCGCGGTCGCGTCGGCGTTCATCGCCGACACGCAGATGGTGTCGTAGCTGCCCCAGTAGAGGTAGTTCGTGCCGTCGGAGTCGGTGAACATCGCCTGGTCGATGTTGCCCGTCGGGCAGCCGCTGCCGCCGGCCGGGACGATCAGGCCGTGGTCGGTCCACGGCCCGGTCGGGCGGTCGCTGGTGAGCAGCGCGACGCCGCCGCCGGACAGCGCGTAGGTCAGGTGGTAGGAGCCGTTGACGTAACGGATGTCGGGGGCCCAGGGACGGGTCCCGCCCGGCCACCACGCGGGGGTGGCGCCGGCGGCGATGGCGTCGCCCGCGTAGATCCAGGTGGCCATGTCGGTCGAGCGCAGCATCGGCAGGATGTGCTCGCCGGTCTCGCCCTTGCTGTTGAAGATGGGGTTCGTCGTGCCGTAGGCGTACCAGGCGCCGTCCTTGCCGCGGATCATGGCCGGGTCCGGGAAGGTGTCGACGGCCGGCTGGGAAACCGGATTGGTGTAGGTCCGGGCCTGGTCTGCGGCCGGCGGCGCGGCGGAGACCGCATGGGTGTATGCAATGCCGGCGAGAGCCAGCGACACCACCAGCCCCGAACCGATGCCGGCGCGCAGGGCGCGGCGGGTTGGCATGGGTGAACGTCCTTTCGTCGCTGTCGGTTTGACGCACGGCGATCCGGGCGCAAAGCGCGCGGCATGCGGGGGTTGGTCGGGGGTGCGCGACCGGACCGCCGCAGGCGGTCGGAGCCCGTGCCACAACGACGGTATGAAGGGCAAATTCTTCCGGCAACAACCTGTCACAATTCGCTCACGGACGGCCCGGGCCGTCCGTGGCTCACACGCCCGGGGGCCTCGGCTGGCTCGGGTGCGGATCGTCGCCGACGGCGGCCTGCGCGAGCCACATCCGCCGCTTCAGGTCCTCGCGGATCTCGGCGTAGGCGGTGTCGTCGTAGACGTTGCGGGTCTCGTCCGGGTCGGCGACGAGGTCGTACAGCTCCCACTCCGGCGGATACGTGAAGGGACCGCAGCCGGGGATGCCGAGGCCGTCGTTGTAGAAGTAGATGATCTTATGGGTGTGCGTGCGGTAGCCGTAGTGGGCGGGCGCCTTGTGGAAGACGTCGTCGTGCTCCCAGTAGCGGTAGTACATGCCGGGCCGGTCCGGGCCGGGCTCCCCGAGCAGCTCGCCGAAGAAGCTGGTGCCCTGCATCCGCGGGTGGTGCGCGACCCCGGCGGCGTCGAGGATCGTCTGGGCGAGGTCGACGTTGGTGACGATGCCCTCGAAGCTGCGGCCGCGGGCCAGGCGGCGCGGGTAGGAGAGCACGAAGGGCATGCGCAGGGATTCCTCGTACATGAACCGCTTGTCGAACCAGCCGTGGTCGCCGAGGAAGAAGCCCTGGTCGGAGGCGTACATCAGCAGCGTGTCGGCGAAGTCGCCGCGCCCGCGCAGCCAGTCGACGACCCGGCCGACGTTGTCGTCGACGGACGCGACGCAGGCGAGGTAGTCCTCCATGAACCGCTGGTACTTCCACATCGCCAGTTCCTCGTAGGACAGCCCCGGCGGCGGGGTCTGCTTGAGGTCGTCGGCGTTGAGGTGCTCGGCGATGCGCATCGCGGCCCGGCGCGCCGAGGACGACCGGCTGTCGTAGTCGTCGTCGAAGGTCCTCGGCAACGGGATCGGGTCGCGGTACATCCCGGCGTGCCGCTCGTCCGGCTCCCAGGGCCGGTGCGGCGACTTGTGGTAGATCAGCACGCACCAGGGGTCGTCGCCGGGCAGGCCCTCGACCCATTCGACGGCCAGGTCGGTGATGAGGTCCGTGGTGTACCCGGGTACCTGCCGCAGGCCCTGCGCGGATAGGAACTGCGGGTCGAAGTACTCGCCCTGCTCGATGAGCACGTCCCAGTAGTCGAAGCCCTGCGGGTCGTGCCCGTCCCCGTCGCCCATGTGCCACTTGCCGATCATCGCGGTGCGGTACCCGGCGGCCTTCAGCTGCGTGACGAACGTCGGCTGACTGGCGTCGATGGGCGTGACGAGCGTGCGGACGCCGTTGACGTGACTGTAGGTGCCGGTCAGGATCGACGCCCGGCTCGGCGAGCACAGCGAGTTGGTGGCGAAGCAGTTGTCCAGCCGCCAGCCCTCGGCGGCGATCTCGTCGATCCGCGGGGTGCGGTTGACCACCGAGCCGTAGGCGCTGATCGCGTGGGACGCGTGGTCGTCGGTGAGGATCATGACGATGTTGGGTCGGCGGTGGTGGTTCGTCATCGTGCTGCCTTCCGTGCTTGCTGCCGTGCGCGCCGGCGTCGGTCCCTCAGAGGTTCGCCGTGAGGCATGCGGCCAGCGCGGCCGCGCCGAGCAGGGTGGCGACGCAGGCCAGCGCGGCGTTCGACACCCCGGGGCGCTCCGTGCGCCCGGCGGCGGTCCAGCGCCGGTAGCGGCGACGCGCCGCGACGACGACGGCGAGCGCCGCGAGCCCGCCCGCGACGGCCGGCACGGCGGCGGCGACGCCGACGACGGCGGCGAGGGCGCGCGCGGCCAGCAACGACGCGCCGGCCAGGGCGAGCGCGGTCCGTGACCAGGCGAGGGTGGTGCGCTCGGCCTGCAGCCCGGGGTCGCGGACGGTGCCGGGCCGCCGGTCCGTACGGGTCCTCATCGCAGCAGCACCGCCAGCGCGACGAGGACGCCGATGACGGCGACCGCGACGCCCAGCGGCACCGACAGCAACGGCGACGGCAGCGGCTCCTCCCGGCGCAGTGCGCGCTCGCTGCGCGCCCAGTGGAACCAGGCGTGCACCGGCACCGCCACGCCGCTGACGATGAGCAGCAGCGACGCCGCCAGGCGCAGGCCGGGCTGCAGCCGCAGCCCCAGCGACTCCAGCGCCACCCCGCCCGCGATGAGCGCGAGCGACGTGCGGATCCAGGCCAGGAACGTGCGCTCGTTGGCGAAGCTGAACCGCGCGTCCGGCTCGGAGCCCTCGGTGTAGACGCTCGCGGGAAACCGGCGTGGGCTCCCGTGCCCCATGTAAGGCTCCTTTACTTTCTCAAGTTGAGAAAGTAACATCGAGGCTCTGGCCCGTCAATCCGCACGCCGAGGACGGACATGGCAGCAGAAGGCCGCTTCGAGCGGCTCGGCCGCAACGAGCGCGCCGTCATGCGACTCGTCCGCGACGCCGGGCCGTGCTCCCGCACGGCGCTCGCCGCGCAGCTCGGCCTGTCCGCGACCACCATCACGAAGACGGCGGCGCCCCTGCTCGCCCGCGGCTACCTGACCGAGCACGACACCGGCGGCGGGGCCGGGATCGGGCGCCCGGCGATACCGCTCGCGGCGGTGCCGGAGGCCGTGACCGTCTGCGGCGTCCAGCTCGGCGTGGGCGCGGCGGCCATCGGCCTGGCCGACGGGCGGGCCCGCGTCCGGCTGGAACGGTCGATGGCGATCGACCCGGGCCTCGGCGCGCCGGCGGTGCTGGACCTGGTCGCCGCCGCGGTGGCCGGCATCCTCGCCCGGGACGGCGGCGCCCCGTGCATCGCCGTCGGCGTGGCCGCGCCGGGCCCGGTCGACCCCGGCCGCCGCATCAACCTGATGTCGGTGAACCTGGGCTGGCGCGACGTCCCCGTCGCCGAGCGGCTGGAGGCGAAGCTCGGCATCCCCGTCCACGTCGACCACAACGTCCGCACGATGGCGCTGGCCGAGACGCTGTACGGCGGGACGGACGTGCGCGACCTCGCCTACGTCTACGTCCGCACGGGCGTCGGCCTGGGGCTGGTCCTGGACCGCAGGCCCTTCTACCCCGGGCTGCACGGCCTGAGCGAGCTGGGCCACCTGCGGGCCGTCGAGGACGGCGCCGCCTGCGCCTGCGGTGCGCGCGGATGCCTCGAGACCGTGCTGTCCGAGCCGCACCTGCTCGGCCGGGCCCGCGACGCCGGGCTCCTGGGCGACGGCCCCGCGCACGCGCGGGGCGTCCTCACCGTCGTGGAGTCCGCGGCCGGGTCGGGCTCGCGGGCCGCCGTCGCCATCCGGGCCGACGTGGTGCACCATCTGTCGAACGCGCTCGCCGGCGTGGTGAACCTGTTCAACCCGCGGCGCATCGTGCTCGGCGGCATCTTCGAGGCGGCCCCCGAGCCGCTGCTGGCGGACATCCGCGCGGCCACGAAGCGCGTGGTCTTCCCCTTCCTGCGCGAGGAGTTCCGCATCGAGCGCCCTGCACTGCCCAGCCCCGGCGTCGCGGGCGGCGCGGCGCTCGCCCTGGAAGCGGTCCTCTACGGACCGTCCTGACCGCTACCGTGCTGCCCGGCCGGCCGACGCAGTCCGGACGGCCGGGCGGTCGTCCGTGCGCCGGGCGCGCCGATGCCTATCGTTGCGACGGCCGGCCGAAGTCGACCCGCACCGTCTCGAACTCCTTGAATCGCTGAGCGGCCGCGAACGTCGTGTAGATCCGCCGGTCGGCCTCGGTCAGCTGGACATCGTCGGTGAACGCGGTGAGCAGCGCCCGCGGCCACAGGCGGTAGTTCGCAATCATGTTGATCTCGGCGCAGAGCATCAGCACGAGCGCCTGCAGATAGATCCAGGCGAGAGCGGCGAGCACGAGCCCGAACGTGCCGTAGAGCGCGCTCGCGTGGCTGAGCCGGGCGCCGACGTATCGAGCGCCGACGGTCTGCAGGGCCATCCAGGAGGTCGCGGCGATCAAGCCGCCGGCGAGGACCTGGCGTACATGCAGCGGCCGGGCGGTCAGCAGCTGCATCGCCGCGGTGAACATGCCGGCATTGACCATGAACGTCAACAGGTAGCCGAGGATCCGCAGTCCGGGCCCGGACCGGCCGGTGAGCTCGTTGGCGAAGGCCACGAACGTCGCGGCCGCCGCCGACAGCAGCACCGCGCCGCCGAGCATCAGCAACAGCCCGAGGCTGCGCAGCCTGGAGCGGATCGGATTGGGCTGTTCGTTGCGCGGGACGCCGTAGATGTGGTTGAACCCGGCCTGCGCGGCCTGCATCGCCCCCAGTCCGCCGTACAGTGCACCGAGGATGCTGAACACCAGGCGCGTGCCGCTGCCGCGCAACCCGCTGATGTTGCGCTCCAACTCCGGCCCGATGGCCGGCAGATCCTCGACCGCCGTCTGCACCAGTTGCTGGTGCAGGCCGGGGTTGGCCTCCAGGAAGAAGCCCAGCGCCGTGAAGAACAGCAGGGTCAGCGGGAACAGCGAGATGAAGGCGTAGTAGGTCACCATCGCGGCCAGGTGCGGACCACGGTCGTCGATGAACTTGTAGACGACCGCCAGCGGGAATCCCAGCCAGGCGTGCCGGCGCTGGTAACGATCCAACCACGCGACCACCGCGACCACTTACCCCGTCAGCCCGGCGTCACGCTCGGCCGTCCGCTGGTACCCGCTCCGTTAGGAACCCATCGGCGCGGGTAGCCGTCCGCCCGATGCCGTTCGGACGGTTGGAAGCACTCTTCGGCGGGCCGGCGCGGACCCGGGTCATCCTGCTGTTCGCCGGCGTGCTGGCCCTGGGCTCCGCGGATCTCGGCATGGTCGGCGCGCTGGCCCGGGAGCTGGAGAACGCCTTCCGGATCACCCACGCGCAGCTCGGCCTGCTGGCGACCGTGTCGTCCGGGGTCGGCGCGCTCGCCACGATCCCGATGGGGGCGCTCGCCGATCAGGTCAGCCGGGTCCGGCTGCTGATCTACGCGATCGTCCTGTGGAGCCTGGCGCTCCTCGCCGGCGGGGCGGCCCAGTCGTACCTGTGGCTGCTGCTGTCCCGGCTCGCCATGGGCGGTGCGATCGCGGCGGCCGGGCCGCTGCTCGCCTCCCTGACCGGTGACCTCATTCCGGCCGCCGAGCGGGCGAAGGTGTACGGCTGGATCCTGAGCGGCGAGATGGTCGGCGCGGGCATCGGGCTGATCGTCGGGGCCAACGTCGGCGCCGCGGCGTCCTGGCGGTACGGATTCTGGCTGCTCGGGCTCGTCGGCGCCGGGCTGGCCGTCGCCGTGTACCGGTGGCTGCCCGAACCCGCCCGCGGCGGGGCGAGCCAGGTGCCGCCGGGCGCGCCCGAGATCCCGCTGGCCGCCCCCGTCCGGATGCGCGGCAACCCCCTGGGAGTGCCACAGGGCGTCGGGGGCGCCGACGTCCTGCGCCAGGCCTGGGGGTCGCTGGGCCGGGCCTTCGCGTACATCCTGCGGATCCCGACGATCCGGATCCTCATCGTCGCCTCGTCCGTCGGGTACTTCTTCTTCGCCGGCCTGCGCACGTTCAGCGTGGTCTTCGTGCTGAGCTGGTACGACGTCGACATCCGCGAGCTGACCGGTCTCGTCGTGGCGGTGGGTGCGGGCGCACTCGCCGGCACCGTCCTCGGCGGGCGCCTGGCCGACCGGCTGCTGCACAACGGCCGCCCGAACGCCAGGATCATGGTTCCGGCCGTGGGGTACACGGCGACGGCGCTGCTGTTCGCGCCCGGCCTGGCGAGCGCGTCGGTGGCGTTCGCCCTGCCGTTCATCATCCTGGGTGCGGCGACACTGGGCGCTGCGAACCCGCCGCTGGACGCGGCCCGGCTCGACACCGTCACGCCCTGGCTGTGGGGCCGCGCGGAGAGCGCGCGGACGATCCTGAGGCTCGCCGGGGAGGCGCTCGGTCCCGTGTGCTTCGGCCTCGTCGCGGACGCGCTGGCCGGCCGGGGCGGGACGAGCCGGGCGGCCAGCCTGCGCGACACCTTCTTGATCATGCTCGTTCCGCTGCTGGCCAACGGGCTGATCATGCTCTCGGCGCGGCACACCTACCTGGCGGACAAGGAGGCGGCGAGCCGGGCCGGCGCGGCCGGGCGCGGCCCGGCCGCCTACTGACCCGGGGTCAGGCGCCGGTGACCTTGCCGGCCGCGAACTGGGCGGCCTGCTGGACCGAGCCGTCGGTCATGTACTGCAGGTGGGCCATCGAGTTGGCGCCGTTGCCGCAGATCGGGTCGCCGACGCTGCAGAACTCCTTGGCCTTGGGCCCGTAGACCGGGCTGCGCTGGGTGATGGTCTGGTGCATGATGCCGAGCGGGTTGCCGAAGACGACCACGGCCGCCACCCGCGAAGCGAGCCCGGCCGGGATCGCCTCGCCGGTGGACGTACCGAAGGGGATGCCGATCGCGATGTCGGTGACGGTCGCCCCCTGGGAGTACCCCCCGATGACGAACCTGGTGCCGGGGCACGCCGCCGCGACCGTGCGCACGTGCCGGCTCATGTCCGTGGCGCCGGGCCCGGCGCTGGCCTGCGACGCTTCGGCGGCGTAGTTCACGCCGTACGCGTTGACGGTGCGGCCGGGCAGCGCGGAGCGGATCGCGCTGACGAGCGGGGTGCCCAGCACGCCGAGGCCGGGAAGGTCACCGGTGCCGCGAGCGAACACGACCTCCACATCGGCGCAGCTGCCGCCGCGGGCCGGGGCCCCCGTCGCCGGTGCCGCGGCCGTCGCCGGTGCTGAGGCCGTCGCCGGTGCCGGTGCGCTCGGGGGTGCCGCGGCGGTGCCGGGCGCCGCGCCGAGGCCGGCCACGCCCGGCTGGGCCGGCCAGCCGGTCGGCCACGACGCCGGACCGGCGGCCGGCCACGGCGCCGGCTGGGATGCGTGGCCCGATCGGTGGCTGTACCAGGAGAGCCACCGCTGGACGAGGCCGGCGCCGGACCCGTCGCCGCCCCGGACCGACGCGGAGGCGAACGGCGCGGTCAGTGCCCCGCCGACGAGCAGCGCGCCCGTCAGTACCGTGACTGCCGTCAACCGGCGGGACCCTACGCGCTTCCAACTTGCCACTGAGCATCCTCCACGAACACCGATCACGTGCGCTGGCCGGACCCAGCCTCGCGCCGTTCGGGCTGCTCAGGGAAGGCCGGCGCGGGAACTTAAGCCGGAAATCAAGGTCCCGAAAGAATCGGCACTCGCAGTGCAGCTTCACGCCACCCGGCCCGGCGGAACGTGTCGTACTGCCCGCCAGCGAACCGCGCGCCGGCCCGGCCCGGTGCGCGCAGCACCGGGCCGAGCGTGCGCCGTCAGTACAGGGCGGTGGTGCTGACGCTGCCGAAGCCGGGCGCCGTGATGGTGAGGCTCGTCGCGTTGGCCGGACGCGTGCCCGGCACCGACACCCGGCCGGTGCCGTCATGCGGCGGCAGCGTGTAGGTCAGCGTCCGGGGCGCCGCGATCCTCACGCTGCTGCCCGGGATCGTCTGCCACACGTAGTAGTCCCAGCGGACGTCGAAGCGGGTCTCGCCGAGGACGTTGTCATCGAACGCGATCATCCACTGGCCGGCGGTGTAGTCGTAGAAGGACTGGATGTTCGTGGCCACCGGCACGTCGTAGGTCTTGCAGCCGAGCTGCCGGTTGGCCAGCGGGGTGGCGCCGGCCGGGGTCACGTTGATCGCCCACGCGCAGACGCTGTGGGCGCCGTGGCGCGAGGGCACGAAGGCGTCGTAGCCGCGGTAGGCGCCGAAGGACGGGTACACGGCGGCGACGTCGGGGCGGTAGGTGTTGGCGGTCAGCGTCTTGGCGAACGCGCCGTCGATCCAGATGTCGACCAGCAGCGGGCCGCTGCCGTCGGGGTCGGCGGCCCAGCCGGTGACGTTCACGCCGTTGCCCACGAACGTCATCGTGTCGAACGCGCCGCGGGGCGGGCTGTCGACGGGACCGGGGTCCGGGTCCCCGCCCCCGCCGTTGCAGCTCGGCGGGGGTTCGGGCTGATTGCACATCGACGCCGCATGTGCAGGTGCGCCGGGTGCCGCGACAGCGGCGAACAGTGCCAGCAGCACCGGGATGCCGGCGCGGACGAGTGTGCTTCTCATGAATGCGGGCTCCTTGCTTCAGGCGGTCCGCGGATAGCCGACCGTCACCGTCCCTCGTGGACGGTTGGGCCACCGTAGGCGCCGCATCGCCGCACTTCACGGGCCTGATCGAGTTCCCGACTCCGCCATGATGCCGTGCAACCGCCGGCCCGCCTCGCACGTCTGCCCAACCCTGACGACGGTGCTCGGGACCTTCTTCCCGGCCCGTTCGGGACGCTGACCCTTGCCGCCCGGGACAGCCGGCCCCCTGGAGTTTCAGACCGCGTCGGCGCCGGGGTCGACCGGCTTGCCGTCCTCGAAGAGCACACCGGTCGGGCCGCCGGCCGGCAGCATCGCCGCCCACGCCACCCAGCGTGCGCTCTCGGCCGTCGGGCGCCCGTCGTTGTCGTCGCCGAGCTCGGGATGGCTGGCGAACTGCCCGGGGTCGACGGAGTTGGCCAGGATCCCGGCGTCGCGCAGCTCGACGGCCAGCGAGGCGGTCAGGGCGTCGGCGGTGAACTTGGCCATCGAGTACCCCGGCGCGCCGACGGGGCGGGGCAGCGCGGCGCCGGCGCGGACCTGCATCGCGGCGCCGCTGGACACCGTGACGATCCGGGCCGCCGGCGCCGCCTCCAGCAGCGGCAGGCAGGCCTGGGTGAGTGCCCACGGGCCGAAGACGCTCACTTCGAACGCGGCGCGTACGGCGCCGGCATCGGCCTCCAGGAGCCGGAACGTGTCCCAGTCGGGCATCAGGGCGGCGTTGTGGATCAGCGCGTCGAGCCGGCCGAACTCGGCACGGATCCGCGCGGCGGCCTCGGCGATGGTCGCGGGATCGCTCAGGTCGATGCGTACCGCGGTGGCCGCGAAGCCGGCGGCGGACATCTCCTCGGCCCGCAGCCGGGTCTCGTCGAGGTCGCGGCCGGCCAGGACGGCATGGAAGCCGTGTGCCGCAAGCTCGTGGGCGACGGCGACCCCGAGGCCGTGCGGGCGGCTGGCCCCGGTGACGAGGGCGACCCGGCCGGTGGCGTAGTCGTCGGTGCTGGAGGTGGTGGGCATGGGAGATCCTCTCCTGGTGCAGGATGCCGCCGCCGTGGCGGCGCGCATCCGGCCGCACCGGTCGCGCGCTGTCTCGATCCGGACAGCGCGTATCGCCCCGCGACGGTCCGGCGTCCTTCCCGCAAACGTAACGCGGAGAGGGACAAGCGATGATCATCAATCAGTTCACCATGCACACCGTTGGCGGGGTGCCCGCGTCCGTGCACATCGGCACGGACGAGCTGGCCGTCTCGCACTCGGGTGTGGCGGTGTACACCCAGTCGCTGAGCAACTGCGTGGGCGTCGTGGTCCACAACCCGGCCCGGCGGACCGGGTGCCTGGGGCACATGTCGCCGCCGGGGAGCAGCGACTCGGCGACCGAGTGCGCGCTCGCGAGCGCGTTCCTGGACTACTGCATCCGGGTGCAACTGGGCATCTCGCGGGACGACGACAACGCCCGGCGGCAGCTCGAGGTGTACATCACCGGCGGCCGGGGCCGGGGCGCCGACTTCGAGACGGGGTGGGCGGCCGCACTCACGTCGGAGAAGATCCCGAACACCAACTGGTACGAAGGGCTGAACCTGGTCCCGGCCGCGCGGGGCCAGTTGAACGGCGCGCTCGGCGTGCACCATGGCGCGCAGCCCGGCGGCACGATGGTGGCCTACGAGCCGCACAGCGGGCAGGTCTGGGTCAGCAGCGACCTGCCGCTGGTGGCGCAGCGTCCGGAGCAGACGACGGGCGAGGCGGTCAAGCACATGATGTACGCCGCCAAGCAGGTCAACTCCCCGGTGCTGCAGGCCGGCTGGATCAAGTACCTGTTCGGGTGAGCAGCCCGGTACGGCCGGCCGGGACCGCGCGCGGTCCCGGCCGGCGGTGGTCAGCCGTCCTGGCCCTGGTCGTGCGCAACGGTGACCGTGACGGCGCAGCCGACCGGGCGGCCGATCTCGTCGTGGCCGCGATAGGTCAGCGTGTAGACCCGGTCGCCGCCGTTGCCGGCGCGCTCGGCGCGCAGCTGCCCCGTCAGCGACGGCTGCCCGGAGACGAATCCCGCGACGTCCGCCGCGTCGCCGCCGGTGACGTCGGCGAGCTGGAACGCGCGCGGCCCGAGGACGCCGTCCGGGAGGTCGACGCGCACGTTGACGTCGACCATGCGGTGGTTCGGCGGCCACAGCCGCGGCTGGTCGACGGTGCAGTCCAGCCGCCGCTCGGGCAGCGGCTCGTCCAGGGTGGCGACCGCGTGCCCGATGGTGGCGGTGAGCCGCGCACCGGCCTCGTAGTACATGTGGACGGTGGTGCCGTCGAAGTAGAAGGTGGGCGCCGCGGAGCGGCCCAGGTCCGGCGCGGCCGTCATCGAGTCGTGCACGACGCCGAGGTGGATCTCCTGGTCGAAGTTCTCGCCGACGTCCACGGCGTGCATGTCCCCGTCGGCGGCGTGGTAGATCACGAGGTTGCGGTCCTGCCAGCGCAGGTAGAAGGGGCCGGAGGCATTGGGGCCTTCGTCGCCCTGCGGGGTGACGATCGGTTGCGGCTGGATCGTCCAGTTCCGGGCGTCGGTGGAGACGGCCCAGCGGATGCGCCGCGCCACCGGGCCGGTCGGGCCGGGCAGCGCGTTGATCGGGTTGTCCATGAACAGCATCAGGTACCTGCTGCCGAGCCGCGGAATCGACTGCTCGAAGACCCGGGCGTACGAGGTCTCGCGGCCGGTGCTGGCGTCGCTCTGGACCGCCGCGCCGCCGTACTCGAAGTGGATGCCGTCGTCGGAGGTGGCGTACCGGGTGATCGAGTTCTCGCCGTGGAAGTAGAGGAACAGCTTCTGCTCGCCCTCGATCCAGATGGCGTGCGGTGAGGAGATGTGGCTGACCGTGTTGTAGTACGGCAACCAGGTGTTGGAGATCAGCGGGTTGCTCGGGTACTCGGTCCACGGTCCGTTGATGGAGTCCGAATAGGCCAGCGAGATGCCGCCCGGCTTCTCGTGCGGCGCGTAGTACAGGTAGTAGGTGCCGAGCGGGTGGGCGAAGTAGTCGGCCGCCCGGATGACGCTCGGGAAGATGAACTCGTTCGTCGGGTTGTACTTCATCTGGCTCTTGTCGAACGCCGTGCCGACATAGGTGAAGCTGGGAAAGCTGAACGCGGCGGCGGCCGGCGACGCGGTAGCGGCCGGGGTCGCGGCGAGGGCGGCGGTGACGAGTCCAGTAGCCGCAGCGTATGCAGTACGGCGGGCGAGGCGCTGAGATGTCACAGATCTTCTCCCTGGTGGGCGGCGGTCGCGCGACGGGCACGACAGACCGTCCGGGTGCTGGGGTTCCACAGTGGACGGACGCGGATTACCTGCGTGTTATCGCATCGTGGACGGCACGCTACGGTAAGTCAAGACGCTAATACGTATTAGCTATGGCTACCCGCGAGCCTGGCCGTCCGCGCGGCCATGGGCGCCCGGGGCCGGACCCGTTGCACGGCGTAGGCGTAGAGGCCGGCCATGCAGAGCAGGCTGGCGGTCGAGCCGGTGAGCAGGCCCCAGGCGGCGCCGCGCAGGCCGGCGTGGCCGGCCCCGAGGGTGAGGCCGCTGAGGGAGACGACGACGAAGACGACGTACTGCACGAACAGCATCCGGGCGCGGTGCATGCCGCGCATGGCGGCGGTGAAGGGGACCTGCAGCAGGTACAGCGCGCATTGCAGCGCGATGGGCAGGGCCAGCGGGGCGGCCTCGGCGAACTTGTGCGTGCGGACCAGCACGTGGGAGACGACGGGCCAGGCGGTGAGCACCATGAGTGCGCCGATGACCGCGAAGGCGATCACCAGCCGGCGGGTCCGGCGGCGCAGTGCGACGGCGGCGCGGGCGCCGTCCGGGCCGGGCTCGGCGGCGTCGGCGGCGTCGCGCGAGGCGCGGGGGACCAGCAGGCTCTGGACGGCAGTGACCAGGTTTTGTACGGGCTGGAGCTGCACGGTCTGCACGAAGCGCAGGTTGGCCAGGTCGATCCTGGACAGGCGGCCGGCGACGACCAGGCTGATCGCCAGGACCTGCACCTGGGCGACGATCGCGGTGGCGGTGAACCAGCCCGAGAGGTGGCGGGTCTCGCGGAGCCAGGCGCGCGGGCTGCCCTGCCACGGCAGGCGGCGCTCGCGCAGCAGGTAGACAGTGATGCCGGCGGTGGCGCCGAGGCCCCAGGCGGTGAGCAGCCCGCCGGCGCTGGGGGTGCGGGTGAGGACCATGACGGCGACCGCGACGGCCTGGGTGCCGGCCCAGACCAGGTCGATGCCGAGGGCCTTGTCGGGGCGGCGGTCGGCCAGGTAATCGGCGCGGGCGGTGTCGTGCAGCATGACCGGGACCGTGAACGGCGCGATCCAGATGAGCTGGTGCAGGTCGATCTCGCCGCGGCCGGGGGAGAGGGCCCACAGGGCCACGAAGACAACGCCCGTGATCAGGCCCGAGCACAGCGCGGTGGCCAGGCCGTTGCGGGCCAGCCGCGCACGGGGCTCGCCGTCGTACCGCGACGCCAGCGCCAGCAGCACGTCACCGACGACGGCCCGATTGAGGCACGTCGCGAAGTAGCCCACCGCCAGCGCCAGGGCGAGCGCGCCGAAGCGCCCCTTGGGCAGCAGGACCCCGCCCAGGAGGGTGTTCGCCGAGTTGGCGGCGGCGATCACCACCTGGTCGAGCAGCCCGGCGCCGACGAGCCGGCCCCGGGTGCCCCGGATGCGCGTCCGCTCAGGCGTCCTGAGCGTGGCCGGCATGCTCGACCACCCTCGGCCGCTCTGCGTCGGTCCGGCCCGCCGGAACGGCGGCGGACGCCGGCGCGGGCGCGGGGATCACCGGCTCGTCGTAGTGACGCTCGCCGCGGACCGTGCTCAGCACGGCGCGGACGAGCAGCTGCAGGTCGAGCCGCACGCTCTGGTGCTCGATGTACGCGAGGTCCTTCGCCAGCCGCTCCTGCGGCGGCATGTGGAACTTCTCGATCTGGGCGATGCACGCGATGCCGGGCCGCACCGTGTGCCGTTCGGCGTAACCGCGGACCGACTCGAGATGCTTGCGGACGAGCACGGTGCGCAGCGGCCGCGGCCCGACCAGGCTCATCGAGCCGTTGAGCACGTTGATCAGCTCGGGGAGCTCGTCAATGTGCCAGTGGCGCAGCCGGCGACCGATCCGCAGCGTGCGCGGGTCACCGGCGGGGGACACGATCGGCCCCGTGAGCCGCTCGGCGCCGTACTGCATGCTGCGGAACTTGAACTGCCGGAACGTGCGGCCGCCGCGGCCGACGGAGTTCTTGGTGAAGAAGATCGGCCCGGGCTCCTCGAACCAGATGAGCAGTCCGATGATCGGCCACAGCGGCAGCGTGAGCGTGAGGCCGAGGAGGGCGCCGGTCACGTCCATCAGCCGCTTGCCCCGCGGTTCCGGGCGCGCGGCACGGCCTGTGTGGTACCGCAGGACCGCATGCTGGACCTCGGCCGACGGCGGCGCGTTGTCCTCGACGATCCCGGCGGTGGCGCCGCTGAGCACGATCCCGCCGGCGAACGACCCGGTGATCAGGATCATGGCGACCCGCGCCGGCACCTCGTGCCCCAGGCGCAGCCAGATCCACGGCGCGGCGATCAGCGCCGCGGTGACGACGAAGGCGATCCGGCAGGCCCACGCCCGGACCCGCGGCGGGACGGAGGAGGTGAGGACGACGGCGGGCAGGAGCGCCAGCAACAGCGGGAACAGCAGCACCCAGATTCTCACGGGATTTCGTACCTCCAGGGCAGGCGGGCAGGCGCCGTCGTCATCGGTATGCCTTCTCCTGCTCGGCCCACATGGTGAACAGCAGCAGGATCCAGATCTCGCGGGCGTGTTCGGCCCCACCGCTGAGGTGACGCTCGACGATCTCGTGCACCGCGTCGAAGCGCAGATAGCCCTGCCGCCGCAGGACGTCGCGGCACAGGTACTCGCGCACCAGCGGCCGGAACTCGCCGCGCAGCCAGTGCGGGAGCGGGGCGTTGAAGCCCTTCTTGCCCATGGCGAGCGTCCGCGGCGGCAGCAGGCCGGCCATCGCCCGCCGCAGCAGCCACTTCGGCCGCCGTCCCGGAAACTTCAACCGGCCGGGCAACGAGAAGGCGAACTCGAGCATCGGCGTGGCCAGCAGCGGCACCCGCACCTCCAGGGAGTGCGCCATGCTCACCCGGTCGACCTTCGTCAGCACGTCGTCGGGCAGGTAGACGTGGGCGTCGGTGTACTGGAAGCGGGTCAGCCGGTCGAAGCCGGCGCCGGCCTCGTAGTGCCCCTCGTGCGTGTCGTACGTGTCGCTCAGCTCGGCGAACACGTCCGGCTGCAGCAGCCGCGCCTTGTGCGCCTCCCGGAACACGACCCGCCACAGGTAGTGGCTGCGGCCGGGCTCCTCCAGGGCGTTCTCGACGAAGCGGCGGGCCTTGAAGTCGAAGCTCGCCCGGGCGCTGGAGCGCGGAAGGAAGCGCAGCAGGCTCGGCACCATCCGGGCCGTCACCGCACGCGGCAGGTGGCGGTAGTAGCGGGCGTACTTGTCGGCCTGGTACGTCTGGTAGCCGGCGAACAGCTCGTCCCCGCCGTCGCCGCTCAACGCCACCGTGACCTCCCGGCGGGCGAGCCGGCACAGGTAGTACGTGGGCACCATCGACGGGTCGGCGAACGGCTCGTCGAAGGCCGGCAGGATGCTGTCCACGACGTCCTGCGCCGACGGTTCGACCACGAGCTCGGTGTGGTCGGTGCCGAACCGGGCCGCGGCGACGGCGGCCTCGGCGCGCTCGTCGTACGACCGGTCGGCGAAGCCCACCGAGAAGGTCTTCAGCGTGGCGTCGGGCAGCGCGCGGCGGGCGGCCGCGACGACCGTGCCGGAGTCCATGCCGCCGCTGAGGAAGAAGCCCACCGGCACGTCGGCCTCCATCTGCTGGCGGACGCAGTCGACCACGATGTCGCGCAGGATCGCCGACGCGCGGGGGGCGGTGAGGTACGCCCGGTGCGGCACGTCGGCGAGCGCCCAGTACCGCTGCAGCGTGCTGCGGTTGTCCTGCCAGACCAGCGTCGTGCCGGGCTCGAGCTTGCGGATCTCCCGGTACATGGTCCGCGGCGCGGGCACGTACATCAGCGACAGGTACGCGCTGAACGCCTGCAGGTCCGGTGTCCGATCGGGGATCGCGCACAGCACCGCCTTGATCTCCGAGCCGAACACGAGGCCGTCGGGGCGCTCCGCGTAGTGCAGCGGCTTCACCCCGACCCGGTCGCGGCACAGGACCAGGCGGTGGTTGGCGCTGTCGTACAGGGCGACGGCGAACATGCCCTCCAGGTGCCGCGCGAAGCCGGTGCCGAACTCCTCGTACAGGTGCGGGATCACCTCGGCGTCGTTGCCGGAGCGGAAGGTGTGGCCGCGCGCGGCGAGGTACTGCCGAAGCCTTCGATGGTTGTAGATCTCGCCGTTGAGCACCGCGTGCACGGTGCCGTCCTCGGACCGCACCGGCTGCCGGCCGTGCAGCACGTCGATGACCGCCAGCCGGCGCACCGCGAGGCCGGCGGTGGGTGCGATGAAGAAGCCGTCCTCGTCCGGGCCGCGGTGGGCGAGGCTGGCGCACATGGCGCGCAACCGGTCCTCGTCCACGGCTGGCCCGTCGTCGGCCACTACCATTCCGGCGATTCCGCACATGTGTGCCCAGTCCTCCGCCTCGGTCTCGTCGATGAACAGGCGGCGCGGTCAGACCGGTGCGGGCTCGGCCGGCCGGTGCGAGGGCACGGGTACCAGCGGCTCCCACAGGCCCGCCTTCTGCGCCGAGAGCCGCACGACGTAGCGGGGGCCGAGGACCAGGTAGCGCCGCCACAGCCGGCGCGGCTCGAGCAGCAGCCGCCACGTCCACGCCAGGCCGTTGCGCTGCATCCAGCGCGGTGCGTAGCTCAGCAGCCCCGCGTGATAGTCGAAGGCGGCGCCGACGGCGAGCAGCGGCATGGTGAGCAGCGGCCGCATCGCGTGGACGAAGGACTCCTGCCGCGGACAGCCGAGACCGACGAGGACCAGGCGGGCCCCCGACGCGTTGATGCGTTCGGCGATGCGGGCGTACTCGCCCGGCTCGGCGTCACGGAACCGCGACGGTTCGGCGCCGGCGATCCGCAGCCCCGGGTTCGTCCGGGCCAGCGCCCCGACCAGCCTCGCGACGGTGCGAGGCGTGGATCCGTACAGGTACACCGGCAGCTGCTGCGCCGCGGCGCGCGCCAGCACCCGGGACGTCAGCTCCGGCCCGCTCACCCACTCGCGCAGCCCGGACTGGTGCAGCAGGTTCAGCGCCCATCGCACCGGCTGGCCGTCCGGGGCGACCACGTCGAAGGCGTTGAGCCGGGCGTTGTGCCGCCGATCGGACACCCCGGTCATCACGCCGTGCACAGCCAGCGCGGTGAGGATGAACGGGCGCCGCTGCTCGGCGGCCGCGAACACCTTCGCGATCGCCGCGTCGTAGTCGATGACGTTGACCAGCACCCCCATGACGCTGCGTTTTCCCGCGTCGACCAACGATCTTCCTTTCCTCTCGCCCCGCCGACACGCGCCGGCCACGCCGACCGGCTCGAGGCAACGAACGCCGGCCTCAGCTGCGGGATGCTGAGCGCGCCTGTACCCACGCGACTGCCGATAAACGCCGCCCGGCGGCGAGGCGGAGGTGACTTGCGGAGGGGGCGGGCCGGTGGCCGTCACGGCATCGCCGAGGTGTTCCCCGGCCCCCACCTGCGTTATCACCTGTGGATACGCCGTCCGGCCCGGTGCGTGGCTTTTATGCTTGCCAGGTCACGCAGATGTCGGCTCCCGGCGCACCGGTTCGAGGACAGTGGACACGTTATGGGCAAACCATTCCCCGACCCGCGCGGCCGGGTGAGCGCGCGGGCCGGCGTTCCGCCGCACGCATTGGCCGTCCCCGAGGCCGCCGGCCGGCCGCGGCGGTCCGGCCGCCGCCCACGCTGGGCCCGGGTGCTGGTCGCCCTCGGGGCGCTGCTGATCGTGGTCAGCGCCGCCGGCATCGCCGGCTCCCGGGTGCTGCTGCACCGCTACACCGACTCGATCGGGCAGCAGAGCCTGCTCGGCGACGCGGGGACCCCGCATGTCAGCATCGACGGGCCGATCAACCTCCTGCTGGTCGGGATCGACGAACGCAACGACGATCCGGACTCCGACCGCAACGCGGACTCGATCCTGATCGTGCACATCCCGGCGAGCCACGACGCCGCCTACCTGGCGTCGGTGCCCAGGGACTCCTATGTGTCGATCCCGTCGTACTCGAAGAGCCGATTCGAGGGCGGCAGCGACAAAATCAACGCGGCGTTTCCCGACGGCTACGGCAACGGCGCCGGCCGGGCGGGCGGGTTCGAACTGCTCGCCTTGACGATCAAGAAGCTGACCGGGATCTCGTTCAACGGCGGGGCGATCGTCGACTTCTCCGGGTTCAAGTCGCTGGTGGCGGCCCTGGGCGGCGTGAACATGTGCGTGGACGAGCGCACGGTCTCCGTCCACATCGGACACGACGCCCGCGGCCGGTACCAGATGCCGTACGAGCTCACCGATGAAGGGCCGGTTCCCGTACCCGGGGTCACCCCGCAGGTCTACCAGCCCGGCTGCCAGCACCTGGCCGACTGGCAGGCCCTGGACTACGTGCGGCAGCGCGAGCTGCTGCCGGACGGGGACTACGGGCGGCAGCGGCACCAGCAACAGTTCCTCAAGGCGGTACTGAAACAGGCCACCGGCAGCGGCATGCTCACCAACCCCGTCAAGCTCGACCGCGTCCTGCGCGCCGCCGGTCAGGCAATGACCGTCGACAACGGCGGGATCTCCATCCCCGACTGGCTCTTCGCGCTGCGCGACATCCGCTCGGGCGCCGTGACCATGCTCAAGACCAACGGCGGCACCTTCAACTCCGAGCTGATCGACGGCAAGGACACGGAGATTCTCAGCGACACCAGCCTGAAGCTGTTCTCCGCCATCCGCGACGACAACGTGCCCGCGTTCGTCGCGGCCCATCCCGACTGGGTGTCGCCCGACTCCGCATAGCCGGCTCCACCCTAGGTATGGTCGCCGCTCGTGAGGTGGTGCCCGCCCAGATGGACGTACGGGGCCCAGAGCTCCGGGCGGTTCGGGTGGGCCGAGCGCAGCGGCGCGACCGCACGGTGCAGCGCCGTCGCCGGGCCCTCGCCCGCCAGCAGGGCCGCGTAGAACTCCTTCGCCACCAGCGGCGCCGGTTCGTCGGCGATCGACCAGAGCGTGGCGACGACGTGCCGGTAACCGGCGAACTGCATCGCGGCGCCGAGGTGGATCGCCTCGTCGAGCAGGACCGCGCCGCCCGTCGCGGTCTGGCAGGCGGAGAGGAAGGCAAGCGTCGCATGGCGCAGGTGGCGCTGCGCGACCTCGGCCACGGTCAGCGGGCCGTCGTGCAGGTACAGGGCGCCCCGGTTGGGCCGCAGCAGATCCTGCGCGCCGTGGCAGGACAGGTGCGCCCAGTCCGCGTCCACCAGCGACGCCAGGACCCGCGCGCGGGTCGCGTCCGGGCCGACCAGCTCGACCGCGGACGGAACGAGCGCGCGCACCGCGTCGAGCTCGCCGCGGACCGCCGGCAGGTCGGGCTGGCCGGGGGTTTCGGGCATGCCCACCAGGACCGCGGCGGGCCGGCCGGGCCCGGTGGCGGCCGCCGGGGTGCGGGCGCGCAGCAGCGCGGCGAGCGTCGGCGTGTACGACGACACCACCGCGCCGGACCGGTCGGCGGCGTGCAGCGGCAGCAGCGTCAGCGGCCCGGTCGGGCACCACCACACCCGCGTGCCGTCCACCGCCGCCAGCACCGGCTCGACCACCGTGCCGGCCAGCCAGTCGAGCGTCTCCAGCAGGACCTGCCGCAGGTGCAGCAGCGGCGCCGCGCGCCGGCTCCCGGCGGCCGCCTGCAGCGCCGTCAGCAGGGCGTCGGCGCGGCCCGTGGCGTTCTCGACCGTCAGCGCCGGCAGCTCGACCACCCGCAGGTCCCCGGCCGTGAGCACGAGCGCCGCGCAGCCGTACTCGCTGACGTTGACGAGCACCACCGGCCCGTCGTCGCCGGCCGGCCGGAGCTCCTCGAACGGGGTGGGGCCGAGGAAGTTGCCGAAGCCGGGCAGCCGGCGCACCTGCTCGACGAGGGCGTCCCACTGCTCCACCAGCCGCCGGTGGCTGCGCGCGCCGTCCTCGCGCACCCCGCGCTCGAGCTCGCCGGAGTGCGCCGGCCGGGGGCTGTCCAGCGCCGAACGGACCTCGTCGAGGCGGCGGCCCAGCTCGGGCGCGGTCGCGTGCAGTTCGGCGAAGTCGCCGCGGGTCTGGAACGCCTGGCTCCACATGATCGAGCGCCCCTGCTCCAGCAGCTCCACCGCGCGGCACGGGTCGCCCGAGCGGATCGCCCAGGCCGCCGCGTCACTGCCGATGCCCGGCCAGGCGGTCAGCTGCCGCTCGCGGACCTCCCGGTCGAGCCCGGGCCAGGTCAGCAGCGGCAGCAGGCGGACCGCGGTCGCGAAGCCGTCGGTCGCGGACGGGGCGTCGGACACCTGCGCCGCCGCCGTACCCCAGGCATGGGCCGCGCGGACGCGGACCTCGATCGGCCCGTTGCCGGCCGCGGCGGCGGCGCGCCAGCAGGCCACGGCTTCGTCGAGGTCGGCCCGCTGCCCGGTCGCGTCGAAGCGGTCCTTGAGCGCGAAGCCGAGGTTCGTGGCGTACCCGGCCCGGGACGGCGCGTCGGCCGGCGCACCGGCGACCGCCTCCCGGATCAGGTCGATCGCGCGGTTCAGCTCGCCCGGGCCGCCCCGGCGGCGCAGCGCGAGGCCCAGCGTGGACAGCAGGCCGAAGCGGTCCGCATGGTCGGCCGGGCAGGCCGCGAGCGCCTCGCGCTTCAGGGCCACCGCCGCGTCCAGGTCGTCCCGGTCGCCGGTGACCCCGAACCGGTCGAGCAGGGCCAGGCCCGCGTTGGACTGCCGCCGCCACCGGTCGGCATCGTCGGGCGCGGTGTGCTCGAGCGCCTCCTGGCCGGCGCGGACCGCCTGGTCGAGGTCGGCCGGGTCCCCGGTGTGCCGGAAGCGGGACCGCCAGGCCACACCGAGGTTGCCCAGCAGCGACGCGCGGTCCGGGCGGTCCGGCGGGGTCGCGTCGGCGGCGTCGCGGCCGAGCCGGATCGCCTCGTCGAGGTCGTCGAGGTCGCCCGTGTGCTCGAAGCGGTCGTTGAGCGCCGTCGCCAGGTTCGCGACGGCGATGTACAGGCTCGGGTGGTCGGCGGCGGCCTCGGCCACGGCCCTGCGCCCGACCTGGACGGCCTCGTCGAGGTCGGCGAGGCGGCCCGTGCGGTGGGCCCTGGTCCGCAGCGCCGAGCCGAGCGTCGACAGGTAGATCCGCCGGTCGGGATGGCCCACCGGGGTCGCCTCGGCGGCCTCGCGGGACGTCTCGATCGCGCCGTCGAGGGCTTCCTCGTCGCCCGTGCGGTCGAACCGGGCGAGGTACGTGACGCCGAGGTTGCTCACGCTCGTGGCCCGGTCCGGGTGCCCCGGCGGCGTCGCGTCCCGCGCCGCCCGGCCGGCCTCGACCGCCTCGGCCAGGTCGGCCGCCGCTCCCGTGCGGTCGAACCGGGTCGTCAGGGCCAGGCCGAGGCTGGACAGGTACATGGCGCGGTGCGGGTTGGCGGGGCCGGCGTCGGCGACGGCGAGACGGCCGGCGTCGACCGCGCCGTCGATGTCGTCGAGGGCGCCGGTCCGCTTGAAGCGCATCTGCAGGGCCCCGCACAGGTTGCTCAGGCACATCGAGCGCACCGGATGGCCCGCCGGCAGGTTGCCGGCCGCCTCGCGGAGCAGGGACACCGCCCGGTCGACGTCCTCCTCCCGGCCGGCGCGCTCGTACCGCCGGCGCAACGCCACGCCGACGGTGTTGAGCACCACCGAGCGCTGCGGATCGCCGGGCACGGTGAGCGCCAGCGCGCGCTCGCCGACCGCGATCGCCTCGTCCACATCGGACACTGCCCCGGTGTCCTCGGACTGGGCGGAGAGGTTCGCCGCGAGGAGGTTCAGCGCATCCGCGCTGAGCGAGGGGTCCTGCCCGGCGATGTCGGCCGCCCGGCGCAGCACGTCGACCGCCCGGCCCAGGTCGGCCGGGTCCTGGGAGACGACGAACCGGTCGCGCAGCGCCACCCCGAGGTTCGACAGGTACGTGTACCTCGCCGGGTTCAGCGCGACGGCCTGCTCCAGGTGACCGATCGCCCGCGTGAGGTCGTCGGGGGAGCCGGTCCGCCGGAACCAGGTCCACCAGGTGTTGCCGAGGCTGGAGACGATGGCGTCCCGGTCCGGGTGGTCCGCCGCGGCGGCGCGCAACGCCTCGTCCAGCGCCTCGGTGGCCTGGACGAGCGCCGGCGCGTCGCCCCGGGCGTCGTACCGGCGGCGCAGCGCCACCGCCAGGTTCACCAGGTATCGCGGGTACTCGACGCTCGACTCCGGGGTGAGCTCGACCGCCTGCCGGCTCACCGCGACCGCCTCCTCGGCGTCGCTGTCGCCGCCGAGGACGTCGGCGCGGTTGCGCAGGGCGATCCCCAGGCTGGACAGGTATCGGGCGCGCTGCGCCCGGGCCTCGTCCGGATCCCGGCCCTGATCCGCCGAAAGTACCGTGAGCGCGGTGCGCCACAGCTCGGGCACGGTGTCCAGGTCGGCCGAGGAACCCGTGTGGTAGAAGCGCTTCTCGACCATGATGGCCAGGTTGGACAGCACAGTGAGCCGGTGCCCGGCTTCCGCCGAGGCGTCCGCGGCCAGCTCGTGCAGCACGTCGATGGCCCGGTTGAGATGCGCGATGTCGCCGGTCCGCTCGAACTCGCCGACCAGCGCGACGGCGAGGTCGTTGTCGTCCGGCTCGTCACCGTCCGGCGCGGTGAGCGCCTCGGCGATCGACTCGGGCACCATGTCGGGCGCCGCCGCGTAGACGACCGAGAACAGCGCGAGGGTCAGCGCGAGGTCCCGTTGCGGGTCCTCGGAGCCCGAGGCCCAGCGGATCCAGTGGAAGGTGGCCAGGACGTTGGCGGTGCGCAGGTCCATGCCGGACAGGTCGCCACCGGGCGCCGAGGCCTGCAGCAGCGCGTCCGCCTCGCGCAGCGCCCGCGGATCGAGCAGGACCGACGGGTCGTGCCGGTCGACGTAGCGGTGCAGCCGGCCCTCGAGCCGGACGATCAGGCCTTTGCGCAGGAACTCACGCACCGCCGCGCCTCCCGTTACGCCGGATGGGTGTAGGTCAACGGGACCGGCTTGCCCTGCCGCCACAGCGCGGACAGTTCGGCGGCCAGCCGGGCCTCCGCCTCGGTGTCGGCCGGCAGCGGCAGGTGCAGCGCGGCCAGCAGATCGAACCGGTGCAGGTCGAACGCCACCTCCACGGATTCGCCGTAGGCGATGGCCGCCTGTACCGCACCCCGGTACGACAGCCACGACACGGCGAGGGGCACGAGCGTCAGCGCGATCCAGCCGCCCGACGCGCCCAGCAGGGCCACCGTGACGACGGTGGTCAGCGCCGCGACGACCGCCAGCCGGGCGGCGGCGTCGACCGTGTCGCGCCGGTCGTCGACGATCGTCCGGGTCCGGTCGCCGAGCAGCGGGTACAGCCGGGGCCAGGCCACCACCGCGTCCCAGCCGAAGCGGGCGCCCGCCCGGCCCTCCGCCGCGGCCAGCGCGTTGCCCAGCGCCGTCGCCCGGACCTGGTCCGCGGCCGGATATCGCAGCCGCAGCCGCGTTCCGGCCAGCCCGATCCGGTTGACCTCCTCGGCGGCGAGATCCTCGGGCCGCTCGGGCAGCGCGGCCGCCGCCGCCAGCCGGGCCCGGCGCCGTAGCTGCCGGCGGCGCGGCGGCCCCGAGAGCCGGGCCGGCCAGTACCCCTCGAGCAGCCGGAGCAGCACCAGCTGCAACGGCTGCAGGATCAGCCCCACCGACACGACGGCGGCCAGCAGGAGCAGCAGGTCGCCGGCGGTCAGTTTGCCCGCCGCCCGCCAGGCGGCGCTGAAGTGCAGCGCGCCGGGCGCGCCGGCCCAGATCAGCAGCAGCAGGAAGACGGCGGCGGTGTAGGTGGGCAGGTAGCCCACGACGAAGAACCGCCGGCCGAGGGCCATCGAGTCGAAGGTCACGACGCCGGCTCCAGGGGCCCGTGACCCCGCGGGCACACCGGTGGGTCGCGCGGGTCGACGTGCAGGCGGTAGGTCACCTCGTCGCAGACTCCGCAGACGTACCGCAGCAGCTCGTACCTGCCCGAAAAGCCGGGAAGGCTGGCCCCGTCGCCGTCACCGAGGCCGCGGACGTGCCCGTCCGGCATGATGTGCTGCCGGCTGGTCGCGCCCAGTTCCTCCGCGCCGACCACGACGGACACGCCCTGGATGCCGGGCGCGGCCTCGAACAGCGCCTCGAGGGCCTCGGCCGCCGCCAGCACCGGCATGCCGGCGGGCAGCTCGACGCGGGGCAGCGGTCCGGGGCGCGCCGCCGGATCGAGCAAGATCGAATAGTCCATCCCGCCTCCATATCGATGCCTCGCTCGATGGTCTCCCATCCGGCATCGATACGGATACGGGGCGTACCCCCTAGAAAACGCGCCCTGCCCGTCGATCGGGGGCGGTTCGGCAGTCCGATGGTCAGGCGGCCTGGTCGCCGAGCCATCGCAGGGCGCGCAGCCCCGGCATGAAGCAGTACTCGCCGCCGCGGGTGACGACGAACTGCGGGAGACCTTCCAGGCGCCGGCGCAGCGGGCGTCGCGGGATGGTGTAACCGGCGTGTTCGGGCGAGTGCCGGCCGGCGATCGGGTCGCGTGCGCCGCCGGCGCCGAAGAACACGCCGTCGTTGATCCACTCGGACTGGACGAACTCGAACTGCCGCCCCAGGTGCGCGCCCACGAAGGCGAACATGATGCCGCGGTCGGCGCCGTCGTCGTCGAGCACCCCGTCGGGCAGCGGCGGGCCGTAGACGGTACCGCGGCGGATCATCCGGTGCAGTCGTGGCTCGCCGGCGACGGCGGCGTCGCGAGGGTTGGTGCGGCGGATGTGGCTGCCGCCGGGCGTCACGTACCCGGTGGGGTCGTCGGCGTAGCCGAAGGCGTTGCGCCGGTGCGGGTCGGCGCCGAGGGCGGGGTCGTCGCGGTGCGGGCTGAGCGCGAGCGGGGCCCCGCTGCGCCAGCGACCCATGAGCTTGGCGGCCAGCATCGCCTCGTCGCCGGGTGTCGTGGCGTGCTCGGCGAGGTACCGGCGGAACGCCGCGACGCGCTGGTGGAGTTTGCGGAAGGCCACGTAACTGCCGTTGCGGCCGAGGATCTCCGGCTGGATGCGCTGGGTGCCGCCGAGCTCGTCGGGGTAGCCCAGGACGAACTCGCCGGGTTCGAGGGGCGGCTCGAGCGGGTTGGAGCCCGGGATGCCGCTGCCCTTGACGGCCGGGTGGCTGACGCCGTCGCGGTAGCCGAACGGTTCGGTCTCGCTCGTCAGCGCATGGCACTCCTGGCGCCAGATCGCCGTCACGCCGGGCAGGGTGGCGTAGGCCGGGCGGGCGCGGTCGATCGCCGCGTCGAGGAGGCCGCGGTCGGGGGCCACGACGGTCACGGCGACGTGGACGTCCGGCGAACCCAGCGGCGGTTCCCAGCGTTCGGGGGCGCTGTCGGCGGTGTCGCCGAGCGCGGCGTGCCGGGCGGCCATCCCCTGGCGGAACTCCCACGCGAACGTGTCGAGCGACCGCTGCGGCAGGCCGAGCGTGCGCAGCCCGTGGTAGGTGACCGCGACGCTGACCGACGTGTCGCCCAGGGCGCTCGCCTCGTCCGCGGCCGAGGTCACGACCCCGGCCGCGCGCCGCATGAGCTGCCGGCCGTCGGCCGGGTCGTCGATGCGGAACAGCAGGTATGTCGCGGCGTACGGCGTGGGACGGGGGCTGAGCACCCCGCGCTGGATGTCGCGCAGCTCCAGCCGCGCGGCGGTGGTGTTCATCGCCGCCCTGGCGGGTCGGTGACGAGGTTGTGCCAGAACCGGCGCACACTGTCGTCGACGCCGAACAGCGTACTGAAGATCGTCGAGTCGGCGACGAGGACGTCGGCGGCCCGTTCGCCGCGTGGTGGCATCCACAGCAGCGCGTTGAAGTGGCTGTTGCCGGCTTCGATGAACGGATGCGGCCGCGAGGTGTCGATCGGTTGCCGCGCGAGCACGCGCACGTCGCCGGGCTCGGTCGTCGTCACGGCGTAGTGTGGCAGGTGCTGGTGGAAGTTGAAGCCGGTGACGCCGTCCAGCCAGCCCGGCTCGTCGAGATCGGCGTCAACGGCCAGCGGGGCGATGCCCCCGTCGTCGCGGGCCGCGGGCCGCAGGCCCCACCGGTTCTCGACCGGCACGCCGAGCCCGGCCATGACGGAGCGCGTGTACCGGCCGAACCGTTGCTGGCGGGGCACCAGCGGGTCGGCGTGGTGGTGATGCTCCACATCCCGGCGGGCCAGATCGTCAGTTGCGCCGACATCGTGGTGCGGGCCCAGTACCAGCCGGGCCTCGGGCCGGGTCAGGAACTGCCGCAGCGCCCCGATCTCGGCATCGGTGGCCTCCTGGCCGGTCACCATGTGGTCCAGGCCGAAGACGAGCAGCACGTCGGTGTCGGCGAGCACCCGCTCATCGAGCGGGGCGGTGACGCCCGCCTGGTCGACGCGCTGATACACCGGGACGGGATGGCCGGTGACCTCGGCGGCGTACTGCTGGAACGGCTCCCAGGCCAGGAAGAACAGCTCCAGCGAGCCGGCGACGCCCTGCAGGTACCGGGCCGGATCGGACCACCTCGGGTCCTCGTACGCCGGCCACGCCACGCGGCGGACCTCGGTCATGGTCGAGTACCGGTTGTCGAGCCCGGCCGGGTCGCGGGCCGCCTCGGCCGGGTAGCTCCAGGCCACGTAGATGCTCACCCGGCGTCCCGGCGTGGCCGGGCGGGGCCGGTGGCGCTGGTTGTACGTCCGGGCGGTGGCCGACGGGTCCATCAACACTCCGGCGTCACTGCAGCTGGTCCAGCATGGCGGAGAAGGCGTCCTTGAGCTGCAGGGCCCGCTTGATCTCGTCCGCCGTCACGTACGGGTACTCGCCGTACTCCATGAAGCTCGGGCACTGGTGCTCCCGCACGAACCTGACGAACGCCTCCGGATTCGTGCGCCAGTCGTCGGGGAAGCCCTCGAGGTTCTCGAACACCGTGGCCACGCCGGCCTTGATGAACAAGGCGATGGCGTCCTCGGTGTACTTGTCGAAGTCGGTGTCGAAGATTCCCTGGTACATGAACCGCGTGTCGTTGTCGAACAGCACCCACCGCAGGTAGTGCAGCTTCAACGGCGCGAGCAGCTGCGGCTCCGCCTCCAGCGCCTTGGCCAGCGTCTGCCCGTAGCCGCGTACCGCGTCCGCGCGGCCGGGCTTGACCGTCGCGATGACCGTGAACCCGTAACACGCCGGCGTCCGCGGAAACACCGGACCGTACCTTCCCTGCGGCAGCCGGCTGGTGTCCGCCGGCAGGACGGCGGCCTCGGGCGTGATGTGCATCCGGCTCTCCTACGAGTAGATACCCCGCTCCACGTTGCAAAGGAAGGACCGCCGCGTCCTCACCCGCCACGGACGAGATCCATGACGCCCGCCGCCGGGAGCCGGGGCGCCCGCTCACAGCCGAACGGCCGGCCCCCTGCTGGGGACCGGCCGCCGGTGTTGCGGTGGTGCCGTCGTTACCTGTGGTTCGTCACGGTCAGCGGTGTGCTGACCACGGTCGTGCCGGGCACGATCGGACTGACCATCGACGTCTTGGCCGACGTCGAACCGGGAAGGATCCCGATCATGGTGTAGGTGTACGACACCGTGGCGCCCGCCTCCGGGGCGGTGCTCGTCACCACGAGGTCGCCCGCGGGAACCGTGCCGACGGGCAGCTGGCCGCCGCCGGTGCCGGCCGAGTTCTCCGCGCCGATCCGGAACGGCTGACCCAACGGCGGGGCCAGGGTCGCCGGGTCGTACGTGAAGGAGATGTCCTGCACGCCGTTGTCACCGAGCCAGACCTGGAACTTCCGCACGCTGGTCGTGCCGTACACGTTGACCCGCCACTCGATGACGGTCCAGTTGTGCACCCCGTCCGTGAGCACGTTGACCATGAGGCCCTGCGCTCCACTGCCGTCCAGGTCCGTCCAGAACGGTGCCAGGATGTTGTTCGGCGGTGCCGGGTTGGGGATGTCGGGGATGTCGCAGCACTGGTTGTCGGTCGAGGCGCCGCTGCCACCCGGGATCAGGTAGCCGTTGCTGTCGACCGCGACCGAGCTGTAGGTCACCCCGTTGTACACGAACGGCGGCACGTTGTACTTCGTCTGCTGCTCGTCACCGATCGGCGTGACGATGGTGCCGCCGAACAGGTCGAGCGGCAGGTAGCCGCCGGCCGGGCTCTCGCCGGGGCCGATGGAGGGGATGCCGGGCTTCGCGCCGGTGAGCGCGACGCCCTTCTTCTCCACCTGCAGCGCGTTGACCACCGTGGCGCCGTTCGCCGACGTGACCAGGGTGTTGAGACCACCCGGGGTGCTGACGAAGTCGGCCGTGGTGTCGGTGAACGTGTTGTTGGCGGCGGTGACCGTGCACGTGGTGGTCGCGAGCCAGTTCACCGTCGTCGGGTTGCAGGTCTGGGACACGGTGATCCCGCCCTGCTTCGGCACGAACGCCACCGGCAGGTGCAGCGTCGGCAGCGAGCCGCCGACCGGCACCAGCCGAACCTCGCCGAAGTACTGCCCGGTGGGCGCGTTCGACTTGATGGTGATCTTCAGCTCGACCGTGGCGCCCGCCTTCACGGAGAACAGCGCCGGTGAAACGGTGATCGAGCTGCCGGACGGAGCCGTGGACTCCGCGCGGTACACCTGGTTCTTGCCCGAGACGTTCTTCGCGACCCGGGTCGCGGTGATCGCGCCCGGCATCACCGGGGCGTCGATCGCCGGCGTGTTGAGCTGTACGCCGTTGACCGGGTCCTTGCCGAGGGTGAACATGCGGTCCGCGGTCTCATCGAACGTCAGACCGGGGTTGGCCGCCTTGTTCACCTGCACCCGTCCGGCACCGAAGTCGAACGGGTCGGCCGGCGTGTGACCGTCCTCCTTGACCACGGCCGTGGTCGCGGTGGTCATGAGCGCCGACTTGATCTGACCCGGCGTCCAGTCCGGGTGCAGGGCCCGCTGCAGGATCGCCGAGCCGGCGATGTGCGGCGAGGCCATCGACGTGCCGGCGATCGCCTGGAAGTACTGTCCGGACGGCCCGCTGGCGATCTCGTCCGGGGTCGGCGTGTTGCCGGCCAGGATCTGCACGCCGGGAGCGGCGATGTCGGGCTTGATGAACTGGCTGCCCGGGCCGCGCGAGGAGAACGCGGCCATCACATCGCCCGGACCCTGTGCCTTGACGCCCTGCGTGAACGAGGCGGTCAGGCCGGGGTGGGCGCCCGCGTACGCCAGGAACGCGGTGCCGTCGGCAAGGTGCACCGTCGGCAGGAAGTGGTTGTCCGTCTCGGTGTCGGCGAGCGGCTGGTTGTACAGGATCATGCCGGCGGCGCCACCCTGGCTGACGTTGAACCCCTTCTGGACGCGGCCGATGGACGCGCCGTTCACGGTTCCGCCGCGCTGGCACACCACGATCTTCCCGGTGAACAGGCCGGGAGGCGCGGGGTGCGAGCACAGGATGTCGTTGTACGGTGCCGCCGACGCGAGCACCACCGGGGCCGGACCGGCACCCTGGGTGATCGACGAGCCGGTGAACGTCGCCGACGTGCCGTCAGTGGACCTGACGGTCAGCGCCGAGTCGAACTCCCGCTTCTGCGTCGACGCCGCCACCGTGGTGACCCACGGGCTGACGTGGTCGGTCGTGGCCGCACCCGGACCGGAGTTACCGGCCGACGCCGCCACGAAGACACCGGCCGCGTACGCGTCGAGGAACGCCAGCTCCACCGGGTCGGTGTACGGGCTGGACCCGCCACTGATGGAGAAGTTGATGACCTTGACGCCGTCGAGGATGGCCTGGGCCACCGCCGCCGCCGAGTCGCTGCTGTAGCAGCCGTTCACGCCACAGACCTTGTACACCGAGACCCACGCCCCGGGCGCGATGCCGTTGATCGGCCCGCGGTCGACGCCGAAGATCGGCGCCGATGCGACCGGGTCGCCCGCCGCCGTGGAGGCGGTGTGCGTGCCGTGGCCGCCGGAGTCGCGCGCGGTGCTGTACACCTCGGGCGGGTTGTTGGCGTTGTAGGTGGCCATGAAGGCGCGGCCACCGATGAGCTTCTTGTTGCAGGTGAACACGTCGGTCGCCGGCGTGAGCGGGTTGTCGCCGAAGTCGCACGTCCGTGGCGTGCCGTCGGCCTTCGCCGGCGGCGCGGACAGGTTGCCGTTGTCGGCGAACGACGGGTGCTCAGGCCAGACACCGGTGTCGAGCGAGCCGAAGATGATGCCCTTGCCGGCGTTCGGCGCGCCACCCAGCTGCGGGTAGAGAGCCGATGCGCCGATGAAGTCCGAGCTGGCGTCGGTCGACACCTTGTTGACCGAGTCCGTCTGGACCGCGACGACGCCGGGCACCGACAGGAGCTTGCCCACGGAGTTCGCCGGGACGGTCATGGCCACGCCGCCGTAGACGGTGCGCAGCCGCTGGCCGACCTTGACGTTCGGCACCTTCTTGCTGACCTCGCCGAGCACCTTGTCCTCGATGCCGGCGATGCGCTGCTCGTACTTCTGCTCCGACTGGCCGCGGGACAGCGGCCGGCCGGTCACCGACGGGCTGGTCGCGGCGAATCCGGCCACGTTGCCGTCATAGGTCGCAACCGAGTCGTAGTCCAGCTTGACCACGACCGAGATCGGCGTGCTGTCGTTGCGGTTCAGCAGCGCCGGGTCGGTCTGGGCCATCTTGCTGGTCGCCGTCTTGGCCGACGTCGTCGAACCCGACGGCGACAGCGACTGGACCAGGCTGAACTTGCCGGTTCCGGCCGGAGCCGCACCGGCGGGCCCGGCCGGGCCCACGACGAGCATGGGCAGGATCGCCACCGCGGCGGCCGCCGCGGGGACCCACCTCCGTCGATTCATACGTTCCCCCTCTCGTTACCCTTGGTGCTCGATGGGAGGCCACGCCGCCTCGTTTTGGGTACGCCGAACATCCGTATGTCCGATCTGGACGCACGGTCGGCGTAGAGGTGGTTGGACCAGCGCGGATGCGAGCCCCGTATCCCGTGGCCGCGCCGGTGCCTAACATGCCATGCGGCGCTCTGATACGGAAGTTCTTGATTCAGCCAGTTTTTGGGAAAGGGCAATGTCAAGGGCAACGCTGCGTATCGAGATGCGTGCACTCAGACCGCATAGGCCCGTTTCACGTTGTCACATTTCCGACAGGCCGCTCTTGCCCGGCAGGAATACGCCGAGCAGCGCGGCCAGGGGCTCGGCGGCGGCGAACAGCGCCTCGCCCCGCGCCCGGTCGCCGTCGAGGTGCGTGATCATCTCGAGGCCGAGGTAGAAGGCCATGACGGCGGTCGCGGCGGCCCGGGCCGGGATGAGCTCCTCGAGCGGGGTGCCGGCGGTGAGCCGGCGCAGCAGCGTCTCCGCGTAGTCCTCCCACCGCGCGATCTCGGCGCGGACGCCCCCGGCCAGGCGGGCCGAGCCGGCGGCGCCGACGACCAGCTCCTGGACCGCGCCGATGTGGCCCGTCGCCACGTCCTCGGCGTAGAGCTCACGCAGCGCCTGCAGCAGCGAGGACGGGCCGGTGGCGGCGGCGGTGCGCTCGACGTAGCGCTCCATGCGCCGGTCGCTGGTGTAGCGCATGGCCGCCAGGAACAGGTCGTCGAGGTCGTCGAAGTGGTAGTAGATGACGCCGGGCGCGAAGCCCCCGGTGACCGCGATCGCGCGCGCCGTCGCGGCGGCGAACCCCTGGGCGGCGAGCGTGTCGATGGCGGCGCGCAGGATGCGGTCGCGGGCCTCGGCTTTGCGGTTCATCGGGGACGAGACTAGCCGTCACGGCACGCGGCGCGGGCGGACCCCGTTGGCGGCCAGGAACGGGTCGAGCCGGCGGGCCAGCTCGGCGAGGTGGTGGCTCGGCACCTGGGGGTACAGGTGGTGCTCCAGGTGGTAGGTGAGCTCGAGGAACACGGCGGGCACGATCCGGCCGCGCAGCGTGCGGGTCTGCGTGAGCGGCGAGTCGCCGTGCCGGTCGTGCGGCAGGTGGACGGTGAGCAGCGGGTACACCCAGCTGCCGACGACGGCCATGACGACGTAGGCGAGCACCGCCGGCGTATGGGGCCACAGCAGCACCCCGGCCGTCGCGGCGACCGGCAGCGCGGCGGCCTCGGCGAGCAGCCAGCCGCGCTCGGTCCGGGTGCGGCGGAAGGCCCACCACCACAGCCTCGCCAGGAAGACCGGCCCGTAGAGCACCGCGGCGGCGGCGCTGATCCTGGCCGGGTAGCCCTCGGGGTCGTCGTCGCGCGGGAAGCGCCGGTGGTGCTGCAGGTGCGTCGCGCGATAGGCGTGCCCACTCTCCAGCAGGGCCAGTCCACAGAACAGGAGCGCCCATTCGGTACCGCGGGAGCCCAGCCCGATCGCGCGGTGCACCACGTCGTGGGTCACGGTGACGACCGCGACGAAGACGCCGAAGACGACGACCGGCGTGAGCAGCCACAGCCAGGGACGGCTCGCCGCGGCCGCGCTGACGGCGGCGTACAGGGCGATCCCGCCCGCCGGCCGGGCCAGGGCCAGCGCCCGCCTCCCGCGGCCGGTGGACAGCAGGTCGGGGCCGAGGTCGGCCAGCGCGGGCCGCTCCGCGGTCCTCATGCGCGCCTCCGCCGCAGCACCCGCTCGGCGACGATGCGGCTGCCGAGCACGCAGGCGACGGTGCCCAGGCCGGGCCACGTCGAGTCGCCGACGACCCAGAACCCGGGCACGCCGATGTCGTGCGGGACGGCGTGCTGGTTGGCGTTGGCCGGGCTCTGCCGTACCCCGCCGACCGCACCGCGGGGGCGGGAGGTGTAGCGCGCGTACGCCCGCGGCGTGCCGACCTCGCGCACGACGGGCCGTCCGGCCAGCCGGGGGTACACCCGCCGGGCCTCCTCGATCATGATTTCGGCGACCTTGTCGCGCCGCTCGGCGTGCCCGGCGTCGTCGAGGTCCTCCCAGCTCGCGAGCTCGGTGTGGGTGGACAGCATGACGGCCCGGTGGCCGGGCGGCGCGCTGGCGGTGTCGCCGGGGGAGGAGACGGAGACGAACATGTTGTTGCCGTCGCCGAGCGGCTCGCGGTAGGAGCGCAGCAGCTGGTGGTGGGTGAACGCCGGCCCGTCGACCTCGTCCTCGGGCACGCCGAGGAACACCACCACGGCCCCGCCCTGCTCGCCGGCGTCGCGGCGCACGAACGGCTCCAGCGCGGCCCGCACGCCGGGCACGTCGGCGAGCGCGGCGGTGGTGGCGACCGGCAGCGCGCTGACGACCTGCCGGGCGCGCACGCTGCCGCGGGCGCCGCGGACGAGGAAGTCGCCGTCGCGCCCGGCGACGGCCGTCGCGCGCCACCCGCAGTACAGGCGGCCGCCCTGGCTTTTGTAGTGCTTTGTGACCGCCTGCCAGAAGCCGCGCATGCCGCCGGCGGCCCGGCTCAGGCCGGCCCCGCGGATCGTGATGCCGAGCGCGGCGTTGATGAGCGGCGCGCGGTCGACGGTGCTGTGCACGGTGTCCTCGACGAGCATCGACAGCAGCCCGACGAGCGGGTCGTCGCCGCGCAGCCCGTGCCGGCGCAGCGCGCCGCCGAGCGTGTCGTTGAGGTGGCGGGCCAGCGCGAGGTCGCGCGGGCGCACGATCCGCCCGTTGTGCACGACGTCGGCGAGGCCGCGCATCGGCATCCGCACCCCGGCGCGGCTGGCCCGCCAGAACGCCTCGGCGAGCCGGTCGAGCCGGCCCCAGAACGCGCGGTGGGCCGGGCTGTCGCCGAGCTTGCGCAGCCGCTCGGCGCGCCAGGCTCCCTGGTCGCGGTGCAGCACGACGGTGCGGTCGGGCAGCCAGGCCACGTAGCCGGGCAGCGGCTCGGCCGGCGGGGCGGGCAGGCCCGTGGCGCCGAACAGTTCGGCGCCGACCCCGCCGGGCTCGAAGTCGACGAGGGTGGTCGCGCCGACGTCGAAGGAGAAGCCGCGGCGGCGGTAGTAGCCGGCGCACCCGCCGGCGTGGCCGTGCGCCTCGAGCACGACCGTGCGGAGCCCGCCGGCCTGCAGGCGCATCGCCGTGGCCAGCCCGGCGAGCCCGCCGCCGACGACGGCGACATCGAAGAGGGTGTTCTGAACGTCAGTTCTGAACATGTGTTCAAACTACGGCACGCGCGAGCGCCGTGACAAGACGTCGATCGCGGTGACTACGTGCGCGACGGCCGGCAGGAGCGTCGCGACGACCGGGATCAGTCGTGTTCGCGCGCGCTCCTGCCGGTCGTCGTTCGCCGGTGGATCAGCCGGTGCGCAGGAAGCCCGGCAGGCCGTAGTAGGCGAACCAGATGTCGGTGAAGCCGCCGCTGCACGGGATCAGCGAGGTGCCGCTGCCGTTGACGCCGCCACCGCCCCAGCTCCAGATGCCCTTCGCGGCCACGGCGCCGTCGCCGCGGATGGTGTAGACGGGGCCGCCGGAGTCGCCGGGGATGCTGCACGTGCCCGAGTACTTGTAGGCCGCGGTGGTGGTGCGGACCCACTCGCCGGTGCTGAGCCGGTAGTCGAACCCGGTCTGCTGCACGACCCAGCCGCACTGCTCGCCGGACAGGCGCCCGCCGCTGCAGAACTGGTCGCCGCGGGCCGGCGAGCGGCTCCACATCTCCGCCACCGTGCGGGAGCTGGTGGAGTTCTGCCCGCCGCTGTAGATCTTGCCGGCGGAGTGCCGGCCGTTGCTCAGCTCAACGAGGGCCAGGTCGCCGTAGTAGGTGCTCTGGCCGGTGAAGAACTGGGTGCCGGTGCCCGACAGCCAGTTCTCCCGGCTGCCCGGGGTCACGAACCCCATGTTCTCCGCCGGGGTCCAGGCGCCGCCGCCGGAGTGGAAGCAGTGTCCGGCGGTGAGCATGTAGTTGGTCGTGCCCGAGTACCAGGAGAACCCGGACGTGCACCCCGAGCCGGTGTTGGTGCCCTGCAGGTTGGCCCCGCCGTAGAAGCCGAGGCCGCCGGACGTGTCGTTCTCGCGGGCCTGCAGCCGGCCGCGGTCGGTGGGCTGCTCGTAGCGCACCGCGATGAGCTCGGTGCCGTACCGTGCGGCGAGCCCGTCGAGCAGCCCGTCGTCGAGCCGGTCGACGTCGAGGATGAGCCGGTTGTTCGCGCCGTCCGGGGTGACGGCGGTGATGTGCTCCTGGCCCGGCAGCTTCGCCGAGGTCAGCGTGGTGATGTCGGCGCGCAGCCGGTCGAACGTGGCCCGGCTGGCCTTCACCGTCCGCTGCCGCTGGCGGGCGCCGGCGGAGCGCTGGCCGGGCTTCCAGCCGGTGACGGCGTCGCGGCCCCGGGCGGTGGTCGTGTCCAGCACCACCTCGCCGGTCGTGTCGTCCAGCCACGGGTAGGAGAAAGTCGGCCGGGTTCTGCTCGGCCAGGTGAGCGGCGTCGCTGAGCAGCTGCGCGGTGGGCTCCGGCAGCGGTTTCGGGGCGCTCTTGTCGGCCGGCGGCAGCAGCGCCAGGCCGCTGCGGTGCCGGTTCGGGTCCTTGGCCGGGGCGGCCGCGGCCGGGCCGGCCACCTGGAGGCTGCCGATGACGGCCAGCGCGACCAGGGCGGGCAGGGCGGGACGCAGATGTGTTCGCAAGTGGTTCCCCCGCAGTCGAAGTGTGGTGGGTCGCGACGCACCGCACCGACCTATGGGCAACCGCGGCGCTGCGGTCGGCGGTCGGCGGCGTGCTGATCGTGCGAGAGAGCGCTCTCTTGCTTGGGCGGAACTCTACGATCGGCCGCGCTCCCACCGCCGCCCCGTTTCAGATGGCGAACGCACGGTCAAAAGGGCGAAATCACCCGGCGTCGGCCGGGCCCCGGACCGAGCGCAGGAGCAGGTCCGACACGTCCGCCACGCGCACCTGCTCGCCGGCCCGGTCCTGCTGCTTGCGGGTGGCCACGCCGTCGGTGAGCATCGCGATGCAGAAGGGGCAGGCGGCCGCCACCACCTCGGCGCCGGTGCCCAGCGCCTGGTCGGTACGGGCCTCGTTGATCCGGGTGCCGATGCGCTCCTCCAGCCACATCCGGGCGCCGCCGGCGCCGCAGCAGAAGGACGTCTCCCGGCTGCGTTCCATCTCGGTGTACGTCACCCCCGGCACCGCGCCGATGAGGTCCCGCGGCGGGCTGAAGACGCGGTTGTGCCGGCCGAGGTAGCACGGGTCGTGGTAGGTGACGGCGGCGTCGACCGGGTGCGCCGGGCGCAGCCGGCCCTCGGCGACGAGGCGGGACAGCAGCTGGGTGTGGTGCACGACCTCGTAGTCGCCGCCCAGCTGCGGGTACTCGTTGGCGATGGTGTTGAAGCAGTGCGCGCAGGTGACCACGATCTTCTTCGCGCCGGCCGCGTCGAGCGTCTCGACGTTGCTCTTGCCGAGCTCCTGGAACAGCAGCTCCTGGCCGAGGCGGCGGGCGGCGTCGCCGGTGCAGGTCTCGGCGCCGCCCAGGACCATGAACGGCACGTCGGCGGTGTGCAGCAGCTCGGCCACGGCGCGGGTGGTGCGCTTGGCGTTCTCGTCGAGGGCGCCCGCGCAGCCGACCCAGAACAGGTACTCGACGTCGTCCGGCAGCCGCCCGCCCTCCAGCACCCGGACCGGGAACGGCAGCCCGGCCGTCCACTCGAGGCGGGCCTTCGCGCCGCGGCCCCACGGGTCGCCGGCCCGCTCGAGGTTGCGCAGCAGGACGTTGGCCTCCTTCGGGAAGCTCGACTCGATGAGGACCTGGTGGCGGCGCATGTCGACGATGTGGTCGACGTGCTCGATGTCGACCGGGCACTGCTCGACGCAGGCGCCGCAGGTCACGCACGACCACAGCACGTCCGGGTCGATGACGCCGCCGTCCTCGGCCGGCCCGACGAGCGGCCGCCCGGCCTCGGCGAGCACGTCGGCCGGCAGGGCGGCGCGGGCCTCGTCCGAGCCGGCCAGCAGGTAGGGCGCCTTGGCCAGCGCGTGGTCGCGCAGGCCCATGATGACGAGCTTGGGGTTGAGCGGCTTGTCGGTGTGCCACGCCGGGCACTGCGACTGGCAGCGGCCGCACTCGGTGCACGTGCCGAAGTCCAGCAGGCCCTTCCAGGTGAAGTCCTCGATGGCGCCCCGGCCGATCCGGTCGTCCTCGCCGGGGTCCTCGAAGTCGACGGGTACGCCGCCGGAGTGCACCGGCAGCAGCGGCCCGAGCGCCCGGGGCCGGCGGGAGAACAGCACGTTGAGCGGGGCGAGGCCGATGTGCAGGTGCTTGGAGTGCACGACGATGACGAGGAACGTGAGCACGACGCCGAGGGACAGCAGCACGCCGACGGTCTCGAGGACCTCGTTGGCGCCGGTCCCGAGCGGGGCGAGCAGGCGCCCGGCGGCCGCGGAGGCGAAGGCGCCGTGCCGGTACGGGAACGTGCCGGTGTTGACCTGCGCGCCGCGGAACAGCAGCAGCGTCCACATCACGTTGAAGATCATGAACAGGACGAGCCAGGCGGCGCCGAGATGCGAGCCGAAGAACCGCGACCGCCGCCCCTCGCCGGCCGGCCGGTGCCGCAGGCGGATCGCGGCGAACACGGCCAACCCGGCGAGGACCGCGACGACGAAGAGGTCCTCGATGAAGCCCAGCCACGCCTGCGTACCGATGAGGGGAATGTGGAAGTCGCGGTCGAACAGGGCGCCGTAGCCCTCGACGATGGTCGCGCCCAGGATGACGAACCCCCAGAAGACCGCGAAGTGGGCGAGGCCGGGGACGCTCCACCTGAGCAGCTTGCGCTGGCCGAGCACCTCGGTCGCGATCGCCCGCAGGCGGGGGCCGAGCCCGCGGGTCCGCTCCGGCTCGGCGGGCTGGCCCGTGCGGGCGATCCGGTAGAGGGTCCACACGCGCCGGCCGGCGAGGGCGAACGCCGCCGCCGTCATGGCCAGGCCGAGCACCAGTCGCAGGATCATCGGTCCTCCGGGGGTTCGTGGTCGGGGATGGCGGGGCGGGCCCGGCGGCGGCGGATCTCCGCGAGCAGTTCCGGCACGACCCGGCGCACGTCGCCGACGACGCCGAGGTCGGCGATGGCGAAGATGGGGGCGGCCGGGTCGCGGTCGATCGCGACGATCGTCTCGGCGTGCTGCATCGCCGCCCGGTGGCGCACCGAGCCGGAGATGCCCAGCGCCAGGTACAGCCGGGGGTGCACGATCGTGCCGAGCTGGTCGATGCGGGCCCCGCGCGGGCACCAGCCGAGCTCGGTCGCGGTGTGCGAGCCGCCGGCGGCCCCGCCCAGCGCGTCGGCGAGCTGCCCGACCAGGCCGAACGCCTGCCGCGAGCCCAGGCCGTGCCCGCCGGCGACGACGACCGCGGCGGTGGCCAGGTCGCGCGGGCCCGCTGCCGCGGCCTCGGTGAGGCCTTCGGGCCGGGCGACGCGGCGCACCCGCCGGCCGCGCGGTGCGGCGCCGGCCAGCCGGCGCACGACCGGCGGACCCGCCGGGGCCGGGCCGGCGGGGACCGCCGCCGGCGCGACCGCCTCGGTGCGCACCACGAGCACCGGGGTGCCGCGCACCACCACCGACTCGACCACGTAGGCCCCGCCGAGCACCGACTGCACCGCGACCGGCCCGCCCGGCTCGGCCCGCACGTCGACGATGTCGCCGAGCAGCCCGGCGCGCAGCCGCACGGCCAGCCGGGCGGCGACCTCACGGCCGACCCGGTTGGACGCCAGCAGCACGGCCGCCGGGTTCAGCCGCCGGGTGAGCCGGTCGAGCAGGTCGAGGCGGGCCGCGGCCGGGTAGCCGCCGTCGGCGGCGCCGGTCCAGACCGTGTCGGCGCCGAAGCGGCCCAGCAGCGCCACCGCGGCCGGGTCGGCGGGGGCGTCGAGGACCGCGGCGGGCGCGCCGAGCCGGCGGGCCAGGGTGAGCAGGGCGCACGTCGAACGGCACACGGCGCCGGCCGCCGCGTCGCGCTCCGCGAGCACCAGCACGGGCCTCACACGAACTGCCGGTCCTCGAGAAAGTCGGCGAGGCCGGCCGCGACGGCCGCCGGGTCGCCGGCGAGCAGCCGGTGATCACGGCCGCCGCCGCCCGGGGTGACGGCCCGCACGACGGTCGTCGCGGCCGCCCGGCCCACCTCGCCCGGGGCGACGCCGAGGTCGTCGAGCGTCCACGTGCGCACGAGCTTGTGCGCGGCCTCGGCGCCGGCCGTCCAGGCGCGCTGGCCCGGCTCGCCGCAGCGCTCGGTGACCGACACGACGACCGGCAGCGCCGCGGCGAAGCCCTCGAGCCCGCCGCCGTCGTCGCGGCCGATCTCGACCCGGCGCTCGCGCACCCGCAGCGCGTCGGCGAAGCACAGGGCGGGCACGCCGAGGAACTCGGCGACCATCGCCGGCACCGCGCCCATGCCCGAGTCGGCCGAGGCCGTGCCGCACAGCACGAGGTCGAACCCGAGCCGGCCGGCGGCCGCGGCGAGCACCCGGCCGGTGGCCAGGGCGTCGCACCCGCGCAGCCGCTCGTCGCGCACGTGCACGGCGTCGTCGGCGCCGAGGACCAGCGCCCGGCGCAGGGCCCCGGCGGCCGGGGCCGGCCCCATCGTCACCGCGGTGATCTGCACGTCGCGGCGCCGGCGGGCGATGCGCAGCGCCTGGTCGACGGCGTACTCGTCGGCCTCGTTGAGCCGGCCGGGCCCGACGCGGCGCAGCATGCCGTCGGCCCCGAACGCCCGCGCCGCCGGCACGTGCTTGACCAGCACCACGATCCTCATCCGGGCCAGTCCTCCGCTCGCGTCAGCGTCCGAACCTGAACGAGAGTTTAGGCGGCCGTCGATCCGCCGAGAAGCCCTCGGCATTGATCGACATCGTTCGGCGCGTCGATCACCTGGGGCACCGACTCCAGCGGCGGCAACGGCTACCGCGAGGAGCTGCGCCGCCACCTCGTCGTCGACGCCATCCACATCGACGACCCGCCCGCGTAGGCCGGGATGTGTGCGCCAGGATGTGAGCATGGCGCGTATCGGGGTGATGCTCCCGCGGGACCTGCCCGCCGGCCGGGTGCTGGCCTTCGCCCGGGAGGCGGAGCGGCTCGGGTTCGACGAGCTGTGGGTCGTGGAGGACCTGGGCTTCCGCGGCGGCGTGGCGCAGGCCGGCGCCGTGCTGGCGGCCACGTCGCGGATCGTGGTGGGCATCGGGATCCTGCCGGCCGGGGCGCGCAACGCCGCGTTCGCCGCGATGGAGCTCGCGACGCTCGCGCAGCTGTTCCCGGGCCGGCTGATCGCGGGCATCGGCCACGGCATGCGGGACTGGATGCGGCAGGTCGGCGTCCGGCCGGCCAGCCCCCTCACCCTGCTGCGGGAGTACACGGTCGCGGTGCGCGCCCTCATCCGCGGCGAGCCCGGGCCGGCGGCCGGGCGGTACGTCGACGTCGAGGGCGTGGTCCTCGCCGAGACCCCGCACGTGGTGCCGCCGGTCGTGCTCGGCGTGCGCGGCCCGAAGTCGATCGCCGTCGCCGGCCGGTTCGCGGAGGGGGTGCTGCTGGCCGAGCCGTCCGCGCCGCCCTACGTCGCGGCCGCGCTCGAACGCCTCGCGTCGCCGTCGCCGGAGGTCATCACCTACGACGCCGCGGTCATCGGCGACGACGGGCCGGCCGCCCGCGACCGGGTGCGGCCCGGCCTGGCCTGGATCGGCGAGCCGGACTGGGCGCCGCACCTGGCCGCGCTGCCCTTCGCGGCCGACCTGGCGCGGCACCGCGCGGCGGCGGCGGACCGCGACGCGTTCGCGGCCACGATGCCCGACGCGTGGGTCCGGGAGCTGTCGCTGGCCGGGACGCCGGACGAGGTGCGGGCCCGCATCGCCGCCCGGCACGCCGCCGGCGCCACGAGCGTCGTGCTGATCCCGGCCGAGCCCGACGCCCTCGACGCGCTGCCCCGCCTGGCCCGGGCGCTGCCCGGGGCCTAGCGCCTGCTTCATCACTGAGGCGGAGGCGGCGGCCGGCCCGGATTCCGCCTGGCGGTGTCCCGCGAAAGCCGGGTTACAACACCGGTAGCCAGGCTTGCGCGGGCCACCGCCAGACGAAATCTGGCTCGGCCTCGCACCCACCCCAGTGATGAAAGACGCTAGTGCGGAAAGGCGCGCGGGACGCGGGCGCGGGGCAGCTCGTCGCGGAACGCCTTGATGCGCCCGATCACCTGCCGCCGGCCGATCGTGTGCTCGATGCGGTCCACGTAGAGGCAGCGGGCGGCGAGCTTGGCGAGGTCGACGGTGAAGTAGATCGCCATGAGCGGGTTGACGAACAACTGCCCGCCGCTCGTACGCCGGCTGAAGCGCACATCGCCGAAGGCGCCCCCGGTGGCCGCGGCGATCTGCCCGTGGACGATGCTCGGCCGGTCCGGGGTGGCGGCCTGGGCGTCGGCGACCGCGTCGCGGTAGAGCCGCGCCTCCGGGCTGGAGCCGGGGATGGACAGCGCCCCGAGATAGCCGCCCTCGCGGTCGAGCGCGGCCAGGTTCTCCAGCACCTGCACGTGGTTGACGCCGTCATAGGCGTCGATGCCGAAGCCGAGGCTGACGACCAGCTTGACCGGCACGTCGAGCGGGGCCACGGCGGCGAGGCTCGTGATGTCCTCGGCCGGGGTGCCGAGGTCGCTCTCGTCGCCGCGCAGCAGCACGTCGGTGCCGCCGTCGACGAGCACGATCGCGTCGACGTCCAGGTGCTCGACGAGGTACCGGTAGGCGTCGCGCAGCGGCTGCACGCCCAGCGGCGGGAAGGCGTACACGGTCGAGGGCAGGTCGTGCGCGGCGAGCCAGCGGGCGAGGGTGCCCTCCGGGAAGTACCAGTCGGGGCTGGTCGTGTCCGGCCGCACCGCCACGACGTGCTCGGCCGCCCACGCGTCCCGGCCGACCAGCTCCAGCTCGGAGAACGACAGGCTGGCCAGGTGCACCCGCACGCCGCGGCGCCACAGGGCGAGCGCCAAGGGCAGGCCGGCGTACACGTCGAAGCCCCCGCCGGCGCCGGCGATCAGGATGCTGCGGGCCGGGGCCAGCGCGGCGAACAGCGGCGGGACGGCGAGCGAGAACGACGTCACCCCGCCATGATCCGCCATCGGGCTCAGGCCGGGGCGACCAGCCGGTGCTGGGCCGCGAGGAGCCGGGTCACGCCGTCGGCCGGCATGGGCCGGGCCAGGTGGTACCCCTGGCCGAGGGCGTAGCCGAGCTCGACCAGCCGGTCGGCCTGTTCGCGGTTCTCGACGCCCTCGGCGACGGTCTCCAGCCCGAGGGCCAGCGCGAGCTGCATAACCGCCCGGGCGACCGCCTGCCGGGCGTCGGCCTCCGGCGAGCCCGGCGCGTCGAGCTCGATGCCGTCGACGAACGACTTGTCGAGCTTGATGATCGCGGCCGGGAACGAGCGCAGCAGGCTCAGCGAGGACTCACCGGTGCCGAAGTCGTCGAGCGCCAGCCGTACGCCGAGGCCGTGCAGCTGGTACAGGGCGCGGGACACCTGCTGGCCGCGCAGGGCCGACGACTCGGTCAACTCCAGCACCAGCCGGTCGGCGGGCAGGCCGGAGTCGGCCAGGGCGGCCTCGACGTCGGCGACGAAGTCGGGGTCGTGCAGCTGGCGGGCGGAGACGTTCGGCCCGAACTTCTGCAGCGCGTCCGAGCCGAACTCGGCGAGCCAGCGGGCCGCCTGGTGGCACGCCTCGCGCAGCACGAGCCGGCCGAGCGGCACGATCAGCCCGGTGCTCTCGGCGGCCGGGATGAACTCGGCCGGGGGGATCATCCCGCGGGTCGGGTGCTGCCAGCGGGCCAGCGCCTCGACGCCGATGATCCGCCCGGTGCGCAGGGCCATGATCGGCTGGTAGTGCACGGTGAACTCGCCCGCGTCCAGCGCCCGGCGCAGCTCCCCGCCCAGCTGCGCGTGGCCGGCGACGGGCCGCGCCATGCCGTCGTGGTAGCGCACCCAGTTGGCTTTGCCGCGCTGCTTGGCCGCGTACATCGCGACGTCGGCGTCGCGCAGCAGGTGCCCCAGCGCCGTGCCGGCCGGCGCCGTGGCGATGCCGACGCTGGCGTGCACGAGCAGCCGGTGGTCGCTGAGCGGGGCCGCGAACGCGTCGAGGATGCGCTGCGCGACCGTCTCGCCGAGGGTGGTCGGCCCGGTCAGCAGGACCGCGAACTCGTCGCCGCCGAGGCGGGCCGGCAGGGCGTCGGGCCCGCTGCGGGCCCGCAGCACGTCGGCGACCGCGATCAGCAGGTGGTCGCCGACGTCGTGGCCGAGCGAGTCGTTGATCGTCTTGAAGTCGTCGAGGTCGACCAGGAGTACCGTCGCGTCGCCCTGCTCCAGCCGGCCGCCGAGGCGCTGCTGGAACAGGGCCCGGTTGGCCAGCCCGGTCAGCCCGTCGTGGGTCGCCTCGTGCTCCAGGTGCCGCTGCGAGGCCCGCTTGTCGGCCAGCAGCCGGGCGTTCTCCCGGAACGCGACGAACTGCCGGACGGTGACCAGCCCGGTCACCAGCACGGACGACACGATGACGAGCTTGTCGGACCACGTCAGCTCGCCGGGGATGACGGCGATGAGCGGCACGTCGACGGCCACGACCGCGAGATAGGGCAGCCAGTTGCCGGCGCGCCCGGGCCGGGCGGTCGCGCGCCGCCACTGCTGCCGGACGGCCAGCGCGCCGAGTACCGGCGCGAGCGGCATGACCACGGCCTGGGCCGGCACCGAGCCGGGGTCGCCGCCGAGCACCAGCAGCAGCGCCACCGCGGCGCCGACCAGCCCCGTGAGCCCGACCAGGCGCAGCGCCGAGCGGTCGATCGGCCCGCCCCGGATGTAGGCGACCTTGGTGATGCCGCCGACCGCGAGCGCGAACGACATCCCGAGCAGCACGATCGTCTGGGCGCTCCACTGCCCGGTGTTCGTGATCATCGGAGCCAGCCCGAAGTGGAACAGCACCGTGCCGCAGCCGAGGAAGGCGATCGAGCGGTCCAGCCACTGCCGCCAGCGCTCGCCCGCACTGGCGACGCCGAGCGGCACGCGCGCCATCGCCCACATGGCGGCCAGGAACCCGATCCCGGCCGGCACGGCCGCCGCGATCGGCATCGGCGGCAGCGTCGAGGTGTCCCGGAACCCGGCGACGGCCAGCACGGTGTATCCGGCGCTGAGGCAGCCGAACGCGACCAGCATCAGCCGCCAGAACCCGCGCGCGGCCCCGCCGAGCCCCGCGTGGCGCAGCAGGTCGAGGACGGCGACGGCGGTGGCCGCGGCGCCGAGCGGCAGCGCGAGGTACGACACGGCGGCCGGCCCGGCGCCCGTGGCCAGCCAGACGAAGTACCACAGCGTCGCCAGCACCGCGATGGCGGCGGTGACCACGACGTGGCGCAGGGGGGCGCGGCGTTCAGCGGTCACGGCCTGCCCCATCGGTCGGCGCCCGGGCCGGCTGAGGCGGTTGGGCACCCGCTACCGCGCCGCTCCACAACCGCAACCGGCCCCGCGGTGTCGGGTTTCGGCCGTGCCGGGGCAATGCGGCGCCCGAGTTCCTACCGTGCCCGGGATGAAGCGTCCGTTCGTGCCAGGCCTCGCCGCGCTGGCGGGGCTCCTCCTCATCCCGGCCGTGGCCACCCCGGCCGCCGCGGCCTTCCCGGGCCGCAACGCGCGCATCGCGTTCATGCGGTTCGACAGTGCGAACCCGCTCGGCGAGATCCACTCGGTCAAGCCCACCGGACTGGCCGATCTCAACCTGACCAACACGCCGGCGATCGAGGACCGCGATCCGGCCTGGTCGCCCGACGGGCGGCGGATCGCGTTGCGGCGCTACGGCGCCGGGGCCGACCAGCTGTGGGTGATGAACGCCGACGGCTCCGGGCTCGCCGTGGTGCCCGGCAGCGGCGAGGCCGGCTCGCCGGCGTGGTCGCCGGACGGGAAGCGGCTGGTGTACGAGTGCTACGACCCGGTGACGTTCGTCGGGCACATCTGCGTGCGGGAGTTCAGCGGCGCCGGCTTCCAGCTGCTCAGCGCGCCGCCGGCCGGGGCCGACGACCGGCAGCCGGTGTGGTCGCCCGACGGTACGCGCATCGTGTGGGTGCGCTCGCTCGCCGCCGGTGGGAGCCAGCTCGTGGCGCTCACGCTGAGCACGCTGTCGCTCGACCCGGTGACGCCGGCGGTGGCCGGGCAGTACGACGCGTGGCCCGACTGGTCGCCGGACAGCCGGGAGATCGTGTTCAGCCGCACCCGCAGCGGCGCGACCAGCGCGGGCATCTACCGCGTGCCGTCCTCGGGCGGCCCCGGGAAGCTGTTCATCGCGCCGCCGCCCGCGGCCACCGACTCGCACTACACGATGCCGGCGTGGTCGCCGGACGGCCGGAAGATCGCGTACGTCCACCTCGACGACGACGAGGCCTGGGGCTACATCTACACGGTCAACACCGACGGCTCCGGCACCACGCAGATCACCTTCGGCCCGGCCACCGACGAGGTGCCCGACTGGTCGCCGGCCTGACCCAGACCTTCGGCGCGGGCAGCGCCGCCTCACCCGATCGGGTTCCGCCGGATGTACCGCGCAACGGCACCCCCGCCGGCCGGCGCACCCGGAACGGCTCCGCCCTACGGTTCGCTCCGCCCGCCGCTCGCATCGAACGCCGCCATCGAGCCGCCAGTTCATCGCTGGCCGGGCGCATCGCACCGCATATCCAAAGGTGCCGACGTCCCGTGAACCCCGATGACAAACGAGCGGCGACCGTTAATGTCGACCGCGCCGAAATCGCCCGACGGGGCCGCCCGGGCGCAGCGCGCCCGGCGGCGGGTGCGGCACGTCTGCATTCGTCGATCTGGGTTCCGGAGGGGGCGCATGGCGGGCTTGTACGGTGCGGACGCCGACGAGCTGGAGCGGTTCGGGCAGCGGCTGCGCGAGTCGGCGGACCGGCTGGAGGCCATCCGCGGGGAGGTCGGCTCCGCCTTCGCCCGGGCCCAGTGGGAGGGCGACGACGCCCAGCACTTCCACGACCTGTGGCAGCACCAGCTCTCCGGGCGGCTGCGCGCCGCGTCGACCGCCACCCGAGACGCGGCCGGCGTGGTGGTCCGCAACGCCCGGCAGCAGCGCGACGCCAGCGCCGCCGACGGTGGCGGTGGCGGTGGCGGCGGCGCCTGGGGCCCGCACCTCGGCGACCCCGGCGCCGTCACTGCGTGGAGCGTCGACCTGGACAAGCTCGAGCCGTGGGTCGAGCGGGCGGGGGGTCTCGTCACGATTCTGGGCGGCATGAAGGCCCTGGAGCGCTTCGAGCCCGCCTTCAACGTCGCCGAGAAGAGGCTGGGCTACGTCTCCGCGGCCGTCGGCGGGTTCAAGTTCGGCGCCGCGCTGGCCAATCACGACACCGACGGCGTCAAGGCCGGCGCCGTCGACCTGACCGCCGACGCCGTCTTCGCCGGGCTTGCGGTCGTCTCGGTCGGCTGCCCGCCGCTCGCGATCGGCGTCGGCCTGGCCGAGATCGGCTACTCGTTCGTCCCCGCGGAGGCGAAGGTCGCCGCCGCGGACGCGGTCATCGACGCCGGCAAGCACGTCGGGCACGCCGCGACCGAGCTCGGCCACGCGGCCGCCGATGTCGGCGGGGCGGTCGGCGGGATGATCTCCGGCGGGTTCCACGGCATCCAGAAGGCGCTGCACCGGTGAGCACGAACGACGACGAGGGAGCGATTGCGCCGATGGCCACGACAACCCTGTTCACCTTCGCCGAGCTGGAGTTCCTGCTGCGCTCGGCGGCGGGCTCCGAGGGCGCGGCGGCCCGGGTCGATGCCGTGCGCGAGCGGCTGGGCCTGCGCGCCGAGGACGGCGCCGAGCGCATCGCCGCCGCGGGAGTGGCGTCGCTGCTGGCCCGCGACCTGTGCGCCGAACGCGACGGCGACGTCGTGCCCGGTGCGCTGGTGACCGCCGCGGTCGCCGCGCTGACGACGGCGCACACACGTACCGAGGCGGCCGGCTGGATCGACGGGCGGCCGGTGGCGGTCCACCTGTTCACCGGCGCCGTGGCGCGGCTGGTGCTCTCCCCGGCGTCCTTCGGGTTGTACACCGCCGAGGTCATCGACCCGGCCGAGCCCGTCAGCCGTCCGCTGGAGCGGTTCATCGACCTGTGCGCCGCCGCCCCCGGGCAGACCGCGGTCGCGATCCGCTCGGAACGAATCGGAACCGGCGCCGAGACCGGCCTCGCGGTGGCCCGCACCGAGGACGGCGGCTGGCTGCTCTCCGACACCGTGCGCAACCCCGACGACGGCCGCCCCGCGACCCGGGCCGAGATCGATGCCCGCCTGGAGGCCCTGTTCGGCGCGGCGGTGGGCGCCTGATGACGGTCGACGGCGCGCACAACGGCGGCCACTGGGGCGGGCACCGCACCACCGCGGCGCTCCCGCCGGTACCGCCGGTGGCGGTGGCGTCCGCGGCGCTGACCGTGCGGGCCGGCGCGGCCAGTGACGCGGGCCGGATGCGCCCCGTCAACGAGGACACCGCGCTGGCCGGGCCGGGCGTGTTCGCAGTGGCCGACGGCATGGGCGGGCACGCCGCCGGCGACGTCGCCAGCGCGCTCGCGGTCGCGGCGCTCGAACGGCTCGGCGGGCGCCCCGGGCTCGTACCGCAGGACATCCGCGACGGCATCGCCCGCGCCAACCGCGACATCCTGGCGGCCGCCTCGGCCGACCGGGCCCGCACGGGCATGGGCACGACCCTGGCCGGCGTCGGCGTGGTGCGCGTCGCCGGCACCGAGCACTGGGCGGTCTTCAACGTCGGCGACTCGCGCGTGTACCGGTTCATGGCCGGCGCCCTCACCCAGATCACCGTCGACCATGCGGCCGACACCCCCGGTCGCCGCGGGGTCATCACCCGGGCGCTCGGCACGGATCCGGCGCCCCAGGCCGACCTGTGGGTGTTCCCGCCGACCCCGGGCGAGCGCTTCCTGATCTGCTCGGACGGCCTGCCGCTGGAGCTGGCCGACGGCGAGATCGCCGCGGTGCTGGGCGCCGAGCCCGCCCCACTGGAGGCTGCGGAGCAGCTGGTCCGCCGGGCCGTGGCGGCCGGCGGGCGCGACAACGTGACGGCGGTCGTGGTCGACAACGTGACGGCCGCGGCGACGGGCGACGTGGCCGCGCTCGTCACCGCCCCGATCGCCGTGCCCGACGACCCCGACGTCGGCGTCGACACCACTGCGCCGCGGCGGCGGGCATGACGACGTACGACGCCGCCTACGCTCCCGGCGACTGGCTCGCGATTGCCGAGTCCGGGCTCTGGCTCATCGCCGACCTGGACCCCAACGACCCCCTCGCCGCCGAGTGCTGGGCCCTCGCCGTCGGCGGGGCGCCGCTGGAACGACTGGCGGCGCTGCTGCGCTCGGCCGAGCGCCCGGTCTCCTTCGCCGCCGCGTGCCTGGAGTCCGCCGGCGTCGGCGCGATCGCCCGCGGCGGTGCGGTGGCCGAGATCGTCGGCGCGGACGGCCGGACCGAGACCGTGCGCGACGACGCCGGCGGGTCGCCCGCCGCCCGTCCGGCGGCGCGGTTCCGGCTGGCCGGGACCAGGCCCGCGACCGGTGACGGGCGGCTGCCGATCGTCGCCGGCATGGTTCTTGCGGCGGAGCTGACCGCCGTGCTGCGCACGGATGCGGAGATGATGCCGGCGCCGCAAACCGGAACGGACCCAACCCCCCTCGCCGCCTGGCCGCCCCCGGCCGCCCCGGAACCGTCTCCCGGCATCACGTGGCCGCCGCCGGCTCCGGAACCGGCTCCGGCCGCGACCTGGCCGCCGCCCGCGCCGGGTCCCGTCACGATGTGGCCGCCGCCGGATCCGGCGCCGGTCGCGACGTGGCCGCAGCACGAACCGGCTCCGGTCGAGGCGGGCACCTGGCCACCGGCCGCGGACGCCGAGGACGGCGATCCGACGCGCTACGACGCGATGTTCGGCTTCGCCGCTCCGGCCGTCGCGCCGGTCGAGGAGTTCCCCGAGACCGTGGCCGTGCCGGTGGTGCGCCCCGAGCCCGAGCCGGCCGTCGGCCACACCACGATGCGACCCGCAACCCCCCACGAGGCCCCGGCGGACGACTTCATCGACGTGGACTCGCTCGGCTGGCTCTCCACCGCCGCCCCGCCGCCGATGGTCGTGCCCCCGACGGTCGCGCCGCCGCCGGCCCCTCCGGCGCTGGAGCCGGCCCCGGACGAGCTCATCCTCACCACCGTGCGCGGCGGTCGGGCCGCGCCCGTTCCGGGCCCGCTCGTGGACGCCGTGAGCTGCCCGGCCGGCCATCTGGACGACCCCGGCGCGCGTGAGTGCCGCGTGTGCCGCGCCCAGATCCAGCCGCAGTCGCCGACCCGGGTCAACCGCCCGCCGCTGGGCGTGCTGCGCCTGTCGACCGGCGACTCCATCGCCCTGGACCGCAACGTCGTGCTCGGCCGCGCGCCCGGCGGCCCGTCCGGCAGCGGCGCCGGCGAGCCGCACTACGTGAAGCTGCCCAGCCCGTACCACGACATCTCCCGCCGCCACGTCGAGATCCGCCTCGACGGCTGGTCCGTCGTCGCCGTCGACCTGGACTCGCGCAACGGCACCTTCGTCGAGCAGCCCGGCGAACGGGCCGTCGAGCTGCCCCGCGGCGGCGCGTGCCGGCTGCGCAACGGGGCGGTCATCGGCCTGACCGAGGACGTGTCGATCCGGTTCGAGGCGGCCGGATGAGCGTCGAGGAGGTCAGTATGCGCGCCGACGACCCCCGGCCACCGCGGATCGACGGCTACGAGTACCGCGAACCGCTCGCCCGCGGCGGCCACTCCGTCGTGCTGCGCTACCACCAGCTGCGTGAGCAGCGCGACGTGGCGGTCAAGGTGCTCACCCTGCACGGCGCGCAGCGGGGCGCCTCGGCGCAGGTCGTGGCCGAGGCCAACAAGATGGCCCGGCTCAGCCTCCACCCCAACATCGTGCCGGTGTTCTTCAGCGCCGAGGACGGCGACCGCCCGTACATCGTGATGGCCTTCTGCCCCGGCCGCGACCTCTGGACGCTGCTGCGCGAGCACGGCCCGTTCGACGCCCGCCGGGTGCTTCGGGTGGGTGTGCAGATCGCCGGCGCGCTGCAGGCGGCGCACTCGCACGGCATCGTCCACCGCGACCTCAAACCGGCCAACATCCTCACCGACGAGTACGGCGCGCCGCGCCTGACCGACTTCGGCATCTCGGCACTGGAGGGCGACGCCGCCGACGGTATCGCCGTGTCCGTGCCGTGGGCGCCGCCCGAGGTGCTCGCCGGCCGTCCGGGCGACGTGGCCGCGGACGTCTACTCGCTCGGCGCCACCCTCTGGAACCTGCTCGCCGGGCGCATGCCGTTCGACCGGCCGGGCGCCAACTCGCCCGAGCAGATGGAGGCCCGCATCCGCGCCGGCCGGGCCCCGCGCACGGGCCGCGCCGGGGTGCCGCCGGCCCTCGAGGACCTGCTGCAGCGGATGATGGCCCCGGTGCCCGCGCAGCGGCCCGCCACCGCGGCCGCGGTGGCCGCCGAGCTCGAGCGCATCGAGGAGGCGTGCGGCGGCCCCGTGCGCGCCGACGACCCGTGGCACGCCGGCCCGGTCGCCGTCGCGACACCGCGGTACGGCGAGGAACTGCTCACCCGCACCCGCGTGCGGCATCGGCCGCCGGAGCCGGAGGAGCCGGAGATCGTGTCGGCCGGCACGCAGCGCCGCAAGCCGGACGGCACCCGGGCGCCGATCGCCGAGCTCGAGCCGCCGGCCCCCGCGCCGCGGCGCAACCGGTGGGTGTGGGGCGCCGCCGCGGCCGGGGTGGCCGCCGCCGCGGTCCTCGCCACGGTGCTCGCCCAGCGCGGGGGACAGGCCGGCGGACCGGCCGACCGGCCCAGCGCCGCCGCCGAGAACGCGGGTGGCCAGGACGCGGGCGCCGGCGGCGACCTCGTGCCGCCCGGCGTGCCCACCGTGACCGGCGAGCGCGTCGATGCGCAGCACGTGCGGTTCACGTGGACCTATTCGGCCCCGTACGACAGCGACACGTTCCTGTGGCGCACCGGCGCCGACAACGGCACCGCGCCCGAGGCGTCCGTCAGCCTCGCCGGCAGTGGCGAGGTGTGCCTGGAGGTGAAGGTGATCCGCGCCGACGGCCGCAACGGCAGCGTCGACTGGTCCCCGAAGGCGTGCGTGCGATGAGGATGGCGAGGGTCGGCGGTCTTCCCGCGGTGGGCGCGTTCGCGCGCCGCCGCTGGCGCGAGGCGGTCTCCGCGGTCGTCATCGGCGGCGGCGTGCTCGTGCTGGTCCTCTCCGCGGTCTTCGCCGCCGGCATACCGGTCCGCCGGGTCGACCTCAACGACGGCGGGATCTGGGTCACCAGTGACCGCGACGGGCTCTTCGGCCGGCTCAACCGGCCCGCCGGCGCCCTCGACGCCGCCCTCTTCCCGCCCGGAGGCGCGCAGAAGGCCTACGCGCTCGACGTCGTGCAGGACGGCAAGGCGGTCGCCGCCTGGGACAAGGGCACCGGCCGGCTCATCCCGGTCGACGTCGCCCACGCCGTGGCCGTCGGCGACGGCGGGGGTACCCCGGTCGCGGCCGCCCAGCAGGTGCAGCTCGCCGGAGGCACCCTGGCGCTGCTCGACCCGCCGACCGGGCGGGTCTGGGCGGTCCGCGCCGACCCGGAGCGCGGCCTGGCCGCCGGCAACGGGCTCGCCGGGCTCGACCCGGCCGGCACGCCGCTGGCGACGGTGGGGCCGAACGCGGCCCTCGCGGTCGGCGTGGACGGCATCGTGCACGCGGTCGCCGCCGACGGCCGCCTCGTCGCCGTCCGGCCCGAGGGCGACGGCTTCGCGGCCCCGCAGTACAGCCGGACCGCGCCCCTGGGCAAGCCCCGCCTCACCGCCGTCGGCGCGCAGGCCGTGGCCCTCGACGGGGCGACCGGCCGCCTCACCGTGCCCGGCACCGGCACCGCGGTGACGGTCGACGGCGCCGACGAGCACGCGGTGCTGCAGCTTCCCGGCCCCGACGCCGCGACGGTCGTGGTGGCCACCGCCCGCTCGCTCGCCGCCGTCGCCCTCGCCGACGGCTCCGCCACGCGGCTCGGCGGCTCCGACGGCGGCGAGCCGGCCGCCCCGGTGCGGCTCGACGACTGCGTGCACGCCGCGTGGTCCGGCGCGTCCGGCGGCTACTGGCGCGCCTGCGGCACCGCCCCGGCCGCCCGCGGCAACCTCAAGAACGCCGACGTCCTGCAGCACCCCGTCTTCCGCGTCAACCGCGGTGCCATCGTGCTCAACGACCTGAGCACCGGCGCCGTGTGGGACCTGGCCGACCAGCGCCGCGTCGACGACTGGTCCTCGGTGCGCCCGCCGCCGCTGAAGAGCGACGACGACAAGCAGCAGAACTCGACCGACGCGCCGCCGGCGCAGAGCAAGCCCAAGGCGGTCGACGACACGCTCGGCGCCCGGCCGGGGCGCACGACGCTGCTGTACCTGCTCGACAACGACTCGGACCCGGCCGCCGCCATCCTCACCATCACCGCGACCACGGCCCCCGACGACCCGAACGTGCACGCCGTCATCGCCTCCGACGGGCAGTCGGTGGCGCTGACCCTGCCGGCCGAGGCCCGGCCGGGCGCGAGCATCCATTTCCGGTACACCGCCGACGACGGGCGGGCCACGGCGGACGCCGGCGTCACCGTGCAGGTGCGCGGCCCCAACGACAACAAGGCTCCCGCGCTGCGGCCCGGCTACAAGCCACCGGCCTGGACCGTGGCGTCCGGCGGCCGGCTGTCGATGCCGGTGCTCGCCGACTGGCGCGACTTCGACGGCGACCCGGTCGCGCTGACCGACGCCGCCGTCAAGGCCGGCACCGTCACCACCACGCCCGGCGGGCTGCTCGTGTACGGCGCCCCGAACGACGGCGGCGTGCAGCACATCGCCTACCACGTCGGCGATGCCATCGCCCCGCCCGTCGCCGGCGCGGCCGACGTCACGGTGCTTGCCGCCACCGCGGCCACCGCCGTCGCGGCCACCGCCCAGCCCGATGTCGCCCGCGGCCAGGTCGGCCAGCCGATCACCATCCGGCCGCTGGACAACGACCTGCCCGGCGCCGACCCGGCCGACCCGAACGCCCGGCTCGCCCTCGCCGGCGAGCTCGCCAGCCCGGCGAACACCACGGTCGTGACCAACCTGCGCGACGGCACCGTCGTGCTCACCGCCGGCAAGCCCGGGCCGTATCAGCTCGAGTACAAGGCGGCGTACGGCAACGCGCCCTTCGCCCGCGGCCAGATCCGCGTCGACGTGGTACCCGCGCCGTCCTCGCCGGCGCCGCCCGTCGCCATGCCCGACTCGGCCGTGCTGCGCGGCCAGCTGCCCGCGACGGTCGACGTGCTCGCCAACGACTTCGCCCCGAGCGGCGGCGTGCTCGTCGTGCAGCGCGCGGCCTCCGCCGACCCGGCCACCCGGCTCAGCGTCGCCGTCGTGGACGGGCACTGGCTGCGCATCGCGGCGCTCAGCGCCGCCGCTTCGGGGCCGGCGCCGCTCCTCGTGCGGTACACCGTGACCGACGGCATCACCGCCCCGGTCACCGGCGAGGTCACCGTCACCGTGCTCACCGACCCGCCCGACGTGCGCCCCGCGCCGCAGGACGACGCCGCCACCGTCCGGGCCGGCGACGCCGTCTCCGTCGCGGTCCTGGCCAACGACACCAACCCGGGCGGCGCGCCCATGTCCCTGGCCGCCGACGTGCCCGGCGCACCGGGCCCCGGACGGCTCACCGTCACCTCGGCCAAGGGCTCCGGCGAGGACGTCGCCGGGCGGGCCTACGTGTCCGGCGACCTCGTGCGCTACGTGGCGCCGGCCCGCGTCGCCGCCCCGCTGCCGGTGGGCGTCGACTACGTCGTGCGGAACACCGCCGGCGACCAGGCCACCGGGCACGTGCGGATCACCGTCCTCCCGGCGCCGGCCGACGGTGCCGGCAACCACCCGCCGGCGCCGCCGCCGCTGGAGGCGCGGGCCGTGGCCGGGCAGACCATCCGCATCGGCGTGCCGGCCGGCGCCGACCCCGACGGCGACACGGTCGCCGTGGCCGGGCTCGGCTCCGCGCCGATGCTCGGGCGCGTGCTCAGCGTCAATGCCACGTCGCTGGAGTACCAGGCGTATCCGACGGCCGCCGGCACCGACACGTTCACGTACCGGGTCACCGACCGCTTCGGCGCCGTCGGCGAGGCCGCGATCCGCGTCGGCATCGCCCCGCCCGGCGCGCCGCAGCCGCCGGTGGCCGTCGACGACGAGGTCACCGCCGCGCCCGGCGCCCGGCTGCACGTCGACGTGCTCGCCAACGACCTGTACGCCGCCGGCGACCCGGTCAGCATCGCGCCGCTGCAGGACGCCCCGCCGGGCGTCGCGCTCGCCGGGAAGAACGGGCCGATCGACGTCACCGTGCCCGAGGCCGGCGGCAAGCCGCTCGTGGTGGTGTACGCCATCACCGACGGCGTCGGCGAGCCCTCCGCCGCCACCCTCACCGTGCGCGGCCAGCCCGGCTACGACATCCCGCCGGTCGTCTTCGACGCCTACCCGGCCGCCGACGGCCCGGTCGTGACCGTCGACATCGGCCAGCAGGTCGTCGATCCCGACGGCGACGCCGCAGCGGTCACCGTCACCCGCGTGTTCGACCCCGCCGCCCGGGCCGACGGGCGCATCGTCACCGCGCCGGTCACCGATCGGCCGTACACGGTCGCCTACGAGGTACGCGACGCGGGCGGGGCCACCGCGGTCGGGCTGATCCACGTCCCGGTGCCGGGCGCCGGCGCGCCCTACGCCACCCCGGGCCGCACGATCATGCTGGATCGCGACGGTACCGCGAAGGTCGACCTCGCCCAGTACGTCACCGACCCGGCCGGCAAGGCGGTCCGGCTCACCACCACCGACAAGCTCTGGGCCACGCCGGGCACGGCGCTGACCGCCAAGGCCGACGGCGACCGCGCCGTCACGCTCACCGCCCGCGGCGGCTACACCGGCCCGGGCGCGCTCACCTTCGAGGTCACCGACGGCGCCTCGCTCACCGACCCGGCCGCCCGCGTCGCCGTCGTGACGATCCCCGTCCAGGTCGGGCCCCCGACGCCGGTTCTGCACTGCCCGGCCGACCCGCTGCCGGTCGTCGAGGGCGGCGCGTCCGTCGCCCTGGACGTCACCAGCGTCTGCCACGTGTGGGCGCCGGACCCGGACAGCCTGCCCGGGCTGCGGTACACCCTGCAGTGGAAGCGCCGCCCGGCCGGCGACGTGGCCCTGGCCGGCGACGGCGAGCACGCCGGCTCCGTCACCGCGGCCTCCGGCACCCCGCCCGGCTCGACCGGGGTCGTCGCGGTCGGCGTGAAGGGCTTCGACGGCCCCGCGGCCGAGCTCGCCGTCCAGGTCGTGGCGGCCGCACCGCCGTCGGTCAGCCCCGTCACCGTCGACGGCGTCAAGGCCGGCGAGGCGGTCACCGTCGACATCGCCCGCTACGTGCGCTCGCAGCTGCGCGAGCCGCGCGTGTCGGTCGTCTCGGCGAGCCAGACGTCGGGCCAGCCGGCGGCGGTCACGACCAGCGGCTCGCGGGTCCAGCTGGCGCCGGGCGCGGACACCCACGGCACGATGACGTTCGTCGTCACCGTCACCGACGTGGCCGACCCGGGCCGCGTCGACCGGCACGCGACCGGGCGGATCACCCTGCACGTGCTCGGCCCGCCCGACGCGCCGGGCACCCCGGCCGTCGACCGCACGGTGCTGAGCCGCTCCGTCGCCCTGTCGTGGACGGCCCCGGCCAACAACGGCGCGCCGATCGACCGCTACGAGGTCGACTGGTCCGGCGGCTCCCAGTCGTGCGCGGCCTCGCCGTGCCTCATCACCGGCCTGACCAACGGGCAGAACTACACCTTCACGGTCAAGGCCCACAACCTCGTCGGCTGGAGCAGACCCAGCGGCGCATCGGCGACCGCGCAGCCCAACACGGTCCCGGGCGCGGTCACCGGCGTGGCCGCCGCCGACCCGCAGGACCACACGCTCAGGCTGAGCTGGTCCGCGCCGCCCAACGACGGCACGCCGGTGCTGCGCTACGACGTGAGCTGGACCGGCGGCGGGCGGGCCAGCTCGACCGGCCCGGCCCTCACCGCCACCGGCCTGGACAACGACGTCGTCTACACGTTCACGGTCGTCGCGGTCAACGCCAAGGGTCCCGGCGAGGCGGCCACGACGCAGGGCCAGTCGGCCGGCACCCCGCCCGCCCCGGCCGCGCCCGACGTGGCCTCGGTCAACGCGGCCGACTCGGCGACCCGGGCGGTCACCGTCTCCTGGGCGGCCGTCGACCCGAACGGGCCCGGGCCGGTGAGCTACACGGTGACCCGCGGCGCGAAGACCGTCTGCGCGGCGGTCACCGCCCGATCCTGCACCGACGACGGGCTGGCCAACGACGGGACCGTGTACACGTACACCGTCTCCGCCACCAACGGCGCCGGGCACGCCTCGGCGCCCGGGCCCGGCACCCGCCTGGAGGCGGCGTCCACCCCGGATCCGATCACCGGCGCGTCCGCGGCCGCGACCGGCGCCGACGGGCAGGCGACGCTCCGCTTCGACGTGCCCGCCTCGCACGGCGCGTCGAACACCGTCACCTGCACCTGGAGCGGCGGCGGGTGCGGGTCGTGGACGTACCCGACCGGCGGGCAGGCCGGCGCCACGCAGACCATCAACGGCCTGCCCAACGGCCAGGCGGTCACGCTGAGCCTGCAGGCCTGCAACGGCAGCAGCGGCGGGGCCGGCTCCGGCAGCCCCTGCGACGCCGCGGTGACCGCCGGTGTGACGACGTACGGCCCGCTGAAGAACCTCGGCATCGCCACCTCGGCGTCGGGGCAGACGGTGTCGTTCACCGTCTCGGTGGACCCGAACGGCAAGCCGGCCACGGTGACGGTGCAGACGTCGCGGCAGACCCAGACCTTCACCACCGGCGTCGGGGCGTGGAGCTGGTCCGGCTCGGACACCATGGGCTACAGCGCCACCGACACGATCAACGTCACCGTGTCCGACGGCGGCCGGGCCACGCTGTCGCAGTCCAAGCAGCAGGCGACCCCGCCGCCCCCGCCGACCGTGACGGTGAGCAAGGGCGCCCCGTGCGGCGGTGGTGGCGGCTCGGCCTGCGCCGGCGGCTCCTGCGCGAGCGGCAGCTGCGCCTACATCCACGTCGCGACGGCCAATTTCGGCGGCAACGTCACCTGCACGTTCAACAGCCAGCACGGGCCCGGCGGCTTCATCACCGGCACCTGGGGCCCGAACCAGAGCAAGGACTCCGGCAACTGGTACGGCTACCCCAACGAATGGGTGTCCGTGACCTGCGGGGGCGTAACGGGGCAGATGACGTGGTACTAACCCAGAGAGGAAGACATCGATGAGCGTGACGCCCGAGCACGCGGCGAGGTTCCGCGAGACCTTCGAGCGGCTCGTCGCCAACGTCAACGCGGCGATCCTCGGCAAGGACCACGTGGTCCGGCTCGCCTTCACATGCCTGCTGTCCGAGGGGCACCTGCTGCTCGAGGACTACCCCGGCACCGGCAAGACCTCGCTGGCCCGCGCCCTGGCCCAGACCGTCAAGGGCACCAGCTCCCGCATCCAGTTCACGCCGGACCTGCTGCCGTCCGACGTCACCGGCGTGCAGGTGTACGACCAGGGGACCCGCCGCTTCGAGTTCAAGCCCGGCCCGATCTTCCATTCGATCGTCCTCGCCGACGAGATCAACCGGGCCTCGCCGAAGACCCAGTCGGCGCTGCTGGAGGTCATGGACGAGGGCCACGTCACTGTCGACGGCACCCGCTACCCGGTCGGCCGGCCGTTCATGGTGGTTGCCACCCAGAACCCGGTCGAGCAGGCGGGCACCTACCCGCTGCCCGAGGCGCAGCTCGACCGGTTCCTGATGAAGGCGAGCCTCGACTACCCCGACCACGACGCGATGGTGGCGCTGCTGCGCGACTCGGCCGTGCGCGACCGGGCCGCCGAGATCCGCCCGGCCATCGCCGCCGAGGTGCTCGAGCCGCTCAGCCGCCTCGCCGACCACGTGCTGGTCCGCGACGAGGTGCTCGCCTACGTCAGCCGCATCGCCGAGGTCTCCCGCCAGCACAAGCACGTGAAGCTCGGAGTCTCCGCCCGCGGCTGCCTGGCGTACGTGCGCTGCGCCAAGACGTGGGCGATCGCGCACGGGCGGACCTTCGTGACGCCGGACGACATCCGCGTCCTGGCCGGACCGGTGCTGTCGCACCGGGTGCTGGTCAACGCCGAGGCCCAGTTCGACGGGGTGACCGTGCGCCAGGTGCTCAACGACATTTTCTACGAGGTCGCCCCGCCGCTGGACCGCGCGGCATGAGGCGCGTCGCGTCGGGCGTCGCCGCGGCCGCCGCCACCGTCACGCCGCTGGGCCGGGTGGTGCTCGCCGGGGCGGTGGCGCTGTGGGCGGCGGGCGCCCGGTTCGGCTGGGTCGAGGCCGTGTACGCCGGCCTCACCGGCCTGTGCGCACTCGGCCTCGGCGCGCTGTTCACCCTCGGCCGGACCGCGGTCGCGGTGACGGTCGAGCCGCAGCGGCGCCGCCTCACCGCCGGCGTGCCGGGCGAGCACACGCCGGTGACGGTGTCGGTGACCAACACGTCCAGGCGGCGGCTGCTGCCGTTCCGGCTCGAGGTGGTCAACGGCGCCGCGGTCGAGTCGTTCCCGATCCCGGGCCTGGCCCCCGTCGGCGTGCGCGCGGCGGTGTTCGAGGTGCCGGCCCGGCGCCGCGGCGTGATCGTGCTCGGCCCGGCCACCAGCGTCCGCGGCGACCCCCTCGGGCTGCTGCAGCGCCGCGTCGAATGGTCCGGCGCCACCGAGGTCGTCGTGCACCCGGCGACCGTCCGGCTCGACCCGGTCGGGCAGGGGCTGCTGCGCGACCTTGAGGGGCGCACCAGCAACGACATCTCGATGAGCGACCTCGCCTTCCACACCCTGCGCGACTACGTGCCGGGCGACGACCGGCGGTACATCCACTGGCGCTCGTCCGCGAAGGCCGGCGCGTTCCTCGTCCGCCAGTTCCAGGACACCCGCCGCACCTGCCTGCTGCTCGTGGTCGACGGCGACCCCGCCGCCTACGCCGATCCCGGCGAGTTCGAGACTGCGATCTCCGCGGCCGCCTCGGTCGCGGTGCGGGCCGTCGACGACGGGGTCGACGCCACCCTCGTGGCCGGCGAGGCCTGGAGCGGCAGCGCGCCCGCCCAGCGCCGCAGCCGGCAGGTGCTGCTGGACACGTGCGCCCGCGCGGCCCTGGGCGGGGCGGGCCTGCCGGCGCAGGTGGCCCGCGGCGTCCGCTCGGTGCCGGAGGCGACCTACGCGTTCGTCGTCACGGGGCCCCGGGTGCCCTTCGCCGACCTGCGCCGCGCCTGCGCCCGGCTGCCGGTGGGAACACCCGCCGTGGCCGTGCGGGTGGCGCCGGCCGAGCGGGCGCGGCTGGCGGCGTCCGGCTCGCTGAGCGTCGTCACCCTTCCCGCCCTGGGCGACCTGCCGGGGCTGCTGCGATGAGGCCGCGCGCCGCCGCGGCCGACGCCGCGTTCCTGCTTGCCCTGGCCGCGCTCGCGCTGCTGGGCCTCGGCAACACCTTCGCCGGCCGCGGGTACCTGTGGACCGGCCTGGCCGGCGTCGCCGCCGGCGCGTTGCTCGCCTTCGGCCTGCGCGCGCTGCGCCAGCCGGCGATCGTGCTCGCCGCCGCGACCGTCGTGGTCTTCTTCGCCGCCGGTGTGCCGGTCACGCGCCCCGGCGACGCGCCGTCGGTGCCGGCGGTGCGGGCGCTGTCCGAGTCGGCCGTGTTCGGCTGGAAGGACCTGCTCACCACGCTGCCGCCGATCGACGACGCCCGGCTGCTGGTCGTGCCGTGGACGCTGGGCCTGGTCTGCGGAGTGGCCGGCGCCGCGATGTCCGCGGCGCTCCCGCCGCGGCGGCCCCGGTGGGTCGCGCTTTGGGCCGCGGCTCCGTTGGCCGCGCCGTCGCTGCTGCTCGCGGCGGTGCTGCTGTTCGGCACGCACGATCCGGTGGTGCCGCTCGCCTCCGGCGCCGGCTTCGGCGCGCTGGCGCTGACCTGGGCCGCCTGGCGGCGCCGGCGCGCCGCGGCCGCCCCGGCGGGTGGCGTGCGGGCCGGTCGCGCCGCGGTGCGGGCGCTCGCCGCCGCCGCGGTTCTCGGCCTGGCCGCGCTGGCCGGCGTGGCAGCGGCGCCGGTGCTGGGCGGGGACGCCGGCGGCCGCTGGGTCCTGCGCGACCAGGTGGTGCCGCCGTTCGACATCGGCGCGTACCCGAGCCCGCTCGTAGGCTTCCGCAAGTACACCAAGGACGCAAACCAGCTCTGGGACCAGGAGCTGTTCCGGGTCGAGGGTCTGCCTGAGGGCGTCGCCGTGCGCATCGCGCTGCTCGACGACTACGACGGCTCCGTGTGGGGCGCCGGCTCCGGTGGCGACGGCGGATACCACCGGGTCGGCGCCGCGTTCGGCCCGACCGGCGACACCGTGCTGCGGGTGACCATCGCGCCCGCCTACGCCGCGGCCGGCGACCTCAACCCGTGGCTGCCCGGCGCCGGCCGCGCCGGTTCGATCGAGTTCGGCGGCCCGCGCCGCGCCGCCCTCGCGGACTCGCTGCGGGTCAACCTCGCCGCCGCGACCGGGCTGAGCACCGCCCGGCTCGCCGCCGGCGACACCTACACCGTCCGGACCGCCGTGCGCGGCGCGCCCGACACCGTGGCGCTGCCCGACAACGCCCAGCCGGCCGGACGGCCCGCCCTGACCGAGAGCGCCCAGGCGCTGCTGGCCAGCAAGGTCGCGGCGTGGACCAAGGGCACCAGCGGCCTCTCGGCCCAGCTGCGGGCGGTGGCCGACTACCTGCGCACCAACGGCGCATACAGCGACGGCGGCCCAGGGGAGACGCAGTACCTGCCCGGCCACAGCCTCGGCCGGCTGGCGACGTTCTTCAACGCGCCCCGGCCCGTGGGCGACGACGAGCAGTACGCCGCCGCTTACGCCCTCGTCGCCGGCTACCTCGGCATCCCGTCGCGCGTCGTGCTCGGCGCCCGGCCGGGCCCCGGCGGCGTGGTCCGCGGCAGCGACGTGCACGCCTGGGTCGAGGTGCACCTGGCCGACGGGCGGTGGGCGACGGTGCCGCAGACCGCGTTCATGCCCGACGTGACGAAGCGGCCCGAGCAGCGCCCGCCGCAGGCCGCCGAGAACACCGACGCGATCGTCGTGCCGCCGCCCAACGCGGCCAAGCAGAACACCGCGTCCACCGACACGTCGCGCAACGACCCGCGCCGATCCGGTGGCGACCCGGCCCCGGACCCCTGGTGGCGGCGGTGGTGGGCCGCCATCGCCCCGGTGGTCACCTGGGGCGGGCCGCCGGTGCTGGCCGCCGCGCTGGTCGTCGCCGGGATCGTCGGGTGGAAGGCCCGCCGGCGACGGCGCCGGCGGACCCGGGGCACGCCCGCGGCCCGCTACGCCGGCGGCTGGCGCGAGCTCGTCGACGCAGCCCGCGACGCCGGCGCCGCGGCGCCGGCCGGGCACACCCGCCGCGAGGAGGCCGCCCGCCTGGGCGGCGACCTCGACGCGCTCGCCGCGGCGGCCGACGCCGCCGTGTACGGGCCGGGCGAGCCCAGCCCGCAGGACGCGGCGCTGTACTGGCGGGACGTCGAGCGCGCCCGCCGCGGGCTGGTCGGGGGACGGCGGCTGCGGGCCGCGCTGAGCCTGCGATCGCTGCGCCCGCGCCGGACGGCGGCGAAGCCGGCCGCGCGCCCGAGCGCAACGCGGCCGGCCACGCGGCCGGCCGCATCGACACCGGCCGCGACGAGAGGGGCCTCGTGAAGCTCAAGTTCACCCTGCGCCGGCCCGGTGCCCCGGACGCCGACCTGCTCGCCACCGTCGACGCCGGCGCGACCGTCGGCGACCTCGCCGCCCACCTGCTGCTGGCCGACCCGCGCGGGCGCGGTGCGGCTCGGCCCGGCGAGGCGCCGACCCTGCGCCTCTTCGGCGACCGCGACCGGACCCTGGACCCGGCACTGAAGCTCGCTGAGAGCGGCGTGCACTCCGGCATGACCGCCGCCGTCACCCTGGCCCGCGACGCCTACGACGCCCGCCGCGGCGACGTCGTCGCCGTCGTGCTCGTCACCGCCGGGCCGGACACCGGCCGCGAGTTCGTGCTGCAGTCCCGCACCGTCGTGATCGGCCGTGACCGGTCCTGCGAGGTACGCCTCACCGACCCGCTCGTGTCACGCCAGCACGCCCGGCTCACCGTCGGCGGCGCGGCCGAGATCGTCGACCTGGGTTCGGCCAACGGCGTGGAGTTCGGCGGCGAGCAGACGACCCGGGCCTCGCTGCGCTCCGGCGACACGATTCGCATCGGCGACACCGACCTTGTCGTGCGCATCCCCAGCGGGGCGCCGGTGGAGCGGGACCGGGCCGCCGAGGGATTCATCCGCTCGCCGCTCGTCGAGCCGGTCTACGCGGGCACGGCCCGGTCCGCGCCCGAGCCGCCGCAGCGGCCGGCGCCGTCGCGGCTGCCGCTCGTCGCGCTGGCCATGCCGATGGTGCTCGGCGCGGTGCTGTACTTCGTCACCCGTTCCACCAGCTCGCTGGTCTTCGTCGCCCTCGGCCCGCTGATGATGGTCGGCTACACCGTCGAGAGCACGCTGGGCAACCGCTCGGCGTTCCGCAAGGCGCTGCGCGTCTTCCGCGACGACCTGCTGGCCCTCGACGCCGAGGCGACGGCCGCGGCCACCGCGGAGGCCGCCGCCCGCCACCGAGAGCACCCGGGCCTCGCCGCCTGCGTCGAGGCGATCCGGCATGGCATGCCGCTGCTGTGGTCGCGCCGCCCGGACGGCCCGGGCTTCGCCGAGCTGCGCCTCGGCACCGGGTCGCGGCCGGCTCGCGACACCATCGAGCCGCCGACCGCCCGGCACCTGCCGCGGGACCTCATGGCGGAGGTGCACGAGCTCATCGCCCGGCATGCCACCGTGGCCGGGGTGCCGATCGTCGCCGGCCTCGCCGAGGACGGCGCCGTGGGTGTCGCCGGCCCGCCGGAGGCGCGACTCGCCGCCGGCCGGGCGCTCGTGCTGCAGCTGGCAGCCCTGCACTCGCCGGCCGAGCTGGTGCTGTGCGCGTTCGCCTCCAGCGCCTCGGCCCACCAGTGGCACTGGCTCACGTGGCTGCCGCACACCACCTCGCCGCACAGCCCGCTCCCGGTGCGCCACCTTGCGTCCGGGGCCGACACCGGCGCACTGGCGCTCGCCTCCGCGATCGAGGACCTCCTCGCCGCCCGCCGGTCCGGCGCCGCGCCGGCGCTGCCCGCGGTCGTCGTCCTCGTCACCGACGACACCCCGGTGGAGCGCAGCCGGCTGGTCGGGCTGGCCGAGGAGGGCGGGCCGCACGGCGTGCACGTGCTGTGGCTGGCCGCCGACGCGGCTCGCCTGCCCGCCGCGTGCCGCACGTTCGTCGAGCTCACCGCCGGCGGCCACGACGGCGCGGGCAGCGCCTACGCCGGGTTCGCCCACACGGGCGAGCGCGTCGATCCCGTCGCCGTGGAGCTGCTGGACGAGGCGACCGCCGCCGAGCTGGCCCGCCGGCTCGCGCCGCGGGTCGACGTCGGCGCCCGCGTGGACGACGACTCCGACCTGCCGCGCTCGGTGCCGCTGCTGGCGGTCGCGGAGCGGGCGCTGCGCCCCGAGCCCGGCATCATCGTCGAGCGCTGGCAGGCCAACCGCTCGATCCTCGCCGGTCCGTGCGCGCCGCCGGAGCCGGCGAAGCAGGCCGGCACGCTGCGGGCCGTGCTCGGCCGCTCGGTGCTCGGCCCGTACGCGCTGGACCTGCGCACCGACGGCCCGCACGCCCTCGTCGGCGGTACCACCGGCGCCGGCAAGAGCGAGCTGCTCCAGTCGTGGATCCTCGCGCTGGCGGCCGCCCACAGCCCGCAGCGGCTCACGTTCCTGCTCATCGATTACAAGGGCGGCTCGGCGTTCAAGGACCTCCGGGACCTGCCGCACAAGGTGGGCCTGGTCACCGACCTCGACCCGCACGAGGTCCGGCGCGCGCACGTCTCGCTCGGCGCCGAGCTGCGCCGCCGCGAGCGGCTCTTCGCCAAGCACGGGGTGAAGGACCTGGTCGAGCTGGAGAAGAAGGGCATCGCCGACGCCCCGCCCAGCCTCGTCATCGTCGTGGACGAGTTCGCCGCGCTCGTCACCGAGTTGCCGGAGTTCGTCGACGGGATGATCAACGTGGCGCAGCGGGGGCGCTCCCTCGGGGTTCACCTCATCCTCGCGACGCAACGGCCGGCCGGCGTCATCAAGGACAACCTGCGGGCCAACACCAACCTGCGGATCGCGCTGCGCACGGCCGACGAGTCCGACAGCGTCGACGTGCTCGGCTCGCCGCAGGCCGCCTACTTCGACTCCGCCGTGCCGGGCCGCGCGGTGTCCAAGACCGGTCCGGGCCGGCTCGTGCCGTTCCAGACGGCCTACGCCGGCGGCTGGACCCGCGACGAGCCGGACCCACCGGAGATCCTCGTGGAGGAGCTGGGCTTCGGCGCCCGCCCGGCATGGGAGCCGCCGGAGCGCGACGACGCCCCGGTCGACCTCGGCCGCACCGACATCCAGCGGCTCGTCGAGGCGCTGGAGGGCGCGCGGGTCCAGGCGCAGATCCGCCGGCCCGCGCAGCCCTGGCTGCCGCCGCTGCAGGAGGTGTACGACCTGTCGGACCCCGCCGCCGTACCGGGCTCGCCCACCGATGCGGTGCTGGTCTTCGGCATCCGGGACGCCCCCGACGACCAGGCGCAGCCGACGGTGGCGTTCCGGCCCGACGTCGACGGCAACCTGGCCGTGTACGGCACCGGCGGCTCCGGCAAGAGCACCCTGCTGCGCACCATCGCGATCGCGGCCGGCTCCACGTCCGTGCAGGGCGCGCCGTGTCACGTCTACGGCCTCGACTTCGGCGCCCGCGGCCTGGACATGCTCGAGCCCCTGCCGCACGTCGGCGCCGTCCTGGCCGGCGGCGAGCACGAGCGCATCGCGCGGCTCATCGACCGGCTGACCCGGGAGGTCGCCGAGCGCGCCGAGCGGTTCGCCCGCGCCGGCGCCGGCACGATCACCGAGTATCGCGCCGCGCCCGGCGGCCGCCCGGACGAAGCGCGCATCCTGCTGCTCGTCGACGGCGTCACCGCGTTCCGGCAGGCCTACGAGACCGGCGAGCGGGCGCGCCTGTTCGACGCGTTCTGCGCCATCGCCGTCGACGGGCGCCCGGTCGGCATCCACGTGCTGCTGACCGCCGACCGGCCGGCCGCGGTGCCGTCCCAGCTCGCCTCGGCCGTGCAGACCCGGGTGGTGCTGCGCATGGCCGACGCTAACGAGTACCACTCGATGAGCCTGCCGGCCGACGTGCTCAAGCCGACCTCGAAGCCCGGCCGGGGCCTGCTCGGCGGGGCCGAGGTGCAGGTCGCGATCCTCGGCCGGCACGTCGACGTCGGCAACCAGGCCGCCGAGCTGCGCCGCTTCGCCCAGGCGCTGGCCCGGGCCGGCGTGGCCGCCGCGCCGCGGGTGGCCGAGGTGCCCAAGGAGGTACCGCTGGAGGCCCTGCCGCCGGCCGTGGACGGCCTGCCCGTCCTCGGCGTCGCCACCGCCGGCCTCACCGTGCAGCGCTTCGCCCCCGAGGGCGTGTTCCTTGTCGTGGGCGCGCCCGGGTCGGGCCGCACCGCGGGGCTGCGCGCGATCGCCGGGGCGCTGCGGCGCTGGGATCCGGCGATCCGCCTGTACTGCCTGAGCCCGCAGCGGCGCTCCCGGCTCGCCGCCCAGTCGTGCTGGACTGAGCGGGCCACCGGCTCCGACGACGTCAACCGGCTCGCGAAGCAGCTCGCCGACGAGCTGCCCGCCCGCCCCGACGGCCGCCGGGCGGCGGTGTTCCTGGAGAGCGTCGTCGAGCTCGCCGGCATGGCCGAGACGCCGCTGTCGGACCTGCTCAAGATCTGCCGCGACGAGGACGTGTTCGTCGTGGCCGAGAACGAGTCGTCGGCGCTCACGTCGAGCTTCGGCGTGCTCGGTCAGGTCCGGGCGGGCCGCTACGGCCTGGCGTTCGCGCCCGACCTGAACGACGGCGACCGCTTCCGCACGCCGTTCCCGCCGCGGCTGAACCGGGCCGACTTCCCGCCCGGCCGGGCGATGTTCGTCCGCGGCGGCACCACCACCGTCGTCCAGGTCGGCTGGGCCGAGGAGGAGCCCGGACGCTGACCCGGCGTCCATTTCGCACCGCAAGACGAACCGAAAAGGAGATCACGATGGCACTGACCGGCATGGACGTCTCGGCGGTCCGCACCCTCGCCAACCAGCTCTCGGCGAAGGCGGACGAGATCGAGACCATCGCGGGCTCGCTGAGCTCGCAACTGGACGGCACGCAGTGGCTCGGCGCCGACGCCGACAGCTTCCGCGGCGACTGGCAGAACACGCACCGCACGCAGCTGCAGAACGTTGCGGGCGCCCTGCGCGACGCCTCGACCCGGGCCTCGCAGAACGCCACGCAGCAGGAGCAGGCCTCCAGCAGCTGACCGCGCGGCGCCGTGACTTTCCGGGCAGGCCTGGCGCCCTGCCTGGAAAGTGCCGCCGCCGGCGCTGCGCCGAGCCGGCGTGGGGGTCGTTACAGGGCGCGCTGGGCGTCGAGGTACGCCTCGAGGCGCTCCGGGACCGAGGGCGGGCAGAACAGGGGGCCCTGCGCCAGGTGACAGCCGGCGGAGGTGATGGTGCGCAGCTCGGCCTCCTGCTGTACACCCTCGACCGCCACCTCGACGCCCAGCTGGCGGGCCAGGTTGACGACCGCGGTGACCACGGCGGCGTCGGCGCCCGCGAACGTGGGGCGGTCCACGCGCACCAGGTCCAGGGGGAGGCGGCGCAGCAGGCTCAGCGACGTGGCCAGCGCCCCGAAGCCGGACAGCGCGGTGCGGGCGCCCAGCATGCGTACCGCGGCCAGGCGCTCCACCAGGTCCGGCAGCGGCGGGTCGGGGACGGTGAACTGCACGACGAGGCGGGAGGCGGGCAGGCCCGAGGCGGTCAGCAGGTCGACGAAGCCGTCGTGGCCCAGCAGCGCGGGCGAGACCGGCACCGACAGCCACAGCCGGCGGCCGTCCGGCGCGGTGCCGCCCCAGGCGGCCAGCTGCCGGCCGGCGGCGCCGAGCAGCCAGGCGCCGAGCTCGTGGTGCAGGCCGAGCTGGTCGGCGACCGGGAGGAACTCGTGCTCCTCGACCGGGCCGAGGCCGGCGCGGCGCCAGCGGGGGCGGGCCTCGACGCCGGCGACGCGGCCGGACGGCAGCGCGACGACGGGCTCGAAGAGCAGGTCGAGCTCGCCGCGGGACAGGGCGCCGGGCAGGTCCTGCTCGATGGTGAGGCGGCGGCGCAGCAGGGCCGCGGTCGCCTCGTCGTACCACTGCGGCGGCGGCGCGGGGCCGAGCCGTCGGGCGCGCTGCAGGGCGAGCTCGGCGCGGCTGAGCGCGCTCATCGACGGGCCGTCGCCGGCGGTGGTGTGCTCGGCGAGGCCGGCGGAGGCGGACAGGTGCGAGGTGACGCCGAGGACCGGGTACGGGTCGGCGAGCAGGGTCAGCAGGCGGCCGGCGGTCATCTGGGCGTGCACGACGCCGCCGTTGGTGAGCACGGCGAACTGGTCGCCGCCGAGGCGGGCGGCGACCTCGCCGGGCGCGAGGGCGGAGCTCAGCCGGCGGGCCGCCTCGACGAGGACGGCGTCGCCGACCTCGTGGCCGCGCAGCTGGTTGACGGAGGACAGGCCGTCCAGGCCGAGCACGACGATCACGCAGGGGAGGGTGCGCTCGGCGAGCTGGCGGCGCAGCTCGGTGCGGTTGGCCAGGCCCGTGAGGTGGTCGCGGCGGGCGGCCTGGTGCAGGGCGTGCTCGAGCCGGCGGCGCTGGCCGATGTCGCGGATGTGCACGACCACGGCCCGCACCGACGGGTCGGCGCGCTGGTCGCTGACGCTCCACTCGGTCTCGCGCCACACGCCGGAGCCGTCGCCGAGGCGGGCCTCGACCAGGGGCTCGCCGGCGGCGAGGGCGGCGGCGACCGTGGCGGCCTCGTCGGGATGGACCCGGTCGAGCAGGGGCCGGCCGACGACGTCGGCGTCGGCGAGCACCCCGTCGAGGCGGCGCGCCGCCGCGGGGGACCGCCAGCGCACGACCAGGGCGTCGTCGAGCATCATGATGATGTCGGCGGAGCCGGCGACGAGGGCGCGGAAGCGGGCCTCGCGCTGGGCGAGCCGGTGTGCGTACTGCCGGACGTCGGCGACGGCGAGGGCCTCCCGGGCGGCGACGATGAGCACGGCGACGACCGCCAGCAGCGCCGGGACGGCGTCGAACCGGCCGGCGACGAGCAGGTGGTAGGCGGCGGCGGCGAGCGCGGCCGCGAGGGGCAGCGCGAGCAGCGGGTGGCGGGCGAAGCTGCCGTCGGGCGGGGCGGCGTCGGGGGCCGGCGGCGGCGCGGCGACCGGCAGGGCGCGGCCGGCCAGCAGCGGGCCGGCGACAAGGAGCACCCCGGCGGCGAGCAGCCCGGCGGCCGGGGCCTGGTAGTCCAGCAGCAGCACGAGCGCGGTCTGGGCGACGATCGTGACGAGGACGCCGGCGCCGCACGGCACGGCGCCGGGCTGCATCGGGGCGGCGCGCATGATGCCCACCACGGCGGCGCCGACGGCGACGCTCGCCGCCACGACCGCGGTCAGCGCGGCGCCCTTGAGGCCGGCCCGCTCGAACACGACGAGCCAGGCGATGAAGAACAGCAGGACGCCGATGCCGGCGCCGTCGAGCAGCCGGCGGGCCCGCCCGATGTGGGTGGCGGCCTGGCCGGGCAGGTGGAACAGGCCGGCCAGCAACGGGCCGGCGACGAAGAACAGGCCGATGAGCGGCAGCTCGGCGGCCAGCGGCACGCCGGACAGGCGGGCCTGCGGCGCGGTGACGAGGGCGGCGCCGGCGGCGGCGGTCGACACCCCGCAGAACGCCAGACCGGTCCCGGCCGGGCGGTACCAGGCGGCGGCGCGACCGGTGCCGGTGCGCAGAAGCAACCCGCCGGCGCGCGCGACGGCGACGAGCGCGGCGGCGCTGAGCGTAACGGATACGGACAGCACGGCGGTTCTTTCCTCGGAGGGGTCGAGGGCGAGCTTCGCGCAGCCTGTACAACGCGCCAGGCATCGATGAGATTACCGTGCGCGAAGGTTGCGTGAAGAGACCGTGCTGAATGCGCTACGTGCTGAGGCCGGGCAGGGTGTCGTTGGTCACTCGGCGCCGGAGCATCACCTGGCGGCTGCCGTCGGGGTAGAGCCGGACCCGGGCCAGCTCCCAGCCGCCGTACTCGGCCTGGATCGTCAGCTGTGCGTTAGCGGTCATCCGGTCGACGTTCGACGGTAACCGCAGCGGCACGTATTCGTAGTCCATGTCCCGATACTGCTACGCCGAAATGCGCTGCACCAGCCCTTCGGCGCCGCCGGCATCCGTCCCGGCGACGACGACCGCGCCGGTGCGCGCCTCGACGGCGACCGCGAGCGGCAGCCGCACGGTCGGGTGGCGGCCGATCTCGCGCGGCGCGCCGCCGCCCAGGTCGAACCCGACCACCTCGTTGCGCTGCGTCAGGGTCACCCACACCACGCCGCGCCCGGGGTCGGCCGCGGCGGCCCACGCCCCGCCCTTCACCGGGTAGCGCTGGCGCAGCAGGAGGGGGCCGGTGTCGTACACCAGCAGCTCCCCGTCCCGCCCGTCGACCACCGCGAACCGCCCGCGGCCGGCGGCGACCACGGCGACGGCCCCGTCCCCGGCCCGCAGCGCCTCCTGCCGGGCCCCGCTCGCCGCGTCGAACACGGTGATCGACGACTCGCCGAAGTCCAGCACGGCCAGGCGCGACTCGTCGGCGGCGAGCGCGGACGGCCGCCCGCCGGTGTGGATCGTGCGCTGGACGGCGCCGGTCGCCGACAGGATGACCACGTCGCCGCGGTCGGGCAGCGCGACCGCGGTCCAGTCGCCCTCGTGGGGCACGGCGATCGCGCCGCCCTCGGCGGGCAGCGGCCAGGACCGCAACGCGGCCGCCCCGGCCGGTCGGTCGAGCACGGCGGCGCCGGCCACGATGCGGAAGCCGCCGCCGGGCGCGGCCACGACGCCGCGCGGCGTTCCCGGGACGGGCACGTCGGCGAGCGCCACCGAAGCGGCCCGGTCCGAGATCACCGCGACGTCGCCGGCGACCGCGACGCCGGTCGGGGAGGCCGGGGCCGGCGCGGTGGTGCCGGCCGGGCTGGTCGCGGGCGCCGGGGCCCACGTCGGCGTGGGCACGGTCACGTCCGGGTGGCGACCGGAGGGCGCGCCCGCGCAGGCGGCGAGCAGCAGCAGGGCGGTGAGGGGCAGAAGTCGGCGCAGCATGGTGCGCCAAGGTTATGTCTGGCGCTCCGGGTAGCCCGAGGTGGGCGCCGAGACGTCGTCGAGGGCGGCGCGGATCTCCCGCGGCAGCACGATCTCCTCCGTCTGCAGCGCGCCGAGCAGCTGCCCGACCGTCCGGGCGCCGAGCACCGGGGCGACCACGCCGGGGCGGTCGCGGACCCAGGCCAGGGCCACCTCGAGCGGCGACACGCCGAGGCCGCCGGCCGCGGTCGCCACCGCCTCGACGATGCCCGAGCAGCGGTCGTCCAGGTAGGGCGCGACGAACCGCTCGAAGTGCGGCGACGCGGCCCGGGAGTCGGCGGGGACGCCGGTGCGGTACTTGCCGGTGAGCACCCCGCGGCCCAGCGGCGACCAGGGCAGGATGCCGACGCCCAGCGCGGCGCACGCGGGAATCACCTCGCGCTCGATGCCGCGCTCCAGCAGGGAGTACTCCACCTGCGTCGACACCAGCGGCGCCCGGCCCGGCCACGCGGCCTGCCACGTCGCCGCCCGGGCGGTCTGCCAGCCTGAGAAGTTCGACACACCGGCGTAGCGGGCCCGGCCGGTGCTCACCGCCGTGTCGATCGCCGAGAGCGTCTCCTCCAGCGGCGTGTCGGGGTCGTACCCGTGCACCTGCCACAGGTCGACGTGGTCGGTGCCCAGCCGCTGCAGTGAGGTGTCCAGGGCGCGCAGGAGGTGCCCGCGGGAGCCCTCGCGGCGGCGGGCCATGCCCGGGCGCAGCCCCGCCTTCGTGGCGATGACCAGCTCTTCCCTGGGCACGAGGCGCCCCACGAGGGCGCCGATGACGGACTCGGCCTCGCCGTCGGCGTAGACGTCCGCGGTGTCCAGCAGCGTGCCGCCGGCGTCGCGGAACGTCTTGAGCTGGGCGGCCGCGTCGTCGGCGTCGGTGTCACGGCCCCACGTCATGGTGCCGAGGGCCAGCCGGGATACCGCCAGCCCGCTACGGCCGAGCGGTCGCTGCTGCATGCATGGAACGATACGGCCGGATGGCGCCTTCGTACGGTAGGCGGGCCCCGGGCTACCCTGGTGCCGCCCGTGCAGGGATCGTACGGAGGTTCGTTCCAGAGAACACAGGAGGCAGTTGTGCGGCTGGCGTTGAACCTCGGTTACCTGTCGTCGTGGAACGACCCCGAAGGCCACCTGGCCATCGCGAAGGAGGCCGACCGGCTCGGTTTCTCCTGCGTATGGGTCGCCGAGGCGTACGGGTCCGACGCGCCGTCGATGCTCGCCTGGATCGCCGGGCAGACGGAGCGGATCGAGCTGGGCTCCGCCGTCTTCCAGATCCCGGCCCGCACCCCGGCCATGGCCGCGATGACGGCCGCCACGATCGACAAGCTCTCCGGCGGCCGGTTCCGCCTCGGGCTCGGCGTGTCGGGGCCGCAGGTGTCCGAGGGGTGGCACGGCGTGCGGTTCGGCAAGCCGCTCAAGCGCACCCGGGAGTACGTCGACATCGTCAACCTGGCGCTGACGCGCAAGACGGTGCAGTACGACGGCGAGCACTACCAGCTGCCCCTGCCCGACGGGCCGGGCAAGCCGCTGAAGCTGATCCTGCATCCGGTGCGCGACCACGTGCCGGTGTACCTCGCCGCCGTCGGCCCCAAGAACCTCGAACTGGCCGGCGAGATCGCCGACGGCTGGCTGGCCATCTTCTTCGCGCCCGAGTTCGCGAGCGAGTCGCTCGGCTCGATCGCCGCCGGGCGGGCCAAGGCGGGCAAGACGCTGGAGGGCTTCGAGGTGTCCGCGGGTGTACCCGTGGTCTTCGGCGACGACGTCGCGATGTGCGCGGAGCTGGTGCGGCCGTACGCGTCGCTCTACGTCGGCGGCATGGGCTCCCGGGAGCAGAACTTCTACAACGCCCTCGCCACGCGCATGGGCTACGGCGACGCGGCCCGCGAGGTGCAGGACCTCTACCTGGCCAAGCGCCACCGGGACGCGGCCGCCGCGGTGCCGCTGGAGTTCATCGACCGCACCTCGCTGCTCGGCCCCGTCGAGCGCGTCGCCGAGCGGCTGCAGGCGTTCAAGGAGGCCGGCGTGACGGAGCTGTCCACGATCATCTTCGGCGACGCCGACTACTCGATCTCGACGCTGCGCCAGCTCGCCGGCGCGGCGGAGAAGGCGGGTCTGTAACGGTGACGACTGTCCTGCTGCTGCGCCACGGCCGCACCACGACCAACGCCACCGGGGTCCTCGCCGGGCACCAGCCCGTGGGGCTGGACGAGGTCGGCCGGGCGCAGGCCGTCGCCGTCGGCGAGCGCCTCGCCGCCGCCAAGCTGCCCCTCGCCGCCGTCGTGAGCAGCCCGCTGCCGCGCTGCCGGGAGACCCTCTCCCTCGCCCTGCCCGACGTCGCCGACGTGATCGAGGACGAGGGGATCATCGAGTGCCGGTACGGCGACTGGACCGGCCGCCCGCTCAAGGAGCTGGCCCAGGAGCCGCTGTGGGCGACCGTGCAGGCGCACCCGTCGGCGGCGGTGTTCCCGGGCGCCGAGGGCGAGTCGATGGCCGCGATGTCGGCCCGCGCCATCGCCGCGATCCGCACCCGCGACGCGCGCATCGCCGAGACCCACGGCCCGGAGGCCGTCTGGCTGGCGTGCAGCCACGGCGACATCATCAAGGCGGTCGTGGCCGATGCCCTGGGAATGCACCTGGACCTCTTCCAGCGCATCGCGGTCGAACCGGCGTCGGTGACCGTCATCCGGTACACCCCATTGCGCTCCTTCGTCCTTCGCCTCAACGACACGGGCGGCGATCTGTCGGGATTCCTGCCCCCGGAGAAGTCCGAAGGCGAACCGTCCTCGGATGCGGAGGTCGGTGGCGGTTCCGGCGGTTCCGTATGATCTGGTGCCCGCCTGCGGCACACCTGGCCGAGAGTGGATAGAGTTCTGAGCATGAGCCACCACGTGTACGCATTCGAGCCGCCGGAGCGGTTCGTTGCCGGCACCGTCGGTGCGCCGGGGGAGCGGACCTTCTTCTTGCAGGCGCGCGGCGGCGGCCGGCTGATCAGCGTCGCCCTGGAGAAGGTGCAGGTCTCCCTGCTGGCCGAGAAGCTCGAGGAGCTGCTGCAGGAGGCCCACCGCCGCTTCGGGGTCGACCTCGCCGGGGAGGCGGTCGCCGAGACCGCCGACAACGAGCCCCTCGACACGCCGCTCGACGAGGAGTTCCGGGTCGGCACCCTCGGCCTGCAGTTCGACGTCGACACCGCCACCGTCATCATCGAGGCGATCGCCGTCGGCGAGGAAGAGCCCGAGGAGGCCGAGGAGGCGGAGGAGGACGACGAGCTCGTCACCGCCGACCGCGACCGGCTGCGGGTCCGGCTGACGCCGGCCGCCACGCGCGCGTTCATCGAGCGCGCCAAGCGGGTCGTCGCCTCCGGCCGGCCCCCGTGCCCGCTGTGCGGCCAGCCCCTCGACGCCCGCGGGCACCTCTGCCCGCGGCACAACGGCTACCGCCGGTAGTCCGGCGTGCCGGCCCTGCCCGAGGACGAGGCGCTCGAGCTGCTCCGCCACGGCACGATGGAGATCGAGGGCCGGCTCATGGACGCCTCCAACGCGACCCTGCGCTGCGTCATCACCCACGCCGGCGCCGAGGCCCGCTGCGTCTACAAGCCGGTCAGCGGCGAGCGCCCGCTGTGGGACTTCCCCGACGGTACGCTCGCCGGCCGCGAGTACTCGGCGTGGCTGCTCTCCCGGGCCACCGGCTGGGGCATCGTCCCGCCCACCGTCCTGCGCGATGGCCCGCTCGGCCCCGGCATGGTCCAGCTGTGGATCGACGACGAGCTCCAGAGCGACGAGCTGCTGCTCGGCTTCGTGCCGGCGGGCAAGGTGCCGAAGGGCTGGCGCCGGATCATGTCGGCGCGCGACGAGCACGGCCGCCCGTACGTGCTCGCCCACGCCGACGACCCCCGCCTGGCCCGCCTGGCCGTCTTCGACGCCGTGGCCAACAACGCCGACCGCAAGGGCGGCCACGTGATCGACACCGTGGACGGCCGGGTGTTCGGTGTCGACCACGGCATCTGCTTCCACACCGAGGACAAGCTGCGCACCATCATCTGGGGCTGGGCCGGCGAGCCCATCCCGGACGAGGCGCTCGAGGTGCTGGAGAAGCTGCGGGCGCAGTACTCCGCGGGCCTCGCCGAGTCGCTGTCGGAGCACCTGACCCCGGCCGAGGTCGCGATGGTGTCCGTGCGCATCGGCGCCCTGCTGTCGGCCCGGACTTTCCCGGAGCCCGACGAGGACCGCCACGCGATCCCCTGGCCGCCGATCTAGCCGTTGCCCGACGGCCTGCCGATGTCGAACAGGTTGCCCTCGGGGTCGGCGAGCGTGGTCCACTGCGCGCCGTACTCGTCGAAGTCCCCGACGTGCTTCGCCCCGAGCCCGACGGCCCGCTCCACCGCGGCCGGGAGGTCCTCGGCGTGCAGGTCGAGGTGGACGCTGTTCTTCCCGGTCGTGCGGTCGGGCACCCGGATGAACATGAGCACCGGCACGTCGCCGGCGCCGCGCCCGACGGTCGCGAAGTAGGGCGAGGCCCCGTCGTCGACGCTCCTGCCGAGCAGCTGCGCGTAGAACCCGGCGAGCACGGCGGCGTCCCCGCTGCAGTCGACGGTGACATTGGCGATGCGAATCATGATCGGTTCCTTTCGTGGCCGCGGCACGATGTACCGCTAAATCGGATTTTTCGGTTTTGTCGGTCGCGCCCAGCTTCGAGCGCCTTCCTCGGGCTGCTTCGGGCGTCTTCGGGTTGCTGGCTGTGCGCTGCTTCGAGCGCCTGCGGGTTGTCGCCTTCGGACTGCTTCGAGCGCCTCCGGGTTGTCGCCTTCGGACGCTTCGGGCGTCTTCGGGTTGCCGCGTCCGGGCTGCTTCGAGCGGCTTCGGGTTGCTGGCTGTGCGCTGCTTCGAGTGCCTTCGTCGGGGTTGGCTGGCTGAACGCCGCTCGACATATCCGGCGCTGGCGCGCCAGATATGTCGGAAATTTCGTATTATTTGATGGGCCAGCACACTTCGGTGCGGTATCGCTCGGGATCGTTCGTGTGCTGCGGGCCGACCAGGTACAGCTCGACGATCGGATCGTCCAGGCCGGCGTCGTGCTCGGCCACGTGGGCGCCGAGCGCCCCGTACGTCAGGTCGCAGTCCTGGAACGGCCCGGCGTGCACGGCCACGGCGTACCGGCGAGCGGGCAGGACCGCGGTGTGCTCGGCGCCCGGCGGCACCGGCACGAACGCCACGACCTCGCCCTCGTCGCGCTCGAAGAACTCGGTCGAATAGGTCGATCCGGCCGCGCCCGCCGGGTCCAGACCCCGCTCGCCGAGGAGGCCGAAGAGCTCCCCGAAGGTGTACCCGCACCAGTCGCCGACATCCGGGCGCGCCACACGGGCGGCGGCGTGCAGGACGGGAGTCGGGACGCTGCGGCGGTACAGCACCGTCACCGGCGGCGCCGCGTCCAGCAGGCGGCGCAGGGAGGCCACGACGTCGCGGGTCCGGGCGAGCTCGGCCTCCATCCGGTCCAGGTGCCGGCTCAGCGCCGCCGCCCGCTCGCCCTCGCCGGGCTCGGCGAGCACGGTGCGGATCTCGGCGAGGGGCATGTCCAGCCCGCGCAGCCGCCGGATGAGGTGCGCGTCGACGACCTGGCCGGGCTGGTAGCGGCGGTGGCCGGTGCCGGCGTCCACCTCGGCCGGGACCAGCAGCTCGATGTCGTGGTAGTAGCGCAGCGTCTTCGCGGACAGGTGGCACAGCCGCGAGAACTCCCCGATCGGGACGCCCGTCGTCATGGGGACAAGTCAAACCCTTCCAGCGACGGGAAGTACAAGAGGAGGGCAACGATCGTCACATCCCTTGTGAGGACTCCTCGCAGATAGGCTGTTGGTCATGGAGTCATGGACCGCACCGGCGCTGCCCACGCTGCCCCACCCCGGAGCCGGCGTCGCGCCGCTCGCCCTCTTCGACTCGGCGCGGCGGGAGATCGCCCCAGTTGAGCTCGAGGGCCGGCCCGCGACCATGTACGTCTGCGGCATCACCCCGTATGACGCGACCCACCTGGGCCACGCCGCCACGATGATCGCGTTCGACCTCGCCAACCGCCTCTGGCGCGACGCCGGCCACGACGTCGACTACGTCCAGAACGTCACCGACGTCGACGACCCCCTGCTCGAGCGGGCCGCCCGCGACGGCGAGGACTGGGTGGTGCTCGCGATGCGCGAGACGGCACTGTTCCGCGAGGACATGGAGTCGCTGCGGATCATCCCCCCGAAGCGGTACGTCGGCGCGGTCGAGTCGATCCCGCAGATCGCCCGCAAGGTCTCCGCGCTGCTCGAGTCCGGCCACGCGTACACGCTCGAGGACGGCACCGGCGACGTGTACTTCTCCGTGGCCACGGCCCCCCGCTTCGGCACCGAGTCCAACCTGTCCCGCACCGAGATGCTGCGCCTGGCCGCCGAGCGCGGCGGCGACCCCCAGCGCCCCGGCAAGCGCGACCCGCTCGACCCCCTGCTGTGGCGCGGCCTGCGCGAGGGCGAGCCGGCCTGGGACGGCGGCGACCTGGGCCCCGGCCGCCCCGGCTGGCACATCGAGTGCGCGGTGATCGCCCAGAGCCTGCTCGGCGACACGATCGACGTCCAGGGCGGCGGCAACGACCTGCTCTTCCCGCACCACGAGTGTTCGGCCGCCCACGCCGAGGCCCTCTCGGGCAAGGAGCCCTTCGCCACCCACTACGTCCACGCCGGCATGATCGGCCTGGACGGCGACAAGATGTCGAAGAGCAAGGGCAACCTCGTCTTCGTCTCCCGCCTCCGCGCCGACGGCGTCGACCCGATGGCCGTGCGCCTGGCACTGCTCGCCGACCACTACCGCAACGACCGCCAGTGGACCGACGACGTCCTGAAGGCCGGCCAGCAGCGCCTGTCCCGCTGGCGCGAGGCGGCGCGGGCCAACATCGGCCCGTCGGGCGCCGAGCTGGTCGCCCAGCTGCGCGAGCGCCTCAACGACGACCTGGACTCCCCGGGCGCCCTGGCCGCCGTGGACGCCTGGGTCGACGCGACGCTGGCCGACGCCGGCGACGACCGCGAGGCCCCGGCGATGATGGCGACCGCGGTCGACGCCCTGCTGGGCATCAAGCTCTAGCCCCGTCCCCAAGGCTCCCGCCCCTCAGTGCGAAAGCTCTCCCGCGGGGCGGGGGCCCGAAGCTCCGCACCTCCCCTCCGGGGCGTGGGGGCTCGGAGCTTCGCAGGGGTGGGCCCGAAGGTCCACACTTGTCCTGCAGCCCGCGCCTTTCGACTCCCGACGCTCCGCACGTCCCCAACGCTCGACCTCCCGCGGGAGCGGGCTTGGGCCCGAAGTTCCGCACCTCTCCGATTCCCCGACGCTGCGCACCTCGTTGACGGTCTGAAGCTCCGCACCTCGGCGACCCCCGATTCCCCCACCGCCTGGGCTCGTCCCGGAGCGCCGACACCATCGGTTCGCGCACCACCGGCTCTTCGGCGCCGGCCACCTGTCGGACGGTGGCCGGCGGCGGAGTCTTCTCGCAGTAGCTTTCGCCCCGCGATCATGAAAACCGCGCCGACGAGCACAGGCCGGATTTATCCCCTGACAGGGTATAAATCCGACATGTCGTGGCACGGAGTGCCCGACATGTCGCGCCACGGCACGCCACCGCGCGGCCCGGGTCATTGGGTCAGGAACGTCAGCAGGCGGGCCGTGGCCGGCGGGTCCGGCGGCACCCCGTACGCGGCCACGCTCACCCGCCGCTCGCCACCCTCCAGCCGAGTCGTCGACACCATGGGGGAGCGGTGCGCCCGCAACGCCAGGTCCGGCAGGATCGTCACGCCCAGTCCCGCCGCCACCAGCGCCTGCACCGCAACGTAGTCGTCGGTCGTGAACGCAATGTCCGGCACGAACCCCGCCTCGCCGCAGCGGCGGATCAAACTCTCCCGGCACCGCTCACACCCGGCAATCCACCGACTGTCCGAAAAATCCGACAAATCGTAAAAATCGGTACCAGCTGTCACGAGATGCAGTGGCTCCGAGAACAGCGGAGACAAGCGCACGTCGCCGGGAGGGGGCGGCGACGACGAGCCGTAGTCGAACACCACCGCCAGGTCCGCCGCGCCCGAGCGGAGCAGCCGCAGAGCCTCCGGCGGCTCCGCCTCCACGAACTCCAGCTCGACCCCGGGGTGCGCCGCCGCGAACCGGGCCGCGGCGGCCGGGACGAACGAGCCGAGCGCCGACGGGAACGCGGCCAGCCGGACCCGGCCCGCGCGCAGCCCGCTGTGCTGGGCCAGCTCGGCCTCCGCGGCGTCCAGCCGGCCCAGGATCTCCTCGGCGCGCTCGGCCAGCATCCGGCCCGCCTCGGTCAGGCGTACCCCGCGGCCGACCCGCTGCAGCAGCTGGGCGCCCGTCTCGGCCTCCAGCCGGGCCAGGTGATGGCTCACCGACGGCTGCGCATAGTGCAGCGCCTCCGCGGCGGCGGTCACCGAGCCGTGCCGCGCCACCGCCAGGAGCACCCGCAGCCGGGTCACGTCGAGCACAGGGCGCAACGTATCAGTACGACCAATAGGTTTGAAAGAAAACCGGCACTGGTTCTATGAGTCTGCGTCCGGCAGCGTCGGAGCATGCTCACGATGAACGACGTGCTGCGCGCCCGGCGGGTCGTCGCGGCCCACCTGCCGCCCACGCCCTCCTGGTCGTACCCGCTGATGGACGAGGTCGCCGGGCGGCGCCTCGTGGTCAAGCACGAGAACGCGCAGCCGACGGGGGCGTTCAAGGTCCGCGGCGCGCTCAACCTCCTGAGCGGGCTGCGGGACGACGTCGTCACGTACTCGACCGGCAATCACGCGCGGGCGATCGCCTATGCGGCGCGGGAGTTCGGGCGGAGGGCCACCGTCGTCATGCCGGCCGCCGCGGCCGAGCTCAAGGTCCGCGCCGTCGAGGCCCTGGGAGCCGCGGTGGTACTCCACGGTGCCCGCATGGCCGACGCCGAGGAACACGCCCGCACGCTGCCCGGCCGGCTGGTCAGCCCCGGGGACGAGCCCGAACTGATCGCGGGGGTGGCCACCGCGTACCTCGAGCTGTTCGAGCGCCACCCCGGCCTCGACACCGTCGTCGTCCCCGTCGGCTCGGGCACGGGCGCGGCCGCCGCCTGCCTGGTCGCCGCCGCCGTGGCACCGCAGTGCCGCGTGATCGGGGTCCAGTCGGCGGCCGCCCCGGCGGCGCACGATTCGTGGCGGGGCGGGCGGTGCGTGTACCGCGGCAACCACACCCGCATCGACGGCCTGGCCACCGGCCGCGGCTTCGAGGTGCCCCAGGCCGTCATCCGCGAGAGCCGGCAGCTCAAGGACTTCGTGCTCGTCGAGGACGACGCGATCGACGCGGCCTGCCGGGTGCTGGCGCTGCGCGCGGGCACGCAGGCGGAGGGCGCGGGGGCGGCGGCGCTCGCCGCGGTGCTGCAGCGGCCGGACCTGATGGGCGACGCCGTCGGGGTGGTCGTGTCGGGGGCCAACATCACCGAATTGGAGCTTGCCCGTTAGGCGCTTCGTATCGACCGCTCGCCGATTCGCGGGCCGGAGGGCCTCGGCAAGCGCCAGGGATCAGGTTACGTCGATCATTACACCCCCTTCGAAGGAGAGGTCGCCGTGACCGGTCCTGACGAGCCGAACGCCCCGCGGGCGGGGGACCGCAGCCCCTGGAACTGGCTGCTGTTCATCCCGATCGTGGTGCCGCTGCTCACCTTCCTGTACAACGCCGACGGACCCCGCATCCTCGGCTTCCCGCGGTTCTACTGGCTCCAGCTGGCCTTCATCATCCTCGGCGTGGGCGCCACCACGCTCGTGTACCAGATGACGAAGAAGAGGTGAGCGGTCATGTGGCGCGACCATGAGCTCGAGATCGCCATCTTCGTGATCCTGTTCCTCGCCGTCAGCGGGATAGGCTTCTTCGCCGCCCGCTGGCGCCGGCCCGACACCCTGGACCACCTCGACGAGTGGGGCCTGGGCGGGCGCAGCTTCGGCGGCTGGATCACCTGGTTCCTCGTCGGCGGCGACCTGTACACCGCCTACACCTTCGTCGCCGTCCCGGCGCTGCTGTTCGCCTCCGGCGCCGCCGGGTTCTTCGCCGTGCCCTACACGGTGATCATCTACCCGCTGGTGTTCCTCGTGCTGGTGCGGATGTGGTCGGTGTCGCACCGGCACGGGTTCGTCACCCCGGCCGACTTCGTGCGGGCCCGGTTCCAGTCGCCGACCCTCGCCCTGCTGATCGCGATCACCGGGATCGTGGCGACGATGCCGTACATCGCCCTGCAGCTCGTCGGCATCGAGTCGGTGCTCAAGACGATGGGCATCACCGGCTCCGGCACCCTCGCCCGGCACCTGCCGATCATCATCGCGTTCGCGATCCTGGCCGCGTACACGTACTCCAGCGGCCTGCGCGCCCCGGCGCTCATCGCGTTCGTGAAGGACATCCTCATCTACGTCGTCATCCTGGTCGCGGTGTTCTACCTGCCGGCGAAGCTGCACGGCTGGGGCGCGATCTTCGACGCCGCCGACGCGAAGTTCGCCAAGACGCCCGCGGTCACCGACGGCATCCTGCTCAATGCCAACAACCAGGTCCAGTACTTCACGCTGGCGCTCGGTTCGGCGCTGGCCCTGTTCCTGTACCCGCACAGCCTCACCGGCGTCCTGGCGAGCAAGAACCGCGGCGTCATCAAGCGCAACATGTCCGCGCTGCCGGCCTACAGCTTCCTGCTCGGGCTCATCGCGCTGCTGGGCTTCGCGGCGATCGCGGCCGGGGTGGTACCGCTGAAGAACGCCAACGGCACGCCCGACAACAACACGGTGGTGCCGCTGCTGTTCGACAAGCTGTTCCCGGACTGGTTCGCCGGCATCGCGTACGCCGCCGTCGGCATCGGCGCGCTCGTGCCCGCCGCGATCATGTCCATCGCCGCGGCCAACCTCTTCACCCGCAACATCTACCGGGAGTACCTCAAGCGCGACGCCTCCCCGGCCCAGGAGGCCAAGGCGTCGAAGATCATGTCGCTGCTGGTGAAGTTCGGCGCCCTGGTCTTCGTCGTCTTCGTCGACCCGCAGTTCTCCATCGACCTGCAGCTCATCGGCGGCGTCATCATCCTGCAGACGCTGCCGGCCGTCGGCCTGGGCCTGTTCACGCGCTGGTTCCACCGCGGCGCGCTCGTCGCCGGCTGGGTCGCCGGCATGGGCGTGGGCCTGTGGATGCTGTACAAGGTGGTCAACCCGACGACGGGCCGGCACTTCGCCGGTTCGGCGTTCCCGCTCAGCGAGTGGGGCTTCGACACGAAGAAGACCATCTACGTCGGCTTCGTCGCCGTCGTGGTCAACCTCGCCGTCGCCGCCATCGCCACGCTGATCCTGCGGTCCGCCTCGGTCGCCGACGGCGGCGACTCGACGCAGCGCGACGACTACTTCGCCGACGAGGGCGACCCCCGCCTGTCCGACGCCCCGACGTCCCCGGCCCCGGCCGGCGCCGCGGCCCCGGACCCGATCACCTGAGCGCCGCCCCCGGCGAGCGGCCCGCGCCGCTCGCCGGGTAGGCGAACGCCCACCCCGCGGGCGTCACCCCAGCGCCAGGCCCGGCTCGTCGTCGGGCAGCCCCGCCCGCGGCGCCGGGATCCGGTACTCCTCGGTCAGCGCCGTCATCGGCCCCGGCCACGCGGCCTGGGCCACTTCGATCGGCTTGTGGTCCTCGTCGTACGCCACGTGCAGCAGCACCAGCACGGGCGTGTCCGGCCGGATCTGCAGCAGCTCGGCCTCTTCCCGCGTGGGCAGCCGCGCACTGACCTGGTCGCGGGCGCTGGCGTACCGCCGCCCGAGCTCCTCCTCGACCTCTTGGTAGAGCGGCCGATCGAACACGTCGGCCCGCTCGATCGAGGTCCCCCGCACGTCGTTGGGCTTGAACCACGAGGCCCCGACCTCCACGGGCGAGTCCCCGGTCCGCACAATATGCCGCCGGACCAGCAACGGCGCCCCCGCATCGAGCCCGAACGCCTCGGCAACGTCCGCCGGCGCCGGGAGCTGGGCCACAATCATGAGATGCTGCCGGTACCGCGCCGCCAGCTCGGCGTGATACCCCCGCTGCGCCCCATAGCGCCCCCGCGACAGCCGATTCATCCGCCGCTTGGTCCCGCGCACAAAGGTCCCCGACCCCGGCCGCGTGATGAGCAACCCTTCGATGCGCAGCTGATCGATCGTCCGCTGCACGGTCTGCTTGGCCACCCCGAACTGCGCCGCGAGCGCCGGGATCGACGGCAGCCTTTCCCCGGGCGCCCAGTCCCCACGCTGAATCTGCGCCCGGATCTGCGCCCCGATCTGCCGGTGCGGAAACTCGGCAGCCCCCGGATTGATGGTCATGGCCACCAAACTAGCCTCCTAGGATGCCGTACGCAACGCGTTCGAACATCTTGATGGCGGGTCAGACTGACGTAGATATAGCGCCTGCGGAGATCAAGGCGTGTCGGGCTGAGCCGGATCGGTACTCGGTTCCGCCGGCCTGCGCTACGGTGCTGGCGCGAGACACGTCGCCGCTTCAATTCCGGGCCGTTTCCGGACCTTCATCGCCGCCCTGCGCAACGCCGCTATCGGCGCACTTCGCCTCACCGGCGCCCGAACATCGCCGCCACCAACCGCCACCACGCCCGCAACGCCAACCGACCACTGGCCCTACCCGGCTCACCTAACGACCTTGCCGGGACCCTGGGATCCGAGTACCCGTCAACTGGTCCTGCATGGCAAGGACGAGGACGTGCGTGCGTTCGCCCTGGCAAATGGCCTGGTCGTCGATACGATGGTGCTATTCAGGGTGCTTCAGTCGGTTCGAGCCGGCACTCTTGACCGCTCGCACGTCCGGGCGGCTCTGCGGGACTCAACCGGACGATTCTCGATCTACGACCCGTTACCTTGCTCAAGTCAGGCGACCGCCGAGTAGGCGGACAGGAGCTGCGAAGGGGTCAGCGTGCCGGGTGGGGTGCCGCGGCGGGCGGCCTCGACGACCAGGCGCCGTGCCGCTTCGTTCGCCGGGGTCGGGATGTCGAACAGGCGGCCCAGCAGGACGATCTCGCCGTTCAGGTAGTCGGCCTCCACCGTGCCCGTCGCGCGGGCCAGGCTCTGCCACGTCGAGCCGCCGGCGCGCTCCTGGCCCGCCACCGCGCGCATCTGCAGGATGTCGCCGCGGCGCTGCCCGTCCTCCGCGGTGGAGACGAAGTCGATGCCGGCGGCGCGCAGGACCGACTCGCCCTCCGCGCGCAGCGGGGCCGTCGCCTCGTCCAGGCCGTCGACGCGGCCGCACAGGGCCTCCGCCGCGTTGCCGAGGTTCATCAGGAGTTTTCGGTACTTCCAGCGCATCACGTCCGGCCTGACCTCCGAGTGGAAGCCGGCCTTGACGAGGTGACCGGAGATCTCCGAAGCGAGCGCGTCCGTGCCCCAGGGGTAGCGGCCGATGTCCAGGATGCCCGGCACCGGGGAGCACTGCGCGATCACCACGCCGGGGGCGAGGTGGGACGCCGGCAGCATGACGCACACGGCGTACACCTGGGAGAACAGGCGCAGGGCGGAGCGCTCGTTGGCGACGCCGTTCTGCAGGCAGACGACCGGGACGGAGCGCGGCAGCTGCGCGAGGACCGCCTGGGTGTCGCCGCCCTTGACCGCGAGGACCGCGACGTCGTCGGCGCGCCAGTCGACGGCTGCCGGGGAGTCGTGGGCGGGGATGGGGTGCACGCTGTCGCCCGTCGCCTCGCGCAGCAGCAGGCCGTCGCGGCGGATCGCCTCGAGGTGGGGGCCGCGGGCCACGACCGCCACGTCCGCGCCCGAACCGGACAGGCGGGCGGCGACCACGCCGCCGACCGCGCCGGCGCCGATGATGATGAATCGCACGGTCCGACCGTACCCGGGGCTCAGAGCAGGTCGACGCAGGCCAGGCCGACGGGGGTCACGGGCACGAGGTACGCGGCCGGCTCGGGGTGCGGCACGACCGTCGCCCCGGGGACGGCGGTGCGGGCGCCGGCCAGGCGCAGCAGCAGGCGCAGACGGCTGCGGGTGCCGCGGTGGGCGGCGTGGACGCGGCGGGCGCTGTGCGTCATGCGGGCGGCGATGAGCAGCAGGGCGAGCGAGCCGAGCAGCGCCGCGGTGCGCGGGATGTGGCCGGCCCGGCCGCGCAGGGCGTGCCAGGCGCTGCCGAGCTCGCTGCCGCAGTACAGCAGCAGGCCCGAGGCGGCGAGCAGCGCGGACAGCACGATCGCGGCGGACAGCGCCAGCCACGCGGCGACGCCGAGGCCCGGGGCGCGGGCCACCCAGCCGGCGGCGGCCAGGCGGGGCGCGCCGAGCAGGGCGAGCGCGGCGGCGAACGCGACCAGCAGCAGCGGGCTCACCGACCGGCGATCCGGCGTTCGTAGCTGCTGAGCGCCTCGCGCAGGGCGGCGGCCTCGTCGAGGCTCATCCGGCCGACGAACTGGGTGAGGGCCTCGAGGCGGTCGCCGCTGTCGACGAGGGCCTCGTGCATGGTCCTGGCCACGTACTGGTCGCGGGTGAGGGCGGGGGTGTAGCGGTACGCCCGGCCGTCGGGCTCCCGGGTGAGCCAGCCCTTGCGGAAGAGGGTGTCCAGCACCGTCATCACGGTGGTGTACGCCAGGTCGCGGTGCCACGTCAGCTCCGACATCGCCTCCCGGACCGTGGTCGGCCGCTCGCGGCGCCACAGCAGCTCCATCAGCGCCGCCTCGAGATCGCCGAAGCCCTGCATCCGCCCTCCCGCCGGCCGGTGTACAGCGTACTTTTTCTTGGGGGCAGAATCGTACCGGCGGCCCGAATACACGCCAGAAGCCACATGGTGGGAACTGGTTACCGGGGAAGCGGCCGCGCAGACGTAGGGTGCCTGCCATGCAGGTGACTCAGTCCGCGAAGCTGGCCAACGTCTGTTACGACATCCGCGGACCGGTCATGGCCGCCGCCAAGCGCATGGAGGCCGACGGCCACCACATCCTCAAGCTCAACATCGGCAACCCGGCGCCGTTCGGGTTCGATGCGCCGGAGGAGATCCTGCAGGACGTCATCCTCAACCTGCCGGCGGCGCACGGCTACGGCGACTCCAAGGGGCTGCTGTCGGCCCGCCGGGCCGTGGTGCAGTACTACCAGCAGAAACAGGTGTACGGCGTCGACATCGAGGACGTGTACCTCGGCAACGGCGTCTCCGAGCTCATCGTGATGTCGCTGCAGGCGCTGCTGGACAACGGCGACGAGGTGCTCATCCCGTCGCCGGACTACCCGCTGTGGACGGCGTCGGTGTCGCTGTCCGGCGGGCGGCCGGTGCACTACCTGTGCGACGAGAGCAACGGCTGGATGCCCGACGTGGAGGACATCGCGGCGAAGGTGACGCCGCGGACCAAGGCGATCGTGGTCATCAACCCCAACAACCCGACCGGTGCGGTGTACTCCACCCAGCTGCTGGAGCAGATCCTCGAGGTCGCCCGCCAGCACGGGCTGCTGGTGTTCTCCGACGAGATCTACGACAAGATCCTCTACGACGGCGCGGAGCACACCTCGACCGCGGCGCTCGCCCCCGACCTGCTCACGATCACGTTCAACGGCCTGTCGAAGGCCTACCGGGTGGCGGGCTTCCGCACCGGCTGGATGGTGCTGGCCGGGCCGAAGGAGCACGCCGCCAGCTACATCGAGGGCCTCGACGTGCTCGCCAACATGCGCCTGTGCCCCAACGTGCCGACGCAGCACGCGGTGCAGACGGCGCTCGGGGGGTACCAGAGCATCAACGACCTGATCCTGCCTGGCGGGCGGCTGCTGGAGCAGCGCGACATCGCGTGGCGGTTGCTCAACGACATCCCGGGCGTGTCGTGCGTGAAGCCGACCGGCGCCCTGTACATGTTCCCCCGCCTGGACCCCGAGGTGTACCCGATCAAGGACGACCTGCAGTTCGCCCTCGACCTGCTGCGCACGCAGAAGGTCATGGTGGTGCAGGGCACCGGCTTCAACTGGCACCAGCCGGACCACTTCCGCATCGTCACGCTGCCGCGGGTGGCGGACCTCGAGGACGCGATCGGCCGGCTGGGCCGGTTCCTGGCCACGTACGCCCAGGACTGAGCGAGGGACCCCTGCGCTACCAGGCGCCGGTGGCGGAGGGACCGGCCTGGCCGCCTCGGCGGCGCAGGTACTTCTCGAACTCCTGGGCGATCTCGTCGCCCGACAGCGGCTGCAGGCCGGCGTCGCCGGAGCGCTCCTCGAGGTCGCGCACGTACTCGGCGAGCTCGGCGTCCTGCTCGGCGGCCTGCTTGAGCCGCTCCTCCCACTCGGCGGACTGCATGGCCAGGTCGCCGGTCGGCACCGGCAGGTCGAGGATCTCCTCGACGCGGTGCAGCAGGGCCAGGGTCGCCTTCGGGCACGGCGGGTTGTTGGCGTAGTGCGGCACGTGCACCCAGAACGACACCGGCTCGACGTCGGCGCGCAGGCAGGCGTCGTGCAGCACGCCGACGATGCCGGTCGGGCCCTCGTAGCGGGTCGGGATGAGCCCCAGCCGCTCCGCCGCCTCGGCCGTGGAGCGGGCCGGCGCCGAGCCGCTCACCGGCAGCGGCCGGGTGTAGGGCACGTCGGCCAGCAGCGCGCCGAGCAGCACGATGCGGTTGACCTCGAGGCTGTGGCACACCTCGAGGACCTGCTCGCAGAACGTGCGCCAGCGCATGCTGGGCTCGATGCCGCGGATGAGCACGATGTCGCGCTCGGCGTCGGGCGGGCTGGCCACCGCGAAGCGGGTCGTCGGCCACTCGATGCGCCGCGTCTCGCCATCCGACATGAGCACCGTCGGGCGGTTGACCTGGAAGTCGTAGAAGTCCTCCGGGTCCAGCGAGGCGATCGTCTCGGCGCCCCACTCCTGTTCGAGGTGCTCGACGACGGCGGTCGACGCGTCGGCAGCGTCGTTCCACCCTTCGAACGCGGCAATCGCGACAGGGGAGCGCAATACGGGCAGGCCGTCGAACTCGGTCACGGTCCCAGCCTACGTGGAGCGCACCGAGATGGCTTGTCGGCCGCGCGGGAGCGGGCCCAGATCGAGGTGAATACGGTGGGCGACGAGCGGCGGGTGATCTGTAACCGCGCGTAGCCGGATGTCCAAGATCTCTCGATAGCATCCGGAAATGCGATATGGACGAAAGTCCTGGTTCGTGGCCTTCACGGCCTTCTTCCTGGTTTTCGGGGCCTGGTGCTTCGCGGCGCCGTTCGACGGACCCGCCGACGAGGTCCAGCACGCCATCCGGGCGGCCGGGGTGGCGTCGCTCGACCCGGGGCAGATCTTCGCCCGGCCGGCCGTGGTGCCCGACGCGTTCGGGCGACCCGGCATGGGTGCCTACCAGCGCGTCCCGGTCGGCATGAACGCCCACGCGACCTGCTTCGGCTTCGATCCGAAGCGCTCCGCGGCCTGCGCCGCCGGGCTGCACGGCGGGCCGGTCGGCGAGGTCAGCACCAGCGCCGGGCGGTACAACCCGCTGTACTACCTGGTCGTCGGCCCGCCGCTGCGCTGGTTCCCGAACTGGGGCGGCCTCGTCGCCGCCCGGCTCATCAGCGCGGCGATCTGCGCGGCGCTGGTCGCCTCCGCGTTCGTGTCGCTGCTGCGCTGGTCGCGCTACGGGCTCACCGCCGCCGCCCTGCTCACGGTGGCCACGCCGATGCTCGCCCACCTGGCCGGCGGGGTGAACCCCAACTCCGTGGAGATCGCCGCCGGCATCGCCTTCTTCTCCGCCGGCATCCCGCTGCTGCTCGAGCCGCCCGACCCCGTCCGCAAGCGCGGGCTGGTCACGCTGCTCGGGATCAGCTCGGTCCTGCTGCTGACCCTGCGCTCGGCCGGGCCCGCCTGGTTCGCGTTCGGGCTGTTCGCCCTCGCGGTGCCGATGCGCCGGGCGTGGCTGCGCGAGTACTGGCGGGTGCGGCGGGTCCGGCTCTGGACCGCCGGCGTGGCGCTGGCCGGGGTGCTCTCGGCCGCCTGGATCATCGGGATGCGGACCGGGGAGCTCGTGCCGCCGCCGCCGGGGCTGTGGCACTACCGCTTCGGCGAGGCGGTGGCCGGCTACGCCGACAGCTGGTGGGTGTACATCCAGGGCATGATCGGCGTCGCGGGCTGGTTCGACGTCACGATGTGGCAGCCGGTGTACATCGTGTGGGCCATGCTCGTCGGCGGCCTGATCTTCTTCGGCGGGGTGGCCGGCAGTTGGACGCTTCGGTGGCGATACTTGGTCATTTTGCTCGGCGGCGTCGCGCTGCCCGGCGTCCTGCAGGTGAGCCAGGTCAACCAGACCGGGTTCATCACCGCCGGCCGGTACATGCTGCCGCTACTGGCCGGCCTGCCGCTGCTCGCCGCCTGGATCCTCGAGCGGCGGCTCCTGGACGCGCCGCTGGCCCGCACCCTGACGCACACGTTCGTGATCTTCCTTCTGCCGGTACACCTGGTCCTGCTCATCTGGGCCATGGTCCGCTGGCAGCGGGGACTGCCCAACGGCACCGGGGCCGGCCATTTCAACCCCTTCGTGGGCGACTGGCACCCGCCCACCGGCTCCCTCCCGCCATTGATGATCATGGCTTTTGGCCTGCTCCTCACCGCCGCGGTGTTCTGGGTCGTACCGCACGACGACACCCAGGCCGCGGGCGAGGTGCCCACCCAGCGGGAGCTGCGTTCCGATACGTGGCGCGAATCGCGTCTGCCCGGGGCTGATGTCACCCGCGGCTCCCGATAGCCTTTGGGGCATGGCGGACCTACTGAAGACGCTTGCAGAGCGGGTGCTCATCGCCGACGGTGCGATGGGCACCATGCTGCAGGCGGCCGACCTCACCCTCGACGACTTCGAGGGGCACGAGGGCTGTAACGAGGTACTCAACGTGACGCGGCCGGACGTCGTCCGCGGAGTGCACGAGCAGTACTTCGCGGCTGGTTCCGACGCCGTGGAGACCAATACATTCGGTGCCAATCTGGCCAACCTCGGTGAGTACGGCATCGAGTCGCGGATCCGCGAGCTGTCCGAGGCCGGCGCCCGCCTGGCCCGGGAGGCCGCCGCCGCGCACAGCACCCCCGACCGGCCGCGCTTCGTGCTCGGCTCGATCGGCCCCGGCACCAAGCTGCCCACGCTCGGGCACGCCCCGTTCTCCGCGCTGCGCGACGCCTACTTCGACAACGCGGCCGGCCTCATCGAGGGCGGCGCCGACGCGCTCATCATCGAGACCTGCCAGGACCTGCTGCAGACCAAGTCCGCCATCATCGGCGCGCAGCGCGCCATGTCCGCCACCGGCCGGATCGTCCCGATCATCACGCACGTCACGGTCGAGACGACCGGCACGATGCTGCTCGGCTCGGAGATCGGCGCGGCGCTGACGGCGCTGGAGCCGCTCGGCATCGACCTCATCGGCCTCAACTGCGCCACCGGCCCCGCCGAGATGAGCGAGCACCTGCGCTACCTCGCCCAGCACGCCAAGGTGCCGGTCTCCGTCATGCCCAACGCCGGCCTGCCGCAGCTGACCGCCAACGGCGCCTACTACCCGCTGACCCCGGACGAGCTGGCCGAGGCGCTGCAGCGCTTCGTCCTCGAGTACGGGGCGGGCCTCGTCGGCGGCTGTTGCGGTACGACTCCGGCCCACATCTCCGCCGTCGCGCGCCAGCTCGGCGCCCAGACCCCGGTGACCCGCCAGCCGCAGGTCGAGCACGGCACCGCCAGCATCTACCACCACGTGCCGTTCCACCAGGAAGCCAGCGTGCTCATGGTCGGCGAGCGGACCAACGCCAACGGCTCCAAGGCCTTCCGTGAGGCCATGCTCGCCGCCGACTACCAGGCCTGCGTCGAGATCGCCCGCCAGCAGGCCCGCGACGGCTCCCACATGCTCGACCTCAACGTCGACTACGTCGGCCGCGACGGCGCCCAGGACATGCGCGAGCTCGCCGGCCGCTTCGCCACCGCCTCCACGCTGCCGATCATGCTCGACTCGACCGAGCCCGAGGTCATCGCGGCCGGCCTGGAGATGCTCGGCGGCCGCTGCATCGTCAACTCCGTCAACTTCGAGGACGGCGACGGCCCCGGCTCCCGCTACGCCCGCATGATGCCGCTGGTCAAGGAGCACGGCGCCGCCGTCGTCGCGCTCACCATCGACGAGGAGGGCCAGGCCCGCACCGCCGAGTGGAAGGTCCGCGTCGCCGCCCGGCTCATCGACGACCTGACCACGAAGTGGGGCATGCAGGTCGAGGACATCCTGGTGGACTGCCTGACCTTCCCCATCACCACGGGCCAGGAGGAGGTGCGCCGCGACGGCATCGAGACCATCGAGGCCATCCGCGAGATCTCCCGGCTGTATCCCGGCATCAACTTCACGCTGGGCATCTCCAACGTGTCGTTCGGCATCAACCCCGCCGCCCGCCAGGTCCTCAACTCGGTCTTCCTGCACGAGTGCCAGCAGGCCGGCCTGACCAGCGCCATCGTGCACGCCTCGAAGATCCTGCCGATGAGCCGCATCCCCGACGAGCAGCGCGAGGTCGCCCTCGACCTCGTCTACGACCGCCGCCGCGAGGGCTACGACCCGCTGCAGAAGTTCATCGCCCTGTTCGAGGGCGTCGACGTCGCCTCGGCCAAGGCCTCCCGCGCCGAGGAGCTCGCCGCGCTGCCGCTGGACGAGCGGCTCAAGCGCCGCATCATCGACGGCGAGCGCAACGGCCTCGAAGCCGACCTCGACGAGGCCCTGACCGGCATGAGCGCCCTGGCGATCATCAACGACGTCCTGCTGGACGGCATGAAGACGGTCGGCGAGCTGTTCGGCTCCGGCCAGATGCAGCTGCCGTTCGTGCTGCAGTCGGCCGAGGTCATGAAGACCGCCGTCGCCTACCTCGAGCCGCACATGGAGAAGTCCGACGACGACGCCGGCAAGGGCCGCATCGTGCTGGCCACCGTCAAGGGCGACGTCCACGACATCGGCAAGAACCTCGTCGACATCATCCTGTCCAACAACGGCTACGAGGTCGTCAACATCGGCATCAAGCAGCCGATCTCCGCGATCATCGAGGCCGCCGAGAGCCGCCAGGCAGACGCGATCGGCATGTCCGGCCTGCTCGTCAAGTCCACGGTGATCATGAAGGAGAACCTGGAGGAGATGAACGCCCGCGGCGTGGCCGAGCGCTGGCCGGTGCTGCTCGGCGGCGCCGCCCTGACCCGCGCCTACGTCGAGGACGACCTCCGCGCGCTCTACCACGGCGACGTGCACTACGCCCGCGACGCCTTCGAGGGCCTCGCCCTCATGGACCGCGTCATGACCGCCAAGCGCGGCGGCGCCCCGGTCATCGACGCCGAGCGCGAGGCCGCCCTGGCCGCCCGCCGCGAGCGCCGCGCCCGCACGGTCGAGGTCCGCGAGGACCTGCCGTCGCTCGACGACTCGTCGGTGCGCTCCGACATCGACTTCAACGCCGCCGTCCCCACCGCCCCGTTCTTCGGCACCCGGGTCGTCAAGGGCATCCCCCTCGCCGACTACGCGGCCCTGCTCGACGAGCGCGCCACGTTCCTCGGCCAGTGGGGCCTGCGCGGCGCCCGCGGCGGCAGCGGCCCCTCCTACGAGGAGCTGGTCGAGACCGAGGGCCGCCCGCGGCTGCGATACTGGATGGACCGCCTGGCGTCGGACCGCGTCCTCGAGGCCGCCGTCGTCTACGGCTACTTCCCGTGCTACTCCGACGGCAACGACCTCATCGTGCTCGACGAGAACGGCCACAGCGAGCGCGCGAGGTTCTCCTTCCCGCGCCAGCGCCGCGACCGCCGCCTATGCATCGCCGACTTCTTCAAGCCGAAGGACGCCGGCGAGCTCGACGTCATCGGCATGCAGCTCGTCACCGTCGGTCAGCCCGTCTCGGACTACACCGCCAAGCTCTTCGCCGAGAACGCCTACCGCGACTACCTTGAGGTCCACGGCCTGTCGGTGCAGCTGACGGAGGCCCTGGCGGAGTACTGGCACCGGCGCGTCCGCGAGGAGCTCATCCTCCCCGACGGCCGCCGCATGGTCGACGAGGACCCGTCCGACCTGGACGGCCTGCTGCGCACCGACTTCCGCGGCTGCCGATACAGCTTCGGCTACCCGGCCTGCCCGGACCTGGAGGACCGCGCGAAGACCGTGGCCCTGCTGCGGCCGGACCGCATCGGGGTGTCGCTGTCGGAGGAGTTCCAGCTGGTGCCGGAGCAGGCCACGGACGCGATCATCGTGCACCACCCGGACGCGTCGTACTTCAACGCCAAGTAGCTCATTCGCCCCGGTGCGGCCCGCCTTCCGCGGGCCGCACCGGGTTGGTGTTTTCCGACAAGTCGGGCGCTGCGCGCCACGACTTGTCGGATTTATACGTCACCGGGCGATAAATCCGTGCGGAGGGTGCGCGGGTCGCTGGATGTCGCCGGCGCGCGGCGCCTCGCGGTCAAGGTCACGCCGTGCGAGGCATGCGGTCATAGGGCCGTGCCGCGCCGCGCAGGCAGGGCGGCGTCGCGGGGCCGGGTCGCGCGGTGCGGTTGGGTTTGGACTGTCAGATCGGCGCCGGCCCTCGGCGGTCAGATCGCACTGCGGCCGAAGTGTGTCGTCCGGCCAGGCCGCGGCGTGCATTCAGCGTCGCGCAGCGCCGTTGAGCCCCACGGCGGTTGAGCCCCCGGGCGGTTGAGCCCCACGGCGGTTGAGCCCCCGGGCGGTTGAGCCCCCGGGCGGTTGAGCCCCCGGGCGGTTGAGCCCCCGGGCGGTTGAGCCCCCGGGCGGTTGAGCCCCCGGGCGGTTGAGCCCACAGCGGTTGAGCCCCCGGGCGGTTGAGCCCACAGCGGTTGAGCCCCCGGGCGGTTGAGCCCACAGCGGTTGAGCCCCCGGGCGGTTGAGCCCCACGGCGGTCGAGCCCCCGCGGTTGAGCCCCACGCGCGGTCGAGCTCGCGTCGGTGCGTTCACGCCCGCACCCGGCGGCGAGGGCCGCACTGTGCGCGGCAGCGCGCGCCCGAAAGCTGCGCCAAGCGCCGCGCGATCTGCTTGAACAAAATGTTGAAAACAAAGCGTTGATGCACCAGGATGGGTGCATGAACGAGATCTTCGCGCGGCCCGATGCGGAAACCCGGCGAGCCGAGCGGACCTACGGCGCCCTCGCCCACCTCACCCAACGGCACGCCGGCAGTGCCGAGCTGCGGGCGCGCCAGATCCACCCCGACGTCGTCGCCCCCCACGAGGCCGTCCGCCTCGCCGCCGGAATGGCCGGCGGCTCGATCCCCGTCCGGCCCGACGAACCCGACCTCGACGCGGACGACCTGCTGGCCGCGCTCACGCTGCTGCCCGACGTACGCGCCGAGCTCGACGCCGCCGAGCTGCAGCTGCTGCGCCGGGCCCGGGGTGGGGGGATGACGTGGCAGGACATCGCGTTCGGGCTCGGGCTCGGGACCCCGCAGGCGGCCCGGCAGCGCTTCGAACGCCTCGAGGCCCGCGCGGACGGGTGAGCTCAGCAGGACGTCTCGGCCGTGTAGGCCTTCACGGTGGCGCCCGACTGGTAGGCGATCTGTGCCGGCCACTGCCGCCACGGCAGCGGCGCGGTCGCGACGAAGATCTGGCCGTCGTAGCAGCGGCTCAACCGCAGTATCGCGCGGGACGCCTGGTCGGGGGTCGTCACGAGGATGACCGAGCGCCAGCCGCGCTCGCGGGCCATGTCGGCGATCGCGCGGGCCTCGCCGCGGGTGGTGTACGGGTCGGGGTGGAAGCAGGTGACCGGCACGTTGTCCAGGCGGCCCTTGTAGCACCAGGTCGTGTCCACCTCGTCGACGGAGACCGAGATCGCGGCCAGCGGGGCGCGGCCCTGCCGGACCAGGTCGAGGGCCACGGGGCGTCGCTCGCCGGGGCCGCCGAGCTCCACGACGGCGTCGGCCCGCGCCGGCAGCGGGGGCAGGTCCGGCCACACGAACAGGCGGGCGATGGTCGCCGACGCGGCCGCGAGGGTGAGGGCCAGGACGGCCGTCACGGCGCGGCGCCGGCGCCGGCGGCGGGCGGGCGGCGGGGCGCTGTCCGTCTCGCTCATCGCGATCAGATTACCCGGGCGACGCCGTGAGTTTGCGCACGGTACGGGCCGGGGGCGGCGGGAAATCGGGGGGCGCTTGGGAGGATCCGGATGTGGCGATGCAAGCGGTGCTCTTCGACATGGACGGGACCCTCGTGGACAGCGAGAAGGTCTGGGAGGTCGGGCTCAACGAGCTCGCCGCCCACCATGGCCGGCCCCTGTCCGCGCAGGCGCGCCGCGCGATGATCGGCAGCAACATGACCGACTCGATGCGCATCCTGCACGAGGACCTCGAGCTGCCGATGACCCGGGCGGCCACGGACGAGAGCGTGGTGTGGCTCGAGGAGCGGGTCAAGGAGCTGCTGCACCAGGGGGTGCCGTGGCGGCCGGGGGCGAAGGAGCTGCTCGCCGCGCTGCGGGGCGAAGGGGTGCCGCTGGCGCTCGTCACGGCCACGCACCGGCACCTCGTCGACGTCGCGCTGCTGACCATCGGGGCCGGCAACTTCGACGCCGTCGTGGCGGGGGACGAGGTCGACGAGACCAAGCCGCATCCGATGCCGTACCTCACCGCGGCGCGGCTGCTCGGCGCCGAGGCGCGCAACTGCGTCGCCGTCGAGGACTCGCCGAACGGCATCCGCAGTGCGCGGGCGGCGGGGTGCGCCGTCCTTGCCGTACCGTGCGAAATTGATCTTGATCCGGAGGGCGTGACGCTGGTCGGGTCGCTGCTCGACGTCGACGTCGACTACCTGCGCAAGCTGGTCGCATAGACGGCGGGGCGCCCGCGGCCGGCAAGCCGCGGGCGCCCCTACCATTCCCCCGGGAAAAGCCCTGCGTCAGTCGTGCGCGATGGCCTGCAGCACGTTGACCCGCGCCGCCCGGATCGACGGCAGCACCGCGGCGATGACGCCGATGACGGCCGCCAGCACCAGGTACGTCGCCATCTGCGACCACGGGAACGCCATCTTCGTGAAACCCTCGTTCTTCAGCGCCCGCACCACCGCGGCGCCCAGGCCCGTGCCGACCGCGAGGCCGAGCAGCGCGCCGAAGACCGAGATGACGACCGCCTCGACGGTGACCATGCGCATCGTCTGCGCCCGGCGCATGCCGATCGCCCGCAGCAGGCCCAGCTCCCGGGTCCGCTCCAGCACCGACAGGGCCAGGGTGTTGATGATGCCGAGCACCGCGATGAGGATCGCCAGGGCCAGCAGCACCTGGATCATCGTGAGCAGCTGGTCGAACTGCGCCGACTGGGCCGCCACGTACTGGGCGCGGTTGGCCACCGACACCTCCGGGTTGTCCTTGAGCAGCGTGTCGACCTGCTGCTGGACCGCGTCCACCGAGGTGCCCGGGGCGACCTTCACGTAGCCCCAGGCCGGCTGCTGGGTGCGGAAGTCCGCGACGACGTCCGGCGAGAGGTACATGCCGCCGGCGACGTTGCTCTTGGCGTAGATGCCCACGACCGTCACGTGGTGTACCTCGCCGCGGCTGAACTGGACGTCGACCGTCTTGCCCAGGGCCAGCCCGCGCTTCGTGGCCGTCTCCGGGTCGACGACGGCCTGGTCCTTGCCGGTGAAGGCGAGCTGGCCCTGCTCGGCGCGCAGCTTGAACATGCCGGCGTACGCCGCGAAGTCCGACACCGCCGTCACGTTGTGCCGCTCGGTGCCGACCTGGGCGAACTCGTAGTACTCGCTGGCCACGCTCGACACGCCCGGGATCTTCGCCGTCGAGGTCATCACGGCCGGGTCGAACGTCGCCGGGCCGTTCTGGTCCCCGTCGCCGGAGATGATCAGGTCGACGGTCACGTCGTTGGCGGCCTGCTGCTTCAGGCTCTGCTTCGCCGAGGCCAGGATGACGTTGACGCCGGTGATGAGCGCCAGGCCGACCATGAGCGCGGCCGCGGTGATCGCCGTGCGGCGCGGGTTGCGGCCCGAGTTGAGCCGGCCCAGCTTGCCCGGCACCGACCAGGAGAACAGCCGGCCGAGCAGGCCGACGACCGGGCGGGCCAGCAGCGGCGTGAGCAGCGCGACGCCGATGAACGTGATGAGGACGCCGCCGAGGATCAGCCACAGCGTGGTGGTGCCGCTGCCCTTGCCGGCCAGGCCCAGGCCCAGCAGCGTGCCGCCGGCCGCGCCGACGAGCGCGCCGCTGATCGTGAGCTTCGTCAGCGGCCGGTCGGGCGTGGCCACCTCCTGCAGCGCGGCGATCGGCGGGATGCGGCTGGCCCGCAGCGCCGGCATGACCGCCGCCACCACCGTCACGACCAGGCCGACCACGAAGGCGCTGATCACCGCGGCGGCCGGCACGCCGACCGAGGCCAGGCTCACGCCCGTGAGGCTGCCGAAGAGCGATGCCAGCAGTACGCCCACGCCGATGCCGGCGGCCAGGCCCACCACGGAGGCGATGAGCCCGATCGCGACCGCCTCGGTGAGCACCGAGCCGAGCGTCTGCCCGCGGCTGCCGCCCAGCGCCCGCATGAGCGCCAGCTCGCGGGTCCGCTGCGCCACGATGATCGAGAACGTGTTGAGGATGAGGAACGTGCCGACGAACAGCGCCACGCCGGCGAAGCCGATGAGGATGTTGTTGAAGAAGCCGAGGCCCTGCTTGAACGACGCGCTCGTCGCCGCCTGCAGCTGGGCGTTGGTCTGCACCTTGTAGGTGTCGCCGATCGCCGCGGCGATCCGGTCGCGCACCTGGTCGTGGGTCACGCCCGGCTCGGTCTTGACGTCGATGCTGGAGTACACGTTCTGCTCGCCGAGCATCAGCTGCTGGGCGACCGGCGTGGTGAACGCGACCTCCAGGGCGCCGCCCAGGGAGTCCCGGTTGCCGCTGTACCCGAAGATGCCCACCAGCTTGAACATGCGCTTCGGCTGCAGGGTGAGCACCCCGACCTCGTCGCCGACCTTGATCCCGGCGTTCTTGGCCGTCTCGGCGTTCACCGCGATCTCGTCGTCGGCGCTCGGGCCGCGGCCCTCGCGCAGCTGCAGGAAGTCGCTGGTGCCGGTCCAGTTCTCGCCGATGCGGGGCGGGCCGAACGTCGTGACGACCTTGCCGTTCCTGCCGATGACCCGCGCGCCGTCGGCGGAGGCCGACGCGGTCACGCTCGCCACGCCCGGCACCGCCTTGACCTTGTCGACCAGGTCGGCCGGGATGTTCGTGACGGTGTCCGGGGCGTCCATCTCGGCGCCGCCGATCTTCGGCTTGTGCGTCACCTGCACGTCGGTGCCGGCGTACACGGAGGCGAAGAGGCTGTCGAAGGAGCGGCCGAGGGTATCGGTGAGCACGAACGCCCCCGACACGAACATCACGCCGAGCACGACCGCCAGCCCGGACAGGATGAGTCGCAGCTTGCGCGACAGCAGGCTCTTGATGGTGGCCTTCAGCATCGCCGTCAGCCCACCTTGTCCAGGCGCTTCAGGCGGTCCAGGACGGCGTCCGCGGTCGGCGCGTAGAGCTCGTCGACGATGTGGCCGTCGGCGAGGAACACGACCCGGTCGGCGTAGGAGGCCGCGTTCGGGTCGTGGGTGACCATGACGATCGTCTGGCCGAAGTCGCGCACGGAGTTGCGCAGGAACGACAGCACCTCGGCGCCGGAGCGCGAGTCGAGGTTGCCGGTGGGCTCGTCGGCGAAGATGACCTCGGGCCGCGACACGAGGGCCCGGGCGCACGCGACGCGCTGCTGCTGGCCGCCGGAGAGCTGGCTGGGCCGGTGCTTGAGCCGGTCGCGCAGGCCGACGGTGTCGATCACGGTGTCGTACCACGCCGGGTCCGCCTTGCGCCCGCCGATGGACAGCGGCAGCAGGATGTTCTCCTCGGCGGTCAGCGTCGGCAGCAGGTTGAACTGCTGGAAGATGAACCCGACCTTCGTGCGCCGCAGGTTCGTCAGCCCCCGGTCGGACATATCGGTGATCTTGGTGTCGCCGACGTACACCTGCCCCCGCGTCACGGCGTCGAGCCCGGCGAGGCAGTGCATGAGCGTGGACTTGCCCGAGCCGGACGGGCCCATGATGGCGGTGAAGCGGCCCTTCTCCAGCTCCACCGAAACCCCCGCGAGCGCGTTGACCTGCGCCTCGCCGGAGCCGTAGACCTTCCACACGTCGACCGCCCGCGCGGCCACCTCGGTGCGCGTCGCAACCGATGCAGTCATGATTCCCCCTGGTGAATGGTGTGCACTCATCGTCGGGGCGGCGGGGCCGGGAAACGTCCGCCCGTGGGCCTAGCCGGCCACGGATATTGCGCTGGGGGAGCGTCCCCTAGCCCGGGTCAGGGTCAACCCCGACCCGGGTGCCACAGGTTTCTCAGACACGCCACATGAACAGGGCCGCGGCCACCCGGAGGCGGCCGCGGCCCTGGTCGGTCCGCGTGCGGTTACTCGTAGGCGATGGCGCCCAGCACGTTGAGGCGCACGGCCCGCACCGACGGGATGAGGCCCGCGATGCCGCCGACGATGATGGAGGCGATGAAGTACACCACCATCAGCCCCCACGGCAGGGTGACCGCGCCGAAGCCCAGCACGCTCTTGAGCGCGGACACGATCGCCGCGCCGAGCCCGGCGCCGACGGCGAGACCGAGGACCGTGCCGAACATCGTGATGACCACGGACTCCGTCGTCACCATCCGCCAGGTCTGCCCGCGCCGCAGGCCGACCGCGCGGAGCATGCCCAGCTCGCGGGTGCGCTCGATGACCGACAGCAGCAGGGTGTTGATGACGCCGAGGATCGAGATGGCCAGCGCCACCAGCAGCAGCACCTGCACGATCACCAGCGCGTAGTCGAAGCCCTGCAGGTTGCTCTTGATGTACTCGTCCTTGGTGTACGCCTGGACCTGCGGGTTGTCCTTGAGGATGTCGTTGACGGCCGCCTTCGCGTCGGTGACCGACGAGCCGTCCTTGACCGACATGAACACCTGCCACGCCTGCGGGAAGGCGAAGCCCGCCTTCGCGTCGTCGTAGCTGATGACGATGCCGTCGCCCAGGGCCGACTCGCCGGTGATGCCGACGAGCGTGAGCTGCTTCTGCGCGCCCTTGGTGAACTTCACCGTGATGCTGTCGCCGAGCTTGAGCTTGCGGTTGTCGGCGGTCTTCTTGTCCACCACGAACTCGCCGGAGCCGATCCGGTCGGTGCGGCCCTGGTCGGTCTTGAGCTGCAGCACCGACATGCCCGCCGCCGGGTCGAAGTAGGCGTACACGAAGCCCGGCTCGCCGTTGACCTCGACCTGGTCGACGGTGACCGCGGCCACCGTCTTGGCCGCCGGCAGCGCCTCGATCCTGTCCAGCTGATCGTCGGAGACGACCGGCGGCACGTCGTTGGTCCGCTGGCCGAGCACGACGACGTCGGCCGCCAGGTCCTTGTTCACCGTGTCGCCCAGCGCCGTGGACAGCGACGTGAAGATCGTGCTGATCGCCGTGACGATCGCGATGCCGATCATCACCGCGCCGGCCGTGATCGCCGTGCGGCGCGGGTTGCGCGACGAGTTGCGCTTGCCGAGCTTGCCCGGGATCGACCAGGAGAAGAGCGAGCCGAGCACGGCCACCAGCGGCTTGGAGATGATCGGCGTCAGCAGCGCCACGCCGATGAGCAGGCCGAGGACGCCGCCGAAGACCAGCAACAGCGTGCCGCCGCCGGCGCCGGCCAGGCCCCAGCTCAGCGAGCCGATCGCGAGCGCGGTGATGACCGAGCCGAAGATCGTGAGCTTGGTCAGCGGCCGGTCCGGGGCGGCCGACTCGCGCATCGCCGCGATCGGCGCCACCCGGGACGCCTTGACCGCCGGCATGAGCGCCGCGACGATCGTGACCCCGATGCCGATCGCGAACGACGCGATCACCGCCGAGATCGGGAAGCCCAGGCTCGCGACCTGGGCGCCGTCGGCCAGGCTGACGAACGCCCGCGCGCCGCCGGCCCCGAGGCCGAGGCCGACGAGGAAGCCCAGCGCCGAGCCGATGACCCCGATGATGACCGCCTCGAGCAGCACCGAGCGCAGCACCTGGCCCCGGGCCGCGCCCATCGCCCGCAGCAGCGCCAGCTCCTGCGTGCGCTGAGCCACGATGATCGAGAACGTGTTGAGGATCAGGAACACGCCCACGAGCAGCGCGACGGCGCCGAAGCCGAGCAGGACGTAGTTGAAGTACTTGAGGATGTCCTTGATCGCCTTGCTGGACTCCTCGGACAGGTCCTTGCCGGTCTGCACCACGAACCCGCTGCCGAGCTCGGCCTTGATGTCGTCGCGCAGCTTGTCGTCGCTGACCCCGGACCTGGCCTTGACGTCCATGACGTTGAACTGGGTGTGCGTGGTGTCGCCCAGCATCGACTCCTGGGCGCGGGGCGTGGTGAAGAAGATGGCGCTCTCGCCGGCCATCGAGTCACGGCCGCCGGTGTACACCATGATGCCCACGATCTTGTACGTCGCCCGCTTCTGGTCGCGGGTGATGACGTCCATCGAGTCGCCGACGTTGAAGCCGGCCTTCTTGGCCAGGCCCTTGTTGATGACGATCTCGTTGTCGGACCGGGGTCCCTCGCCCGTGTACAGCTTCACCAGCTGGTCCTCGCCGGTCCAGTTGGCGCCGAACTCCTGGCCGGTCTGGTTGATGACGACCTTGTTGTTCTTGCCGATCGGCATGGCCCCGTTGAGGAACACCTGGCCGGTGGCCTTCTGCACGCCGTCGACCTTGGCGACCCGGTCCACGACCGAGGCCGGGAACGGGGTGACGGGGTTGTTGCCGCCGCCCTGCTGCTCGATCTGGTTCTTCGCGGAGATCTGCACGTCGGTGTACGTGTAGATGTTGGCGAACAGGTTGTCGAACGTGCGCCCGAGCGTGTCGGTGAGCACGAGCGAGCCGGACACGAACATGACCGACAGCACGACCGCGAGGGTCGAAAGCGTCAGCCGCAGCTTGCGCGCCAGCAGGCTTTTGAGGGTTGCGCGCAGCATGGGGTCAGGCCACCTCTTCGGCCATGCGGCCCGCCGCCGTGTCGAGGCCCTTGAGCTTGTCGAGCAGGGCGTCGGCCGTGGGCTCGCGCAGCTCGTCGACGATCTGGCCGTCGGCCAGGAAGATGACCCGGTCGGCGTAGGAGGCCGCGTTCGGGTCGTGCGTCACCATGACGATCGTCTGGCCGTACTCGCGCACGGAGTTGCGCAGGAACGACAGCACCTCGGCGCCGGAGCGCGAGTCGAGGTTGCCGGTGGGCTCGTCGGCGAAGATGACGTCGGGCCGGGCGACGAGGGCCCGCGCGCACGCGACGCGCTGCTGCTGGCCGCCGGAGAGCTGGCTGGGCCGGTGCCCGAGCCGGTCGCCGAGCCCGACCGTCTTGATCACGGTGTCGTACCACGCCGGGTCCGCCTTGCGGCCCGAGATGGACAGCGGCAGGAGGATGTTCTCCTCCGCGGTCAGCGTCGGCAGCAGGTTGAACTGCTGGAAGATGAACCCGACCTTGGTCCGCCGCAGGTTGGTCAGCTCCTTGTCGGACATCCCGGTGAGCCGGGTGTCGCCGATGAAGATCTCCCCGCGGGTGACCGAGTCGAGGCCCGCGAGCGTGTGCATCAGCGTCGACTTGCCGGACCCGGACGGCCCCATGATCGCGGTGAAGTGCCCGCGCTCGAGCTCGACGCTCACCCCGTGCAGCGCGATGACCTGAGCCTCGCCGCTGCCGTACACCTTCCACACGTCAACTGCGCGGGCGGCGACGCCGTCCCCGTTCGTGACAGTCGTGGTCACGCTCAGCTCCCCCTTGAAGTGGTACCCCTTGTCCTGTCCACTTCAAGCTAAGGGCGCCCCGCACCCCGTCCCTCGTCCCTGGGGACGACCTCACGACCCGGGCCGGACCAGGCCCGTCTCGTACGCGAGGACGACGGCCTGTACGCGATCGCGGAGCCCCAGCTTCGTGAGCACGTGACCGACATGGGTCTTGACGGTGGTCTCGCTCACCGACAGTGCACGGGCGATCTCGGCATTGGACAGCCCCTTGGCCAGTTGTACCAGGACCTCGCGCTCCCGGTCGGTCAGAACGCGCAGGTCGCGCGGGGGAGCGGCGTCCGGATCGGGCAGCGCGTCGGCGAACTTGTCCAGCAGCCGCTTGAGGATCCGCGGCGCCACGACCGCCTCCCCGGCCGCCACCGTGCGGATCGCGATGACCAGGTCGTCGGCCGGCACGTCCTTGGCCAGGAACCCGCTGGCCCCGGCCCGAAGGGCCCCGACGACGTACTCGTCCAGGTCGAACGTGGTGAGGATCAGCACCCGCACCGGCAGCTTGGCCTCGACGATCGCCCGGGTCGCGGCGACCCCGTCCATGCGCGGCATCCGGATGTCCATGAGCACCACGTCGGGCAGCAGCCGCCGCGCCAGTTCCACGGCCTCGACCCCGTCGCCGGCCTCGGCCACGATGTCGAGCCCCGGCTCGCCCCCGAGCACCATCCGGAACCCGGTGCGCAGCAGGGGCTGGTCGTCGGCGAGCAGGAGCCGGATGGGACGCGCCTCGGTCAACTCGCCAACTGCCTCTCTACCGGCACCTCGATGGGGATCCTCGCGTGGACACGGTATCCGCCGCCGGGCCGGGGCCCGGTGCGCAGGGTCCCTCCGTACAGCATCACGCGCTCCCGCATCCCGAGCAGCCCGTGCCCGACGGCCGCCGTCCCCAGCTGCGGCCCGCGCCCGGTGTCGCAGATCTCCACGGTCACGTCGGCCGCCCCGAACGTCAGCCGCACCTCGACGGTGGCGGCCCCCGCGTGCTTCAGGGCGTTGGTCAGGGCTTCCTGCACGATCCGGTACAGCGTCAGCGACACGCCCGGCTCCAGCGGCCCCGGCTCCCCGTCGACCCGCAGCAGCGCCGGCAGCCCGGCCTCCTGGATCTGTTCGACCAGCCCCTCAATGCCGGCCAGCCCCGGCTGCGGCGCCAGCTCCCCGGCCGGCTCGGCCTCGGTGCGCAGCACGCTGAGCAGCCGCCGCATCTCCCGCAGCGCCGTGCGCCCGGTCTCCTCGATCGTGGCCAGCGCCTCGTCGGCCGCGTGCGGGTCCCGCTTCAGCATCCGCCGCGACCCGGTGGCCAGCACCCCCATGACGCTGACGTGATGCGCGACGACGTCGTGCAGCTCACGCGCGATCCGCCGCCGCTCCTCGGCCACCGCCTTCTCGGTGAGCGCCCGCTGACTGGTCTCCGCGGTCCGCGCCCGGTCCTCCAGCGCCGCGATGTACGCCCGCCGCGTCGCCACGGTCCGCCCCACGGTGAAACACACCAGCGCGCTCATCGTGTTGAACGTCAGGAAGATCTTCACGTCCGGGTAGAAGGGCGTGCTGCCCGCCCGCCCGAGCACGCTGGCCAGCGCCATCCCCGGCAGCCACATGAGCGCCGCCGCCCCGAGCGCCCGCCGCGGCGGCAGGTACACGGCCACGGTGTAGGTCAGGACAATGATCCCGAGCCCACCCTGAACCAGACTGAGCCCGGCCGCGAACGGCGTGACGACGTGCAGCGACGTCCACAGCACGGCCCCCCACAGCCACCGCCGCCGAAACGCCACCCCGACGAGCCCGAGCGCGCCGTACACCAGCTGCCAGACGAATTCCGTGACCCCGACCCGCGTCGCGGTGACGACCTCGAGGCTGGTGCTGAAGAGCATGAGCCCGATCGCGAGCACGATGTCCTGGGCGAACGGATCCCCCCGCCACCTGAACGTCTCCCGGACCCACCGCACGCTATCGACGGTATCGGCACGCACGCGGCCCGCTTTCATCGCCGCGCCCGACGCCCCCTCCTCCTCAGGGAGGACCCCGCAAGCCGCAGGGATGACGCGTCGCCACCGCCGGGAAGGGGTGCGGTCCTGACGTCGACCCGTGCCCGGACAGCTCCGGCCCGGTGACCTGAGCCACTGCCCAGGGTCAGGCGGGGCTTTCGGAGACGCCGACCCGTGCCCGGACAGCCCCGGGCCGACGACCGCAACCAAATGCCCAGACAACGCGCCATGCTCGTGCCACCACGGACCTGGCAGGGAGACGCCCCAGCGTCGACCGGTGTCTGGTGGGAACAACGGTCGCAGGTTGCACGGACCCGAGCCAAGAAGAGGGTGACCATCCCCCGGCCCCGGCCCCCCGGAGGTTTTCAAGAGAGCCGAGGTCAGTCCCGCTCCACGACCACCTCACCCACCGGCTCCGGCGCCGGCGACGGAAACGGCGGCGGCGTCCCCCCATACGACGGGCACAGCGCCTGATGCGCACACCACCCGCACAACCGGCTCGGCTTCGGCCGGAAGTCGCGGTTCTGCGTCGCCAGCTCGATCGCCTGCCACAGCGCCAGCAGCGTGCGCTCGAAGCGCACCAGGTCGTCGGCGTCCGGAGCGAAGTCGCAGACCTCCTGGTCGCGCAGATACATGAGGCGCAGCACGCGGGGCACGACGCCGCGGGTGCGCCACAGGACCAGGGCGTAGAACTTCAGCTGGAACATCGCGCGGGCCTCGAACGCCTCGCGGGGCGCGCCGCCGGTCTTGTAGTCCACGACGCGCAGGTCGCCGGCGGGGGAGACGTCCAGGCGGTCGATGATGCCGCGGATGACCAGGCGGCCGTCGACCTCGGCCTCGACGTAGGCCTCGCGGTCGCCGGGCTCCAGGCGGTTGGGGTCCTCGACGGCGAAGTAGCCCTGCAGCAGCTCGGCGGCGCCGGACAGGAAGTCGTCGGGGGAAAGGGGCGGGTCGGTGAAGATCGTCGCCAGCTCCGGCTCCTGCTCGACCAGGCGCTGCCACTGCGGGGCGACCAGGGCGGCCGCGGCGTCCGGGGTGCGCTCGCCGGCCGGGGCGTCGAACAGGGCCTCGAGCACGGCGTGGACCAGGGTGCCGCGGGCCTGGTCGGCGGTCGGACGCTCGGGAAGCCGGTCGATGCTTCTGAACCGGTACAGCAACGGGCAGGTCTTGAAGTCGGCGGCGCGCGACGGCGACAGGGTTGGCAGGGCGGAGGTAACGGGCACCGTCATGCCCAAGAGGTTAAACGTGGGGTACGACGAAAACGCGCATCGAACCCCTCAGCCCGTAGCATCGGGGGCGATGGACGAACACCGCACGGCATCCGCGCCGGCGTCGCCGGCCGCCCGCGCCCAACCGCGGGAGCGCGGCGCGGGCATTCCGCTGGGCCGGGTGGCCGGCGTCCCGGTCTATCTGGCGCCCTCGTGGCTGCTGCTGGCGGCGCTGATAACCCTGACGTACGGCACGTTCATGCAGGCCCGCAGCCAGGAGAGGCTGCCGTTCACGACCGGGGTCGTGGTCGGGTTCGGGTTCGTGGTGTGCCTGCTGGTCTCGGTCCTGCTGCATGAGCTCGGGCACGCGGTGACGAGCCGGCGCAGCGGGATCGGTGTGCGCGGGATCACGCTGGAGATGCTCGGCGGCTACACCGAGATGGAGCGCGAGGCCCCCCGCCCGGGCGTCGAGCTGCTCGTGTCGCTGGCCGGGCCGCTCGTGTCGCTGGTGCTCGGGGTGCTCGCCGCCGGCGCCGCGGCGATCCTGCCGACCGGCGGGATCGCGGCGACGTTCGCGTTCCAGCTGGCGCTGTCCAACGTCGTGGTCGCCGTGTTCAATGCGCTGCCGGGGCTGCCCCTGGACGGCGGGCGGGCGCTGCAGGCCCTGGTGTGGAAGCTCACCGGCGACGCCAACGTCGGGCGCGTGGTGGCCGGGTGGATCGGGCGGCTGCTCGCGCTGGGCACGGCCGCGCTCGCCCTGCTGCTGTGGAAGTTCCAGCCCTTTCATCACGCGTACTTCGGGATGGCCTTCACCCTGCTCGTCGCGATCACCATGTGGGTCGGCGCGGGCCAGGCGATCCGGCACGCCCGGGCGGCCGCCCGGCTGCCCCCGTTCAGCGCCCGCGAGCTGGCCCGGCCCGTCGTCGCCGTCACCGCCGGCACGCCGCTGGCCGAGGCGGACCGGATCGCGGCCCTGGGCGACGAGCGCGGGCCGGTCGTCGCCGTGGTGGAGGAGTCCGGGAGCATGATCGGGTTCGTGCACGGGGCGCGGGCGCGCGCGGTGCCGGCCGAGCGCCGGCCGTGGGTGCCGATCGTCGACGTGACCCGGCGCCTCGACCGGCACCACGTCCTGCCGGGTGATCTTCGCGGCACCGACCTGCTCATGGCGATCAGGGACGACCCGGGCGGCGACTACCTGGTGGTCACCGGGGAGGATGTGCACGGCGTCCTGCGCGGCGCCGAGCTCGTCTCCCTCGTGGCCCCGACCCGGCGGCCGCGCAGGCCGACCGTCCGGAGGAACAGCGCGTGAGTGTGGAAAGCCCCGTCGAGACCCCGTCCGTCGTGCGCCGGGGGCCCTTCCGCCCGGGCGACCGGGTCCAGCTCACCGACCCCAAGGGGCGGATGCACACCATCGTGCTGGAGGCGGGCAAGGAGTTCCACACCCACCGCGGGCGGCTCGCCCACGACGATCTCATCGGCGCGCCCGACGGCAGCGTGGTGACCTCGACCGGCGGCACCGCCTACCTGGCGCTGCGGCCGCTGCTGGCCGACTACGTGCTGTCGATGCCGCGTGGCGCTCAGGTGATCTACCCCAAGGACGCGGCGCAGATCGTGGCCATGGGCGACATCTTCCCCGGTGCCCGGGTGCTGGAGGCCGGGGCCGGCTCCGGCGCGCTGACCTGCTCCCTGCTGCGGGCGGTGGGCCCGGCGGGGAGCGTCACGTCGTACGAGATGCGGGAGGACTTCGCCGAGATCGCCCGGCGCAACGTCGAGGCGTTCATCGGCGCCTCGCCGAACTGGTCATTACGCGTGGGGGACGTGGCCGGCTGCGAAGATGCCGGGTTTGATCGGATAATCCTGGACATGCTCACGCCGTGGGAGATCCTTCCGCTCGTCTCGCGGGCGCTCATTCCGGGCGGGGTGTTCATCGGCTACGTGGCAACAACACCCCAATTGTCGGAGTTGGTGGAGGCCTTGCGCGAGGATGGTGGGTACACCGAACCTCGAGCTTGGGAGAGCCTGGTGCGCGACTGGCACGCGGAGGGCCTGGCCGTCCGGCCCGATCACCGCATGATCGCGCACACGGCGTTCCTGGTGAGCGCGCGCAAGCTGGCACCGGGCGTGACGGCGCCGCCGCGCCGGCGCAAGCCGAGCAAGGGGGCCGAGGCGTACGCGGCACGGCGGTTGGCGGCCGCCGCGGCCGCTCGGGCAGACGAGGAGGCCGAAGCGAATGAGCCGACCGAGCTTCAGTGACCTACCCGCGGTCTTTCCCGACTGGTCGCCGTATCCCGACCTCGAGTCGGCGGCCCGGGCCTACCTGCGGGACCCGGACATCGCCTTGGATGCCATGGCGGGTGTACTGCGAGGTCAGAGCGTTCTGGGCTTCACCCTCGAACGGTTCGTGAACGACGTCAACGGGGTCTGGCAGGAGGTCGTCGTCTGCGACGGCAACCGGCTGATCCTCTGGCACGGCGAGGACATCCCGCCGGAGGAGGCGCCGCCGGGGTCGATGACGTCGTCGCTGCGGGTGGTGGCCCTCTCGGCGGTGACCGAGGTGGGCTGCCGGCGGCGGATCAGCCGCAACCCGAACGGGTCGCACCGGGTCGACAGCGTCGACGTGTATCTGCTGCTCACGTCGCTGGACGAGGCCAACGTGGCGGCGGAGGAGGCCGGTTCGGTGATCCGCCACGACGCGCTGCGCTTCGGCAAGACGCTGGACGACGGCGGGGCCGGGCAGATCGCCCGGCTGGAGGAGTTTGCGCGCCTGGTGAGCTCGCTGGTCGGCAAGCCGATGCTCTAACAGCGCAGCTCGGCCGCCGGTGACGGAAATCGCAGGTCAGTCCGCGTTGGGTCCGGCGACGGGGGCGTCGTCGGACTGGCGGTGCACGTGGATGCAGTCGCCGGGGCACTCCTTGGCCGCGTCGATGACCTCCAGCCGCAGGTGGGCGGGGACGTCGGCCCGGCTGCCGGGCGCCAGCTGCAGCTCGCCGTCGGGGCCCTTCACGTAGGCGAGCCCGTCGACGTCGAACTCGAAGACCTCCGGTGCGTACTGCACGCACAGCCCGTCACCGGTGCACAGGTCCTGGTCGACCCACACCTGCAAAGAGTCCTGAGAAGTCTCCACGCTCACGTTCTTGACGCTACCCGACGGTTCCGGAACCGTGCAGGGGGCCGTGACACACGCCGCAGTAAGCCGGAAAGGGTGCTGGATAGGGCCCGTCGAGCATCCCGGATTTGTAAACACCCTGTGGCGCACGTGTTCGAGGGGGCCTGAACCGCCGATCAGCAGTTAGTGTTAGAGCACAACGTTCAAAGCCCCCGGGGAGGTGGGACGTGGCACGCAGCGACGACGCGGAGACGCGCGCCGCACGATGGGAGAAGGACGCCCACGATCTCTCCACGCAGGTCGCGTTTCTTCAGGAGGAACTCGCCCTGGTGCGGCGCAAGCTGACGGAGACTCCGCGACACGTGCGACAGCTCGAGGAGCGGCTCGCCGCAGCGCAGGCGCAGATTGCCCGGCTGACCGAAAACAATGAGCGGCTCGTGGCCACCCTCAAGGAGGCCCGTGCCCAGATCGTGACGCTGAAGGAGGAGGTTGACCGCCTGGCGCAGCCGCCGAGCGGTTATGGAGTCTTCCTCGCCCGCCACGACGACGGAACCGTCGACGTGTTCACAGGCGGGCGCAAGCTGCGCGTGGCAGTCTCCCCGGCGATCGAGACCGAGGAACTGCGCCGAGGCCAGGAGGTCCTGCTCAACGACGCCCTCAACATCGTCGACGCGCTCGGGTTCGAGCGGGCCGGTGAGGTCGTCATGTTGAAGGAGGTCCTCGAGGGCGGCGACCGTGCACTCGTCATCTCGCACGCCGACGAGGAACGGATCGTCCACCTGGCGCACACGCTCGCCGACGCGCCGCTGCGCGCCGGCGACTCGCTCATGATCGAGCCGCGCTCGGCGTACGCGTACGAGCGCATCCCGAAGAGCGAGGTCGAGGAGCTGGTCCTGGAGGAGGTGCCCGACGTCGACTACCACGACATCGGTGGACTCTCCCCGCAGATCGAGCAGATCCGCGACGCGGTGGAGCTGCCATTCCTGCACGCGGACCTTTTCCGGGAGCACAAGCTGCGCCCGCCGAAGGGCGTGCTGCTCTACGGGCCGCCCGGCTGTGGCAAGACGCTCATCGCCAAGGCCGTGGCCAACTCGCTGGCGAAGAAGATCGCCGAGCAGCGAGGCGAGGAGAAGCAGACCAGCTACTTCCTCAACATCAAGGGTCCTGAGCTGCTCAACAAGTACGTCGGCGAGACCGAGCGGCACATCCGGCTGATCTTCCAGCGGGCCCGTGAGAAGGCCAGCGAGGGCACGCCGGTCATCGTGTTCTTCGACGAGATGGACTCCGTGTTCCGCACCCGCGGCTCCGGCGTCTCCTCCGACGTCGAGAACACGATCGTCCCGCAGCTGCTCAGCGAGATCGACGGCGTGGAGGGCCTGGAGAACGTCATCGTCATCGGCGCGTCGAACCGGGAAGACATGATCGACCCGGCGATCCTGCGCCCCGGCCGGCTCGACGTGAAGATCAAGATCGAGCGGCCGGACGCCGAGGCGGCCAAGGACATCTTCTCGAAGTACATCCTGACCGACGTACCGCTGCACAAGGACGACATCGCCGAGCACGGCGAATCGCCCGAGGCGACGGTCGCCGCCATGATCGACGCGGTCGTGCTGCGGATGTACTCCGAGACCGAGGAGAACCGCTTCCTCGAGGTGACCTACGCCAACGGCGACAAGGAGGTCCTGTACTTCAAGGACTTCAACTCGGGCGCGATGATCCAGAACATCGTCGACCGGGCGAAGAAGATGGCGATCAAGGACTTCCTCAGCAGCGGCCAGAAGGGTGTGCGCCTGCAGCACCTGCTGGACTCCTGCGTCGACGAGTTCCGCGAGAACGAGGACCTGCCCAACACCACCAACCCGGACGACTGGGCCCGCATCTCCGGCAAGAAGGGCGAGCGGATCGTGTACATCCGCACGCTCGTCTCCGGCGGCAAGGGCGCCGAGGCCGGCCGCTCCATCGAGACGGCAACCAACACCGGCCAGTACTTGTAACTCGAACGAGGGACGGGCGGGCGACCTGCAGAGGGTCTCCCGCCCGTCTTTTTGCGCGCGGACGGCTATTTGCGACAAGTCGGGCGCTGCGCGCCACGACTTGTCGGATTTATGCCCCGTCAGGGTATAAACGCGACATAGAGCGCCGGCGACGTCAAGATCATGTCCGGCAGCGCCATCGCCAGAGTGCTGTGCTCGGCCGCGGTGTATCCCCACAGCGCGCAAAGCGCTCAGGCTCGTCGCGGCGCAGCCGTGCTGGGGGCGGACGGCTCGGGCCGTCACAGTGCTCGTTGGCCGGCGACGGGCACGTCGATCGGTCGGGGACGAGGCCGCTCGGCGGGCTCATCCGCCGCCGGGCGCCAGGGCAGGTTTGAGCGGAGTTCCCCGGTCATGAGAAACGGAGCGCCCGAGCTGCCACGCGGGGAAGGCCGCTGATCGGCACGATCGATCGGTCGTGGACGAGACCCGCTGAGAGGACTCATTCGTCGGCGAGCGCGCCGCTGCAGGTGTTGAGGGGGTTCGGGTGGAGCGGAGCTCCCCCGGCTATAGAGAACGCAGCGGAGCCCCCCCGGCGTCAGAAACACAGCACGAATAAATACAGCCCGGGCAGTGCGAGCCGGGTGGCACGTCATGCGACTAGGGTTGTGGCATGAGTGTGCGGCGCGTGATGGGCACCGAGGTCGAGTACGGCGTGTCCGTGCCCGGCCAGCCGGGTGCCAACCCGATGGTCACGTCCTCCCAGGTGGTCAACGCCTACGGCGCGCGGCCCGAGCTCAGCAAGAACGGGCGGGCCCGCTGGGACTACGAGGAGGAGTCGCCGCTGCGCGACGCCCGCGGGTTCACCTACTCGGGCGCGCTCTACGACCCGGCGGAGGCCCTCGCGGACGAGGACCTCGGGCTGGCCAACGTGATACTGACCAACGGCGCCCGGCTGTACGTCGACCACGCCCACCCCGAGTACTCCACGCCCGAGGTGACCAACCCGCGCGACATCGTGCTGTGGGACAAGGCGGGCGAGCGGGTGATGGCCGAGGCGTCCCGGCGCGCGGCGACGATCCCGGGCACGCTGCCGATCCACCTGTACAAGAACAACACCGACAACAAGGGCGCGAGCTACGGCGCGCACGAAAACTACCTCATGCGCCGGCAGACGCCGTTCGCCGACATCGTGATGCACCTGACGCCGTTCTTCGTGACGCGGCAGATCGTGTGCGGCGCCGGGCGGGTCGGCATCGGGCAGGACGGGTCCGGGCCCGGGTTCCAGATCTCCCAGCGGGCCGACTTCTTCGAGGTCGAGGTCGGGCTGGAGACCACGCTCAAGCGGCCGATCATCAACACGCGCGACGAGCCGCACGCGGACGCGGACAAGTACCGGCGGCTGCACGTCATCATCGGCGACGCCAACCTGTCGGAGATCTCGACGTACCTCAAGGTTGGCACGACGTCGCTCATCCTCGCGATGATCGAGGAGAAGGTGCTCTCGGGCGACCTGGGCATCGCCGATCCGGTGACGGAGCTCAAGTCGGTGAGCCACGACCCGTCGCTGAAGCACCTCATCCGGATGCGCGACGGGCGGCGGCTGTCGGCGCTGGACATCCAGTGGGCGTTCTACGAGCGGGCGCGGGCCTTCGTCGAGGAGCGGCAGGGCGCCGACGCCGACGAGATCACCCTCGACGTGCTCGACCGGTGGGAGGACGCGCTGGACAAGCTCGGGCGCGACCCGATGCTGTGCGCCGGCGAGCTGGACTGGGTGGCCAAGCTGCGGCTGCTGGAGGGCTACCGCGAGCGGGAGTCGCTCGGCTGGTCGTCGCACAAGCTGCAACTCGTCGACCTGCAGTACTCCGACGTCCGCCCGGAGAAGGGCCTCTACCAGCGGCTGGTCGCCCGCGGCTCGATGGCGACGCTGTTCACCGAGGAGGAGGTCCAGCGGGCGATCGTCGAGCCGCCGGACGACACCCGCGCCTACTTCCGCGGCCGCTGCCTGGCCAAATACCCCGCCGAGGTGGTGGCGGCGAGCTGGGACTCGGTCATCTTCGACGTGGGCCGGGAGTCGCTCGTTCGGGTGCCGATGATGGAGCCCGAGCGAGGGACGAAGAAACACGTCGGCGCGCTGTTCGACAAGTGCCCGAGTGCGAAGGATCTGCTGGAGGCGATCACTTCCGGGTAAGTTCGATGCAGCGGTTCGTTGGTGGTCCCCCCGAGGAGGATGAGTCATGGCTACGAGGGATACGGGCGGGCAGTCCCAGTCCGGGAAGTCCCGGCGCGACGAGGAAGAGGACGTCGTCGCGCCTGAGGTCAACCCGGAGACGGCCGAGCGGGTCGAGCAGCTTGGCGAGGACGTCGACGACCTCCTCGACGAGATCGACTCCGTGCTCGAGGAGAACGCCGAGGAATTCGTCCGCGGATACGTGCAGAAGGGCGGCGAGTAGCCGCTCCAGCGCCGCCCGTCCGGTCATCAACCGGGCGGGCGGCGCCTGTTCGCCCACAGCGTTGTGGCGCGCCGCTTGCGAGCCCTTCCGCGGCGTATTGTTGCCACACAGCAGTCGATCACCGCACCCATCACCTAGGAGGAGCTTCCGTTGCCGACGGGTCTTGACCACTCAGGGCGCCTGCCCGCCGCGTTTCACGCCGCCGGGACCTCGTCGTTCAGCGAGTTCCTCGGCAACGTGGCGCCGGAGCTGCTCCCGGGACGGCGGCCGCTGCCGCCGGGAATGGCGGCCGACGTGAGTGCGCACGCCACCACGATCGTCGCGATCACCTGCGCCGACGGCGTCCTCATGGGCGGCGACCGGCGGGCCACCATGGGCAACCTCATCGCCCAGCGCGACATCGAGAAGGTCTTCGCCGCCGACGCCTACTCGCTCGTCGGCATGGCCGGCACCGCGGGCTTCGGCCTGGAGATGATGCGGCTGTTCCAGGTCGAGCTGGAGCACTACGAGAAGATCGAGAGCAGCATGCTCTCACTGGAGGGCAAGGCCAACCGGCTGGCCAGCATGGTGCGCAACAACCTCGGCGCCGCGATGCAGGGCCTGGCCGTCGTGCCGCTGTTCGCCGGCTTCGACCTCGAGGCCAAGAGCGTGGACAAGGCCGGCCGGATCTTCAGCTTCGACGTCGCCGGCGGCGTCTACGAGGAGCGCGGCTACGACTCGATCGGCTCCGGCTCCCTGTTCGCCAAGTCGTCGCTCAAGAAGCGCTACCGCCCGGGCGTGACCACCGACGAGGCCGTGAAGCTCGCCATCGAGGCGCTCTACGACGCCGCCGACGACGACACCGCGACCGGCGGCCCGGACCTGCTGCGGGGCATCTTCCCGGTCATCATGACCGCCACGGTGGAGGGCACCCGCCGCCTCAGCGACGACGAGACCCGCGCCGTGGCCGAGCAGATCATCGCCGAGCGCACCAACAACCCCGGCGTCTGAACAACCCCGTAGAGACCAGCAGAAGGAGAACTCGCCACCGTGGCCATGCAGTTCTACGCCTCGCCCGAGCAGATCATGCGGGACCGCTCGGAATACGCGCGCAAGGGCATCGCCCGTGGTCGCAGTGTCGTGGTGCTGAGCTACGAGGGCGGCGTGCTGTTCGTCGCCGAGAACCTGTCGACCGCCCTGCACAAGGTCAGTGAGATCTACGACCGGATCGGCTTCGCCGCCGTCGGGCGCTACCCCGAGTTCGAAAACCTGCGCTCGGCCGGCGTGCGCCTCGCCGACCTGCACGGATACTCCTACGGCCGCCGCGACGTGACCGGCCGGCAGATCGCCAACGCCTACGCCCGCACCCTCGGCGCCATCTTCACCCAGGAGCAGAAGCCCTACGAGGTGGAGATCTGCGTCGCCGAGGCCGGCGCGACGGCCGCGGAGGACGAGCTGTACCGGATCACCTACGACGGCTCCGTGCAGGACGAGCCGGGCCTGGTCACCATGGGCGGGCAGTCCGACGCCATCTCCGGCGCCGTGAAAACCCGTCTGCGGCCCGACCAGACGCTCGCTGAGGCCCTGAAGCTCGCCGTTGAGGGTCTGGGTAGCGTCGGCGGCGAGGGCGGCCAGCCGCGCAAGCTGGCGGCCAACCAGCTGGAGGTCGCGGTCCTGGACCGCACCCGGCCGGGGCGCACGTTCCGCCGCCTCACCGGGCTGGCGCTGACGGCGATCCTCGAGGAGCCGGCGGCGGCCAAGACCGAGGACGTCGAGGAGGGGCTCGAGGACAAGCCGCAGCCCCCGGCGTCGCCCAGCACCCCGGCGGACAATGCTTCCGGGGGTACCGAGGAAGACTCCGCCGACACCGAATGACGCGACGGGCCGGGGGAGACCCCGGCCCGCACCACGTCAGGCCCGGATCATCGCCAGGAGCAGCACGATGAACGCGCGGCCCAGGTAGATCGTCGCCTTCACGGGGGAGTTGCTCGGCGTGCCGGCCATCCGCGGCCGCATCGCCACCGGGATCTGCGTGATCTTGTAGCCGTTGCGGGCCAGCCGGACCAGCACCTCGATCGTGTCGCCGAGGTACTCCGCGGGGTACCAGTGCGCGAAGAACTCGATCACCCGCCGGTTGGCCGCCCGGTGCCCCGACGTCGTGTCGGTCAGCCGGCTGCGCGACAGCCGCGACAGCACCGCGGAGAGCATCCGCATCGCCCACTTGCGCGGGCCCTTGACGCTGTAGCCGCCCTCGCCGGCGAACCGGGCGCCGATCACCAGGTCGTGATCGTCCAGGGCGTCGACGAGCTTCGGGATGTACCGCGGGTCGTGCTGGCCGTCGGCGTCGACCTGGATGGCCACGTCGTAGCCGTAGTCGCGGGCGTAGCGGTACCCGGTGCGCATCGCCCCGCCGACGCCGAGGTTGAACGGCAGCCGGGCCACGATCGCGCCGGCCTCGGCGGCCCGGGCCGCGGTGTCGTCGGAGGAGCCGTCGTCGACCACGATGATGTCCACCGACGGCAGCTCGCCGTGCACCTCCCGGATCACGTCGGCGATCGACGCCGCCTCGTTCCAGGCCGGGATGATGATCAGGACGCGCTTACCGTTGATCATCGGCCAGGTCTCCGGAGGCCATCGTCCCGGCGTCGGCCGCCGTGGCGTCCTGCGGCCGCGGGCGGCCGAGCTCGGTGCGCAGCAGCGCCAGGTCCTCGGCCAGGGTGCGCGTCTCCTCCTCCAGCCGGCTCACCTCCCAGCTCAGGTGCACGGTCACCAGCAGCAGGAACACGATGCCGAGGAACAGCACCAGGCTCACGCCGGAGGCGATGCCGAGCAGCCTGGCCAGGTTGTCGGTGATGAACGGCATGAACGCCAGCGGCACGATGAGCACGCTGACGGACAGCCAGAGGATCGCGTACTTCTCCTGCAGCTGCCGGCGCCGCAGCAGCTCGACCATGAACGCGAGCACCGCGAGGGCGGTCAGTCCGGTGACGATCGTGAGCTTCACCGGGCAACTCCAGGCACCATGTCATGCAGCATGTCACGCCAGGGGCGCATGGGCGCCAGCCCGGCGGCCGCCCACCGCGCGTGACCGAGCACGCTGAAGGCCGGGCGGGCGGCCGGCCGCACGAATGCGGCGCTCGTCGTGGGGCGGACCCGGGCCGGGTCGTGGCCGGCCTCCTCGAAGACCGCGGCGGCCAGCCCGTGCCAGGACGTCCGCCCGGAGGCGGTGCCGTGGTAGATCCCGGGCGGCCCGCCGCCGTCGGCGAGGGCCACCAGGCGCTCGGCCAGGTCGCGTGACCACGTCGGCTGCCCGACCTGGTCGTCGACGACCTCGACGAACTCGCGCTCGGCGGCCAGGCGCAGCATCGTGCGCACGAAGTTCTTGCCGTGCGCGCCGTAGAGCCAGGCGGTGCGCACCACGTAGCCGGTGTCCGGCAGCGCGTCGAGCACGGCCCGCTCGCCGGCCAGCTTGCTGCGTCCGTAGGCGTTGATCGGCGCGGTCGGGGCGTCCTCGGCGTACGGCTCGGTGGCGTCGCCCGCGAACACGTAGTCGGTGGAGACGTGCACCAGGCGCGCACCGGTCGCGGCGCAGGCGGCGGCGAGGGAGGCCACCGCCGTACCGTTGACGGCGGTTGCGCCCCGTTCATCGGCCTCGGCGCCGTCGACGTCGGTCCAGGCGGCCGCGTTGAGGACCACGTCGTGGCCCTCGACCAGGTCACGGACCTTCGCCGCGTCGGTGATGTCGAGCTCCGCGCGGGTCGCCGCGGTCACGTCCCGGCCGTCGAGCGCGGCCAGCAGGTCACGGCCCAGCATCCCGCGGGCGCCCGTGACGAGGTATCGCGTCATGAGCTCAGGGCCGCCCGGGCCTTGAGCGGCTCCCACCATGCACGGTTCTCGTTGTACCAGGCGACCGTCTCGGCGATGCCCTGTTCGAAGGTGACCTGCGGGGTGTACCCGAGCTCGTCGCTGATCTTGTCGTGGCACAGCGAGTACCGCCGGTCGTGGCCCTTGCGGTCCTCGACGTAGCGCACGGCGGAGTCCCAGTCCCGCCCGGTCGCGGCCAGCAGCACCTCGGTCAGCTCGCGGTTGGTGAGCTCACGGCCGCCGCCGATGTTGTAGACCTCGCCGGCGCGGCCCTTCTCCAGGGCGAGCTGGATGCCGGCGCAGTGGTCGGACACGTGCAGCCAGTCGCGGATGTTGCCGCCGTCGCCGTACAGCGGCACGGTCCCGCCGTCGATGAGGTTGGTGACGAAGAGCGGAATCACCTTTTCGGGGAACTGGTAGTGCCCGTAGTTGTTCGAGCAGCGGGTCACCACCACCTCCATCCCGTGGGTGCGGTGGTAGGCCAGCGCGAGCAGGTCGGAGCCGGCCTTCGACGCCGAGTACGGCGAGTTCGGGGCCAGCGGCCACTCCTCGGTCCACGACCCTTCCTGGATCGAGCCGTACACCTCGTCGGTGGACACGTGCAGGAAGCGCCCGACGCCGGCGGCCCGGGCCGCGTCCAGCAGCACCTGGGTGCCCAGGACGTTGGTCGTCACGAACGGGCCGGCGCCCAGGATCGAGCGGTCCACGTGCGACTCGGCGGCGAAGTGCACGACCGCGTCGTGGCCGGGCATGAGCTCCCCGACGAGCGCGGCGTCGCAGATGTCGCCCTCCACGAACGTGAGCGCAGGGTCATCGGCCACCGGGTCGAGGTTGGCCCGGTTACCCGAATAGGTGAGCTTGTCCAGCACGGTCACGGATGCACCGGAATACGCGGGATACCCGCCGCTGAGCAGGGTGCGCACGTAATGCGAGCCGATGAAACCGGCACCGCCGGTGACGAGGATTCTCACGGGTCCCGGAGTCTAGTCGAAGCGGGCGGCCGCGGACCCCGTAAGGTGACCCAGGTGCGTGGCATCATCCTCGCCGGTGGGACCGGCTCACGTCTGTGGCCCCTGACCCGGGCCGTGTCGAAGCAGCTGATGCCCGTCTTCGACAAGCCGATGATCTACTACCCGCTCACCACGCTGGTGATGGCGGGCATCCACGAGATCCTCGTCATCACCACGCCGGAGGACCAGGAGCAGTTCCAGCGGCTGCTCGGCGACGGTTCCCAGTGGGGCCTGCGGCTGTCGTACGCCGCCCAGCCCCGCCCCGAGGGCCTGGCCCAGGCGTTCGTCATCGGCGCCGACTTCATCGGCGATGACAGCGTGGCGCTGGTGCTCGGCGACAACATCTTCCACGGCGCCGCGCTCGGCCAGCGCCTCGCCGACAACGCCGACGTCAAGGGCGGCCGGGTCTTCGCCTACCCGGTGGCCAACCCGCAGGACTACGGCGTGGTCGAGTTCGCGCCGGACGGCCGGGTGCTGTCCATCGAGGAGAAGCCGGTCAAGCCCAAGAGCCGCTACGCGGTCCCCGGCCTGTACTTCTACGACAACCGCGTCGTGCAGATCGCCCGCGACCTCAAGCCCAGCGACCGCGGCGAGCTGGAGATCACCGCCGTCAACGCGGCCTACCTCGATCGGGATGAACTGCACGTGGTCGTGCTGGACCGGGGCACGGCGTGGCTGGACACGGGTACCTTCAACACGATGGTGCAGGCCGCCGAGTTCGTGCGCGTCATCGAGGAGCGGCAGGGCTTCAAGATCGGTTGCGTCGAGGAGGCCTGCTGGCGGGCCGGGCTCATCACCGACGGGCAGCTGGCCGACCTCGCCGAGCCGTTGCGCAAGAGCGGATACGGCGAATACCTGCTCCATCTTCTCGATTGGAAGAGTTGAGCGGCCCGCGCACAATCGCACCGCCACACACGACCGACACGCTACGGAGTCAGCACGTGAAGTTCCGACAGCTCTCGATCGGCGGAGCCTGGGAGATCAGTCCCGTCCTGCGCGGTGACCCCCGCGGCCTGTTCACGGAGTTCTACCGCTTCGACCACCTCGAGGCCGAGATCGGCCACCCGCTGCGGCTGGCGCAGGGCAACCTCTCGGTCAGCGCGCGCGGGGTGGTGCGCGGCATCCACTTCGCGGACGTGCCGCCGGGGCAGGCGAAGTACGTCATGTGCACCCGCGGCGCCGTCCTCGACGTCATCGTGGACATCCGCGTCGGATCCCCGACATTCGGCCGCTGGGAGGGCGTCCAGCTCGACGACATCGAGCGCCGGGCGGTGTACGTCTCGGAGGGCCTCGGGCACGGGTTCTGCGCGCTCACCGACGACGCCACGCTGACGTACCTGGTGTCGGAGACCTACAACCCGACCGGCGAGCACGGCATCCACCCGCTGGACCCGGATCTGGCCATCGCGTGGCCCGCGGCCGACCCGACCCTGTCGGCCCGCGACGCCGCGTCGCCGTCGCTGGCCGAGATGCTCGGCGAGGGCCGCCTGCCGGACTACGCCACCTGCCAGGGTTATACGGAAAGTCTCCGCTCCCAATAGGTTCGAAACCGGCCTCAGGCGGCTAATGTCTGTACATGGACCGGCGAATTTTCGGCCTTGAGACCGAATACGGGGTCACGTGCACCTACCGGGGGCAGCGCCGCCTGTCTCCGGACGAGGTTGCCCGCTATCTGTTCCGGCGCGTCGTGTCGTGGGGCCGTTCCAGCAACGTCTTCCTGCGCAACGGCGCGCGCCTCTACCTGGATGTGGGCTCCCACCCGGAATACGCCACCCCTGAATGCGACTCGGTGCCCGATCTGGTCGTCCACGACCGGGCCGGTGAGCGCATCCTCGAGGGCCTGCTCGTCGATGCCGAGCGGCGCCTGCACGACGAGGGCATCGCGGGCGAGATCTACCTGTTCAAGAACAACACCGACTCCGCCGGCAACTCCTACGGCTGCCACGAGAACTACCTGGTCAGCCGGCACGGCGAGTTCGGGCGCCTGGCCGACATCCTGATCCCGTTCCTGGTGACCCGCCAGCTCATCTGCGGCGCCGGCAAGGTGCTGCAGACCCCGCGCGGGGCCGTGTACTGCCTCTCCCAGCGCGCCGAGCACATCTGGGAAGGCGTCTCGTCGGCGACCACCCGGTCCCGCCCCATCATCAACACGCGCGACGAGCCGCACGCCGACGCCGAGCGCTACCGCCGCCTGCACGTCATCGTCGGCGACTCCAACATGAACGAGGTCACGACGCTGCTCAAGGTCGGCACCGCCGACATCGTGCTGCGCATGATCGAGGCCGGCGTGGCGATGCGCGACCTGTCGCTGGAGAACCCGATCCGGGCCATCCGCGAGGTGTCGCACGACATCACCGGCCGGCGGCGGGTGCGCCTGGCCAGCGGCAAGGAGATCTCGGCGCTGGAGATCCAGCAGGAGTACTTCGACAAGGCGACCGAGTTCCTGGACCGCCGCGGCGCCGACGCGGCGACCAAGCGCGTGATGGACCTGTGGGGCCGCGTCATCAACGCCGTCGAGACGGGCAACCACAAGGACGTCGAGCGCGAGGTCGACTGGGTGACCAAGCTCGGCCTCATCGAGCGCTACCAGGCCAAGCACGACCTCCCGCTGTCGCACCCGCGGGTGGCGCAGATGGACCTCGCCTACCACGACCTGCGCCGCGGCCGCGGCCTCTACGGCCTGCTGGAGAAGCGGGGCTCGGTCGACCGCGTCGCCACCGACCTGGAGATCTTCGAGGCCAAGGAGACCCCGCCGCAGACGACCCGGGCCCGCCTGCGCGGCGAGTTCATCCGCCACGCCCAGGAGCGCCGCCGCGACTTCACCGTCGACTGGGTGCACCTGAAGCTCAACGACCAGGCGCAGCGCACCGTGCTGTGCAAGGACCCGTTCCGCGCCTACGACGAGCGGGTCGACCGGCTCATCGCGAGCATGTGACGTTCGAGGGAGGCGGGGGTTAGGCTGGCGCGCGCTATGTATGACGCACCCGACCAGCCGCCCCCGAAGCCCTCGAAGCTCGGCGCCGACTTCAACCCGGACCGCCCGGCCCGCAGCCGCCAGGGCCGCCGGCTGCAGCGCATCCGCGAGGAGATCGAGCGCAACCGGACCGAGGGCCCGAAGTACCCCACCTGGCTGTTGGCCCTGGTCCTGATCGCCATTATCGCGGCCTTCGTCCTGATCGTGATCTACGCATGAGGCGTCTCGTCCTGCCGGCGGCGCTGCTGGCGCTCGTCGCGCTGGCCGGCTGCACCGACGACGGCCCCAAGCACAGCGCCCTGCCCGCCGCCCCGTCGGGTGGGGAGGTGCCGCGCCAGCCGCTGGCGTCCCCGACCCGCCCGCCGGTCGTCAACTCCGACGGGTGCCAGGGCCTCATCACCGCGGCCCAGGTCAAGCAGGCCACGGGCCTGCCGGTCGAGCCCAGCCCCGGCGACGGCGCCGCCGCCGTCGCGCAGTACGGCCAGGCGGTGCAGAGCATCGGGCTGAACGCCCACGCCCGCACCTGCCCCTTCGGCAGCGGCGCCGGCGACCAGGTCACGGTCGTCGCCCTGACCTTCACCGACGCCGGCCAGGCCCAGAAGCTGTGGTCGACGATCGCGTCGCTGGAGGCGGTGGGCGGCGTCGGCGAGGCCGCGCTGAGCGACAAGTCGAAGACGCTGCTGGCCCGGCGCGGCAAGGCCATCGTCGCCGTCTACCTGGTCGTGGCCGCGTCGCCGAACGCCGACCACCTGGGCCAGCTCCGCTCGGTCGCGAACACGGCCCTGTCCAAGGCCTGACCCGCGCCGGCGGGCGACGTGCGCCTGGGCCCGCTCCGCTCGGTCGCGAATACGGCCCCGTCGAAGACGTGACGCGCGTTGGCGCGACATGTCGTGCGCCGCGCCGGCAGCGCCGTGGCGGTGCCCTGGTTCGGCCGCATCACCGGCCTCGGCCGGCTCATGCCGCTCGACTTCGCGCTCGGCCGCGATGGCCGCAGCCTTGCCCTGCAGGAACCGGTGGGAGGGCGCGGACCCGTACCGGAAGCTGCACCTGGTCGACCTCGTCGCGGGGGACCGGCACACCATGCCGGCGTCCGGACCGCCGCCGCCGTCCGGCTGGACGGGGCCGTCCGCGCCCCGCCACCCGCACTTCCGCTCGCCGGATCCTCGGCCTCGTCTGCCGTGGCCCCACCGCCCGCCGGAAGCCGGGCCGCCCGTTATCGTCTCGCCGGAGCCGGAGCCGGAGCCGGAGCCGGAGCCGGAGCCGGAGCCGGAGCCGGAGCCGGAGCCGGAGCCGGATGTGCGGTACCGGGTCAGGCGGTGACCGCCGACCCGGACATAACCGAAATGTCGGATATGTCCGTCACGAAGTGGCGGACATATCCGCGGCATGCCGGCCGGCGGCGGCCGCGGACAGGAAGTAGGCGCGGTCCTGCGCGAAGGAGCGGCCCATCGTCGACAGCTTCACCGGCAGGTCCGACAGCGACGGCTCCAGGTCCGCCGAGGCGACCTCGACCAGCGAGTGGGGCGGGCACAGGGCCGACAGGGCGCGGCGGACCTCCCCGGCCAGCTCGGGGGAGAGGTCCGACGGCATCACCAGGTCCGCGGAGGCCAGGGCGACCCGGCCGAACGCCGTCAGGCTGTGGTGCGACACGCCGCGGTGGCGCGGGCGGGGATCTGCGTCCGAGATGCGCGGCGCCGCGACCGGGCGGCCGCCGAGCGCCGCCACCGCGTTGACCGCCTCGCCGGCCGCGACCCCCGAGAAGCCCCAGCTCGTACCCGTACCGAGATTGCCGGGGCCCTGCGTGACGATCGCCAGGTCGGCGTGCAGGGCGTGGCGGGCGGCGAGCAGGCCGCTGTGGACGTTGGTGGACTCGAGGTCGCCGCCGAAGGCCTGGCCCGTTGTCACCGTGCCGGCCAGCAGCGGGGTCAGGGCGTCCAGGGTGCGGGAGAACCAGGCGGGCAGGGCGCCGCCGTCGGTCATGACGTACGCGATGCGGCCGTCCGGGCGGGCCGCCCGCGCGCCGGCGACGACCGCGGGCAGGGCCGAGTGCAGGTCGGCCACGACCACCGGCAGGCCGTCCAGGGACGTCGCGCCGGCCAGGGCGGCGCGCAGGGGGGAGGCCTCCTCGTCGGCGGCCAGGACGATCGACTGCAGCGGCGTGTACCGCGCCTTGACCACGTGGCCGGGCGCGTCCACGTCCTCGGGCAGGCGATCCGGGATGGCCACCACCAGGGCGTAGCCGCCGGTGCCGAGGCCCAGGGCGAGGGCGTTGACGTTGAGCAGGACCCGGTCGCCGGGGCGCGGGGTGCCCACCAGCGCGGGGTAGGCCAGCGCGCGGACCGACGGGGGGTCGGACGGGCGGCGGGCGTCGACGGCGACATCGAGCTCGAGGCTGCCGCGCCATTCGTGGCGGGCGGCGACGACGGTACCCCAGCGCCAGCGGATCATGGCGCTTACCGTAACCCAGCGACGGTACGCGCTGTGACGGTGACCGTGGGTCGCGCACCGCGTGGGCGACGCAGAACAGGCGTTCGGGCTGGTAGGTTCGCTGGCGTGTCGCGGACCCGAACCGAGCGCCTGGTCAATCTGGTGATCTGCCTGCTCGCCACGCGCCGCTTCCTGACCGCGGAGCAGATTGCCGCGATCGTGCCGGGCTACGAGCACGATCCCAACGACGAGCGCGACCACGAGGCGTTCCAGCGCAAGTTCGAGCGGGACAAGTCGGAGCTGCGTGAGCTGGGCGTACCCCTCGAAATGGGCACCGCCAGCATCTTCGACAACGAGCAGGGCTACCGCATCGCCCGGCGCGAGTATGCGCTGCCCGACATCCCGCTCGCGCCCGACGAGGCGGCGGCGGTCGGCATCGCGGCGCGGCTGTGGCAGCAGACCGGGCTCGCCGCGGCGGCCTCCTCCGGGCTGGCGAAGCTGCGGGCCGGCGGGATCGACGTCGACCCGCACGCCACGCTCGGCGTCGAGGCGGTCGTCACGGTCGACCCGGCGTTCGAGCCGCTGACCGCGGCGGTGCGCGACCGGCAGGCGGTGACGTTCTCCTACGAGGTGCCCGAGCGCGACGCCGCCGGCGTGCGGCGGCTGCAGCCGTGGGGCGTCGTGTGCTGGCGCGGCCGGTGGTATGTCGTCGGCCACGACCTCGACCGGGCCGCCGAGCGCTGCTTCCGGCTGTCGCGCATCGTGAGCGGCGTGCGGCGCATCGGGCGGCGCGGGGCCTACGAGCCGCCGCCGAAGGTCGACCTGATCGGGTACGTCGCCCGCTCCAGCGGCCCGATCGAGCGCACCGGGCGGGCGACCGTGCTGGCCCGGCCGGGCCGGGCGGCGGGCGTGCGGCGCTGGGCGGAGAGCTGCGTGAGCACCCCCGACGGCGACCGGCTCACGCTGAGTTACGGCGACGCCGACCAGTTCGCCGGCTGGCTGGTGGGCTACGGCGCCGACGTCGTCGTGCTCGACCCGCCCGAGGTCCGGGAGCGCATCGTGCGCCGGCTGCAGGCGGTCGCCGCGGCGTACGAGAGCCCGGGGATCGGGGTGCCGGCGTGACGAACTCCGCCGACCGGCTGGGCCGGCTGCTCAACCTGGTGCCCTACCTGCAGGCCCGCCCCGGCGTCACGATCGCCGAGGCGGCCGCTGACCAGGGGATCACCGACCGGCAGCTGCGCGAGGACCTCGAGCTGCTGTGGATGTGCGGCCTGCCGGGCTACGGGCCGGGGGACCTCATCGACATGGCGTTCGTCGGCGACAGCGTCACCCTGACGTACGACGCCGGGATCGACCGCCCGCTGCGCCTCACGCCCGACGAGGCGCTCGCGCTCATCGTCGCGCTGCGGATGCTCGCCGAGACGCCGGGCGTCACCGGCGGTGACGGTGTCCACCGGGCCCTGGCCAAGATCGAGCACGCGGCCGGCGACCTCGCCGACGCGCCGGTCGCGGTGCGGCTGCCCGGCAACACCGACCGCCTGGAGGAGCTGCGCGGCGCCGTCGACCGGCGCCACGCGCTGCGCATCACGTACTACACGGCCACCCGGGACGAGACCACCGAGCGGGTCGTCGACCCGATGCGGGTGCTCGTCGTCGGGCGATGGTCCTACCTCGAGGCCTGGTGCCGGCGGGCGCAGGCGGTGCGGCTGTTCCGCATCGACCGCATCGACGCCTCCACCGAGCTCGACGAGCCGGCCCGGGTGCCGCAGCAGGCCCGGCCGACCGACACCCGCACCGGGAGCCTGTTCACGCCGACCCCGGACCTGCCGCTGGTGACGCTGCGGGTCGGCCGGGGCGCGCGGTGGATCACCGAGCAGTACCCCTGCGAAGAGGTCGTCCGCGGCCCCGGCGAGCACTGGACGGTGTCGCTGCGCGCCTCCGACCTCGACTGGGCCCGCCGCTTCGTCCTGGGCCTCGGCGCCGAGGTGACGGTCCTGGCCCCGGCGCAACTCGCCGAAGCGGTGGCGGCGGAGGCGCACGCTGCGCTGGCGGCCTACGTGCACTAAGGTCGATCACGTGCTGTGGTGGATCTCGGGCGGTCTCGTCGTCGTTGCGCTGATCGTCCTGGTCGGCGTCGCCGTGAGCGTCATGGGCCGGCTGCGCGAGTTCGACAACGCCGCCCGCGCGATGCAGGCCCGCCTGATCGACGGCCAGCGGCGCGTCGAGCCGCGCCTGGCCGTGCTGCAGCAGACCGTGGAGACCATCCTGCCGCAGCTGGAGGCCATGCAGGCGCAGGCCGAGCAGCGCGCGCTGGTCAAGCAGGCGGAGAACAGTTAACAATCCTTGCGGATGAACTGCGCAAAAGACACCTTTGTCCGGACGGATGGTTGACGATCCGGCGCGGCACCGTCAACACTCGTCAAGACTTCAGCGGCCGGACCCCATTCAGCTATCCCCCGGCCTCTGCCCTCACTCCGTCGAGGTCAGTACGATGGGTGAGGCAGCTCGAATACAGTGAGGTGGCTTCACATGGGTGCAGTTAGGCCGTGGCACATCATCGTTCTGGTGGTGGTGCTGATCCTGCTGTTCGGCGCCAAGCGCCTGCCGGACGCGGCGCGAGCGCTCGGCCGCTCGATGCGGATCATCAAGGCCGAGACGAAGGGCCTCGCCGACGACGACGTGGACGCCAAGGCGGAGGCGCAGTCCGGCCGGCAGCCGCTCAGCGGCCAGATCGCCGATGGCCAGCCGTCGCCGAAGCCGCAGGTGGACCCGGTCGATCACGCACGTGAGCGCTGAGGCGCTCTCGGGTCGTGAGCATCCTCGCACGGCGGCGTAACAAGCAGCCGTCGAACTTCACGCGCGCCGCAGATGGCTCCATGACGCTCTTGGAGCATCTGCGGGAGCTGCGCACGAGGCTTTTCCGGGCGTCGATCGCGATCGTCATCGGCGTGATCATCGGGTACCTCATCCACAACTACATCCTGCACATCCTGCAGGACCCGTACTGCGCACTGTCCGAGAAGCAGGTCCGCAACTCCAACCACGGAGCGTTGCCGGCCGGCTGGCAGTGCCAGTTCGTCGTGATGAAGGTGACCGACCCGCTGCTGCTGACGCTGAAGATCTCGCTGTACGCGGGGCTCATCGTCGCGTCACCGTTCTGGATGTACCAGCTGTGGGCGTTCGTCGCCCCCGGTCTGCACCGCAACGAGCGCCGGTGGGCCTACGTGTTCGCCGGGCTCGCCGCGCCGCTGTTCGCGCTCGGCGCGGTGCTCGCGTTCGTCGTGGTCTCCAAGGGCCTCGAGTTCCTGGTCAACTTCATGCCGCCGTCGACGTCGCTGCTCATCGAGGCGATGGCCTACATCGACTTCGTCACCGGCATGATGCTCGTCTTCGGCGTGGCCTTCGAGTTCCCATTGGGGATCATGCTGGCCAACATCGCCGGCATCGCCACCGGCAAGCGCCTGCTCGGCTGGTGGCGGATCGCGGTCTTCATCTTCTTCGTGTTCGCCGCCATCGCCACCCCGACGGCCGACCCGTTCGGCATGACGTTCCTGGCGCTGTGCATGTCGCTGCTGTACTTCGGGGCGGTGATCTTCGCGCTCGTCAACGACAAGCGCAGGGGCCGCAACCGCCCGGCGTACGCGAACATCGACGACGACGAGATGTCCTCGCTGGACGACTACGAGGTCGAGCCGGTCGAGGCGGCCGGCCCGATCGACGGCTACGACCCGATCGACGCCCCGACCGCGGTGGCCGCGCCCACGCCCGTCGAGCGGCCCCGGCCGCTGGACCGCGGGTACGACGACATCACGTAGGACGACATCACGTAGCAGGATCGGAACTGCCCGTTCAGCGCCCCGGCGGCCATAGGCCCCGGGGCGCTGAACGTTTACAGTCTGCGCCGTGAACATCGCGTTACTCGCCAATCCCACGGCCGGCAAGGGCCGGCGCGCGGCGCTGCTGCCCGCGGTCGTCGAGCGCCTCGGGGCCGGCGGGGCCGCCGTCTCGGTGCTGTCCGGCGCTACCGCCGCGGAAGTGCGTGAGGGGGCGCGGCAGGCCGTCGCGGACGGGTGCGACGCGCTCGTGGCCATGGGCGGCGACGGCACCGTCCACCTCGGGCTGCAGGCGGTGGCCGGCAGCGGGGTGCCGTTCGGGATCGTGCCCGCCGGGACCGGCAACGACTTCGCGGTGCGGGTCGGGCTGCCGCTGTCGCCGGTCGCCGCGGCCGGGGTGGTCGCCGACGCGCTGCGCGACGGGGCCCGCCGGGCGATCGACCTGGCCCGCCTGGAGGGGGCCGACGGGACCCGCGCGTGGTTCGGCGCGGTGCTCGCCGCCGGGTTCGACGCGTTCGTCAACGAGCGGGCCAACCGCATCCGGTGGCCGCGGGGGCCCCAGCGGTACAACCGGGCGATCGTGGAGGAGCTCGCCACGCTGCGGCCGCGGCGGTACCGCATGAGCCTCGACGGCGCCGAAAGCGAGTTCGACTCCGTCCTGGTGGCGGTGGGCAACACGGAGAGCTACGGCGGCGGGTTCCGCATCGTGCCCGGCGCCGACCCCACCGACGGCCTGCTCGACGTTGTCGTGGCCGAGCCGCTGGGCCGCCTGACGCTGATGTGGCTGCGCCCGAAGGTGCTCAAGGGCACCCACGTGCACGACCGGCGGGTCGCGATGCACCGGGCCCGCACGATCGAGCTGGCCGGCGACGGCGTCACCGCATACGCCGACGGGGAGCGGATCTGCCCGCTCCCCGTGACCATCACGTGTGTTCCGGCCGCGCTGTCGCTGCTCGCCCCGGCAGGCTAGGCGGCGTTGCGGATGCGGATCTTCACGCCGTTGCCGGACGCCTCGGTCGAGACGTCGGACTGCTCGACGCCGTCCGGGACCGAGAAGCTGCGGCTGAACGAGGACGAGCTGGACGAGCTCGACGAGAAGTGACCGCCGGCGACGTCGCCGCTCTCCGACGTACTGCTGCCGCTCTGGCCCTTGATCGTCAGGCGGCCGCCGGAGACCTGGACGTCGACGCCGGACGGGTCGACGCCTTCAACGGTGATGACGAGGTCGTCGCCGTCGGTGGCGGTGTTCACCGAGGCGTGGTGGGCGTGGTGCGCGGCGCCGGCCATGTCCTCCTGCATCCGGGCCAGCGCGTTCGAGGGATCCCAGCGGTTCAAGGGCATGACGTACCTCCGCAGCAAAGAAATCATGTTCGTCTGGATGCACTGTCGTCGCGAGGGATCGGCGCGACAAGCGCAGAGCCGGTGTTGCGACACTGTTTCCCGCGCGGCCCGGTTTTGACACGTGGCGCTAGAGCAGCCGGAGGATCCCGCCGAGGCCGTGGACCTTGCCCGGTTCACTCTCCGGGAGGACAAGGACGCTGCAGCCCGCCGCCGCCGCGCCCGCGTCGGCCGGGGTGTCGCCGACCATGAGCGCCCGCTCCGGGTCGACCCGCAGCGCCGCGCACGCCCGCCAGAAGATGGCCGGGTCCGGCTTGATCCGCCCGACCTCGTAGGACAGCACGAACTCGGTCACCAGGTCGGCGAAGCCCAGCTCGGCGCACAGCTCCCGCAGGTCGAAGCCGATGTTGCTGACCACGGCGACCGGCACCCCGGCGGCCCGCAGCGCCCGCAGCGTCGGCACGGTGTCGGCGTAGAGCTCCCAGCCGTCGGCGAGCAGCAGCCGGTCGTACAGCGGGGTGGCCAGCTCCTCGTCCACGGTCGCGGCCAGGCCCGTGTAGCAGGCGCGGTGCGCGTCCGCCGACAGGTCCCGGTCGGCCCACACCTCGGCCAGGTGCGCCGGCACCCGCTGCGGCTTCGGCCCGCCGGCCCGGCCCGCCGTGGTGAGCCGGTCGGCCAGGACGGTCGCGCGGCCCCGGTCCAGGTCGCGCCCGACGCCCTGCGCGGCCAGTGTCACCCAGCGCACCGCGTCCTCCACCTGCGCGAGCGTGCCGTGGAAGTCCAGCAGCACCGCCTCGATCGGTCGTCGGGAAGGCAGAGACTCATCGCTTTCCGGCACGCCAGCACGATACCTATGAGCGGATCCGGGCATGCTTCGCCTAGCCTTGGGGGCGTGAGCGGTACCGAGGACACTGCAACGAGCCCCGCAGACCGCTACGAGGCGGCCCGGTTGCGCGCCCGCAGTGCCAGCGAGCGGCCGGCGCTGACCGAGTTCGCCGACGGGCTGGACTTCGAGCTGGACCCGTTCCAGGCCGACGCGTGCGCGGCCCTGGAGCGCGGCACCGGCGTGCTCGTCTGCGCCCCGACCGGTGCGGGCAAGACCGTCGTCGGCGAGTTCGCCGTGCACCTGGCGCTGCGGCAGGGGCGCAAGTGCTTCTACACGACGCCGATCAAGGCGCTGTCCAACCAGAAGTACAACGACCTGGTCCAGCGCCACGGCGCCGAGCGGGTCGGCCTGCTCACCGGCGACAACGCGATCAACGGCGACGCGCCCGTGGTGGTGATGACCACCGAGGTGCTGCGCAACATGCTGTACGCCGGCTCCGGCACGCTGGAGGGCCTCTCCTACGTCGTCATGGACGAGGTGCACTACCTCGCCGACCGTTTCCGCGGCGCCGTCTGGGAAGAGGTGATCATCCACCTGCCCGAGTCGGTGACCCTCGTGTCATTGTCGGCGACCGTGTCCAACGCCGAGGAGTTCGCCGACTGGCTCGTCACCGTGCGCGGCGAGACGTCGGTCGTGGTCAGCGAGCACCGGCCCGTGCCGCTGTGGCAGCACATGCTGGTCGGCAAGCGCATGTTCGACCTGTTCCACGACGCCGAGGCCGCCCAGAAGCACGACGTGCACCCGGAGCTGCTGCGCTACCACCGCGAGATGCTGCGCCGGGTCGAGCTCGCCGGCGGCGACCTGCGCCGCGGCAAGCGCGGCCGCTGGACCGGCCCGCACCGCGCCGAGATCGTCGAGCGCCTCGACCGCGAGGGCCTGCTCCCGGCGATCCTGTTCATCTTCAGCCGGGCCGGCTGCGACGCCGCCGTCCAGCAGTGCCTGGCCGCCGGCCTGCGCCTCACCGGCCCCGACGAGCGCGCCGAGATCCGCACCATCGTCGAGGACCGCACCAAGCACATCCCGAGCGAGGACCTGCAGGTGCTCGGCTACTGGGAGTGGCTCGACGGCCTCGAGCGCGGCCTCGCCGCCCACCACGCCGGCATGCTGCCCGCCTTCAAGGAGGTCGTCGAGGAGCTGTTCGTGCGCGGCCTGGTCAAGGCCGTCTTCGCGACCGAGACCCTCGCCCTGGGTATCAACATGCCGGCCCGCTGCGTCGTGCTCGAGCGCCTCGTGAAGTACAACGGCGAGGCCCATGTCGACCTGACCCCCGGCGAGTACACGCAGCTGACCGGCCGCGCCGGCCGCCGCGGCATCGACGTGGAGGGCCACGCCGTCGTCGTCTGGGCGCCCGAGGTCGACCCGCGCCACGTCGCCGGCCTCGCCTCGACCCGCACGTACCCGCTCAAGTCGAGCTTCCGTCCGTCGTACAACATGGCGGTCAACCTCGTCGGCAGCGTCGGCTTCGCGTCCGCCCGCGAGCTCCTCGAAAGCTCGTTCGCGCAGTTCCAGGCCGACCGCTCGGTCGTCGGGCTGGCCCGGCAGGTGCAGCGCAACACCGAGACCATGGCCACGTACGCCGGGGAGATGCACTGCCACCTCGGCGACTTCGCCGAGTACTTCGCCATCCGCGTCGCCATCGCCGACCGCGAGAAGGCCATCGCCCGCCAGGGCGTGCAGCAGCGCCGCGCGGCCGCCCTGGAGTCGCTGGAGCGGCTGCGGTCCGGCGACGTCATCCGGGTCCCGGCCGGGCGCCGCTCGGGCCTCGCGATCGTCATCGACCCCGGCACCGGCGGCTTCGGCGAGCCGCGCCCGCTGGTGCTCACCGAGGACCGGTGGGCCGGGCGCATCTCCGGCGCCGACTTCACCACCCCGGTCGAGGCGATCGGCCGCGTCCGTGTGCCGCGGCAGTTCAACTACCGCTCGGCCCAGGACCGCCGCGACCTCGCCGCGCAGCTGCGCCGCATGGAGGTCGCCCCGGCGGAGCGCGGCCGGGGGGCCCGCGCCCGCAACAGCGCCGCCGCCGAGGACCACGAGCTCGACACGCTGCGCGCCTCGCTGCGCCGCCACCCGTGCCACCGCTGCCCGGAGCGCGAGGAGCACGCCCGCTGGGCCGAGCGGCGCTGGCGCCTCGATCGCGACACCGAGGGCCTGCGCGGCAAGGTCGCCAGCCGCACCGGCTCCCTGGCCCGCACCTTCGACCGGGTCTGCGGGCTGCTCACCGACCGCGGGTACCTCACCGCCGAGGGCGGCGTCAGCGACGCGGGCCGGATGCTGGCCCGCATCTGGTCGGAGACCGACCTGCTCGTCGCCGAGTGCCTGCGCCGCGGGGTGTGGGACAAGCTCGGCCCGGCCGAGCTGGCCGCGGCCGCCAGCGTCCTGGTCTACGAGGCCCGCCGCGAGGCCGAGGACCGCGCCTCGGTGCCGCGCGGCGAGGTGACGGACGCCATCGACGCGACCCTGAAGCTGTGGGCCGACCTGCGCGACGACGAGGACTCGCGGGGTCTGCAGCTGACCCGGGAGCTGGACCTGGGGTTCGCGTGGCCGATGTACCGCTGGGCCCGTGGCGAGTCCCTCACCAAGGTCCTCGGCAGCGTCCACGGCCTCGAGGGCGACATGCCGGCCGGCGACTTCGTGCGCTGGTCGCGGCAGGTCCTCGACCTGCTCGGCCAGCTCGCCGAGGCCTCCGGCGCGCCGGAGCCGATCCGCCGCACGGCCCGCCTCGCGATGGCCGCCATCACCCGGGGAGTGCTCGCCTACAGCGTCCTGGGCTGAGCACGCTGCAAGTGAAGTTGGAAAATTTCTTCGGGTCCGTAATGATGCACAGGCATAACGCCTGGCGTTGGAGGGACTCGTGGGTCAACTGCACCATTTCACGTACGGCGCGATCACTCCGATCTTTGCCTACGCCATGTCGTTCCTGGGTTCGCTCCTGGGCCTCGTGAGCACCGCGCGCGCCCGCGCCGCGCAGGAGACCCGCCGCCGCGCGTGGCTGCTGGTCCTCGCCGCCTGGGCGATCGGCGGCACCGGCATCTGGGTCATGCACTTCATGGCGATGGTCGGCTTCAGCGTGCAGGACAGCCCGCTGCGCTACGACGTCCCGACCACGATCGCGAGCTTCTTCATCGCCGTGATCACGGTCGGCATCGGCCTGTTCATCGTGGGCCTGGGCAAGCCGAAGCTGTGGAAGGTCTTCGTCGGCGGCCCGATCACCGGCGTGTCGGTCGCGTTCATGCACTACACGGGCATGGAGGCGATGCGGGTCAACGGCACGTTCGAGTACAAGACCAATTTGTTCCTCGCCTCCTACGCGATCGCCATCGTGGCCGCGACGGTCGCCCTGTGGTTCACGATCGTGGTCCGCGGCCCCGTCGCGACCGTCGCCGCCGCCGCCGTGATGGGCGTGGCGGTCTGCGGCATGCACTACACCGGCATGTACGCGATGCAGGTCCACCTCAACCACAACATCACCCCCGTCCCCGGCGTGGACGTGAACTGGTTCCTGGCCCCCATCGTCCTGTTCGTCCTGGTCGTGGCCATCGCTCTGGTCAGCGCCGTGATGGCGGTCCCGTCGGAGCGCGAGCAGGCCGAGGCCGCCGCCGTGCGCGACAAGATCGCCGCGGGCCAGGCGCTGCGCTCGTCGGGCGGCCCGGTCTTCGGCGGCGGCTCGAACAGCGTCGCCGCCCCGCCGGCTCAGCCCGGCGCTCCCGGCTCCGGCAAGGCGGGCCAGGCGTTCGCGGCTCGCGCCGCGAACGGCATCGCCGACGCCCGCCGCCAGCGTGGCCGCTGACGTCCGGTCCGGGTCTGCAGCATTTTTCCTGGCTAGCGTCGCCGCCCCACCGGCCCGGCAAGGCGCCAGGCGTTCGCGGCTCGCGCGGCGAACGGCATCGCCGACGCGCGCCGCCAGCGTGGCCGCTGACGTCCGGTCCGGGTCCGCAGCATTGTCCTGGCTAGCGTCGCCGCCCACCGGCCCGGCGCCGCCGGCTCCGGCAAGGCGGGCCAGGCGTTCGCGGCCCGCGCCGCGAACGGCATCGCCGACGCCCGCCGGCAGCGCGGCCGCTGACGTCCGGTCCGGGTCCGCAGCATTTCCTGGCTCGGGTCCGTACAACTGACGACCGTAGTTCCCACCAGACACCGCTTCGCTGCCACCTCCGCGGTGCCCAAGAGCCCGACCGGCTCAAGCTGCGCGCTAACCCCCTTTATCGTGATAAGTCCGAAAAGTCCGGCGCCGAAGGCGCCGGACTTTTCGCCAATTTCAGCATTTATCGGTGAACCGGCCGGAATCGCCTCGACAAAACGGACGCGGCGGGCTCGAACGTCCCGGAAGGGCGCGAACGGGCGAAAGTGTCCAGCGGGGCGAACGCCGGAAGGTGCGGGCTCCCGCGCGGGATAATAAACACGTGACCGATGACCGGCCTCGTCCCAGGATGCGTTCCGTCGGCAGCACGCTCGAGGACTTCGAGCGGGACCTCATCAGCAACCTGTACTTCCAGCGCGGCACCACACTCGAGTCGGCCAGCGGGTCGGACGGGTACCAGACGCTGGCGCTCACCGTGCGCGACCGGCTCGTGGAGCGCTACGCGCGCACCGCCGCCGCGCACTACCAGGCCAACCCGCGGTTCGTGTACTACCTGTCCGCCGAGTACCTGCTCGGGCGGCAGCTGCGGCAGAACCTGCTCTACACCGACACCGAGCGGTTCGTGCACCCCATCGCCGAGGAGCTCGGGGTCAGCCTCGAGGACCTCGAGAGCTACGACGTCGAGCCGGGGCTCGGCAACGGGGGGCTCGGGCGGCTCGCGGCCTGCCTGCTGGACTCCATGGCGACCCTGGACATTCCGGCCGTCGGGTACGGCATCCGGTACGAGTTCGGCATCTTCAAGCAGGGGTTCCGCGACGGGGCGCAAATCGAGCGGCCCGACGACTGGACGTTCTACGGCAACCCGTGGGAGTTCCCGGCGCCCGACGACCGGCAGGTGATCGGCTTCTACGGCACGACCGCGCCGGCGCTGGACGACCCGACCGGGCTGCGGCGGCAGTGGACGCCGGGCGAGACCGTGCGCGGGGAGCCGAGCCACATGCTCGTGCCCGGGTACGGCACCCAGACCGTCAACATCGTCCGGCTGTGGCAGGCGCGCGCCAGCCGGCAGTCGTTCGACCTGTCGCGCTTCGGGGCCGGGCAGTACAAGGAGGCCGTCGAGGACATCGTGCGGGCCGAGAACATCAGCAAGGTGCTGTACCCCGACGACAGCACCGAGCAGGGGCGCGAGCTGCGGCTGAAGCAGCAGTACTTCCTCGTGGCCTGTTCCCTGCGCGACATCATCCGCCGGTACCGGCTGCGCAACACCGGGTGGGACGCGTTCCCGGCCAAGGTCGTCATCCAGCTCAACGACACCCACCCCGTCATGGCGGTCACGGAGCTCATGCGGCTGCTCGTCGACGAGTACCGCCTCGACTGGGACCTGGCCTGGTCGATCACCCGCCGGACGTTCAACTACACGTGCCACACCCTGCTGCCCGAGGCGCTGGAGACGTGGCCGGTGGCGCTGCTCGAGCGGCTGCTGCCCCGGCACATGGAGATCATCTACGCGATCAACCACTTCTTCCTGCAGGAGGTCGAGGCGACGTACCCGGGCGACACCGACCGCATCCGCCGGCTCTCGATCATCCAGGAGGAGCCGGAGAAGCGGGTCCGGATGGCGCACCTGGCGGTCGTGGCCAGCACCGCCGTCAACGGCGTCGCCGAGCTGCACACGCGGCTGCTGCAGGCCACCACGCTGCGCGACTTCGCCGAGCTGTGGCCGCAGAAGTTCCACAACGTCACCAACGGCGTCACCCCGCGCCGGTTCGTGCGGCTGGCCAACCCGCGGCTGTCGCAGCTCATCACCGAGCGGCTCGGGGACGAGGGCTGGCTGACCGACCTGGACCGCCTCGAGGGGCTCGCCGGGGCCGCCGACGACCCCGAGTTCCTGGAGCGGTGGCGGGCCGTCAAGCGGGCCAACAAGGCCGACCTCGCCGCGACCGTTGAGCGCTCCACGGGCATCGTCATCGACCCCGACGCCCTGTGCGATGTGATGATCAAGCGCTTCCACGAGTACAAACGGCAGCATTTGAAGCTCTTGCACGTGATCACGCTGTTCAACCGCATCCGCGAGAACCCGGACCTGGACGTCGTGCCGCGCACGGTGCTGTTCGGGGGGAAGGCGGCCCCGGGGTACCACTCCATGAAGCTGCTGATCCGGCTCGTCAACGCGGTCGCGGACGCGGTGAACACCGACCCCGTCGTGTCGCGGCACCTGAAGGTCGTGCTGCTGCCGGACTACAACGTGACCCGGGCCCAGGTGATCATCCCGGCGGCGGACCTGTCGGAGCAGATCTCCCTGGCCGGCAAGGAGGCGTCGGGGACGGGCAACATGAAGCTGGCGCTGAACGGCGCGGTCACGATCGGCACGCTGGACGGGGCCAACATCGAGATCCGCGACCGGGTCGGGGCGGAGAACTTCTTCCTGTTCGGCCTCGACGCGCAGGAGGCCGCCGAGGCCCGGCGCAACTACAACCCGCGGCAGTACTACGACGTCGACCCCGAGCTGCGCGCCGCCGTCGACGCGATCGCCGGCGGCCAGTTCGCCAAGGGCGACCGCACCCTGTTCGCGCCGGTGGTGGACTCGATGCTCGGCCGCGACGAGTACCTGGCCGTGGCCGACTACCGCCCCTACCTCGAGTGCCAGGAGCGGGTCGAGCGGGCCTGGCGCGACCCGGGCGCGTGGGCGCGCATGTCGGTGCTCAACGCGGCCCGGTGCGGCTTCTTCTCCTCCGACCGCACCGTGCGCGACTACTGCGACCTGATCTGGCGCGTCGACCCGGTGCGGATCTCAGACGGAGGCTAGGGCGTCCACGATCCGCTTCGCCGCCCCGGCGAGGCCCCACCGCTCGGCGAGCTCGACGAGCCGGTCGGGGTCGGCCGGGGCGGTCGGCAGCTTCGTCGACACCGCCGGGATCGGCACCGTGCGGGAGACGGCGACGACGTCGCGGGCGTTGGCGAGGTACTCCCGGCCGGCCTCGATCTTGCCGCGCAGCCCCGGCGCGAAGCCCGACGACGGGTCGTCCAGCGCGGCGAGGATCCCGTCGAGGCCGCCGTAGCGGTCCACGAGCCGGGCCGCGGTCTTCTCGCCGACCCCGGCGACGCCCGGCAGGCCGTCGCTGGGGTCGCCGCGCAGCGCCGCGAGGTCGGCGTAGCCGGCGGCCGGGACCCCGTACTTGGCGTGCAGGCCGGCGTTGTCGAGGACCTCGAGCTTGGCGACGCCGCGGCCGCAGTACAGCACCCGGACCGGCTTGGCGTCGTCGATGACCTGGAAGAGGTCCCGGTCGCCGGTGGCCACCTCGACCGGCCCCGGCTCGCGGAAGGCGAGGGTGCCGATGACGTCGTCGGCCTCGAAGTCGTGGGCGCCGACGGCGGTGATGCCGAGCGCGGCGAGGAAGTCCAGGATGATCGGCACCTGGGTCTCCAGCGCGGCCGGCACCTCCTCGCCGCCGGCCGGGGTGAGCCGGTGCGCCTTGTAGGAGGGCAGCAGCGCGACCCGCCAGGCCGGGCGCCAGCTCTCGTCGAGGCAGCACACCATGCGATCCGGGCTCCGGCCGCGGATCAGGGTCGAGAGCATGTCAAGGAAGCCGCGCACGGCGTTGACCGGGGTGCCGTCGGGGGCCTTCGCGGCGGCCTCGGGCACCCCGAAGAACGCGCGGAAGTAGAGGCTGGCGGAGTCGATCAGCAGCAGGGGGCGGTCCACCCGGTCAGATTACTCAGCGCAGCACGTGTACGCGGGTCGTGGTGCCCGTCGGGCTGTTGTGTCGCTGCACCAGGTCGGCCAGGAAGTGGACCATGACCAGGCCGCGGCCCCGCCCGTGCGGCGGGCGCAGGCGGCCGATCATCACGTCGGTGACGTGGCCGAAGTCGCGCACCTCGCACACGACACGGTGGTCGTCGTACCAGGTCCGCAGGGTGCCGGAGCCGCCGCCGTGCTGGACGCTGTTGGTGGCCAGCTCGTTCACGGCGCTCTGCAGGTCGATGATGCGCTCCGGCGGCAGGTCGGCGTCCAGCCCGGCCTCGGCGACCCGGCGGCGCACGAGGACGAGCTCGTTGAGCTCGAAGCGCATCGTGGTCGCGCCGGCCGGCGGCTCGGGCAGCGGCACGTTGTAGGCCTCGGCGATGCCGTAGGGGTCGTAGGCGTCGCTCGGGAAGTGCCCGGCGTCGCCGGCCATGATCGGGTGGGTGGCGTACGAGTCGCGGATCCGGCGCCGGTCGAGGCGGGACGCGTCGTACGGGCACAGGATCGACGCCTCGCGCCCGGTGAACGCCACGTTGATCATCGCCTCGTGCTGGACGCAGGCCGGATACTCCTCCTCGGAGCGGCCGGCCCAGATCGGCTCGCCGACGATGCGGACCCGCCGCCCGGCGTGCTCGTCCATGAACCGGCTCAGCACCCACGGGATGATCCGGCCCGGGTTGCGCCCGGCCTCGGTCATGTCGATGAAGCGCACGGAGTCGGCGAAGGCGCCGAGGCGCTCGCGCAGCATCGCGAGGTTGTCCGGCGGGGCGGCCACGGCGGTGGGCTCGTCGAGGGAGAAGCCCTCGTAGATGAACTTCATGGTGCCGTCGAGGAAGCCGGCCGCGTCGTCGTACAGCAACGCCGCATGCACGAACGGGTCGGGGGCCCGGTCGTTGGACGTCGGCACGCTTGCGAGGCCCATCATCTCGATTCGGCGACGGCTACGGTGGTCTTACTCAACCTCAGGCGACACACTACGCCACGAGCCGCGTCCGAACACCTATCCGGAGGCGCCGGGTACCACACAAAACCAAACGAACGTTAAGCTCTGAGTGTGGAGCTCTACTCAACCGACCGGCTCGCCGCGGCCCGCCGGGCCGCCGCCGACGCCGGGCTCGACGCCCTGCTGATCGGGCCGAGCGCCGACCTGCGGTACCTGACCGCCTACGACGCGCACGCCCTCGAGCGGCTCACCCTGCTCGTGCTGCCCGCCGACGGCGACGCGACGCTCATCGTCCCGCGCCTGGAGCGCCCGGCCGCCGAGGCCGCCGTCGGCGACGCCGTCCGGCTGGTCGACCACGAGGACGGCACCGACCCGTATGCCATCGTCCAGGACCTCCTGGGCGACCGGGCCAAGACCGTCGGCCTCGGCGACCGCCTGTGGGCCGAGCAGGTCCTCGCGCTGCGCGACGCCCTGCCGGACGCCCGCCAGGCCCTCGCCGGCGCGGTGCTGCGCGGCCTGCGGCTGCGCAAGAGCCCGGCCGAGGTGGAGGCGCTGCGCCGGGCCGGGCGGGCGATCGACGCCGTGCACGAGCGGATGGGGCAGTGGCTGCGCCCCGGGCGCACCGAGGCCGAGGTCGCCGCGGACATCGCCGCCGGCATCCGGGAGGCCGGCCACGCCACCGTCGAGTTCACCATCGTCGCCGCCGGCCCCAACGGCGCGAGCCCGCACCACGGTGTCTCCGACCGGGTGATCGCCGCGGGCGAGCCGGTCGTCGTCGACATCGGCGGCAAGATGCCCGACGGCTACTGCTCCGACTCCACCCGCACCTACTGCATCGGCGAGCCGCCGGCCGACTTCGCCGCCTACTACGCGGTCCTGCACGAGGCCCAGCGCGCCGCGGTCGCCGCCGTGCGCCCGGGCGTGAGCGCCGAGTCCGTCGACGCCGCCGCCCGCGACCTCATCGCCGCCGCCGGCTACGGCGCGCAGTTCCTGCACCGCACCGGGCACGGCATCGGCCTCGACGGCCACGAGGACCCGTACATCGTGGCCGGCAACGCCGCCCCGCTCGAGCCCGGCATGGCGTTCTCGGTCGAGCCCGGCATCTACCTCGCCGGCCGCCACGGCGCCCGCATCGAGGACATCGTCGTGTGCACCGACGACGGCGTCGAGCGCCTCAATACCATCGACACGGAGCTGGTGATCCTATGACCGTGCAGCGCCCGTTCCTGACCGAGGAGGGGCAGGCCCTGATCGGGCTGGCGCGCGAGATCGCCGACGGCGAGCTCGCGCCGCGGGTGGACGAGTTCGAGGCCGAGCGGCGCTTCCCGCGCGAGCTGTTCCGCGTGCTCGGCCGGGCCGGCCTGCTCGGCCTGCCCTACGCCGAGGAGCACGGCGGCGGTGGCGTGCCCTACGAGCTGTACCTGCAGGTCCTCGAGGAGGTCGCGGCCCGCTGGCTGGCCGTCGCCGAGGGCATGTCCGTGCACACCCTGTCCTGCTACCCGCTGGCCGCCCACGGCACCGACGTGCAGCGCAAGCGGCTGCTGCCCGACATGCTCGGCGGCGAGCTGCTCGGCGCCTACTGCCTGTCCGAGCCGCACAGCGGTTCGGACGCGGCGGCACTGAAGACCCGGGCCGAGGCGTGCCCGGACGGGTACGTGGTCCGCGGTACCAAGGCCTGGATCACCCATGCCGGCCAGGCCGACTTCTACAACGTGTTCGTGCGCACCGGCGGCCCCGGCGCCGCGGGCATCTCGTGCCTGCTGATCGACGCGCAGACTCCGGGTGTCGTACCGCAGGGGCCGGAGAAGACCATGGGCCTGCGCTCCTCCACGGTGGCCCAGCTCGTCTTCGACGGCGCCGCGGTCCCCGCCGACCGGCTCGTCGGCGACGAGGGGGCCGGCTTCCGGATCGCGCTGAGCGCCCTGGACGGCGGCCGCCTCGGCATCGCCGCGTGCGCCGTCGGCCTGGCCCAGGCGGCGCTGGACTACGCCGCGGCCTACGCGAAGGAGCGCGAGCAGTTTGGCCGCCCGATCGCCGAGTTCCAGGGCGTCGGCTTCATGCTGGCCGACATGGCGACCCAGGTCGCCGCGGCCCGCGCCCTGTACCTTTCGGCGGCCCGCCTCCGCGACGCGGGCCTGCCCCACACGGCGGAGGCGGCGAAGGCCAAGCTCTTCTGCACCGACACGGCGATGAAGGTGACGACGGACGCGGTCCAGGTGCTCGGCGGCGCCGGCTACGTCAGCGACCATCCCGTGGAGCGCTACATGCGCGAGGCGAAGGTGCTGCAGATCTTCGAGGGCACCAACCAGATCCAGCGCGTCGTGATCTCCCGGTCGCTGTAGTTTATCGTTCCACCGTGGAAGAGACCGATCGCGCGATCGTGGCAGCCCTGGCCGTCGACGGCCGCCTATCCTACACCGACCTGGCCGAGCGCGTGGGCCTGTCGGTGTCGGCGGTGCACCAGCGGGTGCGCCGGCTCGAGCAGCGCGGCGTCATCAAGGGCTACGCCGCGCGCGTCGACCACGACGCGCTCGGCCTGTCCCTGACCGCGTTCGTCGCGATCCGCCCCCTCGACCCGTCCCAGCCGGACGACGCCCCGGATCGCCTGGCGAAGCTGCCGCAGATCGAGTCCTGCTACTCGGTCGCCGGCGAGGACTTCTACATGCTGCTCGTCCGCGTCGAGAACCCGCTGGCGCTGGAGCGGCTCCTGCAGGAGATCCGTTCCGCGGCCAACGTGACGACGCGGACGACGGTCGTGCTGTCCACGCCGTACGAGCACCGCCCTAGCGCGCGGCCGTCGTGATCGCCGCCTGCACCTGGTCGACGTCGCTGAGGTCGTCGAGCGTGACGTGCGCCCCGGCCGCACCGAGCTCGGCGACCGTGTAGCGCCCGGTCGCCACCCCGACGACGCCGGCGTCGCTGTGCAGGGCGGCCCTCACGTCCTCGGGCGTGTCGCCGACGAGCACGACGCGGTGGTACTCCCGGCCGTACCTGCGATGCGCGTTGCCCTTCGCGATGGCGACGAGCTCGGCCCGGACCTCGTGGCTCCACCCGTACGCCCCGGTGTCCAGGTCCAGATGCTCGATGAGCCCGAACGGCCCGAGCTTGACCTCGGCGATCCGCCGCACGTTCCCGGTCAGCAGCGACTGGACGGTCCGCGCCCGGACCGCCGCCAGCGCCGCCGCGGCCCCCGGCAGCGCCCGCCCGCGCGCCGGCAGCAGGTGCGCGAGCTCGTCGAGCGCCGCCTCGGCCCCTTCGCGCAGATCCTCGAGATGCCGCTCGGTGACGCTGACGTCGTTGAGCCGCAGCATGTCCATCGCGATCGCCCGGTCGGTCCGCCCCGCCATCGGCGGCTGCACCTTCACCGGCACGCCGAACCGCCGCAGGAACGCCAGGTCGTACGCTTCCCGCCCCAGCCCGTCGACGTCGACCAGCGTGTGGTCCACGTCCCAGAGCACCAGAACCCCGTCCATCGGGTGCAGCGTAGCCGCAACCGGCACAATGTTGGGATGGGCGAGATCGTGGTCGTGCGGCACGGCGAGACCGAGTGGAGCGCCGCGGGCCGGCACACCTCCACCACCGACCTGGAGCTCACCGGCGCGGGCGAGACGGCCGCGCAGGCTCTGGCCAGGACCCTGACCAACCGCGCCTTCGTGGCGGTCGTGAGCAGCCCGCGCCGCCGCGCCCTGCGCACCGCGGAGCTGGCCGGCCTGATGGTCACGGACGTGGACTCGGACATCTCGGAGTGGAACTACGGCGACTACGAGGGCCGCACCACCGCCGAGATCCACGCCGACGCCCCGTCGTGGAACCTGTGGACCGACGGCTGCCCCGGCGGCGAGACCCCGCAGCAGGTGACCGACCGCCTGGACCGCTTCCTGACGAAGCTCCGCCCGACGCTCGCTTTGGGCGACGTGGCGGTGGTGAGCCACGGCCACGCGTCGCGCGCCCTGGCCGCGCTGTGGCTGGAGCAGCCGATCGCGTTCGGCGCCCACCTCACGCTCGGCACCGCGACGATCTCGGTCCTGGGCCACGAGCACGGCGCCCCGTCGCTGCGCCAGTGGAACGCCCCGCCGACGTAGGGCGGTCGCCCTCGCAGCCCACAGCCGGCGGGCGTCTTCGGTAATCGGCTCGGCGACATCGCGGCTCCCTCGGCGGCGGTCGCGGCGGCATTGTTTGCGCGGCTGGCCGCGGCTCGCTCCGACGTTGCACTCGCCTTCCACACCGCGGCTCGGGACCGGCGTCGCGGCCCGCGCCCGACGCCGCGCCCGCCGCCGACCTCACGGCCCGCGACCGACGCCGCGCCCGCCGCCGCCGCGGCGACCCGCGCCACCGCCCGCCGCGGACCCCACGGCCCGCGCCCGACGCCACGCCCGCCGCCGCCGCGGCGACCCGCGCCACCGCCCGCCGCCGACCCCACGGCTCGCGACCGACGCCACGGCTCGCTGCCGACATCACCGCCCACGACCGCCGCCACGCCCGCCGCCGTGGCGGGCCGCCGACCTCACGGCCCGCGGCGCCCGCCACGCCAGCCGCGGACCTCACGGCCCGCGACCGACACCGCGGCCCCGCCGCCGACGCCGCGGCTCGCCAGTGACGGCCGCGGCCCGCGGCCAACGTCGCAGCCGGCCACCGACGCAGCCCGCCCGCCGACGCGCGCCGCGGGAGAGAGCGTGTGCGATCCCAGAGCGGAAAGAACGCGCATGCGCACGCGGGCGGCGTCAGGCGGGCTCGGACCGGGGAGGCGACCCCGACGAGGCGTGTCGCGTGGCCGCAATGGCGACACGAAGCTCGGCGGTGCCGGCTCCGTCCTCTGGCTTTTCCACCGTAACCCACCCCACCTAATTGACCATGAGAGGCGAGCACGCAGCGTCACTCACACAAGCGCCACGTAATCAGGCCAGCGTGATCCAGTAGCGGCGCGTGTGGCCGAGCCACGTGTCGCGGACGTCCTCCAGGGCGCCGCCGCAGTGTTCGATGACCCGGGCCGACGCCGGGTTGGACGAGTCGCAGGTGAGCAGGACGCGGTCCAGGCCCATCGCCGTCGCCTCGCGCAGGACCTCGCGCAGCGCCCACGTCGCGATGCCGCGGCCGCGGGACGACGGGCGTACGCCGTAGCCGATGTGGCCGCCGGCCTCCAGCAGCTTGCGGTTCAGGCGGTGGCGCAGCGAGATCGCGCCCAGGATCTCGCCGTCCGAGGCGATCCACCAGTGCGTGGCGGGGACGCGGTCGTCCGGGTGCGAAGGGCACACGTCGGGTTGCGCGTTGAGCCGGGATACCCAGGCGGCGAAGCCGGGCGGCGAGTCGACGTCGTCGTCGGGGGAGAGGCCGCTGCCGTGCTGCTGCTCGCCGGCCCAGTCGTCGCGGGCGGCGAGCCAGGCCTGGTGCAGGGTCGCCGTAGGGGTGATCAACTGCGGCATACGGGGCACCGTACCCCGTGCGAGGTACGCCGGGTGACCGCCTCGGGGCGACGTACGTCACCGCCGCCGGCGGTACGCTCAGCCGTGGCGACCCCGACGACCGCACGGGCTTCGCCGTCGGGCTCATGACCGGCTACCTCGTCGCCGGCGAGAGTGGCGGGGGTCGTCCGCGCCCGCCCTCGGCCGCTCCAACGCCGAGCTCGCGGAGCTGCTCACGATCGCCGAATCGACCGCGAAAACGCACGTGAAACGCATTCTCGGCAAGATCGGCGCGTGCGACCGGGTCCAGGCCGTCGCCATCGCGTATCGGGGCGGCCTCATGAAGTCGCGATAAATGTATTGTGCGATCGCCGCGCAATGCGTAACGTATTCATCAGCACCGGGGAGAGCCCCGGGACACCGAAGCGCGAGAGTGAAGGAGACGGCCATGACGCGGCACACCGAGCTTGGTCTCCTCGCCGCTCTCGATTGTCTCGAAGGTTATGACCTCCTGGGCGGTTACGCCACGGGCGGGTGGAGCAGCTAGCGCGGCCGCTAGCGACGCCTCCGCCGCCCACCCCCACCGGGGACCGGGCGGTTTTTTTCATGCCTCGAATTCGCGCCGGATTCGATAATCTGACAATTCCATAGTGGATGCTGCGCATTTTATGAATACCAATGCCGTCGTAGCTCAGCGGAAGAGCAAGGCCCTGTCGAGGCCGAGGTCGCCGGTTCAATTCCGGTCGGCGGTGCGCACAAAACATCAATGCGGTCGTAGCTCAGTCAGGTCAGAGCGTCGCCTCGCCATGGCGAAGGTCCCGGGTTCGAATCCCGGCTGCCGCTCGCAGCACAACCATGCCCTCGTAGCCCAAAGGCAGAGGCACGACGTTGAGGACGTCGACGGTGCGCGTTCGACTCGCGCCGGGGGCACGCGGCACAAAGCAAGCACCACCGGGCGCGGTGGACGAATGGGGAGAGTCGCCTGGTTTTCACCCAGGACATGTGCGGGTTCGAGTCCCGTCCGCGCTTCGCAGTACCAGCACCACCAACCGGAGCAGGGTGGAGGAGTTCGGTCGTCCTCGCCGGTCTCATAAGCCGGAGATCGCGGTGTTCAAATCCCGCCCCTGCGACCACAGCACCAGCACCAGGCGAGCCGGCCCGTCGACGGGGGCGGCCGGCTCGCCATCAAGCGGGCGCGTCGACGTCGGAGAGTCGAGGCTGGCTGTAACCCAGCTGCAAGCGCTGAGGGGGTTCGAATCCCTCCGCCCGCACGCACGACCAGCACGACCTTGTGCCCGAGTGGTCAGGGAGCCGCCTGCAAAGCGGAACACGCCGGTTCGATTCCGGCCTTGGTCTCAAAGCCGCGCCGCCATCCACTATGGACAGTGCGCGGCCGGAGGGGACAATCGCCACCATGGACCCCGACCCTCCGGTGTGGCTGCTCGACGTCGACGGCGTCATCAACGTGCGCCGGCCCGGGTGGGGCGCCGCGCCGCGGCGCGGGTTCGCCGTCGCCGAGGGGGTCGGGTGGCCGATCCGCTTCGCGCCTGCCCTTGTCGGCCGGATCCGCCAGCTGCACCGCGACGGCGTCGTCGAGGCGCGCTGGTGCTCCACCTGGTGTTCGTGGCCGGCCGAGATCGAGCGCGTCCTGCGCATGCCGCCGCTGGACCGCGCGTTCGGCGACGTGCCCGACGCCTCCGTCGCCAAGCTCGCCGCCGCGCGGGCCGTCCTGCTCGGCGGCCGCCGCCTCGTGTGGACCGACGACGTCGTCGTGCCCGAGCCCGGCCCGCTGTACGACGAGCTCACCGCCGGCGGCCGGGCGCTGCTGATCCGCCCCGACCCGCGCCGGGGCCTCACCCCGGCCGACGTCGACGAGATCGAGCGCTTCGCGCGGCGCACGGATACAGCGTGACCCGGTGGGCCAGCGCGACCGCCCGCAGCTGCGCCTGGCTTACCGGCTCGCCCCGGCGGCTGTACTCCAGGACGACCGTCACCGTCGATCCGTCCCGGCGGTCGACGTCGACGAACGGAACCATGGGGCGGGCGGGTTGCCGGTACGGTGAGAGGCGCTTCACTTTGCGCGGAAATGATCTGCGTGGAATATTATCTGCATGACCGACTATGGCCACGAGCTGAGCTTCGGCACGTTCCTGCCGCCCGACGCCGCCGGCGCCGCCGAGGCGCTGCGGCTGGCCGTGCGCACCGAGGACCTCGGGCTGGATCTGACCAGCGTCCAGGACCACCCGTACCAGGCGCGCTTCCTCGACGCCTGGACCCTGCTGTCGGTGATCGCCGCGCACACCGAGCGGATCTCCGTCTTCCCCAACGTCGCCAACCTGCCGCTGCGCCCGCCGGCGGTCCTCGCCCGGGCCGCGGCCAGCCTCGACCTGCTCTCCGGCGGCCGGGTCGAGCTCGGCCTGGGTGCCGGCGCGTTCTGGGACGCGATCGCCGGCATGGGCGGCGAGCGCCGCACCGCCGCCGAGTCGCTCAAGGCGCTCGAGGAGGCGATCGCGGTCCTGCGCGCCCTGTGGAGCGAGGAGCGCTCGGCCCGCGTGGACGGCGAGCACTACCGCCTGCAGGGCGCCCACCCCGGCCCGGGCGCCGCCCACGACATCGGGATCTGGGTCGGCGGCTACAAGCCGCGGATGCTGTCGCTGATCGGGCGGCTGGCCGACGGGTGGCTGCCCAGCGCGCCGTACCTGCCGCCGGACCAGCTCGCCGACGCCAACCGCCGCATCGACGAGGCCGCCGAGGCCGCGGGGCGCCGCCCCGAGGACGTGCGCCGGCTGTACAACATCGCCGGTACCTTCCGCGGCGACGGCCGCGAGTTCCTGCAGGGCCCGCCGAAGGTCTGGGTGGAGCAGCTCGCGGAGCTGGCGGTCACCGAGGGGATGAGCGCCTTCATCCTGATGGTCCAGGCCGGCGGCGACGCCGACCTGGAGCGCTTCGCCCTGGAGGTCGTTCCGGCGGTACGCGAGCTGGTGGCGGCCGAGCGCACCCGCCCGTCCGGCGACGTCGGCACCTTCGTCCCCTCATCCGATAAAAGCGATAAATCGGAAATGTCCGGCTTGCCGGATATTTCCGATCAAGCGTCGCGCGACGGGAGTGGGCTGCGCGACGGAAGCGGCCCGCGCGACGGGAACGGCCTGCGCGACGGGAGTGAGCTGGGCGACGGGAGTGGACTGCGCGAGGGGAACAGGCTGGGCGACGGGAGCGGGCCGCGCGACGGGCACGGGCTGGCCGACGGGAGCGGGGCCGGGGCGGGGCAGCGCGCCGCGGCCGGGAACGGTGTACGGCCGTTCAACGAGACCCTCGCGACGCCGACCGCGGACGACGGTGTGCGGCTGTCGGCGACACGGCTGTGGGACGAGAGCGAGCGCCCGGCCGGCCCCGAGAGCGACCTCAGCGTCACCTACTCGCCGCGGCAGCGGGCGTCGGGGCAGCACCTCATCGACGTACACAATCATCTGCGGCAGGAACTGGCGCAACTGCGCGACCTCGTCGAGCAGGTCGCGGCAGGGGCGCTCGACCTCGGGCGGGCCCGCTCGATGATCAACACGATGGCGATGCGGCAGAACAACTGGACCCTGGGGACCTACTGCGAGACGTACTGCCGCGTCGTCACCACGCACCACACGATCGAGGACGTCAGCCTGTTCCCGCGCCTGCGGGCGGCCGACCCCCGGCTCGTGCCGGTCGTCGACCGCCTGGAGGCGGAGCACCACGTCATCGCCGAGGTCCTCGAGCGCGTCGACGCGGCCCTCGTCGCGATGGTCTCCGAGCCGGAGGGCATCGCGGCGGTGCGGGAGGCGGTCGACCTGCTCACCGACACGCTGCTGTCGCACCTGTCGTACGAGGAGCGCGAGCTGGTCGAGCCGCTCAGCCGCTACAACGTGATGTGAAGCGTGTCCACCGTGACGTTCCACAGCCGGGCGGCCGCCTCGGGGTCCAGCGCGTACGCCGCGACCCCGGTGCGGGAGCCCGGCTGGTTGGGGACGGCCTCGTTGCAGTCCTCGTAGTACTTCCCGCCGACGCCCTCGGCCAGCGGCGAGGCGGCCAGCAGGGCCGAGGTCGCCGCGCCCTGCTGCGGGGTCTTCCAGGCGATCGCCCGGCCGCCGTTGGCCTCCTGCACCGAACGTTCCAGCGCCGCGACGTCGATGTGGCGCTGCAGGTTGGTGCGGATGCCGCCGGGGTTGAGGGCGTTGACCCGGATCCCGTCGCCGGCCCAGCGCCGGTCCGCCTCGACGGCGAAGAGCACGTTGGCCGTCTTGGACTGGCCGTAGGCGAGCCACGGCTCGTACTCGCGGCGCTCGAAGTGGATGTCGTCGAAGACGACGGGGGAGCGCAGGTGGGCCGACGAGCTCACCGCGACGACCCGGGCGCCGCCCGCGGCCCGCAGCGCCGGCAGCAGGCCGGCGGCGAGGGCGAAGTGGCCGAGGTGGTTGGTCGCGAACTGCATCTCCCAGCCCTCGGCGGTGCGGGCCAGGGGCGAGGCCATGACGCCGGCGTTGTTGACGAGGATGTGCAGCGGCCCTTCCCACCCGGCGGCGAAGCCGCGCACGGAGGCCTGGTCGGACAGGTCGAGCCGGCCGACGTGGATCTGCTTGTTGCCGGTGTCGGCGATCAGGTCGGCGGCGGTGCGCTCGCCGGCCTCGACGTTGCGCACCGCGATGGTGACCTCGGCCCCGGCGGCGGCCAGGGCGCGGGCGGTCTCGATGCCGATGCCGGAGGCGGCGCCGGTGACGACCGCGCGCCGGCCGGTGAGGTCGACGCCGGCGAGTACCTCGGCGGCGGTCGATGAGAACCCGAATGACATGGTCAAGCCCTTCGAACTAGGCGAGCGTGGTGACGGTGACGTCCCAGAGGCGGGCGGCCGCCTCGGGGTCGAGGGCGTAGGCGGCGACGCCGCGGTTGCCTTCGGTGTGCGGCTCGGCCTCCTGGCAGTCCTCGTAGTACCGCCCGCCGACGCCGTCGGCGAGCGGCGACGCGGCCAGCAGCACCGAGGTGGCGGCGCCCTGCTGCGGGGTCTTCATGCGCCGCGGCTGGCCGGCCAGCCGGCGCCGGGCCAGGGCCTCGAGTTCGGCCGCGTCGACGTGGCGCTGCAGGTTGGTGCTGATCGAGCCCGGGTGCAGGGCGTTGACCCGGATCCCGGCGTCGGCCCAGCGCCGGTCGGCCTCGACGGCGAAGAGGATGTTGGCCGTCTTGGACTGGCCGTAGGCGAGCCACGGGTCGTACGCGCGGTGCTCGAAGTGGATGTCCTCGAACACGACGGGCGAGAACTGGTGGCCGGACGAGCTCACCGACACCACCCGGGCGCCGTCCGCGGCGCGCAGCGCCGGCAGCAGGCCCGTGGCGAGGGCGAAGTGGCCCAGGTGGTTGGTGGCGAACTGCAGCTCCCACCCCTGCGGCGTGCGGGCCAGGGGCGAGGCCATGACCCCGGCGTTGTTGACCAGGATGTGCAGCGGGCCGTCCCAGCCGGCGGTGAACGCGCGCACCGAGGCCTGGTCGGACAGCTCCAGCGCGCCGACGTGGATCTGCTTGTTGCCGGTGTCGGCGACCAGGTCGGCGGCGGTGCGCTCGCCGGCCTCGAGGTTGCGCACGGCGAGCGTCACCTCGGCCCCGGCCGCGGCGAGCGCCCGGGCGGTCTCGATCCCGATGCCGGACGCGCCGCCGGTGACGACGGCCCGCTTCCCGGCGAGGTCGACGCCGGCGATGACGTCGGCGGCGGTCGATTCGAATCCAAACGACATGATCACTCCTCGGTTGGCCCCCAGCGGTACCATTTGAAGCGGAGGCGCCTCCAGATGACACCAACCGTAACCGGAGGAACCTCCGCTTTGCTTCCCCCTTGGAGTGTGACGTGACCCACCCTGATGCCGAGCCGGCGCGCCCGCTGCGGGCCGACGCCCGGCGCAACCGCGAGCGCCTGCTCGAGGCGGCGCTGAAGGCCTTCTCCACCGAGGCGGACGCCGAGGTGAGCCTGGAGCGGGTGGCGCGCGACGCCGGGGTCGGCATCGGCACGCTCTACCGGCATTTCCCGACCCGGGAGGCACTGGTCGAGGAGGTGTACCGCACGGAGCTCACCCGCCTGTGCGAGTCCGCCCCGCGGCTGCTCGCGCAGCGGCCGCCCGTGGAGGCGCTGCGCGCGTGGATGGACGCGTTCATCGACTACCTGGCGACGAAGCGCGGGCTGGCCGAGGCGCTGCGCGCGGTGATCGCGGCCGGCGGGCGCCCGTTCGCGCGCAGCCGGGAGCTGCTGCTCGGCGCCCTCGGGGAGCTGCTGGCGGCCGGCGCGGGCGCGGGGCTGCGCTCCGACGTGGCCGCGGAGGACATTCTCATCGCGCTCAACGGCATCTCGCTGGCCGCCGCCGACCCGTCGCAGCGCGACCAGGTCGGGCGCGTGCTCGACCTGATCGTCGACGGCCTGCGGGCGCGCTAGTCGGAGTCGCCCTTCTCGCGCTGCAGGGCGAGCTCCAGCGCGAGGACGGCGCACAGGATGAGCAGGTGGTTCTCGCCCTCGGCGATGTTCACCGCGTAGCTGTCGCGGATGCTCAGCCACCGCTTCGACACCGACGCGACCTCGCGGCCGCCGCGTTCGACCGTGAACTCGTGGTCGAAGAGGTCCCCGGACATCTCCAGGTCGTCGGGGCCCGGCACGTCGATGGTGAACTTGTCGCGGAACGGCGTGAAGAGCTTCTTGCGGACCTCGGCGGCCTCCTCGCCGTCGATCTCGATGGTGTACGTCGGGCGGAGCGCGATGAGCTTGCGCGCCACCGACGCCACCTCGTGACCGGACGGGTCCTCGATGACGAGCCGGTCGCGCAGGCTCAGCACCTTGCCGTCGACGTGCAGCACCTTGCGCCCGTGGTCGTCGACGACGTCGAAGTCGTCGCCGATGTCGAAGAAGCGCTCCTTGATGACATACATGCCCTCGATTGTCGGCCCGCCACGCCAGTCACGCCCGGCGAGCCGGCGCCTCACCGCCGGAACCGGCCGGGCCGGCGCAGGCGGGCGGAGCCGCCCACGCCGACCCGTCGCGGGCGTCAGAACGCCGCGATGGCCACGGCGGTGTAGGCCGGCCGCGTCAGTAGTCGACCGCGACGACCCCCGTGAGGGTGCCGACGTAGCCGTGCCCGCGGGCGACGGTGGGCGAGGCGAAGTGCGGCGCCCGGCCGATGTCGAGGCGGGCCCGCTGATGCCCGTCGGCCGGGTCGAGCAGGTAGAGCACGCCCGCGCTGACGTCGACGACCCACACCGCGCCGCCGGCCAGGATCGGAGAGCCGGTGGCGCCGTCCGGGCCGTGCCAGCCGAGGCTGATCCGGCCCGACGCGGGGTTGACCGTCGCCGCCCGGATGCCGTCGTTGCACGGCAGGAACAGCGTGCTCCCGGCGACGGCCGCGCCGCCGAACGCGGCACACGCCTTGCCCTGCGCCACCTGGCCGCCGATGCCGCCGAGGTGGCCCGGGTCGAGCACGTAGCCGGTGCCGCGCTTGCCGGCGATGAAGACGCGCGCGCCGACGGCCGCCGGCGTCATCGAGCCGAGGTCGAGGTCGCCGGCGTTGTCGTCGGCCCACGTGTCCGGGGCGAAGTAGTCGGTGCGGCGCAGGTCATGGTCGAGCGCGATGACGGTGTCGCTGCCGTCGAAGCCGGTCGTGGACTCGCCGTTGCCGACCGCGTAGAACAGCCGCTGGCCGATGACGGCGCCGCCGGCCGGGGACCAGATGCCGCCCTCGCGCGGCGTCGGCACGGCGTAGGTCTGCAGCGGGCCTTCGCCGCTCGTGGGCGCGGACACGACCGAGCCGACGTACTTGGCGCAGTCACCGGCCAGGCCGCCGTAGGCGATGTAGACGCGCCCGGCGTACACGGTGAGGGCGGCCCGCTGCTGGTGCGCGATCGGGTCGCCGAGCGGCGGCTCGACCGCCCGGCGCAGCTTCACCGCGCCGGTGGCGGCGTCGACGCCGACGAGGGTGTGCGCGCCGCCGGTCGTCTCGGCGACCGCGAACACCAGGCCGGTCTGGGCGTCGTACGCCATGGTGCCGGTGATGCCGAGGGGGTCGATGTTGCCGCACGGCAGGTCGCCGCCGGGCACGGGCTGGCCGACGTTCACCGACCACAGCACGGCGCCGGTCTTCGGGTCGAGGGCGTAGACCGTGTCGTGCTCGGTGGCGGCGAGCACCCGGCCGCCGACGACGAGCGGCTGGCCGTAGACGGCGCCGTCCAGGCGGGCCTCCCACGCCTTGGCCAGCCGGGTCGCGGCCGGTGTGGCCGGGCTGGTGCCGGTGCGGGTGTTGTCGCGGTGGTACGTCGGCCAGTCCCCGTCGTCGGCGGTCTGCACGGGGACGGGCACCGGCGGCGGCGGTCCGGAGCACCCGCCGAGCAGCAGCGCGAGGAGCAGGATCGCGGTTCGGCGCATGGCATCCAACCTACGTCCGGCCGGCGGTTCAGGCGGCCGAGGCGATGTACCGCTGGATGCGCCCGGCCACATCCGGCCCCGGCGCCAGGAACTGCAGCCCCACCTCGGTCTGCGCCCCCTGCCGCACGCAGTGCACGACCTGCCCGTGCAACCGCACCGCGTCGCCGTCCAGGTCGAGCTCGACCGAGACCGTGTCGCCGGTGCGCACCGGCACGTCGCCCTCGGCGGCGCAGCGCAGCCCGCCGTTGCTGAGGTCCATGAGCCGGCCGACGACGAGCTCGCTGCCGCCGTCGACGCCGAAGCGGACCGGGCCGCTCGCGGCGATGCGCTCGGCGTCGCGGCGCTCGAGGCGCTCGGCGATGGCCGACATGGCCTCGATGCGCTCCATCGTCTCGTTGACCCGGCCGGTGAGCCGCTCGACGGTGGCGTGCTGGTCCAGGGCGACGTTGCGCAGTACCGCCGTCGCCTCCCCGATCCCGCCGACCCCGGTGACCATCGCCCGGATCGTGCCGGTCATCTGCGCCGCGGTGCGCTCCAGCTCCGTGACGGTCGCGGCGATGCGCTCGGTCGACTCGGCGGTGTTGCCGGCGAGGTCCTTGACCTCGTTGGCCACGACGGTGAAGCCGCGCCCGGCCTCGCCGGCCCGGGCCGCCTCGATGGTGGCGTTGAGGGCCAGCAGCCGCGTCTGGGCGGCGATGCCGGCGATGAGCTGCGTGGTGCCGTCGACCTGGCGCAGGCTGTCGCCGAGCGCGGCGACGACCCGCTCGGCCTCGCCGGCCCGCTGCACGACGGAGGCGGTGGCCTGGTCCGCCTCGGCGACGCGGTCCTCGATGGTGCGGGCGGCCTGGCGTACCTCGTTGACCTGGGCGACGACGTCGTGCAGCTCGGCCGAGATCGCCCCGACGGACTCGTCGACGACGCCCTGCGCCCGCTCGCGCAGTTGCCGCTGGCCCTCCCGCTGCTGCTCGAAGCTCGCGTGCAGCTGCTCCTCGCGGATCTGCTGCGAGCGGCGCAGCTGCTCGTCCTGCTCGGCCAGGCGCCGCCGGGAGCGCTCCAGGGCCCGGCCGATGTCGCCGAGCTCGTCGCGGCCGGCCGGCATCTCGCGGGCGTCGAGGTCGCCCTCGGCGATCGCGGTGACGGCCCCGACGGCGAGGTGGACGTCGTGGCGGGTGCGCCACCAGACCGAGGCGGCGAACCAGATCGCGGCGACGGCGGTGACCGCGGTGACGGTGAGGTTGACGGTCCGGTCCCGCGACAGGTGCCCGCGCCGGGCGTCGAGCAGCCGCTGCAGCACGGTCGTGGCCGGCCCGATCGCCGCGCGTACCGCGGCCGCGGCGGCCGTCGCGTCGACCGGCGCCGGCGTGGCGAGGGTGCCGGTCATCGTCTTGGACAGCGCGGCGAGCGCGTCGGCGGCCGTGCCGAGCGGGGCGAGGTCGCCGCCGAGCGCGGCGTCGCCGGTGTGGCCGGCGGCGGTCTGTATCCCGGTGCGGATCGCGGTCGCGGCGCCGTCGATGGCGCCGGCCCGCACGGCCTGCGCGGCGACCCGGCCGGCCAGGGCGCCCGAGGCGTCGGGGGCGGCCGCGCCGGCCGCGGCGGCGAGGGCCCGGGGCAGCTCGACGATGAGCGCGTCCATGACGTAGTAGGAGTCGAGGTCCGGGTCGAGGATCAGGTTGGAGTTGTTGCCGGCGTCGGTCACGAGCGCGGCGATCGCGTCCGCGGCGGCCGGGCCGCCGCCGGCTGGGATCGCGGCCAGCCGCCCGTTGAGGTTGAGGTCCGCGTGCTCGCTCACGAGCGCGCGCAGCGGGGCGAGATCGGGCGCCCGGCCGGCGGCGACGTCGGCCATGGCGGTGAGCGCGGGCAGCACGACCTCGCTGCCGGCGCGCTCCTTCGCGGTGAAGTCGATCTGGCCGCCGACGGAGCCGGTGTACGCCCACGTGGTGCCCAGGCCCGGCACCAGCAGGACGACGACGAGGACCGCGAGCCGGGTACTCGTGCGCACCCGGTCGGACAGCCACAGGACCGGCACGAGCAGCCTGGGCCGGCGTGATCCGCTCATGCCGCGCTGATCGGCCCGGGCGGGCACCGAGATGAGGAATTCGCCCGCCCGGGCCGTTCGGCGCTTATGGTTGCAAGAACCGATATATCGTGGGCTTGTATGGGAACCGGTATTCCGGGCTGTGTGGGAACCGGTGTGCCGGGGAATTTATAGGAACCGGTATGCCGTGCCGCCCCGGACGGGGGCGATGCGCACACCGGCGGAAGGGTTGGCCGCCTCGACCATCTTGCCGTTGCCGATGTAGATGGCCACGTGCCCCGGCATGTGGATGACGTCGCCCGGCATCCACTGCCCCGAGGGCACCTGCCGGCCGCGGGCCGCGATCTGCTCGCTCTGGTGCGGCAGCTTGATGCCGACCTTTGCGTAGGCGGCCATCACCAGGCCGCTGCAGTCGTACGTGTTCGGCCCCGCCGTGGCGTAGACGTAGCGCTTGCCGACCTGGGCGAGCGCGAAGTTCACCACGGTGCCGGCCGCCCCGGACGGGGGCTTCACGGTGGTCGTGTTCGACGACCCGGGCTTCGATCCCGAGCTCGTCGTCTTCTTCGTAGTGGCCGGCTTCGTGTTCGCCGGCTTCGTGGCCGGCTTCGACGCGGGCGGCGGCGGAGCGGGCGCCGGCGGTACCGCGGCCACGGGCGTGGCGGGCATCCCGATCGTCAGATGCGCGGGATGAGCGCGATCGGCCCGCTCGTACGCGGTGAGCAGTGCCTCCTGCTCGAAGAGCGTCAGCGCGCCCGACTCGGCCGTCGCGGCGGGCTTCTTGGGTTGAGGGCCGGCCACGGCCGCGGAGGGGCCGAGCCAGACGGTGTACAGGGCAAGGGCTGCGGTGCCCGCGGCAATGCGGTGCAGCGGCTGACGAGCGTTCAGTTCGACTCCACGATCGGCCCGGTGCTCTCTCGCGTGTCTCGGGTGGGGCGCCACGTGGTGTCGGCGCTGGCCCGAAGTACCGGACGAAACGGACAATCTTGCACGGCGGCCCCAAGGGGTGCCGTCGGCGACGCTAGCGCCAGGGACACGCCGGTCCGGACGGTGGTGACATTCCTCACCACCTATCTCACCCACACCTGAACGGGTATCGACCGATATGTCCGTCCAACCGGGCCAACCTTTTCCGACCGTTAGGACGTCAGGGTGCGCGCCCCATTTGCGGCTTATGCTGCATTCATGGGTCATGCAGCGGTGCCGCGGTTTGCGGCCGCCGCCGCGACCGCCCTATTGCTGGGCGCGTGCGGCGGCAACGACGCGCAGGGGCCGGCCGCCGACCCCGCCTGCGCCCCGTACGCGCAGTATCAGGGCCACCGCGGCCGGACGGTCTCCGTCTCGTCGTCGATCCGCGACGTGGAGGCGGACAAGCTCACCCACTCCTGGGAGGCGTTCCAGACCTGCACCGGCATCACCATCGACTACACCGGCAGCGCCGACTTCGAGGCCACGCTGCCGGCCGAGGTCGCCGCCGGCCGCAGCCCGGACCTCGCGTTCTTCCCGCAGCCCGGCCTGCTCGCCGAGATGGTCGCCACCGGCAAGCTCAAGCCGGCCGGCAAGGCCGTCGCCGCGAACGTCGACAAGTACTTCTCGGCGGACTGGAAGCGCTACGGGAGCGTCGGCGAGGTGCTCTACGGCGCCCCGATCGACGCCAACGTCAAGTCCTTCGTCTGGTACTCCCCGAAGTACTTCGCCGAGCACGGGTACACGGTCCCGCAGACCTGGGCCGACCTGCTGGCGCTGAGCGACCGCATCGCCGCCACCGGGGTCAAGCCGTGGTGCGCCGGCATCGAGTCCGGCGGCGCCACCGGCTGGCCGGTCACCGACTGGCTCGAGGACGTGCTGCTGCGCACCTCGGGCCCCGACGTGTACGACCAGTGGGTCGAACACAGGATCCCGTTCGACGACCCGCGGGTGGTCGCCGCGCTGGACAAGGTCGGCGACATCCTGCGCAACCCGAAGTACGTCAACGGCGGCTATGGCGGGGTCGACAGCATCGCCACGACGGCGTTCCAGGAGGGCGGCCTGCCGATCCTGCAGCACACGTGCGTGCTGCACCGCCAGGCGTCGTTCTACACCAACTGGTGGCCGGCCAACGCCACCGTCGCCGAGGACGGCGACATCTACGCGTTCTACCTGCCCCCGATCGACCCGTCGGCGGGCCGGCCGGTGCTCGGCGCCGGCGTGTTCGCCGCCGCGTTCGCCGACCGCCCCGAGGTCCAGGCCGTCGCCGCGTTCCTGGCCACCCCGGAGTTCGCCGACAACCGCGCCCGCAACGGCGGCGTCGTCAGCGCCAACCGCGAGCTCGACAAGTCGCTGCTGAACACCCCGATCGAGAAGCTCTCGGCCACCATCCTCGCCGACGACAAGATCACGTTCCGCTTCGACGGCTCCGACATGATGCCCGGCACCGTCGGCGCCGGCACGTTCTGGACCGGCATGACGGACTGGATCAAGGGCGCCGACACCGCTACCGTCCTGCACCGCATCGAGACCACCTGGCCCGCTTGATCCGATTCCCCTCGTGCCGATGTCTGAACTGTGTGGAGACGGGCGCGCCGACGACTGGCTGATCTGCGGATCGCCACGAAGATCGTCAGCGTGTCCCTGGTCGTCACGGCCATCTTCACCGCGTCCGGCGTCGTCGGCCTGGTGAACCTCAGCCGCCTCATCGACGAGCAGGACCGCGAGTACAACGTCAACGTCCGCGCCCTGGACGAGATGACCCACGTCCGCTCCAGCGTGAGTGCCCAGCTGGAGGCGGTCCTGGCGTACATCCTGTCGGATCCCGGGTTCTACCGGGACACCTACGCCGAGATCATCGACGAGTCCGACGCCGACATCGACGCCCGCATCGCCACGCTGCGCGGCATCGACCTGCCCACGAGCGAGAAGACGGGCCTGCGCGGCTTCACGGCCACGGTCGACATGTGGCGCACGACCCGCGACGCGGCGCTCGATGCCGCCCGCGGCGGCGACCAGAAGAAGGCCGCCTCGGTGGTGCTGGTCCGCTCGGAGGCGATCGCCCGGGCGGTGAAGGACCGCGCCAGCTCGTTCCTGGCCCAGCTGGTCGAGGCCGTGGCCGACGGCGCCCGCAAGGCCAAGGCGGCCGCGATGCGCAACGCCCAGCTGACGACGGCCCTGCTGGTCGCCGGCGCCCTGACGGCGGTGCTGCTGGCGGTGCTGACGGGCCGCGCCATCTCCCGCCCGCTGCGCCAGGTGGTGGACGTCCTGGCCCGCGTGGCCCGCGGCGACCTGAGCCGCCGCGTGGAGCTGGACCGCGCCGACGAGGTCGGCCAGATGGGCCGCTCTCTCAACGAAACCTTGGGCGTGCTGCGCAACGCGTTCGAGGAGGTCCACCACCGCGCCTGCCACGACGGCCTGACCGGCCTGCCCAACCGCGCCCTGCTGCGCGAGCGCATCGCCGCGGCCCGCGCGAACGCCACGGGCGGCCTGCCGGTCGCGATGCTGCTCATCGACCTGGATGGCTTCAAGCAGGTCAACGACGCCCTCGGCCACGCCGCCGGCGACCACCTGCTGACGGTCGTCGCCCAGCGCCTGCAGTCCGGCGTACGCTCGGCCGACACGGTGGCCCGCCTGGGCGGCGACGAGTTCGCCGTGCTGCTGGACGGCGTGGACCACGTCTCGGACGTGTACGTGGTCGCGGACCGCCTGCTGACGGACCTGCAGCAGCCGTCGGAGTACCACGGCCGGGTCATCACCCCAAGGGCCAGCATCGGCGTCTCCCTGTGGGACGGCGAGACCCCGATCGACGCTCTGATGCACGACGCCGACCAGGCGATGTACGCCGCGAAGACCAGCGGCAAGGGCCGCGTGGTCCACGCCGCCGCCACAACGTAGTCTGTCGCTGACGCTGGGTGTATCGCTAGATCGGCAATTTGGCGGCGTCGGCTACGGTGGAGACATCGGAATCGGGCCGCCGACGGGGTGCGTTTGCCGGCACTGGCGCGATCGCATGCCGGACAACGCGATCGGTGAGGCCGACTCCGGGAACGGCCGCTTCGCAACGGCCCACGCGGACGCCCGGGTGCGCGTGCGGTCACCGGACGGCTCGCAGGAATCGTCGTTCGCGGCGCTCCCCGGCCCGCTTGTCCACCCTGCTCTCTCGGTCCCACAACTCGTCGTCGGCGTCGCGGGGCCCGGTTCCGGGCCGGCGCCCCCGCCAGCCTGCCACCGACGGCCGGTCCGTCGTTTGTGGACGGTGCGGTTTGTGAGGGCGCCGTGGCGGCCGGGAGTGGTGGTGCGGGCTCCGCGAGCGGCGCGGCCTCTGCGGCCGAAGGCGGTTCGGTGAATGCCGATGCGACCGCGGCGGGCGGGGGGCGCGTGGATCGAGGTCGCCGGCGCGTCCGCGACGCGGGGCCGAATCAGGGTTTCGCTGCGTCCGGGGGGTCGACCAACCGCCGGTCTGGCGTCTGGAGATCGACAAGTTCGCCTTGCTCGCCGCCGCGCCCGGGATGCGAACCCTGCTCTACGGGCGGCTGCGACTCATCGGCCCCGACGGCGTCGAGCGCTGGTCCACCTCGACCCGCGAAATCGGGCGGATCACCCAGATTGCGATATATCCGAAAAATCGGGAAAGATCGCTTAGTTGGGGTCCGCGCTGAATGAGGGGGCCGGGGAAGCGAACGTGCGGCAGGTCGGCGCGGACGGGCGCACGGGCGATCAGGGTTCCGAATCCAGCGGCATCGGGGCGAAGTCGCCGAGAGGGGCCGAATGCTCCGGCGCCGGCCGCGGCGCGCCGCCCGAGTGCGAATGCACCCGACCGCCCGCCGGCCCCCGGCGCGAGATGACCGTGAACGGCACGAGCAGCACCGGAGGCGGCGGCGCGGCGAAGCGGCCCGCGCCCCAGCGTACCCACAGCGCCACCCGGCCCGCCGCGGCCTCCGCGGCCAGCTTGTCCAGCGTCCGGCGGCGGTCGGCGTGGTCCACCTCGACGACGATCGGGGCGGCGCCGGGCCGCGCGATGCCGACGTCCACGACCGAGAACTGCTGCTCGTACGGCGGCGGCAGCGGTACCACGCTCGCCGCCCGCCGATAGGCCCGCCAGCCCAGGGTGTGCGCCCAGTCGACGGCGGCGTCGATCAGGAGTGCGGTGACGTCGTCCGTGGACCGGTCGGTGAACGACAGGGCCGACAGATGATTCCCGAGGGCCGCCGCGACGTCCATGCCAGCACCCTAGACTGCCCTGGTGAGCCCGGCGCCCGGAGCATCGTTGCGGCGCGCGTACGCCGCGCAGACACGCCGCGCCGGAGGGGACTGGCACGCCCGGATCAGCGTCGGCGACCGCGTGGTCGTGAGCGATGACGACGAGCGGGTGGTGAAGGGGTACAGCGTCCAGAAGCTCGCCGTCGCGGTCGCCCTGCTCGACAAGGTCGACCGGGGCGAGGCGGGGCTCGACACCAGGGTCCGGCTGCGCTGCGAGGACGTGCTGCCGGGCAGCGGGCTGTACCACCTCCAGCCCGTCTGGGGCGACGAGCTCACCCTGGCCGGCGTCATCACAGCGCTGCTGCTCGTCTCGGACAACACCGCCGTGCGGCTGTGCGGGCGGCTCGCCCCGGCGGCCGAGATCAACGAGATCCTCGCCGCGAAGGGGTTCCGTCGCACCCGCGTGGTGCCCGTCGAGCGGCCGGACCGGTTCCTGCTCGGGGACACCACGGCCGTCGAGACGCACGACCTGCTCACCCGGCTGGCCGGGGGCACCCTGCTGGAGGGTGGCACCGGCGCGTTCATGCTGCGCGTCCTGCGGGGCGCCGGGGGATACCAGGATGGTGTACGCCGGGACATGACCTCGGCGCAGCGTGAGCGCGTGGCCACGAAGCACGGCGCCGACCACGAAGGGGGCCGCGCGGCCCGGCACGAGGCGGGCATCGTCTTCGGCGAGCACGGGCGGCCCGCGATCGTGTACAGCCTGTTCGCCGACGGCCTCGACCGGGCCGGCGACTACGGGCCGACGCACCCGGCCGTGCGGGCGCACGCGGCGCTGGGGCGGGCGATGCTCAAATGTTGCTAGGTTCGATCCATGATGCAGCGGTACCGCGAGCAGACCCGGTTCAGCGACCCGGGTCGGCTCGGTCATCTGCTCGACGACCTGCCCGAGGACGTGCCGGGGTTATTGGCCGCCGTGCGCAACCTGGTCGTGCACTACCGCGCCGCGGGGATCACGTTCACCGGTGAGCGGCTCGCCGAGGTCGACACGCGGTGGCTGAGCAAGATGCTGGAGCTGGACCAGGGGCGCTTCCCGGTGCCGCTGACCGAGGCCCGGCCGGAGCGGGAGCGGATCGTCGGCTGCTGCCGCGACTTCACGCTGCTGACCGTCGCGGCGCTGCGCCGGCGGGGGGTGCCGGCGCGCAGCCGGGTCGGGTTCGCGCCCTACTTCGCCGACGACTTCAACTACGACCACGCCGTCGCCGAGTACTGGAACGGCCGCCGCTGGGTGCTCGCCGACGCGCAACTGGACCCGGCCGCGTTCCCGTTCGACACGGCGGACGTGCCGCAGTTCATCACGGCCGCGCAGGCGTGGACGGCGCACCGGCGGGGGCTGATCGACGCCGAGAACTACGGTGTCGACCCCTACCTGCCGTTCCGCGGCCACCAGTTCCTGCTCGACTACGTGCTGCTCGAGCTCGCCCACCGCAACGGCGACGAGGTGCTGCTGTGGGACCAGTGGGGCGCGATCACCGACCGCACCGCCGACGAGCTGGCCGAGCTGCTGCTGTCGGCCGACCGCGGCGACGTGGACGCCGAGCGGACCCTGACGAAGCGGTACGAGACGGATCCCGCCCTGCACGTCGACGGCCGCGTGCACTGCCTGTCACCGAGCGGCTTCGACGGCTGGGTGAAGGTCTGAGCGAAGCGGTCTAGGCCGGGGGCTGCGCGGCGAAGAGCTTCTCGAAGATCGGCATCGGGTCCAGGGTGGCGTACGAGCGGGCCCGCGTGTCGGCGCCGTCGTTGGCGACGAGGGCCGCGCAGTTGCGGTCGACCACCACGACCAGCGGCCAGCGCTCGGCGGCGGGGTCGAAGATGAACACGAAGCTCAGCTGCGTCGGAAACGCGATGTGCAGGCACGCCTGGTCGGGCGCGACGGACGGCAGCGTGTTGAGCAGCTGCACGAAGCTGTCGACGTTGGTGGTGAGCGCCTCCGGCGGCGCGAGCGTCGGCCGGGGGCGGGCCGCCGACCCGGCCGAGGGCGCGTCGAGGGCGGTGTCGCAGCGCGTCACGGTCTTCGCGCCGAACGGCACCAGGTCGCCCGGGGTGTCGCCGAACGGCCCGCCGACGTTGTAGCGCAGGATTGCGGCGCAGTCGACGACCAGGGCCCCGGGCCCGGACACGACGGGCGACGGGTAGGGCGACGGGGGCGTCATCGACGGCGACGGGTCGGCCGAGGGCCGGCCGCTGGCCGAGCCGGCCAGCAGCGCGGCGAGGGCGGCGGGTGCGACGACGGCCGCGGCCACCGCCGCCCAGCGGGCGCGATTGGTACTCATGGCGTCACTGATTGTAGTCGGTGGGCGGGCAGCGGTGTTGGTGTGACGCCGCGAACCGGGCCGGAGGTTGCCACCCCGGGCCCTACTGTCAGTGATCGGACGTGGCGGATGGCCGACAGCGCGCGTGGCCCAGAATGGCGCGGGTGAGTCCGACGCCCGCCGCGGTCACCGCGGCCCAGACGACGACGATCCCGCGGCAGCGCACCGGCACCGCCGCCCCAGGTACCACCGATCGGCGCACCCGCGGCCGGTTCCTCACCGCCGGGCTGCTCGTGTCGGCGCTCGCGGTCATGCTCATCGGGTACCTGCGCATGGCCCGCAACAACGGCACCAACGCCGACGGCGCGGCCAACGCCCTGCAGGCCTGGGACCTGCTGCACGGCAACGTGGGCCTGGCCGGCTGGACGCTCAGCGACGTCTCGTTCTACCCGACGGAGCTGGTGCAGTACGCGCTGATCGAGCTGGCCTACGGGCTCAACGAGGACGTCGTGCACGTCGCGGCGGCCACGACCTACCTGCTACTGATCGTCTTCGCCGCGCTGGTCGCCCGCGGGGAGGCGACGGGCCGCGCGGCGTGGGCCCGGATCGCGTTCGTGGTTTCGGTACTGCTGGTGCCGCAGCCCCACGCCGGCTGGGCGATCGTCCTGTACGTCCCCGACCACACCGGCACCGGCGTCCCCCTGCTGGTCACGGCGCTGCTGATCGACCGCCGGGCGGCGCTGCGGCGCTGGTGGCCCGCGGCCGTCACCGCCGTGCTCACGGTTGCGCAGATGGGCGACCCGCTGGCGATGTACATCGGCGCCGTCCCCCTGGCCGCGGTGAGCCTGCTGCGCCTGGCGCGGGCGTGGCGCACCGGCGGCGAGAAGGCCACCGACGCGCACCTGCTCGTCGCCGCGGCCGCCTCGGTCGCCCTGGCCCACGCGGCCCTGCGCCTCATCGGCCTGGCCGGCGGGTTCCGGGTGCACCAGCCGGTCGCGGAGTTCAGCGCGTGGTCCGACGTCCCGGACCACCTGTCGATGCTGTGGCGGCTCGTCGCCGTCGACTACGGCGCGTACTTCCCGTTCCTGGTCGACGAGGGCCCGTGGCTGACCGGCCTCAACTACGCCGCCGGCGCGGTCAAGGCGCTGCTCATGGCCGCCGCGTTCGCCGCCGCGGCGGTGACCCTGGCCCGCCTGCTGGGCCGGCGCGGCCACGCCGACCGGGTCGCGCAGTGGCTGGCCGTCGGCCTGGCCGTGAACCTGGCCGCGTTCGCCGCCTCGACGCAGGCCGCCGACATGGCCAGCGCCCGCCAGGTCGTCAACGTGGCCGCGTTCGGCGCGGTCCTGGCCAGCCGGGTGTTCGGCGACCGGCTGGCGGCCGCCTGGTCGGCGCGGGCCCGCCGGCCCCGCCTCGCGCTGCGGGTCACCGCGGGTGCCCTCGCCGCGGTGCTGGTGGCCGCGTTCGGGGTGCAGGCGGCGGTGGTGCCCGCCAAGCCGGCCGAGGCCGCCGAGCTCGCCGAGTGGCTGCAGGCCCACGACCTGCACTACGGCATCGGCGCCTACTGGGCGTCGCACACGGTGACGGTCGCCTCCGGCGGGCGGGTGCGCATCGCCCCGGTCGTCGACGAGATGCCACGCGCGTTCGACTGGGAGTCGCGGGAGGACTGGTTCGACGCGGGGCGCCACGACGCCCGGTTCATCGTCATCGACCGCACGCTGCCGCACTACGGCACGGTCAGCGGCGCGATCGAGACGTTCGGGATGCCGCTGGAGCGTATTGATCTCGACCGGTGGGCGGTTCTGGTGTACAACCACAACCTGCTGCCCGATCTTCCCCGGCACCGACCCTGAACCGGAGCGTGACCCCCGTGGCCGTCGAGCGTGTCTTCGTCGTGCGCGAACTGCCGGACGGCCCGGCCGTCGTGCTGCCGTGGATCGGCACCACCTGGCTGGAGCGCGGCCGGGACTACCGGCGCCGGCGCGCCCTGACGTCGGCCGGCGCGGTGCTGGGCGCCGTGGCCGCCGCGGCGCTGACCGCCTTCGCCGCGGTCTCCGTGTTCGGGTCGGAGGGCACGGGCGGCCGCGTCGTGTTCGCCCTCATCGCGCTGCCGCTGGTGGCGTACGGGTATTTCCTCGGGCGGCTGTGGCTGCACCATGTGCCGATGAAGGAGACCAACGACGCCGGCCGCGGCTCGTACCACGGCAGCCTGCTCGTGATCCTGGCCCCGCTCGGCATCGGCTTCGCCGCGGCGGCGCTGCACCGCTTCTTCGGCGAGCAGTTCCCGGGCGAGCAGCGGGCCCGCGAGATGACGCAGCGCCTGCGGGCCTAGTGTCCTGAGTCGTTGTTTCAATGCTGAACCATGTAGCGTGTTGTCTATGCCGAGTCCCGGCCGCCCGAAGGCGGAGCTCGTACTGTCCGATGTGGAGCGTCAGACGCTGCTTTCGTGGTCTCGTCGGGCGAAGACGGCACAGGCTCTCGCGTTGCGGGCCCGAATCGTGCTGGCGTGCGCGGAAGGTACGAACAACAAGGACGTGGCCGCGTCATTGGGGATCTGGCCGCAGACGGTAAACAAATGGCGGGCCAGATTCGTGCGGGACCGGCTGGAGGGCTTGTCGGATGAGCCCCGTCCGGGCGCGGCCCGGAAGATCACCGACGAGCAGATCGAGGCCGTGATCACCAAGACCCTCGAAGAGGCGCCGACGAACAACGACACCCACTGGTCCACCCGCTCGATGGCCGCTGCGGTCGGGTTGAACCAGACGGCGATCTCGCGGATCTGGCGGGCGTTCGGGCTCAAGCCGCATCTGGTGGACACCTGGAAGCTGTCCAGGGACCCGCAGTTCATTGAGAAGGTCCGCGATGTCGTGGGGCTGTATCTCGACCCGCCGGACAAGGCCATGGTCCTCGCTGTGGACGAGAAATCCCAGATGCAGGCCCTGGACCGCAGCGCGCCGGTGCTGCCGATGATGCCGGGCGTGCCCGGCCGGCAGACCCACGACTACATCCGGTACGGCACCACGAGTCTGTTCGCCGCGTTGGACGTAGCCACCGGTCGAGTGATCGGCCAGCACCAACGCCGGCACCGGCATCAGGAGTTCCTGCGGTTCCTCAAGACCATCGACGCGAACACCCCGCCCGAACTGGACCTACACCTCATCTGCGACAACTACGCCACCCACAAGACCCCGGCGATCAAGACCTGGCTGGCCGCGCATCCCCGCTTCCACCTGCACTTCACCCCCACCTCCGGCAGCTGGCTCAACCTCGTCGAGCGATGGTTCGCCGAACTCACCCGCCGCAAGCTGCGCCGCAGCAGCCACCGCAGCGTCAAAGACCTCGAGACCGACGTCACCGCCTGGATTGCGGCGTGGAACGCCGATCCGAAACCCTTCGTCTGGGTCAAGACCGCCGACGAGATCCTCGACAACCTCGCAAACTACTGCACCAGACTTAATCAACTCATCAACGACTCAGAACACTAGGAGACCGCTGAATAATCCGGCATGCTGTTACCCCAATTTGATCGGGTTTGGTCGATAATTGGTGGGTGCAGGGTCGTTCTGGTCCCGGGCGGGAGTTGCTGGACACCGCGGCGCTGGTGGGACATCTGGTCCCGGCGGGCAGTGTGTACGCGTTGCTGGCCGAGCAGCGTGAGGTGCTGTTCCCGGACGGGATGTTCGCGGACTTGTTCCCGTCCGGGCGGGGCCGGCCGTCGCTGCCGGGTGCGGTGATCGCCTCGGTGCTGGTGTTGCAGATGTTGCAGGATCTGTCCGACCCGGAGGCGGTCCAGGCAGTGCGCTGTGATCTGCGGTGGAAGGTGGCGTGCGGGCTGCCGATCGACCATGCAGGGTTTCATCCGACGACGTTGACGGTGTGGCGGCAGCGGCTGCGGGCCTCGGACCGCCCGGACCGGATTTTCGAGGCGGTCCGGGCGGTGGTCGCGGCGACCGGGGTCCTCACGGGCAAGACCCGCCGGGCCCTGGATTCGGTGGTGTTCGACGATGCGGTGGCCACCCAGGACACGATTACGCAGTTGATCGCGGCGATGCGCCGGGTGCGGCGGGAGGTGCCCGGCGCCGCCGGGGTCATCGCCGCGCAGTGTCACGCTCATGACTGGGACGATCCGGGTATGCCCCGTATCGCCTGGGACGACAAGACCGCCCGCGACGCCCTGGTCTCAGCGCTGGTGGGCGACGCGACCACGGTCGTGGACGCGTTCGCCGGCGCGAAGCTGACCGAGCCGGCCGGGCAGGCCCTGGCCCTGCTTGCCCTGGTCGCCGGGCAGGACGTCGAACCGGCCGAGGGCTCCGACGGCACCGACGGGCGGTGGCGTATCGCCCGCCGGGTCGCGCCGGAGCGGGTGATCTCCACCGTCGACCCGCAGGCCCGGCACGTGCACAAAACCGTCCACCACCGCCAGGACGGGTTCAAAGGCCACGTCATCATCGAGCCGGACACCGGCCTGTTCACCGGCGCCACCCTCACCGAAGCCGCCGGTGAGACCAACCACGAGGCCGTCGTCGGGCTGGCCCTGCTCCAGCAGGACATCGACGCAGCCACCACCGACAACCCCCGAGCGTTCGAGGTGCTCGGTGACACCGCCTACGGCACCGGCGAAGCCCGCGCCGCCCTCGGCGAGGCCGGGCACACCGCGATCATCAAACCCGGCCCGCTGCGCCCGGCCGTGCCCGGCGGCTTCACCCTCGACGACTTCACCATCGACGAGACCAACGGCACCGTCACCTGCCCGGGCGGGCTCACCCGGCGGCTGAGCGTCAACCGCACCGCCACATTCGGTGCCGGCTGCCGCGGCTGCCCGCTACGCGCGCAGTGCACCACCGCCAAAGACGGCCGGTCGATCACCCTGCACCCACACGACGCGCTGCTGCGCGCCGCCCGCCGCGACTGGGCCACCAACCCCCACCTGCGCACCACCTACCGCCGCCACCGGCCCATGGTCGAACGCTCCATCGCCTGGCTCATCGGCCCGAAAGGCCGCTGCCGCAAACTGCGCTACCACGGCACCACCGCCAACACCTGGTGGCTGCGCACCCGCATCGCCGCCCTCAACCTCCGCCGCCTGCTCAACCTCGGCCTCACCCGACAGACCACCGGCTGGACCCTGACCTGAACCCCCCGAGACCAGACACTCCCCGCCCCGCCCAACAGCCCCTACGCTGAACCTGACGGGGAAGGCAAGCTCGCTGTCCAGCCACACGCTGTGACTCACACGCCGCCAGACGGCCTATTGAGACACCTTCCCCGTCACCTCTGACCAGACCCCGGTCCAGAAACCGGATTGTTCAGCGGTCTCCTAGCCGGCCGCGGCGCGCTCCTCGGCGGCCTTGCGCAGGCCCTCGGCCTCCATCCTGATGTACCGCCGGATCAGGCCGGAGTAGAGCAGCGTCACGACGCGGGCCAGCGGGCCGGCGAACGACAGCGTCAGCTCGGCGGTGCAGGTGCCGTCGCCGTTGTCGATGGCCCAGTGGCCGCCGACGTTGCGGACGCCGGGGGAGGACGACGACGCCCACTCGAAGCCGTGCGCGTCGACGCGGGTCACGTTCCACGTCGACGGGGTCAGCTTCGGCTGCTTCACCTTGATGGTCTCGCCGACGGTCAGGGGGCCGGTGGCCGTGCGGTCCACACTGGACATGGAGGCGGTCCAGGACGGCCAGTCCTGAACCGCCTTCATGATGTCCCCGGCAACGGCCGCCGGCGCCGCGATCGTGATGGTGTCGCGGAACTGCACGCTCACGTCAAACCTCCGCTTCGCTCCGGCTTGCCATGAGCCTAAACCCTGTATCTCTTCGTTGAGCGGCCCCTCCGCTTCGCTCCGGACCGCTCATGGCAGCGAGGGTACGCTCACCCCAGCCTGAACCAGACCGCGCCCAGGGGCGGGATGCGGATCTCGGCGGATGCGGGCAGGCCGTTGTGCGGGATGCCCTCCGCCTCGATGGCGCCGAAGTTGCCCACGCCGGAGCCGCCGTAGACGTCGGCGTCGGTGTTGAGGATCTCCGTCCAGCGGCCGGTGAAGGGCAGGCCGATGCGGTACCCCTCGTGCGGGTGCGCGGCGAAGTTGACCGCCACCGCGACGACCGACCCGTCGCCGCCCCAGCGCAGGTACGTGAACGCGTTGCCGCCGGAGTCCTCGTTGTTGATCCAGCGGAAGCCGTCCGGGGTCGTGTCCTGGCTCCACAGCGCCGGGGTGCGCCGGTACACGTCGTTGAGGTCGTGCACCAGGCGCTGCAGCCCGGAGCGCAGCGGGTCGTGCAGCAGGTCCCAGTTGAGGCCCCGCTCCTCGCTCCACTCCTGCTCGTCGCCGAGCTCGCAGCCCATGAACAGCAGCTGCTTGCCGGGGAACGACCACATGTAGGCCAGCAGCGCGCGGGCGTTGGCGACCTTCTTCCACAGGTCGCCGGGCATCTTGCCGACCAGGGAACCCTTGCCGTGCACGACCTCGTCGTGGCTGATCGGCAGGACGTAGTTCTCGCTCCAGGCGTACACCGTGGCGAACGTCATCTGGTTGTGGTGGTACTGCCGGTAGATGGGGTCCTTGCTCACGTAGGTGAGCGTGTCGTGCATCCAGCCCATGTTCCACTTGAAGCCGAAGCCCAGGCCGCCGGAGTCGGTGGGGCGGGTCACGCCCAGCCAGGCCGTCGACTCCTCGGCGATCATCATGATGCCGGGGTGGTGCTTGTAGACGGTGGCGTTGGCCTCCTGCAGGAAGGAGATCGCGTCGAGGTTCTCCCGGCCGCCGTACTGGTTGGGGGCCCACTGCCCCTGCTCGCGGGAGTAGTCGAGGTACAGCATCGAGGCGACCGCGTCGACCCGCAGCGCGTCGGCGTGGAACTCGTCGCACCAGTACAGGGCGTTGGCCACCAGGAAGTTGCGGACCTCCTTGCGGCCGAAGTCGAAGATGAGCGTCCCCCAGTCGGGGTGCTCGCCGCGGCGCCAGTCGCCGTGCTCGTACAGCGGCGTGCCGTCAAAGCGCGCGAGGGCCCACGCGTCCTTCGGGAAGTGCGCCGGCACCCAGTCCAGGATCACACCGATGTCGGCCTGGTGGAGCCGGTCGACGAGGTAGCGGAACTCGTCCGGGGAGCCGAAGCGGGCCGTCGGCGCGTAGTAGCCGGTGACCTGGTAGCCCCAGGAGCCGCCGAACGGGTGCTCCATGACCGGCAGGAACTCGACGTGAGTGAAGCCGAGGTCCTTGACGTACTCGGTCAGCTGGTCGGCGAGCTCCACATAGGACAGCCCGGGCCGCCACGAGCCGAGGTGCACCTCGTAGATGCTGACCGGCCCCTCGTGGACGTGCCGCTCGGCCCGGGCGGCGCACCAGTCGGCGTCCTTCCAGTTGTACGCCGAGCGGTACACCACGCTCGCGGTCGCCGGCGGCGCCTCCGTGTGCTGCGCGAGCGGGTCGGCCTTCTCCACCCACTCGTTGTCGGGGGTCAGCAGCCGGAACTTGTACTTGTCGCCCGCCTTGGCGCCGGGCACGTACAGTTCCCACACGCCGCTGCCGCCGAGCGAGCGCATCGGCCAGCCGTCGTGGATGCCCCAGCCGGTGAAGTCGCCGACGACGCGCACGCCGCGGGCGTTGGGCGCCCACACGGCGAACGCGACGCCGCCGTCGCGGACCTGCGCGCCGAGGACGGTCCACAGCCGCTCGTGCCGGCCCTCCTGGATGAGGTGCAGGTCGAGCTCGCCGACGGTCGGCAGGTGCCGGTACGGGTCGTCGGTGAGGACGCCGTCGGCGTCGATGCGGTAGTCGTGCACGGCGCCGGGCACCTCGACCTCGAACACGCCCTCGCCGTGCACCTGGCGCATCGGGTACCGCTCCGCGTCGACGACCACCGCCACCTCGTGCGCGCCGCGGCGCAGCGCCCGGATCACGGTGGTGTCGGTGTCGGAGTGGGCGCCGAGGAGGCCGTGCGGGTCGTGCGCGCGGCCGGCGATGAGGTCGTCGAGATTCATTGGGGTGCTCACCTTGTCGTCAGGTCCGAACGGTTCACCATGCGCTCGATCGACTGCAGGGGGATCCGCAGCCAGCCCGGCCGGTACCGTGCCTCATAGGTGGCCTCGTAGACCGCCTTGTCCAGCTCGTAGGCCCGCAGCAGCGCACCGTCGTCGCGCGGGTCGTACCCCGCCGCGGCAGCATAACCGTCGCAGAATGCGTCCCGGTTACGGTCCACCCACTGCCGGGCCCGCCGCTGCAGGTCCTCGTCGTCCTCGGTGAGCAGCAGCTGGTAGGCGGCGTACTCGTAGGAGCGCAGCATCGCGGCGACGTCGCGCAGGGCCGAGTCCGGCTTGCGGCGCTCGTCGACCGGCGTGCCCGGCTCGCCCTCGAAGTCGATGAGCAGCCACGACTCCGGGGTCCGCAGCACCTGGCCGAGGTGCAGGTCCCCGTGGATGCGCTGGGTCGTGATGGGCTGCTCGCCGACCGTGCGGAAGGTGGCCGAGATGTCGGCGGCCAGGCCGGCCAGCTCGGGCACGATCCCCACCGCGGCGTCGAGACGCTCGAGCATGTTCGCGGTCGGGGCCGGGTCGAGCTGCGTGCCGAGCTGCTCCGCCAGGGTGCGGTGCACGTGCGCGACCGCCTCGCCGAGGCGGGCCGACTCGCTGGCGAAGTCGCCGCCCACCTCGTCGGCGTTGAGATCGTGCTCGGCGAACAGGTCGCGGGCGCTGGTGGTCGCCATCGCCCAGCCCTCGGCCGAGTTCTGCGCGTACTCCGTCACCATCGCCAGGGCCAGGTGCTCGCCGTCGGGGGTGTCGCTCTCGATGGCGCCGAGCAGCCGGGCGACGTTGGGGCAGCCGGCGCGGGCGAGGACCCGGTTGAGCTCCAGATCCGGGTTGATGCCGGGGCTGATCTTGCGGAACACCTTGAGGATCGCGGCGGCGTCGAAGATCACGCTGGTGTTGCTCTGCTCGGCGCCGCCGATGCGGGCCGGCGTGTCGACCGGCAGTGCGACGCCCGGCTCGGGCACGAACCGGATGCCGTCGATGACGGCGCCGGTGTCGATCAGCGCCAGGATGCGCTGCGCCGAGCGCTCGTCGTAGAGAGCGTCGGAGGCGGTGCGGTCGCCGTCGGCGCCGATGAGCGCGGCCGCGGACAGCTCGGCCGCGACGTCGAGGTTCCAGCCGACGAACAGCTGGTAGTGCTCCGTCGGGCCCTCGGCGAAGTGGGCGTCGAGGAGCACGTGGTCGAGGCCGTCGGGCAGGTGGGTGACCAGGACGGGATCGACGTGGGTCAGTTCGCGGTGGCGGCCGGCGTACCAGCGCTGGTGCGGCAGCCAGACGGTGAACGGCAGAGACGTCATGGCACTCCCTCTAGCCCTGCTCGACCGGGGCCGTGAGCTGGAACCAGTAGAAGCCGTGCCCCGGCAGCGTGAGCAGGTACGGCAGCTGGCCGATACTGGGAAACTGCACGTGGCCGGTGAGCTCGACCGGGATGAAGCCGGCCCACGGCTGGAGGTTGAGCTCGATCGGCTGCGGGAACCGGGACAGGTTGTTGACGCACAGCACGACGTCCTCGCCGTGGATGCGCACGAAGGCGAGGATCGACGGGTTGGAGCCGCCGAGCTCGCGGAACTCACCGGCGGCGAAGGCCTCGTGCCGGCGGCGCACCTGCAGCATCGTGCGGGTCCAGTTCAGCACCGAGGTCGACGACTCGCGCTGCGCCTCGACGTTGACGGACTGGTAGCCGTACACGTGGTCCTGGATCGCCGGCAGGTACAGCCGGCCGGGGTTGGCCTGCGAGAAGCCGGCGTTGCGGTCGGGGGTCCACTGCATCGGCGTGCGCACGCCGTCGCGGTCGCCGAGCCAGATGTTGTCGCCCATGCCGATCTCGTCGCCGTAGTACAGCACCGGGGACCCCGGCAGCGACAGCAGCAGGGCGGTGAACAGCTCGATCTGGTTGCGGTCGTTCTCCAGCAGCGGGGCGAGTCGGCGGCGGATGCCGACGTTGGCGCGCATGCGCGGGTCCTTGGCGTACTCCGCGTACATGTAGTCGCGCTCCTCGTCGGTGACCATCTCCAGGGTCAGCTCGTCGTGGTTGCGCAGGAAGATGCCCCACTGGCAGTTCGCCGGGATCTGCGGGGTGTTGGCCAGGATCTCCGAGATCGGGAAGCGCGACTCGCGGCGCACGGCCATGAAGATGCGGGGCATGAGCGGGAAGTGGAACGCCATGTGGCACTCGTCGCCGTCGCCGAAGTACTCCACGACGTCCGCCGGCCACTGGTTGGCCTCGGCGAGCAGGACCCGGCCGGGGAACTCGTCGTCGATGACCTTGCGGCAGCGGCGCAGGAACTCGTGGGTCTCCGGGAGGTTCTCGCAGTTGCTGCCCTCGGACTCGAACAGGTACGGCACCGCGTCGAGCCGGAACCCGTCGATGCCCAGGTCGAGCCAGAACCGCAGCACGTCGATCATCTCGCGCTGGACCTCGGGGTTGGCGTAGTTGAGGTCCGGCTGGTGGGAGAAGAACCGGTGCCAGAAGAACTGCCGCCGCACCGGGTCGAACGTCCAGTTGGACTCCTCGGTGTCGACGAAGATGATCCGCGCGTCGCTGTAGGCCTTGTCGCTGTCGGACCACACGTAGTAGTCCCCGTACGGCCCGGTCGGGTCGCGCCGCGACTCCTGGAACCACTGGTGGGAGTCCGACGTGTGGTTCATCACGAGGTCGGTGATGACCCGGATGCCGCGCTTGTGGGCCGCGTCGAGCAGCTCGACGAAGTCGTCGACGGTGCCGAACTCGGGCAGCACCTTGTAGAAGTCGCGGATGTCGTACCCGCCGTCGCGCAGCGGCGAGTCGTAGAACGGCGGCAGCCACAGGCAGTCCACGCCGAGCCATTGCAGGTAGTCGAGCTGGCCGATGAGCCCCTTGATGTCGCCGGAGCCGTCGGCGTTGGAGTCGGCGAACGCCCGCACCAGCACCTCGTAGAACACGGCCCGCTGGAACCATGACTCGTCGGCCGGCAGCGTTCGCGCCTGCCCGAACTCGCTCGAGGACGGATGCTCGACGGTTGAGTGCTCGACGGCGGCGTCGCTCATGTCGTACCTACCTGCCTTGCTTTTAGCGGTGGCGATGCACCGTGAAGACGTGCGCCGGCTCGTAGTAGGGGTCGAGCCGGACCGCGTTGTGCTGTCCCCAGTCGAAGGTCGCCCGCGTGACCTCGTCGCGCACGGTGAAGCGCTCGTGCCAGTCGAAGCCCAGGGCGGGCATGTCCAGGGTCGTGTTACCCCACTGCACATTGTGCGAATCCAGCGACACCACGACCAGCACCGTGTCGTCGGTGGCGGGGTCACGCTTGGAAAAACACAGCATCTGCTCGTTGTCGATGCCGTGGAACACGACGTTGCGCAGCCGCTGCAGGGCCCGGTGCTCGCGGCGCACGGTGTTGAGCCGGGTCAGGTAGGGCGCGAGGGACTCGCCGTTCTGCTCGGCGGCCGCCCAGTCGCGCGGGCGCAGCTGGTACTTCTCGTTGTCCAGGTACTCCTCGGAGCCCGGCCGGGGCAGGTGCTCGAAGAGCTCGAACCCGGCGTACATCCCCCAGGATGGGCTGAGCATCGCGGCCAGCACGGCCCGGATCTTGAACATCGGCGGGCCGCCGTGCTGCAGGTGCTCGGGCAGGATGTCGGGCGTGTTGGGCCAGAAGTTCGGCCGCATGTAGTCCGCGGCGGCGGCGAGCTCCTGGACGTACTCGCGGATCTCCCACGCCTGCACGCGCCAGGTGAAGTACGTGTACGACTGCGTGAACCCGATCTTGCCCAGCCCGTGCATCATCGCGGGCCGGGTGAACGCCTCGGCGAGGAACAGCACGTCGGGGTCGACGGCCTTGACCTCGCCGATGAGCCAGTGCCAGAACCCGACCGGCTTGGTGTGCGGGTTGTCGACCCGGAAGATCTTCACGCCCTGCGCCACCCAGTGCAGCACCACGCGCAGCACCTCGGCGCGGATGCCCTCCGGGTCGTTGTCGAAGTTGAGCGGGTAGATGTCCTGGTACTTCTTCGGCGGGTTCTCGGCGTAGGCGATGCTGCCGTCGGCGCGGGTGGTGAACCACTCCGGGTGCTCGGTGACCCACGGGTGGTCGGGCGCGCACTGCAGCGCGAGGTCCATGGCGATCTCGACGCCGGCGCGGTGCGCCTCGGCGACGAACGCCCGGAAATCCTCCGGCGAGCCGAGGTCCGGGTGGATCGCGTCGTGGCCGCCCTCGGCGGCGCCGATCGCCCACGGCGAGCCGACGTCGTCGGGGCCGGCGACGAGGGTGTTGTTCGGGCCCTTGCGGTTGACCCGGCCGATCGGGTGGATCGGCGGGAGGTACACCACGTCGAAGCCCATGGCGGCGACCTGCGCCAGCCGCGGCGTGGCGGAGGCGAACGTGCCGTGCTTGACCGGCTTGCCGTGCTCGTCGACGACGGCGCCCTCGGAGCGCGGGAAGAACTCGTACCACGCCGAGAACAGCGCCCGCTCCCGGTCGCACCACAGCGGCAGCGCCTCGCCCCGGGTGACCTGCTGGCGCAGCGGATGCCGCCACAGCACGTCGGTCAGCCCCAGCGCGGGCGAGACCCGGGCGAACAGCGCGATGCCGGCGTCGTCCAGCGCCGCGGCGGCGCCGAGCACCCGGCCGCGCTCGTCCTCCGGCACGCCGTCGGCCGCCTCGCGCAGCAGCGCCGCGCCCTCGGCCAGGTCGTTGGCGAGGTCCTCCAGGCCCTGCCCGGCGGCGATCTTCTTGGAGACCGCGTTGTGCCAGGTGAGGTACGGGTCGCTGAACGCCTCGATCGCGAACGTCCACGCCCCGACCGCGTCGGCGGCCATCTCGCCGTGCCACGAGTCGGTGCCGGCCGCCCCGGGCCGCAGCCGGTTGAACGGTCGCTCGGTGCCGTCCGGCGCCATGAGCACCACGTTGGTGCCCATCATGGCGTGGCCCTCGCGGTAGGACACGGCCGAGACCGGCACGAGCTCGCCGACGACGGCCTTGGCGGCGAAGCGGCCGCCCTCGATCTGCGGGGTGACGCGCTCGATGGGGAAGCGCTGCCCGACGCCGAGCGGCGGGGCGTGGAACGCCGCCGCGGGCGACTCGGCCGCCTCCTCCTGGGGCTGCACGGGTTCCGCGGACAACGCGATCTCCGTCTCGGTCGCTTCCGTGGTGGCGATCTCGGTCTTCAGGGCCTCGGGGGTCTCACCCATGATCCTCACCGTATCGAATCCGCGTGGAGGCCGCAGCGGAAGCTAGGGCTCCACTCGCTGACCTTTGCCGATGACCACAATGCCACCGTCGGACACCGTGAACCGCTTGCGGTCGCGCTCGAGGTCCACGCCGATCTCGGCGCCCTCGGGCACGACCACGTTCTTGTCCAGGATGGCGTTGCGCACCACGGCGTGGCGGCCGATGTCGACGCCCTCCATGATCACCGAGCCCTCCACGTGGGCCCACGAGTGCACGTGCACGTTGGGCGACACGACCGAGTTCTCCACCAGCGCGCCGGAGATGACCGCGCCGGGGGAGATCATCGAGCCGATCGCCCGGCCGACCCGCTCGCCCCAGCCGTGCACGAACTTCGCCGGCGGCCACGGGCTGTTGCCCGTGAAGATCGGCCACTCGAAGTTGTACAGGTTGAACACCGGCTGCACGCTGATGAGGTCCATGTTGGCCTCGTAGTACGAGTCCAGCGTCCCGACGTCGCGCCAGTAGCCGCGGTCGCGTTCCGTGCTGCCCGGCACGATGTTCTGGCTGAAGTCGTACACCGCGGCGTCGTTCTTCTCGACGAAGTACGGGATGATGTTGCCGCCCATGTCGTGCTTGCTGGACGGGTCCTGCGCGTCGCGGGTGACGGCGTCGATGAGCGCCTCGGTGGTGAACACGTAGTTGCCCATCGACGCGTAGATCTCGTCGGGTGAGCCGGGCAGGCCCTTGGCGTCCTTGGGCTTCTCCCGGAACGCGCTGATCTGCCGGGCGTCCGCGCCGACCTCGATCACCCCGAACTGGTCGGCGGTCGACAGCGGCTGGCGGATGCCCGCGACTGTCGCCGCGGCGCCCGACTCGATGTGCTGGCGCACCATCTGCTCGGGGTCCATGCGGTAGATGTGGTCGGCGCCGAAGACGATGACGTAGTCGGGCTTCTCGTCGTTGATGAGGTTCAGGCTCTGGTAGATGGCGTCCGCGGAGCCGGCGAACCAGCGCGGGCCCAGCCGCTGCTGCGCGGGCACCGGCGTGACGTAGTTGCCCAGCAGCGTGGACATCCGCCACGTCTTCGTCACGTGCCGGTCGAGCGAGTGCGACTTGTACTGCGTCAGCACGACCATCTTGAGATAGCCGCCGTTGGCGAGGTTGGACAGCACGAAGTCGACCAGCCGGTAGATGCCGCCGAACGGCACCGCGGGCTTGGCCCGGTCGGTGGTCAAGGGCATGAGCCGCTTGCCCTCGCCTCCGGCGAGGACGATCGCGAGGACGTTCTTGGCAGCCATGGCGCAGACGCTAAACGTGTCCGGCGTGTTGCGCCAGACGAACAGCAATTACTGTTTGGGGGGTGCGTGTAGACCTGCTCACTCGAGAGTACCCGCCCGACGTGTACGGCGGCGCGGGCGTGCATCTGGAGTACCTGGCCCGCGAGCTTCGCAACCTGCGTTCTGCATCCCTCGACGTGCGCGTGCACTGCTTCGGCGCGCCGCGCACCGAGCCCGGCGTGACGGGCTACCCCGACCCGCCGGGCCTGTCCGGGGCGAACGCGGCGCTGCGCACCATGGGCGTCGACCTCGAGATGGCCGCCGGTTGTTCGGGAACGAACATCGTGCACAGCCACACGTGGTACGCCAACCTCGCCGGCCACGTCGCCAAGCTCCTGCACGGCGTGCCGCACGTGGTGACCACCCACAGCCTGGAGCCGCTGCGCCCGTGGAAGGCCGAGCAGCTCGGCGGCGGCTACGCGCTCTCGTCCTGGTGCGAGCGGACCGCGATCGAGGCCGCCGACGCCGTCATCGCCGTGTCGGCCGGCATGAAGGCCGACGTGCTGCGCGCCTACCCCGCGGTCGACCCGGACAAGGTCCACGTCGTCTACAACGGCATCGACACCGAGCAGTACTCCCCGGACGCCGCCACCGACGTCCTGGCCCGCCTCGGCATCGACCCGGACCGCCCGAGCGTCGTCTACGTCGGGCGGATCACCCGGCAGAAGGGGCTGCCGTACCTGCTGCGGGCCGCCCGCCGCCTGCCGCCCGACACCCAGCTCGTCCTGCTGGCCGGCGCGCCCGACACGCCCGAGATCGCCGCCGAGGTCACGGCCCTGGCCGACGAGCTCAAGGCGACCCGCTCCGGCGTCGTGTGGGTCCAGGAGATGCTGCCCAAGCGCGAGGTCATCCAGGTCCTCACCCACGCCACGCTGTTCGTCTGCCCGTCCATCTACGAGCCGATGGGTATCGTCAACCTCGAGGCGATGGCCTGCCAGACCGCGGTCGTGGCCACCGCGACCGGCGGCATCCCCGAGGTCGTCGCCGACCGCGAGACCGGCCTGCTGGTGCCGATCGAGCAGGTCTCCGACGGCTCCGGCACCCCGCTGGACGAGTCGCGGTTCGTCGCCGACCTCGCCGACGCGATGATCGCCCTGCTGGAGGACCCGGCGCGGGCCGCCGCGTTCGGCCGGGCCGGCCGCCAGCGGGCCGTCGACCACTTCTCGTGGGCGGCGATCGCCGACCGCACCCTGGCGGTCTATCAGTCCGTGACGTGATCCATGATCAGCTGGGCTATCGCGTCCGGCTGCTCGACGTTGGCCAGATGGGCCGCATTCGGTACCACCACGAGCCGGCTGCCCGCGATCCCCGCGTGGATGCGCTCGCCGTGCTCCGGCGGGGAGGCCGGGTCGTCGGCGCCCGCGATGACGAGGGTCGGCGCGCCGATGCGGTCCAGGTCGGCGCGCAGGTCCATGGCGGCGATCGCCTCGCAGCCGGCGGCGTAGCCCTCGGCCGGGCAGGCGGCGACCATCGCCCGGTACGGCGCGACCCGGGCCGGCAGCGCGGCCCGGAACCGCGGCGTGAACCAGCGGCCGAGCACGGCGTCGGCGACGGGCGCCATCCCGCCCGCCCGCACCTGCGCGGCCCGCTCCAGCCAGCCGTCGGCCGGCGGCAGGTGGGCGGCGGTGCAGATCAGGACCAGCCGGTCGATGCGCTCCGGGGCGTTCGCGGCCAGCCACATGCCGACCATGCCGCCGAGGGAGAGGCCGCAGTACGACGTCCGCTCGATCCCCAGGCGGTCGAGCAGCGCCAGCACGTCGCGGCCGAGCTCCTCGATGCTGTACGGCCCCGGGGGCACCGGCGACCCGCCGTGCCCGCGGTGGTCGAAGCGCACCACCCGCAGCGCGTCGCCGAAGTGCGCCAGCTGCGGCCGCCACATGTCCAGGTTGCTGCCCAGCACCCCGCCGAGCAGCAGGAACGGGGCCCCGAGCGGCCCGGTCGTGCGTTGGAACAGCGTCGTTGCCGTCACCGGATGTGTGTATCACCCCGGTTCGCTGTCGGCGGAACGGCGGCGCCCCCGCTGTGGGATATCGTGATTCCAGGTGGCGCGCCCGCCTGAGCACTTCGCCAAGAGGCTTCGACTCAGCGCATCCCTCCCTCTCTTCTGTCGTGGGCGGGGTGCGTGCTGCGTGCCCCGCCGGAAGGCGTTGATGGCGATGTTCGAGCGTTTCACCGACCGCGCCCGCCGGGTGGTGGTGCTGGCCCAGGAGGCCGCCCGCACCCTCAACCACAGCTACATCGGCACCGAGCACATCCTGCTGGGCCTGCTGCACGAGGGCGACGGCGTGGCCGCGTCCGCCCTGTCGAGCCTCGGCGTGTCCCTGGACGCGGTCCGCCTGCAGGTCGAGGAGGTCATCGGCGTCGGCACGCACGCCCCCGCCGCCCACATCCCGTTCACCCCGAGCGCGAAGCGGGTCCTGGAGCTCGCCCTGCGCGAGGCGCTGCGCCTGGGCCACAACCACATCGGCACCGAGCACGTGCTGCTGGGCCTCGTCCGCGAGGGCGAGGGCGTCGCCGCCCAGGTCCTGGCCCGGCTGGGCGTGACCCCCAACGCGGTCCGCGCGCAGGTCATGGACGGCCTGACCGGCGGGATGGCCGAGCACCCGTCGGCCGCCGGCCCGGACCGCCCCGCCGTCTCCAGCCCGACGCTGGAGCAGTTCGGCCACAACCTCACCGACGACGCCCGCAACGGCACCCTGGACCCGGTCATCGGCCGCGACCGCGAGATCGAGCGGGTGGTGCAGATCCTCAGCTGCCGCCGCAAGAACAACCCGATCCTGACCGGCGACCCCGGCGTCGGCAAGACCGCGGTCGTCGAGGGCCTGGCCCAGCGCATCGCCGCCGGCGACGTCCCGGCCACGCTGCTGGACCGCCAGCTGTACTCCCTCGACCTCGGCGGCCTGGTCGCCGGCTCGCGCTACCGCGGCGACTTCGAGGAGCGCCTGCGCAAGGTGATCCGCGAGATCCGCACCCGCGGCGACGTCATCGTCTTCATCGACGAGATCCACACCCTGGTCGGCGCCGGCGCCGCCGAGGGCGCCATCGACGCCGCGTCGCTGCTCAAGCCCCTGCTGGCCCGCGGCGAGCTGCAGACGATCGGCGCCACGACCACGGAGGAGTACCGCCGCTACATCGCCCGCGACGGCGCCCTGGAGCGCCGCTTCCAGCCGGTCGAGGTGGACGCCCCGACCCCGGAGCAGTCCCTGGCGATCCTGCGCGGCCTGCGCCCGGCGTACGAGTCCCACCACGGCGTGCGCTACACCGACGACGCCCTGACCGCCGCGGTCACCCTGGCCGAACGCTACCTGCCCGACCGCCGCCTCCCCGACAAGGCCATCGACCTGCTCGACGAGTCCGGCGCCCGGGCCCGCATCGCGGCTTCGGCCCCCGACGCCACGCCCGTCGACGGCGCCCTGATCGCGGAGGTGCTCGCCGCCTGGACGGGCATCCCGGTCGGCGCCCTCTCCGCGAGCGAGACGACCCGCCTGCTCGACCTGGAGGCGTCACTGCACCGCCGCGTGACGGGCCAGGACCACGCCGTGCGCGCCGTGTCCCAGTCGATCCGCCGCTCGCGCGCCGGCCTGGCCGACCCGAAGCGCCCCACCGCCTCGTTCATCTTCGCGGGCCCGTCCGGCGTCGGAAAGTCCTCACTGGCCAAGGCCCTGGCCGAGCACCTGTTCGGCACGCAGGACGCACTGATCCAGCTCGACATGTCCGAGTACCACGACCACCACACGGTCGCCCGCCTGGTCGGCGCCCCACCCGGCTACATCGGCCACGACGACGGCGGCCAGCTCACCGAGCGCGTCCGCCGCCGCCCGTTCTCGGTCATCCTGTTCGACGAGATCGAGAAGGCCCACCCGGACGTCTTCAACACGCTGCTGCAGGTCCTCGAGGACGGCCACCTGACCGACGCCCAGGGCCGCCGCACCGACTTCCGCCACACGATCCTGATCCTGACCACCAACCTCGGCACCGCAACGACATCGGCCGGCTTCGCTCTGCCGCCTGCGCCCGCCGCCACCTCCCCGTCGTCTTCCCCGCCCCCGTCGTCCTCCTCGTCCTCGTCGTCGCCGTCCTCGCCGTCCCCGTCCCCGTCGTCCTCGTCGTCGCCCTCGTCCCCGTCCCCGTCGTCCTCGTCGTCGCCCTCGTCCCCGTCTTCGTCGCCGGCGTCCCCGTCTTCCCCGTCATCGTCGCCGTCGTCCTCGTTGTCGTCGTTGTCCGAGCCCGCCGCTGTCCCGAGCTCCTACGCCCGCGAGCTGGCCCGCCACTTCCGCCCGGAGTTCCTCAACCGCATCGACGAGGTCCTCGTCTTCCACCCGCTGGGCCCTCACCACCTGCTGGCGATCGTGGAGCAGCACCTGACCCGCCTGACCGCCGACCTGGCATCCCGCGGCGTCAACCTCGTCGTGACGGCGGCCGCCCGCCGCTACCTGGCCGAGTCGGGCTCGGACCCGAGACTGGGCGCCCGCCCGGTACGCCGCACCATCCAACGCACCCTGGAGAACGAACTCTCCACCCGCCTCCTGGACTCGACGCTCCCACCCGGCACAACGTTCACGGTCGACGCCCCCGGTGGCGAGTCCCTGACCTACACCACGACCCGACCGACCCAGATCCGCCACCCGGATCGCCCCACCCCAGTCCCAGCCGCGTAGCCAACCCCGGCGCCCGCCTTATCCCACGGCTGGCGCCGGTCCCTCGCGCCGAAGGTCATCCGCGCGGGGCGCGCCGGTCTCTGCGTCGAAGGTCATCCGCGCGGAGGGCGCCCGGTGCCTCGCGCCGAAGGTCATCGGCACGGGGCGCGCCGGTCTCTGCGCCGAAGGTCATCCGCGCGGAGGGCGCCCGGTGCCTCGCGCCGAAGGTCATCGGCACGGGGCGCGCCGGTCTCTGCGCCGAAGGTCATCCGCGCGGAGGGCGCCTGGTCCCTCGCGCCGAAGGTCATCGGCACGGTGGGCGCCGGTCCCTCGCGCTGAAAGTCATCCGAACGGGGCGGGGGTCCCTCGCGGCGAAAGTCATCCGCACAGGGCGTGTCCCTCGCGGCCAGGGCGTGTCCCTCGCGGCGAAAGTCCACGTCGGACGGCCGACGTCGGTGGCCGCGCTTGCGCGTTGGACGATCGGTGCCGGCGGCGGCGTGCGTCAGTAGGTCAGTGCTGGGGCGTCGGACTCCTGGGCGGGCAGGACCACCATGTCGGGCGGCAGGACGGTGCGGGTGGTGGGGTCGTCGTCGAGGGCGATGTCGTACGCGATGGGGGCGCCCGCCGCGGCCCAGTGTGCGCCCGTCACCGTGCCCTCGCGGTGGGGGGCCTTGCCGGGGAGGCGGATCCGGGTGCCGGGGGCGTGGCCGTCCTCGGCTACGACGAGGAGGGCGTCGAGGGTTTGGCGTACGCCGCGCCACGGTGCCGGCCGCACCTGCGGCTCGCCGGCCGGGTCCTCCGTCGGGGTCGTCAGGCGGCGGTGGGCCAGCGTGAGCAGGTCCGCGGCGTAGCGGATCGCGGGCTCGTTGTGGTGCTGGGCCGCGGTCAGGGCGGCGTCGATGCGGTGCCAGCGCTGGGCGGCGCGGTCGTCGAGCACGGCGCGGGCGGCCCGGTCCAGGTCTGCGCAGGCCGTGTCGACCGCTGTCTCCTCGCCGAGCTCGGCCGTCCACGACAGGTCGAGCGGGGGCGGGACCAGGCCGGGGGCCTCGTGGGCCGCCACCAGGTACACCATGGCGAGCAGTTCGGCGCGCAGCTCGCCGTCGTAGAAGACGATGCCGGCGGCCTCGCCCGGTGGGAAACGGTCGGTCAGGTGACGGGCGCGGCCGGCGGGGAGGCGGGCGCCGGTCCGGGTCGTGGACAGCTTGTCGGCGGGGGTGCGCTCCTCTCGGGCGACGATGCTCCAGCGGCCGCCAGCCAATGCGGCCGGGTACACGGTCCGGCCCGCGTTGCCCAGGGTCTCGCCCGGCGACAGGCCGGCGGCGGCGAGCTGGCGGGCGGCGACCGAATACGCGACGCCGGTCTGCGCCGCGTGTGCGCGCACCGCGCGGCGCCTGGCCCGGTCGCGGGCGCTGCGGGATCGCTGCCGCGGCCTTCCCGCAGCTCCGGCCGGCGTGTCGCCGGCCGGGGGCGCCTCGGCGCCGGTCGTACCGGTTCCGGCATCGCAATCCGCCCGATCGGGCGCACCGCCGTCGAGGTCGGGGAGGTCGGCAGGGTCGGAAATGCGGCCACGGTCAGACAGGCCGGCCGGGTCGGGGAGATCGGCAGGGTCGGAAATGCGGCCAGGATCAGACAGGCCGGCTGGGTCGGGGAGATCGGCAGGGTCGCTGTGGCCGGCAGGGTCGGAAACGCCTCCACGGTCAGCGAGTGCGGCTGGGTCGGAGAGGCTGGCAGGGTCACTGAGGCCGGCCGGGTCGGAAACGCGGCCACGGTCAGCGAGATCGGCTGGGTCGGAGAGATCGGCCGAGTCGGGTGGGCCGGTCGGTGTGTCAGCGGACGGGCCGGCGACGGACGAGTCCGGCGGCGGGGGTGTGGGGTCCTGCGGTTCTTCGGCCATCATGAGTCCTCCGGCGTCGACCCACGCTCGCACCGATCGGACGGCGAATACCTCCGCCGGGCAGGATGGAACGCAGCCCGGTCCGGTGCGCTGAGTCGGAGCCTCTTGGCCTCAGGCCCGGTCGGCGTGGGCGGCCGGGTAAGGCTCGGGCAGGCGCACTGCCCACCAACAGAATACCGCCCCACCCGGCCCGCCGCCTGCCCCCAAACTTGCTCGATCAGAGCGCGACGAACGACCGCACCGCCAGGGCCGAGCCGACCAGGAGGACCAGCGCGGCCGTACCCGTCGGGGCGAAGCGGGTCAGGCGCGGCAGGCGCCAGCGGGTCGGCCAGCGGTCGCGCAGGCGGATGAGGAGCAGGCCCGCGGCGGTCAGGACGGCGGCCATCCCCGCGCCGTACGCGAGGACCAGCAGCACGCCGAACCAGGTGCGGCCCAGGCCGATCGCACCGAGGAGGACGACCAGCGCCGACGGGCTCGGGACGAGGCCGCCCGCCACGCCCATGCCGATCAGGGCCAGGCGACTCGGGCGCCCCTCACCATGCGAGTGCGCATGACCCTCCCCGCCGTGTGAGTGCGAATGACCCTCCCCGTGCGAATGCGAATGGCCGTGCCCACCAGCCGAAGCCGGAGCCGGAGCCGAAGCCGAAGCCGAAGCCGGAGCCGGAGCCGAAGCCGAAGCCGGAGCCGGAGCTGGAGCCGAGTGCGAGTGTGAGTGCGAATGGGTGGGGTGACGGCGGCGGAGCATGGCCACGCCCACGGCCGCCACCAGCAGGCCGCTCACCACGCCCAGCCAGCCCAGGACCGTCTCGCCCGCCAGGCCCGCGGCCGTGGTCAGGAGCAGGCCCAGGATCAGGACGCCGCCGGTGTGGGTCAGGGTCACCGTCGCGCCCACCGCCAGGGCGTCCCGCGGGCGGCCCTGGCGGCCGGCCAGGTACGCGGCCATCACCGTCTTGCCGTGGCCGGGCAGCGCGGCGTGGGCGCCGCCGAGGAGGGCGGCCAGGAGTACCGCCAAGAAGCCCACCCACGGCGTGAGCGATCGGTCGCCGACCCACCCGCGCAGCCGGGTTTCGGCCCGGGACAGGAAACCGGGGAGCGCCGAGGCGGGGGCGGCGGCGTCCGTGGGCCGGGTGGCGCCGCCGGGGGCCAGGGAAAGGTGGGCGGTGCGGACGTCCGGCGGGGAGCTCAGCAGGTCGTCGGGGTAGCGGCGCAGACCGTCCGTGCGGCTCGCGGTGGGCAGCGGGGAGGACTCCAGGTGTACGCCATCGGCCGTCGCCGTCAGCTCACGCCAGCCGACGCGGTCGTCGCGGTAGTGGTTGGCGACGTCGGCCGTGGTGGCCGTGAACGGGGCCGAGAGTGAGCAGCTCAGGCGGCTGGTGCGCAGGCCCGCGGCGCCGTCGGAGTACGTCAGGAAAGGCGACGACACCGTCCACGCGACCGGGGTGGCGCCGGCGCGCAGCGTGAACGCGGCGGCGAACACCGCGCACTCGCGGGCGGCGTCCAGGCCGGGCTGCTGCAGGGTGGGCAGCTCGGCGTAGTCGACGGTCGCCGTGACGTCGACGCGGGACGGGGTGAAGGACAGCTCGGCGAGCTGGTTGACGGAGAAGTTGCCGAGCGGGTGGGCGTGCGCGGTGCCCGGGACGAGGAAGACCGCGAGCAGCGGGAACAGCAGCAGCACGAGGATGCGGGGCATGTCAGGGCTCCAGCGTGGCCAGGGCGCGCTGGGCGGCCGGCGCGTCGATGGGGGAGAAGTGGGGGTTGAGCGACAGCGCGAGCTGCAGCTGCAGGCGCGCGGTGACGCGGTCGCCGCCGGCCAGGGCGATCATGCCGTGGTGGTACGCCACCGCCGGGTCCAGCTGGCCCAGGGCCTCGGCCTTCTGGATGTACGGCAGCGCCTCCGCGGGGCGTCCCGCGGCGTTGAGGCTCCACGCGACCATGTCGGCGACCTCGGCGAACTGGCGGCGGCCCCACTCGCGCTGCGCGAGGTCGGCGGCCTGCGCCGGGCGGCCCGCGGCCAGGGCGAGGGCCGCGGCGCCGAGGTCGTCGGTGCCGCCGTTGGCCGTGAACAGGTTGTGCGACGCCTCGGCGAGGCGCAGCGCCGGCGCGGGGTCGCGGCCCGCGGCAGTGAGCATCCGGGCCTGCTCGACGAGGGCGTCGACGGTCGGGGTGCGGGCCACGACCTTCTCGAGGTCGGCCAGCGCCGCGTCGAGACGGCCGTCGGCGGCGTCGAGGCGGGACCTGAGCTGCCACAGGCCGGCCGCGGCGTCGTCGGCGGCGAGGCCCAGCGCCACCTCGGCCGAGGCGGTGGCCAGGTCGCCGGCCATCCACGCCAGGGCGGCCAGGTGCTGGTGGCAGAACGCGACGTCGGCGGGCTCCGTCGCCGCCGCGAGGGCCTTGCGCATGAGGTCGATCGCCTCGGTACGCCGGCCGTGCTGCTCGAGGTCGTACGACGCCCGGGTGTACGAGGCGAGCCCGGGCCGCAGGTCGAGCATGTGCTGTACCGCATCCGTGGCCTCGGCGGCGTGTCCCAGCTGCGTCTCGGCGTCGGCGAGCACGCCGTAGGCGGTGTCGGAGTACGCGTCGGCGGCCAGGGCCTGCTGCGCGTAGCCCTTCGCGCCCGCGAAGTCGTGCCGGGCGTTGGCCAGGGCGCCGAGGCCGGCGAGGCCGAGCGCGTTGCCGGGGCGGACCTGCAGCGACTTCCGCAGCGCGCCCTCGGCCTTGGGGTAGTACGACGGGTCGGCGACGGCGCGGGCCTGCTCCACGTACGCCGCGCCGAGCGCCGCCCACGCGGTCCAGTCGCCCGGCACCCGGCGCAGGCGCTCCTGGTAGGCGGCGATCGCCGCGGGGAGCTTGGCGGCCGGCGGCGCCGTTGCGGCGCTTTCGGACCGAGCCGAAGCCGAGGATGTGGTACCGCTGGTGCGCCCGACGACCGCGCCGAGCGTGAAGAGCAGCGCGGCCGCCAGTACCACCGTCAGGATCATCCGAACTCGCACTGCTTCCTCCAGGGTGGGCCGGGGCGGGCGGGTCCGCCCGCCCCGGTGGGTCGGCCAGGGGTCAGGACAACGGCGTGCGGCGGCGGCGCCACCAGCCGACGAAGAGGGTCGCGCCGAGCCCGGCGGCGAGGGCCGAGGCTCCGACGGTGACGGCGGTCATGCCCGTGCCGGACTCGAACGCCGAGGGCTTGGTCTGCGGGTTCTGGGCGGCCGCGGCCGAGGGCGAGGGGCCCGCGGCGACGTCCTTGCCGGCCGCCGAGACGTTGGGCAGCGCGAGGTACGGGAACTCGCCCGAGAACGCGTTGTCGTTCGCGTCGACCTTGTCGCCGGCGGCGAGCGCGTCGACGAGCTTGCCGGTCTGCGCCGCGCCCTCGACGGCCTGCAGAGAGATGTCCACGACGTCGTCGGTGAGCCGGCGGCCGTTCGGGAAGCCCTGCAGGTCGCCGCCGAGCACGCCGAGCCGGCTCGGCTGCGCGGTCACCGGGACGCCGAGGTTCAGCCGCAGCATCTCGGACGGGCGGAAGCTCGCCGGGCTGGCGTCGGCGTTGTTGAGCTGCGAGTTCAGGTCCGCCTTGATCGGGCCGTCGCCCTTGGTGGTGATGCCGGTCAGGAAGATCTCGGTGAGGTCGTTGCGGGGCGCGGCCGGCGCGGGCACCTTGTAGATCCCCTCGATGAGCTTCGGCAGCTCGGGGTCGGTGACGCGCTGGACGACGGCGGGGATGCCGGCGTCCTGGTCCGGGCCGATGGCGTTGAACGCGTCCTTGAGGCCGGCCGGCACGACGACCTCGTTGACCAGCGGGTTGCCCAGGCGCGAGACCTGCACGCGCTCGGCGCTGCGGATGTCCGCCGAGCCGTTCGACGGGCCGGTCAGCCGGGTCTTCGCCCGCTCGGTCGTCGTCCAGACGCCGATGACCGGGTTGCGCTTCGGGTCGCCCTTGAGCGCCACGTCGGTGAACGGCACCTGCAGGGCGATGGTGTTGACGTTGTAGCCGGCGAGGGTGTCCCGGCCGACCTCGCTCAGGTCCCCGCCGTACAGCAGGTCGAACACCCGCAGGTCGAGGAAGAACGGGTCGTCGGCCTGGCCGGCGTACACGTTCCAGCCGCCCGGCAGGCGCTTGTTCGCGTCGGCGCGCAGCTTCGCGTAGTCGGGCATCGTCGCCGCGCCGACCCGCGACGGGGCGACCGGCGCGCCGGTGATCCGGGTCTTGAACGGCTCGCCGTGGAACGACGACTCGAGGGTGTACGTCTGGCGGAACAGCAGGTTCTCGTCGTCGAGCGAGGTGACCGGGCCGTTGGCGTAGAGGAACGTGTTGCCGCCGCGCTTGTCGACGTTGGTGAACGTCCAGCGGAACACCGCGTCCGGCTTCGCGTCGCCGTCGCTGTCGACGTTGATGGTGTACACGGCGTCGGTGGCGAACGGGTAGAAGTTCGGGCCGCCGTTGGGCTCCTCGAACGGCTGCCAGTTGGCGATGAACGTGACGTAGCCCGGGCGCTCCGGGCTGACGAACGCGTACAGGTCGGTGTTGTCGGCCGCCGGGTCGGCGGCGATGAGCGGCGCCTCCCGGTGGCTCGACGCGGCCGAGAGCGCCGGGCCGAGGCCGGTCAGCGCGACGCCGGCGGCCAGCACCGTGGCGGCGCCGGCCCGCAGGGCGGTTGCGAGTCGCATCAGCGTGGTCCTCCCACATCCGGGGCGGTCCGGGCTGTCGAACCGCCTGCGGGAGGACTTCGGAGCTGTCGGCGCCGATGCTGGGTCGCTGTGAGATTGCCGTCAGCGACCAATCCGGCCCGCGACCCGGGCCGAATCAAAGGGTTTCAGTGCTTGACGCCGGCTGCGCCGTACCCGTGCGAGACCTGGTCCTCGCCCGGGCCGGGCCGCCAGTCGCCGATCCACACCAGGCCCGGCTCCAGCAGTTCGTAGCCGTCGAACAGGCGCAGGATCGCATCGCGCGGGCGCGGGACGATGGGGGCGTTCGTCCTGCGGTACACCTGCTGCCCCTGCTGCACCGCAGCGGCGTCGACGCCGTCGAGGGTCAGGTGGGACACCACGAGATGGCTGCCCGGCGCCGTCGCGTCGCGCAGGCGGGCGATGAGGCCCCACGGGTCGGCCTCGTCGGGGATGAAGTGCAGGATCGACACGAGCAGGATCGCGACCGGCTCGGCGAGGTCCAGGTGCCCGGCCACGTGCGGGTCGGCCAGCAGCGCCTCGGGCTCGCGCAGGTCGGCCAGGGCCACCGACACCCGCTCGTCGTCCTCGACCAGCGTGCGCGCCTGCGCCACGGCGACTGGGTCGTTGTCGACGTACACCACCCGCCCGTCCGTGTGCTCGTGCACGTTGCCCTGGGTCGGCAGGCCGGCCCCGATGTCCAGGAACTGCCGGACGCCGGCCTCGCCCAGGTGGCGCACCACCCGCTGCATGAACCGCCGGTTGGTCCGGGCCGCCGCCGGCGTGTCGGGGAAGATGGCCAGGATCTTCTCGGCGGCCTCCCGGTCGGCGGCGAAGTTGTGGTAGCCACCGAGGTAGTAGTCGTACATCCGGGCGACGTTCGGGACCGTGGCATCGATCGTCATGGCGGTCACCCTATTGCCACGCAGGTGCGGATGGCGCCCCACGACTGTTGCTCTGCGACAAGTAGTTGTAAGGTGGGGAGCGTCCCACCCCGCACGGGTGATTGCTACCCCCTGTGCGGCCGGGCCCGTCCAGACAGCGGCGGCTCCCCGGAGCGTGGTGACGCCGGAGGTCTGCGCCGGCGCTCAAGACACGGGCGCCCATGGCGGTCTACGACCGGTTCCGACGCATTGCGCCCTGCCCAATCGCAGGGATTCCCCCACGGGCACCACCGAAACCCGGTGGATTCGTCGCGGCACCGGTCATGCGGTACCAAATGGAAAGGCTGAACCCTGCCATGAGTATGCAGAGCATCGAAAACACTCCGCAGCACGCCAGCACCTCGCAGCACGCCGCCACCACGCGTGGCACCCGCGAAAGCGACGCGCAGGCCAAGGCGCTGCTGTCACTTATGGCGGACCTTCCGGCCGGCACCGACCGCGATCGCGTCCGGGCGCGACTGATCGAGCTGTACATCCCGCTGGCCGAGTACCTCGCGCGCCGCTTCCGCAACCGCGGCGAGCAGCTCGAGGACCTGATCCAGGTCGCGAACCTGGGCCTCATCAAGTCCGTCGACGGGTTCGACCCGACCCGCGGCGCCGCGTTCACCAGCTACGCGATCCCGATGGTCGTGGGCGAGCTCAAGCGGCACTTCCGCGACAAGGGCTGGGACGTGCGCGTGCCCCGCCGGCTGCAGGAGCTGCGCCTGGAGATCAGCAAGGTCTCCGGCGACCTGGCCCAGGACCTGGGCCGCTCCCCGACGGTGGCCGACCTCGCCGCCCGCCTCGACGTCTCGGAGGAGGAGATCATCGAGGGCCTGGACTGCGGCCAGGCGTACCGCGCGCTGTCCCTCGACGCCCCCGTCGGCGACGGCGACGGGGGCGCCAACGGCCTCGGCGACCTGCTGGGCGACTACGACCCCGACATGCGCAACGTGGAGAACCGCGAGGCGCTGCGCCCGCTGCTGGCCAAGCTTCCGGACCGCGAGCAGAAGATCATCGCGATGCGCTTCCACGGCAACCTGACCCAGTCGCAGATCGCCGCCGAGCTGGGCATCTCCCAGATGCACGTGTCGCGACTGCTGGCCGGCGCCCTGCGCAACCTGCGCGAGCAGCTCACCCGCGAGGACTGACTCGCCCCGCGCGCCTTCCCCGCGAACCGGGGCTCCTTCCGTACCTTGATTCGCGGGGGTGGGCAAAATGGGCAAGTTGAGCAAATCACGCGAGTTGCGCTGGGTCCTGCGGCCGCTGCGCGGCGAGCTGGCCGAGCATGACGGCAAGGAGATCTACGCGTTCGGCGACACCGATCAGGCCGGGCGGGTGGAGGTCACACTGACGGACGGGACTCGGGTTCGGGTCCGCCGTACGGAACTGATGCCCTGCTGAGGTCCGCCGCTGTTTTTCGCTCCGCGATCACACGACGACGTCCGTTCTGTCGCGGCCGTCCGCCGTCGTGATCGCGGAGCGAAACCGTAGGCTGTGAGGGCGCGGCGACGGACGGTAATACGGGGCCGCGGAATTTGGTGGCCACTGATACGGTGGTGGAAACCGGAACGCCGCCGCCGCGAGTCTCGTCGTAGCTCGCCGGGCACGACGGCAGCCCCGGTCTCGGAGTGCCAACACGTCTTCCGCCCGGCCGATACGCCCACACGCGCGCGTGTGTGACCACGGCTCGGCTCCTGCCACGCCGCGCCACGGCCCGGCGCTGGTCAGCTCAGTCCGTTTCAGTTCAGGTCAGGTCAGTTCAGTTCAGCGATAGAAATTTGCCCTCAAACTCAGGGGACGGAAGCCTGCCCCGAAGCTCAGCGATGAAACACCTGCCGATACGTCGTGGGCGTCACGCTCGTCTGCCGTGCGAAGTGGATGCGCAGATTGGCCGGCGTCCCAAACCCCGTCCGATGCGCGATCCGCTCAATCGACTCGTCCGTCGTCTCCAGCAACTCCTGGGCCAGCCGCACGCGCTGCCCCACCAGCCACTGCAGCGGGCTCGTCCCGACGCTCTCCCGGAACCGCCGCGCGAACGTGCGCGGGCTGAGCCGGGCCTCGCGCGCCAGGTCGGCCACCGTCAGCGGCTGGTCGAGGCGGCGGCGGGCCCACTCCAGCGCGCCGCCGAGCGCGTCCGGGGTGCGCGGGCGCGGGGGAGGGGCGGCGAACTGCGACTGGCCGCCGTCGCGGTGCGGTGGCACCACCATCCGGCGGGCCACCTCGTTCGCGACCGCGGCGCCGTGGTCGAGGCGGACCAGGTGCAGGCACAGGTCGATCGCGGCGCCCGTGCCGGCCGACGTGAAGAGCGGGCCGTCCTCGGTGTACAGGACGTCGGGGTCGAAGGTCACGCGCGGGAAGCGCTGGGCGAAGTCGAAGGCGTTCATCCAGTGCGTCGTCGCGCGGCGGCCGTCGAGCAGGCCCGCGGCGGCCAGCACGTAGGCGCCGGTGCAGATCGCGACGATCCGCTTGCCGCGCTCGTGCGCCGCCCGGACCACCTCGACCAGCTCCGGCGGGGGATCGACCTGGCGGGCGCGGGAGAACGCCGGCAGGATCAGCGTGTCGGCCTCCACGAGCGACGGCCACGAGAACGGCGCGTCGACGCTCAGGCCGGCCCGGGCCGGGTGGCGGCCGGGGGTCGCGGCGGCGAAGCGCAGCTCGTACCACGGTGACGCCAGGTCCGAGCGGTCGATGCCGAAGACCTCGCACGGGACCGCCAGCTCGAAGACCGGCATGTCGTCGGTGACCGCCAGCCCCACCACATGACCCATGGCAGAAATCTAGCGCACAACGGCATTCCTGCCACTCGTCCGCGGGGCCGACCCCGGCGAGGATCAAGTGCGTGATGACCGTTTCGCAAGGGGCGGCGCTCTCCATCGGGGCCGTGCTCGGCACCGGGGTGATCGCGCTGCCCGCGCTCGCCGCGCAGACCGCCGGGCCCGCCTCGTTGATCGCCTGGGGGGCGCTCGTCGTCCTGTCCGTGCCGCTGGCCGCGACCTTCGCGGCGCTCGGGGCGCGTTATCCCGATTCGGGCGGAGTTGCCACCTATGTCCGCAACGCGTTCGGGCGGCGGGCCGCGGCCGTGGTCGGGTGGTCGTTCTACTTCGCGGTGCCCGTGGGGGCGCCGGCCGCGGCGCTGTTCGGCGGGGCGTACGTCTCGGCGGCCCTCGGCGGCGGGACCCGCACGACGCTGCTCACGGCGGGGGCGCTCATGCTGGCCGTCACCGGCGGCAACCTCGGGGGCGTGCGGGTCTCCGGCCGGCTGCAGCTCGGGCTCGCCGGGCTGCTCATCGCGCTGCTGCTGACGGCGACGATCACCGCGCTGCCGCACGCGCACACGGCGAACCTGCACCCGTTCGCGCCGCACGGGTGGTGGGCGATCGGGCCGGCCGCGGCGGTGCTCGTCTGGGGGTTCGCCGGGTGGGAGGCGGTCACGTCCCTGGCCGCCGACTTCCGGCGGCCGAAGCAGGACCTGCCCCGCGCCACCGGGATCGCGCTGGTCGTGGTCGCGGTGCTGTACCTCGGCATCGCCGCCGCCAGCGTCCTCGTCATCGGGCCGGCCATGCCGGGCACCGACGCGCCGCTGGCCGAGCTGCTCGCGATCGGCGTCGGGGGGCAGGTGCGCACCATCGCGGCCGGCGCGGCGCTGCTGCTCACGCTCGGCACCATGAACGCGTACTACGCCGGAGCGGCCAAGCTCGGGGCCGCGCTCGGGCGCGACGGGGCGCTGCCGGCCTGGTTCGGCCGCGGGGCCGCGCCCGGATCGGTGCCCCGCCGAAGCCTCGTCGTCGTCGCGCTGCTCGGCGCCGCCTCGCTCGCGGTGGTCGCCGCGACCGGGACCGGCACCCGCGCCCTTGTGCTGCTCACGAGCGGGTGTTTCGTCCTGGTGTACCTCATGGGCTCCGCCGCCGCGATCAAGCTCCTGCCCCGGCGCACCCTCGCCCGGTGGTGCGCGATCCTCGCGTTCGCCTCGTCGGTCGGGTTGATGGTCGTCACCGGCTGGTACGTCCTCGGCACCCTGGTCATCGCGGCCGGCGCGCTGCTCTACACGAGACGGGCGAGGGGCCCGGAAAAATCTCCAGAGATTTCCGGCCGGGCTGTCGATTCGGTCGCCGCCTGATTGACGTAGGAGTGGAAGTGACACCTACGCAGTCATGAGGAGCCCGCGATGGCCCAGTACCTGATCCTGATCTACGAGGACGAGACCGGCTACGAGAACCCGGACCCGGCCGTGTTCCAGCAGGCGATGGACGCCCACAACCGCTTCGCCGAGCAGGTCGCGGCGGCCGGCGGCACGATCCTGGGCGGCAACGCGCTGCAGCCCACGCCCACCGCGACGTCGATCCGCGGCGACGTGGTCACCGACGGGCCGTTCGTGGAGACCAAGGAGGTCCTCGGCGGCTACTACCTCGTCGAGGCCAAGGACCTCGACCAGGCCCTCGAGTTCGGCAAGCTGTGCCCGGCCCCGTTCGGCGGCGTCGAGGTCCGGCCCGTGATGGTCTTTGAGTAACGACAACGACGCCGTCCGGTCGGCAATCGCCGACGCGCACCGCCGCGAGTGGGCCCGCGTGCTCGCCGCGACGGTGCGCGTCGCGCGCGACCTGGACCTCGCCGAGGAGTGCGTGCAGGACGCGTACGTCTCGGCGATGGACGCCTGGCTGCGCCAGGGCGTGCCCGACAACCCCGGCGCCTGGCTGACCACGGCGGCCCAGCGGTGCGCCCTGAACGCCCACCGCCGCGCCGCGACGCTGCGTTCGAAGCTCCCGCTCCTGGTCATCCCCGAAGCGTCCGAGGAGTCGGACATCCCGGACGACCGCCTGCGGCTCGTCTTCACCTGCTGCCATCCGGCCCTGGCCCGCGAGGCCCAGTTGGCCCTGACGCTCAGGCTGGTCTGCGGCCTGACCACGGCCGAGATCGCCAAGGCGTTCCTGGTCAGCGAGCCCACGATGGCGGCGCGGGTGACGAGGGCGAAGAAGAAGATCGCCGCCGCCCGGATCCCGTACCGCGTGCCGGAGCACCGGGAGCTGCCGGAGCGCCTCGACGCCGTCCTGACCGTCGTCCACCTCGTCTTCACCACCGGCCACGCCGCCCCGACGGGCGACACCCTGCTGCGCCACGACCTCGTCGAGCGCGCCCTCGACCTGGCCGAAACCCTGTGCGCGCTGATGCCCGACGAGCGCGAGGCGCTCGGCCTGCGCGCCCTCCTGCTGCTGCACGACGCCAGGCGCGCGACCCGCGTCGACGCGACCGGCCGGCTTCTGCTGCTCGAGGAGCAGGACCGCACGCAATGGGACGCCGGACGCATCGCCGACGGCCTGCGCCTGGTGCGGGCCGCGCTGCGCGGCGGGCGGCCGGGCCGCTTCGCGCTGCAGGCGACGATCGCCGCGATCTACACGGAGGCCCCGTCCTACGCGCAGACCGACTGGAAGCAGCTGCGCGCGGTGTACGACCTGCTGCTGCGCGCCTGGCCGTCCCCGGTGGTGGCGCTGAACCGGGCCGTGGTGGTGGCGATGCTGGACGGCCCGGCCGCCGGCCTGGCCCTCATCGACGAGCTCGCCGCGGATGCGCGCCTGGCCGACTACCACTACCTGCCGGCCGCCCGCGCCGACCTGCTGCGCCGCCTCGGCCGGCCCGACGAGGCGCGGGCCGCCTACGACGCCGCGATCGCCCGGTGCGACAACGCGGTCGAGCGGGCGTTCCTGCAGCAGCGGCGCAACGCGGACGGGCCGGCACCCCACTCCCCGAGGTGACCGGCCCGCCCGCCGCGCCGAGCCGGCCCGTGGCAGTACCGGGTCGGCGCTGGTGAAACCGGCCTACTTCGCCGGTTCGATCTCGTGCCGGCCGGGCTTGATGAGCGACGCGAGGGCGCCGATCACGGCCATCGCGATCGCCATCCAGAACACGATGACAAGGCCGTCGTGGAACGGGCCGGACACCAGGTGCGGGAAGAACTCGCGTCCGGTGAGCGTGGCCGAGTTCCCCGGCGGGAGCTGGCTCAGCAGCTGGGGGCCCAGGAGCGATTGGATGGGGTTGTACCCCAGGAACGCCGCGAACAGCGTGCCCACCGGCGGCAGGCCGGCGATCTGGTTCGCGGCGGCCGGCGGCACGCCCTGCGTCGTGAGGCCGGTGCTGAGCGAGTCCGGCAGCGAGCTGGACAGGCCGGCGATCATGAGCGAGAAGAACACGCCGATGGACAGCACCATGCCGGCGTTCTGGAACGTGGCCCGCATGCCGGACGCCGCGCCGCGCAGGTGGGCCGGGACGCTCGACATGATCAAGGAGGTGTTCGGGGCGGCGAACAGGCCGCCGCCGAGGCCGTTGAAGAACACCAGCGCGGCGAACGCCCAGTAGGCGAAGTCGGTCGGCAGGATCAGCAGGCCCGCGAAGGACAGCGCCATGACGAGCAGGCCGACGGCGGCGAACAGCCGCGGGCCGTACTTGTCGGACAGGTGCCCGGCGATCGGGCCGGCGGCGAGGAAGCCGACGGTCAGCGGCAGCAGGTAGATGCCGGCCCACAGGGGCGTGGACTCGTACGAGTACCCGTGCAGGGGCAGCCAGATGCCCTGCAGCCAGATGATGAGCATGAACTGCAGGCCGCCGCGGGCGATCGAGGCGAGCAGGCCGGCGACGTTGCCCGAGGCGAACGCGCGGATCTTGAACAGGCCGAGCGGGAACATCGGCTCGCTGACGCGCCGCTCGATCCAGGCGAACACGGCGAGGATGACCACGCCGCCGATCAGGCCGGCGAGCACCCACGGGTTGGTCCAGCCCTGGCTGTGGCCGCCGTAGGGCTGGATGCCGTACGTGATGCCGGCCAGCAGCGCGGTGAGACCGGCCGCGAACGTGAGGTTGCCCCACCAGTCGATCCGGCCGGGCCGGCGCAGGCCGGTGTCGTGCAGGCTGCGGTACGCCCACAGCGTCCCGATGATGCCGATGGGCACGTTGACCCAGAAGATGGCGCGCCAGTTCCACTCGGCGAGCAGGCCGCCGAGCACCAGGCCGATGAACGAGCCCGCGATGCCGGCGACGATGTTCACGCCCAGGGCCATGCCGCGCTGGGCGGCCGGGAAGGCGTCGGTGAGGATCGCGGCGGAGTTGGCCATGAGCATGGCGCCGCCGACCGCCTGCAGCACCCGCCAGCCGATGAGCCACATCGCGCCCCCGCCGCCGTCGAACGGGTCCAGCGACAGGGCGATCGAGGTGACGGTGAACAGGGCGAAGCCGAGGTTGTAGATGCGCACCCGGCCGAACATGTCGCCCAGCCGCCCCAGGGTCACCACCAGCACGGCGCTGACCAGCATGTACCCCATGAGCATCCACAGCAGGTAGGACACGTTGCCGGGGCTGAGCGGGTTGAGGTGGATGCCGTTGAAGATGGCCGGCAGGGAGATCAGCACGATCGAGGAGTTGATCGTGGCGATGAGCATGCCGAGGGTGGTGTTCGACAGGGCCACCCACTTGTAGTGCGGGTGGTCGGAGCCGCCGGACAGCGCCCCCCGGAACCCGGACTTCTGGGATGCGTCGAGAGTGTGAGTCACTTGGCGAGCCTCTCCAGCGCCGGCAGCGCGGCCGCGATCAGCGCCTCGTCTTCTTCGGACAGGTCCGCGAGGAGGGTGGCGAGGTGCTCGGCGCGCACGGCTCGGCGCCGTTCGAGCAGCTCGATCCCGGCCTGGGTGACCTTGACCAGCACGACCCGGCCGTCGGTGGGATCGGCGGCCCGGTCGGCCAGCCCCTCCCGCTCCAGGCGCTGAACCAGCTGGGTCATCGCGGGCTGGGTGACGCCCTCCGCGGTGGCGAGCTCGGTGAGCCGCCGGGGTCCTTCACGCTCAAGTCGCCGCAGCGTCGAGGCGGCCGTGAGGCTGATGTCGTTCGGCGGGTTGCCCTGCCGCAGCAGGCTGAAGACCCGCTCGACGGCGACCGTCAGGCGCGCAGGGTCGAGTGCGGTATGGGCAGCGGGCATACTCCAATTTATATCACTGGCTTATAGAAGCCGCTTATGCACTGCGACCTAGTTCACCCGGCCTTGACAAAGATCGGCGCCGGTCGATGCGTCCCGCACGCATCGACCGACGCCGTGTTTCCGGGGCGGTATCTCAGAAACAGCCCGGCTGGTCGACGATGGTGAGGCCGTCGACGAGGTTGCCGTAGCCGTCATCGGTCGACGCGCTGTCCACCGCGGTGAGGGTGACCCGGGTCGAGGTCTGGCCGGGGCCGGTCTGGTACCAGCCGTAGAGCCGCTTCCAGTGCGCGTCGTCGGAGGAGTTGGCGTAGGCGAACGCCGAGCCGACCCCGTTGACCTGGCCGTCGTTCTTCGGGGTGCGCCCGAAGTGGATCTGCGTGGCGTCGACGTCCCTGCCCGCGGAGCTGTCCCGGGCCCGGATCCAGAACGACCAGTAGATCTTGCTGTTGGGCCTGGTCCTGATGTCCTGGTAGATCGAGTTGCCCTGGCCGGTCGCGTTGAGCTCGGCGAACTGCGTGCCGAAGCGGGCCGGGACGCCCATGTTCGAGCCCCAGATCTCGATCTTGCCCGCCGGGTCGTCGGTCTTCCAGCCCGGCACGTCCTGCTGGTCGAACTGCATGTAGTCGTCGTGCCGGCCGAGCTTCGGCGACTCGAAGCCGCCGTCGACCGTCATCTCCCGGCACCTCGGCGCCGCGCCGTGCCGGTTGTTCTTGGCCTTCTTGGCGCTCGGCGCGGCGAACGTGGCGTTGCCCCCGCCGCTGCCGTCGCCGGGCCGGTGGCCCGCCTCGGCGGCGTGCGCGGGCGCCCCGGCGAGCGTGGCCAGCATCGTCGCCGCGCCCGCGCCGTACATGAGCTTCGCCAGCACCCGGTTGTGCTTCAGCATGGTGATCCCCCGTTGTCCGCCACGGCAGCGCTGCCGTGGCACCTCCGAGGGGCAGCCAAACATGCGGGCCGACACGGTTCCCGACAGACGCGAGAAAATCCGCATTTCGGGCAAACTTCCTGGTCCGTTCGTCGGTCTACGCCGACTGGCGCGCCGCGCGCCGGCGGTTGACGAGCCGGGCGATCGGCTCGGCGGCCCGGGCCGCGACCGGCCCGGCGATCGCCAGGATCAGCACGTACGCGGCGGCGAGCGGGCCGAGCTTCTCGTTGGCGCCGGCGGCGACGGCGAGCCCGGCGATGACGATGTTGAACTCACCGCGCGGCAGCAGCGCCGCGCCGGCCCGGACCCGCCCGGTGAGCGCGACCCCGGCCCGGCGCGCGGCGATCCAGCCGGTGGCGAGCTTCGACACGACGCCGCACAGGGCCAGCAGCGCGGCGACGCCGAGCACCGGCGGCAGCGCCCGCGGGTCGGTCTGCAGGCCGAAGAAGACGAAGAACACGGCCGCGAACAGGTCCCGCAGCGGCGTGAGCAGCTGCCGCGCGGTGTGCGCGAGCGGGCCGGACAGCGCGATGCCGACGAGGAACGCGCCGACCGCGGCCGAGACCTGCAGCAGCTCGGCGGCGCCGGCCACCAGCACGGTCAGGCCGAGGACCTTGAGCAGCAGCACCTCGTCACTCTCGCTGGCCACGAACCGCTCGACGACGTTGCCGAAGCGCAGCGCGACCAGCAGCACGAAGCTGATCGTCGCGGCGCCCACGGCCAGGGTCGCGGTGCCGCCGAGCCAGCCCACGCCGGCCAGCAGCGCCGTCAGGATCGGCAGGTACAGCGCCATCATCAGGTCCTCGAAGACCAGCAGCGACAGCACGGCCGGCGTCTCGCGGTTGCCGAGCCAGCCGAGGTCGCCGAGCACCTTGGCGGTGATGCCGGAGGAGGTCACGTAGGTGACGCCGCCGAGCGCGACGGCGGCCACGACGCCCCAGTCGAGGATGAGCGCGGCGGCCACCCCGGGCGCGGCGTTGAGCACGAGGTCGGCGAGGCCGGCCGGGGCCGAGGAGCGCAGGGTGCCGACGAGCTCCGGCGCGGTGTACTCCAGCCCGAGCGTGAACAGCAGCAGGATGACGCCGATGCGGGCGCCCGCCGAGATGAACTCGGTGCTGGTGGTCAGCGGCAGCACGCCGCCGGCGCCGAAGGCGAGCCCGGCGACGAGGTACAGCGGGATGGGGGAGACCGAGAAGCGCAGGGACAACGCCCCGAGCAGCCCGAGGGCGAGGATGACGGCGCCGAGCTCGACGAGGATGGTGTCGTGGTGCACCGGCCCGCCTATCCGTCGCCGAGCAGGGCCGCGACGCCGCCGACGCCGGCCGCGGTGCCCACCACCACGATCAGGTCCCGCGCCCGCAGCCCGAAGCCGGGCCGCGGGCTCGCGACGACCTCGTTGCCCCGCACCACGGCGACGATCGAGGCGCCGGTGCGGGTCCGGGCGCGCGTCTCGCCGAGGGTCCGGCCGTCGTACGGCGACCCGGGCTCGATCACCAGCTGCTCGGTGACGAGGCCGGCGACCTGCCGCTGCATCTCGGCGAGCTGCTCGACGATGCGGGCAGTGCCGAGGTACTCGGCGATCGCGTTGGCCTCGTCGGCCGACAGCGCCACCGACACCACGCTGGTGTCGGGGTCCTCCGTGTCGTAGACGACGAGATCGCGCCGGCCGTTGCGGTGCGACACGATGCCGATGCGCCGCCCCCGGCCCGTGGTGACCACGTGACTGGTGCCGATCCCGGGCAGATCGATGCGCTCGACGTCCATGGCCCATGGTATCGAGTACTTGATCTAGGAGGTTCGCCAGTTTTACGAAGATTGTTCCGTCGGTTTACGTCAACACGACGGTGGACAGGTCCCGGGTGGCGCGCAGGACGCAGGCGGCGACGTCCTCGGCGTGGTCGTCGGTGAGCCGGGACAGCGGCACGCCGACGCTGATCGCGTCGGTCACCGGCCGCCCGCGCACCAGCACCGGGGCGGCGATGCAGCCCACGCCCGGCACGAGCTCGCCGCGCTCGTAGGCCCAGCCCCGCGCCCGGCAGTCGGCCAGGGCGGCGTAGATCTCGGTGCGGTCGACCGCGGACTCGATGGTGTGGGCCTGGATGCCCTGCTCGAGCAGCACGTCGACCTCGGCCCGGGTCCGCCAGGCGACGACGGCGCGGCCGCTGGCCGCCGACAGGGCGGGGAAGCGCCGGCCGATCATCGGCCCGGCCAGGTCGTGCGAGGCCTCGCGGCCGGCCAGGCACACGATCGAGGCGCCGTCGAGACGGACCAGGCGCACCGACTCGTCGAGCTGGTCACGCAGCCGGGACAGGATCGGCCCGGCCAGCCGCGCGGTGCGGTCGCCGGACAGGTAGGCGCTGCCGGGGCGCAGGGCGCCGACCCCGATCGTGTAGAAGCGCCCGTCGGCGTCGGCCTCCACCCAGCCGCGGGCGACGAGGTGGTCGAGCCGCCCGCGCAGCACGGCCTCGGGCAGCCCGATCTGGCGCACGAGGGCGTCGAGCGTCATCCGGTCCGGGGCGGCGGCGAGCCGCTCCAGCAGATCCAGCGTGGGGCTCTCATTGGCCATTCGGCATGCGTCTCCCGCTGGCCGCGGCATCAAACATCGGGCTCGGCCTTCGTGTCGCGTCGTGATCCATTGTCTGGGATCGTTCCACTCTAACCCCGCCGTGCCCGGATGGCGCCGCCCGGTTTCACGAGCGGGAAGGGCAGCGTCTCGCGGATCGTCCGGCCGGTCAGCAGCATCACGAGCCGGTCGACGCCGAGGCCGAGGCCGCCGCTGGGCGGCATCGCAAACTCGAACGCATCGAGGAAGTCCTCGTCGAGCTCCATCGCCTCCGGGTCGCCGGCCGCGGCCCGCAGCGACTGCGCGGTCAGCCGGGCCCGCAGCTCCACCGGGTCGACCAGCTCGGTGTACGCCGTGCCGAGCTCCATCCCGAACGCGACCAGGTCCCAGCGCTCGGCCAGCCGCGGGTCGCAGCGGTGGGCCCGGGTGAGCGGCGAGACGTCGACTGGGAAGTCGGTGTAGAACGTCGGCCGGACCGTGGCCCCCTCGACCAGGTGCTCGTAGAGCTCGAGGACGAGCTGGCCGTGCGTCCACGCCTCCAGCCACGGCACGTGCCGCTTGTCGGCGAGCTCGCGCAGCTCGGCGATGCTCGACGCCGGGGTGACCTCGGCGCCGGCGGCGTCGGAGACCGCCGTGTAGACGGGCACCACGGGCCACTCGTCGCGCAGGTCGACCACGTCGTCGCCGCGGCGCAGCACGGCGCCGTCCTCGCCGGCCGCGGCCAGGATCAGCTCCCGGGCCAGGGCGCGCATGGTGGTGTAATCGCCGTACGCCTCATAGGCCTCGAGCATCGTGAACTCGGGGTTGTGGGTGGCGTCGACGCCCTCGTTGCGGAAGTTGCGCCCGATCTCGAAGACCCGCTCGACGCCGCCCACGGCCAGGCGCTTGAGGTAAAGCTCCGGCGCGATGCGCAGGTAGAGCCGCATGTCGTAGGCGTTGCTGTGGGTGACGAACGGCCGGGCGTTGGCGCCGCCGTGCACCGGCTGCAGCACCGGGGTCTCCACCTCGACGTACCCGCGCCCGTGCAGCGCCCGGCGCAGCGCGAACGTCACCGCCGAGCGGGTGCGCACCATGTCGCGGGCCGGCTGGTTGACGATGAGGTCGACGTGGCGGCGGCGCACCAGGGCCTCCGGGTCGGCCAGGCCGCGGTGCTTGTCCGGCAGCGGCTGCAGGCACTTCGCGGTCAGCGTCCAGTCCTCGGCGAACACCGACAGCTCGCCGCGGCGGGTGGTGCCGACCTCGCCGGTGACGCCGACGTGGTCGCCCAGGTCGACGGTGGCCGCGAAGTCCGGCCGCCCGGCGATCACGACCTGCAGGTCGCCGGTCCAGTCCCGCAGCGTGGCGAAGCACAGGGCGCCGTGGTCGCGCAGGCGCACCACCCGGCCGGCGACCGACACCGTCTCGCCCGTGCGCGCATCGGCGGCCAGGCCCTCGTGGGCGGCCCGCACGGCGGCGAGGGCGTGGGTGCGGCCGAACCCGGGCGGGTAGGGCTCCACCCCGGCGGCCCGCAGCGCGTCGAGCTTGGCGATGCGCACCCGCACCTGCTCGGGGCGGCGCCGGGTGTCGGGGCCCGCGGCCGGCGCCGGCTCCTCGGTGACGATCAGCTCGCGGCGGTCCTCGGTGCGCGGCGGGGCGCCCCGGCGCAGCAGGGTGCGCAGCCGCGGTACCACCACGAAACCCTCGGCGGCGCCCGAGGCCAGCCCGACCTTGGGCAGGTCCCGCACGTCCTCGAAGCACAGGAACCGGGGCAGCCACTGCGGGTTGTACTTCACGTTCGAGCGGTACAGCGACTCGAGCTGGAACCAGCGCGACGCCACCAGCAGCAGCGCCCGCCACAGCCGCAGCACCGGCCCGGCGCCGATGCGGGCGCCCTCTTCGAACACGGCCCGGAACACGGCGAAGTTCAGCGACACCCGGTGCACGCCGATGCGCGGCGCCTCCCGCATGAGGGTCGCCACCATGTACTCGATCAGACCGTTGTCCGACTCCCGGTCGCGGCGCATGAGGTCCAGCGACAGCCCGCCCGTGCCCCACGGCGTGAACGACAGCAGCGCCACCGCCCGCCCGTCGCGGTCGTGGGCCTCGACGAGCACGCACCGGCCGTCGTTGGGGTCGCCGAGGCGGCCCAGCGCCATCGAGAAGCCGCGCTCGGTCTCCGTGTCGCGCCACCGGGTGGCCAGCTCGATGATCCGGGCCATCTCGTCGGCGCCGATCTCGGCGTGCCGGCGGATGCGCACCGTGTACCCGGCCCGCTCGACCCGGTGCACCGCCTGGCGCACCTGTCGCAGGTGGGGCGACTCGAGGTCGAAGTCGCGCACGTTGAGGATCGCCTCGTCGCCGAGCTCGATGACCCGCAGGCCGGCCCGCGCGAACGCCGTCGCGCCCTCCTCGCTGGCGCCCATGACGGCCGGCGTCCAGGCGTACTCCCGCGCCTCCCGCAGCCACGCCTCGATCGCCGGCGGCCAGGAGTCGGGGTCGCCGAGCGGGTCGCCGCTGGCCAGCGACACGCCGAACACCACGCGGTAGGTGACCGCCGCCCGGCCCGACGGCGACAGGATCACCTCCTTGTCGCGGCGGGTGGCGAAGTACCCCAGCGAGTCCCGCTCGCCGTGCTCGGCCAGCAGCCGGCGGACCGCCCGCTCCTGCTCCACGTCGAGCGCGGCGATCATCCGCTGGGAACGCAGCAGGACGAAGAGCGCGGAGAACAGCGCGATCGCGCCGAACGTGCCGAGCACGAGGTTGACCCAGCCCGGGGCCCGCCCGTGCCGGTCCACGTCGAACGCGAAGGCCCCGCCGAGCACGATCCGGCCGCTGTACTCCAGCCGCTGCAGCCCCGGCCCGATCGAGCCCGGGAACAGCTCGAGCAGGCCCCAGCCGATGAGGGTGAAGGAGATGATCAGCGCGCCGAGCGTGGCGACGGCCTTGGGCAGGCTGGCCCGCTGCACCCGGGCCCGGAACTCGCCGCGGGCGAGCCACAGCGCGCCGGCCAGCACCGCCGTCACCGCCAGGTTGATCGCCGCCGCGGCCACGCCGTGGAAGGGCAGGTGCAGGTCGTGCGCCTCGCGGCCGCGCTCGCCGAGGTCGGAGAGCACGAAGAGGTCGTACAGCCCCTGCGCCCCGAAGATGACCGCGAGCATCCAGAACGCGATGTGCTTGCGGTTGTGCACGCCGGCGGCGAGGGTCAGCAGGAACGCGGCGTAGCCGACGTTGGGCGGCGCCGGCACGATCAGCGCGTCGATGCTGGCCCGCATCGGGTGCACCCGCGCGCCGAGCGCCGCGCTGACCGCGGCGACGGCGCACAGCACCGCCACGACCAGGAGTCCGGCGGCGAACCAGTCCGGAATTCGCGCTCGCTTCACCGGGACATCATGCCCCGGCCGGTCAGCTGTTCTGCTGAATGTACCGCTGTGGGTCCTTGTCGCGGAATGTGAGACCCTGTCCGCTCGGGTGCTCGCCGTAGAACGTCAGCCACTGTTCCCCAAGGCTCATACGCAGTTCGGTGCCGGCATGCCTGCGGAAGTCGGGAAGCACCTCGTCCTCCTCCTCGGTCAGGTGCTCGCTGTTCTCCCGCCGCGCTTCCCAGACCGCCTTCCACCACTCGTCCGACCCGGCCTCGTGCCGCCGGGCGGCGTCGATCGCGTCGCGGATCTTGTTGTGGTCGCGGATCGCGTCGTCGGTCTCCTCCTCGGCCTCGTCGGTGTGCTGGCGCAGCAGGTGCGGGTACAGGATCCGCTCCTCCGCCTCGGCGTGGATCTCCAGGTGCAGCGCGAGGGCGTCCCACACGGCGGTGAGCTGCTCCTTGCCCTCGGCGTCGTCGAGCCGGGCGAACCCGCGCCGGAAGGCGGCGTGGTCGTCCAGGATGAGCGCGGTGATGTCGTCCATGCCGCTGAACATCACCCTTTTGCGGCGGCGTCAAACCCCAGCGCCGCCTCGACCGCCGCGCACACCGTCTCCACGACGACGACCCGCGCGGTCGGCTTGTCGTCGGCGGCGACGACGTGCCAGGGCGCGGCCGGGTGGTCGGTGCGGGCCAGCATCTCCTCGACCGCCCGCTTGTACTGCGGCCGCTTCTCCCGGTTGCGCCAGTCCTCGTCGGTGAGCTTCCACGAGCGCAGCGGATCCCCGGCCCGGTCGTTGAACCGCCGCAGCTGCTCCTTGCTGGAGATGTGCAGCCAGAACTTCACCAGGATCATGCCCTCGGCGGTGAGCGTGCGCTCGAACTCGACGATCTCGTCGTACGCCCGCGTCCACTGCTCGTCGGTGGCGAAGCCCTCGACGCGTTCGACGAGGACGCGGCCGTACCAGGACCGGTCCAGGACCGTCATCCCGCCCCAGCCGGGCAGCACGGGCCAGAACCGCCACAGGAAGTGGTGCCGCTTCTCGTCGTACGTCGGGGCGGCGAACTGCGACACCCGCACGTGCCGCGGATCGAGGTGGTCGACGAGCCGCTTGATCGACCCGCCCTTGCCCGAGGCGTCCCACCCTTCGAACACCACGCACAGCGGCGGCCCGAGCTGGTTGCCGCCTTTCTTCGTCTCCGGCGGTATCTGCCCGCCCAGCGTCAGCCGCAGCCGCAGCAGGCGCTCCTGGGCGGCGGTGAGCCGCTCGAGCGCTGCGTCCTTCGGCAGGGTGGCCTTCAGGTCGACATGTGACAGCCGCTTCATGTCGTCATCCTTCCCCAGTACCTCCCGCAGCGCGATTTTTCGCAGGCCGTGACGCTTCTTTCAGGGCGTGACGAGCGCAACTGAGACCAGGCTGAGCGTTGCGACCGATTCGCTACCAACGAGTGGGAATCTGATTTCGTGAGCTCCCGACGCAAGACGGTTCTGCGCGTCGCCGGTCTGCTCGTGGTGCTCGTCGTCGCCGCGGTCACGCTCGGCGACAAGCTGCCGTCCCCGTCCCAGACGTGGCAGACCCTGCAGTCGGCCCAGCCCTGGTGGCTGGCCCTGGCCGCCGCCGCCGAGATGACGTCCCTGCGCCACTTCGCCCTGCAGCAGCGCCGCCTGCTGGCCGGCTTCGGCGTGCGCATGTCGGTACCGCGGGCCATGGCGGTCACGTTCACCCGCTCGGCCATTTCCTTCAGCCTTCCGGCCGGCTCGGCCGTCTCCGCCGGTTTCGCGTTCCGCCAGTTCCGTACCGCGGGCGCCAGCCGCCGCACGGCCGGCGCGGTGGCGGTCCTGTCGGGCGCGCTCTCCGCGGTGGCGCTGGTCCTGATGTACGGCGCCGTCGTCCTGATCCCGCGCGGCGGCGCCACGGGCAACACCGACACGCTGGTCCTCGTGCTGTCGATGCTGGTCATCGGCGGCCTCGTCTTCGCCGTCGACTACTTCCTCGCCCCGCGCCGCCCCGGCCGCCCCGTCATCGACGAGGCCCCCGAGCCGCCCCCGGTCGAGGGCGGCTGGTGGACCCGCACGGTGGCCGCCACCCATCGCACCTGGTCCGACCTGCGCCGCCTCCCGCGCCGCTCCTGGGTCCTGTCGCTCATCCACGCCACCGTCAACTGGGGCCTGGACCTTGCCTGCCTGGCCGCCACAGCCGCGGCCTTCGGCATCGACGTCAGCCTGGTGCGCCTGGCCACGGTGTACCTGACCGTGCAGCTCGTCCGCCAGATCCCGCTGAGCCCCGGCGGCATCGGCGTGGTCGAGGTGGCCCTGCTGGCCGGCCTGGTCTCGGCCGGCGCCGCCCACGACCCGGCCGCGGCCGCGATGCTGGTCTACCGCCTGCTGTCCTGCTGGATGATCATCCCGCTCGGCCTGCTGGCGTATGCGGTGCTGCGCCGCGGCAAGACCCCCGACTCGACGGCACCGGTCAAGCCGCCCGCTCTGGCCACCCGCCGCTAGGCTTTTTGCGCGACAAGTCGGGCGCTGGCGCGCCACGACTTGTCGGATTTATACCTCGTCAGGCGATACATCGGACACCACCGCGCCGTGGGCGGTTTGCGCCTATGGTGCTGCTCTCAGTGCCATTTCCCGGGTGGCGGTATTGGACCCGGGCGAGATTGGTACTGGGGCGGCCATATGAACGGCCGGAGGCGACCGCGGCCGCCGTGCGCGCGGCGGTCGACGCCCTGGTCCGGACCCGGCCGATGCGGCGACGTCGCGCGGCTGCCGGCGCGCGCCGCCCCGGGCGGCCACCGTGGACCCGGCGTTGCGGACGGGAATCTCACAGAGATCTTTCAAAGCTCACAGCATCCTGTTAGATTCGCGGCGTGGTGGTACACGATCGGCTTGATCTGACGCTTCGGCTTGTCCGGGGGAGCGGGCGGCTCACGCTCGGCGAGCTGGCCGAGCGGCTCGGGGTGTCCGAGATGACCGTGCGGCGGGACCTCGACCAGTTGCAGGAGCAGGGGCTCGTGCGGCGGGTGCGCGGCGGGGCCGTGGCGCTCGACGTGCCGGCCGAGCGGGCCGGGTTCGACGTGCGGGACCGGTGGCTGGCCGGGGTCAAGAGCCGGATCGGGCGCGCCGCCGCGGGGCTGGTCGAGCCGGGGTCGACCGTGCTGCTCGACGCCGGGACCACCACCGCCGAGCTCGCCGGGCATCTCGTCGAGCGGGCGCCGCTCACCGTCGCGGTGCTCAGCCTGCAGGCGGCCGCGCGCCTGGCCGACCAGGACGGGATCCGGCTGCTCGTCATCGGCGGGCAGTCGCGGGCGGGGGAGCGCAGCCTCGTCGGGCCGCTCGCTCTCGCCGCGCTCGAGCAGCTGCGGTTCGACACGTTCGTGATGTCGATCGGGGCGGTACATCACGAACTCGGCTGGTCGGAGTTCGACCTCGACGACGCGGCGGTCAAGCGAGCCGGGCTCAAACGGGCCGGGCGCACCATCGTCGTCGCGGACTCGACCAAGCTCGGAGTGCAGGCCTTCGCCCGGGTCGGGCCGCTCGACGCCGTCGACACGCTCGTAACCGACACCGGGCCTGAAAGCGCCGGAACCGACAGTGCCGCGGCCGAGACGCTTGAAGCGTTGCGGCGAGCGGGCGTCCATATAGAAGGAGTAGCTGGATGATGATTCTCGTGGCCGGGCCGTACCGGTCGGGCACCGGCGACGACCCCGCGAAGCTGCGGGCCAACGTCGACGCCATGAACGACGCCGCCGTGGTGCTCTTCCGGGCCGGGCACCTGCCGGTGACCGGGGAGGCGCTCGCGCTGCCGCTGATCGAGCGGGCCGGGTCGGGCGCGGTCGGCGATCCGGTGTTCGACGAGATCTTCCACCCGATCTCGTCGCGGCTGCTCGAGCGGTGCGACGCGGTACTGCGCATCGGCGGGGCGTCCGCGGGGGCCGACGAGATGGTGGCGCAGGCGCGGGCCGGGGGCAAGGTGGTGTACACCGGCATCAACGAGATCCCGGCGGCGTGACCGGCATCGTGCCGGCCCGGCCGGAGGACGCGGACGCGGTCCGGGCGCTCGTCCGGGCCGCGTACGCCCACTACGTCCCCCGCATCGGCCGCGAGCCGGCGCCGATGACCGCCGACTACGCCGCGCTGATCGCCGCCGGGCACGTGTGGGTCACGGACGGGGCGCTCGTCGGCGTCATCGTGCTCATCCCGCAGGCCGGGCACCTGCAGGTCGACAACGTGGCCGTCGACCCGGCCGCGCGGGGGACCGGGGTCGGCGCCGCCCTCCTGGCGTTCGCCGAGGAGCGCGCCCGGGCGCTGGGCCGGCCGCAGCTGCGCCTGTACACCAACGCGGCCATGCACGAGAACCTGGCCTACTACCCCCGGCGCGGTTACACCGAGACCCACCGTGCGACCGAGTCGGGCTTCCACCGGGTGTACTTCCAAAAGCAGACGCCCCCGCGGTAGTACCGCGGGGGCGCCGACGAGGAACCCTCAGTGCATGACCACCGGGGCCGGCGCACCGGCCTCGGCGTCGTCGCCGAGGTGCGACTCCTCCCGCTTGCGCGGCAGGAACGCGATCGGGATGAACGTGGCCAGCACCAGGATGAAGCCCACCCAGTACGTGGCGGCGAACGAGTCCGCGAGGAAGCCCAGGCCGCGCTGGACCACGTCCGGCCTGGTGATCTGGGCCAGGAGGTCCGGGCCGAGCTTCTGCAGGAACAGGTCGCGGACCATGCCCGGGCGCGAGGCGTGCACGGCGTCGACGATGGTCACCGGCAGGTTGGGCAGCACGGTCGGGGCGTCGTCCTGCTTGCTGGTCAGGATGACCGACATGACCGCGCCGCCGATGGAGCCGCCGATCTGCTGCAGGATGTTCACCAGCGTCGAACCGCGGGCCACCTCGTGGTGGGTCAGTGTCTTGAGCGCCGAGGTCATGATCGGCATCATCGTGCCGCCCATGCCGAGGCCCATGACGAACAGCGAGCCGCACAGCAGCAGGTACGACGTGTCCGCGCCGACCTGGGTGAACGAGAAGAAGCCGATCGCGATGAGGGCCATCGCGAACGGCACCGTCCGCCCGACCGGGATCTTGTCGGCCAGCATGCCGGCGATCGGCATGGTGATCATGGCGCCGATGCCCTGCGGCGCCATGAGCAGGCCGGCGTGCAGCGTCGACTGGCCGCGCACGTCCAGGAAGTAGCTCGGGAACAGCAGGCCCGCGCCCATGAACGCGATGACGAACACGAACAGCGAGACCGTCGCGACCGTCAGGCGCCGGTTGCGGAACAGCCGCAGGTCCAGCAGCGGGTGCTTCGGCTTGAACGAGTAGAACACGAAGCTGATCACCAGCACGGCGCCGATCACCATCGGCAGCCACACCTTGGTGGCGGTGATCGTCTTGGCCTCGGGCAGCGACGACACGCCGAACAGGAACGAGGCCAGGCCCGGCGAGAGCATCAGCATGCCGAGGAAGTCGAACGTCTCCGACGGCTCGGTGTGGTCCTTCGGCAGCGCGAACGCCGCGTACACCAGCGCGATCGCGCCGATCGGCAGGTTGATCAGGAAGATCCAGTGCCAGCTCGCCACGTCGATGAGCCAGCCGCCCAGGATCGGGCCGCCGATCGGGCCGAGCAGCATCGGGATGCCCAGCACGGCCATGAGCCGGCCGATGCGCTGCGGTCCGGCCGCGCGCGTCATGATCGTCATGCCGAGCGGCATGAGCATGCCGCCGCCGAGGCCCTGCAGCACGCGGTACCCGATGAGCTGGTTGATCGAGTCCGCCGTCGCGCACAGGCCCGAGCCGACGGTGAACAGGAACAGCGCCATCATGTACAGCCGCTTGGTGCCGAAGCGGTCCGCCGCCCAGCCCGAGAGCGGGATGACGGTGGCCAGTGCCAGCGTGTAGCCGGTCATCGTCCACGCGACCTTGGCGTAGGTCGTGTCGAACTCGCGGATGAACGTCGGCAGGGCCACGCTCACGACGGTCACGTCGAGGATCGACATGATGGCGCCGAGGACGATCACGCCCGCGATCTTGAGTACCTGAGCGTCGAGCTTCGTCGACGCCCCGCCCCCGCCTGACGAGGCGACGGCAGCTTCCTGTTGGACCACGTGCTCCCCCCAACGAACAACGGTCACGTACAAGTGATCGGTTTCAGCCCCACAGCGTACGCGGGCCGTGTTGCCAGCTGCGAACGAGATAACGGCCCTTACTCCCGTATCGGTCACGGAGGTACCGGCGGCTGGGTTTCGGCAGCGTACGGTGCCTGCCTCGCCCAGCGTTATCCACTGGCGCCGCCCGCGACGAGGTGCTGCTGGTCATGCCGGCCATGGCCTCGGCCCGCCCACGCGGTGTTCCTGGCCGCCGGCACAATGCGCACGTCGCGAACCGCGCAACTCTCCGGGCCGCCGAGTGACTAAGGGCACGCTAAGCTTTTCGGATGAACGACGTGGAGGCCGGACCGGTTCGGCGCAATACGCGGCAGCGCGACGCCGTGATGACGCTGCTCGGTGAGGTCGACGGTTTCTTCAGCGCGCAGGAACTGCACGTCATGCTGCGCGAGCGCGGGGCCAACGTGGGGCTGACCACGGTGTACCGCACCCTGCAACTGCTCGCCGAGACCAACGAGATCGACGTCATGCAGGTGCCCGGCAGCGACACGCGCTACCGCCGGTGCAGCGACAGGCATCACCATCATCTCGTTTGCCGCGGCTGCGGGCGCACCGTCGAGGTCCTTGGCCCGGCCGTCGAGCGCTGGGCGGACCGCATCGGCGAGGAGCACGGCTTCACGGACGTGAGCCACACCCTGGAGATCTTCGGCACCTGCGGCAACTGCAAGTAGCCCGCCCGTAGCCACTGGTCCTTGGTGCGACAAGTCGGGCGCTCCGCGCCACGACTTGTCGGATTTATCTCCCGACAGGCGATAAATCCGGACGAAGTTGCGGTGCGCCGCGGCTCGTCGACAGATCCAGCCCAATGGCGCTGCCCGGGCCGCCTCACGTTTTCGCCCACGTCGCATTCGCGATCGGTGAACTCGTCGCCGGCGCGCCGGGGCCCGCCGGCGCAGAGGAGGCGCCGTGCGGAGGTCGGCGGGCGCAGGGGGCGCCGTGCGGAGGTCGGCGGGCGCGATTGACGTGCGGAGGCCGGGCGCGCGGGGAGGTGACGTGCGGAGGTCCGCGCGTGGGATGGTCGGCGCGTGGGGCAAGGGCAGCGCGGGAGGTGACGTGCGGAGGCCAGGCGCGCGGGGAGGCGGCGTGCGGAGGTCCGCGCGGGGGAGGGCGGCGCGCGGGGGAAGGGCGGAGGCCGACGGGCGTGGGGAGGCTGGTGCGGAGCGGCGGCGCGCCGAGCGGTGGCGGCGCGCCGAGCGGTGACGGCGCGCCGAGCGGTGACGGCGCGCCGAGCGGTGACGGCGCGCCGAGCGGTGGCGGCGCGCCGAGCGGTGGCGGCGCGCCGAGCGGTGACGGCGCGCCGCAACCGGCGCGGGGACTTACAGGAGCTCGCGCAGGGCCTCCACCAGCAGCCACACGCCGAAGACGACGAACAGCGTGGCGGCGCCCCACTTGATGGCCTTCTCCGGCAGGTGACGGCCCAGCTGGCGGCCGACGAGGATGGCCAGGGCGTCCGCGGCGACCATGCCGACCGTCGAGCCGATCCAGGTGCCCAGCCAGCCGTGCTGGGTCGCCAGGGTGATGGTCGCGAGCATCGTCTTGTCGCCGAGCTCGGCCAGGAAGAACGAGACGCCGACGGCGACGATCGCGGAGCGGGTGGTGCGCTCGGCCTTGCCGCGTTCCTCGTCGGTCAGGGTGTCGCCGCGCAGCGTCCAGGCGCCGAAGGCGAAGAAGGCGATCGCCGCGACGAGCGAGATCCAGCCGGTCGGCAGGGCGGCGCCGAGGCCGTAGCCGACGGCGACGGAGACCAGGTGCACGACGGCGGTGGCGATGGTGATGCCGATGAGGACCGGCATCATGCGGAACCGCGTGGCGAACGTCAGCGCCATCAGCTGCGACTTGTCGCCGAGCTCGGCGACGAAAATGACCCCGAAGCTGATGGCCAGGGCGGCGAGGAACGCGCTCAAGTGGAAACCCTTCCCGGGACAGGCCGGGAGGTGAGGGCTGGACGACCTCGACCCGGCCGTCCAGCTCAACGAACACAGCTGACAGCGAGGCCGAAAGTCTCGTCCGCTCCCCGGAGGAAGCCGCGCGGCCGGGCACCCGAAACGCAGGCGCCAGTATGTCGACCGGGCAGTTGAGGACTACTCCCCTTCGTGCGAGTACACCTTAACCGATCATCCCGGCGGCCACGACGTGAGCCGCGGCACGCCGGGAGACGAGCCGCGGGCTACTTGCGCTTCTCGGGCTTCGTGATGCGGTCGGTGCCGACCCGCTCGCGCAGCACCTCGGGGACGACGACCGAGCCGTCGGCCTGCTGGTACTGCTCGAGGATCGCCGGGAAGATGCGGCTGGTCGCGAGGGCCGAGCCGTTGAGCGTGTGCACGAACCTGTTGGTCTTCGACCCGGGCACGCGGTAGCGGATGCCGGCGCGGCGGGCCTGGTAGTCGCCGGCCCAGGAGACCGACGAGACCTCCTTGTACTTGCCGGTGCTGGGCATCCACACCTCGATGTCGATGGTCTTGCGCATCGAGGCGCTCGCGTCGCCGGCGGCCAGCAGCGAGCGGCGGAAGTGCAGGCCGAGCCCGTCGACGAGGCTCTCGGCGTAGTCGACCATCTCCTCGAGGGTCTTCTCGCCGTCCTCCTGGGTGGTGAACTGGAAGATCTCCACCTTGTTGAACTGGTGGCCGCGCACGGTGCCGCGCTCGTCGGAGTGCGAACCGGCCTTCTCGCTGCGGTAGCAGGGGGTGTACGCGTACGCCTTGTGCGGCAGGTCGGCCGGGTCGAAGATCTCGTTCTGGTAGGCGCCCAGGATCGCCGTCTCCGAGGTCGGCAGCAGGAAGCGGCCGCGCTCGTCCTCGTCCACGGCGATGTGGAACACGTCGTCGTAGAACTTCGGGAACTGCCCGGCGGCGTAGCCGGCCGAGTCGAGCAGCAGGTGCGGCGGCAGCATGAACTGGTAGCCGGCCGCGAAGTGCCGGTCGATGAACCAGTTGACGAGCGCCCACTCCAGGCGCGCGCCCCAGCCGGTGTAGATCCAGAAGCCGGAGCCGCCGAGCTTCACGCCGCGCTCGAAGTCGACCAGGCCGAGGTCGCTGGCGAGCTGCACGTGGTCGCGCACGGTCTCGATCTTCGGCGCCTCGCCGAAGACCTTGACGACCTGGTTGGCCTCCTTGCCGCCGGCCACGACGTCGTCGCTGGGCAGGTTGGGCAGCTCGCTCATCGCGGTGTCGAGCGCCTGCTGCGTCTCGTTGAGGCGGTCCTCGAGCTCCTGCAGCGCGGCCTTGGCGTCGCGGGTGGTCGGCTCGACGGCCTGGCCGGCCGCCTTGGCCGCGGCGAACGCGCGCGCCTCCTCCTTGCGCCGGGCCCGCTCGGCGTCGATCTCGCCGATGAGCTCGCGGCGGCGCCGGTCGAGGTCGGCGATCGCACTGAGCGCGCTGGACACCTCGGACGGGTCGAGCCTCTTGGACAGGGCGGCCTCCACGGAGGCCCGGTCCTTACGAATCAACTCGATGTCGAGCATGCTGCCGCGCACCTTCGCCTTGAGATTGGGGTGGAAACCCGGACTCTCAGGATGCTACCGGGCGGGTCGCGGCCATTTTCTCCACGGCGCCGATCACCAGGTCGATGCCGAAGTCGAAGTACCGGTCGGCGTCGGGCAGGGTGCGGTACGTGTCGGCGAGGCGGACCATCTGCGGGTAGCGCTCGGCCGGCAGGCTCTCGAGCTGGATGCGCTCCTTGCGCAGCCAGTCCTCGACCTGGTCGGGCGGGACCGTGGCCGGGCAGCCGGGCTGGGCGGCGACCAGGCCGATGGCGGCGTGCAGCAGGTAGGTGGCGACCCAGTAACCCTCCTCGAGGGTGAACCCGGCCCGCTCGAGCAGCCCGAGCGCGTCGTCGGTGGCCCGGGTGAAGCTTTCGACGCCCTTCTTGTCCACCGCGTGGAGCAGGTCGGGCAGGCAGGGGTGCCGGCGCATGGCCCGCACCAGGGCCACGACCATCGCGCGCAGCTGGCTGGGCCACGGGTCGTCCGCGGTGCGGTCGGCCCGCACCTCGGCCATCACGTGGTCGGTGAGGCCGAGCAGCAGCTCGTCCTTGTTCTTGAAGTGCCAGTACAGCGCCATCGGCGTCACGCCGAGGTCCTGCGCGAGGCGGCGGATGGTGATCGCCTCCAGGCCCTCCTCGTCACCGATGCGCAGGGCGCGCTCGGCGACGGCGGTCCGGGTGAGGCGATCGGCTGAGGTTTTCGGCGGCACTTGACAACTGTACAACGTATGGGTAGTCCTATACAACGTACATGTACGACGTACATGGACGCCGTATAGGGGGAGCTCCTGACATGAGAAATCGCTGGCTGGCCCTGGTCGCCGTGGCCCTGGGCACCTTCATGACCTACCTCGACAACAACGTCGTCAACGTGGCCCTGCCGTCGATCCAGCGCGAGCTGCACCTGAGCATCTCGGGGCTGGAGTGGATCGCGAGCGCGTACATCCTGGTCTTCGCCGGCCTGCTGCTCGTCGGCGGCCGCCTCGCCGACGTGGTCGGCATGCGCACGATGTTCTTCGCCGGCCTGGGCATCTTCACCGCCGCCTCGGTGGCCGCGGGCCTCGCCGGCAGCCAGGAGCTGCTCATCGGGGCCCGCGCGGTGCAGGGCATCGGCGCCGCGCTGCTCACCCCGACGGCCCTGGCGCTGCTCACCGAGCTGTTCCCGGACCCGAAGGAGCGCGGGGCGGCGGTGGGCATCTGGGGCGGCGTGGGCGCCCTCGCCCTGGCCATCGGCCCGCTGACCGGCGGGTACCTGAGCCAGCACGTCTCCTGGGGCTGGATCTTCCTCATCAACGCCCCGATCGGCCTGGCCACCGCGGTCCTCGGCGCGATCACGCTGCCCGCACGGCCAGACAGGCATACGCAGGGCAGCGCGAACCGCAGCCTCGACCTGCCGGGCCTGGCCACCAGCGCCGTGGCGCTCTTCGCGCTGACCTACGCGCTCATCGAGGGCGAGTCGCGCGGCTGGACCTCCGGCGTCATCCTCGGCTCGTTCGCGCTGGCGGCGCTGGCCGCGGCGGGGTTCGTGCTGGTCGAGACCCGCACCGAGCACCCGATGGTCGACCTGGCCTTCTTCCGGCTGCGGGTGTTCAGCGGCGGCCTGGCGACGATGGGACTGTGGGCGTTCGGCGTGTTCGGCATCTACTTCTTCACGGCGATCTTCCTGCAGAACGTGCTCGGCTTCTCCCCGACGGAGGCCGGCTCCGCGTTCGTGCCGATGGCCCTCGTCATGGCGGTCATGGCCACCCTTGCGCCGCGGCTGGAGGCCCGCTTCGGGGCCGGCCGCACGGTCGCGGCCGGCATGGCCCTGATGGGCGTCGCGGTCGGCCTGCTGGCCACCGTCGGTGAGGGCTCCGGCTACACCGACCTGCTGCCCTGGTTCGTGATGTTCGGCGTCGGCGGCGGCCTGCTCGTCCCGCTCAACAACGTGGTCCTGAGCGCCCTGCCGCAGGCCCGGGCCGGCATCGCCTCCGGCATGCTCAACGTCTCCCGCGAGGTGTTCGGCCTGCTCGGCATCACGATCCTCGGCGCGATCCTGTCCAACCGGCAGAACGCGGCGAGCGGCGAGCCGCTGCACCGCTTCCTGGCCGGCTACCAGTTCTCGCTGGTCGTCGCCGCGGGCCTGGTCGTGGTCGGGGTGCCGATCGCGCTGGTGGCGCTGCGGCGGATCACGGCCCCGCAGGAGCCGGCGGCCGAGACGACTGCGGCCGGGCAGCTGCAGCCGGCATAGGGCACGGCGGGGGAGCGTCCACGGCGCAGTGCGACAACGGACGCTCCTCCGCCTTCGCCGGCTTCGGATTCCTGATCGTCAGCGCCGCCAGGACGCCCGCGGCCGCGCACAGGGCGGCGCAGATGAGCACCGCGCGGTGGAAGCCGGCCGAGAGCAGAGCCGGGTTGTCGTACGCCGCCGTGGTGATCCCCGCCGCGGCCGGCAGCACGGCGACGGCGATGAGCCCGGCCGCCCGGGCCACGTCGTTGTTCACGGCCGAGGCCATCCCGGCGTGGCTGGCCGGGGCCGAGGACAGCGCGGTCGAGGTGAGCGGGGCGACGGTGACGCTCAGCCCGAGGCCGAGGACGACCACGGCCGGCAGCACCTGGGTCAGGTAGTCGCCGCCGGCGTCGATGCGGGTGTACAGCGCCATGCCCACCCCGGCGATGACCGGCCCGGCGCTCATCTGCAGCCGCGGCCCGATCCGCGCGGCGAGGGCCCCGGAGCGCGAGGACAGCAGCAGCATGATGACGGTGACGGGCAGCAGGGAGACGCCGGCCTGCAGCGGCGAGTACCGGGCGACCTGCTGCAGCTGGATCGGCAGCAGGAACAGCGCCCCGCCCAGCGCCCCGTAGATGATGAACGTGACGACGTTGGTGGCGCTGAACTGCGCCGAGCGGAACACGCCGAGCGGCAGCATCGGGTGCGCGATGCGGGTCTGGCGCCACAGGAACAGGGCGATGAGCGCGGCGCCGCCGACCAGGGCGGCGATGACCGCCGCGCTGCCCCAGCCCAGGGCCTGGCCCTCGATGAGGCCGTACGTGACGCCGACCAGCCCGGCCGTCACCAGCGCACCCGAGAACAGGTCGACCCGGCCGCCCGCCTCCTCGTCGCGGGACTCGGGGACGTGGCGCCAGGTGAGGTACACCACCGCCGCCGCGATCGGCACGTTGATGGCGAAGATGAGCCGCCACGACGAGGCGCCCAGCCCGACGAGCCACCCGCCGACGAACGGCCCCACGGCGGTGGCCACGCCGCCGAGCCCGGACCAGGCGCCGATGGCCTTGCTGCGGTCGTCCGGCCGGAACGAGGCCTGCAGGATGGCGAGGCTGCCCGGGGTGAGCAGCGCCGCCCCGACCCCCTGCAGGGCCCGGGCGACGACGAGGACCCCGGCGCTCGGCGCGATCCCGCACAACACCGAGGCGACGGCGAACCAGACCACGCCGATGCTGAACACGCGGCGCCGGCCGTAGCGGTCGCCGAGCGCGCCGGCGAGCAGCAGCAGCCCGGCCAGGCTCAGCGTGTAGGCCGTGACGACCCACTGCAGCACCTGCAGCCCGGTGTCGAACGAGCGGCCGATGGCCGGCAGGGCGATGTTGACGACCGTCGCGTCGATCGAGGCGATGCCCGAGCCGAGGATGGTGGCCGTGAGCACCCACCGCCCGGTGGCACTGGCATAGGAGAGCCGGTCCTCCGCGGTCGTCATTCGGTCAACCTATCCCTTCCGGCGCAGCCCCTTCACGCGCACCTTGAAGGCCATCGACGGGCCGGGGGTCGGCGCGGTCTTCGTCTTGAGCACGTAGCCGGGCGACTCCAGCTCCAGGTCGAGGCGGTGGAACAGCCGCGCCATCGACAGGGCCATCTGCGCGTCGGCGAAGCTCTTGCCGAGGCAGGTGTGCGGGCCGCGGCCGTAGGGCGAGTAGGCGCCGGGCTTGAGGTGCTCCGAGCGGGGCTTCTCGTAGCGGGTCAGGTCGAACTTCTCCGGCTCGGCGAAGTACTCCTCCATGAAATGCGGGACGCAGGTGCCGATGTACACCATCTCGCCCGCCCGGACCGTGTGCCCGGCGAACTCGAAGTCCTTGGCCGCGGTGCGGATCAGGGTCACCGCCACGGGGTACAGCCGCATGGTCTCCATCAGCGCGTAGCGCGTCGCCGGCAGCCTGCGCACGTCGTCCTCGGTGACGGGCGCGCCGCTGCCGAACAGCGCGTCGGCCTCGGCCCGGATCTGCGCGAGGACCTCGGGGTGCTTGAGCACGGCATAGACGAACGCGGCGGTGGTGTTGGCGACGGTGTCCAGGCCGGCGACGTAGGGCCCGGTGAGCGTCAGCGTGAGGTCCTCGGCCGGGATGACGCCGGGCCGCTCGAGGTGGGCGGCCATGATGTCCTCGACGAGGTTGCGCTCCTCCGGCGGGGTCTGCCCGGCGCGCGCCCGCAGGTCGGCCGCCATCCGGTCGCCGAGCTCGAAGACCCGGGCCTTGGCCTTCTTGTACTTCGGGTGCTGCAACAGGATCCGCGGCCGCTGGCGGGTGACGAGGACGTTGAGCACGTACAGGGTCAGCAGGCGGATGTCCGGCACGTACTCCCGCGGCGCCGTGCCCGTGAGCAGCTCGCCGAGCTGCTCGGTCACGAGGTACTGCATCCCCTGCACGACCGGCACCGCGGACCCCGGCCTCCAGTCCCGCTCCAGCACCCGGTCGGTGATCTCCAGCAGCTCCGGCACGCGGCCCTTGATCGCGTCGCGGGAGTAGCCGCGGCGCATCAGCTCGCGCAGCTCCTTGTGGCTCTCGCCGTCCTCGCCGGTCAGGGTGCGGGTGGAGCCGTACTCGTCGACCATGCCCTGCCAGAACTCCTTGGAGCGCAGGCATTCGCGGCCCTCGCGGGAGTTCATGAACTCGGCGGCGTCGGCGCCGGCGATGACGGTGTAGGTCCTGCCGAGCAGCTTCATCCGGAACACCGGGCCGTGCTCGCGGTAGGCGCGCACCAGGAACGCCGCCGGGTCCCTGCCCATCTCCAGCGCGCTGCCGAACAGCGGGATGCCGCGCACCGTGGGAGTGAGCTTGGCCGGCGCCGATTCCGTCACAGTCATGCGTCAGTCCCCTACCCGCGGTGCCCCCGCGATCACGCGAATGGATCTCGCGATGGAGGGTATCGAAAAAGATCGGTTCCGCCGACCCCCTGGGATCATCGCCGCGACTTTTGCTACGGTCGGGTCGCGGGTCGAGAGGCGCTGCGACGGATGCTCATCCGCCACGCTCGGGCCGTCCATCGAGTGGCAACGAAGGGCGCCTCCATCCGGAGGGCGAACGATGCGCGCGCAAGACCTCGCCGAGTTCGTGGCCGGCCTGCCGAAGGCCGAACTGCACGTTCATCACGTGGGCTCGGCGACGCCGGAGACCGTGGCCCGCCTGGCCGAGCGCCACGCCGGCAGCACGCCGGTCCCGGCCGACCCGCAGCGGCTGGCCGAGTACTTCACCTTCACCGACTTCGCGCACTTCATCGACGTGTACCTCACGGTCGTCGACCTGATCCGCGACGCCGAGGACGTGGCGACGCTGACGTACGACATCGGCGCCGGACTGGCCGCCCAGCAGGTCCGCTACGCCGAGCTGACCCTGACGCCGTACTCGTCGATCATCCGCGGCATCCCCGCCGAGGCCTACTGCGAGGCCGTCGAGGACGCCCGCGCCCGGGTCGCCCGAGACCACGGCACCGAGCTGCGCTGGTGCTTCGACATCCCGGGCGAGGCCGGCGTGACGTCGGCCGACGTCACCCTGGAGACGGCGCTGAAGCTGCGCCCCGAGGGCCTCGTCAGCTTCGGCCTCGGCGGCCCCGAGCAGGGCGTGCCGCGCCCGCAGTTCGCCCCGCACTTCGCCGCGGCCCGCGCCGCCGGCCTGCGCAGCGTCCCGCACGCCGGCGAGTCGACCGGCCCGGAGACGATCTGGGACTCGCTGCGCCACCTCGGCGCCGAGCGCATCGGGCACGGCATCGCCGCCGCCCGCGACCCGGAGCTGATGGCGTACCTGCGCGACAACGACATCGCGCTCGAGGTGTGCCCGACGTCCAACGCGTGCACCCGCTCGGTGCCGTCGCTGGCCGAGCACCCGCTGCCGGCCCTGGTCGCCGCCGGGGTGCCGGTGACGATCAACTCCGACGACCCGCCGATGTTCTCCACGACGCTCAACCAGGAGTACGTCGTCGCCGCCGGCCTGCTCGGCCTGGACCGCGCGGGCGTCGCGGACCTGGCCCGGCAGAGCGTGCGCTACTCGTTCCTCGACGAGGCCCGCAAGGCGCAGCTCGTGGCCGAGATCGACGCCTACCTGGACGCGGCGACGAAGTAGTTGCGCATGCCGGGGTCGCCGGCGGGCGCCTCCGCGGTGCCCCGGCCGGTCAGCCGGCCGTGGTTCGCCGCCGGCGATCCCGCCGGCTGCCGCCGTGGGAAGCGGGCCGCTGCGGCGGCGCCGGCGGCTTCGCCGGGCTGGCGCGCGTGGCCGGCTCACGGTGGGGCGTCCCGTGACGGCGTGCGCTCGAGCGTGCGCCTGGCCCGCCGTGGGAAGCGTGCCGCTGCGGCGGCGCCGGCGGCTTCGCCGGGCTGGAGCGCGTGGCCGGCTCACGGTGGGGGCGTCCCGTGACAGCGTGCGCCTGGCCCGCCGTGGGAAGCGCGCCCGAGGGCGCGCCGGATCGCCCCGGGCGTCGGCGCGCGGACGCAGGGTCGTTGCCTAGTTTCCTAGGACGCGAAACGCGAGGTGGCGCGTTTTTGACAATGGTTGTCATCACCAGAGAGACTGGCGGCATGCGTGGGAGAGTCGCGGCCGCACTGCTCGCCGGGGCGCTCGCCCTCGCCGGGTGCGCGGGGCCGGCCAAGCCGGACGACGGGAAGCTCCGGGTCGTCGCCGCGTTCTACCCGCTGCAGTTCGTCGCGGAGCAGGTCGGCGGGGACCGGGTCGCCGTGTCCAACCTGACGCGCGCCGGGGCCGAGCCGCACGACCTCGAGCTGACGCCGAGCCAGCTGGCCGGGCTCGAGGACGCGGACCTGGTGGTGTACCTGCGCGGCTTCCAGCCGGCCGTCGACGAGGCGATCGACCTGCAGCGGCGCGACAAGACGTTCGACGTGGCCGGGGTCGAGCGGCTGCGCGACGCCGACCCGCACGTGTGGCTCGACCCGGTGCGGCTGGCCACGATCGCCGAGAAGCTCGCCGAGCGGCTCGCCGCCGTCGAGCCCGCCGGCGCCGGGGCGGTCCGGCAGCGGGCCGATGCGCTGGTGGGGCAGCTGCGGGAGCTGGACGGGCAGTACCGCGCGGGGCTCGCCGACTGTGCGCGGCGCGAGGTCGTGACCAGTCATGAGGCGTTCGGGTACCTCGCGGCCCGCTACAACCTGCAGCAGGTCTCGGTGACGGGCCTCAACCCGGACGAGGAGCCCGGCCCCCAGCAGGTCCGCGACGTGGCGAAGCTGGCCCGCGAGCGCGGCGTCACCACCATCTTCTTCGAGTCGCTGGTGAGCCCGAAGCTGTCGCAGACGGTGGCCCGCGAGATCGGCGCGAAGGCCGCGGTCCTCGACCCGATCGAGGGTGTCGAGGGCGGCGAGACGTACTTCACGGTCATGCGCACCAACCTCGCGGCTCTGCGTGACGCGCTCGGCTGCCGCTAGTCTTGCTCCGATGCGTCTCCGGAAAGCCGTCGCCGCCGTTGCGGCCGTCGTCGTGCTCGCCGGGTGCACCGGGGCCAACCAGGACGCGCGGCCGCTGCGCACCCCGTCGCCCGGCGTCAGCGCGCCGGCGGTGGCCACCACCTTCGACGGCACGTCGGCGCCGGTCGCCGACCCCATCTACCCGGCCTACGGCAACCCGGCGCTGGATGTCCTGCACTACGGCCTGGACCTGTCGTGGAGCCCGCCGGACCGCGCGCTGACCGGCACGGCGACGATCCGCCTGCGCGCCGTGACCGCGGTGTCCCGGGTGCAGCTGGACTTCTCCCCGGCGTACACCATCGGAAATGTCACGGTCGACGGCGCCCCGGCCACCGGGCGCGTCGAGAACGGCGACCTCGTCGTGGACCGGGCGCTGGCCGCGGGCGCGACGGCGACGCTTGTCGTCGGGTACAAGGGCACTCCGGCCCCGGTCCCGATGCCGTCGCACCGCAACGACATGGAGCCGCTCGGCCTGACCGTCACCGCCGCCGGCGAGCTGTGGACGATGCAGGAGCCCTACGGCGCGAGCACCTGGTACCCGGCGAACGACCAGCCGTCGGACAAGGCGCTGTACGACATCGCGATCACGGTCCCGTCCGGCTGGGCCGGCATCGCCAGCGGCACCCCCGACGGCGTCGCGGGCAACACGTACCGCTACAAGTCGACGACCCCGGTCGCCAGCTACCTGACGACCCTCGCGGCCGGCCGGTACACGCGCACCGAGGTGAAGGGCCCGCGCGGCATGCCGGTGGTGCTGTGGACGCGCACGGGCGTCGACGACGCGAGCGTGGACGAGTTGCGCCATTCCCCGGACTATCTGGCGTGGCTGGAGCAGCGCTTCGGCCCGTACCCGTTCCCGAGCACCGGCGTCGTGGTCGTCCCGTCGGATTCGGCGATGGAGACGCAGCAGATGCTGACCATCGGCGGCGCGACGCTGGGCGACTCGGGCGCGGCCGCGTCGGTCCTGGTCCACGAGTTCGCCCACCAGTGGTTCGGCGACGCGGTCGGCCCGTCGACGTGGCAGGACGTGTGGCTCAACGAGGGCTGGGCCAGCTACGTCGAGCAGCTGTACCGCGCGCGCGGCGACGCGGGGGCGATCGACCGCTGGGAGCGCGCGGCCCGCTCCGCTGATGGCGACCTGCGCAACCGCCTGGGCCCACCGGGCCACCCGCACGCGGACGCCTTCGCCGAGAGCAACGTGTACGTGTGCCCCGCCCTGATGCTGCGCCAGCTGCACAAGGACCTGGGCGACGACCGCTTCTTCGCGCTGGGCCGCGCCTGGGCGGCGTCGAACATGGGCACGGCCCGCGACCGGGCGGCGTTCATCGCGTTCGTGAACAAGCAGACCGGGCACGACTACACGGCCCTGATCAACACCTGGCTGGACTCCCCGACGACGCCCTCCTGACCGCCGGCTGTTGCACCGACAAGTCGGGCGCTGGCGCGCCACGACTTGTCGGATTTATCGCTCGTCAGGCGATAAATCGGGCATGGGTGATTCAACGGCGCGGGCGGCCAAGGCGGTGGCCGGCGGCGGCCCGGCCTGCGGCGCCGCTGAGCGCCGCTGAGCGCCGCTGAGCGCCGCTGAGCGCCGCTGAGCGCCGCTGAGCGCCGCTGCGCGACACCCGCGTCACCGGTGCGCCCGGCGCTCGTGAGGTGGCTCCGTGCGCCGTTGGGGAGGTGGCCGCGCGCGGCGTTGCGGGAGGTGGCCGCGTGCGGCGTTGCGGGAGGTGGCCGCGTGCGGCGTTGCGGGAGGTGGCCGCGTGCGGCATCGGCCAGGTCACGGTGTTGGGCATTCGAGCTCCACGAACAGCGGCCCGCCCAGGCCGGACACGGCGGCGAGCACGCCCGAGTCGTCGTGCTCGCGAGGTGGCTGCGCTCGACGCCCACGGCATCGCGGCGCCCGGGGCCGGCGCAGGCCGCCGGCGTCCGCGTCGTCAGCCCGCCCGGCACTCTGAGGCCGCACCCACGAGGAGCAGTCGTCCGCGGCGCGCGAGCGGGCAATACCGGCTACTCGTGCAGGCCGCCGGCGCCCGCGGCATCCGCGTCGTCAGCCCGCCCGGCACTCTGAGGCCGCACCCACGAGGTGCAGTCGTCCACGGCGCGCGAGCGGGCAATACCGGCTACTCGTGCAGGCCGCCGGCCACGACGTGGATGAAGGCGGCCTGGACGTCGTCGACGCTGACGGCGTTGTCGACGTACGCGCCGAGGGGCTTCAGCGCGTCCTTGAGCTTGTCCGCCGCGTCCTTCTTGCTGAGCACGACGACGCTGATCGTGATCGGGCGCTCGGGGTCCTTCAGCGCCGTCAGCTTCTGCACCATGTCGTTGACGGCCGCGGTGTTGGCGCTGTCCTTGTTGGCGTCGTCGGTGAGGATGAAGATCTGGTTGAACATGTCGTCGTGCCAGTCGTCGCGGACCGACTGGTAGCCGGCGACGACCGTGTCGAGCAGGCCGGCGCCGGGCTTGTGCACGGCGAGGGAGTTGACCGAGCGGGTGAACGCGGCGCGCGAGGTGTCGTCGAGGCGGTCGCCCGGCAGCAGCTTGCGGTAGCCGCCGGTCTGGCCGGGGCTGATCTCCCACAGGCCCAGCTGCGACCCGACCGGCATGAGGTCGCCGACGACGCGGCAGCCGGCCTTGAGCACGTCGATGGGGGCCTGCTTGCCGCCCGCCGACGGGCTGGCGCCGGGCGAGGCGCCGCTGCCGGGCGAGCCGGAGGCGATGTCGACGATGATGAGCAGGTTGCTGCGGCGGTCCTCGGGGTCCCAGGTGGCGAAGACGTGCTGGATGTGGTGGGCGGCGAGCACGTCGAACGGCGGGGCGGTGGGCTCGGGCAGCTCGGAGGCGCCGTCGAAGGGCGGGCGGACCTGGCCGGGGCCGCGCAGGCCGGCGGCGTTGATGGCGCTGCGCACGTCGGTGGTGGAGAACGCGGCGAAGAGCCGCTTCAGGGCCGCGGCCCGCTTCGGGTCGCGGGTGGCGGAGGCCGAGGGCAGCCAGGTGTACCGCATGAGCGCCGTGTGGTCGGCGCCGGCGAGGTAGACGCGGTTGGTGGCGCCGAGGGTCATGATCGGCAGCAGGGCGTACTCGGGGACGAGGCCGACCTCGCCGTTCTCGTTCGGGGTGGCGGCGAGGTCGTGGTTGACGGTGCGGGTCACGGCCAGGGTGGTGTTGAGCGCCAGGGACGAGGCGTCCATGCCGCGGTCGAGCCAGACGGCCTCGCCGACGGCGCCGGCGGCGACGAGGCCGTCGCCGGACAGGGCGGGGTCGCGCACGACGAGGCGTACACCGGAGTTCTTGGTGTCCAGGAGGTTGGCCAGGGCCAGCCAGCCGTTGCCGGCGGCCTTGATCTTGTCGGCGGTACCGGGGTCCGTGACCATCAGGATGGGGCTGGTCGCGAGGGTGGTGCCGGCGGCCGTCTCGCGCTTCTCGGCGGTGTCCTTGTCGGTGGCGACGAGGAACCCGGGCGGGGCGAGGGTGGCCCAGGAGGCGTCGTCGGGGATCCAGGCGTCGGCGTTCATCTGGGAGAGCTGCCCGGCCGCGGGGCGGCCGTCGGCGCTGGTGGTGTCGACGAGGATGCAGTCGGCGCCGGAGCGCAGGCTGCGCCCGGCGGCGGAGACGACGTTGGCGAACGAGGAGGCGGTGAGCACGTGCAGGGTGGTGGGGCAGTCGGTGCCGTCCTCGGCGTTGCCGGCCTTGTCGCGCAGCACGTACCAGCTTGCGGCGCCGACGAGGCCGACGGCGAGGATGAGCGCCAGCGCGCGCATGGCGGCGCCGAGGCTGAGGGGACCCGCCTGATGCTTGCCCATTTCTGCGAACCGTCCGCGATGCGAGGGATGGGGGGTGTTTGACCGCGGGCAAGTATGACATCGAGCGGGGCGGATTCTGTCGGTCGTCCACCGGTCGGCGGAGATCACCGGCCGTTCGTCCGGCCCATTCCCCGCAGATCAGGCGCCTTGCTCGACGCTCGGTGACGCCGCCGGCACGCATCGGCCGTTGTCGTCAGATATCCGTCGCTCCCGGCCGGCCCGCCCACCATCTGTCCACTGTGGACGAAGTAAACGGCGTCTGAACAGGATGCGGACGGTCGATGGATTGCCTCGATGGTGCATCATCGGGGCCGTGAAGCGGACCGGTCCACTGATCGTCCTCGTTCTCGTCCTGGCCGTCGTCGGCGCGGTCGCCGGTAACATCCTCGGCCGCCGCTCCGGGTCCGACGGCGGCGGCAGGCCGGTGAAAGCGATCATCGGCTCGGAGAAGAAGCCGTTCTTCGACGACCCCGAGGTGCGCAGGGCCCTGTCCAGGCACGGCTTCTCCGTGCGGGCCGACCCGATCGGCTCCCGGCAGATGCCGAGCCGGCTCAAGGGCTACGACTTCGCGTTCCCGAGCAGCACCGCGGCCGCCGAGGAGGTCCGCCGCAACTCCACGCCGGCCGGCGACAACGTCGTCGTGTTCTCCTCGCCGCTCGCCGTGGCCACGTTCGTGCGGATCGTCGACCTGCTGCAGGTCGCGAAGCTCGCCGCCCGCGACTCCGGCGGCGTGTGGCGGCTGGACCTCAAGGCCCTCGCCGACGCGAACCGGCGCAACCTGCGCTGGACCGACATCCCGGGCAACACGTTCCACCAGGTCTCCCGCAACGTGCTGGTCGCCACGACGCGGCCCGACGACTCCAACTCGGCGGCCATGTTCGCCGTACTGCTGGACAAGGCCACCGGCGGCGACCTCGCCGCCACCGCGAAGCTCTTCACCGACCAGGGCGCCGTCGACTCCACCAGCGCGGAGCCGTTCGAGAGCTACCTGCGCAGCGGGCTCAACTACGCGCCGATGGTGCTCGTCTACGAGGCCCAGTTCGTCGACCACGCCGTGAACGCCGGGCTCACCGACGGGCAGACGCTGGTGTACCCCACGCCGACCCTCGTCTGCCGGCACACCATCGTGCCGTTGACGCAGACGGGCGTGGAGGTCGCGAAGCTGCTCGCCACCGACCGCGACCTGCAGCGCCTCGCCGCCAAGCACGGCTTCCGCACCGCCGACGCCACCCTCACCGCGCCCGTGTTCAGCCAGGTCCGCCCCGGCGACGCGCCGCTGCCGGCCTCGATCGAGGGCGCCGTGCCCGACCCCGACTACCCGGCCCAGCAGGCGCTGCTGGCGAAGCTCGAGGAGAAGATGTCATGAGGCGGTACGGCATGGCGTTGCTCGCGACGGCGGCGCTGATGCTCGGCGCCTGCACCGGCGGCGGGGGCAGGACCCCGCAGCCCGAGGCGACCGAGGGGCCGTTCCTCAAGGGCTCCGGCACCCTGCGGGTCCTGGCCGGCAGCGAGCTCGCCGACCTCACGCCCATCCTCGCCGAGGCCAGGGCCGCCACCGGCGTCGACGTGCAGCTCACCGCCACCGGCACCCTCGACGGCGTCGAGAACGTGGTCTCCGGCAACGCCGCCAAGTCCTACGACGCCATCTGGTTCGCCAGCAACCGGTACCTCCAGCTGCACCCCGGCGCCGGCGACAAGATCGGCACCGCGACGAAGGTCGCCACCTCCCCGGTCGTGCTCGGCCTGCGCCGCACGGTCGCGGCGAAGCTCGGCTGGGACCAGCACCGCCCCACCTGGAGCGAGATCGCCGTCGCCGCCGGCGAGCACCGGTTCACCTACGGCATGACCAACCCGGCCGGCTCCAACTCCGGCTTCTCGGCGCTCGTCGGCGTCGCCTCGGCCCTGGCCGGCACCGGCGCGGCGCTGTCCGCCGAGCAGATCGCGCCGCTCACCCCGCGGCTGCGGGCGTTCTTCGCCGGCCAGAACCTCACCGCCGGCTCGTCCGGCTGGCTCGCCGACGCCTTCGCCAGGAACGCGGCCGAGAAGAACGACCACGCCGTCGACGGCCTCGTCAACTACGAGTCGGTGATCCTGTCGCTCAACGCCGGCGGGAAGCTGCCGGAACCGCTGACGGTGGTGTACCCCGCCGACGGCGTCGTCACCGCGGACTACCCGCTGACGCTGCTGTCCGGCGTGCCCGAGCAGACGCAGACCAACTACGCGGCGATCGCCGACTACCTGCGCCGGCCCAGCGTGCAGCAGAAGATCATGGCGCAGACGTGGCGGCGCCCCGCCGTCGCCGGCGTGGAGCTCGCCGAGCAGTTCGGCCCCAAGGACGGCGCCCTGCCCGAGCTGCCGTTCCCCGGCAAGCTCGAGGCGGCCAACGCCCTCATCGGCGCGTTCGGCGACGACCTGCGCAAGCCCGCCCGCACCATCTACGTGCTGGACCTGTCCGGCTCGATGAAGGGCGCCCGCATCCAGGGCCTCAAGAGCGCCCTCACCGGCCTCACCGGCGCCGACACCAGCCTGTCCGGGCAGTTCGCCCGGTTCAACGGCCGCGAGCAGGTGGTGATGGTGCCGTTCAGCACCAAGCCCGGCCAGGTCCGCCGCTTCGACGTGCCCGAGGGCAGCTTCCAGCCGACCCTGGACCAGATCAAGGGGTACGTGGGCGGGCTGTCCGCCAACGGCGACACCGCGATCTACGACGCGCTGTTCGTCGCCTACGACCAGGCGGCCGCCCTGGCCAAGGAGGACCCGGACCGGTTCACGTCGATCGTGCTGCTCACCGACGGTGAGCTGACCGCCGGGGCGAAGCTGCCGGACTTCCAGGCCCGGCTGGCGCAGCTGCCGAAGGTGCCGGTCTTCACGATCCTGTTCGGCGAGGGCAACGTCGCCGAGATGCAGCAGATCGCCGACCTCACCGGGGGCCGGTCCTTCGACGCCCGCACCGGGTCGCTGCCCGCCGCCTTCAAGGAGATCCGGGGGTACCAGTGAAGGATCGAAATGATCTGTTCAAGCCCCGGCGGTGGTGATTCGCCGGGGCGTGGGGTACCACATGGGAATGACCGAACTCTCGCTCGACGACTACCTGGTCGAGGACGACGATGACGACGACCCCGTGCTGCTGCGCAAGGACGGGCAACCGGTCGACACGTGGCGGGAGGACTATCCCTACGACGAGCGGATGACGCGCGCCGAGTACGACCGCGTCAAGCGGCTGCTGCAGATCGAGCTGCTCAAGCTGCAGAACACGATCAAGGCCCGCGGCGACCGGCTGGTCATCCTCTTCGAGGGCCGCGACGCCGCCGGCAAGGGCGGCACGATCAAGCGGTTCATGGAGCACCTCAACCCCCGCGGCGCCCGGGTCGTCGCCCTGGAGAAGCCCAGCGAGCGCGAGTCGACGCAGTGGTACTTCCAGCGCTACGTCCAGTACCTCCCGGCCGCCGGCGAGATCGTCCTGTTCGACCGGTCCTGGTACAACCGGGCCGGCGTCGAGCGGGTCATGGGCTTCTGCAACCGTGCCGAGTACCTCGAGTTCATGCGCCAGGCCCCCGAGCTCGAGCGCATGCTGGTCCGCTCCGGCATCCGCCTGGTCAAGTTCTGGTTCTCGGTGTCGCGCAACGAGCAGCGCACCCGGTTCCTGATCCGCCAGGTCGACCCGGTCCGGCAGTGGAAGCTGTCGCCGATGGACCTCGCGTCCCTGGACAAGTGGGACGACTACACCGAGGCCAAGGAGGCGATGTTCTTCTACACCGACACCGCCGACGCGCCGTGGACCGTGGTGAAGAGCAACGACAAGAAGCGCGCCCGCCTCGAGGCCATGCGCCACGTCCTGGCCCGGTTCGACTACGAGAACAAGGACGCCTCCCTGGTCGGCACCCCGGACCCGCTCATCGTCGGCCCGGCCGCCCTGGCCGACGACGCCGCCGACGACGCGCCGCGGTTGTAGGTGAACGTAGGTCACGATTCGCCGATGGGTTGTCGTACTGTGTGCTGGTGCCGGAAGGGGAGATCAAGACGGGGTTGTTCGGCAAGCACGTCATGCTCGCCTACGGCGCCGACGACGAGCTCCGCGACCTCCTGACCGCCTTCGCTCATCGGGCCGTTTCCGCAGGTCACCGCGTTGTGATCTTCCTCGACAGCGACAGCGTCGACCTGGCCCGGACCCTGACCGCGGCCGCCGGCGGCGCCGTCGCCGGCCAGTTCACCGTCCTGCGGTACAGCACCGGTTATACCGGTCCCGGCACGTTCGGCGGCCCGATGTTCGGCGTGCCCGAGATCCTCGAGGCGCTGGCCAAGCTGCTCGGCGAGACGTTCGCCGCGGGCTGGCCGGCGGTGTCGGTCGCCGGCCAGATGCGCTGGGCGCTGCGGGCCGGGTTCACGCCGACGGACCTGCTGGCGTACGAGACCCAGGTCAACCGGCTCTTCGGCGACCCCCGCGTCACCGCCCTGTGCCTGTACGACCGCCGCCAGTTCGACAAGGAGCTGCTGACCCGCATCGGCGTCGTGCACCCCGGCCCGCTGCTGCGCTTCACCCTCGGCGGCTGGGGCGCGCACCTGCGCCTCTTCGGCGAGCTCGACGCGTCCAACGCGCAGTCGCTGCCGTCGATCCTGGACCTGGTCGCCGGGGCCGACGCCGTCGTCATGCTCGACGCCAGCGACCTGGCGTTCGTCGATGCCGCGAGCGCCGGCACGATCGTCGGCTTCGCCGCGTCCCGCCCGCACCGCCACACCGTCGTGCGCTGCACCCGGGGCGTACGCCAGGCGCTGCAGCTGGTCGGCGCCGAGTCCGTCCCCAGCCTGGTCCTGCGCGACCGCGTCGCCTGATCGGCTGCTCGCCTCTGCCCGGCTCCCGGGGTGCTCGGCGGCGTTCTCGCGTGTCCGCGTGGCGCGATACTGCGTCGGCTGATCGGTGCTTCGCGTTTGCGCCGGTGGGGTAAGACGGCAGGCGTGTCGTCAGCTGCTGATTCCGCTGTTCCTGACCCGGAACTGACCGCCGAGGCCGCCGCGCGCGGCGTCGCCACCTGGTACGAGACGGGCGGGCACCGCCGCGTCGACGTCGACCCGGCGGTGGTGCGGGCCGTGATGGCCCTGCTCGACCCCCGCCCCGCCGCGCCCGCCGCGCCGGCCGAGCCCGTCGCCCTGCCCGAGGTCCCGCGCACCTGGGGCTGGATGATCCAGCTGTACGGCGTGCGCTCCGCCTCCTCGTGGGGCGTCGGCGACTTCGCGGACCTGGCGGCGTTCACGCGCTGGGCGGCGTCCACGGGCGCGGGCCTGGTGCTGGTCAACCCGCTGCACGCGGTGGCGCCGGTCGACCCGATGCCGGCGTCGCCGTACTCGCCGTCGTCGCGCCGCTTCGTCAACCCGCTGTACCTGCGGGTGGAGGACCTGCCGGAGTACCGCTCGGCCCCCGCCTCGCTGCGCGCCGCCGTCGACGCCCTGCGCCCCGAGCCGTCCGACCCGACGGCGCTGATCGACTACGCCAGGGTCTGGCGCGCGAAGCGAGCCGCCCTGGAATTACTGTTTAACCTGATAAATCCGGACATGTCCGATGATCCGGCCCGGCGCGACTTCGCGACCTACATGGCCCTGGCCGAGGCGCACGGCGTCGACTGGCGCGAGTGGCCGCCGCCGTTGCGGACCCCGGGCCCGGCCGCGTACGAGGCCGCGGACCCGAACCGGGTCGCCTTCCATGCCTGGCTGCAGCGCCGCTGCACCGAGCAGCTGGAGGCCGCCAACGCCGCCGCGGCCGGCATGCCGATCGGCATCGTCCACGACCTGGCCGTCGGCATCGACCCCGGCGGCTCCGACGCCTGGACCCTCCAGGACGTGATCGCCCGCGACGCGCGGGTCGGCGCGCCCCCGGACGCCTTCAACCAGCAGGGCCAGGACTGGGGCCTGGCCACGTGGCGCCCGGACCGCCTGGCCGCCACGGGCTACGCGGCGTACCGCGACCTGCTGCGCGGCATCCTCGCCCACGCCGGCGGCCTGCGCGTCGACCACGTCGCGGGCCTGTGGCGGCTGTGGTGGATCCCGCCGGGCCACGGCGCCGCCGAGGGCACGTACGTCCACTACGACGCCGAGGCCATGCTCGGCATCCTGGTCGAGGAGGCGGCCCGGGCCGGCGCGGTCGTGGTCGGCGAGGACCTCGGCACCGTCGAGCCGATCGTCACCACGACGCTGCACGAGCGCAACATCCTGGGTTCGTCGGTCCTGTGGTTCACCCGCGACGACACTGGCGCGTTCATCCCGCCCGAGCGGTGGCCCGCCGCCGCGATGGCCAGCATCTCCACGCACGACCTGCCGACCGCGACGGGCTTCCTCACCGGCGAGCACGTCGACGCGCGCGCCGCGGCCGGCGTGCTGACCCGCAGCGTCGCCGAGGAGCGTCGCTCGGCGGAGGCGGACCGCGCCGCCCTGCTCGACCTCCTCGCCGCCGAGGGCCTGATCCCCGCCCCGGACCCGAGCGGCGGGAGCGGTGGCGTGCGTGTTGCCGCGATCGTCGAAGCCATGCACCGGCTGCTGGCGCGCAGTCCATGCCGGGTGTTGCTGGCCTCGCCCTACGACGTGCTGGGCGAGGCGCGGCAGCCGAATCTTCCGGGGACGTCAGAGCAGTACCCGAACTGGCGGATTCCGTTGCCACTGTTGCTCGAGGATCTCACCGGGGACCCGCGCATGCGCGCGGTCGCGGAGCTGTTCGAGCGGCGTTGAGACGGCGAGCACGGCAGTCCGGCGACGGAACGTTTGCGGAGTCCGACCGGGGTGGCGTGCCGCTTTATTGCACCCTACACAACGCCACCAAATGCACGCCGAATCCGCTCACCGGGCGTCACCGTAGCTTACCGTCGGCGATGTCAGCTGGCCACGCCCACCGTCTGGGCGACCGTTTCCGGGCGCGGGACGAGGGCGAGCATGTGGTGGGCGACGTCCGCCCGCGGGATCGAGAAGCCGCCGCGGACGTTGCGGCCCAGCGCCTCGCGGTACGTGCCGGTCAGGGGCTTGTCGGTGAACATCGGCGGGCGGGAGATCGACCAGTCCAGGCCGCTGGAGCGCACCGCGTCCTCCATGGCGGCGAGGTCGGCGTAGTGGGCGCGGAACTTCGTGCGGGCGAACGGGGCGCCGAGGTGGCGCATGAAGAAGCCGTCGCCGGGGTCGTGCTTCGGGGGGTTGGGGCGCTGCGGGGACGCGACCGTGCCGATGGGGGCGGCGCTGAGGACGACCAGGCGGCGTACGCCGGTGGCCTGCATCGCCTCGATCACCGCCTTCGTGCCGCGTTCGGCCACGCCCTCCTCGGCCGCATTGGTCGCGCCCAGCGCCGACAGGACCGCGTCGGCGCCGGCGATCGCCTCGCGCAGCGCGGCGCCGTCGGGGTGGGACAGGTCCGTGGCGACGACGCGGACCGCGGTGCCGTCGAGCTTGCGCGGGTTGCGCACGACGGCGGTGACGTCGTGGCCGGCGGCGAGCGCCTGGTCGAGGATGTGGCGGCCGGTGCCGCCCGACGCGGCGATGATGGTGAGCTTCACGAGCGAGAACTCCTCCGACTCCGATAACCTCTGTATCTCCGATAATACGAGATACAAAGTAGATCGGCCAGCCGACGACAACGGCGCCGCCCCCGGGGTGGGGGCGGCGCCGTGAAGGCCGGGTGGGTCAGGCGGCCTGGTACTGCATCGCGCGGGTCAGGTTGTCCGCGCCCTCCTTGTCCAGGGCCAGGTACGTCAGGCGCAGGCCCTGGCCGTCGCCGCCGATCGCGAGGGACACGCTGGCGGTGACGCCGCGCTTGTACTCCACGATCGTGAGCAGGTGGCGCGGGATCTCGCCGACGATCTTCGCCGTGGGGCGGGACGTCAGCCAGTGCGGCTCGAGGACGAGCAGGCGCTGGTTGGTCAGCACGATGAAGAACGCCTTCTTCTGCGTGCTCGCCATCATGGTGCCGCCCGACAGGATCGCCGTCGCGGCCATCATGGCCACCTTGCGGCCGATCTCGAGCTTGCCGATCTGGGCGCGGCCGGTGGCCTGGACGACCTCGCCCGGGCCCATGAGCGGCGCCGAGGTCGTGACCGCCATGGTGTGCAGCTTCTGCCTCACGTGGTTCTCCCCGTACGGGTGCCCGCATGTCGCGGGCGGTGAATGGATCACGCGCACCGTACGGCCGTCGATGGGCGTCAGCCAGTGGACGTTCAGCTGATCTGATCATCGTCCGGGCGGTGGGCGCCCGGGGGGATCTCCTGCAGCATCCACGTGTTGCCGTCGGGGTCGGCGAACGGCACGTACAGGATGCCGCCCATGTCCATCACCTCGCCGGCGTCGACGCCGCGCGACAGCAGGGCGGCGCGGGCCGACGTGACGTCGTCGACGACCAGGTGCAGGCCCCGCAGCGTGCCCGGTGGGAGGTCGAGGCCGGGCAGGTCGCGGTACAGCAGGATGGAGCAGGCGGAACCGGGCGGCGTCAGCTGCGTGACCCGCGGGCCGCCGCCCGGCTGGATGTCGTGGTCGAGCACGAAGCCGAGCCGGGTGTAGAACGCCAGGGCGGCGTCGACGTCCTTGACCGGCACGGGCACGAGCTCCAGGCGCATCGTGAAGGCCATCGGCGCGGCGAGGTAGGCGTCGAGGCCGGCGTAGGTGGCGTCCATGCCCTCGCGCATGCCGGACTGCAGCGCGGACTCGCGGGCGGCGGGGGAGGCGTACGCGATCAGGGTCGTGATCCGCGTCCGGCCGCCGAGGTCGTCGAACGTCAAGGTGTTGCGCGTCGCCGGCCAGCCGCCGCTCCACGCCTCCGTCGACACCAGCCGGTCGGGGCGTACGACCTCCTCGAACGTGCCGGCGATCGTCATCTCCTCGCCGTCCGCGGTGCGCCACACGTAGCGGAACGCGCCGCCGGGGCGCAGGTCGATCTCGCAGACCGGCATCGTCCAGCCGGGCGGGCCGACCATCCAGTGCGGCAGGTGCCGCGGGCTCGTGTGCACGTCGAAGACCAGGTCCTTCGGCGCGGCCACGACCCGGGTGATGCGCACCCCGGCCTCGCCGTCGAGGTCGAACCCGGTCACGCCCAGCTCATCGATCATCATCGGAAGAAGCCTCCATGTCGTCCTGTACGAACTGCAGGTACGCGTCGAGGCGCGCGTAGCTGGCATCCCAGAACTGCCGGTAGCGCTCGGCGAACGCGGCGACCTCGCGCAGCGGCGCGGCCTCGAGGCGGCACGGGCGCCACTGGGCCTCCCGGCCGCGGGAGATCAGCCCGGCCTGCTCGAGCACCCGCAGGTGCTTGGAGATCGCCGGGCCGCTCATCGCGAACGGCGCCGACAGCTCCTTGACCGTCGCCTCGCCCTCGCCCAGCCGGGCCAGGATCGCCCGCCGGGTGGGGTCGGCGAGGGCCGCGAAGACGACGCTCAGCCGATCCTCGGTCATGCGCCCTACCTAACCAAGCGGTTACCTAACCTCGTGGTTAATTAGGGCCCGCGGACGGTGGCGTTGTCAAGCCGGTCAGGGTCGCCTCCGTCGCGCGGGACCAGACCTGGGCGGCGGTGCCGGGGTCGCCGAGGATGCCGCGCAGCTCGAGCGAGGCCAGGCCGTGCACCATCGCGAACAGGTGCCGGCCGACGCTGAACTCGTCGCGGCCCGGGAACAGGCCCAGGTCCAGGCCGCGGCGGATGGTGTGCAGGACGCGCTCGAAGCTGGCGTACACCAGGCGGAACACCGGGTCGTCGGGGTCCGCGCCGGCGTGGACCATGCCCATGAACAGGTCGTACAGCTTGGGCCGCTCCAGGGCGGCGGCCCGGTATCCGGCCACGAGCAGCGGCAGCTCCGCCAGGGGGTCGTCGCAGACCGGGACGGCCTCGTGGTGGCGGCGCATCGTCTCGGCGACGTCGACCGACAGCTCGCGCAGCAGGCCCTCCTTGTCGCCGAACAGGCTGTAGACGGCCCGGGTGGTGGTGCCGACGGCGTCGGCGACCCGCCGCACCGACACCGCCGCCGGGCCCTCCGCGTGCACCAGCTCGCCGGCCGCGGCGAGCAGGGCCGCGCGCGTGTCCGCGCCGTGTTCGCGAGGTCGTCCCATGCTTGCCAGCATATCGTGACACTGTTACGTTACGTTGTATCAAAACCAGGGAGGCCAATATGGCGTACGACGTGATCGTGGTCGGCACCCGGGTCGCCGGATCGGCCACGGCGCTGCTGCTGGCCCGCCGCGGCCTGAAGGTCCTCGCGGTGGACCGGGCCCGGTTCCCCAGCGACACCCTGTCGACCCACCAGGTCCAGCCGCCCGGCGTCGCCCGCCTGCGCGCCTGGGGCCTCCTCGAGCCGCTGGTGGCCGCGGGCACCCCGATGGCCCGCACGGCCACGTTCGACACCGGCCCCACCGTCCTGCACGGCGCCTACCCGGGCCCCGACGGGGTGCTCAGCCCCCGTCGCACCCTGCTCGACGCGGCGCTGCTCGACGCGGCCCGGGAGGCCGGCGCCGAGGTGTGGGAGGGCTTCACGGTCGAAGAGGTCCGGCCCGGGGGCATCGCCGGCAGGTTCCACCGGACGCTGCGCACCGCCGAGGCCGAGGCGCCGTTCGTCGTCGGGGCCGACGGCAAGCACTCCACCGTCGCCAAGGCCGTGCGCGCCCGCGAGTACCGCGCCCGCCCGGGCACCGCGGCCGCCTGCTACGCCTACGTCGAGGGGCTCGAGCTCACCGGCGGCGAGGTCTACGCGCGCCCCGACCGCCTCGCCGGCGCCTGGCCGACCAACGACGGGCTCTGCGTGGTGTACCTCGGCGTGCCCCGCGAGCGGTTCGACGCGGTGCGGGCCGCGGGCTTCGTGCGCTCCCTGCCGCCGGAGCTGGGGGAGCGGGTCGCCGCCGGAAGAATCGCCGAACGGGTGCGGGCCACCACCGACCTGCCCAACGTGTTCCGCCGCCCGTACGGGCCCGGCTGGGCCCTGGCCGGGGACGCCGGGCTCGTCATGGACCCGATCACCGGCCAGGGCATCGGCAACGCCCTGCGCGACGCCGAGGCCCTGGCCGCCGCGCTCGCCGACGGCCTCGGCGGCGCCCGGCCGCTGCGCCCCGCCCTGCGGGCCTACCACCGCGGGCGGGACCGGGACCGCCGGGCGATGTACCGCATCACGACCGGCATGGCCGCGTTCCGCCGCGACCGGTTCGGCCCGGCGCTGTACCGCCGGATCGCCGGCAACCCCGCCGAGGTGACCCGGTTCCTCGGCGCGATCAGCGGCGCGATCCCGGCCCGCGACTACTTCGGGCCGCTCGGCCTGCTCGGCACCGTCACAGGATGGCGGCCGACTCCGCGGGCAGCGTGAGCAGGTCCGGCTGCAGCACCACCGACTCGTCGGTGGCGAACAGCACGCACTCGGCGCGCAGCGGCACGGTGCGCGGGTCGGCCGACAGGTTCGCCACCACGGTCTGCTCGCCGCGGCGGATGAGCAGGACGCCGTCGTCGTGCACGACGTGCACCCGGTCCAGCCGCGGGTCCGACAGGCCCGGCAGGGCCTTGCGCAGCGCGATCAGCCGCCGGTACACCTCCAGCAGGTCCTGGTCCTGGCCGGCCCAGTCGAGGTGGGAGCGCGAGAACGTCTCCGGGTCCTGCGGGTCCGGCACGTCGCCGGGCGGCCAGCCGTGCGCGGCGAACTCCTCCCGCCGGCCCTTGCCGACAGCGGCCGCGAGGGCCGGCTCCGGGTGGCTGGTGAAGAACTGCCACGGGGTGCGCGCCCCGAACTCCTCGCCCATGAACAGCATCGGCGTGAACGGCGACGTGAGCAGCAGCGTCGCCCCGACCCGCAGCAGCCCCGGCGACAGCGTCGCGGTGAGCCGGTCGCCGACGGCGCGGTTGCCGACCTGGTCGTGGTTCTGCAGGCAGACGACGAAGCGGTGGCCGGGGATGCGGGCCCGGTCGACGGGCCGGCCGTGGACCCGGCGGCGGAACGACGACCAGGTGCCGGCGTGGAAGAACGCCGACTCCCACACCTTCGCGAAGCACTCGGGGGAGCCGAAGTCGCCGTAGTACCCCTGCCGCTCCCCGGTCAGCATCGCGTGCAGGGCGTGGTGGACGTCGTCGTCCCACTGGGCCTGCAGGCCGTAGCCGCCGGCCTCGCGGGCCGTGACGAGCCTCGGGTCGTTGAGGTCGGACTCGGCGATGAGGCTCAGCGGCCGGCCCACCGCGGTGGACAGCGCGTCGACCTCGGCGGCGAGCTCCTCCAGGATATGGACGGCGCCGCGGTCGACGAGGGCGTGCACGGCGTCCAGGCGCAGCCCGTCGCAGTGGTAGTCGCGCAGCCACTGCAGGGCGCTGTCGATGATGAACCGGCGCACCTCGCCGCTGTCGGCCTCGTCGAGGTTGAGGGAGCGGCCCCACGTGTTCGCCCCGGACGACAGGTAGGGGCCGAACTGCGGCGCGTACGCCCCCGACGGGCCGAAGTGGTTGTAGACGGCGTCGATGATGACGCCGAGCCCCGCCCGGTGAGCGGCGTCCACGAACCGTTTCAGGCCGTCGGGGCCGCCGTAGGACTCCTGCACGGCGTACCAGCCGACGCCGTCATAGCCCCAGTTGTACTCGCCGTTGAACGCGTTGACCGGCAGCAGTTCGATGATATCGACGCCGAGCCCGGCGAGGTACGGCAGCCGCTCGATCGCCCCGTCGAACGTCCCGGACGGGGTGAACGTGCCGACGTGCAGCTCGTAGACGACGGCGCCCGGCAGCTGCCGGCCGGTCCACGCCTGGTCTCCCCAGACGAACCGGTCGTGGTCGTAGACGCGGCTGCGGCCGTGCACCCCGTCGGGCTGCCACCGCGAGCGCGGGTCGGGCAGCACGCGCTCGTCGTCGTCGAGCGCGAAACCGTAGTCGGTGCCATGCCCGCCGCCGGGGGCGTCCGCGGTCCACCACTGGCCGTCGGCGGTCATCGGGACGGCTTCGGTACCGCAGTGCAGCACAACCCGGCGCGCGGACGGCGCCCAGACGCGGAACTCCATGTCAGCCCCTCACCAGCAGCGCGACCGGGTACGTGGCCAGGATGTCGGCGAGCGCCGCCGACGCCGGGCGCCCGCTCAGCGCGTCGACCCAGTCCCCGGCGGGCAGCTTCAGCTCGGTGTCGCCCCACCCGCCCGACTCGGCCAGGCCGACCGGCAGCCGCGTCGCCACCGTGAGCGCCCCGCCGCGGTCGAACGCGACCACGTGCCGCTCCGCCGCGCCGACGGCCGGCACCGGCCGGTAGGCGCTGAACAGCTCGGGCCGGTCCCGGCGCAGCCGCAGCGCCCGGCTCACGACCAGCAGCTTCGCCGCGCCGGACACGTCGACCGGCGGGAGCGCGGCGGACGCGTCGAGCGCGGCGAGCAGGTCGAGGCGCTCGGCGAAGTCGACCGGCCGGCGGTTGTCGGGGTCGACGAGCGAGTTCTCCCACAGCTCCGTGCCCTGGTACACGTCCGGCACGCCGGGCATCGTCAGCTGCACCAGCTTCTGCCCCAGGGAGTTGCTCCAGCCGAACGGCGTGATCCGGGCGGCGAAGCCGGCGACCTCGTCGCGCAGGTCGCCGGCGCTGTAGAGCCGCGCGACGAGCGCGTGCACGGCGTCCTCGAACGCGGCGTCGGGCGCGTCCCACGACGTGGAGCGGTTCGCCTCCCGGGCCGCCTTCTCGAAGTACCGGTGCAGGCGCTCCTCCTCCAGCGGCCAGGCACCGACGACCGTCGGCCAGAACAGGTCCTCGAACGACGGGTCGGGCAGCGGGGCCTGCGCGCGCCAGCCGGCCTGCACCGCCGCCCACTCGGCCGGGATCTCGCTGAGCACGGCCAGGCGGGCCCGCACGTCCTCGCCCCGCTTCGTGTCGTGCGTCGACAGCGTCGTCATGCCATGCGGCCACTCGGCCAGCCGGCGGGCCGCCGCCTCATGGAACTCGTCGGGCTCGACGCCGAAGCGCGACGGGTCGCCGCCGACCTCGTTCAGGGCGACGAAGCGGTTCCAGCGGTACATCGCCGTGTCCTCGACACCCTTGGCCATGACGGCGCCGGTCAGCTGCTGGAACCGGGCACACAGCTCGTCGGCGGGGTCGGTGAGGCGGGGCATGAGCGCGTCGAGGGCCTCCGCGAGGTCCGGCCGCTGCTCCTGCGTGCGGCGGGCCGCCTCCGCGAGATGTTCGCGGCCGTACGGCAGGTACGTCCGGTAGACGCCGAAGTTGGCGGCCAGCTGCGACAGCACCGGCTCCGCGGACGGGCTGCCGGCGATGCGGGCCAGGCGGTGCAGCTCGGCGGGGAACAGGCGGCGCAGCACGTCCAGCTTCTGCTCGTGCGCCTCGGCGTCCCAGTCGGTCACGGACCGGTCGGGGGCGATGAACAGGCCGCACACCTCGGCGAGGGCGTCGTAGCCGGTGGTGCCGTCGACCGGCCACTGCGGCGGCAGCGGCTCGCCCCGCTCCAGGATCTTCTCCACGACCAGCCACGCCCCCGGCGCCCGCTCCCGCAGCCGCTCCAGGTAGCCGCCGGGGTCGCGCAGGCCGTCGGGGTGGTCGACGCGGATGCCGTCGGCGATGCCCTCGCCCACCCAGCGCAGGATCTCCGCGTGGGTGGCGGCGAACACCGCCGGGTCCTCCACGCGCACCCCGGCCAGCTCGGTGACGGCGAAGAAACGGCGGTAGTTGAGCCGCTCGTTGCCCTCCCGCCAGTACACCAGCCGGTAGTGCTGCCGGTCGTGGACCTCCTGCGGCGTGCCGGCGCCGGTGCCCTCGGCGATGGGGAAGCGGTGCTCGTAGTACCGCAGCTCGCCGTCCTCGACGCGCAGGTCGTCGAGGGACTCGGAGCCCAGGACGGGCACGATGAGCGGTCCGGCGTCCCAGTCGACGTCGAACCAGTCCGCGTACTCGCTCGCCCGGCCCTTCGCCAGCAGGTCCCACCACATGGGGTTGGCCGCCGGCTGGAACAGGCCCATGTGGTTGGGCACGATGTCGACGACCAGGCCCAGGCCCGCGGCGCGCAGCCGGGCGGCCAGCCGGTCCAGGGCGGCCGCCCCGCCGAGCTGCGGGTTGACCACCCGCGGGTCGACGACGTCGTAGCCGTGCGGCGAGCCCGGCGTTGCGGCCAGCAGCGGCGCCGAGTACAGGTGCCCGACGCCGAGCGCGTGCAGGTACGGCACGAGGGCCGCGGTCGCGTCGAGGTCGAAGTCGGGGCGCACCTGCACCCGGTACGTGCTCTTCGGGACGCTCATACCGTGCGGTCCAGCACGACGAGGGACCGGTCCGGCACGGTGATCGTCCCGCCCGCGATGTAGGCGCCGCCGTCGCGGGCCGGACCCGTCGCGGTGGCGATCACCAGCTCCCACTCCTTGCCGTACTCCTGCGGCGGCACCACGAAGTCCAGCGGCTCGTGGTGGGCGTTGAAGCACAGCAGGAACGAGTCGTCGACGTGCCGCTCCCCGTGCGAGCCCCGCTCGGTGATCGACTCGCCGTTGACGAACAGCATCAGCGCCCGGCCGAAGTGGTTGTCCCAGTCCTCCTCGGTCATGAGCCGCCCGTCGGTGGCGAACCACGCCACGTCCGGCAGCGGCGTGCCCTCCGCCCGGGCGACCGGCCGGCCGGTGAAGAACCGCCGGCGGCGGAACACCCGGTGCCGCTCCCGGAACAGCGCCAGCCCCCGCGCGAAGGCCAGCAGCTGCTCGTCGACGTTGCCCCAGTCGATCCAGCTGATCTCGTTGTCCTGGCAGTACGCGTTGTTGTTCCCGCCCTGCGTGCGGCCCAGCTCGTCGCCGGCGCAGATCATCGGCGTGCCCTGCGACAGCATGAGCGTGGTGAGGAAGTTGCGCCGCTGCTTGGCCCGCAGCGCGTTGATCGCCGGGTCGTCGGTCGGGCCCTCCACCCCGCAGTTCCAGGAGCGGTTGTACGACTCGCCGTCGCGGTTGTCCTCGGTGTTGGCCTCGTTGTGCTTGTCGTTGTAGGACACCAGGTCGTTGAGCGTGAACCCGTCGTGGCAGGTGACGAAGTTGATGCTGGCGAACGGGCGGCGGCCGTCGTCCTGGTAGAGGTCGGCCGAGCCGCAGATGCGCGACGCGAACTCGCCCAGCGTCGCCGGCTCGCCCCGCCAGAAGTCGCGGACCGTGTCCCGGAACCGGCCGTTCCACTCCGTCCACAGCGGCGGGAAGTTGCCGACCTGGTAGCCGCCGGGCCCGACGTCCCACGGCTCGGCGATCAGCTTCACCTGGTTGACGACCGGATCCTGCTGTACCACCTCGAAGAATGTGGACAGGCGGTCCACCTCGTAGAACTCCCGCGCGAGGGTGGAGGCGAGGTCGAAGCGGAACCCGTCGACGCGCATCTCCGTCACCCAGTACCGCAGCGAGTCCATCACCAGCTGCAGCGAGTGCGGGTTGCGCACGTTGAGGCTGTTGCCCGTGCCCGTGTAGTCGGTGTAGTAGCGGTTGTCGTCGTCCTCGAGCTTGTAGTAGTGGCCGTTGTCGATGCCGCGGAAGCTCAGCGTCGGGCCCAGGTGGTTGCCCTCGGCGGTGTGGTTGTAGACGACGTCGAGGATGACCTCGATCCCGGCCGCGTGCAGCGCCTTCACCATCCCGCGGAACTCCTGCACCTGCTGGCCGCGGTGCCGGCGGGCGTAGCCGTGGTACGGGGCGAAGAACCCGATCGTGTTGTAGCCCCAGTAGTTGGACAGCCCCAGCTCCACCAGGCGCTGGTCGTGCACGAAATGGTGCACCGGCAGCAGCTCCAGGGCCGTGATGCCCAGCCGCTTCAGGTGCTCGATGACCGCCGGGTGGGCGATGCCGGCGTACGTGCCGCGCAGCTCCTCCGGCACGTCAGGGTGGCGCATCGTCAGGCCCCGCACGTGCGCCTCGTACACGACCGTGTGGTGGTACGGCACCCGCGGGGCGGCGTCGTTGCCCCAGTCGAAGTACGGGTTGACCACGACCGCCTTCGGCATGAACGCCGCCGAGTCGGCGCCGGACATCTGCTCCGGGTCGTTGAAGTCGTAGCCGTACACCGCCGGATCCCACGCGATGTCGCCGTCGATGGCCTTCGCGTACGGGTCGAGCAGCAGCTTGTGCGGGTTGCAGCGCAGCCCCCGCGCCGGATCGTACGGCCCGTGGACCCGGAAGCCGTAGCGCTGCCCCGGCTCGATGCCCGGCAGGTACGCGTGCCAGACGAACGCGTCGACCTCGACGAGCCTGATCCGCTCCTCCCGGTCTTCGTCGTCGAACAGACACAGCTCGACCGCGTCCGCCACCTCGCTGAAGATCGCGAAGTTGGTCCCCTGTCCGTCGTAGGTCGCCCCGAGGGGGTACCGGTTGCCCGGCCAGACCTGCATGCTCGCTCCTGCTCTGTAGCTCGGCACCGCGGTACAACGGATCCTCCGTTGCCACAGTGTTACGTGCGTCGAAAGTTCACGCGCGGGTACGCGCGAAGCTGGCTGAGATATGCCCGATGCGTCCAATAATGAATCGTGCCCGCCGGGTGGTCGGAATTCCGACACCGGTTTCGGGATGAACCTCAGGCGAATTCGGCCGTGGCGCGTGTTTCAACCAAGGGGGTAAGGATCATAGTTGCTCACATGCCCCCGGGATCGGTGATGACCTTCGGCCCGCATGCCTGCACGACGCCGGCGTCGTTCGAGTCGGAGTGGCTGCTCACCGACGGGCTCGGGGGGTACGCGACCGGCACGATCGCGGGCCTGCGCACGCGCCGCTACCACGCCCTGCTCGTCACGCCCGACCGGCATGTGGCGCTCGCCGCGCTCGACCCGGTGCTGAGCGTCCCCGGCCGGGCCCCGATCCGCCTCGCCACCCACGAGTGGGGCTCCGGCGCCCTCGACCCCTCCGGGTTCGCGTTCCTGGAGTCGTTCGAGATCATCGAGTCGGTACCGCGGTGGCGCTGGCGCGTCGGCGAGTACGTGCTCGAGCGGGAGATCGCGATGACGTACGGCCGCAACGCCGTCGCCGTCGTGCACCGCCTCGTCGCCGCCCCGCCGTCCGGCCAGGCCCGCCTCACGCTCACCGCCCTGTGCACCTGGCGCGACGCCGACTCCGAGCGGTTCTCCTCCGGGCCCGCCCTGGAGACGGGCGCCTACCGCCTCGACGGGCCCGCCTGGAAGCCGGTCGGGGAGTGGTACCTCGACGCGTACTACCGCGAGGAGGCCGCCCGCGGGCTCAACCCGGTCGAGGACCTGTACGCCGCCGGGACCTTCGAGGGCACCCTGCGCGTCGGCGCCGACCTCACCGTCACCGCGTGCTCCGGCGACCTCGAGACCCCGCTGCCGGCCGGGCCCGCCGTCGTCGACGCCGCCCGCCGCCGCGCCCGCAGGCTCGTCCGCCAGGCCGGCGCCCGCGACGCCGCCGACCGGCTGCTCGTCCTCGCCGCCGACCAGTTCATCGTCGCCGGCGACGACGGCGCCCCGGCCGTCATCGCCGGATACCCGTGGTTCGGCAGCTACCTGCGCGACACCATGACGGCGTACGAGGGCCTGTTCCTGCACACCGGCCGCGCCGCCGAGGGCCGGCAGCTGCTGCGCGCCCACGCCGACCTCGGGGCGCGGATGCGCAGCAGGGAGCTCAAGGACGCCGACGGGCCGCTGTGGTACATCCACGCCGTCGAGCGCCACGTCGCGCGGACCAACGACACCGACCTCGCCCAGGAGCTGCTGCCCGCCGTCGAGGCGGTCGTCGCCGCCTACACGAAGGGCACCCGCGACGGCGTCACCGTCGACCCGCTCGACGGGCTGCTCGCCCTCGACGCCGAGCACGCCGGCGGCACCTGGATGAACGCGGTCTTCCCGCGCGGCCCGGTCACCCCCCGCGACGGCAAGCCCGTCGAGCTCAACGCCCTGTGGGCCAACGCCCTCGGCGCCGTCGCCGCCCTGCGCGAGCGCTGCGGCCGCGACGCCTCCGTCGTCCACGCCCGCCGCGACGCCGTCAAGGCCCAGTTCGTGAAGCGGTTCCGGGCCCCCGACGGCTGGCTCTACGACCTCGTCGACGCCGGCCCCGCGCCGTACCCGAAGGGCGGCAGCGGCGTGCACGACGACTCCGTGCTGCGCCCCAACCAGCTGCTCGCGTTCAGCCTGCCGTACGCGCCCGCCGCCGACGAGCCGCACCTGCGCGACGCCGTGCTGCGCGCCGTCGGCGCCGAGCTGTTCACGCCGCTGGGCCTGCGGACGCTGGCCGCGAGCGAGTACGGGTACTCGGGGGTCCACCGGGGCGGGGTGGTCGCCCGGGACACCGCCTACCACCAGGGAACGGTGTGGCCGTGGTGGCTGGGGCCGTACACCGACGCGCTGTGCGCGGCCGGCCGGCCGGTGGACGCGCTGCTCGGCGGAATTGAGGGACATTTGGGTGAGTGCGGCCTCGGCTCGGTGAGCGAAATCGCAGAGGGTGACGCTCCTCACCGCGCGACGGGCGCACCGTTTTCTGCTCGCTCGGTCGCCGCGTTTTTGCACGCACGTGCGGCGATCAGGCAAAACTGCAACTTGCAGGGATTGGAAAAAAAGAAATTGGCCCGCGAAGCCCGCCCGCGAACGCGGCGGAACGCGCTACGGTGACAGTCGGCGACGAGAGGTATCCGCTATGCGCGTATTGATGATCGCCTGGGAATTTCCGTCGAGTGAAGAGATAGCCGCGCGCCGGGGCCGTATCGCCGCCCTGTCCGCGGCCCTGGTCGCGGCCGGCCACGACGTCACCGTCGTCACCCGCCACCGCCCCGCCGCACCCGCCAACGAGACCTTCGGCGGCGTCCGGGTGGTCCGCGCCTCCGCGCTGCCGCCGTTCGACGACACCGACCTCGGCCACACCATGGCCGTCAACCACCTCCTGGCCGAGGCCGCGATCCGCTCGGCCCCGCCCGCCGGCTACGACGTGATCCACGCCCACGACTGGCTGGTCACCCACGCCGCGGTCACCCTGAAGGAGCACTTCGCGGTCCCGTTCGTGGCCACGCTGCAGGCCACCGAGGCCGGCCGCCACCAGGGCGTGCTCAGCGGCGAGACCAGCCGCTCGGTCCACTCGGTCGAGTGGTGGCTCGGCAGCGAGGCCTGCCGCGTCATCGTCCCGACGGAGTACCTGCGCTGGGAGGTCCAGCACCTCTTCGACGTCCCCGCCGAGCGCGTCGACGTCGTCCCGAGCGGCATCGACCCGGACATCTGGACCGCCGAGCCCCGCGCCGTGCTGCAGGCCCGGCTCCGCTTCGCCGGCGAGGGCCCCCTGCTGGTCTACGCGGGCCGCCTCATCGCCGAGAAGGGCGTCCAGGACCTGCTGGCCGCGATGCCCGCGATCCGCGAGCGCCATCCCGGCACCCGCGCCGTCGTCGCCGGCGACGGCGACTACCGCGGCACCCTGATCGAGGAGGCCCGGCGCCTCAAGCTCCACCGCGCCGTCTCCTTCCCCGGCCCCCTGGACCAGCCCACCCTGGCCGCCGTCCTCGCCGCCGCCGACGCGTTCGTCATCCCCAGCCGCTACGAGCCCACCGGCACGGTCGCCCTGGAGGCCGCGGCGTCCGGCGCGGCCCTGGTCGTCGCGTCCACCGGCGGCCTGGCGTCGATCGTCGAGCACGGCGTCACCGGCATCCGCTTCCCGGTCGGCGACCCCGACGGCCTCGCCGACGCGGTCGGCGCGCTGCTGCAGGACCCGATGTTCGCCCAGACCCTGGCGACCCGCGCCCGCCAGATGGCCCGCGAGCGGCACTCCTGGCACGCCATCGCCGCCCGCACCGCCGCCGTCTACGGCGCCGCGGTCGACGAGGCCCCCGCCTTCGAGGCCCGCCGCCAGGCCGCGGCCCTCGACAGCGGCCGCCCGGTCGTCTTCGTCCCGCCCGGCAACCTCCTCGCCGACCCGCCGCGCGTGCCCGTCGGCGAGCGCCCCGCCAGCCTGGTGCGGGCCGCCGCGGCCGAGGAGGCGGCGTGGCAGGCCGGGGCGTCCGCGGCCCGGGCCGCGATCGCCGCCGAGGGCTCGCTGTGGGGCTTCGACGCCGCCGAGCGGGAGGCCGCGGACCGCGATGCCGCCGCCCGCGCGGCCGCCGCGCCGTTCGACGTGGTGATGGCCGCCGTCGAACGCCGCTGACCCCGCCCCTGTCACCTTCGCTCGCCGCCCCGGGTCATCACGCTGACAACGCCCAATCGGGCCGGATTTCAGCGGAGGAACCCATGGGAGCACGGATGAGCAGCATCGCGACGCTCATGCCGGAGGCGCTGAAGGCGCTCATCGCCTTCAGCGCCGCGGCGCGCGACGAGGGCGGGCCGGAGGCGACGGCGTACCTCGTACGCCTGCGCGCCAGCCAGATCAACGGCTGCAGCGTCTGCACCGAGATGCACGCCCGCGAGCTGCAGCGGGCCGGCGATCCCGTCGAGCGCGTCTTCGCCGTCGCCGCCTGGCGGGAGTCGTCGCACTTCACCCCGGCCGAGCGGGCCGCGCTCGCGCTGACCGAGGCCGCGACCCGGCTGGCGGACCGCCCCGACGCGGTGCCCGACGACGTCTGGGACGAGGCCGCCCGCCACTACGGCGAGCGGGCTCTCGCCGCCCTCATCGTCGAGATCGCGACCATCAACGCGTTCAACCGGCTCAGCGTCCCGATCCGCCAGCCGGCCTAGCCACACTGCCCTGTCACCTTTGCCGCCCGCCGGGGGTCATTGCTGTGACACCCGGCGGCGCACGGAGGTACACATGAACGGCGACGAGTGGCTCGCGACGCACTTCGAGCGGCACCGCCCGCGGCTGCGCGCCGTGGCGTACCGGATGCTGGGCTCCCTGACCGAGGCCGACGACGCCGTGCAGGACACCTGGCTGCGCCTGAGCCGCGCCGGCACCGAGGACGTCTCGAACCTCGACGGCTGGATGACCACGATCACCGCCCGGGTGTGCCTCAACATGCTACGAACGCGCAGTCAGCGCCGCGAGGAGCCCTTCCCGGTGCACGTGCCCGACCCGGTGATCAGCCTCGAGGGCGAGCCGCAGCCGGAGGAGCAGGCGCTGCTCGCCGACGCCGTGGGCCTCGCCCTGCTGGTCGTCCTCGACACGCTCTCACCGGACGAACGGCTGGCCTTCGTGCTGCATGACCTGTTCGCGGTGCCGTTCGCGGAGATCGGGCCGCTGCTGGGCCGGACGCCTGCGGCGACCAAGCAGCTGGCCAGCCGGGCACGCCGGCGGGTCCGGCTCGCCGAGTCACCGGCCGCCGGGGACATTGCCGGCCCGGCTGCCCCGGACCTGGCCCAGCCGGCCGCCTCGGCCGTCGTGCCGGCAGTTGTCGCTTCGGCTGGGGGTGTCGCTTCGGCCGTTGCCCGTTCGGCTGGGGGTGTCGCTTCGGCCGTTGCCCGTTCGGCTGGGGGCGCGGCTTCGGCTGGGGGTGTCGATTCGGCCGCCGCCGCGGCACTTGCCGCCTCGGCCGCCCGCGATGTCGCCGGCCTCGCCGCTCGGGACCACGGTCGGCCTGCTGCCGGTGTACCGTCCTGCCCAGGCGGCGCGGACCTCGGCGGCTCGGCTGCGGACGTCGCGGACCTCGCCGCCGGGGCCCGCGGCCGGCGCGCTGTCGGCGGCCCAGCCGGTCCGGTCGCCGCGGACGTCGCCGCCTCGGCCACCGGTAATGTTGCCGCCCCTGCCGACGGCGACGTCGTCGGCTCGGGCGCCACGGACACGGCCGCCTCGGCCGCCGGGAATCGCGTCCGGCGCGCTGCCGGTGACCCCGCCCGTCCGGCCGCCGCGGATCTCGGCCGCCAGCGGGAGGTCGTCGACGCCTTCTTCGCCGCCGCCCGCGAGGGCGACCTCCGCGCCCTCGTCGCGGTGCTCCACCCCGCGGTCGTGCTGCGCCTTGATGCCGGCCCGGCCCGCCCCGGGGCCTCGATGCTGCTCCGCGGCCCGGACGCGGTCGCCCGCCAGGCCGCCACGGGCATCCGGCTCCTGCTCGACGCCCCGGCCGCCCAGCTGCGCCCGGTCGTGGTGAACGGCACGGCCGGCGTGATCGTCGTCCGCGACGCCCAGCCGTTCGCGGTGATGGCCTTCACCACGACCGGCGGCGCCATCGTCGAGATCAACGCGATCACCGATCCCGCCCGCGTCCGAGCGGCCACGGCCGCCATCGTCCCGCCCGGGCCACGCGAAGCCATGTGACGCACCCGGGCACGGCCCTGCCGCTTCGCCGTGCGCGCCCAGCCACCTCACCTGACGACCGTCGGCGGTCGAGCGGTCAAGCCGCGAAAGACGCTCGCGCCCACCTCACCGGACGAGCGAAAGACGCTCGCGCCGACCTCACCGGACGACCGACGGCGGTCGAGCCGCGCAAGACGCTCGCGCCCACCTCACCGGACGAGCGAAAGACGCTCGCGCCGACCTCACCGGACGACCGACGGCGGTCGAGACGCCAGAAGACGCCCGCGCTCACCTCACCGGACGAGCGAAAGACGCTCGCGCCGACCTCACCGGACGACCGACGGTGGTCGAGACGCGAAAGACGCCCGCGCCCAGCCACCTCACCTGACGATCGACGGCGGTCAAGCCGCGGAAGACGCTCGCGCGCGGGCGCGTTCATCCACGACATCGGCCGGCGATCGGCCGAACCAGGGGCAGGCCCACCCGATCAGTGCACTCGACCTCAGCGGCGGCGCCATTCCGCTTTGGCTTTTCCCACCGTACCCGACGCCACCTAATCGCTCTTGAACCCGATCACCCAGCGTGCACAGTCAGCCACTCCTGCAGCGGCGCGCACCCGCGGAGGAACTGCTCCACCTGCCCGCGGGCCTTCGCCGTGCCGAGCCAGGGCTTCAGCGGGAACTGGTGCCACGCGATCAGACCCTTGTGCCGCAGCAGGTCCGCGCGCGGGTGCTCCTTGTCGAAGCCCCGCGGCACGGACTTCAGCTGCTCGTGCGACGTCACCGACCAGCCCCGCGCCTCCAGCGCCGCCACGATGGCGGCCAGCGCCGCGCCCGAGGAGTCGTCGGCCACGGCCTGGCGGAAGCGGGCCAGCCGCTGGGAGTCCATCATGTACGCCCCGGCGCCCGCGGCCAGGCCCTGCGCCGTCAGCTGGATGTACCCGCCGCGCTCGAACGACGCCGAGCAGGACGTCTTGTACGGGGACTTGTCGGCGCTGAAGCGCACGTCGCGGTACGGGCGGAAGATCTTCGCCGGGCCGAACTCGGGCTCCAGCTCGGCGAGCAGCTCCGTCATGGGGCCGCGCACCTTCTCCTCGTACGTCGCCTTGTGCGCGGTCCAGTACGTCTTGGAATTGTCGGCCTCGAGCCCGTCGTAGAACTCGAGGGCCTCGACCGGCCAGCCACGGAACGTCACGAGAACGAAGCTTACGACGACACCACGAGGGCGGGGTTGGCCCGCAGGAAGCCGACCACCTCCGGTGGAGCCGTGGCGGGGGAGCCGGCGGCGAACGGGGGCCGCGGGTCGTACTCGATCGCCAGCTGGATCGTCTGCGCCACCTCCGGCCCGGCGATCCGCGCCGCGAGGGTGAGGGCCAGGTCGATGCCGGCCGAGACCCCGGCCGCGGTCGCGTACCTGCCGTCGACGACGACCCGCTCGCTCACCGGTGAGGCGCCGTACGCGCGCAGCCGTTCCGTCACCATCCAGTGCGACGTCGCCGGGCGGCCGCGCAGCAGGCCGGCGGCCGCGAGGATCAGCGAGCCGGTGCAGACCGACGTCATCCAGGTCGCGCCCGCGTCCACGGCGCGCAGCCACTCGTGCAGCGGCGCGTCCGCCACCTGCGCCGCGACGTCCGGGCCGCCGGGCACCACAACCAGGTCAGGAGATGAAATTTCCGAAAAATCGGACTCGGCGACCAGTCGAAGCGCCCCCGTGTCCGCCAGCACCGGGCCTCGAACGGCGGCCGTGAACACCGCCGATGCGTCCGGCAGCCGGGACAGCACTTCATAAGGGCCGACGATGTCGAGGGCGGTCATTCTGGGGTACAGCACCATGGCAATCTGCATTTAGAAACGCTCCCGATAATCGGCCGGGCCGACGCCCAGCTCCCGTTGGAAGGCGCGGCGCATCGCCTCCGCCGTCCCGTATCCGCAGGCCCGGGCGATCTCCTCCACGCCCGAGCGGCCCTCCTCGAGCAGCCGCCGCGCCGCCTCGAGCCGCACCCGGTCGACGTAGCGGCCGGGCGGCGTGCCCACCTCGGCCGCGAACGCCCGGCTGAACTGCCGCGGCGACAGGTTCGCGCGCCGGGCCAGGGCGGGGATGGAGAGGTCGGCGGCGGGGTGCTCGGTGGCGTACCGCTGGATCTCCCGCAACGGATCGCGGGCCGCGACCTGGGCGGCGAGCTGGACGCTGAACTGCCGCTGGCCGCCGGGCCGGCGCAGGAACATCACGAGGTGGCGGGCGATGGCGAGCGCCACGTCGCGCCCGAGGTCCTCCTCGACCAGGGCGAGCGCGAGGTCGATCCCGGCGGTGACCCCGGCCGACGTCGCGACGGACCCGTCCCGCACGAAGATCGGCTCCGGGTCGACGGCCACGGCCGGGAACCGCCGGGCCAGCGCCGCGCAGTGGTCCCAGTGCGTGGTCGCCCGCCGCCCGTCGAGCAGCCCGGCCTCGGCGAGCGGGAACGCGCCGGTGCAGACGGACATGATCCGCCGCGCGCCGGCCCCGTGCTCACGCAGCCAGGCGACGAGCCGGGGGTCGGACGCCTTGGTCCCGGCCCCGCCCGGCACGATGAGCAGGTCGGCCGCTGCGGTGGCGTCGAGCCCGCCGTCGGGCATGATCTGCAGGCCGCTGGAGCTGCGGACGGGGAGCCCGTCGATGCTGCAGATCCGGATACGGTACCGCGGGAAGCCCGCCTGGTTGGCCCCCGCAAACACCTCGAGGGGGCCGGTCACGTCGAGGCTCTGCACCCCGTCGAAGACCGCGATCACGACGCGTTCGTCCGGCACGCCTCCGATCCTGCGTGCCCGGCCGGGGCGTCAGCAACGACGCGTACCCCACCTTTCGTGCCACGCCCCGCTTTTGTCGTACCCCTGTTCTAAAGTCATTGGCGTGATCAGATGGTGGGTCTTGCGAAGCTCAGCCGGCGCGGCGCCGCGCCCGGCGCATCGCGAGCTCATCGCCGGTGTTGAACGGCTCGTCCGCGCCGCTGGTGCTGGTCGCCGGTGGGGCGGGAATCTCCTCGCCGGTGGTCGCCGCCTCGGCCGGCAGGTGCGACAGCGTGCCCTCGATCTCCTTGAACGCCCCGGAGATCGCAATGCCGAAGACGCCCTGCCCGCCCTGCAGCAGGTCGACGACCTCCTCGGGCGACCGGCACTCGTAGACGGTGGTCCCGTCGGAGATGAGCGTGATCCCGGCCAGGTCACCGACCCCGCGCGAGCGCAGCGTGTCGATCGCCTTGCGGATGTTCTGCAGCGAGACCCCGGCGTCGAGCAGCCGCTTGACGACCTTGAGCACGACGATGTCGCGGAAGGAGTAGAGCCGCTGGCTCCCGGACCCGGCCGCGTCCCGCACGGACGGCACCACGAGCCCGGTGCGGGCCCAGTAGTCGAGCTGCCGGTAGCTGATCCCGGCGGCGTGGCAGGCGGTCGGCCCGCGGTAGCCGACGTCCTCGGCCCCCGCGAGTGCGCTCGCCAGCATCCCCGTCGCGCCCGCGTGGCCGGTGCCGGCCTGGGCGTCGCCAAGGCTCGCCCCGGCGTGACCGGCGGCGGTGTGGTGGGTGCCCGGCACGTCGTCGCCAGGGTGACTCGCGCCCGGCACGGCCCCGCTCGGCTCGTCGTCGGCGCGGTAGGCGCCCGGCGCGTTCGCAAACCCGGCGTCGTGCCCGGCGCTCGAGCCGGACCGGTCGGAGGCCGTGAACGAGCCCACCTTCGGGACCGTCACGTGGACGTGCTCAGGGGCATGACCGGGTATCCCGGGATCGGGCGGCTGTTGCATTGCGACCCACCTCCAGCGTCAACACCCGCAACCCTATAGCGCACCTTGAGGGTCTGCGGGGAGGTAACGCCGCGACACGCCGCGTGCCGGTGCGCGAATCCCTGCGCGCGCCGACGCCCCGACGTACGTGCCCGCCGGCGACCCCCGCCAACGGCTCCCGACGACTTACAGCAGACGCTACTCGCCCCCGGTCACGCCCGCCCGCCCCTTGAACGAACCAGCCAGGGTGAACCCCCGGCGCCCCGCTCCCCACCCGCGGCCCACGCCGCTCCCACCCGTCCGCCGCCGACCCCTCACCACACCGCCGCCCACCGCCCGGACGCCCCCACCCGGGTGACGCCTGCCGTCGCCGCACCGCCCACGATGTCCCATCTGTGTGACGCCCGCCCTCGCCGCACCTCCACCCGGGGCGAGTCAAATCCGGGTAGCGCCCGCTCTAGCCGCCCAGCCGATCACTGCCCAGGCGCGTCCCATCTGGGTGGCGCCGCCTCTCGCCGCGCCACTTGGGCGCGCCCCAGCCCAGGCGCGTCCCATCTGGGTGGCGCCGCCTCTCGCCGCACCACTCGGGGTCGTGTCCGCGCCCAGGTGACGCCCCGGTTGGCGCACGTTGCCTCCCCGCGCACGTGGCGGCCAAGCCTCAACGCGCCGCCGCGCCCGCCCTGGTGCCGTAATCCGGCCGCGCCGCCGTCCGGCCGCCGCTGGCGCCCGTCACACCTCGGGGACCATGATGTTCGCCGCGCGCCTGCCGCTCGCGCTGGCCTGCCTTGGTGCGGCAGCCGTCCGCCGCCTGACCGTCTCGCCGCGCCACGTTCACGCTGTGGAACCGAGCCGGAGCGGGGGAGAACTGCGGGTGCGACTGGCGGTCGGCGCCTATGGCGGGGAATCGGTCGCCGGAGCGGAGTAGGGCCTCAAGCTGCCCGGCCGTCCGAGGGGGCGCCATACGAATGCGAGCGGGTAGCGCGGACTGCTGAGATGCGAAAAGGGAACTCGTCCGTCGTCAGAGAACGCCGCTGCAGGTTTTGAGGGGGTTTGGGTGGAGCGAAGCTCCCCCAATGCGAGCGAAGCGAGCCAGCCAACTCAGCAACTCATCCCGCGAAGTCCTCCGGGCGCACCTGCTCCAGGAACTCGCGGAACTTCTCGACCTCGTCCTCCTGCTCGTCCGGGATGACGATGGCGGCCTCGGTCAGGACCTGGTCGGCGCAGCGGATCGGGGCGCCGACGCGCAGGGCCAGCGCGATCGAGTCGCTCGGCCGGGCCGAGACGCGCACGTTGTCGCCGATGACGAGTTCGGCGTAGAAGATGTTGTCGCGCATCTCCACGATTTCCACCGCGTGCAGCGGGGCCTTCAAGGCCGCCAGCATGTCGCGCATCAGGTCGTGGGTCAGTGGGCGAGCCGGCTTGACGCCCTGCTGCTCGTAGGCGATCGCGGTCGCCTCTACCGCACCGATCCAGATCGGCAGGTAGCGGTCGCCGTCGACCTCCTTGAGCAACACGATGGGCTGATTGGTGGGCAGCTCCACGCGAACCCCGACCACATTCAGCTCTCGCACCGCCGCCGCCTCCGTGTCGACTTCCCTCTCCCTGCACGTTACACGGCCTCCATGGCAGTCGTGCCACTCGCGACGCCGCTGTTGTGTGCCTAGTGGTGAAGATCGCCCGCAAACAACAGGCGTTATTTACCCAGGATTTCCCTAAGTCCGGCGCGTACCAGGGCGGCGTGGACCCGTTGGGTGAGCGCGGCGAGCTCGTGGACGGTGTCGGCGGCGCGGGCGCGGCCCGCGGGGCCGTTCTGGCGTGTGAGCGGGGTCACCAGCTGGCTGAACAAACCGATCTCGCGGTCGGCGGCGGCGCGGTAGGCGCGCAGGTGACGGGGCTCGACGCCGAACTCCGCCAGGCGGGCCGCGGCGGTGGCGACCTCGAGGGCGTCCGCGTCGTAGGCGCCGCCGGGGCGGGGCTTGAGCAGGCCGTGGTCCTCGAGCGACTGCAAAGAAGCCGCGTCGAGGCCGGTCTTGGTCAGCAACTCGTCCTGGGTGAGGCGGACCTCGGCGGGGGCTTCCTGCGGTACCACATCGGAAACCTCGGTCAGCGGCTCCCGCATGGTGGCGAGGTGCTCGCGGATCACGCGCAGCGGCAGGTACTGATCGCGCTGCGCGGTCAGCACGTAGCGGAGGCGGGCGACGTCGGTCCACGTGTACTTGCGGTACCCGGCGGGGGTGCGCCGCGGCTCGACCAGCCCCTCGGTCTCCAGGAAGCGCAGCTTGGAGATCGTCACGTCGGGGAAGTCGGCGCGCAGGTGCGCGAGCACCTCGCCGATGCTCATGAGACGTTCACCCCGGGTGAGGTCCTCACCCGGGGTCGAGGGGTTCCAGGCGGCCGCGGACGCCGTCATCGCCTCAGCTTTCGTCGGGGCGCGGTCCTGCCACGAACACGAGGCGGAACTTGCCGATCTGGACCTCGTCGCCGTTGCTCAGCGTGGCGGCCTCGACACGCTCGCGGTTGACGTACGTGCCGTTGAGGCTGCCGACGTCGCGAACGGTGAACGTGCCACCCTCGCGGTGGAACTCGGCGTGGCGGCGGGAGACCGTCACGTCGTCGAGGAAGATGTCGCTGTCGGGGTGCCGGCCGCTCGTGGTCACGTCGTGGTCGAGCAGGAAGCGTGCGCCGGCGTTCGGGCCCCGGCGAACCGCGAGCAGCGCCGTGCCCGGCGGCAGGGAGCCCGACATGCGCGTGGGCACCTGGTCGTTGTCCGGGCCCTCGATGGCATCCTCAATGGCGCCAAGGTTGAGCGTGGACGTGACGTCGAGCGGGGGAAACTCGTCGTCTGGGCGCGTCATCGAACCACCTCACGGTCGTATGTCTGAGGGAGCCTAGTCACGCCCGAAATAGCGGGTCAACCGGACGCGCGGCAAAGGTACTGGCGAAAAAAAGCGGTCAGCCGGCGGTCAGTTCGCCGTAGGCCTTGGCGTCCAGCAGCGCCTCGACCGCGGCGGCGTCGGCGACCTTGAGCTCGACGAGCCAGCCCTCACCGTACGGGTCGGAGTTGATCAGCTCGGGTGCGCCCTCGAGGGCCGGGTTGACGGCGACGATCTCGCCCGTGACCGGCGCGTAGATCTCCGAGACGCTCTTGGTCGACTCGACCTCGCCCAGCGCCGCGCCCGCCTCGAACGTCTCGCCGGCCGAGGGCAGTTGGACGAACACGATGTCGCCCAGGGAGTCCTGCGCGAAGTGCGTGATGCCGACCTTGAACGTGCCGTCGCCGGAGGGCGCGAGCCACTCGTGTTCGGCCGTGTACCGCAGATCCTCGGGAATCACGTAAATCCTTCTGTCAGGCGGGGCCGTTGTTACGACGGCTTTGCGTACTGCAACGCACCGGCATTGTGTAACGCGCTCACGTGCACCGGATCCGCTTCGCGCACGGAAACCGTACCGCCGTGCTGGCGGACGCTGTCCACGACCCCTCCCGGGATGTTCAGCGCCGTCCGCATGGTGTCCGGTCCTCCGATGACCGTGATCGTATATGGCGCGCCGAGCGTCGTCCCGTCGACCACGAGGCGGCCCCCTTCCGGGGCGTCCACGAAGTAGGTCGAGGCGACGATCCGCACGGCCGAGCCGCCCGCCCCGGCGATCTGCATCGCCTCGGCGCCGGCGCCGCGCAGCTCCTCGACGGCGTCGAGCACCGTTTCGGACTTAATAGGGTCTGAACTTATACGATCGGTACCCTGCATGAGGTCGATCTGCAGGCCCGGCCCTTCGGCGGGCAGCGTCCCGGCCAGGATGCCCAGTTCGTCGGCGCGCTTGCGGGCCTCGGCCAGGGCGGCGTCGCGGCCCTGGGCGCCCGAGTCGAGCTGCCGCTGGCTGTCCTCCAGGTCGCTGATCTCCGCGCGGAGGCGGTTCTGCTGCGCGTCGAGGTCGGAGAGGATCCGCACGAGGTCCTCCGGCCGCGCCGAGGACAGCCCGGCGTCGGACGAGCCCGCCTTGAACTGGACCGCCACGGCGAAGCCGAGCAGGCCCACGAGCAGCGCGATGACGAGGTTGGCCGGCTTGCGCAAGACGTTCACGCCCGGAACAGGTGGCGCCGGATGGCCGCCACGTTGCCGAAGATCCGCACGCCGAGGACGACGACCACGCCCGTGGACAGCTGGCCGCCGACGCCGAGCTTGTCGCCGAGGTACACGATGAGGGCCGCGACGAGCACGTTGGACACGAACGACACGACGAACTGCTTGTCGTCGAAGATGCCGTCGAGCTTGGCCCGCACCCCGCCGAAGACGGCGTCGAGGGCCGCGACGACCGCGATCGGCAGGTACGGCAGCAGTCCCCCCGGCACCGTCGGTTCGAGGAAGATGCCGGCCGCAACCCCGATGGCCAGGGCGATCACGGCGATCATCGCGTGGGACCTCCAGAGGGAGTCGGCGAGGGCGTCCTCGCGTAGCGCAGCGGCGGCTCGGCGGCCGCGGCCAGGGTCAGGTTGGTGCGCTTCTTCACGCTGAACTGCATGCGGTACTCGTCGATGTACCGCTTGAACCGCTTGGCCACGCCGGAGGAGGAGAACGTGTCGGCGATGTCCGGCGGCCCGATCGCGGTCACCTCGTACGGGCTGGTCACCGGCCGGAAGTCGACGAGGATCACGCCGCCGGCGGCCCGGATCGTGCTCGTCGCCGTGAGCCGCTGCCCGTTGACGGCGACCGCCTCGGCCCCGGCCTGCCACAGCCCGTTGGCGATGTCCTGCAGGTCGCGGTCCACCACCAGGCCGAGGTTCTCCGCGGCGGCCTTGCCGGTCACCGGGTCGACCTGCGGCGGGGCGTCGACGAGCCGGACCGCGACCCCGTCGCCGCTGACCTTGCCGGTGCCGGTGCGGGCCGCGAGGTTGCGCAGCCGGGCCGCGCTGTCGTCGTCGGCGAGCGCGGCGTCGCGGGCCTGGTCGACCTGGGTGCGCAGCTCGGCGGCGCGCCGCTGCAGGTCGTCGGCGGTCTTCTGCCGGGCCCGCACGTCGGCGACGAGGTCGGAGCGGGCCTTCGTGGTGCCCGGCGCCGCCGCGACGACCTGGTGGTACGCGACGGCGAGCAGGAACCCGATGGCGAGCATCGCCACGCCGGTCAGCCAGCGCCCCGACCTCGGCGGCGGGTTGTCGCCGCGGCGGGCGGCGGCGGCCGCGTACCCGGGGTCGAGCGGATTGCGGAACAGCTCGCCCAGCAGGTCGTCGCGGCGCGGCGAGCTCACGGCGCGCTGGCGGCCGCGGCGCGCCCGGCGCGCACGTGCACGGAGGCCTGGATGAAGTAGAAGACGGCGGCGACCCAGTACAGCACGATGCCCCACCACAGCAGCGCCCAGCCGCTGGGCAGCGCCCACGAGCGCGCCGCCGAGCTGAAGTGCGCCAGCAGCATCATCGGGAAACCCATGAGCAGGATCGCGGTGGCGGTCTTGCCGACGTAGTGCACCGGCGGCGGCCCGTGGCCGAGGATCCGCAGCACCACCAGGCACAGCACCATGACGGCCTCGCGGCCCAGCAGCAGGAACGTGAACCACCAGGGCACGACGTCCTTGAACGTCAGCGCGAAGAGGGTGGCGAGGATGTAGAGCCGGTCGGCCAGCGGGTCGAGCAGCTCGCCGAGCCGGCTGACCTGCTTGAGCCGCCGCGCCGCGAACCCGTCGACCCAGTCGGACAGCCCGCCGACGGCGAGCACGCCGACCGCCCAGCCGGTGTGGTCGGTGCCGAGGAAGAGGTACAGGAACAGGGGCACGCCGAGCAGGCGCGCGAAGCTGATGAGGTTCGGGACGGTGAGCACCGGCCCGAGACCCGGCCGGTCCGCCTGCCCGTCAACCACGGTCGGAATGCTAACAGCCCGGGCGGGTGACCCAGTGGAGCCACAACGGGCCGGCCCGGTAGCGTCCGGCGGCATGAGGCGGACGATTGCCGTTTTGGCCGTTTTGGTACTCCAGGGTTGCTCCCAGTCCGCCGCCAAGCCCCCCGCCACCGCGCCTTCGGCGGACTCGTCGGCGCTCCCGGCCGGGCAGGGCGCCCTGGGCGCCGCCCCGTCGGGCTCCGCCTCGCCGAGCGCCGCCGGCCCGTGCACCATCTTCCCGGCCGACAACGTCTGGCACGCCGACGTCTCCAAGCTGCCGGTCCACCGCGACTCCGCCGCGTGGGTCGCGAGCATCGGCGCCACGGCCCACGCCCACCCGGACTTCGGCTCCGGCCTGATCGACGGCGCCCCCTTCGGCATCCCGGTCACCGTCGTGCCGGCCGGCCAGGCCAGGGTCAAGGTCGGTTTCACGTACGCCGGGGAGAGCGACCCCGGCCCGTACCCGATCCCGAAGAACGCCCGCATCGAGGGCGGCCCCAACGCCGGCGGCGACCGCCACGTGATCGTGCAGGACACGGCGGCGTGCAAGGCGTACGAGCTGTTCGACGCCCACCCGAACGCCGACGGCTCGTGGAAGGCGGGCTCCGGCGCCGTCTACGACCTGCGCGGCAACGCCCTGCGCAAGGCCGGCTGGACCTCCGCCGACGCCGCCGGCCTGCCGATCCTGCCCGGCCTGCCCCGCGCCGACGAGGCCGCCGCCGGCCGGATCGACCACGCGATCCGCTTCACCGCGCCGAAGACCCGCAAGTCGTACATCTGGCCGGCCCGCCACGCCGCGTCCGACGCCACCGACGCCGCGCTGCCGCCGATGGGCGCCCGGTTCCGGCTGAAGGCGTCGGTGGACATCTCGAAGTACCCGCCGCAGGCCCGCGCGGTCGCCCAGGCACTGAAGACCTACGGCGCGATCCTGGCCGACAACGGCTCCCCGTGGTACTTCTCCGGCACCCAGGACGACCGCTGGAACAACGGCCAGCTGGACGCCCTGAAGTCCCTGAAGGGCTCCGACTTCGAGGCGGTCGACTCCTCGCTGCTGATGCTGGACCCGAACTCCGCCCGCTGCCGCCCCTGAGCCGCTACTTGAGCAGGGCGAGGGTGAAGTCGCCGCCCTGGGGGTGGTACGCGTGGTCGATCACCCAGCGGTCCGTGAGCGCGGCGGCGAAGCGGGCCAGGACGGACGGGTCGGCGTAGAGCTCGTCGTCGGCCTTGGCCGCCTCGGGGCGCAGCGCGCTGAGGAACGTGACGGCGGCCGCGCGGCGGGAAATGTCGTACGCCTGTTCTAAAATCTGGAGGTAGTAAAGGGGGTCGTCCGGGTCCTTGAACTGGAAGATGCCGCTCGCGAAGACGTAGTCGTAGCTGCCCCCCGGAGCCTGGCCGGCGGGGAGCGCGGCGACGTGCGGGGCGCCGCGGGCCGTTGCCAGTTCGACCATGCGGGGGTCCAGGTCGACGCCGGTGTACGAGAGGGGGAGGTCCATGGCGCGCAGGTGGAAGTAGAGGTCGGCGGGGCCGCAGCCCCAGTCGAGGACCGAGCCTCCGCGGTAGCCGGACGCGCGGGTCAGGGCCTCGAAGCGGATGCGCTGCAGCTCCTCGCTGCCCCAGCCGGCGATGCGCCACGACGGGCCGTCCAGCGCGGCGTGGAACGCGAGGATCGCCTCCGTTCGTGACGTCATACGGCAGCCTCGGTCCAGGCGCGGGCCAGGATCTCGTCGGCCAGGGTCTCGTCGGGCAGGGTCTCGTCGGGCAGGGTTTCGTCGGGCAGGGCCTGGGCGAGGGCCGGCCTGCCCGCCGCCTGGATGCCGGTGATCAGGACCATCGCCGGGGAGTCGCCGGGCATCGTCACCGGGCCAGGCGGGTGCGGATCAGCAGGGCGTCCAGCGCCTCGGCCGCCGACGGGGACGCGGGCAGCTTCGAGGCGTCCCGGGCCGACTCCAGCTCGGCCGTCAGGCGCTGCACGTCCGCGGCCAGGACCTCCGGGGCGACCAGTGACGGGGGCAGGCGGTCGTGCTCGCCGGCCTTCTTGGCCTCGATGAGGTCGGGGACGTACTGCAGGGTGTTCAGCACGCGCAGGTCCGCCTGGACCTCGCCCGTGCGCATCAGGTGGATGCCGGTGTGCAGGACGCGCAGGGTGTACAGCGCCGGCTTCAGCTCGCCCGTCTTCTGGAACAGCTGCCACTGGCCCGCGGCGAAGCCCAGGTAGTGGCGGGCGTGCTCCGGGGTCAGGCAGAACGGTGCCAGCGACTTGAGCTCCTCGTGCAGCGCGGACGTCCGGATGACCAGCGGGGAGAGCAGCTGCTCCAGGACGTAGCCGTTCGGGCGCAGGAGCAGGCGGATGAACTTCGCCAGCTCCTGGCTGACGACGTCGAGCTCCATGCCCTCGCGCTCGCCGCCGATCTCGACCGTCTCCGGGCCGGTCTGCAGGCCGACCACCTCGTTGAGCGGCAGCACGTGGCAGGCGCGCAGGTCCAGGTCCGAGTCGACCGAGGCGAAGCCGTACAGGTGGGCGCCGCTGACCGTGGCGAAGACCAGCGGGTACGGGTGTTCGTCGGCCACCTCGCCGGCCCACGGCGGGATGTCGGGCAGGCTCGGCAGCGGGCGCGTCAGGAACGCGGGGCCGGCCGGCGGGGGCGCGGCGCGCAGCGCGACCAGGAACGCGTCGACGGCGGCCCGGTCGGGCTCGGCCGGCAGCGTGGTCGAGGACTCGGCCGCGGCCAGGTCGGCCTCGAGGTCGGCGGCCAGGGCGGTGAACTGCTCCCAGGTCAGCTCGCCGCGGCGGATCGCGAGGAACTCGTGGCGGTGGGCGGAGACGTCGACCAGGACCTCGCCGGTGCGCAGGACGTGGGCGCCGGCGCGCAGCAGGCGGGCCATGTGCATCGCCTGCTTCCAGCGGACCTCGCCCGTCTTCGCGCGGGTCGACGTCAGCCTCGACAGTTGGTCGCGGGCGTAGTCGCCGTACGTGCGGGCGGCGCGGACCGACAGGAACGCCGGGCGCAGGTCCAGCAGGGCCCGGCCGGCCTCCGTGACGTGCTCGACCAGCGGCGAGGACAGGCACTCCCACACGGTCGGGTTGGCGGCCAGCGCGAGGGTGCAGGCGCGCTCGACCTCCCACGAGAACTGCTCCGGCAGCGGGCCCTCGACGTGCGTCGGCGGCTTGTCCAGGCGCCAGTACGCGGGCGTCGGCGCCTGGAACACGCCGCGCCGGTCGGTGTCGGAGCTGGGGCCGTCCAGGCCGTAGGCGCGGGAGCCGACGATCGCCGAGTAGATCGTGTGCTTCGCCACGATGGTCAAGTCCTGCACAGTTGGTAGGGTAGGCACGCCGGCAATACCCGCGTGGGAGAGATCGCCGCCCGGATCGGGCGGTGGCGCCGAAGGGGCAACTCCTCCCCGGAACCTCTCAGGCAAAAGGACCTCGTCGGGTTGGCACCTCTGGAGTCTGCGACAGAGGGGGAGGAACGCACCGTTCGCCCCTGTCCCGCGACCAGAGAGTATGGCTATGACTGGTTTCGCTGCGCGGCACATCGGACCGTCCGCCGATGAACAGGCCCGCATGCTCAAGACCGTCGGGTACGAGTCGGTCGAGGAGCTCATGACCGCCGCGATCCCCGGCTCGATCCGCTGGCACCAGCCCCTCGACCTGCCGCTCGCGGCGTCCGAGGCGGAGGTCCTGGCCGAGCTGCGAGCCCTCGCGTCGGCCAACCGGCCGCTCGTGTCGATGATCGGGCTCGGGTACTACGGTACTCACACGCCGCCGGTGATCCTGCGCAACGTCCTCGAGGACCCGTCGTGGTACACGGCCTACACGCCGTACCAGCCGGAGATCAGCCAGGGGCGGCTCGAGGCGCTGCTGAACTTCCAGACCGTCGTGGCCGACCTCACCGGGCTGCCGGTCGCCGGGGCGTCGCTGCTGGACGAGGCCACCGCCGCGGCCGAGGCGATGACCCTCGCGCGCCGCTCGTCCAAGGTGAAATCCGACGTGTACGTCGTGGACGCCGACACGCTGCCGCAGACCCTCGCCGTGATCCGGACCCGGGCCGAGCCGCTCGGCATCGAGGTGCGTGTCGCCGACGTGACCGTGGAGGAGCTCCCGGCCGAGTTCTTCGGGCTGCACCTGCAGTACCCCGGGGCGTCCGGCGTGGTCCGCGACCACGAGGCCCTCGTCGCGCAGGCCCACGAGCGGGGCGCGATCGTCACCGTCGCCGCCGACCTGCTCGCCCTGTGCTTGCTGCGCGAGCCCGGCGCGATCGGCGCCGACGTCGCCGTCGGCAGCGCCCAGCGCTTCGGCGTGCCGATGGGCTTCGGCGGCCCGCACGCCGGCTACATCTCGGTCCGCCAGGGCCTCGAGCGGACCCTGCCCGGCCGGCTCGTCGGCGTGTCCAAGGACGCCGGCGGCGCCCCGGCCCTCCGGCTCGCGCTGCAGACCCGCGAGCAGCACATCCGCCGCGAGAAGGCGACCAGCAACATCTGCACCGCGCAGGTGCTGCTCGCCGTGACCGCGAGCATGTACGCGGTGTACCACGGCCCCGACGGGCTGCGCGAGATCGCCGCCCGCACCCACGACATGGCGGCCCGGCTCGCCGCCGGCCTGCGCTCCGGCGGGGTCACCACCGAGCACCTCGCGTTCTTCGACACCGTCACCGCCGTCGTGCCCGGCCAGGCCGGCCAGGTCGTCGAGGCGGCCGCCGCCCGCGGCATCAACCTGCGCCGCATCGACGCCGACCGGGTCGGCATCGCCTGCGACGAGACCACGACGTTCGGCCACCTGCGCGACGTGCTCGCCGCGTTCGGGCTGTCCCACGTCGACGTGACCGCGCTCGACACCACCGACGCCGTGCCGGGCGGGCTGCGCCGCGCGTCGGCGTACCTGACCCACCCGGTGTTCTCCAGCCACCGTTCCGAAACGGCGATGCTGCGGTACCTCCGGAAGCTCTCCGACAAGGACTACGCGCTCGACCGCGGCATGATCCCGCTGGGCTCCTGCACGATGAAGCTCAACGCGACCACCGAGATGGAGCCGATCACCTGGCCCGAGTTCGCGAACATGCACCCGTTCGCGCCGGCGTCGCAGACCCAGGGGTACCGGCGGCTGATCGGCGACCTCGAGCGCTGGCTGGCCGAGGTGACCGGCTACGACGCCGTGAGCCTGCAGCCCAACGCCGGATCGCAGGGCGAGCTCGCCGGCCTGCTCGCCATCCGGGCGTACCACCGGGACCGCGGCGACACCGAGCGCGACATGTGCCTGATCCCGTCCAGCGCCCACGGCACCAACGCGGCCAGCGCCGTCATGGCCGGCATGCGCGTCGCCGTCGTCGCCTGTGACGAGCTCGGCAACGTCGACCTCGCCGACCTCGAGAAGAAGATCGAGCAGCACCGCGACCGGCTCGCCGCGATCATGGTGACGTACCCGTCGACGCACGGGGTGTACGAAACCGGGATCTCCGATCTTTGTGCCAAGGTCCACGAGGCCGGCGGGCAGGTCTACGTCGACGGCGCCAACCTCAACGCGCTGCTCGGCTACGCCAAGCCGGGCCAGTTCGGCGCCGACGTGTCGCACCTCAACCTGCACAAGACCTTCTGCATCCCGCACGGCGGCGGCGGTCCCGGCGTCGGGCCGGTCGCGGTGCGGGCGCACCTGGCGAAGTTCCTGCCGTCGCACCCGTTCCTGGCCGCCGACGCGCCGGTCGGGCCGGTGTCGGCCGCGCCGTTCGGCTCGGCGGGGATCCTGCCGATCCCGTGGGCGTACCTGCGGCTGATGGGCCCGGACGGGCTGAGCAAGGCGACGGCGACCGCGGTGCTGGCGGCCAACTACGTCGCGGCGCGGCTGCGCGAGCACTACCCGGTGCTGTACAGCGGCGCCGAGCACCTCGTGGCCCACGAGTGCATCCTCGACCTGCGCGGGATCACCAAGGCCAGCGGCGTGAGCGTCGCCGACGTGGCGAAGCGGCTGATCGACTACGGGTTCCACGCCCCGACGATGTCGTTCCCGGTCTCCGGCACGCTCATGGTCGAGCCGACCGAGAGCGAGGACCTGGGGGAGCTGGACCGCTTCTGCGACGCGATGATCGCGATCAAGGCGGAGATCGACCGGGTCGTGGCGGGAGAGTGGCCCGCGGGCGACAACCCGCTCGCGAACGCGCCGCACACCGCGGCGGTGGTCACGGCCGACGAGTGGGCGCACGCCTACCCGCGCTCGCTTGCCGCGTACCCGAGCCCGTCGGCCCGCGAGGCGAAGTACTGGCCGCCGGTGCGCCGCATCGACGACAGCTTCGGGGACCGCAACCTGGTCTGCGCGTGCCCGCCGGCCTCTGCTTACGAAGAGTGACGGCGGGATGACTACTGAAAGTTACGCTACGCGGCGGTGACGAGGGTGTGAGGAGCCGGACCACGGTGCGGCTCAATCACACTGCAATCGGGCAGAAGCTCCCCGGTGTCCTCAAAAACGATCACACCGTTGCATAGAAGGCTCCAGCCCTGCTCCGGGTGGCTCGCCGTGATCTTGGCGGCCTCCCGGTCGGAGTCGGCGGCGGAGGGGCAGGCTGGCAGGTGCTGGCAGAGCATCGGGGGTCTCCGATTGAGAGATTCAGTTGGGTCTGTGTGGTTGTTCACATGACCAGTGATGCACGCTACTACGGCCAACGACACTATTCCGAACATGTGACGGCACAACTTGGGGATAATCCACCCTTCGTATGAGCACATTAGGTCCGGTCGTCGGGTACGGGCCCGGGACTGTGGATCTTCATCCTCCCGGGCTACCGGAGCCATGTCGCACACGAGTTTGGGAGCGCTCCCGGTTCGAATGGTACGCCGCGGACGGCGGAGACCCACTTCGATTACTGGGTGAGTTCGCGGCGACACATGGTGTACCGGTGCAGGACATCTCGGGGTCACCGAGCGTTACCAACTCGTCAACGTGTGGCATCGCGGTCCTCCTGTCGCCACCCTCCGTGACCCCCTCGCCCTCACCCGGGGTGCCCGATCTGGTGGCCGTCGCCTACTCCCACGGCGGCTCCGGCTCACCCGTCGAGGCCGGTCGCCCCGGAACTGTCGGATTGTGGACACCGAGCTGGTCGCCCGCCGAGCACGCCGCCGCGGTCGACGCGGTACGCGCGGCCATCGCCCGCGGGGACGTCTATGTGGTGAACCTGGTCGGCCACGCCAGCGCCCCATTCGCGGGTGACCCGGCCCCGGCGCTCGCCCGGGTCGCGGCGCTGCCCGGCGCCCGGTACGGCGGCGTCCTGCGCGGCGCCGATTGGTGGGTCGCGACCGCCTCGCCCGAGACGCTCGTGTCGGTCGCCGCCGGCCGGGCCGTGACGCGCCCGATCAAGGGCACCCGGCCCGCGACCGCGGCGGGCCGGGCCGACCTGCTCGGCTCGGCGAAGGAGCGCGCCGAGCACGTGATGATCGTCGACCTGGAGCGCAACGACCTCGGCCGGGTCGCCGCGGTCGGCTCCGTGCGGGTCGAGGAGCTCTTCGCCCTGCGGCGGTGGTCCGGCCTGTGGCAGGCGGAGTCGACGGTCTCGGCCCGGCTCGCGCCCGGGGTCGGCCTCGCGGAGCTGCTCGGCGCCATCTGGCCCGGGGGCTCGGTGACCGGCGCGCCGAAGCTCGCGGCGATCGACGTGGCCTCGCGGCTCGAGCCCGTGGGGCGCGGCCCGAGCATGGGGGCGATCGGGTGGATCGGGCACGGGCGGGACGGGCGGCTGGAGATCGACCTCGGGCTGACCATCCGGACCGTGGCCGTTGCGGGCGGGCGGGTTCATGCGTGGGCGGGCGGGGGGATCGTGTGGGACAGCGATCCGGCGGCGGAGGTTGCGGAGGCGGCGGCGAAGACCGCCCCGATCAAGGCCGCCCTGCGCGGCGTCTAGCTCCGCCCGCCGCACCCGGCCGCTCTTCGGCGACGTGCACCCCGCGCGTCGGCACCGTGGCGGCGCATGGCTCGGCGGCGGGTGGCGTGCGTCAGCACTCGGCGGCACACCGCCTGGCGCGTCCGCGAGGGGCGCGTCCGCGAGGGGCGCGTCCGCGAGGGGCGCATCCGCGAGGGGCGCATCCGCGAGGGGCGCATCCGCGGAGAGTCGCGATCGCTGAGCCGGCGGCGCTGAAGCGCAACCGGCGGGGGGAGCGAAGTGAGCTAGTCGCGGCGGAGCATGATTTCGAAGGCGCGCTGGGAAGGCTCCGGGGCGGCGTGGAACGACGCGAACAGCGTGCACGACAGCGGTGCGTCTGGCGTGGTGACGCGATGGGCCGTCACGTGCGGAGAGTCCCAGTGCACGCGCGGCAGGTTCTGGCTCGGGCCGAAGCAGGCGTCCAGCTCCGCGCGGCTCAGCGCCGGCTCGGCGAAGCGGATCTCGACCGACGCCAGGCCCGCGCGCTCGTTCATGAACAGCTGCAGCCAGGCCGTGCCGGGCGGGCTCGGCTGGACGAACAGGCGGCCGAGGTCGTCCTGGGTCGGGGCCGGCAGGCCGAGCAGCGCGGCGACCTCGGCGGCGTGCTCCGTCGTCACGCCGCAGATGCGCCGGGCCCACGTCCACAGCAGGTCGGTGGTGACCGGGCGGGCGACCAGGTCCAGCAGGTGGCTGGGGACCGGCGGGCGGCGCCACGACGCGGGCCAGTCGTCGAGGTCGGCGAGCTCGGCGCCGTCCACCATCAAGGTGTACAGCGGCTCGGCCGGGAAGTCGTTGACCCGCACGGTGAGCTTCCGGCCGTCTACCTCGGCGTGGTACGGGAACTCGCCGTCGCCGGAGTGCTCCCACGCGATGGGAAGGTCGGTCAGGTCGGTCATGACTGTCCTCAAGAACGGCAAAGCAAACCCGATATACGGCAAAGCAGACTCCGACAGCGTAGGCGGTGTCTGCAAACCCACAGTTGAGGGCCGTCACAGTCACCCCCCAAGACCGCCCCTTACCGATAGCGTCAACGTTGCTATGCGCCGCTACCTCATCTGGAGCGTCGGGCTCCTTGCGTACGTTGTCGCCGTCTTCCATCGATCGTCCCTCGGCGTAGCCGGGGTCGCCGCCGCCGAGCGTCTCGGCGTGGGGACCGCCCTGCTGTCGATGCTTTCCGTGGCGCAGCTGGCCGTGTACGCCGGCATGCAGATCCCGGTGGGCGTGCTCCTCGACCGGTTGGGGTCGCGCCGGCTGCTCGCCGCGGGCGGGGTTCTCATGCTCGCCGGGCAGCTCATCTTCGCCTTCGCGGGCGACATCGGCACGGCGATCGCGGCGCGGGTGCTCATCGGCGTCGGTGACGCGATGACGTTCATCAGCGTGCTGCGCATCGTCGCGCTGTGGTTCCCGCCCCGGCGTAACCCGCTCATGGTGCAGCTGACGGGCATGGTGGGGCAGCTGGGTGCGCTCGCTTCGGCGGTACCGCTGGTGCTCCTGCTGCGCCACGCCGGCTGGACGGCGACGTTCCTCGGCGCGGCCGGCCTGGGTGCCGCGGCGGTCGTGCTGGTGCTGACCTCGATCCGCGACCGCCCGGCATCCGAGACGCCGGAGAAGTCGGAAACTCGCGAGCTGGGGCTCAAGAACTCGTGGGCGCACCCCGGCACCCGGCTCGGCCTGTGGACGCACTTCGTGACGCAGTTCTCCGGGTCGGTGTTCGCGCTGCTGTGGGGGTACCCCTTCCTGACCCAGGGCGAAGGACTGGCGCCGGACACCGCGGCGCTGCTGCTGTCCGTGCTCACCATCGGCGCCCTGGTCATGGGGCCGGTCATCGGGCACTTCTGCGGGCGGCTGCCGTACCACCGCTCGACCCTCGTCCTGGCCATCGTCGGCGCGTCCGCGGCGGCGTGGACCCTCGTGCTGCTGTGGCCGGGGCGCGCGCCGCTGTGGCTGCTGGCCGGGCTCGTCGTCGTGCTGACCGTCAACGGCCCCGGCTCGATGATCGGCTTCGACTACGCCCGCTCGTTCAACCCGGCCGACCGCATCGGCGGTGCGACCGGGATCGTGAACGTGGGCGGGTTCGTGGCGTCGATCCTGCTGATCGTCGCCGTGGGCGTCCTGCTCGACCTGCAGACGGCGCCGGGGGCCGACCACCCGTCGCTGGGCGCGTTCCGGTGGGCGTTCGCCGTGCAGTACATCCTCTGGGGCGTCGGCGCGGCGCAGGTGTACCGCTACCGGCGCACCACCCGCCGCCGCGTCGCCGCCGAGGAGCTACGCCTCGCCGTCGCCTAGCGTGCGCCACAGAAACTCGAAGGCCAGGGCCCATTTGTACGCCAGCTGGGCATTGTCGGCCGCGCCGCCGTGGCCGCCCTCGATGTTCTCGTAGTACGTGACGTTCTGGCCGTGCTCGCGCAGCCGGGCCACCATCTTGCGGGCGTGGCCGGGGTGGACGCGGTCGTCGCGGGTCGAGGTCGTGATGAGCGTCGGCGGGTACGGCACCCCGGCGCGCACGTTCTGGTACGGCGAGAACAGCGACAGGTACGCCCAGTCGTCCGGGTCGTCGGGGTCGCCGTACTCGGCCATCCACGACGCGCCGGCCAGCAGCAGGTGGTAGCGGCGCATGTCCAGCAGCGGCACCGCGCACACGATCGCGCCGAACAGCTCCGGGTACCGCGTCAGCATCACGCCCATGAGCAGCCCGCCGTTGGAGCCGCCCTCGATGCCGAGCCGCTCGCGGGTGGTGATGCCGCGCGCGACCAGGTCGGCGGCGACGGCGGCGAAGTCCTCGTAGGCGCGGGGGCGGTTCTCCCGCAGCGCCGAGCGGTGCCACGCCGGGCCGTACTCGCCGCCGCCGCGGATGTTGGCCACGACGTAGGTGCCGCCGCGGGCGAGCCAGCCGCGGCCGATGATCGGGTTGTACGACGGGACGCGCGAGACCTCGAAGCCGCCGTACCCGGACAGCAGCGTCGGGGCGGGCCCGGCGTCGGGGCGGCCGACGACGAAGTACGGGACCTGCGTGCCGTCGGCCGACGTGGCGAAGAACTGGCGGGTGGTGACGCCGTCGGCCGGGAAGTACGCCGGGCCCTGCTTGAGGGTCTGCGGCGCGTCGCCGCCGAGGACGCCGTGGCGCAGCGTCGGCGGGAGGGTGAAGCCGCTGGACAGCAGCAGGTACTGCTCGTCGGCGTCCGGGTTGGTGTCCCACACGTCGGTCTGGCCCAGCTCGCTGCCGAGGACCGTCTTGTGCCACTCGCCGTCGCGGTACCGCAGCAGCTCCAGCCGGCTCTGCACGTCGGCCAGCAGGACCAGGATCAGCCCGGTCCGCGTCCAGTCGGCGTAGCTCAGCGACGTGTGCGGGTCGGGGGTGAACAGCACCGTGAGGTCCCGGCCGCCGGCGATGAAGTCGTCGAGCCGGGTGACGAGCAGCAACCCGGCCGGGTGCGTGACGTCGCCGACGGTCCAGTCGGTGCGCACCCGCACGAGCAGCCACTCGCGGTGCACGTCGACGCCGGCGTCGTCCGGCACGTCGATGCGGGTGAGGGTGCCGCCGGCGTAGAGGTACCGCTCGGAGTGGAAGAAGTCGGTGGAGCGGCGGATGATGGCGCGCTCGCCGTCGGCGCTCGGGTCGCTGCTGGCCCGCGCCGACACGTCGTCCGGGGAGGCCTCGAAGATGACCGGCGCGTCGGCGACCGCCTGGCCGCGGGTCCACACGCGGACCTGGCGAGGGTAGCCGGAGGACGTCATCGAGCCGGGGCCCGTATCCGTACCGACGAAGACCCGATCGGCGTCGATCCAGCTGACGTCGCTCTTGGCCTCGGGCAGCGTGAAGCCGTCCGCGACGAACTCCAGCGCGTCGAGGTCGAACTCGCGCACCACCGCGGCGTCGGCGCCGCCGCGCGACAGCGAGAGCAGGCAGCGCCGCTCGCCGGCGAGCGGGCCGGTGCGCAGGAAGGTCACGCCCTGCCACACCCAGTTCTCGCCCTCGGCGGCGGCGAGCGCGTCGAGGTCCAGGACCGTCTCCCAGGCCGGTTCGGCGCCACGGTAGGACTCGAGGGTGGTGCGCCGCCACAGGCCCCGCGGGTGCGTGCCGTCCTTCCACAGGTTGTACACCCGCCGCCCGTGCCACGCGATCATCGGGATGCGGTCGTCGGCGTCGAGCACCGCCCGGATGCCGTCGTACATCTCGGTGAAGCGATCATTGCCGGTCAGCGCCGCCGTCGTCTCGGCGTTGCGCTCGCGGACCCAGGACAGTGCCCGCTCGCCCTCGACGTCCTCGAGCCACAGGTACGCATCGTCGCGAATGATCGTTTCCGTCATCCGATCAGTCTGACCGACCCGCGGCCGGTTCGACCACACGTTCTCGGTGCCGTTGGCGCGCCGCGAAGTCCGCGGCCGGCACGGCCTTGTCCCAGAGCCAGCCCTGCGCCAGCGGTACCCCCAGTGCCGCCAGCACGTCCCGCTGGGCGGTCGTCTCCACGCCCTCGGCCACGACCGCCAGGTTAAGCGCGCTGCTCATGGCCACGACGGCCCGCACGATCTCCTCGTCCTCCGGGCTGGTGCCGAGCCCGCCGACGAACGAGCGGTCGATCTTCACGCCGGTGACGGGATGGCGGCGCAGGTACCCCAGGGCCGAGAACCCGGTGCCGAAGTCGTCGACGGAAATACGCACGCCGAGCTCGCGCAGGCGCCGCAGCAGCCGCTCGGTCAGCTCGCTGCCCTCGACCATCACCGACTCGGTGATCTCCAGCACGAGGTTGCCGGCCGGCAGGTGCGCCTGCTCGAGGATCGCGGCGACCCGGTCGGCGAACGCGGCGTCGCCGAGCTGGCGCGGCGAGACGTTCACCGACATCCAGAAGTCCTCGCCGACCGTGCCGTCGGCGCGCCAGCGGGCCGCCTGCTGCACAGACTCGCGCAGCACCCAGGCGCCGAGCGCGGAGATGAGGTTGGCGTCCTCGGCGACGGCGATGAACATGTTCGGCCCGATCCAGCCGCGCACCGGGTGCTCCCAGCGCACCAGCGCCTCGGCGCCGACGGTCCGCTCGCCGAGCCCGTCGGTGAGGTCGACGATCGGCTGGTACGCGATCGACAGCTGCTCCTGCGCGACCGCCGCCCGCAGCGCCACCTCGATCTCCACCCGCTCGCGGACCGCGTCGCGCATCGAGGCGTCGAAGACCGTCCAGCGGTTTCGGCCCTGTTCCTTCGCGCGGTACATCGCGGTGTCGGCGTCGCGCATCAGCGCCTCGGCGGTCCCGTGCCGCTCGGCCCGCACGATGCCCATCGAGGCGCCGACGACGACCTCCGCCTCGGTCCCGTCCGGCCCGGTGAGGCGCAGCGGCCGCTCGACGCACTCCATGATCCGCCGGGCGTCGGCCATCGCCGCCGGCTCGGCGCAGCGCTGCACGACCACGAACTCGTCCCCGCCGACCCGCGCCACGGTCGCCGCGGCCGGCAGCGCGTGGCGCAGCCGGGCACCGACCTCGGCGATGAGCCGGTCGCCGGCCGGGTGCCCCCACGAGTCGTTCACGAGCTTGAACCCGTCGAGGTCGAGGTAGAACATCCACACGTCGCCGGGCCCGGCGCCGGTCAGCAGCCGGTCGACCATGATGCCGAGCAGCCGCCGGTTCGGCAGCCCGGTGAGCGGGTCGTGGGTCGCCTGGTGCTCGAACCGCCGCTGCGCCGCGGCGTGGCTCTGCACCGCGTCGGAGGCCCGCACGAGCAGCAGCGCGACGATCGCCGCCCCGCCGACGCCGAGGATCCACCGCGACAGTGGCGTGGGGTGGGCGAGCACGACCGTGAGCACGAACGGCACCGCGACCGCCGGCCCGATGACCAGCATCCGGGCCGGCGACCAGGCCTGGATCGGCAGCGGCGTGGCCTGCCCGAGCGCCTTCGCGGTCGGGTGCAGCGCGGCCGCGCCGCCGAGCGCGAACCCGGCCAGGAACGGCAGCGCCATGAGCCGCGGCCCGTTGACGTCGCCGTGGCGGCCGATGACGGCGTACCCCAGGTCACCCGCGAACAGCAGCAGCATCATCGACCCGAGCAGCACGAACGCGGGCTCGCGGACGGCCGTCGTGAACGCCAGGTTCACCCCGAGCAGCACGATGACGACGTCGAGCAGCGGGTACAGCCCGGCGAGGACGCTCACCAGCAGCGGCCGTCCGGGTATGCCGACGGCCGGCAGCACGAAGAGCAGAGCGGAGGCGATCGCCGCGCCGAGGCACACGATGAGCCCGTCGAGCAGCGCGTGCCGGTTGATGCCCCAGCGGTTCAGGAACGTGACCATGGCGGCGATGAAGAACCCGAACCCGCACACGGAGAAGGCGTCGCCGAGCTGGGCCAGCGGGTACGGCTGGTCCTGCAGCAGCGCCCGCACGACGACCCCGACGAGGAAGAACAGCGCCGCGGCGGTGAACATCCGCCAGGGCCGGCGCGGCCGCGCGTCGTGCAGCCGCGGCCCGAACGCCCACGCGAGCACGGACAGCCCGCCGACGAGCGGAAACGCCAGCCCCGGCACGATGTCGAACGCCCACAGCGCGGTGGCGGCACCCCCGATGACGAGCACCCCGATCCACAGCGCGCGCCGCATGCCCCTCGCATCGGCGCCGTTCCGGACGAGCTTAAGTTTTTGCGCGTTCCGCAACCTTGCGTGCCGCGCACTTTTGGTCGTACGCTGAGTGGCATGGAACCGGGCCTGCGCGAGCGCAAGAAACAGGCGACCCGCCACGCGCTCGCCCTGGCCGCCCTGCGCCTGACCGTGGAGCGCGGCCTGGACGGCGTGCTGGTCGAGGACATCGCCGCCGAGGTGGGCGTGTCCCCGCGGACCTTCAACAACTACTTCTCGAGCAAGGCGGAGGCGATCTGCGCCCTGGCGCTGGACCGGGCCCAACGCGCCGGTGCCGCGCTGCGGGCCCGGCCTGCCGGCGAGCCGTTGCGGGCCGCGATCGAGGCGACGGTGCTGGCGGAGTTCTCCGGCGGCGCCGTCCCTGAACACGTCCCGGACCGGGTGTGGTTCGCCGGGCTGCGGCTCGTGCTGGCCACGCCCGCGATCCAGGGCGAGTATCTGCGGGTGCGGGCGGCGATGCAGGAGGCGCTGTCGGCGGCGATCCGCGATCGGCTGGCGCTGCCGCCGGAGTCGTTGCTGCCGGACGTGATCGGGGGAGCGGTGGCGACGGCGTGCGACGTGGCGTCGAACCACTGGCTGCACGCGGACCCGCCGGTGCCGCTGCGTTCGCTGCTTGAGGAGGCGCTGCGCCACTTGGCCGACTACTGAGCCGGCCCGGTTGCTGTTTTTCCGGATTTATCCGGCGCTGGCGCGCCAGATAAATCCGACATTTCGGTTATGCGGCGTTGGGGCGTTTCTCGCGGCCGTGCGCCAGTACTACGCCCGGCGCCGCGACGTCAGAGGGCGACGTCTGGCACCTCGGCGTGGCGGTGTCTGGGCCCGCTGCGGGCGTCGCGGCGTCGGGGGGGGTCTGGCGCTGCGAGGTGGGGGGCGCCAAGGCAACGCATGGCGGGGCCCCACGCGGCGTCGGGGGCGAGTCTGGCGCCTCGGCGTGGTGGTGCCGGGGTGGCCCCGTCTGGCTCTGCGGCGTGGTGGCGTCGAGGCACGTGCGTCGCGGCGTCAGAGGGCAACGTCTGGCGCGGCGTCGCGCCAGGACAACGCCGGCACTGCGGCGCCGCGACAACGCCGAGGCGCCGGACAAGGCTGGCGCTGCGGTGTCGCAGGGCCAGGGCGACACCCGGCGCCGCGGGCGTTGCGCGATGTGCGGGACCCGAAATAAGCGAAATGTCGGATAAATCTGGCGCGCCAGCGCCGGATTTATCCGCCCAAAACCCCCACCGTCGCGGTGGGCCGAGCGAGGAGAGCGCGACATGACACTGCACGTCGAAGTGCGCGGCGAAGGGCCCGCGCTGCTGCTCATCCCCGGCGGCGCCGGGGACGCCGCCACCTTCACGCGGCTGGCGGACGAGATGGCCGGGGAGCGGACCGTGGTGACGTGGGACCGCCGGGGGTTCAGCCGCAGCCCCATCGCCGAGGAGGAGCTGCCGCGGCGGTACGAGCTCGACGTCGAGGACGCCGCCGGGCTGATCGACCGGTACGGGGGCGGGCGCGCCGACATCCTGGGCAGCAGCTCCGGCGGGATCGTCGCGCTCGGGCTCGTCGAGCGGCACCCGGGCAAGGGCGGCGTCGTCATCGCGCACGAGCCGCCGCTCACCGCGATGGTCGAGGACGGAGGCGAGATCCGGCACGGGTTCGACGGGGTCGTCGAGCTGCAGGAGCGGGCGGGGACCGAGGCGGCCATGCGGCGGTTCGGGGAGGTCGCCGGGCTCGGGTACCGGGAGCTGCCGCCACTGGAACAGCTGCCGCCCGCGATGCGGGAGCTGCTGGGGCGGCTGGCCGGCAACGGGAGGTTCTTCGTCGAGCAGGAGCTGCGGCGGTACACCGCCGTCGCCCCCGACCTCGATGCCGTGCGCGGGCGGGTGGTCATCGCGGCGGGCGAGCGCTCGGGCGCGCAGTTCCCGGCCCGGGCCGCGCGCGGGCTCGCCGCGCGGCTCGGTGCGACGGTCGTCGAGTTTCCCGGGGACCACGACGGCTACGTGGAGTTCCCGGTCGAGTTCGCGAAGAGGCTCCGCGAGGTGCTCAGCCGAGCGACGTGAGGCGCTCGCCCAGGTCGGTGCGGCGGTAGTCGAGGCGCCGGCCGTTGCGCGCGGCGACGATCAGGCCCGCGTCGCGCAGGGCCGTCAGGTGGTGCGAGGCGGTGGCCGGGGCCAGGCCCAGGCGCTCGGCCACGTCGCCGGTGCTCGACGGCGTGGCCAGCAGCGTCAGGACCGCGGCGCGGGTCCCGCCCAGCAGCGCGGCCAGCGGCGCCGGCGGGGGCGGGGCGGCGGCGAAGACGGCGTGGACGGAGCGGGGCGGGTACCACAGCGCGCGCCGGTCGCCCGACTCCAGGATCCAGGCGTGGCGGCCGCTGAAGGCCGTCGGCAGGATCGCCAGCGGGTGGCCGTCGAGGTGCCACGGCGGGTACTCGGCGTCCTTCAGGTAGTCCAGGCGCAGCGCGTCCGGGTCCCAGCGCAGGCGCGGGTGCAGGTCGTCGAGGAGGGCGCGCGGGCCGGGGAACGCCGCCGCGGACGTGCGGTGGGCGATCTCGGCGTCGGCGAGCGCGCGCAGGCGGGGCCAGAGCTCGGCGAGGGCGCCGGTGAAGTACCGCCGGATCTGCTCGATGAGCGTGGGCATCAGCGCCGCCGGGTCCTCGCACGGGACGCCGGCGGCGTGCAGCTCGGCGGCGACGTGGTCGGGCGGGGTGGCGGCGATCGCGTCGAGCTCGTCCGGGAGGGTGGGGCGGGCGGTTCGCGGTACCGGAGACAGGAAATCGGGGATCGCGCCCGTCGGCGGGGCGAAGACGCGCCAGAAGACGTCCAGGCCGGACACCCGCGCGGCGACGCGGGCGCGCCAGCGGGCGTGCTCCCACGAGCCGGAGCGCAGCGCCATCGCGCTCGTCACGACCTCGGCCATCGGTGAGTGGGCGAAGCGCACGCGGAGCAGGTCGTCGGGGGTCAGCTCCAGGCGCTTCACGCTGCCATTCGACCACGGTCGAACGGCTCCGGCCCAGTCCCGCGGGCGCCTACCGTGCGGCTCATGCAGTACACGAAACTGGGCCGCACGGGGCTCGCGGTCAGCCGGCTGTGCCTCGGCACGATGAACTTCGGGTGGCAGCTCGGCGAGGCCGACTCGCACGCCGTCCTCGACCGTGCCCTCGCCGACGGGATCAACTTCGTCGACACCGCCGACATGTACGGCGCGCGCGACTACGAGGGGACCAGCGAGACGTACATCGGCACGTGGTTCGCCAAGACCGGGCGGCGCGACGAGGTGGTGCTGGCCACGAAGGTGTACCAGCCGATGGGGGACGGGCCGAACGACCGCGGCCTGTCGGCTCGGCGCATCGTGGCCGCCTGCGAGGCCTCGCTGCGCCGCCTCGGCACGGACCGGATCGATCTCTACCAGATGCACCACATCGACCGCGGTACGCCCTGGGACGAGATCTGGCAGGCCATGGACCTCCTGGTGGCGCAGGGCAAGGTGGTGTACGTCGGGAGCTCCAACTTCGCCGGCTGGCACCTGGTGGCCGCGCAGGCCGCGGCGGATCGGCGGCGTTCGCTCGGGCTGGTGTCGGAGCAGCTGAAGTACAGCCTCCTGAGCCGGGAGGTGGAGCTCGAGGTCGTGCCGGCCGCGCAGGCGCTCGGGATCGGGCTGCTGCCGTGGTCGCCGCTCGCGCAGGGGCTGCTCTCCGGGGCGCTGCGCAAGCACCGCGACGGCGCCGCCGGGCGCACGACGACCCACGCCGCCGCCCGGGTGCGGGAGCATCGGGAGGTCCTCGCCGCGTACGAGAGGCTGTGCGACGACCTCGGCCGGCACCCGGCCGCCGTCGCCCTGGCGTGGCTGCTGTCGCGGCCGGGCGTGACGGCGCCGATCGTCGGGCCGCGCGCGCCGGAGCAGCTCGACCTCGCCGTCGAGGCCCTCACCACGACGCTCGGCGATGACGCTGAGGCCCGGCTGAACGAACTGTTCCCGCCGGTCGGGCGGGGCGGGCCGGGGCCGGAGGCGTGGGCCTGGTGACGTTGTCCACCGACCGCCGGGCGGGGCCGCCGATCGCCCGACAGCGCTGAAGAAATCCTGTCGGGTGATCGGCGCGAAGTCGTCACGACCTCGTGACTTTCGGTGTATGGCACCCCATCGTGGTGTTTCGGATGCACACAGTGAGCCTGTGTTCGTGCTCCACGGATGGGGAGATGTGGATGAGGAAACCGAGAGCCCGGCGGTGGGGCCGGGGCGCCGCGGGAGCCGTCGCGGCGGCATTGTCGATCGGCGTGGTGGCGGGCGCTCCGGCCTTCGCCGCCGGTAGCGAGGGGATCGCCGCGGGCCTGCACGCCGCACCGCGCGCCGGCGGCGGCTTCCTGGCCGACGAGTGGCCGGCCACCGCCGGCACCACGGTCAAGAGCGTCCGCTCGATCGTCAAGGCCGACTCCGGCTCGGCGGCGTCGCTGACCGGCCAGGGCGTCGGCATCGCGCTGATCGACACCGGCATCTCGCCGGTCACGGGCCTGCCCGCGGGGCAGGTCGTCAACGGCCCGGACCTGTCGTTCGAGTCGCAGTCCGGCCAGCTGCGCTACCTCGACACGTTCGGCCACGGCACGCACATGGCCGGCATCATGGTCGGCAACGACACCGCCGGCGGCACCGTCGGGCTCGCCCCGAAGGCCAAGGTCACGTCGGTCAAGGTCGGCACCGCCACCGGCGCCGTCGACGTGTCGCAGATGATCGCGGCCATCGACTGGGTCGTGGCCAACCGCAACTACGACCCGTCGAACCCGATCCGGGTGCTCAACCTGTCGTACGGCACCGCGGGCATGTCGGGCCAGAACGTCGACCCGCTGATGTACGCCGTCGAGCAGGCCTGGCAGGCCGGCATCGTCGTCGTCATCGCCGCCGGCAACGACGGCACCTCGACCACCGCGCTGACCAACCCGGCGATGGACCCGTTCGTCGTCGCGGTCGGCGCGTCCACGACCAACCAGACCGTGTCGACCGCCGACGACGACCTCGCGACCTTCACCAACGGCTCGACCGCCAGCCGCAAGGTGGACATCCTGGCCCCCGGCATGTCGATCGTCTCCCTGCGCGACGTCGGCTCGTACATCGACCAGACGTACCCCAGCGCCCGCGTCGGCGACACCGGCTTCAAGGGCTCCGGCACGTCCCAGGCGGCCGCGGTCGTCTCCTCCGCGGCGGCGCTGCTGCTGCAGCAGCGGCCGGGCCTCACCGCCGACCAGGTGAAGACGCTGCTGGTCAACGGCGGCACGACCCTGACCACGGGCGTCGCCGGCAGCAGCAAGATGAAGGAGCTCAACGTCGCCGCGTCGGCCGCGCTGGGCACCCCGTCGACCACGCAGGCCTTCGCCAAGGGCGTCGGCACCGGCTCGATCGAGACGGCCCGCGGCGGCAACCACCTCGTCGCCGACAACGTGTCGCTGACCGGCGAGAACACGCCGTTCGGCCCGTTCAACAACGCCGCGTGGGCGTCGCTGGCGGCGCAGAAGACGTCCTGGAACGGGGGCGTCTGGATGGGGTACCGCATGGCCGGCGACACCTGGACGGGCGCCGGCGGCGACGGCGGTACGGGCCAGGTCTCGGGCCTCGCCGGCAAGTGCGTCGACGTGATGAACCGCCTGAACAACAACGGCACGCCGATCCAGCTGTACGACTGCAACAACACGCCGGCGCAGTACTGGCAGCTGCAGTCCGACGGCACGGTCCGCGCCCTGGGCAAGTGCATGGACGTGACCTCGGCCGGCAACACCAACGGCACGAAGATCCAGCTCTTCGACTGCAACGGCACCCCGGCGCAGCAGTGGAAGGTCACCTCGCTGCGGCAGCTGATCAACGTCGGCTCGGGCCGGTGCCTCGACGTGACGGGCTGGAACTCGACCAACGGCACGCAGCTGCAGCTCTGGGACTGCCTGGACCAGGACAACCAGCGCTGGGTCCCCCCGTACACGTCCCGGACCTGGTCCGCCGCGACGTGGCAGGGCAAGCCGTGGACGGGCATCGGCACGTGGGCCGACCCGCAGTGGTCCGAGAACTACTGGACCGGCCACTACTGGTCGGGCCACTACTGGTCCGGCCACTACTGGTCGGCGGACGGCTGGTCGACGGCCGGCTGGTACTGAGCTGCCGGCTCGCTTCGCTCGCGCCGGGGGAGCTTCGCTCCACCCGGACCCCTGAGCTGCCGGCTCGCTTCGCTCGCGCCGGGGGAGCTTCGCTCCACCCGGACCCCCTCAACACCTGCGGCGGGGTGCTCCGGCGGTGCATGAGTGCCCTGCTCGCACGGGGTGTGCCGGCCCTCGGCGGGTTGGATGCGAGCGGAGCCCGTCCGTAACGAAGGTCGCGTATGAGGCCGTCGCCCACTTGGGCGGCGGCCTCTGCGCGTTCCCACTGGAGCGCGGCCGGCAAGGTCGCCCGCGATCCCGACAAGTCGGGCACTCCGTGCCACGACTTGTCGGATTTATCGCTCGGCAGGCGAAAAATCATGACAATCCGGTGGCGGTGGCGGTGGCGGTGGCGGTGGCGGTGGCGGTGGCGGTGGCGGTGGCGGTGGCGGTGGCGGGTGGCGGGTGGCGCGGCGGGCGAGGCGGCGCCGTTGCTCACGTCCGCGGGGCGGGCAGGCGCTGCGCTCGGACGGAGGCCGCGGGAGGCGCTGCGCTCGCGCGAGGCGGCGGGAGGCGCTGCGCTCGCGCGAGGCGGCGGGAGGCGCTGCGCTCGCGCGAGGCGGCGGGAGGCGCTGCGCTCGCGCGAGGCGGCGGGAGGCGCTGCGCTCGCGCGAGGCGGCGGGAGGCGCTGCGCTCGGGGAGACGGCCTTGTGCGCCACCGGCGCGGGGCGGCGCCGCGGTCGGCGGCGCCTTAGCCAAGCGCCCGCCCGGCGGCCGTCGGCCTTCGCCGCCGACCGGCCGGTGGCGGGGCTAGCCGGCGTGCTCGGCCAGGACCGCGTCGGACAGTGCCGGCCACACCTCGGCCGCCCACTCGCCGAAGTCGCGGTCCGTCAGGCAGGCCAGCGCCAGGCCCGCGTCCGGGTCCACCCACAGGAACGTGCCCGTCTTGCCGAAGTGGCCGAAGGTCCGCGGGCTGTTGTGCGCCCCCGTCCAGTGCGGCGACTTGCCGTCGCGCAGCTCGAAGCCGAGGCCCCAGTCGTTCGGGTCCTGGCGGCCGAAGCCGGGCAGGACGCCCGAGACGCCGGGGTACTGCACCGCGGTCGCCTCCGGCATGAGGTCCGGAACCAGGGACGGGTCCAGCAGCTCCTGGCCCAGCAGCGCCAGGTCGGAGACCGGGCCGACCGCGCCGGCGGCGGGGGAGCCCTCGAGGCGGGTGCCGCCCATGCCCAGCGGGCGCAGCACCGACTCGGTCATGAGCTCCGCGAACGTACCGCCCGTGCGGGTCAGGACGAAGTCGGCCAGGAGCTCGAAGCCGCGGTTGGAGTAGATGCGCTTGCGGCCGGGGGCGGACAGGATCGAGGGCTCGTCGAAGGCGACGCCGGAGGTGTGCGCGAGCAGATGGCGGACCGTCGCGCCGTCGGGGCCGGCGGGCTCGTCCAGCAGTACGTCACCCTTGTCCACCGCCACGAGGACCGTCAGGGCCGTGAGCAGCTTCGTGACCGACGCCCACGGCAGGGCGGTGTCCGGGCCGTGGCGGTCGCGGACACCCTCGGCATCCACGACCGCCACGGAAGCGGTCTCTACGGGCCAGCTGTTCACCAGGTCAAGTGCGCTCACCCGTTGAAAGCTACGGCAACGCGTTGAGGAACGGTTCCTGGGCGTTCATGAACTCCCAGTTGTAGTACCGGTCCCAGTTGATCGACCAGGTCATGAGGCCGCGGAACGCCGGTGACGTACCGCCGCGGAGGGTGTATGAACCGCACCCGGTGCCCTTGACGAGGCAGGTCACCGCGCTCTGCACGACGGCCGGGGCCACGTAGCCGTTGCCGGCGCTCACCGCGGCCGGCACGCCGATGCCGATCTGGTCGGGGCGCAGGCCCGGGAAGGTCTGGCCGGTGTTGGCGACCGGGAACCCGGCCTTGAGCATGTCGGTCATGGCGATGTGGAAGTCCGCGCCGCCCATGGTGTGGTACTGGCCGTCGAGGCCCCAGATCGGGCCGGAGTTGTAGTCCTGCACGTGCAGGATCGTGAGGAAGTCGCGCACGGCGTAGATGACCGGCAGGAAGGAGCCGGCGCGGTTGTCGCCGTTGCTCGTGCCGCCGTAGAACTGGTAGCCGAGCTGGACGAAGAACGTCTCGGGGGCCATGGTGAGCACGAACTTGGTGCCGTACTTGGCCTTGAGGGTCTTCAGCGCCGAGATGAGGTTCACGATCACCGGCGTCGTCGGGTTGCGGAAGTCGCTGTCGCCGGCGTTGAGGTACAGCGAGTGCCCCTCGAAGTCGACGTCGAGCCCGTCCAGGCCCCACCGGTCGATGATGGCGCTGACCGAGGAGACGAACGTGTCGCGGGCGGCGGCCGTGGTCAGCTGGACCTCGCCGTTCTGCCCGCCGATGGAGAGCAGGACCTTCTTGCCCTGGGCCTGCTTGGCCTTGATGGCGGCGAGGAAGTCGGCGTCGCTCTCGACGTTCGGGCACTCCGAGACCGAGCAGCGGTTGAACCGGATGTCGCCGGAGGTGACGCTGGTCGGCTCGCCGAACGCGAGGTCGATGACGTCCCAGGCGGCCGGGATGTCGGCCATGCGGATGTAGCCGGAGCCGTTGGCGAAGCTGGCGTGCATGTACCCGATGAGGGCGTGCTTCGGCAGCCCGGTCACCGGCGGCTGGCTGGTGCTGGGCGAGGTCGACGGCGACGACGAGGGGGACTTCGAAGGGGACTTCGAGGGGGAGGGCGAGGTGTTCGGCGTGGTCGGCGACGTGGGCGGGGTCGTGGTCGGCGGCGTGCCGGGGCCGTCGAGCGAGATGTCGTCGGCGTTGTAGGCGCCGGTGCCGTACCACCCGTGCAGGAACACCTGGACCGACGTCTGCCCGGCGCCGGTGGTGAACGGCACCGTCAGCTTGGTGTAGGCGGAGGCGGCGGGCGTCCAGGTGGAGGCGCCGCCGGTGACCCCGATATAGACGTAGTTGCCCTTGACCCAGCCCGAGAGGGTGTACGCCGTGTTCGGCTGGACGGTGACGGTCTGCGTGCACTGGGCGTTGTCGGAGGCGGTGGCGTTGCCGTTGAGGGCATAGCTGCCCGAGTGCACGGGCGAGGTGACCGCGCCCGAGCCCGAACCGGTGCACGACCAGCCGGACAGGTTCCCGCTCTCGAAGCCGGGGTTGGACAACAGATTGGCCGCGTACGCGTTGGTGGCCACGAACAGGCCCGTGACCAGCAATGCGACGGCGCCGACAACGATCGCGACGCGCTTCATGGGCGACTCCCATCGACGGTGGTCGCCATTATTAGGTTTGTTAACTGTTGTTGTCCAGAGCTCTTAACCCTGCGGTAATGATCACGATCGTCCGCCGTGCCCGACACCGCCCTGCAGGATCGCCTGCGGGCGGTGCCGGAACAGCTGACGCCTAGACGCGCGCGGGCTCGGCCGGCGCCGGGTCGGTCGCCAGGTGCTGGCGCAGCTTCTCGCCCTCGATGTCGACGTTGGGCAGGATGCGGTTGAGCCAGCGCGGCAGCCACCAGGCGGCCCGGCCGAGCAGCGACACCACCGCCGGCACGATCGTCATGCGCACGATGAACGCGTCGATCGCCACGCCGATGGCCAGCGCGAAGCCCATCGACTTGATGACCGGGTCGTCGACGAGCACGAAGCCGCCGAACACCGACGCCATGATGATCGCCGCCGCCGTCACGACCCGGGCGCCGTGGCCCATGCCGCTGATCGTGGCCTGCCGCGGGCTCTCGCCGTGCACGAAGTCCTCGCGCATCCGCGACACGAGGAACACCTCGTAGTCCATGGCCAGGCCGAACAGGATGCCGATGAGCAGGATCGGCAGGAAGCTCACCAGCGGCCCGGGCCGGTCCAGCCCGACCAGCGAGCCGAGGTGGCCGTCCTGGAACACCAGTACCGTGATGCCGAACGTGGCGCCGACGGTGAGCAGGAACCCGGCCGCGGCCTTGAGCGGCACCAGGATCGAGCGGAACACCAGCATCAGCAGCAGCACCGACAACCCGACGACCAGCAGCAGGTAGATCGGCATCGCGTTGGACAGCTTCTCGGACACGTCGATGCCGACGGCCGTCTGCCCGGTGACCGCGAAGTCGGCCCCGCCGATCGTCTTGAGCTTGTCCCGGACCGCGTGGACCAGGTCCTCGGTCGCCGCGTCGGTCGGCCCGGTCTTCGGGATCAGCGCGACCAGCGCCGTCTTGCCGTCGCGGCTGAAGTTCGGCTGGGTCGCGGCGAGCAGGTTCTCGGTGCCGGTGAGCTTCTGGATCGCCTCGCCGGACTTCGCCTTGGTCGTGTCCGGCGAGTCGCTGGACACCACGAGCGCGAGCCGGCCGTTGAAGCCGGGCCCGAAGCCCTGGTCGATGAGGTCGGCGGCCTTGCGGGCCGGGGTGTCGGCCGGGCCGGCGCTCGCCCCGGGCAGCGCGATGCGCATGTGCGCGGCCGGGATCGCCAGCGCCGCGAGGCCGAGCACGCCGACCAGGATCACGGGAACCCGCAGCCGGATCATCCAGCGGGCCCAGCGGAAGCCGAAGTTCTCGCTGTGGTGCGCGGCGCCGTCGGTGACGGCCTTGCGCTGGGCGCGGGAGAGGATCCGGTTGCCGGCGAAGGCCAGCAGCGCCGGCTGCAGCGTGATCGCGACCAGCACGGCGACGGCCACGGTGCCGGCCGCGGCCAGGCCCATCACGGTCAGGAACGGGATGTTGACGACCGACAGGCCGGCCAGCGCGATGACGACCGTGAGACCGGCGAACACGACCGCGGATCCCGCGGTACCGACGGCGCGGCCCGCCGCCTCGTCCGGCGCAAGCCCCTCGACGAGGTTCTGCCGGTGCCGCGAGGAGATGAACAGCGAGTAGTCGATGCCGACGGCGAGCCCGAGCATGAGCGCCAGCACCGGCGCCGTGCTGGTGAGCTGGACGACGCCGGACAGCGCGTACAGCCCCGCCATGCCCGCCCCGACACCGAGCAGCGCGTTGAGCATCGTCATGCCGGCCGCGACCAGCGACCCGAACGTCACGAGCAGTACCACCAGGGCGATGGCGACGCCGATGCCCTCCTTGCCGCCGACCTCCGGTTCGTGGTTCATGACCTCGCCGCCGTGCTCGACGCGCAGCCCCGCCTGCTCCGCCGCCTTGCCCGTCGCCTCGTACGCGGCCCGCTGGTCCTTCGTGACCTTGTCGGCCCGGTCGACGAACTGCACCGTGATGAGCGCGTACTGCCCGTTCGGCGAGAGCGCCCGCGTGCTGTACGGATCGAGGGCCCCGACGACGCCGGGCAGCTTGTTGGCCTCGCCGACCAGCCCCATCACCGCGTTCTTGTTGTTCCCGTCGGCGAGGTTGGCGCCGTCCGGTGCCTTGATCACGATCGTGCCGGTGGCGCCGCTGGCCTCGGGAAACTCATGCTTGAGCGCGTCGATCGCGCGCTGCGACTCGGTGCCGGGCATCGTGAAGTCGCTGGAGGTCGGCCCCTTGAACGCGGCCGCCGCGCCGCCGAGCGCGCCGAGCACCACGATCCACAGGACGAGCACCAGCCAGCGGTGCCGGAACGAGCCCCGGCCGAGCCGGTAGAGCACAGTAGCCATGACGTTCGCGTCCTAACGGTTGTCAGGGGTGAGGGGAGCGAGGGCGCGCGTCGCCGCCTCGATGAGCGCGGCGCGCAGTTCCTCGTCGGAGTAGTCGTGCGTCTCGAGGTCGATACCGAACGCGATCGCCGGGATGCCGGCGAGCACGAGCTTGGCCGCGATGACCGCGGCGGGCGAGCCGGACCCCGCGGCGAGGACCTCGCACACTTTCTGGGCCATAAGGTGTACGCGTTGAAAGGCCGGCTGCTGCAGCAACCCGGGAAGGTCGCCGAAAATGACCTGGATCTCCTTGCGGTAGCGCATCGACAGGTCGACGAACCCTTCGATCGCCGCCTCGCGTGCCTCGCCGCCCTCCAGGTGCCCGAGCCGCTCGTGCAGCTGCTCAAGCTCGGCGATGGCCGGCGCGCAGAGCTGGGTGAGGATCGCTTCCTTGCTGTCGAAGTGGTACAGCAGCGCCGCCTTCGAGCACCCGACGTCCACGGCGATGTCGTGCAGCGAGGTCCCCTTGTACCCGGCCTGCGCAAACAGCCGGGCCGCCGACGCCAGGATCTCGTCGCGGGTACTGCTCCGCACCACCCCGCACCTCCTCTGCGCCGCTGCCGCCCGTACCTGTCCGATCGGTCAGGTTTTCCTGCGACAGCATGCCTGGCCGATCGGTCAGGATCTGACCGATCGGCCAGTTTGAGAGCCACGTCACAGCCGCGGCCCTGTTCCGTTGACATCGGCCCGCGCCCGTCGCTTCCGAGAGATCCACAACCGGCGGATGTATTCCGCCTCCATCGCTGCGATCATCAACGCCGTCGGACGGCCGCAGCGACACACGCAACGACGGAGTGGACCATGGATGGAACCGTTGGTGCAGAAGACTTCTACCGTTTGTTCGAGCAGGCGTACGAGGACGAGCTGGCCGCGATCGGCCGCTTCAACCTCGTGGTCGTGGGCGACACCGGAGCGGGCAAGAGCACGCTCGTGAACGCGGTGTTCGGCGTGGACGACGCCGCGACCGGCGTCGGCCGGCCGATCACCCCCGAGATCATGGGTTACGAGGGTCCGCCGCCGTCCCGGTTACGGATCTTCGACACTCCGGGTTTCGAGGTCGGCCACTCCACCGACCAGCTCATCGCCGGCCTGACGGCTCTGATCCAGGACCGCCGCCAGCAGCCGCCGTCCGAGCATATTCACGCCGTGTGGTTCGTCATCAACCAGAACAGCCACCGCATCCAGCTCGGCCACGAGAAGATCATCCGCGCGCTGGCCGCGCTGCACCTTCCGCCGCTCATGGTCCTGACCCACGTGGAACTGCGGCAGGGCCGCCCCCAGCGCTCCGCGATCGAGCTGGCGCGCGAGATCAACGCCCTGGCCCTGCCGCTGGGCGCCCGGGGCAATGTGTTCCTGGTCAACTCCGTGGTGGAGGAGGAGGGGGCGAGCCCCCAGCACGGCCTGACCGAGCTGGTGAACGCCACGGTCGGTCAGATTCCCCACGCCGCCCGCCTCGCCTTCAAGGTCGCCCAGATCGTCGACTTACGGCTGAAGCGCGAGCTCGCGCTGCGACATCTGAAGCGGGCCCGCCCGTTCGCCTTCGCGGCCGGCGCCGTGCCGGTACCGCTGGCGGACGTTGCGGCGCTCATGACGGTACACGCGAACCTCCTGGCCCGAATCGGCGCCGCCTACGGCCTCAAGCTGGCCCCGGCCCAACTGGCGAAGCTGGCCGCGCTCACGGCGGTTATCGGCGGATCGGCGGCCCTGGCGTCGCGCCGCGTCGCCGCGACCGCGGCCACGTGGGTCGCGACGACGGGCGCGGAGCGAACGGCCGAGCTGGCGGCCCGCGAGGTAGCCAAGATCATGGCCGAGGAGGCCGGTCGCGAGGCGGCCAAGATCGCGGCCCGGAAGGTCGCGGCACGCAAGGTCGCCGAGCTCGTGGTCGACGAGGCCGCCCAGCGGATAGCCGCGAAGACGGTGGACGGCGTGCTCAACGTCGCCGCCCGTAAGGCCGTCGAGGAGGCGGGCAAGGAGACGGCGAAGATCGCCGCCCGCAAGGCCGTGGCGGTAGCGGCCGAGCACACCGGCAAGGAGGCGGCCAAGGTAGCCGCCCGCCAGGCGGCGAAGCGGAGTATCTGGAAGATCGTCGGCAAGGCGGCCCCGGGGGTGAACGCGGCGATTGCGGTCTTCAACGGCACGCTGTGCGTGGGCATCACGATCGCGGTCGGCCATGCGTGGATGAAGGCGTGCGAGGAGATGATCAAACGCCCGGACCTCTTCGCCAACGTCGCGGAGGTCGACGTCATCGCCCTGTACAACTCGTTCTTCAAACGCCGTAAGTCTCAGCCTCCGACGGACGACGACCTGGACGCAATGCTCGACGCCGACGCCGAGGAGTTCTTCGCGGGCGCCGCGGATGAGCCCGCTCCGGACGCCGGCGTCGAGGCCGAGCGCCCAGCCGGCGCCGGCGAGGCGGCCTAGCAGTCGGCGGCCTCCACGCCGCAGACGCCGCCAGCGCCGTGGAGGCCAATCCCGCGGTCAGGTACGAGGCGGGGGCCCCTCTGCGGCCGCTTGTGGTCGCGTGTGCGGGCTCTCCGCGGTCGCCGCCCGCGGTCGCGTATGAGGTCCCTCTGTGGCCGGTCCCTGTCCCTGGGCCCCGCCCACAGTCGCGCGTGTGGCCCCTCTGCTGCGGTTGAGGCCGCGCGCAACGGTCGTGTCCGCGCCCGCGATCTGGCAGACCTTCGCAATGCCACGCGCCTGAGGGCCGTCCGGGGGTCGGTGTCAAGCCGCCGTCAACTGGGCGCGGACCGCAGCGATCACCGCCTCCGCATCCTCGATCGTCGAGCGCGGGTTGACCACGCACGCTCGCAGCGCGAACGCCCCGTTGACGACGGTCCCGGACAGGAACGCCCTCCCGCTGTGCTGCAGCGCGGTCAGCACCCGCCGGTTGAGAACGTCGAGGTCCTCCTCCTGCCGCGAGCGCGGACGGCCGCGGAAACACACGACGCTCAGCCCGCGAGCGAGCAGTTCCAGGTCGGGCGCAGCGTCGACTGCGGCGGCGAGTGCGTCGGCGACCGCGAGGTCGTGCTCGATCAGCGACCGGTAGCCAGCCACTCCCAGGTGCTTGAGCAGCATCCACACCTTCAGTGCGCGGAACGGCCGGGTTTGCTCGAAGCCGTACTCGCTGAACCACGCCGGGCCGCCGACGCCGTCCTGGTCGTCGTCGGTGCGCAAGTACGGCGGCACCAGGCTGAACGCCTCCCGGGCGCCCGTCGCATCGCGGAAGAGCACCAAACCGGCGTCCACGGGTGCGTACAGCCACTTGTGAGGGTCGAGGGTGATGCTGTCGGCCCGCGCCAGCGCCTTGCGGACGGCCGCGAGGTCGTCGAGGAGCAGCACGGCCGGTCCGCCATATGCGGCATCGACGTGCAGCCACACTCCACGCTCGGCGCACACGTCGGCGATCGCCTCGAGATCGTCCACGGCGCCGGTGTTGACCGTGCCGGCGCTGCCGAGCACCGCGACCGGCACGCACCCGGCCCGCACGTCGGCGTCGATCGCGTCGCGCAGCAGGTCGACCCGCATCCGGTGCTGCGTGTCGGCCGGGATGATCCGCGTGTTTGCAGAGCCGATGCCCAGCAGCTCGGCGGCCTTGAGGGCGGACCCGTGCCCCTCGCCGCCCTGGTAGAGCACGAACCGCGGTCCGCCCTGCACCCCGTCGCGGCGGACGTCGATCCCGGATCGGTGCGCTGCCCGGTGTCGCGCGGCGGCGAACCCGGTGAGCGTCGCCGCCGACCCGCCCGACACGAGCAGCCCGCCCGAACCGGCCGGCAGCCCGGCCAGTTCGGCGAACCATCGGACCACCTGCCGCTCCACGTGCACGGCTGCGTGGTTGCCCCCGGCGACACTGGGATTCATGGCGGCCGCCAGCAGTTCGGCGAAGACCCCCAGCGGATGCGGCGGCGGATTGACCCACCCGTAGAACCGCGGATGCCCGTTGCCGAACGGCCACGGCTCCACACGGGCCGCGAAGTCGTCCAGCACGCCGTCGACCGGCGCTCCCGTCAGGGGCGGCGCCCCCCGCTCGAACCCGCGCACGATGTCGCCCGGAACCGGCGCGAACACGTCCCGCTCCGGCATTCCGGCAATGTGTCGGACGGCGAGCTCGACAACCTGATGCCCGACGGCCCGCAGACGCTCCGCCGACCACTCGAAGTCCGGCGAAGGGCCGCGCCGTTCAGCGAGTCCGTGATCGTGCGGTGCGGCCCCCTGATGCCCGACGGCCCGCGGGTGTGTCGCCGACCTCTTGAAGCCCGGCGGAAGGTTGCGTCCTTCAGCGTGTCCACGCCCGTGCGGCGCGGCCCCGATGCCGTCCACCGCGTCACCGCTCATGGCGACTCCCCATGTGCCGCCACGTCCATGGCCAGGTAGTAGACGCACGGCTCGTCGGCGGGATTGGCGAAGCCGTGGTGGCGGTCGCCGGCGTAGAACGCGCTGTCGCCCGTGTGCAGGTCGATCGGGTCGCCGTCCAGCGTGAGGCGCAGCGTGCCGGACTCGACCGCCACATACTCCCTCGAGCCCGCGCCGTGCGGCGTGAACGTGCCCGCGTCGACGTGGGCCTCGATCGTGGTGCGCATCAGCTCGAACTCCACGCCCGGCAGGACGGGGCTGAGGACCCGCCGCTCCCAGCCCGCCGGGTCGCGGGCCACGTCCTGCTCGGCGCGGCGCAGCACCGTCGTCTGCGGCGGGTGCTCGTCGCGCAGCAGGCGGGCGATGGTCGTGCCGAGGCCGGTCGCGATCCGGTCCAGCACGGCGACGGTCGGCATCCGGCCGTTGCGCTCCACCTCCGACAGCATCGACCGGCTCACCCCGCTGGCCGCGGCGAGCTCCTCGAGCGTCATGCCGCGCCGGAGTCGCTCCTGCTTGATCCGGCGCCCGAGTTCATCGATTCCCACGCCTTCCACTATAGCGGAATTCCGCTATAGTGGAAGAGTCTTCCGAACGACGGCCTCGACGGCCGCGGGGCATACGCCGTCGTGGAGGGCATCCAGGGCCAGCAGGGCCGCGCCGGCGACGGGCGGTGACGAAAGGACGGTGACCGATGCTTCGGGTGACATTGCGGCGATGCGCGCCACCACGTCGTCGTGCAGCTGTGGGTGCCGGGCCGTAAGCACGCCCCCGCCGAGGACCACCGTGTAGGGGCGATCGAGCAGGTCGAGCCGCGTCGCCGCGACCCGGACCAGGGCCTCGATCTCGTCGGCCAGGCGGCGCACCACCCGGCTCGCCACCTCGTCGCCGGTGGCCGCGACCGTGAACAGCACCTTGGACAGCTCGTCCAGCCGGGCGGGCGGCAACTCTCCCAGGTGCAGCGCGATCGCGACCGCCTCGACGGTGGGGCGCCCGAAGTGGCGGCATACCGCGTCGGCGAGGGCGGTCGCGGGACCGCGGCCGTCCTCGGCCCGGCACGCGTGGTAGAGCGCCATGGACGCCAGGTGGCGGCCTCCGCCCCAGTCCCCGGACAGCGGCCCGAGGGCGGGAAAGCGTGACGTGGCGCCGTCGGCGCGGCGACCAGCCGCGTTGATGCCGGCGCCGCAGACCACGCCGACCGCGTCCGGGGCGGAGGTGCCGGCGCGCAGCAGCGCGAAGAGGTCGTTGTCGACGACGGTGACGCCGGCCAGCCCGAGCCCGCCGACGGCGGCGTTGAGCTGCTCGACTTCGAAGGGCAGGTCGGCGCCGGCGACGTACACGGACAACCGGTCGAGCTCCACCGACGCGGGCAGGGCGGCCGCCGCCCGGGCCTGGGCGACGAGCTCGGCGAGCTGGGCGACGGCGGCGGGCAGCCCGAGCACGTGCGGCGACGTGGTCGGGCCGGTGACCCGCGCGAGGATCCGCCCGTCGGAGTCGCCGAGCACCACGTCGGTCTTCGAGTTTCCACCGTCGGCCGCGGCAAAGAGCCGTGCCGTGCCGGCCGTCGAGGCGCCGCCCCTCGTCGTGGCGGACTGCGTCACGGTGGTGGTGGTGGCCGTCGGGCGGGCGCTGTCGGCTGTGGCGGTGTGCTGTGCCATGTCGGCCGTCGAGGCGCCGCCGCTCGTCGTGGCGGAGTGCGTCGTGGTGGTGGCGGTCGGGCGGGCGGCGTCGGCCGTGGCGGTGTGCTGTGCCGTGCCAGCCGTCGAGGCGCCGCTGCTCGTCGTGGTGGAGTGCGTCGCGGTGGTGGCCGTCGGGCGGGCGGCGTCGGCTGTGGCGGTGTGCTGCGCCGTGTCGGCCGTCGGGCGGGCGCTGTCGGCTGTGGTGGTGTGCGGTGCCGTGCTGGTCGTCGAGGCGCTGCCCCTCGTCGTTGCGGACTGCGTCGCGGTGGTGGTCGTTGGGGCGGCGGCGTCGGCTGTGGTGGTCGTCGGGGTGGTGCCGTCGGGCGTGGTGGTGTGGCGTGTCGTGGTCGCTGGCGAGGCGGCGCCGCTCGTCGTGGTGGCCTGGGTTGCGGTGGTGGTTGTTGGGGCGGCGTTGTCGGGTGTGGCGGTGTGCTGTGCCGTGCTGGCCGGCGGTGTGGGGTCGGCGCTGACCGGAGTCGGGGGCGGTGGGGTTTCGGTGGTCGAGGTGGTGCCGTCAGCTGGCGGTGGCGGGGTCACGACAGCCAGGCCAGGTGGTCGCGGTTGGCCGACAGGAGCTCGTCGGTCAGGCGGTCGGCCTTGGCGTGCTGGGCCACCAGCGGGTGGGACAGCAGGGCGCGGTAGACGCGGTCGCGGCCGCCGTGGAGGGCGGCCTCGACGGCCAGTTCCTCGTAGGCCGACACCGAGGAGATCAGGCCGGCCAGCTCGGGGCGCAGCGGGGGTGCCGGCAGGGGCGTGGCGCCCGTGGCGCCGACGCGGCAGGTGGTCTCGATGACCGCGTCGTCGGAGAGGAACGGGAAGAAGCCGCGGTTGCGGACGTTCACGGCGTGGATGCCGCCGTCGTCGTGTTGCAGCGACGCGATCAGGCCCACCGCGGCCTCCGAGTAGAAGGCGCCGCCGCGCTCGCCGAGGAGGGCGGGCTTCTGGGTCAGGGACGGGTCGGCGTACAGGGACAGGAGCTCCGACTCTATTTCCGAGACCCGCTCGCCGCGCGTGGGCTTGCCGCGCTCCTCGCGCACGACCTCGTCGTGGCTGTAGAAGTAGCGCAGGTAGTAGGAGGGGACGCAGGCCAGGGACGAGATGACCTCGCGGGGGAGTTGCAGGCCCGAGGCGATCTCGTCCAGGGCCTTGTCCAGCAGCTCCGGCAGGCGGTCGACGCCGTCGACGTAGGCCGCGCGCTCCCAGGTCAGGTGGTTCAGGCCGACGTGGCCCAGCGTGACGGCGGACGGGTCGACGCCCAGCGCGGCGGCCCAGCGGCGCTGGAAGCCGATGGCCACGTTGCACAGGCCGGCGGCGCGGTGGCCGTCGTCCAGCAGGGCGCGGGTGACGATGCCGACCGGGTTGGTGAAGTTGACGATCCAGGCGCCGGGGTCGGCGCGGCGGGCGATGTCGAGCACCACCGGGACGGTGCGCAGGGCCTTGGCGAAGCCGCCGGCGCCCGTGGTCTCCTGGCCGACGCAGTCGCAGGCGAGCGGGAAGGTCTCGTCGCTGATGCGGGCCTGCTGGCCGCCGACGCGCAGCTGGATGACGACCGTGGACGCGCCGCGCAGGGCGTCGTCCACGTCGGACGTCCAGCGCAGCGACGCGGCGCTGCCGTGGAACGCCAGCAGGCGGCGGGCGAAGGCGCCGACGACCGCCAGGCGATCGGCCTGCGGGTCGAGCAGCACGATCTCCGAGGCGAACGGCGCCAGGCGCGCGAACCCGTCGATCAGCTCCGGGGTGTAGGTGGACCCGCCCCCGACGACGGCGATTTTCAACCCTTGACTCCTGTCAGTGTCACGCCCTGCACGAAGGCGCGTTGTGCGAAGAAGAACAGCGCCACGACCGGGACCATGGTCAGGATGGTCGCGGCGCTCACCAGGTTCCACTGCACATGGTGCAGTGTCCGGAACGAGGCCAGGCCCAGCGAGAGCGTCCAGTTCTGCTCATTCTCGCTGGTGTACAGCAGGGGGCCGTAGTAGTCGTTCCAGGCGTAGAAGAACTGGAACAGCGCGGCGGCGGCGATGCCGGGGCGGGCCATCGGCAGCACGACCCGCAGCAGGGTGCGCCACTCGCCGCAGCCGTCGACGCGGGCCGCGTCCAGGTACTCGCCGGGGATGGTGACGAGGAACTGGCGCAGCAGGAAGATCGAGAACGCGTCGCCGAAGAGCATCGGCAGGACGAGGGGCCATAGGGTGCCGGTGAGGCCGTAGTTGGCCCACATGAGGTACAGCGGCACGGTCGTCACCTGCGGCGGGATCATCATCATCGACACGATGACGACCAGCACGAAGCCGCGGCCGCGCCACCGCAGCTTGGCCAGGGCGTAGGCGGCCGGGATGCTGGAGAGCAGCATGAACAGCGTCGCGAGGGTCGCGTAGAGGACGGTGTTGAGCAGGTACCGCGGCACCGGCGTCTTGGCGAACACGGTCCCGTAGTTGGAGAAGTGCCAGGTCGAGGGCCAGTAGGAGGCCGTCAGCGCCTGCGAGTCGGACATGAACGAGGTCAGCAGCAGGAACCCGACCGGCGCGATGAACATGATGCTCAGCGCGATCGCGATGCTGTGGCGGGCGACGAAGGCGAGTTTCACGACGCGGTCTCCGGATTCACGGTACGGCGAAGCAGCAGCAGCGACACCCCGAACGCGACCACGAACAGCACGACGGCCAGGGCGTTGGCGTAGCCGAGCGCCCCGTAGCGGAACCCGACGACGTAGAGCCAAAGGGGGTACGTGAACGTCGAGCCCTCCGGGTACCCGAACGTCGAGGAGATCCCCGCCCCGGTGGTGGCCTGGCCGCTGGCGGCCGATGCGGCGACGGCGGCCTGTGCGAAGTACTGCAGCGTCGTGATGACCCCGATGACGGCCGTGAACACCACGACCGGCCGGATGTGCGGCATCGTCACGTGCCGGAACCGCTGCCAGGCGTTGGCCCCGTCCATGGTGGCCGCCTCCAGCTGCGCGGTCGGCGCGTCGAGCAGCGCCGCGAGGTACAGCACCATCATGTCCCCGCAGCCCCACAGGGCCAGCAGGACCAGCGACGGCTTGGACCAGTCGGGGGAGTTGAACCACAGCGGCGGGCTCATGCCCAGGTGCGACAGCGCCGAGTTCACCGGGCCGACGCCGGGCTTGAGCAGGTACACGAAGGCGAGCGTCGCGGCGACCGGCGGGGCGAGGGCCGGCAGGTAGAAGATGGTGCGGTACCACCCGCCGGCCCGCCGCAGCTTCGTGAGCAGCAGCGCGGAGGCGAGGCCGCCGAGCATCCGGGCCGGCACCATGAACGCGACGAACCACAGCGTGTTGCGCACCGCGGTGGCCAGGAACGCGTCCTCGAACATGTGCCGGTAGTTGCGCAGCCCGACCCACTCGGGGACGGTCAGCAGGTCGAACTTCGTGAACGAGAAGTACACCGCGGACACCAGCGGGTACACGAAGAACACCACGATGCCGACCGTCGCCGGCGCCATGAAGGAGGCGACGGTCAGCGTGTGGCGGAGCCGGTGGCGCATTCAGCCGCCCAGCTGCAGCAGCGAGTTTACCTGCTTGTCGACGTCGGTCAGCCCGGCCTTGAGGTCGGCGACCTTGCCGCTCTGCCAGGAGTCGCAGAACGTCTGGAACGTCTCCTGGTAGGCCGGCCCGGCCGAGGACGGCGGCGTGGTCGTGGTCTTCGGGTGGTTGAAGATGTCCACGAACGTCTTGAACTCGGCGTCGAGCTTGAGGTCGGGCGAGGCGAGCGCGTCCTTTGTGGACGGTATGTTCTTCAGGCTGTTGGCCAGCTTGACGATCGCCTTCGTGTCTGTGGTGAGGTACTTGATGAGCTCCCACGCCGCCTCGGGGTTCTTGGCGGTCTTGGAGATGCCGATGACGTTGCCGGTCACGTACCCGGCGCCGTAACGGTCCGATGTGGACGTCGGCATCGGCGCCACGCCGAACTGCAGGTCCGGCGACTGGTCCTTGGCGAAGGCGATGCGGTACTCGCCGTCGATCGCCATCGCCACCTGCCCCTTCTGGAAGGCGTTGGCGTCGGAGTACTCGTCGCCGAGCCCGGCCCGGAAGGCCTCAAGCTTGTCGTACCCGAACCAGTCCACAAGGGACTTCTGCCACTGCAGCAGCTGCGGCCAGGCCGCGTCCCCGCCGATCGCCGAGGAACCGTCGGGCTTGAGCCACTGCGCGCCGACCATCGGCCCGAGGTGCGACGGCGTGTTCTCGTAGAAGCCGAACTCCGGCAGGAACCCGGCGGTGGTGATGGTGCCGTCGGCCGAGCGCTTGGTGAGCTTCTTGGCGTCCTCGGCGAACTCCTCAAGGGTCTTCGGCGGCCCGGAGATGCCCGCGTCGGCGAACATCTGCTTGTTGTAGTACAGGCCGTAGGCGTCGGCGAGGACCGGCATGGCGCAGCGCTTGCCCTTGAACTCGGTGTACTGCTTCACGGTCGGCGGGAACGCGTCCATCGAGACCTTGTCGCGGGCGATGTACGGCGCCAGGTCGAGCCACGCGCCGGAGGAGCAGAACTGCCCGACGATGTCGGTGGAGTACGACAGGCCGACGTCCGGGCCCTGCCCGCCGCCGATCGCCTGGGTCATCTTCGAGTCGTCCTGGCCCGACTTGACCACGACGTTGATCTTCGGGTGGCTCGCCTGGAAGTCCTTCACGACCGCGTCGATGGCCTCGGCCTCGCGGTCGGTGAAGAAGTGCCAGAACTCCACGGTGCCGGAGACGTCGGCGCCCGGGTCGGCGATCGGTTTGTTCTTCGGGGCGGGAGTACACGCGGCGGTCAGGGCGACGGCCGCGGCGATCACGAGGAGGCGACGCACGGGGGGCTCCTTGGTCGTGGGGTGGTGCTAGGGGGTGGGTTGGCGCAGTGCGGCGAGGAGGGACTCGCGCACCGCGGACACCGCGGCGTCGGCGGCGCCCAGCAGCGGCGCGTCGTCGTCGACGGTGCTGACCGCGATCGCCGTCTCCAGCGGCGCGGCGTTGGACATGGCCTTGGTGACGGCCTCGCCGAGCGGCGCGCCGTACTGCCGGGCGAGCTCGCCGCCGATGACGACGAGCGGCGGGTCGAGGACCGCGACGACGGCCGCGAGCCCGAGCACGATCCGGCCGGCGAGCTCCTTGAGTAGTTCGTCGGTGGTGTCGTACCGCGCGGCCAGCGCCCGGACCGCGTCCGGCCCGACGAGGTCGTGGAAGTCGCCGTCGCCGACCGGGATGTAGCCGATCTCGCCGGCGCCGCCGCGGGCGCCGCGCAGCATCACGCCGTTGCCGAGGTCGATGGCGAGGCCGAGGCCGCTGTCGCCGAGCCACAGCAGCACGAAGGACTCCGCGCCCTGCGCCGCCCCGTGGGCCCGCTCGGCGAGCGCGGCGAGGTTGACGTCGTTGTCGACGCCGACCACGGTGCCCAGCCGGTCCTGCAGCTCGTCGACGAGCCCGGCACGGCTCCAGCCCGGCACGTCGACGTGGTGGATCACGCGGTCGCGGGGGTCGAACGCGCCGGCCACCGCGAGCTGCACGTGCGCCAGCCGGTCGCGGTCCACGCCGAGCTCGCCGATCGCCTCCTCGACCGCGCGCACAGGGTCGGTGTGCGCGAAGTCGACGGGCACCTCGAGCCGCGCCCGCTGGACGCCCCGCAGGTCGTAGAGGGCGGCGGTGAGCGCGGGGGAGTGGTCGCGCACCGACATCGCCACGGCGTAGGCGGCGCCGGCGTCCACCGCGTACACCTCGGCGTTGGGGCCGGGGCGCCCGGTCTCGTGCCCGACGCCGACGACGAGCCCGGCCTCGGTCAGCCGCCGGATCGCCTCGGAGATCGTCGGCTTGGACAGGCCGGTGAGCGCCCGCAGCTCGGCCCGGGTGAGCTCGCCGTGGTCGAGGAGGTGCCCGAGGGCGGCCGCCTCGTTGAGCGCCTTGAGCAGCTTGGAGGATCCCCCGACCGCCACGGCTTGCCCCCAAACTAATAGGCAGACTGACTAACAGTTGGGGGAAAGGTATGCGCCACGCTCGGCGCTGTCAATGGCTACGCGCGGGCGCTACGCCACGCGGTGACGATCTCCTCGACGTCCAGTGGCCGCAGGATCGCCGGCGGGCCCTCGATGAAGCCCCGCTTGGCGCGCTCGATGCGCGTGTTGAGGTCGGCTACTGCACGCCGTACCGAATCCTCGGTCTTGAACTTGACCAGCGCTTCGGGGAAGTCCTCGACCTCCCGGCGCAGCCGCAGGGTCGGCGGGATGCCGCCGGGCAGGCTCTCGCGGCGGGCGAGATCCTTGATCCACCAGTCCTCGTCGTAGAGTTCACCGTGATCGGGCAGGGGCTTGCCGGCGCCGGGGAGGTTGTCGAACTCGCCCCGCTCCCGCGCCTCGCGGATCTGCCGGTCGATGTGGGACTCATACCAACTGGTCATTGCCCTCAATGGTACCCGTGGCAGGATCAAGATCGATGGAGCATCTCGAGCGGTACGGCTACCCGGCGCTGGCACTCCTGGTGCTCCTGGAGGGCATCGGCATCCCGACCCCGGCGGTCAGCGTCGTGGTCGCCGCCGCGGCCCTCGCCGCGCACGGCCACCTGTGGATGCCGGCCGTCGTCGCCGTCACGCTGGTCGCCGCGGTGCTCGGCGACAACCTCGGCTACCTGCTCGGCCGGCGCGCCGGGCGGCCCGCGCTGCTGCGCTTCGGCGGGCGGGTCGGGCTCACCGAGGCGCGCCTGTCGAAGGCCGAGAACTTCATCGCCACGCGCGGGCTCAACATCGTGGTGGTCGCCCGGTTCATCGACGGGCTGCGCCAGACCAACGGCCTGATCTGCGGTGCGACCGCGCTGCCGTGGCGGCGCTACGTGGTGCGCGACGGCATCGGCGCCGTGCTGTGGACGTCGTTGTGGGTCACCGTCGGCGCCGTCGTGGGCAACAACCTGGAGCGGATCGCGCGGTACAAGCTGCCCGCGCTGCTCGCGGTGGCCGTCGTCCTGATCGTCCTGGGGCTCCGGTACATCCTCCGCCGCTTCCGCCATCGCTGAGCGCTACGTTATGTCACCGCACGGGTGCATTGCGTGACGGAATTTCGTGAAATATCCGTCCGCAGCTCGCATTTCGGGTTAGGTGGAGGGCGCGACGGACGTTCCCCGTCGATCACTCGTCGAAAGGTCGTCATCATGAAACGCTGGCTCATCCGGTCGGTGCAGATCGCCGCGCTGGCAATGGGTGGCCTCGCGCTCACCGGCACCGCCGCGCACGCCGACAGCTGGAACAGTGGTCCCAACGTCGGCCTCTTCAACGGCAACCAGAGCTCCACCACCATCCAGACGCCGGTGAACATCTGCGGCAACTCATTGGCGATCATCGGCTTCGCCAGCGCCAACTGCAACGGCGGCGCGTTCGCCTACAACGGCAACGGCGGCGCGGCCAGTGGCGCCGGTTACCACGACGGCTCCAACGGCAACGGCAACGCCAGCAGCTACGGGGTCCACAACAAGAAGCACAAGAAGCACAAGAAGAACGGCGGCGGCGCCAACGCGAACGCCTACGACGACGGCAACGGCCGCAACCACGGCAACGGCGGCGCGTCGGCGTACAGCAACAACGGCGACTGGAACACCGGCTTCAACGCCGGCATCGGCAACGGCAACCAGTCCTCGTTCACGTTCCAGGCGCCGATCAACGTTTCCTGCAACTCCGTTGCGCTGGTCGGCTTCGCCTCCAGCTGCTGAGCTCTGCTTCGGGGCACCGCCTGTCCCTTGTGAGCGTTGGCCGATCTACGCGGAAGTTCAGCCCTTCCGCATTCGGCCAACGCTCATCGGCGTCCGCTCACTGTCCTATTCGGACGGCCCGGCCCGTCACCGTCGGGTTGGCGCCCTCCTGCAGGCCGACGCGCAGGAGGCTCGGGCGCCCCATGTCGTGTCCCTGGTGGACGGTCAGCGTCGCCGGGGTCGTCACGAGTCCGAGCTCGCGCACGTACCCGCCGAACGCCGCCGCGGCCGCGCCGGTGGCCGGGTCCTCGTACACGCCGCCGGGCGGGAACGGGTTGCGGGCGTGGAAGACCGTCTCGGTCTCCCGGTGCACGAGGGCGACGGTCGTCCAGTCGCGTTCGGCCATGAGCCGCTGCAGCCCGCCGAAGTCGTAGTCGAGCCGCGCGAGCCGTTCGCGTTGCCGGACCGCGACGATCGGATGCCAGGCGCCGGCGAACGTCGCGCGGATCGGGAACGCCGCGTCGAGGTCTTCGCGGTCGTACCGCAGCATCGCCAGCAGCCGCTCGATGTCCCGCTCGTCGATGGCAACGCTTCGGGGCGCGACGCTGCTGAGCGTGGCGGACCCGTCGGCGGTCCGGACCGGGATGCGGCCGACCGGCGCGTCCAGCGCGATGTCGCCGTCGCCGAACCGGTCCGCGTACGCCACGGCGGTGGCGATGGTCGCGTGGCCGCAGAACGGGACCTCGGCGAGGGGGCTGAAGTACCGGACGGCGGCGCTGCGCCGCTGCGGGTCGTTGCCGGTCAGGAACGCGGTCTCGGAGTAGCCGACCTCGGCCGCGATGCGCTGCAGGTCGGCGTCGGCGAGCCCGGTCGCGTCCAGGACCACGCCCGCCGGGTTGCCGCCGTTCGGGTCGTCGGTGAACGCGCTGTACCGCAGGATCTCCATGTGTGCCGAGGCTAGGCCGGTTTCCCGCTCGCGGCGCAGTCCAATCGCGCCGGCCTGGCCTCGGTTCTCCGATCGGCCGGACATGGTTCAGGCCGGCGTCCGCTCGGACGCCGGCCTCAGGTCTGTGCCCGGGTCAGCTGGACGCGACGCCGAGATGCCCGCCCTCGCCGCCGTGCAGCTCGGTCCCCTCGGCGAACGCGGAGTCGAAGCGCTGCTGCAGCGCGTCGAGCTCGCCGAACTCGGCCTGGTGGGCGTGCTCGCTGCCCTCGGCGGCGAAGACGTGGTCGTCGACGCTGCCGTCGTGGCTGTAGTTGGTGTAGTCGTCCGACTCGTAGTGCACGGCCGGGCCCTGGTCGAACTCGGTGTGGTGCCCCTGCGAGAAGTCGGTCGAGGTGTCGGCGTGGTGGTCGTTCTCGTACACGCCGTACTGGTTGCCGTAGTCCGACTCCGAGCCGTGGGCCTGGTGCAGCTGGTCGAGACCAGCGTGCTCCTGGCCCGTCTCGAAGTGCCCGTAGTCGACGTCGCCCCCGCCGTCGTAGGAGCCGGTGTCGATGTCGCTCATGGAGTGTTCCCCCTCGCTGGCTGACAGAGTGCGATGCCATCGACGTTACGGTCTGTGCGTCATCCGGGAATCCCCCGAACGTGCCACGCGTCACACCGGCTGGCCCATGCCCTCCCGACGTGCCAACTATCGGCCCATCCCACGCAAGGCCATCGACGGTCACCATCGTGTCCGCTCACTGTCCGTCGCCGGCGCTTCCGGCATCCCGGAAGTTCTTCGGAGAAATCCGCGATGCGGTGTCGGATCGGGGTGGTGGCGTTCGTAGCAGGGGTGAGGCCGCCCGCAAGGGGTAGCGCCCGTTTCGACGCACAGGAGATGATCTTCAGATGCAGTACCTGATTTCCGTGATCGACGACGGCACCGGCCCGGCCACCGCGAAGGAGGACGCCGCCATCGACGCGTTCAACGACCGGCTCCAGGCCGAGGGGCACTGGGTCTTCGCCGGCGGCCTCGCATCGCCCAGCACGGCCACCGTCATCGACAACCGCGAGGGGCAGGCGCTGTTCACCGACGGGCCCTTCGTGGAGTCAAAGGAGTACCTCGCCGGCTTCTGGATCATGGAGGCACCCGACCTGGACGTGGCGCTCAAGCTCGCCGCCGAGGGGTCGAAGGCCTGCAACCGGAAGATCGAGGTGCGGCCGTTCCTGTCCGCGTGATCGACGTCCGCCAGGCGGCCACCCGGGCCCACCGGCCCGGGTGGCCGCCGTGCTGACCAGGCGCGAGCGCACAGTTTTTTCGGAGGCGGTGTCGGATCAGGTCAGGGGCGTTCGTAGTAGCGATGAGGCCGCCCAAGAGGGGCGCCCGAGCGTGAAGGACGTTCCTCATGACTACGCTGGCGGAGCCGGGCACCGACACCACACGCCGCTCCAGTCGCCTGATGTGGGCGATCCTCGGCTTGGTGCTGCTTGCCGACGCTCTCGACGTGATCGACGCAACGGTCACGAACATCGCCGCCCCGACCATCGCCCGCGAGCTCAACGGCGGGGAGAGCCTGATCAAGTGGTTGGGCCCGGCGTACATGCTCGCCATGGGCGTCCTGCTCGTGCTCGGCGGACGGCTGGGTGACAAGTTCGGCCAGCGCAGGCTCTTCCTGATCGGCATCAGCGGATTCACCCTGGCCTCGGCGGTCGCCGGGTTCTCACCCGACCCGACCCTGCTCATCGCCGCCCGGGTCGCTCAGGGAGCGTTCGGCGCTCTCCTGATCCCGCAGGGCATGGCGATCATGGCGAAAGCGTTCGACCGTGACATGCTCGCCAGGGCGTTCGGGTTGTTCGGCCCGGTGCTCGCCCTGTCCAGTGTCGGCACCCCGGTCCTGGCCGGCTTCATCATCAGCGCCGACCTGTTGGGCCTGTCCTGGCGCCCGATCTTCCTCGCCAACATCATCCTCGGCATCATCGGGCTGGTCATGGCCGCCAGGATCCTGCCGCGTGACGACGACGGCGACCGGTCCGCCGTCGTCGACGGCTGGGGCTCCGGCCTGCTTGCGGTAACCATGCTCGGGCTGCTGTTCGGCCTGATCGAGGGCTCGACCAACGGCTGGACCGCCGTCCCCGTCGTCTCGATCATCGTCGGAGTCCTGTTCTTCGCGGCCGTCGCCTACCGCCAGCGGACCGCGACCCACCCGCTCATCAAGCCCTCGCTCATGAAGAACCGGGGTTTCACGTCCGGATTGCTCGTGTGCCTGGTCGCCGTCGCCGCCGGCACCGGCCTGATCTTCGTGCTGTCGCTCTTCCTGCAGGAGGGGTTGCACGTCAGCGCGCGGGACACCTCGCTCGGCCTGTTACCGCTCACCCTGGGGCTCGTCGCCGCCGGGTTCGCCGCCATGGGTGGCCTGGTTGCCAGGCTCGGCCGCCGGCTCGTCTTCATCGGCCTCACCGTCGACCTCGTCGGTTGCGGCTGGGTTCTGGCCCTCGTCGCTCACTCCGGGACGAACGTCAGCCTCTGGGCGCTGGCCCCGGCGCTGTTCGTCATCGGCGTTGGCATCGGCCTCAGCTTCGCCACGATCCCCACCGTCGCTCTCGGCGACGCTAAACCCGACGAGGCCGGCAGTGCCAGCGGCTCGTTCAGCTCGATCCAGCAACTCGCGTCAGCGATCGGCTCGGCCGCGGTCGCGTCGATCTTCTTCCAAGCCGCGACCTCCGGACTGGCCCACGCGATGAAAGTCACGCTGATCGTCGTTCTGGCCGTCACCACCCTCAGCCTCCCGGTCGTCGCCCTGATGCCCCGCAGGGCACCGTCAGAGTGAGCAACCGGCCAATCGTGGCGTGAGATCAGGGTTCGTGGGCGTTGCCGGCGTCGTCGAGCGTGACTGATCGTCCGTCAAGCCGCGCGTGGACTTCCCGAGCGCGTCTGGTCTTCCGGAAAGCCCGCCCAGCGCCCGCCCCTCGCGGTCGCCCTGGCGCCCGCGCCTCGCGTGCGGCCTCCTCCCGGTCGACCGCCCCTCGCGCGTGCCCGCGTGCGGCCCCTCCGTTCGCGCGTCCCAATGTCACCCGGTCGACCAGCTCTCGCCCTGTCCGTTTCTGATCAGTGCACCCGCGACACCCCTCGCCCGCCGCCCTGGCCTGTTTTATGCGTTCAGCCTACCCACGACGTATGACACTTTCCGGCCGTGAAGAGCCGATCCGAGCGGCGCGTGGCGGGATTTGTCACTTGGGGCATCCAGGGTATTCACGGCGAACCGATATCCAGTGGACGCGACGCCGCGGCGCCGGGGAGGATCCGGAAGCATGGTGCAAGCGTCCGGGGTGCGGATCGGCTGGGGTGACCTGCCGCGCAGCGTGCAAGACGGGATCGCCGGCGTGCTCGGGGAAGCCGTGGTCGAGAGCGTCTCGCAGATAGGGGGCTTCTCACCCGGCACCGCCGACCGGGTCGTCACCGCGTCGGGGCGGCGGGCGTTCGTCAAAGCCGTCGGCAGCGGGCTCAACGAGCACAGCGTGGAGTTGCACCGGGCCGAGGCCGGGATCGTGCGGCGGCTGCCGGGTGGCCTCCCGACGCCGCGGCTGCTTGGCGTACACGATGACGGAGACTGGGTCGCCCTGGTCTACGAGGACGTCGAAGGGCGTCATCCGCACACGCCGTGGGTGGACGCCGAGGTCGAAGCGGTGCTCGAGGCGTTGCGCCGGCTCGCGGTACCGGTCCAGGGGCTCCCGCGCCTGCAGGACGGTTGCGCCGACGACTTCGCGGGGTGGCGCCGGCTCGCGGCCGAACCGGACGAGAGCCTCGGGCCGTGGGTCAACGATAACCTCGGCCTGTTCGACGAGCTCGCCCAGCAGGGGCTCGCGGCGCTCGAGGGCGACTACCTCGTGCACGGCGACGTCAGGGCCGACAACCTGCTCGTCCGCGACGACGGATCGGTGGTCGTCGTCGACTGGCCGTTCGGCTGCGCGGGGCCGAAGTGGTTCGACACGCTCACCCTGGTGCTCAACGTCCGGCTGTACGGCGGGTGGCTCGACGACGGCGTCATCGACGCCCGTCCCGAGGAGATCACCGGGTGCGTGGCCGGGGTGGCCGCGCTCTTTGCCGACCGGGCGCGGCGGCCGGCGCCGGTGGGGCTGCCGACGCTGCGGAAGTTCCAGCGGGATCAGGCCGGCGTCATGGTGGCCTGGCTGCGGGACCGGGTCAGCGCGCCGACACCACGTTGAGCGGGGCGGCCGAGGCGGCGTTCGGGAACACCTCGGTCAGCGCGCCGAGGCCGCAGCGGCGCTGCAGGATCTCGCCGATGACGGTGCGGTAGTCGGTCGTCGCCGTGAGGTCGCCGGCCGTCAGGTTGGCGGGGGCCAGGCCGGGCCAGGTTCCGTGTACCCGGCCGCCCCGCACGCCGCCGCCCAGCAGCAGCATCGCGTTGCCGTTGCCGTGGTCGACGCCGCGGGAGCCGTTCTCGGCCACGCGGCGGCCGAACTCGCTCAGCGTGACGAGGGTGACCCGGGTGAACGCGTCGCCGAGGTCGGTGGCGAAGGCGTCGAGGGCCAGGGCCAGCTCGGTCAGGTGGTCGTACATCCGCTGGCCCTTCACCGCCGTCCCGAGCGCCTCGTGCATGTCCCAGTCGCCGAAGTCGACGGCGGCGGCCATCAGGCCGACGTTGCCCTTGACGAGGCGGGCGACGTCGCGCAGGGCGTTGCCGAGCGCGGTCGCGGGGTAGGTGGCGGCCGGCGTGTAGGCGGGCAGGGCGCCGACCGTGCCGAGGGTCTGGCCGACGGCGCGGGCCGGCTGGGCGAGCAGGTCGGGGGCGCCGTCGAAGAGCTTCGTCAGGGTACCCATCATCGGGGTCTTCGCGTCGTTGCCGTTGAGCTTGAACGAGTCGACGCCGAGCATGCTCAGCGACGGGGCCGGGCCGGACAGCAGGCGCGCGGGCGAGCTCGTGCCCATGGCCACGCCGGCCATCGGGAACGACGCGCCCGCGACGCCGAGCGTGCGGTCCAGCCAGCCGGTGCGGATCGACGTGCCGGCGGCGGCGCGCTCCATGTCCTCCATCGCCTGGAAGTGCGAGCGGGACGGGTTGGGCTGGCCGACCGCGTGCACCGCGCCGAACGTGCCGGCCGCCCAGCGCGCCTGCAGCGGGGCGAACGCGGGGTGCAGGCCGAACATGGCGTCCCCGGCGATGACGTTCGTCTTCGGTACCGCGATGTTCGGCCGCGCCTTGTAGTACTCGGCGTCGCCGATGGGCACGATCGCGGAGAGGCCGTCGAAGCCGCCCCGCAGCGACAGCACGACGAGGGTGTCTCCGGTGTACGGGGTACCGGCGAAGGCCAGCCGGGTCGACAGGCCCTCGCCGATCAGGCCGGTCAGCGCGGCGCCGGCGCCGATCGTGAGCACCCCGCGGCGGGAGACGCAGCAGTCAGCAAGCATGTCGTGAACCCCAAAGAACGAAGAGCGGATTTCAGCGGTACAGGAAGTAGGGCGAGTCCAGCATCAGCGCGACGACGTGCGGGAGGCGGCCGGTGATCGCCGGGTCGGTGGCCTTGAGCGGGCTCGCCGCCGTCTTGCCGAGGAACGACAGCACCGCGGCCGCGTGGGCGGGGGCGAGGGGCTGCCCGACGAGCCGTGTGGCGAGCTGGTCGACGAGCGCGCCGTGGGTCGCCGGCAGGCTCGGCACGAGGTACGCGAGCGTCGACACGGGCCGGGTCAGCTGCTTGGGATACCAACCGGCGGCCAGGTTCAGGTGCGCGTTCCAGCGGATGAGCAGCCCCGACGGCGCGGCCCAGGCGGCGGCCACGTCCGGGTAGCCGTTCGGCGGCGCCCAGCGCAGCGGCGCGTGGCCCATGTCGGCCAGGTAGTTGTAGAGGCCGCGCACCGCGGTCATGTCCGCCGACGGGCCGATGCCGAGCACGCGCACGGTGGCGGCCAGGTCCTCCAGCGGCGTGCGCAGCTTGGCGCCGTTCGCCGCCGCGAACTCCGCCGAGGTGAAGAGGGCGCGCAGGACCGGGACGATGGCGGTGTTCTGCTGGAGGTACACCTGGGAAAGCCTCGACACGAGGGCGGCCGGCGGGTCGTCGGAGACGAAGCGGACGCAGAGCTTGCGGGCGATGCGCTCGGCCGTCGCCGGGTGCGCGGCCAGCATGTCGGCGAAGGCGAGCGCGGCCGCCTCGCCGCCGCCCGCGGTCGCGTTGTCGTGGCGCCAGCCGAGGATCGTGACCGGCCCGGTCGCGTGCTGGTTGGCGTCGAAGCGGTACAGCCCGGTCTTGCCGTCGACGGTGAGCCCGGTCAGCAGCCGCGCGGCGTCCCTGACGTCGTTCTCGGTGTACACCAGCCCGACCGTGTGCAGCTCCATGAGCTCGCGGGCGTAGTTCTCGTTCGGCTTGGCCTTCGTCGAGGACCGGTTGTCCAGATAGGACAGCATGGCGGGCGCGGTCATCGACGCCTTGAGCAGATCCGCGAACCGCCCGAGCGCAAACCTGCGCACAATGGCGTCGTACGCGCCCCGGCTGTCCCACACCTCGCCGGACGGGCACGTCACGTTGAGGTGGTTCGACCAGAAGTCCACCATGAGCTCGAACAGCTGCCGCCTGCTCCACGCCGCCCGCGCGACCGCGGCGGTGCCGAGTTGCTGCATGACGTCCCACGCCCCGGACTTGAGCGCGCCGCCCTGCACGAGCGCGCGGACGCCCGCGATGTCCTTCTGGATCAAGGTGTACTTCGAGAGCACGGCATCGCACGCGGCGTCATCGATCGACGCCGGGTTGAGCTGCCGCTCGAGCCACGCGGCGGCGCCGAGCTTGCGAAGCTCGCTCTCGCTCTCGGGCGTCGGCCCGTACGTGGCACGCCGCAGCAGATGCAGCACCGGATCGGCGGGGGTGAAGCTGGTCACGCGCCTTACGTCGGCACACGTCATGCCGGCCTTGACGCCTGTACCCGCCCGGCAACCGTACTGCGCCGTGCAGCCAACTGGTCGGCGCTCGTCCGGGGCGACTCCCGTTAAGTCGGGCGCTGGCGCGCCACGACTTAACGGATTTATCGCCTGTCAGGGCATAAGTCCGACAGGTCGCGACGCGGCGGATAAGTCGGGCGGTTCGCGCCGCAACTTATCAGCATTTTTCGCCTGTCGGGGTATAAATCCGACAAGTCGTGGCGCGCCAGCGCCCGACTTGTCGCAAATGCTCGCCGGCCGTGAAGACGCCGCTCAAGGCGGTGCAACGCCCGCTGCGATGGGTCTTGCGTGCCGTGAACATCAACGGTGCCGTGGTCGTTTGGGTCGCGGAGATCAAGGTGCCGCGACTGAGGCAGCACTGCGATCCGCTGGGCCGCGACTGCTGCGGACCGTTCGGCCGTCGGCGATCGCGGCGCTGGCGGCGAACGCAGCGCCCCGGCGGACGAGGGCGTGCGCGACCACGACGCGCTGGGCGGCGGGGGTGGCAATCGGGGCGGGGTGGTTCAGGGGAGTGTGGCGCCCAACGCGTGGGCGAAGGCGACGACCGCCGGATGCGCGGCGGAGCCGGCCCGGAACGCCAGCCGGGTGCGGCGCCGCGTCGGCAGCGGCGTGAGCACCACGCCGGCCGGCACGTCCGTCGCGGCCAGCTCCGGCACCAGGGCCACCCCCTGGCCGGCGGCGACGAACGTGAGGACGGTGACGAAGTCGTCGGCGTGGTGGCGTACGCGCGGGGTGAAGCCGGCGGCCTCGCACGCCCGCACCGTCATGGTGTGGCACAGCGTGCCGCGGCTGGCGAGGATCCACGGTTCGTCGCGGCACTCCGGCAGCGAGCGCGGGCCGGCGGCGGCGATGAAGATCGTCTCCTCGAGCAGGGGAGCGGTCCGCAGGGCGGGGTCCGGCTCGATGGGGACCAGGTCGTAATCGTGCACCAGGGCCACGTCCAGGGCGTCGTCGCGCAGCAATGCGGGTACCGCGGCCGGGTCCAGCTCCTGCACCGCCAGCTCGAGGGCCGGGTGGGCGGCGGCCAGCGCGACCAGGGCGGGCAGCAGCAGCGTGCGCATCGCGGTCGGGAACGCGCCGATGCGCAGCGGGCCCGACAGGCCCGTGCGGGTGGCGACGACGGCGGCGCCGGCGCGTTCGAGGGCGGCCAGGACCTCCTCGGCGTGGGTCGCCAGCACCACGCCGGCCGGGGTGAGGGTCACGCGGCGGCCGGTGCGGGCCAGCAGGGGCACGCCGGCCTCCCGCTCCAGGGCGGCGAGCTGCTGCGAGATCGCCGACGGGGTGTACCGGTGGGCGGCCGCGACCGCCGCGATCGTGCCGTGCTGGGAGAGGTCGCGCAGCAGGCGCAGGCGGCGGACGTCGAGCATCAGCTCAGCTTACGCTCGACGGTGCGAATATGAACTGGACCTTGCGCTCGGGAGCGGGCGACGCTGGACGGCATGGAGCTGCATGGGATCTTCGTACCGCTCGTGACCCCCTTCGACGCCGGCGGCGGCGTCGACATCAAGGCGCTGCGGCGGCTGGGGGAGTCGGTGCTCGGCGACGGCGCGGCGGGGCTCGTCGCGCTCGGCACGACCGGCGAGCCCGCCACGCTGACGCCGGCCGAGCGGGCCGAGGTCGTCGGCGCCTGCCGCGAGCTGGGCGCACCACTGCTGGTCGGGGTCGGGGGCAGCTCGACCGCGGCGTGCGCGGCCGAGGTGGCGGCGCTGCCCGACGGGGTGGCGGCGATGGTGGTCGTCCCGCCGTACACGCGGCCGGGGGAGGCGGGGGTCGTCGCGCACTTCCGGGCTGTGGCGGCGGCGTCGGCGGTGCCGGTCGTGGTGTACCACGTGCCGTACCGCACGGGGCAGACGCTCTCGCCGGCCACCGTGCTGGAGGTGCTGTCGATCCCGAACGTGATCGGCATGAAGCTCTCCGACGGGCCGATCACGGGCGACACCGTCGCGCTGCTGGGCGCCACCGACCGCAGCATCCTCGGCGGCGACGACGCCGTCATCTCCCCGCTGCTGGCGCTCGGGGCGAGCGGCGGCATCCTCGCCTCGGCGCACGTGGCCACCGCCTCGTACGTCGCCCTCTACGAAGCCTGGCGGGACGGCGACGCGAAGGCGGCGCGCGGGCTCGGCGGCGGGCTCGCGGCGCTGTCGGCGGCGCTGTTCGCCGAGCCGAACCCGGCGGTGATCAAGGCGGTGCTGCACGCGCAGGGGCGCATCGCGACCGCCGCGGTGCGGCTGCCGCTGCTGCCGGCCGGCGACGCGGCGCGCGACGCCGCGCTCGCCCTGCTATGAGTCGCCCTTGCGCTCCTCGCGCTTGCGCAGCTCCTCCTCGCGGCGGCGCAGGTCGGCCTCCCACTTGGAGAACATCTCCTCGTCCGCCTTGCGGTTGCGGGCGATTTCGCGCAGGAACTCCGGGTCGTCGTCTGGGGCGAGCCGGCGCTGCCGCGACGGGCGCTGGTCCTCGGGGAAGCCCGCGCCCGGGCGCCACTGCGCGCCGGCGCCGGCCCGGGCCGCCTGCTGCGGGCGGCCGGCAACGAACCAGGCGATCCAGCCGACCGGCGAGAACAGCAGGATGATGAAGACCCAGGCGATCTTCGGCAGGTTGCGCACCAGGTACTCGTCCGTCGACAGGCAGTCGATCAGCGCGACCACGAGCATGACGAGGTCGATCAGGAACAGCAGACCATAGAGGCGAATCACGCCGGACATCATGCCGGAACCCGGCGCCGTGTGTTGTCCCGCCGGGCGTTTGGCAGGATCGGCCGTGTGACCGATACCGACCTGGCCGCGCGTATCGCCGGCACCTGCCGCCTGACCGGGCAGTTCGTCCTGCGCTCGGGGCGCACGGCGACCGAGTACTTCGACAAGTACCGCTTCGAGGCCGACCCGCGCCTGCTGGACGAGGTCGCGGCGCGCGTGGCCGCGCTGATCCCGCCCGGCACCGAGGTCCTCGCCGGGCTCGAGATGGGCGGCATCGCCGTCGTGGTGGCCGTGGCCCGGCACGCGGGCCTGCCGTGCGCGTTCGTGCGCAAGGCGGCGAAGCCCTACGGCACCCGCCGCCTCGCCGAGGGCGCCGACGTCGCCGGCCGGCGGGTGGTGCTCGTCGAGGACGTGGTGACCTCCGGCGGCCAGGTCCTGCTGTCGGCGGCCGAGCTGCGCGCGCTCGGCGCCGACATCGGGCACGCGCTGTGCGTCATCGACCGGCAGGAGGGCGGCGCCGAGGCCCTCGCCGCCGAGGGCATCGAGCTGCGGGCCGCCTTCACCCGCGCGGACCTCGACGAGTCGACGCCGCGGGGCTAGGCGAGCGCGACGCGCAAGTACCCGAGGTCGAGCTCGCCCCGCCGCAGCCGCTCGACGTCGGTGCGGTGCGCGTCGACCGGGATCAGCAGCGCGTTGCGGGCCGCCTCGGGGCGGGCCGGACTCCGGCGCTTCGGCGGCGGCCCGGCCGGCTCGCGCTTGACGTGCCGCTCCCGGCGGCCGGCGCCGAGCCGGGCCCGCACGTCGGACCAGCGCGCCGCCGGGAACTTCAGCGACTCGTCGGCGAGGACCAGGTCGCGGGGGATGCCGCGCTCGTCGCGGACCGGGAACACGACGATGGTGCGCTCGGCGGCGAGCTCGGCCAGGGCGAGCATCCGCAGGCCCTCGCGGCGCGACACGCACAGCTCGCGGTCGCGGATGAGCACGGCGCCGCGGGACGGGCGGGCCAGGCGCAACACGCGATAGGCGTAGGGGCCGACCTGCACGTCGTCGCGGATCGTCACGACATAGGGTTGGGTCCTATGGTGCGCATCGAGCGGCTGGTCACGTCGGGCACGTTCTCCCTGGACGGGGAGACCTTTGACGTCGACAACAACGTCTGGATCGTCGGTGACGACGAGGAGGCCGTGGTCATCGACGCCGCCCACGACGCGGGGGCGATCGTGGACGCGCTCGGCGGTCGCCGTGCCCTCGCGATCGTGTGCACCCACGGTCATGACGACCACATCGATGCCGCGCCCGAGGTGGCGCTGCACACCGGCGCGCCGATCCTGCTGCACCCGGACGATCTGCCGCTGTGGCACATGAGGCACCCCGCTCTCGAACCGAACACGCACCTTACCGACGGCGACGTCATCCGGGTAGGCGGCGCGCAGCTGCACGTGCTGCACACCCCCGGCCACAGCCCCGGCGCCGTCTGCCTGCACGCCCCTGAGCTGGGCGTCGTCTTCTCCGGCGACACCCTCTTCCAGGGCGGCCCCGGCGCGACCGGCCGCTCGTTCTCCGACCGCCCGACCATCCTCGCATCGATCCGGTCCCGTCTGCTGACCCTGCCGCCGGAGACGATCGTGCACACCGGCCACGGCCCCGACACCACGATCGGCGCCGAGGCGCCCGGCATCGAGGACTGACCGGACACGCGTCAGCCGGCGTCGGCGAGACGCTCCAGGATCGCGGCGGCGTGCAGGAGCGCGTCGCGCTCGCCCGGGCTCAGCTCGCCGGCCATGACCGCGGCGAGCCACTCGTCGCGCAGCCGCATGTCCGCGCGCAGCGCCGCGCGCCCCTCGTCGCTGATCGCGAACACCCGCTGCCGCTTGTCGGCCGGGTTGTCCAGCCGCCGGATGTGCCCGTCGGCCTCGAGGTCGGCGAGCACGCGCGTGACCGACTGTGGCTGCAGCCGGTCGGCGGCGGCGAGCGCCCCGGCGGTCAGCGGCCCCTTGCGCGCCAGGTGCGACAGCATGCTGATCTTCGTCAGGCTCAGCCCGTCGGGCGCGCGCTGCAGCTGCAGCCGGCGCGAGAGCCGCTGGGTGGCGCGGCGCACCGCGCGGGCCGCGGACAGGTCGGGATCAGGTTCCACCGGCGCCTCACGTCACGAGCTTGACGCTCACCGTACCGCGCTGCGATATTCAGCATGTGCGTAATATCTGGTCCGCGATGGCCGGCTTCGCGCCGGTCCTCGCCACCGTCGCCACGCTCATCCCGGTCGCCGGCGCCGCGCACACCGGCATCGGCATCGTCGTGCTCGGCGCCGCGGTCAGCCTCATGTCCGGCCGCGCCGCGCACGGCGGCGGCCCCTGGCGCCTGCTGCTGGTCCCGGTCGGCGCGGTCGTCGTGGCCGCCTTCGCCGTGCTGTTCCACGCCGCCCACGCGTACGGCGACGCCTTCTTCGTCGTGGCGGTCGCCGCCGCCACCGCGGCCCGCGCCCTCGGCCCGGCGGCCGGCCGGCTGGGCCGCGCCCTGGTCCTGCCGCTCATCGGCATGCTGCTCGCCCCGGTCAACCCCGGCCCGCATCCGGCGCAGACGCTGGCGTGGGCGACCCTGGCCGTCTTCGTGGCCGAGGCGTATGTGCTGCTGGCGCGGCTGATCCGGCGTACCGATGCGGAAGAGGAACTGCCGAGCACGGCCCCTGCCCGCGTCCACGTCTGGCGCGGCGTCCAGTCGGCCCTCGCGCTGACGCTGGCGTTCGCGATCGGCCAGACGTGCTTCGGTGAGCACTGGGCGTGGACCGTGATCAGCGCCTACACGGTCGGCGCGGCGGCGCGCTCGCGCGGCGACGCGCTGCTCAGGGGCGCCCACCGCACCCTGGGCGCGCTCGGCGGCACGCTGGTCGCCACGGTCCTGGCGCTGGCGATCGGCGAGCGCCCGGCCGTGGCCGTGGCGCTGCTGCTGGCGATCCTGGCCGCCGCGTACTACCTGCGTCAGTTCGGCTACGCCTGGTGGGCCGCGGGCGTCACGGCCGCGCTCGCGCTGCTGTACTCGCTGCTCGGCGTGTCCGGCACGGCCGCGCTGCCGCTGCTCGGCGCCCGCCTCCTGGCGGTCCTGATCGGCGCGCTGTGCGCGATCCTGCCGGCGACGCTGCTGGCGCCGATCCGCACGGGCGCGGTCCTGCGCAAGCGCACCGCCGAGGCGCTGCGCTCGGCCCGCGACGGCGACTACGCCCTGGCCCAGCGCCAGGTCGCCGCGCTGCGCGAGGCCGCTGCGCCGCTGCTGGCGATCCGCCGCCTCCGCGAGCGCCGCGAGCTGATGTGGGTCGACGCGCTGACGGCCGCGCTGCCCGACCTGCGGACCCTGGCCGAGCGCCCGCAGGACCCGGCCGCGCTGCGCCGCGTCCGCAAGACCCTGTCGGAGGTGGCGGACGACCTGCGCGCCGCGGCCGGCCGTCCGGCTCCGGTGCCCGTTGCATAAACAGGGCCGGGACTCGGGTCCGTGCAACTGACGACCGTTGTTCCCACCAGACAAAACTCGGGCCTGGCGGCCCTCGGCCAGGTCCGCGGTGCCAAGACCCCTACTCGTACTCGGCCGCCCGCGCCAGCAACGCCTGGCGTTCGGCATCCGCATGGGCCAGCCCGGCCGCCTGCCGGAACAACGCGGCCGCGCGCGCCCGGTCCCCGTCGCGCCCGGTGAGGTCGGCCTCGGCCGCGATCGCGTGCGGATAGTCGTCGAGCGCCCCGGAGGCCCGGGCGGCGGCCAGCAGGGCCAGGCCCGCCCGCGGCCCGTGCGCGTAACCGTGCGCCACGGCCCGGTTGAGCGCGATGACGGGCGTGGGCTGCCGCGCGTACAGCGCGTCGTAGCACTCGGCGATCCGCGTCCAGTCGGTCTGCGCGGCGCTGCTCGCGGTGGCATGACAGGCGGCGATGCGGGCCTGCAGCGTGTACGGCCCGTCGCCGCCGGACGGCCGCGCGTCGAGGGCGGCCAGGATCGCGACCCCCTCGGCGATGGCGGCGTGATCCCACAGCGCCCGGTCCTGCTGCTCGAGCGTGAGCAGCCGCCCGTCGCCGTCGCGCCGCGCCGCCCGCCGCGAGTGCTGGAAGAGAAACAGCGCCAGAAGCCCGGAAATTTCGGATAGATCGGTCGCGGCGGCGGCCCGGGGCAGCAGCGCCCCGAGCAGCCGCGCGAGCCGGATCGCCTCGTCGGCGAAGGCCGGCGACCCGTCCGCGTTGTACCCGTTCGTGAACAACAGATAGAGCACCCCGAGCACGCCGGGCAGCCGCTCCGCGAGCGCCGCCCCCTCCGGCACCCGGTACGGGATCCCCGCCTGCGCGATCTTCGCCTTCGCCCGCGTCAGCCGCCGCGTCATCGTGGCCTCCGACACCAGGAACGCCCGCGCGATGTCCCCCGTCGGCACACCGCACACGATCCTCAGCGTCAACGCCACCCGCGCCTCGAGCGGCAGCGCCGGGTGGCAGCACGTGAACACCAGCCGCAGCCGGTCGTCGGGAAACCCGGAGGCGTCGCCCGGCGCCGGCTCCCCCCGCTCGAGCACGGCGACGTCGCGCAGCTTCCCCCGCTCCACGCTGGCCCGCCGCAGCACGTCGACGGCCCGGTTGCGCGCCGCCGTCATCAGCCACGCCGCCGGGTTGTCCGGCACCCCGCCGGAGGGCCACCGCTGCAGCGCCGCCGTCATCGCCTCCTGCGCGCAGTCCTCCGCGAGGTCCCAGTCGCCGGTCATGCGGATCAGCGCCCCGACGATGCGCGGATACGCCTCCCGGGCCGCCGACGCGACCGCCGCCGCGGTGGCGTCCACCGCGGCGGCAGCCGGGACCGAGGGGCGCGACGTCACCGCTCGAGGTCGACGAGCGGCCGGATCTCGAGCCGCCCGCCGCGGGCCATCGGGTGGGCCCGCGCGACCGCGATCGCCTCGTCCAGGTCGGCGCACTCGAGCAGGTCGAAGCCGACGATGACCTCCTTCGTCTCGGCGAACGGCCCGTCGGTGACGAGCAGCTCGCCGTTGCGCACGCGGACCGTGGTGGCCGCCTCCGCGGGCCCCAGGACCGAACCCATGACCCGCCGCCCGGCCGAGTCGTTCTCCGACACCCACAGCTCGATGTCGGGCTCGTTCGACTTGTCGGTGTCGGGCTCGGTGTCGCTGCAGACGAACATCATGTACTTCATCAGGGATTTTCCCTTCATCGGAAGTCGCTTCAACCCTAGTGACGAACGGGTGCCGCGCGTCCGGACCGGTCGCCCGAAGATTTTTCTACTGCAGGGGGAAACGCCCGTTGCGGAACAGGTCGACGAAGATCTGGTGGTCGGCGCGGGCCCGGGCGCCGTAGGAGTGGGCGAAGTCGACCAGCATCGCGGCGAAGCCCGGCTCGTCGCGCTCGAGCGCCGCCAGGATCGCCTCCTCGGTGGAGAAGTCGACGAGGGCGTGCGCGTAGTCGTCGTCGGCGACGGAGTGCATCCGCGCCGTCGCCCGGCCCAGGTAGGACCACACCGGTCACGTCGGCGAGCTCGTTGACGTCGCTCCAGTCGAGGTCCGCGGCGTACGGCGACACCTCGGCCACCATCTGGCCGACCCCGCGCAGCTCCGTGTGCCCCGCCCACGTGTCGGCGTGGGCCTGCAGGGCGCGCTGCGACTCGCTCGTGCGGTGGCCCTGGTGGCGGAAGTACTCGCGCACCCGCGGGTCGGTGACCCAGCGAGAGACCGCCGGGGTCTGTCCCTGCCCGTCGAAGTCGTTGACGTTGAACACCAGGACGCCGGCCGAGTTCATGTAGGTGCCGAAGTTCTCGGCGTGCAGGTCCCCGTGGATCCACACGGCGGAGGTCCGCGGGTCGAGGAACTCGTCGGCCGTGCCCTGCACGTCGGCGTAGAACAGGCAGGCGCTGCCCCGGTAGAACGCGAACGGCGACGCCGCCATCTTGCGGAACTTGCGCCGGAACGCGGCCGGGTCGAGCGCCATCAACTCCCCGAACTCGGTAACAACACATCGGTCAGCACCTCGGCACGCTCCATCACCCGACGATACGGACCGCATGACGTTTGTCATCGCAACCGGTGCGCGGCGGCACTGATGCCGCCGGCCGGCGCCCCTGAGCCAACGACGGGTCAGGCCTCTGTTCGCGGACAAGGGTCGCTCGGGGGTGATCTATTCAGCCGTTCCAACGATCTCGGTGGAGCGCTGCTTGCCCACCCAGCCGGGGGCCGTGGGGCTCTGGCTGCTTGTGGCGTGGCGTCGGCGGCGGAACTCGCAGGCGAGCGTGGTGCTCCGCACGCGGCCGGCCGGCCCGCCGGTGACCGGGCACCTGTTCGTTGCCGGGTGCGCCGCTGCGGGTTTTGAGGGGGTGCGGGTGGAGCGAAGCTCCCCCGCCGCGAGCGAAGCGAGCCGGGTACTCAGCCTGCGGCGAGGCCGTCGGCGACCAGGCGGAGGCCGCGGCCCTTCGACGACTCCGGCAGGCGCTGCTCCATGACGAGCGCGCCCGCGATCACCGCGTGCAGCTCCCGTGTCGTCAGGTCTGGCCGCACCGCGCCCGCCGCCTGTGCGCGCTCGAGGAGCCGTGACAGGGCGGCCTCCAGCTGTGCGCCGGCGGCGTGGATCGCCGGGCCCGGGCCGGCGGTGTCGGTCAGGGCGGCCGACAGCGCCAGGTTCTGGGCCGCCTCGCCGGCCAGGTGGTGGAAGAAGTCGAAGAAGGCGGGGCCGGGGTCGGCGGCGTCCGCGAGGGCCGCCGCGCGCTCGGCCAGCTGCCGCAGGCGGTCCTCGATCACCGCGGCGAACAGCGCGTCCTTCGTCGGGAAGTGGCGGTGCACCGTGCCCGGGCCGACGCCGGCCCGGCGGGCCACGTCGTCGAGGCTCACCGACGGGCCCGACTCGGCGAACGCCTCGCTGGCGGCGGACAGCACCCGCTGGCGGTTGCGCACCGCGTCGGCGCGCGGCTGGCGTTCGGGCATGGGACATCAACCCCTTGAAACCGGGGCGACGGCCCCGCTACAGTCCAAGCGGGGCGGTTGCCCCGGATAATGAAAGGACAGGCTGCGGATGATTATCGTGACCGGGGCCAACGGCCCGTTCGGGCGGCTCGTCGCGGAGCGGCTGCTGGGGGAGGACCTCGCGGTCAGCGTGCGGGACGTCGGCAAGGCGGCGGCGCTGCGCGAGCGCGGGGCCGCCGTGCGGCACGGCGACTTCGGGCGGCCCGAGACGCTGCCGGGCGCGTTCGCCGGCGCGGACACCATCCTGCTCAACGCCACCTACTACGGCACGCCGCCGGAGGTCCGCGGCGCCCACCTGCGGGCCGCGCTCGGCGCCGCCGTCGCGGCCGGCGCGCGGCGGGTCGTCGTCACCAGCTGGCAGGACGCGGAGGCCAGCACCATCCCGTCGGTGGCCGACTTCCCCGCGACCGAGCGGGCCGTGCGGAACCTGCCCGTGGCGTGGACCGTGGTCCGGGTCGGGTACGGGCTGGCCGCCGCCCTCGCGCGGGACGTCATCGCCGCCCGGCGCGACGGCGTGCTCACCGCGCCCGCGGGTGAGGCGCGGGTGGCCGTGGGTGAGACCGCCGAGCAGGCCGAGGCACTCGCGCGGGTCGTGGCCGAGCGTGGCGGCGTCCACGACGGGCGCACATACGACCTGACCGGCCCCGACACCGTCGGCTGGGCCGACCTGGCGGCGATGGCGGGGGAGGGGGTCGCCTACCGGCCGGAGACCGACGCCGGCTTCCGTGAACGATCGATCGCCGCCGGTTTCCCGCCGGCCGTCGCCGAGCAGTTGCTGGCGCTGTACGCATCGTTTCGCAGCGGGTGGGCCGGCACTCCCACGGGTGACCTCGAGGCCCTGCTCGGGCGCCGCCCGCTCGCCGCCCGCGACGCGGTGCGCAATGCCATCGACGGGTGGAAATGGTCCTGAACCACGCAACGGCCGGGTGAGGGATAGCATCAAGATCCTGACCCGGGTGATCGGCGCGATGAATCCGACCCGAACAGCCGGGTGGAACGGCCGTTCCGGGGCAGGCGTCCCGCGGTACCGGCGAGTAGGGTATTGATCTTGTGTCGATGCATTGCGTGACGTGTGGTGCTCCCGGACACGACACTCGCGGCGCCATCCTCTGTGTCCACCACGGCGGCGTGCCCTCCGCGGCCTACGTGGCCGCCCTCGTCGGCGGCGGCGTGGCCGAGTCGGCCGCGGCCGACCTCGTGCCCGACGAGCTCGACGCCGAGCTCGACGACCTCGACGCGCGGCCGCCGACCGCGCTGCGGGCGTACACCTGGCTGTTCGTCGTCGTCACCGCGCTGCACACCGCCCTGCTCGCCGTCGACGTGCTCGTGCTGCGCCGCGAGGACGCCGTCCTGCGGGCCTACGAGGTCGACGCGGCCACCCTGGAGCGGCCGGGCACCGCGGCCGTGTTCGCGCTCGTCGAGCGGCTCGGCGAGGCGGTCACCGTGGCCCTGTGGGTGACGCTGCTGATGTTCGCCGTCTGGCTCGGCGTCGTCGGGCGGGTCGCCGACCGGCTCGGGCACGACCGGCGCTTGCTCATGCGGCACTGGACGTACCTCGGCTGGCGCATGACCCTCATCCCGCTGGTGATCTACCTGTTCATCGAGGCGGCCCGCGACGACGTGCGCCCGGCCGACCCCGCGGCGTTCGTCGCCGAGGCCCTGACCGCCAACCACACGGCGATCATGTTCGCGTCGCTGCGCATCGTGATGCTGGTGCTGCTCGGGTCGTACACCGTGATCGTGTGGCGCCGGCTCAACCCGCGCGAGCCGGTCATCCCCCCGCCGTACTGAACGGGATGCTCAGCTCTGCTCCATCCACCACTCCGTGAACTCGCGCGCCTGCCCGACCTGGTCCAGGCGCAGCAGCCACAGGTTGCTGTAGGTCGTCGACGGGTACACCGTCGTGCCCTGCACCACCGACAGCTCGGGCGTCACCACGACCGGGAACCAGCTGAACGTGGCCTCCCCGGGGGCGTCCTTGCGCGCGAGCCACTCCGCGATGATCGTGTCCCGGCCGCGCCACGGCTCGCGGTACGGCGCGGTGTAGTACGCCGCGTCCGCGGCGAACAGGGCCCCGATCTCGGCCGGGTCATTGCTGTTCCACGCCCGCACGTAGCCCTCGACCCAGCCCGTCACGGCCTCCAGATCCGTCATGGGCTATTCCTACACGTACGCTGGAGCCGTGGCGAGGTACTTCGACGTACATCCGGACAATCCGCAGCCCCGGCTGATCGGGCAGATCGTCGCGCTGCTGCGCGAGGACGGCCTGGTCGCCTACCCCACGGACTCCTGCTATGCGCTGGGCTGCCAGCTCGGCAGCCGCCCGGGGCTGGAGCGCATCCGCGAAGTACGCCGCCTGGACGACCGGCATCACTTCACGCTCATGTGCGCCGACTTCGCCCAGCTCGGGCAGTTCGTGCAGATCTCCAACTCGGTGTTCCGGCTGGTCAAGGCCGTCACCCCGGGCAGTTACACGTTCATCCTGCCGGCCAGCCCCGAGGTGCCCCGCCGGCTGCTGCACCCGAAGAAGCGCACCGTCGGCGTGCGCATCCCCCAGCACACCGTCACCCAGGCGCTGCTGGCCGAGCTCGGCGAGCCGCTGCTGTCCAGCACGCTGCTGCTGCCCGGCCAGGACGAGCCGATGACGCAGGGCTGGGAGATCAAGGAGATGCTCGACCACCAGCTCGACGCGGTCATCGACGGCGAGTGCGGCACCGAGCCGACCACGGTGGTCGACCTGTCCGAAGACGAGCCGGAGATCCTGCGCGTCGGCGCGGGTGACCCCAGCCGCTTCGAATAACAACCCCCAACCGCCAATCGAGCTCTGAGGCCTCATCGGGCAACCAGGTCGTTCGCGGTGCGCAGGACCGGCGCGGCCGACCACGCGGCCGGGTCGGTGTTCGTCGTGCCGTGGACCGTCAGTGTCACCGACTCGCCTGGTAGCAGCGTCACCAGCTGGCGGTCGATGGTCGCCGACGGATCGACGCGGTCCGGGAACACCGTCAGGTCGCGCACGAACGTGCGCGCGGTGACGTCCAGGGCGACGCCGCCGGAGATCGGGCGCACCGCCACGTCGACGGCGGGGGCGGGGTAGCGCAGGTCGACGTCCTCGGCGAAGAACCACACGGCGTCCCCGGCGACGAGGAGCTCGGCGCTCGGGTCGTCCGCGGTGGCCACGTCCGGCGGGAGCGGGACCGTCGCCGCGCCACCGGGCGGTACGTCGAGGGTGATCGCCGTCTTGGCCAGCACCGCGCCGGTGAAGGAGACGCGGCGGACCTCCAGCGGGGTCTGCCACCTCGCCGGGGTGTCGTTGAGCGCGACCAGCGCCAGGCCGCCGTCGCGGGGCTGGATGGTGAGCAGCTGCGGGGCGTAGACGCGGCGCAGGGCGTACCACAGGGGCTTGCGGCGGCCGTCGCCGTCGACCGCGGACCACGACGTGACCGGCCAGTCGTCGTTGAGCTGCCACATGATCGTGCCCATGCACAGGGGCTTGAGCGAGCGGAAGTGCTCGATGCCGAAGGCCAGGGCGCAGGCCTGGTTGAGCTGCGTCGACCAGTGCCAGTCGTCGAACGACGACGGCGGGGGGAAGTGGCCCGACAGGCCGCGCAGGAGCTTCTCGTTGCCGCCGGTGGCCTTCTGGTGGGACGACTCCGGGGTGAGCGGCTCCGCCGTCACCGAGCGGCGCAGCGTGGCGTACGCGGGCGGGGCCTGGAAGCCGAACTCGGCCAGGAAGCGCGGGCGGTAGGTGCCGTAGTGGCGGTAGTCGTGGGTGTTCCACACGTCCCAGATGTGGGTGGTGCCGTGGGACGGGTCGTTCGGGTGCAGGTCCGGGGTGCCCGAGTAGGGGCTGCCGGGCCAGTAGGTCCGGGTCGGGTCCAGCGACGCCACGATCCGGGGCAGGACGTCGAGGTAGTAGCCCTCGCCCCAGGTGCGGCCCTGCAGCTCCTCCGGCCAGCCCCAGTCGTGGTAGCCCCAGATGTTCTCGTTGTTGCCGACCCACAGGACCAGCGACGGGTGCGGCATGAGGCGGACCACCTGCTCGCGGGCCTCGGCGGCGACCTCCGGGCCGATGGGGGGCTCCTCAGGGTAGGCGGCGCAGGCGAACGGGAAGTCCTGGCCGACCAGGAGGCCGAGCTCGTCGGCGAGGTCGTAGAAGTCGTCGCTCTCGTAGATGCCGCCGCCCCACACCCGCAGGTAGTTCACGCCGGCGTCGCAGGCCTGGGCGATCCGCTCGGCGTACCGGGCGCGGTCGACGCGGGTGACGAACGCGTCGTCGGGGATCCAGTTCACGCCGCGGACGAAGATCGGGCGGCCGTTGACGACCAGGGTGAAGCGGGAGCCGTCGGCGTCCGCCGTCGTGTCCCACTCGACGGTGCGGAAGCCGATGCGGCGGTGCCACGCGTCCAGCCGCGCGCCGCCGGCGTCCTCGAGCGTGACCTGCAGGTCGTAGAGGGGCTGGTCGCCGTGGCCGCGGGGCCACCACCGCCGGGCGTCGGGGACCTCCAGGCTCACCGTCGCCGCCGTGGCGTCCGGCGCGATCTCGGCGGTCGTCGTCCGGCCGGCGACCTCCATGCGCAGCCGCAGGGCCGCCGGCCGCCCCCGTTCCAGGTCGACGTGGAGGTCCACCCGGTCGGCGCCCACGAGCGGCCGGACCCGGGCCAGGCGGGCCGTGGACCAGGCGTGCAGGCCGATCGGGCGCCAGATGCCGGCGGTCACGACGGTCGGGCCCCAGTCCCAGCCGAAGTTGCTGGCCATCTTGCGGATGTACTGAAACGGTTCAGGATAGGCGTTGGGGCGGGCCCCGACCTCGTCGCGGACGCGCTCCGCGTAGTCGTACGCCGAGTCGAACCGCACCCGCAGCACGTTGCCGGAGGGGCGCAGGGCGCCGGCGGTGTCGAAGCGGTACGACCGGTGCATGTTCGCCGTCCGCCCGAGCTCGACGCCGTTGAGCTCGACGGCGGCCACCGTGTCCAGGCCCTCGGCGACCAGGTCGACCCGCTCGCCGTCGATGCCGTCGAACGTCGTCTCGTACACCCAGGCCGACCGGCCGATCCAGTGCAGCCGGTCCTCGTTGTCGTCGAGGAACGGGTCCGGGATCGCGCCCGCGGCGAGCAGGTCGGTGTGTACGCAGCCGGGCACCGCCGCGGGGAACTCCCGGCCGTCGGCGGCCCGGAGGGTCCAGCCGGTGTGCAGCGGACGCTGGACTGCCATGTGGACTCCCGAAGTACTGAACCGGATAAGCTCCTGGAACCCGAACACTAGGTGGCGGCCCGAAGCAGTGTCAACTGAAGCGTTTAGGCGGGCGGGTCGACTGGCGGGCCGTCAGGGTCCCCGGCGGGAGGGTCAGGTGGGTCTCGCCCCCGCCGCCGATCGCCTGCAGCAGCGCCCGGGCGGTCAGCTCGGCCTGCAGCGCCGGCACCTGCACGACGGCGGTGATCTCCGGGACCGTGATCTGGCACAGGTCGGAGTCGTCCCAGGCCACGACCGAGAAGTCGTCGGGCACCGACAGGCCCATCTCGTGGGCGACCTTGAGCGCGGCGGCGGCCATGACGTCGTTGTCGAAGACGAGCGCGGTCGGCGGCTCGGCCCGGCTCAGCAGCTCCCGGGTCGCGCGCATGCCGTCGGCGGCGCTGTAGTTGGTGTACACCACCCGGTATCGCACCTCGCCCAGCTCCTCGACCGCCGCGACGTAGGCCGCGTCGCGCTGGGCGGTGTGCAGCAGCTCCCGGGGGCCGGCGACGCGGGCGACGTCGCGGTGGCGCAGGGCGCGCAGGTAGCCGATGATGCCGTGCGCGGTGCCGGCGACGTCGGCGTCGACGGAGCTCAGGCCGGACAGGTCGAAGCCCTCGGACCCGCCGCCGATGACCGCGGCCGGCAGCCCGATGTCGCGCAGCGCGGCCGGGCGCGGGTCGCCGTGGCGCAGGTCGGTGAGGATCACGCCGTCGACGTGGCGGCCCGCGTACCAACGGCGGTACACGTCGATCGTCTCGGTGAAGTCGTCGACCAGGTGCAGTACCAGGGCCACGTCGTTGCGGTTGAGCTCCGCCTCGACGCCGCTGAGCATCTGGGTGAAGAAGGAGTCGACGACCATCACCCGCGGCGGGCGCACGAGCACGATGCCGACCGCGTTGGCCCGGGCGGTGCCGAGCGAGCGGGCGGCGATGTTCGGGGCCCAGCCCAGGTCGCGGGCGGCCGCGAGCACCCGGGCCCGGGTCTGCTCGGACACGCCGGGGCGGCCGTTGAGCGCGTAGGAGACCGCGGCCTCCGAGACGCCGGCGTGCACGGCGACCTGCCGGATCGTCACTCGCCCGTGATGGTGCTGTTCGCCCGAACCTGTCATCAGAACGGCAGTCTAGCCTCGAAGAAAGCATGAGCAGCTCACTTGGTGGCACCGGCGGTGAAGCCGTTGTAGATGAACCGCTGCAGGAGCAGGAACACGATGAGGGTGGGGACGATGACGAGGATGACCCCGGCCGAGATGACCTCCCACTGGGCGCCGAAGGGCCCCTTGAAGCGGAACAGCGACGTGGAGATGACGCCGAGGTCCTGCGACGGCATGTACAGGAACGGGATGTAGAACTCGTTGTAGATCGCGATGCCCTTGATGATGACGACGGTGGCGATCGCCGGCTTCATGAGCGGCAGGATGATGCGCCGGTAGATCGTGAACGGGCCGGCGCCCTCCAGCGCCGCCGCCTCGTCGAGCTCCGTCGGCACGCCGCGCAGGAACTGCCGGAAGATGTAGATCGCGATGATGTCGGTGCCGAGGAACAGCGCGATCGCCGACCAGCGGGTGTCGTAGAGGCCGAGGGTGTCGACGACCTTGAACGTGGCCACCTGGGTCGTCACCCCCGGCACGAGCGTGGCCAGCAGGAACAGCGCGATGACGACGCCGCGCAGGCGGAACTCGAAGCGGTCGATGGCGTAGGCGGCCATCGAGCCGATCAGGACGGTGCCGGCCAGGGACACGGCCAGGATGATCGAGGTGTTGACGAAGCCGCGCAGCATGTGGCCGTCGCTGAACGCCACCGCGTAGTTGTGCAGGTTGAACCAGTCGTGCGGCGGGTCGAACGGGCCGGTGGTGGCGAACTCCTGGTGCGTCTTGAGCGAGGCGAGCACCAGGACCAGCGGGGGCAGCAGGACGACGATCGACGCGCCGGCGAGCGACAGGTACTGCAAGACCCGAGTCACGATGCGACCTTCCGCTGGGCCCACGTCACCAGGCTGACGATCGCCAACAGGACGACGGCCATCGCCGAGGCGAGACCGAACTTGTAGTACTTGAACGCCATGTTGACCGTCTGGATCACGAACGTCTCGCTCTCGTTCGCGCCGCCGGTCATGATGAACGGGATCTCGAAGACCGACAGGGCGCCCGAGATCGCGAGGATGAACGACAGCCCGACGACCGGGCGGATGCCGGGCAGGATGATGTACCGGAACCGGGCCCACCGGCCGGCGCCGTCGAGCTCGGCGGCCTCGTAGAGGTGCGCGGGTATCGACTGGATCGCGCCCAGGAACAGCACGAAGTTGAGCCCGAGGTACCGCCAGATCGACGTGCCGGCCAGGGACCAGTTCACGACGTCGGGGTCGCCCAGCCACTGCTGGCGCGCCCCGTCCAGCCCGACGGCGCCGAGCGCGGAGTCGAGGGTGCCGCCGGGCTGGAAGAAGAACAGGAAGATCATCCCGATGGCGACGCCGTTGATGAGGTACGGGAAGAAGATGATCCCCTTGAACACGTTGCGGAACCAGGTGCTGAAGCTCAGCACGGTGGCGAAGTACAGCGCGAGCAGGATCTGGACCACCGCCCCGGCCACGTAGTACAGGCTGACCTTCAGCACGCCGAACAGCTCGGGGCGGGTGAAGATCTCCACGTAGTTGCCGAGCCCCACGAACTCCTTGCTGGGACTCAGCCCGTCCCAGGAGGTCACGCTGTACCAGAACATGTTCACGACCGGGATGTACGTGAACACGATCAGGAACAGCAGCGGCACGACCAGGAACGCGTACGGGGCGGCGGTCCGGCGGGTGCTCACTTGAGCTTGGCCCGGGCCTGAGCCCACTTCTTGTTCAGGTCGGCGAAGATCTGGTCCTTGGACTCGTTCTTCGCGCCGCGCGCGGCGTCGACGATGCCCTGGCGGTACTTGCCGTCGAACAGCGCGATCTCCGCCGCGTTGCCGATCTTGTCGGCCAGCCCCTCCTGGCCCTTCGGCGCCGGGTTGAGCTCGATGAACTCGGTCTTCGCGGCGGTCAGGTCGGCGAGGGTCGAGGGCATCGCCGCGCTCTTGAGCGTGGCCACGCCGCCCTGGTCGGTGGCGTAGTTCGACTCGTCGGTGAACCAGTCGATCCAGGCCCGCGCGGTCGCCTTGTTCTTCGAGTTGATGTTGATCGCGTTCTTGTAGTCGCCCCCGACGACGGTGTGGAACTTTCCGTCGGTCTGGTACGGGAACGGCCAGTACCCGATGTCGTCCTTGCTCGCCGCCGCCTGCTGCATCTGCACGATCGACCACGAGCCGAGCATCATCGTGGCGATCTTGCCGGTGCCGAGCAGGTTCTTGGACTGCTCCCAGTTGGTCGTCGTCGGGTCGGGTTCGGTGTAGCCGCCCTTGACGGCGTCGTAGAGCAGCGAGTCGATGACGTACTGCTCCTTGCCGGCGGTCCAGGGCGCGTCGTCCTGGCCGAGCTTGTTGACGGCGTCGGGGTCGCCGCTGATCGCGCCGCGGGCGCCCTCCCACTGGCCCAGCGGCCAGCCGTCCTTGTAGTTGGTGTACAGCGGGATGGCCCCGGTCTTGTCCTTGATGGCCTTGAGCGCGGCGAGGAACTCCTCGGGCGTCCTGGGCGCCTCGGTGATCCCGGCCTGGGCCCAGACCTTCTTGTTGAACACGTACCCCTGCGCGTTGCCGGTGATGGAGAGCCCGTACACCTTGCCGTTGTACGTCTGCTCGGTGCGCACGAAGCGGTACTTGTCCTTGAGCTCGTCGACGGTGCCGAGCGGCTCGAAGAACGAGGGCAGCTGGTCGGCGTTGACCGAGTTGGGGATGAGCAGCACGTCGCCGTAGTTCTTGGTGTTCATGCGGACCCGGACCTCGCCCTCGTAGTCCGTGATCGCCTCGAACTTGACGGTCGTGCCGGGGTACTTCGCCTCGAACTTCTTCTTGTAGTCCTGGAAGACCGTGTTGACGATGTCGGTGCGCTGCGTCAGGACGGTGATCTCGCCGGCGATCTTGCCCGGGTCGGCGGCCTTGTCGTCACCGCAGGCGGCGAGGGCCAGGCTCAAGGCGAGCAGTCCGATGAGGGGTGTTTTCATGGAGAGCCCCTTTCGTTATTCGGCGCGGAGATTGGCGATGTCGAACGAGCCGCCGCCCGAGAACCACAGGTAGTAGGCGCGCACGTCGGCCAGCGCGGCGCCGTCGCACGACATGGCGGTCGTGAGGTCGATCGAGACGGTCGTGGCGGTGCCGGCGTTGACCCAGCCGAACGTGGACTGGCACCAGGTCCAGGCGTCGCCGGTCTGCACCGCGAGGCTGGTCGAGGTGCCGGCCGCGCCGGTGGTCAGGTCGTACTTGACGGTGCCCCTGCCCGACAGGTCGAGCGACGCCGGCAAGGGGGAGACGCCGAACCAGCCGCCGTCGGCCGTGTCGATGTGCAGACCCGTGACGGTCCCGGCGTTGGTCTGCCAGTTCGCCGAGGCGAAGCCGTCGGTGGGGATGGGCAGCGGGTCGCCCGGGCGCGGGCGGACCGTGACCGTGATCGTGGCCGCGTTGGAGGTGCGGCCGGCCTCATCGCGGATGGTGTACGTCGTCGTGGCGCGGCCCACGAAGCCCGCCGCGGGCGTGAACGTCACCGCGCCGGTCGCGGCGTTCAGGGTGAACGCGCCGCCGCCCGGGGCGAGCGTGATCGTCGAGGGCCTGACCTTCGTCCGGTATGCGATGTCGTTCGCGGCCGGCATCAGCGTCACCGGCTCGTCGTGCAGGGTCTGGGCGGCATCGTCGTCGGCCACGGGCGGGCGGGAGCGCCGGCCGTGGAGCAGCTCGTCGCCGGCGTTGGAGATCGTGGTGCAGACCGGGCTCGGGCAGTACACGGTGAAGCCGTCGTAGTCGGGGTAGTTCGTCCCGTCGTCCTGGACGCCGGAGAGGAGCCAGTAGAGGAACCCGTCGATGCCGTCGCGCACCGCCTCGTCGGTCCAGGCCTTGTACACCGGGTTGCGGGTGGCCCTGTCCTTGTACCCGAACTCGCCCAGCATCACGGGCTTGCGGATCCGGTCGGCGACCTGCACATGGGTGCGGATCCACCGGGTGCCCCAGGCGGCGTCCTTGCCCCAGCCGTCGGGGTACAGATGGAAGGACATGAGGTCGACCGCGGGCAGCGCGGCGAGGGCCGCCGAGTCGACGCCGTCGGCGCAGTTGACGGTCCAGTCCGTGCTCGCGCGGTCGCTGCACAGGAAGCCCTCGTCGCCGACGCCGACGAGGTGGTGCGGGTCGCTGGCGTGGATGAAGCGGCTCACGTCGTCGGCCCAGCTCACCAGGGTCTTGTCGGTGCACGTCGCGGATCTGGGCAGGGCGCCGGACCCGCCGCAGCGCGGCTCGTTGGCCAGCTCCCAGGCCATGACGGCCGGGTCGTCCTTGTACTGCACGCCGGTCAGGCTGTTGGTGCGGTTCAGGACGTGGGCGACCCAGTCCTTGTACCAGCCCCGCACGACCGGGTCGGTGTAGAAGTCGTCGTGGTGGGTGCCCCCGTGCCAGCGCACGTACTGGTCCATGCCCCCGAAGTCGCTCCAGTTGTTCGTGAGCGGGATGACGAGCCGGATTCCCTTGTCGTGGGCGGCCTTGAGCACGTAGTCGAGGCGCTGCAGGCCGTCGGGGCCGTCGTTGGGGACGGGCTTCGTGCCGTCGAAGGACAGGAACGACACGCCGTTCTGCCCGGACTCCATGAAGCCCCAGGTGCGCAGCACGTTGAAGCCGGCCGCCGCGGCGTCGCCGAGCACGTCGTCGACCATCGCGCGCGAGTTGTAGTGCAGGTAGTAGTTGTTGGAGCCGGCGAACCGGAACGTCTTGCCGTCCAGCCGCAGGTCGGATCCCTGCCGCGTGACGAAACCGGTGCCGCGCTCCGCGGCCTCGGCATTCCCGGCGAAGGTGAGGATCGCGAGGGCGGCGGCCGCGCTCGCGAGCAGTCTTTTGTACATCGATGGCCTCCTTTGGCGGGGGAGGGTAGTCAGCAACGTGCATGCGTCAATGGAGCCGGACCACCCACGCTGATCAGCCCGGACGCCGGGCGTGAAACTTTCCGCGGGCACATCGTGTTAAGCGCTTAATCTGAGCCGACGATACGAGCCGGGCCCAGGTCAGTCAAGGACGTGATTACCCGCTTCAGTCGCGCATGAGGTCGGCGGCGGTGAGCAGCGAGCGGGTGCCGAGGCGCCGCCGCGTCTCGTCGCGCTCACCCAGGTCGTCGACGACGCAGGCCAGCCCGAGCCACTCGGCGCCGGCCTCCTCGACCATCTCCCGGACGGCCAGGGCCTGGGCGCCGGTCTCGACCCAGTCGTCGACGCACAGCACCCGGTCGGCCGGGCGGATCAGCGCGCGGCGGAAGCTCAGGACGGCGCCGCCCTCGTGGTACGTCCCGGGCAGCCGCCGGGTGGCGTAGAACGCCGAGTGCAGCGCGACCCGGTCGTTCTTGCGCGCCTCGACGAGCCCGACGCCGAGGTGGGCGGCGACGAGTGCGCCGAGCAGCGTCCCGCGCGAGGCCGGCCCGATGACGACGGTCGGCGTGGCGTCGATGAGGCCGGCGACGGCCGCGGGCAGGTCCCGCAGGACGACGGGGTCGCGCCACCACTCCGTGATGTCGGCGAAGACGACGTCGGGCCCGCCGCGCCAGTGGAAGCCGACGCGGAGCCGGGCCTTGATGTCAGGCACGTAGCTCAGGCACCGAGCGCCGGGGCCGGCTGCCAGCGCCAGCGGGGGTGGCAGTCGGGGTCGTTCGCGGCCAGCACCGCCTTCAGGACGCCGTCGGGGTCGCAGCTGTACAACCCGGAGCTCCAGACGTTGTTGACCTCGAGGAACGCGAACTGCCCGGCGTCGGTGCGCCCGACGTCGATGACCGCGGTCGGCGGCACGTCCTGCGCCGGCAGGTCGGCCAGCACGAGCGCGACGAACGCCGCCGCCTCGTCGTGCCACGACGCCCGGTGCGTGCGCAGCGACGGGCTCCACTCCTCGCCCTCGACCAGGTACGGCGACCAGGCCACCGGCTGCCGGCCGATGGTGAAGACGCGGTACTCCGAGGCGAGGTCCAGCCAGTGGTCCATGATGATCAGCGTGCTGTCGGCCGGCAGCCGGGCGGTGCGCAGCCGGTTGCGCAGGTCGTCGGCGTTGCGCACCCACGCCGCGGAGAACGCCGGGTGCTTCTCGTCGGCGAGCTTGGCCACCGCGGGCCGCGGCCCGACGATGTCCGGCGCCTCGCCGACGCTCACGAGCCGGATGTCGCGCCCGGTGACGTCCCGCGGCAGGGCGGCGAACCACGCCGGTGACGCCCCAAACAGGCACACGTCGGCGCCGCCGGCGATGAGCGTGGTGAGGTAGCCGCCGGCCGCGCGCCAGGCCACCCCGTCCGCCGAGTGCAGCCCCTTGACCTCCGCCGGGTCGCCCGGCAGCTGCTCGACCGGCAGGCCCATGCGCTGGGCGGCGTGCGTCAGCGCCGCGCTCGCCTCGGGGGAGCGCACGCGCATTGCCAGGGTCCGGAACTGACGCACCCTCACATCCTGCCAGCGAGCTTCGTCAGTGTCGTTGCCGGAGGCCACAGACGGCACAACGCTGCCCGGACGGGCTCACCGAGGGCATCCACGGTGACACTTTCGGGGACATCGAGGTCGACTTTTGGTATGAAAGTTACAAATCGGGCACGGTAATGCCATGGCTACCGAGCTGCGGAACCGCTTCGTCGTCCCGCCGATGGCGCGCCGCCGCCGCGTCCAGCGCCGCCGCCGGCTGGTGATCGCCGTCACGCTGCTGACCGTGGTGTCCGGCACGACGGTGGTGCGCACCTACGCGCACGACGTCGACCGCGGGGTACACGTGCTGGGCATCGACGTCGGCGGCCGTTCCCGCGACGACGCGCGCCGCGCCCTCGCCGCCGGCCTGGCCGCCCGGGTGCGCCAGCCGGTCGCGGTCAAGGTCGGCAGCGAGCCCGCCGTCGTCGAGCCCGCGTCCGTGGGCCTGGCCGTCGACGTCGACGCCACGATCGCGCGGGCCGAGGCGGCGTCCCCGGCGCCGTTCGCGGCGGCCGACGTCGAGCCGGTGGTGACCGTCGACGCCGCCCGCCTGTACGCGGTGCTCATGGACCACCTCGGCCCGCAGGGCGACGCGCCGGTCATGCCGGCCGTGCGCTTCGACGGGCTGCGGCCGGTCCCGGTGTACCCCGAGGCCGGCCGCGGCCTGGACCGCCGCGCGATCGGCGCGGTCGCCGCCGCCGGCTGGCTGCGCCGGCCGGTGCTCGAGTTCCCGGTCGTCGACCTGGTGCCGCGCAGCACCCGCGCCGACGTCGACCGCCTGGTCCGCGAGCTGGCCGCGCCCGCCGTCGCCGCCCCGCTGGTCCTGGCCACCCCGCGCGGCGACGTCACCGTCCCGGCCGCCGGCATCGCCGCCGCCCTGCGCCTGGAGTCCGGCCCGGACGGCGCGATCACCCCGTCGCTGGACGCCGGCGCCCTGCGCCGCGCCGTGCCCGCCGCCCTGGCCCGGGTGGAGATCCCGGCGACCGACGCCCGCATCGAGATCGAGGCGGGCCGGCCGGTCATCCGCCCGCAGACCGACGGCCGGCGGGTCGACCTGAGCGCCCCGGCGCTGCTGGCCGCGCTGCGCTCGACCGCCACCCCGCGCCGCGTCCAGGCCCCGCTGATCTCCGCCCCGGCCGCCGTCACCGCCCAGTCCCTGGCCAAGCTCGGCGTCACCGAGCCGGTCGGCACGTTCACGACCCACTTCGACCCCGACCAGCCGCGGGTGGTGAACATCCGCACGATGGCCGAGGCGCTGCGCGGCGCCCTGGTCCGCCCCGGCGAGACGTTCAGCCTCAACCAGCGCGCCGGCGACCGCACCCACGCCCGCGGCTACGTCGACGCGCCCGGCATCGAGGACGGCAAGATCAAGAACACCCCCGGCGGCGGCGTCTCCCAGGTCGCCACGACGCTGTTCAACGCCGCCTACCTGGCCGGCCTGCAGGACGTCGAGCACCACCCGCACAGCTACTACTTCGACCGCTACCCCGCGGTGATCGAGGCGACGGTCGTCTACGGCGCCCTGGACCTGCGCTTCCGCAACGACGGCCCGAGCGGCATCCTGATCGACACGGCGACGGCGGCCGACTCGGTGACGGTCACGCTCTACGGCACGCGCCGCTACGAGGTCTCCACCGAGTACGGGCCGCGCATGAAGGTCGTCCAGCCGCGTCCGGTGTACCTCACCGAGTCCGACTGCAACCCGACGAACGGCGCCCCGGGCTTCACGCAGGAGGCGTACCGCGTCTTCCGCCACGACGGCAAGGAGCTTCGCCGCGAGCGCTTCGTGTGGCGCTACGACCCCGAGCCGCAGTTCATCTGCGGCCCGCCCCCGCCGCCGTCGAACCGCCCCACGGCCGCCCCCTGACTGAGCCAGGCTCCAGCTCGCGCCACGCCCGCGGCGACCCGCCGCGCCTCGCGGTCGTTCAGCTCTCGCCATTTCCGCAAGGTCAACATCCGCCGCACGCTACCCGTCGCCCGCGCGGTGCCAAGGTGCGTCCGGCGTAGGGCAGGGGCGTCGTCGGCGTCGGTCCAGGACGGCGTTGCCGTTCTGTCACTGAAGACTCTTCGTTCGTTCACGACCGAACGACGACGGGCTGGAATGATGCACGCATGTCGATGAAAAAGATCGTCGTTGCGGCGGCGGTAGGTGCCGCCGCGCTGCTCGTCGCCACGCCCGGGCCGGCCGGCGCCACGCCGCCGGGGATTCCTTCGAAGGCCACCGCGCAGACGCAGCTCAACGCGCTCACCGTCGCCGCCGAGGGGTCGATGAGCGGGTACTCGCGCGACCTGTTCCCACACTGGATCACCATCAGCGGCTCGTGCGACACCCGCGAGACCGTCCTCAAGCGCGACGGCACGTCGGTCGTCACCAACAGCTCCTGCTCGGCCACCTCTGGGCGCTGGTACAGCCCGTACGACGGCGCGACCTGGACCGCCGCCTCCGACGTGGACATCGACCACGTGGTGCCGCTGGCCGAGGCGTGGCGCTCCGGGGCGAGCGGCTGGACGACGGCGAAGCGCCAGAGCTTCGCCAACGACCTGAGCCACCCGCAGCTCATCGCCGTCACCGACAACGTGAACCAGGCCAAGGGCGACCAGGACCCCACCACGTGGCAGCCGCCCTTGACCTCTTACCGGTGCACCTACGCCAGGATGTGGATCAACGTGAAGTACACCTGGGGCCTGAAGCTGCAGTCGGCGGAGAAGTCCGCGCTGCAGTCCATGCTCAACCTGTGCTGAGCGTGCTGGTCCCGGCCTCCACGACGTAGGACGCGCTCGTCGACACCGCCGCCGTGCGCGTGGCGACGGTGTCGACGGTGCGCGCGTCGGTGCGCCACAGGTCCTTGCCGACCTCGCAGCGCAGGTAGCCGCGGCGGGATCCGTCGAAGTAGCGCACGTGCGGGTTCAGCACCGGTTGAGCAGCTCCCGCCGGCCGAGGCGGCGGCCTGGCTGAGCCGGGTCGCCCCGCCGAAGCGAGGTTAGTGGGTGTAGGGCTCCAGGCAGCCGAACTCGGCGGCGGAGCCCCGGACCTCGGCGGTCACCCGCTCCGGGCGCACGTCGCCGATCACGCACGCGCGGGTGCCGATGCGCACGGCGTAGACGGCGCCGGCGACCGTGGGGTCGCGCATGCTCTGGACCTGGATCCGGTCGGCGGCGTAGCCCAGGGCGAGCAGGGCCGACCGGGTGGCGGTGTAGCCGAAGTCGTTGCCGGCCCGCACCGCCTCCAGGGCCGGCTTGATCTTGTCCGCGGCCGCCTGGGCCTCGGCCTTCTCGGCGTCGGTGAGCTCGGTCCGCACCTTCCACGCGTTGTTCTCGGCGTTGTGCGGCGCGCCGTCGCCCGGCGGGACCGTCCGCGGCGTCGGCGACGGGCCCAGCGGGTCGGGGGCGGCGGGCGCCTCGGCCGGGCGCGCGCATCCCGCGGCGAGGGCCAGGGTGAGCGCCAGGGCCGCGGCGAGTCGGATTCGCATGGGCCGATCCTGCCGTAGCCGGGCGGATCGGGAATCCGTGCGGCTACTCAACAGCCGGCTGAGTACAGTGCGCGGATGTCGCCTCGTGAGCTCGTCGTGCTGGGCACCTCCAGCCAGGTGCCGACCCGGTCGCGCAACCACAACGGGTACTTCCTGTCGTGGGACGGCGAGGGCATCCTCTTCGACCCGGGCGACGGCACGCAGCGGCAGATGGTCCACGCCGGGGTGGCGGCGAGCGACATCAGCCGCATCTGCATCACCCACTTCCACGGCGACCACTGTCTCGGGCTGCCGGGCGTGATCCAGCGCATCTCGCTGGACCGGTCCCCGCGGGACGTCCAGGTGTACTTCCCGGCGAGCGGCCGGGAGTACTTCGACCGGCTGCGCTCGGCCGCGCCGTTCCACGACTGCGCGACGATCACCCCGCGCCCGGTCGCCGGCGACGGCGTGGTCGCGCAGACGGCGACGTTCCGCATCGAGGCGCACCGGCTCGATCACGGCATCGAGGCCTACGGCTACCGGCTGGTCGAGCGCGACGGGCGGCGCATGCTCCCGCAGCGGCTGCGGGAACGCGGCATCGCCGGGCCCGACGTGTCGGTGCTGCAGCGCGAGGGGGAGCTACGCGGGGTGCGGCTGGAGGAGGTGAGCGAGCCGCGGCGTGGGCAGCGGTTCGCCTTCGTGATGGACACGCGGCTCTGCGACGGCGTCGGGCGGCTGGCCGAGGGAGCCGACGTGCTCGTGATCGAGTCCACCTACCTCGCCGAGGACGAAGGGCTGGCCGTCGAGCATGGACACCTGACCGCCGGGCAGGCGGCGCGGGTGGCCGCGGAAGCAGGAGTGCGCACGCTCGTGCTCACCCACTTCTCGCAGCGCTACGACGACCCGTCGCGCTTCCGGCGGGAGGCGGAAGCGGTGTACGACGGCGAGGTTGTGGTGGCGGAGGACCTGAGCCGGGTCAGGATCCGCGGTTAGGTCGTGTCTCGTGGATCTTTGGTGAGGTCGCGTAGCCAGATCTTCATCGTGGCGATGTCGACGGTGGCCCGGAACATGTAGTCGCGTTTGTCGTACCTGGTCGCCACGGCGCGGAACTGCTTGAGTTTGTTGATGCAGCGTTCGACGGTGTTGCGCTGTTTGTAGCGTTCGCGATCGAAGTTGGGTGGCCGGCCGCCGTGGGAGCCTTTCTTGCGGCGGTTGGCCGCCTGGTCGGCCTTGACCGGGATGGTCGCGGTGATGCCCCGTCGGCGCAGGTGCGTCCGGATCGCCTTGGACGAATATGCCTTGTCGGCCAGGACGTGCCCGGGCCGGGTCCGGGGACGCCCGCGCCGGCGCTGCACTCGGATACCGGTCATCACCTGCGCGAAGCCGGTGCAGTCGGCGCGTTGCCCCGGCGTGGTGTGCCGGGAGATCGGCCGGCAGCGCCGGTCCGCGGCGAGGTGCAGCTTCGTCGTCAGCCCGCCCCGGGACCGTCCGAGGCACTCCCGGCCGCCCGATTCGTCCTTTGCTGCTTCCCCTTTTTCGGATGGTCGACGGCTGGGGCATGGCGGGCGCCGGCGGCGTGCGGGTGCGCCCGGATCGAGGAACTGTCCACGGACACGGTCCAGTCCTCGCCTTCCTCGGCGTCGCAGTCGATGCGCAGCGTGTCGCAGATCCGCATCCAGGTGCCGTCGATAGCCCAGCGACGTTTTCGCTGGTAGACCGTCTTCCACGGGCCGAACCGCTCGGGGAGGTCCCGCCAGGTGATCCCAGTGCGTTCCCGGAACAGGATCGCCGAGACCACCGTGCGGTGGTCCCGCCAGCGACCACCACGCGGTGGATCAGGCGGCAGCAGCGGCTGCAGCAACGCCCATTCCTCATCAGTCAGCTCATGCCGTCGAGACACAGCCGTCTATTTACCGCATCCGACACCGATGATCCACGAGACACGCCCTAGTCGCATTCAGTGCAGATCGGCGCCCCGTTCTTCTCCCGCGACAGCTGGCTGCGGTGGTGCACGAGGAAGCAGCTCGAGCAGCGGAACTCGTCGCCGCGCATCGGCACGACGGGAACCGTGAGTTCCTCGTCGGGCAGCTCGGCGCCGGGCAGCTCGAAGCCGGCCTCGGTCTCGTCGACGTCGACTGATGCGGACTGGCCATTGGCCCGGCGCGCGGTGAGCTCCTCGAGACTGTCCTCTGCGAGGTCGCCGCCGACCGGGTGGCGTGGCGCGTCGTAGTCGGTGCTGATGGCCATGGCGTTCACCCTCTCTTGGTGACTTGGTTGTGTAACGAACGCCGCCGGCCTCGGATGTGTTCCCGACCGACATGAATGAATCCAATGTGTTCCGGATCACGCCCGTTCACGCAGAAACGGGCCCGATTCGGTCCACTGTGGACATATCAACAGCGGCAGCGCCAACGAGGCTACCTCGCCGGGTCGGCCGTGTGCGCCTTTTTGGGATTCTCCGCGCGGATGTTGTGTGCCGAATCGCATCGCCGCAGGTCACGGGCTTGCGCCGGCCGATCGGAGGAACGCGGCGGTGACCGCGGTTACAGTGCACGGCATGAACCTCCCCGAACGGGCCCGCGTGGTGGTCGTGGGCGGCGGCGTCATCGGCACGTCGGTCGCGTACCACCTGGCGAAGATGGGCGTGGCCGATGTACTGCTGCTGGAGCGGGACCGGCTCACGGCCGGGACCACGTGGCACGCGGCCGGGCTGATGGTGACCTTCGGTTCCCTGTCGGAGACGTCCACCCGGCTGCGGCAGTACACGCGCGACCTCTACGCCGGCCTGGAGGCCGAGACCGGTCTCGCGACCGGCCTGCGCCGGTGCGGGTTCATCGAGCTCGCCGCCGACGAGGGGCGGCTCGAGGAGTACCGGCGGGTGGCCGCGTTCAACCGGCACATGGGTGTCGACGTGCACGAGATCTCCCCGGCCGAGGTTCGCGAGCTGTTCCCCTTGGCCCGCACGGACGACGTGCTGGCCGGCTTCTATGTACCCGAGGACGGCCGGGCCAACCCCGTCGACGTGACCATGTCGCTGGCCAAGGGCGCCCGGCAGCGCGGCGTGCGCGTCCTGGAGGGCGTGCCGGTGACCGGCACGCTGCGCCGCGGGGACACCGTCACGGGCGTCCGGACGCCGTACGGCGACATCGAGGCCGAGATCGTCGTGAACTGCGCCGGCATGTGGGCCCGCCAGCTCGGCGAGGAGGCCGGCGTGAGCATCCCGCTGCAGGCCGCCGAGCACTACTACCTCATCACCGAGCCGATCGACGGGGTGAGCGCCGACCTGCCGGTGCTGGAGGACCCCGGCGCCTACGGGTACTTCCGCGAGGAGACCGGCGGCCTCATGGTCGGGCTGTTCGAGGGCGCCGCCGCGCCGTGGAGCGTCGAGCGGGTGCCCGACGGCTTCTCCTTCGGCACCCTCCCGCCGGACTGGGACCGCATGGCGCCCTACCTGGAGAAGGCGATGGCCCGCATCCCGGTGACCGCCACCGCCGGCGTGCGCACCTTCTTCTGCGGCCCGGAGAGCTTCACCCCGGACCTGGCGCCGATCTTCGGCGAGTCGCCCGAGCTGCGCAACTACTTCGTGGCCGCCGGGATGAACTCGATCGGCATCCTGACCGGCGGCGGGATCGGCCGGGCCCTGGCCGCCTGGATCGCCGAGGGCCGGCCCGACGTGGACGTGACCGGGATGCACATCGACCGGCTCCAGCCGTACCAGCGCAATCGGGCATATCGCGCGAGCCGCACCGTTGAGGCTCTCGGACAGGTATATGCGACACACTTCCCCAACAAGGCCTTCACCTCGGCGCGCGACGCGCGGCGCTCGCCGCTGCACGACCGCCTGGAGCCGCTGCGGCCGTACCGCCGCGACGTGTCCGGCTGGGAAATGCCCGACTTCTACGACTTCTCCGGACAGACAGCGCCTTCCTGGCAGAAACCGGAATGGTTCGGGCAGTGGGCGCAGGAGCATCGCGCGGCGCGCGAGGACGCGATCCTCATGGACATGTCGTTCATGGCCAAGTTCCTCGTCCAGGGCCGCGACGCCGCCGCCGCCCTCGAGGAGCTGTCCGCGAACCGCGTGGCCAACCCGGGCCGGGTCACCTACACGCAGTGGCTCAACGAGGGCGGCACGATCGAGGCCGACCTCACCGTCACCCAGCTCGACGAGGACCGGTTCTGGGTCGTCGCCTCCGACACCGCCCACCGCCACGCCCTGACCCGCCTGCGCCGGCACCTCGGCGACCGGCACGCGTTCGTCACCGACGTGACCTCGGGCTGGGCGCAGATCAACCTGCAGGGCCCGCGCTCCCGGGAGATCCTCGCCGCCGCCGCGGAGGCCGAGATCGGCCTGCCGTTCCGCGGCGCCGCCGAGATCGAGGTCGGCTACGCGCGGGTGCTGTGCCTGCGCATCACGTACGTCGGGGAGCTGGGCTACGAGCTCTACGTACCGGCCGACCAAGCCGTGCACGTCTACGACCGCCTGGTCGCCGCCGGGGCCGGGCGCGGGCTGCGCCACGCCGGGCTCAAGGCCGTCGCCAGCCTGCGCATGGAGAAGGGGTACCGCGACTACGGCCACGACATCGACAACACCGACGACGTCCTCGAGGCCGGCCTGGGCTTCGCCGTGGCCCTGGACAAGGAGCACTTCATCGGCCGCGACGCCGTCCTGGCCCGCCGCGCCCGCGGCCCGCTGACCCGCCGCCTGGTCCAGGTGCTCGTCACGGACCCCAAGGCGCTCATGTTCCACGGCGAGGTGGTCCGCCGCGACGGCCGGGACGTCGGCTATGTGCGGGCCGCCTCCTACGGCCACACGCTCGGCGGCGCGGTCGGCCTGGCGATGCTCGACGCCGGCGCCCAGCCGCTGGACCAGGCGTGGCTCGACGCCGGCGAGCTGACGGTGGAGATCGCCGGCGCGACGTATCCGGCCCGCGCGTCGCTCCGCCCGCTGTACGACCCGACGAGCGGGCGTGTCCGCGACTGACAAGCTTGCTTTCAGTAGTTGTGCAACTACGCTCAGTGCCATGAGGATCAAGACGCTGGGCGTCGCGGCCGTCGCTCTCGCCACGCTGGTGGCGCCGGCGACCCCGGCCGCGGCCGCCACCGAGGCTTACACGTTCGCCGGCCTCGCGGACTGGGACCGCGACGGCCACCAGGACATCGTGGCCCGCAACAACGGCACGGGCGACCTGATGCTGTATCCGGGCCGGTCGGTCCGCGGCTACAGCGGGGGTCGCGCCGGCGAGGATCGGCAACGGCTGGGAAGGGTTCACGGTGGCCGGCATCGGCGACTGGGACCGCGACGGCCACCAGGACGTCGTCGCCCGCAATGACGCGACGCAGGACCTGTGGCTGTACCCGGGGGAGTCGCAGCGCCGCTACAGCTCCCAGGACCGGGTGAAGATCGGCAGCGGCTGGGGCGGCTTCACGTTCGCCGGTGTCACCGACTGGGACCGCGACGGCAACCAGGACCTCATCGCCCGCACGGCCGCCGGCGACCTGATGCTGTACCCGGGCCAGTCGGTCCGCGGCTACAGCACGGTCGCGCCGGTCAGGATCGGCAACGGCTGGTGATCCGCAGGGCGATCAGGGCGGCCTCGGCCGCGGCGATGAGCGCCGCGGCCGGGTAGCCGTGCCAGATCGTCAGCTGGACCGCCGCGGCGAGCCAGAGGGCGTCGGTGACGAAGTACGGCACCGACGCGGTGTTGATCGTCAGTTCGACGCGGCCGAACCGGTGGATCGTGATCTCGTACCGGCCGCGCGCGGCCCGGCTCACCACCAGCGCCACCAGGCCCGCGCACAGCGGGCCGAGGATCGCCATGGCCCAGTCGGGCTCGCCGCGGACCAGGCCGGTCAGCACCGCGTCGAGCCCGAACACGCCGATCAGCAGCCAGAGCAGGTCGAGCGCCGACCCGGCCAGGTTGGCCAGGAACCCCTCCCGCACGGCCCGCGGGTCAGGACAGGACGCGGACCTGGACGGTGGTGGCCATGTTGGCGAGCTGGGTCAGGATCTCCTGCGGGTAGTTGATCGCGATGTCGGTCAGCAGGTAGCCGTACTCGCCGCGGGTGGCCAGGATCTGGCCCTCCACGTTGACCTTGTGGCCGGCCATGATGCTGTTGACGTCGGCGAGCACGCCCGGGACGTTGTGGTGCAGCAGCGCGATGCGGTGCGTGTCGGGGGCCTGCACGAGGTTGAGCGAGGGCAGGTTGACGCTCAGCGTCGTGGAGCCCTCGGCGATGTACTTGTGCAGCTTCTCGGCGACGAAGGAGCCGATGTCGGACTGCGCCTCCTCGGTCGAGCCGCCGATGTGCGGGGTGAGGATGACGTTGGGCAGGCCGCGCAGGGCCGAGACGAACTCGTCGCCCTTCGCCTTCGGCTCCTTCGGGAACACGTCGACGGCGGCGCCGGCGAGGTGGCCGTTGTCGAGGTGCCGGCGCAGCGCGTCGTGGTCGATGACGAAGCCGCGGCTGAGGTTGAGGAAGATGCTGCGCGGGCGCATCCGCGCGAACTGCTCCTCGCCGAAGAAGCCGCTGTTGCCGGGGCGGCCGTCGACGTGCAGGGTGACGATGTCGGCGACCTCGAGCAGCTCGTCGAGGGAGTTGCAGCGCACGGCGTTGCCCAGCGCGAGCTTCTCGGAGGTGTCGTAGAAGTACACCCGCAGGCCGAGGTTCTCGGCGAGCACCGACAGCTGGGTGCCGATGTTGCCGTAGCCGACGATGCCGATGGACCGGCCGCGGATCTCGTGCGAGCCCTCCGCGTCCTTGTTCCAGACGCCGTTGTGCATGTCGGCGTTCTTCTCCGTCAGCCGCCGGGTGAGCGCGATGATCTCGGCGATCGCGAGCTCGACGACGCTGCGGGTGTTGGAGAACGGCGCGTTGAACACGGCGATGCCGGACTCCGCGGCGGTGCGCAGGTCGATCTGGTCGGTGCCGATGCAGAACGCGCCGACCGCGCGCAGCTGCGTCGCCTCGCTCAGCACCCGGGCGGTGACCTGCGATTTGGACCGGATGCCCAGCAGGTGGACGCCGTCGAGCCGCGCGATCAGCTCGTCCTCGTCCAGCGCGCGCCCGACGGTCTCTACCTCATACCCCTCGGAGCGCAGCCGCTCGACCGCGACCGGGTGGATGTTCTCGAGGAGCAGGACCCGCACGGGGTCGGCCTGGGAAGTCAGTGGCTGCACAACACCTACCCTATGTGGCCTCAGCCGTCACCGGTACGTGACCCGCGACTCGTCGGCGGGCCGTCACCGGCGGATCGGGAAGCCGTCGGGTCCTGCGCCACAGCGTGCCGCTCGCGCAGACGCGAGCGAATTTCTTCCGGCGTGTACGCCCGGCGGCGCCGCTCGGCCCGCGCGACCAGCACGCCCGTGGCCGCCACGCCGACGACACCGGCCAGCCCCGCCACCTTCCACCACTTGATACGCATGAGGCCCTAGGGTAGTACCGGTGATGGTCGATCTCGATGAGGCCGTGCGGATGACACGCACGGGTGACCTCTGGGTGTTCCGCGGCCGCTCGACCGCCGACCGCGCCATCCAGACCCTGACGAACAGCCCCGTCAACCACGTCGGCATGGCCGTCGTCCTCGACGACATGCCGCCGCTGATGTGGCACGCCGAGCTGGGCCGCTCGCTGCGGGACATGTGGACCGGCAACCACCAGCGCGGCGTGCAGCTGCACGACCTGCGCGACGCCGTGCTCGTCTGGGGCCGCCGCTACGGCCAGCGGGCGTGGCTGCGCCAGCTGTTCCCCGAGGCCGGCCCGGCCATGGAGGACGCCGTCCTGCGCACCATCGCCCGCCTCGACGGCACCCCCTTCCCCTCGACCGCCCGCCTCGCCGGCCGCTGGTTCCGGGGCCGCCTGCCCCACCTGCGGGAGCAGACCTCCGGCAACCTGGAGACGGCGTACTGCGCCGAGGTCGTCGCCGTCACCTACGAGGAGATGGGGCTGCTCGCGCGGGGCAGGCGCGCCAACTGGTACGACCCGGGCAAGTTCTGGAGCGGCGACGACCTCGAACTGCAGGGCGGCGCGACGCTCGGCGAGGAGATCTCGGTGTCGCTGGACGGCGCATGAGGCCGCTGGGGCTCGGCCTGGTCGGCGCGGGCGAGGTCGCCGCCCGGCACGTGCAGGCCGCGGATTCGGTACCCGAGGTGCGCATCGCGGCCACCTACGACCTTCGCCCCGAGCGGTCCACCGTGCCCGACTTCGACGCGCTGCTGGCCCACCCCGGCGTCGAGGTGGTCGTGCTCACCGTGCCGCACGCCCTGCACGAGGACCTCGCCGTGCGCGCCCTGGCGGCCGGCAAGCACGTGCTGGTCGAGAAGCCGATGGCCACCACGACCGCCGCCTGCGCCCGGATGATCGCCGCCGCCGAGGCGGCCGGGACCGTCCTGTGGGTCGGCCAGCAGCAGCGGCAGTTCGCGCACGTGCGGGCCGCCCGCGACCTGCTGCGCTCCGGCGAGCTGGGGGAGATCCGGGCGTACCGCGAAATCCGCAGCAACCACTACGGACCCGGACGGCCGGCCTGGTTCTTCGACCCCGGCCTGGCCGGCGGCGGCGTTGCGATGCTGGTCGGCATCCACACCATCGACCGCGCCGCGATCCTGCTCGGCGCCGCCCCGGTCGCGGTCGCCGCCACGACCGAAACCCCGCCGGGCTGGCGCATCGAGACGTCCGCCGAGGGCGAACTGTTCTTCGACGCACCCTTCACGTGCCATTTCCGGTGGTACTCCGCGGAGGATTTTCAGTACGACACGACCGTCGAGTGCGAGCGCGGCGCGCTGCACCTCGACCCGGCCGGCCTGACGGTCGCCGGGCGCCGGGTCGTCGACTTCGACGCCGACCGCGAGTACACGGAATCCTTCGCCCGGCAGTACCGCGCCCTGGCCCGAACGGTCCGTGAGGGCGCCGGAATGGACATCCAACCGGCCGAGGGGCTCGCCGCGGTCGCGGCCGTTGCGGCGATTTATGCCTCGTCGCAACGTCTGGGTGTGCGGATGCCCATAAGTTCCTGACCAACTCTGGCCGTTCGGAGGTGCGCAGTCTGCGAACGGGCCGTTGTAGCTTTTTCGCGTGACCGAAGAGCCCGAAGAGCCTCTCGACCACCAGGCTCAGCTCGAGCCCGACGCGGAAGCGACCGTGCCACTGCCGGACCTCGACGGGCAGCCCACCGTGCCGCTGCCGCCGCCCGTGCGGACCGAGCCGGCCCACCGGCCGCCGACGGCGCTCATCGCGGGGCTGGTCGCGGGCGTGCTGATCGCCGGTGGCGTGCTCGCCGTCCTCGTCGGGCGGATCGGTCGCGAGCCGGCGGCCGCCTCCGAGGGGCCGCCGCAGCGGTTCGCCTCGCCGCAGGCGCTGGTGGAGTACCTCGACCGGCGCGGCTTCGCCTGCAACAGTTTCGAGGCCGTCGGCGACCTGCACGACGGCACCGGACAGGCCCGCTGCGTGGCCGGCGGGGCTCGGGTCGGCGTCGGCGTGTACGCCATCCACAGCGAGGTCGAGGCGCAGTGGTCGGCGCTGGCCGGCAGCCGCGACCCGCTGTTCATGGCCCTGGGGGAGAACTGGACCGTCGACGGCCCGGCCGACTGGACCAAGCGCGTCGCCGACGCGCTCGACGCGCAGTACCGCGCGCAGGCCTGAGGCCGCTTTCCGGCGGATGCCCCGGACCGTCTCGTCGACCGGACCCGGTTGTGCGGCAGGCCTTAACATACTCGGATGCTCGATCGGTTCCTGCGCGTATGGCTCGGTAGCTGGCCGTCGCCCGGTGGGCTCGCCGTCGTCGGCAGCCCGCTGCGGGACAAGCCGCGATGGGACGGCGGCGAGCAGCGCGCGCTCGGCGTGACCGACGGGGCGGGCAACGGGGTGCTGTCCGTGCCGCCGGCCGCCCGCGACGCGGTCGCCGCGCTGGTGGCCCGGACCGCGCCGGGCGACCTCGAGGCGGTCCTCGCCGAGCGCCTGCCGGCGCTGGTCGGCCGGCCCGAGCAGCACTTCTTCACCGGCGTGTTCCGCTGGAGTGACGCGCCGGCCGACCTGCCGGACGAGGGCGCCTGGGAGCCGTCGGACGGGCCCGGCCTGCCGGAGTGGCTGCGGCCGTTCCCGGGGGAGGTGCTCGTGGCGCGCGCGCCGGGCACGGGGGAGTACCTGGCCGGCGTCGGGCTCAAGCCGCACGACCCGACCGGGATCGAGATCTCCGTCGGCACCACCGAGGCCGCCCGCGGCCGGGGGCTGGCCCGGCGGCTCGTCGCCCGGGCGGCGCGGCGGATCGCCGGCGCCGGTGCGGTACCGATATATCTGCACGACCCGGCGAACACCGCGAGCGCCCACGTGGCCGTCGCGTCCGGCTTCCCCGACCTCGGCTGGAAGGTGCACGCCCTTGCCGGGGCGGCCTGACAACGAATCCGGCGATAATCCGCAGATCCCGACCGGCGGCGACGATGTGTGCGGTATGTTCCCCCCTTCCGGCGCAGTGCATGTCGGCCGCCAGCCGATCTTCTCGCGGCACGGCGACGTCCACGGCTACGAGTTGCTCTTCCGCGGCGACGCGGCCGCGGTGGACGCGGACGAACGCGGCGCCTACGCCACGAGCCGGGTGCTGATCACCGCCTTCACCGAGATCGGCATCGAGCCGCTGTGCGGGCGGGCGCTGTGCTTCGTGAACCTGACCCGGGAGTTCCTCGTCGGCGACCTGCCGCTGCCGTTCGACGCCGAGCAGGTGGTCCTCGAGATCCTCGAGACCGTCGAGATCGACGACGTGGTCGTGGACGCCGTCGCGGCGCTGGTCCGCCAGGGGTACCGCATCGCGCTGGACGACTACGTCTTCGGCCTCGGCCACGAGCCGCTGCTCGAGCTGGCCACCTACGTGAAGATCGACATCCTGGAGACCGCGCCGGCGGATCTCGTCGACACGGTCGAGCGCTGCCGGAAGTACCCCGGCGTGAAGATGGTCGCCGAGCGCCTCGAGACCCCCGAGCAGCTCGACCTCGCGCGGGGCCTCGGGTTCGACTACTTCCAGGGGTACGTGCTCGGCCGGCCCCAGGTCGTCAGCGCCGCCGCGCTGTCGCCGTCCCGGCTGGCCCGCGTCGAACTGCTGAGCCTGCTCGTCGGCCCCAGCATCCCGCTCGGCCGCGTGGTCGGCCTCGTCACCAGCGACCCGGCGCTGAGCCTGCGCCTCATGGCGGCCGCCAACGCCGACTCGCTCGGCCTGCCGGTGAAGGTGTCCTCGGTACACGAGGCGGTCCTGCTGCTCGGCGTGGACCGGCTGCGCGACTGGGCCACCCTGATGCTCGTCAGCGACCTCGACGACCCCGGCACCCACCAGCTGTCCGCGGCCATCACCCGGGCCCGGATGTGCCAGAACATCGCCGGGCGGATGGACCTGCCGCCGGAGGCCGCATTCACCGTCGGGCTCGTCTCCGCCGTCGCCGAGCTGCTCGGCCAGGGCGCCGCCGAGCTGGCCCTGCGCCTGTCGCTCAGCGCCGAGGTGAGCGAGGCCCTCGTCGACGGCGCCGGCCCGCTGGGCGAGCTGCTGTCCCTCGTCGCCGCCTACGAGGCCTCGGACCTGCCGATGCTGCTCGCCGCGCCGCTGCCGGTGGAGGACACCGCGCGGGCCTATCTGGACGCGGTGGCGTACACCGGCCAAATCATCGCGCCGCGCGCGCGGCCCGCTTGATTTCCGGCGCCCGGGGCCGATAAGTGGGCGTGGACAGCACCCGCCCCGTGCACATCGGCCGCCAGGCGCTCTACGACGAGCGCGGCGCGGTGGCGGCGTACGAGCTGCTGTTCCGCGACGGCCCCGACGTGCACCACGCCACCGTCCGCGACAGCGCCGCCACCAGCCGGGTCATCGTCGAGGCGTTCACCGCGTTCGGCATCGAGGAGCTGGTCGGCGACAAGCCCTGCTTCGTCAACCTCACCCGCGAGTTCCTCGTCGGCGAGCTGCCGCTGCCGTTCCCGCCCGGCCGGGTCGGCCTGGAGCTCATGCCCGGCCTGCCGGTCGACGACGACCTCGTCGCCGCCGTGGCCGCCCTCAACGCGCAGGGCCACCGCCTGGCGCTGGACGCCTTCACCGGCGACCCGGCCACCTCCCGGCTGCTGCCCCACGTGCACTACGCCAAGGTCGACATGCTCGCCGGCGACCGGCACACCATCGCCCGCATCGTCGAGCAGTGCCGCCGCATCCCGCGCATCCGCCTCGTCGCCCAGCGCGTCGAGAACCACGAGCTGCTCGAGCTCGCCCAGCGCCTGCGCTTCCAGCTCTTCCAGGGCCACGTGCTCAGCCGCCCGCACCTCGTCACCACGCACGCGCTCAACCCGACGCGGCTGGCCCGGGTGCGGCTGCTGACCGAGCTCGCCGCCGAGGACGTCGACCTGGACCGCGCCGTGGCGACGATCGAGCGCGACCCGGCCCTCGCCGTGCGCATCCTGCGCGGGGTGAACGCCGCCGCCAACGGCCTGAAGCAGCCCGTCTCGTCCATCTTCCAGGCGGTGGTACTGCTGGGGATCCCTCAGGTCCGGCAGTGGGCGACGCTCATGATGGTCGCCGACTTCGCCGGCGGCGACGAGTCCGTGCTCACCGACGCCGTCGTGCGGGCCCGCATGTGCCAGACGGTGGCCGAGCGGCGCGGGTCGCACGACGGCGCGACCGCGTTCACCATCGGCCTGCTCTCCGCGATCGGCGACCTGCTCGGCGGCGACGCCGGCGCGCTGACCGCCCAGCTCCCGCTCACCCCCGACGTCGCCGAGGCGGTCGTGCACGGCCGCGGCGAGCTCGGCGCGGTCCTCGGCGACGTGCGCAGCTACCAGCGCGGCGGCGGGGGCGACCTCGGCGAGGACCTGCTGGCCGCGCTGCGCTGGACCAACGCCTCGCTCGCCGAGCCCGAGCCGGCGGCCCGCTGAGCATGCGCGCGCAACCGGGTCAGCGAGGCTGCAGCTCGCGCCGGCTGATCCCCAGGTACACCCGGTGGTCCCGGTGGTCGATGCGCTCAACGGCGCTCACGTCCACGTTGAGGAGCGCGCCGTCACGGGCGGCCACGACGACCTTCCGCCCGTCGTACGTGCGGCGGTCGATCGCCCCGACCTCCCCGTCGGTCGCCTCGACCGTGTACCCCACGAGCACCATGGTCCCACCGCCCCTCGTCCGTTCAACGGTGCTTATACCCATCGGGATGTGCTTTCTCCCTTCCGGCCCTTGATCGGGATGAGCATAGTTCGCGGCTTTGGGCTATCTTGCCTGCCATGCGTGGGTGGCCCATCGGGCTGGCATTGTGGCTCGTGTTCCTGGCCGCCGTGGAAGCGGCGGGCTTCCTGGCGGTCTGGCGCTTCTTTGTCGACAGCGTCCAGGGGCAGCAGCTCGACTTCGTGGCCATCACCGGCAACAGCATCGGCCGCGTGCGCCTCGAGTCCCTGGTGCACAACACCCTGAACGGCATCTCGATCGTCTCGCTCACGGCCGCGACGATCGCGATCGGCTTCATCGCCCTGGCCCGGCGCCGGGTCGCCCTGGCGGTCGGCGCGCTGCTGCTCATCGGCGGCGCGAACGCCACCACCCAGCTGTTCAAGGCCCTCATCTACCGCCCCGACCTGGGTGTCGACCCGGAGCGCGCGGCGGCCGGCAACAGCCTGCCGAGCGGCCACACGACGATCGCGGCCTCGGTGGCCGTCGCGCTGGTGTTGGTGGTCCCGTCGAAGGCCCGCGGCCCCGCGGCCCTGCTGGGCGCGGTCTTCACGTCGCTGGCCGGCGTGGCGACGCTCTCGGCGGGCTGGCACCGCCCGAGCGACGCGGTGGCGGCGCTGCTCGTCGTCGGCGCCTGGGCCGCGGTCGCCGGCCTGTTCATCGTGCTGGCCCAGCGCCGCCACGGCGGCGTCTCGTACGGCCCGCCCAGCGCCTACACGACCCTCTTCCTGGCCTTGGTCTCGTTGGGCCTCCTGCTCGGCGCGGTGCTGTGCCTGCGGCTGACCGACGACGTCATCACGAGGTCGGTGGAGGACCTGAGCCGCCGTCGGCTGTTCGTGGCGTACGCGGGCGGCGCTTTGGGCATCACCGGCACGGCCGGCCTGATGATCGCCGCGGTCCTGTCGACGGTCCACCGCGTGGTGCCTCACCTGGTCCCCGACGACGAGACCCCCGTCGAGGGCGCGCCGCTCAGCAGTGAGCTGCCCACGGTCGATCTGAGGGCCGCGGGCGACGACCCGACGACGCAGGTGCTCCCCTCCTAGCGCCTGTTTCATTACTGGGGTGGGAGCGAGGCCGAGTCCAGATTTCGTCTGGCGGTGGCCCGCGGAAGCCTGGCTACCGGTGTTGTAACCCGGCTTTCGCGGGACGCCGCCAGGCGGAATCTGGGCCGGCCGCAGCCCCGCCTCAGTAATGAAACAGGCGCTTGGGGCTGCTGTCACGTCCACTTGACCGTGTCGAAGGCGGCGGCGACGTTGGGCCACAGTGCCGCCGGGTCGGTGCCGGCCAGCTCCCGGCCGGTGTGGTAGCACGCCAGGGCCAGCCGCGGGGCGAGCACGGCCGTCTCCGACGTGGCGCCGCGCTCGGCGAGCAGGAGCCGCATCCGCTCCGCGAACGCCCGTTGCTTGCGCGCGTTGCGGTCCTCGAGCTCGGGGTTTCTGGCGAGCAGGCGCTCCCGCCGCACGTACAGCTCGGGATCGCTCGTCACGGCGGCGCAGATCTGCTGGGCAACCGCCCGGAGCAGCGCGATGGCCTCGCCGAAGCCGGGCCCGGACGGGCCGGTGGCCGCCGGCAGCTCCAGGCCGTCGAGCCAGTCCTGCTCGCCGGCGAACACGACTTCCTGCTTGTCGCCGAAGTACCGGAAGAAGGTCGTCCGCCCGACCTGCGCCCGCTCGGCGATGTCGGTGACGGTCACGTCGGCGTAGCCGCGCTCCTCGAACAGGTCATACGCCGCGGCGATGATCTCCTCGCGCGCCCGTTGCTGCTTGCGCTCCCGCAGTGACGCCTCGTGTCCAACCACCCGATCAGTCTAGCGTTCTTGAACTGAGTGCGTTACGGTACTGAGTACCAGAAGGTACTCGATACCGATGACGGGGGACCAGGCATGCGTGCGGTGGAGATCAGACAGTTCGGCGGCCCGGAGGTCGTGCAGGTGCGCGACGTGCCCGACCCGGTGCCCGGCCCGTCGGAGGTGCTCGTCGAGGTCGCCCGAAGCGGCGTCAACTTCGCCGACACCCTGCTGCGCGAGGACGGCTACATCACGTCGGCGACGCTGCCGGTGATCCCCGGCGGCGAGGTCACCGGCCGTGCGCCCGACGGCCGGCGGGTGGCGGCGATGACCGAGCGCGGCGGCTACGCGGAACGGGTGGCGGTCCCGGCGGCGCACGCATTCCCGGTCCCCGACGAGCTGGACGACGTCGAGGCGGTGGCCCTGCTGGCCCAGGGCCTGACGGCGTGGTGGCTGGTCCACCACACGGCGCGGGTCCAGCCCGGCGACAGCGTGGTGGTCCACGCGGCGGCCGGCGGCGTCGGCTCGCTGGCCGTCCAGCTGGCCCGGATGCGCGGCGCCGCCCGGGTGATCGCCGTGGCGAGCACCCCGGAGAAGCGAGACGTGGCGATGTCGCTGGGCGCCGACATCGCGGTCGACCCGGCCGCCGACGACCTCACCGCCGCGCTGCTGGCGGCCAACGACGGCACCGGCGTGGACGCGGTCCTGGAGATGACGGGCGGCCGCGTGACGGACCGGAGCCTGGCCGCGCTGGCGCCGTTCGGCCGACTCGCCTTCTACGGCATGGCCGGCGGCGTCGAGCCGGAGAAGGTCTCCCCGCGGGCTCTGCAGCGCCGCTCGGCCACGGTGAGCGGCTTCTGGCTGATGCACGCCTTCGATCGCCCGGAGGTCCTGCAGAAGGCTTACGCGGAGCTGTCCGCGCTCGTCATCGCCGGCGAACTGCGAGTCATCCACGGCGGCGACCACGCCATGAGCGACGTCCGCCGCGTCCACGAGGACCTACGCGGCCGCCGCTCGATCGGCAAACTTGTCCTCGATCCGGCGAGGTAGCCCCTGGCGCCCGGCCTCACCGGATCGCTCCGGCTCGCTCGCCTGCGGTCCATCCCGTCGGCTTCGCGCTCGGCCGGCCGAGGTGATGCAGTCCGGTCGGCGAGGCTGGACGAACCTTCCGCGCTGGCGCCGGGGTTGATGCGGTCAGCGAGGTCGGTGAGGCGAACGCGGGGCGGACGAAACGGAAGACTTCGCGGGGCTGACGACGTCGCCGTGCCGAGCAAACTACGCTCAGTGACGTGAAGACTACCTTGTGTGCGGCGTTCCTCGGGCTGGTCGTGGTGCTCGGCGGGTGCGCCGGGCGGGACAACACGCGCGGGGAGGGCGGCGGCGCCGAGGGGTTCAACGCGGGGCTCACCGGGGTCGTCAACCCCTCCGACGTCGCCGGCGGCACGTTGAAGCTCGCGAGTGCCAACGACGTCGACTCCTGGGACCCGACCCGGTCATACATCAACGCCGTGTACAACCTGCAGCGGTTGTACGTGCGGACGCTGCTCACGCCGGCGGCGGCGCCCGGGGGCGACGGGCTGGCGCTCCAGCCTGACCTGGCCGAGGCGATGCCGGGCGTGTCGGCGGACGGGTTGACGTACAGCTTCCGGCTGAAGGAAGGCCTCCGCTTCGAGGACGGCAGCGCGATCCGGGCGCAGGACGTGAAGTACGGCATCGAGCGGCTGTTCGCGCAGGACACGCTGTCCGGCGGGCCGACGTACCTCATCGACCAGCTCGACCAGGGGCAGCACTACCCGGGGCCGTACGCGTCGGCCGACGGGCTCAAGTCGGTCACCACGCCCGACGACCGGACGATCGTGTTCCACCTGGCCGAGCCGTTCGCGGACTTCCCGTACCTGCTGGCCATGGGGGTTGCGGCGCCGGTGCCGCAGAAGCTCGACACGGGGGAGCGGTACGGGGACAAGCCGGTCGCGTCCGGGCCGTACAAGTTCGAGAGCATCGACCCGGGCAAGAAGGTGGTCTGGGTGCGCAACGACGCGTGGGCGCGCGGCTCCGACGACGTGCGGCGGGCGCTGCCGGACCGGATCGAGCTCACGATCGGGGCCGAGCCGACCGAGATCGACCAGCAGCTGTTCGACGGGGCGCTCGACGCCGACGCGGGGCAGGGCGGCGTGCAGACGGCGTCGCAGGCCAAGGTGCTGCTCGATCCGGCGTTGAAGAAGAACGCCGACGCGCCGACGACCGGGTTCGTGCAGTACGCGGCGCTGAGCACCGCCGTGGCGCCGTTCGACGACGTGCACTGCCGGCGGGCGGTGCAGTACGCGATCGACAAGGCAGCGGTGCAGACGGCCCGCGGCGGCGCCGACGCCGGCGGCCAGATCGCGGGCGGGATGCTGCCGCCGGGCATCCCCGGCTACGACGAGGGGCTCGACCCGTACCAGACCAGGAGCGGCAAGCCGCAGGCCGACAAGGCCAGGAGCGAGCTGCAGCGCTGCGGCCGGCCCGACGGGTTCGACACCGTCATCGCGGCCACCGACAGTCCCAAGGCGATGAAGACGGCCGAGGCGGTCCAGGCGTCGCTGGCCACGGTCGGCATCAAGGCGCGGATCGACCCGTCGGACCCGTCGCTGTACGCGCGGTCGGTCGTGGGCAGCCCGGACAACGTGCACAAGAAGGGGTACGGCATCATCCTGTCGGCCTGGTCCGCGGACTTCCCGACCGGGTACGGGTTCTACCCGACACTCATCGACGGCCGGCAGATCCTGCCCAGCGGCAACAACAACTACGCCGAACTGGACGACCCGCAGATCAACCAGCAGCTCGACGACGTGCGCACGGTCACCGACCGCACCCGGGCGGCCGGGATCTGGCAGCAGATCAACGCCGAGGTCATGGACAACGCCTCGATGGTGCCGCTGACGTACGACCGGGTGCTCAACTACCGCAACCCGCGCCTGACGAACGTGTTCGTCAGCCAGTACTACGGCATGTGGGACGTCACCGCGATGGGGGTCGGTGGCTGATGCGACGTTTTACGCAGTACCGCCGCGGATAATTGGACAGTATGGCGAAGACGGATGACCTCGGGGTGCCCCGCGTCGACGAGGCTGTCGACCTCGACACCGTCCGGGACGAGGCGGAAGAGATTGCGGTACCGGCGTTCGACTACATCGCGCAGCCGATCGCGGGCATCGTCGAGGGGCTGACGGGCCACGCGCACGACTTCGAGCGCGACCACGAGGACACGCAGGTCGAGCCCGAACCGTCTGAGCACACGTCCAGAAGCGTCGAAGAGTCCGCGAACATCTACGACGAGCGCTGAGCGTCAGGGGCACGACCACGGGGCCGCGGTGAGCAGCTGGTTCACACGCGCCGCCGGCCCCGTGGCCCAGGCCCCGGCGTGCTCGTGGCCGCCGACGGCGATCGCCCGGTGCCAGGTGATGGCGCGGACCACGTTGCCGGCGATCATGGCGTGGCGCATGTCCACGACGCCGATGGCGAGCAGGCCGTCGACGGCGGGCATGAGGGTGCGCTGCCGCTCGGCGTACCGCGGCAGGACCCTGATCAGAGCCTCGTCGACCTTCTCGGTGACCTCGTTGTTCACCGTTGCGGGGCCGGGTGGGGCAGCGGGTGTGCGCCCTCGGGCCGCAGGCCGTCGAAGATGATCGCGAGGTAGCGCCGCCACAGGTCGGGCGGGGCGCCCGGCGCGTAGCCGGCGACGTAGTTCGGCGCGCACATGAGCAGGAACAGGTCCGTGCCCGTGATGTCGTCGCGCACGGCGCCCTGGTCGCGGGCCTTGTCCACGAGCGCGTCGATCGTCTCCCGCAGCCGCGCCTGCACGCGCGACACCTCCGCGTTGCCGCCGCTCGCCCCCTGCAGGAACGACAGGTCCCGCTGCTGGCGCTGCTCGGCCGCCACGCTCAGGAACTCCATCAGCGCCGCGCCGGAGTCCTCCGCCGCGAGCAGGTGGTCGCCGGTCTCGATGAGGACCTCGACGCGGTCGAGCACGATCGCCGCGATCAGGTCCTCCTTCGTCGCGAAGTGCCGGAACACGGTCCCCTTGCCGACCCCGGCCCGCCGGGCGATGTCGGCGATCGACGCCTCGAGCCCGCGCTCGGCGAACTCATCGGCGGCCGCCGCGAGCAGCAGCCGCCGGTTGCGCGCGGCGTCGGCACGCAGCGGTCGGGTCACGTCCGACAGCCTAACAAGTTGACCGCCCGGTCCGCTTACGATAAGGTGACCGCATGGTCCGCTTGACCTCGATGCAAGCCCTCGTCGCCTTCCAATACGGCCCTCCCGAAGCCCACACGATCGCCGAGCTGCCGATTCCCGAGCCCGGACCGGGCCAGATCCAGGTCCGCATCGCCGCCGTGTCGCTCAACCCCGCCGACGTCCGGCTCGCCGCCGGCGACTTCCGCGGCGCCGTCGACCTGCCGTTCCCGCACGTCCCCGGCAACGACTTCGCCGGCACCGTGAGCGCCGTCGGCGAGAGCGTCACCCGCTTCGAGCCCGGCGACGAGATCTTCGGCTTCGCCACCCCGCGGGCGCTGCGCCACATGGGCAGCTCGTCGCTCAGCACCGGCGCCCTTGCCGAATACGCGGTGTTCGAGGCCGAGACGCCGTTCCTGGCGCGAAGGCCCGCCGCGCTCGACGTCGAGCAGGCGGCCGCCCTGCCCACGGTCGGCCTCACGGCCCGCGCCCTCATGGCGTCCGCCGAGGTCAGGCCCGGCATGAAGGTCCTGGTCGTCGGCGCCACCGGCGGCGTCGGCACCGCCGTGCTGCCCCTGCTGGCCGCGGCCGGCGCCCACGTGGTGGCGACCGCTCGCGATGCGGGTGCCGCGGCGGGGAACGCGGCCGAGCCCGGCGCTCGCGTGGTGGCGGCCGCTCGCGATGCCGGTGCCGAGGCCGGGAGCCGCCTGGCCGAGGCCGGCGCTCACGTGGTGGCGGCCGGTCGCGATGCCGGTGCCGTGGCGGGGAGCGCGGGCGATGCCGATCTGGTGCGCTCGCTCGGCGCGGCCGAGGCGGTCGGCTACGACGACTATCCGGACGGCGTGGACCTCGCGCTCAACCTGGTGCTGCCCGGCGACCGGCTCGACCGGCTCGTCGCGGCCGTCCGTCCCGGCGGCACCCTGCTGAGCATCACGTTCCCGCCGCCCGCCGCGCACGACGACGTCGACGTCCGGCTCGTGCTCGACATGGAGGCCCGCCACGGCGGGATGGCCGAGGTCGCCGCCGACGCGCTGGCCGGCCGGCTGCGGGCGAGGATCGCCGCGCGATACGAGTTCGCGGACGCCGTGCGGGCATTGACCCACTTCGCCACCGGGCACAAGACCGGAAAGCTCCTGGTGCGGGTAGGCTCCGGCACGTGAAGATCGCCGCCGATGTCCTCGTCGCGCTCGTGGCCGCCCTGCACCTGTACTTCCTGGTGCTCGAGATGTTCCTCTGGACGGCTCCGCGCACGCGTGCGGCGTTCGGCACGACCGAGGACTTCGCCAACGCCAGCAAGGCGCTCGCCGCCAACCAGGGCCTGTATAACGGCTTCCTCGTCGCCGGGCTCGTCTACGGCCTGATCGCGTCGAGCCTGGCGTTCCAGGTGTTCTTCCTGATCTGCGTCATCGTCGCCGGCCTCTACGGCGCGGCGACCGCCAGCCGCCGGATCCTGCTGGTGCAGGCCCTCCCGGGCGCCGTGGCCCTGGCCGCGGTGCTCATCGCCCGCTGACCCGGGCCGTCAAGCCGGTCAACGTGGGCGGCCTCGCCGTCCGGCGGTGGTCGCGGGCGGTTGCGGTGCCCGGCCCGGTTCGCGGGCGGGTTGGACGCACGGATGACCCGGGCCGTCAAGCCCGCCGACGTCGGCGGCCGCGCGGTCCGGCGGTGGTCGCCGGGCGGTTGCGGTGCCCGGCCCGGTTCGCGGGCGGGGCGGGCGGGTAGGACGCACGGCATGCGCATCGGCAACGTGGAGGTGCGGCCGCTGGGCGGCGCGCTCGGCTGCCTCGTCATGGTCCTCGGCTCGCTGCTGCTGTCGGTGGTGTGCACGCTCGCCGTCAACCTGCTGCTGCGGCGCTGAGCGCCGCAGACGGGCTCGGGCGGCGGCGTCGTTACGACAGCTTGCGGAGGTCGATCGACCGCCACGACGTCGGCGACGCCGGGCGGTCGGCCCACCACACGACGCCGGCCCGGGCCGTGACGACGCCGACGCCCGGGCTCAGCACGCGGACCGCGGAGGTCGTCAGGTCGTACGAGACCAGGCGCACCTGGCCGGCGTTCAGCTCGGTGAACAGCTCGTAGCGGCCGGCGATCGCCGCGTCGACCGTGATCGCCGTCAGGTCGCCGGGGACGCGGCGGCGGGCGGAGCCGTCGGGGTGGCGCACGTCGTACAGGTGGCGGTCGCCGACGTCCACCATCGAGCGGCACCACTGCGGCGTGCACACGACCGTCTCGGCGGCGGCGCGGGTGACGGTGCGGCGCTCGCCGGTCTCGGGATTGGCCAGCACCAGCGGGGCCTGGTCGTCGACGCTCACCAGCCACGGCCACGCCGTGTGCCGGAAGCGGCCCTCGAACGGCGTCGTGGTCACCGCGCCGCCGCCGACCGGCACGCTGCGCAGCTCCGTGCGGGCCGAGTCGTCGGGCGGCGCGGCGATCCAGTGCACGCGGCCGCCGGCGACGACCAGGTCGTACTCCGAGTCGAAGAACACCACGGCGCCGGTGTCCGCGGTGAGCGAGGCCGGGGCGGCCGAGGCGTCCAGCGGGGCGCGCCACAGCCGGGTCTCGTAGCTGCCGCCGGGCAGGGCCCCGGACTCGGCCCAGTACACGAAGCCGTCGGCCGCGGTGAAGCCGAGGAACTGCGCGAAGCGGTCGCGCTGGACGCGGCGCAGCTCTCGCTCGCCGGCGGGGGAGCGCAGCACGAGCCGGTCCTCGGCGGCGGTGGAGGCGGTGCCGACCGACGTGGCGGCGTCGGCGTAGAACAGCGGCGTGTACTCGGTGCCGTCGGCCAGCCGGCCGGGCGTCGACACGGCGTCGGGCGGCGGCTGTGACGCGGCGGCGACCGCGGGCGTGGGCCCGGAGGCCGGCGGCGCTGACTCGACGACGGTGAGCAGCCAGGCGCCGGCGGCGAGGGCCACCGCCAGGGCGATCAGCGGCCGCGCCCGGCGCCAGGGGCCACGGGGCGCCGACGGTGGGCTCGCCGAAGTCACCGCAGCACGGTAGCCGGTGTTGAACACCGTTTCCAAACAGGCGGGCTCAGCGCGCGGCGGTGATGTCCGTCGCCAGGACCGCGGCCGATGCGGTGGTGCCGGTGATCACGCTGCGCAGCACGGGCAGGCCTCCAGGTCCGGGGCCCTTAACGTTGCCGGGCGGCGGGTGCGGGCCGGGTCGGGCACGGGTGCGGGGCCGTGAGAGTTTCACATTGTCGAAGCGCTTGACCAGCCCCCTAGCTGGGCGTCATTGACCCGGGACGGAGGCGGCTCACACCATCCGCGCTATGCGATTGAGCCCCCAGCAGCAACGAAACAGATCGATGAGGTTCGGCGCGTGTGCCGTGGCGGCCGTGGTGGTCGCGGCCATCGGCTTCGCCGTGCAGACCGCCGTGCGGCCCGCGGAGGCCGCTGCCGCCGACCCGTACGCGTTCAAGAACGTGCAGATCGAGGGTGGCGGCTTCGTGCCGGGCATCATCTTCAACCAGGCGCAGGCGAACCTGGTGTACGCGCGGACGGACATCGGCGGCGCGTACCGCCTCGACCCGACGACCAACCGCTGGATCCCCCTGCTGGACTGGGTCGGGCAGGACAACTGGGGCTACAACGGCGTGGTGAGCCTGGCCACGGACTCCGTCGACCCGAACAAGGTGTACGCGGCCGTCGGCATGTACACCAACTCCTGGGACCCGAACAACGGCGCCGTGCTGCGCTCCTCCGACAAGGGCGCGACCTGGCAGGCCACGGCGCTGCCGTTCAAGCTCGGCGGCAACATGCCCGGCCGGGGCATGGGCGAGCGCCTGGCGATCGACCCCAACAAGAACTCCATCCTGTACCTCGGCACGCCCAGCGGCAACGGCCTGTGGCGCAGCACCGACTCCGGCGTGACCTGGGCCAAGGTGACGTCGTTCCCGAACCCGGGCAACTACGTGCAGGACCCCAACGACGCCAACGGGTACCTGACCGACAACCAGGGCGTCGTCTGGGTGACCTTCGACAAGCGCACCGGCAGCGCCGGCAGCACGACGCAGACGATCTACGTGGGCGTGGCCGACAAGCAGAACACGGTGTACCGCAGCACCGACGGCGGCACCACGTGGTCCCGCCTGGCCGGGCAGCCGACCGGGTACATCGCCCACAAGGGCGTGCTCGACACGACCGGCGGCAACCTGTACATCGCCACGAGCGACACCGGCGGCCCGTACGACGGCGCCAAGGGCGAGGTCTGGAAGTACGCGACGGCCACCGGCACCTGGACGAACATCTCCCCCGTCCCGTCCAGCAGCAGCGACGACTACTTCGGCTACAGCGGCCTGACGGTCGACCGCCAGCACCCGAACACGATCATGGTCGCGACCCAGGTGTCGTGGTGGCCCGACGCGATCTTCTGGCGCAGCACCGACGGCGGCGCGACGTGGACCCGGATCTGGGACTGGACGAGCTACCCCAACCGCAGCTTCCGGTACAAGATGGACATCACCCGCTCGCCGTGGCTCAACTTCGGCACGAACCCCCAGCCGCCGGAGGTCACCCCGAAGCTGGGCTGGATGAACGAGTCCCTGGAGATCGACCCGTTCAACTCCAACCGGTTCATGTACGGCACCGGCGCCACGATCTACGGCAGCACCGACCTGACGACCTGGGACACCGGCGGCCAGATCACGATCAAGCCGATGGCCCCGGGCCTCGAGGAGACCGCCGTCCTCGACCTGATCAGCCCGCCGACCGGCGCCCCGCTCGTCTCGGCGCTCGGCGACATCGGCGGCTTCCGCCACACCAACCTCGACGCGGTGCCCTCGGCGATGTTCACTGGGCCGGTGTTCACGTCGACCACCAGCCTCGACTACGCCGAGCTCAACCCGAGCGTCATGGTCCGCGCCGGCAACTTCACCGACTCGGACCGGCCGGGCGACAGCCACGCCGCGTTCTCGACCGACGGGGGCGCGAACTGGTTCCAGGGCACCGAGCCGGGCGGCATCAACGAGGGCGGCACCATCGCCGCGAACGCCGACGGTTCCCGGTTCCTGTGGGCGCCGAAGAACAGCGCCGTGGTGTACTCCGTCGGCTTCGGCAACAGCTGGACGCAGGCCAGCGGCATCCCGCAGAACGCGATCGTCGAGTCCGACCGGGTCGACCCGAACACCTTCTACGGGTACTCCGGCGGCACCTTCTACGTCAGCCACAACGGCGGCGCCAGCTTCACCGCGGCCGCGACCGGCCTGCCGAGCACCGCGAAGTTCAAGGCGGTGGCCGGGGCGACCGGCGAGGTCTGGCTGGCCGGCGACACCGGCGGCCTGCTGCGCTCGACCAACGGCGGCACCTCGTTCGCCAAGGTCGCCGCGGTGACGGCGGCGCAGGCGGTCGGCTTCGGCAAGGCGGCACCGGGCCGCACGAACCCGGCGGTGTTCATCGTGGGGCAGGTCGACGCCAAGAAGGGCGTGTTCCGCTCCGACGACGCCGGCGCGACGTGGCTGCGCATCAACGACGACCAGCACCAGTACGGCAACATCGGCGAGGCGATCACGGGTGACCCGCGCATCTTCGGCCGCGTCTACCTCGGCACGAACGGCCGCGGCATCATCTACGGCGACCGCACCGGCCCGCTGCCGTCGTACTCGGCCTCGCCGTCGGCGTCCGTGTCGGTGTCCCCGTCCCGGTCGGTCTCCCCGTCCGTGTCGGTGTCGCCGTCGCGCTCGGCGTCCTCGTCGCCGCCGCCTCCGGCCGGCGGGTGCTCGGTGGCGTACAGCATCGCCGGGCAGTGGGGCGGCGCCTTCCAGGGCGGCGTGAAGATCACGAACAACTCGTCGACCGCGGTCAACGGGTGGTCGCTCAAGTGGACGTACGCCAACGGCCAGGTCGTCCAGCAGATCTGGGGCGGCGCCTACACGCAGAGCGGCGCGAACGTGACCGTCACGAACGTCGACTACACGAAGACCATCGCCGCCAATGGCGGTACCGTGGAGTTCGGCTTCATCGCCGGCTGGAACAACACCACGAACGCGAAGCCGACCGCGTTCACCCTCAACGGCACCGCCTGCTCCGTGAGCTGACGGTCACCGGCCACGGGCCCCCGCGACGCCAACCGCGGGGGCCCGTGCATCGCTGCACTACCGTGAGCGGGTGACCTTGCGCAAAGCCCTGAGCCTCCTGTCCGTGTTGCTCCTCGCCGGCTGCTCGGCGTCCGTTACCGCGGGCCCGGCCCACGGCCGGCCGCTCGCCGCCTCCGGCGCCCCGCGCCCCACCTCGCCGGCCGGCACCGGCGGCAGCGTCACGTGCAAGTACACGGCGCCCAGCGAGACGCCCGACCCGAGCGTCAAGGCCGCGACCAAGGACGTCGGCGTGCCGCCGGCCACGGCCCGGGCCCGCCAGGCGGTCATGCGCATCACGACGAACCTCGGCCCGATCGTCATCGACCTCGACGGCCGGCGCGCCCCCTGCGCCGTGGCCAGCTTCTTCTACCTCGCCGGCAAGCAGTTCTTCGACAACACCAAGTGCCACCGGCTCACCACCGGGGGCATCTGGGTGCTGCAGTGCGGCGACCCGTCCGCGAGCGGCTACGGCGGCCCCGCGTACAGCTACCTGGAGGAGAACCTCACCGACCCGTACCTGCGCGGCACGGTCGCCATCGCCAACACCGGCCAGCCGGGCTCCAGCGGCAGCCAGTTCTTCATCAACTACAAGGACAACACGAGCCTCGACCTGAACTACACGATGCTCGGCAAGGTCAGCACCGGCATGGACATCGTCGACAAGGTCGCGGCCGGCGGCGCCAACCCGACCGACCCGAGCTTCCCCAGCGACGGCACGCCGAAGGTCGAGGTCGACCTGCAGAAGGTCGAGGTCGTGTACAGCTGAGGCGTCAGGCCGGCAGCTTCCCGCCGCCGAGGCCCTTGATCGACGCCTTGACCAGGTGCTTGGTGGGCACCATCGCGTAGCAGCCGCTGGTCCGGTCGCCGGCGAACCACTGGGTCTCGTCGTCGAGGTAGGTGTAGTACAGCCAGATGTCGGTGCGGCGGTTGAACGCGTTCTCGGAAAGGCCGAGCCAGGCCGCGACGATCTGCAGGCACCGCGGGAACAGGTAGTCGGACTGCGCCTGCCACGACGGGTAGGCGCCGTCCGGCAGCGCGACCATCCCGGCGAACTCGCCGTCGTGCGGGGTCGCGCAGTCGACGCGCTCCTCGCCGGCGATGGACTTGTAGAACCCGTAGGAGTCGCTGCCGGAGCCGACCAGCCGCACGCAGCGCTTCGCGGCCGCGGTGTCGGCCTTCGCGAGCTCGCCCTTGAGGCTGCTCGTCCGCTCCAGCGCTCGGGCGCTGTAGTCGGTGCGCTCGAACTCGGCGAGGCCGCACACGTAGGTGCGGGCGCCACCGGCCCAGGCCGCGCTCGAGGGCCGCCCGACGTGGACGAAGAGCCAGCCGGTGTGCCAGTCGGCGCCGAGGTAGTCGCTGGCGGCCTTGCCGCAGTCGGCGTACGCGGCCTGCATCGGCTTGCTGCCCCAGCCCGGCACGGAGCTGTCGTCCGGGAACCGCCCGGTCTTGACGACCTCGAGCTTGTGTTTGCCGGTGCAGTCGGCCGGGGTGGTCTGGGGGTCGGCCTTGTCGTTGTACGCCACGATGCCGCCGGTCGTCAGGCACGAGCCGGTCGCGGGCACCCGCTCGGACGGCGAGGGCTGGGCGGCCCAACCGTTGGTCAGGTCGCCGTCGGTGCCGGCGGGCTTGGACAGCACTGAACAGCCGGCGAGCAGGGCAACGACGGCGGCGAGCAGGGCGATGCGGCGCACGGCGAGACTGTAGATCACCGGGTGCGCGCCGCGCTGTCCCGGTCGGCAGCGCGGCGAAGCCGCGCCGCTCGTCGGCCGTCGCGGCCGGGTGGCGTGCCGCGCGCTCGCCTACTCGGCCGGCGTCACGGCGCGCTCGGCGAAGCCGCGCCACTCGTCGGGCGTCGCGGCCGGGTGGCGTGCTGGGCGCTCGCCTACTCGGCCAGTGTCACGGCGAGTTGGGCGGCGCGCTCGGCGAAGCCGCGCCACTCGTCGGGCGTCGCGGCCAGGTAGCGCGCCGCGCGCCCCGGCGTCGACGGCCGCTGGGCCCACTCGTCCAGGCGCCCGGCCCGCACCGTGAACAGCACCAGCACCCCGCCGGCGTAGCCCGCGGCGCGCAGGTCCACCGGCTCCAGCGCCGACACCCGCTGCGGGCCGGTGAGCCAGTCGAGGGCCTCGAGCTCCTCCTGGATCTGCCCGGCCAGCTCGAACCGCAGCCCTTCGGCGGCCCGGTCGCGCACCGCCTCGAGGTCGGCCCGCGCCGCGGCGACCGCCCCCGGTTCGCGGGCGAGGATCGCCGCCACCGACGCGGCGAACCCGTCGCGGTCGGCCGCGGTCACCCCGAGCTTCTCGGCGAGGTCCCGCTCCGCGCCGCTCAGGCGCTTTCCGGTGTACGCCAGGGGCCTGATCCGGTGCAGCCCCGACACGGCCAGCCGGGTGCGGGCCCCGCCGAGATACGGCCCGAAGCACCCCGGTGTCGGCAGGTGGGAGATGCGCACCCCGGGCGTATCCGGCCCCGAGTCGAGTCCGATATGGACGGTGGACTCCTGCCCGCCGCGGGTCCGGTTCCAGCGCGGCTTGCGGCGCATGAGCAGGTTGTGCTCCAGCCACGCCGCCTCGTGCACGGAGTCGCAGGCCACGGCCTCGACGGCGCGCACCTGGGCCACCATGCGCCGCAGCCGCGGCCGGTCGCGCAGATCCGACCAGTACGACGCGACCCGCGCCCGCAGCTGCGTGGCCCGCCCGATGTACAGGATCCGCCCGGCGTCGTCCCGGAAGCGGTACACGCCCGGCACGGACGGCAGGCGGCGCACGGCCGCGGGCATCGACATTCCCGCAATTATGCGACAGCCGCCATTTCGGCCTCTATCACGCCCCGGCAAAGGTACTTTGGTCTTCGATAAGCCATGACTCGCACGGGGCAAGGTCAACAAGGTTCATGACTCTGAAAAAGACACTGACGTGGGCCGCCGCGGTCTTCGTCGTTTGGTTCGTGGCCTTCCGCCCGGACTCGGCCGCCAAGGTCGTCCGCGGCATAGCCGACCTGATCGGCCACGTCGGCACCGGGTTCGGCGATTTCTTCACGCGCCTGATCGCCTGACTGTTTTCCATTTCTCGAGTCCACGCCCGCTTTCCGCCCAGCGGGCGTGCCAATACTGTCGAGCGGTGCATTACTGCCAGCGCTGCGACGACCCGATCGTGATGTCCCCGGCCGGCGATCTGGCCGTCTGCCCGGACTGCGGCGCCACAGAACCGGCCCGCCGCCTGCCGCTGTTCGTCGTCACGGGCGCATCGGCCTCGGGCAAGACCGCGGTCTTCCCGCACCTGGTGGCCGCCCTGCCGACCTGCCTGGTCTTCGACGTCGACTGGCTGATCGGCCCGTTCGAGCGGGCCTGCGAGTACGGCGAGGTCGACTGGCCGGCCCTGCGCGACGCCTGGCTGACGGTCGCCCACGGCGCGGCCCAGAGCGCCCGCCCGACGGTCCTGCTGGGCCCCTTCACCGAGCCCCAGCTCGCCGACCTGCCGGGCCGCCGCTGGGTCACCGACCTGCACTTCGCGGCGCTGGACTGCACCGACGAGGTGCGCACGGCGCGGCTGGAGGTCCGCTCGCGCTGGCGGGAACGCGAGGTGGACCGCCACATCGCCTTCGCCGCCCATCTGCGCGCCACGGTCCCCACGATCGTCCGCACCGACGAGGGCACCCCGCAGGACGCCGCCCACCGGCTCGCGTCCTGGGTCGAGTCCCACCTGACCGCCCGGCGCCTCTCGCCTTCGGATTCGACCGCGACAATTTCGGACCAGGCCGCAACTTCATAAGCGCTCCGGCCGCATGTAGGGCCCGGCCGCGACGTTTCGGGTTCGGCGGCAGCTTCGGGCCCGGCCGCGCGGGGAAATTTCGCCGCCCGGGCCCGAGCGTGCTACTCGAAGCGCAGGCCCTCCGGCCGCATGAGGCGGAACAGCGCCGGCAGGCTCGCCGCCGTGACCAGCAGGACGACCGCCGCCGAGATGGCGCTGACCATCGCGACGCCCGGCCAGTCCAGGCGGACCTCGACCGCCACGATGCGCAGCAGCGCGGCGCCCAGGGCCGAGCCCAGCGCGGCGGCGACGATCAGGCCCAGGGCGATCGGCAGGGCCGTCTGCCACAGCACCGACAGGGCCATCGTGCCGCGGCGGGTGCCGAACGCGACCAGGGCGGCCAGCGTGCGGCGGCGCTCGCGCAGCTGCTCCAGGGTGCCGACCAGCAGGCTCAGGCCGACCAGGACCAGGATGACCGTGGCGCCGGCGTAGAGGCCGCGGCGGATGCTCGCGAACGTCTTGTCGGTCGTGTGCGAGGACAGGATGCTCACGTCGGCGGTCGGGCTCAGGCCCATGGCGGCGTTGCGCAACTGCTCGTCGGCATCGGGCGTGCGCGGGTCGAGGCCCACGAACGCGTAGACGCGCTGCTGGTCGCGGACCGCCGGGGCGCCGGCGGCGCCGGGGGTGAGCAGCAGGCCGTCGTGGTCCATGCCGTAGGGGTCGCGGTGCTCGCGGGCCGTTTTCAGGCCGCCCGGTACCGTCCACTCGACGAGGTCGTCGTCGTTGTTGCCCAGCGTGACCGTCTTGCCGGACATGCCGGTCGCGTCCTGGCCGGACATCTGCCGGTCGGCGAACGACGCCGGGTCGACCACGAACGCGTCACCGTCGGCGCAGCCGGGCAGGTCGGCCATGAGGCGCAGGGTCTCGCAGTCGGCGACCGCGACCTCGAAGCCGCGCTCCTGGTCGCCCTCGCCGACGTGTGCCCAGGTCGTGCGGTAGGAGTGCACGCTCGTCACGCCGGTCGTGCGGTGCAGCAGCGAGTCGATGTCGGCGGGGGTGCGGGCGGCGATCGCCGGCGACAGCGACACGGTCATGATCGCCTGTGCGCGGCTCACGTCCTGCCGGCTGGTGCGGACGCCCTCGTCCGAGGCGGCGGCGAACACCATCTGCAGCGCGATCGTGCCGGCCGCGGCGACCGCGACCGCGTTGACGGCCCGCATCGCGGCGTCGCTGTTGAGCTGCAGCCGGCGCACCGCGATCTGCCAGGACACCCCGCCGGCGGAGCCGAGGCGGGCGACCGCGCGGTCGAACAGCCACGGCAGCAGGGCGGCGGCGCCGAGCAGCAGCAGGACCATGCCGGACGTGGCCTGCCAGACGTTGAACCGTTGCGCCTTGTCGGCGAACAGCGGCACGAGCAGGGCGAAGCCGGCGACCGGGAACAGCAGCCGCCACCAGATCCGCCGGCGGGCCCGTGCGGTGGCCTTGCGGACCACGCCGAGCGGCTCGACCACGACCCGGCGCAGGGCCAGCAGCGTCATGGCGAGTGCGGCGAGCGGCACCGCGAGCACGATCAGCGCGGCCAGGAGCGGGGCCGGCCGGATGTCGGAGGCGAAGATGCTGATGCCGGCGAGCTCGAAGCGCTCGGCGAAGTGCCGGCCGGCCAGGAAGAAGACGCCGCCGATGAGCACGCCGGCCGCGGCGCTGACGACCGCCTCGCCGGCGGCGACGCGCCGGGTCATCCACGTGTCGGCGCCGACGAGCCGCACCGCGGCCAGCCGGCGGTCCCGCTGCTCGCTGCCGAAGCGGGTGGCCGCGGCGACGAACATGGCGACCGGCATGAGCAGCGCCACGAAGATGATCGTGACGAGCAGCAGCAGGACGGGCGAGAGCGGGTCGCCCTTGCTCGTCGAGCCGTAGGAGGCCACACGCATGACGCCCGGCTGGTCGATCGACAGGGTGTCGCGGGTGCCGTAGAAATACAGCTCGTTGGGGCCCGACAGGCCCTCCTTGCCGATGACGCCCGCGATCGGCTGCGGGAACCGCTGGCGCAGCAGGGCGCCGTCGGGCTGCTCGAACAGGTCGCGCAGCGCGGGGGAGACGACGATCGAGCCGTCCGGCGGGAGCGCGGGCACGCCCGGCGGCAGCGCGGGGTGGGCGCCCTCGGCCCGGATGAACCGGCCGTTGACCGCCCGGTCGTGGTAGGTGCTGTTGATCGGCATCGACAGCACGGTGCTGTCGCTCCTCGGCGGGGGCTCGCCGAAGCGCAGGTCGTCGCGGGCGTCGGTGCGGGTGTGCCGGCCGTCGAGGATGCCCGGGATGGCCACCGCGAGTAGCAGCACGGCCACGCCGAGCCCGACGCCGAGCGCCGTCAGGGCGGTGCGCAGCACGCCCTCGCGGCCGCCGCTGAGGGCCAGCTTCGCGCCGAGGCCGATCTCGGCCGTCCAGCGCCGCACCCGGCCGGGCCGGCCGTGCGGGCGGACCGCCGCGGGTGCCGTCATCGGGCCCGCTCCAGGTCGAGCGCCTTGCCGTCGCGCACGACGATCTCACGGTCGGAGTAGGCGGCGACGCGGGCCTCGTGCGTGACGAGCACGACGGCGGCGCCGCTGTCGCGGGCGGCCGCGGTGAACAGGCGCATGACCCGCTCGCCGTTGAGCGAGTCGAGCGCCCCCGTCGGCTCGTCGGCGAAGACCACGCGGGCGCCGGTGACCAGCGCCCGGGCGACGGCGACGCGCTGGCCCTGGCCGCCGGAGACCTCGCCGGGCCGCTTGCGCGACACGTCGTCGATCTCGAGGCGGGTCAGCCACTCGGCGGCCCGCCGCTCGGCGTCGCGGCGGCGCACGCCGTCCAGCCGCAGTGGCAGGGCGACGTTCTCGAGGCAGGTCAGCTCGGGCACGAGCTGGCCGAACTGGAACACGAACCCGAACTCGCCCCGGCGCAGGGCGCTGCGGCGGGCGTCGGACATGGCGGTGAGGTCCTGGTCGCGGTAGGACACCCGGCCCGAGTCCGGCCGGATGATCCCGGCCAGGCAGTGCAGCATGGTGGACTTGCCCGAGCCCGAGGGTCCCATGACGGCCACGATCTCGCCGGCCCCGACGGACATGGAGGCCCCGTCGAGCGCGGCCGTCGGCCCGAACGCCTTGTGTAGGTCGTCGGCGACCAGGATGGCGCTCATGCCAGCACCGCCGCTTCGCTCCGTGCCGCTCATGCGTTCACCAGCCCGGCGAGCTCGTCGAGGCGCGCGGCGGTGAGCTCCAGCCAGCGCAGGTCGGCCTCGAGATGGAACAGCGCGTGGTCGCAGATGAGCTGGTCGGACAGGTCGCCGGCGGTCTTGCGGCGGGTCAGCTCGCGCATCATGCGCAGGTGCTCGGCGCGCTGGGTGTCCAGCACGTCGGAGGCCGGGCGGCCGGTGGACAGGGCGAGCACGACCTTCATGTAGAGGGTGCTCTGCAGGTAGGGCTCCGGCTTCTCGGGCTGGGCCAGCCAGCGCTCGACGTCGGCCACGCCCGCGTCGGTGACCGCGTAGCGCTTGCGGTCGGGCCCCTCGGCCGACTCCTCGCTGTCGACGGTGACGAGGCCGTGCTTGAGCAGCCGGGACAGGGTCGCGTAGACCTGCCCGTAGGCGAGGGGGCGATCGGCGCCGAACCGCTCGTCGTAGGCCCGCTTCAGGTCGTAACCATGGCGGGGCCGGGCCTCAAGCAGCCCGAGAAACGCTTGACCGATGGGCATGCCGGGGACTCTACACGACAGGTATACGTGGTGTGTGTACCTGTCGTGTAGAGCACGGTGAGCTGCTAGATCTCCAGCGTCTTGCGGTACGTGGCCTCGAGGTCGGCCCAGCCGTAGTTCATGGCGTCCTGCCCGCGCACCGGCGGGTGCGGCGTGCCGTCGAGGTCGAGCTCCATGACCCGCACGCACTGGTGCCAGCCCGCCGCCAGCTTCGGGACGAAATCACGGTCGCCGGTGGTGTGCCACAGCGTGAGCCGCGTGGCCGCGCCGTCGGGCTCGAGCTCCCACCGCAGCCGGTCTTCTCCCCAGGTGTACTCCAGGACGCGCGGCTCCTCGGCCAGCAGCACCTCGGCCGCCATGGGCATCTCGGTCGCGCCGTCGATCATCGTCAGCGTGGCCGGCCCGGTGCGGTCCAGCCCGCGATCGGTGGTGAAGGGCGCCCACAGCGCCAGGCGCTCGGGCTCGGTGAGCATCCGCCAGACCCGCTCCGGCGGGTGGCGCAGGTCGCGCGCGAACCGCAGGGTCCAGCGCCCGCCCTCGGCGGCCGTGTACGCGACCTCGGCGGCCGGTCCGGGATCGAACATGACTCCTCCAATGCGTGATCGGCGGTCTTGACCCCACTGTATGCCTCATAGGGCATATACGCCCGCCCGGTGTACCAAACGAACTCCTGCGGTTGTAGGAGCGTTTGTGCCAATGGCGGCCCCCGTGTGTGGCCCGGGTCACAACCGGACCTTTATGTCCACTTTGTGCATTTGGTGGCCCGGTAGGTTCGCCGGGACGCGCCGTAATCACCCGGTAATCACCCGATTTGGCGCCGAACCCCCACCCCCGAACCCGACCGACGAGGAGTGCTGTGCGCCTGCCTGCCATTTCGCTTTCACGCAAAGCCCGCCTTGCCGCCGTCGCCGCGATCGTGGCGGTACCCGCGGTAGCCCTGCCGATCGTCTTCTCCGGAGACAAGGGCGCCCTGCCCGGCACCGGCGGAGCCGACAGCGCCTACGCGTTCCCGGCGACCCCGGACCACATCCCGGACACCCCGGTGCGCGTCAACCAGGTCGGCTACCTGCCCGACGGCCCGAAGCGCGCCACCGTGATCTCGGACTCGGCGCAGCCACTGCCGTGGCAGCTCAAGGACGACGCCGGCAAGGTCGTCGCGTCGGGCGAGTCGCAGCCCAAGGGCATGGACCCCAGCTCCGGGCAGAACACGCACGTCGTGGACTTCAGCTCGTACCGCGGCACCGGCCACACCTACACCCTCGAGGTCGACGGCAAGGCCAGCCTGCCCTTCGACCTCGACCCGAAGGCGTACAAGCAGCTCGGCATCGACGCGCTGTCCTTCTACTACCCGCAGCGCAGCGGCATCGCCATCGACGACAAGATCGCGCCCGGCTACGCCCGCAAGGCCGGCCACACCGCCGACACCCCGGGCGGCGGCGACACCAAGGTCCCGTGCCAGCCGGGCGTGTGCGACTACACCCTGGACGTCACCGGCGGCTGGTACGACGCCGGCGACCACGGCAAGTACGTCGTCAACGGCGGCATCTCGGTCGCCCAGCTCATGAGCTCCTATGAGCGCAACTCGAAGGCGGCCGAGGCGCGCCAGCTGCGCCTGCCCGAGCGCGGCGGCAAGACCCCGGACGTGCTCGACGAGGCGCGCTGGGAGCTCGATTTCCTGACGAAGATGCAGGTCCCGGCGGGCAAGCCGCTCGCCGGCATGGCGCACCACAAGGTCACCGACGCCGCCTGGACCGGCCTGCCGATGGACCCGGCGGCCGACACCCAGCAGCGGCAGCTGCACGCGCCGTCGACCGCGGCCACGCTGAACCTGGCCGCCGCGGCCGCGCAGGGCGCCCGGGTCTTCGAGCCCTTCGACAAGAAGTACGCCGAGCACCTGCTCGAGGTCGCCAAGACCGCGTACGCGGCGGCGCTTGAGCACCCGAAGATGTACGCGCCCGACTCCGACTCCACCGGCGGCGGCGCCTACGGCGACGGCGACGTGTCCGACGAGTTCTACTGGGCCGCGGCCGAGCTGTACATCACCACCGGCGACAAGCAGTACGGCACCGACGTGACGTCCTCGCCGGTGCACAAGGCCGACATCTTCAACCGCGCCTTCGACTGGCAGAACACCGCCGCGCTCGGCCGTCTCGACCTGGCCACGGTCGACAACAAGCTGGCCGACCGCGACCGGGTCCGCCAGAGCGTCGTCCAGGGCGCCGACGCGTTCCTCAAGACCATGGACGGCCAGGCCTACGGCCAGCCGTACGCGCCCAACGGCGGCTACGACTGGGGCTCCAACAGCCAGATCCTCAACAACCTGGCCGTCGTCGGCACCGCGTTCGACATCACCGGCAAGGCGAAGTACCGCGACGGCGTGCTGTCCGGCATGGACTACATCCTGGGCCGCAACGCGCTGAACCAGTCCTACGTCACCGGCTACGGCGAGAAGGCCTCGAAGAACCAGCACAGCCGCTGGTACGCCCACGAGCTCGACCCCAAGCTGCCGAACCCGCCGCGCGGCACCCTCGCCGGCGGCCCGAACTCGCAGCTGCAGGACGAGGTCGCGAGCGCGGCCCTGCAGGGGTGCAAGCCGCAGCTGTGCTACATGGACGACATCAAGTCGTGGTCGACGAACGAGCTGACCATCAACTGGAACGCCTCGCTCGCCTGGGTCTCGACCTTCGTGGCGGACAACGCCTAAAACGCCTCATCGGACTGGGGCGGCCACTGGCCGCCCCACTCCGCGTCCCGGGCCGCCTTGTACAGCGGACCCTCCCTTTTGGACACCAGTGCCGGGCCGACGGATCCGTCGGCCCGGCACAGCTGCATCGAGACGAGCCCCTTGCGGTACACCGGATGCCGCACGATCCGCCCCGCCGCCCCGCCGGGTTCCCGGGTGGCGGCGACGAAGGCGTACTTCTCGTCCTCGTAGCCGAGGCTCGCGTCCTTGAGCCGCCGGTGCAGCGCCGAGCGGTTCACCCGGGCGGCGAAGTGGCACCAGTCCCGCCCCTGCAGGCCGCACGCGAGCTGGTGCGGGCAGGGCGCCGCCACATGCCAGCCGTCGGCGATGAGCCGTTCGCGGGCGAGGAGGATTCGGCGGTACCCCGGGGGAGTCCCCGGCTCCACCAGCACCACGGCCCGGGCCGCGGCCGCGCTGGCCTGCGCCACGAGGTCGTGCTGGCCCTCCTCGTCGAGCTCGGTGAGCACGTACGACACCGTCACCAGGTCGGCCGCGGGCACCGGCTCGCCGAGCCGCCACTCCTGCCACGCGAAGCCCTCGCCCTTCGCGATGCGCTCGCCGAGCTTGAGCGCCTCCGGCACCTGGTCCAGCACGGTGACCGGGATGCGGCCGAAGACGTCGCGGGCCGCCCACGCCGCCGCGCCCGTGCCGCCGCCGAGGTCGGTCAGGCTCTGCGGCGCCAGGCCCTCGGGCAGCTGTCCGAGGGCCGCCGTGACCGCCGCGTGGGTGGCCGGCATGCGGTAGGCCGCGTATGCGGTGGCGTCGACCATGTTGCGCAGCAACGGTTCCGTGGCCGGCGCGCCGCCGCGGTAGTCGCCGATGAGCCTGCGCACCGAGTCGGCGAGGCGGGCCGGGGCGACGTCCTGAAGTACGACATCCAGGGCTTGTCGAAGATCAGGCATGGCGCCCATTATCCCTGCACCGGCCGGTAGCCCTCGTAGGCCGTCTCCATCGTGCCCTCGCCGTGCGTGAGGCCGGGCAGCGCCCGCTCCAGGGCCGTGATCCGCGCGGCCGGCAGCACGCCGCCGACGGTGAACCGCCCGCCGTCGACCTCCGGCGGCTCCGGGACCGCCCCGAAGCGCGGCAGGGCGCCGAGCGTCGCCGTCAGCGCGCCGGCCGGGCCCTCGATCGCGAAGCGGTGCATCGGCTCGCACACCACCGTCCCGGCCTCGGCGAGCGCCCGTTGCAGCAGCTCCGGCACCAGCCGCTTGAAGTCGCCGGCGGTGGTGTCCGGGGAGCTGTACCCGCAGCGGGTGACGGTCACGCGCGCGCCGACGACGTCCCAGCCGTGCCGGCCGCCGCGGGCGAAGGCGTCGCGCACGTACCGGCGCAGGGCCTCCTGGAAGGCGGCGGCGGTCTTGTAGACGTACATCGGGATGTGCTCGACCGGCACGGCGATGTGCACGTCGTCCTCGCCGGGTTCGAGCAGCAGCTCGAGCGTGGCCATGTGCGGGTTGCCGTCGCGCTGCATCGTGGCGCCCGCGCACGCCCGGCCGGCGGGGCGTTCCCGGTGGATCGTGACGGTCTCCCCGAAGATGACCTTGATCCGGTACTCCTCGGCGAGCGTGTCGCGGATGACCTCCTTCTGGACCTCGCCGTACAGCGACACCTTCAGCTGCCGGCTCTCCTCGTCCATCCGCAGGTTGATGAGCGGGTCCTGGGCCGCGAGCTCGCTCAGCGCCTCGTGCAGGTCGTGCCGCTGCCTCGCGTCCTGCGGCTCGACGGTCGTCTCCATGGTGGGTGGCGCGAATGCCGCCTTCGTTGCTGCCGTGTCGCCAATGGTGTCGCCGATCCTGATGTTTCGCGGCCCTTGGATGCGGCCGATCTCGCCGGCTTCGATGCGGGTCTTGTGGCCTCCGTCGATGGCGATGACCTTTTCGCCGTTGACGAGGTCGCGGACGCGGAGCGTTCCCCGGGTGATCCGGACGAATGCCGATCTATTGGCTATTTTGAATACGACGCCGCTGAGCGGGCCCTCCGTATCCGTTGCGGCCCTCGGCAGATGGGCGGCGATGCCGGCCGTCAGTTCGGCGATGCCCTCACCGGTGATGGCCGATCCGCGGTACGCCGGGCGGATCCGCGCCTGCGCCGTGAGCCTCGGCAGCACGCCGGGCGGGATCGAGGCGCCGGCGACGAAGGCGGCCAGGGCCTCGTCGTCGCGCTCCGCCAGGGCCTCGGCGGCGTCGCGCCACATCGGCACGGCGCCCGGGATCTGGCCGATCACGCGGTCGGGGTCGGCGCCCATGCGGTCGGTCTTGTTGACGAACACCAGCGCCGGCACGCGCAGCCGGTCGAGGGTGCGCAGCAGCACGCGGGTCTGCGCCTGCACGCCCTCCACCGCCGAGACGACCAGGACGGCCCCGTCGAGCACCCGCAGGGCGCGCTCGACCTCGGCGATGAAGTCCGGGTGGCCGGGCGTGTCGATGAGATTGACGGTGAGGCCGCCGATGCCGAACGTGGCGACGGCGGTCTTGATGGTGATGCCGCGGCGGCGCTCCAGCTCCAGCGTGTCGGTCTGGGTGCTGCCGGCGTCGACGCTGCCGAGGCGTTCGATGACGCCGGCGTCGAACAGGAGGCGCTCGGTGAGGCTGGTCTTACCGGCGTCGACGTGCGCGACGATGCCGAGATTGAGGATGTCCAAGACGTGTCGGGTCCTTCGCGGGCGAGATGGGCAGCGGCCGGGACGTGACACGTGCGCGCATGGCTCCTCCTCGACTTCGCGTCGGACTCTGCGGACTCTACCCGCGAATTTTTTGTCGTACCTCCTCATTACGCTGTCCGCGACCCCCTCAACGCCAGAAAGGTTCGGGCCGATGCCGCAGACGACGTATCTGGAACTGTCCGAGGACACCGGGAGCGCCCACAAGTTCTACGAGGTCACCATCGACGGTAATCAGATGACGATCCGCTACGGCCGCATCGGTGACGCCGGGCAGTCGAAGACGACGACCTACTCCGACGACGCGAAGGCGCAGGCCGACGCGGCGAAGAAGATCGGCGAGAAGGTGCGCAAGGGTTACGCGCCGGCCGTGCAGGGCCAGCGGGCGCCGCGCTCGGTGACCCGCCGCCAGATCGTCAGCCAGCGCTCGACGGCGAAGACGGCGCCGGTGCTGTGGAAGTACCGTTCGGGCGCGCCGGCGTTCGGCATCTTCATCGACGGCGACGTGTGCATGGTCGGCAACGAGTCCGGCACCATCACGGTCCTGCGCCACGACGCCACCGTCGAGCGGCAGTTCCAGCTCCCCGACGGCGTCAAGTGCATCGTCGCCGACGACGCCTGGATCTACGCCGGCTGCGACGACGGCAACGTCTACGACCTGTCGGGCAAGGTGCCGCGCCTGGCCTACGCCATCGCCCCCGACATCGACATCTACTGGCTCGACATCCACGACGGCATCCTCGGCGTCTCCGACGCCAAGGGCGGCGTGTGCAGCATCGACCACGAGGACGAGTTCCTGTGGCGCCAGCAGGGCCACGGCTCTGCCGGCTGGATGGTGCGCTGCGACGCCACCGCCGTGCACCACGGCCACAGCCGCGGCGTCACCAGCTACGACTGGCGCACCGGCGACGAGCTGTGGCACCAGGCGACCAACGGCGCGGTCCTCTTCGGCTGGCAGGAGTCGCAGTCGCTCTACGCCGGCATGTCCTCCAACGCGGTCCTGCAGTTCAGCAAGTCGGGCCGCCCCGGCGTGACGTACCGCTGCGACGACACCGTCTTCTCCTGCGCCACGGCCCCCGACGGCCGTTACGTCTTCGCCGGCGACCACCGCTCGTCGGTCTACTGCTTCGCCGCCGACGGCACCCGCCTGTGGAAGCTCGGCACGGGCTGCGGCAGCGCCTACTCGATGCAATACCACGACGAGAAGCTCTACATCGTCACCACCGACGGCTCCCTGGCCTGCATCGACGCCAGCGAGTCGGCCGTGCGCGCCGCCGAGCAGGGCGTCGTGCCCGACTTCGTCGACGTGAAGGCCCCGTCGCAGATGGCGCGCGTCGCCCCGTCCACCACCGTCGAGGTCGCCACCGACCCGTCGGAGGGCGTGGTCGTGGAGTGCGTCGCCGAAGGGTCGCGCCTGCGCATCCGCGTGGTCAGCGCCGGCTACCACTCGGACTGGCAGGTCCAGTTCCCGAAGGGCATCCGCGAGCCCGGCGCGCGGTACCTGGTCTCGGAGGTCCGCGAGGCGGCGCGGGGTGGTTTCTATCGCGCGCTGGGCGATGTGAAGCGGCTGGTCTGATCGTCGCGCGGCGTTGTTCGGGGGGTGGGCCGGGGCCGGGGGGCGGGCCGGGCCGGGGGGCCGCGCGCGCCCCTCTTGCCCGTTGTTTGGGCAGTGGTTACGGCCGCCGGCTGGCTTGCGCTTCGTTGCGGGGTAGTGGTCGGCGGGCGTGCCGTTTTGGCGGTGGGGTCCGGGCAGTGGGCGTGGTTGTTGGCTGGCTTGCGCTTCGTTGCGGGGCAGGGTCGGCGGGCGTGCCGTTGGTTGTGGCGTGAGCTTTGGGTAGTGGTTGCGGTCGTTGGCTGGGTTGCGCTTCGTTGCGGGTAGTGGTCGGCGGGCGTGCCGTTGGTTGTGGTGGCGTGGGCTTTGGGTAGTGGTTGCGGTCGTTGGCTGGGTTGCGCTCTCGTGCGGGGGGTAGCGGTCGGCGGTGCGCGGTTTCGCATGATCCGGGAGAGAAACATTGGCAAGTCCTCGTCAGTGGCGCGAGGGGCTCTTGCGTTGGTCGCGGATTGCGAATGCTCGTAGCAGCCACTTCAACACGCGGCCGCGGCCGAGGCTTCCGCGTGCCGTCCGGCCTCGTCGGGGGGACACCACGATTGCCCGACGACGCCGAGGCGAAGGGCGGCGTGGGCGAAGCGCGAGCGGAGGGCGCCGATGCATCTCGCGTCCCAGCGGTCCCGCAGCAACCACAGCGTGTCGTCGCGGCGGACGCCCGGGATGTTGTCCAGGCGCTGGAAGCGCAGCGAAACCCGCTGCGGCGCATCGGCGAAGGGTGCACGGGCGCAACGGGCGCAACGGGCGCAACGGGCGAGTCTACGGAGGCGGTCGTCTCGGCGGCCACGCGATTGTGAGGGCGGCGGCCGACGCGGTGAGCAACGCTACGCCCGCCCACAGGCCCCAGCCGGCGTCGGCCTCCAGGCCGTCGGCGTGGTACGCGTGCAGGTGGTCCCGCCGCGACCAGCCGTCGGCGATCTCGCGGGCGGCCTGCTCGGCCCGGCGGCGTGTGTCCTGCTCCGGCGGGTACTGGCCGAGCTCGCCCACGATCAGCTCGGCCCGCTCCGTCGTGGCCGGCCACGGCTCGGCCCGGCGGCGGCCGTCGATCACCAGGAATAGCGACGCGGCCAGGGCGGCCAGCACCAGCAGGTGCGCGACGCGCGGGACGCGGCCCAGCAGCAGGCGGCAGGCCAGCCAGGCCGCGACGGCCAGCGTGGCGACGGCGACGGCGGCGGTCCACCAGGTCGAGATGCTCCAGGCCGAGTACGCATACGTAACGTAGCGGTCGTCGACCCGTACGCGGACGCTCCACCACGGCAGGAAACCGCTCGCGGGGAGCAGCACGGCGGCGGCGCCGGCCGCGGCGACCTGCCTGGATTCCACTACACCAGGTTAGTGGATCATTACGCTCGGGGGAGTGGGGCGGCGTCCAATGCCTTGATGCAGGCAGGCGATGGCCAGGGCGCCGCCGTCCGAGCGCAGGGCGTCGCGGAGGATGCCGGTGCGCCGCACCAGGTCGCCGTCGGTGTCGCCCAGCTCGGCCGCGGCGCACGAGCACAGGCCCTCGGACTCGACGCTGGTGTGCAGCAGCAGTGTGCTGCGGCGCATGGTCGGGCACGGTAGCACCGGGATCTCGCGGGCACTTGCCCGCGGATGGTGTACTGGGCCACATGACTTGGGCGCGGCCGACCGGGATCTTCTTCCTCGTACTTGCGGTGCTCGCCGCCATCGCCGTGCGGGTCGAGATCGGGCAGGAGCACAGCTCCTGGCTGCTCACCGTCGTCTACGCCGTGCTGGGCGTGCTGGCGGCGCTGGTCGGGGCGGCGCTCATGCTGCTGGCGCGGCGCGCCGGCTCACGCTGACGAGGCGGCGACCTGCGCGGCGCGCCGGCTCACGCTGAGGAGCCGGCGACCAGCGCGGCGCGCCGGCTCACGCTGAGGAGCCGGCGACCTGCGCGGCGCGCCGGCTCACGCTGACGGCGCGGCGACCAGCGCGGCGCGCCGGCTCACGCTGACGAGGCGGCGACCAGCGCGGCGACCGGGTCGCGGTACGCGGCGGCGACGAGCGCGATCCACTGGTACACCGCGTCCTCGTTGTCGGCGAGCGGGCCGGGCACGTAGTGCGGCGAGGACAGGCCGCGCTGCACCGACTCGCAGGCCGCCCAGTCCTGCCGGTTGGTGAGGTCCCAGAAGTCGACCGCGTACGCGGGGTCGATGCCGGCGTCCGGGAAGTACCAGCTGCATTCGATGGCGGTGCGGTCGGGGGCGAGCGGCGTGAGCCTATGGGTCATGACGTAGTCGGGATGCGCCGAGATGAGGAGGTTCGGGAACAGGGCGACGTAGAGGATCGTGCGGGTCGGCGCGCCCTCGATGAACGTGCCGGGGCCGCGGCCGTCGAACGACATGGTCTCGGCGTGCTCGCGCAGGTCCATCGTGCCGCCGACCCACGCGCCCGGCAGCACCCAGTTGTCGCCCGACGTCGGGGGCGAGACGCGGCACAGCTCGGGGTGGATGAGCGGGCAGTGGTAGCACTCCTGGTAGTTCTCGACGATCGCCTTCCAGTTGGCGTGCACCGCATAGTCGTGGCGGGCGCCGAGCCGGAGGCTTCCGATGTTGTACGGCCTGAGCAGTCCGTCGAGCGCGCCGGTGTACGACTCGATGGGCGGTGCCGCGGGCCCGGCATTGACCAGCAGCCAGCCGTGCCAGGCGGCGACGGGCAGCTCGACCAGGCCGAGCTCGCCCGGGTCGAACGCGGCCGTCCCGGCCATGTGCGGGGCGGTGGTGAGGGAGCCGTCGAGGCGGTAGGCCCAGCCGTGGTACGGGCAGACGGCCGCCGGGCGGTCCGCGGTCTCGCCGTCGGCGAGCAGCTCGTGGCCGCGGTGCCGGCACACGTTGGCGAACGCGCGCGGGCCGTCGGCGCCGAAGGTGAGCAGGACGCCGACGTCGCCGGCGGTGACCGCGCGCTGGGTGCAGCCCGCGGACAGCTCGTCGAGGCGGCCGAGGCAGGTCCAGGCGCCGGCGAAGAGGTGGCGCCGCTCCCAGGCGAGCACGGCCGGGTCGGTGTAGGCGGCGGCCGGGAGGGTGCGCGACGAGCCGAACGGGCGCAGCGCCGGCTCGATACCGGCCGGGTCGAGCGGCGCCGCGGAAATCTCCGTCATGCCTAACGAGGATGCCCCCAACGGCACCCGCCGCGCCACTGCCGAGTGCGGTGGCGCGGCGGGTGGGATCAGGCCTCCTGCAACGCCACCGTCGCGTGCAGGCGGCGCAGGGGGCCGGGGGAGTACCAGTTGAGGCGCCCCAGAGTGTGCAGGATGGCCGGGACCAGGACCCCGCGGATCAGGGTGGCGTCCAGGATGATGGCCAGGCCGCTGCCGATGCCGAACATCTGCAGGAAGCTGACGGTGCTCGTGCCGAAGGCGAAGAAGCTCACCGCCAGCAGCGCGGCCGCCGCGGACACCGTGCGGCCGGTGCGGGCGAGGCCGGCCCGGACCGCGTCCGGCGTCGGCATCCCGCGCCGGTGCAGCTCGGCGATGCGGCCGATGAGGAACACCTCGTAGTCCATCGACAGGCCGAAGACGATGACGAACATGAGCACCGTCATCGCGGTGTCCATCGGGCGCGGGCTGATGCGCAGCCACGACGCGAGGTGGCCGTCCTGGAAGATCCAGGTGAGCACGCCCATCGTGGCGGACAGGCCGAGGACGTTGAGCACCAGCGCGCGCAGCGGCTGGATGATGCTGCCGGTGAACAGGAACAGCAGCACGAACGTCGCCAGGGCCACGATCGCGATGCCCAGCGGCAGCCGGGCGCCGATCGCCTGGGTGGTGTCGATGAACTGCGCGTCGACGCCGCCGGCGTAGGCGTCCGCGGGGGCCGGCGTCGCGCGCACCTCGCGGACGAGGCGCTGGGCGGCGTCCGACTTCGCGGCGAGGCGGCTGGCGAGCGTGAGGCGCTCGCCGTCGGGGCGGCCCAGGGCCGGCTTGCCGTCACCCGTGCGGTTGCCTCGGCTGTACGTCCCGGCGCTGCTCGTCACCGCCGCCGCATCGTCCAGTGTGGACAGCCGCCGGGCGTAGTCGGCCAGGCGGGCCGGCTCCACGGGGCCGGCGAGGACGATGTCGACGGAGGCCTGCTGGTTGCTCGGGAAGCCGGTGGCGATGCGGTCGGCGACCTGCCGGCCGGCGCTGCCGGGGCGCAGCACGCCCTCGTCGATCGTGCCGAACGTGACGCCGGTGAGCGGAGCGGCCGCGATGAGCAGGCCGGCGACGACGGGCAGGGCCGCCAGGGCCGGGCGGCGCATGACGGCGCCGGCGAGGCGGCCCCAGAACGGCGACTCCGCGCCCGGCCCGCCGGCGCGCCGCCACGGCAGCCGCCCGGCCTCGACCCGCCGGCCGAGGACGGCGAGCAGGGCGGGGGCGACGACGAGCGCGCCCAGCGCGGCGATGACCACGACGCCGATGCCGGCGTAGGCGAAGGAGCGCAGGAAGTACAGCGGAAACACCAGCAGCGCCGTGAGCGCCGTGGCGACCGTGGCCGCCGCGAACAGGATCGTGCGCCCCGCGGTGGCCACGGTGGTGGCGAGGGCCTCGGGTTCGGGCCGGCCGGCGGCGAGTTCCTCGCGGTACCGGCTCACCATGAGCAGCGCGTAGTCGATGCCGAGCCCGAGGCCGAGCGCGGTGGTGAGGTTGATGGCGAACACGGACACGTCGGTGACCGAGCCGAGCAGCGACAGCTCCGCGAACGTGCCGACGATCGCCACGCCGCCCACGGCCAGGGGCAGCAGGGCCGAGACGACGCTGCCGAAGACGATGATCAGCAGCAGGAGCGTCAGCGGTACGGCGATGGCCTCCGCGATCGCGAGGCTCGTGGCGACCTGGTCGTTGACGTCGACGTTGACCGCCGCCTGGCCCCCGGCCCGCACGGTCAGCGCCGGCCCGGCGGTCGCGTAGCGGTCGATGAGCGCCTGCGCGCGCTCGCGCCGCTGGGTGTCGTCGCCGTCGACGTGGGCGAGCACGAGCGCGTCGGCGCCGTCGCCGGAGCGCAGCTCGGGGGCGCCGGTACCCCAGTACGACACGACGTCGTGGACGCCGTCCTCCTTGGCCAGCGCGGCGGCGAGGTCGCGGCCGGCTCCGGCGGCGTCGGGCGAGTCGACCGAGCCGCCGGCGGCGTGGGCGAGCAGGACCAGGTTGGGCGAGCCGCCGAAGCGCTCGTCGATGAGGCGCTGGGCGGTCGAGGACTCCGAGGCGGGGTCGTCGAACCCGCCGCTCTGCAGCCGGCCGAAGACGCCGGCCCCGGCGACCCCCGCGCCGACGATGAACAGCAGGGCGACGATGAGCACGAGTCTTGCGTGGCGATGCATGAAGGAGCCGTACCGGTACAACATCGGCCTGTCCCCCTGTGGGATGTTGACGGTGTGAACTTAACGGTGTCAACATTGCACGAGATGTCAACAGTGTCAACATCCGGAAGGATGGGAGGGTGCCTTCCAGCAAGCTGAGCCGCCACTCGTACCACCACGGCGACCTCGCGAACGCGCTGACCGGCGCGGCGCTCGAGCTCGCCCGCTCCGGCGGCCCCGACGCCGTGGTCCTGCGCGAGGCGGCCCGCCAGATCGGCGTGTCGGCGACCGCGGCGTACCGCCACTTCACCTCCCGCGAGGACCTGATGCACGCGGTGAAGGACTGCGCGCTGACCGAGCTGGCCGAGCGCATGCAGCAGGAGCTGGACGCCGTGCCGTCCGACGTCGACAGCGCCGAGCAGCTGCGCCTGCGCCTGCGCGCGCTGGGGCGGGGCTACATCGGCTTCGCGCTGGAGCGGCCGGGCCTGTTCCGCACGGCGTTCGCGCACATGGAGAAGATGACGGACCGCCCGGGCATCGACCCGATGCAGACCCCGCCGTTCCGCATGCTCGTGGCAACGCTGGACGGCCTGGTGGAGTCGGGCCTGATCGACGGTTCGCGCCGGCCGTTCCTCGAGTTCGCCGCGTGGTCCGCGGTTCACGGGATGGCGGAGCTGCTGCTGGACGGGCCGATGAGCCACCTGCCCGCCGACCTGCAGCAGGCCGCGGTCTCCCGCGCCCTGGACGTGATCAACGCCGGCATCATGGCCCCCTGACGGCCGGGTGTTGGTGCGACAAGTCGGGCGCTCCGCGCCACGACTTGTCGGATTTATCCCCTGACAGGCGATAAATCGGGCACAAGCTGACGACGCGTGGCGGTGGGCGCCGCAGGCGACGGGTGGCGCGGCGCGGGTGGCGCGGCGCGGGTGGCGCGGCGCGGGTGGCGCGGCGCGGGTGGCGCGGCGCGGGTGGCGCGGCGCGGGTGGCGCGGCGCGGGTGGCGCGGCGCGGATGGCGCGGCGCGGATGGCGCGGCGCGGATGGCGCGGCGCGGATGGCGCGGCGCGGATGGCGCGGATGGCGCGGCGCGGCGGCTGGCGGTGAGAGACGGTGGGCGAGGGGCGGCGTGGAGCGGGAAGCGCAGGGGAGCAGACGACGGGACAGCGGGGAAGCGAATTGATCAATATGATCAGGCAATGCGGTTGACCTATCTCGCCCTCGCCGGAGTTCTCGCAGCCGGGCTGGTCGCGGGCTGCAGCAACAGCGACGGCGGTGCGGCCGGCAATGCATCCGCGAGCAAGGCGCCGGCGCCGGCCGTCAGCGAGCGCACGCTGCAGCTGGACAACGGGCCAGACCGGCCGCTGCCGACGCTCCTTGTCGCGCCCACTGCCGAAGGGCGGCATCCGGTCGTGGTGTTCAGCCACGGGCTGACCCGCAAGCCCGACGACTACATCAACCTGCTGCGGGTGTGGGCGGCCGCCGGCTTCATCGTCGTCGCCCCCGCGTTTCCGCACTCCGTGCGCGACGCCGCGAAGCTCGACGACCAGGACATCGTCAACCAGCCCGGCGACAACGCGGTGGTGCTGACCGCCGTGCTCGGCCTCGACACGAAGCAGGGCGACCCGCTCTTCGGGCGCATCGACGCGACCAAGGTGGCCGCGGCGGGGCACTCGCTCGGCGGCATGACCACGGTCGGCATGTTCACCAAGCATCGCGACGACCGGCTCAAGGCCGGCATCGTCCTGTCCGGCGGACAGTGGCCGTTCGGCGTGGGGTACACGGGCGCGCCGGCGCCGATCCTGTTCGTACACGGGCGGCTCGACGACGTGGTGAAGTTCGAGGGTTCCACCGAGGCGTACGATCCGCTGCCCTGGCCGAAGGCGCTGCTCGACCTGCCCAACGGCGACCACCTCGATCCCTATCTCGCCGACGGCGCCGAGTACGCCGCGGTGGCCAGGACGACGACGGACTTCCTGCGCTGGTCGCTGCTCGGCGACCAGGCCGCCCGCACGCGGCTGGACACCGACGCCGGGGACGCCGGCAAGCTCGACGACAAGCTGTAGCAGTGGCCGGGTGCCGCCACGGTGTGGTGCAATGGAGGTGACGCACAGTAACGAACGGCAGGGCGCGGCGGGTGGTGAACGACGATGCCTGGTTCGCACGAGGGGCTTTCGCCGGAGTGGGACCGGCGGCCCGACGACGCCGTCGAGGAGCTGGCCGGCCACGACGAGGACATGGTCCGCGCCGAGTTCGAGCGGATGACCCGTACGGCCTGGCCCGGCTCCTATCGCACGGCGCCGGCGACGGTGCCGGCCACGAGCGATCGCGAGCAGCGGGAGTAGGGGCCGTCGGCCGAAAGCTCAGGGCAGGGGGCGGCGGCCCGCGAAGCCGAGATCGACGCGGTGGTACCAGTCGATGCCCGCGTCGCCCTCGAGCCAGCACAGCAGCACGTCCTGGCCGCCGAGCGACGCCGGGAAGTCCAGCAGCAGCGGGGCCAGGCCCTTCAGGTGGGCGCCGGTCTGCTGTACCTCGGTGATGAGCTCGTCCAGCAGCGCCTCCGCCGCCTTCAGCTCGGGCATGCCGCCCAGCGGCGTCGGCGGGCCGCCCGGGCCCATGGCCGCGGCGAGCTCGGCGGCGTCGGCCCGCACGGCGACGAGCCGGTCGAGCGTCGGGCGGATCCGGGCCAGCTCGGCACGGGCCTGCGCGACCGTGAACAACGACATGCCGACAGGGTCCCACCGTCGCCGATGCGCATCGACGGCGGGTACATCCGTGCCGCTTATCCCCACAAACCGGACGGCCGTCGTGCACAGTCCGGGGACTTCGGCGGTACCTTGACAGTCAACGACGCCCGCGGATGCCATGATGTCTGCGTCGGCAACCAGGTGAGAGAGGGGCCGCGGTCGTATGGCGCGGTTCGAGGCGACGACGTCGGTCGACGGGCGGCGGGCGGACGTCGTGCTGTCCGGCGAGTGTGACCTGTCCGCCCGGGAGGACTGCATGGAGGCGCTCATGAGCGCGGTCCGGGCCGCGCCGGCCGTCGTGGTCGACCTTGCGGGGCTCACCTTCCTCGACTCCAGCGGCGTGCACGCCCTCGTGACCGCGCACCGGGCCGCCGTCGAGGGCGGCGGATGGCTCAGCGTGGTCAACGCGGGCGGGATGGTCGCCCACGTCCTGGACATCACCGGGGTGGGCGGGCTGCTGCGCGCGCAGGACGGCGCCCGCGATGGCTGAGACTCCCCCGGGCGAGCGCGCCGAGTCGATCATGTACAGGCTGGTGTCGGATCTGGCGGCGGTACGCACCTTCGTCACCGACCGTTCCATCGCGCTCGGCCTGTCGCCGGCCCGGGCCGACCTGCTGACCCTCGCCGTCAACGAGCTGGCGACCAACACGTTGCAGTACACCCAGGAGGGCGGTTCCGTCCGGCTCTGGTCCGAGTCCGGCCAGATCGTCTGCGACGTCGAGGACCAGGGGCCGATGCGCACGTTCGGGTCGGCCATGCCGCCGGCCGAGGCGGTGCGCGGGCGCGGCCTGGCGATCGTCGAGATGGTGTGCGACCACGTGGCGGCGTTCGCCAGCACCCGCGGCACGGTCGTGCGCATGCGCCTCGGGAAGGCCTAGAGCACCTGTACCGCCAGCGTGCAGGTGTCGTCGTCCGGGCTCGGGCGGTGCAGCCGGGCGCGCAGCTCGTCGAGCGGGTCGTCCGCCGCCGCGGCCGCGGTCAGGTCCGCCTTCACCGCGTCCAGGTGCGTGGCCGGGTCGACGAAGCGGCGCTCCACGAGGCCGTCGGTGTAGAACAGCACGATGTCGCCGGCCGAGAGCGCGACGGCCGACACCGGATACTCGGCGTCGCCGGCCGCGCCGAGCAGCAGGCCGGTCGGCGGCGGGAGCTCGGATGCCGTACCGCCTCGGGTCAGCAGCGGCGGCGCGTGCCCGCCCCGGGCCCACGACAGCGTGCGCGACGGCGGGTCGTAGACGCCGACGACGGCGGTGCCGGTCAGGCCGAGCTGCACGCAGAGGCGGTTCATGTGCCCGAGCAGCACGCCCGGGTCGCGCAGGCCGATCGAGAGCCACGCGACGAGCGAGAAGCGCAGGTGGGCCATGCCGTTGGCGGCGTCCAGCCCGTGCCCGGCCACGTCGCCGACGGCGAGCGCGACGAGCCCCTCCGGCAGCGTCTGCGCGTGGTACCAGTCGCCGCCGACCCGCAGGGCGCTCTCCGCCGGCAGGTAGCCGACGGCGGCGCGCAGGCCGGCGAGGGTGAACGGCTTGTGCGGTACCGGCTGGATCATCTGCTGCAGCTGGGCGGCCAGGCGGTGCTCGGCCAGGGCGGTGAGCTCGCGCGTGCGCAGCTGGTCGCTGAGCCGCTCGATCTCACCGCGCGAGTCCTCCCGCGCGGTGACGTCCTGCACGACGGCGTAGATCTTCAGCGGCGCGCCGTCCGGGTCGCGGGCGATGTCGGTCAGGATGCGCAGGTGCTTGGCGCCCCCGCCGATGCGGAAGCGGACCGTCGTGTCGGATGTGCCGCCGCTGTCGAGCAGCTGCCAGGACATCTCGGCCAGTGGCCGGTCCTCGGCCAGGACCGCCGCCGACTGCTCCGCGCGGCTCAGCGGGCCCAGGGCCGGGTCCCGCTCGAATATCCGGTACATCCCGGGCGACCACTCGCTGCGCCCGCTCACCAGGTCGTGCTCGACCCAGCCGAGGCTGCCCAGCTGCTCGGTGCGGTCCGACCGGCGGCGGGCCTCGTCGACCCGCGTCCACCACACCAGCAGCCCGTCGAGGACGCGGTGCACGGTGACCTCGAAGCTCGAGTCGGCCACGACGCCGGCCGTGCGCTGCGAGTAGCGGTAGTCGGTCATCGTCTCCGGGGCGCCCGACTGCAGGACGCGCACGTAGGCCTGCCACAGCGGATTGTCGACGATGGTGGGGTACAACTCGGAAAGCAGGCCGCCGACGCGCGCGGCGCCGCGGCCGAGGATGTCGGTGCTGTGCACGCTGGTGGCCTCGATCCGGAAGTCGGCGATCGCCCCGTCGGGGCCGCACACCGGGCGCAGCCAGCTGCAGCCGGCCGGCACCGCCGACAGGATCTCCCGCACGACCGCCGCAATCGCGTCGGCGCCCTCTGCCATGCCCGCAGCCTAACGGCACCGGGCGATCGCGGCGGTCGGGCGGGGCCGTTCAGCTCGCCGAGCAGGAGGGCGTCAGGCTACCGGCGGTGCCGGTGCCCTGGAAGCCCCACTCGGTGTACTGCCCGGCGTTGACGTGCCCGTTGTACGCCACGTTGCTCCAGTTGTTGCCGGAGCGCGTGACGTTCCAGGAGTTGGTGACGCTCACCCCGGCGGGCAGGGCCAGCGTCACGTTCCAGGCGTTGATCGCGGCCGAGCCGGCGGTGACCCGCACGGTCGCCACGAAGCCGCCCTGCCACTGGTTGACCGACACCGTCGCGGTGCAGGCGCCGCCGCCGGGGTTGCCCGGGTTGGAGGGCGACGCCGACGCCGACGGCGACGTGGACCGCGACGGCGAGGCCGACTGGGTCGGGCCGGTGCCGTTGAGGCCGAAGAACGCGATCGCCATCGCGGCCTGGCCGGCCAGCGGCAGGGAGTGCCCGACGCCGCTGATGCTGATCGCCTCGACGGGCGCCTGGGTGCCGGCGTTGCCGTAGCGGGTGCGGGTCCAGCCGGACTGCGGGGTGTCGGTGTACACCGGCGTCTGGCTGACGCCGAGCACGTTGGTCCACTGCTTGATCTCCTCGCCGAAGTTCGGGTAGGCGAGGGTCGTGTCGGTGGTGCCGTGCCAGAGCTGCATCCGCGGGCGGGCGCCGGTGTAGCCCGGGTAGGCGGCCCGGACCATGTCGCCCCACTGCTGCGGGGTGTAGATGCGCTGGCCGGAGGAGCACTGGCTGTTCCACGACGAGCCGTCGGTGGTCGCGAAGCAGCCGAACGGCACGCCCATGAACGCGGCGCCGGCCTTGAACACGTCCGGGTAGTCGCCGAGCAGGACGTTGGTCATCATGCCGCCGGAGGAGGCACCGGTGACGTACACCCGGCTCGGGTCGCCGTTGTAGTGCTGCTCGGCGTACGTGACCATGGACATGATGCCGACCGGGTCGCTGCCGCCGTTGTGCGTGAGCGCCTGCGGCGACGACACGTCGAAGCAGGAGCCGCTGCGGGTCGCCGACGGGTACACCACGATGAACCCGTAGCGGTCGGCCAGCGACGCGAACTCGGTGCCGGAGTAGAACGCCGGGCCCGAACCGGTGCAGTAGTGCACGGCGACGAGGATCGCCGGGCGGGCCTGCACGGTGTTGGGCACGTAGACGTACATGCGCAGGTTGCTCGGGTTGTTGCCGAACCCGGTGACCTCCGTCAGCGACGCGGCCGCGGCCGGCCGGGCGAGGACGAAGACGCTGGTGAGCGCGGCGGCCAGGGCGGCCGCGACGGCGAGCAGGCGGCGGCGCATGTCAGCTCCCCGAGCAGGTGGGCGTCAGGGTGCCGGCGGTGCCGTTGGCCTGGAAGCCCCATTCGGTGTACTGCCCGGCGTTCACGTGGCCGTTGTACGACACGTTGCTCCAGCTGTTGCCGGAGCGCGTGACGCTCCACGAGTTGGTGACCGTGGCCCCCGACGGCAGCGCCAGCGTCACCGTCCAGGCGTTGATGGCCGCGGAGCCGGCGGTCACCCGCACGGTCGCCACGAACCCGCCCTGCCACTGGTTGACCGACACGGTCGCGGTGCAGCTGCCACCGCCCGGGTTCGGCGGCGGGGAGGAGACCGGCGGCGTGGAGACGGGCGGGGTCGAGCCCGGCGGCGGCGAGGACGCGCTGCCGTTGAGGGCGTCGAGCGCCGCGTTGTACGCCTGCTTCTTGTTGCCGTTGTTGTCGAACAGCAGCGGGGTGTCGCCGCTGCGCCACGAGTCGCTGTCGCGGATGCCCCACACCGTGATGCCGGCGCAGCGGGACACGTTGAGGCACGCCTTCACCACGCTGGCGTAGGCGTTCGCCTGGGCGGTGCCGGAGCCGGCGATGTCGAGCTCGGTGATCTGCACCTCGACGCCGAGGTCGGCGAAGCGTTGCAGGTTGGCCTGGTAGTCCGACGGCAGCGGGGACGCGGAGTTGATGTGCGACTGGAAGCCGACGCAGTCGATCGGCACGCCGCGGGACTTGAAGTCCTGGACCATGTTGTACACCGCGGTGCTCTTCGCGTTGACGCCGTCGGTGTTGTAGTCGTTGTAGCAGAGCTTCGCGCCCGGGTCGGCGGCCCGCGCGGTCTTGAAGGCGACCTCGATCCAGTCGTTGCCGGTGCGCTGCAGGTTCGAGTCGCGCCGGCCGCCGCCACCGCCGTCGGCGAAGGCCTCGTTCACCACGTCCCAGGCGTAGATCTTGCCCTTGTAGTGGGTGGCGACGTTGGTGATGTGGTTGACCATCGCGTTGCGCAGCGCGGTGCCGGACAGGTTCTGCGCCCAGCCCGGCTGCTGCGAGTGCCAGGCCAGGGCGTGCCCGCGCATCCGCTGGCCGTGCGCGTTGGCGTGTGCGACGATCTGGTCCGCGCTCGAGTAGTTGAACTGCCCCTGGGACGGCTCGGTGGCGTCCCACTTCATTTCGTTCTCGGGCGTGATCATGTTGAACTCGCGGTCGAGAATGCCGCTGTAGGTGGCGTCGCTGAGCTTGTAGGCGGCGACGGCGGTACCGAAGTACCGCCCCTTCTCCGCCGCCGACGCCCCGAGTGTGGTGGCGGCGTCGGCGCTGCTCGCGAGGCCCACGATGGTGGCGATCGCGGCCGCACCGGCCAGCGCGATCGCACCGCGGGTCCTTGCTCTGTTCATGGCGGAAGACCTCTTTCGACGTTCGAAATCCGCTGCTCGCGGACCGCCTTCAGCATTCCTAAAAAGGGCCGCAAAAGACACGTCGAATCGGGTTTCGCCAGGTCGTGCGCGTTATCGAAACGTCATTTGCTGAAACTTACAGTGGCCAATATTTCAGCCCTTTACTGAACCGGTTAAGCCACCCACGATCCGTCGTTCGGCGAAAACGAAGAAGCCGATTGCGGGGATCATCGAGGCCGCCGTGTACGCCAGAATGCGGGCCGTGTCCTGGGAGTACTGCGTCTGGAAGGCCGCGACGCCCAGCGGCAGGGTGAAGTTCGACGGGTCGGACAGCACGAGCAGGGGCAGCTGGTAGGCGTTCCAGCTCGTGACGAACGCCAGGATGGCGACCGTGGTGAGCGCCGGACGGCTCAGCGGCAGCAGGATCCGCCAGAAGAAGCCCAGCTTCCCGGCGCCGTCCATGGCCGCCGCGTCCTCCAGTTCGCCGGGGATGGCGTGCATGAACGGGCGCAGGATGACGATGGTGATCGGCAGCGAGAACGCCGCCTGCGGCAGGGCCACGCCGATCGAGTGCTCGAGCAGGTTCAGCTGGCGCAGCAGCAGGTACAGCGGCAGCGCCGCCGCCGAGATCGGGAACAGCAGGCCGACCGTGAAGAGCGTGTACAGGCCCTCGCGGCCCTTGAAGGTGTACCGCGACAGCGCGAACGCCGCCATCGCACCGACCGCCACGGCGAGCGCGGTGGCCACGAGGGCGATGACCGCGCTGTTGCCCATCGCCCGCCAGAAGACCGACGAGGACAGCACCTCGGTGTAGTTGCTCAGCACCCATGGCTTGGGCCAGCCGGCCGGCGACGTGTTGATCTGGGCGTTGGTGCGGAACCCGCCGAGGATGGTGAACAGCAGCGGCACCACCGTGATCCCGACGACGAGGATCGCCGCCAGGTAGGTGAACGGGGTGCCGGCCGTCATGGAGGAAGAACTGCGCTTGGCCATGGATCTCACTCCACGATCCGGGTCAGAGCGCCCGCGGTGTCGCGGCGCAGGGCGAAGCGCTGGTAGATCAGCGCGAAGATGAAGCACACGATGAACAGCACGACGGACACGGCGCTGCCGTAGCCGAACTCGTAGCGGCTGAAGCCGTGGTCGAGCAGGTAGACCGCCATCGTGCTGGAGGCGCTCGCGGGGCCGCCCAGCGTCATGATCCAGACCAGGTCGAACAGCTGCAGCGAGCCGATGATGGACAGGAAGATCCAGATCCGGATCGTCGGGCCGAGCAGCGGCAGGATGATGCTGCGGGTCGTCTGCCACGAGGTCGCGCCGTCGGTCGCGGCGGCCTCACGCAGCTCCGCCGGGATGCTCTGCAGCCCGGCGAGCAGCAGGATGATGCCGAAGCCGAGGTACTTCCAGGTGATCACGACAAAGAGGGTGTAGAGCACCAGGTCGCCGTCGGCCAGCCACTGCTGGATCCACCCGCCGAGGCCGACGGCCTTGAAGATCTGGTCGACCAGCCCGTCCGGCTGCAGCATGAGCAGCCACACGACCGCGGTGATCGCCTCGGACAGCACGTACGGCGCGAACACCACCAGCCGCAGCGCGGCCCGCCCCCGAATCCGGCGATTGAGCAGCAGCGCGATCGCGATCGACAGCGGCAGCTGAATCACCACGGACAGCACGGCGATGATGATGTTGTGCAGCAGTGAGTGGAGGAAGACCTCGTCCTCGAGCACCCGCGAGTAGTTGCCGAACCCGAACCACGTCCGCGGGCTGAAGCCGGTCCACTTGTAGAAGCTGTAATAGACCGCCGCCGCGATGGGCAGCAGCACGAAGCCGACGAACAGCACCAGCGCCGGGGTCAGCAGGAGTGTCAGCTCCAGCCGCTTGCTCCGGCGCCCGCCCGGCCGCCGGGCCGGCCGCGACTCGTCGCGACCGGCCCGGGCCGATGGTGCCGCCGCCACGGCGGTACCACCTGACTGCATCACTTGTTCGCTACCGCCTTGGTGAACGCGTCGACGATGCCCTGCGGGGTGCCCTTACCGGCGAAGAAGTCCGCGATCGCGTCGTTCAGCGCCTGGCCGACGCTGGTGGGCAGCGCCTGGTCGAAGTACACCTGAATGTAAGGCGCCTTGTTCAGCGCCTCCTGCACCGTCTTGAGCGACGGGTCGGTGAGCGCGGAGATCGCCTGCGGGTTGGCCGGCAGGGTCGCCGTGTTGCTCTGCACCAGCTTGGTCTGCACCTCGGTGCTGGCCACGTACTTCAGGAAGTCGGCGCACGCCGGGCCGGCCTTGACGCTGCAGGAGAAGCCGTCGCCGCCGCCGAGCTGCGTGCCGGCGTCGCCCTTGCCGCCGTCGACCGACGGGAACGGGAACCAGCTGAGCTTGGACGCAAACTGCTTGTCCTCGGTCAGCGGGATCATCGTCGGCAGCTCCCAGTCGCCCTGCAGCTCCATCGCGGCCTTGCCGTTGGCGACAAGACCGGCCGAGCTGCCGGCGCCCTGCTGGGCCGGCGTGCCCAGGAACGCGTTCTGGAACGGGTTGGTGGCCAGGAACGCCTTGAGGTCCTCGCCGGCCTTGACCCAGCACGGGTCGTCCATCTTGAGGTTCTTCACGGTGTCCTGCACGGTCTGGGTCGAGCACTCGCGGATGGCGAAGTACGACCACCAGAACGCGTCGGGCCACTTGTCCTTGCTCCCGACCGAGATCGGCGTGATGTTCTTCGCCTTGAGCTTCGTCACGGCGTCGTTGAGCTCGGCCATCGTCTTCGGCGGCGCGCTGATGCCGGCCTGCTCGAACAGGTCCTTGCGGTACCAGAACCCGACGACGTGCAGGTCGTAGGGGATGCCGTACTGCTTGCCGTCGACCTGCCAGCCCTTCGCGGCCGCGCCGAGCTGGCTGATCCAGCTCGACGTCTGCGGGGTCATGTCCATGATCTTGCCGGACTGCACCTGCGTGGCCAGGGCGCCGCCGCCCCACTGCTGGAAGATGCTGGGCGGGTTCGGGGACTGCAGCGCCACCGAGATCTTGGTCTTCAGTGCCTCGTTCTGGGCCGGTTCGACCTTGAACGTGACGTTCGGGTGGTCCTTGTGGTACGCGTCGGCGATCGACTGCCAGACACCCAGGGCCGGGTCCTGGTTGCCGTTGTGCCACCACGTAAGGGTTACGGGTGCGTTGGCGTCGGAAGGGGCATTGTTGCTGCTGTCGTCTCCGCAAGCGGTCAGGGAGGGGAGCGCCACCGATAGCGCGATGGCGATCGCGGCCAGCCTCCGTGGGGTGCTCAGGCGGACGTTCAAAGTGATCATCTCCTGACGGGGGCGTGGGCGAGCTCACGGGCTCGGCCCTCGATGACCGCAGAGTCTCGTCCTTGGTTACGAGGATTGTCAATCGTTGTCGATAACGTTATCGGACGTTATTGTGCCCTCGTGAAGCCCAGCTCCCGAATCACGATCCGTGACGTGGCCGCAACGGCCGGCGTCTCGGTCGCGACGGTGTCCAAGGTCCTCAACGCCCGCTACGGCGTGTCCGCGGCCACCAGCGCGCACGTCCAAGCCGTGATCCGCGAGCTGGGCTACGAGGCCAGCCTGGTCGCGCAGAGCCTGCGCAACCACAAGACCAACGTGATCGGCATCCTGGTCGCCGACCTGGAGCCGTTCTCGACGGAGCTGCTCAAGGGCGCGGCCAAGGCGATCAAGGGCACCGGTTTCGAGCTGGTCGTGTACTCGGCCGGCGGGCGCACGTCCGACCACGCGGGCTGGGAGCAGCGCTACCTGTCGCGGCTGTCCGGCACCCTCGTGGACGGCGCGATCCTGGTGACCCCGACGGTGGTCGAGGTCGACTTCGGCCAGGCCGTCGTCGCCGTCGACCCGCACACGGGCCCGACCGGCCTGCCGACGGTCGACTCGGACAACCTGGCGGGCGCCCGCACCGGCGTGCGGCACCTGCTGGAGCTGGGGCATCGGCGGATCGCGCTGATCGGCGGCCGGCCCGACCTGGAGTCGGCGAAGCTGCGCGAGCAGGGCTACCGGGAGGAGCTTGCGGAGGCCGGGATCCCGGTCGATCCGCTGCTCATCCAGCCTGGTAACTACGACGCGGAGGACTCGGCCGCGGCGGCTCACCGGCTGCTCTCGCTGCCGTCCCGGCCCACGGCGCTCTTTGCCGCGAACGACATTTCGGCGATCGCGGCGATCGAGGTGGCCGGCGAGCTGGGCCTGCGCGTGCCGCAGGATCTCTCGGTGGTCGGTTTCGACAACGTGCCGGAGGCGGCGTTGGCCTCGCCGCCGCTGACCACGGTCGAGCAGCCCATTCACGAGATGGGGCATCGGGCCATCGACCTGCTCATCCAGCTGATCCACGGTGAGCAGACCCCCTCGACGCACATCCGGCTCTCCACTCGACTGGTGGTCCGCCAGTCGACGGCCGTGGTCGGGTCCGGCTCATGACCTCGCCATCATCCGGTCAGATTTTAACCTGATATATCCGAATTATCGGACATCGCGGCCGCGTGGCCGCGGTCCGAGGCTTGATCGATTGCTCATTGCTCGTTTTTGTTTGAACGGAGCGAATCAGCGTGACAGACAGCGGCGCCGCCGTACCCTGGCGGGATTCAAGCCTGCCCACCGGCGAACGGGTGGCGGACCTCATGGCCCGCATGTCGCTGCGCGAGAAAGTTGCGCAGATGTACGGCGCCTGGCTCAACGTCGACGATACCGCCGGCGAAGTCGCCCCGCACCAGAACGACCAGGCCCCCGACCCGATCGACTGGCCCGAGCTCATCCGCCACGGACTGGGCCAGGTCACCCGCGTCTACGGCTCCGCCCCGATCGAGCCGGCCGCCGGCGCGCGCCGGGTCGGCGACCTGCAGCGGCAGATCGTCGCCGCCGGCCGCTTCGGCATCCCGGCGATCGTGCACGAGGAGTGCCTGACCGGCCTCGCCGCGTGGAAGCTGCCGATCTTTCCCGCGCCGCTGTCGTGGGGCGCGAGCTTCGACCCGGCGCTGGTCGAGCGCATGGCCGCCAACATCGGCGACAGCATGCGCCGTCTCGGCATCCACCAGGGCCTCGCTCCGGTGGTCGACGTGGCCCGCGACCTGCGCTGGGGCCGCGTCGAGGAGACCATCGGCGAGGACCCGTACCTGGTCGGCACGATCGGCGCGGCCTACGTCCGCGGCCTGCAGTCCGCGGGCGTCATCGCGACCCTCAAGCATTTCGTGGGGTACTCCGCCTCGCGCGCCGGCCGCAACCTCGCCCCCGTGTCGATCGGCCCCCGCGAGCTCGCCGACGTGCTGCTGCCCCCGTTCGAAATGGCATTGCAGGCCGGCGCGCAATCCGTGATGAACAACTACAGCGACATCGACGGCGTCCCGGTGGCGGCGGACGCCTCGCTGCTCACGGATGTCCTGCGCGGCCGTCTGGGCTTCGACGGTACGGTCGTGTCGGACTACTTCGCCATCGCGTTCCTCGAGTCGCTGCACGGCGTCGCCGCCGACCGCGCCGAGGCGGCCGCGACCGCGTTGCGGGCCGGCATCGACGTCGAGCTGCCCGGCGTGAACTGCTTCGGCGGCCCCCTGCTCAAGGCCCTCGAGGCCGGCGACGTCGACGAGACGCTGATCGACCGCGCCGTCGAGCGGATCCTGCGCCAGAAGTGCGAGCTCGGCCTGCTCGACGCGTCGTGGCGCCCCGACCCCGAGTACCTGCGCGCGCCCGGCCCGCTCGCCGACCTCGACGACGCCGAGGCGCGTTCGCTGGCCCGGGCGCTGGCCGAGCGGGCCGTGGTGCTGCTGCGCAACGAGGAGGGCGCGCTGCCGCTGGCCCCCGGCACGCGCCTGGCCGTCGTCGGCCCCGGCGCCGGCACGCCCGATTCGCTGTTCGGCTGCTACTCCTTCCCGCGCCACGTCGGCGTACACCATCCGGGCCTGGAAATGGGCGTGGCCGCACCGTCCATCGTGGACGCGCTCGGCGCGGAGTTCGAGGTGGTGTACGAGCAGGGCGTCCCCGTCCTCGGCGGCGACGACGAGGGCATCGCCGCCGCCGCGCGGGCCGCCTCCGGTGCCGACGTGTGCGTGGCCGTGCTCGGCGACCTGGCCGGCCTGTTCGGCGCCGGCACCTCGGGGGAGGGCTGCGACGCCGGCGACCTGCGCCTGCCCGGCCGCCAGGAGGAACTGCTCGAGGCGCTGCTGGCGACCGGCACGCCGGTGGTTCTGGTGGTGCTCGCCGGCCGCCCGTACGAGCTGTCCCGCCAGATCGACCGCCTATCCGCCGCCGTCTGCGCCTTCTTCCCGGGCGAGGAGGGCGCCGCCGCCATCGCCGGCGTGCTGTCCGGCCGCGTCAACCCGTCGGGCCGCCTCCCGGTCGGCTTCCCCGCCGCGGGCGCGACGCAGCCGTCGACGTACCTGGCCGCGCCGCTGGGCCGCCGCAGCGAAGTGTCCACAGTGGACCCGACGCAGCTGTTCCCGTTCGGCCACGGCCTGTCCTACGCCGACGCCACCTGGGGCGAGGTCACGCTGCACTCGACGGACGGCTGGGCCACGGACGGCGAGGTCGAATTGACGGTACCGCTGACCAACGACACGACGCGCGACGTCAGCACGGTCATCCAGGTGTACGCCCACGACCCCGTCGCCTCGGTCGCCCGCCCGGTCCGCCAGCTGATCGCCGCCCCGCGCGTCGACCTGGCCCCGGGCGAGACCCGCACCGTGGTCGTGACCCTGCACGCCGACCTGCTGTCGTACACGGCCCGCGACGGCCGCCGCGTGGTGGAGCCGGGTGATGTGGAGCTGTTCGTGGGCCGGTCGAGCGCCGACACGCACACGGCGTTGCGAGTCCCGATGGTCGGCCCGCTCCGCGAGGTCGGCGCGTCCCGCCGCCTGCACCCCACCTACACCCTGCTGCCGTAATTTGCCTGCGCGCCTCGCAGCCGTACTTGCGCGGCGCCATTGCTCGATCCGGGTCAGGACTTCGGCGCCCTGACCCGGGTCGTCCTCTTCTTCCCGCGCCCAGCAATTCGTGCGCGCGACTTTTGCGCTGGCTCCGCGAGTCAGCACGATCGCCGCACGACGTCGGCGCCCCGGCCGGGATCGTTCTTCCCGCGTCCAGCATTCCTGTGCGTTCCCGCGTCCAGCGGTTAGGCGCTCCCCGCGCTCGGGGGTTCTGTGCGCTTTCCCGCGCCGGGCACTCCCGTCCGTGCTACGCGAGCCGGCCCGACCTCCGCACCGTGGTGGCCGGGGCTGGGGTCCCCGCTCTGTCACGCTGCGTGGTCCGATCTCTGCCCATCAGCCGGCGCCGACCCGTTTGTCCAGACTTGCTACCTTTTTGCTCAGGCGAGTGGCCGGAATTATTGATTACTGGATTGCTGATAATCGGTAATTCGGTAATCCAGCAAAACGGTGATCTTGCCGCCGGCGCGTGTCGTGGCTGGTCAGATGGCCCATGCTAGCGCCCGGGCGGTCGCCGGGCGGGGCGCGGTGTGCTCGGCCAGCGCGTTGACGAACGCGTCCGGCCGCGGGTCGCTCTGCAGCAGCGAGCGCTGCCGCTCGGCCCCCGTCCCGTGCCGGCACAGCCACCCGAGCCGGCTGTGCACCGCGACGGCGTCGCCGGACTCGCCCAGCGCCGGCGTGATCTTGCGCAGCAGCACCCGCAGCTGGTCCGCGATCGCGACCGGTGGCCTCCCGGGCGGCTGCGGCCCGCGCACGACCAGGCCGTGCCGCGCCGCCGCGGCCAGCCCGTCCTCGACCTCGGCGGCCGACATCGCGTCGACCGGCCGCGCGTACCGCACGTCCTCGATGAGCGTCGCCACGAGCGCCCGCACGATCCCGGCGAACACCACCGTGTCGGTCACGCTCAGGCAGGTGTCGGCGACCCGGATCTCGATCGTCGGGTACCGCCCCGACAGCCGCGCCAGCAGGTGCACCCCGCCGACGTCGAGCGCCGTGCCGTCGGCGATCAGCGCCTTGATCGCCCGGTCGTAGTCCTCGGCGTCGGCCCACACCTCGGGCGCGCGGAACGTCGGCCACTGCCGTCGCGCTTCGTAGCGGATGCTGCCGTACCCGCTGTCGGCCCCGTCCGCGTACGGCGAGTTCGCGGTGAGCGCGAGCAGCGGCGCGAGCCAGGGCCGCAGCCGGCCGAGCACCCCGACGGCCAGGTCGCGGTCCGCCACCCCGACATGCACGTGACATCCGCAGGTCCCGGCCGCGGCCAGGGTGGCGCTCGGATACCGGTCCGCGAGCTCGCGGTACCGCGGATCATCGGTGACCGCCTCGAGCGGCCCGCGCCGAAAAGGCGGCGCTCCCGCCGCGACCAGCAACGCCCCGGTCCTTTCCGCGGCGTTCGACGCGATCCATCGCAGCTCGGCCAGCTCGTCGTGCAATCGGTCAAGCCGCGTGTGCACACCGCTGACGGTCTCGAGCTGATACGCCGTGTACTCCGGCTTCACCCGCTCGTCGCCCTCGGTAACCCCGAGCACCCCGCCCGACACCGGCGCAACGGCGCCGTCGGGCTCAAGCAGCAGGAACTCCTCTTCCACTCCCACGGTGAGCATGGCCGCCTCCCCTCCACCACAAGAAACTGCGTCGACGGGTGAAGCGTCACCCCACGTCACGTCACCGCACGTCATCCAGCCCGGGTGACCGTCGCCACCCCGGGTAGGCCCGCCGCTGCAAGGGGTTACCGCAGCCCACCCGAATGGGATGATCGCGGCTCCGCGTGGCCACCCCATCGGCTGGCCCGGGCGCGCTCGTCTCCCGGAGCGAACGGGTAAAAGACGGAGGGGCCCGGGCGGCGGGCCCCGGGCGGCGGGCCCCGGGCGGCGGGCCCCGGGCGGCGGGCCCCGGGCGGCGGGCCCCGGGCGGCGGGCCCCGGGCGGCGGGCCCCGGGCGGCGGGGCGCCGGGCGAGCGGGAAGCGCACGCGGGTGGCCGGGCGTGCGGCCGGGGCGGCGGGCACGCGGGTGGCCGGGCGTGCGGCCGGGGGCGGGCGCGTGATCGGGGTGGCGGCGTCCGACCGGTGGACGCGCGGGTGGGCGGTGCGCGACCAGGACCGGCGGGCCGCACGGACGTCATCCCGGACGGGTGAGTGGTGGAGACCAACGAGGTGTCGACCATCGGGTGAGGAGGTGCGTGATGTGCCGATGGCTCGCGTATTCGGGGTCGCCGATCCTGCTCGAGGAGCTGCTGTACAAGCCCGAGCACTCGCTGATCGACCAGAGCATGCACGCGCGGCTCGGGGTGGGGACTACGAACGGTGACGGGTTCGGTGTCGGGTGGTACACGCCCGGTGGGCCGCTGCAGCCGACCCTGTTCCGGGGGACCGGGCCGGCGTGGGGGGACGAGAACCTTCGGGAGCTCGCGCGCTCCGTGCGGTCCGGATTGTTTTTGGCGCATATCCGGGCCAGTACTGGTACGCCGGTGCAGCAGACGAACTGCCACCCGTTCCGCTACGGACGGTGGCTGTGGCTGCACAACGGGCGAATCCGGGGGTACACGAACCTCAAGCGCACGCTCGCGTTCTCGGTCGATCCGGACCTGTTTCCGCAGATCCGCGGGTCCACCGACTCCGAGCTCATGTTCTTCCTGGCGCTCACGTTCGGGCTGGAGAGCGATCCGATCGGGGCCGTGGAGCGAATGGTCGGCTGCGTCGAGGATGCCGGGCGGGAGCACGGGATCGAAAACCCGATGCAGATGACGGTGGCGCTCACGGATGGTGATCGGCTGTGGGCGTTCCGGTACTCGAGCGAACGTAACAGCCGGTCACTGTTCTGTAGCACCGCGGTCGACACGCTGCGGGCGATGTACCCGGACAACCCGGCACTACAGCACGTGTCGGACGAGACGCGGATCGTGGTCTCCGAGCCGCTGGGCGGGCTGGTGGGGGCCTGGCAGCCGGTCGCCGAGTCCAGCTACGAACTGGTGAAGCCGGGCGTCGACGTCGTGGGGCCGTTCGAGCCGGCGGGCGTCTGAGCGCCTGACCCAACCTCGTGGGCGCCATTGCCGCGACACGGGTCAAGCCGGTTGCGGGCGTCACGGGTCGAGCCGGTTGCGGGCGTCACGGGTCGAGCCGGTTGCGGCGTCAGGGGTCGAGCCGGTTGCGGCGTCACGGGTCAAGCAAGTTGCGGGCGACACGGGTCAAGCCGGTTGCGGCGTCACGGGTCAAGCAAGTTGCGGGCGACACGGGTCAAGCCGGTTACAAGCGTCGCGGCGCGAGGGCGAGCTGCCCGCGGAGGGACGTGTTGGGCACACGTTCCGCCGCGGGCAGCCGTACCGAAACAGGGAAGCGGGGCGGCGCGGTCAGACGGCCCGAGCGACCGCGATCGTGGCGGACAACCGGGGGCCGGCCTCGTAGAACATGTACTCCACGCCGCCGTCGGTGCCGAACGACGGGGCCGCGCTGCGCCCGCTGTCCGGCGCGCCGGTCATCGCGTAATGGAAGACGCCCAGGTGGACCTCCCGGTCGAAGTTGTTGCCGACCTCCGTGAGGTACATGTCGCCGCCGTTGCCGTGGTAGACGACGTAGGTCGTACCGTTGCGGGTCAGCAGGTGTGCGCCCGAGATGTCGGTCTGGCCGTCGGCGCCCGGCGTGACCAGCGGGGTCGGGTCGAACTGCCAGCTCTTGGCGTCCGAGGACCAGCCCCAGAAGATCTTGCGGGTGCCGTTGGTGACGCCCATGAAGAGCATGACGTGCGTGTTGCCCAGGCCGGCGATCGGGTGCTCGAAGACTCTCGCGTACGACGTCTCCGTCGTTCCCGGGACCATCGATGTCGACAGCACCACGCCGTAGTAGGTGAAGTGCACGCCGTCCGTCGACCAGGCCATGCGGGTGGTGTTGTTCTCGCCGTGGAAGTACAGGTAAAACTTGCGGTTTGAAGGCACCCACAGCACGTGTTGGGACGACACGTGGCTGACCGAGTAGTGCGGCGACCACACGTTGGAGACGATCGGGTTCGCCGGGTACTCGGTGAAGGGGCCGGCCAGGGAGTTGCCGTACGCGAGGCATATGCCACCCGGGGCATTGTGCGGGGCGTAGTACAGGTAGTAGCGGGCCAGGCCGCCGGTGATTTTGTCGTACACCCCCCGGATGCACGGGAAGATCAACTCGTTGGTGGGGTTGTAGCGCAGTGCCGACTTGGCGAACGGCACGCCCAGGTACTTGTAGGTGGGGAAGCCGGCCGGCGCGGCGGACGCCGGGGACGGTAGCTGCAGGGCGCCGAGGGCGGTCGCGCCCGCCGTCGCGGCCACTCCCCGAAGAAGCTGGCGGCGATTCATGGATGGCAGTGTGTTCCGGCGGACATCCGCGGTCAAGGCGCTAATACGAATTATCAGCGGGAACCGGGGGACTTGACGAATCGGCCCGGCACCGGCCAGGATGGCCAACCATCGCAGGTAATGCGCATTAGCAGGATCGGAGCCGACGTGCCGGGAACACCGCGCCGCCTGACCCAGCGGGACATCGCCCGCATGACGGGCGTCAGCCAGGCCACCGTGTCGCTCGTGCTGAACGGGCGCTCGGACGGTGATGTCCGCATCGCGCCGGAGACGCGGGAGCGGGTGCTGCAGGCGATCCGCGACAGCGGGTACGTCGCCGACCCCATCGCCCGGCGGCTCGCCGCCCGCGACAACCGCATCATCGGCGTCTTCACCTACGAGCCGGTCTTCCCCGCCGGCAACAGCGACTTCTACCACCCGTTCCTGGTCGGCATCGAGGAGCGCGCCGAGGTCCTCGGCAGCGACCTGCTCCTGCTGACCAGCGCCCCGGTCATCGACGGGCGCCGGCGGATCTTCCACGACGGCAACCGGCTGCGGCTGGCCGACGGCTGCATCCTGCTCGGTCGATCGCTCGACCGTGCGGAGCTCGCCCGGCTGGTCGCCGAGGGCTTCCCGTTCGTGTCGGTCGGCCGGCGCGACGACGCCGGCGGACCCGTGCCGTACGTCGCGGCGGACTACGCCGGCGCGACGGCCGCGCTGGTGCGCCGGGCGGCCGAGCTCGGGCACACCCGGATGGCGTACCTCGGGCAGGGCGAAGGCCCCGAGTCGCACGCGGATCGCCGGTCCGGCTTCGACCGCGGCGTGGCCGCGGCGGGCGCGACCGGCCTGCACATCCCGTCCGGCGACCTGGATGCGGTGCTGGCCAGCGGCGCGACGGTCGTGTTCGCCGAGGAACACAGCGAGGGCGTCGCCCTGGCCGCCCGGCTGAGCGCATCAACGATCCCCACATATGACCCGTCAGGCGAAAAATCCGACATGTCGCGGCGCGGAGCGCCCGACATGTCGGCCACGCCGCAGGACGTCTCGCGGCGCGGAACGCCCGGCAATTCGGCCACGCCGCAGGACATCTCGCGGCGCGGAACGCCCGGCAATTCGGCCACGCCGCAGGACATCTCGCGGCGCGAAACGCCCGACATGCCGGCCACGCCGCACGACGTCTCGCGGCGCGGAGTGCCCGGCAATCCGGCCGCGCCGCAGGACATCCCGCGGCGCGAAACGCACGACATCTCCATCGTCACGCTCGGGCAGCCGACGAGGCACGTGAGCGACCCGACCGGCACCGAGTTCACCGGGTTCGCCATCCCGAGACGCGAAATGGGGGCGCAGGCCGTCGAGGTCCTCACCGCCCTCATCGACGGCACCAAAACCCAGCGCCAACGCCTGCTCCCCTGCGCGTTGGTCGAAGGCACAACCCTCAAAGAGAGATAAATGTACGAATTGAAAACCGACGTGCTCGTCGTCGGCGGGGGTCTGGGCGGCGTCGCCGCCGCGCTGGCGGCCCTGCGCAACGGCCGGAGCGTCGTGCTCACCGAGGAGTTCGACTGGCTGGGCGGACAGCTCACCAGCCAGGCCGTGCCCCCGGACGAGCACAGCTGGGTCGAGCGGTTCGGCGTGACCGCGTCCTACCGGGCGCTGCGCGACGGCATCCGCGACTACTACCGCCGCCACTACCCGCTCACCGCGGCCGCCCGCGCGTGGCGCGACCTGAACCCGGGGGCGGGCCACGTGAGCCGCCTCTGCCACGAGCCGCGGGTCGCGGTGGCGGTGATCGAGGAGATGCTTGCCCCGTACCGGTCGAGCGGGCGCCTGCGGGTCCTGCAGCCGTACGTCCCGTCGGCCGCCGGCACCGACGGCGACCGGGTCACCGGCGTGACGCTGCGCCACCGCGACGGCGGCGACGAGGTCCACGTGAGCGCCCCGTACGTGCTCGACGCGACGGAGACGGGCGACCTGCTGCCGCTGTCCGGCACCGAGTACGTCACCGGGTTCGAGTCGCAGGCCGACACCGGCGAGCCGAGCGCCCCGGCCGTCGCGCAGCCCGCGAACATGCAGGCGGTCTCGGTGTGCTTCGCGGTCGACCACGTCGACGGCGACCACACCATCGACCGGCCGGCGCGCTACGACTTCTGGCGCGACTACGCCCCGCCGTTCTGGGGCGGTCCGCTGCTGTCGTTCCGCGCCCCCAGCCCGCGCACGCTCCTGCCCACGGAGCGGGTGTTCGACCCCAACCCCGGCGACGACCCGCTGCTCGTCGACGCCGACCAGCGGCGCAACCCGGGCGATCACAACCTGTGGACGTTCCGGCGCATCGCCGCGCGCGGGCTGTTCGTCGACGGCGCGTACGACAGCGACATCTGCCTGGTCAACTGGCCGATGCTCGACTACTTCGAGCACCCGGTCATCGACGTGCCCGACGCGCAGGCCAACCTCGCGGCGGCGCGCGAGCAGGCCCGCTCGGTGCTGTACTGGCTGCAGACCGAGGCACCCCGGCCGGACGGCGGCACCGGGTTCCCCGGGCTGCGGCTGCGCGGCGACGTCACCGGCTCGCCCGACGGGCTCGCCCAGGCGCCGTACATCCGCGAGTCCCGGCGGATCCTCGCCGAGTACACGGTCGTCGAGCAGGACCTGGCGCTCGCCGTGCGCGGCGACAAGGGCGCCGTGAACTACCACGACAGCGTCGGCGTCGGGATGTACCGCATCGATCTGCACCCCTCGACGGGCGGCGACCACTACATCGACGTCGGGTGCTGCCCGTTCCAGATCCCGCTCGGCGCGCTCATCCCGCGGCGGATGGAGAACCTCCTGCCCGCCGGCAAGAACATCGGCACCACGCACATCACCAACGGCGCGTACCGCCTGCACCCGGTCGAGTGGAACGCCGGCGAGGCCGCCGGCGCGCTCGCCGCCTTCTGCCTGGACCGCGGCTGCACCCCCCGCGCGGTCCGCAATACCCCCGGCCTGCTCGCCGAGTTCCAGTCCCGCCTCGACCGCGACGGCCTCGAGCGGCACTGGCCCGACGTGACCGGCTACTGACACCCCCCGCATGAGGAGTCCCACCATGAAGTTCCGCATGGCGATAGCCGCCCTGTCAGTGTTCGCCCTCGCCGCGTGCGGCGACGGCGGGGCCAAGCCCGCCGCCGAGGACACCGGCCCGGTCGACCTGCGCATGACCGTGTGGTCGGCCAACGAGGCCCACCTCAAGCTGTTCAACGACATCGCGGCCGAGTACAAGACCGCGCACCCGAACGTCTCGGTCAAGTTCGACCCGCTGCCGTTCGACTCGTACAGCACCACGCTCACCACCCAGATCGCCGGCGGCAACGGCCCCGACCTGGCCTGGATCCTCGAGGACTCCGCGCCCGACTTCGTCGGCTCCGGCGCCCTCGTGCCCATCGACGGCAACCTCACCCAGGGCGACGACCTCGCGCCCGCCGCCACCAAGCTGTGGCAGAACGGCGGCAAGCTCTACGCCTACCCGTTCTCCACCTCGCCGTTCGGCATGTTCGTCAACACCGACCTGCTGAAGAAGGCCGGCCAGGACAACCCGGCCGACCTCGTCACCGCCGGCACCTGGACCTGGGACAAGGCCTTCGCCGAGGGTGCGGCGGTCAACGCGCAGACCGGCACGGCCGGCATCGTGGTGCGCGACTTCGACTACAAGACCTGGGGCAACCTCTCCGCGGTGTGGACCGGCTGGGGCGCCCAGGCCTGGAGCGCCGACGGCAAGACCTGCGGCTTCAACGCCCCGGAGATGGTCGACGCGATGACCGCGCTGCACAAGGCCATCTTCACCGACAAGGCGATGCCCGGCCCGGGCGTGGCCGCCGACTTCTTCGCCGGCCAGTCGGCGATGACGATCACCCAGATCTCGCGGGCCTCGCTGCTCAAGGACGCCAAGTTCGGCTGGGACCTGGTCCCGCTGCCGACCGGACCCAAGGGCAAGTACGCCGTCGTCGGCCAGGCCGGCCTCGGCGTGCTGAAGAAGGGCAAGCACGCGCAGACGGCCGCCGACTTCCTCGGCTTCTTCACCAACCCGGCCAACAGCGCCAAGCTCGCGCAGTACTTCCCGCCGGCCCGCAAGAGCCAGCTCAACGCCGAGACCATGGCCAAGACCAACCCGCTGCTCAAGCCCGCGCAGCTGCAGTCGGTCGTCATCGACGGCATCTCCGCGGGCGTGGTGAAGCCCAGCCACACCGGCTCGGCCGAGATCGCGCAGAACGTCCGCGCCTCCCTCGACCCGCTGTGGAAGCCCGACGCCAACGTGAAGAGCGTGCTGGACAACGTCTGCACCGGGCTGAAGCCACTGCTCAGCAAATGAAAAGGGAGAACCTGGCCGGCTACCTGTTCATCGCCCCTCAGCTGGCCGGCACGGTCGTCTTCGTGCTGGTACCGCTGGTGATGGTCGGGTGGTACAGCCTGCACGAGTGGAACGTCCTCGCCGACGAGTTCAACTTCGTCGGCGGGGACAACTACCGGCAGCTCGCGAACGACCCGAACCTGCCGAAGGTGCTCGCCGCCACCGGCCTGTTCTCGGCCGGGCTGCTGGTGCTCAACCTGAGCCTGGCGCTGCTGCTGGCCGTGCTGCTCAACCAGAAGTTGCGCGGCACGGTGGTCTTCCGCACGCTGTTCTTCTCGCCGGTCGTCGTGTCGATGGTGGCGTGGACGATCGTGTGGGGCTTCCTGCTGCAGGACAACGGCGGCGTCAACGGGCTGCTGCACGCCGCCGGCGGGCACGGGCCCAACTGGCTGCGGGGCGAGACGACGGCGATGATCTCGGTGATCGTCGTGCAGGTGGTGAAGAACGTGGGCCTGAACATGGTGCTGTTCCTCGCCGCGCTGCAGGGCGTGCCGGCCGGGCTCTACGAGGCGGCCAAGCTGGACGGGGCGAGCGCCTGGCGCTCGTTCCGCAGCATCACGCTGCCGATGATCAGCCCGACCGTCCTGCTCACCTCGATCATCACGGTGGTCGGGTCGCTGCAGGTCTTCGCCCAGATCGCCGTGCTGACGCAGGGCGGCCCGGGCACGTCGACCACGGTGCTCGTCTACTACCTGTACCAGCAGGCGTTCCAGTTCCATCACTTCGGCTACGGCGCCACCCTGTCACTGGTGCTGTTCGCGATCGTCCTGATCCTCACGACCGTGCAGTGGCAGATGCGCAAGCGGTGGGTGTTCCATGAGTCGTAAGGCCAAGACCGCTCTGTACGGGCTGCTGTGCGTCCTGGCGATCCCGTTCGTGTTCCCCACGTGGTGGATGGCCACCTCGTCGGTCAAGCCGGTCAGCGAGGTGTTCAAGTTCCCGCCGTCGCTGATCCCGACGCACGTGGACTTCTCGGCCTACCGTCACGTGTTCGAGGCGCAGCCGTTCGCCCAGCAGTACCTCAACAGCATGTACATCGCCATCGTGTGCACCATCGGCACGCTGGCGGTGTCCTCGCTGGCCGGCTACGCGTTCGCCCGCATCCGCTTCCGCGGGCAGAACGTGCTGTTCCTGGTGGTCCTCACCGGCCTGCTGGTGCCGAGCGAGGTGACGATCGTGCCGCTGTTCCAGATGTTCCAGCAGTGGCACATGATCGACACCCACTGGCCGCTGATCCTGGTGCCGATCTTCGGCGCGCCGAGCGTCCTGGCCACGTTCATCATGCGGCAGTTCTTCATCACGCTGCCGCCCGAGCTTGAGGAGGCCGGGCGGCTCGACGGGCTCGGCCGCTTCGGGCTGTTCCGGCGGGTGGCGCTGCCGCTGGCCCGCCCGGCCCTCGGCGCGGTGTCGATCTTCACGTTCCTGCACAGCTGGAACCTGTATCTTGAGCCGATCGTGTTCCTGTCCACCCCCTCGAAGTTCACGCTGCCGCAGGCGCTCACCCAGTTCGTCGACGCCTACGGCGGGCCCGCCTGGAACGTGCAGCTGTCGGCGGCGACGCTGACCGCGATCCCCGTCCTCGTCGTGTTCGTCGTGGCCCAGCGCCAGTTCATCGAGGGCCTTGCCCACACGGGCCTGAAAGGCTGAGCCGCCGTGCCGCTGTCCGACCTCACCTTCGAAGAGCTCGCCGCCTATCGCAGCACGGCGGTGGAGCCCGCCGGCTTCGACGCCTTCTGGGCCGGCGTCCTGGCGGGCCCGCCCGCCGCGGCGCCGGTCTTCGAGGAGGTGCCGACGAGCCTCAGGACGCTGCGGGTGTACGACGTGAGCCTGCCCGGCCACGAAGGCCAGACGGTGAAGGCGTGGTTCGTCGTGCCGGCCGGCGCCGAAGGCCCGCTGCCGTGCGTGGTGGAGTTCCCGGGGTACAACGGCGGCCGCGGCCTGCCGGAGGACTGCCTGCTCTACGCCTCGGCCGGCTACGCCCACCTGTTCGTGGACGTCCGCGGCCAGGGCAGCGGCTGGCGGCGCGGCGACACCGAGGACCTCGCGCCGGAGGGCGGCGGCCCGCAGCACCCCGGCTTCATGACGCGCGGCATCCTGGACCCGGCCAAGCACTTCTACCGCCGGGTCGTCACCGACGCGGTGCGGGCGGTGGCGGCGGCCCGCACCCACCCGCTGGTCGACCCGGCGCGGGTCGCGGTCACCGGCATCAGCCAGGGCGGCGGCCTGACCCTCGCGGTGGCGGGCCTGGTCCCCGACCTGGCCGCGGTCGCGCCGGACGTCCCGTTCCTGTGCGACATGCGCCGCGGCGCCGAGCGCGCCGCGACCGGCCCGTACCAGGAGGTCGCCGGCTACCTGAAGGTCCACCGCGACCGCGTCGAGCAGGTCTTCCACACCCTGTCCCACTTCGACGGCGTCCACTTCGCCCGCCGCGCAACGGCCCCGGCCCTGTTCAGCGCCGCGATGATGGACACGACGTGCCCGCCGTCGACGGTCTACGGCGCCTACCACAACTACGCCGGCCCGAAGCAGATCGAGGTGTACCACTTCAACGGCCACGAGGGCGGCGAGACCGTCCAGCACGCCGCCCGCCTGCGCTTCCTCGCCTCGGTCCTGCACCCGTAGCTCACCGGCCGGAACCCGACATGTCGGGCGCTGCGCGCCACGACATGTCGGACTTATGCCCCGTCGGGGTATATGCAGAGATCCCGCGGCCGGGTAGGTGACCCGGCCGCGGGTGGGGGGTGTCGCGGACCTACGCGACGTTCGTGATCAGGCGCTGGTCGTTGACGATGAAGTAGCCGACGGACGAGTCGTAGAACTCGCCGTGGGCCGTGGCGTCGGCGGTGCCGGGCCGGTACGGCGCCAGCGGGTTGCCGGCGACGGGAATCTGGACCTTCTGGGTGCCGCCCTGGCAGACGACGTCGAGGGTGCCCGTGTCGAAGGCGACCTCGAACGTGCCGAGCTTCTGCGTGACGGTGGTGCTGAGGTGGGCCTGCATGCCGGCGGGGCAGGCGAGGCTGAGGGTGACGGTGTCGGTGACGCCGCCGTCGGAGAGCTTCGCCTGCTTCGCGATCCGGATCGTCGGGTCGCCGCCGGCCTGGGCGCTGGCCGTGGCCGGGACGGCGAACGCAAGGGCCGTGCCGAGCGCGAGGATGCCGGCGCCGACGTATGCCTTCTTGAGGTGCATGGTGGGATCCTTCCCCGTTGTACATCTGCGGACGGGTATTGAGACGCCGGACCGTGCCGGCTGGTTGGACGGATCGTTGTCAGCTACCTGACTAGGCTTCGGTCATGACGGACTCCGCAGGACGCGCCTTCGAGAAGGCCGACGCGCTCACCGCCCGCTGGGCCGCCACGCTCGGCGACGGCGGCACCGTGCTGTCCGGCGCCGGGGCGTACGTGCTGCTGGGCCTGCTCGGGCCGTTCGCCGGCGGCGCGGCGCGCGACGAGCTGCTCGCCGTCGCGCCCGAGCCCCTGGACTTCCCGGACTCGCCCGCCGCCCGGCTGGCGGCCGCCGTCTGGTCGCGGGCCGAGGTGCCGCTGCGCGAGGCGTTCGAGGCCGCCGTACCGCCGCAGCGCCGCGGGAGGCTCACCGGCGACCCGGCCGTCGACCGGCCGGTCCTGGACTCGTGGGCGGCCGAGTGGACCGGCGGGCTGATCCCGGCGTTCCCGCTCGCGGTCGGCCCCGACACGCTCGTCATGCTGGCGAGCGCCCTGTCGGTGCGCACCGAGTGGGCGCATCCGTTCACCGACGGGCTCTCCGCGCCGGCGGACGGGCCGTGGGCGGGGCGGCACCTGGCCGGGCTGCGCCGCACCGACAGGGGCCCCGGCGCGCTGGAGCGCCTGCGGGTCGCCGGCACCGCGGCCGGGCCGCTCACACTGTTCACTGTGGACGGTGCCGAGGACGTCGACGTGGTGCTGGCCCTCGGCGGGCCGGGCGAGCCGGCCTCGGCGGTGCTGCCGGCGGCGATCGGGGCGCTGCGCGGCGCGCCGGCGCTGCCGCTCGAGGACGGGCCGGGGGTGCGGGTCGAGGAGTTCCAGGCGGCGCAGGACGCGCCCGAGTGCCGGGTGAGCACCGTGCGGTTCCGGGTCGAGGGCTCGCACGACCTGCTCGCGCATGCGGACGTCTTCGGCCTCGCGGCGGCGAGCGATCCGGACGTCGGTCACTTCCCGGGCGTGAGCCCGGTGGACCTCGCCGTGTCCGGGGCGCGCCAGGACGCCGTCGCCGAGTTCACCGCGCAGGGCTTCCGGGCGGCCGCGGTGACCGCGGTGGCGATGGCGCTGGCCGCCGCGGCACCGCCGATGCGGACGTTCCGCCAGCGCCGGGTGTACGCCGACTTCGACCGCCCGTTCGGGTTCCTGGCCGTGCACCGGCCGACCGGACTGGTTCTCGTCGCCGGCTGGGTGAGCGAGCCGGCGCCGTACCAGGAACCCTGAGAACGTCAGGCCAGCCGGAAGGACTGCGCCCCGGTCCCGTTACAGGTCCACTGCTGCAGCTGGACGCTGTCCGCCGTGGACGCGCTCGGCACGTCCAGGCACTTGCCGCTGTTGCGGCTCACGAAGTGGTAGTAGCCGCCGCCCTCGGAGACCGCCAGCCACTGCTGGTTGGCGCCGCCGCCGTACGCCCACAGCTGCACCAGCGCACCGTCCGCAGTGGACACACCGTTGACGTCCAGCACCTGGGCCGCGTTGTTGCGGTTGTTGATGCGCACGTAGCCGCTGTCGGTGCCCTGCTGCTGGAACTGCTGCGCGAACGTGGCGTTGCAGGTGTACTGCTGGATCGCCGTGCCGTTCGCCGTGCCCGACGAGCGCGCGTCGACGCACTTGCCGCTGTTCTTGTTGATGATGCTCGTCCACGTGGCCGGCGTGCCGCCGCCACCCGCGCCGAACGGGCTCAGGATGATCGAGGCCGAGCGCGGGTCGGAGTCGGTGACGAGGGACTCGAAGTGGCCGACGTCGTCGAACGGGAACGCGTACGCTCGGCCGTCCGCCATGTTGGCGTGGATGATCTTCGCGTACTGGTTGGTCGGGTTGTTCTTGTAGAAGCCGGCCGAGTTCAGGTCGGGCTGGGTGTCGACCGTGCCGAGCGTGCCGCGGTTGAGCGCGGCGCACAGCGTGCGCGAGATCGGCCCGACCACCTGGTCGTTCGGGGCCGGCAGGTTGCCGGCGCAGCCCCAGACGTCGGCCGAGCTCGGCTTGTTGAACGAGGCCACGACCGCGCCCGAGGCGTTGGTGAAGGTCATGGTGTTGCCGCTGGTCCGGCCGAAGTACTTCGTGTTCGGCTGGTCGGCGAACGGCACGACCGTCAGCGTCTTGGACGTGTAGGCGTTCCAGGCGCTGGTGATGTACGAGTCGAGGTACGTGGCGCTGAGCAGCCCCGCGCCCGCGGCCTTGCCGGGCGACAGGACCCGCAGCACGGTGCCGTCCGAGCGGGTGTACACCGTCCCGGCCCAGCCGGACTGGGCCTTGATCTGGTTGATGACGGTGTTGCGGCCGTCGTTGACCAGGTCGCCGGTGCGCTGGGTGGCGCCGCTGGCGCCGGTCACGGTGACCGCGTGCGGGACCGCGAACATGTCGACCTGGCTGCTGTTGATCCACAGGCCGGCGTCGTTGTACGTGAACTCGCTCCAGTCGAACAGGATGTTCTGGTTGGGGTCGCCGGCCGCCCAGGGGGCCGGCTGCACGAGGCCGTCGGGCGTGATGAAGAACTTCAGTTTGTCGCCGAACGAGAAGTACACCCGGCCGGAAAATCCGCGCGGGAACCGGATGGTGGTCGAGCCCCCGTTGCCGGGGCCGCCGATCGAGACGTCCGGGGCCGGCGCGGGCGGGATGGCGCCGCCGCTCCACGCGGTGAACGTGCCGGCGGAGTTGACGTACCCGAGCCGGCCGGACGACAGGTTGACGCCGAGGACGTACAGGTACACCGCGTCGCCGCGGCCGGTGTTGTTCGTGACGGTGACGGGCAGGATAGCGGGTCCGATCGCGTGGGCCGCCGGGGCGACCGCCGTGGCGGCGGCGGTCGCGGCGGCCGCGCTGATCAGCGCGAGCATGATGCGTCTGAGCTGCATCGCGGAGTGTCCTCCATTCCGAGGGCAAGAGAGAGCGCTCTCTGCGGCCAGGTACTGAGGGCGGGCATGGGTCGCTGAGAGCGCTCTCACGTTACCGATCGACGCACGTGCATGTCAATGGACGGTTAACAATCCTTATCGTTGGCGCCGTGTGGTTCGATCGGGGCGTGGAGCAGACGACGAGCTACACCGACCCGTGGAACCCGCAGCCCGCGCCGGTCGACGGCCTCGCCGGCGCGACGGTCATGCAGTGGCCGGTGATCGCCGCCGTCTGGCTGCTCGCCGCCTGGGCGCCCTACGGCATGCCCGGGTGGCGGGCGCGGTTCGCCCTCGACGACGACGCCGACTTCGACTTCGCCGACGCGGCCGAGGTGGACGACGTCGCCGCCCTGCTGCGCGACGCCGTCCCGGTCACCGACGAGCGCGGCGAGCGGCTGCGCGACTATCTCGCCGAGAAGCTCACCGGGCAGTACACCGAGCTGCGCCGCGTCCCGGGCGACGACCTCACGCTGGTGTTCCGCGACCAGGCCGAGGGCGCGCTGCGGCTCACCATCGCCACCGCGGGCGCGGTCGAGCCGCCACCGGCCATCGGCGCCGACGGCCCCGACGGCGGCCTGCGCACCCGGCTCGCGTGCGTCATGACGCTGCTGAGCGACATGCTGTGGGTCGACGACAGCAACCCGGTGACGTTCGCCGCGTCGATCCGCTCCAACACCGACGAGCGCAAGCCCGACCCCGAGCTGCAGTGGCGCCCGATCAGCGAGCAGGAGGCCTGGGAGGCACTGGAGAACACGGCCCGGGCGAGCCTGGACGAGCTCGCCGACGCCTACGACGCCTCGCCCGACGAGGACACCTGGCCGCCGCTTCCGGCCGGCCACATCGCCGCCCACCTGTGCCGCGACCTGCTCGGCACCCTCGTCGAACAGGTCCGCGTGACCCGGGTCGTCACCGCCGGCTACTGGCCGGACGTCTGGGCAGATGACGACGAGGAGACGATCTGCTCCATCGTGTTCGAGGGGTACCACCTGACCGCCGTCCTCGACATCGACTTCAGCCGATCCGAGGAGTGAGCCGTGCAACGCCTCACCAGCTACACCGAGTCCTGGAACCGCCGGCCGCTGCCCGGCCCGCTCGGCGCCGGCCCGCCGCCCACCGTCCCGCAGGCGGCCGTCATCTCGGCGCTGTGGCTGCTCGCCGCATGGTCGCCCGCCACCGCCCCCGGCTGGCGCGCGTCGTTCGCGCTCGACGACCCGTCGCAGTGGGGCACCGCCGAGCCCGTCCCGGACCCGGATCTGCTGCTGGCCGGACGGCTCCCGGCCGGCGATGCCAGGAGCCGGAGCCTGCAGCGGTACCTCGCCAGCGAGCTCGACAGCAAGTACGTCCAGCTGCGCCGTGCCCCTGCCCCCGGCGACGACCTCACGCTGCTGCTGCGCGACTGGAAGGACCGCACGCTGCGCCTGACCCTGTCGGCCGCGCCGAGCGTCGAGCCGCCCCCGCCGGACAGCCGCCTGCCCTGCCTGATGACGCTGCTGAGCGACCAGCTGTGGGTGAACAACAACAACCCGGTGACGTTCCGCGCCTTCCTCGCCGACCGCGACGGCCCGGTCGACCCGATCGACTGGTGGACGCGCACCCGCGAGGACGCGCCGCTCGAGGACGACGACGAGCCGGAGTTCGCCCCCATCGCCCCCGACGACCTGCGCTCCGCGCTGCTCAACGTGGCCCGCGGCGGCCTGACCGAGCTCGGCGCCGACTGGGACGGCACCGGCGACTACCCGGCGATCCCCGACGACCACATCGCCGCGTACCTGTGCCACGACCTCCTGGACACCCTCCTCGACCGCGTCCAGCCGGAGTCCCTGCACGGCACCGGCTTCCTGCCCGTCGACTTCGCCGACGAGGACATGGAGGCCGAGATCGGCACCGTCGTGCTCGCCGGCCCGCGCGAGGTGGCCGTCCTGGACATCGACGTCACCTGCTGAAGATTTTTCCAACCGCCGGCCGCCCTGCGGCGTCTCAATGGTCGTTGGGGCGGCCACGGGGGCGGTCGTGCCGGAAGCGATTCCGGCACGACCGGGGTCGCCGGGCCAGTGGTCGTGCGGTCACCGTGGGTTATGTGCTTGGAGATCGAGTAGGTGGCGGATGGTACGGTGAGGAAGACCGGAACGACCGCAGCCGGGGTGTGCGAACACGGGGTCGCTCGCTTGCCACGGCCACTCGCCTCGGTCACGCTCTCGACGCCGGCAACGACGGATTACGCGCGCGCAGCCTTCTCCGGTCGCGGGCGCACTCTGCCCGCTCGATGTAAGCGCGGTTCGGCGAGCACCTGCCGCGGCTTACGATTCGGCGGTGGGTTCCCCGCTGACCGTTCGCTCGGCCCGGGTCGAGGACGTCGCTCAGATGGCGCGTGTGCATGTTCGGTGCTGGCAGGAGACGTATCGGGGGCTGATGGCGGATGCGGTCCTTGACGATCCGGGTTTTCCGGCGGCCCGGGAGCGGCTCTGGACCGCCGTCCTGACCGACGAGCGATATCGCGGGAACCGGGCGGCCGTCGCCGAGCGGGAGGGCGAGCTGATCGGGATCGCGATGTCGGGTCCGCCGCTGGAGGCTGCGGTGGCGTGGGCGAGGCAGCTGTATGTGCTCTACGTGCACGCGGCCGACCACGGCACGGGTGCCGGGCGGGCGTTGTTGCAGGCCGTCATCGAGCCGGCGGAGTCGGTGGCGCTGTGGGTCGCCGATCCGAACCCTCGCGCGCAGGCGTTCTACCGCAGGCACGGCTTCGTCGCCGACGGGGCGGCCAAGGTCGAGGACGGCGTGCGGGAAATTCGCATGATCCGCGCCGTGCGGGCGCCGTCGCTCATGCCGTGAACGGCGGCCGATTGGCCCCAGCGCGGTGGCGTTCACTGCGGATGCGGGCGCGTTCGCGGCGTTGCGCGGGCAGGACCCGAGGTGGCGGGCGTTGGTGTTGCGCCGGCGCGGGATCGGCGTAGGTGGCGGGGTCAACGCCGGGGGCCCGCGGTGGCGTGTTCGCGGCGTTGCGCGGGCAGGACGCGAGGTGGCGGGCGTTGGTGTTGCGCCGGCGCGGGATCGGCGTAGGTGGCGGGGTCAACGCCGGGGGCCCGCGGTGGCGTGCTCGCGGCGTTGCGTGGCCAGGACGCGGGGTGGCGGGCGTTGGTGTTGCGCCGGCGCAATTGGCGGGTCAACGCCGGGGCCCACGGCTACGCCCCCGGCTTGGCCCCAGGAGGCGAACGCAGCCTAGGCGGACTCCCGCACGACGAGCTCCGTGGGGATGATGACCGCGGCCGGGCTCTCGCCGTCGATCAGCGACAGCAGCAGGCGGACCATCTCGGCGCCGATCCGCGGGTACGGCTGGCGGACCGTCGTCAGCGGCGGCTGGGTGTTCGTCGCGATCTGGCTGTCGTCGAAGCCGCCGATCGCGACGTCCTCCGGGACGCGGCGGCCGGCCCGGGTCAGCGCCGTCAGGGCGCCCGCCGCCATGAGGTCGGAGGCGACGAACACGGCGTCGAGGTCGGGGGCGCGCTCCAGCAGATACAGCATCGCGGCCTCGCCGCTCGCGCGGGTGTAGTCGCCGTGGGCGACCAGCTCCGGCGAGGACTCGGCCAGGGCCTCGCGGTAGCCGGCCAGGCGCTCGACGCCGCCGGAGGTGTCGAGCGGGCCCGTGATCGTGGCGATGCGGCGGCGGCCGGCCGAGCGCAGGTACGTGACCATCTGCCGGGCGCCGTCGCGGTCGTCGGCCGCCACGTACGCCACCTGGCGCTCGAAGCCCAGCGGCTTGCCGCACGCGACGACCGGCAGGCCGCGGGCCAGCAGTTCGGGGATGAGCGGGTTGCCGCTGTGCGTCGAGACGAGCAGCGCGCCGTCGACGTGGCCGCCGGTGAGGTACCGGCCGAGGCGCTTGCGGTCCTCCAGGCTGCTGGCCAGGGTCAGCAGCAGCGTGATGTCCTGCTTGGCCAGCGCCTGCGTGCAGCTGTGCAGCAGCACGTTGAAGTTCGGGTCCTCGAAGAGGCGCTCCTGCGGCTCGGACAGGATGAACGCCACCGACTGCGAGCGCTGCGTGACGAGGCTGCGGGCGTGCTGGTTGACCACGTAGCCGGTCTTGCGCATCGCGCGCTCGACCGCCTCCTGGGCGGCGTCGCTGACGTCGTGGCCGCCGTTGAGGACGCGCGAGACCGTGCCCCGCGACACCCCGGCCGCCGCCGCCACGTCGTTGATCGTGGGGCGGCGGCGGGCTTCGCGAGGCTTGGGCACCTCGACATTCTGCACGACGGTCAGCCCTTGACCGCGCCGGACAGCAGGTCGACGCGCCAGTACCGCTGCAGGGTGAGGAACAGCGCGACGAGCGGCGCGATGGACAGCAGGGCGCCGGTCACCACGAGGGTGTACAGCACGGGCGTGGTGTTGCCCTGCTTGAGCATCGTGTAGAGCCCGACCGTCACCGGGAACTTGTCGTCGGAGGTCAGCATGATGTACGGCAGCAGGAAGTTGTTCCAGATCGCCACGAACTGGAACAGGAACACCGTGACCAGCCCGGGGAGCATCGACGGTACGGCCACGCTGGCGAAGATGCGCACGTCACCGGCGCCGTCGGTGCGGGCCGCCTCCACGAGCGAGTCGGGGACCGCGGCGGCGGCGTAGATGCGGGCCAGGTAGATGCCGTACGGGCTGAGCACGCTCGGCAGCAGCACCGACCAGTAGGTGTCGGTCAGGTGGAAGCTCGCCAGCAGCAGGTACTGCGGGATCGCCAGCACCACGGCCGGCACCAGCACCCCGGCGAGCAGCACGTTGAACACCGCGTTGCGGCCCGGGAAGCGATACTTCGCCAGCGTGTACCCGCTGACCCCGGACACCGCGGTGGACAGCAGGGCGCCGACGCCGGCGTACAGGGCCGTGTTGAGGATCCACTGCCAGTAGATCCCGCTCTGGTACTGCGAAAGGTCCGCCAGGTTGTCGAACAGCGCCGTGCCCGGGGCGAGCGTGAACGTGCGGAACAGCTCGCCGTTGCTCTTCGTGGACGCGGTCACCACCCACACGATGGGCAGCAGGCAGTACGCGGCGCCGACCACGAGCACCACCGTCGGCACCACCGCGAAGCGCTTCACGTCTCGGCCCCGAACGCGCGGCGCTGCACCAGGCGCAGGAACCCGAACGACAGCACGAGCGTGGCCACGGCGAGCACCACGGAGGCGGCCGCCGCCAGGTGGATGTCGTCGCGGGCGAACGCGTCCTGGTAGATCTTCATCAGCGGGGTCCAGTTCGACGGGAGCGAGTTGGTCAGCGGGCGCAGCGTGGTCGGCTCGCTGAACACCTGCAGGGTCGCGATGAGCGAGAAGACGAACGTCATGATCAGCGCCGGGGTCAGCATCGGGATCTTGATGCGCCAGGCGATCTGCCACTCCGTCGCCCCGTCGATGCGGGCCGCCTCGTACAGCTCGCTCGGCACCGCCCGCAGGGCCGTGAACAGCACGACCATGTTGAAGCCGGTGCCGCCCCACAGCGCGATGTTGGCGACGGAGAAGTAGACGCTGGTCGGGCCGAGCAGGTCGAGCGGGTGCCCGCCGGCCTTCGTCAGCAGGTACTGGCCGGGGCCGACCGACGGCAGGTACATGAAGCCCCACATGAGGCTCGCGATGACCGCGGGCACGGCGTACGGCATGAAGATCGCGACCCGCGAGAACCGGCGGGCCCGGGCGCGGGGCGAGTCCAGCAGAAGCGCGAACAGCAGCGCCAGGCCCAGCATCGCCGGCACGAGCAGGCAGCCGTAGATCAGCACCCGCAGGGCGCTGTGCCAGAACTCGCCGTCGTCGAGCACCTGCCGGTAGTTGTCCAGGCCGGCGAAGTGCTCGGCGCGGGCGGCGGCGCCCAGGCCCAGGCCGCTGACCTGCACGCGGCGCAGCGACAGGTACACGGTGTACCCGATCGGCACGACCATGAACACCACGAACAGGGCGATGGCGGGGGAGAGGAAGGCGTACGGCACCCGGGCGGGCGCCGTACGCCGGGACCGTTGCCTCATCCGGAGACCTTGAAGCCGTTCTTCTTCAGGTCGTCCACCGTGGCCTGCTGCATCTGCGTGACCGCGCCGGTGAACGGCGCCTTGTCGGTGATCGCCTTGGCGAACGCGTCCTTGTACGTGGCGTACGTGACATTCACGTTCGGGCCCCAGGTGACCCCGGCGGCGGTACCGGCGATGGTCTGCGCCAGGGTGTAGAACTCGGGCTGGTTGCTGAAGAACGCCGGCGGCTTCGACAGCGCCCCGCCGGACTGCGCGGCGGTGGCGGCGGGGTAGATGCCGCCCTCGTTGATCAGGCCGGTCACCGCGGCGGTGTCGGTGTTGAGCCAGACGGCGAACTCGACGGCCTCCTTGACGTGCTTGGACTTGGCCGCGACGGCCGTCGACGAGCCGCCCCAGCTGCCGGTCTTGTGCTCGCCGGCGCTCCACTGCGGCAGCTCCGCGATGGCCCACTTGCCCGCGGTGTCGGGGGCGTTGCCGGACAGCACGCCCGGGCCCCAGACGGCGCTCGGCCAGGCGATGAGGGTGCCGTCGTTGAGGGCCTTGTTCCATTCCGGGGTGTACATCGGCTGCTTGTCGATGTCGCCGGAGGCCACGAGGCCGCCCCAGAAGTCGGCGACCTTCTTCGTCGCGTCGTCGTCGACCTTGACGCTCCAGGTGTCGCCGTTGACGCCGAACCACTTGGCCCCGGCCTGCTGGGACAGCCCGGCGAACCAGCCCGGGTCACCGGCCGAGAACGTGGTGAGGTACCGCTTCGGGTCCTTCTGGCGCACCTGCTTCGCCGTCTGCGCGAACTCGTCCCAGGTGGCCGGCACCTTGAGCCCGAGCTGGGCGAAGACGTCCTGGCGGTAGTACAGCATCATCGGGCCGGAGTCCTGCGGGACGGCGTAGACGGCGTCGGTGCCGAGCGTGATGGTGCTCCACACGCCGGGCGCGAACTTCGACTTGGCGTCGCCGGTGTACTTCGAGATGTCGCCGGCCGCCCCGTTGCTCACCAGGGTCGGCAGCGCCTGGTACTCGGCCTGGAAGAGGTCCGGCGGGTTGCCGGCCTTGTTGGCGGTGAGGACCTTGGTGACCTCCTCGTCGCCCTGCGCCTGCTTGCTGACCGTGACGTGCACGTCGGGGTGGGCGGCGTTCCACTGGGCGACGACCTTGTCGATGCCGGGCACCCAGGACCAGAAGGTCAGCTCGACCTTCCCGCCGGATGCGGACGAGGCGTCGTCGCCGGACGAGCAGGCCGCGCTGAGCAGCAGCGAGCCGCTCGTCGCGGCAATCAGGAGGGCGCGCATGGTGCGCTTCATGACTGTCTCCAACGGTGGGGGTGTGATGAGACCGTGAGCGCTCCCAGTTTTGGCTCGGTATTGCACGGTGTCAAGCCATAGCTATGCGTGTTATAGCTGCGTTACAGTGCGGACGAGTTTATGGGAACGTTCACGGTCAGGAGCACGGCGATGATTTTCTACGGCGGGGACTACACCCCGGAGCAGTGGCCCGAGGAGGTGTGGCCGCGCGACGTCGAGCTCATGCGCGAGGCCGGGGTCAACCTGGTGAGCCTCGGGATGTTCAACTGGGCGCTGCTGGAGCCGGAGCCCGGGGTGTACACCTTCGAATGGCTCGACCGGGTCCTCGAACTGCTGCACGGCGCCGATATCCGGGTCGACCTCGGCACCCCGAGCGCCGCGCCGCCGCCGTGGTTCGCCCGCCGCAACCCCGGCGCGCGGCTGGTCGACCGGGCCGGGCACGTGCTCGGCCAGGGCGGCCGGCAGAGCTTCTGCCCGAGCGCGCCCGAGTACGCCGCGGCCGCCGCCAACATCGCCGACCAGCTCGGCCGCCGCTACGGCGCCCACCCGGCGCTGGCGCTGTGGCACGTGCACAACGAGTTCGCCGGGGTCAACGCCCACTGCTACTGCGAGACGTGCGCGGCGGCGTTCCGCGACTGGCTGCGCGGGCGCCACGGCGACCTGGCCACGCTGAACGCGGCCTGGGGCACCGCGTTCTGGGGCCAGCGCTACGGCGACTGGGCCGAGATCGAGCCGCCGCGGCTCGCCCCGACCGCCGTCAACCCGGCGCAGCAGCTGGACTACCTGCGCTTCTGCTCCGACACGCACCTGGCCAACTACCGCCGCGAGCGCGACGTGCTGCGCGGGCACTCGCCGCGGGTGCCGATCACGACCAACTTCATGATCGCCAACTGCAAGTGGCTGGACTACTGGAAGTGGGCCGGCGAGGTCGACATCGTGGCCAACGACCACTACCTGGCCTCCGAGCGCGCCGACCGCCACGTCGAGCTGGCGATGTGCGCCGACCTGACGCGCAGCCTCGCCGGCGGCGCGCCCTGGCTGCTCATGGAGCACTCGACCAGCGCCGTGAACTGGCAGCCGCGCAACATCGCCAAGCGCCCGGGGGAGCTGGCCCGCAACAGCCTGGCCCACGTGGCCCGCGGCGCCGACGGCGTCATGTTCTTCCAGTGGCGGGCCTCCCGCTTCGGCGCCGAGAAGTTCCACTCGGCGATGCTGCCGCAGGCCGGCACCGGCACGCGGATCTGGCGCGAGGTGACCGAGCTCGGCGCCCGCCTGGCCGGCCTCGGCGAGCTGCGCGGCACCCGGGTCGCCGCCGACGTCGCCGTCGTGTGGGACTGGGAGGCGTGGTGGGCCCTGGAGCTGGAGTGGCGCCCGTCCGTGGACGTCACGTTCCGCGAGCGCGTCGAGGCGTACTACGCCCGGCTCTGGGAGGCCAACCTCACCGTCGACTTCGTCCATCCGGAGGCCGCGCTCGGGCGCTACCCGCTGGTCGTGGTGCCGTCGCTGTACCTGACCACGGCCGCTGCGGCCAAGAACTTCGACGCCTACGTGAGCGGCGGCGGCACCCTGGTCGTGTCGTACTTCTCCGGCATCGTCGACGCCAACGACACCGTGCCCGACGGGGCCTACCCGGGCGCGCTGCGCGAGCTGCTCGGCCTCACCGTCGAGGAGTTCCTGCCGCTGCCGGCCGGCTCGACCGTGACGCTGTCGGACGGGTCCACGGCGGATGTGTGGACCGAGGATGTACACCTGGCCGGCGCCCGCGCGGTCGTGTCCTATGTGGACGGGTCGCCCGCCATTACGCGCCACGAGCGCGGCAGCGGCGCCGCCTGGTACGTCTCGACCCGCCTGCACGACGAGTTCCTGGGCCGCCTGCTGCGGCGCGTCTGCGCCGAGGCCGGCCTGGCCCCGGCCGACCTGCCGTCCACTGTGGAGCTGGTGCGCCGGCCCCCGTTCGCCGTGGCCATCAACCACGGCGCCGAGCCCGTCCGCGTGCACGGGCGCGACGTCCCCGCCGGTGAGGTGCTCGTGTTCCGCGAGGAGGCCTGACATGATCATCGAGGTGCGCCGCGCCGAGATCCTGGCCGCCGCCCGCCAGCGCGGCGGCGTGGGCCTGCGGGAGCTGAGCCGCCGCTTCCACGTCTCGATCGCCACCATCCGCCGCGACCTGTCCGCCCTCGCCGAGCGCGGCCTGCTGCGCCGCGTCCACGGCGGCGCGGTCCCGCTCACGCCGGTGGTAGCGGCGGTGCCCCGCGAACCCGCGGGCGACTCGGTCGCGGCCGCCGCGGCCCTCGTCGAGCCGGGCATGGCGATCGGCGTGTCGGGCCGCCGGCGCGCCGCCGACCTGGCCGCCCAGGTCGGCGAGGTGCCCGGCCTGACGCTGGTCACGCCGATGCTGGCGGTGGCGCGGGCGGTCCGCGGCGACCGCGTGACGGTGGTGCTCATCGGCGGCGTGCGCACCCCGTCCGGCAGCCACGCCGGCCCGCTGGCCGAGCAGGCGCTGCTGGGCCTGCACCTGGACATCGCCTTCGTCGAGCCGGGCTCGCCCGGCGACATGCTGGCCGCCGCGACCGACGAGGCGATGCTGCGCCGGGCGGCCCGGCGAGTCTTCCTCTGACCTGCCGTTTTCCGACAAGTCGGGCATTTGTCGCCTAGTCTGCTGGTATGCCCGCGGACGTGCACCTCGCGTACAGTGACATGCTCTCCGGCCTGGTCGTGCCGCTGCTGATCGAGCGCGGCTTCGCCGGGCACGACGACCGTTTCCGGCGCGTCGCGGCGAACGGCGACACGGTCGCGCTGTCGTTCCAGCCGTCGCCGGTGACCTTCCCCGGCCAGCTCTCCTACTACGTCAACGTGGATGCGGCCACGGCGCGCTGGGTGCAGTACCGGGGGGAGCTCGGCCAGATCTTCGGCCGCGTCCAGCCCGGCCCCCGGTTCGCATTCCACCGGGGCAGCGACGACTGGAACCTGCGCTCGGCCGAGGCGGCGCCCGAGTACGGCGCGGAGATGCGCCGCGCGATCGACGAGGAGATCCTGCCAGGGCTGCAGATGCATCTCGCCCTGAACGCGGCGCTCGAGCGGGCCATCGCCAGCGGCAAGGCCGAGTCGGCGTTCGAGCGCCCGCCGGAGCTGCCCGGGATCATCAACCGGATGTCGTACCTCTCGCAGGACGACGAGTACGTCCAGTGGCTGCGGCGGACCGGCTGAGAGGCCGGCCCGCCGCGCCGCGGGTGCGCTACGCCTTCCAGGCCACGTTCGGGTTGATGTGGCCGGTCCAGTCGAACAGCGCCATGTTGTCCCACTGGTCGCCGGTGCCGTTCATGTTCGCCGGGTCCCAGCCGTTGCCCTGGATGGCGTACCAGGTCGGCTCCCAGTAGAAGACGCCGATCGCGCCGGCCGAGCGGGCCGTGTTCTGCACCGCGGTGAACTCGGCGCCCTGGCCCGCCCACGTCGCCGGGTAGCCCGAGCACGGGGCCGAGCCGCTGACCGAGTTGGCCTCGGAGTCGGCGTTGGCGGCCGTGAACGGGTACGCGGTCTCGGCCAGGATGACCGGCTTGCCGTAGCGGGTGCGCACGTCGGTGATGACCGAGGAGAGGTTCGCCAGCGTGCCGTGCCACATGCAGTAGTACGACAGGCCGGTGACGTCCCAGGTCACGCCCTTGGCCCTGATGCCGTCGTAGAACCAGCGGGCGTTGGCGTCGCTGTCGGCGTCCGCGGTGTGGATGATCACCTGGGTGCCGCTGTTGCAGGCCTTCGTCGCGTTGTACCCGGACTTGAGCAGCAGGCTCAGGTTGGTGAAGTCGTTGTTGACGACCTTCCCGTCGTTCCAGAGCATGCCGACGTTGATCTCGTTGCCGATCTGCACGCTGTCCGGGGTCGTGCCCTGCGCCTTCAGGGCGTTGCAGACCGAGAGCGTGTAGTTGTACACGTCGGTCTGCAGCGCCGAGATGTTGTGCGAGGACCAGGCGGCCGGCTTGTACTGCTTGCCGGGGTCGGCCCACGTGTCGGAGTAGTGGAAGTCGACCATGACCGACAGGCCCTTGGCCTTGGCCGCCTTGGCCTGGACCAGGACCTTGGCGAGGTTGTTGTACCCGCTCGCCGGGTTGTTCCAGATCCGCAGGCGTACGTAGTTGACGCCGATCCCCTTGAGGATGTCGAGGGGGTCGGCGGCGGTGCCGGCGGCGTTGTAGTACTTGGCGCCGAGGTCCAGGCTGCGCTGCAGCGACGACACGTCGGCGCCGCGCATGCTGATGGTGGCCGCGGCGGCGGGCGCGGCGTTCGCGACGGCGACGGCGGCGCCGAGCGCGGCCGCGCCCACCAGGGCGACGGCTTTGCGGATGCGGAGCACGGGCACTCCTTCGTTGGGGGTCTGTTCACCTTCGTTGTGAACGCTCCCAGTCTTTGGAATGCCGTGCTGCCTCGTCAATGCGGTGACAGATGTTGATTGAAAGTGGGATCGTTCACGGGGCGGTCCCGGTCGTCGGAGCGTGGAACTTCCCAGCCGTCGTCGAGCACCGGCGCGCCGGGGCGCGTGAGGAACCGCCGGCTCAGTTGGTAGACCCTGGTGGATCGGTAGTCGCGCTCGTCCATGCCGGAAACGCTAGGTGCGCGGGGCGGCGCGGCCATCCGTGGAATTACGGAACCGGCGGTACTGATGTTTCAGCGCGCCTGGTTCAGGGCCGCTCCAGGCCGAGCTGGGCCAGCCAGTCGTCGACGGGGTGGCCCAACTCGTCGGCGAGGTCCAGCCATTGCGCGGCGCGGTCGGGGTCCTCGTCCACGCCGCCGCCGGTGAGGTACATGACGCCCAGGGTCGCGGCGGCGCGGGCGTTGCCGGCGTCGGCCGCGCGCTCGTAGTAGGACACGGCCAGTTGCATGTCCTGCGGCGCGCCGTTGCCGGTCGCGTGCGCGGCGCCCATGTTGTACAGCGCCCGCGGCTGGCCGAGGTCCACGGCCCGCTGGAGCCACCGCCGGCCCTCGGCGTCGTCGCGCTCGACCCCGGTGCCGGTGGAGAACAGCACGTACAGCTCGAAGGCTGCGTCGCTGTCGCCGAGCCCGGCCGCGCGCAGGTGGTGCTCGACCGCCGCGCCGGGCCGGTCGAGCCACTGCTCGAGCAGCCCCACCTGGTACGCCGCCGGCGCGTCGGCCCGCGCGTGGGGGCGCAGCAGCTCGAGGGCCCGCTCGCGTACCGGCGCCGGCTCGTCGCGCGCGGCGCCGGCGAAGAGCATCGCGCCGTCGCGGTCGCCGAGCGCCGCGGCCGCCTCGAAGCAGCGCAGCGCGCTCTGCGGGCCGTCGTGCGGCGGCAGCCGGTCGCCGCTGACGCTGAGGTAGCACACCCCGAGCTCGCGCCACGCCCGGGCGCTGCCGCCCCGGCCGGCCTCCGTCAGCCCGGCCACCACGACCTCGGCCGTCTCCAGCGGCAGCAGCCCGAGCACCAGGTCGCCGCGGTTGATCTGCTGGGCCAGCCGGACGCACTCGTCCTCGTCCGCACGCATCTTTTTGTCGTACCCCCTGACTAAGCTCCCGGTCATGACTCAGCCGTTCGACACCGTTGCCGACTACCGCGCCGCCGTGGCGCAGGTTCGGGACGCCGCCGCCGCGTATTACTCCGGGCCCGATCTCGCCCTGGATGACGCGGACTACGACGCCCTCATGCATCGGATCGCGGCCACCGAGGAGGCGCACGCCGACTGGAAGGTCGAGGAGTCCCCGACCGAGGTCGTCGCGGCGGGTGGCGGGGTCGTCGGCGACGTCGTGCACAGTGAGCCGATGCTGAGCCTCGACAACGTATTCAACGAGGACACCCTACGCAAGTGGGCTCAGCGCCTCGAGAAGCTCATCGGCCGGCCCGTCGCCGGTTTCACCGTCGAGCCGAAGATCGACGGCCTCGCGATCGCCGCGCGCTACGAGGACGGCCGGCTCGTCCAGGTCGCCACCCGCGGCGACGGCCGGGCGGGGGAGGACGTCACCGGCCAGGCCCGCCGCGCCGCCGGTCTGCCCGAGCGGCTCGCCGACCCGGTCACGATCGAGGTCCGCGGCGAGGTCTTCATGACCGACGCCGACTTCGAGGTCGCCAACGGCATGCGCACCGCCACCGGCGAGCCGCCGTTCGCCCACCCGCGCAGCGCCGCCGCCGGGACGCTGCGCGCCCAGGACCGCACCTACGACGCCCCGCTGTCGTTCATCGCCTACGGCGTGCGCGGCCTCGGCGGTGCCGACGAACAGCGGGCGACACACTCCGAGGCCATGGCGGAGCTGACCCGCCTCGGCGTCTCCTCCACCGCCGGCATGCCGGTGTCGACCAGCATCGACGACCTCATCGCCGCCGTCGAGGCGCTCAACGCCGGCCGCGCCACCCTCGGCTACGGCATCGACGGCGCCGTCATCAAGGCCGACCAGCCCGCCGACCGCGACCTCGCCGGCTCCTCCAGCCGCGCCCCGCGCTGGGGCATCGCCTACAAGTTCCCGGCCGACACCCGCACCACCCGCCTCAAGGCCATCGAGGTCCAGGTCGGCCGCACCGGCGTCATCACCCCGGTCGCCGTCCTCGAGCCGGTCCAGATCACCGGCGTCACCGTCACCTCCGCCACCCTGCACAACTTCGACGACCTCGTGCGCCGCAACGTCCGCCCCGGCGACACCGTCTTCGTCCGCCGCGCCGGCGACGTCATCCCCGAGATCACCGGCGCCAAGCTCGACGAGCGCCCCGCCGACTCCGTCCCGTTCGAGCCCCCCGCCCGCTGCCCCCGCTGCGACGGCGAGATCGACCGCACCCAGAAGCGCTGGCGCTGCACCCGCGGCCGCGCCTGCGGCGCCCGCGAGGCCCTGTCCTACTACGCCGCCCGCGACTCCATGGACATCGAGGGCCTCGGCGGCAAGATCATCGACCTCGTCGTCGACGCCGGCCTCGTCACCGACCCCGCCGACCTCTACGACCTCGAGGTCGCGACCCTGGCCGCGTTCGACCGCATGGGCGAGGTCTCCGCCACCAAGCTCGTCACCGCCATCCAGTCCTCGAAGACCCAGCCCATGTCCCGCGTCCTGACCGGCCTCGGCGTCCGCATGACCGGCCGCTCGATGTCCCGCCGCCTGGCCACCCACTTCGGCTCGATGCCGGCCCTGCTCGCCGCGTCGGTCGCCGACCTGCAGGAGGTCGAGGGCGTCGGCCCGGAGCGCGCGGTGACGATCGCCGCCGAGCTGGTCGACCTCGAGCCCGTCATCGCCCGCCTGACGGCCCGCGGCGTCAACATGACCGAGCCGACCTACCGCCCCCGCCCGCCCGCCTCCTCGCCCTCCTCCTCCGACGGCTCCGCGCCCGACGCCGCCTCCGCCGACGGTCCCGACGCCGACGCGGCCTCCCTTGCCCCGCTGCCGCTGCAGAAGGAGGACGGCACCCCGATGACCGTCGTCGTGACCGGCTCGGTCCCCGGCCTGACCCGCAACGAGGGCAACGAGGCCGTCGAACGCCTCGGCGGCCGCTCGTCGGGCTCGGTCTCGAAGAAGACGGACCTGGTGGTGGTCGGGGAGGGCGCCGGCTCGAAGGCCGCGAAGGCCGAGGAACTCGGCATCCGCATCATGCCGGCCACCGAGTTCGCCGAACTCCTGCGCGCGGCCGCCGTGTAGCGCCTCCCGGTCTCGCTCGGCTCGGCCTCGCCTCTCGGGCCGCGGTGGTCTCGGGTCGCGGTGGTTCCGGGTCGCGGTGGTTCCGGGTCGCGGTGGTTCCGGGTCGCGGTGGTCTTCTCGGCCGCGGTCTTCTCGGCCGCGGTCTTCTCGGGCCGCGGGCCTCGGCCCAGCGGCAGTGCAGGTCCGCATGCGGCGGATGCACGCCCCGCCACGGCGGCACGCCAACCCTCGCGTTGGCGCGGGTGCCCGTCCTCGACGGCGCGCGGCCCGGTGGCGGTGGCGCGTGTGCCCGCCCGTGACTGCGCGGGGCCCGGCGGGTTGGCGCGGGTGCCCGCCCTTGACGGCGCGCAGCCCGGCGGCGTTGGCGCGTGGCCACACCGTCAGTTGCGCGTGAACCCATGGCGCGATGGGTGCGGCCGCGCCCTCGACAGTGCGGGAGCGCCGTGCGGGTGGCGTGCGGCCGCACCACGATGGCGCGCGAATCAACCGTGGCGCTGTGTGACCGCAGCCCGCCGACGCCCGGTTCGGGCGCCCGCTTGGTTCGGTTCGCGTTTGGCACTCCACTGTGACCTTCAGAGGTCTACGGCGCTGAATCGTCATCGATAGTTGGCGGTCCGGTCGTCGCAACTCCCAGCCGGCGCTCCAGCCGGGAACTTCTCGGTGAAGAGATCGGGGTCGAGGGTGTGCGCGTCCGGGGCGAACATCGCGGTGTAGTCCGGGTCCGGGGCAGTACAGGGTCCAGCGGCGGCCGCGACCGTCGACGACGAACAGCAGCCCCACGCGGCCGGGCGACGCCGGCGAGGACGGCGAGACGGCTGGCCTCCCGTCCAATGCAGCGGTGGGCGATCCTGCCGTGCCCGGCGACGGCGAGCGGGAACCGCGGGGAACGGCCCGAGTATTGCTCAGGTTGAGTGTTGCGGTGCCGAACCGGACCTTGTGAGCGCTGAGGTGGTTGCTTCGGTGGTGGCGGTGGCCGAGGCGACCGTGTAGGCCCGCACCCGCAGCCAGCACGCCGTCCAGGTTGCCGAGCAGCTCAACCGCTCCGGCGCCGAGCTCACCGATCTGGTCGGCGGCTTCGGGTACTGACCGCAAGCTCCCCGGTCGTTGCGTCGGAGGAGCTCCTCGCTGACCGCTCAACTGTTCACACCGCCGGGACCGGCGTTCGATCGGAGATTTTGGTGATGATGTTGCGGCGTTGGCGGGTGGCGACGCGGGTGGTACTGCTGGCCGGGTTGGCTCTGGTGGGGCTGCTCGTGCTGGCGGGCACGGCGATCGCGGGGCTTCAGCTGCAGCTGAAGGCCGGCGCCGAGGTGCAGGCCGCGATGCAGCTGGACCAGCGGGTGGCGGAGGCGAAGTTCCGCACGGCGGACGTGGCCGGGTGGCAGACCGGGTACGCGTTCGACTTCATCCGCGGCGTGCCCGACGCGCTGTCGGACTCCCAGGGGCAGCGCAAGGCGTTCCTGGACTCCTCGGCCGCGCTGCGCGCCGAGTACGCCGCCATCGCCGAGGCCGACCTTGACGGGCAGGACCGGGCGCTGCTGGAGAAGGCCCGGCAGGCGTTCGAGGAGTTCATGCGCATCGACGCGCAGATCATCGCCGGATACCGCACCGGCACACCGGACGCGGTCGCCGCGGCGAACGCGCTGGCCTCCGGTGCCTCCCTGGGCGCGTTCGGCACGGCGTCGACCGCGACCAGCGACCTCGCCGAACGCGTCACCGCCGACGGCATCACCGTGGCCCGGGACGCCGCCGCGGCCGTACGCACCGGCCGCAGCCTCCTGCTCGGCAGCGGACTGCTCGGCTTCGCCGTCCTGCTCGCCGCCGCGGTCGCAGTGATCCGCAGCATCACCGGCCCGCTGCGGGCGCTGCAGCAGCGCCTCACCGAGATCGCCGACGGCGACGGGGACCTGCGAACCCGCCTGACGGAGGACGGCCGCGACGAGTTGAGCAAGGTCGCGGCCACGTTCAACCGGTTCATCGGCGGGATCGCCGCCGCGATGCAGGCGGTCAGCGACGAGTCGCAGCGGCTCGGCCGCCGCTCCGAAGACCTCGACGCGATCTCGACCGCCCTGGCCGACTCCGCCGAGCAGACCAGCCGCCGCGCCACCGCGACGAGCACCTCAGCCGAGGCGATCTCCACCAACGTGCACTCCGTCGCCGCCGGCGCCGAACAGATGGGCGTGTCGATCGAAGAGATCGCCCGCAGCGCGGGCGAGGCCGCCACGGTCGCCGCCGACGCCGCCGGCCTGTCGTCGAAGGCGAGCGGCACCGTCGCCAAACTCGGCGACTCCAGCCGCCAGATCAGCGACATCGCCACGGTCATCAGCTCGATCGCCGAACAGACGAACCTCCTCGCCCTCAACGCGACCATCGAGGCCGCGCGCGCCGGGGAGCACGGCAAAGGCTTTGCCGTCGTCGCCGGCGAGGTCAAAGACCTCGCCGGCGAGACCGCCCGGGCCACCGCCGACATCCACCAGCGCATCGGCGTCATCCAGGCCGACACCACCGACGTCGTGCACGCCATCACCCGCATCAGCGACGTCATCGAACAGATCAACGCCCTGCAGACCACGATCGCCTCCGCGATCGAGGAACAGACCGCCACCACCGCCGACATGACCCGCCGCATCAACGACGTCGCCACCGCATCGGCCGGCATCACCACCGACGCCGCCGCCGTCAGCCACACCGCCGGGACCACCACCACCGGCGTCACCGCCGTCCGCGACGCCGCCACCGACCTCGCCACCGCCGCCACCGAACTACGCACCCTCGTCGGCCGCTTCCAGTTCTAACCGTGTTGCACCCGACGCGCGAGACCCGCCCGTACCACCAGAGCGGACTCTCCCAACTCGGCCGGATGGTGAGGCAGGGCGCGTGACCTGCCGGATGTATGCCCCGGCGGGCGGCGAATACCGTAGGGGCGAAACGCTCAGCGGTGCCGGGGGCCGTGCCAGTGGTGGAGGGCCGCCGGCAGGGTGTTGGCGGCGTCGTCAGAGTCGGCGTGCAGCCAGGCGGTGTGGCCGTCCGGCCTCAGGAGCAGCGCGCGGACGTCGGGGTGGGTGGGGCATGACGCTTCGATGATGGCGATCCGGTCCGACCAGGCCGCCGCCGTCTTCGCGATGGTGTGGTCGTCCGTCAGGTCCAGGAGTACGGCTCGGCCGGCAGTCAGGAGGGTGGCGACGTCCGTCGGGCCGGTCGGCGTTGTCAGCGGAAGGTTCGGGGCCAGGCGGCCCAGCCATGGGTGGGTGCCGCCGAAGGGCATGTCGTAGCGCGTGTCCAGGCCGACGATCGTCTCCGTGAAAGCGCGGTTGCCGGACGGGTGGGCGGCGACGCGGGTGAGCAGGTCCAGTAGCGGGCGGAGGCGGTCGTCGGCGTCGGCCAGCAGAGTTTGGGCCTGGGTGTTGGCCAGCACGTGGGCGCCGGCGGTGTGGCGTTCGGTGTGGTAGGTCGGCAGCAGGTGGGCGGGGGCCGTCCGGCGTACCGTGGCGGCCAGTTTCCAGCCCAGGTTGAACGCGTCGTCCAGGGCGATGTTCACGCCGATCGCGCCGGCCGGGGGGTGGATGTGGGCGGCGTCGCCGGCCAGGAGGACGCGGCCGCGCACGTACTGCGTGGCCTGGCGGGCCGCGTTGCCGAAGCGGGTCAGCCAGCGTGGCGAGTGCAGGCGCACGTGGCGGGCGAGCGCGTGGTCGACCGCGGCCTGCAGTACCGGCAAGGTGACCGGGGTGTCCCGATCGGCCGGGGGGTTCGGGTCGGCGGTGATCAGGCGCACGTAGCCGGGGCGGGGGATGACGAATACCGCGCCGCCGGGGCCGGTCGTCGGGCCGAAGGGGAGGGCGTCGGGCTCGGCGAGCTCTACGTCGCCGAGCAGTGAGAACTTGGTGGCGGGGGTGCCGGGGAAGTCGATGGCGGCCTGCTTGCGCACGGTGCTGCGGCCGCCGTCGCAGCCGGCCAGGTACTGGGCCCCGATCTGGTACACCCCGCCGAAGCCGTCGGCGATGGTCGCCGTGACGGCGTGCTCGTCCTGGGTCAGGGCGCGCAGCTCGTGGCCGCGGCGGATCTCGGCGCCCAGCTGGCGGGCGTGGGACTCCAGGAGCTCCTCGACGCGGGTCTGGGGGATGCCCAGCGAGTACGGGTGGCCGGTGTGCGTCCCGGGCAGGGTCAGCGTCACCGGCAGGCCGGCGAACGCGGCGTGGGGGACCTTCCAGCCCTCCTCGACCAGGCGGTCGGACAGGCCCCGGCGGGACAGCAGGTCCAGGGCGCGGGCGTTCAGGTTGAAGCCGCGGCAGAACGGCGGGCGCTCGGCGTTGCGCTCGATCACCACGGTGTCGATACCGGCCAGGCGGAGCTCGGCGGCGAGCAGGAGGCCGGCGGGGCCGGCGCCGATGACGAGTACCTCGGTCATGCGCCGGCCGCCGGCCAGGCGAGCGTGCCGTCGTGGATCTCGGCGATCGTCCGGCGGGTCCAGGTCAGTTCCGCCTCCCAGGCGTGCCGGGCGCACTCGACCTCGATCATGAACAGCCTCGGTACGGCACCCGAGCCGACCGTCTGCTCGAGTACGGCGTTCGTCTCGGCGATGCGACGGGTCAGGTTGGTGGCGCGGTCGGTCAGGGCGTCGGCGGCGCGGTCGGGGCCCAGCGCGCCGAGGTAGGAGACCGCGGCCATGAACTTCGGGTACTCCGCCACCGGGGTGCGGATCAGCTCGTCGATCCAGCCGACGAACTCGGTGCGGCCGAGGGCGGTCGTCGCGTACACGGTGCGCTCCGGGCGGTTGCCCTCCCGGGCCGTCTCGACCGGCTCGATCCAGGCGTGGCGGGCCAGGGACTCGACCGTGTCGTACAGCGAACCGGAGTTGACCTTGAAGCTGCTGTCCTTGTGGCGTTCGCGCAGGGTGGCCGCCATCTCGTACGGGTGCATGGGGCGCTCCTGGAGCAGGCCGAGGACGGCCAGGGCGAGGGTGTTCGAGATCGCGCGTCTGGGCATGCGAGTCGCCGGTTCCTATTAGTCGGATCCTGATAGTCGGATCCTACTATGAACCATGCACAAAGGGAGACGCGGGAGAGCCTTGCGCAAAGGGAGACGGTGCGCGCGGGGCGTCAGAACTTCCAGATCCAGACGTCCTGCACGTGCCGGCCGGGGCCGAAGAGCTGGTCGGCGGTCTGGTGGATGGCCTCGCTGTTGCCGTGCTGGTCGGGGAGTACCAGGAAATCGGCCTTCCAGTACGCCACGTCGGCGCGGGCCTGGGCCTGCTGGTCGGGGGTGATCTGCGGTACGGAGCCGTCCCCGGCCACCGCGTTGAGGATCTGCATCGTCGGGCGGCCGGCGGGGCCGAACATCGCGGCGCCCTTGGGGTCGTCGGGGTTGGGGGCCAGGAAGTAGCCGCCGGCGATGCGGAAGTCGAGGTCGGCCTGGGTGGCCCAGCGCATGCCGTCGAGCCCCTCCCACCAGCCCAGTGGCAGCGGGACCACCGTCGAGTGGGCCGGGATCGTCTCGCGCCAGGCGCCGCTGGAGAAGAAGATCGGCAGCGGGGAGCGCGGGTCGGCGGGCTGGGGCGTCGGGATGAGCGGGATCAGGGCGGTCACCACCGCGGCGGCCCACAGCCAGCGCGCGGCCGGCGTGGTCTCTTCCGGGTCCGGTCGCGTGTCTGTCTTCACGCCGACCGCGCCTTCCGAGCTTTCGGACATTGCGGGAGACTCGGACGTGTCCGTGAAAAGTGCCTCGCCGGTCTTGCGCGGCGCGCCGCTCGGGACGAGATCGCCGGGTGCGTCGTCGGGCACCGCGGCCGGTGCGGGCGCGGGGCTGGTGGTCGGGCCCATGACGTACCGGTCGACGAGCAGGGCCAGCATGATGCCGACCAGCGGCGTGATGACCAGGGCGAGGCGCGTCGGCACCACCGAGTCGAACAGCGGCAGCTTGTGCACCCAGAACCACGGGCCGCGGGTCTGGGTCTCCTCGCCCTTCCACTTGATCATCGTGCCGAGCGACAGGGCGGCGAAGACGGCGGCGGTGAACATGAGGGCGCGGGCGGCGCGCAGGTGGAACAGGGCGACGAACGTGGCCGCGAGCAGGCTGATCAGGGGCCAGCCGAAGAACGTGTTCTCCTCGGTCGGCCCGCCCATTTTGTCGATCTTGGCGAGATCGGGCGCGAAAATGGAACGGCGGCTGAACTCCGTGAACGACGCCCCGTCGGTGCTGAAGCCGTGCACAAACTCGGGCAATCCGTGATAGGCCTGCGGGCCGAAGAACTGGTGGTACAGCGGATAGGCGAGCAGCACGCCCGCGAACAGGGCGCCGACGCCGATCGCCGGCAGTGCCGTGCGCAGGACCTGCCGGTACTCGCGGGGGCGCAGGTATGCGACCAGGAATACCAGGAGGGCCACGGCGGTGAGGAAGAGGATCTCTTCGTTGAGGAAGCATTGGTACAGCACCAGGGCCCCCAGCACCAGCCCGCGCCGCAGCGTGGGGCCCGGACGGCCCAGGCGCAGCACGCTCCAGACGATGAAGGGGATCAAGAACTGTCCGGCGATGTTCGGGTGCCCGGTGCTCTGCGAGATCATCGATGGCGCGAACCCGCAGAAGAGTGCTCCGATGTACGCGGCCACCCGGGATGTGACAACATGCCGAGAAAGAATCAAATACCAAGCCGCCGCGGTTCCGGCGAGGGCGATGGTGTCGATGAGCACTAACGTGACGCCGGCGCCGAACAGTAACGTGATCGGAGCCAACGGTAGCGCCAGTCCGAGAACGGATGTGTTCGCCATGAGATTGATGCCCAGCGGCGCATTCAGTTGATCCGTGAAGAACGGGTTGTCACCGTGAGTGAACAGGCGTGCCGCATGCGTCAGCACCCACTCGAAGAAGACATGATCCTGGCCGTTGTCGGCAAACATCCGTCCCTGCGGATCTGCCCACAGGTGCTGCAGGACGGTCACCGCGGCGGCAACATAACTCAGCAGCACGACCGCCGTGGTGCGAGCCTCGGCGGCCTTGTCCCCGGAATTCACTGTGACACCATAGTTGCCGCTCGAAGTGCGGTGCAGGGGGTGGCGGGGGACAATCAACGCCGATACACTACGCCAGTTCTGCCAGACATGATCAGTATTCACGTAGGGGTGTAGAGTGCCGAATTCGGATGCGGCAATCCTCGGCGACCACGCCATCCAGTCGGAGGTGCTCGAGGGCCTGGCGATGGCGGTGAACCACCGGAAGTGGTTCGTGTCCTTCGCGACGCCATACCTCGGTGAGCATCCCGTCGAGGTCAGTGCCGGTCTCGGTGACTACGCCGCGGAGTGGCTCCGGCACACCTCGAAAATGACCCTGACCGAGGCATCCTCGGAGCGCATGGTCGCCCTGAAGGAGCGCTTCGCCGACAACCCGGGCGTCAGCGTGCGCGAGCTGCTGCTGCCCAGCGACGTCAAGGCCGACCACAGCGCGGCCATCTCCTACAACGTGCTCGAGCACATCGACGACGACATCGGCGGCCTGCGCACCATGCGCTCGCTGGTCCGTCCCGGCGGTTACGTGATCACCGTCGTGCCGGCGTTCCCGTTCGCGATGGGCCCGGCCGACATCGCCACCGGCCACGTGCGCCGCTACACGAAGAAGACGATGCGCGCGGCCCTCAACGCCGCCGACCTCGAGATCGTGAAGCTGCACTACGCCAACTCGCTCGGCCTCATCGGCTACTACGTGTCGACGTGCCTGCTCAAGCAGATGCCCGGCCCCGGCCCGATGGTGAAGTTCTACGACTCCACGGTGGCCCCGATGACGCGCTTGATGGAGCGCGCCTTCAACCCGCCGTTCGGCCAGTCGGTCATCTCGATCGCTCGCCGCCCGCTGGAGTCCTGAGCCACACGCGGCGTGATCCCCAGCGCCCGCGCGATCGCAACGTCCATCGATCCCCGCGAACCCGGAGACGGGTCCGCGGGGATCGGTTGCTGTTCGGGGTGGTCCGGCCAGGAATAGCGGGCACGGGGGCGGGTAGCTGCGGGCCGTGACGAAGCAGCCGGGCGAGGACTCCCGCCACCGCGTCAGCGTCGCCGCGCAGCCCTCAGTTCAAGATGAGCTGAGGGCCTTGGCGAACCAGTGGTCGGCGTAGTGCTCGTCGTTGTACGGCTCGATCTCGCGGTAGCCGGCGCCGCGGTACATCGCGATCGCCTCGGTCAGGCTGCGGTTGGTGTCGAGGCGGGCCTCGCGCCAGCCGCGCTCGGCGGCGTAGGCCTCCAGGGCGCCCAGCAGCCGCCGGCCGAGCCCGAGGCCGCGCACGTCCGCCGACACCCACACCCGCACGATCTCGGCCGCCCCGCCCGGGTGCAGCTTCACCGCGCCGCAGCCGACCGGCTCGGCGCCGAGCGTGGCCAGCAGCAGCACGCCGGCCGGCGGGGCGAGCTCCTCGTCGCGCACCGGCACGCTGAGCGCCGGGTCGAACCCGCCCGGGAACCGTGCGGCCAGGTCGCGGGCGTACGCGCGCACGCACGCCCGGGCGCGCGGGTCGGCCGGGGGGCACGGCTCCAGCAGTACCATCGACGCCACCAGCAGCCGCTCGACCTCCGCCATCGCGGCCACCAGGCGGGTCCGCCGCTCGGCGCCGAGCGGCTCGAGGATCGATGCGGCGAGCTCGTCGGAGCGGCGGTCGAGCTCCGCCCACTCCGCGCGCCCCGGCCCGGACAGCCGCGCCACCCGCACCCGCGCGTCGCCGCCCGCCGGACCGGCCGGCCCGACGGTGACCAGGCCGTCCGCCTCCAGGGTGCGCAGGAGCCGGCTGAGGTACCCCGAGTCGAGCCCCAGCCGCGCCCGCAGCGCCGCCACCTCGGCCCCGTCCGGGCCGATCTCCCACAGCAGCCGCGCCTGGCCGAGCGGCCGGCCCCGCGCCATGTACTCGTCGTCGAGCGCGCCCACGCGCTGCGTGACCGTCCGGTTGAACCGCCGCACCGCGGCCACGAGACCAGCGTCCATATACCTGACTTTAGTCAGGCAATCTCGTCCTGGCTAGCAGGCGCGGGCGTCGCCGCGGGGCTCCAGCCCAGCGCCGGGCCGAGCCGCTCGGCGATGTCGGTCAGGATCTGCACGTAGTCGGCGTGCTCGAACGTGAACGGCAGCGCGAACGCCACCTCGTCGATCTCGCGGTACGCGGCGTGGGCGTGCAGGCGCTCGGCGATCTGCTCGGCCGGCCCGACGAGGTCCGGCGCGAACAGCAGCCGCCCCGGCCCCTGCGGCGTCGCCGTGCGCGGCAGGCGCTTGGCGGCGTACTCGGCGTACTTCTCCCGCTGCGCCGCGCTCGCCGAGTCGGTCGGGACGACGACGAGGCCCTGCGAGACGCGGGCCCGCTCGCCGTCGGGGTGCGCGGCCCGGAACGCCCGCACGTGGGAGAGTTGGATCGCGGCGAAGTCCGGCGCCGGGTCGTCGGCGTCCTCGGCCTTCACGACGCTGCTGGTGAGCAGGTTCATGCGGTGCTCGCCGGCCCACTGGGCGGAGCGGAGGCTGCCCCCGCCGTACCACATCCGGTGCTGCAGGCCGGGGGAGTGCGGCTCGACGCGGCGCGAGAACACCTCGAAGCCCTCGACGCCCTCGAAGTCGCTGGCCGGCTCGCCGCGCACGAACGACAGCAGCCGCTCGACCCGGCCGTAGGAGAAGTCCTCGGCGTCGGCGGTGTCCGGGTACAGCGCGCCGCGGACCCGGTCGTAGTGCATCGGCGGCCCGACGCTGATGCCCGGGTTGAGCCGCCCGCCGGACAGCAGGTCGACGGTCGCCAGGTCCTCGGCCAGCCGCAGCGGGTTCTCCCAGCCCAGCGGCATCACCGCGGTGCCGAGCTCGATCCGACTGGTGCGCTGCGAGGCGGCGGCGAGCACGGTCAGCGGCGAGGAGATGCCGTGCTGCAGATGCCGGTGGCGCACCCACGCGCTGTCGAACCCGAGCCGCTCCCCGAGCGCGATCACGTCGAGGGTGGCGGCGTGCCCGGCCGCCGGGTCGTCCGGGTCGAACAGCCCGATGGTGAGGAACCCGAGTTTCCGCAGCATTGACGCTCCTGGTTTCGTCCGGACGGCGTGGGGGGTATTGACAGCACCGTTCGTACCCCCGACGAATGGAGCCTGCAATGTCGGCCCAGGCCGCGCTCTACATCCTCGCCATCATCCTGCTCGTCGTCGCCGCCCTGCCGGTGCCGACGCGCGCGCTGAACTTCGCCCTGCTCGGTGCCGCGTGCGCCCTGCTCGCCTACGCCTGGCCCGTCATCACCGGGTAGCCGCCGCGCTCAGGGCCTCGGCCGCCCGGACGCGTCGTACTCGGCCCGCGCCGCGTCGACGGTGCCCAGGTTGGCCGTGGCCCACCGCGACAGCGAGGCGAACAGCGGCCCGAGGCTGCGCCCGAGCTCGCTGATCTCGTACTCCACCCGCGGCGGAATCTCCGGCGTGTAGGTGCGCACGACCAGCCCGTCGCGCTCCAGCTGCCGCAGCCGCTGGGTGAGCACCTTCGCCGTGACGGTGCCGATGCGCCGCTCGAGCTCGCTGAAGCGCATCCGCCCGTGCTCGTGCAGCGTCCACAGGATCGGCGTGGTCCACCGGCTGAACACGATGTCGACGACGGGCGCGATGGGACACGCCAGCTCCGGTACGGTTACGTCGACGCCTGGGCGGAGTCGATCCGGACCGGCCGGACGGTGCACGCGCCGTTCGCGGACGTCGCCCTGCCGATCATCGACCCGGACGACATCGCCGCGGTCGCCGCCGCGGCCCTGCTCGACGAGCGTCACGCCGGGCGCACGTACACGCTGACCGGCCCCGAGCCGACCACCCCGCGCGAGCGGGCGGCGGCGATCGCCGCGGCCATCGGCGAGCCGGTCCGCTTCGTCGAGCAGACGCCGGAGTCGGCCCGCGCGCAGATGCTCGCGTTCATGCCCGAGCCCGTCGCGGACGGCACCCTGGCCATCCTCGGGCGGCCGCTGCCGGCCGAGCGCTCGGTGAGCCCCGACGTGGAGGCGGTCCTGGGCCGCAAGCCGTCGTCGTTCGCGGACTGGGCCGCCCGCAACGCGGCCGCATTCGCCTGACCCTGGTCACCGGCCTCGCCGTGTGCGGGCCGCTGCGGGGGCGGGTCCGGGTGGCGGTCAGTGCCGGGCGAGCCAGTCGGTGATGCGGGCGGTGAGCGCCGGGTCGATCGGCCGGCGCATGTCCTTGCGGTAGGTGCGCATGGTCGCCGGGCCGGGCTGGGCGCGCAGGATGTGGGAAAGGCCGGGGGCGCGCCACGTCTCGGCGCCGGCGGGGACGACCGCTACCTCGCCCGCGACGACGTCGACCTCGGCGCGGACCTCGTCGGCTACCGGCAGGCGGCGCTGCACCTCACCGACGAGGAGATGCGGGCGTTCCTGGCCGAGTTCGCCGCGCTCATGACCCGATGGATCGCCGTCGAACCCGGGCCCGAGCGGACCCGCCGGCTGATCACCAACGTCGTCATGCCCGGCGAGTGACCTGCGAAAAGGCCCGGACCGTGCAGTACCACGTCATGGTTTTGGCTGGTCACGCCGCCGATCAGGCGATGTCGTATGGCCGACTTGCCGATCATGCCGGCGTCGGGCAACCGGTACAAAAATGGTGAAGGCCGGTTCGCTCTCGATTGGGGTCAAGCGCCGATGGCTGGCATGGTGCCGTTCACCAACAACTACTCGGACCACTCCACGCGCGAGGGGTACCAGTTCGAGTTCAACTGCATGCGCTGCGGCAACGGGTACTCCTCGTCGTTCCAGCACTCGGTCACCGGCTTCGGCGGCCGCCTGCTGCGCATGGGCGGCGACCTGCTCGGCGGCGAGATCGGCTCCAAGGCCTCGCAGATCGGCTGGGACGCGGAGTGGATGCGCGACGGCGTGCGCGGCTCGACCCGCGACAAGGCCCTGGCCAAGGCCGCCGAGGAGATGCAGTCGCACTTCACCCAGTGCCACCGCTGCGGCCAGTGGGTCTGCCAGCAGGTCTGCTGGAACCACGAGCGCGGCCTGTGCACCACCTGCGCGCCCCGCCTCGACCAGGAGATCGCCGGCATGCAGGCGGCGGCCCAGGTCAACCAGCTGCACGACCGGATCCAGCAGGTCGACTGGACGCGCGACGTCAACTATCGCGACCAGGCGGTCGGGCGCTGCCCCTCGTGCATGAACGAGACCGGCGGCGGCAAGTTCTGCCAGCACTGCGGCACGCCCCTGGCCGCCGCACCGGCGCAGCAGCGGCGCTTCTGCGGCAACTGCGGCACACCGGCCCAGCCCGGCGCGATGTTCTGCGCCGAGTGCGGCCAGTCGACGGCCTGACGTGCGGTTCCGGCTCATCGCCGCCGGCGGTGCCCTGCTCGACGAGGGCGACGGCACCGCCGAGATGGCCGGCGGCGCGCTGGTCGTGACGCCGCAGCACGGCGCGGTCCTGCGGGTCGCGCCGGCCGACGTGGTCGAGATCGGCGAGCCCGAGCCGTACACGGTGCGCCTCGCCCTGTCCGACGGCGCCCGCCTCGAGCTCAGCGGGCTCGGCCGCATGCGCACCCAGCTGCTCGCCGAGCTCGGCGACGCGCGGGTCGCCGACACCGAGAAGGTGCTGCTGCTCGACGGCGTCGGCACGCCCGAGACGTTCCCGGGCGCCTTCGACGGGGCGCCGGCCGACCTGCGCCTCTACGACGACGCCCTGGTCATCGTGCCCGACGGGGGCCTCGCCGAGAAGCTGCCGTACGCGTTCATCCGGGGCGTGACGACCGACCAGTCCGGGTACACCATCCTCCTCGACGTCCCCGGGCGGCCCCCGGTGACGCTGGGGCGCCTGGCCCGGCGTACCGGCGAGTTCCTGGAACTGCTGCGGGCCCGTACCGGCGCCGCGGCCGGCCGCACCGCCCACTTCCTCGCCGCGCTCCTGCCGGGCCTCGGCCCGGTCGCGCTGCGCTCGGTCGCGGCGCTGCTGCGCGACGGCCGGGCGGCGGCCCGCACGGACCTGGAGGCGGTCGAGCCGAGCGTGTTCCCGGCGCTGCTCGACGCCGCGTGCGCCCCCGAGCGCGCCGAGGGAGCCCGGCGGCTCCTCACGTCCGGCACGGCGTGGCTCGGTTTCAAGCAGACGGTTTCGGTACAGCGGGAGGGCTCCGGCGCCTCCCCGTGGCGCGACTCGGCGCGGCCGCCGGTCCTCGACCACGACGGCCGGGCCGGCTCGTTCGCCTCCGGCCTGCCCGGGATGTTCGCGGCCGGCCTCGTGTCCGGCTTCGCGTCGGGCTTCGACGGCCCGTTCGAAACCTACGGCCCGACCCTCGCCTACGGCATGCTCGGCCTCGGGATGGGCGGGCTGCAGGGGGCGAGCGCCGGCGGCCCGCACCGCCCGCGCGAGGTGTTCCCGCACGAGCGCGTCACGCCGGCGTACACCGACTTCGACGCCCTGAACGAGACGGTCGACCCCGCCGTGCTGTCGTTCCTGCTCGTGCTGACGCCGTCGGGGCACCTGGTGTACGAGGTGCTCAACGCGCCCGACCACGCCACCTACGTCTTCACGTGCCGCGACGCCGACCAGGCGGCCCAGCTCAACCGGGCCCTCGACCTGCTGTCGTTCCGCGTCGAGGGCATCTACGCCGACGCATCCTCGGCCGGCTCGCGGTACCGCAAGACCGCCGAGCGCCTGCCCGCGCTGCGCGTGCTGCGCGAGCGCTTCGCGGCCCGGCTGATCCACACCGACGGCTGGTCGGCGAAACTCGGTGACATCATCGGCTGAGCATGTGTTGAAAGTTGCCAACCTTCGCGATTGAATAGGCGGAATCTTTCGTCATCGATGAAGGTGGCGTTCACCATGCCCGTTCGTGCCTGCCTTGCGGCCGCGGCAACCGCCCTGGCCCTGCTGACCGTGCCCGCCGCCTCGCCCGCGGCGGCGGCGCCCTCCTGCACCGTGGACCCGGCGACCCCGAAGCACCAGATGCGGGCGATGTGGATCGCCAGCGTCGTGAACATCGACTGGCCCAGCGCCCCCGGGAAGTCCCAGGCGCAGCTGCAGTCCGAGTACGACGGCTGGCTTGAGCTGGCCAGGTCGCTCAACTACAACGCCGTCATCGTGCAGGTCCGCCCGGCCGCCGACGCGTTCTGGCCGTCGCCGTACGAGCCGTGGTCGCAGTACCTGACCGGCGTCGCGGGCCAGGACCCCGGCTGGGATCCGCTCGCGTACCTGGTGCGCCGCGCCCACGAGGAGAACCTCGAGTTCCACGCGTGGTTCAACCCGTACCGCGCGAGCATGCCGGCCCCGGGCGGCGCCGGCACTGACCTGTCGAAGCTGCCGGAGAACAGCCCGCTGCGCGTCCACCCGGACTGGGCGGTGCCGTACGGCGGCCGCCTGTACTTCAACCCCGGCATCCCCGAGGCCCGCGCCTTCGCCGAGAACGCCATCATGGACGCGGTCACGAAGTACGACGTCGACGGCGTGCACTTCGACGACTACTTCTACCCGTACCCGGTGGCCGGCCAGGACTTCCCCGACGAGGCCACGTTCGCGCAGTACGGCGGCGCCTTCGCGGTCAAGGCCGACTGGCGCCGCGACAACATCGACCGGCTCATCCGGGAGATGGACACCCGCATCCACGCGGCCAAGCCGTGGGTCCGCTTCGGCGTGAGCCCCTTCGGCATCTGGCGCAACGCCGCCGCCGACCCCCTCGGTTCGGTCACGTTTGGCACGCAGTCCTACGACGCCAACTTCGCCGACACCCGGAAGTGGGTGAAGGAGGGCTGGATCGACTACATCGTGCCGCAGGTGTACTGGAACATCGGTTTCGCCGTCGCGGACTACGCCAAGCTCGTGCCGTGGTGGTCCTCCGTCGTCGCCGGGACGGACGTGCAGCTCTACATCGGCCAGGCCGACTACAAGGTCGCCACCGCCGGCCAGCCCGCGGCGTGGTTCGACCCCGGCGAGCTGTCGTCGCACCTGACGTTCAACCGGCAGTACCCGCAGGTCCAGGGCGACGTCCACTTCTCCGCGGTCCAGGTCCGCGCGAACCGCCTCGGCTCCGAAACCATCCTGGCCGCGCAGCACCACTCCCACCCGGCGTTCCCGCCGTCCTGGGGCCCGGCCCAGCCCCTGCTGTTCCCGGTCGTGACCTCGGCCCGCCGCACCCCGTCCGGCGTCGCGCTGCGCTGGCACCCGACCGCGAGCGGCGCCGGCCCGTTCGCCTCGGCGACGTCGTACGGCGTCTACCGCTTCGACGGCACCACCACCCCCGGCACCTGCGGCCTGGCCGACGCCTCGCACCTCGTGGCGACGGTCCGCGGGACCGAGTGGACGGACGCCTCGGCCGACCCGGCGCGCCACTACACGTACGTGGTGACGGCGCTGGACCGCCGCTGGCACGAGAGCCCGCCCAGCCCTCCGCGCCGGGTGTAGCCCTCGACGGGCGCCGCATCACCGCCGGGTCAGGGCGGTGATGCGGCGCACGGGCGCCCACGCCACGATGAGTTCCGGGCCCGTCCGCCGTCTACCCCGGTAAACGGCACGGAAGGGCTGGAACGATGGCAAGGCATTCGGCGGGGTGGGCCCTGGGGCTGACGTCCGCGGCGGGATTCATGGTGGCGCTGGACCAGCTGGTCGTCGCCACGGCGCTGACCGACATGCAGCGGGCGCTGCACGCGTCCCTCGCGACGCTGACGTGGACGGTCAACGCCTACGCGATCGTGTTCGCGGTACTGCTGCTGCCGGCGGCGGCCCTCGGGGACCGCTTCGGGCGGCGGCGCGTGCTCATCGCGGGCGTGGCGCTGTTCACGCTCGCCTCGGCGGCGTGCGGGCTCGCGCCCGGCGCCGGGACGCTCATCGCCGCGCGGGCCGTCCAGGGCGCGGGCGCGGCGCTCATCATGCCCCTGGCCATGGCGCTGCTGTCGCAGGCGTACCCGCCGGAGCGCCGGGCCGCGGCGCTCGGGCTGTTCGCCGCGCTGACCGGGCTGGCCGCCGTCGGCGGGCCGCTCATCGGCGGCGTCGTCGCCGACCACCTCGGCTGGGCGTGGATCTTCTGGCTGAACGTGCCGATCGGGCTGGTTGCCGTACCACTGCTGCGGTGGCGGATCGCCGAGTCGCACGGACCGCGACGGCGCCCCGACCCGGCCGGCTCCGTCCTGGCCGCCGCGGCGATCCTCGCCCTCGTGTGGGGCATCGTGCGCTCCCCGGCGCCCGGCTGGGAGCTCGGCGTGCTCGCGGGCCTGGCGCTCGGCGGGGTCTTCGTGTGGTGGGAGCTGCGCGTCGCCGAGCCGATGCTGGCGCTCACGCTGTTCCGGTCGCGGACGTTCGCGTTCGGCAACGTGGCCTCGCTGCTGCTGTACGCCACCCTGGTCGGCTCGGTCTTCTTCGTCTCCCAGTTCCTGCAGGTCTCCCTCGGGCTCACCCCGTCGCAGGCCGGCCTGCGGATGCTGCCGTGGACCGGGGCCGTGCTCGTCGTCGCGCCCCTGTCGGGCCGGCTCGTCGACCGCCGCGGCGGGCGGCTGCCGCTCGTCGGCGGGCTCGCCGCGCAGGCCGCCGGGCTGCTGTGGATCGCGTGGCAGGCGGCGCACGGCGGCGCGTACGGCACGTTCGTGGCCGCGCTCGCCGTCGCCGGGATCGGCGTGACCGCGGCGATGCCGGCCGCGCAGCACGCGGTGTTCAGCGCCGCCGGGCCGGCCGAGGTGGGCCGGGCCTCGGGCACCTTCGGCACGGTACGCCAGCTCGGCGGCGTCCTCGGCGTCGCGCTCATGGCGGCGGCGTTCTCGTCCGCGGCCGGCTCCGCCGCGGGGGAGCCCGCGTTCCGGGCGGGGCTGCCCGCCGCGCTCGCGCTCGCGGCGGCGCTGAGCGCGGTCGGCGCCGCGTGCGGGCTGTTCGCCTATCGGCGCCCCGCGCCGCGGCCGGCCACCGCTACCGTGGAGGACGTGGCGGTGCCGGAGCATGTCTGACTTCGTGGAGCTCACCGAGCCGCACCGGCGGGAGCTGTACCACCACTGCTACCGCATGCTCGGATCGGCGGCCGAGGCCGAGGACCTGGTGCAGGAGACCTACCTGCGGGCGTGGCGGGCCTACGCGGCGTTCGAGGGGCGCTCGTCGGTGCGCACGTGGCTGTACCGCATCGCCACCCGCGCCTGCCTCGACGCGCTCGACGGCCGCGGCCGGCGGGCCCTGCCGTCCGGCCTCGGCGGGCCCAGCGACGCCGACGGCCTCGACGGGCTCGGGACGCCGCTCGGGGAGCCGGTGTGGCTGCAGCCGGTGCCGACCGGCGGCGAGCTCGGCGACCCGGCCGCGGTCGCGCTGCTGCGGGCCCGGACCCGGCTGGCGCTCATCACCGCGCTGCACACGCTGTCGGCCCGGGAGCGCGCCGCGGTGATCCTGCGCGACGCGCTCGGCTGGAGCGCGGCCGAGGTCGCCGAGGCCCTGTCGACGAGCGTCGCGGCGGTCAACAGCGCCCTGCAGCGGGCCCGGGCGCGGCTGGCCGCCGGCCCGTCGGAAGACGAGGTCGTCGAGCCCGACGACCCGGCCGCCGGCGCGGCGCTGGACCGCTACATGACCGCGTTGCGCACCGCGGACCTCGACGGCCTCGTCGGCCTGCTGCGCGACGACGTGGTCCTGGAGATGCCGCCGGTGCCGACGTGGTTCTCGGGCCGCGACAAGGTGGTCGCGTTCCTGGAGGGCCGCATCTGCCGGCCGATGGGCTGGCGCCTCGAGCGCACTGAGGCCAACGGCCACCCGGCGGCCGCCGCGTGGATGGCGGATGAGGACGGGGTGCTGCGCCCGCACGGCGTGCACACGCTGACCGTGACCCGCACCGGGATCGCCCGCATCACCGTGTTCCGCGCCCCGGACCTGCTGGAACGGTTCGGCTTCACGCCATGAAGGCGCGGCGCAGGGCCTTGAGGATCTCGTCCGGCGCGAAGCGCTCGAGGGCGGCGGCCTCGGCCCGGCGCAGCGTCGCCCCCAGGGTCGCCGGCGGCGCGGTGCGCACCAGGGCGATGAGCCACGCCTCGAGCAGCGTCGGGTCGTCCGGCAGCGGCGGGTCGGCCGGCGGCGGGGGAGCCGGCTGCTCGCCGGTCGGCAGGGGCACGCCGCCCGAGCGGTACGCCGCCGGGGGCACGCCGACGCGGTACGGGTGCACGCACGTCGGGGTGCCGGTCGCCGCGTGCACGCGGTAGCCGCGGGCCGAGTCGTAGGGGTGCTCCCGGCCGGGCCGCTCGGCGACGTCGAACGCCCCGAGCGCGAGCGCCTGCGCCGGGCAGGCGACACAGGTCGCGTCCCGGATCTGCTCGGCGTCCGGCAGGCCCACGGCTCGACGGTACCGCGACCGGGGTACGGTGTGCGGCCATGACCGCCCGCATCGGCCCCGGCCGCGTCCGCCAGGGCATCGTGTACCGCGAGGGCACCCTCGGCCGCCGCCCGGCCGTGCCCACGGACGCCGCCGAGCTCGAGCGGCGGGCCCGCCGGCGGATGAGCGCGCGGGCGTGGGCGTACGTGGCCGGCGGCGCCGGCGAGGGCGCGACGATGCGCCGCAACCGGGAGGCGTTCGACCGCCACGCGATCGTGCCCCGCATGCTGCACGGCGTCGTCGAGCGCGACCTGTCGGCCGAGGTCCTCGGCACCGCGCTGCGCGCGCCGCTGCTGCTGGCCCCGGTCGGCGCCGGCGTCCTGGTGCGCCGCGACAGCGACGTGCTCATCGCGCAGGGCGCCGCCGCGGCCGGGGTGCCGTACATCTTCTCGAACCAGGGCTGCAGCCCGATGGAGCGCACGGCCGCCGCGATGGGCGACACGCCGTTCTGGTTCCAGCTCTACTGGTCGACCGACGAGCCCCTGGTCGACTCCCTGGTCGGCCGGGCCGAGGCGTGCGGCGCCCGCGCCATCGTCGTCACCGTCGACACGACGCTGCTCGGCTGGCGCCCCCGGGACCTCAACCTCGGCTCGCTGCCGTTCGCGCGGGGCCAGGGGATCGCGCAGTACACCTCGGATCCCCGGTTCATGGAGCTCGTCCGTGCGCGCGCGGCGGCTCCGCCCACGGGCCCGGCGCCGCGGGTGACCCTCGGCGCGGTGCGCTCGCTGCTGTCGATCGCCCGCGAGCACCCCGGCGGCCTGCTGGCGAACCTGCGCTCCCGCGAGCCGCGCGCGGCCGTCGAGACGTTCCTCGACATCTACTCCAACCCGGGCCTGGACTGGCATCGCCTGGCGACCCTGCGCGCCCGGACGTCGCTGCCGATCCTGGTCAAGGGCATCCTGCACCCGGACGACGCCCGGCGCGCCCTCGAGTCCGGCGTGGACGGCATCATCGTGTCGAACCACGGCGGCCGCCAGGTGGACCGGTCCGTCGCCTCGCTCGACGCCCTGGTGTCGATCCGGGCCGCGCTCGGCCCGTCCCCGACGCTGCTGCTGGACAGCGGCATCCGCACCGGCGCGGACGTGTTCGTGGCCCTGGCCCTGGGCGCGGATGCCTGCCTGCTGGGCCGCCCGCACATCTACGGCCTGGCGCTGGCCGGCGCCGACGGGGTGCGGCAGGTGGTGGAGAACGTGGTGGCGGAGCTGGACCTGACGATGGCCCTGACCGGTTCGGCTTCGGTGGCCGCCCTGGACTCGACGGTGCTGGCCCGCTGACCGGGGGCTTTCCCGACAAGTCGGGCGCTCCGCGCCACGACTTGTCGGATTTATACGGCGGCGGGCGATAAATCGCTGCAGAAATCGGCGAAACGGATATGCCTATCCGGCCTCCGAGTGCGGCGTGTCGTGTTCCCGGGCGCGCCGCGGCGCGGACAGGGGCCCGTGCGAGCGCATTTGCCGCGTGGCACGGGTGCGAGCCTGACTCGGCGCGGTGCGGCGTAGCAGCCGGGCCGGCGCACGGAGCGGGGATGCGCGGCGGCCGCGGCGCCTGCCGGGCGCGTCCACGGGGGTGGCGTGCCGGCGTGGCGGGCGGGGCGTGACGGGCGCGACGTGGCGGGCGGGGGCGCGCGGACACGACCATCGCCGGCCCGGTTGGGCTTGGACCCAGGGGCCGCAGCTGCGCTCGAGGCGACGAGCCTGCCGGGGCGGTGGGCCAGGCGATCGGCCGGGGCGGCCGGCCCGTGGCCGGCCGCCCGGAGGCAAGGCCGCGTCAGCCGGTCACAGGACGGCTGACGACGACGTCGGTGCGGCCGGAGAGCTCGCGATCGAGAGTCTGCTGGGCATCGTGCATCGCCTGCGCGTAGACCGGCTCGCTCAGCCGCCGCATCCCCACCTCGGGCGCGACGTCCTCGACCACCGTGCTGACCCACCAGATGTTCCCCCACGGATCCCGCACCCGGCCGCCCCGCTGCCCGAAGGCATGGGTCGCCGAAGCCGTCACCACCCGCGCGCCCGCCGCGACCGCGCGGGCGATCGCCGCGTCGGCGTCCGGGACGAAGACGCGCAGCAGCGACGGCGTGGCCGGCCAGTCCGGGCGGCGGTCGAACGCGAGCAGGACCGTGTCGCCCACCCGGATCTCGGCGTGGCCGATGGTGCCGTCCTCGAGCGGTACCCGGCCGAGCTCCACCCCGTCGAACACCGCGGTGACGAACCCCAGCAGCCCCGCCGTGTCGGGCGTGACGATCCACGGCGCGACGGTCGTGTAGCCGGCGGGGGCCGGGCCGGCGAAGGCGGAGCGATGGTCGCGGACCCACTCCGCGTACGGGCGGGCGGGGTGGCCGGTCAGCTCCGCCACCGCCGGCGTCACCTCCGCCGGCGCCCGCTCGGCCCGCTCCAGCAGCGACAGCAGCGCCGCGGCGAAGCCGGCGTCCATGAACGCCGACAGCTGGGCGAGGACCGCGGCCGGGTCCGCCGCCTCCGTCGACACCGGGTGGCCCAGGGCGGCGCCGATGGCCGCGACCTGGTCCGCCTGGGTCAGGGCGGCGGGGCCGGTCAGGGTGTACACGCGGCCGTCGTGGCCCGCGTCCGGGGTCAGGATCGCGGCCGCGGCCTCGGCGACGTCGAGCTCGTGCACCGCCGTGCTGCTCGCGGCCGGGTACGGGACGCGGACGACGGGGCCGTCGGCGAGCTGGTGGGCGTACGACAGGGAATTGATGGCGGGGAAGAGGATGCGCAGCGCCGTCCAGCGGTCGGTGGCCGCGGCGACGGCGCGCTCCAGGCCGGCATGGTAGGACGCGATGACGTCCGAGCCGGGGATCGCGCCCGAGGACAGCACCACGATGCGGCGGCCGGCGGCGCGCTGCAGCAGCGGGGCGGGGTCCAGGCCGTACGGGAGCACCAGCAGCAGCGCCTCCACGCCCTCCAGGGCCGGGTCCAGCGACGACGGGTCGGTCAGGTCGGCCCGCACGACCTCGACGCCGGCGGGCAGCCCGGCGGTGGACGGGTTGCGGGTCAGCGCGCGCACGGGCACGCCCCGCGCGGCGAGGGTCTCGACGGTCTGCCGGCCGAAGAAGGCGGTGGCGCCAACAACGAGGATCATGCCGGTGACGCTAACGGCAGATGCGGACAGCTTCGGGCCGCATTTATCCGGCATCGGTACCTCGGGCAAGATCGAGCCGTGAGGATGCGCAACTTGCTCGTATTGGCGGCCGTTGCCGGGCTTGCCGCATGTGCCCGGCCCGCGCAGGTGCCCGAAGGGGTGCGGCCGACCGCGGCGGCGTCCGCGTCGCCGCAGGAGCCGGCCTGCCCGGCGCCCGGGGTGCGGATCGAGGCCGACCGCGGGGACGCGGCACTGGGGTACCGCGAAATGTCCCTGCACATCACGAACTGCGGCGCCGGCCCGGTCCAGGTGCAGGGCCGGCCCGAGATCGCGGTGCTGGGCAGGGACCGCGAGACCCTCGACGTCGCCGTCGTGCCGAGCGTGCACCACACCGAGCCGGCGCACCCGGTCAGCCTCGCGCCGGGGCAGAGCACCACCGCGGTCATGTCGTGGCGCAACACCGTCACCGACTCGGACGTGGCGCCGGTGAGCGGGGTGTACCTCCAGGTGGCCCCGGCGCCGGGCGCGCCCTGGCAGCTGGTCCGGCCGCCGGCGCCCCTGGACCTCGGCAACACGGGTCGGCTGGAGGTGAGCGTGTGGTTATAGAGTAACGCATTGTGCTGATGTCGTACACGCACTACGCGTTCGTCGACGACGTGATGACCCTGACGCTCGCGGAGGGGCCCGGCGAGGCCGGCACCGTCCTGACCTTCATGCGGGCCACGTGGGACGACGACGGCAAGACCCACGAGGTGTGCAACGGCCGGCGCGAGTGTGTCGAGGCGGCGGTGCGCGAGTGGCGGATGACCGGCGGGCGGCTGGAGATCGACCTGCACGAGGTGCCCGCGGCGCGGCTCGGGATCGGTCCGCGGCTCGACCTGACCGTCGACGCCCCGCCGCAGCGCGTCGCCCGCGTCTACCGGGCGCTGGCCGACATCCTGCTGGACGTGCCAGAGACGCGGTAGGACGCCGGGTTCACCGGGAGTCGCTGAGGCTCTGGGTGCCCAGGACGATCGCGAGGGCGAGGCGTTCGGCGTCCTCGGTGCCGGGCTCGGCGGTGTACACCGTGATCCGCAGGTCGTCGATGGCCACGACGAGCGTGTCGCAGTCCAGCGTGATCCGCCCGACGGCGGGATGGTCGACGACCTTGCGCTTGGACGGGTCGGGCGGCGGTGGCGGGTCGTCGGAGTCCCACAGCTGCGCGAACCGCGGGCTGGCCGCCGCGAGCTCGCCGACGAGCCGGCGCAGCGCGTGGTCGGCCGGGTACCGCGACGCGGTCAGGCGCAGGTCGGCGACGAGCCGGTGCTCGTGGTCGGCCTGCTCCTGCGGGGTGTGCACGGTCCGGTTGCCGGACCCGACGAGGTTGCGCCACACGGCGTTGCGCTCGAGCCCGCGCCACGCGGTCGTCTCGCCCATGAGCGCGTCGTAGGGCGCGTTCGCCAGCACCAGGGTCCAGGTGGCGTCGTAGACGACGACCGGGGTGTACGCCAGCCGGTCCAGCAGCCGCTGCACGCTCGCCGTGACCCGCGACGGCACCACGTCGAGCCCGGGCGCGGCGTGCCCGGCGAGCCGGTAGAGCAGGTCGCGCTCGGCGCCGGACAGCCGCAGGGCCCGGGCCAGGGCCTCGACGACCTGCGCGGACGGCGCGGTGGCCCGACCCTGCTCGAGCCGGGTCAGGTAGTCGGCCGAGATGCCGGCGAGCCCGGCCAGCTCCTCCCGGCGCAGCCCGCTGGCCCGCCGGCGCCGCCCGGCCGGCAGCCCGACGGCGTCGGGCGCGACCCGGTCACGCCAGCGCCGGACGGTCCGCCCGAACTCCCACGACTCCACGCATTCCAGTCTGCGCGCCCGGCCCGCCGCTGTCCTGGCCCTGCCATGCCCACCATCGGGCGGCGGCCGGGGCCCGGGTGGTGCGGCCGCCGCGACGACGGCGGCCGCACCGGGGTTCGGTCAGGGCTGAGCGACCGGGCGGAACGAGCGTCGAGACTACGAGTACAGGCGGATGTCGGCGATGCTCCACCAGTTGCCGGCGGAGGCCGTCGACGTGATGCGCAGATAGCGCGCCCGGGTCGGCCGGATGTCCACGTTGGACAGTTGACCGGCCCCGGTGCCCTGGGCCACGTTGCTCCAGTGCGTGCCGTCGGCGCTGGTGGACAGCTGCCAGCCGCGGGCGTAGTCGCCGACGCTGGCGCCGCTGTCGATCGCGACCCGGCGGAACTGCTTCGCCGTGCCGAGGTCGACCTGCAGGTACTGCCCGGGCTCCTGCCCCGCGCCGCTCGACCAGCGGGTCGAGGCGTCCTCGTCGACGGCGAGGCCGGCGCCGGTGCCGACCGACGACGTGGCGGTCGCGCCGGCCGTCGACAGCAGGTGCAGGCCGTCGTCGAGCACCCGGCCGGCGGGCCAGGTGAACGTGGCGAGCGAACCGCCGGGCAGGGTGTAGTCGAACGAGTGGCCGCCGACCGCGACGGTGAAGGTCCGCGGCGCGTCGTTCTCGTTGTGGGCCACCAGGACCGTCGAGCCGTCCGGGTTGCGGAAGGCGACGTCGGTGACCTCGCCGTTCCAGGCGGGGTTGCCGAAGCTGGAGCTGGCGATGCGCACGGCGCCGGGCTTCACGAACCTGGCCAGGTGCCCGATCGTGTAGTACTCGGCGTTCGTGGTCCAGGAGCCGTCGGGCTGGACGGTGACCAGGCCGGTGCACGTGCCGCAGCCGCCCAGGTGGGGGCCGCCGGTCGAGTCCAGCGCGAGGTTCCACGTCACCACCGACTTGGCCCAGTTGCGGGGGACGCCGACGGTGAGGGTGCGGGCGTGCCACTTGAGGGTGTCGGTGAAGTACTGCGCCGGGGTGTCGTTCGGCCCGTGCGAGCCGGAGCACTCGGTGAACCAGATGCCCTTGTCCGGGTACGCGTTGTGCAGCGCGGTCATGGCGCTCGGGTCGCCGTAGTAGCAGTGGTACGCCGTGCCGGCCACCCAGCGCGACGCCGGCTCGGACAGCAGCCGGTACGGGTAGTCCGTCTCCGGGTCCTGCCCCGGCGGCGTGTTCGCCACGTCGTTGGGGTGCGTCGCCCAGTTGTGGTCGTAGCCGAGGATCTTCGTGCGGGGGCTGAGGACCCGCAGCAGCGGCCCGAGGATCTCGATGACCTTCGACGCCTGGGTGGTGTTGAGCCCCATGACCGGCCCGCCGCCGGCGTCGCGGTTCTGCGGCTCGTTCTGCACGGTGAGGTAGTCGACGGGCACGCCGGCCGCGGTGTACGCCAGCACGAACCGGGTCAGGTAGACGGCGTACGCGGCGTACACCTTCGGGTCGTCCTTGAGCTCCCCGCTGGCCAGGGAGCCGCTGGTCTTCATCCAGGCCGGCGGGCTCCACGGCGTCGCCATGATCTTCAGCTGCGGGTTGAGCCGCCGGGCCTCGCGCAGCAGCGGCAGCACCTGCGCCCGGTCGTGCTCGATGCTGAAGTGCGACAGGGTGAAGTCGCTCTGCCCGGCCGGCATGTCGTCGTACGTGTAGTGCTCGGCCGCCGCCGTGAAGTCCGACGCCCCGATCGGCTGGCGCAGGAAGCTCACGCCGGCCCCGCGCTCGGGGTCGAACAGCGCCCGCATCGCGTCGGCCCGCTGCTGCGGCGAGAGCCGGTAGAGCACACTGGCCGACGAGTCGGTGATCGAGGCGCCGAAGCCGTCCATGCTCTGGTACGTCCGGCTGGGATCGACGGTGATCGTCACCCCGCTGCTCGCGTTCGTCGTGAACGGCACCGCGGCCCGCTCGTGCATCAGCTCGGCCCGGTCGATCGTCGTCACCCAGACCCGCGCCGCCGGCGCCGCGCCGCCCTGTGCCTGCGCCTGTGCCGGCAGCCCGCCGAGCCCGAGCCCGACCGCTGCGCCGACCGCAACCAGCCGTACCACCCTACGTTGCATCGCATCGCTCCCTGCGGTTCGCGTATGTAACAGATGAAACAGAAATGTAACGGAGCGCTGCCCAGCACAGCATCGGTCCGGACCGCTTGTCAAGAGGCCAAGATCGATGATTCGGTACCGCGCACAAGCGCCGCCGTTACATCCGTTCCACGACCACGGGCAAGGGCCCGGCCGCTCGAACGCGGCCGGGCCCTCGATGGGTCCTGCGTGCGGTCAGTGATCCCCGGGCGGGAAGATCGCGGGCGTGCCGTGCTCGCCGCCGAGCCCCGGCCGCGCCAGGATGTGCGCGCGGCCCCGGGCGAACGCATCCGGCACGGTGGCGCCGGCGAACAGGCCCGTGTAGAAGCCGACGCTGAACTGGATCGCCGCCTCGTCGCCGATCGGGTACCGCATCCCGATGACGTGCCCGATCCGCGCCGCCGTGGCCCGCGCGAGGCGCTCGGAGTAGCACGCGTTGAGCACGACGCAGCGGATCGTCGAAGCGGGCATACTTCCCTGGTGGTGCTGTCGCGGAAGTGGTCGGTGTTCCTGGTCGTCGTCGGGGTGTGGAGCTGGGTCATCTGGCCCCGGTTCCTGCTCGCCATCTGGCGCGACGACCGTGCCTGGGGGCCCGGTGGCGGGCCGACCGCGTTCTTCTGGGTGCACGCCGTGCTCATCGCCGTCTCGCTCGCCATCGGCACCGCCGTCGCCGTGCTCGGGATCCGGGGCTGGCGCGCGGCCCGGACGCGCTGATGGAGACGGCCGACCGGGGCGTGCGCTCCGTCGAGGACCTGCTGCGGCTGCTCGACGGGCTGTTCGCGGACGGGGGCGACCGGTGGAGCGAGGCGGCGGCCGGCTGGTGGGACGACTTCTACGCCGACCGTGACCGGCCGGTGCCGTTCTTCGCCGACAAGCCCGACGAGAGCCTCGCCGGGTGGGTCGCCGACGGCACGATCCCGGCCGGGCGGGCCCTCGACCTCGGGTGCGGGCCGGGGCGCAACGCCGTGCACCTGGCCGGGCTCGGGTTCGCCGTCGACGCCGTCGACCTGTCGCCGGCCGCCGTCGCGTGGGGGCGCGACCGGGCCCGCGCGGCCGGGGTCGACGTGGACTTCCGGTGCGCCGACGCGTTCGGCGGCGGGATCAGCGGGCCGTACGACCTCGTCTACGACTCCGGCTGCTTCCATCACCTGCCGCCGCACCGGCGCATCAGCTACCTCGCGCTGCTCGAGCGGGTGCTCGCGCCCGGCGGGTGGTTCGGGCTCACGTGCTTCGCGGCCGGGGCGATGGGCAGCGAGACGCCCGACGCCGAGCTGTACCGCCGCGGGCGCCTCGAGGGCGGCCTGGCCTACAGCGCCGAGCAGCTGCGGCACATCTTCTCGTCGTACTCCCTCGTGCAGCTGCGCCGGGTGCGGGCCGACCCCGCGTACTTCGGCGAGGAGTTCCTCTGGACCGCCCTGTACCGAAAACCAGTGACGGGCGCCGGTATCCCGGCGGTAGCCTGACCGGGCCGGTCGCGGGACTGCGCGCGCGACTTCCGGAACCCGCCTCTGAAGCGATGCTTCGCAGCTCGCACGCCGAACTCCCCGACCGGCCTCTGTCTTTTCTGGGGAAGGGTGCGGCGGTGGCGGACCTGTCGGAGCTGGTGGCGTGCGAGGACGTCGTCATGTTCGTCAACGCCGCCGTCACCGCCACCGGGCAGCGCGAGTTCCACGCCGGCGCGGCCGGGCAGGCGCTGTCGCTGGCGTTCCTGCACGATTACGTGCGGACCAACTACCGCGAGCTCTACGCGGCCGCGCTCGCCCTGGACATCAACGACCACAACGCCGCCGCGATCGTGCTGGGGCTGCTGCGCACCGCGGGTGAGGTACCGCCGCCGCAGCGCCGGCTCGAGGGGCGCCTCATCGCGGCGCGGCTGGCGGCGATGGCGCCGCAGCGGGTGTACCGCATCCTGCGCACCCTGCGCGCCGAGGGCATCAACAACCGGCGGACCCGCGCCATCGTGCGGGACTGGGTCGCGGCCCGGCCCGACGTCGCCTTCGACGCCGTCAAGTACCGCCGCGGCCTCGCCTCCGCGGCCGCCCACGCCCACCTGCGGCTGCCCGGCGAGGTCGGCACGGTGCTGTTCGACTGGCGGCGGCCGAAGCGCTACGACACCCCGATCCTGGAGTCGTGGCGGCGCGCCCACTACGAGAAGGACGCGCTGTTCGACCTGCCGTACACCGTCGCCGAGGGCCTCGCCTCGACCCGCCGGGCGAGCCTGGGCCGCGAGGAGTTCCTGCGCGGCATCGCGCCCCGCCTGACCGAGCTCGAGCGGCTGCGGCTGCAGCGCTCCGGCGGCGCCGCCGTCGACGTGGCGCTGGAGCGCCAGCCGCTGACCCGGCTCGCCCTCTACGCGCTGTCCCTGCCCCGCCCGGAGCGGGCCCGCCGCCGCGAGGAGCTCACCGCCGCGCTGCGCGCCGCCGCCCGCCGCGCGGCCGGGCGCCGGGCCGGCACGTGGGGCGACGTCGCCGCCGTGCTCGACGACAGCTACTCGTCGTCGGGCTCGGCGGTGAAGCGCCGCCGGCCCCTGGCGGTCGCGCTCGCCACGCACTACCTGCTGGCCGAGCTGGCGCAGCGGTACCGTCCACTGTGGCTCAACCACCCGGGCGACCCGCTGCTGGTCCACCCGGCCGGGGCCACGCCGCTGGGGGAGCGGCTGCTCGACGCGCTCGAGCGGCGCCCCGAGCGGGTCGTCGTGGTCTCCGACGGCTGGGACAACGCCCCGCCCGGCCAGGCCGCCGAGGTGCTGCGGGTGTGGCGCCAGCGCCTCGACCCCGACGGGCGCACGTCGGTGGTGCACCTCAACCCGGTGTACGACGACGGCGCCTTCGACGTGCGCCGGCTCTCGCCGCTGGTGCCGAGCGTCGGCGTCCGCGACGCCGAGGACGCCCCCGCGCTCGTCGAGCTGGCCCGGTTCGCCACCGGCGCCGCCCCGTTCGCCGAGCTGCGCCTGAGCCTCATGGAGCGAGTGGAAGGGTTCCTGCGATGATCCCGGGCCTGCGCACCGGCCCCGCCCAGACGTGGGGTGCGGCCCGCCTGGTGCCGCTGCTGCGCGACGAGCCGATCACCGACCTGCGCCTGCACGCCCGGCTGAGCGGCGACGAGCTGTCCGTCGTGGAGCTCACGTCCCGCGAGGCCTACATCGCGTTCGTCCCGCACGCGTTCGTGGCCACGTGGAGCGCCGACGGCACCCCCGCCGCCGCCTACGGCACGCAGCTGCTCGACCCGCGCGAGCCCGGCCTGCCGAGGGTCGCCGGCCTGCGGTTCCGCCGCCGCATGGCCCGCCGCGAGGACCGCCACCGCCTGCGCTTCCTGCCGCTGCACCTGGCCATGGAGGGCTTCCTCGACCTGCAGTTCGACGGGCCGCCGATCGCGTGGCAGGAGTGGACCCGCGCCGCGGTGACCCGCGGTCTCTCCCCGCGGGTCGAGGAGGCCTACCGCGGCGCCGAGGTGGCCGGCCTCGAGGACGCGCTGCGCGTCTTCGAGATCCGCCCGGGCCAGTGCGGCGTCGCGCTGTACCTGGCCGACGCCCTCGCCGGCGTCTTCGTCGTGCCGCACCCGGAGGACTACCGCGCCCTGCACCCGACGCTGCTGCGCGACTTCTACGGCGAGCTGCTCTACCTCTACGCCCAGCTGTACCCGGAGGTCCCCGGCTTCGCCCAGCCGCTGGACGCCACGCGCGTGCACACCTTCGCCGACCTGCGCGCCGAGGTCTCCCGCGTCCGCTCCGAGTGGGCCCGCTTCCACGAGGACGTGATGCTGAGCGTGCGGGCGCTGCCGGCCCGGCCGGTGTACCGCATGGGCCGCTTCACGCTGTCGCGCTTCCTGCCGCCGTTCGACCCCGCGGTCGACAACCACATCGGCGAGTCCATCACGGACGAGGCGGGCACGGTCGCCTACCTCAAGACGTTCCGGCTCTCGGCGGCGCAGGCCCGCCGCGGCTTCCTGCTGTCGCGCCTGGCCGCCCACGACTGGAACCTCGACGAGACGGCGGCGGCGCTCGGCACCTCGCGGGCGGACCTGATCGGCCGCCTGGAGCGCGCCGGCTTCGGCTACCTGCTGCGCGCGCGGCGCTGAGCGGCCGGGTATGGCGCCGGCCGCGGGCCGTGGGTGCGGCCGGCGCCATACCGCCGTGTCGTGGCGTCCCCCGCGGCCAGTGGGGGAGGTCACCTGGGCTGCCGGTGAGCTTGTGCGATCGCGTGCTTCGCTTCCGGTACCACCAGTCTCGGCAGCCCGGACCCGGCGCGCCGCGAAATCGCGGCGAAGCCACCCGATCGATGCGGCGTTTGGCCGCGTGCCGGCAGGGGCATCAATACCTCGTCGAGAGAACGAGCGTTTCGAGGAGGAGCAAGTGACTGTCACCGGAATCATCACGGCGCTCATCGTCGGTCTGATCGTCGGTGCGCTGGGTCGGCTGGTGGTTCCCGGCCGACAGAACATGTCGATCCTGGTCACCATGGTCGTCGGCGTCGTCGCCGCACTGCTGGGCACCGTCGTGGCCCACGCGATCGGCATCTCCACCGACACCCCGGGCGTCGACTGGGGCGAGCTGCTGGTCCAGGTCGTGCTCGCGGCCGTCGGCGTGGCGATCGTCGCCGGCGTGAGCGGCCGCAGCCGCCGCGCACTGTAGAAAATCGACACACGCCTCGGCACCCCGGTCACGTACAGTGGCCGGGGTGCCGGCTGTTCCGTCTGACCCCGTCCCGATCGACCTGGGCGACCTCGTGCTCCGCGCCACGGCCGAGGCTGACGCGCCGGCCGTCCTCGCCGCGTTCGCCGACCCGCAGTTGCGCCTGTGGAACCCGCCTCCGCGGTACGACGACGACCCCGACGCCAACGTCCTGGCCTGGATCAGCGACCGGGCCGACTGGTCGACCGGCATCCGGGTCGCCTGGGCGGTCGCCGCGGCCGGCGGCGGCCCGCTGATCGGCTCGGTGTCGGTCCGCGTCGACGGCGCCCAGGCCAACGGCTCCATCGGCTACTGGACGGTCCCCGCCGCCCGCGGCCGCGGCGTCGCGAGCCGGGCCGTGCGGGCCGCCGCCCGCTTCGCGTTCGACGTGGTCGGCCTGCACCGCATCGAGCTGGCCCACGCGGTCGCCAACCCGCCGTCCTGCCGCGTCGCGCAGTCGGCGGGATTTGCCCTGGAGGGTGTACTGCGGGAGGCCTACACCTACGGCGACGGCACCCGCCAGGACGAGCACCTGCACGCCAAGCTGCGCACCGACCCCGACTAGGCCCTGGCCTGCCGATCATGTCGTGCCGAGACGAGGTCCAGATTTCGCCTGCGTGTGCCCCGCGGAAGCCTGGCTACCGGTGTTGTAACCCGGCTTTCGCGGGGTGAGCGCAGCGCCTTGGCTGGCCCGGCCCGGCGCAGCGCGCCGGGCCGGCCTTGGCGAGGAATCTGGGCCCGGCGCAGGCCGGCATGATCGGCAGGACAGGGCCTAAGCGGCCTACTGCAGTGGCGGCAGCCGCTGCGGCGCGTCCAGCACGCCGGCGAACAGGTCGCCGCGCTCGGCCAGCCGCGCCCCGATCGTGCGGATCGTGAACCCGTCCGGGCGCAGCGACGGGTCGTCGAGCTCGTCCCAGTCGATCGGCGCCGAGACCGGCGCGCCCGGCGCGGGCCGCGGGCTGTACGGGGCGACGAGCGTCTTGTTGACCGCGTTCTGGGTGAAGTCGAGGCGGGCCCGCCCGCCGCGCTCGGCCTTCTCCCACGCCCAGCTCACGAGGTCGGGCACGACGGCGCCGACCGAGCGCGACAGCCGCTCCACCCACGCCCGCGTCTGCGCGAACGTCGGCCCGGTCGCGATCGGCACCCAGATCTGGATGCCCCGCTGCCCGCTCACCTTGGCCCGCGCGGCGACCCCGAGGTGCTCGAACGCGGTGCGGTGCAGCCGGGCCAGCACGAGCAGGTCCTCCCAGCCGGTGTCGGCGCCCGGGTCGAGGTCGACGAGCGCGTACGTGGGGTGGTCCGGCCGCTCGGTCCGCGACGTCCACGGGTGCCACTCCAGGCCGCCGAAGTTCACCGCCCAGACCAGCGCCGCCGCCTCCGACGCCACGAGGTACTCGGTGCCCGACTCCGGCTCCCGCCACCGCTCGAGCCACTCCGGCGCGTGCGACGGCAGCGCCTTCTGCCAGAACCCCTTCGTGCCGGCCCCGTTCGGGTAACGGTGCAGGTTGAGGGCCCGCCCGGCCAGATAGGGCAGCACGGTCGGGGCGATGTCCATGGCGTACCGCAGGATCTCCCGCTTCGTGATCGCCGGTTCCCCGTCCCGTCCGGCGAACAGCGGCTTGTTCAGGTTGGTGACGCGCACGTCCCGCCCGAACACGTGCCACGTGCCCGACTCCTTGAACGCCTCCAGCTGCGCTCCGGCATCCGCCTCGACCTTCGCCTTCAGCGGCACCGCGGCGACGGCCGCCGGCCGGTCGGAGCGCCACATGAGGTCCGGGTCGTCGCGGACCTCGTCGCTGGAGCGTCCACTGAGGACCGACAGCGGCAGCGCGCCCGCGTCCCACCCGTCGACGGCGTACTCGTCGCGCTTGTGCATGAGCAGCCAGTCGTCCCCCCGCGTGCGGACGATGACGAACTTGCCGCGCAGCTTCTCGCCGTACAACTCCATGTGCAGTTCGCCCTTGGTGACGGCGGCGCGCGGGTCGTCGTCCTTGTAGGGCACCCAGGTCCCGGTGTCCCAGACGATGACGTCACCGCCGCCGTACGTCCCGCTCGGGATGACCCCCTCGAAGGCGACGTACTCCATCGGATGGTCCTCGACGTGGAACGCCCCCCGCCGGACCTTGGGGTCGAGCGACGGCCCCTTGGGCACGGCCCAGCTCACGAGGACCCCGTCGATCTCAACCCGGAAGTCGTAGTGCACCCGCCGCGCCCGGTGCAGCTGCACGACAAACCGCCGCTCCTGCATGGTGTGCCTTCGGCTCGCTTCGCTCGCGGCAGGGGAGCTTCGCTCCACCCGCCCTGTACCGTCTGCTCGCTCCGCTCCCGGCGGGGGAGGTCCGCTCCACCCGCCCTGTACCGTCTGCTCGCTTCGCTCGCGGCGGGGGAGCTTCGCTCCACCCGCCCTGTACCGTCTGCTCGCTTCGCTCCCGGCGGGGGAGCTTCGCTCCACCCGCACCCCCTCAAAACCTGCGGCGGCGCGCCCCGCCGTCGTGGTTGCCCGCCAGCGGCAACGTTACCCGCGACGGGGGTCTTGCGTGGCGCACGACGCCGGGCCGGCGACCGGGGAGACGCAGACCGGCGTGGACGAGGCGCTCCTGTCCGCGCGGCGCGACTCGGCGCCGGCGCGCTGACGGCCGGTCGTGGGTCGTGCCGGGCGTCTGCGATCGCGGCGGTGAGTGATCGCCGTGGCGGGCCGCCCTCGTCGCCGCCGCAGGGCAGCACGGCGACGGCACGGTGCGCGACAGCGGTGGACGCCAGCCGGCAGCGCCGGATCGGCGGACAGCTGCGCCACGCCCAGGCTGGAGCGGCCTTGCGGCGGCCGAAAGCACCGACGGTGGCAGGGCGCGCTGACGGCGGGGCGTGGGCCGGATGCGCCGGCACGTGGTGGTGGCTGCGGGGACGATCGCGGCGGCGCCGACGGCGAGGTACGTGACGGCGGCCGAGCGAGCCGGCGGCCGCATTCGTGATCGCGGCCGAGGAGGTGACACCGCCGCGCGGATAACGGGCCCCCGGTAAGCCGGCGGGCGCCGCGCACACGATGGCGCTGCGCGGGCTGCTGCAGACGCGCGGCGATGCGGTTACGCGCCTCATGGCGGCTGCGCGGCCGGGGTGTTCGGCACGCCCAATGGGCGCCGCGCAAACGATGGGCGTGGCGCAAGCGACCGCAGATCGCCACGTGATGCTGCTACGCGCCCGGCGGCGGCCGCGCGTCCGATGGCAGATGCGCGCCCACGATGGCGGCCGGCGAGCGATGACGGCCACGCGCGCAAAGTCGACGCGATGGCGACGGCCGGGGGCGGCCGCGCATACGGGGGCGGACACGCGAGCGACGCCAGATCGGCACGCGATGCGGCTATGCGCCCGGCGGCGGCCGCGCGTCCGATGGCAGATGCGCGCCCACGAGGGCGGCCGCGCGTGTGAAAGGTGGACGCGATGGAGGCGGCCGGGGGCGGCCGCGCAGGCGATGGTGGACGCGCGCGTGACGAGTGGACGCGGCGGCGGTGGGGGTGGCCGCGGCGGTGGAGGTGGTGTCATGCCGACGTGGCGCGGCGCGACGCTGCCTCGGCGCGGACCGGGCTTGCGCGGCTGCTGCGGATCAGCGCCTGCAACGCCACCGCCGACGTCGGGGACAGGTCGGTCGCGGACAGGTCGTCGGCCAGGATGCCGGCGTCGTCCAGGGCGGCGCGGCCCGCCAGGATGGTCACCTCGACGGCCGAGGTCCGGCCGGTCACGTCGGGCAGGGTGCCGTGCCAGTGCGGGTGCAAACGGTCCGTGTACTCCACCGCGGCCTCCTCCGCCAGGGCGCGGCGGGCGGCCTGCTCCGGCGAGGCGTCCGCGCTGATCTTGGCCGCCGGCAGGGCCCACTGTGAGGGCTCGAACCACGCGACGGGGGAGCGGCGGCGCAGCAGCACGGCGCCGCCGGGGTCGACCAGCAGGGCCAGGGCCAGGCGCAGGGGCGGGCCGGAAGGGGGCGCGGCGCGGCCCAGGGCCGACAGGACGCGGTGGCGCAGCAGGGCGTGCTGGCCGCGCAGGCGGGTCGGGGGGCCCTCCGGGACGTGGACGGGCTCGCCGCCGCCGACGATGAGCTCGCCGGGGCGGAACTGCTCGCGGGTCAGGTCGAGCTCCGAGCCGTCGGGTAAGCGGTTCCAGTAATGGTGGCCGGCCGGCTCGCCGCCGGCGGTGACGCGGGCTCTGATGAGGTCGCCGCCGAGGATTTCGCGCACGACCAGGGCGGTCGGGCCGCACTGGCCGCGGGCGGGGTTGCCCGGGTGCCAGTCGGCCAGGTCGGACGGGTCGCAGGTGTCGGGGCCCCAGCAGCGCAACAGGACGGGCAGCAGCATGCGCAACATGGGGCGCATCATGCCGCAGGGGTACGACAAAAATGGATCACCGCAGGTCAGGCCAGCAGGGCGAGCCTGCGGCGGGCGCGGGGTCGACCTCCGGGCCGAGGCCGCCGTTGGTCTCGGTGAAGACGCGCTTCTCGATGAGGCGGGCGCGCAGGTCAGGGGGTCAACCCTCGTGGTGCCAGTGCCGGAACAGGGCGAGCTTGCGGCGGGCGCGGGCGTCGACCTCCGGGCCGAGGCCGTTGGTCTCGGTGAAGAACGCGATCGCGGCCGTCAGGTCGCCGCACTCCTCGATGAGGCGGGCGCGCAGGTCGGTGCCGTCGTAGTACCGTTCCCGGCCCGAGGTGCCGATGAGCTTGGCCAGGATCTGGACCAGCTCGCCGGCCTCCTCGGCCAGCTTCGCCAGGCCCGGCCAGACGTCGGAGCCGATCTCGTACGGGCCCGCCGGTTGATCTTCCACCCGGGCCAGGGTAGCGGCGGGTCACACCTCGGACGGCATCAGGACCCACAGGATCGGGTACACCAGGATCTGGCTGCCGGGGATGACGAGCAGCGCGAGCACGAACAGCACCCGGGCGAGCCAGGGGTCGAGGCCGAAGCGCCGGCCGAGGCCCGCGCACACGCCGCCCAGCACCCGGCCGTGCAGCGGACGGACCAGACCCTGCCGGCGCATCGTGCCGTACACGGAATCCATGACGATCTCCTTCGTATCAGAACCTGATACGCCAAGCATCGGTCGCGAGAGACCCGAGCGGCATCAGGGATCAGCCCTGGGCGGTCCCTGAGCCGCGAACCGCTCGATGATGCCGAGGTTGAAGCGCTCGTGGCGCAGCATGACGAAGCCGCGCCGCACCGCCCACGTGTAGGGGCGGCGGCTGAAGTGCTCGCCCTGCAGCGGCACCGTCACCGCGTCGGCCAGGACCTGCAGGGCGAGCACCGGGGGTACCGTCGAGCGAACATGATCGGCGAGCAGCAGCAGGCCGCCGGGGCGCAGGACCCGGGCCATCTCGCCGAAGGCCGCCCGCGCGTCGGGGATCGCGCACAGGGCGAACGTGCACAGCACCGTGTCGAACGACGCGTCCGGCAGGTCCAGGGCCTGCGCGTCGCCCACGCGCAGGTCGGCCGCCAGCCCCAGCGACCCGGCGCGGCGCCGGGCGTGCTCCAGCATCGCGGGGCTCCACTCGACGCCCGTGAGGCGCACGCCGGGCGGGTAGTACGGCAGGTTGAGGCCGGTGCCGACGGCCACCTCGAGGGTGTCGCCGGTGGCCTGGCCGGCGAGCCACGGGCGGGTGTCGCGGAAGTACCGCCGTTCGGCGATGCCCATCCGCCGGTCGTAGTCGGGCGCGTGCCGGTCCCAGAAGCGCCGCAGCCGCGACTGCCGCCGGTCCGGTTCCCGGTTGGCAGGCATCGACCCATGGTATTGCCTGCGCACAATAGAGTGTGCGCATGCCGGTTGCCGACTGGTTGCCCGGCGGGCCGCGCCGCCTTCGCCGGAGCGTCGATGCGCTGCCCGCGCTGTTCGCCGCGGACCCCGGCGGGGAGCGGGCCGCGGCGGCGTACCGCGAAGCCGTGCGCCTCGCGCTGCCCGCCGACTCCGCGCTGGCCCGCGGGCTCGTGCGCGACTACGACGCCCGGGTGCCGGCCGCCCGCTACCCGTTCGGCGCCGCCGACGAGCCCTGGCTGCTCGAGCAGGCCGCCCGCGACGACCCCGACGCGCTGGGCGTCGTGTTCGACGTCGCCGCCCGCGCCGGGCTGGCCGGGCCGCAGCGTGCCGCCCGCGACCGGCTCCTGCCCATCCTCGGGCGCACCGGGGCCGCCGACGCCCTCGTCGGCTGGCTGCGCCGGCTCGACCGGGCCGGGCTGCTGGACCCGGCCGCGCACGCCGCGGCCCTGCGCGCGCACACCGCCCGCCGGCCGCTCGACGACGACGCCGCGCTGTGGCGCGCGTTCCTCTCCGAGATCCCGGAGCCGCGGCTGCCGGAGCTGTTCGAGGTGTACCGCATCCTGGGCCTCGGCGCGGACGCCGTCCGCCTCGCCGACTCGCCCGACCGGCGCGCCCGCGCCCTGGAGTGCTGCCTCGCCTCGGCGCGCCCCGCCGACGTGCGGGCCGGGCTGGAGCTGGCCGCACAGGCCAAGCCCGATGCGGTACCGCGGCTGCGCCAACGCCTCGGCGAGCTCCTGCTGGCCGCCCGCGACCACGAGGCCGCCCTCGCCGAGTTCCGCGCCGCGGGCCGCGACGACCTGGCCAGCGAGTGCCTGGAGGCGCTCGGCCGGCCGCTGGAGGCGCTCGCCGGCTGCCCGGCCGCGCGGCCCGACCGCCTCGCCCGGCTGGCCGGGCTGTGCCTGCCCGACGTCGACGCCCTCGTCGAGCAGGGCCGTCACGCCGATGCGATCCGGCTGGTCCGCACCGTGGCGGCGCACCTCGAGCGGGCCGCGCCGGCCACCGACGACGTCGCCGACCGGGTCGCCGACGCCGCCACCCGCCGCGCCGCCGTCCTCGTCGCCGGGCGCCGCCACCACCGCGCGGCCGGCGACCACGCCGCCTGGAGCCGCTTCGAGGAGGAGGCCGGCGAGCCCGCCGAGGCCGCCGCCCACGCGGAGCTGGCCGGCGACGCCTACCGCGCGCACCGGCTGTTCCGGCAGGCCGGGCGGTTCGGCGACGCCGACCGGGTGCTGCGCGACGACGGCAGCGCGGCCGGGGTCGAGGCCCGCGCCGAGGCCCGCGAGGCCGGCGGCGACCCGATCGGCGCCGCCCGCCTGTACCGCGCCGACGGCCGGCCCGACCGGGCCGCCGAGCTGTTCGAGCGGGCCGGCGACCTCGCCTCGGCCGCGGCGTGCCTGCGCGAGGCCCGCGGCGACGACGCCGTCGCCGACCCGCGGCTGGGCGCCTGGATGCGCCGCGCCGGCGCCGCCGACGAGCTGGCCCGGCTGTGCCTGGCCGCGGCCGGGCGCGAGGGCACGCCGGCCGGCGACCAGGCGGTCGAGGAGCTGCGCCGGCTGCAGCACGACACCACGCTGGACGCCGCGCTGCGGGCCGAGGTCGTCGCCGCCCTGGACCGCCGCGGGGCCGGGCGCCGCCGCGCGTTCGAGCAGCGGGTCCAGGCCTGGGTGGCGCAGGCCCGGTTCGAGACCGACGCGCGCTTCGCCGGCATCTGGGCCCTCGACCTCGGCACCACCACATGCGCGGCGGCCATCTACGACACCGCCACGGGCCGGGCGGTGCTGTGCCCCTGGAAGGGGCGCCCGCAGTACCCCTCGACGCTGAGCCTCGACAAGGACGGCAACGAGCTCGTCGGGCTCACCGGCGAGGAGGTGTTCGCGGGCTGGCTCACCGGCCACATCCAGGCGGCGAAGCGGCGCATGGGCACCGGCACCCGCTACCGGGTCCGGGGCCGCGAGTACCGCGCCGAGGAGATCGCCGCGCGCCTGATCGGCCACGGCCGGGGCCTCGTCGAGACCTACCTCGCCGAGCGGGTCCGCGAGCGGGTCGCCGACCTGGCCCGGGCCGAGCTCGGCGAGGTCGAGGACGACTGGCTCACCTGGACCGAGCGCCACCACGACCTGCGCCTGGAACGGCCGCGGGTGCTGGTGACGATCCCGGCGTACTTCCTCAACAACGCCAAGCGGGCCACCCGCGACGCCTGCCGCATCGCCGGGCTCGACCTCGTCCGGCTCATCCACGAGCCGACCGCCGCGTGCATGACCGCGGCCCGGGAACGGCGGCTGTCCGGGCGGATCGTCGTGGTCGACCTCGGCGCCGGCACGCTCGACGTCAGCTGCCTCGACGTCGACGACGGCGTCTACGACGTGCGGCAGGTCGCGGGCGACAACGCCTACGGCGGCAAGGACTTCGACGCGGTCATCAGCGCGGCTCTTGCGGTACAGCTGCGGGATCAGGGCATCGAGGTGCCCGAGCTCGGCACGGCGCGCCGCCGGCTCGAGGTCGCCGCGGAGTACCTCAAGGTCGCCCTGTCCGGCCAGCGCGACGCCGAGTACGTCCTGCGCGACCTCGCCGGCGGCCGCGACGCCCGCCTCGAGCTGGGCGCGCACCGCCTCGGCGAGCTGCTGGCCGAGCCCCTCGCCGCGCTGCGGCGCACCTGCGAGGAGTTCCGCGACAGCCTGCCCGGCCGGCCCGACCATCTCGTCCTCGTCGGCGGGCCGATGCTCTCGCCGCTGGTGCGCGGCGTGGTCGAGGAGGCGTTCGGCCTGGCCCGCACGCCGGTGCCCGACCCGCGCACCGCGGTCGCGACCGGCGCCGCGCTGCAGGCCGCCGTGCTGTCCGGGCAGCTCAAGGAGGTACTGCTGCTGGACGTGACCCCGCTGGCGCTCGGCCTGCGCATCGTCGACGACGCCGACCAGCCCGTGTTCTCCGAGCTCATCCCGGCCAACGCGCGCATCCCGACGCAGGCCCGCGACACGTACACCACCCGCAGCGACGACCAGACCGCGGTCGACATCGAGATCTACAACGGCGGCCTCGACGCCGCCGCGAAGGTCGGCCAGTTCCGCCTCGGCGACATCCCGCCCGCCCCGCGCGGCGCGCCGCAGATCGAGGTCACGTTCGCCATCGACGCCAGCTGCGTGCTCGAGGTGACCGCCCAGGACCTCGGCAGCGGCAACTCCCGCTCGATCCGCATCACCGACAGCACCGTGCTCTCGCCCGGCGAGATCGACGACATGGCCCGCCGACGGCAGCTGCAGGAGGACCTGCACGAGCTGCGCGGCGACCTCACCGGCCTGCTCGGCGCGGCCGGCGCGGCCGCCGAGGACGCCGCCGCGAGCTGGGGCGAGCTGCGCACCCGCATGGACGTGCACCGCCCCGGTGGCGCCGACCCGGCCACGGCGCGGCTCATCGAGGCCGCCTACGCCGACGCCCCCGAGGCCGGCCGGCAGCTGCCGCTGGAGACCGGCCCGCTCGCCGACCTCGCCGCCAACGCCCGCGCCCACCTGGCCCGCGACCCCGGCGCCGACCCGGCCGCCGCCCTCGCCGAGGGCCGCCACCTCGCCCGGGAGCTGCGCGGGCGCCTGCAGCGGCTGCAGGACCTGCTCGCCCGGATCGCCGCCTGGAACGCCGCGTTCGTGCGGGCCGCCACCGCCGCGGCCGCCGGCCTCGACCCGGACCGGACCCCGGCCGACGCCGAGGACGCCCGCCGCCTGCTCGCCGGGCTCGCCGCCGCCCACGACGCCGAGGCCTATGCCGCGGCGCTGCGAGCCAACGCGGCCCTGCTGGGCATCACCGTGCCGTCCGAGGCGGAAATTCCGGCAACGGTACTGCGGGTGCTCACCGACATCACCCTCACGCACCCGGAAGGTTCGCACGTGACCCGGCGGGGCTTCGCCGTGACGGGCTCCGGCGTCGTCACCAACCGCCAGTGGCTCGCCGCCGCCGGGCCCTCGGCGGTCATCGCCGGCGGCGCGCCCGTCACCGCGATCGAGCCCGCCGCCGGCGCCGCCGACGTGGCCCTGCTGCGCGTGGCGTCCCCGGTGGGCCAGGCTTTCCCGGTGGGCCAGGCTTTCCCGGTGGGCCAGGCTTTCCCGGTGGGCGAGGTGTCCCCGGCGGGCCTCGCGCTCGGCCCGGCCGGCCTCGTCCGCGTCGGCGACCGCGTCTGGGCCGCCGACGCCGGCGGCACCGTGGTCAGCGGCGTCGTCGACGGCCTCGAGACGTTCGCCGAGCAGGGCCTGCGCGTGCTGCGCACCGGCCTGCGGCTGACCGCCGCCGCGTCCGGCGGCCCGCTGGTCAACGACCTCGGCGAGGTCGTCGGCGTGCTCACCATCGCCGCCGCTCACGACGGCGGACCCGTCTACGCGGTCACCGCCGACGCCATTCCGGGCATCCACACCTGACCGTCCGGACCGGCCCACTTCGGACTCGGCGACGATTACGCTCCGGGGATCGCTCGGCTACTATGGGCACCTTCCGGCGGGCGACCGGGGCTCGAGGCCTGCCTATCGAGGGAGGCCCGCGTGGGCGAGTCGACAACGCTGCGGCGTCCCGATCTGCGCCGCGTCTTCCACGCGCCGGCCGGGCGCCGGGAGCGCGTCGGCATCGAGGTCGAGGTCGGTCTGGTCTGCCGCAACAACCTGCGCAACGCCACCTACCAGCAGGCCCTCGCGCTGCTCGACGGGCTCGTGCGCGGCCACGGCGCCAGCCCCGTCATGGACGGCGCGTTCACCATCGGCGCCGCGATGCCCGGCGGCGGCACGTTCACCCTGGAGACCGGGGGAGCCCTCGAGTACTCCTCGCCCACGTTCACCACCGTCGCCGCCGCGGTCGCCGACGTGCGCGAGAACATGCTCGCCGCCGCCGGCATCGGCGCCGCGCAGGGCATCGCGCTCACCACCGGCGGGATCGTGCCGTTCGCCGCCGCCGACGGCATCGCGTGGAACCCGAAGCCCCGGGTGCGGGTCATGCGCGAGTACTTCCGCGACCTCGGCCCCGACGGCGGCCACGCCGACGAGGTGATGGGCCTCATCCTGTCGGCGCAGACGTCGCTGGACTACGTCTCGCCCGGCGACCTCATGGACAAGCTGCGGCTGCTGGTGCGCGCCGCCCCGGTCGCGGCCGCGCTGTTCGTCAACTCGCCGGTCGCCGCCGGCGCGGACACCGGGGCGCTGTCGCGGCGGATGCAGTACTGGCGCCGCTTCGACCCCCGCCGCTGCGGCGTGCTCGGCGTGGCCCTTGACCCCGGCGCCGGCGTCGACGACCTCGTCGACTGGGCCGCCCGCCTGCCGATGATCTACCGGCGGGTCAACGGCTCGCACGTCGCCGCCCCGCGCATCCCGTTCCGGCAGGCGATCGAGGAGGGCTTCGGCGACGGGACGTACCCGACCGAGGACGACTGGGAGCTGCACCTGAGCCAGGTGTGGCCGCACGTGCGCGTCCGGCACACGCTGGAGACCCGGCTGTCGGACGCGCCGCCGTGGCCGTGGTTCGGGGCCGGCGCCGCGCTGTGGACCGGCCTGGCGTACGACCCGGTGGCCCGCGCCGCCGCCGGCGCCCTGCTCGGCGACCTCACCGCGGCCGAGCTCGACCGGGCCGCCGACGACGTCGCCGTCAAGGGCCTCAGCGCGTCGGTCGGCCCGCACTCGGCCCAGGAGCTGGCCCGCGAGCTGCTGCGCCTGGCCCGGCGGGGCCTGGCCGCCCGCGTCGCCGCGGGCCTCGAGCGCCCCGACACGACGCTGCTGCTCGAGCCGCTGGAGGAGGTGTGCGAGACGATGCACACGTTCGCCGACCGCACGCTGCTGGCCTGGCGCCGCGGCCCGGCGGAGTTCCTGCGCCACTTCAGCGTGCCGGCCTGAGCGCCCGTCAGTCGCCGAGGACCCGCAGCGTGATCGCCGCGAGCCCGCCGCGCTCCTCGCTGCCGTCGCGGGTGTGCTGCCAGCGGTAACGCGCCCGCAGCGCGTTGTTCGCGAAGTGCACCGTCCAGCCCGACGCCCGGTGCTCGGCCGCCGACGCCCCGCTCCCGTAGCCGGTTGCGGATCGCATTGCCGATGAACCCGGCCGCCTCCGGGTCGAGCGGGCCGTGCCCGACGGGCACCGGCGGCATCGCGAACAGGTCGGGCGAGCCGGGGATGGGCCCATGATGGCAGGATGATGCACGTGGACGCCGACCCGATTCGCTCAGCCATCGAGCAGGCGCCCTATATCCTCATCGTCTGCGAGGGCCCCGACCTCGTCGTCACCGGCCTCAACGCGGCGTCGCGCGCCCTATTCCCCGGCCGCGAGGTCCTCGGCCGCCCGCTCGGCGAGGCCCTGGCCGAGCTGGCCGGGCAGCAGTGGATCGACATGTACCAGCAGGTGTACCGCACCGGCGAACCCCTGGCCGGCCAGCAGTGGCGCGCCCACATCACGCTGCCGGACGGCTCGGTCCGGGAGCTCTTCGCCGACTTCAGCATCACACCGTGGCGCCACCCGGACGGGCGCATCCGCGGGGTCATCGGCGGCGGCACCGACGTCACCGAGATCGTCCAGGGCCGCCTGTCGGCCGAGCGCCACGCCGCCGACCTGCAGGTGCAGTACCGCCAGGCCCGCGACGTCGTCGACGCCCTCCAGCACGCCCTCCTGCCCCGCGGCCTGCCGCTGCTGCCCGGCGTGCGCATCGCCGCCAGCTACCTGCTGGCCGACGACGGCGCGGCCGCCGGCGGCGACTGGTTCGATGCGGTACCGCTGCCCGGCGCCCGCCTGGCCCTGGTCGTCGGCGACGTCGTGGGCCACGGCGTGGCCGCCGCCGGCGTCATGGGCCAGCTGCGGGCCGTGCTGCAGGACCGCCTCGACGGCGGCGACGGGCCCGCGGCCGCCCTGTCGGCCGCCGACGGCCTGGCCCGCCGCGTCCAGGGCGCCCGCGCCGCCACCGCCTGCATCGCCGTGCTGGACCTGTCGACGGGCGCCGTCGAGTACTGCACCGCCGGCCACCCGCCGCCCCTGGTCCTCTCCGCGGCCGGCGCGGCCCGCTTCCTGCCCGCCACGGGTGCCGCCCCGCTCGGCACCGGCGGCGCGTTCCCGGTCTCGGCCGCCCGGCTCGATCCGGGCGACGTCCTGCTGCTGTACAGCGACGGCATCATCGAGCGCCCCGCCCGCACGCCCGCGCAGGCCGCCGAGGAGCTCGCCCGCGTCGCCGCGGACGCGGTCGCCGGCCGGGCCCTGCATGCCCCCGAGGCCACCCCGCCCGAGCGCGCCTGCACCCAGACGGTCGAGCTGCTCGTGCGGGCCACCGGCCACACCGACGACATCACGCTGCTGGCCGCCCAGCTCGTCGCGCCGCTCGCCGGCCTGGACGCCGAGGTCCCCGCCGACCTGACGGTGCTGGCGGCGCTGCGCAAGACCTTCGGCGCGTGGCTGGCCGAGACCGGCGTCACCGACGAGGACGCCCTCGCCGTGCAGCACGCGGTCGGCGAGCTCGTCACCAACGCCGTCGAGCACTCCGTCCCCGACGCCCCGGTCGCCCTGCGGGCCCGCCTGACGCCCACCGGCGCGGTCGAGGTCACGGTGACCGGCCGCGGCGCCTGGCGCGAGCCGGACCGCGTCTCGGTCCGCGGCCGCGGCCTGGCCCTGTCCACCCAGCTCGTGGACGAGCTCCACATGGACCGATCCGGCAACGGTACGGTGGCGACGCTCCGCCACCGCGTCACCCGCCCCGCCGCCCTGCTCAACAGCGCCCGCGCCACGCCCCCGCGGCCCGCCGCCGCAATATTGTCCATCGTGGACGATCCGGCCCGCCCCGCCACGGCAGTGGTGTCCGGCCCGGTGGACGCGACGGGGGCGGAGCGGCTGGAGTACGAGCTGCTGTACCGCTCCCGCGGCGGCACCCTGCCGCTCACGGTCGACCTGTCGGCGGTCACGCACCTGGCCAGCGCCGGCGTCGCCGCCCTGCACGCCGTCGCCGCCCAGCACCGCACCCACGGCACGCCCCTGACCCTGCAGGCCCCGCCCGGCACCGCCGCCGCCCACGTCCTCACGCTGACCTTCGGGGGAGATCTTCCGTGATCACCGCCGCGCTGCGGCAGAACGTGACCGCGACCTGGGGCGAGGAGGGCGCCCGCTGGCTGGAGCGCCTGCCCGAGACGCTGTCGGAGATCTCCGCCCTATGGGACCTCGTCCCCGGCGAGCCGTTCGACCTGTCGTACCACTACGTCGCCCCCGCCACCCTGGCCGACGGCACCCCCGCGGTCCTCAAGCTCGGCGTACCGTCGGCCGGTTCCCTGGCCGAGGAGGCCCCCGCCCTGACGGCGTTCGCCGGCCGCGGCGCGGTCCGCCTGCTGCGTGCGGACCTTCCGCGCGGCGCCCTGCTGCTGGAGCGCGCCCTGCCCGGCCGCCGCGCCCGCGATGTCCCGGAGCCGGCCGCCACGTCGGCCGCCGTCGCGGTCATGCGCGTGCTGCACGTCCCTTCACCCCCGGTGCTGCCGGACGTCCTGGTCCAGGCCCGCGCCTTCGACGCCTACCTGGCCCGCTTCCCCGACGCCGACGGCCCGCTGCCACACGCGCACGTGACGACCGCCGCCGGCCTGATGCGGGAGCTGTGCGCCTCGTCCCCGTCGCGCGTCCTGCTGCACGGCGACCTGCACCACGACAACATCCTGGAGGCTTCGCGCTCCCCGTGGCTGGCGATCGACCCGCACGGCCTGACGGGCGACCCGGCGTACGAGATCGGCTCCTGGCTCTTCAACCCCACCCCAGCCAACCGCGACCCGTCGTTGACCGCCCTCGTCCCGTCGCGGCTCGAACAGTTCGCCGCTGAGCTGGGGTATCCGCTGGAGCGCTTGGTGGCGTGGGGCTTCGTGAAGTCGGTGCTGTCGGACGTGTGGACGGCCGAGTCGTGGGTGCGGGGCGCGACGTGGTCCCCGGTAAGCCGCGCCCACGACGTGGCGTCGCTGCTCTTGGCGCAACTGCCCTGACCCGGCCCGGTACGCGCCCGGCTTGCTCGTGAGCGTCCTGCGTGTTCTGCTTCGCGCGGTCTTCGCTTGGTGCGGGCTCCGGTGAGCGGGGCCGGCGCTCGTGCTGGACTCCCGTTCGTGCGGCCTTGGCTCGTGCCGGAGGATCTGGCTTGTGCGGCCTGGCCTCGTGCCGGATCTGGTTCGTGCGGGCTCAGCTCGTGCCGGATCCGGTTCGTGCGGGCTCAGCTCGTGCCGGATTCGGTTCGTGCGGGCTCAGCTCGTGCCGGCTTCGTTCGTGGCGGCTTCGATTCGTGGCGGCTTCGTTCGTTGCGGCTTTCGATAAGTCGGGCGCTCCGCGCCACGACTTATCGGATTTATACCCCGACAGGTCTTATGTCGGTTTAGTGCGGTTTGAGGATGGTCTTGCCGCGTAGCAGGCCGGCCTCGGCAGCGCGATGAACCGCGGCCAGCTCGCCGATCGGCCGCTCGGCCGCGACGTCGAGCCGCACCGTCCCCGCATCGACCAGTCGCACCAGCCCCGCCAGATCCTCGGCGTCGTCGCGCACCACGAACTGCACCGACTCGATGCCGGACCCGCCGGGCACCTCGACCTTGTTCGTCACGGAGACGATGCGCCCGTCGGGTTTGACGAGCCGTGCCAGATCGGATGGCTCCTCGAGCGGCACCAGGTTGATGACCACGTCGAACGTCCCGCCCGGCGCGCCCCGCCGGTAGTCGTGCACAGCGTGCGCCCCGAGCGCACGGACGGTAGTCGCGCTGCGCTCGCTGGCGGTGGCGGTGACGTGCGCCCCGGCGTAACGAGCCAGTTGCACCACGTAGCCCCCGATGCCGCCACCGGCCCCGTTCACCAGTACGGTCGCGCCCGCCACGATCCGCGCATGGTCGAACACGGCCTGCCATGCCGTGACCCCGGCCACGGGCAGCGCCGCCGCATGCGCCAGCGGCACGGCGACGGGCGCCCGCACGAGCCCGGACGGCTCCGCAACCACGAACTCGGCCGCCGCACCCCCATCGACCCGCCCGACGACCGCATCACCGTCCGCGAACCCGCCGCCACCGCCGACGACGGTCCCCGCAAGATCCCATCCGAAGGTGTACGGCAACCCGACCTCGAACACGCCCCGCAACCACCCGTTGCGAAGCCCGATCTCCGACGGGTTGAACGACGTCCCCGCCACGCGCACGAGCACCTGCCCGTCGCCCGCGGCCGGCACCTCGACGTCGTCGAGCCGCAGCACCGAAGCGTCCCCGTACGCATGCATCCGCATTGCTTTCACGCCGCCGAACCTACGCAGCGCAACGCACGCCCCCCATGCCTCACCGTCCCGCCTTCATGCGTGATCGTCTCGCACCGCCGGCTCCGGAACGTGTCGCGGCATTCGCACTGCGTCGATGATGCAAGCTCGATACCGGGGGACTCGTACGACGGAACGGAGCGTGGCGGCGGTGGATGTGCTCGGTGATGCGGTGGCGGTGATGCGCACCGGCCGCCCGGTCTCGGCCCGCCTGGCCTGGCGGTCCCCGTGGGGCCAGCGCTTCGCCACCGTGCCCGGCGCAGCCGGCATTCAGGTCGTCATGCGCGGCGAGTGCTGGCTGATCCCGGATTCCGGCCCACCCGTCCGCCTCTGCGCCGGCGACGTACTGCTCATGCCCCACGGTCGCGGCCACGCCCTCGCCGACTCGCCTTCCACCCCGCTGCGCCCATGCCCAGCACCGGTGTCTTCGCCGCCAGCACGGGCGTCTTCGTCCCAGGCACCGCCGTCTCCGCCCTCTTTGGCCATCTCCCCGCCGTCGGCGTCCTCGTTGGCCCGTGCGCTGCCGATCCCCGATCCGCTGTCGGACGCTGAGCCTGATGGCGTGGTGTTATGTGGCGCGTACGAGCTGCAACCCGACCGCGCCCATCCTCTCCTCGACGACCTGCCGGACCTGGTGCACCTGCGCGCACGCCCGCGGTTACGCCCGGTCATCGACCTGCTCGGCGCCGAGCTCGAACGCGGCGAGGGCAGCGCCGAGGTCGGCGTTTCCGCCCTGCTCGATCTGCTCTTCCTGCACGCGCTCCGGGCCTGGTTCGAAACCCTGGAGGAGTCGGGCGAGCCGGAAGCCGCTGGTGCGGCGGCGGGCACCGCGCTCACCGGCTGGCCCGCCGCGCTGCGGGATCCCGCGGTCGGCGCGGCCCTCAAGGCGATCCACCGCGAGCCGAACCGCCCCTGGACGGTCGCCGAACTCGCCGCGGTCGGCGGCCTGTCCCGCGCACCCTTCGCCCGCCGGTTCGCGACGCTCACCGGAAGGGCCCCGCTGTCGTACCTCACCTGGTGGCGCATGACCGTGGCCGCCCGGCTGCTGCGCGACTCCGATGCCCCGCTGCGTACGGTGGCGTACCGGGTCGGTTACGCCTCGGAGTTCGCATTCGCCGCCGCGTTCAAGCGCCGTTTCGGTGTCGCTCCGGGACGCTTCCGCCGCGCTGCGTAACGGACCGCTCGGTGTGCCGCCGGCAGTCGCACTGATCGACACCCGCCCCATCGCACCGGCCACCGGCGCACCAGCGGTGCTCGCGGAAACGGACGGACCTCGCAGCGCCGAACACAAATCGGTCAGTGATCTCCGTCGCCACCCTTGACGCAAATACCCCCAGGGGGTTTATCGTGATGTACCTTGGTACCCCCAGGGGGTAAGTCGAAGGGAGAGCGGCGATGCAGACGACATATTCGGTGACCGGCATGACGTGCGCACACTGCGTGAACGCGGTAAGCGAGGAACTCGGCCGTCTGGAAGGCGTGAGTGACGTCCAGGTCGACCTGCCGACTGGCGCGGTGACGGTGACCAGTGACCGCCCGCTCGACCCCGAAGCCGTACGCGCCGCCGTCGACGAGGCCGGCTACGCCGTCGCCGCCTGACCGCGGCTGACGGACGGCGACCGTCGCGCCACCGCCGTCGACGAGGCCGGCTACGCCGTCGCCGCCTGACCGCGGCTGACGGACGGCGACCGTCGCGCCACGCGTGCCTCGTGTTCGTCGTTCGCGTCGCGCACGCCGGGCGTCAACGTCGCCGCGGCATTGGCGCAGGCCGATCTCGGGCCGATGCTCGCGGGCGCGGCGATGGCATTGTCATCAGTATTCGTTGTGGCCAACAGTCTGGGGTTGCACTCCTTCCGTGCGGTGGCATCCTGATCGCATGCGGGTCCTGCTTGTCGCCGCACCACTCATCGGCCACGCGTTCCCATTCGTGCCGCTCGGCCGGGCGCTGCGCGACGCCGGTCACGAGGTACTCGTCGCGACCGGCGGCGAGGCGCTTTCCGTCGCCGACGCCGGCCTTTCCGTGCACGACATCGCCGGCTCCGTGTCGGTCGGTTCCGTTGCCGTACCGATCATGCTCCGGCATCCGCTCATCGCCCGCGCCGAAATGGCGGGCCGGGCCGGCACCCGCGGGGTCGGGCTGCTCTTCGGCGCGGTCAATTCCCGGCTTGTCGGACCGGCCGTCGAGCTCGCCCGTTCGTGGCATCCCGATTTGGTACTCCACGAGCCCCTCGCCGTCGCCGGTGCCCTGGCCGCGGCGGCCGTCGGCGTGCCCGCCGTGCTGCACGAGAACACATTGTTCGACGGCCGGACGCTGGTGCGCGAAACGCTGTCGCGGATGGGCGCCACCGTCCCGGAATTCGCCGGGGTCATCAGTTCGGCGCCGCCGAGCGTCCTGCCGGGCCGGGAATCAAGCCGGCCGATGCGTGCGGTGCCCTACGGAGGGTCCGGCCCGCTGCCCATTCTTCCCGAGAGCGGGCGGCCGCTGATCGCCGTCAGCCGCAGTACCGTTGCGGGGCCCGGACGCGACCGTCTCATGGAACGGGTCGCGGTCGCCGCGGCCGGCGTCGACGCCGATTTCCTGCTGATCCGGCCGGCGCGCCAGTTCGACGTCCCGCCGAACGTGTACACCGCCGGCTGGGTGCCCATTCCGGACCTCCTCGGCCGGTGCGCGGGAATCGTGCATCACGGCGGCGCGGGCACCACGCTCACCGCGTTGCACGCCGGTGTTCCGCAACTCGTCATCAACGGCGCCGGGGACCGCCGGCACAATGCCGGGCTGATCGCGGCGCGGGGCGCGGGCATCGCCGCCGACGAACCGGAAATCGACGCCGACGTATTGACGCGGCTCATCACGGAACCGGCGCTGGCCGAGGCGGCTGGTGCAGTACGGGATGAAATGGCGGCCATGCCCGCACCGGAGGCGCTCGTGCCGTGGCTGGCGTCGCTGCCCGGCCGCTGAGCCGATTTTTTGTCGTACCCCACCGCTAGGGTCCTCCCCATGACCCGCCTGCTCGACGCCACCGCCCCCGTCCGCCATCTCGCCGAGGCCGCCGCTCTCGCCGTTCGCCTGCTCACGGGCCGTTCGCCGCATCCCGTCCACTCCGCCGTGCTAATGCGCGGCGATGGGGAGGGTCTCGTGCTGTCGGCCACGGACGGCGCGCTCACCGTGCGGCTGCGCGTTCCGGCGACCGTCCACGAGCCGGGCGAGGCCCTCGTGTCGCGCCGCGGCCTGGCCGACACCCTGGCCGGGCTCGACCCGCCCGAAGCCAGGCTCACCGCGGAGGGCGGCCGCGTGGCGGTGCGGGTGCCGGGTGCCCGGTTCGCCCTGCCCGTGCTCGCCGACGCCTGGCCGCCGACCGCGGACCTGCCACCGGCGACCGGGCGTGCACCCGGCGCCGCGTTGCGCGCCGCCGCGGCCGCGGTGGCCGGCGCCGCCTCCCGTGAGCACGCCCTGCCGATCTTCACCGGCGTGCGGCTGCGCGCGGCTGCCGGCTCGCTGTCGATGCTCGCCACCGACCGCTACCGGCTCGCCGCGGCCACCGTCCCGGTCGAGGCCACGACGCCGTTCGACGCGCTGGTGCCCGCGGGCCTGCTGGCCAGGATCGCCCCGGTGCTCGGCCGCGCCGACACCGTCGTCCTGCACGCCGGCGGCGACCTGTTCGGCCTGTCCTGGCGCGGCGGCAGCGTGACCACGCCGACGCTCGGCGACGCGTTCCCGGACGCGCAGTTCGACCGCCTGCTCGACGTCGCGCCGGAGTGCGTGGTCGAGGTCGAGGCCGACGCGCTGGCCCACGCCGTGGACCGCGCCGCGGCCTACGCCGGTCAGCAGGGTCGCGTCACCCTGCAGTCGATCGAGGGCGCCGTGCTCGTGCGCGCCGCCGACCCGCTGCGCGGCGAGTCGGAGGAGACGGTGAAGGCCGCGGTGCGCTCCGGCCAGGCCACGCGCTCCTACCAGGCCCGGCTCCTCGGCGACGCATTGCGCGCCTTCGCCGGCGAACCTGTGCAGCTGCGCATCCAGCCCGCACTCCGCGCGACGGAGGTGACCACCGCGACCGCTGACCTGCGCTACCTGATCGTGCCGATGCGCCAGCCCGACCCGGCCTGACCCGCCCGGCGGCACAGGCCATTGGCATCTGCGCGGCCATCCGGGCCGGCCGCGTCGGCGTTCAGGCCTTGGTTGGCTACGGCCTCGTGGCGGCGGCGCTTGGCTGCTCTGGCGCCGGCTCACAGGTGCGGGCGTTGGGTCGCTGTCGGCGTTGGCGTTGCCGGTCGTGCCTGCGCGGTTGGCGCCCGGCCCGCGCCGGGGTCCGGGTCGCGCCGGGGTCTGGGTCGCGCCGGCGTCGGTGCCGGTGTCGTCGGTTCGCTCGCGTTGGCATGCAGGTTCGGGCTCGCATCTCGCCGTCGGTCGGGCTCAATGTCGTGCCGAGCGAGGGCGCCGGTCAGGGTTGCGGCAGGTGACGGCGTCGGGCACCGTCGTGCCGAGTGACTGCGTGGTCGGCGTGCGCGCTGGCGTCTGGCGTGCCTGGGATTGCGGTTGGCGTCGGCGGTCGGCTCGTGCGGGGGTGCATCACGCCCAGGCGAGGCCCCGCAGAGACGGTGCCGCAGAAACGCGTTGAGGGACGGGCGCGCGAACCGGGCGGCGGTCGCTGACGGGTCAGTAGGGCTGACGCGGAGCGCTGTCCGAGTGCCAGAGTGCGCGCGGGTGGAGACAGCAAACTACACGCATGTAGTTGTGGATCAAGCCTTTGTGCTGGTCAGGTGGCGGGCTAGCCTACGCTGCGTGAAGGTCATCGGCGCGATGCAGACGCCCGGCGGCGACTGGCGCGTCGAGGTGGTGCGGCATGCGAGCGGGTCGCGGTGGTACCGGCTGATCCACCACGACAACGTGGTCGACTTTCTGACGATCGGGCGGGTCGTGGAGCTGTTGGCGCAGGCCGGGGTGGACATGGGCGATCTCGCGGAGGTCGTGGTGCCGGCCGCGCGGGCCGGCTGACTCGACGCCCGGCGCTACCGTGAGCTGGTGGACGAACCGCACCACCCGCCGAGCTTCCTGACGCGTCTGCGAGCAGGGCTGGCCGGGGAGCGCGACACCGTCTACCTGGAGGCGCTGCGCTCGGCGGGGCGGGTCGCCTACGACGAGATGCTGAGCGCGGACGAGCTGCGCGAGCGGCTGCCGACCCTGTGGAACCTGCCGGCGGCGACGGCGAGCCAGCTGCTGGCCGCGTGGAACGCGTTCGTGCTGCAGACGCTCGGCGAGACGATCCTCGACGCCGACTACGCCGCGCAGCCGGGCACGGTCGGGTACGTGCCGGCCGTGACGTTCGACCAGGCGGCGTCGTGGCTCACCGCGGTCGGCGACTGGGTGTCGCGGGCGCGGCAGGCGCGGGCCAACCCGGAGTACGACCTGGCGATGCACACCGTGCTGCCGGCGCCGCTGCCGGCGTGGGCGGAGGTCGTCGCCTGCCCGCCGGAGCACCTGGCGGCCCTGCAGGCGGCGGTGGCGCCGCTGCGCGAACACGCCGAGGTCGCGTTGCACACGCTGGTCCGGCCGGGGGTGCCGCCGCAGTACGAGTCCGCCGTCAACCGGCTGCACCAGGACTCGGCGGCGGCCGCGGCGGCCGTGGAGTACGCGGCGGGGCTGCGCACCGGGCGCCACCATCCGGGGCTGCACGAGCTGATCGAGCAGAAGCTCAAGCGGGCGATCGAGCTGTGGTACCGCGTCGGCCAGCTCGCCTCGATGCCGGCGCTGCTCGACGGGCCGCGCTTCGACGTGTGGTGCATGACCGACCGTGCGACGCTGGCCCGATGGAAGCGCGACCCGCGGGCGCGGCAGGCGGTCATCGACATGTGGCGCCATGACCCGAACCCGTCGGCGACGCTGGCGATCCAGGCGCAGATCGAGGCGGGGCTGCGGACCGGCGACCTGTGGTACCACGTGCCGAGCCACGGCGACACCTGCTACTTCGAGCCGCCGTTCTCGCCGCTGTACGACGTGCGCCGCCCCGTGCGCATCGCCGGCCTGGCCCTGCGCGTGTCGACGCAGTTCGCGGTGCGCGGCGGCGTGAACCGCGGGCTGGTCCTGGGCCCGTTCCGGCCGACCCGCCAGGTGCGATACCGCCTGCGCTAGTCAGCCGACCCGGGCCAGCTCGGCGGCGGCCGGGGCGTTGCCGCGCCGCGACGCCCGCGAATCCAGGCCGAAGCTCGTCGCCGCCAGCGCCAGACCGGCCGCGCCGAGGGCGACGCCGACCCAGCTCGGCGCGACGTACCCCCAGCCGGCCGCGATGACCAGGCCGCCCAGCGCGGCGCCGAGGCTGTTGGCGATGTTCATCGCCGACTGGTTGACCGCGGCGCCCATCAGCTGCGCCCCGGGTGCCACGCCGATCAGGCGCGACTGCATCGCCGGGCCGAGGAACAGGCCGGCGGCGCCGATGAGGAAGGCGCCCACGAAGAGGGTGTACCGGTTGTGGGCGAGGGCCGCGAACACCGCCATGCTCGCGATGAACACGACGAACCCGGCCAGCATGCTGCGGCGCAGGTTGCGGTCGGAGGCCCAGCCGCCCAGCGCGTTGCCGACCGTCATGCCCAGGCCGACGGCGACGAGGACCCACGGCACGGCGCCCGCGCCCAGGTGCGCGACGTGCGTCGTGACCGGCGCGATGTAGCTGTCGATCGCGAAGAATCCGCCGAAGCCGACGGCCGCCGTCACCGCCACCAGCCACACCTGCGGATGGCGGAACGCGCGCAGCTCCGCGCGCGGCGAGCCGGCCGGGTCGGCGGGGGAGGACGGGACGGTGAGCGCGACGAATGCGAGCGTGACGGCGAACATGGCGGCGATGGCGAAGTAGGCGACCCGCCAGCCCGCGGCCTGCCCGAGCCGCGTGATGAGCGGCACGCCGACGACGTTGGCGGCGGTGAGGCCGCCGAGGACGGCCGCGAAACCCTTGGCCTGGTTGCCGGGGCCGATGATCGAGGCGGCGACGAGCCCGGCCGCGCCGAAGTAGGCGCCGTGGGGCAGTGCGGCGACGAAGCGCGCGACGAGGACCAGCCAGAAGCCAGGAGCAACCGCCGACGCAACGGTACCGCAGGTGAAGAGCCCCAGCAGCCCCACGACCAACGTCTTGCGGGGCAGGCGCGCGGTCACCGCCGCGATGGTGGGAGCGCCGACGACCACGCCCAGCGCGTACGCGGTGATCATCCAGCCGCCGTGCGCGACGGCCTTGGCGGGCGACTGGGCGTACAGCTGGGGGAGGAGATCTTCGGAGATGTCCGGCAGGAGGCCCATGGCCACGAACTCGGTCAGGCCGATGCCGAAGCCGCCGAGCGACAGGGCCAGCAGCGCGGTCCAGCGGCGAACCGCGGTGAGGTCCTCCATGGCGGCCAGTTTAGCAACGCTGTTGCGTTATAGGATGTGAATGTGGACACGCCCGGCGCCGGCCTCGGCTATCTGCGCGGGTACAACGACGCGCTCGTCGTCGGGCTGGCCCGCGCCACCCCGAGCTTCGACCGCTCATCGGTGGTCGCCGCGACCGGGCTCACCCCGCAGGCGGTGTCGAAGGTGCTCGCGCGGCTGGCCGGCGACGGGCTGATCGAGCCCGCCGGCGTGCGCCGCCAGGGCGTGGGCAAGCCGGCAACGATGTATCGGATCGTGCCCTCCAGCCGGTTCGCGATCGGGGTCCACGTCGCGCGCACCGGCGTCCGGCTCGTGCTCACCGACCTCGTCGGCGAGGTCCTCGCCGGCGCTCGGGAGCCCCTGCCGGCCGACTTCACGCCGGCCGAGCTGCTCGACCGCATCGATGCCGCGCGCGCCGGGCTGCTGCGCCGCGAGCCCGTCGACCCGGCGCGGATCGTGGGCATGGGCATCGGCATGGTCGGGCCCCTCGACCACGCCGGCGGCATCGTCCGGGACGCGCACCGGCTGCGGCACTGGCACGATGTTCCGCTGCGGGAACTCGCGCAGGAACGGCTGGCTCTTGCGGTACACCTGGACAAGGATGTGACCGCCGGAGTCACGGCGGAGGCCTGGCGCCGCGGCGCCGACTTCCGCGACGGCGCGCTCATCATGGTGGAGTCGGGCATCGGCGCCGGCCTGTGGCTGCGCGGCGCGGCCTACCGCGGCGCGCACACGAACGCCGGTGAGTTCGGCCACACCGTCCTGCAGTTCGACGGCCCGCGATGCGTGTGCGGGCGGCGCGGCTGCCTGGAGGTCCTGCACGACCGCGCCGTCGACGCCGGCGACGTGCCGCTCGCGGCCCGGCTGCTCGCCGCCGGGGTGGTCAACCTGTTGCAGACCACCGACGTCGGCCACATCGTGCTCGCCGGCGCGGACCTGCTGCGGCACCGGAAGGTCTATCTCGACGAGGTTTCCGCGGCCGTACGCCAGGAGGTGCCCCGCGCCGACTGGCTCACCGTCGACGTTTCCGTGTCGGCGCTGGGCGGCGACGTGATTGCGGCCGGGGCGGCGATGCAGGTGCTCAACGCCGCCTACGGCCGCCCGTCACTGCACGGCGGCCCCGGCCGGTGACGGGTGGATGGTGAACACCCGGTCCAGGCCCGTGATCTGGAAGATGCGCAGCAGCCGGGCGTGCGGGATCACCAGCTCGACGACCCCGCCGGACTCGGCCAGCCGCTTGTGCACGCTGATGAGCACGCCCAGCGTCGTCGAGTCGAGGAACCCGACGTCGGTGAGGTCGACAATCAGCGTCGACGCCCCGTCGTCGACGAGCTTGTGCAGGTAGGCGCGCAGCTCCGGGGCGGTCGCAACGTCCAGCTCCCCGCTCGCCGTGACCACGGCGCGCGGTCCGTCGACCGTCGAGTTGACCTGCATCGGCGTCCCGCCCCTTCACTTGGTGTCTTTTCACTATGGCAACGATTCGTACGATCGTCCGGGCAAGCATACGTCCGAACGGCCGATTACTCTCGTCCGGACGGTCACGCGTTCAGGGGGCCGGTTCCCACGTCAGGTGCTTGCTGAACCGGACCAGGGTCCCCGTGTCCTCGACCGAGACGACATCGAGCCGCTCGACCACGGCGGCGAGTACGTGCAGGCCACGCCCGCTCTCGCGCAGCTCGCCGGGCTCGGCCTCGGCCCCCTCGGCGTCCACGGCCGGCACCCGCGCCGGGTCGAAGCCGCCGCCGTCGTCGGTGACCTCGATCACGCACTCGCTGTCGTCCACCGTCACGTCGATGTGGTACCCGTTGGCGAGGCTCGCGTGAGACACGACGTTTCCGCATGCCTCGGTGAGGGCGAGCCGGATGTCGTCGCGGCATTCCTGGGTCACGCCGGCGCCCGCGAGGGCCCCGTCGAGGGTCCGCCGCGCATCGCGGACCAGCGCGGCGTCGCGCGGCAGCTCCAGCGAGAACTGCAGGCGCATGTCTTGCTGCGGCACATCTTCCTCCTTCGTCGCGACACCCGGCGTACCCACCACGCGCGCGGCGAAAACTGTCGTACCCGTCGGGCAAGATGCCGGGCATGGAGATTCGGGTCGCGCACCACCGCAGCCGGGCCGCGAAGACGGCCGCCACCACCGTCGTCGACGTGACCTCACGCGGTCCACACCCGTGGGTGCGTTTCAGCCCGTTCTATCCGCACGGCGGCATCCCGGTGCCCCTCAGCCCCGGTGAGAGCGGGACGTCGGTGGAGGCGATCTGGCAGGCCCTGAAGGTGTTCGAGACCGCCGACGTGGACCGCGCCCTGCTGTCCGCGACCCGCATGACGGGCCTGAAACGCACGGTGCGCCGCCACGGCCCGGTCCTCGGCCACCGCGCGGGCCTGACCGGCACCACCCTGCTGGACTACGAGTCGGCCCGCCGCCGCATCTACCTGCCCGCCTACCGTTTCGTCCTCGACCATCACCTCACGGCGGAGCTCGCCCAGCTGCGCACCCTGGCCGCGGCCGGCCCGGTGACCCTGCTCGACTACACGACCAACGGCGACGTCGCCGACCTGACCACGCCGCTGTCGCACGCCGCCCTGATCCGATTACACGTCCTCGACGAGTGGCCTCCGGGGTGACCTCGTCGCCGCTCGCAATCGCGGGGTCATGCCTGCCCGGGCGCGCGTGAAGCGCTGAAGCGGGCCGGTGGACCGCCCTCTGGCCCGCGGGGTGACCTCAGCCGCCGTCCGCAACCGGGCCGGGTCGTGCCTGCCGGGGCTTGGGCGAGGTGCTGACGTGGGCCGGCGGACCGCCCGTCCTGCGCCGCCTGACCGTTGCGGACGGTCCGCGGACGGCGTTGCGTCGCGCCGCCGTTGGGCCAGGACCACGCCAGGGTCGGAACCGTGCCGGGGACTGGCTCCGCCCCGGCCGGGGACTGCAGGGTCGGGGCGAGCCGCTGCTGTGCCGGCCGGCCTGATCGGGTCGTCGGCGCGCGGCGTACGGATTGGGGGCGGCGGCGCTACGGCGCGCGGCACGGGCCGTTGCCATGCTCCGCGTCGCCGTGCACGGCCGAGGTCTGCGGTGTGATGGTCCCCGGATGCTGAGCCGTCACCGAGACGTCGCGGATCGCGTGCGTCGCATTCAAGAAAGGGGAGACACATCGGCACGGGGAAATCCAACTAGCGGGGTTCGCGGTAGAGCTTGCCGGTGCCGTGCGGGCAGCGGCCCGAGTTGACGACCGTGTTGGTGGTGGCGTCCAGGATGATGAAGTTGTCGCCTTGGATGATGTTCAGCCGGCCGCCCGGGATCGGGGTGCCCGTGCAGAAGCTCGGCAGCGGCACGGTGCGGCCCTCGCTGAGCATCCGGGGCGCGCCCTGAGGGACGGCGGCGGCCAGGGCGAACACGGCGAGCAGCGCGACCCGGGCGGCTCGCCTCGGCTCGCGCGGGGCGGCGGCGCGGGCCGGCGCGGACGGCCGATCGAGGTCGATCACCACGTCGGGCCCGGCGAGGGCCGGGGCGGACGGGCGGTCAAGGTCGATCACCACGTCGGGCCCGGCGAGGGCCGGGGCGGACGGGCGGTCAGGGTCGACCACCGCGTCGGACGCGGCGAGGGCCGGGGCGGACGGGCGGTCAAGGTCGATCACCACGTCGCGCGGGGCGGCGGCGGAGGCCGTTGCGGACGGGCGGTCGAGGTCGATCACCGCGTCGGGCGGGGCGGTGGGGGCCGGCGCGGAGGGGCGGTCGAGGTCGATTACCACCTCGGGCGGGGCGGGGACAGCCGAAGGGGTCCCGGCGTCGGCGAACGGGGGGCCGGGGTCGTGCTCACCAGCATGGCGCGCGGACATCACTGCATATCGTAACCTCGGATCGATGTTCTACTTCGTGTACGGAGCGGATCGGCCCGGCAGCCTTGCGTTGCGGTACGAGCTCACCGAGGCGCACTGGGCGTACATGGACGGGTACGACGCGGCGTTGTACGCGCGGGGGCCCGTGCTCACCGCCGACCGTGAAGGCATCGCCGGGAGCCTGCACATCGTCGACGTGCCGTCCGACGAGGCGGCGCGGGCGTTCGCCGGCGAGGACCCGTACCGGCGCGGCGGGGTGTTCGAGCGCGTCGACGTGTACCGGTTCGAGGATCGGCTCGGGCGGTCCATGTGGGAGTTTCCCGGCGGGGACGGGGACCGGTTCCTCGTCATGGCGCTCGACGGGGAAGACGCGCCCGCCGTCGAGGAGGGGCTGGACCGCCTCATCGTGTACGGGACGCTGCGGCGGCTCGACGGCGGCGTCGCCGGGTCCGCGGCCTGCGTGCAGGGGCTCGACGCGGCGCTGCGCCTCGGCGGCGGGGCGGGGGCCGTCGTCCGGCCGTGGCGGTTCGGGGGGCGGCCGGCGCCGGGCTAGCGTGGGTGCAACGGGGACACGATCTCGCGCAGCAGCGCAGCAGCGCAGCAGCGCGGCGGCCGGCCGTGGCGGTTCGGCGGGCGGCCGGCGCCGGGCTAGCGTGGGTGCAACGGGGACACGATCTCGCGCAGCAGCGCGGCGGCCGGCCGTCGTCCGGCCGTGGCGGTGCGGCGGGCGGGCGGCCGGCGCCGGGCTAGCGGGGGCGGAACGGGGACACGATCTCGCGCAGCAGCGCGGCGGCGGACCCGTCGTCGTCGCCGTGGGCGATGGTGCTCAGCAGGTCGGCCAGGTGCAGCAGGCGCATGCGGTCGCGCCAGCCCGGTGGCGGGGGCGCCAGCTCCTCGTAGGCGTCGAAGCAGCGCTGCGACTCCGGCGGGCGGGGGGAGCACCACAGCATGCTGAGGTCCGTCTCCGGCCAGCCGAAGCAGACGGCCGGGTCGATCAGCGCGGGGGTGCCGTCCGCCGTGGACAGGACGTTGCCGGTGCGCAGGTCGCCGTGGGTGAGCGCCGGGGGCTGGGGCGGGAGCAGGTCCGGCAGGGCCCGGCAGAGGCGTTCCAGAGCTGTGCGGTCGTCCGCGGACAGGGCCGCCGCGACGCGGGGTTCGGCAAGCCAGCGCAGCAGGCGGCGTTCGGCGAAGAAGCGGTGGCCGTCCGTGTCCCAGGTGTTGTGCTGGGGCAGGCGGCCCAGCCAGCCGTCCTGGGGCCAGCCGAAGCGGCCCGCGGCGGTGTCCCTTGTGGACAGATGCAGCGTGGCCAGCATGCGGCCCAGCGCCTCCCAGAACTCGGGGGTCGCCCGGCGGGGGAACAGGCGGGAGAGGACGAGCAGGGCGGGGGTGGTGGCGTACACCTCGGGGACCGTGACGCCGCCCAGGTCGTGCAGCGCGCGCAGGCCCTCGGCCTCGGCCTCGAACCGGCCGGGGAGCGGGTCGGTCAGCGTCTTCGCGAAGACCGCCGAACCGTCCGTGAAGCGTACGACGCCGGACTGGGCGGCCGCGCCGCCCTCGGCCGCGGTCACCGCGACGACCGGCATCCCGGCCTCGCGGAGGCGGCGGCGCAGCAGGTCCATGCCGAAAATGTAGCCGCCGGAAGCTGAGAGAAAAGACCGACGTGACCTGTCAGGTTTTGCTGCGACGGTGGGCGGCATGAACGCAGCAGGTGGATCACTCAAGGGCAAGGTGGCGCTCGTCGCGGGGGCCACGCGCGGGGCCGGGCGGCAGATCGCCGTGCAGCTCGGGGCGGCGGGGGCGACCGTGTACTGCACGGGGCGCACCACCCGGCGGCAGGCCTCGGAGATGGGGCGGCCGGAGACGATCGAGGAGACCGCGGAGCTCGTCACCGCGGCCGGCGGGGTCGGCATCGCGATCGGGGCCGACCATCTCCAGCCGGAGCAGGTGCGCGCGGTGGTGGCCCGCATCGATGCCGAGCAGCAGCGGCTCGACGTGCTCGTCAACGACATCTGGGGGGCCGAGTCGCTGTTCAGCTGGGACAAGCGGCTGTGGGAGGACGACCTCGACGTCGGGCTGCACATCCTGCGGCTGGCCGTCGACACCCACATCATCACCAGCCACGCCGCGCTGCCGCTGCTGGTGCGGGAGCCGGGCGGGCTCGTGGTCGAGGTGACCGACGGCACGGCGGAGTACAACGCCTCGCGGTACCGCGTCTCGTTCTTCTACGACCTCGCCAAGGCATCGGTGCTGCGCATGGCGTTCGCGCTCGCCGAGGAGCTCAAGAGCGCCGGCGGGACGGCGGTGTCGCTCACGCCCGGGTTCCTGCGCTCCGAGATGATGCTCGAGCACTTCGGGGTCACCGAGGCGACGTGGCGGGACGGGGCGGCGAAGGATCCGCACTTCGCGGTGTCGGAGACGCCGGTGTACATCGGGCGCGCCGTCGCCGCCCTCGCCGCCGACCCGGACAAGGCGCGCTGGAACGGGGCCTCGCTGAGCAGTGGCGGGCTGGCGCGGGAGTACGGGTTCACCGACGCCGACGGCAGCCGGCCCGACTGGTGGGGCTATGAGGCCGGCGGCATGAAGGACCCCGAGCGTTACCGTTAGCCGGTGCGTGTCTCGCGGCTGATCTCGCTGGTGCTGCTGCTGCAGTCCGGCGGCACCCGCACGGCCGCGGAGCTCGCCGAGCAGCTCGAGGTCTCCGAGCGGACCATCTACCGCGACGTCCTGGCCCTGTCGGCGGCGGGCGTGCCCGTCTACGCCGAGCAGGGCCGGGCCGGCGGGTACCGGCTGCTCGACGGGTACCGCACCCGGCTCAACGGGCTCAGCCGGGCCGAGGCCGAGGCGCTGTTCCTGTCCGGGCTGCCCGGGCCGGCGCGGGACATGGGGCTCGGCGAGGCCCTGGCGGCGGCGCAGCTGAAGGTCGCCGCGGCGCTGCCGGACCCGCTGCGGGAGGCCTCGGCGCGGGCGCGGCAGCGTTTCCATCTCGATGCGCCGGGCTGGTTCCGCGACGCCGCGCCGCCGCCGCTGCTCGGCGAGCTCGCCCGGGCCGTGTGGGAGGACCGGGTGGTGACCCTGGCCTACGAGGGGCGGGGCGGCGCGGTGAGCCGCACCGTCGAGCCGCGCGGGCTGGTCCTCAAGAACGGGGTGTGGTACCTCGTGGGCCGCGTCGGCGCCGCCCCGCGCACCTACCGCGTCGACCGCGTCCGGGCGGCGACGGCGACGGGGGAGCACTTCGGCCGCGACGACGGCTTCGACCTCGCCGCGTTCTGGACGGAGCGGGCGGCGGAGTTCGAGCGGGCCGTCCTGGCCGACACGGTCACCGTGCGGCTCAGCCCGGGCGGGCTGCGGCTGCTGCGCTTCGCCGTGGAAGCCGTCGCCTTCCGGGCCGCGACCGAGGGGGCAGCGTCTCAGCCGCCGGACGCCGACGGCTGGGTCACCGTCGAGCTTCCGGTGGAGTCGGTCGCCGTCGCCTACACCCAGCTGCTGGCCCTCGGGCCCGACGCCGAGGTCCTGGCGCCGCCGCAGCTGCGGGAGATGCTCGCCGCGGCGGCCGAGCGCACCGCCGCGCTGTACCGGCGCTGATACGACAGCGCGGCCACCGCGAGCGCCCAGCCGTAGCCGCCGGCGGCGAGGGCGCCCGCGCTCACGGCGCCGTGCAGCATGAGGCTGCCCGTGCCGTACAGGGCCAGGACTCCCGCCGACAGCCACACCGACGACAGCCACACGGCCGACAGCGGCGCAGTCGCCGTGGCCGGCCGGATCAGCGTCACCATCAGCGCCCACGCGGCGAGCGCCGCGGCCAGGACGGTCGCGGTGCCGTACCACGGCAGCCGGAACCCCTCCGCCACCAACGGCAGGACCGACAGACACCCCGCGTAGGCGTACCAGCGCACGATCTTCGATGCTTCCGTCACCGCCATGGTGCTCAGCCTGCGCCGCTCGCTTGTGACGCGGCTGAGGAAACCTGTGAATCACTCAGGGAGACGGCGGCCGCGGCGGCGAGCAGTCCCAGGCACCCCACCTCCAGCAGGCGCACGATCACCGCCTGCGGCGCGAGGAACCACGCCAGGAACGGCTGGACGGCCACGCCCGGCAGCCACACGGCTGCGGCGACGCTCCAGAACACGCGCGGCCGGGCGGGCTTTCGCGGTACACCCGCGGCGTCCTGCAGAAGCCAGTGGGGTCCGTCCGATGTGGATGGCCGCGGCGAGCACGGCGAGGCCGCCGAGGACCGAGGATCCGTAGTGCAGCACGCGCCACCACGGCTGCCCGGCGAACGCCTCCGCGTCGAGGAAGGTGAGCGACGCGGTACCGCGGGTGGCGTTGGCCCCGTGCGTGACGAGGTCCCACAGCCGGTGCGACAGCGCGCCGAGCCAGGCGCTCAGCGCGGTGACGGCGAGCCGGTGCCGGCGCACGGCCAGGGCGGCGTAGTCCGGCAGGGCGAACGGGCGCAGGACCCGCCAGTCCGGCAGGTTCGCGACGACGGCGGGCGCGGCGGCCCGGGTGAGGAGGGAAAGCAGGACCGTCACCGGCCCGCAGAACAGCACCAGCCCGGTCCAGGTGTGGGCGTTGTAGTTGAGGTACGGCGACAGCGAGTACGGGAAGTCGGGCGCGGCCGAGCCGATGACGAGCGCGACCCCGTCGAACCATCGGCGCCGCGCGAACTTCAGCGGCAGGACCGCGGCGGCGTGCGACGGGAACGTCAGTGGCATGCCCGCAGTCTTGCCGTACCACCGCGGAACATGGCTCCCGGGCGCGAAACCTTCACGGGATCTACCCAAACAGCCCCGCCGCGAGGTCGACCAGGGCCGAGCCGGCCACGGCGCCGGCGATGCGTTCGCGCGGCTCGGCGAAGCGCCAGTCGATGACGGCGACGGTGGGGTCGGCGGGGTCGACGCGCACGGGCACGCGCACGCCCGGCGCCATGAAGGGCACCAGCGGCAGCGGTACCACCTGACGCACGCGGGCGTTGACGGTGCCCCGGCCGGGCAGGTCGACGGCGAGGTCGATCCGGCTCGCGCCGCGCTCGTCGGGGTCGTTGGACAGGCCGGTGATCGCGGTGATGACGGCGCGGGCCGGCGCCCCCTCGCGCAGCACGCGCCGCAGCCGGGCGAGCCGCCGCGCCCCGACGACGAGCAGCGGCAGCCCGATGCCGGCGAGGATCGGCACGAACGCGGCGGTGACGGCGAGGGTGATCCAGTCGTCGGTGGACGGCGTCGCGGGCAGCGACACCCACACGAGGGCGGTGGCGCCGGCCATGACGAGGGCGACGGGGGTGAGGATGGTGCCGGTGAGCCGGGCGATGCCGGCCCCGGTCTGCAGCGCCGGAAGGCGGTTCGGGTTCTCCATGGCATCGAGCATCGGCGAACCCCGGCCCCGCGTCAGTCGTGCAGGTTCGACCCGGGCTGTGGTGTTGGCACCACGAGCGTCGCGTCGCCGACGAGCCGGTCCAGGAAAGCCGACAGTTTGCCCCGCAGCCGCTCGGCCTGCTCCTCGATGGTGAGCGTCTCGTCCAGCCGCCCGCCCGCGCCCGGCTTCTTCAGGCCGCGCAGGTACAGCGAGCAGGCGAGGTCGGCGCAGAGGTACACGCCCACGGAGTCGCCGTTGCGGCCCGCCTTGCCCGCGCGGCGCCCGGTCATGAGGGTGACGCCGCGGCCCGGGTGCGTGGTGAGGCAGAACGAGCACATGCCGCGGTGCTGGAAGCCGCGCCCGCGCTGCTCGGCGACGCGCATGGAGACGGCCATGAGCACGCCGCCGTGCCCGGCCGCCAGGTAGGCCCGGTCCGGGGCGCCCGGGTCGCGCCACCCGAGGAAGTCGAGGCTGGGCCACGGCTGGTCGGACAGGTCGCGGGGCACGTGGGCGCGGGCCGCCTCCCCGCGGGAGCAGTTGATGAAGGCGGCGCGGATGTCGTGTTCGGTCAGCGGTTCCACGCCGTCGACGGTACGACTCCCTAATGGGTTTAGGGAAGCGATTAAAGATGTTCGGAGAAGAAGGCGGTGATGCGGCGCCGCGCGTCGGCCGCCGAGGCCTCGTGCGGCCCGTAGCGCAGGATCGGTTTGGCCCCGTGCGCGGTACCGATCGACACCTCGGTCATGCCGGTGATGCGGCCACGCAACTCACATGGATTGCCATCCCGGATCTGGGATATCCTCCCGGATGTGGGAATCGATGATCGGCTCGCGGCCCGGCTCTCCCAGCTGCGCATCGAGCGCGGCTGGTCGCTGGAGGAGCTGGCCCGGCGCGCCGACGTGAGCCGTTCGACGCTGTCCCGGCTGGAGCGCGGCGAGATCAGCCCGACGGCGGCGCTGCTCGGCAAGCTGTGCGCCGCGCACGGCCGCCCGATGTCGCGCCTGCTCGCCGAGGTCGAGCCGGCGCCGCCCCAACTCGTGACGGCCGACCGCCAGCCGGTGTGGCGCGACGCGTCGACGGGTTTCGTGCGCCGCTCGGTGTCGCCGCCCCACCCCGGCCTGCGCGGCGAGGTCGTCGAGGCGGTGCTCGCCGCCGGCGCCGACATCCCCTACGACGCGCCGCCGGTCGACGGGCTCGAGCATCACCTGTGGGTGCTGTCCGGCGCCCTGTCCCTGACCGTGGGCGGGACGACGTTCGCGCTCGGGGTGGGGGACTGCCTGCGGTACCAGCTGTGGGGCCCGTCGCGGTTCGTCAACCCCGGCCCCGGCGACGCGCGCTACGTCCTGCTCATCGTCCTGCCCTGAAGGGACCCGGCCTTGCCCACCATCACGCGCCTCACCCCTCCGGCATTCCCCGCGCACGTCGACAACCTGGCCGAGGTCCTGGCCGACGCCGTCCGCGCGGGCGCCTCGGTCGGCTTCCGCACCCCGTTCGCCACCGCCGACGCGGCCGCCTGGTGGCGCACCCGCCGGCCGGCGGTCGAGGACGGCACCCTCGTGGTCTGGACGGCGTCGGACGCCACCGGCGTGGTCGGCACGGTGAGCCTGTCGCTGGAGTCGAAGCCGAACGGCCGCCACCGCGCCGAGGTGGTGAAGCTGATGGTGCACAGCCGCTCCCGCGGCCGCGGCCTGGGCCGGGCCCTGCTGACGACGGCCGAGCAGGCGGCCGCATCCGCCGGCGCGACACTGCTGCTGCTGGACACGGCGACGGGCTCGCCGGCGGAGCGCCTGTACGAGTCGGCCGGCTGGACCAGGTACGGCATCGTCCCCGGCTACGCCACGGACCCCTCGGGCCGCCCGGAGCCTTGTAGCTTCTTCTACAAGCAGTTAGGCGTTTGAACGCTGGGTAGCCGGATTCGGCGGCGATTTGGTCGGGGCCACTAAGCTGAGTGCTAGCAGAAACCGGAAGCCGCGGCGGCCCGTTCGCGGTGTTGCGGGACAACGACGACGTGAGACGGCGGCAGTGCGACGCCGGACAAGCAGCGCCGAGACGAACGCGCGCGCATAGCAGGCACGGGTTGGGGTAGGGCCGGAGCATGCCGAAGGTGCCGTCCGCCGGAGTACTCCTCGACGCCGATCTGACCGTGCCGGCGCACGCCAAGGGCGTGGTGCTGTTCGCCCACGGCAGTGGCAGTTCCCGGCTCAGCCCACGCAACCGGCTCGTCGCCGAACGGCTCAACGCCGCCGGCCTGGCCACGGTGCTGACCGACCTGCTCACCGCCGAGGAGGAGGAGCACGACGCCCTCACCGGGGAGCTGCGGTTCGACATCGGACTGCTCGCCGGCCGGCTGACCGGGGTGGCCGACTGGATCGCCGCGGAGGCGGCGCTCGCCGCGCTGCCGCTCGGCCTGTTCGGGGCCAGCACGGGCGCCGCGGCGGCGCTGATGACCGCCGCCGCCCGGCCCCGGCAGGTGCGCGCCGTGGTCTCCCGCGGCGGGCGGCCGGACCTCGCCGGGGCCGCGCTCACCGAGACCGAGGCGCCGGTGCTGCTCATCGTCGGCGAGCGCGACGAACGGGTGCTGGAGCTGAACCGGGCGGCCGCCGGGGACCTCGCCGTGTCGTCCGTGTGGGTCGTCGGCGGCGCCACCCACCTGTTCGAGGAGCCGGGGGCGCTGGAGGAGGTCGCCGGGGCGGCCGCGGACTGGTTCGACCAGCACCTCGCGGGCGAGGGCCTGAAGCTGGGCAAGCACAACGCCTCGGGCCGCGGCCCGGGCGGCGGGGCCCGCCGCTGAGCGGAGGCCCGCCAGCAGAAAACGGGCCCGGGAACACGGTCGCGGCTCGCCGCTGAGCACGGGGCCGTCAGCGGAAACGGGCCCGGGAAAACGGTCGCGGCGCGCCGGTGAGTGGGGCCAGCCAGCGGTGGCAGGCCCCGAAGACCGTTGCGGTGGTTCAGGCCGCGCGGCGGGCCGCTGAGCGCGGGCCCGCCAGTGGCAGCAGGCCCGCGAACACCGTCGCGGCGGCCAGCGGGATCAGGTCGAGGTTGATCGGGATCAGCAGGAATCCGAGCAGGACCACGACCGGGCTCCACGCCGGCAGCCGGTGGGCGCGGACCAGCTGCACGAGCAGGACCAGCAGGCCGACCTCGAACAGGGCCGGCCCGATGTTCTGCAGCGCGTCCGGCAGCGGGGCGGCCTCGGCGAACGAGCGGAACAGGTCGCCGGTGATCACCCACAGGAACGCCGCCATGCCGGCCAGGGCGGCGACCGTGGCGAGGTTGGCCGCCAGGCGGTTGCCGAAGTCGCGCCACGGCAGCATGCGGCGCACGCCGACCGCCATCGCGCCGAACAGTGCGATCGCGGCGAAGAACATGACGTGGCCCGCGTTCCACAGCAGGCCGCCCTTGTCATGGTGGCCGTCCAGGCCGTCGATGAGGCGCAGGGCGCCGTAGCCGAACAGGAGCACCGGCGCGGCCACCGCGGCCGTGCGCACGAGGGGCGATGTGGTCATGCATCGAGCTTTGTCGCCGCCCCCGCCGCGGGCATCAGGGCAGAACCCGGACGGTACCCGTAGGTGCGCCGCAGCAGGATCCCTGACGTCGCCGAGATCCAGCCCCACGCGAGCGCCACACCCACGAACAGGGTGAGCGCGCCGGCCCGGCCGCCGGTCATCGCCCACAGCAGCAGGGCGGCGAAGGCGATCGCGGCGATGCGGCCGGTGCGGGCCCAGCGGGGCGGGAAGTGCCGGGCCAGGACGAAGCACAGGGCGATCATCGAGAAGAACGACAGGCTGCCGCCGACGTTGTGCACGATCGCCTGCCGGCTCATCGTGGTCGCGGAGTCGAGGCGGAACGCGGCGGCGATCAGCAGGCCGGCGCCGATCAGGACCAGCAGGCGCGGCGCCCACGGGGTAAGGCCGCGCAAGCCGTACGCGGCGGCGATGGACAGCAGGCCGGTGACGGCGAAGCTGGAGATCTGGATCCAGCCGAGGTCGCCGTTGGACAGCATGCTGACCGGTTGACGGGTCAGGTCGAAGCCGTCGCGGGTGAGGGCCTGGGCGAGCGCGACGACGACGAACAGCGGCGCGGCCAGGGCGCCGGCGGCCAGTGCGGCACGAGCGGACATGGTGGGTGATCCCTTCGAGGCGTCAAGAACCCTTGCACTGACGCGTCGAAGAGGGTCAGGCCGTTTCGACCGGGGGCGCCGGGAAATGTTCGGCGATCGCGGCGAGCAGGTCGGCGGTCCAGGCGGCGAACGGGGCCCGGTCGCCGCGGACCGGGTGCACGCGGTTGGACAGCACCACCACGCCGTAGCCGCGGGCCGGCTCGAACCAGATCCGGTTGCCGACGAAGCCGGAGGCGCCGAACCCGTCGGCGCCGGCCCGCGGGCCGCCGATGCCCCGGGTCGGGTACAGCCACCAGCCGGCCGCGAACCGCTCCCCGGCGCCGTTCTCGGCCAGGCACGGCGGCGGCGGGCCCAGCAGCGGCCGGGCGGCGGCGGTCACGAGGGCGAGGGTGCCGAAGGCGCCGGCGTGCCCGGCCGCCCCGCCCATCGCCGAGGCGTTCTCGTCGTGCACCTCGCCGACGATTAGCCGCCCCCGCCACGGGCACCGCTCGGTCGCCACGGCGGGCTCCAGCGGCGCGCCCGTCGCGAACCGCAGGCCCGTGCGGCGGGCGGCGAGCGCGGGCAGCGACGCACCGGTGAGGTCCTCCACGAGGGCGCCGAGGATGATGTACCCGAGGTCGCTGTACGCCGCCTCGGCCCGCGACGGCGCCGTGTCGAGGGCCGCGTCCACGATCGCCGCGCCGCGCCGGGTGCGGTAGAACGGGGCGTCCGGCGGCAGGCCCGAGCGGTGGGCGAGCAGGTCGTCGATCGTCGCCCTGCCCGCCGGGCGGCCCGCCGCCCGTGGCCACAGCTGCGCGATGGGTGCGTCCCGCCGTACCGCCAAGGACAGCACTTCCGGCAGCGTCACCAGGACCTTCGTCAGGCTGGCGAGGTCCCACCAGCAGTCGGCGGTGGCGGGCCGGCCGGTCGTCAGGTCGGCGACGCCGTGGACGACCTCGGCGAGCACCCGTTCCCGGTCGAAGACGGCGACCGCCACCGCCGGCATCGGCGCGCGCCGCGCCCGGCCGGTGACCAGATCGGCGAGCGGCGTTACAGCGACTCCTGGATGTCCGCGAACACGTTGTAGCCGTGGATCCACGCCACGTTGTCGGGCAGCGAGACGAGGCGGGCGTTGCGCTCGTCGGTCGCCGGGCCGTCGGGCAGCTGGAAGCAGGCGGCGTTCCCGCGCGACCCCATCTGGATCTTACGGGTGCGGGCCTTGCGCAGGTGCTCGTACCGCTGCAGCGCCTCGGCCGGCGTCAGCGACTCCATGGCCAGGTAGGTGGCCAGGGCGCCCGCGTCCTCGATGGCCTGGTTGCTGCCCTGCCCGGCGTGCGGCAGCATCGGGTGCGCCGCGTCGCCCAGCAGGGTCACCCGCTCGGTGCTCCACCGGCGCAGCGGCTCGCGGTCGTAGAGGGCCCAGCGGCCCGTCTCCTCGACGTTGCCGAGCATCGTCGTCACCGTGTCGTTCCAGCCCTCGAACGCGGCGACGGCCTCGGCCGGCTCCGACTTTGACGACCACGACTCCAGGGTCCACTCCGGGTCGGGCACGTACGCCACGAAGTTGATCAGCTCGCCGCCGCGCACCGGGTACACCACCAGGTGCCGGTTGGGGCCGAGGAAGAACGTCAGGCCGAACTTGTCGCCGCCGGGCACCTTGTCGACCGGCACCAGGCCGCGGAAGCAGCTCATCGCCGAGAAGACGGCCTCGTCGGGGCCGGTCACGTGGTGGCGCACGGCCGAGCGCAGCCCGTCGGCGCCGACGACCAGGTCGGCCTCGGCCTTGGTGCCGTCGGCGAACTCGATCTCCACGCCGTCCGGGGACTCGTGCACGGCGGCGGCGCGCCGGCCCAGGTGCGGGGTGCCGTCGAAGCCGGCGAGCAGGACCTGGTGCAGGTCGGCGCGGTGGGCGCCGAGGAACGGGCCGCCGAAGCGCTGGTCGTACCAGTCGCCCATCGGGTGCTCGTAGAAGATGTCGCCGCTGCGCCAGTGGTGGAACTCGATGCGCTGCAGGTTGCTGGACACGTCGCGCACGGCCTGGCCCAGGCCGAGGGAGTCCAGCACGATCATGCCGTTGCCGCCGACGGACACCCCGGCGCCGATCTCGGACAGCTCGCTCGCCTGGTCGTACACCTCGACCTCGAAACCCTTGGCCTGTAAGGCGATGGCGGCGGTGAGGCCGCCGATGCCGGACCCGACGACGGCGATGCGAAGGGGCTGCGGACCCATACGAACTCCCGGGAAGCGAGGGACGAAACGCGACGGAAGCCTATCGATCCGGCACGAGGGTGCCTAGCGCCCGGTGATGAATCTTTCATCGCATTTGCCTGTACCCGGGCGCGGATGCGCGCGCAACGTTGTCAATCCGCTGGTCAGCGGCCTTCAATCCGCACCAGTGACAGTTGTCGATGCTGACAGGAGAGCGAGGATGAGCCCTAGACAAAGGCTCGCGCTGTGGTTCGCCGCGGCGCTGGCCGGCGCCGGCGCCGTGGTGGCGATGGCGACCCCGGCGTCGGCGCACGGCGCCATGATGGTGCCGGGCAGCCGCACGTACCTGTGCTGGAAGGACGGCCTGACCGCCAACGGCCAGATCGTGCCCAAGAACCCCGCGTGCGCCGCCGCCGTCGCGCAGAGCGGACCGAATTCGCTGTACAACTGGTTCGCGGAGCTGCGCTCGGACGGCGCCGGGCGCACCGCCGGGTTCATCCCCGACGGCAAGCTGTGCAGCGCCGCGGCGACCGTGTACGACTTCTCGGGCTTCGACCTGGCCCGCAACGACTGGCCGCTGACGCACCTGACGTCGGGCGCCACGATGGAGTTCGACTACAGCAACTGGGCGGCGCACCCGGGCACGTTCTCGCTGTACGTGACGAAGGACGGCTTCGACCCGACCAAGCCCATGGCCTGGTCGGACCTCGAGTCGACGCCGTTCCTGCAGGTCACCAACCCGCCGATGGTCGGCTCGCCGGGCACCGCCGACGGGCACTACTACTGGTCCGGGAAGCTGCCCACCGCCAAGTCGGGCCGGCACCTGATCTACTCGGTGTGGGCCCGCTCGGACAGCACGGAGACCTTCTACGGCTGCTCGGACGTGATGTTCGACGGCGGCCACGGCGAGGTGACCGGCGTCGGCACCGGCACCGGCGGCGGCCCGTCGACGTCGCCGGGCACGTCCACGTCGCCGAGCGCGTCGACGTCTCCGTCCTCGCCGGGCAACCCCGGCGGCGGTGGCGGCGGCTGCACGGCCACCTACTCGATCACGAGCTCCTGGCAGGGCGGGTTCCAGGCCGACATCAAGGTGAGCAACCCGGGCACCGCCCCGATCACCGGCTGGACCGTCGGCTGGAACTACGGCGGCGGCCAGACCGTCAGCCAGGCCTGGAACGCCACCGTCACCCAGAGCGGCACCGCGGTCACGGCGAAGAACGTGACCTGGAACGGCACCGTGCCGGGCGGCGGCAGCACCAACTTCGGCCTGCTCGGCACCGGCTCGGCGGGCACCGCGCCCGCCCTGACCTGCACGGCCGCCGGCGGCACGACGCCGCCGTCGAGCCCGCCGCCGACGACGCCGAACACCAGCCCGAGCCCGAGCACCAGCGTCCCGCCGCCGGCCGGGTGCACGACCGCGGCGTTCTGCGACGGCTTCGAGAGCCAGACGGGCTCGACGGTGTCCGGGGCGTGGCAGCTGTCGTACCGCGACTGCCAGGGCAGCGGCACGGCCACTGTGGACAGTTCGGTCGCGCACAGCGGCAGCAAGTCGGTGCGCATCGACGGCAAGGCCGGGTACTGCAACCACGTGCTCGTGAAGCCGGCCAAGGATCTCAGCGGCCTGGGTTCTGTGTGGTACGCCAGGTTCTACGTCCGCCACACCACCGCCCTGCCGGCGGCGCACGTGGCGTTCGCGGCCCTGCACGACAACTCCGACGGCAAGGACCTGCGCATGGGCGGCCAGAACAGCGCCCTGCAGTGGAACCGCGAGTCCGACGACGCGACCCTGCCCGCGCAGAGCCCGACCGGCGTCGCCCAGAGCCGCCCGCTGTCCACGAACGCGTGGAACTGCGTGGAGTTCATGGTCGACGGCCGCGGCCTGCTGACCACGTGGCTCAACGGCAGCCAGATCCCGGGCCTCACGGTCGACGGCACCCCGACGGCGGACATCGACCAGCAGTGGCTGTCCCGCTCCTGGCGCCCGCAGGTGACCGACCTGCGCCTGGGCTGGGAGAGCTACGGCGTCGGCGACGACACCCTGTGGTTCGACGACGTCGCGGTCGGCAGCTCGCGCGTCGGCTGCTGACGATTCCCCCGGGTCCCGCTCCGTGCGGGGCGGGACCCGGCCGTCCGTCAGAGAACGGCGTGACGCAGAGCGAGCGCGGTGCGGCCCTGGACGTGACGCTGACGGTCGCCGGCGACGAGGTCCGCCTGACCGGGGCCGGCGTCGACGTCGCCGTGGCGCACCAGGGCGTGCAGCAGGGCCTGCGCAACGCGCTGTACGACGTGCGCCGCGAACGCACCCGGGCCGGCACCCTCACCCTTCGCGACGTGACCCCGGAGGACGGCGCCGAGCCCGGCCTGATGTCGCTGCGCCGGGCGGGCCGCCTGGTCGCGGACTCGTTCCTGCCCGCCCCGGTCGCCGCGGCCCTGCGCGGGCTGCTCGAGCGGGCGGTGCGCGACCACGTGGCGCTGCGGGTCGCGCTCGACGCCCCGGGCCTGGCCCGCCTGCCGTGGGAGGCGCTCCCGGACCCGGCGACGGGCGGGCCGCTGGCGTTGCATCCGCGGGTGCACATGTACCGCCGCTCGTCCGGCCGCAGCCCGTCGCGCCTGCCCGGCCCGCTGCGCATCGTCGTGGCGATCGCCTCCCCGGACTCGGGCGGCGGCCCGCTGCTGGACTACGAGCAGGAGCTGCGTGCGGTACTGCGGGCCGTGCACGGCGCCCGCCGCAGCCAGGCCCGCGTCGAGGTGGTCCAGTTCGCGACCACGGCGGCGATCCGCGCCGCCCTGCAGGCCGACGGCGGCGTCCACGTCCTGCACATCTCGGCGCACGGCGCCCCCGGGGTGCTCCTGCTCGAGGACGCCGAGGGCGGGGTCCGGAAGGTGACCGCGGAGCAGCTGCTCGACGAGGCGGTCCCGAGCGGCCGGATGCCCCCGGTCATCTCCCTCGCCGCCTGCTACACCGACGTCGAGGGCGAGCAGGAGGGCGCGTCGTTCGCGGCCCGTCTGGCCCAGCACGGCGCGTGCGCGGTGATCGGCACGCAGACGTCGGTGACCGACCGCTACGCCACGCTGCTGTTCGCCCGCATCTACGGCGAGCTGGCCGCGGATCCGCGCACCGACGTCGTGGCCGCGGTGGCCGATGCGCGACGGGCGGTACAACGGGAGCTGCTGCAGGCGTCGGACCCGCTGCAGCGGCGCCTGGCCGGCCTGGACGAGTGGGGCGTCGTCACGGTCCTGGCGAACGGCCCCGAGGTCTCGGTGATCGACCCCGGCCGGCCGCCGGTGCCGGCCCCGGTGCAGCGCTCGCCGGTGTGGGGCGCCGTGCAGGCCCGCCCGGTCGGCCAGTTCGTCGGCCGGCGCCGCCTGCAGCGCGAGCTCCCGGCGATCCTGGACGGTGACCGCCACTCGGCCCTGCTGCTGCACGGCATCGGCGGGATCGGCAAGACCACCCTGGCCGCCGAGGTCCTGCACCGCACGACGACGAGCGACCCGGCCTGGCGGGTGGCGACGCTGTTCGGCGCGGTGACGGTCGACGGCCTGCTGTCGGCGGTGGCGTCGGTCGCGGGCCGCGAGCTGATCCGCCGCCAGGCCGCCGGAGGCCCGCAGATGGCCGCGGTCCAGGCCGCCGCCCGCGTCGACCTGCCGTGGCCGGACCGCTTCGCCCTGCTGCGCGAGGACGTCCTCGGCGACGTGCCGATCCTGGTCGTGCTCGACAACTTCGAGGACAACCTGCTGCCCGGCGACGGCTGGCCGATCGCCGACGACGCCCTGGCCGAGCTGCTCGCGACCTGGGCGGCCAGCCCGGGCCTGAGCCGCCTCCTGCTGACGTCCCGCCACCCGGTCACGTTCCCGCCGGCCGTGCGCGGCCGCGTCTTCGTCCAGCCGGTCGGCCCGCTGTCGGCCGCGGAGACCGGCAAGCTGCTGTGGTCGCTGCCGCATGTGGACCGCCACAGCGGCGAGGACGGCGTCGAGCGGGTGTGGCGGCTGGTCGGCGGCCATCCGCGGTCGCTGGAGTACCTGGACGCGCTGCTGGACCAGGGCAACGCCCGCTTCGACGACGTGACCGACCGCCTCACCCGCGCCGTGACCGCCAGGCTGGGCGGCGAACGCGCCGCCGGTTGGCTGGCCCGGGAGCGGACCCTGGACGTCGCGCTCGCCGACGCCGTCACCCTGATCGCCGACGACGTGCTGCTGGCCGAGCACCTCGCCCGCCTCGAACCGGTCCCGGACGCGGTCGAGACCCTCGCCGCCATCAGCGTCTACCGCCGCCCCGTGCCGGTTCCCGCCCTGGGCAGCGACGACCTGGAGCCGGTGCTGCGCGTCCTGACCGCGAGCAGCCTCATCCACCACGACCCGGACGCCGGCACGGTGTTCATGCACCGCTGGACCGCGACGGAGCTCCACCGCCACTGGGCCTCCGCGGCCGACAGGATAGAGGGCGCGCACCGGGCCGCGGCCGAGTACTGGTGGCGGCGGGCAGCGACACTCGCGCAGGACCGACGGGCCGACGTCGACGACCTGCTCGAGGCGCGGTACCACCAGCTGGCGGCTGGCGACTGGGGCGCGGCCGCCAGCACGACCGAGGCCATCTGCGCGCAGCTGCACGAGTGGGGCGCCTGGGACCGGGAGACCGGCCTCATCCACGACACTCTGCGGTGGCTGCCCGAGGACTCGCCCCGCCAGCCGACCTGGGCCTATCAGCTCGGCGAGCTGGCCCAGATGCGCGGTGACTATCCGGAGGCCGAACGTCGCTACCAGCAGTCGCTCGCCCAGTTCGAAGTCCTCGGCGACGACGCGGGGGTTTCCGTCGCGCTGCACGGCCTCGGCGCGCTCGCGCACGAACGCGGCGACCACGAGCAGGCCGAGGAGCTGTACCGGCGCTCGCTGGCAATCGACGAGCCCCGCGGCGACGAGCGTGCCCGAGCCGTGAGCCTGCACCAGCTGGGCGTGCTCGCCCGGGACCGCGGCAACGACGACGAGGCCGAACGCCGCCATCGGGAGGCGCTGGCCATCTGCGAACGCCTCGGCGACGAATCGGGCGTGGCGATGTCCGCGCATCAGCTCGGCATGCTCGCGCATGATCGCGGCGACTTCGACGAGGCGGACCGCCGATATCAGCAGGCCCTGGCCGTCTTCGAACCGCTCGGTCAGGAGGCCGCCGTGGCGAGGACCGTGCATCAGCTCGGCATGCTCGCGCAGGACCGCGGCCTCTTATCCGAGGCCGAGCGCCGGTACCACCAGTCGATCGCCATCAAGGAACGCCTCGGCGATCAGGCGGGCCTCGCCGGCACCATCAGCCAGCTCGGTTTCCTGCAGACCGCCGGCGGCCATCCTGGCGAGGCCGTCGCGTACCACCTGCAGGCCCTCGGCATCCGGCTCGCGATCGGCGTGCCTCATGCCGTCATCGACGTGCGAGCGCTCAAGGCCGTCCGGACTCAGCTGGGTGCCGCGGCCTTCGCCGGCATCGCGCGGCGCTACATCGACGACGAGGCGCTCGGCAGCCTAGTGGCACTGTTCGATGTCATCGCATAGTGGCGGTGGGGGAAGTCCGGCGAGCGTGTCGAGGCAGTTGTGGGCGTGATCCAGCGCACGGCTGCGCTTTCGTGACACGGCAGCGATCAGTTTCCTGACGCCGGGCGGTGAGACGGGTCCCTAACGTCACTGAGCGTCAAACCACGACTGAGGGAGCAGTGGTACACGATGGGCCTGTTCAAGCAGATGAAGGACCTCCGCAACGTCGCCGCCCAGGCGCCGGACATGGTCGCGCAGGCGCAGCAGACCGCGGCCGCCGCGCAGGCGTACGCCGCGCAGCAGCAGGCGGCCTACGGCATGACCGGGTACAACGCGGCCAACGCGTTCGGCGCGCCGGTCGCGACCGGGATCGCCGCCGACGACCCGCGGCTGGCGCCGATCGCCGGGGTGGACCTCGCGATGTACGCCCGCATCTCCAAGGCCGCCTCGCAGGAGGGCCTCAACGCCGACGGGCTCGTCGCGAAGGCGCAGTCGTTCGGTATCGCGGCCGACGCCTGGCAGGAGGCGGCGGCCGGCTGGCCGGCCCGCATGCGCGGCGACACGCAGCTCGCGGTCCACTACGGCAACCTGTTCGGCCAGGTCTGAGCCCGATGGGTCTCTTCGGCGACCTGCGCCGCCTGCAGAAGCAGGCGAACGAGATCTCCGCGAACTACGACCCCGGCGCGCAGATGCGCGCCGGCATGGCCCAGATGCAGCAGCTGCAGCAGAGCATGCAGGCGCAGACCGCCGACCTGGAGCTGCTGCGGACCGGCACGCCCGGCACGGCGACCATCATCGGGCTGGCCGACACCGGCGCCCGGGTGAACATGCAGCCGATGGTCCGCCTCGACCTGCTCGTGGAGGTGGGGGAGCGGCCGCCGTACCCGGTCAGCCGCGAGGTCCTGCTGCCGCTCGGCGCCTCCGCGCAGGCCGGCGTCGGGCAGCGGGTGCGGGTCATGGTGCACCCGCAGCAGGCGGACCGCGTCCTGGTCCAGTGGGGCACGTGACGGTCACGCCGCACAGGTGACGACGGGTCATGCGGGGCTCGGCAAGGGTTGGCTCAACACCCAGGACCGACTGAGGGAGAGTTCCGTGACCAGTGCCACCGCCGAGCGCCAGGAGACGACCGAGCGCGAGATGGGCATCGAACACCCGCTGCTGCTCGCCGCGCTCATGTCGCGGCGCGAAGAGGGTGAGAGCATCTTCGAGCACCCGCTGCTCATCGCCGCGCTGGCCAAGCGCCGCCAGGAGGAGGGCGAAAGCATCTTCGAGCACCCGCTCATGCTCGCCGCGCTCGCCCGCCGGCGCTCGCGCCGCAGCAGCGGCATCGAGCACCCGCTCCTGATGGCGATGCTCATGCGCCGCCGCGAAGAGGAGAGCGAGAGCTCGATGATCGAGCACCCGCTGCTGCTCGCGGCCATGCTCGGCCGCCGCTGACCCCACCGACCCGGTCCGCCCCGCCGCCACTTCCGCGGTGGCGGGTCGGACCGCCCTACCCACGGAGCAGCCAGATGGCGAACGAGCCCGACGAATCGTTTACCCACCAGATCGACGACCTGATCCTCGACATCCTCAACGACGCGGCGCGCCCGGCCGGCTTCGACAGCCCCGCCGGCCTCGTGCCGCGGGCGAAGCCCGGCGCGCCGCTGCTGGAGCGGGTCCTCATCGCCGAGGTCCTCGCCGGCAGCCTTGCCGACGCGCTCGCGCCCGCACTCGCCGCCGCCATCGCCCCGCGAATTCTGCACCTCATGGAGGGCGGCGAGTCGAGCGAGTCGCAACCGAAGCGCCCGCCCGCGCGGGCCGGGGCGAGAAAGGCCGACTCGAAATAACGTCCGGCGCGGATGCGCTGCGACGCGAAATCGCGTCACGATCGTTGAACCCCGCGTGCTACGTGCTCGCAACATCGCCGTGGCCGCACTGCTGGCCGCCGCCGCCGTGCTCGCCGGCCTCGCCGCGCACACGGCCCGCCCCGGCGCCGGTCCGCTGTCGGCGCGGGAGCGCCTGCTGCTGCTCGCCGAGGCCGCCGGGCCGCCCCGGCCTGAGCGTCGCCGTCGACCCGGCGACCGGCGCCGTCACCGGGCCGTACAGCCAGGTGCACCTGCGACGATGGGTCGGGCCGACCCCGATCGACAGCGAGCGCTGGCGGGCGCCCGACGGCTCCGGCCGCGTGGCCGCGCGCCGCCAGGGCGCGACCGTGCGGACCGACTACCCGCCGGGGAGCCTGCGGCTGCCGTTCGGCGAGCCGTTCCCGGACACCGCGGCCGGCCTGCGCGCCGCGCTGCCGGGCGCGCCGGCCGCCGCCGCGACCGCGCTGCTCGACGCGATCGGGATCCGGTACCTCACGCCGGCCGAACGCGCCGCCGTCCTGCGCGTCATCGCCGGCCTGCCCGGCCTGACGTTCACCGGCGGCGGGCCGCACGGCCTGAGCTTCGCCCTCGACGGCCCCGGCCTGAGCGTCGCCGTCGACCCGGCGACCGGCGCCGTCACCGGCTGGCGCTACGGCGATGCCGAGCGCGTGGAGGTCCTCGACTCGCGGAGGGTGCCGGCCCCTCCGCTAATAACCGACGGGTGAACCCGCGACGCAGCGCGATCGACCACGTCCTCGCCCTCATCGCCGGCGTCGCCGGCCTGACCCCGGACGCGGTGCGCGCCTGGGCGGTCGAGCCGCACCCGGCGCTGACCGGCGGCCCCCTGCCGTGGCAGCGGCGTCTGGCGGGGGCGCTGGAGCGCGGCCTACGCTGACGGGCATGTCGTTCGAGGCGTTCAAGGCGGCCCGCGACCTGCTGCTGGCCACCCGGGAGGACTACGTGGCCGCGACCGCCCAGTTCCGCTGGCCGCAGCTCGGCGCGTTCAACTGGGCCCTGGACTGGTTCGACCGGGTCGCCGCCGGCAACGACGCGCCCGCGCTGTGGATCGTCGAGGAGGACGGCTCCGAGCAGCGGTTCTCCTGGGCGCAGATGTCGCAGCGCTCCAACCGGCTCGCCAACTGGCTGCGCGCGCAGGGCGTCGGCCGCGGCGACCGCATCGTGCTCATGCTCGGCAACCAGGTCGAGCTGTGGGACACGATCCTCGCCGCGATGAAGCTCGGCGCGGTGATCATCCCGGCGACGCCGCTGCTCGGCCCGGCCGACGCCCGCGACCGGGTGCTGCGCGGCGGCGCGAGGCACGTCATCGCCTCCGCGGCCGCCGCCGCCAAGTTCGACGGCATCGACCCGGCCGTGACCCGCATCGCGGTCGGCGGCGACGCCGAGGGCTGGTTGCCGTACACCCTGAGCGGCGACGCATCGTTCACCCCGGACGGGCCGACCGACGCCGCCGACACGCTGCTGCTGTACTTCACCTCCGGCACCACGGCCCGCCCGAAGCTCGTCGAGCACACCCACGCCTCCTACCCCGCCGGGCACCTGTCCACGATGTACTGGATCGGCCTGCAGCCCGGCGACGTGCACCTCAACATCTCCTCGCCCGGCTGGGCCAAGCACGCCTGGAGCAACGTCTTCGCACCGTGGAACGCGCAGGCGTGCGTGTTCATCTACAACTACACGCGCTTCGACGCGGCCGCCCTGATGCGGCAGATGCAGCGCTGCGGCGTGACGAGCTTCTGCGCCCCGCCGACGGTGTGGCGGATGCTCATCCAGTCCGACCTGACCCAGCTCGCCACCCCGCCGCGGCTGGCGGTCGGCGCCGGCGAGCCGCTCAACCCGGAGGTCATCGAGCAGGTCCAGCGGGCGTGGGGCGTGACGATCCGCGACGGCTTCGGCCAGACCGAGACCACGGTGCAGATCGCCAACCCGCCCGGCCAGCCGGTCAAGCCCGGCTCGATGGGCCGCCCGGTCCCCGGCTACACCGTCGCCCTCATCGACACCACGACGGGCGAGCCGGCCGACGAGGGCGAGATCTGCCTGGACCTGGCGCACCGCCCGCTGGGCCTGATGGCCGGCTACCACGGCGACGAGGAGCGCACCGCCGAGGCGATGGCCGGCGGGTACTACCACACCGGCGACATCGGCGCCCGCGACGCCGGCGGCTACATCACCTACGTCGGCCGCGCCGACGACGTGTTCAAGGCCTCCGACTACCGCATCTCCCCGTTCGAGCTCGAGAGCGTCCTCATCGAGCACGAGGCGGTCGTCGAGGCCGCGGTCGTGCCCTCGCCGGACCCGGTCCGCCTCGCGGTGCCGAAGGCCTACGTCGTCCTGGCCGCCGGCTGGCCCGCGACCGAGGAGACGGCCCGGGCCATCTTCGCCCACTGCCGCGCCCACCTGTCGCCGTTCCAGCGCGTGCGCCGCCTCGAGTTCGCCGAGCTGCCGAAGACCATCTCCGGCAAGATCCGCCGGGTCGAGCTGCGCGCGCAGGAGCGCGCCAAGCACCCCGACGCTCAGTCCCGCCCCGAGGGCGAGTTCTGGGACGCCTGACCCGCGAGTGATGCGCATGGTCCGGCTCTCCACGTCGTACCGCCGGCGCCCTCGACGACGCCTCGGCGCCCGGGCCGAGATCGTCCGGGGGGCGAGCCACGACGTCCCGCTGCACGCGCCGGAGCTGGTGATCGACCGCGTCCTCGGCTCCGGCGTCAGCCGATGAGCCGGTCGGCGAGCAGGACGCCGCCGAGCAGCAGCATCGCGGCGCCCGCCGTCCGGCTCACCGCGACGGTGGCGCGCGGGCGCCGCGCCAGCAGCGTCCGCGCGGCGGTGCCCAGGGCGGCATAGAACACCGCGCACGTCGCCGTGAACGTCAGGCCCAGCGCGGCGACCTGCGCCGCCACCGGCCACGACGCGGCGGGATCGGTGAACTGGGGCAGCAGCGCCACGAACATGAGCAGGCCCTTCGGGTTCAGCGCGCTCACGCCCACGCCGCGGCGGAACAGCGGCCACGTGCCGGACGCGCTCGCCGCGGCCGGTGCCGTACCGCCGCGGGACAGCAGGGTCGACGCGCCGTGCCACATCAGGTACGCGCCGCCGGCCACGCTCAGCGCCGTCAGCGCCGCCGGGGAGCCCGCGACCAGGGCGCCGACGCCGGCCGCCACCACCGCCGTCACCGCGCAGTAGCCGGCGGTCAGGCCGGCCACCGCGGGCAGCACCGCGCCGGCCCGGGCGCCGGCGGCCAGGGTGAACGCCCAGTCGGCGCCGGGCACGGCGATCAGCAGGGCGGCGAGGAGCCAGAACGCCGCCAGCGCGCTCGGGGACATGGGCGCAACATATCGACGATCACGCGAAAAGTGCTGCCAAACCTTGGCTCCCGGCCGGCCCGGCGTGGAAGTATTTTGCGCGTGGACGCCATAGACCGGAAGATGCTTGCGGTACTGCAGGAGGAGGGCCGCCTCACCGTCACCGAACTCGCGGCCCGGGTCGGGCTGAGCGTGTCGCCGTGCCACCGGCGGCTGCGGGAGCTCGAGCGCGACGGCACCATCCGCGGCTACCGGGCCGTCGTCGACGCCGACGCGGTCGGGCTGAAGTTCCAGGCGCTGGTCTTCGTCACGATGCGGCAGGAGGACCGCGAGACGCTGCTGGGGTTCGAGGCCGCCGTCGCGCGGATCCCCAACGTGGTGCAGGCGCAGCGGCTCTTCGGCGACCCCGACTACCTGCTGCGCATCGTCACCGCCGACCTCGCCGGCTACCAGCAGCTCGAGGACGACGTCCTGGCGGTGCTGCCGGGCATCCAGCGGCTCAACTCGACCCTCGTCATGAAGCACGTCGTGGCCGACCGGCCGCTGCCGGCGTAGGGCCGCGTGCGGTTATGATCCGAACCGGACGGGGAGCCCAGTCGGAACAAACGTGCGGAGAGCGGACATGTCTTCTGGCGCCGAGTGGATGAAGGCCAGGCCCGCGCCCGGCCACGAGCCGATCGACCTGCAGACCGACCGGCCCCACCCGGCCCGGGTCTACGACTACCTGCTCGGCGGCAAGGACAACTTCCCGACCGACCGGGCCGCGGCCGAGCAGGGGCTGAAGGCCAACCCGGCCAGCCGCATCCCGCCCCGGGAGAACCGCAACTTCCTGCGGCGCGTGGTCGAGTACCTCGCCGCCGAGGAGGGCGTGCGGCAGTTCCTCGACATCGGCACCGGCATCCCGACCTCGCCGAACGTGCACGAGGTCGCGCAGGCCGTCGCCCCCGAGTCCCGGATCGTGTACGTCGACAACGACCCGATCGTCCTGGCGCACGCCCGGGCGCTGCTGACCAGCAAGCCCGAGGGCCGCACCGAGTACGTCGACGCCGACCTGCGCGACGTCGAGCGCATCCTCGACTCGCCGCAGCTGCGCTCCGCGATCGACCTCGACCAGCCCGTCGCCCTGCTGCTCATCGCGATCATGCACTTCGTCGGGGACGCCGACCAGCCGTACGACATCGTGCGCCGGCTCGTCGACGCGCTGCCCTCCGGCAGCTACCTCGCCCTGTCGCACCTGACCGGCGACTTCGACGCGGCCGCGTGGGAGCGGGTCGCGGCGATCTACGCCAAGCAGGGCGTCACCATGCAGGTGCGCCCGCACGACGACATCGCCCGCTTCTTCGACGGCCTGGAGCTGCTCGAGCCGGGCCTGCCGATCGTCACGAAGTGGCGCCCGGACGCCGACGTCGACCCCGACGCCACCGACACCCAGGTCGCCGTCTACGGCGGCGTGGCCCGCAAGCCCTAGTCGGTGTCCAGGTCCGCCCGGATCAGCGAGTAGACGGCCATGTCGGCCCGGGTCCCGTCCCGGGCCGGCACCACGCTGCGCAGCACGCCCTCAAACCGGAACCCCGCCGCCTCGGCGACCCGCCGCGACGCCGTGTTGCGGGTGTCGGCCTGCAAATGGATGCGTTCCAGGCCGCACTCGGCCAGCGCCCAGCGGGCGACCTCCGCGGCCCCCTCGGCCGCGTAGCCGCGCCCCCGCGACCACGGCGACGTCCAGTAGTGGATCTCCGCGGTGCGGGAGACCCAGTCGGCGCCGAACAGCTGCACATGCCCGGCCAGGCGCCCGCCGCCGCGGGGCTGCAGCGCGAACCCGACGCCCTTGCCGTCGATGCGCCGCTGTTCCATGCCGCCGGTACACCAGGACACGGCCGTCGGCAGGTCCGCGCCCGCGTACGGGTACCCGACCGGGGCGCTGCCGATGAACGCCGGGTCCTGCCAGGCCAGGTGCACGTCCGGGGCGTCGGCGGCGGCGAACGGCCGCAGCAGCAGCCGCGCGGTCGTCAGGACCGTGCGGGGAAACACCTCGGCGACGTGAACCATCTTCGAAACATATCCGCTCCCGTCCTGCCTCGCTGACGGCCCTGGTCAGCCGCTTCCGGCCAGGAACGCGGCGACCTGCGCCACCCGATCCTCAAGACTCCCCGGCGGTACCTCGACCAGCTCGTAGCCGAGCCCGCGGTACACGTCGGCGTGGATGCGCTCGAAGCGCTCCGATTCGGCGAGGCTGATCCGGCGGGCGGCGGTCGGCACGATGAACCCCATGAGCCGCACGAACAGCACCCGCCGCTCGTAGGTGCCCTCCCGCGCGATGCGCGCCGCCTCGGCCGCCAGGGCCGCGGTCGGGGGCAGTCCACTGTAGACGGCCAGCGCCAGGGTGCAGACCGGCGAGCGGTCGAACACCTGCACCGGCCCCCGCGCGGCCAGCTGCCGCTGCCGCTGCACGGCGACGATCCGGTCGAGGAACGCCGGCCCGTCGGCCTCCAGCTGCGGTGTCGCGCCGATGACGTCGGTGGCGGCCTCGTCCACCACGACGTGCCCGGCCGCGCGCAGCGCGAGGGCGATGCTGGTCTTGCCGGCGCCGGGCGCGCCGGTGAGTACGATCCTGCGGGTCATGGCCGCCTCCGAAGCGGATAGGTTGACGGTATGGCGAAGATTGCGATCGTCGGCCCCGGCGGCGTCGGCGGCCTCCTCGGCGGGGTGCTGACCCGCACCGGCCACGACGTCGTCTACGTCGCCCGCCCCGAGACCGCGGCCGCGCTCGGCCGGCGCGGCATGAGCGTGCACAGCGTGCAGTTCGGGGATTTCACGGTGCCGGCGCGGGCGGTGGAGTCGCTGGATGCCCCGGCCGACGTGGTCGTGGTGGCGACGAAGGCGACGACCCTCGATGAGGCCCTGCAGCGGGTGCCGGAGTCGGCGGCCGGGATCTTCCTGCCGCTGCTCAACGGCGTCGAGCACATGGCGGTCCTGCGGGGCCGCTACCCGGCGGCGCGGGTCGTCGCGGGCTCCATCCGCATCGAGTCGACCCGGGTGAGCGCCGGCCGGATCGAGCACACCAGCCCGTTCTCCGGCATCGATGTGGCCGGTGACGGCGCCGCCGAGGTGGCCGCGCTGCTGACCGGCGCGGGCTTCGACGTCAGTGTACGCGACTGCGAGGCCGCTGTCCTGTGGGACAAGCTGGCGCTGCTGGCGCCCCTCGCCCTCATCACGACCGCGACCCGGGCGAGCATCGGCACGGCCCGCGAGATGCGCCGCGACGACCTCGTCGAGATGGTGTCGGAGGTGGCGGCCGTCGCCCGCGCGAGCGGCACCGAGATCGAGGCGCCGGCGATTCTCGCCATCCTCGACCAGGTCCCGGCGCCGATGAAGTCCTCGATGCTGCGCGACGCCGAGGCCGGCCGCCCCCTGGAGCTCGACGCGATCGGCGGCTCAGTGCTGCACGCCGGCGCCCGCCTCGGCATACCCACCCCGGCCACCGCCCGCGTCGTCGCCGAGCTGCGCGGGCGCTAGCCGGACCGGGCCCCGGCCGCGGCGCATCGCCGGCGCGAGCAGCGCCGTCACCAGGATCGACGCGGCGGCCATCACGCCCATCGCCCGGCCCGGCGCCATGACCTGCGCCACCGTGCCGGCCAGGGTCGCGCCGACGGCCTGCATGGTGTACATCCCGGCGGCGTGCAGGCCCAGCGAGTGCCCGCGCAGCTCGTCGGGGACCAGCTCGACGAGCCGGTCCTGCAGCAGCAGGCTCTGGCAGTACCCGACGGAGGCCACCGCCACCAGCACGAGCGCCGCCGGCAGCGGCGGCACCGCGGCGAACGCCAGGTAGGGCGCGGCGAGCAGCAGCTGCACCGGGGTGGTGAGCGGCCGGCGCCAGCGGGCCGGCAGGAACCGCCCGGCCAGGACGTCGCCGGCGAGCATGCCCAGCGCCCCGGCGACGAACAGGGCGCCGGCGGCGCGGCCGGAGAACGGCACGAACAGCGCCTCGCAGCCGACGATGAGCCCGTTGGGCACCCACAGGCCGAGGTAGACGGCGCGGCGGGCCGGCGAGGACAGCAGGGTGCGGTTGCCCTCCCAGGTGGCCCGCACCGACGCCCGGCCCGTCGCCCGCGGCGCCCGCCGGGTGAGGCCGAAACGGGCGACCAGGGCGCCCAGCAGGGACAGGGCGGCGCCACCCAGCAGTACCGCACCCGGAGCGAAGGCGGCCAGCAGCGCACCGCCGGCCGCGAACCCCGCGATCTGCATCAGCCCGACGGACATGTTCAGCAGGGAACGGCCCAGCAGGTACCCGCCGGCGGGCAGGATCTCGGCGAGCAGCCCGAACCGCACGCCGCCGCCGACCGACGCGGCCAGCCCCTGCAGCAGCACCAGGCCGAGCACGGCGCCGACCGGCAGCCCGGGCGCGGCCATCGCGGCGGTGGTGAGGGCGGTGAACGCGGCCAGCCCGGACAGCGCCGCCCGCGGCGGGATCCGGTCGGCCAGCGACAGCAGCGTCGTCGCCCCGATCACCTGCGCGAACGACGAGCCGAACAGGCTCAGCGCGCTCAGCAGCGCCGACCCCGTCGCCCCGTAGACGAGCGTGGCGAGCGCGATGCCGCTCACCGTCCCGGCCGCGACCTGCGCCGACACGGTCGCGAACAGCGCGGGGAACTCCGGGGTGGCGAACAGCTCGCGGTAGGTGCGCATGCCCCGCAGTCTGCGGCTGCGGCTTTCGCCGACGATAGAGTTTCGGTTGGAGGCGAAACATGGGCGTGTGGCGGATCGACGCGGACGTGCTGGCCGGCAGCCGGTTCGCCGTGTCGGCGATGATCGAGACCGTCGGCTGCCTCGCCTCCGTCACCGGCCAGCACCGCGTCTCACCGACGCAGCGGGAGTGGCAGCGCGAGCACCTGCCGGCGTGGCGGGCCCGCTGGGCCGCCGACCCGTTCGCCCTGCCGTTCCTGCGCGACGCGATCCGCCCCGGCTGGCTCGCCGACTTCATCGTCCGCCCGCCCCTCTCGCCGTCGCCGCAGTTCGCCGACGACCTCGCCCGCGTCGCCGCCACCACCGACGAGCAGGCCCGCCGCGACATCCTCGAGTCGATGGACCGCCCGCTCGCCCCGGTGCTGCTCGAGGACGGCCTGGTCGCCCGGACCGTCGAGCTGCTCGACTGGACGTGGCGGCACTGCGTGCGCCCCGGCTGGCCCCGCCTGCGCCGCGTGTTCGAGGCCGACATCGTCGCCCGCAGCGGCCGGCTCAGCACCGGCGGCTGGGCGGCCGTGCTCAACGGCATGCGCCCCGGCATGCGCTGGCTCGGCGACGGCCGGCTGCAGATCAACGCCTACGACTACCCGCCGCGGGACGTGACCGGCAGCCGGCTGCTGTTCGTCCCGGCCACGTCGGGCCGCGGCTGGGTGAGCTGGGAGGAGCCCGGAGACGTGCACGCGATCATCTATCCGTGCACCGGCTGGCTGGCGCAGGACCCGGATGTCGTACCCCCGGACGCCCTCGCCCGCCTCATCGGCCCGGCCCGGGCCCGGATCCTCACGCTGCTCGGCGAGCCGAAGAGCACCACGCAGCTGGTCGCCCTGACCGGCCAGACCCTCGGCTCGGCCGGCGGGCACCTGCGGGTCCTGCGCGACGCCGGCCTGGCCGCCCGCCGCCGCGCGGGCCGCTCGGTGCTGTATTACCGCACCGCGCTCGGCGACGCGTTCTTTCATGTTTAGCCGGGGGAGCTCCGCTCCACCCGGACCCCCTCAAGACCCGCAGCGGTGTCCCCGGGCGGCGAAGGGGCCCTCTGGGCTCGTTCCCACGTTGATCGGGCCAGCCTCGCGTGGTCGCCTGTGCGAGCGTCGCCGTGCGGCTGGTGCGGCCCGGCGCCGCGGTCGTCCGAGCCGGGTGCCGTGCTCCGCCGGTGTCCCATCGCACGCGGGATGTCCGGCCAGAGGCCGGCTACCACCAGCCCTGGCATTCGGCCCAACCGTGGAGCGTCGCGGCCCGACTCGATGCGCCGCAGCACGTCGCGGGTCTGGCGCAGCGGCACGCCGGGCGGCAGGGCCGGGTTGGCCGGCCCGTGCACACCGGCCAGCGCCGGCCCGGGACGTGCGCCGGCGGCTCGGGGCGTGCGCCGGGTGGGCGGGTAGCGCTGAAGACCCGCTCGTCAACAGGGTGTGCGGCCGCGGGTCTCGTGGGCGGGGCGGGCAGGGGCGGCGTGCTGCTGGGTGTACCACAGGCAGAACATCAGCACCGTCCAGACCTTGCGGGAATGGTCCGCCGTGCCGCGGCGGTGGGCGGCCAGCAGCCGCTGGACGTGGGCGATGTCGATGAGGTGGTCCACCGCCGCGCCGGCCAGGACGTCCGCGGCCCACTCGCCGATCGGGCCGCGCAGCCAGACCCGCGTCGGGGTCGGGAAGCCGAGCTTGCGGCGCGTCACCACCGCGTCGGGGACCAGGCCGCGGACGGCCTCGCGCAGCGCGTGCTTCGTGGCGTGCGGGCTCAGCTTCAGCTCCGCCGGCAGCGACGCGGCGGCGGCGAAGACCGCGCGGTCCAGGAACGGCACGCGCAGCTCGAGGGAGTGGGCCATCGACATGCGGTCGGCCTTCGTCAGGATGTCGCCGGGCAGCCAGGTGTGCAGGTCGACGTACTGCATCGTGCTCACCTCGTCGAGGCCCTCCGCGGCGCGGAACAGCGGGGCCGTCACCGTGGTGTGCGCCTCGGCCGGGCCGCGCATCAGGCGGGCCTTCTCCTGCGGGCCGAAGATGCGCGCGTTGCCGTAGTACCGCTCGCCGATCGGCGTCGTCGCCCGCTGCAGGAAGCTCTTGCCGCGCACGCCCTCCGGCAGCACGCCGGCGACGGCGCGCAGGCCGCGGCGCAGCGGGTCGGGCAGGCCGGCGACGGCGGCGAGCGCGGACGGCTCGCGGTAGATCTCGTATCCGGCGAACAGCTCGTCGGCGCCCTCGCCGGACAGCACCACGGTCACGTCCCGGGCGGCGGTGCGGCACAGGAAGTACAGCGGCACGACCGCCGGGTCGGCGACCGGGTCGTCCAGGTGCCACACGATGCGCGGCAGCGCCTCGATGACGTCCTCGTCGCGCACCAGCGTCGCGGTCAGGTCGACCCCCAGCGCCGCGGCCGTCTCGCTCGCCGCCTCGATCTCGCTGTACCGCGGGTCGTCGAACCCGGCCGTGTACACGCGGATGCCGGGGTGGCGCTCCCGGGCGAGCGCGACGACGGCGGTCGAGTCCACGCCGCTGGACAGGAACGCCCCGAGCGGTACCTCGGACTGCAGGTGGGCGTGCACGCTGTCGCGCAGCGCAGCGCGCACCGCGGCGATCGCGTCGGCGGCGGGGCGCTGCGCGGGGCGCAGCACCGGCTCGAAGTACCGCCGGATCTGCGGCTCCTGGCCGGGGCGGCAGGTGAGCGCGTGCCCCGCGGGGAGCCGGCGCACGGCCGGATGCAGGGTCGCGGGCTCCGGGACGTACTGCAGCGTCAGATAATGCGACAGCTCGGCCGCCCCGATCCGCGCCGCCCCGCCGGCGAACGGCAGCAGCGCCTTCTTCTCGCTGGCCAGGTACAGCCCGTCCGGGGTCCGCAGGTGGTACAGCGGCTTGATCCCGAACGGGTCCCGGATCGCGTGCAGGGTGCCGCTCGCCGCGTCCCACAGCACCGCCGCGAACATGCCGCGCAGCCGGTGCACCGCCGACGGGCCCCAGTGGTGCAGCGCCGCGGCGAGTACCTCCGCCTCCCCCTCGGTGGCGAAGACCGCGCCGTGCTCGGCGGCGAGCTGGGCCCGCAGCTGCCGGTAGTTGTAGAGCTCGCCGTTGAACGCGACGGTCCAGTGGCGGTACCGCCCCGGCTGGCGGCTGCGGGCCCGGTCGATGATCGCCAGGCGGGTGAAGCCGAACACGACGCCGCCGTCGGCCACCATCGCCGTCTCGTCGGGCCCGCGGTGGTGCAGCCGTTCCAGCGCGGCGGCGAGGGCCGGGCGGTCCGCCGTACCGTCGGCGCTGAGAAACACCAGGAGTCCACACATGGCGGCGAAGGTAGGAACCGCCGGGTTGGGATCCGATGAAGAAGTCGTTGCCGGATCGAAACCCGAAACGGATTTCGCAGGTTCCTCACATTCGGCGGGTCACAATGGCCGGGATGAGCGCACGCATCCTGGTCGCCGACGACGACCCGAAGCAGGCCGAGCTGATCCGGCTGTACCTCGAGCGGGACGGTCACAGCGTGCTCACGGTCCACAACGGCCGGGCCGCGCTGGAGCAGTGCCGCTCCCGCAAACCGGACCTGCTCGTCCTCGACGTCATGATGCCGCACGTCGACGGCCTCGACGTGTGCCGGATCGTGCGCGCCGAGTCCAGCGTCGCGATCCTGCTCGTCACCGCCCGCTCCACCGAGGACGACCTGCTGCTCGGCCTGGACCTCGGCGCCGACGACTACATGACGAAGCCGGTCAGCCCGCGCGAGCTGGCCGCCCGGGTCCGCGCGCTGCTGCGCCGCTCCGGCATCGGCAGCCCCGGCCACCAGCGCGTCCTCGCCGTCGGGGACCTGGTCGTGGACGCCGGCCGGTTCGAGGTCCGCGTCGGCGGCGAGCCGGTCGTGCTCACCGCGAAGGAGTTCGGCATCCTGGAGCTGCTGGCCGGCGAGCCCGGCCGCGTGTTCACCCGCGGCGAGATCATCAACCGGGTGTTCGGCTTCGAGCGCGACGTGTCCGAGCGCACCGTCGACGCGCACGTGGTGAACCTGCGGCGCAAGATCGAGGCCGAGCCGGTGCAGCCGCGGTACGTCCAGACGGTGTACGGCCGCGGCTACCGCCTGGCTGAGCAGCCGTGAGCTTCCGGGCCCGGATCTTCGTGCTGATCCTGGTCGTGGCGCTGGCCGCGATCGGCGCCACGGCGTGGCTGAGCTTCCGGCTGACGGCGCGGCAGATCGCCGACTCGCAGCGTCAGGCGACCCAGCACGTCACCGACATCGCGGAGTCGGTCCGCTCCTACGCGCGCCGCCACGGCTCCTGGGCCGGCATCGACGGCAAGGTGCGGCAGCTGTCCGACGCCAATAACCAGCGGATCCGCCTGGTCAACCTGTACGGCGAGGTGACCGTCGACAGCGACAACCTGCGCGGCAAGGCGGCCCGGCCGGTGGTGAGCCCGCCGGCGCTCATCGACCCCCGCCCGACGCTGCGCCTGGAGGCGAGCGGCGGGAAGGCCGAGGCGCTCGTCGTCGCGGAGCTGTCGCAGTACCGGATCGCGACCGTCACCGCGCGCTGCCGCACCGAGCAGTTTCTCGACGTCGCGGCGGTGACCCCCGACGCGTACGGCATCCCGGTGCCCGACAGCGTCCCGCCCGGCATCGACGGCGGCTGCCCGCAGCAGGCCGCGCGCGAGCAGCAGAACGCCGGCGACGGCGACTGGGCGGCGGTCACCGGGTGCCGCGCCGTGCAGGCGTACCAGCGCTGCCTCGCCGAGGCCTTCGGCGACCGGGCGTCGGGCTTCGCCCCCGAGCCGCTGCAGCTGTTCCTGGGCGCCGTCGACGACGATGCCGTACGCCTGGTCGCGCGCCCCACGCTGCTCTCCCTCGGCGGCGTGCTGGTCCTGGCCCTGCTCGGCACCGCGTTCGTGGCCCGGCACGTGAGCCGCCCGCTGCGCTCGCTCACGGCCGCGTCGCGCCGCCTGGCCGACGGTCACCTCGACGCACGCGTGCCGGCCGGCGGCCGCGACGAGGTCGGCCAGCTCTCGGCGTCGTTCAACCGGATGGCCGCGGCGCTGGAGGAGTCGGAACAGGCCCAGCGCCGCCTGGTCGCCGGCGTGGCCCACGAGCTGCGGACGCCGCTTTCGAACCTTTTGGGGTATCTGGAGGCATTGCAGGACGGTCTGGTGGCGCCGTCGCGCGAGCTGTTCGGCTCGCTGCACGAGGAGGTGCTGCTGCAGCGGCGCATCCTGGACGACCTGCAGGATCTGACGCTGGCCGAGGCGGGGCACCTGGCGTACCGCCGCACGGACTTCGACCTCGCCGAGCTGGTCGAGGTCAGCCGGGTCGCGCACCTGGCCGTCGCGGAGGCCGCGGGCGTGCGCCTGGCCGCGGAGGCGGTCGGCCCGCTCCCGGTCCACGGCGACCAGGACCGCCTGCGCCAGGTCCTGGGCAACCTGGTGACGAACGCGTTGCGCTACACCGACCCGGACGGCGACGTGGTGCTGCGCGCGTTCCCGTCGTCGGGCCGCGCGGTGGTCGAGGTCCACGACACGGGCTGCGGCATCGCGGCGGCGGACCTGCCGTATGTGTTCCAGCGCTTCTGGCGCGCGGACCCGGCGCGCGACCGGGAGACGGGCGGCAGCGGGCTGGGGCTGACGATCGCCCGGCAGATCGTGCTCGACCACGCCGGGACGATCGAGGCGGAGAGCGAGCTCGGCATCGGCACCACCTTTCGGGCGACGTTTCCTCTGACTGTGCCGGCTTTTCCTCTGACTGTGCCGGCTGAAGCGCGAGGCGGGCCGAGCCCGAGAGCCGGCCGGAGCTAGAGATCGCCCGCGGGCGCGCGTTGTGCGGCCTCGTCGTTGCAGCGGCCGGCCGGCGCCGCCGGAGTCGTCACCTCAACGTCGCGAGGTCACGCGGCAACCACGTGAACGCTCGGCGGCGGTGCGCTCCGCTTCGATTTCCACCGTACAGGACCGCACCTAATCGACCTTGGCGGCAGTAACCGCGCGATTACACCTCGATGTGTGAGCCCATGATGACCGTGCGGTCGCGGGGGAGGCCGAAATGCTCCGCGGCGTCCGCGGTGATGTACGACGTGGCGATGAACAGGCGCTTGCGCCACGCCGCCATCGTCGGGCGGTCGCCGCGACGCAACTCGATCTTCGACAGGAAGTACGAGGCGTGCTCCAGGGCGGGCTCCGCGCCCTCCGTCTTCGACGGCTCGAGCAGGCGCAGCGTGGCGGGGAGGTCCGGGGTGTCCATGTAGCCGAAGCGGACCGTGACGTGGACGATGCCGTCGTCGGCGTAGCCCAGGTCGTCGACGGTGATCCGGTCCTCGGTCGCGACGCGGGGGACCGGCAGCGTCTCCAGGGACATGATGAGGACGTGCTCGTGGCGTACGTGGTTGTGCTCCACGTTGGCGCGCATCGCCAGGGGCGCCGTCTCCTTGCCGCGGTTCAGGAACACCGCGGTGCCGGGCACGATGCGGGTCAGGGACGGGTCGGCGCGCAGGCGTTCGATGAACTCGCGCAGCGAGCCCTCCTTGGTGGCGCGCTCCGCCGTGACGATCTCGCGGCCCTTCTGCCACGTCGTCATGACCGTGAACGCCGTCAGGCCGATCAGCAGCGGCAGCCAGGCGCCGTGGATGAGCTTCGTCAGGTTGGCGGCGAAGAAGAGCAGGTCGACGAGCAGGAGCACGGACGCGCCGCCGGCCAGCAGCCAGCGCGGGGTGTGCCATTTACGGCGGGCGATGTAGAAGAACATCAGGGTGGTGATCGAGATGGTACCGGTGACCGCCATGCCGAAGGCGAACGCCAGCGCCGCCGAGCTGCGGAAGGCGAAGACGAGGGTCAGGACGGAGACCATCAGCAGCCAGTTGATCCACGGTACGTAGATCTGGCCGATCTGCGACTCCGACGTGTGCGCGACGCGCAGGCGCGGCAGGTACCCGAGCTGCGCGGCCTGCGACGCCACCGAGTACGCGCCGGTGATCACGGCCTGCGAGGCGATGACGGTCGCGGCCGTGGCGATCAGGACCAGGGGCAGGCGCAGCCAGTCCGGGACGAGCAGGAAGAACGGGCCGGCGACGTTGGCCGGGTTGTCGAGGATCAGGGCGCCCTGGCCGAAGTACGACAGGGTGCAGGCGGGCAGGACGAGCCACAGCCAGGCGCGGGTGATGGAGCGGCGGCCGAAGTGGCCCATGTCGGCGTACAGCGCCTCGGCCCCGGTGACGGCGAGCACGACGGCGGCGAGGGAGAAGAACGCGATGCCGAAGTGGCCGGCGAGGAAGCCGACGGCGTACGTGGGGGACAGGGCTCTCAGGATCGCCGGGTGCCGTGTGATGCCGACGGCGCCGCACGCGCCGATGGTGGCGAACCACAGGATCATCACGGGGCCGAAGACGCGGCCGACGGCGGCGGTGCCGCGGCGCTGGACGAGGAACAGCGCGATGATGATGACCGCGGTGATGGGCACGACGAGCTCGGCGAAGGACGGCTGGACGAGCTTGAGGCCCTCGACGGCGGACAGGACCGAGATCGCCGGGGTGATCATGCTGTCGCCGAAGAACAGGGCGGCGCCGAAGATGCCCAGGCCGGCCAGGACCGCCGCGACGCGGCCGCCGCCCTGGCCGCCCCAGCGGCGCAGCAGGGTGATGAGGGCCATGATGCCGCCCTCGCCGTCGTTGTCGGCCCGCATCGCCAGGAGCACGTACGTCACCGTGACGATGATCATCACGGACCAGAAGACGAGGGAGACGACGCCGTACACGTTGTTGGCGTTGACCGGGACCGGGTGCGGGTCCTCGGGGTTGAAGACGGTCTGCAGCGTGTAGATGGGGCTGGTGCCGATGTCGCCGAACACGACGCCGAGCGCCCCGACCACGAGTCCCAGGCTGACCGACTCCTGCCGTCCGCTCACGCCGACACCTCCGCTTCGCTGCGGTGCCGGCGCGAGGAGAAGCCACCGCTCACGGCCGTCCTTCCCACGCTGCAACGTCCCCGGCGGACAGTACCCGCCGGGGACGTTGCGAACAGCGTGATCAGCCGGACACGAACGCGCGGACCTCGGCCAGGACGAGGGTGTCGGTGAGGTACGTCGTGGCGGCGTTGACCTGGGCGGCCGGGGCGGCGAAGACCAGCGCCGCGCAGGCCAGCAGGAGTGCGAGAACCCGGCGCATGGGACCTCCTCGATCTCGGGGGAACGGCTCGGCGGAAGCCGTGCATCGAAGCGTGCCGATCATGGTCCCGGTCGCGCATCGGCGAAATCGCCGGTGCGCCCGCCGGCGTCGCCGCGCGTCAGGACATGACGCGGGCCAGCTCCGTGCGGGAGCGCACCCCGAGGCGCACGAAGATGTTGCGCAGGTGGTGATCGACGGTCCGCGGGCTGACGAACAGCGCGGCGGCGACCTCGCGGTTGGTGGCCCCGCCGGCGACGAGCCGCGCGATGCGGTCCTGCTGGGCGGTCAGCCCGGCCCGCCCGTCCGGTTCGGCGCCGGGCGCGTGGTCGCCGGCGGCGCGCAGCTCGGCGGCCGCCCGCTGCGCCCACGGCACGGCCCCGAACTGCTCGAACGTCGCCAGGGCGCCCCGCAGGTGCTCCCGCGCCGCGGCGGGGCGGCGACGGCGGCGCAGCTCCTCGCCGTACAGCAGCGCCGTGCGGGCCCGGGCGAACGCCGAGTCCCCGGCCAGGTGCAGCCGCAGCGCCTCCCGGAAGTGCGCGTCGGCCTCGTCGTCGCCGGCGGCGAGCAGGCCGTGGCAGCGTTCGGACAGCGCCAGCCAGGTCGGGTTGGCGGTGCTGAGCGCCCACCGGTCGTAGGCCTGCAGGACCGTCCGCGCGGGCCCGGCATCACCGCACCGCACGACGCACTCCACGAGCGTGGGAATTGCCGGCACCTGTACCCCCAGATGCCCCCGTCCCACCGCGGTCCGCATGACGCCCCACAGCCGCCCGGCCGCGTCGGCGTGCCGCCCCTCGGCGACGTCGACGAGGCTCGCCGCCCACACGCACATCGCGCGGGCCTGGCTGTCGATGTCGGCTCCGGCCCGCGCCCGGCACCGCCGGATCCACCCCCGGCAGCCGCCGGCGTCGCCGAGCATCCCGGCGATGACGGCGAGCAGCCCGCAGCAGTTGTCGGCGACGGCGTCCTGCGCGGTGGCGGCCGCGAGCCGCAGCCCCTCGGCGGCACCGGCCCCGGCGAGGTCGAGGTCCCCGAGCGCCAGTGCGGCGGTGGCGGCGACCTCCAGCGCGAGCGTCTCGACGGCCCGGTCCCCGACCCCGCGCGCGAGCCGGGCCGCCCGCGCCGCGAGCCGGTGCGCGACCTCGTCCTGCCCGGCGATGATCCCGGCCCACGCCGCCCGCACGAGCGCCGCCGGCTCGTCGACGGCCCCGGCCAGCTCCAGCACCCGGCGCAGCGCCGGCCCCGCCCGCTCCGGCCGCCCTCCGAACCCGGCGGCCAGCCCTTCGAAGCGCGCGAGCGCCATCTCCTCGGCCGGGCCCGCGGGGTGCAGCCGCAGCGCCCGGGCGGCGACCTCGGGGAAGAGGTCGTGCCGCCCGGCCGCGCACACCGCCTCGCCGGCGAGCTCGAACGCCCGCAGCGCCCGCCGCCCGGTCAGCCCCGCGGCCGCCGCCAGCAGCGTGTGCCGCGCGTCGGCCGAGGCGCCGGTACGCAGCTCGATCTCCCCGAGCAGCAGTTCGCGTTCGGCGTGCAGCGGTGGCGGTACCGCCGCGGTGAACACCCCCCGCAACAGCAGCCGGGCCCGATGCGGCTCGCCCCCGCGCCACGCCAGCCGCGCGGCCTCCAGCGTCCGCTCGGCGGCCCGGGCGGGCGCGGTGGTCAGCGCGGCGGCCCGCCGCAGCGCCTCGGCGGCCGGGCCGGGCGGTGCGCCGCCGGCCGCGGCGGCGAGCCGGTCGGCCAGCCCGTCGTCGAACCCGTCGGCGACGGCGGCCAGGTGCAGCGCCGCGCCGGCGCCGCCCAGGGCGGCCAGCCGGCGGTGGGCGGCGTGGCGCTCGGCCAGGGTGGCCTCGGCGTACACGACGTGGGCGAGCAGCGGCGGCCCGAACCGGACCCAGCCGTCCTCGACGTGGATGAGCTCGGCGCGTTCGGCCGGGCCGAGGTCGGCCGGCGGGTGTCCGGCGGCCAGCAGCAGCGCGGCGCGGCAGCCGGCCGGGGCGCCCGGCCCGGCGGTCAGGGCCTCGGCGGCGGCGAGGACGAGGGCCGAACGGGCCGGGGCCGGCAGGGTGCGCAGGATCGCCCGGTACTCCCGGCGCAGCGGCCCGTCCCGCGGCGGCGCGGCCGGCGGGGCCGCGTCGCCGCGGCGCTGGTCGCCGTCAAGGGCACCGGCGAGCTCGATCAGGGCGCGCGGGCTGCCGGCGGCCAGGCCGGCGAGGACCCCGGCGACGTCGCCGGCCAGGTCCGGTACGGCGTCGGCGAGCACGTCCCGGCTCGCCCGCAGGTCCAGGGGCGCGAGCCGGCGGCGCGGGAGCCCGGCGAGGGCCGCCTCGGCCGGGGCGCAGCCGGGCCCGTCCCGCAGGGCGAACAGCACCGCGATCGGCTCCCCGCCGAGCCGCCGCGCGGCCAGGGCGAGGGCGTCGAGGGAGGCCCGGTCGAGCGCGTGCGCGTCGTCGACGAGGCAGGCGACGGGGCCGACGGCGGCGGTCGCCCGCAGCGCCCCGAGCACCGCGAGCCCGGCCGCGAGCCGGCCGCCGGGCGCCCCGTCCGGCCCCGCGCCGCGCTCCGGCCCCGCGCCGCGCTCCGCCCCCGCGCCGCGCTCTGGCCCCGCGCCGCGCTCTGGCCCGGCGCCGCGCTCCGGCCCGGCGAGGGGCCGGTGGATGGCGGCCGGATAGGGCACGCGCCGGTTGTCCGGGGCCGAGGCGAGCAGGCGGTGCAGCCCGGCGAACGGCAGCGCCGACTCGGCCGGGCAGCCGGTGACCGCAAGCACCGTGATGCCGTCGCCCGCCTCGCGATCGCCGGAGCATCCGGACGAGGCGGCCGCCAGCAGGGCGGTCTTGCCGATGCCGGCGGGGCCGCTCACGACGAGGGCGGCTCCGCGCCCCGCCGCGGCCTCGGCGAGCACGGCGGCGAGCGCGGCCAGGTCGGCGTCGCGGCCCCGCAGGCAGACTTTCTGCACGGTCGATGCATCAACCATGCCGCCGATTGTTACGCGTCAGTAACGCGCAGGGGAAGTGGGAAGGGACGAACGGCGCGTCACTGCACGTGCAGGACGTGCTCCACGCGGGCCAGGCGCAGCGTGCGGGCGATGCGCGGGCCCGGCGAGCGCAGGCTCAGGCGGCCGCCCGCGGACCACATGCGGCGGTGCACGTCCAGGAGCATCCCGATCGCCGCCGCGTCCACGAACGGGCACTGCGCCAGGTCGACCACGAGGACCGAGGGCTGCAGCGAGGCGGCCTCGTGCAGCAGGGCGGAGAAGCGCGGTACCGAGGAGGCGTCGAGCTCCTCTGTGATCACGATCTCGATCGTCGCGGCCGTCGGGCCGGCCGTCCCCCCGTGCATGGTGGTTCTCCCGTCGCCGCGGCGCGGACGCGGAGCGTTCCTGGCGCCTTATCGCTAGGGTTCGGCGCCGATGTGGCGACAGGTGCCCGGAAGTGTGACGGTTGTATGACTTCCGGCCGGAGGGGCCGGCCGGGTGGTTGCCGGACCCCGGCGGGCGGCATGATGCGTCCTATGGCAGGCGTGCTGGTGATCGAGGACGACGACCGGATCCGCCTCTCGCTGGCCCTCGCGCTGGAGGACGAGGGCTACGCGGTGCGGGGCGCGGCGAGCGCGGAGGAGGGGCTCCTCGCGCAGCGGGACCAGCCCGCCGACACGGTACTGGTGGACCTCATGCTGCCGGGCGTCGACGGGTTCGAGTGCATCCGGCAGCTGCGCCGCGGCGACGACGTGCCGATCGTGGTCATCAGCGCCCGCGACGACACCCACGACATCGTCGCCGCGCTCGAGGCCGGCGCCGACGACTACCTGGTCAAGCCGGTCGCGGTCAAGGAGCTCTCGGCGCGGCTGCGGGCCCTGCGCCGGCGCGGGCGCACCGTACAGGCGCTGACCAGCATGGTGTTCGGCGACATGGAGATCCTGCCGGACGCGGGCGAGGTGCGCATCGGCGGCGAGCCCGTGGCCGTGACCCGCACCGAGTTCCGGCTGCTGTGTGAGCTGGCCGAGCACCCGGGGCAGGTGCTCAGCCGCCAGCAGCTGCTGCAGCGGGTGTGGGAGTACGAGATCGGCGACGAACGGCTCGTCGACGTCCACGTCGGGCGGCTGCGGCAGAAGATCGAGCAGGACTCCAAGCAGCCGCGGTACCTCGTGACCGTGCGCGGCATGGGGTACAAGCTGCAGAAATGATGCGCTGGAGGGCGGGGCTGCGCACCCGGGTGGTCGCCGGGTTCGCTGCGGGTGCGCTGACGCTGTCGGCGTCGATGGCCCTGGTGTCCTACGAGGTGACCCGCACCTATCTCATCGCCGGGCGGGAGCGTTCGGCGGTGCGCTCGGCGACGTTCGACGCGCGGGTCGTCTCCGCCGGGCTGAGCGCCGAGCACCCCGACATCGCCGGGATGCTGCGCTCCCTCGACACCGGCGGCAACCGGCGGGTGCTCGTGTTCCACCTCGGCCAGTGGTACTCGCGCAACGCCGACACCGGGGCGTCGGATGCGGTACCGCAGAGCCTGCAACGCCTCGTGAGCGACACCGGGCAGGGCATCCAGCGCGTGGCGGTCGACGGCTCGCCGGCCGTCGTCGTGGGGCTGCTGCTGACCCCGGCGAGCGCGCTGTACGTCATCGACTACCTCGGCGAGCTCGACCAGTCCCTGCGCACCCTCGGCTGGCTGCTCGCCCTCGCCGCCGCCGTGGTCGCCGCGGCCGGGGCGGGCGTCGGCTGGTACGCCACCCGCTACGTCCTGCGCCCCCTGCGCTCCGTCGCCGACGCCGCGCAGGGCATCACCGCCGGCGACCTCAGCGCCCGCCTCGACCCGGCCACCGACCCCGACCTGGCCCGGCTGTCGACGTCGTTCAACGAGATGGTCGACCAGCTGTCCCGGCGCATCGAGCGGGACCGCCGCTTCGCCGCCGACGTCAGCCACGAGCTGCGCTCGCCCCTGCAGACCCTGGCCGCCTCCGCCAGCGTCCTGGAGCGGCGCCGCGACGCCCTCGACGAGCGCACCGCGACCGCGGCCGGGCTCGTCGTGGCGGAGCTGGCCCGGTTCCAGTCGCTCGTCGACGACCTGCTCGAGCTCTCCCGCGGCGACCTGCCGGCCCAGCTCGCCCCCGTCGACGTCGGCGATCTCGCCCGCCGCGCGGTGCAGCGGCGCAACCTGCCGCCAGACATCGTCGACTGCCCCGCGGAGACCCGGTGGACCGTCGACCGGCGCCGCCTCGAGCAGGTGCTCGTCAACCTGATCGACAACGCCGTCACCCACGGCGGGGGGCCGATCGCGGTGCGGGTGCGCTCCGACGGGCCCGACGGCGTCATCGAGGTCGACGACGAGGGCCCCGGCGTCGCGCCCGGGGACCGCGACGTGATCTTCGACCGGTTCGTCCGCGGCCGCTCCTCCGGCGCCCGCGGCAACGACGCCGGCACCGGGCTCGGCCTGTCGCTCGTCGCCCAGCACGTCGCCGCGCACGGGGGCCGGGTGCTGGTGCTGGACCGGCCGGGCGGCGGGGCGCGCTTCCGCATCGAGCTGCCGGGCGTACGGTGAGGCGGCTCGCCCCGTTCGCCGTGGTCGCGCTGCTCGCGGCCGGCTGCGGCGTGCAGACCGACCCGGAGCCCCGCCCGATCGAGCCGTCGGTGACGATCGGCTCCTACGAGGGCCCGATGGCCCCCGTCTCGCCCGGGACCGCGATCGAGCGGCTGTACCTCGTGCAGGGCAACCAGCTTGTCGCCGTCGACCGCCGGGTGGACGCCGTGCCCTCGCCGGAGCGCCAGCTCGCCGAGCTCGCCGCCGGGCCGACGCCCGAGGAGCGCGACCGCGGGCTGGACAGCGCGCTGGTCGGGACCGCGTTCATCACCGGGGTACAGCTGCACAACGGCACCGCGATCGTCGGGCTCGCCGGCGACAGCTCGATCCGCAACGACGAGATCCTCGCGTACGGCCAGATCGTCTGCACGCTCGCCGCCCGGGCCGATGTCGTGGCGGTGCGCTTCACGCAGGAGGGGCGGCCGATGGAGGTGCCGCGGGCCGACGGCGCCCTGACGTCGCAGATGCTCACCGACACCGACTACCGCAACCTGATCCGGACCTGACCATCGTCAGTCGGTGAGGCGGTCGACGACGATGCTGAACTGGTCGACGCCGCGGATCAGCCCGGCCAGCTGCGCGAAGTCGACGGGCTTGCGGAAGTAGAACTCGCTGGGCACGCCGAAGTCGCGCAGCATCTGCTCCTCCAGCGGCGAGCTGGTCAGCACGACCACCGTCAGGTCGGCCAGCCGCCGGTTGCCCAGGACCCGGTCGAGCACGACCCGGCCGTCCACGCCGGGCAGGTTGAGGTCGAGCAGCAGGATGTCCGGCGTGGGCGCGTCGGCGTAGGCGCCGCGGCGCTCCAGGAAGTCGATCGCCTCGAGGCCGTCGCCGATGACCGTCAGCGGGTTGCGCAGCCGGTGCTCGCGGAACTCGTCAATCGTGTAGGCAACATCGCCGGCATCGTCCTCCACCAGCAGGATGTGGGCCAGGCCGAGGCTCATTGGCTCCCCATTATTTGCATCTGTGCAATGGTACCGGGATACCGTAACGCAAGCCGCCGCGACGGGACCAGAGTGACGGGTGCCCGCCGGCCGCACGCCGTGCAACGATTTCCGGATGACAACCGAGCCGCTCGTCGAGGCGCTGCTTGCCGTGAGCCGCAGCATGGTCGCGCTCGCCGCGCGCAACCTGGCGACGCTCGGCGCCGACGTGACGCTGGCGCAGTACCGCACGCTGGTGATGCTGGCCGGCGGCGGTCCGCAGCGCAGCGCGGTGCTGGCCAAGGAGCTCGGCGTGGCGCCGTCCACGCTGACCCGCATGTGCGACCGCCTCGTGCGCAAGGAGCTCGTGCGGCGCTTCCACCGCTACCGCGACCGCCGCTCCATCTGGCTCGGCCTCACCCCCGAGGGCCGCGACCTGGTCGGCATGGTGATGAGCGCCCGCCGCCGCGAGCTCGAGGAGCTCGTGAAGGCCGGCGACCTGCGCGCCGCCGGCGCGGACCTGGACCTGCTCGACGCCTTCGTCCGTGCCTGCGGCGAGCTGCCCGACGACGAGTGGTGGGGCAACTGGCGGGTGTCGGCCGACCCGGTCGACGGCGCCCACCCGATGCGCCCCTCACGCTCCTGACCTGCGGCCGCGGCCGGGGCGCGATCGGGTCGCCGCCGGCCGGCCGATGCCTTCCTCTGCCTTCCTCGCTCACCTGATCCGCGGCCCCGGCGCGGTCAGCCGGGGCACGACCGGCTCGTAGCCGGCCGGCAGCTCCGCCACGCAGTCGCGGAACTCGTCCGGGGCGGTGACGTCGCGCAGCACCGACAGGACCGCCCGGGTGTGCGCGGCGGCGTCGTCGCCGGTCGCCTCCGGCCCCTCCCGCACCGCGACCTCGTCGAGCAGGTCGGCGAGGTCGGTGCGGGCCGTCCCGCCCCGCCCGCGCTCGACGCCGCGCAGCAGCGGCGGGTGCAGGGGCGGCGGCACGTACGCGCGCAGCTCCTCGATCCGGGCCTCCGGCATCCGCAGGGCGAGCGCCTCCAGGACCGCCTCGGTGGCGACGGCGGCCCGGTCCCGCTCCAGGTGCGCCCGCTCGGCGACGAGCCCCGCGAACTCGCCGGCGGTCAGCGGCCCCGCGTACTCCCGCGGCGGCTCCAGCGGCCCCGGCGCCGCGCCGCCCGCCGCGGCCGGCTGCGCCGCTCTCGGCGCCGGGACCGTCCCGCCCGGCGCGGGCCCGCCCCCGAGCACCGGCCCGTCCGGCGCGGCGTCCAGCAGCGGCGCGTAGTCCTTGGGCAGCTGCTCCGCCGTGGCGCGGAACGCCTCGTCGCCGCCGGCCGCGCGCAGCGCCGCGAACACGGCCCGGGCCCGCGCCGCCGCCTCCTCGCGGGTGGCGTCGTCCTCGCGCTGCGCGATCTCGTCGAGGAACGCCTCGACGCTCATGCGGTGCGCGCGCCCCCGCCCGAGCACGACGCCGCGCTCGAGCGCCGGCGCCAGCTCGGCCGGCACGCTGTCGCGCAGCTCCTCGGCGTGCCCCCGCCCGATCCGCATCGCGAGGGTCTCCAGGACGGCGTCCGCGCTGCGCTGCGCCTGGCGCGGGTCGAGCCCGCCGTGCCGCGCGACGATGCCGATGAAGGTCTCGTGGTCCATGCCCGCCCCCAGGGGTTTCGGCGGTCATTTCCGGATTTTTCCACCGTACGCCGGGCCGCCTGCGCCACCAATGCGCCGGATCGGCTAGCGGGTCTTGCCGGCGGTACGCGGGCGGGGCACCCCGTCGACCGCCGTGCACAGCCCGTAGACGCGGGCGTGGCCGGTCCACCCGTTGACGTGGCCGCGGTTGTTGCTGATCTGCACGCGGCGGTTGGCGTGGTCGACGGCGGAGACGAGGTGGACGTACACGGTGCCGGCGACCCGGGCCAGGACGATGTCGCCGGGCTCGACCGCGGCCGGGTCGGCGGGGGCGACGGTGACCAGGGCGCGGCTGCGGATGAGCGGCGTCATCGAGTTGCCGGTCGGGCGGAACTGCACCGTCGCGCCGCCGGCGACCCGGGCCGCCATGAGATCGAGCATCCCCATTGTGGTTGCAGCGTCGCGCGGACCGCCCCTCTCGCGCGACCCATTTACGACCGCGCCGCCGCGGCCTCGGTCTCGTCGTTGTCGTTCGGCGTGGTGGCCGGCGGGGTCGCGGTCGGCCCGGTGGTGGAGGCGGTGGCGGAAGTGGATGCGGCGGCCGGCGGTGTGACCGACGCGGCGGCAGGCGTGGGCTCCACGGCGGTAGTGGGCGGGCGGCGGCGGTGCAGGAGCAGGGCGGTCAGGCCGCCGGCGACGAGGCCCCAGAACGCGGAGCCGATGCCGAGGATCGTGGTGCCGGAGGCGGTGACCACGAACGTCACGACGGCCGCCTCGCGGCCCTCCGGCTCGGTGACCGCGGACGCCAGGGACGAGCCGAGGGCCGGCAGCAGGGCGAGGCCGGCGACCGCGACGACGAGCAGCGGCGGGGAGAGCAGGACCAGGGCCATCGCCAGGGACGCGCCGAGGCCGAGGGTCAGCTGGCCGGCGCCGAGGGCCACGGTGGCGACCCAGCGGCGGCGCGGGTCGGGGTGGGTGTCGGGGCCGGCGGTCAGGGCGGCGGTGATCGCGGCCAGGTTGACCGCGTGGCCGCCGAACGGGGCGGCGACGGCGCTGGCCACGCCGGTGGCGACGAGAAGGGGGCGCAGGGGCGGCTGGTAGCCGTACGTCGCCATGACCGCCATCCCGGGCACGTTCTGCGCGGCCATGGTGACCAGGAACAGCGGCACCGCGATGCTCACCACCACCGACAGGTTCAGGGTCGGCGCGGTCAGCGCGGCGGCGGGGCGCAGCGCGGCGCCGGACAGGCCGCCGCCGGGGCCGTGCACGGCGATGGCGGCGACGGCGGCGAGCAGCGCGCCGGGGACGGCCCACTGGCGGGCGAAGCGGAACAGCACCGCCCACGCGAGGACGACGGGGGTGGCCAGGAGCGGCAGGTCGATCATCGCGCGTACCGGGGCGGTGCACAGGCTCAGGATCACCCCGGCCAGCATGGCGCCGGCGATCGGTCGCGGGATGGCGGCGATCGCGCGGGCGAGGCCGGGGATCAGGCCGGCGGCGACCATGAGCGCGGCGGCGACCAGGAATGCGCCGGCGGCCGCCGGGAAGCCGCCCGGCACGTGGCCGGTGGCGACCAGCAGCGCCGCGCCCGGGGTCGACCACGCGATCGAGATCGGCATCCGGTACCGCAGGCCGAGGCCGATCGCCGTGGCCGCGATGGCGAGGCACAGGGCGAGCAGGCCGGAGGCGGCCTGGGCGGGGGTGGCGCCGACGGCGCGCAGGCCGGCGAGCACGACGGTGAAGGAGCTGGCGTAGCCGACGATCGCGCTGACGAGCCCGGCGAGGATCGGGGGGAGCATGCCGCGGTACCGCATGAGCGCCTCTCGTCGATCGTTCCGTAAACGGAACGCCACAATAGCCGGGTGGACGGTGCCGGGACAAGCGCGGGCGAGCCGGCGACGGTCGGGGAGCGGCTGCGGCGGCTGCGCGAGTCGCGCGGGGTGTCGCTGTCGGCCCTCGCCCGCGCGGCCGGCATCGGGAAGGCGACGCTGTCCGGGCTGGAGCACGGGACCCGCAACCCCACCCTCGAGACGTTGTACGCGGTGGCGGGGGCACTGGGGGTACCGCTGACGGCTCTGGTCCTTGCCCCCGGGGATCCGCCGGGGGCCGCCGCGGACGTGCGCGGGGCGGCGGTCACGGCGACGCTGCTCGAGGTCCTCACCGAGCCGGGGGCGACGTTCGAGCTGTTCTGGATGCGGGTACGGCCCGGGGTCGTCCAGCACTCGCCTCCGCACGCGCCCGGGGTGACCGAGCACATCACCGTGCACCAGGGGGTGCTGCGGGCCGGGCCGTCGGAGGCGCCGCTGGTGGCGCGGGCGGGGGAGCACGTGACGTTCCGCGCGGACGGGCCGCACCTGTACGCCGCCGCGGGGCCCGAGGAGGTCGTGGCGAACCTGCTGATCCGCTCGCCGCGGACGGACTAGGCCGACCAGGGGCCGGGGCCGTCGGGGGCGGTCAGCGCGGCTATGACGGACGCCAGCTCCGGCGGCTCGAGGCGGTCGGGCAGCGCGGCGAGGCCGGCCGGGTCGAACCAGCGGTGCCCGTCGAGGTTCTGCTGCTCGTCGGGGAGCAGGCCGGCCCGGGTCAGGGCGGGCCGCTCGGCGGCGAAGCGGGCCAGGAAGAAGGGCTCGGGCCCGACGTACCGCGCGCCGTTCCACCGCACGTCGCGCTCCACGTCGACGCGCCGCCCGGCCACGATCGCCGCCGGGTCGAGCCCGGTCTCCTCGCCGAGCTCGCGGCGCGCGGCCTCCAGCGGCGTCTCGCCGGGGTCGATCCCGCCGCCGGGCGGCTCCCACAGCGTCGAGCCGTCGGCCGGATCCCGCCAGTGCAGCAGCAGGACCCGTCCCGCCGCGTCGAGGCACACGACCCGCACCGCCGGCCGGCTCTTCGTCTCCACGGACCCGACCTTATCCGGTACCCCGGCGGCCCGTACGCTTCCCGTAAGTGGCCCTCCTGTTGAAGCTGCTCCTCGCGCCGCTGCTCGTCGCCGGCTCGTCCCTCGCGGGCCGCCGCTGGGGCCCGCCGGTCGCCGGGGTCCTCGTCGCGCTGCCGATCGTCGCGGGCCCGATCCTGCTCATCACGTGCCTCGAGCACGGCCCGGCGTTCGGTTCGCGGGCCGCCGGGTCGGCGCTGCTCGGCCTGGTCTCCCTCGCCCTGTTCGTCGTCGTCTTCGGCCACGCCGCCCGGCGGCTGCGCTGGCCCGCCGCCCTGGCCGTGTCGTGGGCGGCGTGCCTGGCCGCCGACGTCGCCCTGGCCCGCGTCACCGTGCCCCCGCTGGTGGCGGCGCCGCTGGTCCTCGTCGCGGCGTGGCTCGCCGCGCGCGGCCTGCCCCGCGCCGATCCCGCGCGGGTCCCGTCCGGTGCGGCCCGGCCGCCGTGGTGGGACCTGCCGGGCCGGGCCGTCGCGACCGGCGCCCTGGTGCTCACCGTCACCGGTGCGGCGTCGGCGATCGGGCCGGCCGCGACCGGGGTGCTCGCGCCGTTCCCGATCGCCACGAGCGTCGTGGCCGCGTTCGCGCTCGCCCACGACGGCCCCGAGGGCGCGGTGCGGATGCTGCGCGGGGTACCGGGCGGCCTCGTCGGGTTCGCGGTCTTCTGCCTGCTGGTGGCGGTGCTGGTGGCGCGGCTGGGGACGTACCCGGCGTTCGCCGTCGCGCTCGGCGCCACCCTCGCCGTGCAGCTGGTCGCGCTGCGCGCGGCCCGCGTGCATCGACCGGCGGCAGCGGCGCCCGAAACCGGACCCCTGCGGTAGCCGCAAAACGATCATTTGCCGCGTTTGGCGGCATATCCTGTTGCGCGGGTGATCTTCAGGCGGGGCGGGGTGACGCGGATGCAGGATCAGCTCATCTTCGGCGTGGGACGACTGCTGTGCGCGTTGCCGGTCGCCGACATCGTGGAGACCGTGCGGCCGCTGCCCGTGGAGCCGGTCGCCGCGGGCGACGGCGGCGGGGCGGTGCTCGGCGTCGCGGTGATCCGCGGCGAGGCCGTCCCGGTCGTGGACACCGCCCGGCTGCTCGGCGACCCGGGCGCCGCGCCGACGCGCTTCATCACGGCCTCGACCCCGCGCGGGACGGTCGCCTTCGCCGCCGGCGACGTGGTCGGCGTGCGCCCCCTCGCGCCGCCCGACTCGGCGGTGGCGGCGGCGCCGGGCGCCCTGGTTGCCGCGGTCGGCGTCCTGGAGGGCCGCCCTCTGCTGTTCCTCCGTTCCGATGGTGACCTCGCCTTTCCCCAGCGCCCGCCCGGGCAAACCATGCAGATGCCGCACGGCGCGAAATATGCGCACATGTCCGAAAAGTCTGGCGCCTGCGCCGGACTTTTCGGGAGTGCGGCCGGAGTGGCTCCGGACGGAACGGGCCTCTCCGGTTCGGCCGTTGCCGGCCCGGACGCTGCGGGGTCGGGCACGGCGGGCGGCGCGGAAGTGGGTCGGTTCCGTGCGGGGGCGTGACGGGGGCGGGGTCGAGCGGCTGCGGCGGCTGCTGGCCGAGCGGCTCGGCATGGCGTTCGACGACAAGAAGGACTCGCTGCTCGCCGAGATCCTCCAGCAGCGCGCCACCCAGCACGGGCTCACCGACCGCGGGTACCTCGACCGGCTCGCCACCGCGTGGACCGCCGAGCTGTCCGCGCTCGCCGAGGCCCTCACCGTCAACGAAACGTACTTCTTCCGCAACGTCGAGCAGTTCCGCGTGCTCGCCGACGTCGCGCTGCCCGAGCGGGTCCGGCGGCGCGGCGCCGGGGAGCGCATCGAGATGCTGTCCGTGGGGTGCTCCACCGGCGAGGAGGCGTACTCCCTCGCCATGGTCGCGGCCCAGCGGGTGCCCGAGGCGTGCGACACCGCGATCGTCGGGCTCGACGTCAACCGGGGGGCGCTGCGAAAGGCGATGGCCGGGCGGTACTCGCTGTGGTCGCTGCGCGAGACGCCCGAGGCGGCCCGGCAGCGGTGGTTCCGGCCGGCCGGCGACGGCGTCGAGATCGACCCGAAGCTGCGCGGGCGGGTCCGGTTCGTCGAGCACAACGTGGCCAGGGACGATCCGGTGCTGTTCGCGCCGGCGACGTACGACGTCGTGTTCTGCCGCAACCTGCTCATGTACCTGACCCCGGACACCGCCCGGGCCGTCGTCGACCGGGTCACGCGGGCGCTCGTGCCCGGCGGGTTCCTGTTCCTCGGGCACACCGACACCCTCGGCAGCCGGCCCGCGGGGCTCAGCGTGCACCACTCGCACGAGACGTTCTACTACCGGCGCGAAGCCGGGCCGGTCCGGGTCGCGGCCGAGCCGCCGCCGCGGCTGGCCACCGAGAAGCCGGTGACCCGGCCGCGGCCCCGGGAGCGGGCGCTGCGGCTGGTGCAGGAGGAGCGCTTCGGCGAGGCCCTGCAGGTGCTCGACGCGATCGCCGGGGCCGAGGCCGACCGGCCCGACACCTGGCTCGTGCGCGGCTGCGTCCTGGCCCACCTCGGCGACACCGGGCGGGCGGCGCAGCTGTGCCGGCAGCTGCTCGAACGCGACGCGCTGTCCCCCGACGCCCACCAGCTGCTCGCCGACTGCTGCGAGGGCGACGAGAACCACGCCGCCGCCCAGCAGCACCACCGCATCGCCGCGCAGCTCGACCCCGGGTTCGCGATGCCACGGCTGCGGCTCGGGCTGCTCGCCCGGCGCCTCGGCGACCGGCGCGCCGCCGAGGCCGACCTCGACCGGGCGGTACAGCTGCTGCGGCACGAAAGCGACGAGCGGATCGCGCTGTTCGGCGGCGGGTTCGGGCGCACCGCCCTCATCGCGCTGTGCCGGGCCGAGCTGGCGGCCGTGTCATGACCGCCGTCGCGGCGCCGTGGGCCGGCGTCGACCTGCAGGCGCGCCTCGCCGCGCTGCGCACCGACTTCGACCGCTCCTTCGCCGACCCGCCCCGGGCCGAGGTCGCCGGCCACGACGACCTGCTCGCCATCCGGGCCGGCGGCGTCCGGTACGCGCTGCGCCTGCCGCAGGCGGCCGGGCTGTTCCCGGACCGGCCGGTGACCCGCCTGCCCGGCCCGCTCCCGGCGCTGCTGGGGGTCGCGGGCTTCCGCGGGGCGATCGTGCCCGTGTACGACCTGGCCGCCGTGCTCGGCACCCGCGGTACCGCCGCCGGATCATCGGCATCGGGAACCGTCGCCCGGTGGCTCGTCCTGGCCGCCGGCAACCCGCCGGTCGCCCTGGCCTTCGAGGCCCTCGACGGCCACCTGCGAGTGCCCCGCGACGGGCTCGTCGAGGAGCCCGCCGGCCACGGCCCGCACGGCTGCCTGCGCGGCATCGTCCCGCTGCCCGACGGCGCCCGCCCCATCGTCGACGTGCCGGCCGTGCGGGCCGCCGTCCAGGCCGCGGCGGGGCCGGCCGCGGGTGAGGAGCGTTGAACATGGCACGGCAGTGGACGTTCGGGCGGCGCCTCGTCATCAGCTTCACCATGGCGGCGGTGCTCACCGTCCTGACCGGCGTGGTGAGCGTCATCGCGCTGACGTGGGTGAAGAGCCGCAAGGACGACGTCATCGACGTCGGCGTCAACGGGCTCGTCGCCGTTGCGCAGCTGCGGGTCGCGGTCGAGGCCAAGAGCAGCGCCGGGCGGGCGTTCCTGCTCACCGGGGACCAGAACTACACCCGGCTCACGGCCGCCGCCCGGCAGGAGTTCGCCGACGCCGCCGGCCGCGTGCGCGCCACCCTCCGCACCGCCGCGGAGCGCGACCTGCTCGACCGGGCCGTCGCCGGCGAGCAGCGCCACCAGGAGGCGCTGCAGGCGATCTTCGACGACCGGCAGCGGCCCGGGGCCGACCTGAACGCGGTCAGCACCACGTTCGAGAACAGCGTCGCGCCGCTGCGCGACGCCCTGGACCGCGAGATCGGCGCCCTCACCACGCTGCTGGAGCGGGACCTGCGCGACGAGCAGGGCTCCGCCTCGACCCTCGCCGCCGTCGCGATCGGCCTCGTCGTCGGCATGTCCCTGCTCGGCATCGGCTTCAAGGTCGTCACCGGGCTGAGGCTCAGCCGGGCCCTGGCCCGCCAGGTCGCCGGTACCGTCGGGCACATCCGCAGCTCCTCGGCCCAGCTCGAGGCGTCCGCCGGGCAGCAGGCCACCGGCGCTCGGGAGCAGGCGACCGCGATGAACGAGATCACCACGACGATCGAGGAACTGCTCATCACGTCCCGGCAGATCGCCGAGGGCGCCCAGCGGGTCGCGAAGATCGCCGAGGAGACCGCGTCCGCCGCCGGGTCCGGCGACTCCACCATCGAGGAGGCGCGCGCGTCGATCGCCGCGATCCGCCGCCAGGTCGACCTCATCGTGCAGCACATGCTGGAGCTCGGGCAGCGCTCGCAGCAGATCGGCGGCGTCGTCGACCTCGTCTCCGAGCTCGCCGAGCAGACCAACATCCTGGCCATCAACGCCACCATCGAGGCCTCCGGCGCCGGCGAGTGGGGCCGCCGCTTCGCCGTCGTCGCCGACGAGATCCGCAAGCTCGCCGACCGCACCGCCGGCTCGGCCAAGGAGATCCGGGCCCTCATCGAGGACGTGCGCGGCGCCGTGAACACCACCGTCATGGCCACCGAGACCGGCGCCAAGGCCGTCGACGCCGGCACCCGGCAGTTCAACGCCGTCACCGCCTCGTTCCAGCAGATCGCCGACCTCGTCGCCAGCACCACCGAGTCGGCCCGCGAGATCGAGCTGTCGACGAAGCAGCAGACGACCGCGGTCGAGCAGGTCAACGTGGCGGTCACCGACACCGCGCGGGTGACGCAGGAGAGCGAGTCCAGCGCGGTGCAGACCCGCCAGACCGCCGCCCACCTCACCGGCCTGTCCTCGTCGCTGCTGCGACTGGTGAGCGCGGACAGCGGGTCATGAGCGACAAGGACCCGCTGCGGTACTTCCGCATCGAGGCCCGGGAGCTCGTCGAGCAGCTCGGCCAGGGCGTGCTGGACCTGCAGACCGGCGAGGTCGGCGAGGCCGTCGCCCGGCTGCTGCGCCACGCGCACACCCTCAAGGGCGCCGCCCGGGTGGTACGCCAGGCCGGCCTCGCCGATGCCGCGCACGCGCTCGAGGAGATGCTCGTGCCGTACCGCGACGGCGCCGAGCCCGTCCCCCCGCCCGTCGTCGCCGACCTGCTGCGCCGCACCGACGCGATGACCGCCCTCGTCGCCGCGCTGCAGTCGTCCGCCGAGCCGGCCGTACAGCCCGAACCCGGGCCCGAACCGGAGCGCGGCTCCGACGTCGACGACCTGCTCGAGGCCGTCAACGAGGCCCACGCCCGCTTCGCGCTGCTGCGCGGGCAGGCCGCCGGCGTCGAACGCCTCGCCGAGCGCCTGCGCGGCGCCACCGGCGAACCGGCCGCCGCGGACCTGACCGCCCTCGGCCGGCGCCTCACCGAGACCGTCGAACAGGTCGAACGGGAGCTCGACGACATCCGCGGCCGCGCCGAACGCCTGCGGCTCGTGCCCGCCGCCACCGTTCTGGCCGCCCTGCACCGCGCCGTCTACGACGTGGCCAGCACCGAGGGCAAGGCGGTGCGGTTCGAGGGCAACGGCGGCGAGCTGCGCCTCGACCCGCACGTGCTCACCCAGGCCGGCAACGCCCTGCTGCACGTCGTGCGCAACGCGGTCAGCCACGGCGTGGAGCCCGAGGCCGAGCGGGTCGCGGCCGGCAAGCCCGCGCAGGGCCGGGTCAGCGTCGACGTGCGCCGCCGCGGCCGCTTCGCCGCGTTCCGCTGCCGCGACGACGGGCGCGGCTTCGACCTCGAGGCGGTACGCCGCCAGGCCGAGCGGCGCGGCCTCGTCCCCGCCGGCGCCGAGGCCGACGTGCGCGAGCTCATGCGGCTGCTGCTGCAGGGCGGCATCTCCACCTCCGAGCGGGTCACCGGCGTCTCCGGCCGCGGCATCGGCCTCGACGCCGTCCGTGACGTCGCCGAGCGCCTCGGCGGCGACGTGTCGGTGCGCACCGAGCCGGGCCGCGGTACCGAGGTGGAGCTCGTCGTCCCGCTCGCCCTCGTCTCGCTGTCCGGCCTCGTCGTGCAGGCCGGCGGCGTCCTCCTCGCGCTGCCCCTGGACGCGGTGCGCACCTGCGTGCGGCTGCCCGCCGTCGAGGCCGCCGCCGCGGCCGCGGCCGGCGCGTTCGCCCACGACGGGCGGGTCCTGCCGTTCCTGCCCCTCGCCGACGTCCTGCCCGCCGGCCCTCCGCCGGCCGGCGCCGGCGGTTCGGGTTCGGGCGTCGCCGTCGTCCTCGACGCCGGGGCGCGCACCATCGCCGCCGGCGCCGACCGCCTGCTCGGCACGTCCACCCTCGTCGTGCGTCCCTTGCCCGACCTCGCCCCGGCCACCGCGGTCGTCGGCGGGGTGTCGATGGACGCCGAGGGCAACCCGCGCATCGTGCTCGACCCGGCCGGCCTCGCCGCGGCCGCCGCCGGCACCCGCCCCACCGGCGCCGCGGTCCCGCTCGCCGACGCGGTCCCGCCCGACCCGATCCTGGTCGTCGACGACTCCCTGACCACCCGCATGCTGGAGCGCAGCATCCTCGAGTCGGCCGGGTACCGGGTCGAGGTCGCCGCCTCCGCCGAGGAGGCCCTGGAGCGCGTACGCCACCGCCGCTACGCGCTGTTCCTCGTCGACATCGACATGCCCGGCATCGACGGGTTCACCTTCGTCGAGCGGACCCGCGCGGACCCGGACCTGCGCGACGTGCCCGCGATCCTCGTCAGCTCCCGCGGCTCGGCCGAGGACCGCCGCCGCGGCCTCGACGCCGGCGCCGCCGCCTACATCGTCAAGAGCGAGTTCGACCAGGAGGAGCTCCTCGGGCACATCCGCGACCTGGCCGGTGCGCCGGCATGATCCGGGTGCTCGTCGTGGAGGACTCCGCCACGGTACGCCACCTGCTCCGCGAAGCGCTGACGCCCGCGGCCGGCTTCGAGATCGTCGGCGAGGCCGTCGACGGCGCCGCGGCCGTCGACCTGTGCCGCCGGCTGCGCCCCGACGTCATCACCATGGACGTGGTCCTGCCCGTCATGTCCGGCCTCGCCGCCACCGAGCGCATCATGGCCGACGCCCCGACCCCGATCCTGGTGGTGTGCTCGGCCGACCGGCGGGAGCTGTTCACCACGTACGACGCCCTCGCCGCCGGCGCCGTCGACGTCCTGGAGAAGCCGCGCGGCGACGCCTCCGACGACACCTGGCCGCAGCGGCTGCGCACCGCGGTGAAGGTCGTCTCCCGCATCCGGGTCGTCACCCGCCGCCGCCCCGAGCCGGCCGCCCCCGCCGCCGCGCCCGCCCCGGCCGCCACCGCCGTGCGGGCCGTCGTCGTCGGCGCCTCCACCGGCGGCCCCGGCGCCATCGTGCGGCTGCTGCGGGCCCTGCCGGCCGGATTTGCGGTGCCGCTGCTGTACGTGCAGCACCTCGCGGCCAACGAGTCGTTCGCGCAGGCGTTCGCCGGCTGGCTGGCCGAGCAGACCGGGCACCTCGTCGGCTACGCCCGCGGCGGCGAGGCGCTCACCTCGCTCGCCGGCCGGGTCACGATGGCCCCGCCGGACCGGCACCTGGTGCTGCGCGCCGGGCACCTGCAGCTCAGCGCCGCCGAGCCGCGCCACTCGTGCCGGCCCGCCGTCGACACCCTGTTCGAGGCCGCCGCCGTGGACCTCGGCCGGCACGCCGCCGGGTGCCTGCTCACCGGCATGGGCCGCGACGGCGCCGCCGGGCTGCTCGCCATGCGCCGGGCCGGGGCCGTCACCTTCGCGCAGGACGCGGCGAGCTGCGTGGTGTACGGGATGCCGAAGGAGGCCGTGTCGCTCGGCGCCGCCGCGGAGACCCTGCCGCCCGAGCAGATCGGCGCCCGCCTGGCGGCCCTGGCGAACGGAGGTGTCGCATGGCGAACACCGTTCTGATCGTCGACGACAGCCTCACGGTCCGCATGGACCTGCACGAGGCGTTCGAGGACGACGGCTTCCGCACCGTGCTGTGCGCCGGCAGCGCCGAAGCCCTCGCCGCGTTCGAGGCCGAGCAGTTCGACGTCGCCGTCCTCGACGTGCGCCTGCCCGACGGCGACGGCGTCGAGCTGCTGCGCCGCCTGCGCGCCCACCCCCGCCACGGCGACGCGGTCGTGCTGCTGCTGTCCACCGAGGCCGAGGTACACGAGCGGCTGCGCGGCCTGCGCACCGGCGCCGACGACTACGTCGGCAAGCCCTACGACGCCCCCGTGGTCGTCGCCCGCGCCCGCGAGCTGCTGCGCCACGCCCCCGACAGCGACCGCCGCCACATCCTCGTCATCGACGACAGCCGCACGTTCCGCGAACTGCTGCGCCAGACGCTGACCGGCGCCGGGTACGAGGTGACGGCCGCGGCCAGCGGCGAGGAGGGCCTGCGCGTCGCCGCCGCCCGCCCGCCGGACGCGCTGATCGTCGACGGCGTCCTGCCCGGCATCGACGGCGCCACCGTCATCCGCCGCGTCCGCCTCGACGCCGCCCTGCGCAACGTCCCCTGCCTGCTGCTGACGGCCTCCGACGACTACACCACCGAGCTGCAGATCCTCGACGCCGGCGCGGACGCGTTCGTGCGCAAGCAGGAGGACCTCGCGGTCGTGCTGGCCAAGCTCGCCGCCGTGCTGCGCAAGAGCGCCACCGCCCTGCCGCTGCCCGACGCCGGCGGCGCCCGGCCCGCCCAGGTGCTGCTCGTCGACGCCGACAGCGACTACCTGGAGACGATGACCGGCCTGCTGCACGAGGACGGGTACGAGGCCATCCTCGCCCGGTGCGCCGACGACGCCCTGGCGCTGCTGGCGGTACAGCCGGCGGACTGCACGGTCATCGACCTGCACCTGCCGGAGATCGACGGCCGCGACCTGTGCGACCGCATCCGCGCCGTCCCCGGCCTGCGCGACATGCCGGTCATCATCGTCGGCCGCGACGACGCCCTCCTCACGTGCCTGGCCGCCGGCGCCGACGACTACGTGCGCCGCGCCGACGGCCCCGGCACCCTGCGCGCCCACGTGCGCGCCCACCTGCGCCGCCAGACCCTGCACGAGCAGAACCGCCGCATCCGCGACGAGCTGGTGCGCCGCGAGATGGAGGCCGCCGAGGAGCGCGCCGCCCGCCGCTTCGCCGAGGCCCGCGCCGAACTGGTCGAGGAGCTGGAGTGGCGCAACCGCGAGCTGGAGGCGTTCAGCGGCTCGGTCTCGCACGACCTGCGCTCCCCGCTGCAGACCATCCTGAGCTACAGCGAGCTGCTCGCCGAGGAGGCGACGGGCGAGACGGCGAAACACCTGCGCCGCATCTACGGCGCCGCCGGCCGCATGAACGCGCTGATCGACGCTCTGCTGCAGCTGGCCCGCGCCAACCGCGGCCAGATCCAGCGCGCGGACGTCGACCTGACCGCCCTGGCCGAGGACGTCGTCGAGGAGCTGCGCCAGCGCGACCCGTCCCGCGACGTCCAGGTCACGATCGCGCCCGGGATGACGGCCGCGTGCGACGGCGACCTGATCCGCGCCGTGTTCGCCAACGTCGTCGGCAACGCCTGGAAGTTCACGACCCGGACGCCGTCCCCATCCATCGACATCGGCCACCGCGACGGCGTCTTCCACGTCCGCGACAACGGCGCCGGCTTCCCGTCGGACCGCGCCGACCAGCTGTTCCGCCCGTTCGGCCGCCTGCACGACGCCACGGAGTTCCCCGGCACCGGCATAGGGTTGACCACGGTCCAGCGCATCATCGACCGCCACGGCGGCCGCGTGTGGGCCGAAAGCTCCCCCGGCCACGGCGCGACGTTCTTCTTCACGGTAACGTGACGGTGACGGCGCGCATTGAGGCCCATGATCGGTTAGGTCGGCGGGTGTAAGGTCGCAGGGGACCGGAAGCGCGATCGGCCGAACTCGCATCCACGTCCTCGACTCGCTGCACGACACCCGGCCCGCGGTCGGCCCGGCTCGCCTCTCACGCGCGTGCGTCTCCTGGAGGTCCCCGGGGCGCCCGGAATCCCGGGCCCGCGTGACGACCACAGCGGCGGTAGCCTATGGACAGCGCGGGACACCTGGGACCGCCGGGGCGAGGCGCCGCACGCGTGGTGTGAAGGGTTGGTGCAGGACGGCCCGGCGGGGCGGCGCGCACGGGCGTGGGGCGGGATCATCGTGGGCATGCAGCGGACCGCGCTCGTGGCGCTCGCCACCGGAGTCGTGCTCGGGGTCGCCTCGTTCTCGGCCGACCTCGCCGGCGGGGCGCTCGGCGTCGCGCTGCAGTTCGTGGCCAGCACCGGGTTCGCGTGGGGGTGTGCGGCCTTCGCGGCCGCCGTGCTCGCGCGGACGCGGGGCGGGGCCGTCGCGGCGGCCGTCGGGGTGCTGTGCGCCGCGACCGCCTGCTACTACGGGCTCAACTTCGCCACCGGGCGCTGGCGCGTCAACGGGCTGGGGCCCGTGGTGACCGCGGCCGCGTACTGGACGGTGCTGTCGATCATCGGCGGGGCCGCGCTCGGGGGGCTCGCGCACCTCGTGCGCACCGCGCGGGCGACCCGGGCGGCGGCCGCCGGCGGGGTGGTGTGCGGGCTGCTGTCGGGCGCCGGGATCGACATCGTGCTGACGCTGCTCGCCGTCGGGGACCACGGGCGGGAGCGGCTGGCGGCGGGGCTGCTGCAGGCGGTGCTCGGGGTGGGCGTGGCGACCTGGGCGTACGCGCGGCGGCCGGGCGCGCGGGCCTGGGCGCGCTACGCCGTGGCGGCCGGGGTCGCCTGCGTTGCGGGCGCGCTGGCCTGGGGAGCCGTCGAAGCGGTGCCGGTCGCCGGGTTCTGAGCCCGCCACGCCGTCGCGGCCGGGGTCGCCTGCGTCGCGGGCGCGCTGGCCCGGGGAGCCGTCGAAGCGGTGCCGGTCGCCGGGTTCTGAGCCCGCTACGCCGTGGCGGCCGGGGTCGCCTGCGTCGCGGGCGCGCCGGCCCGGGGAGCCGTCGAAGCGGTGCTGCGTGAGCACGGCGGCAGCCGCGCCGCCGTGCTCACGCAGAGCGCGCTGCAGGTGCTCGCCGGGTTCTGAGCGTGCTACGCCGTCGCCTGCGTCGCGGGCGCGCAGGCCTGGAGGGCCGCCGAAGCGGTGCCGGTCGCCGGGCTCTGAGCGCGCACGACGGCGGCGCGAGATGCAGCCTCACGGGACAACGAACGCATCGACCAGTACCGTGTCGCCCGCGCAACCCAATCAGGCGCCCGGCGGATGGCCGCCCCCGCAACGCGGCCCCGCCCCGGCACCCGGGTTCGCGCCGCCCCATGCAACCACGCAGTGGGCGGCTCCACAACTCCAGCCGCCGAAGGCGCGCCGCGATGGGCGTGGGGCGCTCATCATCATCCTGCTCGTATGCGTGGGCGTGCCGGGCGCCATCGGGGCGGTGTACCTCACGAAGATCGGGCTCGCGTGCGCCGTCGTGACGGGCCCGACCGCCAAGCAGTTCGCCGGCGGCGTGCCCGGCGAGCCGACCACCGGCGCGTGGACGACCGGCTGCAACTGGACCATGGGCGGCGACTTCCGCTTCACCGTCGAGCACAAGCGCGGGTTCCGCGACAGCATCGACGAGGCCACCCGGTGGTACGGCTCGGTGCAGAACGAGGCGGCCCAGCGACGTTCCACGGCGAGGACACGTGGGGCCCGGGCGACGTGGCCTACCTGGCGTGCGCGTCCAAGATGGCGGCGTCGGGCAAGACCCGGGCCGACACGCTGACGCTGGTCGCGCGGACCGGCAACGTGGTCATCCGGGTCGCGTACACCAAGGTCGTGCCGACCGTCACGAAGTCGACCTACACCGAGGTGACCGACGCGGCCCGCGCATTCGCTGGTCAGGACAGGGAGAGCGCGGCGAGGTCGGCGCGGGCGCCGACGCCGAGCTTCGGGTACGCCTTGTACAGGTGGTAGGCGACCGTCTTCGGGCTCAGGAACAGCTGCGCCGCGATGTCCTTGTTCGACAGGCCCTGCGCGGCCAGCCGCGCGATCTGCAGCTCCTGCGGCGTCAGCCGGGCCGCGGCCGGCTCGGCGTGCGGCGGCGACGATGACGCCGGCAGGCCCGTGGCCGTGAGCTCCGCCCGGGCCCGGGCCGACCAGGGGCGGGCGCCGAGGCGGTCGAACGCGTCGAGGGCGGCCTGCAGCACGGGGCGGGCGTCGGCCTTGCGGCGGGCGCGGCGCAGCCACTCGCCGTAGAGCAGCTCGGTCCGCGCCCGCTCGAACGGCCGCGCCGGCAGCTTCAGCGCCAGCCGGTACTCGTGCTCGTCCCCGCCCAGCAGCGCCCGGCACCGGTGCACGAGCGCCTGCGCCCAGCCCTGGCCGGTGCGCTCGGCGAAGGCCTCGAGGCGGGCCGCGGCCGGGGCGACGTCGGCGACGGAACCCGCCCGCACGGACGCCTCGATGAGGTCGGGGATGCAGCGGTGCGCGACGACGTGGTGCGCGTACGGCTGGGACTGCAGGGCGAGCAGCCGCGGTACGGCCGACTCGGGCCGGCCCTGGCCCAGGTCCAGCAGCGCCAGGGCCCACTGCGCCCACGCGTGGCCGGCGGCCGGGGCACCGGGGGCCGCCGCGGCGTCGGCCGTGGCGGCGTGCGCGCGGCAGGCACCCTCGTCGCCGGCAAGAGCGGCAAGCGTCGCGTGTACCGCGGACAGCTGGCTCACCCACAGCGGCTGCCCGCCCCCGGCGGCGATGGCGAGGCCCTCGGCGGCGCTGACCGCGGCGTCGCGGTGGCGGCCCTCGAACAGCTCCGCCTCGGCGACGAAGAACAGCAGCGTCGGCAGCAGCCCGGCGAGCCCCTCGCCGCGGCACCGGTCGGCGAGGGCGGCCGCGAGGGCGTGCGCCTCGGCGTCCTGGCCGGCGACGAACCCGAACCCGCACAGCTCGACGAAGTCCCGCGGGTTGAGGGCCGGGTCGAGCGCGGGCATGGGCAGAGGGCGGGACCGCACGGCGGCGACCTCGTAGCGGGCGACGGGGTCGTCGAGCCGGGCGAGCCGGTCGAGGCACTCGCCGAGGTGGGGTTCGCCGAGGTACCACGCCGGGTGCACGGCATGCAGCAGCGCCCGCCCCGCGGTGTCAGGGGCGAGGCCGGCGGCGGCGGTCAGCAGCTCGTACGCGTTGCTGTAGTTGCCCTGCCAGAACCACGCCTGCCCCTCGACCCAGCCGACCCGGCCGAGGAACGCGGGGTCGCCGTCGAGGGCGGCGGCCCGCTCGGCGTGCCGGACGGCGGCCGCGGCGTCGCCGGCGAGCAGCGCGTTCTCGGCGGCGAGCAGCAGCCGGCGGGCCTGGTCGGGCGGGGCCGCGCTGAGCTGGGCGGCGCGCTCGTAGGCGGCCGCGGCGGCGCCGTACCCGCTGCGGTCGCGGGCCTGCCGGGCGGTGTCCTCCAGCGCCGCGGCGACGTCGTCGTCGGGGCCGGTGGCGGCCGCGGCGCGGTGCCAGGCGCGGCGGTCGGCCGAGCCGGGGCCGGTGAGGGCGGCGGCGAGCGCCCGGTGTACGGCGACCCGCTGGGCGAACGGCGCCCCGTGGTAGACGGCGGCCCGCACGAGCGGGTGACGGAACCGCAGCGCCCCGCCGGTGACCTCGACGAGCCGGGCCTGCTCGGCGGGGCGCAGGTCCTCGACGGTGCGCCCGGCGGCGCGCAGCACGACGTCGAGGTCGCCGGTGTCCTCGGCCGCGGCGGCGAGCAGTACCGCCCGGGTCGGCTCGGGCAGGCCGGCGACCTGGCCGGAGAACGCGGCGACGAGCCGATCGCTCAGCGCCGCGCCGGGGTGCGGTGCGGCCGCGGGGGAGGCGGCGCGGGGCAACTCGATGAGGGCGAGGGGGTTGCCCCGCGCCTCGGCGAGGATGCGCCGCCGCACGCCGGGTTCGAGGCCGTCCTCCACGAGCCGGGCGGCGTCGGCGTCGGCGAGCCCGGAGACGTACACCTCGGGCAGGCCGGGCGCGGCGAACTCCCCGTCGCGGGCGGCCAGGACCAGGGCGACGCCCTCGCCGCCGAGGCGCCGCGCGGCGAACAGCAGCGCGTCCGCGGACACCGAGTCCAGCCACTGGGCGTCGTCGACGAGGCACAGCACCGGGCCGTCGCCGGCCGCCTCGGCCAGCAGCGACAGCACGCCGAAGCCGACGAGGAGCCGGTCGGCGGCGCCGGCCGGGCCGAGGCCGAACGCGCCGGCGAGGGCGGCCCGCTGCGGGGCCGGGAGCGACCCGAGGCGGGGCAGGACGGGGCGCAGCAGCTGGCTCAGGCCGGCGAAGGGCAGGTCGGCCTCGAACTCGACGCCGCCGCCGCGCAGCACCAGGGCCGCGTCGAGGCCGGCGGCCCAGTCCAGCAGCGCGGTCTTGCCGATGCCGGGGCCGCCGCGCAGGACCAGGGCGCCGCCGGAGCCGTCGCGGGCCGCGTCCAGCAGTTCGCGCAGCCGCGCCTGTTCCGCCTCCCGCCCGTACAGCACGCATCGACCCTACAGGCCCGCACCGATTACCTAAGCGATGCCGATTCCGCCCGGTCCGCGGCTGCGTAGCGTCGTCGGCGTCGAAGGAGGAACCCCATGACCAGCACCGCAGGTCCGCTTCCGCGCCTCGCGCGAGCGATCGCCGCCCCGCCGGCCGCCGCCCCGGCGGCGCCGCACGCACCCCGCGGCGTCCTGCCCGCCCTGCTCACCGTGACGTTCATGACCGCGCTGGACTTCTTCATCGTCAACGTGGCGATGCCGGCGATCCAGCTCGACCTGCGGGCCGGGCCGGCCGCCCTGCAGTGGGTCGTGGCCGGGTTCGGCCTGGCCCTCGCGGCCGGCCTGATCACCGGCGGCCGGCTCGGCGACATCTACGGCCGCCGGCGGGTGCTCGGCGCCGGCCTGGTCCTGTTCACCGCGGCGTCGGTGCTGTGCGGGGTGGCGCCGGTCGCGTGGGCGCTCGTCGCCGGGCGGGTGCTGCAGGGCGCCGGCGCGGCGCTGATCATGCCGCAGACCCTGGCCGTGCTGCGCACCGCGGTGCCGGCGCCGGCGCAGCCGAAGGCGTTCGCGCGCTACGGCCTGACGCTCGGCCTCGGCGCGGTGTTCGGCCAGGTCGTCGGCGGCCTGCTCATCCGGGCCGACCTGTTCGGCCTCGACTGGCGGCTGTGCTTCCTCATCAACCTGCCGATCGGCGTGGCCGCCCTCGTCATGCTGCGCGCGGTGCCCGAGTCGCGCGGCGGCGGCTCGCGCCTCGACCTGGCCGGGGGCGCCCTGGTGACGTCGGCGCTCGTCGCGCTCGTGCTGCCGCTGATCCAGGGGCCGCAGCAGGGCTGGCCGCGGTGGACGTGGGCGTGCCTGGGCCTGGCCGCCGTGCTGTTCGCGGCGTTCGTGTTCTCGCAGCGGTACCGCACGGGCGCGCTCGTCGACCTGGCGATGTTCCGCCGGCGGGCGTTCAGCACCGCACTCGTGGCGGTACAGGCGTTCTGGATGGGCCAGGCGTCGTTCTTCCTCGTCCTGGCGCTGTACCTGCAGGCCGGCCGGGGGCTGTCGGCGCTGGCGTCGGGGGCGGTGTTCATGGCGGTCGGCGGCGGGTACCTGCTCACGTCGACGAACGCGCACCGCATCGCCGCGCGGATGGGCCGCCACGCGGTCACGGCCGGCGCGCTGGTGATGGCCGCGGGCCTGGGCGCGATGGCGGCGGCGGCCGCGCACCCGATCGGCTGGCTGCTGCCGGGCCTGGCCCTGGAGGGGGTCGGGATGGGCATGGCCCTGGCCCCGCTGACGACGGTGGCGCTGCAGAACGTGGCACCGGAGCAGGCGGGCGCGGCGTCGGGGGTGCTGGCGACGGTGAACCAGACCGGCAACGCGCTCGGCGTGGCGCTCATCGGGATCGTGTTCTACCGGGCGGCGACGATCACCGCCGGGTTTCAGGCCAGCGTGCTCGCGCTGGTCGCCCTCGAGGTGGTCCTCGCGCTGCTGATCCAGCTGCTGCCGCGGCGCTGAGCCGGGCTCAGCCCTGCCCCGGTGCCGGTTCGCCGGCGCCGGGGCCGTTCCGTGCGGCCCGCCCGCGCTCGTGCTCGTCGTTGAGCCGCTCGGCGGCGGCGTGGATGGCGTGCAGGTCCGTCTCGTCGCCCTTGAGGGCGGCGGACCACGGCGTAGGCCATCACGTCGATGTCCTCGGGGTTGACCGGCGGCCGCCACCGCCGCTGGAAGGGGCCCAGCGCGGAGGCGGCGCGGATCATCTCGTCCTCGGTCGGCTCGTACACGCGACCCAGTGTCGGCTACGGCTGGGTGTCCCCGTCGCCCGTGCGCTCCTGGGCCATGTCGACGCCCTTGTCGATGTGCTCGGTGTATTTGCCGCCGGTCTTGTCGTCGACGACGTCGCCGATCTTCTCCAGCGCCTGGTCCACCTTGTCGTCGTGCTGGTCGGCCAGATCCTTGACCTTGTCGAAGAAGCTGTTCATCGCCTCACCGTACCCGCAACCGCCGTGGCTTCCCCGGACGCGGCGCCGAAGAAGTCGCCCCCCTTGCGGCGCAGGTCGTCGGTGCCCCAGGCCCGCTCTTCGGCGGTCACCTTGCGCAGCCGCGGGATGTGCTTGGCGCAGTGGATGTACGCCTCCTCGACGTGGACGTTCACCCAGCGCTCCGGCCGCCGGCCCGGCACGGTGTCGCCGGGCAGGTGCGGGAACTCGCGGCGCATCTGCGCGTCGGTGGCGAGCGTGGCGTGGCCGTTGACGTGCAGGCCGATGACGTCCTGGAAGAAGTCCACGAACAGCAGGCCGACGTTGGGGTTCTCCAGGATGTTGCCGACGCTGGCCATGACGCCGTTGCCGCGGTACTCCGGCCACGTGACCCGCCCGGGCGACAGCACGGCGACGAAGCCGGCCGGGCCGGCCCGGAACGTGCAGTCGGCGTGGCCGAGCGCGTCGGCGGTCGACACGAACATCATCTCCTGCCGGCCGACGAACGCGATCATCCGGTCGTTGAGCGCGGGCAGCACCTGCTGGCGGTAGAAGCGCTCGGCGCGCTCCACCGTTCCCGCGCGCTCCTGCATGAGCCGTTCCCCGGCCGACCCGGGTCCGAAGTCGCCTGCCATCGGGGCAGGGTGGCACGCGATCATGCCCCACCTGTCGCACAGCGTGTGCGAGTTATGCCGTGCCGTGTGCGCCCGGGTGGACCCAGGGGCGCAGCGCGACGGCGGTGGCGCGCTCGACGGCGCGCTGCACGTCGGCCGGCTCCTGCGGCGCGGCGGTGTCCAGCAGCGCCTGCAGCGCGCCGGTGACCGCGCCGACGAACGCGCCGACCAGGGCGGCCGCGGTGACGAGGTCGAGCTCGCCGGGGAACGCCGCGGCCAGGTGCTTGGCGATCTCCTGCTGGGCGTCGAGCTGCATCTGCAGCGCCCGGCCGCGCACCGCCGGCACCTGGCGGATGAGCCGCATCCGCAGCGCGGCGAGCCGGCCGGTCAGGTCGTCGCTGTCGTCGCCGACCTGCCGCAGGGCGCGCAGCAGCACCTCGGCCGGCCCGTCCTGCGGCCCGCGGGCCTCGATCTCGCGCACCGCGGCGCGCAGGCGCACGTCGGACTCGGGGAAGAGCACGTCCTCCTTCGTGGCGAAGTACCCGAAGAAGGTCCGCGTCCCGATCTCCGCTGCGGCGGCGATGTCGGCGATCGTCGTCTGCTCGTAGCCGTCGCGCTCGATCAGCTCGACCGCCGCCGCGACGATCGCCTCCCGGGTGCGCCGGCGCTTCAGCTCTCGCAACGACATGGGGTACAGCATATCGCACTGAATGTGATTTCGCAGTCATTGCAAAGTTGCACTCAGTGCGGATACCTTGGCCGGCATGACGAGTTCGGTCCTCATCTCCGGCGCCGGCGTGGCCGGCACCACCGCCGCCTACTGGCTGGCCCGGCACGGCTTCGACGTCACCGTCGTGGAGCGGGCGACCGGCCGGCGCTCCAGCGGCAACCCGGTCGACGTGCGCGGCCCCGCGCTGCCCGTGGCCGAGGCCATGGGCGTGACGGCGGCCCTGCGCGAGCGCGCCACCCACGTGGACGCGCTGCGGGTCATCGGGCGGGGCGGCCGTACCGTCGCGCGGCTGCCCATGCAGAGCAAGCCCGGCGCCGTCGAGATCCCCCGCGCCGACCTCGCCGCCGTCCTGCACGACGCGGCCCGCGACACCGCCGACTTCCGCTTCGACGACAGCATCGTGGCCCTGCAGCCGGACGCGGCCGGCGTCGACGTCACCTTCGACCGCGCCGCCCCCCGGCGCTTCGACCTGGTCATCGGCGCCGACGGCCTGCACTCGGCGGTGCGCCGCCTGGCGTTCGGCCCCGAACGCGACCTGGTCTCCCACCTCGGCGTGTGGGTCGCGAGCCGGCCGCTGGGCGAGGCGCCGGAGGATCCGCGGCACGTGCTGCTGTACAACGAGCCCGGCCGCCTGGTCTCGATCCACCCGTCGCGCGGCGAGGCCCTGATCGCGTTCATCTTCCGCGGCCCGGCGATCCCCGGCCTCGACCACCGCGACACCGAGCGCCACCGCGGCATCGTCGCCGACGCCTATGCCGGCGCCGGCTGGCAGGTGCCGGCGCTGCTGGCGAAGCTCCCGGGCGCCGACCTGTACTTCGACAGCGTCAGCCGCGTCCACCTGCCCGAGTGGACCCACGACCGCGTCACCCTCGTCGGCGACGCCGCGTCGTGCGTGTCGCTGTTCGGCGACGGCTCGAGCCTGGCGATGGCCGGCGCCCACACCCTCGCCTCGGCGGTGGCGGCCGACGGCATCGACGCGGGCCTGCGCCGCTACGAGGCCGAGCACCGCGCCCGCACCGACGCGAAGGTCCGCTCGGCGGGCCGCTCGGCCGCGCTGGTGGTCCCGCGCACCCGCATCGGCCTGGCCACCCGCAACGCCACGGCCCGCCTGATGAGCCGCCGTTAGCCTGCCGTGCGCGCCGGCGCGGGTGCGTCAGATGGTGGGTTCGTGCGCGTCGAGCCGGAACGCCTGCTCCGGGACGACGGGCGAGGCCTTGCGCCCGCCGAGTGCGTGCCGGGCGGCGAGGAGCCGCAGCAGGTGGGTGATCTCGACCTCCGGCACGCCGGCCCGCGCGCAGGCCCGGCGCAGCGTGTCGCCGAGGAGATGCTGGCCCGTCCGGACCGCGTCGATGCGCCGCCCGAACCCGAGCAGGGCCGCCAGGACGTACTCCCGCCGCAACGGCCAGGCGGCGGCATCGCCGGGTCCGTCGGCGGCCGCCGCGCTGGTCGCCGCGAAGGGGCCGGCCAGGGCGGCCCGCCACCGGCGCAGCCGCAGGGCGATGCTCGTGCCCGCCACGGCGAGCCCGGCGAGGACCGCGGCGGTGGCGGCGGGCGCGGTGACGTGGTCGTCGGCGAGGCGCCCGAAGGCGAGCACGACGAGGGCGGCGAACACGGCCCCGCCGGCCGCCCGGGGCAGCGCGGCCACCACGATCGGCGCCTCCGTGTCCGGCGGCCGCACCCCGGACAGCGTGAACAGCAGCGGCGCGGTGTGCGGCGGCCACGCCCAGGGGCGGGCCAGGACGTCGTCGAGCAGCCGGCCGTACGCCGACCCGCGCGTCATCCGGAACCCCTGCCACCGCCCCGCGCTCAGCCCGCCGGCCTCCCCGTCGGGCTCGGCCAGCAGCGCCCGGGCGACGCCGGGCTGCAGCTGGGCGCGGTAGGCGAGGGCGGTCTCCCACGGCGGGTACACCGCGCGCCGGCGCAGCACCGCCCGCACCACCTCCGGGTCGTCGGCGGCGCGGGCGACGGCGTCGAGGTCCAGCGGGTCGGCGGTCCGCTCGGCGGCCGCGATCGCCGCCGCCGGGTCGCGCCGGGCCAGCAGCGTCAGCGGCGCCGCCCCGGCCCGCCCGGTCGCCGCCATCCGCAGCAGCACGGCGTCGCCCGACGGCGCCTCGGCGTCCCCGCCGGCCTCGTCCTGCCCGTGCGCGCCGCCGTCGAGCACGTCGAGGGCCGACAGCAGCCGCGACACCCAGGTGGCGTCCCGCGCCGCGGTCACGGTGCCGGCGAGGACCTCGATCTCGCCGCGGGCGGCCCGGCGCACCCCGTCGTCGTCGCACACCCCGGCGACGAGCGCGGCCCGGAACAGCAGCCGCCGGTCGCCGAGCGCGGCGAGGTCGTCGATGATGCGCCAGCGCAGCTCCTGCGCGGCGCCGGTGCAGGCGGCGACGGCCGCGGCGAGCAGCCCCGCGGGCCACGGCCGCTGCGTGCGCAGCCGCCCGGCGAGCGCGTCCCACGCCGCCTCCCCGACGGGCGCGACCGCCGCGCTCCCGGCCGCGTCGTCCACGGCGGGGAGCTGCTCCGGCAGTACCACCGCGGGAATGTGAAAACCGGGGACCGGCTCGGCGTGGGACAGCGTGACGATCGTCGAGGCCGGGGCCAGGCGGGTCAGCGGCCCGACGACCCCGGCGACGGCCGCCCGGACGGCGCCGCCCGCGGTGTCGAGGCCGTCGAGGAGCAGCAGGTACCCGTGGTCGGTGGCCTCGCCGGTCACCGCCCGCAGCAGCTCGTCGGCGGTGACCGGCCCGTCGGCGGCCAGGCCGGCGAGGTTGAGCAGGACCGGGCGCTGGGCGTCGCGGGGATCGGCGGCGGCCCGGCGCCACGCGGCCTCGTGCAGCCACGGCAGGGGCCCGGGGCCGGTGGCGCCCGGCGCGGTGAGCAGCCAGAGGCGTTCGCCGCGCCGGTCGAGCAGCGCGGCCGGGTCCACCCGGGCGCCGTCGGGGCCGATCAGCGCCGGCGGCCCGGGCGCGCCGGGGTGTGCGGCTGGGCGTTCGGCGGCGTGCCGGCGCAGCGTGCGCTCCGCCGCGCGCCGCATCCGGTTCGCGGGCATCGGCGTCGAGGCTCCGAACGATGGGGGACGAGGGCACCACCATCGTTTCGCCCCGCGGTCACCCTCCGTACGCGTTTGCTTCGCCGTCCATCGTTCGGGGGGTCGCCCATCCGTGGCACCACGCCCGCCGAAGGGTCCGGGCTCACCAGGGGCGCAGGGCGGAGATGCGGTCGGCGGCGGCGAGCATGTCGCGGGCCACGGGCTGCAGGGCGATCTCGTGCAGCAGCAGGCCGGTCGAGACGCGCTCGGCCACGCCCCACTCCCAGATCGCCCGCTCCGAGCGGCCGGTGCGGGCCGCCAGCCAGCGGGAGCGCTCGTGGGGGTCGCCGTCCAGCAGGTCCTCGGGGTCCTCGCGCATGAGGACCCCCAGGTCGTACTCGGGCTCGGCGAGCAGGCCGTCGGGGTCGACGAGGCGGAAGCCGCCCTCCGGGGTGCACAGGGCGTTCCACTGGTGGACGTCGCCGTGCACGAGGACCGCCCGCTCGTCGTCGTGGGCCGCCGCCCGGCGTTCGCAGCAGGCCAGGGCGTGCTCGACGGTGCGCTCGGCGCACGGGCGGCCCGTGCGCTCCCACGCGGCCGTGATGAAGCCGGCCAGCCACGCCGCCTTCGCCCGGCCCGTCGGCAGGCCGGCGTCCGGGGCGGGGCGCCACACGCGGGCGGCGGCGTCCGTCAGGATCTCCAGGCGGCGGGGGAGCGGCTCGCCGAGATCCGACAGCGCCGGCCCGAGCCGCTCCAGGAGCAGGGCCCGGCGGTCCGGGTCGGCGCGCAGCAGGCGGGCGCAGCCGTCGCCGCCGGCCAGGCGCAGGACCGTCGCCTCGTGGCGGGCGTGGTCGCCGGGGCGCTCGATGTGCAGCTTCAGCACCGCCGGCGTGCCGTCGGCGGTGACGGCCTCGGTGACGAGGGCCTCGGTGCCGCCGTCGTACACCCGGCCGCACCGGATCCCCCAGTCGCGCTCGAGGTCCTCGACCAGGGCGGGCAGGGCCGTCAGCCAGGCGTGAGCGCCGGCGGCGCGGGCCTTCGCGCGTACCACCTCGGGGACGATCATCCGCCCAGCTTCTCAGGGGCCGGCTTGCGCGCCGGCGCTGCCTCCGGCGAGCCTCACCGTGCGCGTCACGCCGCCGGCGGTAGGGGGCGGGCAACATCGCGGGAACTTTTCGTCACCGCGCCCCGACTACCCCGAGTCGCCGTCGTCTGCGAGAGGATCACGTCTCGTGCTGATTCGCCGTACCGTTGCATCGGGGTTCACCGTCGCGGCCGTGACCGCGGCCGTCCTGCTGGCCACCGCGGGCCCCGCCGCCGCCCATGTCGAGATCAAGGCCGACAAGGCGCAGGCCGGCGCGACCGACGTGACGATCACGTTCAATGCCGAGAACGAGTCGTCGAAGGCGTCGATCGTGTCGCTCGAGGTCGCGCTGCCGGCGGGGATCGCGCCGGGCGACGTCACCTACGTCTCGGGGCCCACCGGCTGGTCGCTGGCGCCGACGGCGAGCGGCTACAAGGTCTCCGGGCCGGCCCTCGCCGCGAAGCGGGACGCCGAGTACGCGGTGAAGGTCGCGAAGCTGCCCGACGCCAAGACCGTGTCGTTCAAGACCCTCGTCAACTACAGCGACGGCAAGGTCGACCGGTGGATCGACATCCCCGACGGCGGCGCCGAGCCGGACAACCCGGCCCCGACGCTCACCCTCGCCCCGGCCGCCGCGGCGCCGTCCTCGGCCGCGCCGAGCGCACCGGCCACGTCCGCCGCCGCCCCGACGACCGCGCCGGCCGCCACCACGGCCACGGCCGGCGCGTCCGGCGGCGACGGCGGGGGCTCGTCGCTGCCGTGGATCCTCGGGCTGGTCGTGGTCGTCGTCGCGGTCGCCGGCGGGATCGTCTTCTGGCGCACCCGCCGCCCGCCTGCGTAACGCATGGCGCTGACATGACATCTGTCATGGGGGTGCGGGTGACGCGATGCAGCCCGATCGGCGTCGATTCCCGGCCATCCTGAGGGCATGACGAACGAAGCAGTCCAGCTGACCGGCCTCACGAAGCGGTTCGGTGAGGTCACCGCCGTGGACGGGCTGGACCTCACGATCCGCCGGGGTGAGGTCGTCGCGCTGCTCGGCCCGAACGGGGCGGGCAAGTCGACCACCATCGACATGCTGCTGGGCCTGCAGCGCCCGGACGCCGGCGACGTGCGCCTCTACGGCGAGGCGCCGGCCAAGGCGATCGCCCGCGGCTCGGTCGGCGCCCTCATGCAGAGCGGCGGCCTGCTGCCGGACCTCACGGCCGAGGAGACGGTACGCCTCGCCGCCGCCCTGCAGCGCAACCCCCGCCCCGTCGGGGAGGTGCTCGAGCGGGCCGGCGTCGCCGAGTTCGCCCGCCAGCGCGTCGCCGGGCTCTCCGGCGGCCAGCAGCAGCGGATCCGCTTCGCGATGGCGCTCGTCGTCAACCCCGACCTGCTCGTGCTCGACGAGCCGACCACCGGCATGGACGTCGAGACCCGCCGCGCCTTCTGGGCCTCCATGCGCGAGGAGACGGCGCAGGGCCGCACGGTCCTGTTCGCCACGCACTACCTCGAGGAGGCCGACGACTACGCCGACCGGATCGTGCTGCTGCGCGCCGGCCGCGTCATCGCCGACGGCAGCGGCGCCCAGATCAAGGCCGCCGTCTCCGGCCGCACCATCCGCGCCACGCTGCCCGGCGCCGACCTCAACGGCCTGGCCGCGCTGCCCGGCGTCGAGCGCGTCGAGTCCCGCGGCGACATGGTCCTGCTGCACTGCGACGACTCCGACGCCGCGCTGCGCGCGCTGCTGGGCGCCACCGACGCTCGTGACGTCGAGGTCACCAGCCGCAACCTCGAAGACGCCTTCATCGCCCTCACCGCCGCCGGGAGCATCCAGTGAACGTCACCTACATGCGGCTCGAGGCCGTCCGCCTGTTCCGCAACAAGCGCGTCGTCATCTTCTCGACGCTGATGCCCGCGCTGCTCACCCTCATCATCGGCGGCGTGTCCGTCGGCGGGGACCCGGACGCGAAGAAGTACGTCATGGTCAGCATGGCCCTGTTCGGCGCCATGACGGCCGCGATCTCCAGCGGCGGCACCATCGCCGTCGAGCGCGGCCTGGGCTGGAACCGCACGCTGCGGCTCACGCCGCTGTCCCCGGCCACCTACGTGCTCAACAAGGTGCTGCTCGCCCTGCTCGTCGGCGTGCTGCCGGTGCTCATCACGTTCGTCATCGGCGCCGCCGGCCTGCACGTGCGGCTGACCGCGGCCGAGTGGGTGCTGTGCTTCGTCGGAGCGTGGCTGTCGTCGCTGCCGTTCGCGGCGCTGGGGGTCGTCATCGGGTACCTCGCCAAGCCCGACAGCGTCCAGCAGGTCTCCGCGCTGATCAACCTGACCCTCGCCGCGTTCGGCGGCCTGTGGGTGCCGGTGAACCTCATGCCGGACACGCTGCAGTACATCGCCAAGCTCACCCCGTCCTACTGGACCGGGCAGGTCGCCCGCAGCCCGCTGGACCACGGCCACATCGACGGCCAGGCCATCGCGGTGCTCGCCGGCTGGACGGTCGCCCTCGCGTTCGTCGCCCTGCGGCGCTTCCGCGTGGACACCGCCCGGGCCTGACGTCGGCTACGGTGTTCGGCATGTCGTCGCGGCGGCCCGCCAACCCGCCCCGGGCCCGGTTCTTCTGGGCCTGGGCGGCGGTCTGGCTGTTCTACATGGCCGGCCCGATCAGCGACGCGTGGCACCGCCCGGAGATCTGGCAGCGCGCCGTCGGCCTCGCCGCCGCGGCCGCCTTCTGCATCATCTACGTGGTCGGGTTCCTGTCGGTGCGCGCGCAGCTGCGCGCCACCGGCCGCCTGCAGAGCATGACCCGGGCCCTGACCCGCCTCGGCGTCCTCACCGCGCTCGCGGCGGTGCTGACCGTCATCGTCGGCGAGTCGGGGCTGACCGCGCTGGTGTACATCGCCGTCACGGCCGTGTTCACCCTGCCGCCCCCGCACGCCTGGGGCACCGTGCTCGCCGCCGCGGCCGCCGCGTTCGTCCTGCCGCGCACCGTCCCCGGCTGGGACGGCGGCATCGACCTCACCTTCGCCATCATGGTCGCGGCCCTGGCGGTGTGGGGCGTGACCCGGGTCGTGCAGCGCAACGCCCAGCTCGCCGAGGCCCGCGAGGAGATCACCCGCCTGGCGATCGCCGACGAGCGCAACCGCTTCGCCCGCGACATGCACGACCTGCTCGGCCACTCGCTCACCGTCGTGGCCGTCAAGAGCGAGCTCGCGGGCCGGCTCGTGCAGCTCGCCCCGGAGCGCGCCGAGGCCGAGCTCGCCGACATCCAGCGGCTCGTGCGCGAGGCCCTCGCCGACGTGCGGGCCGCCGTCGCCGGCTACCGCGAGATGTCCCTGGCCACGGAGCTCGCCTCGGCCCGCAGCGCCCTGGACGCGGCCGGCATCGAGGCCGACGTGCCGGTCACCGGCGAGGCGGTCGACCCCGACCGGCAGGAGCTGTTCGCGTGGGTGGTCCGCGAGGGCGTCACCAACGTGGTCCGGCACAGCGACGCCAAGCACTGCTGGGTCCGGCTGGACCGCTCCGCCGTCGAGATCCTCGACGACGGCCGCGGCCCTTCCGGCGACGCGATGGGCGCCGGCCAGGGCCACGGGCTCGGCGGCCTGCAGGAGCGCCTCGACGCGGCGGGCTGCGCCCTGACGGTCGGGCGCCGGGAGGGCGGCGGCTTCCTGCTGCGCGCGGCCCTCCCCGCCCGCTGAGCGGCGCGCCAGCGCCTGACATATCCGGTCGCCCGGGGCTATGCCGGCGTCACCGGGATTGCCGTGCCGTAGCGGACCTCCAGGACGACCCGGTCGCCCAGTGGCTCCGGGAGCTCGACCGATGCCGACCGCTGGTAGCCGATGTCCGCGCAGCCGTAGTGCCCGGCCTCGCCGGGCGGGGGCTCGTACTGGCGTTCGTCGATGAGTACGACCACCGCGACGTCCGAGGTGAGGACCCCGGGCGTGTAGTCGACGCCGCACGGGGTGCTGGCGGGGCCCTGGGCGCCGGTGAAGTACACCGTCAGTGTCCGGCCCTGGATCGTCGCGCGCTCGGCCGACACGCCGGCCGGCGGGTTGTTCGGGTCGTGCGGGCCGGGCGGCGGCGTGGTCGAGTCGACGGCGACGCGCCAGATCTTGGCGGCGCTGCCCCGCACCGTGTACTGCCACACCGGCACCGTGGCCGGGCCGCGGCTCGTGGTCAGGGTGGTTGTGGCGAGGGTGGCGCCGGTGACCGGGATCGGCGGGCAGGAGTCGGCGCACTTGCCGCTGCCGTCGGCCCGGAGGCGGTCGAGGGCCTGCGCGGCGGTGAGCAGGCCGGCCGGGCGGCGCCGGCCGTCCTGCCACACGATCTCGCCGGGCGGCGGGGGCGCGGACGGCAGCTCGCCGGTCACCTCGACGGCGCCGGCGAGCAGGGACTCCTTGAAGTCGGTGCCGGGCTCCCAGTCGCCGGCCTGGCCGGTCTGGGCGGCGGCGGGCACGAACGGCGGGCCGTCGCCGGCCGCCGCGGCCCAGCGGTCCAGCGCGGCGCGGGCCTGGGCGAGCTGGGCGGCGTGGGCGTCGCGCGCGGGCGGCTGGCCGGCGCCGGGGCGGGCGCAGGCGGCGAGCAGCACGAGCGGCAGCAGGAGCGGCACGAGCGGTCGGCGCACCCGGTCACCATCCCACGGGGCGCGCCGGTCCCGCTGCCCCGCGTGGCTGAGCGGCGGGGCACAAGCGGCGCGAGCCGGTCACCATTCCACGGGTGCACCGGCCCTGCTGTCCCGCGTGGCTCGGCGGCCGGGGGCGGGCGCCGGCGGCAAGCAGCACCAGCGGCAGCCGGAGCGGCACGAGCGGTCGGCGCACGCGGGGTGCGCCGGTCCCGTTGTCCCGTGGTGGCTCAGCGGCCGGGGAGGCTGCGGTACAGCCCGACCGACACCACCGCGAGCCAGGCGAAGATGACGACCACCGCGGCGACGAAGCCGAGCGTCAGCCAGGGCGCCTGGTTGCCGGAGGCGATGCCGGCGAACCCGACGAGGAACAGGGTGCCGCTGGCGCGGGAGTAGGCGGCGAGGCCGCGCGGCTGGTGGCGGGCCAGGACGTACGTGGCGGCGATGACGCACAGGAAGCCGATCCCGCCGGCGGTGAGGTGGCCGATGCCGTGCCAGCTCACGGTGCCGGGGCCGGCGGGGGTGCCGGCCGGGAAGCCCATCGCCGGGTCGGCCCGCAGCGCGCCGGCGGCGATCATGGTGGCGCCGAAGACGCCGACCAGGCGGGCGGTCCAGGGGCTCTGCGGCACCGCGCGGGCCAGGCCGGCCGCGGCGGCGATGATCATCAGGCCGGAGAGCACGAAGTTGGTGATCTGGATCCAGCCGAGCGAGCCGTTGGACAGCAGGCTCCAGGCGTGCTTCGTGATGTCGAAGCCGTCGCGGGTCAGGGCCTGGGCGAGGCTCACGGCGATGTAGAACGGGCCGGCCAGCACGCCGTAGCCCAGCAGCGAGCGGGTGACGCGGTTGGCGCGGATCTCGTCGGACACGGTGGCGGTCATCGCGGTTCCTTCGGGTCGGTGGGTGCCGTCACCCGTGCCTCGAACGGCGCCGGCCGGATCCGACATGCCGCGCCGAGAAAATTCCTACCAGACGTCGCCGGACCGGAAGTCGCAGGTCAGGACGCCCTCGAGCGGTACGGCGGCGACCGGCAGGACGTAGGTGCTGCCGTCGTCGCGGGGGGTCGGGCGCGCGCCCTTCGGGGTGAGGACCGCGGTGGTGCCGGGCCAGCGGACCCAGCCGCGGCGGGCGTAGAGGCCGGCGGCGGCCGCGGCCGCGGACAGGGCCCCGATGTCGTACGCGGCCCGGATGATCCGCTCGACCTCGTCCATGATCGCGGTGGCGTACCCGAGCCGCTGGTGGTCCGGGTGTACGGCGACCGCCTCCACATATCCGGCCCGCAGCGGGACGCCGTCGGCGAGCAGAGACCGCTGGACGACGGCGGCGTGCCCGATGATCCGCCCGCCGGCCTCGGCGAGCACGTGCAGGCCGCCGAGCGCGTGGGCCAGGTCGTGCTCGTCGAACCGGTCGCCGAACGCGGCCCGCAGCATCGTCGGCAGCTGGGCGCGCTCGCCGGCGCTCAGGTCGGCGGTGTGGACGGTCCTCATCGCATCCTCGCCTTCCCGCGGTTCTCGCGCGCGATCCACGCGACGTCGGGGTCGGCGAGCGCGGCGTACCGCTCGAAGACCGGCATCCCGGCGGCGCGGTCGGCGGCGACGGCGACGCTCCAGCAGTACCCGAGGGCCTTGCGCAGCGCCCGGACGTCCTCGTCGCGGCGGGTCGCGGCCGGGCGGGCGGCGAACGCCCCGGTGACCGTCGCGCAGGCGGCGACCGCCTCGGCCGCCGCGCCGGGGGGCCTGAGCAGCCGGGGCTCGCACAGGCCGGCGACCGCGGCCCGCTGCACGAGCGGGTGCGGGTCGCCGGCCCAGTCGCGCACGAGCGCGTACAGGCGCGGGGGGTCGGCGTCGCCGAGGCGCTGCAGGGCCATGGCGACGCCCTCGCGGACCCGCCAGCGCCCGTCGGTGGCGTAGCGGCGCAGCCGGTCGGCGGTGCCCGGCGTGCCCTCGGCGAGCAGCCGGCCCAGGCCGATCACGCCGCACAGCACCAGGTACTCCTCGCCGGTGTCGAGCAGCGCGTCGACGGTCTCCGGCGCGGCGACGTCGGCGGCGGCCTGCGCCAGCTCCAGGTCGGCCCGCGGGCCGGGCAGGCCGCTGCCGTCGAGCAGGTGGGCCGGCCAGGCCGGCGGGGGGAGCTCCCGCAGTACCGCGGCATGGTCTTGACGTCGCCCCATGCCCGGCACCCTATCGGTTAGGCCTGGAACTCGCGGGGTTCGACGAGCACGAGCCAGTTGCCGCTGTTGTCGCGGATGACGGCCTCCACGCCGTACGGGCGATCCTCGGGCTCCTGGACGAACACGACGCCCTTCGCGACCAGCTCGGCGTGGGTCTTGCGGCAGTCGTCGACGCGCAGGCCGAGCCCGCCCATGCCGCCCTTCTCCAGCTGGCGGCGCACGAACGCGGCCGCCTCGTCGTCCAGCGGCGGGCCCGGGGTCATGAGGGTCACCTCGAGCTCCGGCTGGCTCGGGTGGCGGATCGTGACCCAGCGGAACTCACCCATCGTGACGTCGCTGGCGGCCTCGAAGCCGAGCACGTCGACGTAGAAGTCGCGGGCCTTGTCCTGGTCGAGCACGTACGTGGTGATCAGCGAGATGTTCGTAATCATGCCGCCGACGTTACTGCTCGTGACCCCGGCCGCCTTCTCCGAAATTGCGCACGACGCCGGCCATGAACAGCCAGCACCCCGGGATGTGGGGCGCGCCGGCGGCGGCCCAGCGGTTGCGGTACGCCACCGGGCTCTCCCCGACGATCCGCGTGAACTTCGCCGAGAACGAGCCGAGGCTGGTGAAGCCGACCGCCATGCACACCTCGGTGACGGTCAGGTTGGCGGTGCGCAGCAGGTCCTGGGCCCGTTCGATGCGCCGGCGGGTCAGATAGCGCATCGGTGTCTCGCCGTACGCATCCTCGAAACAGCGGATGAAGTGGTACTTCGAGACGGCGGCCACGCCCGCGACCGTGTCCAGGTCCAGTGGCGCGCTGTAGTGGCGGTCGATGTGGTCGCGCGCTCGGCGCAGGTGGGGCAGCAGGTCGACCGGCACGGTCACGCGACCCACTGTAGTTGGTGGACGGGGCTGCCGGATCCGCCCGCCGTTCGATAGCGTGGCCCCACTGACGTTGACCGCCGGGGATGGGGAGCTGTAGCAGTGCTCGGCAACAGGCGCGTGATGGCCCGCGTCGCCGCGATCGTGGCGCTCGTGTTCGGTGCCGTCGCGTGCGCGGGTGACGAACCGCGTTCGGCCGCTCAACCCGGCGTGACCGCCGCCCGCTCGGCCGCCGCGCAGTCCGCGCTGCCGGTGTCGGCGCTGCCCTCGCCGACCGCGTCGCCGTCGGCGAGCCCGGCGGCGCCGCCGTCCCCGTCGAGCCCGCCGAGCAGCCCGCCGGCGACCACGAAGACGCTCGAGGACGGCTTCAAGATCCGCCCGCCCGCCGACGGCCACGGCCCGGCGGGGTCGGTCATCCGCACGCCCGGCACGGAGGTCGCGCTGACCTTCGACGACGGCCCCGACCCGATCAACACGCCCGCGCTGCTGCAGATCCTGCGCGAGAACAACGTGAAGGCGACGTTCTGCATGGTCGGCTTCCGCGTGCGCGACCGCCCCGACCTGGTGCGCCAGATCTACGCCGACGGCCACACCCTGTGCAACCACTCGTGGCAGCACCTGACGGACCTGGCCAAGCGCGACCCGTCGTACATCGACTGGGACCTGCGCCACACCAACGACATGATCCACGCCGCGGTCGGCGCCGACGCCCCGATCAAGTACTTCCGCGCGCCGGGCGGCAACTTCACGCCGTCGCTGGTCGCGAAGGCGCAGGAGCTCGGCATGTCGTCGATCTACTGGGACGTCGACCCGCGCGACTGGGACCACCAGCCCGACCGGAACCACTCCGCGCACATCGCCCGCGTGATCTCGCAGATCAAGGCGCAGATCCGCCAGGGCTCGATCGTGCTGTCCCACGACAACGGCCAGCCGGACACCATCGTGGCGTACCGCACCCTCGTCCCCTGGCTCAAGCAGCACTTCACCCTGGAGTGCCTGCCCACGGCGTAGCGCTCAGCTACAGCGGCCGGCGGCCGATGTCGGCGGCGGAGGTGAGCGGACATGGGCGACGGTCGCGTCATCGGTGTGCTGTCCCCGTTCGTCGGCGGGCTGTACTACGGGCGCCTGCTGGCCGGCGTCAGCGACGCGGCGGCCCGCCGGGGCCTGCGCACCATCGCGGTCCAGACCCTTGACGCCGCCGCCGACGTGGCGGTCAACGGCGGCAACCCGGCGTTCGCCGAGCCGGCCGCGTGGCGGCAGGCGGGCGGGTTCGTGGTGCTGACCGACGCGGTGACGCCGCAGTACCTCATGCGGCTGCGCGCGGCCGGCAAGCCCGTGGTCCTCGTCGGGCACGAGGTGCCCGGCGTGCCCTGCCCGGCGGTGCTCGCCGAGAACAGCCCCGGCATCCGCGACGTGGTCGCCCACCTGGTCGGCCACGGCCACCGGCGGATCGCGTTCACCGGGTACCTGGCCGCGACCGACGTCGCCGAGCGCTACGACGCGTACCGGGCCGCGCTGGCCGGGCACGGCATCGGGGCCGACCCGGCGCTGTTCCTGCCCGCGCGGGACAACCTCGAGAGCGGCATCACCTGGACCCCGGGCGACTGGCGCCGGGCGGGGTCCCCGACCGCGCTGGTCGCGGCGACCGACCGCAACGCCATCGGCGCGCAGCGGGTGCTGGCCGCGGCCGGGCTGCGCTGCCCCGACGACTACGCGCTGACCGGCTTCGACAACATCGACGTCGCCGCGTTCCTGCGCCCGAGCCTGACCACCGCCGCGCAGCCGCTCGCCGCGATGAGCGACCGCGCCGTGGTCCTGCTGCTGCGGGCGATCGACGGCGAGGCGCTCGAGCCCGGGCCGGAGCGCCTGCCGGCCGCGCTGGTCGCCCGGACCTCGTGCGGCTGCACGGAGTCGGCCGTCACGCTGCCGCCCAGCGCCGCGACCGACGCGGCCGGCCGGCTCGCGGAGCGGTTCGCCGCGGCGGTGCCGTCCACCGTGATCGACCAGGACCACGCCGCCGCGGTGGCGGCGCGGGCGGCGACGGCGACCGTCGAGGCGCTCGGCCGGGTCGCGCACGGCGACCAGGGCGGCCTCGCGGCGGCCGGCGACGCGCTCGAGGCGCTGTACGAGGTGCACCCGGTGCCGGAGCGGCTGCGGCTGATCTGCCGGGCGGTCCAGGAGTACGCCGAGGCCGCCCCCGTCGCCGCCGCGGACGCCGGCCGGCGGGTGGATCGCGGCGCGCAGGAGCTCATGATGCTTCTCGGCCGGCTCAACAGCCGGGTCATGTTCGCCGGCGGCTGGCACCTGCGCTCCCTCATCAGCACCCAGTACACGCTGAACATGGCGCTGCTGTACGGCCGGGACCGCGACCCGCGGGACCCGTCGTGGCTGGCGGCGACCCCGGCGGCGGCCGCGGCGGTCGCCCTGCGCGGGCCGGACGGGCAGCTGCACCGCTCGCCGGGCTGGCGGCGCCGGCCCGGCCCGCCGATCCCGGCCGGCCCGACCACGGTCGAGGCGTTCCCGCCCGCCGAGCTCATCGCCGCCGCCGTGCCCGGCGAGACGGTGTTCGTGGTCCCGGCGAAGATCCGCGGCAGCGACCGGGGCTGGCTCGCGGTCGTCGACACCGTCGAGTGCGCCGTTGAGGACGGCCGGGAGCTGGCCAACCAGTGCGCGGCGCTGCTCACCGTCGCCCTCGACCTGCGCGAGCAGGAGGAGCGGCTGCGCCGCAGCGCGCTGTCCGACCGCCTCACCGCCCTGCCGAACCGGGAGTCGTTCCAGGCCACGCTCGACGCGGCGGTGGAGCAGGCGCAGGCCGGGGGGCCGCCGTTCACCGTGCTCTTCCTCGACCTCGACGGCTTCAAGGCGGTCAACGACGGCCTCGGCCACGCGGCCGGGGACGAGCTGCTGGTCCGGGTCGCGCAGCGGCTGCGCGCCGGCCTGCGCGCCACCGACGTGGCCGCCCGGTTCGGCGGCGACGAGTTCGTCGTCCTGCTGCCCGGCGTCGCCGCCGGGCCCGACCTCGACGAGATCGTCGAGCGGCTGCAGGCCGCCGTCCGGGCCCCGTTCGCCATCGGCGGCCGGCAGGTGCGCATCGGCGTCAGCATCGGCGCCACCGGCAGCGACCGGCACGGCACCGCCGAGGCGCTGCTGCGGGAGGCGGACGAGGCCATGTACCGCGTGAAGGCGGCCGGGCGGCCGTAGCCTAGCCGCCGACGCGGACCGCCCGCGGGCCGGTCGAGCCGCGGGCCACCAGCACCGGCGGGACCTGCGAGCGAAGCGGCGCCGCCGGTGGGTCGTGCAGCTGCGGCAGCAGCGCGGCGGCGGCGTGGCGGCCGAGCCCGGCCCAGTCGGGCCGCACGAACGTCAGCGCCGGCCCGGCGAACGCGCCGAGGCCCGTGTCGTCGAACGCGGCGACGGACACGTTGTCCGGCACGTCGAGGCCGCGGGCGCGGGCGGCCCGCAGCACGCCGGTGGCCGCGCGGGCGTCGGCGCACGCGACGGCGGTGGGCGGCTCGGCCCGGCCGAACAGCTCGCCGTATCAGTGGGCGAAGGTCAGCCAGTTGAGGTTGACGAAGTCGTTCGGCTGGCCGCTGGTGAAGGTCAGGTAGACGGTGTGCGTGCCCGTGACGGCGGAGATGTTGGTCGGCACGGTCCGCCAGGTCTGCCAGCCGCCGGTGTTGGCGATGGCGAAGCTGCCGACCGGCGTCGCGGACGGGCTGTCGAGGCGTACCTCGACGAGCCCGCTGGCGCCGCCGGCGACGCCGGAGGCCACGCGGCCGGAGAACTGGCGGGCGGGCGTGGAGCCGAAGTTGACGCCGTCGAAGCGCAGCCAGTCGCCGTTGGCGATGTAGGCGACGTCCTGGCCGCCGCCGGTGTCCGTGGTGGTCTCGAGCTGGGTGCCGCTCTGGGCGTTGTACGACTCGGCCTGGATCGTGCCGTAGGCGTCCCGGCCCCCGCCGGAGCCACCCGTGCCGGTGCTGGTCGGCGTGGGCGTCGTCGTGCCGCCGGAGCCGCCGCCCTTGGTGTAGACGGCGACGTAGTCGACCAGCATGGGCCGGCCGGAGACGGTCGAGGAGGTCGGGGTGGCGTAGCCGGCCACGGCGTTCGGGAACGACCCGCCCATGGCGACGTTGAGCAGCAGGAAGTACCCGTTGGCCAGCTGCGACCAGGAGGAGCCGACCTGGTTCTGGTTGACGCTGTGGAACTGCACGCCGTCGACGTACCAGCGCAGCACCTGCGGGCTGACGCTGGCGTCCCACTCGAACGTGTAGGTGTGGAAGTTGCCGGTGCAGGCCGAGCCCGGGCACGCGTGGGTGCTGCCGAGGCCGGTGGTCTCGTTGCACGGGCCGCCCGGGTTGACGCCGCAGTGCAGGGTGCCCCAGACCTGGTTGGCGCCGTTGACGTTCTCCATGACGTCGAGCTCGCCGATGCCGGGCCAGTTCTGGTAGTTGCCGCGGTACGCCGCGCCGAGGGCCCAGAACGCCGGCCAGTACCCGGCCCCGGCCGCGCCGGTCGCGTCGGGCATCTGCAGGCGGCTCTCGATGCGCATCAGGCCGCCGGTCGGCGGCTTGAAGTTGCTGCGCTGGGTCTCGATGCGGGCCGAGGTCCAGTTGCCGGAGCCGTCGCGGATCGGGGTGATGCGCAGGTTCCCGGAGCCGTCGAGGGCGATGTTCTGCGTGCTGGTCCCGGCCGGGGCTCAGCTGCCGTCGGGAAAGCCGCCGCGGTGGGTGACGAGCGGATGGTGCGGCAGCGCCCCGAGCGGATCGGCGAGGAACGCGGCCGTCTGCGCCCGGTACGGCGGATGGTTGCGCCACCCGGCCTCGGGCGGCCGGACGGCCTCGGCCGCCCCCTCGACGACGGGCATCAGCGCGTTGGTCAGCGCCTCGGCCGGCCGCCGCGCCTCGACCCGCGCCATCCGCGCGTGATAGTTGCGCGCCGCGACCTCGCCGCGCGCCGTGAGCCAGACGAGCGCCGAGGGCCCCTTCCCGTCGGCGTCGGCCAGCCCGTGGCGCAGCAGCATCGCCACCGACTGCGCCGCGGCCTCCTTGGCGATCCCGGCCCGCAGCGGCACCTCCCGCGGCCGCAGCGGGCCGCCGCCGAGCACCCGCAGCGCGTTGGCGGCCACGCCGAGCGGCAGCCGGGCCTCCGCCTCGTACTCGCCGGTGATCTCCAGCAGTACCCGCGACAGCAGCGCCGCGAGGTCGGCCCGCTCGTGGTCGGCCCGCCGCCCGGCGGGCGGGCCGGTGTGCCGGGTGGGCCCGGCGACCGGCAGGTACCGCGGCAGCAGCGGCGAGGCGAGCGGCTCGAGCACCCGCCGCAGCCCGTCGCCGAACTGCCGCTCCCACCGGTCCTCGGCCTCGGCGCACAGCGGCCGGAACAGCGCGTCGGCCCGCAGCCCGTGGCGGGTCGGGTGGACCATCCCGCCGGCGACGCGGACGTAGCCCCACCGCTGCAGGCCGGGCAGGTTGGTGAGCGCGGCCAGGTCGCCGACGTCGGCCTGGGCCACGCCGCCGGCCGGCACGTACCGCAGGAAGTTCGACCACATCGCCAGCGACACGAGCCACGGGCCCTCGGCCCCGCGCGCCGGCCCGCGCGTGGTGCGGTGCGGCATCCGCGCCTCGAACGCGTTGTCCACCTCGATCGTGAACGCCACCAGCGCCTGCGACAGCAGCCGCGACACGAGCATCACGCCATCGAACCTACGCCCGCGCCGGCGCGAAGCAACGCACCTAGACGTATGTACCGGTTTGAGTGGTGCAGCGCCGCAGCAGGTCGCGCAGGGCGTCCAGGACCGCGCCGGGCTGCTGGACGTGGAAGTACTGGTGCGACGCCCCCGGGACCAGCCGGTGCGAGCCGCCGGGGACCGACGCGGCGATCGATGCGTGCAGCGCGTGGATGCCGGCGTGGGCGCGCTCCAGCAGCTCCGGCGGCAGGTGCTGGACCCACACCGGGTTGCGGTCGGCGGCCGAGAGCACGATGAGCGGCACGGGCGGCAGCGGGCCGCCGGCGGCGAGTTCGGCGTACACCTCGTCCTCCAGGTTGCGGCCCTCCGCGATGCCGGTGCGCCACGTCTGCAGGCGGTGCTCGACGAGGCCGGCGCGCACGTCGCCGGGCCAGTCCGCGTAGAGGCGCAGCAGGGCCGCGCGGGAGGCGTCGAGCTGCTCGGCGGTCAGGTCGGGCAGCGAGTCCCAGGAGGGCTTCATCCGCTCGTTCATCGCGACGACCTCCGGCGGCAGGAAGCGCAGGATGTCCTCGTGGCCGGGGTCGATGAACAGCAGCGCGGCGACGTCGGCCGGGAACAGCTGGGCGAAGCGGCGGGCGTAGACGGCGCCGATGGAGTGGCCGGCCAGCACGTACGGGCCGTCGATCCCGGCCGCCCGCAGCGCCTCGCGCAGCTCGCCGGCGACCGCCGCGGCGGTGCGGGGCAGCGGGACCGGGTCGCTCCAGCCGGTGCCGCCCCGGTCGTAGGTGACCGCCGTGGTCAGGGCGGCCGCCCCGCGCAGCACGTTGTCGTACTCCAGGCCGATGAGCCCGGCGCCGGGCAGGAACACGACCGGCGGGCCGCCCGAACCCTCCCGGTAGAGGGCGATGCGCCGGCCGCCGGCCTCGACCGTGGTACCCCGTGGCATTGTTCTCATGCTTGCGAACATTAGCAGGTGTGCGAACATTGGCCAATGGACCCCGTCGAGCTGCTGCTGCACCCGGTGCGGCTGCGCATCGTGCACGCCCTGTCCGGCGGGCGGTCGCTGACGACCCAGCAGCTGTGCGAGCGGATCCCGGACGCGTCGAAGGCGACGGTGTACCGCCACGTGGCCCTGCTCGCCGAGGCCGGCGTCCTGGAGGAGTCGGCCCAGCAGCGGGTGCGCGGGTTCGTGGAGCGGCAGTACCGGCTCCGCCCGGCGCGGGCCGCCGTCAGCGCCGAGCGGGCCGCGGCGGCGACGATCGAGGAGCACCGGCGGGCGTTCGCGGCCGCGATGGCGGCGCTGCTGGCCGAGTACGGCACCTACCTCGACGACCCCGGCGCGGACCCGGCGCGGGATCAGGTCGGCTACCGCCAGCACGCGGTGTGGCTCACCGATGCCGAGCGCGACGAGCTGATCGCGGGCCTGCGCGCCGCGATCGTGCCGCACCTCGGGCACGAGCCGGCCCCGGACCGGAGCCAGTACCTGCTGAGCCCCATCCTGTTCCCGATGGAGCGCCATCGCGCGGACTGATCGCCGCGCGCTACCGCGCGGACAGGTCGCGCAGCCGGTCGCGGCTGGCGCGGGCGACGCGGGCGGGCACGCCGAGCGCGTCGAGCAGCTGCGCCGCCGCAAGGATGGTCGTTGACAATCCGGTCGGCCGGCGACCCGATAGATTGGGGCCCATGACGGAGACGGTCCGGCTCACCGGCTACGCCCATGGCGGCGGCTGCGCCTGCAAGATCCCGCCCGGCGAGCTCGAGGCCGTCGTCGCCGGCCTCACCGGCGACCGGGCCCCCGACGGGCCGGGCGACCTCCTCGTCGGGCTCGACGACGGCGACGACGCCGCCGTGGTCCGCCTGTCCGGGGGCACCGCCGTCGTCGCCACCGCCGACTTCTTCACCCCCGTCGTCGACGACGCCTACGACTGGGGCCGCATCGCCGCCGCCAACGCCCTGTCCGACGTCTATGCGATGGGCGGCCGGCCCGTCGTCGCCGTCAACCTTCTCGCCTGGCCGCGCGACCTGCTGCCGATGGAGCTGGCCGCCGAGGTCCTGCGGGGCGGGCTCGACGTCGCCCGCGAGGCGGGCTGCCACGTTGCCGGCGGGCACTCCGTCGACGACCCCGAGCCGAAGTACGGCATGGCGGTCACCGGCATCGCCGACCCGGACCGGCTGCTGCGCAACGACCGCGGCCGCGCCGGCCTGCCGCTCACGCTCACCAAGCCCCTCGGCATCGGCGTGCTCAACAGCCGGCACAAGGCCACCGGGGAGGCGTTCCCGCACGCCGTCGCCGCCATGACCACGCTGAACCGGGCCGCGTCCGAGGCGGCTCTCGCGGCCGGCGCCGAGTGCGCCACCGACGTCACCGGCTTCGGCCTGCTCGGCCACCTGCACAAGCTCGCGCGGGCCAGCGGGGTCACCGCCGTCGTCGATGCCGCCGCCGTGCCCTACCTCGACGGCGCCCGCCGGGCCCTCGCCGACGGGTACGTCAGCGGCGGCACCCGCCGCAACCTCGACTGGGTCCGCCCGCACCTCGACGCCGGCGCCGCCACCGAGGACGAGCTGCTGCTCCTCGCCGACGCCCAGACCTCCGGCGGCCTCCTCGTCGCGGGCGAGCTTCCCGGCCATCCCGTCATCGGCGAGCTCGTCCCGGACACCGGCCGGACCCTGAAGATCCGCTAGTCGGCCTGAGTTTCCTCTCAGGTTCGTACGTTCGGCCGATCCGAAGTGACGACCGTCTCAGCCTAAGATCACCACTCGTCTGTCGAGCAACGGGGTCCTCAGGTGCGCAGAGAGTACTCGATACCGGAGCGCCTGGGCGGCTTCGGTGTTGCGGTCGCGGGTGCGGCCTCGGTCTGGCCGGCGTTCACCGCCGGCACGGGCCTCGGCCTGCCGTGCCCGCTGCGCTGGGCGACCGGCATTCCGTGCCCGGGCTGCGGGCTCACCACCGCAGCCGTGGACCTCGCGCACGGCCGCTTCCTGGCCTCGCTCGGCGACAACCCCGCGGCCATGGCCCTCGCGATCCTCACGGTCGTGATGGTTCCGCTGATCGTCCTGCGTCACCTCGGGCTGGTCGCCGCTCCGGCACCCTGGTCCGCCCGGGCGCGCCGCCGGACGTACGTGGCCGCGGCTGCCGCCGCGGTGGCGAGTTGGGTCTTTCAGCTCCACCGGTTCGGGTTCCTCTGAACCGTCACATGTTCCAACGCTCCTGAGGAGAAATACCCCCGATGAACTACGCAAACTGGATCCAGCGCGTCGGCGCGTACATCGTCGACATCATCCCCTTCGCCGTCATCGCCGGCATCGGCGGCGCCGTCGACAGCAACCAGGGCGCCGTGTTCTGGATCTTCTACCTGATCGGCATCGTGTACCTGGCGTTCAACCGCTGGTACCTCGGTGGCCAGGGCGCCAGCATCGGCAAGAAGGCCCTGGGCCTTCGCCTCATCGCCGAGCAGACCGGGCAGCCGCTCGGCATGGGCATGGCCTTCCTGCGCGACCTGTGCCACTTCGTCGACAGCATCATCTGCTACATCGGCTGGCTGTTCCCGCTGTGGGACGCCAAGCGCCAGACGATCGCCGACAAGATCGTCAAGTCGGTCGTGCTGAAGGGCTGACCGGCCCGGCGAGCCGCGGCGGGGCGCTCAGCCCCGCTGCGGCTCGACCACGTACTTCGGATCCTCCGTCGAGGCGACGCCCGCCTCGAACACCCCGAACCGGGTGGCGAGCGAGCCCGCGAGCAGCGCCGCCCCCGACAGCGCGGACAGCACCCGGCTGCGCCGCCCGAGCAGCGCCCCGGCCGCCCCGGCGACGTTCAGCGTCCGCGCCGCCCGCAGCAGCCGCCCCGCCCTGCCCGTGCGGTACGGCTCGCTCTCCAGCCCCGGCCGCGTCTCGATCCGGCGCGTCGCCGCCAGTTCCAGCGCGACGCCGGCCACCGCCAGGGTGCGCGCCGGCCCGCCCTCGCCCGGCGGGGCCGCGATGAGCCCGACCGCCGCGCCGCTGGCCAGGGCGCTGCCCGCGAACGCGAACGGCAGCTCGTCCCCGGCCGTGTGCCACGACGGCGCCGCCGTGTCCGCGACCAGCACCGCCGTGTAGGTGGCCAGCCCGGGCGCGAGCGCGGCCGCGCCGATCCCGGCGAGGCGCCCGGCCCGCCCGGTCCAGCCGCGGGGCCGCGCCTCGGCCGCCGCCGCGAGGCCCGCGGCGCCGCCGAACGCGCTCAGCAGCCACGTGCCGACGGACATCGGCGACGTCGGCTTCGCCACCCGCAGCATGTGGTGGAAGCGCTCGGGCCGGCCGAGGTCGTTGATGAGGAAGTAGGTGCTGACGCCGAGGGCGCCGAGCGCGGCCAGCCGGGCCGCCCGCCGGGTCCGCGGCCGCCCGGTCAGGTCGGCGCCCGCCGCGAGCAGGGCGCTGCCGGCCGCCAGCCCGCCGGTGAAGAAGTACGCCGGGATGTCCTTCTCCCACACCGGCTTCTTCAGGATCGGCCGGCCGTAGTACGAGCGGGTCACGGCCGCCGCCCCAAGAACGACACCGCCACCGCGGCGGCCATCGTCAGCGCGGCCAGCCCGGCCCGCTTCCACATCCGCGGCAGGTCGCGCGTGGTGGCGACCGGCTTCGGCGGCAGCCCGTACACCTCCGGCTCGTCGAGCAGCAGGAAGAACGCGCCCTGCCCGCCGACGCCGTCGCCGGGGTCGTGGCCGTACAGCCGCGCCTCGGGCCGGTCCAGGGCCTCCAGCCGGGCCTGCGCCCGCTCCCGCAGCTCGTCGAGGGGCCCGTACTGGATCGACTCGGTGGGGCAGGCGGTCGCGCACGCCGGCTGCAGCCCGTCGCCGATGCGGTCGTAGCACAGGGTGCACTTCCAGACCCGCCCGTCGCCCTCGCGGCGGCCGATGACCCCGTACGGGCAGGCGGAGACGCAGTACCCGCAGCCGTTGCAGATGTCGGCCTGCACGACGACGGTGTCGAACTCGGTGCGCAGCAGCGAGCCGGTCGGGCACACGTCGAGGCAGGCGGCGTGCGTGCAGTGCTTGCACACGTCGGAGGCCATCAGCCAGCGCAGGTCGCCGGAGCCGTCGCCGGCCGGCTGCTCGATGAAGGCGACGTGCCGCCACGAGTTGGCGTCGAGCTGGCCGGTGTTGTCGAAGCTCATGCCGAGCAGGTCCATCCCGTCGGCCGGCACGTCGTTCCACTCCTTGCAGGCGACCTCGCACGCCTTGCACCCGATGCAGATGCTCGTGTCCGTGAAGAAGCCCATCCGCTGCACGTCATGGCGCTGCGCGGTCACAGCCCTGCCCTCCGGTTGTAGTCGTCGACCAGGGCGCGCAGCGCCGCGCCGCGCGGGCGCCGGCCGGGCCGTACGTCGCAGGTGCCGACCTTGCTCTCCTGGATGAGCACGTTGGGGTCCAGGACGATGCCGACGAGGTCGTTCGCCGAGTCGCCGGTCGTCAGCCCGGAGCCGCCCCAGTGGTACGGCAGCCACACCTGATGCACCGGCCGCCCGTCGATGCGCAGCGGCCGCAGCCGCGACGTCACCATGACCCGGGCCTCGATCGCCGAGCGGCTGGTGACGACGTGCGCCCACCCGAGGTGCTCCAGCCCCCGCTCGGCGGCGAGGGCCGGCGACACCTCGACGAACATCGCCGGCTGCAGCTCCGACAGGTACTCGAGGTGGCGGCTCATCCCGCCCGCCGTGTGATGCTCGGTGAGCCGGCTGACGGTGAACACGAACGGGAACACGTCGCTCTGCGACGGGTTCATCGGGTTCTCGGAGCGCTGGTAGCGCTTGCGGGTCGGGTTGGCCTGCTGCCGGTACAGCGGGTTGGCCACCGGCGACTCGGCCGGCTCGTAGTGCGTCGGCATCGGCCCGTCGACGAGCCCGCTGGGCGCGAACAGCCAGCCCTTCCCGTCGCCCTGCATGACGAACGGGTCGTCCCCGGCGATCCCGGCCGGTCCGGCGGCGCCGGGCTCCGGTCGGTAGGTCGGCGGCTTCGTCTTCTCGAAGTCGGGCACGTCCGGCCCGGTCCACTCGCCCTTGTCCGGATCCCAGTACACGTAGCGCTTGCGCTCGCTCCACGGGCGCCCGTCCGGGTCGGCGGAGGCGCGGTTGTACAGCATCCGGCGGTTCATCGGCCACGCCCAGCCCCACTCCAGGCCGAGCGGGTCGGCCGGCGAGGCCGGTGTGCGCCGGGCCGCCTGGTTGACGCCGTCGGCGTAGACGCCGGAGTAGATCCAGCAGCCGCAGGCCGTCGACCCGTCGTCCTTGAGCTCGGCGAAGCCCGACACCGGCGCGCCGGTGGACACGTCGAAGCCGTTGATCTCCCGCAGTACCGACTCCGCCGACGGCTCGTCGTGCACGCCGTGCGTGGGGTAGTCCCACGCCAGGTCCCGCACCGCCCGGTCCCGCGGTAGGGTCGAGCCGGCCAGCCGGTCCTTGACCAGCCGGCCGAGATGGTAGAAGAACCACAGCTCGGAGCGGCAGTCGCCGGGCGGGTCGACGGCCTTGTGCCGCCACTGCAGCAGCCGCTGGGTCTGGGTGAACGTGCCCTCCTTCTCCACGTGGGAGGCGGCGGGGAGCAGGAACACCTCGGTCGCGCACTCCTCGGGCACGATCTCGCCGGTCTCGATCTCGGGCGCGTCGCGCCAGAAGGTGGCGCTCTCGATCTCGTACAGGTCGCGCACCACGAGCCACTCGAGGCGGGCCATGGCCAGGCGCTGGGCGCGGCCGTGCGCGGAGCCGACGGCCGGGTTCTGCCCGAGCAGGAAGTAGCCCTTGACCTTGCCGTCGAGCATGTTGAGGACCTGCTGGTAGGTGCCGTGGTCGCCGGTCATCCGCGGCAGGTACCCGAAGCCGAAGTCGTTGGCCTCGGTGGCGGCGTCGCCGAAGTACGCCTTGAGCAGGCTCACCGCGAACGCGCGCGCGTTGCCCCAGAAGCCCTTCTGCCCCGGGTGGCGGATCGAGTCGACCCACTCGCCGAACGTGTCGTGCTTGCCGGCCGACGGCATCGGCAGATACCCCGGCAGCAGGTTGAACAGCGTCGGGATGTCGGTGGAGCCCTGGATCGAGGCGTGCCCGCGCAGCGCCATGATGCCGCCGCCGGGCCGGCCCATGTTGCCCAGCAGGAGCTGGATGATGGCGCCCGTGCGGATGTACTGCACCCCGACCGAGTGCTGCGTCCAGCCGACCGAGTAGACCAGCGCGGTCGTGCGTTCCCGCCCCGAGTTGCGCGTCCAGGCGTCGCAGACCCGCGCGAAGTCCTCCGGCGGCACGCCGCACGCCTGCTGCACCATTTCCGGGGTGTACCGCGAGAAGTGCCGCTTCAGGATCTGGTACACGCAGCGAGGGTGCTGCAGCGTCTCGTCCCGCTGCACCTCGCCCGGCACCGGCGCGCCGTGCGACTCGTGCAGCATCGCCGCCGCGGTCTCCCGCGTCTCGTGCCCGTGTTCGGTCTCGTACTCGTGCCCCTCGTACCGCCACGACGACGGGTCGTAGGCGTTGGTGTCGGGGTCGAACCCGGAGAACAGCCCGTCGAGGTCCTCGGTGTCGCGGAAGTCCTCGCCGACGATCGTGGCCGCGTTGGTGTAGGCCACGACGTACTCGCGGAAGTCCAGCTCGTTGCTCAGGATGTGGTTGACCACACCCCCGAGGAACGCGATGTCCGACCCGGCCCGGATCGGCACGAACTGGTCGGCGAGCGCGCTGGTGCGCGTGAACCGTGGATCGACGTGGATCACCGTCGCCCCGCGGGCCTTGGCCTCCATCACCCACTGGAAGCCGACCGGGTGCGCCTCGGCCATGTTCGACCCCTGGATCACGATGCAGTCAGCGTTGGCCAGGTCCTGCTGGAATCCGGTGGCCCCGCCGCGCCCGAAGCTGGTCCCCAGACCGGGGACGGTGGCGGAGTGTCAAATGCGCGCCTGGTTCTCGATCTGCAGCGCGCCGATCGCCGTGAACAGCTTCTTGATGAGGTAGTTCTCTTCGTTGTCGAGCGTCGCCCCGCCGAGGCTGGCGATCCCGAGCGTCCGGTTGAGCGCCCGCCCGTCCTCGTCGGTGTCCTGCCACGTCTGCTCGCGCGCGGCCACGACCCGGTCGGCGATCATCTCCATCGCCCGGTCGAGATCCAGCTCCTCCCACTGCGTCGCATACGGCCGCCGGTACTTCACCTTGGTCGCCCGCAGCGGGCTGGTCACGAGGCTCTTGCTGGCCGAGCCCTTCGGGCACAGCCGCCCGCGCGAGATCGGGCTGTCGGGGTCGCCCTCGATCTGGATGACCCGCCCGTCCTTGACGAACACCTGCTGCCCGCACCCGACGGCGCAGTAGGGACAGACGGACCTGGCCACCGAGTCGGCCCGCACGGTCCGCGCCGCCAGTGCATCGGTCCGCGCCGACCGCACCGCGTCGCCCCGTCCGGTCCGGTCCGGCCCGGTCAGCTGCCGGTACACCGGCCACCGCCGCAGCCATTCCATGCCGCCGACTCTACCGCCCGCCTAGGCTGGCCGCATGGAGGCCGAGGGACGACCGATGCGGGTGATGTTGCTGTCCGACACCCACGTCCCGCCCCGCGCCCGCGACCTGCCGCCCGAGGTCTGGGCCGCGGCCGAGGCCGCCGACGTGGTGATCCACGCCGGCGACTGGGTGGACGTGGCGCTCCTGGACGCCATGGAGTCGCGCTGCGCCCGCCTCATCGGCGTGTACGGCAACAACGACGGCCCCGCCCTGCGCGCCCGCCTCCCGGAGGTCGCCGAGGCGGTCCTGGCCGGCGTGCGCGTGGCCGTGATCCACGAGACGGGCCCGGCGACGGGCCGCGAACGCCGCTGCGCCGCCCGCTTCCCGTCCCAAACCTTGCTCGTGTTCGGCCACTCCCACATCCCGTGGGACACCGTGGCCCCCGGCGGCCTGCGCCTGCTCAACCCCGGCTCCCCGACGGACCGCCGCCGCCAGCCGCACGCCACGTACATGACCGCCGAGCTGTACGACGGCCGGATCAACGAGGTGCGGCTGCACCGCCTGCCGCGGTGAGTCGGGACAGCTCCGCGGTGAGGCGGGCGCGGACCTCGGCGGCGTCCGGGCGGTCGATCGTGCCGAGCAGGGTCAGGGCCAGGCGCCACTGGTCGCGCGCGGCCGTGTGGCGGCCCGCCGCGCGCAGGGACTCGCCCAGGTGGATGAGGATGTCGACCTCGTTGTAGCGGTCGCCGGAGGCCCGGGACAGGGCCAGGCCCTCCTCGTAACAGGCGACCGCCTCGTCGTGGCGGGCCAGGTGGTGCAGGGCGTGGCCCATGCTGTCCAGGGTGTTCGCCGCGCGGGCCGCGGCGCCGATGCGGCGCAGCAGGGCGAGCGCCTCGCGGCTGTGGGCGAGGCTCAGCTCGTGGTCGCCGAGCAGGCCGTAGGTCCAGCCGACCGAGTTGAGCCCCTCGGCCTCGCCCAGCTCGTCGCCGGCGGCGCGGTACAGGGACAGGGCCTGCTGGTTGTGGTGCAGGGCCTCGCGGTGGCGGCCCTTCATGGTGAGGGAGTGGGCGCGGTTGAGGTGGGTATGGGCCTGGCCGACGAGGTTGCCGGTCCGGGCGAAGAGCTCCAGGGCCCGCTCGCAGTGGGCGGCGGTCTCCTCGTCGCGGCCGAGGCGGCCGTAGGCGCGCACGAGCGCGCGGTGGGCCTCGGCCTGGCGGGGGAGGTCGCCGGTCTCGACCGCCGCGCGCAGGGCCGCCTGCTGGGTGGCGACCCACTCGTGGCAGTGGCCCTGGCGGGCGAAGTACGCGGTCGCCGCCCACGCCAGCTGGCCCGTCTGCACCGGGAAGCCGGGCACCTGGGCCGCCGCGACGAGGCCGGCGCGCTCGGCGGCGAACCAGGCCAGGGCGGCCTCGGAGGAGTCCGGGGGCAGCACGAGCGCGCCCGCGACCGGCGGGCCGAGGTCGAGCGGGGCGCGGTGCGGGGTGAGGCGCATCGCGGCCGCGTGGGCCGTGTGGGCGTAGTGGTCGAGGAGGCGGTGCCGGGCGGGGCGGGCTTCGCCGGGCTCGGCCAGCTCGGTGGCGTACGCGCGCAGGAGGTCGTGCCGGGTGTACCGGCCGGGGGCGTGGTCGGTGAGGAGGTTGGCGTTGGTGAGCTCGGCCAGCAGCGGCAGGGCCTCGTCGAGGGCGGCGCCGGCCAGGCTCGCCGCGGCGGGGGCGGACACGTCGGGGCCGGGGTGCAGCCCGAGCAGGCGGAAGAGGCGGGCGGCGGCGGGGGTCAGGCCGCGGTACGACCACGAGAACACGGCCCGCACGTCCGCCGGCAGGTCGGGCTCGGCGAGCGCGTCGAGGCCGCCGCCGGCCTCGCGCAGCTCGGCGGCGAACGCGCCGAGGGCGACCCGCGGGCTGACGGCGGCGCGGGCGGCGACGATGGCCAGGGCGAGGGGCAGGCCGGCGCACCCGGCGAGGATCTCGCCGACGGCGCCGGGCTCGGCGGCCACCCGGTCCTCGCCGAGGCGGTGGGCGAGCAGCCGGCGGGCCTCGTCGCGGTCGAGCACGTCGAGCAGGAGCGGGCGGGCGCCCTCCAGGGCGACGAGGCCGGCCATGCGGTTGCGGCTGGTGACGAGCACGAGGCAGCCGGGGGCGCCGGGCAGCAGGGCGCGGACCTGCTCGGAGTCGCGGGCGTTGTCGAGCATGACGAGCATGCGGCGGCCGGCCATGAGGCTGCGGTAGAGCGCGGCCTGGCCGTCGAGGTCGGCCGGGATGCGGGCGGCCGGCACGCCGAGCGCGTCGAGGAACCCGCGGACGGCCTCGGCCGGGCTGGTGGCGGCGCCGGCGGGGTCGAAGCCGCGCAGGTTGACGTACAGCTGGCCGTCGGGGAAGTGCGCGGCCCGCCGGTGCGCCCAGTGCAGCGCGAGGGCGGTCTTGCCGACGCCGGCCATGCCGGACACGGCGGTGACGACGACGGCGGTCGCCTGCACGCCGGCCCGGCCGATGACGGCGTCGAGGCGGGCGAGCTCCTCGTCGCGGCCGGTGAACCCGGGCACGTCCATCGGCAGCTGGGCCGGGGCGTCCGCGCGGGCGGCGGCGGGCTCGGGGCGCTCGGCGTCGTCGAGCAGGGGCCACAGGGCGTCGCCGTCGTCGGCGAGGATCGCCCGGTGCAGGCCGCGCAGGCGGGGGCCGGGGTCGACGCCGAGCTGCTCGCCGAGGACCGTGCGGGCCCGCTCGTACGCCTCGAGCGCCGCCGCCGGGTGCCCGGAGCGCCACAGCGCGGCGACGAGCAGCAGCCAGCCGGTCTCGCGCAGCGGCTCGGCCAGGGTCTGGCGGCGCATCTCGGCGGCGACCTCGTCGGGGCGGCCGAGGCGCAGGCGGGCCCGGGCGTGGCGCTCCAGGACGGCCAGGCGCCGCTCGTGCCACTCGGCGCGGGCCGCGTCGAGCTCCGGGCCGGTCGGCAGGCCCTCGAACGCGCCGCCGCGCCACGTGGACAGCGCCGTGGCCCAGTGCTGGGCCGCGGCGGCCGGCTCGCCGGCGCCCCAGGCGGCGTCGCCGCGGCCGGCCCGCTCGGCGAAGCGGTGCACGTCGATCGAGTCCGGGTCGATGCGCAGCCGGTACGCGCCGTCGCGCCGCTCCAGGGCGCAGCCGTCGCCGGCCACCGCGCGGCGCAGGCGGCTGAGGTAGGTGGTGACGTTGGCGCCCGCCGAGCTCGGCACGGCGCCCGGCCACAGCTCCTCGACCACCCGGGCGGCCGTCACCTGGCGGTTGGCGTGCAACAGCAGCAGGGCCAGGACGGTGCGCTGCTTCGGCGTGCCGAGCTCGAGCGCGACGTCGCCGCGGCGGACCTCGAGCGGGCCGAGCACCCGGACGTCGAGCTTCATCGGACCCTTTGTACCGGACGTATCGAGTTCTTATCGAGCGGGTTCGTACAGTCCCCGTACCACTCACCGGCCGGGCCGGGGCCCGTGCCTACGGGGAGGTGCCGGCGGCGCGCGGTGCCAGGCGCGGGCCCCGCGCCGTCGCGAGCAGCAGCGCGAGGCCGGCGGTGCACAGCAGGGCGCCGGCCGCGTACGCGTACCGGTACCCGAGCTCGGCGGCGAGGCCGAGCAGCGGGCCGGCGAGGATCGCGGCGGCCGGGAAGGCGTTGCCGGCCAGGGTCGCGGCCCGGCCGGGCTCGCCGGGCAGCAGCTCCTGCACGTAGGAGATGCCGAGGCCCTGCACGGCGGCGATGAAGCTCGCGTTGAGCAGCTGCAGCGCGGCGACCTGCCAGCTGTGCGCGGCCAGCGCGACGAGCGCGTAGTAGACGGCGCCGAGGGCGCTGCCCAGGATGATCAGCCGGCCCAGCGGGAAGCGGGTCGACAGGGCGCCGAAGCCCAGCATGAGGGGGATCTCCAGGGCGGCGCACAGGCCGAGCACCAGGCCGGCGTCGCGGACCGCGGCGTGCAGCACGTGCCCGAGGTACAGCGACATCGCCTGCACCCCGAGCACCCCGGCGGCCTGCATGAGGGCCAGCGCGACCACGGTCAGCAGCACCTTGGCGCCCGCGCGCCCGGCCGGGGGCCGCTCGACGTGGGCCGGTGGCGAGACCTCGTCGAGGCGCAGCAGCACGATGACGGCGGCCACGGCGTACATGAAGGCGGCGGTGAGGTACAACACCCGGAAACCGCCGGCCTGCAGCAGCAGCGCGGCGACGGGCGGGCCGGCCACCCACGCGATCGAGAACAGCATCCGCAGGGTGCTGATCGCCATCGCCGCGCGCGTGGAGGCGCGCTGCGACAGCACCTCGCGGGCGTAGGCGAACGACTGCGGGAACAGCGCGCCGCTGATCGCGGTCACGGTGACCGTGAGGGCGAACAGCACCCAGTACTCGCGCACGAACGCGGTGGCGACGGACCCGGCGCAGCCGGCCAGGGCCGCCGTGAGCAGCAGCCGGCGGCGGATCGGGCGGCGGTCGGAGAGCCGGCCGAGCACCGAGGAGGAGGCGATGCCGGCGAGGGGTCCGGCGACGAGGTACGCGCCGACCCGGACCGGGCCGGCGTGCACCTCGGTGCTGAGGAACAGCGACAGGAAGGGGCCGACGACCGCGGTCGACAGCCCGACGAAGAAGAACATGACGCCGAGGGGCACGAGGGTGCGCCCGGCCCGGCCGGCGACGCCGGCCGGCGACGCGACGCTAATGCCCGAAACCACGTACGGACCTTACGCGATCGCCGGGGAGCGCTCTCCGTTTGTCGTCCGGAAGTTCGATACGTCACTCGCCGCGCGCGTCAGGCCTCCGCGCGTCTGGCCCGGGCGCGCCGCTTGCCCTCGTGCATGGCCTGGACCCGCGGCACCGGAATCGTGTGCCCCTCGGCGACGAGGTCCGCGGGGACGTCCTGCGGCGGCGGCATGTGCGCGGCCCACGGGTCGGCGTCGCCGAGCAGGCCGGGCGCGGTGTGGATGGTGAAGTCGCGCGGCGAGACCCGATCGAGGTCGGACCAGTCGAGCGGGAACGACACCGGGCAGCCGGGCCGCAGCCGCGGGCTGTAGGCGCACACGACGGTCGCCCCGCCGACCCGGGTCGGGTCGAGGAAGACCTTGCCCTGCCGGTCGTCGCGGATGAACGCGGTCGTGGCGATCGCCGGGTCGAGCCGCTCGGCGCGGGCCGCGATCGCCCGGGTGGCGGCGGCGACGTCCTCCATCGGCGTGGGCCGGATCGGCACGAAGATGTGCAGGCCCTTGGCGCCGCTCGTCTTGACCGCCCCGGCCAGGCCCGCCGCGCGCAGCGTCTCGCGGATCAGGCCGGCGGCGCGCACGACCATCCCGAACGCGTCGCCCTCGGGCGGGTCGAGGTCGAGCACGAGGTGCGTGGTGTGGGTCCAGTCGTCGGCGCGCACGAGCGTCGGGTGGTACTCCACGGCGCGCTGGTTGGCGAACCACAGCAGCGTCCGCCGGTCGTTGCACAGCGCATAGGCGACGTCACGCTTCGACGTCTCGGCCCACATGTGCACCGTCCGGACCCATTCCGGGGTGTACTTCGGGACGTTCTTCTGCATGAACGAGTCCTGCCCGCGCATGATCCGCACCACGGACAGCGGCCGGTCGGCGAGCACGGGCAGGATGCGCTCGCGCACGGCGTCGAGGTAGTCGACGAGGTCGCGCTTGCTCGCGCCCGCCCCCTCGAACAGCGGCTGGTCCAGGTTGGTCAGCGCGACCCCGTCGCGTTCCTCGCCGGTGCTCACCGTCCCACCGTACCTATTGGAGCAGGTCCATGTTGATCGCCGCGCCCGCTTTCATGCCGGCCCCGGCCGCCACGATGACCTGCGCCATCGGGTCGGCGACGTTGCCGGCCACCCAGACGCCTGGCACGTCGGTCCGCCCGGTGGCGTCGCCCTTGACGTAGGTGGCGACGACCTCGTCCTGCATGACGAGGTCGGTGGTGGCGAGCCCGAGCGTCTCGAGGAACCCGGCCCGCGCGAGCACCCGCGTCTGCACGACGAGGGCGTCGCGCGCGACGAATGCGCCGTTTCGCAGGTGTACCCCCGCGGCCTCGACGCGTTCGACCGGCCCCTCGACGACGTGCACCTTCTCCGGTACGCCGTCGACGCTGCGCCCGTTGCCGAAGAGCACGACGTCGTCGCTCCACTGCGTCCACAGCAGTGCCTGGTGGGCGGCCATGCCCCCGGAGGCGATGACCCCGATGCGCCGGTCCTGCACCTCCCACCCGTGGCAGTACGGGCAGTGCAGCACCCAGTGGCCGAAGCCCTCGGCAACGCCGGGGATGCCGGGCAGCTCGTCGGCCGCCCCGCTCGCGACGAGCAGGCGCCTCGCCCGGTATGCGGCGGCTTCGGTCTCGACCTGGAACTCCTCCCCGTCCCGCACGGCCCGGGTGACGGTCCCGGCGACGACCTGCCCGCCGTACCCTCCGACCTCGTCCCGTCCGATCCGCACCAGCTCCCGCGGCGGCGTACCCTCGCGCCCGAGGTAGTTGTGCACCCCGTCGGCGGGGGCGTTGCGCGGCCGGCCCCCGTCGAGGACCAGGACGCGCCGGCGCGCCCGGGAGAGGGTCAGGGCCCCGCTCAGCCCGGCGGCCCCGCCGCCGATGACGATCACGTCGTACAGCTCACTCATACTTGTGAGAGTGCCCGGGTGCTGCGCTCAGCGCAAAGCAACTTGCCAAAATGGCAAGACGAACGCTCGCGGTTCACAGCTGGCGCGCAGGTTGCTCGCACGTCGGGGACAGCCCCGCACCCGAGAGTCACAACCATGACCACGACGACGCTGACCCGACCCGACGCCGCGGCCCACGCCCGTGACGGCGCCCCGCCGCGGCGACCGGCCTGGGAACGGCCCGCGCTGGCGGCGCTGCTGCTGCTCACCGCGGTGCTGTACCTGTGGCGGCTCGGCGACTCCGGCACCGCGAACGGCTTCTACGCCGCCGCCGTGCAGGCCGGGACGCAGAGCTGGAAGGCGCTGCTGTTCGGTTCGCTGGACGCCGGCAACGTCATCACGGTCGACAAGCCGCCCGCGTCGCTGTGGCTGATGAGCCTGTCGGGCCGCGTCTTCGGCTTCAACAGCTGGAGCCTGCTCGTACCGCAGGCCCTGGCGGGCGTGGCCGCGGTCGCCCTGCTGTACGCCACGGTGAAGCGCCACTTCGGCGCCGCCGCGGGCCTGTTCGCCGGGGCCGCGCTCGCGCTCACCCCGGTGGCCGTGCTCATGTTCCGCTTCGACAACCCCGACGCGCTGCTGGTCCTGCTGCTCGTCGCCGGCGCGTACGCCACGACGCGCGCCGTCGAGCAGGCCTCCCCGGTCTGGCTGTCCCTCGCCGCGACCGCCCTCGGCTTCGCGTTCCTCACCAAGATGCTGCAGGGCCTGCTCGTCCTGCCCGCGTTCGCCCTGGCCTACCTGCTGGCCGCGCCCACCACGCTCGGCCGCCGCGTCGTGCACCTGCTGACCGCGGGCGCCACCCTGGTCGTCTCGGCCGGCTGGTTCGTCGCGCTGGTCGCCCTCTGGCCGGCGTCCTCCCGCCCGTACATCGGCGGCTCCACGAACAACAGCCTGCTCGAGCTCGCCCTGGGGTACAACGGCCTGGGCCGCATCCTGGGCGGCAACGGCAACCGCGGCGGCGGCGGGGGCGGCGGCATGAACGCCGGCTTCGGCGGCGCGACCGGCCTCACCCGCCTCTTCGGCGACAGCATGGGCACCGAGATCTCCTGGCTGCTGCCGGCCGCGCTGATCGCCCTGGCCGCCGGCCTGTGGTTCACCCGCCGCGCCGCGCGCACCGACGTCACCCGCGCGGCCCTCGTCGTCTGGGGCGGCTGGCTGCTCGTCTCCGGCATCGTCTTCAGCTACATGTCGGGCACGATCCACCCGTACTACACCGTCGCCCTGGCCCCCGCGATCGCCGCCCTGGTCGCGATCGGCGCCCGCGAGCTGTGGCGGGCCCGCGCCGCGCTGGTCGCCCGCCTGGTCCTGGCCGCGATGGTCTTCGTCACCGCCGCGTGGGACTTCACCCTGCTGTCCCGCGACGTGAGCTGGATGCCCTGGCTGCGCTGGACGATCCTGGTCATCGGCGGCGCCGCCGTGGCGATCGCCGCCGGCGCGACCCTGACCGCGCTGCGCCGGGCCGCCGTGGTGCTCGCGCTGGTCGCCACCCTGACCTCCTTCGCCGGTACGTCGTCCTGGTCCCTCGCCACCGCCGCCCAGCCCCACGCCGGCTCCATCCCGTCCTCGGGCCCGGCCGGCACAGGCGCCTTCGGCGGCCGCGGCTTCGGCGCCCCCGGCGGCTTCCCCGGCGCCGGCAACGCCACCGCCTCGACCCCCGACGAGCTGACCACCTTGCTGAAGTCCACGACGACGAAGTGGGCCGCCGCCACGAACGGCGACCAGACGGCGGCCGAGCTCGAACTGTCCACCACCAGGTCGGTGATCGCGATCGGCGGCTGGGACGGCAGCGACCCGGCCCCCACGCTGCCCTGGTTCCAGGCCGCAGTCGCCCGCGGCGAGATCGCGTACTACGTCAGCGGCGGCCGCGGCGGCATGGGCGGCGGCGGCAACGGCGAGATCGCCACCTGGGTGGCGGCGAACTTCACGCCCCAGACCGTCGGCGGCTCCACCGTCTACAAGCTCACGAAGTAGCTTCGAGGACCTTGCTCACCCCCTTGAAAGCGCGCGTCCGGCCCGCAATCGGCCGGGCGCGCGCGTTCGTGCCCCGCCCCCGGCCCCGCCCGACGCCACCGCAGCGCCTCGGCCCGCACCCCGTTGCCCGCCACCGCCTCGGCTCGCGCCGTGTTCGCCTTGCGTCGGTTCGGCCGGCGCTGGTTCGGCCTGCACCGCCTCAGCCCGCACCGCGCCGCCCGCCACTGGTTCGGCTCGCGTCGTGTTCGGCTCGCGTCGGTTCGGCCCGCCCCGCCTCGGCCCGCACCGCGCTGCCCGCCACTGGCTCGGCTCGCGTCGTGTTGGCTCCGCGCCGGTTCGGCTCGGGTCGGCTCGCGCGGCGGGTCGGCTCGCGCGGCGGGTCGGCTCGCGCGGCGGGTCGGCTCGCGCGGCGGGTCGGCTCGCGCGGCGGGTCGGCTCGCGCGGCGGGTCGGCTCGCGCGGCGGGTCGGCTCGCGCGGCGGGCCGCCGGCGTGAGGCGTGCGGCTACTGCTCTGACCGGAAACGTTGGCCGGGTCTGGGCTCATGCCGCGGTGCGTGCGGTGTGGCCCCATCGGCGTTGGCGTTCAGCGGATACGGGCCCGTTCGCGGCGCTGGGCGGCGAGGACGTCGGGGTGGCGGGCGTTGGCGTTGCGCCATCGCAGGTAGTCGTGCAGCGCCTGGGTGGCGACCCGGTGGTTGGGGGTGGTTGGAGCCCGCGACGACGAACATCCGCAGCGGTCCGAAGTGCGCCTCGATCGGGTTCGCCCATGACGAGTAGGTCGGGGTGAAGCACAGTTCGACCCGGTTACGGGCGGCCCAGGCCCGGATTGCCCTGCCTTTGTGCGCGGACAGTTGTCGAGGATGACGTGGATCGGTGCGCCGTCGGGCCGCGCCTTGCGGATCGACTTGAGCGCGGCGAGGGTGTTGGCGGCGGACTTGCGGCGGCGCCCGACGCCCCACATGACGTTGTCGCCGATGCTGTAGCAGGCGTGGAACTGCCGCACGCCGTGCAGCTTGTGATAATTGCCCGGCAGCCGGTCCGGGTGTCCGGTCGCGGTCCGGGACGCGCCGGCGTGTGGCCGGATGGTGAGCGGACCGAACTCGTCGAAGGCGAAGACGCGGTCCGGGAACGCTGTGGTCACTTCCTCGATCCGGGCGAGCTTGGCCTCGGCGTTGGGGTCGTTGGTTTCCTTCCAGGTCTTCGTGCGCTGGAAGGTGATGTCGTGCTGGTGCAGTAGCTCCTCGTCGCCTTGGACGAGCCGGGTAAGCACTGGCACCGTATTTCCGCTGGCCGAAGCCATGATGACCATCGCCCGCCGCAACCGGATCGGCGACCCGGTCCCGCGCCGCACGATCTGTTGGAGTCGCCGGCCCTCGTCATCACTGAGCCGACGGGCACGCACAGGTTCCGCCATCCCAACAGCGTGAACCCCACCGGACGGCAGACCGGGAACGCAGACCGGGACGTTCACCAGAACGCGTACGCCTCCGGTGCCGAGCGTACTTACCAGCTCGCGGACCAGGTGTACCAGGGTCCGTCGAGCATTCGGAACCGCGGCCCCTCCCAGGCGCCGTTGCCGAGCCCGGTGCCGAAGCCGCCGGGGAAGTACCCTCAGCCGACATCGTCGAAGCCCAGCAGCGTCTCGTATTCGCCGGCGTAGAAGATGTAGCCGCCGTCGACGGCGTACGCACTGCCGATCTTGCACGCCCCGAGCAGGTTGGGCACCGTGACCGGATCGAACAGGTCATCCCCGCCGCGCGGCGCCGGCAGCCCCTGGACGAACGCATCGAACGCGTCCCGCTGGAAACACCCGGGGAACGCCTGCGCCTCCCGCGCCCGCTCCTGCGCCAGGAACAGCGCCCCGAGCCCGATCATCGCGCCGGCGAGGATCCCGAGAACCATACCGACAATGATCAGCCAACGAGCGACGCTCACAGCCGCGCAGTCTGCCAGATTCCGGCCCGCTCCGGTGTCCCGCGACGCTCCGGCCACGGTCGACCCATGACGGGATTCGAACCCGCCCGGCCCGGATTCCGGACCACCAGTTTTGAAGGCCGGTGTGTCACCCAACCCGGCCAACGTTTCCGGTCAGAGCACTACACGCATGAGCCGAGGTCGCACAGCAGCTCCGAGGCGCTCGCCGGATCGAGCTCGCCGAACGGCACGGTGCGCTGCTCCACCCACGGCTCGCTGCCCGCCGGGCATATCCATACGTCGCTGAACGCCTGCTCCGGGTGGTGGTCCGGCACGCCGAGCAGGATGCCCGGCTCGAGGAAGACCACGACCCGCGCGCCGCCCGGCAGGTACCGCTCGATCCACCCCAGATGGCCGCCCCGGCGGCCGTCCCGGCGCCACCCCCGCCGCTCCAGCCCGATCACCTTGACGCTCATGGCCTTTCGCCCGTCGAACCGCGTCAGCCGCAACGCCGGCCGTTCCTCGTCGCGCAGGTGCTCGACCCGCCGGCCGAGCTGGCGGAAGGGCTGCAGCAGCCCGTAGTGGTCGAAGACCTGCGTCCACGCCGGTACGTCGAGCTCGACCGGGTGGGCGACGCGCAGCAGGGCGTCGTCGGGGAGGTGAACCGTGCGGTCGGCGACGTCGGCCAGGCTCCGGTCCTCGGCGATGCGCAGCGCCGTGCCGGCACCGCCCCAGCCAGGCGTGTCGCCGGCGCCCCTGCCGAGTGTGTCGCCGGCGCTCCCGCCAGGCGTGGCCGCGGTGGTCCCGCCGGGCGCAGCGGGGGCGCTCCCAGCAGGCGTGGCCGCGGTGGTCCCGCCCGGCGTGGTCCCGCCCGGCGTGGTCGCGCCGGGCGTGGCGGTGGTGGTCGCGCCGGGCGTGGCGGTGGTGGTCGCGCCGGGCGTGGCGGTGGTGGTCCACACGAGGCGGCGGGCGAGCAGCCACATGAGCGGGTGCTCGAGGAACACCGTGCGGAACTCGGCGGCGGTCCACTGCCGCCCGACGATCATGGCCTGCTCGAGGCGGCGGGCCTGTTCGCTCGCGATCTTGCGGGCGCCCTTCTTTGCCTCGGTGAAGCGGCGGCGGGCCGCGGTCGCGAGCCGCTCGTCGTCGCGGGCGCCGGGCTCCGGCAGGTCCTTGCGCGGCGTGCCGTCCTCGTCCGCCACGTACGGCCGCAGCTGCTCGTCGAAGCCGGCCACGAACCGGCGCGGGCCGAAGTCCAGGCGCATCGTGGCGTCGGCGGCGAGGTCGAAGTGCGGGACGAGCCGGTCGGCGAGCTGGTCGGGGCTGAGCCCGAGGCCCTCGGCGACGACGGCGAGGTGCCGCTCGGCGCGGGTGCGCACCGCCGTGGAACGCACGCGGGTCGAGATGTCGCGCAGCTCGCGCAGGGCCGCGTCGGTGCCGAGCGCGGCGAGGGCGTCGAGGCCGGCGGCGGCCCGCTTGTGGCCGTCCTCCTGGGACCAGCGCTGGACGGCCCGGGCGATCCCGGCCGCGGTCTCGTCGTCGCCGAACACCGCCTGCGCGTCGAGGGCCCAGCCGCCGGTGAGTGGCGCGTCGGCCTCGTCCCAGCGCTGCAGCAGCTCCCAGCCGAGGCGGGCCAGGTCGTGCGGCTCGCAGGTGGCGCGGACGAGCTCCAGCCCCGCATACGGCTCGCCGGGCCTCGACATCATCAGCATCGTCAGCAGGTGCCGCACAGCGCTCGCCGGCAGGGTGCCGGCGCCGTCGCGAAGCCGGACGGGCGGCAGCGCGGCGGGGTCGGCCCACTCCGGCGGCAGCGGGATGCGGGCCGGGAGGTGGCGCACGAGCGGGTCGGCGTCGAGCAGGTCGCCGATCGCCTTCGCGGCCGCCGGCCCGTACCCCTCGGCGGCCTGCGTCACGGTGTCGCGCTGTCCGGCGCCGGCGAGCATGACGAGTGCCTGTTCGGCGGCGCGCCGTTGCGGCCCGGCCTTGCCCAGCGCGGCCGGGACGAGCGCCCGTGCCGCCGCCGCGGGATGGGCCCGGAACCAGGCGGTCGCGGTCCTGCGCGCGCTCTTGAGCCGCGCGTGCCAGTCGGCCATGAGCAGGGCGATCTCGGGGCTGACGAATGGCATCGCCAGCTCACCGTCGGCGGGCCGTGCGCGCAGGGCGTCGACCAGCGGCGGGAACACGTCGACGCCGAAGCGCACCGCGGCGATCGTGAGGCCGAAGACATCGTTCCAAGCCGCGGCCGGCCGGTAGTCGAGCAGCGCGGAGCGGGCCACCCCGGGCGGCCCCTCGGACATCAGCCAGCGCATCTCCCACGCTTCGGCCGTCCCGGCCCGTAGCCGCTCGGCGTAGCCGGGATAGTCCCGCCAATCGGCCGGACGGTCGTGCAGCCGCTCGGCGAGGGACTCCCGCTCGCCGGGGCGCCAGGCGATCGAGGGCGGGTCGGTGCAGCGCAGGTCCGCGAGCACCACCGGCCTGGCCGGCTTGGGACGGTCGATCCACGGCGGCGAGGCCAGCACCGCGGGCAACGCGTCGGCCGGCGCCTCCCCGGGGCGCGGGCCGGGTGAGAAGCGCAGCCGTTGCGGCGCCAGCTCGGGGAAGCGGGCGGCGTGGCGGCGCAGCAGCTCGCCGACTCGCGGCCGCCCGGCGGAGGCGTCCATCAGCCGCATCGCCCGTGCCGGGAACCGTCCGGCGGCCGCGACGATCGCGGCCGGCACGCCCTGGCGGCCCGCCTGGTCGAGCAGCGCCTGGAACGCCCGGTCCGTCGGCAGCACCGACAGTGCCTCGCCCATGTCCCGCCAGAACTGCACGATGCTGTATCCGCCGTCGTAGCACGTGCGGCCGGCCCAGTCCTCGCCGAACACGTCGAGGATGCCGTCGCCGAGGGCCTCCGTCAGGGTGTGCAGCATCGCCGGCTCGTGCAGGTGCGCCCACCCCGCGCGGTCCAGCCGGGGCGCGATCCGCACGGCCGGCTCCACCGTGGACACCGACGCCATGAGCAGTGCGGCGTGCGTCAGTCCCGACGGCAGGGCGGCGGAGTCCTCGTCGACCCAGTGCGTCTCGGACGGCGCGAGGAACGACGCGGCGATCCGCGTGTACGCCGAGCCGGCGCGCGCCTCGCGCAGTCCCTCGACCGCCTCCGCGTACACCTCGTCGGGGGCCGCCGCGAGCGCGGCCCGCACCGGGGCGAGCAGCCGCGCGGCGAGGTCGTGGCTGCGGTCCTGGTCGCGCTCGGCGGCCCGGGCCAGGGCCAGCCTGCCGGGCTCGGTCGGCTGCCAGGGCAGCGTGACCACGTCCAGGGCGGCGAACTCGGCGGCGACGCGCGCGGCGAACGCCGGCCCGTGCCGGGCGATCCAAAGGTCGGCGACGCTGGCCAGGTCGTCGGTGCCGTAGCGGATGCGGGAACCGAGCGCGGCCCACATCGCGGCCACGCCCAGCGGCGTCGGCTCCGCCGTTGCGTCCAGTGCCGCCAGCCCCGCCTCGGCCAGGTCGCGGGGTGTGCCGGGGTGCATGAGGGGGCCGCGGGCGGGCGCCGGGTCGGGCGGCGGCGCACCCACCGGCGCGTAGCCGACGGGCGTCCCGCCGCGGCGCGGATGGATGCTGCGCCGCCACGAGTCGGGGAGGACGAAACGCTGCTCGTTCACGCCCGACACGTTAGCCAGACCCCCCGACAATTTTCGGGGCCGGTGACGCAGCGTCAGCGGATGATCACGAGGGCGGAAGCTGCTCGATCTTGCGCGGGATCATCAGCACGACCAGCAGGCTGCACACCCCGACGACGGCGAGCGCTATGAAGACGTTGTGCGTTGCGGTGTACAGGCTGGATCGCACGAAATCGGCGACGGCCGCCGGCGCGTTGCCGGCCTTGAGCACGATGCTCGTCGCGTCGGCGCCGGAACCCAGCGCGGGCCGCACGTCCGGCGGGGCGGCCGCGAAGCGCCGCTCGAGCGTGGTGTTGGCGATCGCGCCGAAGGCCGCCGCGCCGACCGCGCTGCCGATCGAGCGCGAGAACATGTTGGTGCCGGTCACCACGCCGCGCCGGTCCCAGCCGACGACCGACTGCACGGCGACCAGCGTCGGCGCCGAGGCCAGGCCGAGCCCGACGCCGATGACGAAGCACGCCAGCGACATCATGGCGACCGTGGTCTGCTCGGTGAGCAGGGCGCACATCGCCGTACCGCCGATGATGACGACCGTGCCGATCAGGGCCGTGTTGCGGAAGCCGATCCTGAGGTACACCCGGCCGGATAACGTCGCCGCGATCGGCCAGCCCAGCGTCATCGCCGCCACCACGAACCCGGCCACGAGCGCGCCCGTGCCGAGGACGCCCTGCGCGAAGTTCGGCACGTACGAGCTCAGCCCGATGACCAGCGCGCCGACCGTCACCGACGCCGCGTTGCCGCCAACGAGCGTGCGGTGCCTGAACACCCACATCGGCAGCACCGGCTCGGCGGCGCGCCGCTCGACGAACACGAACGCCGTGATCAGCACGGCGCCGAGCACGAAGATGACGACGCTGGGCGCGGCCAGCCACGCCCACGTGATGCCGCCCTCGAGCGTGCCGAGAATCAGCAGCGTGCAGCCGCTGACGAGCAGCGCCGCGCCGAGGTAGTCGATGCGGTGCTCCCGCCGGGCGACGTTCTCCTTGAGGTGCCGGGCCAGCATCCAGACCGCGACCAGGCCCAGCGGGATGTTGATGAAGAAGATCCAGCGCCACGACAGGTACTCGGCGAAGACCCCGCCGAGCGTCGGCCCCACCACGGACGATACGCCCCACACGCCGGCGAGGTAGCCCTGCACGCGGGCGCGCTCCTCGACGCTGTACATGTCCCCGATGATCGTCATGCTCATCGGCTGGATCGCGCCGGCGCCGATGCCCTGCACCGCGCGGGCCAGGATGAGCGTGAACATGCTCCACGCGGCGCCGCACAGCACCGACCCGGCCAGGAACGCGGCGATGCCGAAGAACATGACGGGCCGGCGCCCGAGCACGTCGGCGAGCTTGCCGTACAGCGGCGTCGTGACCGCGGCCGTCAGCAGGTAGATGGAGAACAGCCAGGGAAAGTGCGAGAACCCGCCGAGGTCGCGCACCACCGACGGCACCGCGGTCGCGATGATCGTGCTGTCCAGCGCGACCAGGCCGGTGGTCAGCATGACCGAGCCGAGGACCGGCCCGCGCTCCGAGCGCAGCCCGACGCCGGATCGCCGCGTGAAAGTGGCTTCCTGCATTGCCACACCTTACTTGGATTCGGTACCGAACGAGGCGCGCCCCTCCGGCCCGGTGTACCCCGCTGGTAGGTCAGACCACGGTCCGATGCGCATCGAGCGCGGACATGTTCTCCTCAAGGTGCCGCATCGACGAGGTCCCCGGAATCGGCAGCATCACCGGCGACCGGCGCAGCAGCCAGGCCAGTGCCGCCGCCTTGTCGGCCGACGGAGCCACGGGCCGCCACGGGATGAACGCGATGCCGCGCGACTCGCAGTAGTCCAGTACCTCCTCGGAGGCGCGATCTTCCATGTTGTACCTGTTCTGCACGCTCGCGATCTCGGTGATCGCCTCGGCCTCGCGCAGCTGGCCGACGGTCACCTCGGACAGCCCGACCCGCCGCACCTTGCCCTCGTCCTGGAGCCGGCGCAGCGCCCCGACCTGCTCGGCGAGCGGCACGGTCGGGTCGATGCGGTGCAGCTGGAGCAGCTCCAGGCAGTCCACCCGCAGCCGGCGCAGCGACAGCTCCGCCTGCTGGCGCAGGTACTCGGGCCGCCCGAGGTCGAACCACTCACCCCCGACGCAGATCCGCCCGCACTTGGTGGCGACCATGACGCCGTCGCCGTAGGGGTGCAGCGCGTCGGCGAGCAGCTCCTCGTTGCGCCCGAGGTCGTAGGAGTCCGCGGTGTCGAAGAACTGCACCCCGAGCTCCACGGCCCGCCGCGCGACGGCGACCCCTTCGTCGCGCGACAGCCAGGCGGGCGCCCCGGTGAGCCGCATGGCCCCGAGCCCGATCCGGTTCACGTTCAGCATTGTTCAAACCCTTTCCGCTTCGGTACCCCAAACGCTGCCGGACCCGACCGTTAAGCACAATCGACACTTTCTAAGACCGATCGCGTAGCATCACTACGAGATCGGAGGCGCCCCCTGCGCATGCCGAGCCCCGGCGAGCGGGGAGAGCGGGCAGGTCGGCGTGTATGTGGCTTCGTGCGGGCTGACGGGCGGCGTGCGTTGCGGGGCGCAAGGGCCGGCGTGGGCGGGATGTCGGTGGTGGATGCGAAAGGGAGCGCGGGGTGCTGAATCTGGAGCGGCTGCGGGTGTTGCACGCGGTGGCCACGACCGGGTCGGTCGTGGGCGCGGCGGCCGTGCTGCACGTGACGACGTCGGCGGTGTCGCAGCAGCTCGCGCGGCTTGAGCGGGAGACCGGGCAGGACCTCGCCGAGCGGCACGGGCGCGGGCTGCGGCTCACCGAGGCGGGTCACTGCTCGCGGCGCACGCGGGCGAGCTGCTCGCGCACGCGGAGCGGGTCGAGTCGAGCCTTGCCGAGCACCGCGGGGTGGTGGCGGGGCGGCTGCGGGTCGCCGCGTTCGCCACGGCGGCGCGAGGGTTGCTGCCGGGGGCGCTGCGGGGGCTGCGCGGGCGGTACGCGGCCCTCGACGTCGGGCTGGCCGAGCTCGAGCCGCACGAGTCGGTGCCGGCCGTGCGGCGGGGGGAGGCCGACGTGGCCGTGGTGCAGGACTGGGCGGCCGAACCGCTGGCCGTGCCGGACGAGTTGGGCCGGCGGGCGCTGCTCGACGATCGGTTCGATGTGGCGGTACCGGACGGGCACCGGCTCGCCGGGCGGGAGCTTGTGGGCGTCGACGAGCTGGGGGAGGAGGAGTGGATCAGCTGGAGCCGGGGGCAGATCTGTCACGACTGGCTGATCGGTACCCTGCGCGGCATCGGCGTCGAGCCCCGGGTCGCGCACACCGCGGCGGAGCACTCGACGCAGCTGGCGCTCGTGGCCGCGGGGCTCGGGGTGGCGGTGATTCCGCGGCTCGGGCGGGATGCCGCGCCGGGCGGCGTCCGGTTCGTGGCCGTCGAGCCGGCGCCCGTGCGGCGGGTCTTCGCGGTCTGGCGGGCCACGACCTCGCCGCGGCCGGCCGTCGTTGCGGTGCTTGACGCGCTGTCGGCGGCCGCCGCGCCGCACCGGCCGCCCTCAGACGGTGACTGACGTCCAGCACGGGGCGGGCCGCGGCGTAGCACCGGCCGCCCTCCGCCGATGCCTGACGATCGACCGATCCTAGTTTCCTAGGATGCGTTACCAGGCGTGACGGGGCGAAAAGCGCGTGCGAGCGGCGAGGGGGAGCCGCTACCGTCGGCGCATGACCATCACGCATGCCCTGCTGTCCCCGGCCATGATGCCGGCCGCGCGTCTGCGCAACCGGCGTCGTGCCCTGGTCTGGCAGGACTGACGCTCGCTCGGTCGACTTCGCAGCCTGAATACCTGTACCAGGGCCCTTCCGTGTCCGCATCCGCGCCGGACGGGGTCGTGATGACGCCTGTCCGTACGACAGGGAATCCTGGTCATGGCTCACATTCGTGCTGCACACCCGCGTGCCCGTCGGGTTTACGGGCAGAACCTTCTCGCTGATCCGGCCGCGGTCCGGCGCGTCGCCGACGCGGCGGCGCTCGGGGGTGGCGACCTCGTGGTCGAAGTGGGGGCCGGGCGCGGTGCGCTGACCCGTGAGCTGCTCCGGCGGGCCGGGAGCGTGGTCGCCTACGAGGCCGATCCGGGGCTGGCCGCCGACCTGCCCCGCGTGCCGGGGCTCACCGTGCGGGTCGGGGACTTCCTGGCCGCCCGCGCGCCGGGGGAGGCGTTCGCCGTTGTCGGCAACATCCCGTACGCGCTGACCTCGCCCGTTGTCGACTGGTGCCTGGGGGCGCCGGGCCTGACGGCGGCGACGTTGCTGACGCAGCTCGAGTACGCGCGCAAGCGGACCGGGGACTTCGGGCGATGGTCGCGGCTCACGATCGCGACCTGGCCGCAGTTCGAGTGGAGCCTCGCGGGGCGGGTGCCGCGCGGGGCCTTCCGGCCGGTGCCCCGGGTCGACGGGGGGATTCTTCGCATCAGCCGCCGGCCGGGGGCGCTGGTCGAGCAGGGGCGGCTCGGGGCGTACCGCCGGATGGTCGAAATCGGGTTCGGCGGGGTCGGTGGATCGCTGCACGCGTCCCTGTGCCGGCGGTATCCGGCGCATCGGGTGGCGGGGGCGTTCCGGGCGCTGCGGCTGAGCGCGGCGACGCCCGTCGGGCTCGTGTGGCCGGAGCAGTGGCTGTCGTTGTTCCGGATGCTGAGCTTCTCCGGGCGGCGGTGATCATGCCGCCGAGCCAGGACGACGTCGGCAGGAGCCTGGGGCCCGGCCGGCAGACCGGTTGCTTTACCGGACCCGTACACGGCGTTGACCGTGTGCTGCGGGGGCGCGCGCACAGTGGTCGGCATGAGGAAGCACCGTGTACTCACCGCCCTGCTGGCCGGCTCGCTGGTGCTCGGCGCCGCGGGCTGCGACGCCCTGCGGCGGGGCGACGACATGGAGACCGTGAGCGTCGACGTCGCCGATGACGGCGGCGCGGAGCATGCCGCGCTGGCCGCGCTGGGCGTCTCGCTTCCGGGGTCGGGGCTGGACGCGGCGGCCGGCCCGGCGGCGTCGGCGTCGGCCGGGCCGGGCGGGAAGAACGCGCTGCGGCACCGGATCCGGGTGCGGCTGCGCAAGCACATGCTGCACGGCGAGGTGGTTGTGCAGACGAAGGACGGCCCGCAGACGGTGGTGGTGCAGCGCGGCACCGTGACGGCGAAGGGCGACGGTTCGGTCACCGTGAAGTCGACGGACGGGTTCACGCTGACGTGGACGACGAACGACACGACGAAGGTCGCGGCGGGCGGCAGGAAGGCGGCGCTGGACCAGGTGGTCCTCGGCGCGCAGGTCGGCATCGGCGGGGTGAAGAGCGACCCGCAGGTGGCGCGGCTCGTGGTGGTACCGAAGCAGCAGTCCTAACTGCCGGGCTGCAGGACCGTCGTGAAGCCGCCGGCGGGGATCAGGACCCGGATGCGCCCGGCCGTCGACGTGTAGTGCTCGAGCTCGTCGCCGGCCGGGTCGTTGACGCTGACCGTGGCGGGTGCGTCGCCGGGTACCACGACGTCGGCGGCCCGAGTGCTGGTGGCCATGCTGCGCAGCAGCGTCAGGTGGGCGCCGGTCAGGGGATCGGCCAGGGACGTCGAGTGGATCTCCGCGCCCGCGATGCGGACCGTGGGCTCGGCGATACGGGCGATCGCGGCGGCCTGGGCGTCGCCGTCCAGCGCCAGCATCGCCAGGAGGCCGTGGATCGTCGACTCGGCGCCGGCGTCCTGGTGGATCACGCCGGGGGCGGCCGTGTCGTCGAGGATGTCGATGCCGTCGTAGGTCACGCCGGTCGCCGGGTCGTACATCGGGGCGGCCGCCGGATTGTTGCCGAAGAACCAGGAGCCCGCGATGCCGGCCAGGGTGCGCAGGGCGCCGCGGCCGGTGGCGCGGGCCGTGTGCAGCAGGGACTCGATCCTCGAGTGGGCGCCGTAGGCGAGCTGCACGCCGTCGAGGGTCATCGACTCGCGGGCGCCGGGCATCGCCACCCGCAGGTTGTCGGGGCCGCCGCCGACGAGCAGGTGCGGGGTGAACGACGCCGCGTCGGCCAGGGCGGCGTCGCGGGCCGCGAGGTCGCCGCAGACCTCGTACACGCGGGCCAGCGCGCCCGGGGCCAGGCCGGCCCAGCCGTGCCATTCGGTGCGTGACCGGCCGAAGGGCAGCACGGCGCCGAACGGCCAGGTCCACGGGGTGCCGGTGCGCATCGCCGTCACGGCCTCGGCGAGCTGTTCCAGGGCCTTGCGGGCATCCTCGTCATCACTGATCCGGGTGTACTCGCACAGGCCCAGCAACGCCTCACCGGTCAGGTCGGCGCCGTCGGCGATGAGCCACGCGGGCGTGGGGGTGTCGTCGACGAGGCGCCACTGGCCGTACCGCGACAGGACCTGCCGGCGGACGGCGCCCACGGCCAGGCGCAGGCGCACGCGCAGGAAGGCGGCGAAGGCCGGGTCGTCGCCGTGGAAGGCGGCGTAGCCCTCGCCGAGCGCCCACAGCGTGCGGGCCAGCCACGCCGACTCGGCGCTGTCGGACGGGTCGGGGACCTCGGGGGGCTCGGCGCTGGGGTTGAGCCGGCCGTCGGTCTGCTGCCACAGGACCACGTTGCCGGCGCGCAGGTCGCCGTCCTCGGCGGGCACCGTCTGCAGGTAGCATAGGCCGCGCAGCAGCTGGCGGGCCGCGCTTCGGCTGGTGAGGGCGCCGGTGGCGCGCCAGTGGCGGGTGTACACCACGGCGGCTCGGGCGATGTCGTCGGCGTTGAACGCGCCCTGCGCCCAGCCGCCGTCCTCGGTGCGCTCGCCGCCGCCGCACGGCAGGTAACTGCCGTCGGGGAGGCGGCCGGCGTAGGTCCACACGACCTCGACCTCGGGCTCCTCGGCGAGCCGGTAGGTGGTGTGCCCGGCGGCGGCCGGCGGTGCGATGCGGACCCGCAGCGAGTCCAGGTGGGCGAGGTTCGTCAGCACGGGCCGCCTCTACCCGGCCTCCGCGGGGCTAACGCCCACCCCGGGGCGATTGGCGAGCATGGGCCAGAGCCAGTCCAGGTACTGCCGCAGCTGCTCCGGGCCGGCGACCCAGCCGCGGTCGGTGTAGTCGAGGATGCGGCGGATCTCGCCGGGCAGCATGTCCCAGGCGGGCGCCGCGGTCTCCGGCACGAGCTCGGAGGGGGCGACGGCGACGGGCAGCGGCAGCAGCGGCACGCGCACGCCGCGCTCCTCGCAGGCGCGCAGCACGGTGAGGTACGCGCGCGGCAGGTGGTACGGCGACACGGCGAGCGCCAGGCCGGTGATGCCGCGCTCGCGGATCTGCCCGGCGATCCAGGCGGCCTGCACGCCGGTGTCGGCGGCCGCCTCGGCCTGGATGTGCACCCCGGCGGTGCGCCGCAGCCCGAGGCCGCGCAGCGTGTCGAGGGTGATCGGGGCGTACGTGGCCTCGGCGGCGTTGGTGGTGGCGACGAGCAGGTGCCGCCGCCCGGGGTGCGCCTCCCAGTCGGCGACGGCGTGCGCGAGCCGCCACGTCTCGCCCTGGCCGGTCATCACGGCGACGGCGTCGGCGCGCTCGGCGGCGGCGGCCGGGACGGTCAGGATCATCGTGAGGGCACGCATGACGTCCAGGAGCCGGCCGGCGGGGTAGCCGGCCAGCTCCTCCTCGCCCAGGAGGCGCGCGATGGTCATGCCCCGACCGTAGCCGGGGCCCGGGTGAGGGTCAGGGGCGCCGGTCGAGCGAGACCGAGGCGGCGGCGGTGTCGACCTGCAGGGCGTAGCGGTCCGCGGCGGCGGCCCAGCCCTGGCCGGCGACGGTCGCGCCGCCGGTGAGGTTCTTGCCGGTCTGCTCGTCCAGGCGTACCTCGCCGATGGTGCCCTTCGCGCCCAGCGTGAGCTGCGCCGGCGGGCCGGTGGGCGCGTGCACGGCGAGCCGTCCGACGCCGCCGACGTGGATCGGCATGGTGCCCTCGGGCTTGGGGACGGTGACGTCGAGCTCCTGCACGCCGGCCTGGACCTCGATGCCGGCGAGGCGGCCGGTGCCGAAGTCGACGACCTGGCGCAGGCCGCCGCCGGCGAGGTTGAGGGTCCAGCGGACCTTGTCGTTGAGGTACACGTGGATGGTCGCCTGCCCGGCGATCTCGGTGCCGTTGAGGCGCAGCCGCAGCGTGTCGCCGGACTCCTCGGCGACCGGCTCGACCTTGCTGCCGGGCAGGGTCGAGGCGCGGTACAGCAGGCCGTCGAGCGGTTCGCTGTGGATGATGACGGACTCGGCGCCGCTGAGGACCTCCAGCCGCGCGGCCTGGCGGTCGCCGAGGGCGCCCTGCACGCTGTGCACGACCTCGGCCGGCGGCGGGGCCGAGGGCTGGCGGGTGACGAAGAAGAGCACCAGGAGTACGACTCCCACAGCTCCGAAACCGACGGCGTAGCGCAACATCGCGGGGTGCCCTTCCACGGCGGACGTGGTGGCGCCCGCGCGTGCGGGCGCGGGCGCCACCGGGGACGGACGGATCAGGGGCTGGTGCAGGTGAGCGCCGGCGGGGTGGCCGGGGCGGTGCCGGTGCCGTTGAACCCGAACGACGTGGTGGCGTTGGGTCCCAGGACGCGGTTCCAGTCGACGTTCTTCACCACCACGTTCGGTGGCTGACCGGTGAGGGTGCCGTTCCACGGCGCGCCGTCGAAGCCCTGGCCGCCGGTGTACGTCCACTTCACCGTCCACCCGTTGAGGGTCGACGACCCGGTGTTCTTCACCGTGACCTCGGCCTGGAAGTGCCCGGCCCAGTTGATGGCGACGTTCTGCCAGGTCGCCGTGCAGCCCCCGCCTCCGCCGCCGGTGGACGGCGACGATGAGGACGGCGGCGACGGGGTCTTCGACGCCGACGGCGACACGGACACCGACGGCGACGCCGAGCGGCTCTGCGACGGCGAACTGCTCGGCTGGCTGCCGCCGACGCCGGTCACTTCGCCGTGCCCGCCGTCGAAGACGACGTCGGAGCAGCTGAAGAAGTTCTCCTGGCTGTCGGAGCGCACCCACTGGATGAACAGGATGTGCCGGCCGGTCTTGGCCGCTGGCAGGGTGGTGTCCCAGTAGTAGTAGTTGAAGCCGCCGGGCCCGCCGGACTGCGGCGGGTCGGTGACGCTCCAGAACGGCACGAGGTCGCCCCACGCCAGCGGGGTCAGCGGGTTCCAGCCGTCCTTGGTGATGTACATGTGGAACGTGCCCGGGTGGGCGGCCCAGTTGCTGTAGTGCAGCTGGATCGTCGAGCCGGCGGTCAGGTGCGTGGTCGGCCAGTCGGTCCGCGCGGCGTTGTACGCGGCATACTTCGTGGTGCCGCCGCCGCAGATCTGCCCGTCGGGGATGTAGCCGGTGGTGCGCCCGCCGGCGTCGGAGCGTAGCACGCCGAACCAGTCGTACAGCGGCTGCTGCCCACCCTGCGCGACCGCGTCGGCGCACGCCGGGTTGGACGGGATGATCTGGCCGTTGGCCTGCAGGCCATCGACGTAGCACAGGTAGGTGCGGCTGCCGGGCACGAGCGCGACACCGTGCGCGCCGGCCGGCCCGGGCGCAACCAGCACGGCAGCGACGAGCACCGCCGCAGCGGCGACGCACGGCCACAGCGCGCGTCGGGTGAATCTAGGCAAGGGGTACCTCCTCGGTTCTGGGGCACGGCTGAGTCGCTCGGCTCCCACGAGGTAGGCGCAGTGTCAGCGCGACCACCGCCGAAACGCAAACATGACCTTGAATGCGTGCGTGGCGGCCGTGAAACTTACCGGATCGCCCCGCACCGCCCCTGCCTTCGCGCCCCACCGTCCGTGGTGATCCCGCGCGGCGCCGTCTTCGCGCGGCGCCGTCTTCGCGCGGCGCCGTCTTCGCGCGGCGCCGTCTTCGCGCGGCGCCGTCTTCGCGCGGCGCCGTCTTCGCGCGGCGCCGTCTTCGCGCGGCGCCGTCTTCGCGCGGCGCCGTCTTCGCGCGGCGCCGTCTTCGCGCGGCGCCGTCTTCGCGCGGCGCCGCACCGCGTCGCCCGCGCCCGCACCGCGTCGCCCGTGCCCGCACCGCCCGTGCCCGCACCGCCCGTGCCCGCACCGCCCGTGCCCGCGTCGCCCGTGCCCGCGTCGCCCGTGCCCGCGTCGCCCGTGCCCGCGTCGCCCGTGCCCGCGTCGCCCGTGCCCGCGTCGCCCGTGCCCGCGTCGCCCGTGCCCGCGTCGCCCGCGCCCGCGTCGCCCGCGCCCGCGTCGCCCGCGCCCGCACCGTCCACGCCGCACCGCGTCGCCCGCGCCCCCATCGTCCACGCCGCACCGCGTCGCCCGCGCCCGCTGCGCCCGCGCGGCGTTGCGTCCCGTCGCACCCGCACCCGCGCCTGCCTCGTCCCGCCGGCCTCGCGCCGGGCCCGCCGCGCAGCCCCGCTTCCTGTCCCGCATGCCGGCCCACTCCGCGCCAGGCTCGCACCCGCGCCAGGCTCGCACCCGCGCCAGGCTCGCACCCGCGCCAGGCTCGCACCCGCGCCAGGCTCGCACCCGCGCCAGGCTCGCACCCGCGCCAGGCTCGCACCCGCGCCAGGCTCGCACCCGCGCCAGGCTCGCACCCGCGCCAGGCTCGCACCCGCGCCAGGCTCGCACCCGCGCCAGGCTCGCACCCGCGCCAGGCTCGCACCCGCGCCAGGCTCGGACTGCGCGCGCGACGGCGGCGCTGCTGTGTGCGGCGTTTCGACGACTCCGCAGTGATTTATCGCCTGACGACGTATAAATCCGACAAGTCGTGGCGCGGAGCGCCCGACTTGTCGTGAAAGACCGCAACGGGAAGCGGGCGAGAAAACGCAACGACCACCGCGCGGGTGCGGCGCGGTGGTCGTTGAACGAGCGAGCGGATCAGTCGACCTCGACCGCCGCGGCGGCGAACTGGGCCGAGTACAGCCGGGCGTAGGCGCCGCCCGCGGCGAGCAGGGAGTCGTGTGTGCCCTGCTCGACGATCGAGCCGTGCTCCATGACGAGGATCAGGTCCGCGTCGCGGATGGTGGACAGGCGGTGGGCGATGACGAACGAGGTGCGGCCCGCGCGCAGGGTGCTCATCGCGCGCTGGATCAGGACCTCCGTGCGGGTGTCGACCGAGCTCGTCGCCTCGTCCAGGATGAGGATCGTCGGCTCGGCCAGGAAGGCGCGGGCGATCGTGATGAGCTGCTTCTCGCCGGCCGAGACGCCGGCGCCCTCCTCGTCGATGACCGTGTCGTAGCCCTCCGGCAAGGTTCGCACGAAACGGTCGGCGTGCGCGGCCTCGGCCGCGGCCGTGATCGTTTCGATGGTGGGGTGGTCGGCGCCGTACGCGAGGTTCTCCGCGATGCTGCCCTGGAACAACCAGGTGTCCTGCAGCACCATGCCGATCTGTTCGCGCAGCTCGTCGCGGGACATCGTGGCGATGTCGACGTCGTCGAGCAGGATCCGGCCGCCGGTCAGGTCGTAGAACCGCATGATCAGGTTGACCAGGGTGGTCTTGCCGGCGCCGGTCGGGCCGACGATCGCGACCGTCTGGCCGGGCTGCACCGACAGGGACAGGTCCTCGATGAGCGGCTCGTCGTCCTTGTACCGGAACGAGACGTGCTCGAACGTGACCTTGCCCCGCACCTGCTCCGGGCGGGCCGGCGCGGCCGGGTCGGGGCTCTGCTCGGGCGCGTCGAGCAGCTGGAAGACCCGCTCGGCCGAGGCGATGCCGGACTGCACGAGGTTGGCCATGCTGGCGACCTGGGTCAGCGGCTGGGAGAACTGCCGGGAGTACTGGATGAAGGCCTGCACGTCGCCCAGCGTCATCGTGCCGGAGGCCACGCGCAGGCCGCCGACGACGGCGACGAGCACGTAGTTGACGTTGCCGATGAACATCATCGCCGGCTGGATGAGGCCGGAGATGAACTGGGCGCGGAAGGAGGCGTTGTACAGGGCCGCGTTGTGCTCCTCGAAGGTCGCCGCGGCCTCCTGCTGCCGGCCGAAGATCTTCACCACGGAGTGGCCGGTGAACATCTCCTCGATGTGGCCGTTGAGGCGGCCGGTGGAGGCCCACTGCTTGACGAACTGCGGCTGGGAGCGCTTGCCGATGCGGGCCGTGACGAACACCGAGATCGGCACGGTGACCAGCGCGATGACCGCCAGCACGGGCGAGATCCAGAACATCATGCCGAGCACCGCGATGATCGTCAGCAGGGACGTGAGCAGCATGGCCAGGGACTGCTGCAGCGTCATCGCGATGTTGTCGGTGTCGTTGGTGGCGCGGGAGAGCACCTCGCCGCGGGGCTGCTGGTCGAAGTACGACAGCGGCAGCCGCGCCAGCTTGAGCTGGACCTGCTCGCGCAGGCGGTAGACGGTGCGCTGCACGACGACCGTGGTCAGCCGGGCCTGGAGCAGGCCGAAGATCCAGGCGAAGAGGTACACCACCGCGACCTGCAGCAGCACCTTCTCGAGCCGGTCGAAGTCGATGCCCTTGCCGGGCACCAGGTTGCTCATGCCCGAGAGCAGGTCGGCGAAGCGGTCCTGGCCGTGCTCGCGCAGGTCGGCGATCGCCTGTTCCTTCGTCGTGCCGGGCGGGATCTTCTTGCTGACGATGCCCTCGAAGATGACGTCGGTGGCGTGGCCGAGCAGCCGCGGGCCGAGCACCGACAGCACGACGGAGGCGATGCCGAAGACGAGCACGGCGGTGACGACGAGCCGGTCGGGGGCGAGCATCCGCAGCAGCCGCTTGGCGGAGCCTTTGAAGTCCTCGATCTTCGCCGGCGGGCCGCCGGCGCCCATCATCATCCGGCCCGGCCCGAACCCGGGTCCGCCGCCGGGACGGGCGCCGCCCGCGGGTCGGTTCGGCGCGGTCATGCGGCGGCCTCCTGCTCGGTCAGCTGGGACAGGACGATCTCGCGGTACGTCTCGTTGTCGTCCATGAGTTCGTGATGGGTGCCGGTGCCCACGACGCGGCCCTCGTCGAGCACGATGATGCGGTCGGCGTCGCGGATCGTGCTGACCCGCTGCGCGACGATGACGACCGTCGCCGCGGCGATCTCGGCCCGCAGCGCCTCGCGCAGCGCCGCGTCGGTGGCGTAGTCCAGCGCCGAGAACGAGTCGTCGAAGAGGTACACCTCGGGCCGGGCGACCAGCGTCCGGGCGATCGCCAGGCGCTGGCGCTGGCCGCCGGAGACGTTGGTGCCGCCCTGGGCGATCGGGGCGTCGAGCTGCTCGGGCATGGCCCGGACGAAGCCGGCGGCCTGCGCGACCTCCAGGGCCCGCCACAGCTCCTCGTCGGTGGCGTCGGGCCGGCCGTAGCGCAGGTTGGTGGCGACGGTGCCGGAGAACAGGTACGGCTTCTGCGGCACCATGCTCACCGTGCGGGCCAGCAGCGCCGGGTCGAGCCGGCGCACGTCGACGCCGTCGACGAGCACCGCGCCGCCGGTGGCGTCGAACAGCCGCGGCACGAGGTTGAGCAGCGTCGTCTTGCCGGCGCCGGTGCTGCCGATGATCGCCGTCGTCTGCCCCGGATGGGCGACGAGGTCCACATCGGACAGTACGGCGGCCTCCGCGCCCGGGTAGTGGAACGACACGCCCCGCAGCTCCAGTTCGCCGTGCACGTCCAGGCTGGTCACCGGCTCGGCCGGCGGCACGACGCTGGAGTCGGTGCCCAGCACCTCCTGGATGCGCTCGGCGCAGACCTCGGCCCGCGGGATCATGACGAACATGAACGTCGCCATCATCACCGACATGAGGATCTGCATCAGGTAGGACAGGAACGCCGTCAGCGCGCCGACCTGCATGCCGCCGCTGTCGATGCGCTGCGCGCCGAACCACAGCACGGCGATGCTGGAGGCGTTGACGATGAGCATGACGCTCGGGAACATCAGCGACATCAGCCGGCCCACGGCCAGGGACACCTCGCGCAGGTCGGCGTTGGTGTCGGCGAAGCGGGCCCGCTCGTGCTCGTCGCGCACGAACGCGCGGATGACCCGGATGCCGGTGATCTGCTCGCGGATGACCCGGTTGACCAGGTCGATGCGCACCTGCATGAGCCGGAACAGCGGCCGCATCCGGGTGACGATGAGCGCGATGAGGCCGATGAGGACCGGGGTGACGACCAGCAGCAGCCACGACAGCTGCACGTCCTGGTTGAGGGCCAGGATGATGCCGCCGACGCACATGATCGGCGCCGACACCATGAGCGTGAACGTCATCAGGACCAGCATCTGGACCTGCTGGATGTCGTTCGTGGTGCGGGTGATCAGCGAAGGGGCGCCGAAGCCGCCGACCTCGCGGGCGCTGAGCTGCTGGACCTTGTCGAACAGCCCGGCCCGCACGTCGCGGCCCAGGGCCATGGCCGTGCGCGCGCCGAAGTACACCGCGGCGGCCGAGCAGACGATCTGCACCAGCGTCACGGCGAGCATGAACCCGCCGATGCGCAGGATGTAGCCGGTGTCACCGGCGATGACGCCGTTGTCGATGATGTCGGCGTTGAGCGTCGGCAGGTAGAGGGTGGCGAGCGTCTGCACCAGCTGCAGCACCACCACCAGGGTGATCGGCCCGCGGTACGGCCGCAGGTACGTTCGCAGCAGACGGATGAGCATCGGTCAGGTGTCTCCCCGGTTTGGTGGTTCGGCGGACGGTGCGAGCAGGCCGTCCAGGAGCACGCCGACGATGTCGTCGGGCGTGAACGGCTTGTCGGTGGGCAGGTCGCCGCGCACGGTGCTGGCGACCAGCGCGAACAGCACCCCGGCGGTGGTCTCGGGACTGCGCCGCAGCTGGTCGCGGTCGGGGCCGATGAGCTCGGCGATCGCGTCGACGAGCTGGCGCCGGCCGCGCAGGAGGGCGGCCCACGGCGAGTTTTCTGCGTCGCAGGGCATGGTGCGGGCGAGCATCATGAGCGGCACGGAGCTCTCGACCCGGCGGATCAGGATCGCCGCGGCGTCGCTGAGCCGCTGCCGCAGCGGCGCCTGCGGGTCGATCGCCGACACCGCCCGCAGCACCGGCCCGGCCTCGAACGCGCTCTCGAGGGCCGCGGCGATGAGCGAGGCCTTGTCGCGGAAGACGCCGAAGATGGTGCCCTCGGCGACGCCGGCGGCCTCGGCGATCTGCCGGGTCGTCACCGCCGCGCCGTGGGTGCGCAGCAGCGGCAGGGTCGCGGCGATGAGCGCGGCGCGCCGCTCGTCGGGCGCGAGCGCGGGCACTCGGCGCCGGCGGGTCTGCTGCTCGTTCACGGCGTCACTGTAATGAGCGAGCACTCACTCGGACAATCGGTTTTCGCTCAGGGAGTACAGCAACTGCTCCGCAACGCGCTGTGACGGCGCCCGGCTCCCGGGTATCCGGACGATGATCGTAACGGAGCGGGAAGGGATGGCTACCATGAGCGACGCCGACGAGGAAGCGCGGCTGTCGGCCCTGCACAGCTACGGCGTGCTCGACGCGCCGCGCCCGGCCGAGCTCGACGACCTGACCCGCCTGGCGGCGTCCATCTTCGACACTGCGATGTCGGCGGTGTCGCTCGTCGACCGCGACCGGCAGTGGTTCGCCGGCAAGACCGGCCTCGCCGACGACGAGACGTCACGGGACGTCTCGTTCTGCTCACGCACCGCCGCCGCCCGCGAACAGCTCGTCGTCCCCGACGCACGAGCCGACGAGCATTTCCGGTCGTACTCCAACGTCACCGGCGATCCCCACATCCGCTTCTACGCCGGCTCCCCGCTCATCGACGACGACGGCTTCGCGCTGGGCGCCCTGTGCGTCATCGACGAGCGCCCCGGCGACCTCGGCCCCCGCCAGCGCGAGGCGCTGTCGACCCTGTCCCGGCAGGCGACCGGGCACCTGTCGCTCATGCGCAGCCGCCTCGTCGTCGCCGAGCTCGGCGACGAGCTGGCCCGGGTCACCCAGCGGGAGGAGGACCTGATCGCGACCATCTCCCACGAGCTGCGCACGCCGGTCACGGCGATCCAGGGGTACCTCGAGCTGCTCGCCGACGACGAACGCCTGGCCGGCTACAACCGCCTCGTCGAGCCCATCCACCGCAACGGCCAGCGCCTCGTCGGCATGGTCGACCACCTGCTCAACGGCACCCGCCCCGCCGGCGCCCCGCTGCTGCTGCACCGCATGCCGGTCGAGCTGCATACGGTGCTCGCCGCCGCCGTCCGGGCGGTGCAGGCCGTCGCCGAGCCGCGCGGCGTCGAGATCGTCGTCGAGCCCGCCACCCAGGCCTCCGTCGTCTCCGTCGACGTGGCCCGGCTGACCCAGGCCGTGCAGCAGCTGGTCCGCAACGCGGTGCTGTTCACCGCGCCCGGCGGCACCGTCACCGTGCGCGCCGTGTACTCCCCGGCCCCGGCGATCGAGATCGCCGACACCGGCGTCGGCATTCCGGCCGACGAGCTGCCGTACGTCTTCCAGCGCTTCTTCCGCGGCCGCCACGCGCGCCGCCAGGCCGTGCCCGGCGTGGGCCTGGGCCTGCACATCGCCCAGGAGGCGGCGGCCGCGCACGGGGGCCGGGTCACGCTGAGCTCGGCCGGCGGCACCGGGACCACCGCGCGCCTCACGCTGCCCTGACCGTGACCGGGCGCGGACGTGGCGTGGCCCGGGAGTCACGGACCGCAACCACGGCGGACGTCGCGGTAGCTCGGCTTGACATGCTCCCCTAGATAGCGGTTATCTATCGGCGATCAGGGGGAGGGCGCCGGGTGCAGGACGTGGTACTGGCCATGCTGGCCAAGGAGCCGGCGCACGGCTACGAGCTGCGCGCCCGCCTCCGCGACGCGCTCGGCCCGCTCGGCGAGGCGATGAACGCCGGCCAGATCTACGTCACCCTCGCCCGCCTGGCCAAGGCCGGCCTCGTCACGTCCCACCACGCCGAGGGCCGCCCCGACGCACCCGACCGGCGCGTCCACGCGCTCACCCCGGCCGGGCAGGAGCGCGTCGTGGCGTGGCTGGCCGAGGTGAGCTGGCCCCGGCCCGACCTCACCGAGTTCCACCTCAAGCTCGTCGCCGCCGCGGCCGCCCGCCTCGCCGACCCCGTCGCCCTCGTCGACGCCCAGCGGCGCGAGATCCTGCGCCGGCTGCGCGACGCGCAGCGGGCCGCGCTGGACCGCGCGGTCGACCCGGTCGCCGGGCTGCTGCTGGAGGGCGTCGTGCTGCGGCTGCGGGCCGACCTGGAGTGGCTCGACGCGTGCGAGCGGACCTGGACCGGGCGGGGGCGGGGCGCATGAGCGGGCCGCAGCGTCGCGGAGGGGCCGCGAACAGTCAGCACAGTGGACCGATGCTGTCGGCGCGGCGGCTGTCGCGGCGGTACGGCAGCGACGACGGCCTGGTCCGCGCCGTCGACGACGTCGACCTCGACGTGCCCGCCGGGCGGGCCGTGGCGGTCATGGGCCCCAGCGGCTGCGGCAAGTCGACCCTGCTGCAGCTGCTCGGCGGGCTGCAGCGGCCCAGCGGCGGCGAGGTGTGGCTGGCCGGCCGGCGCATCGACACCATGAGCGAGCGGGCCCTGGCCCGGCTGCGCCGCGACAGCATCGGCTTCGTCTTCCAGGCCTTCCATCTCATGGACGAGCTCACCGCCGTGGAGAACGTCGAGCTCGCGGCGCTGCTGGCCGGCCGCTCGCCGGGCCGGGCCCGCAGGCGGGCGATGTACCTGCTGGACCGGGTGGGGCTGGCCGACCGGGCGCGGCACCTGCCCTCGGAGCTGTCCGGCGGCCAGCGGCAGCGGGTCGCGATCGCCCGCGCCCTGACCAACGAGCCCCTCGTCGTGCTCGCCGACGAGCCCACCGGCAACCTCGACACCGCCGCCACCCTGGAGGTGCTGCGGCTGTTCGAGGAGCTGCGGGCGGCCGGGCAGACCCTCGTCGTCGTCACCCACGACGCCCGCATCGCCGCCGTCGCCGACCAGGTCGTCTCGATGCGCGACGGCGCGTTCGCCGACGCCACGACCTTCGCCGGGGACCGGCGCTGATGGCCGGGCGGCTGCGGCTCGTCCTCCGGCTGCTGCTGCGGGACCTGCGCCGGCGGCCCACCGAGACCGTCCTGCTGCTCGTGGCCATCGCCGCCGCCACCGGCACGCTGACCCTCGGGCTGGCGCTGGACGACGTGGCGGCCCGGCCGTACGAGCAGACCCGCAGCCTCACCGCGGGACCGGACGTGGTCCTCACGCCCCGCCTCACCGGCGACGACGCCCTCGCCCAGCTCGCCGCGGCGGCCGGGGCGGACGGCGTGGCCGCGCACAGCGGGCCGTTCCCGATCGCCTTCGTCACCATGACCGCCGCCGGCAAGAAGGCCCACACCGTCGTCGAGGGCCGCGACGGTACCCCCGTCGCCGTCGACCGGCCGGCGCTCACCGACGGCGGCTGGGTCCGGCCCGGCGGCGTCGTCGTCGAGCGCGCCTTCGCCGACGCCCTCGGCGTGCGCGTCGGCGACACCGTCGCCATCGAGGGCCGCGACCTGCGGGTGCTCGGCATCGCCGTCACCGCCGCCCGGCCCAACTACCCGTACGCCGGCTGGCACCACCCCGGCAGCGTCCTCGTCGAGCGCGGGGGACTGGTCTGGGTCGACACCGCCGACCTCGCCGCGCTCACCGGCGGGCGGCCCCTGCAGTACGAGCTCAACCTCCGCCTCACCGACCGGCAGGCCGCCGCCGCGTACCTGCCCGGCGACGAGCAGCGCACCTGGCTGTCGATCGCCGACTCCGACGCCCGGCTCTACCTGGCCGCGCGCACGGCCCTGCTGATCGGCGCCTGGCTGCTCGCCGCGCTCGCCCTCGCCGGCGTCGCCGGGATCGTCGCCGGCCGGGTCGTCGCCCGCCGCCGCCGGGTCGGGCTGCTCAAGGCCGTCGGCGCCGGCCCGGCCATGATCGCCGTGGTGCACCTCGCCGAGTACCTCGTGATCGGCCTCGCCGCCGGCGGCGCCGGCCTGACCGCCGGCTGGTTCGCCGCGCCCGTGCTCGTGCGCCCCGGCGCCGGGCTCGTCGGCTCCACCGCCGGGCACCCGCCCGCGCTGCGCACCGCGGTCGCCGCCGTCGCGCTCGCCCTGGGCATCGCGGTCGCCGCCACCATCGCGCCGGTGATCCGGGCCGCGGTCACCAGCACCGTCGACGCCCTCGCCGACGCGCCCGCCCCGCCGCGCCGCCGGGACGGCCGGATCCGGCTCTCGCGGCGCCTGCCGACCGCCGTGCTGCTCGGCCTGCGCCTCAACGCCCGCCGCCCGCGCCGCGCCCGCCTCGTCACGTTCAACACCCTGGTCACCACGACCGCGCTCGTCGCGATCCTCATCGTGCAGTCGCAGGCCGAGCCGTTCGACCTCGGGTACACCGAGCTGGTCAACCCCCGCGTGGAGCGGGGCAGGCAGGCGCTGCTCGTGCTCACCGTGACCCTGTGCGTCCTCGCGCTCGTCAACACCGCCGTCAACACGTGGACCGCGGTCCTCGACGCCCGCCGGCCGCTCGCCGTCGCCCGTACCCTGGGCGCCACCCCCGGCCAGGCCGCGGCGAGCATCGTGGTCGCCCAGCTGCTGCCGGCCGTGCCCGGGATGGCCGGCGGGACCGTGACCGGGGTGGTGCTGGCCTGGCTCGCCCGGCCCGGCCCCGGCGGGTTCGACTTCCCGCCCGGCCCGTGGCTGCTAGCCGCCGCGCTCGGGATGCTGCTCGCGATCGCCGCGATGGCCGCGGTACCGGCGCTGGTCGTCGCCCGCCGCCCGGTCGCCGGCGCGCTGTCCGGTTAGGACCGCCGGCGCCGCGGCGGCGGCACGCCCAGCAGCGGCAGCTTCCACAGCGACACGTCGGGGGACTGGCCCGACAGGATCAGCAGCCGGCGCATGCTCAGGCGCACGATGTGGTACGACACGATGAACAGCCAGGCGGCGAGGGGCAGCTCGATCAGCAGGGCGGTCGCCAGGCTCACCCAGCGGTCGTGCCCGGACGCGGTCACCATGTCGAACCACGCGTCGCAGGCCAGCAGCGTGCCGCTGACGACCGCGGCCAGGATCATGATCTGGCGGCGGCGCAGCGCGGCCCACGCGGTCACGGCGAGCGCGGCGCCGAGCACGAGGTCGAAGCCGACCCACGTCAGCCGCCAGTGCCCGGCGAGGTACCGCGGGGGCAGCGTCACCGCCAGCGCGATCACCCACGGGATCATCAGCACGCTCGCGACGCCGATGATGATGACGAACCGGCGGCGGGCACGCTCCGCCATTGCCGGCTCGCGGCGCGTCACCGGCGGGGTCAGGTCGGCGAGCCGCCGCGCCAGGTCGGCCCGCTCCTGTGGGTCCAGCGCGCGCAGCTCGGCGTCCGCGATCACGGATCGACCCTACGTCGCGCGGGGGGCGCGTGCGCGGCGCGAGCCGGGTAGTCCCAGCGATCTCTGAGCCAACCCCGCGCGGGCCGGGCACCCCGGCCCGCGCGAGGGACGATCGCTCAGCGCCCGCGCAGGGCCCGGTAGCGGCCGACGAGGGACGCCGTGGAGGAGTCCAGGGCCGAAAGGTCCGGGCTGTCCGAGGTCAGCGCCGGCTCGATCCGCTTGGCCAGGACCTTGCCCAGCTCCACGCCCCACTGGTCGAACGAGTCGATGTCCCAGATCGCGCCCTGGACGAAGACCTTGTGCTCGTACAGCGCGATGAGCTGGCCCAGCACCCCCGGGGTGAGCTCGTCGGCGAGGATCGTCGTCGTCGGCCGGTCGCCGGCGAACGTGCGGTGCGGCACCTCCGCCTCGGCCACGCCCTCCGCGGCGACCTGCTCCGCGGACTTGCCGAACGCCAGCGCCTGGCCCTGCGCGAACAGGTTGGCCATGAGCAGGTCGTGCTGCGCGGCGAACGGGCCGAGCTCGGCGACCGGCTTGGCGAACCCGATCAGGTCGGCCGGGATGAGCGTGGTGCCCTGGTGGATCAGCTGGTAGTACGCGTGCTGGCCGTTGGTGCCGGGCGTGCCCCACACGACCGGGCCCGTCGCCCACTCGACCGGCCGGCCCTCGCGGTCGACGGACTTGCCGTTGGACTCCATGTCGAGCTGCTGCAGGTACGCCGTGAACCGCGACAGATAGTGGCTGTACGGCAGCACGGCGTGGGTCTGGGCGTCGTGGAAGTTGCGGTACCAGATCCCGAGCAGGCCGAGCAGCAGCGGCGCGTTCGCCTCCGGCGGCGCCGTGCGGAAGTGCTCGTCCATGCGCCGGAACCCGTCGAGCATCGCCCGGAACCCGTCCGGCCCCAGCGCGATCATGAGCGACAGGCCGATCGCCGAGTCGTAGGAGTAGCGGCCGCCGACCCAGTCCCAGAACTCGAACATGTTCGTCGTGTCGATGCCGAACTTGGCGACCTCGGTCGCGTTCGTCGACACGGCCACGAAGTGCTTGGCCACCGCCGAGTCGTCGCCGAGCGCGCCGACCAGCCACGCGCGGGCCGCGGTCGCGTTGGTGATCGTCTCGATCGTCGTGAACGTCTTGGACGACACGATGAACAGCGTCCGCGCCGGGTCCGCGTCGCGGACCGCCTCGTGCAGGTCGGCCCCGTCGACGTTGGACACGAACTTGAACGTCAGCGATCGGTCGGTGAACGCGCGCAGCGCCTCGTACGCCATCGCCGGGCCCAGGTCGGAGCCGCCGATGCCGATGTTGATGACGGTCGTGATCCGCTCGCCGGTGTGCCCGGTCCACTCCCCGGAGCGGATCCGGTCGGCGAACGCCGCCATCCGGTCGAGCACCGCGTGCACCTTCGGCACCACGTTCTCGCCGTCGACGATCACCTCGGCATCGCGCGGGGCCCGCAGCGCCGTGTGCAGCACCGCCCGGTGCTCCGTGAAGTTGATCTTCTCCCCGCGGAACATCGCGTCGCGCAGGTCGAACACGCCGCGCGCCGCCGCCAGCTCGAGCAGCAGCTGCAGGGTCTCGTCGGTGACGAGGTGCTTGCCGTAGTCGAGGTAGAGGTCGCCGGCCTGCAGGCTGTAGCGGCCGCCCCGGTCGGGGTCATCGGCGAACAGGTCGCGCAGGTGCACCTCGCCGAGCTCCGCGCGGTGCTTGACCAGCGCGAGCCACTCGGGCAGATGGTTGAGCCGAGGCATCAGGAAACTCCTAGCGAGTCAGCGTGGACCACTCCACTCGCTGATTCTGCCCCTTTCGCATTCGTCTCGTCGTCGGTGTCCCGATGCCGCGCCCGCGCCATGCACGCGCTCAGGCGGTGAGGACCTGCCCGTTCGCGTCGGTCTTGTCCTCGGCGTGCCGATTCCGGGCCCGCCGCCGCAGCCCCTGCAGCGTGAGCCCGGCCGTCGCGGCCGCGGCCAGCGTCAGCACGATTGCCGTCGGTACGTCGAACAGCTTCAACGCGCTCGCAATGAGCACGACGATCAGGGCACCCCGTACCACTGCGGCCGGCGCCCGCGACGACAGCCGCGCCCCGATCAGCACGCCCGGCACCGACCCGACGAGCACGGCGGCGGCGAGGTCGAGCTTCAGGTCCCCGAACAGCGCATGCCCGAGCGCCGCCGAGAACACCAGCGGGATGGCCTGCACCAGGTCGGTCCCGACGAGGTCGCTGGGCCGCAGCGCCGGGTACAGCGCGAGCAGGATCACGATGATCAGCGACCCCGACCCGACGGACGTCATCCCGACGACGAGCCCGCCGACGGCTCCCAGCAGCAGGGTCGGCACGGGCCGCACGACGATCGGCTTCGCCTCGCCGGCGCTGCCGCCGGGGTCCCGCCGGTACGCCTTCACGACCAGCCCCACGACGGCCAGCATCAACGCGCACCCGAGCGCGATCCGCACCACGTCCTGGACCCGGTCGCCGTTGCCGAGGGCCCGCATGAGCAGCACGCCCGCGAACGCGCTGGGCACGCTGCCCAGGCACAGCCAGCGCACGAGCGCCCAGTTCACGGTCTTGCGGCGGGCGTGCACGAAGCCGCCGAACGGCTTCATGACGGCGCTGGCCGCGAGGTCGCTGGAGACGGCGGCGAGCGGGGGCACCCCGAAGAACAGCACGAGGACCGGCGTCATGAGTGCGCCACCCCCCATGCCGGTGAGCCCCACGATGACCCCGACACCGAGCCCGGCGAAGGCGAGCAGTGGATCCATTCGCAGAAGTCTGCCGCCTCATCTCGAGTTTGTCCACTAACTAAGTCGACAATACTGGAAATGTAGGCTTCGAATCACTCCGCTGTGTCACCAGATATCCGAAATATCGGTCTAAACCGGCGGCGCTTCGCGGAGCCCGGTCACCGCGGACATGCCAAGTTTTCGATGCGGGCCGCGACTCTAGGGCGGCGCCTTCGCCCGGTCGTGCCTGCCCAGGTTCGCGCGAAGCGCGGAAGCGGGCCGGCGGTGCTCGTTCACCGCCACCACGCCAGACTTCGCCGCGGGCCGCGGACTCGAACGCTCGCCGTCGGCGCGGCCTCCGTTGGAGAAACCCTCGGGACGTCGACTGGCTCAGTCTTGCGGTGTCCCGCCCGCGCGCACGGTCTCGTTGCGACGGAACCAGTTGCGCTCGGTCCGAGTTGTCCCGGGCCGAGCGCTGAACTGTCTCGCCCGGGCGGCCGGAACTGTCTCGCCCGGGCGGCCGGAACTGTCTCGCCCGGGCGGCCGCGACCTTGCCGGCTGCCCGGCGCCGGGGCCGGTGCGCGCCCGGCCGGGTCGGGGCCGGGCGCTCGCCGGAGTGCAGGTCAGCTGCGCTCGACCTGGTGGCCGATCAGCTCGGGGGCGCGCAGCTGGGCGCCGGAGCCGTCGCGGCGGCTGTCCGGGGCCGGCAGGTCCCGGGGGTCGCCCTTCGACGACGCGGCGACCGGGCGCGGGCCGATCCAGGCCAGCACCAGGTGGGACTCGCCCTTCAGGAAGCGCTGGGCGCGGACGCCGCCCGTGGCGCGGCCCTTGGCCGGGTACAGGCGCAGGGGGGTGACCTTCGCGTTGCCCATCGTGGCGGTGACCACCATCGGCTCGCCGTGCTGGGGATCCTGCGTGGTGATGGCGCCGAAGAAGATGGCCTCCGCCTCGGGGGCCAGGCTGATGCCGGCCATGCCGCCGCCCTTGAGGCCCTGGGGACGTACCAGGGAGGCGGGGAAGCGCAGCAGCGACGCGTCGCTGCTCACGAACGCGAGGGTTTCGGCGCCGTCGGTGAGCCACGTGGCGCCGATGACCTCGTCGCCGTCGCGCAGGCCGATGACCTCGAACTCGTCGGCGCGCACCGGCCACTCCGGGGCGCAGATCTTCACCTGGCCGGCGCGGGTGCCCAGGGCCAGGCCCGGTGAGCCCGAGTCGCGGTCGGCGAGGGGCGCCAGGCCGACGACCGTCTCGCCCTTCTCCAGGGAGACGAGCTCCGCCGTCGACATGCCGCCGCGCAGGGAGACCGTGCCGGGCTGCTCGGGCAGGACCGGCAGGGGCAGGACGTCGACCTTGAACGCGCGGCCGCGGCTGGTGATGAGCAGGACCTGGCCGCGGGCCGTGGTGTGCACGACCGCGCGGACGGTGTCGTGCTTGTCGCGGCCGGCCTTGCGGCTGCCCTCGGGGGCCTCCTCGGACTCCGCGGCGGTGCGGGCGACCAGGCCGGTCGCCGACAGCAGCACCTGGCACGGGTCGTCGGTCACCTCGAGCGGGCCGGCCGGGACCGAGGCGGCGAGGACCTCCTTGAGGTCGCCGTCGATGAGCGTGGTGCGCCGCGGCTGGCCGTGCTCCTTGACCACGGCGGCCAGCTCGTCGGAGACGACCTTCTTGAGGACCTTGTCGTCCTCGAGGATCCGGCTGAGCTCGGCGATCTCCTCGTTGAGGCGCTGCTGCTCGGCCTCGAGCTCGATGCGGTCGTAGCGGGTGAGGCGGCGCAGCGGCGTGTCGAGGATGTAGGTGGCCTGGATGTCGGTCAGGCCGAACTCGCTCATCAGGCCGGCCTTCGCCGCGGCCGCGTTGTCGCTGTCGCGGATCAGGGCGATCACCCGGTCGATGTCGAGCAGGGCGATGAGCAGGCCGTCGACGAGGTGCAGGCGGTCCTGGCGCTTCTTGCGGCGGAACTCGGTGCGCCGGGTCACCACCTGGTAGCGGTGCGCGAGGAACACCTCCAGCAGCGCCTTGAGCCCCAGCGTCTGCGGCTGGCCGTCGACCAGGACCAGGTTGTTGACGCCGAAGGACTGCTCGAGCGGGGTGAGCCGATAGAGGTCGGCGAGCAGGGCCTGCGGGTTGACGCCGACCTTGCACTCGATGACCAGGCGGGTGCCGTTCTCACGGTCGGTGAGGTCCTTGACGTCGGCGATGCCCTGCAGGCGCTTGGTCTTGTTGACCTCGTCGGTGATCTTCTCGATGACCTTCTCGGCGCCGATGCCGTAGGGCAGCTCGGTCACCGTGATCGCCTGCCGGCCCCGGCTGCCCTCCAGCAGCCCGATCTCGACCCGCCCGCGCATGCGCACGACGCCGCGGCCGGTCTCGTAGGCGCGGCGGACCTCGTCCAGGCCCAGCAGCAGCCCGCCGGTCGGCAGGTCGGGGCCCGGCACGAACTCCATGAGCTTGTCCAGCGTGGCCGTCGGGTGGTTGATCAGCCAGCGGGCGGCGGCCACCGTCTCGGCCAGGTTGTGCGGGATCATGTTGGTGGCCATGCCGACCGCGATGCCGGACGAGCCGTTGACGAGCAGGTTGGGGAACGCCGCCGGCAGCACCGACGGCTCGTCGAGCGAGCCGTCGTAGTTGGGCCGGAAGTCGACCGTGCCCTCGTCGAGCTCGCCGACGAGCAGCATCGCCTCGCGCGACATCCGGGCCTCGGTGTAACGGGAGGCGGCCGGGCCGTCGTCGGGGGAGCCGAAGTTGCCGTGCCCGTCGATGAGCGGCACGTTGAGGGAGAAGTCCTGCGCCATGCGGACCATGGCGTCGTAGATCGCGCTGTCGCCGTGCGGGTGGTACTTACCCATGACGTCACCGACGACCCGGGAGGACTTCACGTGCCCCCGGTCGGGGCGGTGCCCCTGCTCGTTCATCGAGAACAGGATCCGGCGGTGGACCGGCTTGAGGCCGTCCCGGGCGTCCGGCAGCGCCCGCGAGTGGATGACCGAGTAGGCGTACTCCAGATAGGAGTCCTCGACCTCGGTCGTCAGCGGGTTGTTGAGCACCCGCGCGCCCGCCTGATCGAAAGCGGACAGGTCGGCCTTGACCGTCTTGGTGGTCCTGCGTGCCATGGTGAGTTGGTGGCCTTCCGGTCGTCTCAGGCGTCGATGGTCTCTTGGTCGACCCGCGCCGCGGAGTCGATCAGCCAGTTGCGGCGGGGCTCGACCCGCTCGCCCATGAGCAGCTCGAGGACCTCCTCCGCGGCCTCGACGTCGTCCAGCGTGATGCGCCGCACCGCCCGGGTCGCCGGGTTCATCGTCGTGTCCCACAGCTCGTCGGCGTCCATCTCGCCCAGACCCTTGAACCGGGGGATCGGCGTGACGACCTGCTTGCCGGCCTTCTCCAGCCGGGCCACGGTGCTCGTCATCTCCTGCTGCGTATAGGTGTAGATCGTCTCCGAGTTGCGGCCCTTGGTGACGATCTTGTGCAGCGGCGGGACGGCGGCGTAGAGCCGGCCGTCGGCGATCGCCGGCCGCATGTACTTGGCGAACAGCGTGATCAGCAGCGTGCGGATGTGCGAGCCGTCGACGTCGGCGTCGGCCATGATCAGAATCCGCCCGTAGCGCATGGCGTCGAGGTCGAACGTGCGCCCCGAGCCGGCCCCGAGCACCTGCACGATCGCCGAGCACTCGGCGTTGTCGAGCACCTGCTGGATGTTGGCCTTCTGCACGTTGAGGATCTTGCCGCGGATCGGCAGCAGCGCCTGATACTCCGAGGAGCGCGCCATGCGGGCCGTGCCCAGGGCGCTGTCGCCCTCGACGATGAACAGCTCGCTGCGCTGCACCCCGGTCGAGCGGCAGTCGACCAGCTTCGCCGGCATCGACGCGCCCTCCAGGGCCGTCTTGCGCCGCGCCGCGTCCTTCTGCTGCTTCTGGGTGAGCCGCACCCGGGCCGCGTCGACGATCTTCTGCAGCACGGTGCGCGCCTCGACCTTGGTCTTGCGCGCCTCGATCCAGGCCTTGAGGTGCTGCTCGACGACCTGCTGCACGACCCGCGTCACCGGGGCGGTGGACAGCTCGTCCTTGGTCTGAGAGGTGAACTGCGGCTCGGGGATGCGCACGTGGATGACCGCGGTCATGCCCTCGAGCACGTCGTCGAGCGTCGGCAGATCCTCCTTGGGCCGCAGCAGGCCGCGGGTATTGCGGATCGCCTCGGTCAGGGCCCGCAGCGCGCCGCGCTCGAAGCCGCGCCGGTGCGTGCCGCCGTGCACGTTGCGGATGGTGTTGGTGAACGACTCGACGACCCGGTCGTAGCCGGTGCCCCAGCGCAGCGCGATCTCGACCTCGGCGCGGCGCTCGACGTTGGCCTTCATGACGCCGTTCTCGTCGGCGGCATTTTCCTTGTACTGCCCCTCGCCGTTGATGAGCAGCGTCCCGCACACCGGCTTGTCGCCGCTCGGCGCCAGGAACTCCACCATGTCGGACAGGCCGTTGGGGTAGTGGTAGGTCTCGGTCGTGATCGAGCCCTGGGTCGCGTCCTTGAGCACGTACGTCACGCCCGGCACCAGGAACGCGGTGTTGCGCAGCTTGGCCCGCACCGCCTCCGGGTCCAGCGCCGCGCCCGACTCGAAGTAGCGCGGGTCGTGCCAGTAGCGCGTCGAGGTGCCCGTCGCCGAGCCGCGCTTCATCCGGCCCTGCACGTTGAGCCCGCCGCGGCGGGTGAACTTCGCCGAGGCGCCCGCCCCGTCGAACTCGCCCGGCACGCCGTGCTGGAACGCCATGTGGTGGACCTTGCCGTCACGGCGCACCGTCACGTCGTAGCGCGTGGACAGCGCATTGACCGCGGACGCGCCGACGCCGTGCAGGCCGCCCGAGGTCTTGTACCCCGACCCGCCGAACTTCCCGCCGGCGTGCAGCCGGGTCAGCACCAGCTCGACCCCGGACATCCCCGACTTGGCATGGACGTCGACAGGGATGCCCCGCCCGTCGTCATCGACCTGGACCGAACCGTCGGCGTGCAGCGTCACCTCGACCCGGGTGGCGTGCCCGGCGATGCCCTCGTCGGTGGAGTTGTCCACGATCTCGTTGAACAGGTGCGCGACGCCCCGGCTGTCGGTCGAGCCGATGTACATGCCCGGGCGCTTGCGGACGGCGTCGAGCCCTTCGAGGAGCGTGAGGTCGTCTGCCCCGTAGAAGGTCTCGGGTTGTGCGGTCAACTCGACTCTCTCCAATGGTCCTGGGTCCCCTGTGCTGCCCGCGAGCGTAGCCCCAGGGTCTGACATTTTTGTGGCACCCTCGCCGCGTGTGGTGCCCGGCGCGCCGCAATTGCGAAACCCCGAGCCGCGGCCGGCCCCGCTCAGAAACCTCGACGAGGCGCGGCGCGGCATCGAACACATGTACAGCGACATGACATACTACTTCGCGCCGATCCGGAACAAGTCGAGCGCCGCGCAGTACGTGCCGACGATCCAGCCGGACGCCGTCATCGCCGATGGGCTTGGGAGGGCTTCAGGGTCGCCAAGGGCGGCGTGGCCGCCGACTCTGTCGCCGCTGTCGCCGACGGCGCCGCTGTCGCCGACGGCGCCCAAGCCACCGCGCGCAGCGTCGGCGAGCGGTGATCGCCGGTGTCGGCGCCGGGCCCCCGACCTGTTGGCGGCCCGGTAGCCCGGGTCAGATGTTGAAGGCGGCGCGCCCGGCGCTGAACTCCCGCAACGCGGCCAGGATCTCGTCCTCGGAGCGGTCGGCGAAGTTCAGCGTCGCGGTGAACCCGGAGCCGTAGAACAGCTTGAGCGCGGCGGAATCGATCGCGGTGAACGCGCCGAGGCTGCCTTCGACGCGGGGATCCCGCGGCCGTACGACCACCATCTTCTCCAGCCCCCACCGCCGCCGCCGGATCTCGGCCACGCCCTCCCACGGCAGCCAGATCGCCTGCCCTCGCGTCGGCCGCGTCTTGATCCACAGCCCGGCGGGCGAGGCGGCGAGCACCGGTCCGCCGGAGGACACGAGGACGATCTGCAGCGTCAGTACCGCACCGAGAACGACCGTCAGGCACCCCATCAATGCCACGAGCGCAACAATGTCGCCGCTGGTGTGGCTGGGCCCGTCGGCGGTCAGCAGCAGCGTGGCCGGGCAGCCGATGACGAGCAGGATCACCAGGACGAACGGCACCAGAACCAGGGCCCGCTTGAACGCGCTCGGCCGGGCCACGAACGGCAGGTTCTCGGGAATCCGCCGCGTCACCGGCATCCCCGGCGCGCCGAAGCCCCCACCGACCCCCAGCGCCGAACCCATCGGCGGCGGCAGATGCGAACCAGGCAGCGCCGGCGACCCGGCAGGCGGCAACTGCCAGCCGGGCGGAGGTGGCAACGGCGACCCCGGCGGCACTGGCCCGGGCGGCACTGAACCAGGCGGCACTGAACCGGGCGACGGAGGCGGCGGCGACCCGGGCGGCGCCGCGCCGGGCGGCATTGAGCTAGGCGGCGGAGGCGGCGACCCGGGCGGCACTGAGCCCGGCGACCCAGGCGGCGGAGGCGGCGAACCCGGCGACGGAGGCGGCGGCCCGGGCGGCACTGAACCGGCTGGCGGCGCTGAGCCGGGCGGCGGAGGCACCGGCGGGCCTGAGTGCGGGGCGGACGGTGAGGGCGACGGCGAGCCCGGCGGCCCGGGATGCGGCACGGGCGGAAGCGGGGGATGGGTCGGCCGGTTCCAGACCGGGGGACGCGGCCCGCTGGCCGGTCCGGGCGAGGGCGAGTCGTCGCTCACGGCGACACCTTACGACGCGCCCCGACGCTCGTCACGGCCCAGTCAACCGGTCAGTCACCCTAATAATACGAAATTTCCGACATATCTGGACGCGCCAGCGTCCGGATATGTCGGATCTGCGACGGCTCCCCCACAGCTCGGTGGCCACGCCCGGCTCGCCCCGGGAGCGTGACGCCGGGGAGGCTACGTCTCGCTGTTTCGCGGAGTCGGGAGCGCAGAACGCAACGCCGGCGGAGCGAGCGTCACGGGCCGCCGGTGCGTTCTACCCAGGACTTGTACGGGCGGTTCGGGTCGTAGCCGGCGTCCATGTAGTACTCGCGCAGGTCGGCGCGGAGCATGAACACCGAGACGAAGACCAGCAGGATCGCGGCCAGCAGGCCCGCGATGCCGTGGGGGTTGGTGTACCAGGAGGGGACGGCCTCGGCGTACTCGGCCTTGAGCGCGTCCGGCTCGTTGCCCGTGGGGGCGACCGCCCACTCCGGGCCGCCGACCAGGAAGCACAGCGTCGCCAGGGCGATCAGCGGGCCGGCGATGAAGACAGCCATGCGGACCTTGGCCGACGGGCGGCGCATGAAGAGCAGGATCACGGCCATCACGATCACCGAGCCGGCGGCGACCGTCAGGTTGCTCGTCATGTCGGCGCGGACCTGGGTGACCTGGCCCTGCGAGATCATGCGCCAGTGCATCTGGTTGAAGTGGATGAGCGCGGCGGCCGACAGCGCCGTGTCGGCCGCGAGCAGCGCCGTGGCGCCGGCGAGCGACCAGTGCACCAGCCGGACCTGCGTGGACACGCGCATGCGGCAGCCTCCCCCGAGTCGCGTACACCGTAGTACGCCCCGGCGCTCGCGCGCTAACCCATTGGACCGGGCTCACCGGGGCGTGCCAGCATCGGGCGCATGACGCAGCGGTACAGCCGGATGACGGGGCCCCTCCAGGGGTCCTCCGGCGTGCGCTGACCACCACGACCAACCGGGCCCCGCCGCGTGCGGGGTCACGGTGGCGGGGTGGAAAGGAACGACGGTAGATGCGTCTCTATGTCACCACCGCCATCCCGTACGTCAACGCCGCGCCGCACCTCGGGCACGCGCTCGAGCTGGTCCAGGCCGACGTGCTCGCCCGGCATCGCCGGCTGCGCGGCGCGCCCGTGCGCCTGCTCACCGGGACCGACGACAACGCGCTCAAGAATGTCGCCGCCGCGCGGGCCGCGGGCGTCGAGACCAGGGCGTTCGTGGATGCCAACGCCGAGCGGTTCGCGGGGCTGCGCGGGCCGCTCGAGCTGTCGTTCGACGACTTCATCCGCACCGCCGACCCGCGCCACAGACGTGGGGTCGAGCGGCTGTGGCGGGCCAGTGCGGACCGCGACGACTTCTACCGGCGCTCGTACCGCGGCCTGTACTGCCCGGGGTGCGAGCAGTTCGTGGACGGTCCCTGCCCGGAGCATCCCGGCGAGCCCGAGGTCGTCGAGGAGGTCAACTGGTTCTTCCGGCTTTCGCGGTACACCGGGCAGATCCTCGGCGCCCTGGAACGCGGGGCGGTCCGGATCGAGCCGGCCGCCCGGCGCAACGAGGTCCTCGCGTTCGTCCGGGACGGGCTGCGCGACATCAGCGTGTCGCGGCCGGCGGCGCGGGCCGGCGGGTGGGGCATACCCGTGCCCGGCGACCCCGGCCAGGTCGTCTACGTGTGGTGGGACGCCCTCGCCAACTACGTCACCGCCCTCGACGGCGCCCTGTACGACGAGTGGTGGGCCGGCGACGGCGAGCGCATCCACGTCATCGGCAAGGGGATCGTGCGCTTCCACGCCGTGTACTGGCTCGCGCTGCTGCTGTCGGCCGGGCGGCCGCTGCCGACGGCGATCTTCGTGCACGACTACCTGACCGCCGGCGGCGCGAAGCTGTCCAAGTCGGCGGGCAACGCCGTCGACCCCGTCGAGCTGGCCGGGCGCTACGGCGTGGACGCGCTGCGCTGGTGGCTGCTGCGCGAGGTCCCGCCGGTCGGCGACACCGACTTCACCGAGCAGCGGCTGATCCAGCGGGCCGACCGTGAGCTCGCCAACGGCCTCGGCAACCTCGTCAACCGCACGCTGACGCTCGTGCACCGCAACGCCGGCGGGCGGGTGCGCCGGGCCGGCGGGCCGGCGGGGGCGGCGGCGCTGCTGGCGGGGCGGGTCGACCGGGCCCTCGGGCGGTTCGACCTGCGGGCCGCCACCGACGCGCTGTGGGCCGTGGTCGAGGAGGGCAACCGGCTCGTGGAGACCGCCCGGCCCTGGCAGCTGACCGGGGCGGAACTCGACGAGGTGCTGGGCATCCTGGTGTACATCTGCCGGATCCTGGCCACCGAGCTGCGCCCCTTCCTGCCGGGCGCCGCCGCCCGCCTCGGCGCGCAGCTCGGCACCGGCGCCGAGGTCGGTGATCCGGCGCCGGCCTTCGAGCGGCTCAGCCGCCGACGTGAATCCCCGGCCGCTTCGCCGGGTCCGGCTCGGACGAGCGGATGATCTCGCGGACCACGGGAGCCGTGTCGCCGCGGCCGAGGAGGAGGTACCGGAACAGGTGCCCCAGCGGGTTGCCCTCGGCCCACTCGAAGTAGGCGTGCGGGCGCACCCCGGTCGCGTCGCGCAGCGCCAGCAGGATCGCGGCGATCGCGTTCGGCGCGGCCGGGCTCTCCGCCCGCAGCACCCGGTAGCCGTCCACGTCCACGCCGCGCACCTTCAGGGTGCCGGAGAACGTGGACGGGTCGACGACCGAGATCTCCAGGAACAGGATGTCGGCGCGGCCCGGCACCGGGTTGATGCCGCGCTGCTCGGCCTCCTTGCCCCGGTACTCCGCCCGGTCGCCCGCCTGCCGCCGGTTGGCGACGATGTTGAGCTCGCCGTCGTGGTTGATGGACTCGGTCACGAACCGGCGGGCCTCGTCGTCGAACTCGATCGCGTCGGCGCGCAGCTCGGTGGTGCGGCTGACGCGCGAGACGAGCGACACGACGATGATGCCGGCGATGAAGATCGCGGAGATGAGGATGCCGTCGGGCTTCTCGATGACGTTGGCGCCCAGCGCGTACAGCAGGATGAGCGTGAGCACGGTGAACATCGCCCCGGCCAGGCGCTGGCCGGCCCGGAACGCCGAGATCGTCACGGCGACGGCGCCGGAGACCATCATGGCCAGGATGCCGGTCGCGTAGGCGCCGGCCTGGGCGTTGACGTCGGCGCCGAAGGCGATCGTGATGCCGATGCTGATCGCCGTGTACACCAGGACGATCGGGCGCACGGCGCGGCCCCACTCGGGCGCCATGCCGTACGACGGCAGGTACCGCGGGATGATGTTGATCAGGCCGGCCATCGCCGACGCGCCCGCGAACCACAGGATGAGCACGCTGCTGATGTCGTAGACGGTGCCGAACGCCTCGCCGATCTTCTCGTGCGCCAGGTAGGCCAGCGCGCGCCCGGCCGCCTGCCCGCCCGCCTCGAACTCTTTCTCCGGAATGAGGACGGTGGTGATGAAGCTGGTGGCGATGAGGTACACCGACATGATCGCCGCCGCCGCGGTGAGCAGCTTCTTCGTGTTGCGCAGGCGGGAGGCCCGCCGCTGCTCGGCGGTCTCGCCGTCGGCGGCCACCAGCGGCATCATGCTGACTCCGGTCTCGAACCCGGACAGGCCGAGCACCAGCGACGGAAACGCCGCGAGGGCCGGTATCAGCAGGCCGAACCCGCCGCCGTGCCCCTCGGTCAGCGCGTGCCGCCAGTCCGACAGCGCCCCGCCGGTGGTGAACACGTCGACGAGCCCGACGACCACGATGATCGCGTTGAGCAGCAGGAACACCCCGACGAGCGGGATGGCCACGGCGACCGCCTCGCTGAAGCCCAGCAGGAACACCCCGCCGAGGATCAGCAGCAGCACGACCGTGATGATCACCTCGTGGCCGTGCAGGAAGTGCGGGAAGACCGGGTTCTCGATCATGTGCACGGAGGCGTCGGCGGCCGACAGCGTGATGGTGATGATCCAGGACGTCGCGACGAAGCCGAGCAGGACGAGCACGAAGATCTTGCCCCGCCAGAAGGGCAGCAGGCTCTCCAGCATCGCCACCGAGCCCTGGCCGTGCGGGCTCTCCTTGGCCACCCTGCGGTACATCGGCAGCATGCCCAGCAGCGTGAGCGCGACGATGAGCAGCGTGGCCAGCGGCGAGAGGGCCCCGGCGGCGAGCGCGGCGATGGCCGGCAGGTACGACAGCGTGGAGAAGTAGTCGACGCCGGTCAGCGTCATGACCTTCCACCAGGCCTGCGGCTTGGCGTGCGCCTCGTCGCTCTCCGGGCCGACCGGCGCGACGCGGTGCTCCAGCAGCCAGCGGCCGATCGGGCCGCCGGGGCGCTCCCGCGGCGCCGGGCTGTCGACCCGCGCGGGCAGCAGGAACTCGGGCGTGGTGGTCATGGGCTCCTCTTGAGGGCTGCTAAAGCCAACCGGACTTGCGGAACAGACGGTGCAGAACCACCATGGCGGTCGCCATGATCCCGACCGCCATCCCGTAGCCGAACTGCCAGCGCAGCTCGGGCATGTGCTCGAAGTTCATGCCGTAGATCCCGGCGATCGCGGTGGGCACGGCGGCGATGGCGGCCCACGCGGCGATCTTGCGCATGTCATTGTTCTGGTCGAGCCCGACCTGGGCCAGCCTGGCCTGCAGGATCGAGTCGAGCAGCTCGTTGTACGAGGCCACGCGCTCCACCACCTGGTTGAGTCTGCCGTGGACGTCCTCGAAGTACTGTCGCAGACCCGCCGGAAGATCGCTCGTCGGCGCGATCATCGCACGCAGCGGCGGCTGCAGCGGCAGCACGGCCCGCTTGAACTCCACCAGCTCCCGCTTGAGCTGGTAGATCTGCTGCACGTCGCAGCCGCCGTGGCGCAGGAACGCCGTCTCCTCGAGCTTCTCCACGTCCTGCTCAACGCGCGTGGCCACGTCGTGGTAGACCTCGACCATCCGCTCGATGACGGCGAACCCGACCGACCACGGGCCCTGCGCGAGCACGGCCGGGCGCTGCTGGAGCTCCTCGCGCACGTCGGACAGGGCACCGGCCCCGCCGTGGCGCACCGACACCACGAAGTGCCGGCCGATGAGCAGCGTCACCGCGCCGGTGTCGACGACCTCGGAGGTCTCGGTCAGCTCGGCGTGCTCGACGTACCGGGCCGTGCGCAGCGTGAGCACCGTCACGTCGCCGCGCCGCTCGACCGCCGGGCGCCGGTCCCGGGCCATCGTCTTGTCGACCGTGGCCTCGTCGACCCCGACGAGCTCGGCGATCGTGGTGAACTGCGCCCAGCTCGGCTCGAACAGCCCGAGCCAGACGAAGCCGCCGCGCCGCCGGCGGGCCGCGCTGTAGGCGTCGGCGAAGGCGGGCCGGCCGGGCTGGCGGGCGCCGCGCACGTACAGTGCGCAGTCCACCACCGCCGCGTCCTCCTCGGGGCGCGGCAGCAGCTGCGGCAGTCGCTCGGGTGGCTGCATGCGCTGCAGGACCCGGCCGATCAGCCGCCCGAACCGCTTGCCGGTGCTCACCTCGGTTGTGCTCATGAGCCGCCACGGTACCGGCGCCGCGCACGTCGGACCGGCGTCAGGGCCGTGTCGGACGGATATAGGAGTCGTGTCGGCCGGGCCCGTCAACGTCTATCGCATGACGAACGATCTGATGGTCGAGGCCGCGGGCCTCGTGAAGAGCTTCGGCGCCACCCGCGCCCTGCAGGGCGTCGACATCGCCATCCCGCAGGGCACCGTGCACGGCGTGCTCGGCCCCAACGGCGCCGGCAAGACCACCGCCGTGCGCATCCTGTCCACGCTGCTCAAGCCCGACGCCGGGCACGCCCGCATCGGCGGGTACGACGTGGTCCGCGACGCCCAGCGGGTGCGCTCCATGATCGGGCTGACCGGGCAGTACGCCTCGGTCGACGAGGACCTCACCGGCCGGCAGAACCTGGTCCTCGTCGGCACCCTGCTCGACCTCGGCCGCCGCGGCGCCCGCGCCCGGGCCGCCGAGCTGCTGGCCTGGTTCGACCTGACCGAGGCGGCCGACCGGCCGGTCAAGACGTACTCCGGCGGCATGCGCCGCCGCCTCGACCTCGCCGCCAGCCTCGTCGGCCGGCCCGACGTCATCTTCCTGGACGAGCCGACGACCGGCCTCGACCCCGCCAAGCGGGAGGACATGTGGGGCGTCGTGCGCTCGCTGGTGCGCGACGGGTCGACCGTGCTGCTGACCACGCAGTACCTCGAGGAGGCCGAGGCCCTCGCCGACGAGATCACGGTCATCGACCACGGCCGGGTTATCGCCAACGACACGCCGCAGCGGCTCAAGCGCCGCGTCGGCGGCCAGACCCTCGAGGTGCGCCCCACCGACGAGCGCGACCTGCCCCGCACCGCGGAGATCCTCGCCCTGGTCGCCTCCGGCGCCGCCGCCGACTCGCCCCGCCCGGGCGTGCTGGCCGTGCCCGTCACCGGCGACGCCGCGATGGCCGAGGCCGTGGCCAAGCTCACCGCCGAGGGCATCGCCGTGACCGAGCTCTCCCTGCACCTGCCCTCGCTCGACGAGGTCTTCTTCTCCCTCACGTCCGCATCTGCGAAGAACCTGGAGGTCGCGGCATGACCGCCATCACTCTCGACCGGCCGGCCCCGAAGCCGTTCAAGCTCGTCCGCCACTCCCTGGAGCTGACCAAGCGCAGCCTCATCAAGACGTGGCGTACCCCGGAGGCGCTCATCGACGTCACCGTCCAGCCGGGGCTGTTCATGATCATTTTCGTGTACATCTTCGGCGGCGCCGTCGCCGGCTCCACCCACTCATACCTGCAGTTCCTGATGCCGGGCATCCTCGCGCAGACCATCGCCATGGGCGCCATCTCGATCGGCGTGAACCTCAACACCGACATCGAGAAGGGCATCTTCGACCGGTTCCGGTCGCTGCCGATCCCGCGCTCGGCGCCGCTCATCGGCGCGGTGCTGGGCGACGTGGTGCGCTACGTCCTCGTCACCATCTCGACGTTCGCCTTCGCCTACCTGCTGGGCTTCCGCATCGGCTCCGACCCGCTGCAGGCCGTGGCCGGCTGCCTGCTCGCCGTCGTGTTCGGGCTGTGCCTGAGCTGGGCGCCGGTGTTCATCGGCATGATCGCCCGGACCTCCGGCTCGGTGCAGGGCATCGGCTTCCTCGTGGTGCTGCCGCTCACGTTCGCCTCGAACGTGTTCGTCGGGACCGGCACGCTGCCGAGCTGGATGCAGGGGTTCGTGCGCAACAACCCGCTGAGCCACCTGGTGGAGGCGATGCGGGGGCTGTTCCTCGGTACCCCGGCCTACGGCGTCCACGTGTGGTGGACCCTCGGCTGGTGCGCCGGCCTGGTCGCCGTGTTCATGCCGCTGGCCCTGTGGGCCTACCGGCGCAAGGTCTGAAACACCTCGCCGGACAGCTCGCGGATGCGGTCGGTGACCTCGGTCATCGGCCGCTCGCGCCATGCCGCCGTCCGGTCCCCGGGCGGGCCGAGCGCGGCCTCGAGCGTCGGGTCGGCGCCGTGCTCGAACAGCTGCCACGTGCTGGCGGCGCACCGCTCGCCCAGCGCCCACAGCTCCCGGCTCGCCGCCTCGTCCCCGGCGTGTGCGGCCAACGCGGCCACGCCCTGCGCCCACGAGCCCATCGCCGGCACGTCGATGCCGGCGATCGCCTCGTCGCGGGCCCCGGCCAGCAGCTCGGCCGCGCGCGGCGCGTCCTGCGCCCCGTTGGCCCGCAGGTGCAGCACCGCCGCGGCGATGGCGAACACGACCCGGATCTGGGGCACCGATGCGGGGCTGGCGGCCGCGATCGTGGCGGCGCGCTCGCCGTGCTCGACGGTCTCGGCCGGCCGCCCGTGGTACCAGGCGTGCTGGGCCAGGCCGAGGTGGGCCTGGGCGGCGTCCATGACCTGCAGCCCCTGCGGCGGCGTGGCCGGGGCCGGGGCGTCCACCACGGCGCGCAGCCGCCCGGCCGCGTCGTCGTCGCCGGCCTGGGCCAGCTGCACGTCGAGCAGGATGCGGATCGTGCCCGCGTCCTCGGCCGCGCCGAGCAGCTCCATGTGCGCGGCGCCGCGGCGCAGCCACTCGGCGGACCCGGCGGCGCCCTGCGAGCCGATCGACTGCGCCGACATGCCCATGCCCCAGTGGTCGCCGGCCTCCTCGAAGCGGCGGTACGCCAGCTCCGCGTCCGCCATGCGCTCCTGCGGCGACACCGCGTCGCCCCGGTTCTCCCGGATCCCGGCCCGCAGGAACAGCCCGAAGCCCTGCACGTAGGGGTCGGGGTCGGCGACGAGCCGTTCCGCGGCGGCCAGCCCCTTGTCCAGGTCGTACGCGACGAGGGCGGGCAGGACGCCGGAGAGCGCCCGGGGCCGCGCCGACAGCTCGCGGCCGCGGCGGGCGGTCAGCGTGCGCAGCAGCCGGGTCGACACCGCGAACATGCGGTACGTGTCGGTGGCGAACGCGTTGAGCCCGGACAGCACGCAGATCCACGCCAGCCGGTCCGGGTCGGCCGCCTCGACGATCCCGGCCGCCCGCCGCCGCGCCGGGTCGCCGGCCCCCAGCAGTGCCGAGGACCACGGCAGGACCTCGGCGTGCAGCCCGCGGACCGTCCACAGCAGGAACAGCGGCACGGCCACGTCCACGGCGGCGGCGTCGTCGCGCCCGACGGCGCGGCGCAGCGCGGCGACGAAGTTGTCCGACTCGGCGGCGCAGCGGGTGAACGCGGCGAGCTGGCCGGGGCCGATGAGCTCGGCGAGGATTCGCGTCGCCTCCTGCCGCGCCCACGCCACCAGGCCGTCCAGCGCGGCGTCGCGCTCGCCGGACGCGGCCAGCCGGGCCTCGCCGTACTCGCGCACGGTCTCCAGCATCCGGTAGCGGGCGCGGCCGTCCCCGCCCTCGGCCCGGCCGAGCAGCGACTGCTCGACGAGCGCCGCCAGATGTACCGCGAGCCCGCGCCGGGGCAGCCCGGACACCGCCTCGGCGGCCTCGGCCGTGAACGGGGCCGGGATGACGGCGAGGCGCTCCAGCAGCCGCTGCTGCTCCGGGCGCAGCAGCTCGCGGCTCCAGTCGACCATTGCCCACAGGCTGGCGTGCCGCTCGGGCAGCCCGCGCAGCGCGTCGTCGAGCAGCCCGAACCGGTCGTCGAGCCCGGCCAGGACGTCCTCGATCGGCATGTGCCGCAGCCGGGCGGCGGCCAGCTCCAGGGCGAGCGGCAGGTTGTCCAGCCGCCGGCACAGCCGGGGCGCCGCCGCCAGGTCCCCGGCACCCAGCTCGGCCCCGCCGGCCCGGGCGCGGGCGGTCAGCAGCTCGACCGCGGCCTCGTCGCCGAGCGTGTGCAGGCGGTGCACCACCTCGCCGGCCAGCCCCAGCGGGGCCCGGCTGGTGGCCAGGACGGACGCGTCGGGCGCGGCGGCCAGCAGCTCCGCGGCGGCGCCGGCGGCCCCGGACAGCACGTGCTCGCAGTTGTCGAGCACGACCAGGCCGGCCAGCTCCTGCAGCCGCTGCGCCGTGGGGCGCGAGCTCGGGTCGGCGACCGCGAGGATGGCCGCGAGGACCTCGCCCGGCTCGCGCAGGCCGGCGAGCTCCACGACGTGCACCGGGGTGCCCTCGGCGGCGGCCCGGCGGGCGATCTCGCCGGCCAGGCGGGTCTTGCCGGCCCCGCCGACGGCGACGACGGTGACGAGCGGCGCCTCGGCGAGCGCCTTGCGCACCGCGGCCACGTCGGCCTCCCGGCCGAGCATCGGCGTCGCCGCCCGCCGCCACGACGCCGGCAGCGTGCTCTTGGCCCGCGGCGGCGTCTGCTGCTCGGCGACCTCGCCGCGCAGCACGGCCAGGTGGGCCTCGGCGACCACCGGCGACGGGTCGGTGCCGTAGGTGTCGGCAAGGGTCGCGCGGAGCCCTTCGACGACCTCGAGCGCCTCGGCGTCGCGGCCCTGGGCGGCCAGGACCCGGATCAGCAGGGCGGCCGACGGCTCGTGGGGCGGGGTGCGCCCGGCCAGCAGGCGCAGGTCGGCCTCGTCGCCGGTGGCCGCGGCGACCTCGGCGAACAGGGTGGCCGCCGACGGGTCGGTCAGGTCGGGGGCGGCGGGGAACAGGGCGCGGGCCAGCTGCGGGGCGCCGGCGGCGAGGTGGGCCTTCGCCAGTACCGTATCCAGCTCGATGTCTTCCGGAGGCACCCGGTAGCCGCCCGGCGCCGCGGCCACCGGCAGCCCGAGGCGCCGGGCCCGGCCGATCAGTGCGTGCACCGCCCCGGCCGCGTCGGCGGGCTCGGCGCCGCCCCACACGGCCTCGGCGAGCGCGCCCGGCGTCAGTGTGCGGCCGCGGGCGTCGACGAGGGCGCGGACGACGGCGGCGAGGCGCTCACCGCGGACCGGGTGGCCGTCGACGGCCAGCTCGCCCAGGGTGGTGATCCGCACCCGGCAAGCATGCCATCCGGCGCGGCGGTCAGCGGGTGACGGGCCGGTGGTTGTCGTCCAGCAGCGCGTACAGGATCGTGCCCAGGACCAGCAGCGTCACGCCGAAGACGGCCCAGCCCAGCGCGATACCGGCGATGACGACGACGAGGCACTGGATGACCAGCGCGACGATCGTCATCCTGCGCGCGTGGCGGTCCCGCGCGGCGGCGGCGCCCAGCCCGCCGGCCAGCACGACGAGCAGGATCGCCAGCCCGATGCCCAGCCCCTTGAGCGCCGCCTGGGCGGTGGCCGGGTCGGAGCCGTTGAGCGACATGGAATAGGCGTCGATCACCCCGCCGAGGGCGAACAGCACCACGCCGATGACGAGGCCCTCGAGCAGGATCCCGACGGCCGCGATGAGCAACGCCAGCGTACGCATCCGGCCAAGTTACTAGTTGGTAGGATCGATGTCTATCCGATCCGCGCGGGCGACTCGGCGTCCGGGATCAGCAGGGCCGGCGCGCCGGTGCCGTCGGCCGGCAGCGACCACACGTCGGCGTGGTCGGCGTCGCGCGGCAGCGCGTACATGACGGTGCGCTCGTCGAGCCAGGCGATCTGGTCGTCGACGGAGCGCGTCTCGCCCAGCACGGCCGGGTGCAGCGTGGCGAGGTCGAGCACGGCCGGCCGCCAGCCCTTCGCCGGGTCGCCGCCGACGGCCTGCTTGAACGCGATCCGGGTGCCGTCGGGCGACAGCGAGGGGCACTCGACGTTCTCGGCGAGGGTGCGCACGGTGCGCTGCTGGAAGTCGCCCTGGACGAGGTACCGGTGCCCGGCCGTCGACATGGTGGCGTAGAACGTGCGGTCGCCGGGCGCGAACGTGACGCCCCAGTAGTTGATGTCGGCGGCCTGGTACGGCCGCCCGTCCCTGGTCAGCGTGAACGTCTCGAGCGTGTCGGCGACCGCGTCGCCGGTGCTCGCGTCGAGCACCCCGACGCGCGTGGAGAACTGCCCGCCGTTGTACGAGTCGCCGGTCACGAACGCCGTCCAGGTGATGAGCCGCCCGTCGGCCGAGACCCGGGCCCGGTTGGGCACGCCGACCATCGGGTAGCTGTCGCGCTCCTCGAGGTGCCGCCCCAGGATCGCGACCTGGTAGGTGGCGAGCGGCCCGTCCGGCCGCAGGCAGATCGCGGTCCCGGCGGCGGCGTACACCCGGTTGCACCGCGCCGCCGCCACCTTCCGGGCGCCGCCCGGGTCCTGCGCGCCGACGACGGCGAGATGCCCGAACGACTCCTTGGCGGTGCTGCGCACGAGGATCTGCCCGTTCAGCCCGATGTCCACGGCCTCGGACGCCGCCGCGGCGGCGTCGTTGCGGTGTGCGGCGTTCACGATGTAGAGCGCGGCTCCCGCGGCGAGGACGGCGGCAACGATCGACGTCAGCAGGATCTTACGCATTTTTGTCGTACCCCCTGAGGAGAATGGAGCCGACGAGGCAGAGGGCGGCGAGCGCCACTCCCGCGGCGGCGACGAGGGCCGGGCCGGGCCCCCACAGCTGCCACGCCGCGCCGAAGAGGATCGAGGAGCCGAGATATGCCAGCGATTGACCGCTCTGCACCAGCGCGATGCCGGTGGTCTTCAACGCCTCCGGGAGCAGGGGGCCGGCCACGGCCATCAGGACGCCGTCGGTCGCGGCGTAGAACGCCCCGTAGAGCGCCACCGTGAGCACGAGCGTCGCGGTTCCGCCACCGCCGGCGGCGAGCAGGACGTAGACGACGGCGAGCGCGGCGAACCCGCCGAGGTAGACGCGGGCCCGGCCGACGCGGTCGGCGAGCTCGCCCAGCGGCACGGCCAGCGCGAGGTAGGCGAGGTTGGTGCCGACGGCGAGCAGCGGGAACCATCCGGCGGCGATGTCGTGGTGGCGCTGCAGCACCAGGTACACGAACCCGTCCCCGATCGTGGCCAGCCCCATGACGGCCGCGGCCATCACGACGATGCGGAAGTCTCGCCGCCGCAGCAGCGCGAACGCCGCGCCGAGCGAGACGGCGCCCTTGGCCGGCTGCGCCTGACCGGCCGCGCCCGCGCCGTCGGTGATGTTCACGTTGTGCGCGGTCGCCGCGGTGGTCGGTGCGTTCGTGTGGCTCGCGGTGGCCGTGCCGTCGGCGGCGGTCGTGGCGTCGGTGCTGTGCGCGGTCGCCGCGGTGGTCGGCGCGTGCGTGCCGTGCGCGGTCGGTGCGGCGGCCGGGTCGTGGCTTGCGGCGTGTCCGTTGGTGGCGGCGCGGCCGTGGCTTGCGGCGTGTTCGTTGGGGGCGGAGGCCGGGTCGATCGTGCGCTCGGCGGTGGTTGCGGCCTCTGCGCCGGGGTGAGGTGCGTGGGTGGGTAGCGCCCGCGCCGTGTCAGGTTGTGCCCGCCGAGGCGCGCCGTCCGAAGCGCCGAAGCGGGCCGGCGACTCGCCGCGGGAGGGGGAGGGGCCCGGGGTTGGGGAGAGGGAGGGGCCCGTAGGGCCGGCCGGCGGCGGCGACGGGGGCGCGAGCCAGGACGGGCCGCGGTGGTCCGGGACGAACGTCAGCAGCACGAAGACGCCGAACGACGCGAGGCAGAAGCTGGTCACGAAGACGGCGTCGAAGGACTGGGCCGAGGCGCCCAGCACGGCCACCGCGACGAGCGGGCCGGCGAACGCGCCGACGCTGTCCATCGCGCGGTGCACGCCGAACGCGCGGCCCAGGCGGTCCGGGGGAGTCGACAGTGTGATCAGGGCGTCGCGCGGGGCCGTGCGCAGGCCCTTGCCGGCGCGGTCGGCCACGATGACGCCGCTGAGCAGCGGGACCGACGAGCCCGCGGCCAGCAGGCCGAGCTTGGCCAGCGCCGACATGCCGTAGCCGATCACCGCCACGGCCTTGCGGCGGCGGATGCGGTCGGCGACGTAGCCGCCGACCAGGCGGAGCAGGGCGGTGGCGCCCGTGTACAGGCCGTCGACCACGCCGTAGCCGAGCGGGCCCAGGTGGAGGCCCAGCATGAGGTACAGCGGCAGGATCGCCGTCACCATCTCCGACGACACGTCCGTGATCAGGCTGACCGTGCCCAGGGCCAGCACCGTGGCGGCGATGCGGGTCCGGCGCGGCGTCGCGGACGCGGCCGGGGTCGCCGGTTTGTCCACTGTGGACAGGTACACGGTGAACGCCTCACTGTGAGGGGGTGTGGGCGCCCGGCCGGCGGGCGCCCACGAGAAGGCCGGTCAGGACCAGACGTCCGTGATGGGGGACAGGCTGGCGGCGTTGTTGATGCCGGGCAGGCCGTACGCGCCCTCGATGGTGCGCAGGACCGTGTAGTGCGTGATCTTCTCGGAGTACGAGCCGGGCGCGACGTGGGCGCCGACGAAGACCGTGTAGATCTGGTTCAGCGCCAGCCGGTTGTCCTCGTCGAACGTGACGATGAGCAGGCTGTTGTGCGTCTTGGCCCACTGGGCGTAGGCGTCGAGGTTGTTCTTCAGCCAGGTGTCGCCGGTGCCGACCGAGCAGTCGTGCATGTCGTTGCACATGTTCGGCGTGACGAACGCGACCGTCGGGAGGCTGGCGTAGTTCGACGACGACGGGAAGCTCGCGTACGTCAGGTTCGACGCCGCGGGCACGCTGCTGAAGTCGACCCAGCTGTTGTGCTTGCGCTGGTAGTTGCCGCTCGAGCAGCCCGTGTAGCCGTTGGACGGCATGGACTCCGAGTAGCCCTTGAACGTCAGGCCGGCGCCGGCCAGCTGCGACTGCAGGTTGGTGCCGGTGAAGTTCTTCGGGCAGTCGTCGCTGGTCACGCCCTGGGTGGAGCCCGAGAACAGCGCGATGTAGTTCGGCTGGCTCGGGTGCGTGATGGCGTACGACTTGGTGAACTTCGCGCCCTGGCCGGCCAGGGAGTTGAAGTACGGGGCGCCGCTCGAGCCGGAGATCTGCGAGTACGCGTGGTTCTCGAACATCACCAGGACGATGTGGTCGAAGCGCGGCACGCTGGTGGCGGCCTGCGCCTGCGACGCCGCGGCGGTCACGCCGGTGGCGACGAGGGCGGTGGCCGCGAACGCGAGCACCACCCGGCGGATCGACATGGAAACTCCCCCTTCGTGGGCAGGGACGACGCCACATCGTGGGGAGCCACGGCTACAAGATCATGATTGTGGCCTGACGGGGACGCGTGCGGGCGGTGAATACTTCGGTGTACATCGATACGTCGTTGGTTGCCACCGGGGCTGGGCGGCGCGCACCTCGCGGGCGTGCCGGCGATCGACGTCGGGCGCGGGCCGCCGGCGCCCGCCGCGGCAGAGGTCAGGCGAAGCTCGCGGCCGCGTGGCAGGCGCCGAACCCGTCGGCGCGGGCGACGATCCGGCCGGCCCGCACGACGACGGCGGACTCGGTCAGGTCGCTCACCGCCTCGACGCCCGCGGCGGCGGCGAGCGAGCCGGACGGGTCGTGCACGAGCTGCAGGTCCGGCCACGCCGAGGCCGGGAAGGCCGGGCGCAGGCAGGTGAGCAGCTCCGCGACGACGAGGCGGGCCAGGTCGGCCAGCTCGTCCGGATCGCCGGTGACGAGGACGGCGGTGATCGGCCGGCCCGGCGGGGCGGCGCGGACCGCCTCCTCGATCGCCGTCGCCCGGCGCAGGCCCAGCACGGCGATCAGGCCGTGGTCGGCCCAGGCGGCCGGCGCGTCGCGGATCGCGTCGACGGCGGCGGGCGGCGACCACGGCTCGTCGGCGGGGCGGGCGGTCGGGGCGTGCACCAGGTGCGGCGGGTCCCAGTGCTCCTCCAGGTCGAGGCCGGCGAGCCGCTCGCACGCGGCGACCACCGCGAACTCGTCGACGAAGCCGGGCGCCGCGGCGGCCAGCCGGGCCGAGCCCTGCAGGTGGGTGAGCACGGCGCCGGCCACGCCGACGCGGCGGCCGGCGGCCGGGTGCAGCTGCTCCAGGGCCAGGCCCAGCAGGACGGCGTCGAGGCCGAGCAGCTGCGCATACGGCCAGCGGATGCGCTCGTCGGCCAGGATCTCGGGGACCAGGTCGACGGCGAGGCGCGACGGGCTCGGCTCGGTGTCGGTGAACAGCGGCAGGCGGGCCAGCCAGGCCCGGGTGAGGTGCCCGAGGGCCTCGCGCGCGGTGCGGCCGGGCGCGGGCGGGCTCCCGCCGGGCGGGCGGGCCGCCTCCTCGGCGAGGACGGCGAAGTACAGGGCGCGCTTGCCGGGAAAGTTCGAGTACACGCCGCCGCGGGTCAGGCCGGCCCGCTCCGCGATGGCGTCGATCTTCGCGTCGCGGTAGCCGCGCTCGGTGAACTCGTGGCGGGCGGCGCCGAGCACGCGGGCCCGGGTGCGCTGCTGGGTCTCCGCGCGGCTGAGCCGATCCATTCCCGACAACCCCCGGACGTTGCGCCTGCGATGCGCTCAGGATACCGTCATCATCCGGATGATGTGAACATCTGATGGCGACATTCGGGAGGGGCGATGGCCGATCCACGGGAGATCACCAGGCTCGTCCTGCCCGGTTTCGGCGGCATGTGGGCCGCGGTCCTGGCCGCGTTACGCGCGGCCGGCGTTCCAGAGGCGGACCGCGCCGTCGGCGCCGGCGGAGAACAGGATGCCGCCGTCGGGGGAGAAGGCCAGGGCGTGCACGGCGCCGTCGTGGCCGTCGAGGGTGTGCAGGTGCGTGCCCGTCACCGGGTCCCACAGGCGGATCGTGCTGTCGAGGCCGGCGCTGGCCAGTAGCGCCCCCGCCGGGCTGAACGCCACCGCCGTCACCGGCTCCGTGTGGCCCGCCATCGCCGCGTGCTGCGCGCCCGTCGCCGGGTCCCACAGCCGGACGGTCGCGTCCGCGCCGGCGCTGGCCAGCAGCCGTCCGCCGGGGCCGAACGCGACCCCGAGGACCGCGCCCCGATGGCCGTGCAGCGCCGCGCCGCCGTGGCGGGGCAGCGGGTCGCCGTGGTGCAGAGCGATGCGCGCCCCGTCGTCGCCGGTGGCCAGCAGGACGCCGTCGGGGCTGTAGGCGAGGGCGTGGATCGGCGCGCCACCCGCCGGGCGGTGGGTGAGCGGGTCGCCGGCGGCGCCGTCGGCGAGGTCGAACAGGCGGATCGCGCCGTCGCGCCCGGCCGCCGCGAGCAGGCGGCCGCGCGGATGGAAGGCGACGACCGCCGGGCCGCCGGGGCCGGTGCCGAAGGCGTGCCGGCGGCGGCCGTCGGCGACCTGCCAGGTGCGCACGGTCCGGCCGGGGCGGCGCGGGTTCCCGCCGGCCGAGGCCAGCAGCGCCCCGTCGGGGCTGAAGGCGACCGAGCGGACCGGGCCGTCGTGGTCGCCCAGGGTGTACCGGATGCGGCCCGTCTCCAGACTCCAGATCCGCACCTTGCGGTCGTCGCCGCCCGCGGCGAGCAGGGTGCCGTCGGGGCTGATCGCCACCCCGTGCACCGCGGGCGCGCCCCGGACGATCCCGCCCGGCGAGAACGTGCGCAGCAGCGCGGGGCGCAGGCGCGGGCGGGCCGCGGACGGCGGTGTGAGCGGCGCGACGGAGGGCCGGGCGGGCACGACCGCGCCGCAGGCGATGACCAGGTCGGGGTGTTCGACGGCGACGGGCGCCAGGCGCAGCGCGCGGTGCAGCAGCTCGGCGACGAGCGGCGTGCGGCTGGCCCCGCCGACCAGGAACACCGCCGCGACGTCCGGCGGGGACACCCACGCATCGCGCAGCACCGCCACGGTCCGCTCGACCGTGCGCTCGAGCAGCGGCGCGGCGGCCTGCTCGAACTCCTCGCGGGCCACCTTCACCATGCCTAGCAGCGGCACGTAGAGCTCGGCGACCGGGGCCGCCGTCAGCTCCTCCCGGGCGAGGCGGGCGCCGTGCCACAGCCGCAGCCGGGCCGCCGCCTCCTCGGGGGCGCGCGGGCGGTCGAGCCGGTCCCAGGCCGGCTCGGGGCCGGTGCGGGCGTGGGCCAGCTCGACCAGGGCGGCGTCGAGGGCGAGGCCGCCGGCGTCGAGCAGGCCGCCGGTGGCGGCGATCGAGAAGCCGTCGGCGGCCTGGCGGACCACGCTGACGTCGAACGTGGCGGCGCCGAGGTCGTAGACGACGAGGCAGCTGCCGGGCGGGACGGGGCGGTCGAGGCGCGCGGTGAAGTACCGGGCGGCGGCCACCGGTTCGGGCAGCAGTTCCGGCTCGCCCAGGCCGGCCCGGGCGGCCGCCTCGAGCAGCAGGCGGCGGCGGTCGGGGCGCCACGCCGCCGGGTGGGTGAGCACCGCCGGGGCGGGCTGCGCGACCCGCTCCAGCAGTGCGGTGACCGCGTCGAGGCCCGCGTCGGCCGGGAGGTCGGAGTCGAACACCTGCGGGCGCGCCACGCCGTCCGGGCCGGCGAGCGCGGCCACGGTGGTGGAGGTGCCGACGTCGATGCCGAGCCGGTGTACCCCGAAGGTCACGAGGCCAATGGTGGGCCGCCGCGGGCCGCCCGGGCATCGGCCGCACGGGCCGATCGGCCGATCAGCGGGTGAACGCTGCGTGAAGGACGGTGCCGAACCGCTCGATGTCGGCGTCCGTCGTGTCGAACGCGGTCATGAACCGCACCGGGGCGCCCCCGGGCGAGTGCGAGCCGTAGCCGTCGAGGGCGGCCCGCGCCGGGCCCGGCAGCGCGGCGAACACGGCGTTGGTCTGCACCGGGACGGCCAGCTCGACGCCGGGGAGGCCGGCGAGGATCCCGGCGAGCGCGGACGCCGTCCGGTTGGCATTTTCCGCGTTGGTACGCCAAAGCTCCCCCGACAGCAGCGCCACGAACTGGGCCGCCGTGAACCTGGCCTTCGACAGCAGCTGCATCGCCTGCTTGTGCAGGTAGCGCCGGGGCGCGGCCAGCTCGGCGTCGAGGAAGACCACGGCGTCGGCGGCCAGGGCGCCGTTCTTGGTCCCGCCGAAGGACACCACGTCGGCGCCGGCCGCCGCCTCGGCCAGGCCGGTGCCGAGCGCGGCGGCGGCGTTGGCCAGCCGGGCGCCGTCGACGTGCAGCAGCAGCCCGTGCTCGTGCGCGGTGCCGGCGATCGCCCGCAGCTCCTCCACGGTGTACACGGTGCCGAGCTCGGTCGGCTGGGCGATCGACACGGCGCGGGGCCGGGGCGCGTGCGGCGGGTGCCCGCCGGCCGCGAACCCGGCGACCTGCGCCGGGGTGAGCCGCCCGTCGGCGGTGGGCACCGCCGTGAGCCGCGCCCCGGTGAACCGCTCCGGCGCGTTGCACTCGTCGGCGAAGACGTGCGCGGTGTCGGCGCACAGCACCGCGTCGTACGGGCGCAGGATCGAGGCCAGGGCGATGACGTTGGCCGCGGTCCCGGTGACGGCGAGCACCGTCTCGGCGTGCTCGCCGAAGTGGGCCTTGAACAGCGCGTGGGCGCGGGCCGTCACCGGGTCGTCGCCGTAGGAGCGGGCGTGCCCGTCGTTGGCGGCCACGAGGGCCGCGAGGACGTCCGGGTGCACCCCGGCGTTGTTGTCGCTGGCGAAGTACACCCGGCCGAATCTACTTGCCGATCTCGGTCAGGATGCCGGTCCACAGCTCGGCGCGCGCGGCCAGGGCGGCGTTCACGGTGTCGGCGGCCTCGGTCCACTTCACCGGGTCGTCGCCGCACAGGTCGGCGAGCATCTGCATCGCCATCGGGGTGTGCTCCTCGCCGTCGACCTCGATGTGCCGGGCGAGGTAGTCCACGAACGTCGTCAGGCGGCCGGCGCCGGCCTCGTTGACCCGCACGACCTGCTCGAACATGTCGGGGATGAGGTCCTCGCGGCCGAACGCGAACGCGGCCGCCTGGCAGTGCACCGGCGCCTCCTGGATGAACGTCCAGGTGGTGCCGGTGAACGCGGCCGACGGGGCGGGCACGCCCGCGGCGACCAGCGCCTCGGGCACCGCCACGCCCTCACGCAGCGCGGCGATGAACGCGTCGATCGCCGTCCGGCCGGCGCCGGCCTCGGTCATGCCCTCGAGGTACAGCTCGAAATGGCTGATGAACCCGCCGCGCAGCTCGTCGCTCTCCTCGACCAGGACGATGTCGTTGATGAGGCGGCGGCTGCCGGTCGGGCCGCTGGGCACCCACGGCACGGCGACGCAGGTGAGGCTGCGCTGCAGCGACTTGAGCAGGCTCATGAAGTCCCACACGGCGAACACGTGGTGCTCCATGAACGTGACGATCGCCGCGTGGCTGTTCAGCGCGGCGTACAGCGGGTGCCCGACGACGCGCTCGCGGGCCGGCCGGATCTCGGCCTTGAGCTTCTCGATGCCGGGGTGGGTCTCGCCCCAGTCGTAGCGGGACATGCGTGGCTCCTCACGGTTGCGCGGACCACCAGCGGTGGCCCGCCTCGGGCAGGGTGTGGATCGGGTCGTAGTAGGGGTGGGTGGAGCCGGGCCAGACGGAGATGCCGCGCTCGCGGTCGTAGGAGACGTACTGGTGCACCCAGCGCTTGCCGGCGAACGGCACGTCGCAGACCAGGCGCGGCGTGGCGTAGCCGGGCAGCCAGCCCATCAGGCCGTCCTGCAGGGCGCACGCCGCGGACAGCGGGATCCGCCAGTGCTCGGCGTTGGGGATCATGTCGCAGAGGTAGAAGTAGTACGGCAGGATGCCCGCCTCGTCCTGCAGCGCGAAGCACAGGTCGAGCAGGGCCGCGACCGAGTCGTTGACGCCGGCGAGCAGCACGCCCTGGTTGCGCACGTCGCGCACGCCGGCGTCGAGCAGGGCCCGGGCCGCCTCGGCGACCAGCGGGGTGATCGACGCGGCGTGGTTGGCGTGGGTGTGCACGGCCAGGCTCACGCCGCGCGAGCGGGCCAGCGCGGCCACGCCGGCCAGGCCCTCGAGGACGGCCGGCTGCAGCCAGTGCTGGGGCAGGCCGACGAGCGCCTTCGTGGCCAGCCGGATGTCGCGGACCGAGTCGAGGTCCAGCAGCTGGCGCAGGAACTCCTCCAGCTGCCGCCACGGCACGTTGGCGACGTCGCCGCCGGAGACGACGACGTCGCGCACGGCCGGGGTGCGCTTGAGGTAGTCCAGCATCAGCTCGCGGCGGTGGGCGGGCTTCAGGGCGAGGCGGGCCTTGACCACCTGCGGCGTCGAGTTGCCCACCAGGTCCATGCGGGTGCAGTGGCCGCAGTACTGCGGGCAGGTCGTCACCAGCTCGGCGAGCACCTTGGTGGGGTACCGGTGCGTGAGCCCCTCCACGACCCACATGTCGGCCTCGTGCAGCGAGTCGCGCTCGGCCCGCGGATGGCTCGGCCACCGCGGGTGCCGGTCCGAGGCGAGCGGCAGCATGTAGCGGCGCACGGGGTCGGCCCGCAGCGCGTCCCCGTCCGGTACCGCCCCCGGCACCATGGTGTTGAGCATCTGCGGCGGCAGCAGCATCGACATCGTCGCGTGGCGCGCCTGGTCGGCGGCGAGGTCGTCGTAGAAGGCGTCACCGACCGGGCCGAGCACGGCCCGCAGCTGGGCGACGTTCTTCACGCAGTGCGCGCGCTGCCAGCCGGCGCTGCGCCATTGCGCCGCGGTGACGTCGCGCCAGCCCGGCAGGCGCCGCCAGTCGGGCTCGACCAGCGGCGCCCGCGCGTAGGCGTACGCCGTCATCCGTTCGACAGCAGCGCCGCGTGCCGGGCGCGCAGCTCCCGCTTGAGCACCTTGCCGGTCGGGCCGAGCGGGAAGTCGGCGGCCTCGCGCGCGACGCGCACCGCGGCCAGCGTCGCCAGGCCCGCCCGCGTGAGCTCCTTGTTCGCCTTCTCCAGGATCGCTTCCTCGCCCCACTCACCGGCGTCGGCCTGCAGCTGCACGACGGCGACCGGCCGCTGGCCGCCGCCGGGCGCCGGGATGCCGACGACCGAGCAGTCGCGGACCACGTCGGCGCAGTCGGCGAGCAGAACCTCCTCCAGCGGCAGGCTGTACACCGGCCCGTCGAGGGTGTCGATGACGTCCACGGTCCGGTCGAGGTGGTAGAAGTTCCCGTCGGCGTCGCGGTAGGCGACGTCGCCGGTGAGCCAGTACCCGGCCAGCTCGAAGCTCGCCGTGAGCCGCGGGTTGTGCCAGTACCCCGGCGTGCGCGACGGCGTCTTCACCGCCAGGAGCCCGACGGTGCCGTCGGGAAGCGCCCGGCCGTCCTCGTCGAGGATCGCCGCGTCCTCCACGACCTCGAGCGGCTTGCCGACGCACCGGTCGTTGCGCGGCGTCTCGGGCGTGGTGATCCCGCCGAAGAGGGCCATGCCCATCTCCGAGGAGCCGAGCCCGTCGACGAACTGCGAGCCCGGCAGCGCGGCCTCGGCGGCGGCGTCGCTGGGCAGCAGCCACGGCTTGATGAGCCCGGCCGGGCGCTCGCCGAGGGTGACCAGCCGGCGGATGTGGCCGTAGTGGGCCGAGTCGCCGGTGTTGAACCACGAGTGCACCCGGGCGGCGCCGCGCACCGGCAGGTCGCCGGTGGCCAGCTCGACGAACGTGCGCGGGAAGGAGGCCACCATCGTGGGCTGGAACGCCTCCATCACCGGCTCGACGGTGACCCGCCGGTGGTCGCCCATGACGACGACGGGCAGGCCGAGCAGGACCGCGGTGAGGAAGTAGCTCAGGCCGCCCGCGTGGGTGTGCGGCATCAGCGACATGAGCCGGTCGTCCGGCCCGCACGGGAAGCGCACCATCCGCGGCTGCTTGCCGTTCCAGAACTGGCGGTGGGCGAGCATCGTGGACTTCGGGGTACCGGTGGTGCCGGAGGAGTGGATCAGCGCGACGACGTCGTCGGGGGCGTGCCGGTGCGGGTACTGCGCCGGCAGCGCGACGCCGGCCGCGTCGAACGCCTGCACCTCGGCGGCGAGGGCCAGGAACCGGGGCCGGCGCTGGGGATCCGCGCGGTACGCCGACGCCAGCCGCGTGGTGTCGTCGGCCACGACGCCGACCACGCCGACGTGGTTGAGGTAGCGGACCATGACGTCGGGCCGCATCGCGTCGTTGACCATCGCCGGGATCGCGCCGAGCGCGGTGAGGGCCAGGAAGTGGATGAGCGGCTCGAGGCCCTCGGCGACGACGACGCCGACCGGCTCGCCGGGCCGCACGCCGTTGGCGGCGTACCACCGGGCGTAGCGGTCGCGGAGGGCGACGAGGTCGAGGAGGCTGTGGCCGCGCAGGAACACGCCCCCGGTGTGGTCGGGGTGGTGGCTGTACACCACCGGCACGCCCCGGTTCGGGTTGTGCTCGGCGGCCTTGTCCAGGAAGTTGCCCGCGCCCAGGTCCGGGTCGGTCATGAACCGCTCCCGGACGGCGAGCGGGGCAACGGGGCTGTGCGCGTGGTCGCTCATGACGCTCCCTCGACGTGACGAATGACTTCCGTGGCCGCCCGGTGGCCCGAGCGGATCGCGCCTTCCATGAGCCCGAAGAACTCGGTGCTCGTCTCCGTGCCGGCCCAGTGCACCCGGTGCACCGGCGCCGCGATGCGGGGGCCGGCGGCGATCCAGTCGCCGGGGCCCATGAGTGCGGCGTAGCAGCCGCGGCTGTAGCGCTCGTGCACCCAGTCCGTGACGTGCACGGCGACGGGCTCGCCGAGACCCGGGAACAGCCGCGCCGCCTGCCGGACCGCGGCCGCCCGCCGCTCGCCGTCGCCGAGCGCGGCGAAGCGGTGGGCGTCGGCGCCCGTCACAAACCCGGTGAGCACGCCGGGCCCGCCGGCCGGGCTGTCGTCCACTGTGGACGTGAGCGGGCCGGCGGCGCTCACCGACCAGCCGGACAGCCCGTCCTCGCGCCACAGCGGAGCCGGGTAGACGAGGTGTACCTTGACCGCGCACCCGGGCACCGTGGCCCGCCCGGCCCGCGGTGCCGGCAGCCCGGGCCGGAAGTCGATGGCGTCGGCGAGCAGCGGCGGGACCGCGACCACGACGGCGTCGGCGCGCCACTGGCCGTCGACGGTCACGCCGTGCGCGTCCTGGTGGATGCTCGCCACGGGGTGGCCGAGCACGACCCGGTCGCCGAGCCGCTCGGCGAGCAGCTGCGCGGCCCGGTGCGCGCCGCCGTCGACGCGGGCGTCCTGGGCGCCGCCCTCGAAGGCGTTGAGGTACGACAGCCCGCCCCCGGAGCGCAGGTAGAACGCCATGTGCAGCACGGAGACGGCCTCGGGCGCGGCGGCCATCATCTCGCCGAGGAACAGCGGGAAGAACGTGCGCGCGTCCGGGTGGGCGAGGTGGTCGCGGGCCCAGTCGGCGGCGGTGGTGGCGTCGAGCTCCGCGGCATCCGCGCCGGCCCACGGCGCGTCCGGGTCGACCCGGCGGGTGAGCGCCTCGAGGCGGTCGAACAGGTCGCCGAGGGCGACGGCGGACAGCGGCGGGAACCGGCCGGGGCGGGTCTGCGCCGGCCCGCGCAGCGCGAACCGGCTGGCCCCCTCCATCCCGGTCGGCACGGTCTTGAGGCCGACGTCGGCGAGCAGGTCGAGCAGCGCGGTGTGCCGGTCGCCGAGGTAGGCGGCGCCGGCGTCGACCCAGACGCCGGGGGCGACCTCGAGGCCGTGGACGCGCCCGCCGACCCGGTCGCGGGCCTCCAGCACCGTCACGTCGGCCCCGGCGGCGGCGAGCCGGTCGGCGGCGACCAGGCCGGCCAGGCCCGCGCCGACCACGACGACCCTCATCGCCGGCCGCCGAGGGCCAGGCGAGCCGACAGCGCGGCGGGCGTGGGCGCGGCCAGGAAGTCGTCGAACGTCAGCTCGGCCCCGGCGGCCCGGTAGACGGCGCTGAGCACCCGGGTGGCCAGCAGCGAGTCACCGCCGGCGGCGAAGAAGTCGTCGTCGGCGGCGATGCCGGGCCGCTCCAGCACCTCCGCGTAGATGGCGATCAGCTTGTCGACGGTCAACGCACGACCTCCTCAGGCGCGTGGGCGGATGCGGTGGCCAGGCGGTCGACCTTGCCGGTGGCGGTGTAGGCCAGGCGCGGTACGACCTCGATGCGGGCCGGGATCAGGTGGTCCGGCACCCGCCCGCGCAGGAACGCGGCGACGTCCGCGGCCCCGTCGAGCTCGACGTAGGCGACCAGCACGGTGTGGCCGGCACGGGTGGCGGGCACGACGGCGACGGCGCGGACGCGGGGGTGCTCGGCGATGCGGGCCTCGACCTCGCCGGGGTCGACGCGGATGCCGCGGATCTTCACCTGCCGGTCGAGGCGGCCCAGGTGGTCCAGGCCGCCGTCGGCGCGGCGGGCCACGCGGTCGCCGGTGCGGAACCAGCGCTCGCCGTCGAGCTCGACGAAGCGCTCGGCGGTGTCGGCGGGGCGGCCGAGGTACCCGCGGGCGAGCGCGGGGCCGCCGATCCACAGCTCCCCGCCGGCGCCGATGCGCTCGCGCACGTGCGGCAGCGCCCGCCCGATCGGGGCCTCGGCGGCGCCGGTGAGCTCGGCGGCGTGGGTGATCTGCGTCGTCTCGGTGCAGCCGTACGTGTTGAGCAGCCGCACGCCGCGCGTCGGCAGCGCGTGCCACTGGGCGAGGCGGGCCGGTGCGACGGCCTCGCCGCCGATGACGACGAGCCGCACGCACGGCGGCAGCCCGGCGCCGTCGTCGGCGAGGTGGCGCACCAGCTCGTGCCAGAACGCGGTCGGCAGGTCCAGCACGCTCACCCGGTCGCGCTCGAGCGCGCGCAGGAAGCGCGGGAAGGAGCCGGAGAGGGCGTCGTCGGCGAGGACGACCGCGGCGCCGCTCAGCAGCGCCGGCAGGATCTCCTCGAAGCAGGTGTCCCAGTTCAGCGACGCGAACTGCAGCACCCGGTCGGCGTCGGTCAGCTCGAACAGCCCGGCGAGGGCCGGTACCACCGCGTCGAGGGCGGCGCGGGGCGTGCCGACCGGCTTCGGTTCGCCGGTCGAGCCGGAGGTGAACAGCACGTACGCGAGGTCGGCCGGCGCCCCGGCGGCGGCCGCGGCCATCGCCTGGCGGCGCTGCGCCGGGAACGCCGGGTCGATCGGGCAGTAGGTGCCGCCGGCCGCCCACGTGCCCAGCAGGGACACGATCGTCCCGGGGCGGTGGACGGCGTCCACGGCGACGGTGCCGGGGCGGGCGCCGAGGCGGCGCCGCGCCCGGTCGATCTCCTCGGCGAGGCGGCCGTAGCCGATCGGGATGCCGTTGTGCACGAGCGCGGGGCGCAGCGGATGCCGCGCCGCGGTGGCGGTCACGGCGGTCAGGAGCGCGTCGATGATGCACCTCACCAGCTCGGAGGGCCGTTCGGGCCCAGCGAGCGTGGCATCGGGCGCTACAGATCCGCTGCGGATCGGCTACGAGGCGGTGCGCAGCTGCACGCGGCGGCGCATCCACTCGTCGACGGCGTCGCGGTCGACGAGCTCGGCGCCGCACTCGCGGGCATAGCGCAGCACCAGGTCGTGCAGGTGGTACCCGCCGGGCCCCGACTCGGCCAGGAGGTTCACGGCCACGAGCTCGTCGAGCAGCTGCCGGACGCGGCGGACCGACCGGTCGGTGGCGGCGGCGGTGCGGTCGATGGCGACGGTGGCCAGGCGCTCGCGGCCGAGGCGGCCGAACAGGTGCGCGGCGGCCGGGCTGAGCGCGGCGCGGGCGCTGTCCAGGGCCGGGGCGAGCGCGGCCGGGACGCTGCGCGGCTCGTCGGCGAGCTCGTCGACGAACCCTTCGAGGGACTGCCCGGGCCGGGCGGCCAGCCGCAGCCCGGCGGTGCGCACCGCGAGGGGGTAGCCGCCGCACCAGCGGACCAGGCGCTCCGCGGCCGGGTCGCGGCGGCGCAGCTCCCGTCCGCAGATGCGCTCGAGCAGCTCGCGGGTGGCGGCCTCGGTGAGCGGCTCGATGGGCTGCGCCTCGACGGCGTGGTGGGCGGCCAGGGCCGGCAGCCGGCGGCGGCTGGTGACCACGAGCTGGCCGGCCGCGGTCGGCGGGACGAGCGGCAGCAGCTGCTCCACGGCGCCCGCGTCGTCGGCCACGATGAGCACCCGCCGGCCGTTGAGCCGGGCGCGGTACTGCGCGGTGCGCCCGTCGAGGTCGTCGGGCAGCTCGTCGCGGCCGGCCCCGAGCGCGGTGAGCACGGCGGCGAGGGCGTCCAGGGCCGGCAGGGCCCCGCCGTGCAGGTCGACGTAGATCTGCCCGTCGGGGAAGGCGCCGGCGGCGCCGTGCGCCCAGTGCACGACGAGGGCGGTCTTGCCGAGGCCGCCGAGGCCGGAGACGAGCACGATCCGCGGCTCGCGGGTGGGGCGGGCGACGGCGTCGCCGAGCGCCTTGAGGTCCTCCTCGCGGCCGGTGAAGTGCCCGACGCCCGGCGGCAGCGTGGCCGGCGGCCGCGGGCCGGCCGGTGCGGGCGCCGGCTCCGGGGCGGGTGACGGCCAGGCCGCGGGTAACGGCCAGACCGCGGCGGCGGAGGCCATGGCGCCGGCGGCGGACGCCGGGGCCGCGGCGGCCAGCGGGTCCGTCCAGGCGTCGCCGCGCAGGATGGCGGCGTGCAGGGCGCGCAGGTCGGGGCAGGGGTCGCTGCCGAGCTCGTCGGCGAGGTGGCGGCGCAGCGCCTCGTAGACGTGCAGCGCGTCGGCGGCCCGGCCGGCGCGCTGCAGCGCCCGCATGAGCTGGCCGGCCAGCCGCTCGCGCAGCGGGTTGGCGGCCAGCAGCGCCGAGATCTCGCCGACGAGGTCGGTGACCCCGGCCAGGCCGGCCGGCGGCTCCAGGGCGAGCTCGGCCTCGAACAGCTCCTCGTGCAGGCCGACGCGCAGCTCGGCCAGGCGCACCCGCTCGACCTCGGTGCCGGGCGCGGTGACGCCGTCGAGCGGCTCGCCGCGCCACAGGCCCAGCGCGGCGCGCAGGTCGCGGGCGGTGTCGCGGGCCGTGGCGGCGGCGCGGGCCCGGCGCACGAGGGCCTGCATGGCGTCGAGGTCGGTGGCGGCGCCGGAGGCCTCGAGCACGTAGCCGGGATGGCGGGTGGCCAGGGCCGCGCCGACCTTGCGCCGCAGGGCCGACACGAGCCCCTGCACGCGGGAGCGCGGCGCGGCCGGGTGCCGGTCGCACCACAGCAGCTCGATGATCCGCTCGGTGGACACCACGGCATTTCTGGACAGCGCGAGAATGGCGAGGACATTGCGTTCCAGTGGCGTCAGGGAAACGGTTCGGCCGGATAAGCGCGCCTCGGTCGGCCCCAGCAGCGATACCTCAAGCATCGAAATACCTCGTTCCCTTTACGTGACACACATCGTGTGTGTGATCGATCCATGCCGATCGGTTCGCGATCGGGCATCCATTCGTGCACGAGGAGGCACCGGCGGCGCAAGCCCTCCGCGGCGAGATCGCGGCGAAGGCTCGGCCGAGGGGGCGGAACGCGCGACACGCCGGGTCGTTTCGCGCCATCCGCGTCTTCGGGCCTTTACCGGCATGTGCCCCGTTCGCCGCCGCACCCGGCGAAGCGCCGGATTGCCGCGGAACCCGCGCTATCGGCCCACGTCGGCACGCTCAGGGCCGCAACCGCCCGAATGGGGCCGGGCCAGGCATCGGCCAACTTCGTTGAATTTGCAATTGTCATCCGTGCTCATCGATGCATAAAACGACGCCGCACCGCTCGGCGAGCGGTGCGGCGAAACATGACGAAGATATGACGGTCAGCCGGTGAGCCACTCGCGGGCCAGGCGCCGGACCGCGGTGCCGTCGGCGTCGGCGAGCTTCACGCCGGCGAACTCGCGGGCCCAGTCGCTGGTGAGCACCCGCGGCGGCGGGTCGGGTTCGGTGAGGGCCCGCAGCACGATCCCGGCGACCTCCTCGGCCGGCTGCGCGCCCGGCCAGGCGGTGCGGGCGACCCAGTCGAGGTACGGCCGCAGGACCGGCTCGTAGGGCCCGGCGCCGGCCAGCAGCGAGTCGCGGGTGACCCCGGTGTTGGCGGCGAACGCGGTGCCCAGCACCGGCCCGGGCTCGACGATGACGACGCGCACGCCCATCCCGGCCGCGACCGGGGCGAGCGCCTCCAGGAACCCCTCGACCGCGAACTTGGCCGCGCAGTACGCCTCGTTGAACGGCTGCCCGACCAGGCCGCGGGTGCTGCCGACGGTGACCAGCCGCCCGCCGGCGGCCCGCAGGTGCGGCAGGGCGGCCTTCGTCATGGCCACCACGCCGAAGAAGTTGACCTCGATGTTGGCCCGGAACGCGGCCAGGTCGGCCAGCTCGATCGTGGGCACGGTGTTGCCGACGCCGGCGTTGTTGACCAGGGCGTCGAGGCGGCCGTGGTCGGCCACGACGCCGGCCACGCAGGCGGCGACCGAGTCCGGGTCGGTGACGTCGAGCTCGCGGACGTCGACGCCGGGCACGTCGTAGGGCTTGCGCATGCCGGCCGCGACCGTCCACCCGGCCGCGGCGGCGGCCTTCGCCACCTCCAGGCCGATGCCGGTCGACGCGCCGGTGACCAGCAGCGTGCGGCTCGCGCCGCCACCTCCGCTTCGCTCCGTACCGCTCACGCCGTCACCTCCGCTTCGCTCCGGCGCCGGCGCGAGAAGATCCCTGTGCTTATTGTGAGCGGCCACTCCGCTTCGCTCCGTACCGCTCACGCCGTCACCTCCGTGAGCTCGGCGGGGGCCGCGTCGCGCTCGCGGCGCAGCAGGGCGTTGATGGGGGCGAGGGGGATGGCGGCGAACAGCGTGCCGATGAGGGTGCCGCCGACCATGGTGAGCTTCGCGGCGCCGAGGATGCCGTGCCGGGCGGCGAGCGCGTCGACGATGATGCCGCCGGCGAGAACGCTGAACGGGATCACGCCCCACGTGATGGTGCGGAACGCGGCGTGCGACACGGCCTGGTCGCGGGACGGGACGCGGGCCTGGCGCACCGCGGCGGTGCTGACGTTGTACCAGACCATGAAGATGCCGTAGAGGGTCAGCGTGGCGCCGAGCACGAGCGGGCCGGGCAGCGCCGGCGCGGCCAGGATGCCCAGCCCGACCAGCGAGTGCAGGAAGATCGACCACGGGATCAGCCGCGCCGGCCCGAGCGCGCGGCTGACGCGCTGCGCGACGAGCGAGCCGCCGACGGCGCCGGCCGCGGCGACGGACATGACGGTGCCGAGCGCGCCGACGGACATTCCGAGGCCGCGGTACGCCAGGATCGGCAGCACCGTCACGAAGATCGGCCCGCCGATGTTCGCCAGCAGCGTCCCCTGCAGGGTGCGCCGCAGCACCGGGTCGGTCCAGTTGAGCCGCACCCCGTGGGCCAGGCGCCGCCACATCGACTCCTGCCGCCCGCCGCCCCCGCCGTAGGGCTTCATCGCCCGGATCTGCCCGGCCGAGAACAGGAACGTGGCCGCGTCGACCAGCAGGGCGCCGGCGCCGAGCAGCACGTAGATGCCGGAGGCGACGGCCGGCCCGACGACGTCGGAGGTGGTGCGGCTGGCCTCCAGGTGCGAGTACGCCTTGACCCGCCCGTCCGGCTCGACGATGGAGGCGATCGTCGCGGTGTAGCCGACGTTGAAGAACACCGCGGTGGCGTTGACGACCGCGACGACGGCGAAGACGAGGGGTACCGACAGGAAATGCCCGAAGTAGGCGGCCGGGACCAGCGCGATCACCGCGGCCCGGACCAGGTCGCAGCCGATCAGGGTGCGCCGCAGGTCCCACCGGTCGACCAGGGCTCCGGCGACCAGGCTGAGCAGCGGGATGGCCAGGTACTGAGCCATCGCGACGAGCCCGACCTGGAACGGCGAGGCGTGCAGGACCAGGATCATCAGCGTCGGTACCACGAAGATGCTGATCTTGTCCCCGATGTTGCTGACGGTCTGCCCGGCCCACAGCAGGTTGAACTCGCGGCCGAGGCGCACGACGTCTTTGCCCGCCGCGGCCGTCATGACGTGAACCGGGCGTGGCCGCGGCGGTAGGCGGCGAACCGGGCGGCGATGAGCTCGCGCTGGATGCGCACCGCCTCCGCCGACGTCGCGTCCGGGCACTGGATGGTGCCGTCGAGCTCGATCTCCGACAGCCACCAGCGCTCGCCGTCGTGCAGGAAGTCGGCGCAGAGGTACGGCAGCGGCAGCCGCGCCCGGAAATACTCCACGGCGGGGCGCAGCTCGTCGGGCAGTTCGGTGTAGTACAGCTTCCCGCCCGTGCTGAACTGGGTGTAGAGGGCGCCGTCGCCGGGCCGGCGCACCAGGGTGGCGAGCGGCTCGCCGTCGACGAGGTAGACCCGGTAGTCGACGGTGGCGTTGCCGAGGTACGGCTGGAACACCAGCGGCGTGTCCCCGCCCTGGGCGAGGCTGAGCAGCCCGCGCACGTCGTGCGGGTCGCGGGCCAGGTTGATGCCCCGCGACGCGCACCAGCCCGACGGCTTGGCCAGGGCCGGGTACGGCAGCGCGGCGATGCTCGGCACGTAGTCGTCGTAGACGAGGTCGCGGCCGGGGCCGATGCGCACGGTCGGGATCGGCGGCACCGGGCAGTCGCGCAGGAACAGCACCGAGGCCAGCTTGTCGTTGCACAGCGTCGCCATGGCGGCCGGGTGCGGCAGGTAGAATCCGGCCTGCTCCAGCACGGCGTAGAGGGTCAGCTGGTTGAACACGTCCGCGGCCTGGTACGGCAGCGAGTACAGCGACGTGATGAACAGCGTGTCGTCCGGCGTCACGACCTCGCCGTCGACGCGCACCACGGGCCGGGCCGGGTCCAGCGCGTCGACCGCGACCGACTCCGGCGTGACCCGCTGCCAGGACAGGTCCAGCTCCTTGGCGACCTCGGCGTAGGTCTGCCAGAACGCCGCGTTCCAGGTCGCCGAGGTCCGGCTGGACTCCCGATCCGGAAACAGCCAGCACAACCGTCGCAGCATGGCTCAGCTCCTACTCCTTGGAGGTCCTGCTCGTCGTTTGGGTGCAGGGAGTCTGGCGGCGGCCGCCATGGATCCGCTTCGAACCGCCCACATGTGGCTCAGGTCGGGCTCCGCGGTGCCGAACAGCACGTCGTGGGTCTCGACGCGCGCCGGCTGACACGCCGCCTGCTGCCGGCCGCCGCCGCGCTGGCCGGCCTGATCGCGGCGTTCCTGGTGATGCAGCTGATCACCACCGGCGCGTTCGAGCGGCTCGAGGCGCGTCAGGTCGCCCAGGACGCCGACCGCATCCGCATCGGCCTGGACGCGCAGGCGTCGCTGCTCAGCGCGTTCGGCGCGACCAACGGCGTGTGGGACAACTCCTTCAACGACGTCGCCGGCGCCGACCAGAACGGCTTCGCCACCGACTTCCCGCCCGGCACCCAGCACGAGATCCTCGACGTCGACGGCTTCCTCGGCATCGGCGCCGACGGCTCCCTGCGGGTCGGCGGCATGACCACCGACGCCGAGACGTTCGGGACCCCGCCGCCGCAGCTGCGCGACCCGGCGGTGCTGAGCAAGCTCTACGACCCGTCGGCGAAGGCCGGGCAGGCGCGCTGCGGCGTGGTGTCGGCCGACGCGCCGTACCTCTTCTGCGGCGTGCCGACCTACCCCAGCAGCGGCACCGGCACCCCGTCCGGCGGCATGATCATGCTCAAGCGCCTCGACGCCGACCGGGTGACCCGCCTCGGCGCGGCGATCGACCTGCCGGTGGCGCTGGCCGCCACGGTCCGCTCGGGGGCGCAGGCCGAGCCGGCGCTGCACAGCCGGCTCGGCGACCTCGCGATCGCCACCGCGGTCGTCGGCGCCAAGCACATCGCCGTGGACGCCACCATCGCCACCGTCAACGGCGACAAGGTCGTGCTCGAGGTCGTCGCGGCCCGGCCGATCCACGCCGCGGCCAGCAGCACCGCCGTGAAGCTGTTCGTGTTCGTGACCGCGGCGACCGTCGTGCTCGTCCTGGTCATGCTGTGGTCGGTGCGCTCGGCCCTGCGGCGGCGGGTCGGGCCGCTGCGGCGCACCACCGAGCAGATCATCGCCTCCGGCGACCGGGCGCTGCGCATCCGCCCGGCCGGCAGCGACGACATCGCCGTGCTCGGCCGCACCATCGACGAGATGCTCGACGCGATGCACGAGCAGGAGGAGCGCCTGCAGGAGGAGCGGGCCGCCAAGGAGGCCCAGCTCATGACCACGAACGTGCGCCAGCAGCTGGCCGAGCAGACGGTACGGCGCCGGGCCGGCGAGGTCATCGACGACACCAGCGGCGCCGTGCTGTCCGAGCTGCGCAACGTCATGCTGCAGGCCGACGAGGTGCTCTCCGCGGCCGACGCCATCGAGCAGCAGGCCGCGGCCGCCGACCGGGTCACCCGCGGCGTGGTGGAGCGGGCGACCGAGGCCGGCACGGTCATCGACGCGGTCACCGCGAGCCTCGGCCGGGTCGACGGCATCGCCAACCTCATCGCCGGCGTCGCCGGGCAGACGAACCTCCTGGCCCTCAACGCCACCATCGAGGCGGCCCGGGCCGGCGAGGCCGGCCGCGGCTTCAGCGTCGTGGCCGGCGAGGTCAAGAACCTCGCGTCGAAGACGAAGGACTCCACCGACGAGATCACCGACACGGTCTCGGCCCTGGGCGCCAACACGCACGCCATGTCGGGCGTCATCACCGACATGAGCCGGGGCGTGCACGCCGTCGGCGACGTGACCGCCGAGCTCAGCGACGTCACGGTCCGCCAGCGCTCCTCGGTCGAGCAGCTCGTCGGCAGCGTCCGCGAGGCGATCACCCGGATCGAGGCGCTGACCAAGGTGACCGAGCGGCTCGAGCGCCGCCGGCACAGCCGGGCCTCGGTCGAAGGGACGGTCGCGCTGCAGCACGCCGGCCGGCGTATCGAGGCCGACCTGCTCGACGTGTCGGTCAGCGGCCTGCGCTGCGGCTTCCGCCCCGGCGAGCGGCCGCCCATCGGCACCGAGGTCGACCTCACGCTGCGCCTCGGCGAGCAGGAGCACCACCTGCGCGGCCGGGCGGTGCGGCACATCGACGCCGACGAGGCCGACGAGGTCGGCGTCGAGTTCATCTCGGCCAGCCCCCAGACCATCGCCGACATCGGCGACTTCATCCGGGCGCTGCTCGCCCCGGCCGGCGAGCAAGCGGGTCTGTAGCGGATCCGTAGCCCCCGCTGCCAGCCTCGCGGTGTGACCGCAAGCATCGACGGGGCGGCGACGGCCCTGGGCATCGAGGTCGACGAGGTCGGCCCCGGCCGGGCCCGCGCCCGCATGCGGGTGACCGCCGAGATGGCCAACCTGCACGGCATCGCGCACGGCGGGTACGTCTTCCTGCTCGCCGACACCGCATTCGCCTACGCCGCCAACGCCGGGCGGGTCGCCCTGGCGCAGGCCGCGCACATCACCTTCCTGCGCCCGGTCCCGATCGGCGCCTCGCTGACCGCCGTCGCCGTCGAGCGCGCCGGCGGCCTCTTCGACGTCACCGTCAGCGCCGCCGAAGGCGCCGTCGTGGCCGAGTTCCGCGGCCAGTGTGCCGTGCTGCCCCGAGGAGTCTCATGAACGAGTCGTTGCAACGCATCTGCTGGGTCTTCCCCGACCGCGAGTCGGGACGGCAGGGCGCGCTCTGGAAGCGGGTCTTCTGGGACGCCTACCAGAAGGTCGCCGCCGAGCTGGGGATGTCGTTCACCATCCACGCACCGGACGCGATCGCCGTCGACGGCCTGCGCGCCGGCGAGCCCCGCGTCTACGTCGACGGCGACGAGGTGACCCCGCACGACACGGCGTTCATCACGGCGCTGTACTCCCTGCCGTACCACACCATGGACGTCTTCAACCAGTACGCGATCTACGCCGTGCTCGAGCAGGCCGGCTTCTACCTGCCGACCCCGCCGTGGCTGTCGGCGATCGTCAACGACAAGCTCGCCACCAACCTGTTCCTGGCCGGCGCGCCGATCCCGACGATCCCGACGGTGCGCATCGGCTGCGGCCGCGACATCCAGCACCGCCTCTACGAGCCGGTCCTGGACGGGCTCACGTTCCCGGCGATCGTCAAGCCGGCCGGCTGGGCGTCCGGCTGGGGCGTGTGCCTGGCCCGCTCGGTCGAGGACCTGCGCGGCCTGGTGAGCCTGGCCCAGGGCGGCGAAACGACCCTGGTCTGCCAGCCCTACCTCGGCGCCGGCACCAGCGACTACCGCCTGTACGTCATCGACGGCAAGGTCGAGGCGGTCCTGGTGCGCAGGCCCACCGGCGACGCGCCCTGCTCCAGCGGCAGCCGCGGGGGCACCATGCGGTTCGTGCCGCTGCCCGACGAGCTCGCGGCCACGGTGGACTGGTTCGCGCAACGCATTCCCACGCCCTACTTCTGCGTCGACTTCCTCCACGACGGCGAGCGCTTCTGGCTGTCGGAGATCGAGACCGACGGCGCCATCGCCCCGGACGACAACACCGTCCAGCACGACCTCATCGCCGCCCGGTTCAGCGCCTACCGCCGGGCTCACGCCGCCTGGAGGGAAGCCCGCCATGCCTGAGTTCTCGCACGACCGCCTCGACGCCGCCGGGGTCGCCCGCGTGCGCGACCTGCTCGCCCGGCTGCGGGCCGTGCCGGCGCTCGCCGACCGCTATGCGTCCATTGTGGATATTCAAGACCTGCAAACCCTGGCCGCGGTACCGCTGATGCTCAAGGACGACCTGCAGCTCGCGCTGCGCCACGACCGCCCGCGCGCGTCCGCGGCCACGACGTGGGTGTTTCAGAGCGGCGGCAGCACCGGCGCGCCCCAGCTCGGCTACGCGCCCACCGGCCTGTACATGCGCGAGGTGTACGAGCAGTGGCGCCCGATCGGCCCGGACGACGTCTTCGTCAACGGCTGGAGCGCCGGCAAGATGTGGGGCGCGCACTTCCTCGTCAACGCCTTCACCGACCACGTGCACTGCACCGCGATGAACCTCGGGGCGATGAGCCGCGACGAGTACGACGCCTGGCTCGCGTTCTTCGCCGCGCAGAAGGTCACCGCGTTCGGCGGCACCCCGAGCGTGCTGCGCCTCGTCTTCGGCCACGCCCGCGACGCCGGCGTGAAGCTGCCCGACCTGCGGGCCGTGCTGTACCTCGGCGAGGCCTGGAGCGACCAGCTCGACGACGACCTCGCCGCCGTCGCCCCGAACGCCCGCCGCTGGGGCATGTTCGGCAGCACGGAGACCTGGGTCGTCGGCACGAACACCCCCGACTGCCCGGCCGACACCTGGCATCCGCTGCCGTCGCAGCTGGTCTGTGTCGGCGACGACGAAATGCTCGACTTCACCACGCTGAACCCGGCGGGCCTCAACCCGGTGCTGCGCTACCGCACCGGCGACGCCGGCCGGTTCGTCGAGTGCGCCTGCGGCCGCCCCGGCCGCGCCTTCCAGGTGCTCGGCCGCCGCGACGGCCTCATCAAGTTCCGCGGCCACCTCGTCAACGTCGACGACCTCGTCCGCGACGTCGCCACCGTCAGCGGCGTGGCTCGCGCCCAGCTCGTCGTGCACGAGCAGGGCGAGCGCGGCAGCGTCCTGGAGGTGCTCGTCCTGCCCTCCGCCGCGGCCGGCCCCGACGTCGCCGACGCCGTGCGGGGCCACCTGCTGGCCTCGGCGTTCGGGCCGTCGATCGTCTTCCAGCGCAACGCCGACGCGCTGCGGGTGAGCGTCGTGGCCGCGCTCGTCGGCAATGAGCGCACCGGCAAGGTGCCCAACCTCGTGCGCCGATGAACCGGCAGTTCAACCTGCTGTGGGCGGGCCAGACGGTGAGCAACGCCGGCGACCGCGTCACCCTGTTCGTGGTGCCGGCGCTGCTCATCTTCGCCCTGCACGCCTCGCCGTTCCAGGTCGGGCTGATCTCCACGGCGCAGTACCTGGCGATCCCGGTGCTGAGCCTCGTCGCCGGCGTCCTGGCCGACCGCTGGGACCTGCGCCGCCTGCTCATCGCCTGCGACCTGCTGCGCCTGCTCGCCGTCGCCGCCATCCCGCTCGCGTACTGGCAGGGCCGGCTGTCGCTGCCCCTGCTGTTCGCCTGCGTCGTGGTCATCAGCGCGGCCACGGTCTTCTTCAACATCGGCTACGTGCCGGCCCTCACCCACATCGTCCCCGCCGAGCGCCTCGTCGCCGGCAACTCCCGCCTCGAGACCAGCCGGATGACCGCCGAGGTCAGCGGCCCCGCGCTCGGCAGCGGCCTCTACCAGCTGCTGGGCGCGGCGTCGCTGCTGGTGGACGCGGCCAGCTACCTGTTCTCGGCGCTGTGCATCCGCGCCATGCAGCCCCTCGGCCGGCTCGGCGGCCAGACCGGCTCCCTGCGCGAACGCCTCCTCGTCGGCATCCGCGCCAACTGGCGCGACCCCGTCCTGCGCCGCTGCACCGCGGGCACGCTGCTGGCCAACATCGGCGGCCCGGTCTTCGTCACGCAGCTGCCGGTCCTGGCGTACAACGGCTGGGGCCTGAGCGTCGGCGCCTTCGGCACCGTCATGACCGTCGGCGCCGCCGGCGCGGTGGCCGGCGCCCTGGTCGCCCCGGCCGTCAGCCGCCGCCTGGGCCCGGCGCGCACGATGTCCTGGGCCATGCCCGCGCATTCGGCGTGCGGCCTGGGCGTCCTGGCGATGGGCATCCCGGGAATGGGCACGGCCGCGCCGGCGGTCATCCTGGCCGTCACGCTGGCCGCCTACATGTTCTTCTTCGCCTGGTACAACATCTGCAGCCAGTCGGTCCGCCAGGCCCGCATGCCGATCGCCGACCAGGCCGTGATCTACGCCGCGTACCGCACCGTCACGTGGGGCGTCATCCCGGTCAGCGCCTTCATCGGCGGCCTGGCCGTGACCCTGCTGTCGCACTCGCTCGACATCCGCACCGCGGTCACCGCCACGATGCTGGCCGGCACCGTGATCGGCCTGTCCGCGTTCATCCCCCTGTCCCCGGTGCAGCCGATGCTGGAGCGTGAGTATGTCCCCGCCTAGGGTCGTTCTGGTCACCGGCGCCTCGACCGGCATCGGCAGGGCCACGGCACTGGCCGCCGCGGCCGCCGGCTGGACGGTGCTGGCCGGCATGCGCAAGCCGGGGGACCTACCCGGCACGCAGGTCGTGCCCCTCGACGTCACCGACCCTGCCACGGTCGACGCCGCACTGTCCACCGTGGACCGCCTCGACGCCGTCGTGAACAACGCCGGCATCGCCAACAACGCCTTCACCCTGGAGCAGGCGTCCCTCGAGGCGATCCGCGCCAATCTGGAGGTGAACTTCTTCGGCGTCCTCACGGTCACGAAGGCCGCCCTCCCGCTGCTGCGCGCATCGCGCGGCCGCCTGCTGACCATCGGCAGCGTCCGCGGCGTGATCGGCCAGCCCTTCAACGAGGCGTACTCGGCGGCGAAGTTCGCGATCGAGGGCTACCTGGAGGCCCTGGCCCCGACCCTGGCCACCCTCGGCGTGACCACCTGCATGATCGAGCCGGCGGCGGTCCTGGACACGTCGTTCGTCGCATCCTCACCGCTGGATCCGGCCGCCCTCCTCGCCGCCGCCGGCCCGTACACGGACGCCTTCGCCGCCTACCGCCGCTTCGTCGCGTCGGGCGCGATCGAGGCGGCCCAGACCGCCGCCGAGGTCGCCGCCGTCGTCGTGGAGGCGCTCACCGCCGACTCGCCGCCGTTCCGCATCCCGACCAGCGCCCACGCGGCCCGCTACATCGCCCGCAAACTGTCCGATGTGGACGGCTCGGCGGTGGCCGCGGCGATGCAACAAATCCTGCAAACGCCATTGCATTGACCGCGATCTGCCGCCGGTTCTAGGGTGCTGGGAAAGCGCATTCCTAGAAGGGAGCGGCCGATGCGCCGCAGATCTGTGCTGCTCGCGGGGGCCCTCGGCGGGCTGGCCGGGGTCGCGTCGGTCGCCCGGGGCGCCTCGGCGTGGCCCGGGTCGTACATCACCGTCGCGGCCGACGGCAGCGGCGACGTGAGCACCATCCAGGCCGCCGTCGACGCGGTGCCCTCGGGCAACGCGTCGGCCTTCACGGTGAAGATCAGGCCCGGGACGTACCGGGGACAGGTCGTCATCCCGGCCGACAAGCCCTTCATCGTCTTCCGCGGGCAGGGACCGGACCCCACGGCGGTCGTCATCAGCGACGACCGGGCCAACGGCACCCCCAAGCCCGACGGCAGCGGCACCTGGGGCACGTCCGGCAGCGCCTCGGTGACCATCTCCGGGCACGACTACAGCGCCCGCAACCTCACCTTCGCCAACACCTTCGACGAGGACGCCCACCCGGAGTTCGCCGGCCACCAGGCGGTCGCCGTGCTCACCCGGGCCGACCGGATCGTGTTCGACAACGTGCGGTTCCTCGGCAACCAGGACACCCTGTACCTCAACACCCCCGACGCCGCCACGGTCAGCCGCGTCTACCTGCGCAAGTGCTACGTCGAGGGCGACGTCGACTTCATCTTCGGCCGGGCCACCGCCGTGCTGGACCGCTGCACCGTGCACTCGCTCGACCGCGGCTCGGCGACGAACAACGGCTACGTGACCGCGGCCTCGACGTCCCTGGCCAACCCGCACGGCTTCCTGTTCACCCAGTGCCGGCTCACGTCCGACGCCCCGCCCGGCAGCGTGTATCTGGGCCGCCCGTGGCACCCGTCGAACGACCCGGCGGCGGTCGCCCAGGTGACGATCCAGGACTCGGTCCTCGGCGCCCATATCGGCCCGAGCCCGTGGACCGACTTCGGCACCTGGCCGTGGCGGGACGCGCGCTACGGGGAGTTTCACAACCGCGGCCCCGGCGCCGCGACCACCCCCGACCGCCCGCAGCTGAGCGCGGCATGCCCGCCCGCGGCGTACCTGTCCGGCGCCGACGGCTGGGATCCGGTCCGCTGACCTCGAGTTGGCCCGCGACGCCCCGGCCGCCACGGCGTTAGGCTGCGCCGCGTGAACGAACGCGAGCGCGACGGCTACCGCCTGACCAGCGACCCGGCCCGGGTCGACAAGCCCACCGTGCACCGGTGGCTGTCCGAGGACTCCTACTGGGCGGCCGGCCGCGAGTTCGACGTCGTGTCCCGTTCGATCGACGGCTCGGTGCCCTACTCGATCCACCGGGACGGCACCCAGGTCGCGTTCGCCCGGGCCGTGACGGACGGCGCCACGTTCGCGTGGATCTGCGACGTGTACGTCGAGCGCGCCCACCGCGGCCGCGGCCTGGGCGTCTGGCTGGTCGACGCGATCGTCGAGGACTTCACGCAGGCCGGCGTCCTGCGCCTGCTGCTGGCCACGCGCGACGCCCACGAGGTGTACCGCCGCAGCGGCTTCGAGCCCGTCGCGGGCCCGCAGCGCTTCATGGAGATCGACCGCCGGCCCACCCGGGCCGCGATCCTCGCCCACCTCGCCGAAAGCTAGGGCGTCAGATCGAGCGCATGCACCAGACGGCCTTGCCGTCGGCCGTGGGTCTGGTGCCCCAGCGGTCGCACAGCGACGACACCAGCTGCAGGCCGCGGCCGTGCTCGTCGTCCGGGGCCGGGCGCTGCTTGCGCGGCAGGTACGGGGCCGTGTCGTGCAGCTCCAGCACCACGTGGGTCGCCGTGCGGCGCAGGCGGAGCTGGATCGGCGGGCGGCCGTGCAGCACGGCGTTCGCCGCCAGCTCGCTCACGATCAGGACCAGGTCGTCGATGACGCGCTGCGGGGCGTGCCAGCGGGTCAGGGTGGTGTCGACCAGCCGGCGGGCGTCGCGCACGGCGCGCTCGTGGGCCGGGATGTGCTGGATGACCGACTGCTCCTCGCCGGGCTCGCCGACGACGCGGGTGAGTAGCAGCGTGATGTCGTCGTCGGGGCCGTCCGGCAGCAGCTTCGACACGAGGCGGTCCGGGACGTCGGCCAGCGGGCCGGCGACGTCGCCGACCAGCGCGGCCAGGGCGAAGATGCCGCTGTCCAGGTCGCGGTCGCGGTGCTCGACCAGGCCGTCGGTGTACAGCGTGAGCAGCGCCCCGACCGGGAGCTCCACCCGCTCCTCGGCCAGCGTGTGCGGGCCCGTGCCCAGCGGCGGGCCGGACGAGGTCAGGGGGCGCGGGGCGGCGCCCGGCAGCAGGAGCAGGGGCGGCAGGTGGCCGGCGTTGGCGTACGTCAGGCTGCGCTCCCCGGGGTCGTACACCGCGTAGACGCAGGTCACGATCTGGTCCTCGCGCAGGTCCCGCACGACCCCGTCGAGGTACTCGAGCACGTCGGCCGGCGGCAGGTCCAGCCGGGCGTAGGCGCGCACCGCGGCCCGCAGCTGGCCCATGACCGCGGCGGCCGGCACCCCGCGGCCCATGACGTCGCCCATGACCAGGGCGGTGCGGTCGGCGCCGAGCTCGATGACGTCGTACCAGTCGCCGCCGACCTGCGTGCCGGCCACGCCGGGGCGGTAGTAGCCGGCGACCTCGAGGTGCTCCGGGGCGAGCGTCACCGGCGGCAGGAGGCTGCGCTGCAGCTGGTCGGCGATGCGGTGCTCGCGGTCGGCGGCCTCCTGGGCGGCGGCCGCGGCGGCGAGGGCCTGCACGGCGCGGCGCTGCTCGGTGACGTCCTGGTTGGAGCCGCGCAGGCGCATCGGGCGGCCGGCCGCGTCCCGCTCGAGCTCGCCGATCGTGCGGAACACCCGCACGTCGCCGTCGGGCGTCTGCACCCGCGACTCGTAGTCCAGGGGTGCGCCCTGCACGGCGGCGTCGATCGCGGCGTCGACGCGGGCGCGGTCGGCGGGGTGGACGCGGCGGTTGATGAGGGCCCGGCCCTGCTCGTCGAGCAGCTGCTCCGGGGTGACGCCGAACTGGCGCAGGAACTCCTCGGAGCCGCGGATGTCGCCGGTGGCGAGGTCGAGCTCCCAGGATCCGACGGAGGCCAGCCGCTGCGCCTGGTCGAGCAGCTCGCGGCTGCGCTGCAGCTCGTCGCGGGTGCGGCGGATGCGGTCGAACTCGAGGTTGGCGCGGACGCGGGCGCGCAGCTCGCGCGGGCTGAACGGCTTGACGAGGTAGTCGTCGGCGCCGGCGTCGAGGCCCTCCACGGTCGCCTCGTCGCCGGCCCGGGCCGAGAGCATGATGACCGGCAGGTGGCCGGCGACCTCGTCGGCGCGCAGGGCGGAGATGAACCCGAAGCCGTCGAGGTTGGGCATCATCACGTCGGTGAGGACCAGGTCGGGCGCGGCGGAGCGGACCAGCCGCAGCGCCTCCTCGCCGTTGGCGGCCTCGCTCACGTTGTAGTCGGCGTCGAGGATCCGGCGGATGTACTCCCGCATGTCCGCGTTGTCGTCGACGACCAGGACCCGGGGCGCGGAGCGGGGCGGCGGGACGGCCGGCGCCCGCGCCGCGTCGGCGAGGCCGACCCAGCGGTCGATCTCGGCGAGGTAGCCGCGCACCTGCACCGCCGTCTCGGCCGGGTCGACCGGGACGGCGGCGTCCGGGCCGTCGCCGTAGGGCAGCCGGACGGTGAACGTGCTGCCCTGGCCGGGGCGGCTGCGCACGGCGACGCTGCCGCCGTGCAGCGCGGCGAGCTCGGCGACGAGGGCCAGGCCGATGCCGGAGCCCTCGTGGTTGCGGGAGCGGGCGCCCAGGACCCGGTGGAAGCGGTCGAAGAGCCTGCCCTGGTCGGCCGGGTCGATGCCGACGCCGGTGTCGGTGACGGCGAGCTCGACGCCGTCGCCGGCCGGGACGAGCCGCACCGTGATCGACCCGGTGAAGGTGAACTTGAGGGCGTTGGACAGCAGGTTGAGCGTGATCTTCGCCCACATCTCCCGGTCGGCCTGGACCGGGCGGGGCAGCGGCGGGCAGTCGACGACGAGGCGCAGCCCGGCCCGCTCGGCGGCGGGCGCGAACATGCCGGCGAGCTCGGCGGTGACCTCGGCGAGGTCCAGCGGCTCCGGGTGGGCCTCGAGCCGCCCGGACTCCAGCTGCGAGAAGTCCAGCAGCGTGTTGACGAGCTTCAGCAGCCGCTCGGCGTTGCGCTGCACGACCTCGACCCGGTGCCGCTGCGGCTCGGGCAGCGGCACGGCCTGGTCGGCCAGGGCGTCCTCGGCCGGGCCGAGCAGCAGCGTCAGCGGGGTGCGGAACTCGTGGCTGACGTTGGTGAAGAACGCCGTCTTGGCCCGGTCGAGCTCGGCGAGGCTCTCGGCCCGCAGGCGCTCGCTCTCGAAGGCGCGGGCGGTGGTGAGCCGGGCGGCGATCTGGCCGGCGATGAGGTCGATGAACCCGGCGTAGGCCGCGTCGAACGGGCGGTACCGGTTGAGGCCCACGACCAGGAAGCCGTAGGGCCGCCCGCCGGCCGGCTGGGGCAGCGGCACCAGGCGGGCCTCCCGCGGCGGCTCCGGCCAGGCGCCGGCCGGCAGGCCGGTCAGCCCGCCGATCGTCAGCGGGGTGCCGTCGATCGCCGGCCAGGTCGCCGGGTCGGCGCACGGGTGCCCGGCCGGGACGCCGGTCGAGCAGGCCAGGGTCGTGCGCTCGCCGTCGTAGAGGTAGGTGAGCGTGAACGGCAGGTCGTCGGCGTGGGTGGCGAGCCGGGCGGTCACCGCCGCCAGCAGCTCCGGCTCGCTGGAGGACCGGCCGAGGTCGGCGCCGAGGTCGCGCAGCGCGGCCATCCGCCGCTCGCCGACGACCCGGTCGGTGTCCTCGCTGACCACGCACAGGATGCCGGCGATCCGGCCGTGGTCGTCGGTCAGCGGGCTGTAGGAGAAGGTGTGGTAGGTCTCCTCGGTGTACCCGCTGCGGCTCAGGAACAGCTGCAGCGCCTCGTCCCAGGTCGACTCGCCGGTCTCGATGACGCCGCCGATGCGCGGGCCGATCTCGGGCCAGATCTCCGCCCACACCTCCCGGGCCGGGCGCCCCAGCGCCCACGGGTACTTCTTGCCGAGGGTGTCGCGGCGGTACGCGTCGTTGCACAGGAACGTCAGGTCGGGGCCCCACGCCATCCACATCGAGAAGCGTGAGCCCAGCAGGATGTGCACGACGGTGCGCAGGCTCTGGGGCCACGACGGGGGCGGCCCGAGCGGGGTCGCCGCCCAGTCGACCGCCGCCAGGTCGCGGCTGACCTCCGTGTCGCCGAAGAACGGTTCGGCCGGGGTGTCGCCCATCCCGTTCAGCGTACGCACCCCGGTGCTTTTTGCGCAGCGCGGTGAGATCGTGACAGCACCACTTGCGTGACTGGAGGCGCCATGACAACGCTGTCGTACGCCGTCGGGGCCGCCGACGGCCCGATGCTGGGCGAGACCATCGGGGCCAACCTGGATCGCACGGCCGCCCGGGTCGGCATCTGGGCGCCGAACTGTCCGGAGTGGACCATCCTGCAGTACGCCACCGCCAAGATCGGCGCGATCCTGGTGAACATCAACCCGGCGTACCGCACCCATGAGCTCGCCTACGTCCTGGACCAGGCCGGCGTGGGCCTGCCGGTCTCCGCCCAGCAGCTCAAGACCTCGCCCAAGGCGCCAGCCACGGCGCGTGCATGGTCATCCCGGCGCGGGCCTTCGACCCGGCCCAGACCCTGGATGCGGTACAGCGGGAACGCTGCACGGTCCTGTACGGCGTGCCGACGATGTTCATCGCCGAGCTGGCCCTGCCCGACTTCGCCGGCTACGACGTGTCGAGCCTGCGTACCGGCGTCATGGCCGGCTCGCCGTGCCCGGTGCACGTGATGAAGCGGGTCATCGCCGACATGGGCATGGCCGAGGTGACGATCTGCTACGGGATGACGGAGACGTCCGGGCGCCTGGCGCACTACAAGATCCCGCGGTACGTGAAGGTCGTCGACGCGTTCCCGATGACCGTGACCGGCAAGGTGCGCAAGGTCGAGATGCGCGAGGTGTCGGCGCGCGAGCTGGGCGCCGCGACGGCCGGCTCGTGATGACCCGCCCTCGGTGGTGCGGCGGCCCCCGTTGTTCGGCCGCACCGCCGAGGGCGGATCGTATATGATTTTCGTATATGATTATGGCCCGGGCGCGGGCCCTGTCAAGACTGGACGTGGCCGTGCAGCCTGAGCCCTCGAAGCACGAGATCGCGTACCGCGAGATCCGTGAGCGCATCATCGACGGGCGCTACGGGCCGGGGCACCGGCTGGTGCTCAGCAGCATCGGCCGGGAGCTGGACGTGAGCCCGGTCCCGGTGCGGGAGGCGATCCGCCGCCTGGAGGCGGAGGGGCTGGTGCACTTCGAGCGCAACGTCGGCGCCCGGGTGGCCACGCTGCAGGACGACGAGTGGGAGCAGCTCGTCGAGATGCTGGCGCTGCTGGACGGGTGGGCGTTCGCGGCGGCGGCGCCGCGGGTGACGGCGCCGGACATCGCGGCGGCGCGGGAGTTCAACCGGGCGCTGCGCACGGCGGCGTCGGCCGAGCAGATCGAGCACGCGGCGGTCATGCTGCTGCACCGGCGGTTTCACCGGGTGCTGTACCGCTGCTGCGGCAACCGCTACGTGATCGAGTCGCTGGACGCGATCTGGGACCGCATCGACGCCTCGCGGGTGCTGGCGACGCTGTACCCGTCGCTGCGCCTGGCCACGGCGGTCGACGAGCACGACGAGCTGCTGGACCGCCTGGAGCGGGGCGAGGACGACCCGGCGGTGCTGGAGTCCTGCGCCCGGGAGCACAACCTGAACGCGATCCGCACGATCCGCAAGACGGTCGGAGAATAAGAAGACCGGCATCCACGGGGGAAGATGCCGGTCTCGCGTTCAACTATACGACGCCCACACGTCGTCCGCCAGTGGCAGTTCGGCGACGCGTTCGTCACCGAGCGCCGACGGGTACCTTCGGGTTGCGCAGGCCCTTGGGCAGGGTGGGCTCGCTGGCCGCGATCTCGATCTCGAGGAAGCTGGTCTCGTGCCGTTCGGCCTCGTAGGCGGCGTGCCCGCCGCGCAGGCCGAAGAGCCGCTTGGACAGCAGGATGTACAGCACCGCGGCGATGTTGATGACGAGCGCGCCGACGCGGGTGACGGTCACCTTCTCCATGATCTCGTAGATCTCGATCGGCAGGCCGAGCGAGGTGGCGACGACGGCGAAGTACTCGCCCCAGCGCTTGAGCATCCACAGCCCGGCGCCCTCGATGAGCTGCAGCGTGCCGTAGAGGGCCAGGCCGGCGGCGACCCACAGCAGCGTCTTGGACTCGGCCTCGATGACGGTCCGGATCGTGTGGATCATCGCGGAGTCCTCGAACCTCCAGCCGATCTTGTCCATGAACGGCTTGAGCAGCGGCAGGTCCTCGTTGAAGGCGCGCTCGACGCCGTCGCGGTGGCTGCGGAAGTGGTACACCCCGTAGGCGGCGGCGAGGCACAGCAGGCCCTTGATGAACCGCTCCAGCGACAGCAGCCGCAGGATGAGCGCGTCGCGCAGGGCCCGGCCGCGCAGGACGATCGGCGCCCGCTCGGCGGGGCCGGTCTGCTGCGGCTCACCGATGACGAAGTCCCCGCACCGCAGGCAGCGCCAGGCGGCGCCGACGGGCGTGGTTGCGTGCAGCTTCTCGCGGAACGTGTCCTCGGTCGGGGCGTAGGTCACGTGTCCGCGGCGCGCGCAGGTGCGAAGGTTCCAGTCCACGCGACCTTGATACCGCATCCGCGCCACCGGCGCGTCGTTCAGGTCGGCTTTACAACTTCGGGCGCCTCGGCCGGGGCCCGGACCGCGATGCGCCGCCGCAGCTGGACGGGGACGGGCGGCGACGGGTGCTCCTGGCGGCTGGTGGCGACGAGCAGCACGCCGACGAGGGCGGCGGCGACGATGCCGTCGAGCCAGTAGTGGTTGGCGGTGCCGGCCACGACGAGCATCGTGAGGACCGGGTGGGCCAGCCACAGCCAGCGCCAGCCGGTGCGGGTGGCGTGGATCAGCCCGGCGGCGATGACGAGGGCCCAGCCGACGTGCAGGGAGGGCATGGCCGCGTACTGGTTGCTCAGGGTGTCGGTCTGCGGCGGCCCGTAGACCGACGGCCCGAAGACGGCGGCGGTGTCGACCAGGCCGAGGCTGCCGAGCATGCGCGGCGGGGCCAGCGGGAAGACGAAGTGGATGGCGAGGCCCATGGCCGTCAGCCAGGCCAGGATGCGCCGGAACCGCAGGTAGTGTTCGGGGCGGAAGCAGTACATGTACAGCAGGAACGCGATCGTGGCCGGGAAGTGCACGACGGCGTAGTAGATGTTGGCCGAGCGCACGATCGCCTCGGTGCCGAGCAGCAGGTGCTGGAAGTCCGCCTCGTCGGGCAGGCGCAGCACACGCTCGAGGTGCCACACGAAATCGGCGTCGGCGTAGGCGGCACCGACGCGCCCGTCGACGGCGAGCCGGCCGACCTTGTACGCCAGGAAGAGGCCGAGCACCAGCAGGAGTTCGGTCCAGGCTCTCGGGCGTAACCTCGTGGTTTTTTCCCGTTCACCCGCCCTGACCCCCGCGTTCATCATGTGAAGCTACCTGATGTTGCGGCGCAGGCAATATTGCAGATCGAGCACGGATATCGTGTGCTGCGTCACCGGTTTGTTTACGCTTCAACCTCTAGGGAGTCACATGAGTACCCGAGCCGACCAGGCGATCGCCGCCCTGCGCAAGGGTCACGACGACCTCTCCGCGCTCGTCGCCGGCCTCACGCCGGAGCAGCTGACGGGCCCGTCGGCGGCCAGCGAGTGGGACGTCTCGCAGGTCGTCAGCCACCTGGGCAGCGGCGCCGAGATCAACCTCGAGGCGCTGCGGGCGTCGTTGGAGGGGCGCCCGGCGCCCGAGTTCGAGTTCAACAAGGGCGTGTGGGCCCGCTGGGACGCCATGACCCCGCAGGAGCGGCAGGCGGCGTTCCCGGCGGCCAACGCGCGGCTCGTCGAGGCGTACGAGGCGTTCACGCCGCAGCAGAAGGAGGAGCACCGCATCGACCTGGGCTGGATGCCGGAGCCGGTGGACGTCGCCACGTCGGCGGTGCTGCGCCTGAGCGAGTTCGGCTACCACGACTGGGACGTGCGGGTCGCCTTCGACCCGGCGGCGACCCTCGCGCCGGAGGCGGCCGCGCTCATGGCCGACCGCGTGGAGGGGCTGCTCGGCTGGATCGCCAAGCCGGCCAACCTCGACGGGCGCACCGCGGACCTGCTGGTGCGGCTCACGGACACGGGGGAGGAGCTGGGCCTGCGCCTGGCCGACCCGGTCGCGCTGACCGCCGCGCCGGAGGCGCCGGACGGCGAGCTGGACCTGCCGCTGGAGGCGTGGCTGCGCCTGGCCGCGGGGCGGCTCAAGCCGGAGTACACCCCGGCGTCGGTCTCGATCACGGGCCCGATCACGCTCGACGACCTGCGCAAGGTCTTCCCCGGCTACTGATCCGTTGCCGGGTGGTACCGCGGGCCGGTGCGCCGGCCCGCGGTACCGAAGCCAGCTACTTGGTGGCCTTGAGGCAGAGGACGGTGCCCTCCTTGCCGGACTCGCCCTCCCAGTAGGTGTTGGTCGCGTCCTGGAACTGGTCGCAGGCCGCGTCGGTCTCGGTCTCGCGCTTGTTCTCGACCTTGCCGAGCACGCTGAAGTCCGCGTCGGCGCTGTCGCACTTGACGATCGCGAGGTCGTTGGCGCCCTTCTGGTGCAGGCAGTCGCCGACGTTGGCCTTCAGCGCGGCGTCGCGGTTGAAGAACCAGACACCGCCGCCGATGACGACGAGGACGACAATGGCGATGATGATCCTGAGACCAGCGCCACCCTTCTTCGCGGGCTGCGGCGGCGCCATCGGCGGCTGCCCCATGGGCGGCTGCCCAACGGGCGGCTGCTGCTGAGGCGGCTGCGGCTGGGCGTCGGGTGTGGTCATGGTGTGGAGCCTCCCGGGTTCCGAATGTGTACCGGGTAGGCGTACCGGTTACGGGTCACAAACGCGCGGAAGTGTCCACATTCCGACTCAAGATCGTGTCATGTAACCGCTTGCCAAAGCGCCGGGACGTTCGGCGGCTCCCAGCCCGGCTGCGCGGTGTGACCCTGCAGGCAACGGTACGTGACCCCGGCGTACGTCACCTGATCTCCGGTTTTGTAGGTCCGCCCGGCCGTCCAGGTGCTCCCGCCGGGCGGCGACGACGGGGGCGTCGTGGGCGGCGTGGAGGGCGGAGTTCCCGGGATGTCAAGGACGACGTCGAAGGACGCCTCCCGCCCGTTGTTCCCGTTTCGCACCGTCATGAGCAGGGCCGGGTCGTACAGCGTGTCGGTGCTGTTGCGGGGTTCGCCCGGGAAGTACAGCTGCGTCGTGAGCACGGGCCGGTTCGGCGCCTGCACCTTCACGTGGATGTGCCGGGTCCGCCCCGGGTAGAGCCCCGGCACGATCGTGGAGAGCGCGTAGGCCCCGCGGGCGTCGGTGTACTGGTGCCCGCGCAGCCGGAACCCGGTGTTGTCGTAGGCCCCGGAGTCGTCGGCCTGCCAGAAGTCGAGCAGGGCCCCCGCGATCGGCTGGCACGCGATGCCGAACACGAACCCGCTCAACGTCAGCCGCGTCCCCGGCAGCCCGGTCGCGATGCTGGTCCGCTCCGGCGAGTTCGGCTTGAAGTAGGGCCCCTCGATCTGCTCGTGCGTCTCGTCGCCGTCGTCGCACATCGGCGTCGGGTCCAGCGGCGCGTTCTGCGCCGCGGCCTGCTCGATCGTGCCGCCGGCGAGCAGGATCGGCAGTGGTGCGGCGGCGAGCGCGGTCTTGAGCAGCTGCTTACGGGTGATGCGCATGGTGCGGTACCTCCTGGCCTCCTGGGCCGAGTCCGGTGTGTGGGGATGCGCGACGGGGTTCACCCGCCACGGACCCGACCGACACTAGGCAGTGCATCCGTCACCGTCGATGGACTGGGCCGGCCGTTCCTGGTGCTTTTCGCGGTACTCCTTCGGCGTCAGCCCGACCTCGCGGCGGAAGAACCGGCTGAAGTACGCGGGATCGGCGAACCCGGCCGCCCGCCCGACCTGCGCGACGCTGAGCTCGGTGCGGGCCAGCAGCCGCCGCGCCTCCAGCGCCTGCGCCCGCCGGATGAGCCTCCCCGGCGGCTCCCCGGTCGCCGCCTTGACGGCCTCGGCGAGCCGCTGCGGCCGCGTGTTGAGCCGGCGCGCGTACGCCGCGACGCTGCGCTCGCCCCCGTTGTCGTTGATCAGCCGCACGAAGGCCGCCGCGAGCGGGTCGCTCGGCACGCTCCCGGTCGCGGCCCCCAGCCGGTGCGCCCGGACGACGAGCACGTGCAGCAACGCCGGCAGGACGCTCTCGAACCCGGCGGGCCGGTCCGCGTACTCCCGCGCGAGGTCGTTGAACAGCCCACCGAGCCCGCGCGCCTCGCGCGCCCGCAGCCGCACGGCCGGCGCCGCCTGGAGCAGGAGCCTGCGGTCGCCCGGGTACGCCAGCAGCGCCTCGTCCCCGAACACGAGCAACCGCCCGGCGAGCCCGCGCGCGTTACGCCAGTAATGCACCTGCCCAGGCGCAATGACGAACAGCTGCGGCGGCCGCAGCGCATACTCATGCAGGTCGATGACGTGCGCCCCTCGCCCCGCGGTCAGCAGCACGATCTCGTAGAACGCATGCCGGTGCGCAAACGCGGCCCGCGCCATGTCCCCGAACCACTCGAACCCACCCACGGCAACGGGCACGGGCGCCGGATCGGGCACGTCGAGCTGATGCCGCGGCAGACTCTCTGTAAACATTCCTTACGATAGCTCATCGCCAATGCGTGACGGGTTGTTACGGTGCGCGTTCGCTCGCGGAGATCGTTTAGGTGGCATGGGTTACGGTGGAAAAGCAAAACCGGAAGCGCCGCCGCCGGCTCGCGACGTGCTCGGGTTTGCGCCTTTGCGGAACGGCCCCGGCTGCGTCCGGCCTCGACATCGCTTCGCCTTCGACGCCCGCGCCCGCGCGTCACCGCCGCTCGCTCGCCGAGCCTTGTCGTCCGGCAGCCGCGCTGCTCTTGGGGTCTTTGTCCGGGCTGGCGTCACCGGCGGCGTCAGCTGGGCCAGGATCGGGTGGTGTGGACTCGGCGGTCGTCGGCCGCGAGGCGGGTGGGCGCTCCCTGACCGGTGCCGGGGCTGCCCGCCGGGTGGCCGTGCACGCGGCCGTTCGGGTTGTCGTCGGCAGGCGGCCCGGCGAGCCCGCCGGACGCGGTGTGCGCGGCGGCCGCGCGTGTGGCTGGCGGCGGGTCCGCGATGGTGCTCACCGTCGCGATCGCGGCGCCGTCGTGCAGGGCGGATCGTGCAGGCCGGCTTGCCGGGGCCGTCCTGGACCAGGACTCGCCAGCCGCCGGCCGGGGCGCGGCCGGCGCTGCCGACGGCGGGACCAGGTCGAGGCGCAGGCCGGGCGGGAGCGTCAGGCGGCTGTCCTCGAGGCGGATGTCGCGCCAACCCGCCGCCGGGCACGCGATCAAGCGCGGCGGGGCGGTCGCGGGGAGGCGCGCCGAGATCGTCGGGCTCGGGGGCCACGGCGCGCGGACCGCGAACGCTGGGTCCCAGGCGGCGTGCAACGAGCCGCGACCAGCTCGGCCAGCGCGGGGCTGGTCGCGACCGGGCGGCCGTCGTCGCGGCACGCCGGCCCGTTGGAAAGCCTTCAGGCGCTCCGTGACCCGAGCGCGGGCGGCGTCCAGCATCGCCGGGTCGGTCACCACCAGGGCGATCTCGGTGCCGTAGGAGGTCCAGCTCGCGGCCGCCGCCGGCCGCGGCCAGGCAGCGCCCGGCGGGGCCGCGTCCGTAGAGCCCAGGCCGGTCAGCCCCGCCCTCCTTCGCGAAGCCGTTGCCGTCGAGTGTCCGTACGGCGGCTCCGCCGGGAGTGGCAGAAGGCTGGGAGGGGCCGAGGGGCTAGCGCTCGACCGGGCGGCGCAGCGAGTACGTGACCGCGTGCAGGCGGTGCGGCTGGCCGATGATCATCGCGGCGCGGTCGTAGGCCTGCCAGCCCTCCGCGCCGGCGCGGTTGAGATGGCGCAGGTCGTTGAACCGCTCGTCGGTGCCCCAGCGCTGCACGCCGCCGGGGTGGTGGAACACGGCGTCCCAGTCCTCGAACTTGTCCGTGCCCAGCGTGCCCGCGGCACGGTACTCCAGCCTCGCATATTCCCAAAGCGTCACGCGGTACATCATGCCCGACATCGAGCGATCCCACCGTCACGGATTCTCGTGAAGTACGGTCGGAGGGTGGATCGGCAACGTGATCGGGACGCGGCCGGGCGGGCCCGCAACGCCCGTCCCCGCGACGAGCTCGGGCGGCCGCTGCCCCGCGGGGCGGCCGGCGTGCCGACGATGCCCGACGACCTGTCGGTGACGCCCGACGAGGCGCTCGAACGGGCGCAGCGGCTGCTCGACGAGGGGCGGCCGTTCCACGCGCACGAGGTGCTCGAGGCGGCGTGGAAGGCGGCGCCGGAGGGTGAACGGGAGCTGTGGCGGGGGCTCGCGCAGCTCGCCGTCGGGCTGACGCACGCGAAGCGCGGCAACGCGGCCGGCGCCGCCCGGCTGCTGGAGCGGGCGGCGCTGCGGATCGCGGCCTACGGCGACGACCCGCCGCACGGCATCGACGTGACCGGGATTGTGGCGTTCGTCGATGAGGGAGCCGAAGGGGTACCGCGGCTCAGAGCGTGAGCGCGACCTTGCCCGTGCGCGCGGCCGAGCGCATGTACGCGATCGCCGCTCCCGCCTCCTCCAGCCCGAACGTGCGGTCGATCACCGGCGTGACCCGGCCGTCGTCGAGCATCTCGCGCAGCGTCTGCAGGGGCTCGGGCGCGACGCGGGACATGAGCGCGGCCATCCGCGGGCGGCCGAGGCCGCCGAACAGCCCGGCCCGCAGCTGCCGGTCGGTGCCCTGCAGCCAGCGGCCGCCGCGCTCGGCCCCGACGATCACGAGGGTGCCCGACGGGGTGAGCAGCCGGCGCAGGGCCCTGAGCGGGCGGGCGCCGCCGGTGTCGAGGACGAGGTGCCACTGCCCGGCCGGCTCGCCCTTCGTGTAGTCGATGACGTCGGCCGCGCCGAGGGAGCGGACCACGTCGGTCTTCGCGGTCGAGCACACGCCGGTCACCTCGGCGCCGAGGGCCTTCGCGATCTGTACGGCGAACGTGCCCACCCCGCCCGCCGCGCCCAGCACCAGCACGCGCTGGCCGGCCCGCAGGCGGCCGGCGTCGCGCAGGCCCTGCAGGGCGGCCACGCCGGACGAGGCGACCGTCGCCGCCTGCGCGAACGTCGTGCGCTGTGGCTTGCGGGCCAGCCGGCCCGGGTCCGACGCCGCGAACTGCGCGAACGCCCCGTCGGCGGCGCCGAACACCTCGTCGCCGACCCGCAGGCCGGTCACCGCCGGGCCGACCGCGGCGACCACGCCGGCGACGTCCAGGCCGGGGACGGGCCGCTTCGGGCGGCGCACGCCGAAGCCGGCGAGGCGCACCGCGTACGGCAGCCCCTCCACCACATGCCACACGCCCTGGTCGACGCCGGCCGCCCGCACCTCGACGAGCACGCCGTCGGCGCCGAGCCGCGGCTCCGGCAGGTCGCGCGGCTCGAGCGGCGCGCCGTACTCCTCGCGGACCATCGCCCTCATGCCGCCACCGCCGCCGGCGCGGTCGTGGCCGCGGTGCGGATGCGGCCGGCGAGCAGCCACAGCACCAGCGAGATCTCGCCGGCGGCGGCCAGGCCCAGCAGGACCGGCGACGCCGGGGTGCGCAGCAGGTCGCCGAGGTAGCCGGCGCAGCCGAGCATCGCCAGCACGCCGACCGCCCTGGGCATCAGGCCGGAGCGGTAGATGACCAGGCCGAGGGGGAGCAGCCACAGGCCGAAGAAGATCTGGCCGATGAGGTACCCCTGTGCGAACACGTCCATGTACAGCCCGGCGAGGCGGTCGTCAGGCCCGCGGGCGGCGACGAGCGCGGCGTAGTGGTTGAGCAGGTTGGTGGCCATCACCGCGACGGCGACGGCGTTGCACACCAGCGCCGACGGTGCGAGCCAGCGCGAGGCGGGGGACAACAGGGCGTACAACACCAGCGCCACCCCGAGAAAGCACACGATGTTGACGAGGTCGGACACCAGCCCGAGCATGAACAGCCCGGACGATTCGCGGATGTGCGCCGCGGTGGCGGCGGCGTCGCCGGGCACCACGAGCCGCTGCCGCACGAACAGTTGGCTGTAGCCGCCGCACACCGCGACGACGAGGTACAACACGCCGGCGATCCGGGCCAGGCCCCGCTGCGACGTCATGGCTGCTCCTCCGGATACTGAAAGACGGTTTCGAGTGGTACCCCGAACACGCGCGCGATCAGGAACGCCGTCTCGAGGGTCGGCGAGTACCGCCCCTGCTCGATGGCGATGACGGTCTGCCGCGTGACGCCGATGCGCTCGGCGAGGTCCTGCTGGGTCATCTCCCCGGCCGCGAACCGCAGCGCCCGGATCGAGTTGGTGACTCGGGTCGGCTTGCCCACGCGCCTACAACCCCCGGCGGTAGGCGACGATCTTCACGACCGACGACACGAACGCCGCCAGCGCGAACGCCAGGTACAGCGAGTTGGCGATCCAGAAGTACGGCGCCTCGCGCATCGCCAGCACCAGCGGCACGACGGACGCGATGCTGACCGCGTAGAAGGCGACGTACTCCCCGAGCCGCCCGATCGCCCGATCCCGCTCGTCGCCGCCCCTGGCCTCGCGCGGCGCCCCGGACCCCGCAACGGCGGTGGCGAGGATGTTGAGCACGATCGCCCCGGCGATGGCCACGATCATCGGTGTGACGTAGTGACTGGCGGCGATTCCGCCGGCGGGGGTGCGGGCGAGCAGGATGGCGGCGTAGACGACGGGGACGACGAGGGCCACGACCGCGTAGACCCAGGCCTTCTTCTCCAGGTAGGACATCGGCCCTCCATGTAAAACATCCTTGACATGTACGAAGGTAAAGCGGAGCCGACATCGTGTCAAGAACGCTTTACATGCCCGCGTATCGGCGCCTCCCGGCGGGCGTCGACCCGCCGCCGAAACCGGATATGTCGGGCGCTGGCGCGCCCGACATATCCGATATTTCATAAAATTTGATGTTTGTCGCGGCGCAATTCGGCGGTGGCTCGCGAAGGTCAGGCGCAGTGCGGGCCGTGTGCGGCCGGTGCAGGCCGGTGGCGGCGAGGCGGGCGCGGCGCGGGCCGCATGAACGCGACCAGGCGCCTTCCGCGCGGATTTATCGCCCGACAACGTATAAATCCGACAAGTCGTGGCGCGGAGCGCCCGACTTGTCGGACAGCGGATCAGGGAGCGGTGACCGCGCGCTCGACGCTGATGTGGAACGCCTCAATGCGACGGACGACGTGCATCAGGCCGGCGAAGTCGACGGGCTTGGCGATGTACGTGTCGACCTGGAGTGCGCTGCTGCGCAGGAAATCCTCCTCGGCCCTCGAGGCCGTGAGGACGACGACCGGGATGCGGTTCAGCGCGGGGTCGGCGTGGATCGCCTTGAGCACCGCGCGGCCGTCCACGCCGGGCAGGTTCAGGTCCAGCAGGACGATGTCGGGGCGGGGGGCCGCGGCGTAGGCGCCCTCGCGGCGCAGCAGGCGCAGCGCGTCGGCGCCGTCGGTGCACACGGTGAGGCGGTTGCGCAGCTTGTGCTCGGCGAACGCCTCGCGGGTGATGAGCACGTCACCGGGGTCGTCCTCGACCAGCAGGATCTCGATCGGCTTGGCCGGCTCGTCGCGCATCGTGGCCCTTTCGACACAGGTCGCCCCACACTAGCGCGCGGCGGCCACCCCGCCCTACCGGCGGCGCCGGTGACCGCTACCTTCTATGCGTGGCGTTCACGATCGACACGGTCGGCGGGTACGGGGTCGTGCGGGCCGAGGGCGAGCTCGACGTCGGCACCGCGACGCAGATGCGGGAGACGGTCGGGGCCGCGCTCGACGAGCACGACCGGCTCGTCGTGGACCTGTCCGCGGTGACGTTCCTGGACTCGGTGACGCTGGGCGTGCTCATCGGGGCGTACAACCGGACGAAGGAAAGCGGCGGGGCATTCGCCGTCGTCGTTACCGACGAGCGGGTCCGGCGCGTCTTCCGGATCACCGGGCTCGACAAGGTGTTCGCGATGTTCGAGACCGTGGAGGCGGCCCTCGCCGCGCTATGACACGGGCTCCGGAGCGGAGAGGTGCAGCACCTCGTAGCGCTCCGTGGCCTGCGGGTCGTCCGGCTCCGGGGTGGTCCACAGGGCGAAGCGGACAGCCTGCCAGCGGTACGGGTCGAAGGCCACCGCCGCCGTGTGCAGCCCGGGCCGCTCGGCCAGCGCCGGCAGGTCCTCGCCCCAGTGCAGGGGCGCGACGAGGCGGGTCGCGGTGACCGGCGTGGCGCCGTGGCCGGGGCCGGTGATCGCGGCCGCGCCGGTCCAGTGGCTGACGGGCGGGCGGCCGAAGTCGCGCACGATGTTGTGGAAGCCGCCGCCCCCGATGAGGAACTGCGCCATCGCATCGGTGCTGTTCCACAGGTAGAAGGGCGCGTACTGGTTGACGGGGGAGCCGTCGGCGCCCGCGGTGCGGATCAGGTACGCCTTGAGGCCCAGCCCCGCCCGGTCGTCGAGCGCGTGGCCGCCCCGGCGCACGCGCTCGCGGATGATCCCCATGTCGTAGTCGGTGGGCAGCGTCAGCTCGTACTGCATGGCGTGCATGCCGTACATACTAGTAGGTACAGAATCCCTTACCCGCGCAGGATCGCGTCGATCTCGGCGATCTGCTCCGCGGTGTGCCGGCCGAGGATGAGGTCGAGCTCGTGACGCTCGGCCGGGGTCTGGTACGCCGCGATCTCCCGCGCCAGCCGCCGGCGCGCCCGGGTGGTCTCGACGGCGGCGCGCATCCGTCTGCTGAGTGTCTTCATGAGTCTTACTGTATCGATTCAGAAAGATCATCTCTCGTGGATGCGGAGTGATCGCGAGCACGCACGAGCTGAGCTGCGGGTGCAGGATGTTCATGTGCGCGACGTCACCCCCGCCCCGGGCACCCTGGAGCCGATCGAGACCGCCTCCCGCGACGAGCTGGCCGCCCTGCAGCTGGCCCGCCTCAGGTCGACCCTGCGCCACGCCTACGACAACGTGCCGCACTACCGGGCCGCGTTCGACGCGGCGGGCGTGTTGCCGGCGGATCTGTCCGAGCTCTCGGACCTTTCGCGCTTTCCCATGACCACGAAGGACGACCTGCGGGCCAACTACCCGTTCGGGATGTTCGCGGTGCCGCGGGAGCGGATCTCGCGCCTGCACGCTTCATCGGGTACCACGGGCCGGCCCACCGTCGTGGGGTACACCTCGAAGGACATCGAAACGTGGGCGGACCTGATGGCCCGGTCGATCCGCGCGTCGGGCGGGCGTCCGGGCGACATCGTGCACGTCGCGTACGGCTACGGGCTGTTCACCGGCGGGCTGGGCGCGCACTACGGCGCCGAGCGCCTCGGCTGCACGGTCGTGCCCGTCTCCGGCGGCATGACCGAGCGCCAGGTGACGCTCATCCGCGACTTCCGGCCCGACGTCATCATGGTCACCCCGTCGTACCTGCTGGCGATCGTCGACGAGATGGAGCGCCAGGGGCTGGACCCGCGCTCGTCGTCGCTGCAGGTCGGCATCCTGGGCGCGGAGCCGTGGACGCAGGACATGCGCGCCGAGCTCGAGCGGCGCCTCGACATGCACGCCGTCGACGTGTACGGGCTGTCGGAGGTCATGGGGCCCGGCGTGGCCAACGAGTGCGCCGAGACGAAGGACGGCCTCACGATCTGGGAGGACCACTTCTACCCGGAGATCGTCGATCCGGTCACGGGCGCCGTCCTGCCCGACGGCGAGCGCGGCGAGCTGGTGATCACGTCGCTGACCAAGGAGGCGATGCCCGTCATCCGGTACCGCACCCGCGACCTGACCCGCCTGCTGCCCGGCACCGCCCGCACGATGCGCCGCCTGGAGAAGATCACCGGCCGCAGCGACGACATGATGATCGTGCGCGGCGTGAACGTGTTCCCGACCCAGCTCGAGGAGCTGCTGCTGCGCGAGCCGGCGCTGTCGCCCCACTTCCAGTGCGTGCTGACCCGCCAGGACCGCCTCGACGTGCTGACCGTGCGCGCCGAGCGCCGCCCGGACGCCTCACCGGAGTCCGCCGCGGCGGCGGTCGCGTCCCTGCGGCGCGCGGCGAAGAGCTCGATCGGCGTGACGATCGCCGTCGAGGTCCTCGCCCCGGGCGCGGTGGAACGCTCCGCCGGCAAGATGCGCCGCGTCCTCGACGAGCGCTAGGTGACTGGTGTTAAACGATGGCCGGCACCGGCGTGGCGGCCATCGTTTTCGATGTATTTCGGCTAGTTTGCTGGGATGGCGTTAGGCAGGGCGTCACAGCAGTTGGATTTGCTGGACCCGGTTACCCGGTTCTGCGGCGAGACCCTCCCGGGCAACTCGATCTTCGGGTTCCTGCACGAGCATCGCGAGACGCTGTTTCCGGACAGCATGTTCACCGACCTGTTCGCCGCGGTCGGCCGCCGGTCGGTACCGCCCTCGGTGGTGGCCACGGTGATGGTGCTGCAACGCCTGGAAGGACTGTCCGACCGCGAGGCGGTGGACCGGTTCACGTTCGACGCCCGGTGGCGCTACGCCGCCGGGGTCGGTGGCTGGGACGGCGGCCGGGCCGGGTTCGCCCATACCGTGCTGGTCGACATGCGCGAGCGGCTGCGCCGCTCCCGGCAGCCGGACCGGATCTTCGAGGTGGCGTTGGCCGCCGCTCGGGCCGCTGGTCTGGTCGGCCGGCGGCGGGTCCTGGACTCCACACCCCTGTATGACGCGGTCGCCACGATGGACACGATCACGCTGATCCGCTCGGCGATCCGCGGGCTGCTCACCGTCGCCGGTAACGGCCTGGCGGGCCGGCTGCGGGCGGTGCTGGGCAGCGGCGACGAGTACGCCGCGGCGGGCAAGCCGGTCATCGACTGGGACGACCCGGCCGCCCGTGAGGCGCTCGTGGACTCCCGGGCCCGCGACGGCTACGCCCTGCTCGCCGCGCTCGACGGGGTCAAGGACCTGCCGGCGCCGGTCGGCGAGGCGACCCGGCTGCTGGCCACCGTGCTGGGCCAGGACCTGGAGACCGGCCCCGACGGCACCCTGCGGATCGCTCGGAAGGTCGCCCCGGACCGGGTCATCTCCACCGTCGACCCGCAGGCCCGGCACGGGCACAAGACCAACCACCGCGGCTTCGACGGCTACAAAGGCCACATCGCCGTCGACCCCGACAGTGAGGTCATCACCGCGACCGCGGTCACCCCCGGCAACACCGGTGACGCCGAACCCGTCGCCGGCCTCATCACCGACCTCACCAGCCCGGCCGGCACCAGCCCGGCCGAGGGCACCGCAGCGGTTTACGGCGATGCCGCCTACGGCGCCGGTGAGGTCCTGCACCACCTCGACACCGCCGCGATCACCGCGATGACGAAGGTGCAGCCACCGAGCGCACCCGCTGGGAAGTACCCGAAAGACCGCTTCGACATCGATCTCAACGCGAACACGGTGACCTGCCCCAACGGCACCACCATCCGGATCCGGCCGGCCCGCGGCCAAGGCCGCCACGCAGGCCGGGCCGACTTCGGCCGGGCCTGCACCACCTGCCCCCTGCAGCCCGGATGCACGGACTCCAAAACCGGCCGCAGCATCACGATCGGCCACCACGAAGCCCGGCTCACCGCCGCCCGCACCCGCCAGCAGGACCCCGACTGGCAGGCCGATTACCGCGCGACCCGCCCCAAGGTCGAACGCAAGATCGCCCACCTCATGCGCCACCGCCACGGCGGACGTCGCGCCCGCATGCGCGGCCTGCTACGCACCGCCGCCGACTTCAACCTCCTCGCCGCCGCAACCAACCTCGCCAGACTCGCCACCCTCAGCCTCACCCACACCACCCGCAGCGGCTGGACCCTCAAACCCGCCTGAACCACCACCGACACCACAACAGCAACTCACTGATGCCGGCCGACCGCCACAAACGCCTACGCGCCAACGGATCCACGCCAAGAACCGCCCGTTACACCATCGACAGACCAAGCCCCAAGGACCAACGGTGGCCGACCGGCAGCACCGGCCAACCACCGTTTAACACCAGCCACCTAGAGACCGTTGCGGGCGATGGCCTCGGAGTACCAGCGGCCGCTCGACTTCACCGTGCGCTGCAGCGTGTCGTAGTCGACGTGGATCAGGCCGAAGCGGCGGCTGAAGCCGAAGGCCCACTCGAAGTTGTCCAGCAGCGACCACACGAAGTAGCCGCGCAGGTCCACGCCGGATGCGATGGCCTCGTGGACCGCGGCCAGGTGGGCGCGCAGATAGTCGATGCGCTCCGGGTCGTCGACGCCGCCGTCGGGGCCGACGCGGTCCTCGTAGGCGGCGCCGTTCTCCGTCACGTACACCGGGATGTCGCCGTAGTCGCGGCGGATGCGCTGCAGCAGGTCGCGCAGGCCCGTCGGGTCGATCGACCAGCCCATGTGCGTCACCGGGCCGGGCGTGGGGTGGAACTGGACGGACTGGGCCGTCGGGTACGGGGTGTTGTGGTCGAGCAGGCCGTCGGGGGCCGCGCTGACCAGGTCCGGCTGGTAGTAGTTTACGCACACCGCGTCGATCGGGGCCGAGATCACCGGCAGGTCGGCGGGGCGGACGAAGTGCCAGTCGGTCAGGTCCTTCGTGTCCTCGATCGTGTCGGCGGGGTACGACCCGCGCAGGATCGGGTCGAAGAAGATGCGGTTCAGCAGGCCGTCGATGCGCCGGGCCGCGTCGGCGTCGGCGGGGGACGGGGTCAGCGGGCGGACGGCGCCGGCGTTGAGGGCCACCGACACGGTGCCGGTCACGCCGGCGGCGCGCAGGGCGGCGACGCCCAGGCCGTGGGCGAGCAGCAGGTGGTGGGTGGCGGTGAGCGCGCCCACGTGGCCGCGCCGGCCGGGCGCGTGGCCGCCCGTGCCGTACCCCAGGAACGCCGAGCACCACGGCTCGTTGAGCGTGTTCCACATGGCCACCCGGTCGCCCAGGCGCGCGGCGACGGCGGCCGCGTAGTCGCCGAAGCGCAGCGCCGTCTCGCGGTTCGTCCAGCCGCCGGTGTCCTCGAGCTCCTGGGGGAGGTCCCAGTGGTACAGCGTCGCCACCGGGCGCACGCCGGCGGCCAGCAGCTCGTCGACCAGGCGGTCGTAGAAGTCCAGGCCGGGCTCGTTCCAGCCGGCGCCGCCGGCCGCGCGGATCCGCGGCCACGCGACCGAGAACCGGTAGGCCGACAGGCCCAGCTCGGCCATCAGCTTCACGTCTTCGCGGTACCGCAGATAATGCCCCGTCGACGTCGCGCCCGTATCGCCGCCGGCGATCCGGCCGGGCTGCGCCGCGAAGGTGTCCCAGATCGACGGGGTGCGGCCGTCGTCGGCCACTGAGCCCTCGATCTGGTACGCCGCCGTGGCCGCGCCCCACCAGAAGTCCGAGGGGAAGGTCAGCCGGCCCTGCGTGGCCTGCACCGCCGTCGTGCTCACACGTATCACCCCGTGTCGAAGTCGTCACTGTGAGGGAAGGCTTGGAGAGCGCTCTCCAAGCCGCGTGACCAGACTGCGACGTGCCGTGGCCGGGTGTCAAGGTCGGTGGCGGGGCGAATCCCGGCGTACCGGATGAAATGGGGTTGGGACGGTATCGAGGACACTTGACACGGCCGAAACCGCGGGGCAACACTGCGAACCACTGGAGAGCGCTCTCCAAACCGCCGTCCGCGCTCTCCCACACCCCTGCAGCAAGGAGCCCCTCGTGCATCCGGCGCACACGTCCAGCCCCAGAGCAATCGGATCGGGCTGGCGGAAACTGCTCAGCTCGCGATGGCGCATCGCCCTAGTGGTCGCCGTCGTCGCCGCCGTCGCTGTCGTGGTCGCGCCGTTCGCGCGCGCCGCCGACAGCCTCATCTCCCAAGGCAAACCCGTCACCGCCTCCTCGGTGCAGTCCGACGACCTGGCCGCCAGCTACGTCAACGACGGCAACGACGGGACCCGCTGGGGCAGCCAGTGGAGCGACCCGCAGTGGATCCGCATCGACCTCGGCGCGACCGCCACGATCAGCCAGGTCACGCTGCAGTGGGAGGGCGCCTACGGCAAGGCCTTCCAGATCCAGACCTCGGCCGACGACCAGAACTGGACGAACATCTACTCGACCACGACCGGCGCCGGCGGCAACCAGACGCTGAGCGTCACCGGCAGCGGCCGGTACGTGCGCATGTACGGCACCGCCCGCGGCAGCGGCTACGGCTACTCGCTGTACGAGTTCAAGGTGTACGGCTCGTTCACCGGCACCAACCCGAGCGCGGGCGCCTGCAACACCGCGAACAACGTCGCGCAGGGCAAGCCCTCCAGCGCCTCCTCGCAGGAGGGCGCCGGCACCGCCGCGCAGTACGCGTTCGACGGCGACGCCAACACCCGCTGGAGCAGCCAGTTCAGCGACCCGCAGTGGATCCAGGTCGACCTCGGCTCGACCCAGTCGATCTGCCAGGTGGTCCTGCAGTGGGAGGCCGCCTACGGCAAGGCGTTCCAGATCCAGACGTCGGCCAACGGCACCGCGTGGACCGACGTGTACTCCACCAGCACCGGCACCGGCGGCACGCAGACCATCCCGGTGACCGGCAGCGGCCGCTACGTGCGCATGTACGGCACCGCGCGCCCGGGCGGGTACGGCTACTCGCTGTTCGAGTTCAAGGTGTACACCGGCGGCGGCACCACCCCGCCGACCTCGCCGAGCTCGACCCCGAGCACGTCGACGTCACCGACGCCGGACCCCGGCTGGACCACGGTCTGGCAGGACACCTTCGACGGCGCCGCCAACACGTCGCCCTCGGCGACGAACTGGCTCATGCGCACCGGCACGCAGTTCCCGGGCGGGGCGGCCAACTGGGGCACCGGTGAGGTGGAGACCGCCAGCAACAGCACGGCCAACGTGTACCTCGACGGGGCCGGCAAGCTCAACATCAAGGCCATCCGCGACGGGGCCGGCAACTGGACCTCGGGCCGCCTGGAGACCCAGCGCACCGACTTCCAGGCCAACGCGGGCGAGCAGGTGAAGTTCACCGCGCTGGTCAAGCAGCCCGACGTCGCCAACGGCGCCGGCTACTGGCCGGGCTTCCGGGCCACGGGCGCGGCGTACCGCGGCAACTTCAACAACTGGCCGGGCGTCGGCGAGACCGACATCATGACCGACGTCAACGGCCGCAGCCAGCTGTCGCAGACCCTGCACTGCGGCACCGCGCCGGACGGGCCCTGCGGGGAGTACAACGGCCGCAGCTCCGGGCTGGCCAGCTGCACCGGCTGCCAGACCGGCTACCACGAGTACACCCAGGTGATCGACCGGACGAAGACCGACGAGGAGATCCGCTTCTACCTCGACGGCAAGCAGTCCTGGGTCGTGCGGGAGAGCCAGGTCGGCGTGACCGCGTGGAACGCCGCCGTGCACCACGGCTTCTACCTGCGCTTCGACCTGTCCATCGGCGGCTCGCTGCCCAACGCGGTCGCCGGCTTCACCACCCCGACGCCCAACACCACCTCCGGCGGCATCCTCTCCGTCGACTCGGTGACGGTGTCGAAGGCGACCGGCACCGCGCCGGCGGCGATGACCGACCCGGCCACCCCGGCCGGCCCGAGCGTGGTCAAGGTGACCGGCAGCCAGGGCAACTGGCAGCTGCAGGTCGGCGGCCAGCCGTGGGAGGTCCGCGGCCTGACCTACGGCCCGCCGCAGGGCGCCGCCGACGGGTACATGCGCGACCTGCACAACATGGGCGTCAACACGGTGCGCACCTGGGGCGTCGACGACGCGCAGACCCCGGAGCTGCTCAACCGGGCCGCGCAGCAGGGCATCAAGGTGATCGTCGGGCACTGGCTCAACCAGGGCGCCGACTACGTCAACGACACCACGTACAAGAACAACACCAAGACCGAGATCGTCAACCGGGTCAACGCCCTCAAGAACTACTCGGGCGTGCTCATGTGGGACGTCGGCAACGAGGTCATCCTCACCATGCAGGACCACGGCCTGTCCGCCGCCGACGTCGAGGCGCGCCGGGTGGCGTACGCCAAGTACGTCGACGAGCTCGCCGTGGCCATCCACGCCGCCGACCCGAACCACCCGGTCACCTCGACCGACGCCTACACCGGCGCGTGGCCCTACTACAAGAACTACTCGCCGCACCTGGACCTGCTGGCCGTGAACTCCTACGGCGCGATCGGCAACGTCAAGCAGGACTGGATCAACGGCGGGTACACCAAGCCGTACGTCGTCACCGAGGCCGGCCCGTCCGGCGAGTGGGAGGTCCCCAACGACGTCAACGGCGTGCCGAACGAGCCGACCGACCTGCAGAAGCGCGACGGGTACACCGCCAGCTGGAACGCCATCAAGTCCCACCCGGGCGTGGCCCTCGGCGCCACCGAGTTCCACTACGGCCTGGAGAACGACTTCGGCGGCGTGTGGCTCAACACCTACGGCGGCGGCTGGCGCCGGCTGGGCTACGGTGCGCTGAAGCAGGCGTACTCCGGCTCGCCGCTTCCCAACACCGCGCCGCAGATCACCGCGATGACGGTCAGCAACCAGACCGCGGTGCCGGCGGGCAGCCAGTTCACGGTGAACGTCGCCGCGACCGACCCCAACGGCGACACGATCCGCTACAACATGATGGCCAGCGACAAGTACATCAGCGGCGGCACCGGCTTCCGCAACGTGAACTTCACGCAGAACGGCAGCACGTTCACGGTGACCGCGCCGGAGACGCTGGGCGTGTGGAAGATCTACGTGTACGCGTTCGACGGCCAGGGCAACGTCGGCATCGAGACCCGCTCCTTCAAGGTCGTGGCGCCGTCGATCCCGGGCACGAACATCGCGCTGAACAAGACGGTGACGGCCTCCAGCTACCAGCCCACCGGCACCAACGGCCCGCAGCTGCCCTCGTACGCCACGGACGGCAACTACGGCACCCGCTGGGCCAGTGAGTGGGTCGACACCGCCTGGTGCACGGTGGACCTCGGCAGCAAGCAGACCTTCAACAAGGTGTTCCTCGCCTGGGAGGCCGCGTACGCGAAGAGCTACCAGATCCAGGTTTCCGACGACAATGCCAACTGGACGACGATCTACTCGACCACGGCCGGCGAAGGCGGGTTCGACGACATCAACGTCAGCGGCAACGCGCGGTACGTGCGGATGAACGGCCAGGTCCGCGCGACCACGTACGGATACTCGCTCTGGGAGTTCGGCGTCTACCGGTCATAACGGTTCTGCGGTTGTTGTTTGCTGAAAGCGCTCTCCGGGCTCACGCTCGGAGAGCGCTTTCCGATGTCGTGCTATAAAAGCGCGTGATGAGCGAAAAACGGCGACCGACCCTGGAGGACGTCGCGGAGGCCGCGGGCGTGTCCCGGGCCACCGTGTCGCGGGTCATCAACGGCGTGCGCAACGTCGACCCGAAGCTGCACGAGATCGTGTGGCAGGCCGTCGACGCCACCGGCTACGTCCCGAACCGGGCCGCCCGCTCGCTCGTCACCCGGCGCAGCGGCACGGTCGCGCTGGTCGTCTCCGACGCCGTGTCCCACGACGACGACCCGTTCATGCGCCGCTTCTTCGCCGACCCGTTCTTCGGCCGCATCGTCGGCGGCGTCATGAGCGAGCTGCGCCCGAAGGGCATCCAGCTGGCCCTGCAGATCGTCGGCACCCAGGAGGCCCGCACCCGCCTCGTCGGCGACCTCGGCCAGGGCCAGGCCGACGGCGCCGTGGTCCTGTCGCTGCACCCGGACGACACGCTCCCGCAGCAGCTGTGCGACGCCGGCATCGCCGCCGCCCTGGTCGGCCGCCCCGCACAGCCGGTGCCCATCTCGTACGTCGACCTGGCCAACGACGCCGGCGGCGCCCTGGCCGCCGAGCGCCTGCTGGAGCGCGGCTGCGCCCGCCTGGGCATGATCACGGGCCCCGCGCACGTGCCGGCTTCGCAGGACCGCCTGACGGGCTTCCGCCAGGCCCTGGCCCGCCACGGCCACGCGTGGTTCCCGACGGTGGAGGGCGGCTTCACGTACGAGTCCGGCGAGACCGCGATGCTCGAGCTCATGACCCGCCACCCCGACCTCGACGGCGTCTTCGTCGCCAACGACCTCATGGCCCTGGGCGCCCTGATGACCCTGCGCACGCGGGACCTGCGGGTCCCCGAGGACGTCGCGGTGATCGGCTTCGACGACAGCAGCGCCGCCCTGGACGCCCGCCCGCAGCTGACCACGGTCCGCCACCCGCTGGAGGACATGGCCGCCGAGGCCACCCGCCTGGTCCTGGCCCGCATCGACGACCCCGCCCTGCGCGTGGAGTCGGTCATCTTCGACCCGAAACTCGTCATCCGCCAGTCCGCGTAGGGACGCGGTCACGGCGGGTAGTTTCGCAAGATCGACTTTTTTCGGGTCCTGTAGGCTGAGAGGAGAAATAAGCGGAACCCTCGCCGGCCACGCCTTTGGCATGCTGCCCGGGTGAACGCGGACATCTTCATCGACGCCGCCCTGGCGCGGCACCTGCTTCGCACCCAGCACCCGGACCTCGACGGCGACCTGACCCTGGTCGCCAGCGGCTGGGACAACGTCATCTACCGCCTCGGCGACGACCTGGCGGTGCGCCTGCCGCGCCGCGAGGTCGCCGCCGACCTGATCGTCCACGAGCAGCGCTGGCTGCCCTCGCTGTCCCGGTCGCTCCCGGCGGCGGTGCCGGCCCCGCTGCGGGTGGGCACCCCGTCGGAGGACTTCCCATGGCCGTGGAGCGTGACGCCGTGGCTGCCCGGGACGCCCGTGTCGTCGCTCGACGTCGCCTCGCGCGCCACGTTCGCGACCGAGCTGGCCGCATTCCACAACGCGCTGCACGTCCCCGCCCCCGCGGACGCCCCGTCGAACCCGGTCCGCGGCGTCGCCCTCTCGACCCGCTCGGCGGCGATGGCGGAGCGCTTCGCCACGGGCCGCGTGCCGCTCGGGCTGCGGGCGCTGTGGGACGAGCTGGTCGCGGTGCCCGGCTGGGCCGGCCCGCCGGTCTGGGTGCATGGGGACCCGCATCCCGGGAACCTGCTGGCGTTCGACGACGGGCGGCTGGCGGCGGTGCTGGACTTCGGGGACCTCACGGCGGGGGACCCGGCCACCGATCTGGCCGCGGCGTGGCTGGTGTTCGACGGGCGGGCGCGGGCCGCGTACCGGGCGGCGCTCGGGGCGCGCGTCGACGAGGACACGTGGCGGCGGGGGCGGGGGTGGGCGCTGAACATCGGTGCGGCGCTGGCGGCGGACGCGGGCGGGACGGCGGAGATGGCTGCGATCGCTGAACATGCGTTGCGCGAGGTGGCCGCGTCCTGAGGCTTGCGGCGTCGCGTGCCCTGAGGGTTGCGGCGTCCCTGCTCTGGGCTTGCGGCGTCGCGAGCCCTGGCGCGCCCGGCGTCCGTGCGTGCGCGGCCTGGCCGGGCTTTGGGCCGTGCGGCGTGGCGGGGCCCAGGGTGTGCGGCGTGGCCGGGCTTTGGGCCGCGCGGCGTGCGTGCGCGGCGTGGCGTGGCGGGGCCCAGGGTGTGCGGCGTGGCCGGGCTTTGGGCCGCGCGGCGTGCGTGCGCGGCGTGGCGGGGCCCAGGGTGCGCGGCGTGGCCGGGCCTCGGCCATCTGTGCCGCGCCGGTTCGGCCGCTGGGGATGCCGGGATGGCGATTGTGGCCGTAGGGCCCTATGCGAAAAACGGCCCTTGCGCCGGCCGCGCGCCGTCGCGGCCGGGATCGCCTCCGCCGGGCGCGCGCCGTCGCGGCCGGGATCGCCTCCGCCGGGCGCGCGCCGTCGCGGCCGGGATCGCCTCCGCCGGGCGCGCGCCGTCGCGGCCGGGATCGCCTCCGCCGGGCGCGCGCCGTCGCGGCCGGGATCGCCTCTGCCGGCCGCGTCCGGCGCCGCGCTCGCCGGCGGCGTCGGCTCTCACGGTGCGGCCGGCGCCGCGGGCGTTCGGGTCCGAAAGGGGCGCAGGGGTCGCGCGCCGCGACGCTGTGGCGGCACGCGGCGCGAGGTGGGGGAGAGCGCTCTCCCATGATCGATGGGTGGTTGACACGGGCGCGGGCGGGCGGGAGACTTTGTGCATATGGAGAGCGCTCTCCAATGGGTCGGGTGCCGGCGGAGTGCGCTTTCCGGGCGGCCAGCACAGCGGGCCAGCGGGCTCGACGGGGGCTGACTGGGTCGCCAGGCCGGGGTTGTGCGTTTGCGGGACAAGGGTTGTTCGGGTCGGTCATCCAGGCGGGGGCTGCCCTGAGCGACGCGGTGTCTCCGGGCGGGGACACGCGCATGCGCACGCCGGCCGGGCGCGAGCCGTCCGTGGCGGTGACCGGGTTGGGGTCGCCGCCGCCGGGCCGCGGCGGTCCAATGGGGCTCTGGGCGCCTCGGGCCGCCGCGGGCTTGGCGACGGCGGGCATCCGGTCGGGGGTCACCTTCGACGACAGCCGGGCCGGGCTGGTGACCGCCGGCTACGTCGGGCCGCCTGGACCAGGAACGCCACACGGAATGCACGACTTACCCGGAAAGGCCCCACCGCCATGAGGCCGTTGCCGTTGTTGCTCGCCGCTGTCCTGCTCGCGACCGGTGGATGTGCCGGTCCCGCCGCCGACTCGAGCGCGCCCGCCAAGCCGAACCCCGTCGCCGCGACCGACTTCGGGGGTACCGACATGGCCTGGGTCGAGCTCATGATCCCGATGGACGAGCAGCTGCTGCCCGTCCTCGACCTCGTACGCGAGCGGGCCGCCGACCCGGCCCTCGTCGCCGTCGCCGGGGACCTCCGCGGGGTCTACGACGGCGAGCTGCCCCAGTTGCGCGCCCTCTCCGACCGGGCCGGGCTGCCCTCCGACAGCCCGCACAAGGGGCACAATATGCCGGGGCTCGTCGACGCCGACACCCTTGCGGCGCTGAAGGCCGACTCCGGGGCCTCGTTCGAGCGGCGGGCCGTGACCTGCCTGCGCGAGCACCTCGACCAGCTGGCGAGCCTGGCCGCCTCCGAGATCGCCAACGGCATCAGCCCGGCCGTGAAGGCCCTTGCGCAGAAGGTGCAGCAGTCCCGCGGCGCCGCCGGGGCGCGGCTGCCTCACGTCACGGCCTGACCAACCCGGCAAGGCGGCCGCGCGAAAGTCAAGGCCGCAGCAGGGGGCGGCTGACGGCCGCGGACAGGGCGATGATCGCGGCGGCGAAGCCGAGCAGCGCGACCGGAGCGCTCACCGTCTGCGTGAGCACGCCCAGGCCGAGGACCGGGACGGCCAGGCCGAGGTACCCGCCGAGGAACAGCCCGGCCAGGGCCTCGCCGCGCACGGCGGGCGGGGCCAGGTCGACGACGGTGGAGATCGCGCCCTTGAGCAGCGCGCCCGCGCCGCCGCCGGCCACCACGCCGCCGGCCAGGAACGCCGGGAGCGACTCCGCCCACACCGCGGCCGTCAGCGTCACCAGGCCGAGCACGACCAGGGCCAGGCCGGCGGCGAGCTGGGTGCGGGTGGTGCGGCGGCGCAGCAGTACCTGAGCCAGCGCGCCGCTGCCGAACACCATCGACGCCACCGCCCCGGCCAGCGCGCGCGACGGGTGGTGCAGCGTGCCGGCGACGAAGGCCGGCGCCAGGGAGGTGAACAGGCCCAGCACCGACAGCGACGCGAACGCGCCGGTGGCCGCGGCGAAGTAGCGCGGGCGGGCGGCGGGCGGGACGTTGACCCGCTGCGGGCGGTAGCGGCGCGGCTGCGGGGTGACGGTTTCCGGTACCACCGCCACCGCCAGCGCGGCGAGGAGCAGCAGTGCCAGGAAGACCAGATACGGCGTGTGCAGCGGGCCGGAGACGTACTGGGCCAGCAGGCCCGACGTCACCGGGCCGATCGCGAAGCCGCCCAGGTTCGCCACCGTCGCGACCAGGTCGCCGCGGGTGCGGCCGGCGCCGGGGCGGGCGGCGGCGTGCAGCTCCGACAGGTGGGCCGTGGCCGTCGCGGTGATCATGCCGATGCCCAGGCCCGACAGGACCCGGGCGACGATCACGACGCCGAGGCCGGTCGAGGTCAGGAACAGCGTCGCCGCGACGGCCTCGAGCAGGACCGCCGGCAGCAGCACGCGGCGGCGGCCCAGCCAGTCCGAGACGTGCCCGGCGAGGAAGAGGCTCGCGATGACGCCGAACGCGTACGCCGCGAACGCGATCGTCACGGCGATCGTCGAGTAGCCGTCGTGGCGCTGGTACAGCGCCCACAGCGGCGTCGGCACCACGGTGAACGCCAGCGACACGGCGAACGCGAGCGCGATCGCCCAGAAGCCCTGCTCATGGCTGAGGCGGCGGTCGCGGACGGGCCCCGGCGCCGCCGGGCGGGACATCACAGTGGTCATCATGCGAGATTGCCCCGCCGGCATCAGCACCGACAACGAATGTTTGTGTTGATGACCATCACGAAATGCGATGATGCCCCCTGTGGAGCTGCGGCATCTGGTGTACTTCGTGACGGTCGCCGAGGAGCGAAACTTCACGAGAGCGGCGCAGCGCCTGCGCGTCGTGCAGTCCGGGGTGTCCGCGGCCGTGCGCGCCCTGGAGCGCGAGCTCGGCGCGAGCCTGTTCGAGCGCAGCTCGCAGCGGGTGGACCTGACGGATGCCGGCGCCGCCCTGCTCCCGGCCGCGCGGGCCACGATCGACGCCGCCCAGGCCGCCCGCGACGCCGTGGCCGAGGTGCGCGGCGGCCTGCGCGGCACGCTGCGCATCGGCACCCTGATCTCGGTCGGCTTCGTCGACCTGCCCGGGCTGCTGGGCCGGTTCCGGGCCGAGCACCCGGCGGTCGACCTGCGCCTGCGCGCGGCCCCGACCGGCTCGGCCGGGCTCGCCGCCGACCTGCTCGACGGCGGCCTCGACGTGGCGTTCCTGTCGCTGTCGGGGCGCGCGCCGGCCGGACTGTCGGTGCGCACCCTGGCGGCCGAGCCGATCGTCGCGGTACTGCCGGCCGCCCATCCGCTGGCAACGCGCGACCGGCTGACGCTGGCGGACCTGGCCGATGAGCCGTTCGTGGACTCCCCGCCCGGGTACGGCAACCGCACCGAGGTCGACCGCGGCTTCGCCGCCGCCGGGCTGCGCCGGCGGGTGGCGCTGGAGGTGGCCGACATCGCGACCGTGCGCGAGTACGTGCGGGAAGGCCTCGGGGTGGCCCTCATCCCACGGTTCTCGGTGCCGGACGAGCCCGGGCTGCGGGTCCTGCCGGTCGAGGCGCGGCTGCGCTGGACCTTCGCGGTGGCCACGGCCGCGGCGCGCACGCCGAGCGCCGCGCTACGCGCGCTGCTGGCCCTGGTCGACGACTTCCGGCGTTAGCCGGCCGATGCGCGGGCCAGGGGTGGCGACGGCCGCGGCGCGCACGCCGAGCGCCGCGCTACGCGCGCTGCTGGCCCTGGTCGACGACTTCCGGCGTTAGCCGGCCGGTGCGCGGGCCCGCCGTGGCGACCAGGCACAGCACCGACAGGGCCAGCGCGATCGGGCCCATCAGGTAGTTCTCCCAGCGGCTCGGCGAGGCGAAGTTCGCCAGCGCGCTCAGCGCGAGCAGCACGCCGAGCACGCGGGCGGCCCACCGGTGCGCGGGCGGCGCCGGCCGGGCGCGCCGGCCGTACGTGAACAGCGTCAGCGCGGCGCCCGCCATGAACAGGGCCGACGCGGCGCTGCCGGCGCGCAGGCCGGCGGGCAGCACGGTGTACGCGCCGCCCCACGCGGCGTGGCCCAGCGGGGCGCCGAGCGCGAGGGCCACCTGGAACGCGGCGACGCCGGCGAGTCCGGCGGCGGCCGCCGAGGCCGTCCAGCCCGAGCGGGTGTCGGTCACGACGCTCCTTCGGGAAGATCACGGGGCCCGTCCTCGGCGAGGCGGGCCAGGCGCCGGCTGAGGCGTTCGGCGGCCGGGGACGGCCCCTCGAGGTCGGCGCGCAGGTCGCGCAGCCAGTCGAGCTCGGCCGCGACGTGCCGGATGCCGTTCTCGAGGGTCGCGGCGGCCATCACCCGGTCCGCGGCGTCCGGCCCCTGCAGCGCGGCGACGCTCTGGCCGGCGATCGCCCGCAGCACCTCGAGCCGCTCGGCGGCGGCCGCGATCCGGGCGTCGAGCAGCGCGGCCCGACCGGCGGCGGGCAGCCGGCCGGCGAAGAAGAGCTTGAGCAGGAACGGCTCGTGCACGGGCGGCGGCTCGTCCGGCGCGGCGAGCCACGCGTCGAGCTCACCCCGGCCGGCCGCGGTGATGTGGTGCTCCTTGCGATCCGGCCGGCCGTCCTGGGCGACGGCCACCACCTCGGCGAGGCCGTCGCGGTGCAGCTGGTTGAGGGTGCGGTAGATCTGCGCCTGATCGGCGCTCCAGAAGTGCTGGACGCTCGCGTCGAAGTACTTCTTGAGGTCGTACCCGGTCAGCGGGCGCAGCGCGAGAAACCCGAGGATCGCGTGGCGCAGGGACACGCGTACGACACTATATGACAGGTCCTATATGAGACAAGTCCTATGAGTGGGCGGCGCACGCGGTGCGGGGCGCGGCCATGGCGCGGCGCCTGGAGTACACCGCGTTCACCGTCGCGATCGCCCAGCGCATGCGCGCGACCGCCACCTCGGGGTGGTCGCCGAACTCGCCGGCCACGCACGCGGCGCAGCCGCGCGGGCCCAGGCGGGCGAACGTCTCGGCCACCGCGCGGCGAACCGCGGCGGCCTCTGGGGTCTCCGATGACTGCACACTCGAGACGAACAGCGCCTCGGCGCGCGCCGCCGCCAATACGTTTGGCATCTGGCACCTCCTGGCTGTACCCGGCTGAGCACCACCGTATGAACGGGGAGCGATCAGCCGCATCCGGGGCGATCCCCGGCACCTCCCTGAACCCGGGACCCTGACGCCTCTCATCCGGCCGCGTTGCAAGGTCCACCTTCAGTAGAGCACCGTGCGGCAAGCGGAAATACACCGGGTCACCGGGCATCTGGCCGTTGTCGTCGAGGCCGCGGCCACGCGCGCCGGGGCGTGAGGCCGGACACAAAGCGGGTTCTGGAATAGCGGTCGCGCCGTGCGATGTTTTTAGACTGACTGGTCAGTTCAAACTTGGGAGGCTGTCGTGGCCGATGAGGTGCTCGTCGCCGAGGGGCTCGGGGCCCGCACGCGGCGCGGGTGGGTGTTCCGGGACGTCGACCTGGTCGTGGAGCCCGGGGAGTTCGTGACGTTGTCGGGGGCGAGCGGCAGTGGGCGTACGTCGCTGCTGCTCGCCCTCGCCGGGCACTTCAGGACCAGCGAGGGGACCGTCCGGCGTACGGCGAAGGGGGCGCTCGGCTACGTGGCCGGGGTCAACGCGCCCGAGCCGGGGCTCAGCGTGGTCGAGCACGTCGAGGAGCGGCTCGTGCTGCTCGGGCGCGCGTCCTGGTCGCCTCCCAAGCGTCGGCGGCAGGCGCTCGAGCGGCTTCAGGGAGTACACCTGAAGCCCGAAACCCTCGGCAGGGACCTCGACCCGCTGGGGGCGCAGCTGCTGTGCCTGGCGCTGGCGCGGGTCAACGAGCCCGGCATCATCTTCGCCGACGACGTCGACAGTGGACTGTCCGAAGTGGAGCGCGAGACCCTCGTCGCGGCGCTGCGGGAGAGCGGGGCGGCCGTGGTCGTCACCGCGCGCGAGGAGGTGGCGGCGTGAACCTCTTCGAGCTGCGGCGGTTCTTCCGGGCGCCGATCACCGTCGCGGCGCTCGTCGTGCTGGCCCTCATCCCGCTGCTTTATGGGGCGCTGTACCTGTGGGCGTTCTGGGACCCGTACGGCAACATGCGCCACATCCCTGTCGCCATCGTCAACGCCGACAAGCCCGCCCGCGCCGCCGACGGCAGCACGCTCAACGCCGGGAAGGACCTCGCCGACGAGCTGCAGCGGCGCGACGTGTTCGGGTGGCAGCCGGCCACCGCGGAGCAGGCCCGCAAGGGGCTCGAGGACGGGCGGTACCAGCTCGTCTTCCAGATCCCCGCGGACTTCTCGGCGTCGCTGGTCACGCCGCCCGACCCGGCCGCGGCGCCCGAGCGGGGGCGGCTGCTCGTCGTCAACGACGACGCCACCAACTACCTGTCGGGGCAGCTGTCCCGCAGCGTGTTCAGCGAGGTGCGGGCCGGCGCTTCCGGGACGGCGGCGCGGCAGTACTTCGACCGCATGCTCATCGGGTTCACCGACCTCAAGTCGCAGACGCAGCGGGCCGCCGACGGCGCCTCGCAGCTCGCGTCCGGCGCCGCCGACGCGCGGGGCGGAGCCGGCGACCTCGCCGACGGGGCGGACCGGGCCCAGTCCGGAGCCGGCCGGCTCGACCAGGGGCTCGCGCAGGCGACGGCCGGGTCGAAGCAGCTGTACGACGGGCTCGTCGCCCTCGACGCCGGCGCCGCGCAGCTCGCCGACGGCACCGCGCAGGCCGCGGCCGGCGGGCGGCTGCTCGCCGGGAAGGTCGACGCCGCCGCCGACAAGGTCGAGCCGGCGCTGCGCGACAACGCCGAGCTCATCGCCGAGTCCGCGAACGCCATCGCCGACGGGGCCGACCTCATCGTGCAGCACCTCGACGCGCTGCCGGCCCTGGCCCGCAAGGCCGCGCAGGCGCACGCGGACCTGGTGGCGCTGGGGGAGCGGTACCCGGACATCACCTCCAGCGCCGAGTACAAGGCGGCGCTGTCGGCCGCCGAGGCGGCGCAGGAGCTGCAGGCCCGCCTCGACACCGGCGACCTCGACGCGCTGCGCGACCAGATGGCCGCCGTCGCCAGGACGGCCCGGCAGGTGGCGCAGGCCGCCCCGCACCTGGCCGACGACGTCGCCGCCGCGCGGGCACAGGTCGACGCCCTCGCCACCGGGCTCGACCGGCTGGCCGGCGGGGCCGAGAAGCTGCACACCGGGACCGGCTCGGCGGTGAGCGGCGCCCGCGACCTCAACGGCGGGCTGTACCGGCTCTCGACCGGCGCCCGGCAGCTCGACGCCGGCCTCGGCACGCTCGCCGACGGCGGGCACCGGCTCGCGGCCGGCCTCGCCGACCTGGGCGACGGGGCCACGCGCCTGGCCGACGGGCTGGCGGACGGGCCGTCGAAGATTCCCGGGTACGACCCGGACACGCGCGCCGAGCGGGCCGGCGTCCTCGGCGACCCGGTGGCGTTGCAGCGCGACACGCAGCACCCGGCGGCGACGTACGGGGCCGGTTTCGCGCCGTACTTCCTCGGCCTGGCGCTGTGGGTCGGCGCGATGATCAGCTACATGGTGCTGCGCCCGCTGACCCGCCGCCACCTCGTCTCCGGCGCCCGCCCGCACCGGGCCGCCCTCGCCGGCTGGCTGCCGGCGCTGCTCATCGGCGTCGTGCAGGCGGCGGCGCTGTTCCTGGTGGTGCGCTTCGCGCTGGGCCTGCGCCCGGCGCATCCGTGGGGCATGTTCGGGTACCTGTGCCTGACCGCGGTCGCGTTCACCGCGCTGGTGCAGTGGTTCGGTGCCCGGCTGGGCCCCGCGGGCCGGCTCGTGGCCCTGGCGGTGCTGATGCTGCAGCTGACGTCGTCGGGCGGGACGTACCCGATCGAGACGACGCCCGCGTTCCTGCAGGCGGTCCACCCGTTCCTGCCGATGACGTACGTCGTGTCGGGCCTGCGGCACCTCGTCAACGGCGGCCCGGGCGGTACGGTGCTGACCGGGGTGCTCGTGCTCGCGGGCTTCGCCGCTGCGGCGTTCGCGTTGACGACGCTCGCCGCGTGGCGGGGGCGCCGGCTGACCCCGTCGAAGCTGCACCCGGACCTGGTCATGTGATTGGAGGGCGCGCCGTGCCCGACGGCCCCACTCGCCGAGGCGTCGCGCCCGACGGCTCCGCCCGGCCGGGCGTCGTGCCCGACGGTTCCACCCGCCGAGGCGCTGTGCCCGACGGCCCCACTCGCCGAGGCGTCGTGCCCGACGGCCCCGCCACGCCGGGCGCTGCAGCAGGCGACCCTGCGTCGCAGGGCGGTGCGGCAGGCGGCTCCCGCCGCCGGGGCGCTGTGGCCGGCGAGTCCGCCGCGCCGGGCGCCGTGCCGGAGGGTCGCGACCCGCGGGGCGCCGCGCCGGAAAGTCACGGCCCGCGGGGTGCGGCGGCGGACGGCCGCACTCGCCGCCGCGACGACACCAAGCAGCGGCTCTACGACGCCGCGATGGAGCTGATCGCCGAGCACGGCTTCTCCGCCACGACCGTCGACGACATCGCGGTCGCGGCCGGGGTGGCGAAGGGCACCGTGTACTACAACTTCCCGTCGAAGAACGCGCTCTTCGAGGCGCTGCTGCGGCACGGCGTCGGCCTGCTCACGGCCGACTTCCGGGCCGCGGTGGCCGGCGCGGGCACGCCGCCGGAGCAGGCGGTGGGGCTGATCCGGGCGGAGCTGGCGTACATCCAGCGGCACCGCTCGTTCGCCCAGCTGCTGCTGTCCGAGATGTGGCGCACCAACCGGGAGTGGCACCAGACGCTGCAGCTGCTGCGCGGGGAGGCGGTCGGGGTCATCGCCGAGGTGCTGGGGCGCGGGGTCGAGGAAGGGTACTTCGACCGCGAGCTCGACGTGCGGATGGCCGCCGCCGCGTTGTTCGGGGTGTGTCTCGTCGTGGCCGTGGACTGGCTGGTGTTCGAGCCCGACCGGTCGCTGGAGGCGGTGCAGGAGTCGCTCATCGCCGTCATCCGAGCTCGCGTCGGGATTTGAGAACTGGGGTCACGCAAGTCGCTCGTCGCCGTCATCCGCGCACGCGTCGGGATTTGAGAACTGAGGTCAAGCAAGTCGCTCATCATCTGAGAACTGGGGTCAAGCAAGAACGTTCGCGCCTCGGCCTTCATTGCGACTGGGGGCGTCGGGGCTGCCGGAGCCGTGGGACGAGGGGACCCGGGTCGCGGCGCCCCCCTTCCTGCTTGACCCTACACGCACCCGAAAAATCGATCTCTGCGCCGAACGCGGACCGTGAGCGAGCGTCACCCAGCGTCGCGGGCGGCCTGTTCCAGGCGGGCGAGGTGGTCGGGGGCGATGGGGAGGACGTTGGAGCGGTCGGGGCGCCAGCCCGTCGCGCCGTCGATGAGTTCGCGGACGATGTCGGCGTGGCCGCCGTGGCGGTCGGTCTCGGCGATCATGTGGATCAGGATCTGGTGCAGCGTCACGTCGGCCGTTTCCGGGCGCCACCACGGGACGCGGCCGGGGGCGTCGAGGTCCAGCGCCTCGATCGTGGCGTCCGAGTGGGACCAGACGCGCCGGTACAGGCCGACGATGTCCTCGCGGGACTGGTCCGGGGTCGCCCACATGTCGGCGTTGGCCTCGGCGTCATCGTCGATCCACGGCAGCGGCTCCGGGAACGGGCGGCCGAACGTGGCGCCGAAGTAGCCGGCCTCGACCGAGGCGACGTGCTTGACCAGGCCGAGCAGGTTGGTGCCGGTCGGGACCAAAGGGCGGCGGATGTCGTACTCCGACAGGCCCTCCAGCTTCCACACCAGGTTGTCGCGGCCGAGTTGCAGGTATCGCTGCAGGTGCGCCTTGGACATGACGGGCTCAGGCCGGCCGGTAGCGGGCGACGAGGTCGTCCATGACCTTGTCGAGGCGCTCGTCGATGATCTGGCGGGACGGGTCCTCGTCGAACCAGGCGACGATCTCGCGGGCGCCGCGGTGGAACGGGATGGTGGCGACGTACTCCGGGACGAGGGCCTTCACCTTGGTGTTGTCGAAGACCATCGAGTGGGCCTTGTCGCCGAGCAGGCCGGCGCCCCACTCGGGGTCGGCGGCGGCGATCGCGTCGGACGGGACGTGGACGATCTTCGCGGTGGTGCCGAGCGCGGCGGCCATGTGCTCGGCGATCTGGTTCCACGTCAGGACGTCGTCGCCGGTGATCTGGAAGACGTCGCCGATTGCGCGGGGGTGGCCCAGCAGCGGCACGAACGCCCGGGCGAAGTCCTCGTGGTGGGTCAGCGTCCACAGCGAGGTGCCGTCGCCGTGCACCACGATCTCCTTGCCGGCGCGCATGCGGGCCGGGACCGTCCAGCCGCCGTCGAACGGCACGAGGGTCCGGTCGTAGGTGTGCGAGGGGCGCACGATGGTCGCCGGGAAGCCCTCGTCGCGGTACACCTTCACGAGGAGGTCCTCGCAGGCGATCTTGTCGCGGCTGTACTGCCAGTAGGGGTTGCGCAGCGGCGAGGACTCGACGACGGGCAGCCGCGCCGGCGGGGTCTGGTAGGCCGAGGCCGAGCTGATGAAGACATACTGCCCGGTGCGGCCGCGGAACAGCTCGATGTCGGTGTGGACGTGCTCGGTGGTGAACGCCACCCAGTCGACGACGGCGTCGAACGCGTGCCCGGCGATCGCCTCGCGCACGGATCCGGCGTCGCGGATGTCGGCCCGCAGCACCGTCGCCGCCTCCGGCAGCGGGCGCAGGTGCGACTCGCCGCGGTTGAGCACATACAGGTCGATGCCGCGCTCAACGGCCAGCCGGGAACAGGCGGAGCTGATGATCCCGGAGCCGCCGATGAACAGGACCTTCACGAGACCACCAAACGAACGGAGCCGCCGATGAACAGGACCTTCACGAGACCACCAAACGAACGGAGCCGCCGATGAACAGGGCCTTCACCAGGCCACCAAAGGAACGGGGGCGCCGATGAACTGCACCTTCACGATTCCACCCAACCATGGCTGCGAGCGAACTGGACGAGATGCTGGCGGGCCTGCGCGATCTGGCTGCCGGTCAGCGAGGGCACGTGCTGGATGAGCAGCTCGGTCACCTCGGCGGTGAACTCGCGGCTGGACAGGACGTCGCACAGACCGTCGTCCTCGTGCGGGGTCGGCGCCGAGGCGAACGGTGAGGCGGGGGCGCGGCGCGAGGGGGCCGGGCTGTCGAGGATGCGCACCGAGGCGACCTTCAGCCCGCGCTCGCCCTCCTCGACCTCGTACTCGACCCGCATCCCGGGATGCACCAGGTGCCGCTGGTCGCCGAAGTCGTTGGCGTGCACGAAGACGTCCTCGCCGCCTGCGTTCGGCGCGATGAAGCCGTAGCCCCGGACCTCGTCGAACCGCAGAATCCTGCCCGTCTCCACCGCGAACCACCACCCACCGAAACGTCCGGCCTACAGCATAGGGGCCTGGAGCCGCTTCTTCTGCACCTTGCCCATGGCGTTGCGGGGCAGGGCGTCGAGGAAGTGCACGACCCGTGGGCGCTTGTGCACGTTGAGCTGCGCGGCCACGAAGTCGACGAGCTCGCGCTCGGTGACCGGGGCCGCGGGCACCACGAAAGCGGTGACGGTCTCGCCGAGGTCGTCGTCGGGCACCCCCACGACCGCCACCTCGCGCACCGCCGGGTGGGCCAGCAGCGCGTCCTCGACCTCGCCGGCGCCGATGCGGTACCCGCCGCTCTTGATGAGGTCGGTGGAGGCGCGCCCGACGATGCGGTGCCAGCCGTCGGGCGCGATGCGCGCGAGGTCGCCGGTGCGGAACCAGCCGTCCGGGGTGCGGGCGGACCCGGCCGGCTGCCCGCGGTACCGCCGCAGCAGCATGGGCCCGTCGACCCACAGCTCGCCGATGGTCTCGCCGTCGCGGGCGACGTCGGTGCCGTCCTCGCCGACGAGCCGGGTGCGCACGCCCGCCACGGGGACGCCGACCTGGCCGGGGCGGCGCTCGCCGTCGGCGCGGCTGGAGATCGTGATGAGCGTTTCGGTCATGCCGTAGCGCTCGACCGGGCGGTGGCCGGTGAGCGCGAAGAGGCGCTCGAAGACCGGGGCGGGCAGCGGGGCGCTGCCGGAGACCAGCAGCCGCGCGGGGCGCAGGGCGCGGGCGGCGGCGGGCTCCTGGCAGATCCGCGACCAGACCGTGGGCACGCCGAAGTAGAGGGTGCCGCGGGCGGCGGCGTAGGCGGCCGGGTGCGGGCGGCCGGTGTGCGTCAGCGGCGAGCCGTGCCGCAGGGCGCCGAGCACGCCGAGGACCAGGCCGTGGACGTGGAACAGGGGCAGGCCGTGCACGAGCCGGTCCTCGGGCGTCCAGGCCCAGGCCTCGGCGAGGGCGTCCAGCCCGGCCTCGACGGCGCCGTGCGTGAGTTCGACGCCCTTGGGGCTTCCGGTGGTACCGCTGGTGTACATCACGAGCGCGACCGCACCCGCGTCCGGCGCGGCGAATCCGGCGCCGGAGCGGCGGGACACGTCGACCGGCACCGCGCCGGGGTACCGGTCCGGGCGGTTGCCGAGCGTGACGGCCGCGCCGGAGTCGCGCAGGATGTGCTCGCGCTCGGCCGGCCCGGCGTCGGCGGGCACCGGCACGACGGCCGCGCCGGCCATCAGGGCGCCGGTGACCGCGACGACGGTCTCCAGCGTCGCGGTGGCGTCGACCGCGACGGTGGCGGCACCCTGCACGTCGCCGGCGACCGCGGCGGCGGCGCTGTGTAACCGCTCGGCGGACAGGCCGCGATCGTTCACACTGACAGCGGGTTCATGGTCGGTACCGCGGGCGTGCAGACCCTTGAGCAGGCGCATGGGCCCCATCGTCACACGAGCGTAGGGTGTGGAAACGGCCGGATCACGATCCGATCGCTCGTCTTGACACCCCTCTTTGTGAGCGTTAACACTGTGGCGGCAACGCCCCAGCAATATCTTCGAAATCGAGTCGGTGGCACCGTTCACACCCTTAACGCCCGCCCGCCGACCGCTGCACGCTGCCCTGAGGGGGAGAAGTGAAGTTTGCACGCATCGCCGCTTCGGCGATTGGCCTCGCGGTCGCATTCAGCATGGCCGCCTGTGGTTCCTCCGAGAAGACGGCCGACAAGGACGCCAACGCTCCCGCCGGTGCCGCCGGCGCCCTCGTGGGCGTCACCATGCCGACCAAGTCGTCGGAGCGGTGGATCGCCGACGGCAACAACGTCAAGGCGGCGCTGGAGAAGCTCGGCTACAAGGTCGACCTGCAGTACGCCGAGAACGACATCCCGACCCAGGTCAACCAGATCGAGAACCAGATCACCAAGGGTGCCAAGCTGCTGATCATCGCCTCGATCGACGGCACCGCGATCACCACGCAGCTGCAGGAGGCGGCCGACAAGCACATCCCGGTCATCGCCTACGACCGGCTGATCCGCAACTCGCCGAACGTCGACTACTACGCGACCTTCGACAACTACAAGGTCGGCGTGCAGCAGGCCACCTCGCTGCTGGTGGGCCTCGGCCTGAAGAAGGAGGACGGCTCCGACGGCACCGCCCAGGGCCCGTTCAACATCGAGCTGTTCGCCGGGTCGCCCGACGACAACAACGCGACCTTCTTCTTCAACGGCGCGATGGACACGCTCAAGCCGTACATCGACAAGGGCACCCTCGTGGTGAAGAGCGGCGAGAAGGACTTCAAGACCGTCGCGATCCTGCGCTGGGACCCGGCGACGGCCCAGAAGCGCATGGAGGACCTGATCACCAAGGCGTACAACGGCGGCGCCAAGGTCCAGGGCATCCTGTCGCCGTACGACGGCCTGTCGATCGGCATCCTCTCGGCGCTCAAGAGCGCCGGCTACGGCACCGGCGGCCAGCCGTACCCGATCGTCACCGGCCAGGACGCCGAGGTCGCGTCGGTCAAGTCGATCATCGCGGGCGAGCAGTACGCGACGATCTACAAGGACACCCGCAAGCTCGCCGACGTCACCGTCAAGATGGGCGACGCGGTGCTCAAGGGCGGCAAGCCCGAGGTGAACAACACCAAGGACTACGACAACGGCAAGAAGGTCGTTCCCTCCTACCTGCTCGAGCCGGTCGTGGTGTACAAGTCGAACTACAAGACGGTGCTGATCGACGGCGGCTACTACACCGCCGACCAGCTCAAGTAACGGCGTGCCGCCGGGGGCCTCTCGCAGGCCCCCGGCGGCGACCTTCAGGAAGAGAACGGCATGACCGAGGCGCTCCTGCAGATGCGGGGCATCACCAAGACGTTCCCGGGCGTGAAGGCCCTGGACGACGTCAACCTCACCGTGCGCCGCGGCGAGATCCACGCCATCTGCGGGGAGAACGGCGCCGGCAAGTCGACCCTCATGAAGGTCCTGTCCGGCGTGTACGGCCACGGCACCTACGAGGGCGAGATCCTCTTCGAGGGCGAGCCCTGCCACTTCGGCGGCATCCGGGACTCGGAGCGGCGCGGGATCGTCATCATCCACCAGGAGCTGGCGCTCATCCCGTACCTGTCGATCGCCGAGAACATCTTCCTGGGCAACGAGCGGGTCGGCCGCGGCCTCATCGACTGGAACCGGACCAACGCAGACGCGGGGAAGCTGCTGGACCGGGTCGGGCTGCACGAGAACCCGGTCACGCCGGCCATGGACCTCGGCGTCGGCAAGCAGCAGCTGGTCGAGATCGCCAAGGCGCTGTCCAAGGAGGTGCGGCTGCTGATCCTCGACGAGCCGACCGCGGCGCTCAACGACGAGGACTCCGCGCACCTGCTGGGCCTGCTGCGCGGCCTGCGCGACCAGGGCGTCACCTGCGTGATCATCTCGCACAAGCTCAACGAGATCGAGGCGATCGCCGACTCCACGACGATCCTGCGCGACGGGCGGACCATCGAGACGCTCGACATGCACGCGCCGGGCGGGGTCAGCGAGGACCGCATCATCGCCGGCATGGTCGGCCGCGACCTCGAGCACCGGTTCCCGCCGCACACGCCGAAGATCGGCGAGGAGGTGCTGCGGATCGAGAACTGGACCGTGCACTCGCCGACCCAGCATGGGCGCACGGTCGTCGACAACGCCTCGCTGACGCTGCGGGCCGGTGAGATCGTCGGGCTGGCCGGGCTGATGGGCGCCGGGCGCACGGAGCTCGCGATGAGCGTCTTCGGGCGCAGCTACGGCGTCGACATCACCGGCCAGGTGTACAAGCACGGGCGGCCGATCCAGGTGCGCTCGGTGCAGGAGGCCATCGCGCACGGCATCGCCTACGCGACCGAGGACCGCAAGCGCTACGGGCTCAACCTCATCGAGGACATCCAGCGCAACGTCTCCGGCGCCGCCCTGGGCAAGCTGTCCAGGGGCGGATGGGTCGACGACAACCGGGAGTTCCAGGTCGCCGAGCAGTACCGCGGCAGCCTCAACATCAAGGCCAGGAGCGTCGGCACCGTCACCGGCACGCTGTCCGGCGGCAACCAGCAGAAGGTCGTGCTGGCCAAGTGGATCTTCACGGACCCCGACGTGCTGATCCTCGACGAGCCGACCCGCGGCATCGACGTCGGCGCGAAGTACGAGATCTACACGATCATCAATCAGCTCGCCGACCAGGGCAAGGCGATCCTCGTCATCTCCTCCGAGCTGCCCGAGCTGCTCGGCATCTGCGACCGGATCTATGCCCTGTCCGCCGGCCGCATCACCGGCTCGGTCGAGCGCGCCGAGTTTTCTCCGGAGCGGCTGATGCGGCTCATGACCAGGATCAAGGAGTAACCCGTCCCATGACCACAGTGGTCGAACCCGCGGTCGAGCCGACCGTCACGCCACCGACCCGGTTCTCGGTGAACCTGCGTCAGAGCGGCATCTACATCGCCTTCGCCGCCATCGTCGTGTTCTTCACGATCCTGACCGACGGGTCGCTGCTCGAGCCGCAGAACCTCTCGAACATGGTCATCCAGAACTCGTACGTCCTGATCCTGGCGATCGGGATGATCCTCATCATCATCGCCGGGCACATCGACCTGTCCGCGGGCTCGGTCGTCGCCGTCACCGGCGCGCTCGCCGCGGTGCTCATGGTCAAGGCGGACATCCCCTGGCCGCTGGCGATCGTGGTCACGCTGCTGGCCGGCGCGGCGATCGGGGCGTGGCAGGGCTTCTGGATCGCGTACTTCGGGATCCCGGCCTTCATCGTCACGCTCGCCGGCATGCTCATCTTCCGCGCCCTCACCATGACGACGCTGGGCAACCAGGGCATCGGCCCCTTCGCCGAGGACGTGCGCACCCTGTCCAACGGCTTCATCCCGGGCTTCCTGAACAACGTCGGCCTCGGCCCGCTGGGCGGCGCCGACCTGTTCACCCTGATCGTGGGCATCGCCACGGTCGTCGGCATCGTCGCGGTGCAGTGGCGGGCCCGCCGCGGCCGCATCGGCTACGGCCAGGCCGTCGACTCGCTGCCGGTCTTCTGGGCCAAGCTCGCCGGTGCCTCGCTCGTGCTCATGTTCGTCATCGTGCAGCTGGCCCGGTTCAAGAACCTGCCGTGGGTGCTCGTCCTGCTGGCGGTGCTCGTGCTGACGTACACCCTGATCTCCCAGCGCACCGTCTTCGGCCGGCACATCTACGCCGTCGGCGGCAACCTGCAGGCGGCGAACCTCTCCGGCGTGAAGGTCAAGCAGGTCACGTTCTGGATCTTCGTCAACATGGGCGTGCTGTCGGCGATCGCCGGCATCATCTTCGCCGGCCGGCTCAACCTGGCCGGCCCGACCGCCGGCAACGCCTTCGAGCTCGACGCGATCGCGGCGGCGTTCATCGGCGGCGCGGCGGTGCAGGGCGGCGTCGGCAAGGTCGTCGGCGCCATCACCGGCGGCCTCATCATGGCCGTCATCAGCAACGGCATGTCCCTGAACAGCGAGCCGCCGGAGCGCGTGATGCTCGTCAAGGGCATCGTCCTGCTGGCCGCGGTCGCCTTCGACGTGTGGGCGAAGCGCCGCGCGGGCCGCGCCCGCTAGAAGCTTTCCTCGGGTGTCTGGTAAACGGTGCGGGGATGGGTAGCCTTCGGGGCGTCGGCGACCCATCCCCGCACCACCTCCAGCAGCGCCTCCGGGCTCTCGATCTGCGGCAGGTGCCCGGTGCGGGGCAGCACCACGAACCGCGCTGAGGGAATCGCCTCGGCCAGGGCCCGCCCGTAGCCGGCGTCCGCGATCCCGTCGCTGTCGCCCCACACCACAAGAGCCGGCACCTGTACGGCACCGAGCCGCTCCCGCAGCGTCGGGTCCACCATCGACGGCTCGCCCGCGTAGACGGCGAGCGCCGCCCGGTTGCCGGCCATCTTCGCGGGATCGACCCGGAACGTGCCCGGCCGGTAGTAGCTGGCCGCCGCGACCTGCTCGGGCGTCATGCTGAAGAAGTCCGCGACGGGATGCCCCGCCACCTCGATCCCCACCGCGTCGACGAGCACGACCCGCCGCACGTTCGGCGGGTTCAGCAGCGCGAGCTCGGCCGCGATCCACCCCCCGATCGAGTTCCCGATCACGGTGACGTCCTCGAGCTCCTCGATCTGTTCCCGGTAGTACGCCGCCAGCGCCCGGACGGTCCCGATGTGCTCGGGCCGCTCGGTCCCGTCAAACCCCGGGTGGGTCGGCGCGAGCACCCGCGCCCCGGTCTCGGCCGCCAGCATCTCGGCGAACGCCGCAACGGACTGCGGCCCGGCCCCGCCATGCAGGATCAGGTATGTCTTCATCATATCAGGAACCTTATATCAGCATGTTGATATCAGCAACCTGAGATACGCTGGACGCATGACGAGGGCACTGTCGGAGATCGGCCTGTCGATCAAGCGCCTGCAGATGCGCCACCACCGCGAGGCCAACGCGGCACTGGCCCCGCTGGGCGTGAGCCTGGTGCAGTGGGACGCCCTGCGCCACCTGCACCGCAACCCGGACGCGTCGCTGCACGACCTGGCCCAGCTGACCTTCCAGACGGACCAGTCCTTCGGCACGCTGGCCGCTCGGATGATCGACCGCGGCCTGATCGAACGCGTCCCCGGCCCCGGCCGTGCCGTCCACCACCGCCTGACCGAGAAGGGCGACGCCCTGCGCGAGGAGGGCCAGCGCATCTTGAACGGCGTCCTGGAGCGCTCCTTCGCCCCCCTGACGCAGGACCAGCTGGCCGCCCTCGACGAGATCCTGCTACGCCTCCTGCCCTAACCCCTGAAACAGCGCGCCGATGCGCCGCGCGAGACGCCCGGCACACCCCACGCCGACGGTCATCGCACGACGCGGCGGGCCGGGCGGTGGGTGGTGGGGATCTCGGGGGCGAACGGGTCCAGCTCGATCGCGATGCGGGCGCCGCGCAGCGGGCTGCGCTCGATGACCAGGCGGCCGCCGGCGGTCTCGGCGACCCGGCGGACGATGTCCAGGCCCAGGCCCGTCGAGCCGGCGCCGCTGGAGCCGCGGCGCAGCGCGCGGTCGGGGTCGGCGATGCCGGGGCCGGCGTCGTCGACGGTCAGGCCGCGGGCCGACACGTGCACCTCGAACGCGGTGCCCTCCGCCGTGTGCTGGAAGACGTTGCCGAGCAGGCAGTCGACGGCCGAGACGAGGTCGGACTCGGCGACCGGGACGTACACCGGCTCCCGGCCGCCCGTCACGCGCCATGGGCGGTTCTGGTCCTCGGCCAGTACCGACCAGAAGGCCAGGCGGTCCGCGACCACCTCGACCAGGTCGGAGGTCTGCGGGGTGCGGTCGGCGGCCGAGCGGCGCGCCGCGGTGATGATCTGCTCGATCTCGTCGTCGAGGGCGTCGAACGCCTGGCGCATCCGCTCGCCGATCGGGCCGGGCGGCATGGCGTCGGCGTCGAGGCGCAGCGCGGTCAGCGGGGTGCGCAGCCGGTGCGACAGGTCCGCGGCGAGCTCGCGTTCGGCGTCGGCGAAGGCGACCATCTGCTCGGCCATGCGGTTGAAGCTGCGGGCCGCGTCGCGCAGCTCCGGCGGCCCCTCGGGCTCGACGCGGGCGTGCAGGTCGCCGTCGCCGAACGCGCGGGCGCCCTCGGCGAGGTGCCGGGTCGCGCGGACGATCTGCGCGCCGAGCCGGTCGGCGACCAGGGTGGAGCCGGCGACGAGGACCACCGCGAGGCCGGCGAGGGCGAGCCAGGCCGCGCCGACGCCGCGGCTGAGGTCGTCGTCGGAGACGTACACCTCCACGACCGCGGTCCGGTCCCCGTCGAGGACGACGGTCTGCAGGTAGGCGACGCCGCCGGGGGCGTCCGCGGTCAGCGAGCGGCGCTGGCGGGCGGCCCGGTCGACGTCGGCGGACAGGGCGTGGCTGGTGCCGATCGTGGGCTCGCCCCCCAGGTGTACGGCGAGCCGCCCCGACTGCCCGGCCGGCACGGTGGCGACGGCCCGGTCCAGCGCGCCCGAGCCGTTGCCGGGGGCGGAGGCGAGCGCGGCGACCATGGCGTCGGCCTGGTAGCGGGCCTCGGCCAGGGCGCGGTCGTGGGCGATCTGCTTCGTGACGTACGCCAGGGGCACCAGGAACGCCAGCGCGATCATGGAGGTGATCGCGAACGACAGGCGCATGAGGGCGCTTCTCATGACTGTGGCTGGTTCGGGTCCATGAGCATCACCCCGACGCCGCGGAACGTGCGCAGGTAGCGGGGGGCGGTGGCGCTCTCGCCGAGCTTGCGCCGCAGCCACGACACGTGCACGTCGATGGTCTGGTCCTCGCCGGAGCTGTCGGGGCGCTGCCACACCTCGGTCAGCAGCTCCCGGCGGCTGACCACGCGGCCGGCCCGCTGGGCGAGGTACGACAGCAGGTCGAACTCCTTCTTCGTCAGCTGCAGCGGCCGGCCGTTGATCGACGCCGAGCGCTGCTGCGGGTTGACGTGCAGCTCACCGATCGTGACCCCGGCCGGCGGGGCGGCGGGGCCGGGGGTGCCCTGCCCGCGGCGCAGCACGGCATTGATCCGGGCCGACATCTGGGCGCTGGAGAACGGCTTCGTCACGTAGTCGTCGGCCCCGGCGTCGAGCAGGCGGATGATGTCGCGCTCGGATCGGCGCGCGGTGGCCACGATGACCGGCGCGTTGGAGATGCCGCGCAGCATGCGCAGCACGTCGAGGCCGTCCATGTCGGGCAGGCCCAGATCGAGGATGACCAGGTCCGGCGGGTCGGTGGCGATGACCCGCAGCGCGGAGCCGGCGTTGCCGACCGGGCGCACCACGTGCCCGGCGTCGGTCAGCGCCCGGGAGAGGGCACCGGAGACGGCGACGTCGTCCTCGACGAGCAGGATGAGGGGCATGGCAACAAACTATCGTCACCGACCGGTTCGTTGGTTCGGACCCGCACGGGTCACGTGAGAGGATTTCGCCATGCGGGTTCGTCGGGGCGCGGTGCCGGTGCTGCTGTGGTGCCTGGCCACCGCGGCGAGCATCGGGGTGGCGTCGCTGGCGCTGCGGCCCGTGCTGCGCACCGCCGTGCCCGACGACGCCGTGCCGGCCGCCGCCGGCGAGCAGGGCGGCCGCGAGGCGGTCACGCAGACCCTGCCGCCCGACCCGGCGTTCTCCGTCACGCCGCGGCCGACGATCATCGCCGATCCGAGCTCCGCGTTCAGCCCGCCGCCGGGCGCGCCGCCGACGCACGGGGCCGCGAGCCCGTCGGCGACCGCGAAGGCGACCACCGCCGCCCCGGCCCGCATCGTCGACGGCTGGACGGTGACGACCGGGCCCGACGGCGTCGACGTGTACCTGCGCTCGTTCCGCTCCGACGGCGGCGACGCGGTGATCCGCATCCGCGCGGGCGTCGTCTCGCTCGTCACGGCGACGCCGCGCGACGGCTACTCCGTGTCGCAGTCGCAAACGGAGCCGAGCCGGCTCGTCGTGCAGTTCGTCGCGTCGGCCGGCGGCGCGGCGTGGCTCGTCGACTGCATGTGGTGGCAGAACGCCCCGCACGGCGAGGTCACCCGCATCGGCAGCTGACGGGTCCCCGCCGGATGGCGGACCTTTGCCACAATCGATGTCATGCTTCGACGTGTACGGGGGTACTTCGAAGCGGTGGTGCTGGTGGCCGCCGCCGTCGCCATGTGGGTGCTGGATGCGCCGATCGTCGCCGTAGCGCTGGTCACCGTTGTCGCGCTGCTCAGGGTGGTGGCGGCGGTGCTGGCCGGGCGGCCGGCGCCGGCCGTGCGGCCGGCCGAGGAAGCCCTGGAGTATGAGGAAGCCCTGGAGTATCTCGCGCGGGAGACGCTGCGCTATTGGCAGCGGCAGGCTCAGGAGCGCGGCCTGGTCGGCCCGTCGCCGGTGACGCTCGCGACCGGCACCGTGGCGGACGTCCGCGAGCGGCTGTACCGCCCGGCCGACGCCCCGGACCGCATCGTGATCCTTGGTGAACCCGGCGCCGGCAAGACCTCGACGATGCTGCGGCTGCTGCTCGACATCCTCAGCGACCGCGAGGCGGGCTCCGGCGAGCCGGTGCCGGCCTGGCTCACGCTCAGCGGCTGGGACCCGGCCACGCCTCTGGTGCAGTGGGCGGCGGCGAACCTCGTCGACGCATATCCCGACCTCGGCGAGCGGAAAACCGGCCACTCCCGGGCGCGGGGGCTGATCCTCGACCGGCGCGTGGCGCTGTTCCTCGACGGCCTCGACGAGATGCCCGAGGACCGGCGCGCGCGGGCACTCGAGGCGCTCGACCGCGACGCGGCCGGCCTGCGGGTGGTGCTGACCAGCGGGCCGGACGAGTTCCAGGGCCGCCGGCGCGAGCCGCGGCTGCGGGGCGCGGCCGTCGTCGAGGTACGGCCGATGGAGCCGGACGCGGCGGCGGCGTTCCTGCTCGCCGGGCAGACCGGCGCCCAGCGCGAGCGGTGGGAGGCCGTCATCCGGGCCGTCGCGGATCGGCCGAACGGCGTCGCCGCGCACGCGCTGCGCACCCCGCTCGCGCTCGCCCTGGCCCGCGACGCCTATGCCCACGACGACCCGGCCGAGATGACCGACGAGGAGCGGTTCGTCACCGTCGACGAGCTGATGGGCCACCTGCTGGCGCGCTGCGTCGAGGCGGCCTACCCGGAGCCCGGCGAGCGCCGCGACGCCCTGCGCTGGCTGGGCTGGGCCGCCGCGCACCTCGGCGAGGCCCGGGACCTGCGCTGGTGGGCCATGCCATTCTGGGGCGGCATCGACCCTCGGGACGGCCGGCCGCGCTCCGGTCGCTACGCGGTCGTGGCGCTGGCCGCGGGGACGCTCGTCGCCGGCATCGCCGTGCTGAGCGTGCCCTGGATGGTCGGGTCCGCGCAGGCGAAGTTCGGCTACCTCACGCTGGGCAGCGGGCTGGCCGCGTTGATCATCGGCAATGTGGTCCACGCCTTCCCGCGCGACGTCTCGACGTTCGCCCGCCGTTGGACGTTCACCGGGGACGCGCCGCGGAGCGGGGCCGAGCGACCGGCGGTGACGGCGCGCGGCCTGTACCGCCACGACCGCACCATCGCGGTGGTCCAACTGGGCGGGACCATCGCGTGGACCGCCGCCGTCGCGGCGGTCTTCTTGGGCCGGATGATCCCGGTCGCCATCTTCATGGCGCTCTGCCTTTGCTGGCGCACCATCGGCCCGTCCCTGCTCCTGCTGTTCGCACAGGTGCGGTGGCGGCTGCGCGGCCGGCCCGTGCGGTTCATGGCGCTGCTCGAGGACGCCCGGCAGCGCGGGGTGCTGCGCGAGGCCGGCCCGGTGTACCAGTTCCGGCACGCCCTGTTGCAGGATCATCTCGCCCGCGCGGCGCGGACCTTATTTCCGGGTTAAAAGCGTTATTCGCGCCCGTCGAAAATCATCGGGACAAATTAATGCGCACCTAATAGAAACCGTGGCGCGGCGGGACTTACCGTCAGGGACGTGAGCAGCGCGACCCCGGGTGGCGAGGAGCACATCAACGGCTCGGCCGTGGCATTGTCGGGCGATCCCGAGCCGGAAGCGGCGCCCGTCCAACAAGAAAGCCCCGTCGAGCCGGAAAAGCTCGACGAGCCCCAGCGGCGCGACCTCTGGCGGCGGCTGCTCGCCGTCGCGGTCGTCCTCGTCGCCGCCTTCGCCGTCGTCGTGCTGTGGGCGCGGCCCGCGCATGAGCCGGCCGCGCCGCCGCTGGAGGTGCCCAGCGCCCCGGCCGGGGCCGCCGCGGTGCTCAACCCGACCGACCTCGCGTTCCTGCAGCTCATGATCTCGCTCGACAACAGCGCGCTGCCGCTGTTCGAGCTCGTCAAGGACGACCCGGCGCTCAAGGCGGCCGCCACCGCCGGGGCCGACGGGCACCGCGCCGAGCTCGCGGCGCTGCGGGCCGCGCTCACCGCCGGCGGCGGGATCGAGGACCCGGCCCAGCACGCCGGGCACGACCTGCCGGGGATGGTGCTCGACGCCGACCTCGCCGCCGTGCGCGACGCTCCGGCCGGGCAGCGGGCCGCGAAGGCCGCCGCCATTCTGCGCGAGCACCTCGGCGGGACCGTCGCGCTGGCCACCTCCGAGGGCACCGCCGGGTCCGACCCGGCCACGAAGGCCGCCGCGGCGCAGGTCATCGACGCGCACAACAAGCTCCTGGCGCTGCTGCCGGCGGTGTAAGTTTCCGCGGCGGTACGCCCCTGAGCTGGACGAATGCGCGGCGAGGCCGGGCGCGCTGTCGCCGTACCGAATCCGGCGCCTATGAAACGCCCATGAGGAGACTCTGGGCCGCCGTCGCGGCCAGCAGCATGGCCCTCGTCGGCACCGCCGTCGTGATCGGGCTCAACAGCCAGGCCTCGGCGGCCACCGGCGGCACCGGGACGGGGTACCTGAGCACCCAGGGCGCCCAGCTCGTCGACAGCACCGGCGCGAAGGTCCGGCTGACGGGCCTCAACTGGTTCGGCATGGAGACCGACAACAAGACGTTCCACGGCCTGTGGGCCCGGGCGTGGCGCGACCACATCGACCAGATGGCGAGCCTCGGGTACAACACGATCCGCGTGCCGTACTCCGACGACGCCCTCAAGCCCGGCGCCCAGGCCAACAGCGTCGACGGGTACACCAACCCCGACCTGCAGGGCCTCACGCCGCTGCAGATCCTCGACAAGGTCGTCGACTACGCCGGCAGCAAGGGCATGCGCATCCTGCTCGACCGGCACCGCCCGACCTCGGCCGGGCAGAGCGCGCTGTGGTACGTCGCGGCGACGCCCGAGTCGACGTGGATCAGCAACTGGCAGATGCTCGCCCGCCACTACGCGAACAACCCGACCGTCATCGGCGCCGACCTGCACAACGAGCCGCACGCCGACGGCACCGACCCCAACGGCACCGGCGCCTGCTGGGGCTGCGGCGACGTGAACCGCGACTGGCGCCTCGCCGCCGAGCGGGCCGGCAACGCGATCCTCGAGGCCAACCCCAACTGGCTCATCGTCGTCGAGGGCGTCAGCTGCACCAGCGGCGGCAACGCCAACGCGTGGGACAACATCCCCGACGAGCCGTGCGGCTGGTGGGGCGGCAACCTGTCGAAGGCCGGGCAGTACCCGGTGCGCCTCAACAAGCCCAACAAGCTCGTGTACTCCGCGCACGAGTACGCCAACTCCGTCTACCACCAGGCGTGGTTCGACGACCCGACCTTCCCCGCCAACCTGCCCGGCATCTGGGACCAGTTCTGGGGCTACCTGCAGAAGCAGAACATCGCCCCGGTGCTCGTCGGCGAGTTCGGCAGCACCCTGCAGAACCCGCAGGACGTCGTGTGGCTGCAGAAGCTGATGCAGTACATGGGCACCGGCGTCACCGGCATGAACTTCACCTACTGGTCGTGGAACCCCAACTCCGGCGACACCGGCGGCATCGTCGGCGACGACTGGAAGACGGTCAACCAGCAGAAGCAGAACATCCTGCAGCCGTACCTCATCCCGCCCGTCGGCGGCGGCACCGGCCCGACCGGCTCCGTCTCGCCGTCGGTGTCGAAGTCGCCGTCGGGCCCGCCGCCCACCGGCGGCTGCACGGCCACGGTCAAGATCGACAACGCGTGGCAGGGCGGCTACCAGGCCAGCGTCACCGTGAAGAACACCGGCAACACCGCGGTCAACCCGTGGACGGCGACGTGGAGCGTCCCGTCCGGCGTGACGCTGCAGAGCGGCTGGAACGCCACCGTGACCCAGTCCGGCACCACGTTCACGGCGGCCGCCCCGACCTGGGCCCCGTCGCTCGCCCCGGGCGCCTCGGTCACGATCGGCTACACCGCCAACGGCCCGTCCAGCCCCGCCCCGTCGGGCGTGAAGCTCAACGGCGCGGCCTGCTCGTAACCAGGGGGATCGGCCCGGGGAGGGATTCGGCGCCCTCCCCGGGCCACGGCGGGGCCCGGCGCGGCCGGTCAGCACAAGAGGCAGCGCCACGTCGGGAACGCGCCGCGGCGACGGCTCGCCGGGCCGCGCGGGGCGTGTGTCGCGCACGTTGCCGGTATCAGGACACCGGGAACGCCACGTCGAAGACCTCGTCGCCGTCGGCGGCGGCCGGGAAGTCGGTCCAGTAGGTCTCCCGCGGCGCCCGGGCGATGCTCAGCCCGTTGGCGGCGACCCACTTCTCGACCGCCTCGTACACCCCGCCGAGCTGCCCGCCCGTGACCAGCCCCTTCGTCACCCGGGCGTACGCCTCGCGATGGGCCGGGATGGTCCGGTCGCCGCCGCTCGCCACCGTCGCGCAGACCTCGACCGGCGTCGGCCCCTCGTTGGGGTTGCCCTCGTAGATCGTCACGAACACCGGCTCGTCCGGCCGGCCCGAGCGCTCCAGGAACGGCCAGTCCGCCGTGCCGAGCAGCCCGCCGGCCGCCCGCGCGCGCTCGGCCACCCGCGCCATCGCGCCGGGCAGCCAGGCCGTCAGCTCGGCCTGGTCGACCGTGCGCACCTCCGTCACGACATGCTGCTGCGGCACGTCGCGCAACCGAATCTCGACCACGACTCCTCCAGTCCCGGCGCCCCCATGTGCGCCGCCGGACGCCAGCATGCAGTCTCTGCCAAGGTCAAGGTCAAGCGCCGTACACCTCCAGCGACGACAGCTGCCCCGCCCCCTGCACGCTGTTGGCGGTGAAGACCACGCGGACGTACCGCACCGCCCCGGCCGGCAGCGCGACGCTCACGCGCTGCCCGGAGTCGTTGGAGAAGCTGTACGTCGTGGCCGGCACGATCGAGCGGAACGTCCGGTCGTCCGTGCTCGCCTGGATCTCGATCCGCTGCGTGCGGGCCGGCCACGCCGCCAACGGCGGCAGCCGCAGCACCGCCCGCCGCACCTCGGTGGCCGCGCCCAGATCGACCTGGACCCACTGCGGGAACGTCGTGTGGCTCTCCCAGTACGACATCGGGTTTCCGTCGACGATGTTGCCCGACCCGTACACGTCGGCGTGCCCGCTGTCCCGCGTGGGATGCGCCATCGCCAGGTCGATGAGGTCGCCGAGGCTGAACTGCGTCGGGCTCTGCGCACCGCTCGGCGCGGGCGGCCCGGCCGAGCCTCCCGTGGCCGGCGCCGACCCGGACGGGCGCCCCGCGGACGGCGTCCCCGACGCCGAGGCCGGCGCCCGCGACCCGCGCGCCGAGGCCCCCGGCGCCGACGGCCCGCCACCGGTCCCCGGCACGAACCCCGGCTCGAGCTGCTCCTGTTCCGCGGCGACCGGCCCGCCGCCACCGCGCGGCCAGGCGAACGCCACGCCGACCAGCACGAGCACGACGATCGCGGCGGCGGCCAGCGCAAGCATTCGCCGCCTCCGCCCGTCCGCGGCGGGCACGGCATCCGCCCCGTCGGCGGCGGCCGTCGGCAGCAGCTCCGCCGCCCTGTACGCCTTCACCCGTCCCGCCGCGCTCCCCGCGTCCCCGGGGTGCCGCTCGGCCAGCTCCCGGGCCGCGGCGAGCCCCCAGGCGGTGGCGTCGCCGGCCACCCGCATGTCCACGACGGCCGGAATGTCCGTGAGCACGGCCGTGAACAGCGCCGACACCGGCGGCCACAGGAGGTCGTTGATCTCCAGCCCCGCGGTCCCGACCACGACCCGGTAGCGCCCGTCGGCGGGATCCGCCTCACCGAGCGGCCCGGACACTCCGCCCGGCGCATCGGGATCAGGCACGGCGCCCCCGGCCGTGGAGGGCGTCGCGGGCCCGGCAGCTGCGGCGGCCGGTGTGAGGTCGAGCGTCAGATCGATGGTGGCCGGGCCCGCATCCTCATCGGCGGGCGTCGAGGCTTGCGGCGGCGGCACCTCCGCCCGGCCGCGCCCGGGCAGCAGCGGGCCGGACGGCTCGGCGATCAGGCCGCCGCCCGAGAGCCGGACGAGCCAGCCGAGGTCCATCCCGTAGGTCGCGGCGTCGATCGGCCGCAGCGCCGGCTGTGGCGGGGAGGACGCCAGGACCTGCTCGCGCCCGTCGGGATGGCAGCACAGCAGCCACGCCGGCTCCGGCCACACGGGCAGGCCGGCGGGGTCGAGGGCGTAGACGACCACATCACCGGCCGGGGCGTGCAGGGGCACGCCGTTGAACAGCTGCACGGGCTCGCCGAGCTCGCGCGCGGCCGCGAACGCGACCGGCCGGCCCGCGCCCTGGCCGGGCAGCAGCGGCACGACGTCGGTGATGAGCCGAGCGGCCGGTGGCAGGGCCCGCAGCGCGGCGGCGAGCGACGCTCCGGTCACCGTGGCGTCGAAGAGCAGCCGGGGCCGGTCGGGGTCGACGGCCACCGCGTCGGCCGGCCCGGAGTCGCCGTCGCCCAGCAGCCATCCGGCGGGGACGGCGCGGACCGCGAGCTCCGGGACGCTCGACTGCCAGGCCGGGGCGGGCCAGCGTGGTCCGGCCGCGACCCGGCGGCCGCCCGGCGTGTGCCGCCACCAGCCGGCCGAGGCGAACAGCAGCCCGCCGGGGGCCAACAGGACCGGGCCGTCCGTCGCGAGCACCGGCCGGCCGACCGCCCCCGAGAGCTCCACCGCTGCCGGGTCGCCGGCTCCGAGCAGGATCAGGCCCTCGAGGCCGTCAGGACCGTCCGGGTCCTGCGTGCCGCGCAGGCCGCGCAGCACGACGGGGCTCAGGGGCACGGGGGCCGCCGCCGGCGCCACCACGACCGCGAGCCAGCCCTCCGGCACGGGCACCGTGGTGGTCGTGTCGCCGATCAGCAGGCACCGGTCCACTCGTCGCGCGGTCGGCTCATCCGGCTGCTCAGTCACCCCGGCACCCTACCGTGCACCACCGACACCTTTCCCCGCCGCCGTCACGGCGCTGACGCACCGTGACGGCGGGAACACGCGGGATCAGCGGACGTAGATGGCGGGCTGCTTCGGGGCCGCCATGCCCGTGCCGATGAAGTACGACGGGTGCGGGGGCTGGTTGTACGCCGTGTTCTGCCACGCGATCGCCTCGCGGTACTGGCAGTCGTGCATCAGGGTGTACAACTTCGTGCTGGTCGGCGTCGTGGTGCTGTAGATGCGCAGCGCCGTGTTGTCGGTCGTGGGCCACACGACCTCCTCGCGCCAGTCGCCGAACAGGTCGGCCGACAGCGACGGCGTCGACTTGGTGCCGTTGTTCGAGTGCACGCCGGAGGCGGTCAGCAGGCGGGTGTCGCCGCTGGTGCCGTACTTGTCGATGTGCGTGCCGTCGAGCAGCTCGCGGGTCGTGTCGGCGTCCCACCAGACCACGAAGTTCGTCGAGCCGGGCTTGCGCGTGGACACCACCGTGCCGTGCGTGTCGCGCAGGCCGTCCGCGGCGGCCGACCAGCTCTCGGCGCCGGGGCTGCCGGGCCAGATGTCGTCGGAGACGCCGCGGCCGTTGTCGCCGTTCGGGGCGGTGGTCCACAGCACCTGGCCGGTGCGGGCGTCGGCCATCCACGACGACGGCTTCGAGCCGTCCTCGTCGACCTTGAACTCCTCCAGGCCGGGGCGCGCCGGGTCGAGGTCGCCGACGTGCATCGCGTCGCCGTGGCCGTTGCCGGTGTTCCACAGCCGGCCGCCGTTGTCGTCGATCGCCATCGCGCCGTACACGATCTCGTCGCGGCCGTCGGCGTCCACGTCGGCGACGGCGAGCTGGTGGTCGCCCTGGCCGGCGTACGCGCTGTTGCCGGAGGCGTTGCTGTCGAACGTCCAGCGCTTCGTCAGCGAGCCGTTGCGGAAGTCCCAGGCGGCGATGACGGTGCGGGTGTAGTACCCGCGCGCCATGATGAGCGACGGGCGCTGGCCGTCGAGGTAGGCGGTGCCGGCCAGGAAGCGGTCGACGCGGTTGCCGTACGAGTCGCCCCAGCTGGAGACGGTGCCGCGGGGCGGGTCGTAGTTGACCGTGGACATGGCGGCGCCGGTCTGGCCGTTGAACATGGTGAGGTACTCGGGGCCGGACAGGATGTAGCCGGAGGAGTTGCGGTAGTCGGCGTTGGCGTCGCCGATGACCTTGCCGGTGCCGTCGGTGGTGCCGTCGGCCGTCTTCATCGCGATCTCGGCCTTGCCGTCGCCGTCGTAGTCGTACACCTGGAACTGGGTGTAGTGCGCCCCGGCCCGGATGTTGCGGCCCAGGTTGATCCGCCACAGCCGCTGGCCGTTGAGGCGGTACGCGTCGACGTAGACGTTGCTGGTGACGCCGGACTGGGAGTTGTCCTTGGAGTCCGACGGGTCCCACTTGAGCACGATCTCGTACTGCCCGTCGCCGTCGAGGTCGCCGACGGAGGCGTCGTTGGCCGAGTAGATCGAGCCGGGGGACTGGATCGGCACGTCGAGGTACCCGCCGCCGGTGAAGCGCAGCGACGCGGGGGAGGCGGCCTGGTCGACGCCCCCGGCGACGGCGCGCACGGTGTAGGAGGCGTCGGCGGCCGCGCCGGAGTCGAGGTAGTTCGTCGAGCTCGTCACGGTCGCGATCCGGGTGCCGGCGCGGTAGACGTTGAACGACGTGTCGAACGCCTCGGCGCCCAGCAGCCGCCAGGAGACGAGGTTGCCGCTGCCGGAGCGCACGGAGATCAGGCCGCGGTCGAGGTCCTCCATCTGCCGCCCGCTTCCACCCGGCGGCGCCGAGGTCGGCGGCGCTGAGGTCGGTGTCATGCCGTTGCAGACGACGCCGTTCAGGGAGAATGAGGCGGGGACCGGGTTCGAGGTCGTGAAGGATCCGTTGAAGCCGAAGGAGACGGTGCCGCCCGTGGCGATGGCGGCGTTGTGGCCGGCGTCCGTGGCGCGCACCGAGGTGCCGGTCTGCGTGACCGTGGCGTTCCAGGCCTGCGTCACCGCCTGGCCGCTCGCGTACGTCCACGTCAGCGCCCACCCGTTGACCGGGTCGCCGAGGTTGGTGATGTCGACGTTCGCGCCGAAGCCGCCCTGCCACTGGTTCGTCACCGTGTACGTCACGCGGCACCCGGCGGCGGCCGCCGAGGCCATGTGCACGGCGAACAGCGCGCCGGCGCCGGTCGCCAGGATTGCCGCCGAGGCGGCCACTGTTCTTCGCACGGTCGCTCCTCATCCGAAGGTGAGTCGGACCGTAGACCGGCGCGCAAGGTTTCGAAAGCCATCGATCCCGGGACCGCTGCGGGCAGTCCCGGGACCGACGAAACTTACAGGGCTACGCGGCCACCAGCCGGAACGACTGGGCGCCCGTACCGTTGCAGGTGTACTGCACCAGCTGCACGCTGTCGGCCGTGGACGCGCCGGGCGTGTCCAGGCACTTGCCGGTGGCCCGGCTGACGAAGTGGTAGTAGCCGCCGCCCTCGGCGACCGGCTGCCACTGCTGGTTGGTGCCGCCGCTGTAGGCCCACAGCTGGATCGGCGCATTGTCCGCAGTGGACTTGCCGGTGACGTCGAGGGCCTGCGCCGCGTTGTTACGGTTGTCGATCTGCACGTAGCCGCCGCTGGTCGGCTGGAAGCGGTAGTTCTGGGCGGTCGTGCCGTTGCAGGTGTACTGCTGGATCGCCGTGCCGTTGGCGGTGCCGGCCGCGCGGGCGTCGACGCACTTGCCGCTGTTCTTGTTCACGACCGAGTACCAGGCCGTGGGCGAGATCGGGCCGTTCGACGCCGAGGGCGACGGCGACGCCGAGGTGGGCGGCGTCGAGGTGGGCGGCGTGGTCGTGCCCTGCCCGGCCAGCCAGAGGATGCCCTGGATGATCCAGCGGTTCTGGTTCACGCTCTCGAACGTCGAGGAGGTGCGCGTGTTGGTGTCGTAGTTCATGCCGTCGTGGCCGAAGTTGGCGTACAGCATCTTGTAGTTGCGGTTGGTCCACAGGATCGGGTAGTAGCCGCTGTACCAGGACTGGTTGGGGTCGGTGCCGACCGGGAAGCTGCTCGGGTCGACCGACGCCAGGATGTCGATGTTCGGGTTCTGCCGCAGGTCGTTGCTCCAGGAGTACCACTCGGAGACCGCGGAGGTGAACGTCGCCGGCAGGCCGGCCATGGACGGGTGGCTGCGGTCCTCGACCTTGTACGTGATCCGGGTCGGGCCCCAGGTGTTGGTCTGGAAGGCGCCGGAGCCCAGGAACGTGTTGTAGTACCAGCTCCACGACGCCGGGTCGGTCGTGAACGCGCTGACGTGGAAGCCCATGAAGGCTCCGCCGTTCTGCATGTACTGCTGGAACGCGGCGCGCTGCGCGGCCGGCGGGGCGTCGTCGAGGAACATGATCACCTTGTACTGCGACAGGCTCCCGGCGTTGAGCCGGCTCCAGTCGGTGGTCGCCTCCCAGGTGAAGCCGTTGGCGGCACCCTGGGCGGGGAACCAATCTTTCGCCTCTTTGTCAAAGTCGATGTGGGCGGCGTCCCAGGTGCCGTTGTAGAAGGCGAGCACCTTGAACGGGGTGGCGGCGAGGGCGGGCCGGATCACGAGGCCCACCCCCAGCGCCGTCAACAGGGCAAGCGCGGCCAGCGCCAGCTTTCTGCGCACGGTTGAGGGTTCCTTCGGGTGTAGGCGGGAGGGATGGGCGGATCCGCTCAGTCGCATCATCGGCCATCGATAGCGCCCGCACAAGGTAAAGAACCCTAATAGTTAAGCTAAGTCGCCAATTAAGTCCCTGGCCTGCGCCGCGATGAGCTCCTCGACGGCCTCGACGGCCTTGACTGCCTTGACGGCCTCGACGGCCGAGCGGCGGCCGCGGTGGCCGGGTGGCGGCGGTGGTCGGGTGGCGGCGGGCGGTAGCGGCGGTGGCCGATGGTGGCGGGTGGCCAGGCGGCGCCGGCGCCCAGCGGCGGCGGCTGACGCGGCGGCGGCCGAGCGGTCCAGCGTGGCGGCCACCGCGCGGGTCCGGGGCGCCGCGCGATGGCCTCGCGGACCGCGGCGCGGGCGCAGCAGTGCGTCGCGTCGGGGAACGCGGTGGCGAGCCAGGCGCGGTGAGCGACGCGGCCGCCTGCGCGACGCGGCCGCCTGAGCGGGCCCGGCCAGGTGCGGGGGAGCCGTCCGCCTGTATGAGCGCCCATAAATGCGCTGCCGCAAACCGCCGGAGCTGGAATCATCGACCGGTGATGCACGAGGGGGAGGCGCCGACCGACGCCGAGCTGGTCCGGGCGCTGGTCGCGGCGCAGTTCCCGCAGTGGGCCGGGCTGGAGGTCACGCCGCTTGCGTCGACCGGCACCGACAACGCCATCTACCGCCTCGGCGGCGAGCTCAGCGTGCGCCTGCCGCGCCTGCCGCACGCGACCGGCCAGATCGAGCTCGAGCGGCGGTGGCTGCCGCGGCTCGCCCCGCACCTGCCGGCCGCGGTGCCCGAGCCGGTCGCGGTCGGCTCGCCGGCGCTGGGGTATCCGTATGCGTGGGCGGTGTACCGCTGGCTGGAAGGCACCAACCCGGTCGGGCCGGACGGGCTCGCGGCGCCCCTGGCCGACTTCGTCCTGGCGCTGCGCAGGATCGGCACCGCGGGCGCGCCGGTCGCGCCGGCGGGCGGCCGCGGCGGGGACCTGCGCCACCGCGATATCGGCGACTGGATCGCCCAGCTCGCCGGCGACTACGACCCGGCGCTGCTCACCGCCGTATGGGAGGCCGACCGTTCGGCGCCCGGATGGGCCGGGCCGCCGGTGTGGGTGCACGGCGACCTGCACGCCGGCAACCTCCTGGTGCGCGGCGGCACCCTCGCCGCGGTGCTCGACTGGAGCTGCCTCGCCGCCGGTGACCCCGCCGTCGACCTGATCCCGGCGTGGATGCTGCTCGACGCGCCCGGGCGGGCCGAGCTGCGGTCCCGGCTGGGCGAGGACGACGACACGTGGCGGCGCGGCCGGGCGTGGGCGTTCAGCATGGCCGTGGGGCTGCTGCCGTACTACCGCGTCACGAACCCGGCCTTCGCCGAGGTGGGGCGCTACGGCCTCGAGGAGATCCTGGCCGAGACCCGGTAGGCCGCTACAGGTTGGTCATCCGCTCCATCTGGTCCGAGTACCGGCCGCCCTGGACGTCGATGTTCGCCGCCACGCCCTCGATCTCGGCCAGGTCGTCGGGGTCGAGCTCGACCTCGGCGGCGCCGATGTTCTCCTCCAGGCGCGCCAACCGGCGCGTGCCGGGGATCGGGACGATCCACGGGCGCTGGGCGAGCAGCCAGGCCAGGGCGACCTGCGCGACCGTCGAGCCCTTGCGCGCCGCGACCGCGCCGAGCAGGTCGACCAGGGCCTGGTTGGCCCGCCGGGCCTCGGCCTCGAAGCGGGGGATCGTCGTGCGGATGTCGCCTTCGGTGAACGTCGTGTTCTGGTCGATGGCGCCGGTGAGGAAGCCCTTGCCGAGCGGGCTGTAGGGGACGAGGCCGATGCCGAGCTCGTCGCACATCGGGATGATCTCGGCCTCGGGGCGGCGCCACCACAGCGAGTACTCGTTCTGCAGGGCGGTGACCGGCTGGACGGCGTGCGCCCGGCGGACCGTCGCGGCGGCGGCCTCCGACATGCCGAAGTGCCGCACCTTGCCGGCGGCGATCAGGTCCCGCACGGCGCCGGCCACGTCCTCGATGGGGACGTCCGGGTTGACGCGGTGCTGGTAGAACAGGTCGATGCGGTCGGTGCGCAGGCGGCGCAGGCAGGCGTCGGCGACCGCACCGATCTCCTCCGGGCGGCTCGACAGGCCCGTCTGGCGCCCGTCGGCGTCGAACGCGAAACCGAACTTCGTGGCGATGACGACCTGGTCGCGGACCGGCTCCAGGGCCTCGCCGACCAGCTCCTCGTTGACGAACGGGCCGTAGGTCTCGGCGGTGTCGAAGAACGTCACGCCGCGCTCGACGGCCGCGCGGATGAGCGCGATGTTGGCGTCGCGGTCCGGGCCGGGGCCGTAGCTCTGGCTCATGCCCATCGCACCGAAGCCGAGGGCGGACACCTGCAGGTCTCGGCCGAGCGTTCGCTGGTGCATACGGCAAACGCTACCTTGCGGCGCGGGCGGCCGCCGCGCACGCGGCCGCCCGACACAACACGTCAGGCCTTGACGTCCAGCAGGTCGCCGCTGTCGAGGACCGAGCGCAGCTGACCCAGGTCGACGCCCTTGGTCTGCAGGCGCTGCACGAGCTCGTTCGGGCTCAGCTTCGACAGGTCGTCGGTGTCGGAGTCGAGCAGCTCGCCGAGCTGCCGGCGCTTCGCGTCGTCCTGCAGGGCGGCCGATCCGCCGGGGCCGCCGCCGGGCGGCGGGCCCATCGGGCCCTTGCCGGCGGGGGCGTCGCCGGGCTTGCCGGCCTCGATCGCCGCGATGAGGTCGTCGTGGGAGACCCCCTGGGCGTTGGCCACGTCGGTGAGGCTCTTGCCGTCGCGCAGCCGGCTCTTGAGCTCGTCGGTGGACATGCTCAGCGCCTTCGCCACCGAGGTCATGGGGTCCTGCCCGTCCATGGGCCGGTGTGCGGTGCGGGCGCCGGCCATCTGGATGCCGTACGAGCTGGAGATGCCGCTGATGCCGCTGATCGAGGTCACGTCTGCTCCGTCCGTGGTGCGGTTGCGGTGCGACCGGAGGTCCCGGTGGCGAGCCCGACTTCGGCGCGGCCGGCGTCGCCCGGAGTCTCTGCCAGGCTATTGGCGGCATTCACCGGGTTCTGCCAGGCGTACGGCGGAGGCGGCGGTGCGGTCCGGGTGCGGCACGGGTTTAGGTTGGTTGCCGTGATCGAGTGGGCCGAGCGCGACACGGGCGACGTCGACCGCGACGGCCTCGAGGCCGCCGCCCGGCTGGCCCGCGACCGGGGCGGCGCGGCGCAGCTGTGCGTCGTGCGCGACGGGGTGGTGGTGCTCGACCGGGCGTACGGCTGCCGGCCCTCGTCCCTGTTCTGGGTCTTCTCCACGAGCAAGCCGTTCGCGGCCCTGCTGGTCCATCGCCTCGTCGAGCGCGGGGCGCTGGCGCTGGACGATCCGCTCGCCGGGCACTGGCCCGAGTTCGCCGCGAACGGCAAGGGCGGGATCACCGTCCGGCACGTCCTGCAGCACCGCTCCGGGCTGCCGGTCGCCCGCTCGCCGCTGCGCGACGCCCTCGCGATGACGGACTGGGACGCGTCCGTGCGGGCGGTCGAGCGGGCCCGGCCGCGGTTCCCCGCCGGCGAGGGCCCGGCCTACCAGTACGTCAGCTACGGCTTCCTGCTCGGCGAGCTCCTGCGGCGGGTCACCGGCGAGCCGATCCGCGAGCTGCTCGCCGCCGAGATCCTCGGCCCGCTCGGGCTGCGCGACACGCACCTGGGGCTGCCCGACGAGCTGTGGCCGCGGCACGTGCCGCTCGCCGGGCGCGGGCCCGGCCCGTCGGCGGCCGCGGCGTTCATCAACCGGCGCGCGACCCGGCGGGCCGTCATCCCCGCGGCCGGCGTCTCCACGACGGCCCGCGACCTGGCGGTGCTCTACGCCGCCCTGTCGATGGGCGGGACGCTCGACGGCGTGCGGGTGCTCGGCCCGCAGGCGCTCGCGGTGGCCACGACACCGACCAGCGACGGCACCGTCGACGGGCTGATCCGGCTGCCGATCCGCTGGTCGCACGGCTTCCAGCTGGGCGGGCCGGGTGAGCGCATCGACCCGCGGCGGCCGCGGCCGATGGGGCGCACGAGCAGCCGGCTGGCCTTCGGGCACAACGGCAGCAACGTGTGCGTGGCCTGGGCCGACCCGACGCGCCGCCTCGCGGTGGCGTACCTGACGAACCAGCTCCTGCCGCGCCACGACGGCGTCGCCGGGCAGGACGCCGTCAGCGACGCGGTGCTGGCCGCCTGCCCGCCGGTCAGCGATTGAACCCGGCGCCGTAAAGATCCCGCAGCATGCCGATCTCGCCGCCGTGGTGCATCGTTTCGCGGTTGATGTGCGCGATGAGCGCGGCCATCGGGTCTTCGGAAAAATAGGCGCCCTTCGGTCCCAGCGGGGTGCGCATCGCCTCGTCGTCGAGCGCGGCGATGTGTGCGTGCCATTGCCGGTATGTGTCGTGCAGGAACGCCACCCCGCCGGCCGCCGTGTGCGGCAGATCGTCCGGCGTGTGCACCGGGTCGAACATGTCCGCCTCGCCCGGGCCGAAGAAGGCGCTCGTCCGGGTGGCGAAACAGCCGACGGCGATGTGCATCATGCGCCAGGCGATCGTGGTGACCGGCGCCGGCGATCGGCGGGTGGCCGGGCCGTCGGCGCGGAATCGGCCGTCGTCGCCGGGGCGCACGCTCCAGCAGCCGGCCACCGGTTCCCAGAAGTATTCGTCGTCGGTGAGCCCATTCCGGCGCGGCCACAGGTGCGCGTCCCAGTAGAACTCCAGCTGGGCGACGAGCAGCCGTCCCCAGTCCACGGGCTCAGCATAGCCGCGGCGGGTGCGTAATTGGCCCGACACGATCGGTGAAGATCGGTCGGCGAAAAAGAGTTGTGGCGCATTTTCAATTTATTGGCGATACTGTTTGCACAAAAGCCGCTCACGGGAGGTCGGCCGGCATGGCCAAGCGTGTCATTCAGGAACTGATCGACGATCTGGACGGCAAGGCCGCCGATGAGAGCGTGACGTTCGGCATCGATGGCGTGCAGTATTCGATCGACCTGTCGAAGAAGAACGCGGAGAAACTGCGGGCCGCGCTCAAGCCCTACATTTCCGCGGGCACCAAGGTCGGGCGCAGCGCGACGGTTCCGCCCCGATCGGCTCCCGGGCGCGGCCGCGGCACGACGCGCGGCGACCGCGACCAGAACCGCGCGATCCGGGAATGGGCACAAAGCGCCGGATTCCAGGTTTCCGACCGCGGGCGCATCAAGCAGGAGATCGTCGACCAGTTCCACGCCAGCAACGGGCGCTGAAGCCCTCAAGGCGGCCGCGGGCCGGCCGATCGGGCTGGGGTGAACCTGGTAGCGGTGCTCATCGTCCGCGACGAGGCGGCCAACCTGCCCGCCTGCCTGGCCTCCCTCGGCGGCCTCGTCGACGGGGTGCACGTCCACGACACCGGCTCCGCGGACGACTCGGCCGGCATCGCCCGCTCGCTGGGCGCCACCGTCAGCTCGGGCCCGTGGCGCGACGACTTCGCCGCCGCGCGCAACGACGCGCTCCAGGCGGCCGGCCGGCCCGACTGGGTGCTGAGCGTCGACGCCGACGAGCGGGCTTGTGGTGTACCGCGGTGGCTGCACGAAACCGTGAGCTCGGCGGCGGCGGACGCGTTCCTCGTCGAGCTGGACAACCGGCACGACGAGCTGCCGTACACCCACCGCAGCCCCCGCCTGTTCCGCCCGGCCGCCCTGCACTGGGAGGGCCGTGTCCACGAGCGCCTCGCCCCGCCCGGCGCCTGGCCGGAGCTGCCGCGCGACGCGCTGCACTGGGAGGGCCGCGTCCACGAGCGCCTCGCCCCGCCCGGCGCCTGGCCGGAGCTGCCGCGCGACGCCCTGCACCTCGCCCACCACGGCTACGAGCGCGCCGACGCCCGCCGCCGCAAGGCCGAGCGCAACGCGGCCCTCGCCGAGGAGGCGCTGCGCCGCGGCGTCGCCGGGCGCGACGAGCTGGCCACCACGCTGCTCGACCTCGGCCGCAGCTACGTCGGCGCCGAGCGCCGCCAGGCCGCCGTCGACGCCTTCGAGCGCCTGCGCGAGGTCGCGCCGCCCGGCGCCCGCCAGTGGATCCTCGGCACCGACGCCCTCGCCCGGCTGCTGCTCGGGGCCGGCCACGACGAGGCCGTCGTCGTCCTCGCCCGGCAGCTGCGCGCCGAGGGTGTCGAGCCGCAGTACTGCGACTGGCTCGAGGCGCAGGCCCTGGCCCAGCTCGGCCGCGCCGGCGACGCCTGGCGCCTGCTGGAGGGCGTGCACGAGGTCGTCGACCCGGCCGGGCGCCGGTACGCCCCCGAGCACCTCGCCGCCCTCAAGGGCCTCCTCGCCGAGCTGGTCTCAGTCCGCTGAGCGCGGCTCACCGCGGTACGTGCCGAAGGACCACAGGTTGCCCTCCGGGTCGCGCACCGCGAACCCCCGTGAGCCGTAGTCGGTCTCGTTCATCTCCTGGATCACCTCGGCGCCGGCGGCCACGGCCCGCTTGTAGAGCGCGTCCGGATCGGCGCACACCACGTAGCCACCGAACGTGCCGGCCCGCAGCTGCCACGGGCCGTCGTCGCGGACGCTGCCGAGCATGATGCCGCCGCCCTCCGGCCACGAGAGCTGGGCGTGCTGGACGAGGTCGCCCTCGCCGTACACGGCCGTCTCCTCGAAGCCGAACGCGTCGACGAGGAACCGGATCAGGGCGCGGGCGTCGGTGGCCCGCAGCGTGGGCCAGACCTGCGGGGCAGGGGCTTCAACGGTCGTCATGCGACCGAGTCTGCCGCCTCGAGGTCCACCGGCGATTGCACGTTTCGGAACTCCTCCGCCCACCACCGCGCCGGCGGCACCCCGGCCAGCGCCGAGAACTCGCGGGTCAGGTGGGCCTGGTCGTAGTACCCGCAGGCGACGGCGAGCGCCGCGAGGGGGAACGCGCCGCCGGAGTCCTGCAGCCGCCGCCGGGCCAGGTCGAAGCGGGCCACCCGGGCCGCCACCTTCGGCGACAGGCCGATCTCGACGCCGAAGCGGCGGCTGAGGTACCGCCCGCTCCACCCGGTCTCGCCGGCCAGCTCGGCCGGGCTGACGGCCCCGCCGGTGGCGCACAGCCGCCGCCACGCGTACGCGACCTCCGGCGCCGGCGCGAGCGACGGGTCGAGGCGGCGGCCGAGCACCTCGTCCACGACCCGGAACCGGGCCGGCCAGTCCGGGGCCAGGCTCGCCCGCTCCCGCAGCTCGGCCGCCAGCGGCCCGAGCAGGCAGGCGGCGTCGAGGTCGGCCGCGGCCAGCTCCCCGGCCGGCAGGCCCAGCAGCGACCGGGCGCCGAGCGGCGACAGCGCCACCTGGATGCCGGCGCCGCGCCCGTCGTGGGTGATGATCGCCGGGGTGGTGTGCAGGCCGCCGATCAGCGTGTCGTAGGTCCCCGGCGGCGTGGCCGGGTCCGGGTGCGCCGCGACGCGCAGCGGCTCGTCGAGCGTCACGATCAGGGTGAGGTACGGCGAGGGCAGCCCCCGGTGCCGCCCGGGCGGGAGCCCGTCCTGGCGGTAGCCGGTGTACCAGGCCGCGAACGGCCGCACCACCGGCGCCGGCCGCCACCGCACGTACTCGGGGGCCACGCCCGAAGTCTAGGCGCTGCGCCGGTCCGACCGGTTCATCGGCCACGGCGTCGGCCCCGGCGCCGCCTCGAGCTCGGTGATCAGTGCGGTGTCGTCGCCGTCGAGGGCCGCCTGCACGGTGCGGTACGTCAGGATGGTGTTGAGGGTCCCGCCCTCACGCAGCGTGTGCACCACCTGAGCGTTCGGGCCGGCCAGCACCAGGCCGCCGCCCTGCTCGGCGGCGATGCCGGCGGTCACGCGCAGCATCATCACACCCGTGCAGTCCATCGTGGTCACCGCCGCCAGGTCGACGACGATGCGAATCTGCGGCCGCAGCAGCACCTGGGACAGCGCGGTCTCCAGCTGCATCGCGCTGGCCGCCACCAGCGCCCCGTGACAGGACAGCACCGTGGCGGCAGCGAGTCGTTCCACTGCGAGGGTCAGGGCTGTCATGCTGCGACGATACGGTCTGCGGTGACCCTCGGTGAACCGCTGTCCAGCCGGGAACCCCATCCGACCGGAGGGTGCCCGGACCACCGGACGTCGCCGTCCGTGATCGTTCGGACGGCGTCGGCACTGGCCCGGCCGGGTGTTTATCGCGCGACTTCGTGCCCGGGTGCAACCGGATGACCGGTTCGGGCGTCCGGCTCATTGACGACCGCGTTCCGGCCGTGACGTTGCGTAGTCCGCCCGGCCGGGGGACCCCGGACGGGTCGCCGCTTGGCCGAATTCGAGCCGAACATCGACGATAATCACGATTTGGCGATATCGGGCAACCCCCGGCATCCCCTTGCGTCCACCCTTGCAGTACGACGTGACGCTCGCCTATGTCGATGACGGCGATAGTGTGCCTTGTCAATATGATCCCGAACCGGCGTGCCGGGACAGGCGGTAATCCCGCCCGGTTCCGCGCGCCGTCGTAAGGAGGCTCCATGGTGAGAAAAGGCCTGGCCACGTCCGCGGCCGTCGCCTTGGCTCTGCCGGTGCTCGTCGCGTTGCCGGCCGTGCCGGCGCTCGCCGCGCCCGCCAAAGCCCCGGCGAAGGAGGCGTCCGGCGCGTCCGACGTGCGGGAGTTGCACCGCACGAACTGGAAGCTCGACGGCAAGACCCTCGACACGTCGAAAATGGCGAGCCAGAAGGTCCAGTCGCGCTCGACGCTCGCCGCGGCGGCCACCCCGTCGGTCGGCACGGTCCGCCAGTGGCTGGGTTCCGACGACTACAATGGCACCCTGTACCGCAAGGACTACGTCCTGCGCGGCGTTGGGCAGCACATTGAGGTCTGGGTCGCCGTCGACACCTCGTTCCCGGCGGGCGACTGCCGCAACCAGGTGCCGAACTCCACCACGGTGACCGACGCCCAGGTGGCGAACTTCATCACCCAGTTCGACACCAACATGTACCCCAAGGAGACCGCCGCCTTCGCCACCCCGCCGGACCGGGACGGCAGCCAAGCGCTGCTCGGACCGGACAAGAACGGCAACGGCGGCGTGTACACCGGCGACGGCAACAAGACGGTGACGCTGGTCGACAACGTCCGGGACGACAACTACTACACGTTCCCGGCCGCCCCGACCTACATCGCCGGCTTCTTCTCCTCGCAGTTCAACGCGCTGTTCGACCGCAACGTCATGACGATCGACGCGTACGACTGGGAGCACCGCACCGGTGCCGACCCCGTCGACGCGCCCACGTCGGACCTGTGCACCAGCCGCCCGGCCCGCCCGCGCCTCTACGAGGGCACGTTCGCGCACGAGTGGCAGCACCTGGTCGAGTCCTACTCGGACCCGAACGAGGTGACGTGGATGAACGAGGGCCTTTCGGACTTCGCGCAGACGCTCACCGGTTACGTCGACGGGACCAAGACGGTCTTCGACAAGGGCGGCGACAGCCACCTGTACTGCTTCCAGGGGTACGGCCCGGTGCAGACGCCGTACAACCCGAACCCGCGCGACTGCGGCGGGGCCCAGAACTCGCTCAACCTCTGGGGTGAGGGCGGCAACGGCAACGGGGTGCTCGCCGACTACGGCAACGCCTACGAGCTGATGCTGTACCTCTACGACCGCTTCGGTCAGGGCATCATCGAGCGGCTCCACCGCGACGGTAACCTGCAGGGCATCGCGAGCCTCGACGCCGCCGTGAAGGCGGCCGGCGCCAAGGACGCGTACACGGTCCTGCACGACTACCAGAGCATGGTGCTCCTCGACAAGCTCGTCGGGGACTCGAAGTACGGCATCGTCCTGGGTGCGGACAAGAAGAACGTCACGTCCAAGAGCCTGCGGTCCTCGGTGAACCTCGCCAACCCGCAGTCCTACAGCGTGCCCGGCGCCGCCCCCAACGGCGCGGACTACGTTCTGCTGCAGAAGAACGGCCAGCCCCTGGCCGGCAAGGACCTGCGCTCCCTGAAGTTCCAGGGCGCGACGACCCTGCCGACCCTGCCGCTGGCCTGGACGCTGGTCAACAACGACCCGGACCGCGCGGGTAACTCGGTGCTGTTCTCCGGCAACGCGAACAACACCGACGCGTCCGCGGTGATCCCGGTGACCGTGCCCACCACGAACGCGACGCTGACCTTCCTCGCGAAGTACGGCGCCGAGCTCACGTACGACTACGGCTATGTCCAGGTCTCCACGGACGGTGGCAGCACGTACACCTCGATCGCCGGTGACAAGACCGTCGACGGGCCGCTCGGCCCGGGCCTCAACGGCACGACGAACGGCTTCGAGCAGCACACGTTCGACCTGTCGGCGTACGCCGGCAAGTCGATCCTGCTCTCGTTCCGCTACGTCAGCGACGGCGGCGTCAACGAGGGCGGCCTGCTCGTCGACGACATCAAGCTCGGCGGCACGCTGCTGAGCGACGGGTCCAGCCTGGCCCCGTTCAAGTCGCCGACGCAGATCAAGCCGATCACGGTCAAGAACTGGAACGTCAAGCTCGTCGGCATCGACGAGGCGCACAACTTCGCCTGGCAGTTCGAGTTCAACGGCAAGACCAACCTGTCGCTGAACTGGATCGAGCTGGCCCTGCTGTCGCTGTTCCCGAAGGTCGTGGCGGTCGTCGCCTACGACGAGCCGACGGAGCAGGTCCAGCAGTACGCGCCGTACACCCTCACGGTGAACGGCGTCGTCCAGCCCGGCGGCGGCGGAGCCTGACGCTCCCGCACCACCACGGCAGCCCCACCACCCTCCCCGGGCGGTGGGGCTGTCTGTGTTTCCGGCTCGCTTCGCTCGCGCCGGGGGAGCTGTCTGTGTTTTCCGGCTCGCTTCGCTCGCGCCGGGGGAGCTACGCTCCACCCGGACCCCCTCAAAATCTGCGGCGGCGCGCCCGGCTGGTGAGCGTTCGCTGTGCGCAGGTCTGTGTTTCCGGCTCGCTTCGCTCGCGCCGGGGGAGCTACGCTCCGCCCGGACCCCCTCAAAATCTGCGGCGGCGCGCCCGGCTGGTGAGCGTTCGCTGTGCGCAGGTCTGTGTTTCCGGCTCGCTTCGCTCGCGCCGGGGGAGCTACGCTCCGCCCGGACCCCCTCAAAATCTGCGGCGGCGCGCCCGGCTGGTGAGCGTTCGCTGCGCGCATGAACCAGCTCGCGCGCGTCCGGAAGGGCGCGGCAGCGGCGCTGGGCGTGGCGGCTCGATATTCCGCGCCGATGCCCACCAGACCCCATCGCCCGCGCTACGACGTGACGCCCCGCCCTGATCGCCGGGGCGACCGAGCGCCGCGCCGCCGGTGACGTCGCCGAGCCCCGCGCAGCCGCACAGCCCCGCCAACGCAGTCACTGCCAACGCAGCCCCGGCCTACGTAGGCGTGGCCTGCGCGGAGGTGGGTGCGCGCCGCGGAGGGTTGGCAAGGTTCATCTGGGCCCGCCGGGCCGCCGGTGGCGGGGCGAGCTCGGCGACCGCGCCGGGTGTCAGGCAGCGGTGCAGCCGTTGTGGTGCTGCCCGCGCCGGCCGCTCGACGATGCCGCTGCGCCGGCGCGGAACCCGACGCGCAGTAGCGCGTGCCGTCGTCGCAGCACGGGCCTTCGTGGCGGCTCCAGGTGTGACGCCGGCGCGGCCCGTCGTGGTGGCGCGCCCGGTCGTGGTGGCGCGCCCGGTCGTGGTGGCGCGGCTGGTCGTGGTGGCCCGGGCCCTCGTAGCGGCCCGGGCCTTCTTGGTGGTGCCGGCGGTCTTGGCTGCGGTGCTCTTGGATTTCCTCATGGCGTGACGGTACCGCCGGGGTACGACAATTTTCGGCGTCACCCTCCACTGTGGACGAAGACCGTCACGGCCCGGCGGACTTCGCCAGGGTGGCGCGCGCTGCGTCGGCGGACTTCGGCGGTGTAGCGGGCGGCTTGGTGGTCGCGGGCGGCGGCGCCGGCGACCGGGTCGGTTCCGGCTTCCGGCTGGGGCAGTTGGGCGCCTGGCACGTCGGGTTCGCGGTGGTCGCCTTCGCCGACGGAGGAGCCGCGGCCGGCGAAGGCGGCGGCCCGCTGGCGCGGTCCGAGGCAAACGTCGGCTGCGCGAACCGATAGGCGTTCTTGTCCAGCTTCAGCGCCGCCGTGGCGTCGACCATGAACTGCCGCCAGATCGCGCCGGGATAGCTGGCGCCGTAGACGTCGTGCTTGCCGTCCTTGGTGGTGAGGGCCTTGCCGTCCGTGGTGCCGAGCCAGACGGCGGCGGCCAGCGGGCGGGTGTAGCCGACCATCCACGTGTGCGAGTTCTCCTCGAGGCTGTCGCCGCGCTGCCAGGTGCCGGTCTTGCCGGCCGAGTCCCAGCCGTTGGGCAGCTTGGCCGCCTCCACCTGGCGCAGCGTCCAGTTCAGCTCGTTGATTTTCTCCTGGTCCAGCCCGATGTCGCGCTGGGCGAGCTTTTCGGTGTACACCTCGTTGCCCCGCTTCGACACCGAGCGCACGAAGTGGGCGTCGGCGCGCTTGCCGGCCGCGGCGAAGGTGGCCATGCCGTTGGCGTGGTCCAGCACCGTGACCGGGTACTGGCCGATGCCGACCTCGTTGGAGAAGCGCGGGGCGACGTCGCGGCCGGCCGCGCCGCGCAGGTCGACGCGGACCGGGTCGGGGTGGCCCGGGTCGTTGGCCCACATCGCGTCGATGCCCGCGACCCTGGCCGTGTCGATGATGTTCGCCGCGCCCAGCTTCTCGGTCAGGTCGAAGAACGTGACGTTGAGGGACGCGACGGTGGCCTCCCACAGGGTGCAGTCCGGCTGGCACTTGGCGGTCTCCGCGTTGCGGACCGGGCCGGCGGGGCTGCCCTTGACGCGGCCGCTGGCGGGGAACTCCTTGCTGGGCGGGGAGTCCCAGTGCGACTTCATCGAGACGTTCTGGTGCAGGGCCTCGGCGAGGTCGTACACCTTGAACGACGACCCCGGCGGGTGGGCGCCGAAGCCGCGCGGCTGGCCGGACTCGTCGACGTACCAGCCGGCGTAGTCGGCGCCGGTGCCGCTGCTGCCGCCGTAGTACCCCAGCACCCGCCCGGTGCCCGGCTCCACGGCGACGAGCGCGGCCTGCCAGTCCTCCGGCTGCCCGCGCACGATCTGCGGCGCGCTCGTCCGCCGGATGTCGGCGGTCGCCTCGGCGACGTCCTGCACCCGCTTGTCGATCGTGGTGACGATGTGGAAGCCGCCGTTGCGCAGGTAGTCGTCGGGCTTGTCGCGGAACTGGTCGGTGCGGCGCAGCTCCGCCATCACCTGGCCCACCACCAGGCCGGTCGGGCGGTCCAGGCCGGTCTGCCGGGCGGCCGGGTCGGGCCGCTTGACGGTGTTGGGGTAGGCGAGCGCGTCGGCCTGGGCTCGGGTCAGGTATCCGAGCTCGACCATGTTGTCGCGGACGTACGACCACCGGCTCTTGGAGTTCTCAAGAGCCTTCGGGCCCCGGCTCGGGTCGTAGCCCGGGCTGCCCTGTGGGTCGCTGGGGTCGGCCTCGGGCTGCTTGATCATCGAGGCCAGGACCATCGCCTCGGCGGTCGTGACCTGCTGGTCCGGCGGTGCGTTGCGCTCGGCCGTCTTGCCGAAGAAGGTCTGCGCGGCCGCCTCGATGCCGTAGGCGCCCCGGCCGAAGGGGACGGTGTTGAGGTAGAACTCCAGGATCTGCTGCTTGGAGTAGCGGTCGTCGAGCTTCCACGCCATGACCGCCTCGCGCAGCTTCCGCGAGTACGTCACGCCCTTGAGGTCGGCGGCGAGCCGCGCGTACTGCTGGGTGATGGTCGACGCGCCCTGCGTCTGGCCGCCCGTGGCGTTGTTGCGCGCCGCGCGCAGGATGCCGCTGAAGTCCACGCCCGGATTGGTCCAGAACGTGCGGTCCTCGGCGGCGACGACGCTCTGGCGCACCGCGTCGTTCATCTCGGCGTACTTGAGGATGGTCCGGTTCTGCGTGCCCAGCTTGGCCATCGGCGTCGTGCCGTCGGAGTAGTACACGGTCGTCGACTCCGGCAGCGTCAGCTCCTCGGGCGTCGGCACGCTCTCGAAGTACAGGGCGCCGATCACCGCGCCCACGCCGGACAGCATCAGGGCGGCGACGAGCGCAACGACCAGCCATGGCCGCCGGTACCATCGGCGCGCCCGCGGGGGCTCGGTGTGTTCCACACCGTTGACGGTTCCCGGGGTCGATATCCCGAAAACACCGGCGGTGCGATGTTCGGGTCTGTTCGGACGTGAACAGGTGCGTTCGGTTCGTGGTGCCGGTACCGCGAGTTCGCTACCGATGTCTGCATGAAACGTCTCGCCGCCGTCCTCGTCGCGGCCGCCGCCGTCCTGCTGTACACCCAGCCCGCCTACGCCGCCGCGGTCACCATCACACCGGGCACGGTGTGGACCGACACCGCCGGCGGCGTGATCCAGGCCCACGGCGAGGGCGTCACGAAGGTCGGCGACACCTACTACTGGCTGGGCGAGGACAAGACCAGCGGATCCGCCTTCCAGAACGTGAAGTGCTACTCGTCCACCGACCTCAAGAGCTGGCGGTTCGTGGCGAACGTCCTGACCCGCCAGTCCAGCGGGGACCTGGGTCCCAACCGCATCGTCGAGCGGCCGCACGTGATCTACAACGCCGCCACGGCCACCTACGTGATGTACATGCACATCGACAACACGAGCTACTCCGAGCGCAAGGCCGGCGTCGCCACCAGCGGCAGCATCTGCGGCACCTACACGTACCGCGGCAGCTCCAAGCCGCTGGGCCACGACAGCCTGGACGACAACCTGTTCCTCGACGGCAGCACCGGCTACTTCCTCAGCGAGGACCGCACCAGCCAGAAGCTGCAGATCTACCGCCTGTCGGCGGACTTCCTGAGCGTCGCCGCGCTGGTCAGCACGCTCAACCAGTACGAGGCGCCGGCCATGGTCAAGATCGGCGGCACGTACTTCCTGTTCGGCTCGCACCTGACCGGCTGGTCCACCAACGACAACCAGTACACGACCGCCACCTCGATCACCGGCACGTGGAGCGCCTGGCGCAGCTTCGCCCCGTCCGGCACCAACACCTGCAACTCGCAGACCACCGCCATCCTGCCCGTGTCCGGCACCGCCGGCACCAGCTACGTCTTCCTCGGCGACCGCTGGAACTCCGGCAACCTGGCCGACTCCCGCTACGTCTGGCAGCCGCTGACCGTCAGCGGCACCACCGCGTCGATGACCTGCCGGTCCAGCTGGACGATCGACACCGCCACCGGCGCGACCGGCAGCGACGGCGGCGCGGTCGTGCGCGGCACGGGCTCCGGCCGCTGCCTCGACGTGCCCAACAACGCGACCGCGAACGGCACGCACACCGTCATCTGGGACTGCAACGGCGGGGCCAACCAGTCGTGGACGTACACCGCCGCCAAGCAGCTCATGGTGTACGGCAACAAGTGCCTCGACGTCGCGAACAGCTCCACGTCGGCCGGCGCCGCGGTCCAGATCTGGGACTGCACCGGCGCGGCCAACCAGCAGTGGAACGTCAACGGCAACGGCACGATCACCGGCGTCCAGTCCGGCCTGTGCCTGGACGTCACCGGCGGCGCCACGGCGAACGGCTCCGCCGTGGAGATCTGGACCTGCAACGGCGGCTCGAACCAGGCCTGGACCCGCTCGTAGCGGCCATCCGCCGCGAGCCGGCCGGTCGCGCCGGGCCGGCTCGCGGCGGCCGCGGTGTCCCTATAATCGCCGGCGATGCCGAACGATCAAAAGCGGCGGCGACGGTACGGCGTGATGCCCGCCCTCATCGCCGCCGTCAACGAGCGGCGGGCGCGGCGTCCCTACAATCGGCGGCGATGTCGAAGGATCAAAAGCGGCGGCGACGGTACGGCGTGACGCCCGCCCTCATCGCCGCCGTCAACGAGCGGCGGGCGGCCGGTGACGTCGCCGGTGCGTGCGCGGCGGCCGGGATCGAGGCCGGCGTCGACCTGGCCGCCGTCGCGCACGAGGCCGGCGCCGAGGTGGCCGCGCAGGTCGAGGACGACCTGCGCCACCTGGTGCCCGACCTGCTGCGCTGGCACGTCCTGCGGCTGCAGCACCACCCGGCGCGGTTCGACCGCCGGTACAGCTCCGCGGTGTACCTGAGCCGGCACGTGACGCCCCTCGCCGAGTACGGCGAGCGCGCCCTGTACCTGGCACCCGCCGCCGGTGCCGGCCCGTTCTCCGTGCGCACGGCCTCGGCGTCGGGGCCGTCGCGCTTCGTGCTGCGCTTCGGGGAGCCGCCGGCCCCCGCGCGGCCGATGAGCCTGGCCGGCCTGCGCGAGCTGTGGGACGCCCGGCACGCGGCGGGGCTGCTCGCGCGCTGCGGCGGCCACACCAGGCTGCCGTTCTTCGCCGCCGACGGCACCCGGCACGAGGGGACCGGCCCGGAGGCGGTCGCCGAGCGGGTCTGGCGCCTGTTCGACGCCGGCCGGCCGGAGGAGGCGTGGCACGAGGCCGGCGTCGACCTGGACCTCGACGGCTCGGTCCGGGACTGGTACGACACGATCGGCGACACCGGTCACCCGGCCGCCGCCGATGGTCACGGCCGGCACCACGCGGCCGGGCGCGCCGGGCAGCCGGCCGCCGCCGGGGGCCACGGCGGGCACGACGCGGCGGGGCGCGCCGGGCACCCGGCCGCCGCGGGCCACGGCCAGCACTACGCGGCCGGGCGCGCCGGGCACCCGGCTGCCACCGATGGCCACGGCCAGCACCGGACGGCCGGGCACGCCGGGCAGCCGGCCGGCACCGAGAGCCAGGGGTGGCCCGATCCGGTCGGGGGCGCCGGCTACCCGGCCGCCGCGCAGATTCCGGCGGCGGCGTGGCGGGCGGCCGTCCGGGCCGGCGTCGACGCGGTCTGGGCCCGCGGCGCCCCGAACCAGGTCCTCTGGCTGGACCGCCTCGACCCGTCCGGCGCCGGCCGGCCGCGCCTGCGCGTGCTCGACGCGGCCCACCTGCGCGAGGCGCGGGCCGTCGAACTGCCGCTCACCGAGCAGTGGTGGCCCGAGGACTTCCGCGACCTCATGTCGGGCTGGATCACCCCGTCCGACCTGCACCCCCTCGTCGCCGCGGCGCTGTTCCCGGCCCTGCCCGCGGCCGGCGTGAGCGGGCCGCCGCCGATGCCGCCACCGCCGTCGCCGCTCGTGCGCTGCGCCGGGGCCTGGCACCGGCTCCGCTTCGACGGCGGCGCGCTGACCGGGCCGCACTCCGACGCCGAGATCGACCGCGAGTCGGCGATGCTGGCCATGGGCGGCCCCGAGCCGACGGGCTGCGCCGGCGCCGTCCTCGGCTGGCGCGCCCGGGGCGTGCGCCTCCCGCGGGCGCTGCGCGACGCCCGCCGGGAGCTCATGGCCCGGGTCGCGGCCGGCGAGGCCGACACCCTGGAGGCGATGCTGGACGCCGGCTTCGACCCGCGCTGCCGCGACGGCGACGGCCGCACCCTGCTGCACCTGCTGTCCTGCCTGGCCCCCGACGGCGCCGCCCTGCGCCTGCTGCCCCGCCTGCTCGCGGCCGGCCTGGACCCGCGCACCCCCGACGCGCACGGCCAGACCGCCATCGACATCGCCGAGCGCAACGCCGCCGCCCCTGCCCTGATCGCCGCCCTGCACGCCTACCGCGCGCCGCTCACGCCGGGCGCAACGCCCTGACCCCTGCCCTGATCGCCGCCCTGCACGCCTACCCCGAGCCGCTCACGCCGGGCGCTTCGTGACCCGATGCGCGCCGTGGCGGCGTGAGCCGGCGATGCCGGTGTCCCGGCGCCACTGCGGTCGTTCGTGGATGACGCTGCGTGAAGTGGTGTCTCATGGCGTCACGGTACCGCCGGGGTACGACAATTTTCGGCGGCACCATCCACTGTGGACGGAACCTACAACACGCGCGGGGGAGTGTTGCCCGCGGCGACGATGGCACGCCGCACCGGGACCAGCAGGAGCATGATCAGGCCGGCCACGAAGAAGACCAGCGTGGAGATGATGGCCAGCCGGTTGGTGTGGGTGAGCTGGAACGCCAGGCCGAACAGCAGCGGGCCGAGCCAGCTCGTGCCGTCGGAGGAGATCTCGTACAGGCCGTAGTACTCGGCCTCCATGCCGTGCGGAATCATCTGCGCGAACAGCGACCGGCTCAGCGCCTGGCTGCCGCCCAGCACGATGCCGATCAGGGCGCCCAGCAGCACGAACGCGACCGGCTGGTGCGCCGGCAGCGGGTAGGCCAGGCCGACCGCCACGATCCACACCACGAGACTGCCGGCGATCGTGCGCCACGCGCCGAAGCGGCCGGCCACGCGGCCGAGCAGCCAGGCGCCGCCGAACGCGACGAACTGCACGAGCAGGATCGTCATGATCTGGACCGACTGGCTGAGCTTCAGCTCCTGGTCGGCGTAGATGGTGGCGACCGTGATGACCGTCTGGATGCCGTCGTTGTACACCAGGTACGCGGCCAGGAAGAACAGGGTCAGCGGGTAGGCGCGGGCGCTGCGCAGGGTGTGCCCGAGCTGGCGGAAGCCGTCGCCGAAGACCGAGCCCCCGGCGCGCTCGCCGGCCACGGCGGGGCGGTCGGGCAGGCCCATGATGGCGACCGTGGTGAAGACCGCCCACCACACGCCGGCCGACACGATCGACCAGCGGGCGACGGTCGCCGCGTGGTCGTCGCCGAGCGCGACCAGCGCCGCGAGGTTGGCGGTGAGCAGGATGCCGCCGCCGATGTACCCGATCGCCCAGCTGAAGCTCGACACCCGGTCGCGGTCGTCGGGGCCGGCCAGCTGCGGCAGGTAGGAGTTGAAGACGACCTTGGCCGCGCCGTAGGCGATGTTGGCGGCGAGCAGCAGCCCGGCGCCGAGCAGGTAGCGCGAGCCGGTCAGGAAGACCATCGCGATGACGCTGCCCGCGCCGATGTACGCGAACAGGGCCAGCAGGCGTTTCTTGTGCGAGCTGCGGTCGGCGAGGGCCCCGACCAGCGGCAGGACGGGCACGGTCAGGAGCACGGAGGCCGAGATGGTGTACGTGAACAGCGACCCCGTCGCCACCGGCACCCCGAGCACGTGGACCAGGCCGTCCGGCCCGGCGGCGCGTTCGGCGACGGTCGTGAGGTAGGGGCCGAGGAAGACGGTGATGACCGTCGCCCGGAACGCGGAGATGGCCCAGTCGTAGGAGTACCAGGCGACCCGCTCACCGCGGGTCGAGGCGGGGGCGTTCTCGATGACGGCGGTCATGGCTGCGCATGATGCCACGGTCGCCGCCGCCCGGACACCCCCCGAGCGCGGGGCCGGTCAGGGCAGGTCGGCGGTCGTGCCCGTCGCCTCGTCGCTGACGTGGACGCGGCGGCCGTCGGGCGGGCGGTGCCGGGGGGTGGCCAGGACGGCGCTCAGGCGGGCGACGCCGTCGCGCCAGCGGTCGGCGGCCGGGACGGCGTTGAAGAGGTCGCCGTCGAGCTCGGAGCGGACGGTGACGTCGAGGTCGTGCCAGACGTGCTCGTCGCCGACCAGCTCGGGGGCGCGCCGCGGGCCGGCGTCGATCGCGGTGGCGGGGGCGAGTTCGGTGTACCACATCCCGGCCTTGATCAGCTCGGCGACGGACCGTGCGGGGCCGGTGGCGGGCGCGCTCACGCGGGCGCCGCGGACCGAGGCCGACAGGGCGCCGCCGCGGTGCAGCACGAGGTCGACGCGCGGGGCGTCCTCGGCCAGGCGCAGCAGGTCGGCGGCGGTCCAGGCGGCGACGATCAGGGGCCGGTCCGCGGCGGGGAAGGCGCCGAAGTACATGCCGGGGTGCGCTTTCACGGCGTCGACGATCGATCGTGTCCGTGTGCGCAGGCGCGGTAACCCGTTGTCAGCCACGGCGACGATTGTGACAGTCGTGCCCGTCGATGTGCAGCCCGCCGTCAGGATTTAACAAACTGCCCCGCGAACCACTCGGCGGCCAGCGGGATGTCCCACGCCGCGAACAGCGCCCCGGCGTCGCGGGCGTGCCGCTCGGCCGCGCCGGGGTCGCCGGCGGCCGCCGCGGCCAGCGCCAGGTACGCGTCCACGGGGCCGATCGGGGCGCCCGACCCGGCCGCGGCGACCCGGCCCGCCATCGGGGCCAGGCGGCGGTACACCTCGGCGGCATACTGCGGGCGGCGCAGGTCGTGCGCGGCGTACGCGGCCACGGACAGGTCGAACGGGGCCGCCCACGAGCCGGCGTCCGGCGGCCCGGGTTCGCGGTCGAGCACCGCGGCGGCCTCGTCCCGGCGTCCGGCCCGCAGCAGGAGCAGCAGGTAGGCGCCGGACGCGAGGTGGGGCGCGGCGTCGTACACCGGCCGCAGCCCGTCGACGACCTCGCCGGCCCGGCCCTGCCAGGCGCGGACGATGGCGGGGAGGAAGACGAGGTACTGCCGGGCGGGCAGCATGGTGCGGGCGCTGATGTCGGCGAGCTCCGCGAGCAGCCGGTCGACGTCGTCGAAGCGGCCCTGCATGGCGCGCCACATCAACTCGACGCTGTCGACGACGAGCAGCGGGAACGGCAGCCGCAGCCGCTCGGCCGCGGCCCGCGCGGTGGCGGCGTCGCGCCACATCGCCTCGACGCGGCCGGTCTGCTGGGCGGCGACGGTGCGGTACGTCAGCAGCCGCACCCGCGCCTCCTGGCGCGCCGGCGACTCGCCGGGCTCCGGGCCGGCGAACCCGGGCCGATCGAGGGCCTCGCCGAGCAGGTGCCAGCGCTGGTCGGCGCCGCCGGCGCGCCAGGACGCCTGGAAGGCGGCGCCGGCCGCCCACGCGAACAGGTCGGGGTCGCCGAGGCGGCGGGCCATGGCGAGGCCCTCCTCGGCCAGGGCGTCGCTCTCGGCGTCGGCGCCGGCCCAGTGCAGCTCCCCGGCGAGGGTGAGCAGCGCCCGGCACCGCAGGTCGCCGTCGTCGGCCGGCAGGCCGCCGCGCAGGACCCGGCGCAGGGCGGCGATCGCCGGCTCGTGCACGATGCCGTGGTCGCGGACCGTCCACATGGACCCGTCGGGGGTCCGGACCGCGGCCCGGGCCAGGCGCACGACGTCGCCCAGCTCGTCGGCGGCGGCGCAGGCCAGGTCGATCGCCTCGAGCTGCCCGTCGCGGTCGCCGACCCACTGGCACGCGTCGGCGTGGGTCATGAGCAGCTCGTAACGCTCGGCGGCGGTGGCGGCGCGGTCGCGGGCCTGCGCGGCGCGGGCGGCGGCGAGCAGCGCGACGGCCTCCTCATGGCCGTGCAGCGCGCGGGCCCGCTCGGCGGCCCGGGCGGCGGCCCGCCAGGCGGCCCCGGCGTGCTGCGGCCCGGCGGCCAGCCAGTGCCGGGCGGCCTCCGACGGGTGCGCGTCGGGCTGGGCGGCGGCGACCGCGGCGTGCCGGCGGGCGCGGCGGGTCGCGGGCTGCGACTCGTACACCATGTCCCGCACCAGCGCATGCGCGAACCGGAACCGCCCCGGCTCGGCGTCCTCGGCCACGATCCCGTGGGCCAGGGCCGGGTCGAGATCGTCGAGCACGCCGTCGGGGTCGGCGCCGGCCGCGGCGGCGAGCGTGTCGAGGTCGAACTCGCGGCCGATGACGGCGGCCCAGCGCAGCAGCTCCCGGGTCGGCTCGGGCAGTCGGCCGATGCGCCGCGCGATGACGTCGGTGACCGCGCCGGGCAGCTCCTGGGGGCCGGCGGCCCGCAGGAGCTCGACGACGAAGAACGGGTTGCCGCCCGTGCGCTCGCGCAGCGCCGCGATGCGGTCCCCCGGCGGCGGGGTGCCGTTGGTCGCGGACGCCAGCTCCGCGACGGCGTCGTCGGACAGGCCGGGCAGGTCGAGGCGCAGCGCGTGGCGGCGGCTCAGGCCCACGCTGGCCTCGGCGAGCAGGCCCGTCGGCTCGGGGCGGTCGCGGCGGGTGGCGACGACGGCGATGCGGGCGTCGCCGAGGTGGTCGGTGAGGTGGCGCAGGAGGCGCAGCGACGACGGGTCGGCCCAGTGCAGGTCGTCGAGCACGATGAGCAGCGGCGTGTGGGCGGCGGCCGCGGTCAGCACGCGCGCGGCGGACTCGAAGATCTCGAAGCGCTCGGCCTCGACCGACGCGCCGTTGCCGGCGGCGGCCGGCAACAGGCCCGGGGTGCCGGTGGCAAGCAGGCCGGCGTCGGGGTCGGCGACGTCGCGCAGCACGCAGGTCCACGGCCAGAACGGCGGGGCGCCCTCGTCCTGCGAGCAGCGGCCGGACACCACGGCGAAGCCCGAGGCGGCGGCGACGCGGGCGGCCTCGGCGGCCAGGCGGGACTTGCCGATGCCGGGCTCGCCGGTGAGCAGCGCGAAGCGGGTCCGCCCGGCCCGGGCCTCCTCGAGCAGCGCGGTGAGCGCGGCCACCTCGGCGTCCCGGCCGGCCAGCGGCAGGTCCCGCGGATCGAGCACCGCGGGCGCCGGGGCCGGGGCCGCCGCCGGCGCGGTGGGCGCCGCGGTCGCCGCCGCCAGGAAACCGGGGACGGACCGGACCGGCGAACCGAGATCCTGGTGCAGGACCGCCCGCTCGGTGGCGCGCAGTGCGGGGCCGGGGTCGACGCCGAGCTCGTCGGCCAGCACCCGGCGGATCTCGGCGATCACGTCCAGGGCCTCGGCCTGGCGGCCGGCCCGGGCCAGGGCGAGGGCCCGCAGCGCCCACAGCCGTTCCCGCAGCGGGTGCTGGCGGGTCTCGGCGCCGAGGTCGGCGGCGACCGTGGCGTGCCGGCCGAGCGCCAGGCGTACCAGGGCGAGATCCTCGGTGGCGACGAGCCGCAGCTCCGCGAGGCGGGCCCGCTCGGCCACGGCCGGGGCGGACTCCTCCAGCTCGATGAACGGCGTGCCCCGCCACAGCGCGAGGGCGCCGGACAGGCTCTCGGCGAGCGCGAGGAGCTCGGCATGGGTCCGGGCCGGCGGCACGGACGGCAGGTCGGACGGGTCGGCGAGGCTGCGGTGGGCGTCGTCGACGGCGGCGGCGAAGCGGGCGGCGTCGAGGTCGTCGTCGGCGAGGCGCAGCGCGTAGCCGGGGCGACGGTGACCAGGACGGACGGGCGGCCCCGGGCGGCGCGGCCGGGCTCGACGACGCGGCGCAGGCCGGCGATGTACCCGTGCAGCGAGTTCAGCGGCGCCGGCGGCGGGCGTTCGCCCCACAGCAGGTCGACGAGGGCGTCGACGGCGATCGCGCGGGGGCGGTACAAGGCCAGGGCGGCGAGCACCGCCCGCTGTTTGTGCGCGCCGGCGTCGACGGGTTCCCCGTCGGCGACGACCTCGATGGGACCCAGCACCGCGACTCGCATCCGGGCACCATATGGTGCCGCGGAACAAGTTGCTGTCAGGAAACAGAAACCGCGGCGATCGAGCGCACGGCGTCGCGCCCGGCCCGGTTGGCGCCGACGGTGCTCGCCGACGGGCCGTAGCCGACGAGGTGCAGGCGGGGCTCGCGCACGACCCGGGTGCCGGCCATGCGGATGCCGCCGCCGGGCTCGCGCAGGTGCAGCGGCGCGAGGTGGGCCAGGTCGGCGCGGAAGCCGGTGGCCCAGAGGACGGCGTCGAAGGGCTCGAAATGGTTGCCCCACATCGCGCCGCCGGGCACGAGGCGGTCGAACACCGGGTGACGCCGCAGCGCGCCGCGGTCCCGGGCGGCGCGGGCGAGGGCGGTGTACCCGAGCCCGGTGACGCTCACCACGCTGAGCGGCGAAAGGCCGGCCTCGACCCGCTCGGCGACCTTGGCGACGACGGCCCGGCCGTAGTCCTCGCTGAACTCGCCGTCGTGGAAGACCGGCTCGCGGCGGGTCACCCAGTAGGCGTCCGGGAGCTCGGCCAGGACGTGGATCGCCGAGTGGCCGCCGCCGACGACGAGCACGCGCTGCCCGGCGAACTCCTCCGGGCCCCGGTATTCGGCGTAGTGCAGCTGCCGGCCGGCGAAGTCCGCGGCGCCGGGGTAGTAGGGGACGTACGGCGAGCGCCAGGTGCCGGTGGCGTTGATGACCGCGCCCGCCGTCCATTCGCCGACCCGCAGGCCGCCCTCGGCGCGGGTGACGGAGCGGACGTCGTACGGCCGGAGGATCGGCAGGTCGAAGGCGCGCTCGTAGGCGCGGAAGTAGCCGGCGACGACGCTCGCCGCGGAGCCGGACGGCGGCGGGGTGAACGGCATCCCCGGCAGGTCGAAGATGCGGTGCAGCGACCCGGCGCCGAGCGAGGGGGAGCGGTGCTGCCAGGCGCCGCCGGGCGCCGCGGCGGCGTCGAGCACGACGAATGACAGGCCGCGCCGCCGCAGCCAGTAGGCCGCGGAGAGCCCCGCCTGGCCCGCCCCGATCACGACCACCTGGTTACGCTCGGCCACGTCCACGGCGGGTACAACCCCGCCGTGGACGCGTGACCTACCAGGTGGTGACGGACCTTACTTCGCCTTGCCCTTCACCAGGGCCCAGGCCGTCGTGTTGAGGGTGTCCTCGACGCCGGCGAAGCCCTCGTCGGGGGTGTAGACGTCCTCGCCGAAGTCGTAGTCGACGTCGTCGGCGGTGCCGCCGATGTTGTCCGGGCCCACGCCGAACAGGCCGGGGAACGCGCCGCCGGCGTCCATGAGGTTGGGCGTGCCGTTGAGCGGGTCGGTGTGGAAGTTGCCGTACAGGTGCCCGGCCTCGTGGCTGATGACGTTGCCCAGCGCCCGGCCGATGAACTTGATCTTGTTGCTGGCCGGGGTGATGTAGGTGTTGAGCGAGGCGTCGCCCGTCGGGTCGGAGAGCACGTCGAGGAGCACGATCGCGCTGTCCTCGGTCGCGTAGTTGCCGGGGTCGATGTACTGCGAGATGCCGATCGTGTCGATGCCCGACTCGGCGATCGTCCCGCCCACGACGATCCGGTGCACGTTGGGCTTGCCGAAAGCGTCCGGGTTGTCGCGGCTGTTGAGGATCGTCAGCCCGACCCGCGGGTCGGTGCCGCGGGCCTTCGCGTCGGCCAGGATGTTCTCCCGTACCGTCGCGACGACCTGGTCGATCACCTTGTCCTCGTCGGCCGCGGTGAGGCCCCACTTGCCGAGGAAGCCCTGCAGCGGGCTCAGCGTGCGCACCCCGGGGCCGCCGAAGATCGCGGTGTTGATCCGGGCCCCGTCGAAGTCGAGGAACAGCGTCTGCGTGGTGCCCTGCTCCAGCGCCTCCGGGCCGGGCCGGTACGCCTCGACGGTGACGTCGTACTGGCCGCTGCCGCTGCCGCCGACCTCGAGGGTGTACCGCCCGTCGCGGGGCGTCACGTAGGACACGACGGCGTTGCCGCCGCCGGGCAGCGGGGCGCTGGGCGCGTAGATGAAGCTCGCGTCCTGCTCGGAGCCGAACACGACGCGCCCGGCCGGGTCGCGCACGGTCAGGCGCGTGCCGAGGCCGGTCACCGAGGCGCCGAGCACGTCGCCGGCGAGCAGGTCGACGGCGTAGAAGTCGAGGTCGGGGAACACCAGCTGGGCCGCGAGGCCGTAGGCGCCCTCCCGGCCCGAGCCGAGGCCGCTGCCGGAGTCGAACGGGTCCTCGGGCAGGACGGTGCCCAGCCCGTAGCCGGCGACCATCAGGTAGTAGTCGCCGGTGGCCGGGATGGTGAAGTCGAGCAGGCTCAGCAGGCCCGGGCCGCTGTCGTCGTCGGTGGCCACGATCGTGCCGGTGGCGTCGTACAGCACCAGGACCGTGTCCAGGTCGCCGGACGTGCCGGCGGTGAGCTGCTGGCCGGCCGAGGCGTGCACGACGGAGAAGTCGAAGTCGCCGCTGCCGTCGCCGGCGCTGCCGTGCGGGCCGTCGCCGATGGTGCCGGTGGTGGTGTAGGCGTTGCGCGCGGTGCCCAGCCCGAACTCGTGCGCGAGCGGGATCGCGCCGTCGTCCTCGGCGGACGGCGACTGCGCCGAGGACGACGGCGTTTCCGGCGAGAACTGGCCCAGCACGCGGGCGCGGTTGTTGAGCTTCTTGCCGGTGCCGAAGCCCTTGATGAGCTCGGCCGTGGCGTGCGAGTCGTTGCTGCCGTGGGTGCCCTTCGGCTCCGCCTCGTCGTGCACCAGCGGCGAGGCCGCCGCGGCGAGCGAGTTTCGCAGCGGCGCCTTGCTCTGCGCCCGGGCCTGGCCGGCCGCCTTGGCCTGCTCCGACCAGTAGTACTTGTCCACCTTGGACGGATCGCGCAGCAGCGCGGTGTACGGGTTCGCCGCGCCGGTCGCCGCCAGCTTGCCCGTGGCGGTCTGCTTCGGCACGACCTGGATGCCGGCGGCGAACTGCCGCCGGATCCCCGCCGCGAGGTCACCGTGCGGCGACACGGGTGCCGCGGCCGCGGGTGCCTGGACGAACACCACCGCGGAACCGGCGATCAGGCCGGCCGCGGCGATGGTCGCGAGCCTTTTCCTCACTTGGCCTCCCCATTGAGTCAGGCGCTTTCGTGCACGCTATGACCGGCAAGGTCCACTGCACCACCCTTTCTTGTTAATAATTGTCGATCAATGTTTTCCGGAATCATTACTTTCATGATCGCCAATGTGGAATAGCGGGGGCACCGGCGCCGTGCGCGAGCGCGTAGGGTGGTGCGATGTCCGCCGTCATCAGCCCGACGCAGCGCCAGCTCGACGCCGGGGCCGTATCCGACCTGCTCCGCGAGCGGTTCGGCCGCGTCGCCGTCCACTGTGGACCGCTCTCCGGCGGCACCTTCGCCGCCGTGTGGCGCGTCGTGCTCGACGACGGCACCGAGGCCGCCGTCAAGATCGGGCCGCCCGCCGGGGTGCCGCTGCTGCGCTACGAGCGGGGCGTGATCGCCGCCGAGGCGCGCTACTACCGGCTGGCCGGGGCGGCGGGCGGGGTGCCGGTGCCGCCCGTCCTCGCCGCCGACGACGAGGTCGTCCTGGTCGGCCTGCTGCCGGGCCGCCCCCTCACCGAGCCGGAGAACCAACAGGACCCGGATTCGGTACGGCGTGAGCTCGGCACCGCCCTGCGCGCCCTCCACGCCGTCAAGGGCGAGCGCTTCGGCTACGACGGCGAGGGGCGCACGAGCGGCGCGACCTGGCCGGAGGCGTATGCGGCGATGACCGCCGACCTGCTCGCCGACGCCCGCGACTGGGGCGTGGCGATGCCGGTCCCCGACGCCGAGATCCTGGCCCTCGCCGAGCGCCACGCCGGTGCCCTCGCCGAGGTCCGCGAGCCGTCGCTGGTCCACTTCGACCTCTGGGACGGCAACGTGCTGTGCGCGGACGGCCGGCTGACCGGGCTGGTCGACGGCGAGCGGTACTTCTGGGGCGACCCCCTCTACGACTTCGTCTGCACCGCGATCGGCCGGCGGATGGAGGACGAGCCGGGCCACCCGGTCCTGCGCGGGTACTACGGCACGGAGGCGCACGATTTCAACGCGGGCGAGCGGATCAGGCTCGGGCTGTACCGAATCCAGTTCTGTCTGTTGCTCCTGGCGGAGATGCCGTCGCGCGCCATGACCGGCGAGATCGCGCGGGAACGCCGCGAATGGGTGACGCCGCAGCTGCTGGCCGACATCAACGCACTGCGCTGACCCCCGCCAATGTGATAGAAGACGTTATCCAACGGTGAGGACTTCGATGGGCAGGCTGGACGGACGCAGACTCCTCGTCGGCTATGCCGTGCTCATGGCGGCCCTGGCCGGCCTGCTGTTCCTCCGCCCCGGCCTCAACTCCGTCGCCTGGGCCGGCATCGGCCTGCTCGCCTCCGGGGCGATCGTCGCCGGGATCGTGCGGGTGCGCCCGCCGCGCTCGGCGCCGTGGTGGGCCCTGGCCGCGGCGCTGATCGCGATGATGCTCGGCGACTTCGTCTACGGCCTCGTCGCGCCCGGCGGCGCCGAGCCCCCGGCCCTGGCCCAGCTCGCCTACCTGGCGATGTTCCCCATCGTCGCGATCGCGCTCATCGGCCTGACCCGCGAGAGCGTCTTCCTCGACGACCGCAGCCGCCTGCTCGACCTGCTCGCCCTCGGCACCGCCGGGCTGCTCGCCGGCTGGGTGTTCATCGCCTCGCCGCGGATGGCCGGCGGCGGCATGACGGCCGCCGACTGGTCGGTCCAGGCCGCGTTCAGCCTCGGCGACGTGATCGTGCTGGTCGTCACCACCCGCCTGGTCACCGCCACCCCGCGCAATCCCTCGGCGGTCCTGCTGGCCGTCGGCGCGGCCGCCATGCTCCTCGGCGACGCGGCCTACGGCGTCGCCCAGGCCGACGGCGGGCTGCCGCCCGGCGGCCCGGCCGACGCCGCCTACGTGCTGCTCTACGCCGCCTGGGGCGCCGCCGCGCTGCTGCCGTCGATGGCCCGCCTCACCGCCCCGCCCACCGGCCGGGTCCGCCCGGCCCGCGAGCCCGTCGGCGGCCTGGGCCTGGCCCTGCTGCTCACCTGCGTCGCGTTCGCCCCGCTGGTCCTGCTCGTGCAGGCCCTCACCGGCGGCGTGCACGACGGCCCGGTCATCGCGGCCGCCTCTGGCATCACGCTCGTGCTGCTCGTCGTGCGCCTCAGTGACGCCGCCGGCAAGCACGCCGGCGCCCTGCGCCGCGAGCGCGCCCTGCGCGAGGCCGGCACCGTCCTCGTCGGCGCCGCCGACGCCGGCCAGGTCGCCGACGCCGTGCGCGCCGCGGTCCGCACGCTGCTGCCCGACGGCACCCCCTACGACATCGTCGTCGACTTCAGCCTCACCGACCTGCTGCCGCTCGGCGAGCTGTCCGCCCCGCGCATCCAGCCCGTGACCGGCATACCGCCGCTGTGGAGCGAGCGGCTCGCCGAGCACGACCACGTGCTCGTCTGCCCGCTCGACGCCGGCGTGCTGTACGTCGCCGCCCCGCGCCGCGACCTGCTCACCGCCCTCGACGCGGTCTCGGTCGTGGCCGGCCAGGCCGCCCTGGCGCTGGCCCGCATCAGCCTGACGGAGGCCGCCAGCCGCCGCGACAGCGACGACTACCTGCGCGCGGTCACCGAACACGCCGGCGACGTGGTCCTGGTCCTCGACGACGACCAGCGCATCCGCTACACCAGCCCGACGGTCGCCGACCTGCTCGGCATCTGGCCCACCCCGTTCGCGACGCTGCGCGAGATCGTCGCCCCCGAGGACCGCGAGCACGTCCGCCGCACGGTCGAGCGGGCCGACACCGCGGACCGCGACGGCACCTACGACCTGTGGAGCCTGCGCCGCCCGGACGGCACCCGCGTCCTGGTCGAGGTCATCGTCCGCGACCTGCGCGACGACCGCCTGGTCCGCGGCATGGTCGTGACGCTGCGCGACGTCACCGAGCAGCGCCGCGCCGAGCACGAGGTGCTGCGCCGCGCCTTCCAGGACACCCCGGCCGCCCAGAACCGCGACAGCTCGTCCCGCAAGTTCCACTGACGGCCGCCCCGCCGGCGCCGCCCGCGCCGGCGGGCGCGGTTACAGCGGCAGGAGATCCCGCTTGAGGCGGTGCACGACGCGCCACTGCGCGCGGTTGCCCGACGGCCACGGGAAGCCGCCCCAGCGGAAGACCCAGTTGAGGTACGACACGAACGGCACCGTCGGCGTCTCCTCGTCGTCGTTGCGGTGGAAGCGGTACCCGGCCTCGGTGAGCCGCTCGACGATGACCTCGATGTTCTGCCGCGCCCGCCGCGCCATCTCGTCGCACACCGCCTGCGCCTCGGCGGCGAGCTCGGCCTCGAGCGGCGCGGCGCCGAGCTGCCGCTGCTCGTGCCAGACGGTGTCGCGCTGACCGTTGTTGTACCGCTGCAGCCACTGCGGCCCGGAATCCATGCGCGCCATGATGCCCCGCGATGATCGGCGCCGCCGCCCCGGCCCGGCGGTCACGGCACGTTCGGCTCCAGGATGATGCGCGCCCGCCGCCCGGCCCGGATGTCGAGCGTGACCGGATGGTCCGCGCCCAGGCGCGCCACGGCGGCGCCGAGCACCGTCCTGCGTACGACGGTGCCGTTGCCGGCCCGCGGCGTCGCGGCGAGGTTGCCCCCGGCGACGAGCGTGTGCGGGTGCTCCTCGCCGAGCGTCGCCCGGGCCGCCTCGTACGCCTCCTCGATCAGGGCCGCCGCGGCCGCGGGCTCGCCGGTGCGTGCGAGGTCGTCGGCGTGGTTGACGTCCGCCGCGATCGAGAACGGGTGCGCCGGCCCGAGGCGTTCCCGCAGCGCCTCGGCGACCGCCGCCGACTCGGCCAGCGCCGTGCCGTGCTCGCCGAGCCGGCTCAGGAACCCCGCCCGGTTGCCGCGCAGCACGAGCATGAACGGGTTTGCGGCGTCCAGCGGCGAGACCTTCATTGCCTCCTCGGTGTCGCCGCGCGCCCGGTCGTGCCGGCCCGCCGCCGAGCGGTCGGCGCTCACGCCGGCGAGGCAGATCAGGGTGTACAGGTGCCCGCGGGCCAGCAGCCGCCGGCACCGGTCGAGCGTCGCCTCGCTGAGCTCCTTCGCCGCCGTGCGCCGGCCCAGCCAGCGCAGCGCGGTGGCGAGGCTCGTCGCCGCGAGCAGGGTCCCCGGGTGGTCGGGGCCGACCGTGCCGAGATGGCCCTCGTACGACCACGTGAGCATCCGCCGCGACTCGGCCAGGTCGCCGACCCAGAGCAGGTCGATGCCGTGGCTGGTCGCCGCGTGCAGCGTGTCCGGGTGCGTGTCGCCGTTGAGCCGCCGTTGCCGGCGCAGCGCATCGGCCTGCAGCGCCGAGGCGCGGCGGTGATCGCCGAGCAGCCGCAGGCTTACCGCGAGGTTGTTGGCGGCGTAGAGGGTGCGCTGATGGTCGGGGCCGAGCACGCGGCGGTAGCGGTCGAGGGTGTCGGACCCCAGGCGGTACGCGGCCGGGTAGTCCGCGGCGATGCGCAGGTCGGCGCCGACGCTGTTGGCGGCGTTGAGGGTGATGGGGTCGTCGGGCCCGCTGATCCGCGTCAGCCGGGCCAGCACGTCCGCGTTGACGGCCGCGGCCTCGGCGTATCGGGCCATCATGCGCAGGGAGTTGGCGGACTCGGCGCGCAGCCGCAGCGTCACGGGGTCGTCGTCGCCGAACCGGCGCCAGCGCTCCAGCACCGTCGTGGCCAGGTCGAGGCCGGTGCGGGGGTCGCCGCGGCGGTAGAGGTAGCGCACCAGGTCGACGATCAGCTGCCGCATCGCCGGGTCGTCGTCGTCCGTGGCTCGGCAGGCCTCGACGTGCGCGAGCACGACGGCGTACGCCGGCCAGCGCACCGGGTCCCCCGGGTCGTGCGGGTCGGCGTCGGCGAGCATGAGCCGGGCCAGGCGGCGGCGCCCCGCCACGCCGTCGGGTCCGAGGTGGTCGCGGACCACGGCCTGGACCAGGCGTTTCACCTGCAGCGTCCGGCTCTGCGGGTCGAGCCGGGCGAGCGCCGAGGCGGCGACCTCCCGCACCAGGCGGGCCTGCACGATCGGGTCGCGCACGTCCGGGTCGAGCCCGGCGAGCTCGTCGAGGGCACGCTCGGAGCCGAGCAGGAGGTCGACCGGGACCGGCTCCGGCGCCAGGCAGGCGCAGACCTCCAGCAGGGCGGCGGCCGCGGGCTGGGTGCCGTGCAGCCGGTCCAGCGCCAGCCGCCACGTGGCCGTGATCGCCCGGCCGTAGTCGGCCGGCGGGGCGTCCTCGAACAGGCGGGCCGGCGCGGCGTCGAGCAGCCGGAGGTACTGCGGCACCGGCATCGCCGTCGAGGCCAGCCACCCGCCGGCCTGCTCGATCGCCAGGGCAGGTCGCCGAGGCGGTCCGCGAGCTCACGGGCGTCGCGGTCGTGCAGGTCCGGGGCTCGCCGGCGCAGCAGCGCGACGCTCTCGTCGCGGTCGAACACGCCGAGCTCGACCGTGCTCGCGTAGCGCCCCCAGTCCCGGTTGCGCGAGGTGATGAGCAGCCGCCCGGCGCCGTGCGGCATGAGCTCGCGCAGCCGCGCCGGGTCCTCGGCGTTGTCGTAGATGAGTAGCCAGCGGGCGTACGGCCGGCCGCGCCGCAGGGCGTCGAGCACCGCGGCGACGCTCTCCGTCCCCTCCGCGGCCGGCACGCCCAGGTGCGCGGCGAGCGAGATGAGCGACTCGCGCACCAGCGTCGGATGCTCGGCCGGCACCCACCAGACCAGGTCGAAGCCGGCGGCGTAGCGGTACGCGTACTCGACCGCGGTCTGCGACTTGCCGACGCCGCCGAGCCCGTACAGCGCCTCCGGCACGACGACCGCGGCGCCGCCCGTCAGCCGCTCGTGCAGCCGATCGAGGACCTCGTCCCGCCCGACGAACGCCGGGTTGCGCGGCGGCACGCTCCACACCCGCGGCAGCGCGCCCGGGAAGGGCCAGTGACTCCCGTCGCCGGCGGGCGGCGGCTCGACCACCGTGCCGCGCAGCGTCCGTACCGCGGCCAGCAGCGCCTCCCGCGCCCGCTCCTCCGGCAGCCCCACGAGGTCGAGCGCCGCCGCGCCCGCCGGGCCGGTCCCGTCCGGTCCGACGCGGATGAACAGCTGTTCGCCCTCCGCCCCGGTGCGCCGCCCGTCGGAGAGCCGCAGCCGCCGCGACGCCACGATTGTGCCGGGCGCGGCGTCGTCCGGCAGCCGCCGCAGCACGGCGTCGACCCCGGCGAGGCTCAGCTCCGCGCGGACCCAGTCCGCCCACGCCCGCCCCGACCGCCCATCGGCCCCTCCCCGGGTAGGAGCCAAGCTTATCGATCGGTCACCGTTCGGCAACGGTGCGGAGTCGCCCCGCCGCTCAGCCCACGACGTGGCGCCGGCACGCTCCGGTCGCGACGCCGAACAGGGCGGCGTCGAGCGTCAGGTGTGCAGGGGCTAGGGCACGACCGTGACGGGCCAGCGGCCGGACTTGACCAGGCGCACGGCCAGGGAACCGACGAAGCGGTGGCCGAAGCGGCGCGACGCGCCGACGACCACGGCGTCCGCGCGCAGGTCCGTGGCGATGCGGATCAGCTCCCCGTACGGGTCGCCGCGCACCGCGATGAACTCGGCATTCACGCCGGTGTGCACGGCGCCCTCCTCGACCTGGCGGCGCATGTCCTCGATCGACTCGCTGATGGCCTGCTCGACCGCGCCCGCGGCCTCCGCGATCAGGCGGCTCGCGGCCGGGGCGCCGGTCACGAAGACCACGACCAGGCGGGCCCGCTGGCGGCGGGCCAGACCGGCGGCGTACGCGCCGGCGCGCATGGAGGTGTCCGATCCGTCGACACCGACCACGATCACCTTGGGTCCGTCGGTCCCGAGTTCGAACTGCACGCGAACAGCATGCCGTAGGGGGGCGCCGTTGTCGCCGCGGGGCAGGGAAACGACATCAACGCGGGTGGTGCGGCTCGTCGTCGCTCGTGAAACGGTCGGCGAAGCGGCCCGCGTCCAGGCGGCGCAGGAGCGGGATGTAGCGCAGCTCCAGCGTCAGCAGCACCAGCACCGTGGCGCCCGTCGCGACCAGGATCAGGCCCTCGCCGGCGCAGGCGCCGATGACCGCCGCGGCGAGGATGGTCGCGGCGGTCGTCACGCCGTGCAGCGTGGCCAGCTGGCTGGTGCTGCGGCCGCCGCGCGTGGCCGGCGCGATCGGGTCCTGGGCCGTGTTCTGCGGCGGGTTCTGGCGGAACAGCAGGCCCGCGCCGATGAAGCCGACGCCGGTGATGGCGCCGGCCAGGGCCGTGGGCGCATTCTTCTCGGCGAGCAGGCCGATCACGCCGCCGGCGATGCCGACGAGGGCGAAGGTGCGGTCCCCGGCCGTCGAGCCGCGCAGCTCCCGCTCGTAGCCGAGCGCAAAGGTGAGCGCGAACGAGACGAACAGCCGGCCCACCAGGAGGAGGTCGTGGGTCACGGGCCTCATCCTGCCCGACGCGTCAGACGGTCACCGGGAGGGTCTCGAAGCCGCGTAGCACGCGCGTCGTGCGTCGGGTCGGGGGGCCGTCGGGGCGCAGGTCGGGGTACCGCTCGAACAGCATCCGCAGCCCGACCTCGCCCTCCAGGCGGGCCAGCGCGGCGCCGAGGCAGTAGTGCACGCCGCCCGAGAAGGACAGGTGGTCGCGGGCGTTGGCGCGGGTCACGTCGAAGCGGTCCGGGTCGGCGAACACGTCCGGGTCGCGGTTGGCCCCGCCGAGCATGGCCATGACGACCTGGCCCGGCGCGATCGCGTAGCCGCCGAGGTCGGCCTCCCGGCGGCAGACGCGCGCGGTGACCTGGACGGGGGAGTCGTACCGCAGCGTCTCCTCGACCGCATTGGGCCAGCGCTGCGGCTCGTCGCGCAGGATCGCCAGCTGCTCGGGGCGGCGCATGAGCAGCGACGCGCCGGTGCCGAGCAGGTTGACGGTCGTCTCGAAGCCCGCCGCGAGCAGCAGGCCGGCCGTGGCCAGCAGCTCGTCCTCGCTCAGGTCGTCGAGCTGGACCAGCTGGCTGAGCAGGTCGTCGCCGGGATTGCGGCGCAGCCGCTCGAAGTGACCGCGCATCCACACGTTGACGCGCTTGATATTGATTTCCGTCTGACGGTACAGCGGGAAGGGCAGCCCCAGGTCCAGGGTCGGCGCGGCGGCGTTGCCCCAGGCGAGGAACTGGCGGCGCATGTCGAGCGGGACGCCGAGGATCTCGGCGATCACCGTCACCGGCAGCAGCGAGGCGAAGTCGGCGACCAGGTCGGTGGGCTTGTCGCGCAGCAGTTCGTCGCAGGTGCGCTCGATCCGCGGGCGCAGGCCCTCGATGGCGCGGGCGGTGAACACCTTCGAGACCAGCCGGCGGTACCGCGTGTGGTCGGGCGGGTCGACGACGAGCATCGACGGCGGGTCGACCGGGCCGATGGGGGAGCTGCGGCGGCTGAAGCGGAACATCAGCGCGACCGGTGCGGGCAGCGGCCGGTCGGTGAACCCGACGCCGAACGCGTCGTGGCGCAGCACCGCGGCGGCCAGATCGTGCCGGGCGGTCGCCCACATGAGGCGGCCGCGCACCAGCGGCGCGGTGTCGCGGATCGTCTTGTAGAACGGGTACGGCTCCTGGCGTACCGCTGGATCGGTGAAGAATCTCGCCTGCTCGTCACCCCGGCGGGCGGCGGCGTTGATGCCCGCCCGCATGAACCCGTGCTTCGTGGCCCAGCGGATCGCGGTTCCCGGCAGCATGGCCCTGACCACCCCCTTGGTACTTCACGGTACCAAGGGGGCCGGCCACGGTCTACTTCGCCTCGATCGCCTCCGGTTTTCCATTACTCGAGGCTAGCCCGGCCAGCAGGGACCGAAGGTCGATGCCGGTCAGGTCGGTGCCGAGCTGCAGGCCCTGGGCGACGTTGCTGGCCACCGACTTGGTCAGCGACGTGGCGCCCTCGGTCGAGATGACGGTCATCGTGTCGATCTCGCCGATCGGCGCGCTGGCCGCGCCGACGACCTCGGGCAGGACCCGCACCAGCAGGTCGAGCACCGCGGCCTGGCCGTACTGCTCGAACGCCTCGGCCTTGGCCCGCATCGCCGCCGCCTCGGCCTGGCCGCGGGCCAGGACCGCGTCGGCCTCGGCGGCGCCCTCGAGCCGGACCGCCTCGGCGGCCGCGGCGCGGCGGGCCCGCTCGCCCTCACCCAGCAGCTTGGCCTGCTCGGCCGAGGCCTGGGCGGTGGCGATCGCGGCGTTCTTGGCCGCCTCGGCCTCCTGCTCGACGCGGTACCGGGCGGCGTCGGCCGGCTTGCGGACCTCGGTGTCGAGCTGGCGGTCCTTGAGCTCCGCGTTGCGCTCGGCCACCTTCTGCTGCTCGGCGATGATCGCCTGGTCGCGCTCGGCCTGGGCGAGCGGGCCGGCCGCGGCGGTGCGCGCCCGGGCCGCGTCGATCTCGGCCTGGACCGCGGCCTGCTTGAGCGCCAGGTTGCGGCCGGACTCGGCGATGACCTCCTCGGCCTTGAGGCGCTCCTGCTCCGCCCCCTGCCGGGCCTGGGCCTCGGCGATGGCGGCGGCCCGGTACACCCTGGCCGCCTCGGGCCGGCCGAGGTCCTCCAGGTAGGTGCCGGCGGTGCGGATGTCCTCGAGCTGGAACACGTCGAGGACGAGCCCCTGGTGCGTGAGCGTCCGCTCGGCCTCCTCGGCGACGTGCGCCGCGAAGCCGGCCCGGTCGCGGATGATCTCCTCGACGGTGAGCCGGCCGATGACCGAGCGCAGCGCGCCGGAGAGCACCTGCTTGGTGAACGCCTCGATGCGATCCTGCTGGTGCAGGAACCGCTGGGCGGCCGGGCGGATCATCTCCGCCGTCCCGCCCACCTTGACGATCGCGACCGCATCGGCGTCGCAGCGGATGCCCTGCTTGCTGACCGCGGCGGTGACCTCGACCGGGATCTCGCGGCTGGACAGGTCGAGGCGGTGCAGGCGCTGGACGATGGGCAGCACGAACACCGCCGCGCCCATCACCACCTTCTGCCCCGACAGGTCCGTGGTGACGCTGCCGTCCGCGGCCTTCACCGAGCGGCCCTTGCGGCCGGTGACGATGAACGCCTCGTTGGGGCCGGCGACCCGGACCCGCGACAGCACGGACGCGACGATGAGCACGACGAGCACGACGAGGCCGCCGATAGCGGCTAGGAGCGGTGTCATGACCCTTCCTCAGGAGAAAAGTGCCCCATTTGCTGATGGACGGCCGACAGCGGCGTGACCAGGACACTCGTCGGGGTGGGCACCCCGATGACGAGCACCCGGACGCCGAGCGCGAGCGGGCCGTCCGCGCGCGCGTTGAACTTCATCGGCTGTCCCGCGTAGGACAGCCGGACCTGGCCGAGGCCGCCGGGCGGGATCTCGCTCACCACCACGCCGACGGCGCCGACCAGCCCGGCGCTCTCCGGCGTCGCGTCGGTCGGCATGTCGGCGACGGCGTTGACGAACCGCCCCGCGCCCCAGGCGAGCGGCGTGCCGGCCACGAGCCCGGCGACGCAGCCGACGAGGACCGCGCCCGGGCCGCTGCGGTGCGACAGCTCGATCGCGATCGCCCCGCCGAACCCGAATCCGCCGATGAACCCACTCGTGATCGGCAGTGTGAATGCCCTGCCGTTGCGCCGCCTGGCCAGCCGATGGAGGAATCGGAAATGACCGATTCTCCGGAATCGGAGGGAAAGCAGCAGCAACAGGAGGCTCAGGCCACCCAGGCCCAAGAAGGCGAGCGTCACCGCGCTCATGCCGCCGCCTCCGCTGCGCTCCGGCGACGGCCTGAGCCAATGCTGTGCTTATTGCTCGCGGCCCCTCCGCCCGGTCTGGCTCGACGGGACTCCGTGGCGGTCGACCCAGACCAGGCGCCGCTTCGCTCCGGACCGCTCATGCGCCATCCCCGTTGTTCCCGGTGTCAGGGCGCCGGGAACCGCACGGCCGAATCTACGACCGGCCGTCAAGTGATCCGGGTCACGCTCCGGCGCGCAGGGTGATGAGCGTGATCTCGCTCGGGGCGAAGACGCGGAAGGGCGGGCCCCAGAATCCGGTCCCGCGGCTGGTGAACAGCTGCGTGCGCTCCCCGTGCCGGGTCAGGCCCTGCACCACGGGCTGGTCGACGCGCACGAGGTAGTGGAACGGCCAGATCTGCCCGCCGTGCGTGTGCCCGGACAGCTGCAGGTCGATGCCGTGCGCCACGGCGGCGTCGATCTGCTTCGGCTGGTGGGCCAGGAGCAGTACCGGCAGCGCGGGATCGGCGCCGTCGAGCGCCAGCGCGTGGTCGGCCCGGTGACCCTCCAGGCCGGAGCCGGCCGCGGTCCGGTCGTCGACGCCGGCCACCACGAGCCGGTCGCCGCCGCGCTCCACGACGACGTGCCGGTTGTGCAGCGGCTCCCAGCCGAGGGCCTGCATGCGGTCGAGCCAGCCCTGGGCGTCGCCGAAGTACTCGTGGTTGCCGGTGATGTACACCCGCGCGAGCTTCGCCCGGATGTCGCCGAGCGGCGCCGACTGCTCGGTGCGCTGCTGCGGGGTGCCGTCGGCGATGTCGCCGGTGTGCGTGACGATGTCGGCGTCGAGGGAGTTGACGACCTCGGTGACGCCCCGCGACCAGGCGGCGCGGTCGATCGGCCCGTAGTGGGTGTCGGTGAGCTGCACGATCCGCAGCCCGTCGAGGCCGGCCCCGAGCCGCGGGATGCGCACCTCGACGCGGCGCACCCGGGGCACGCGCATGGCCTCGCGGTACCCCCACAGACCCAGCCCGGCCGCCACCACGACGGTGAACAGCGCCGCGACCCGCGAGCGGACCGGGTCGGCGACCCCGCCGGCGAACAGCGCGAGGCGCAGCAGGTCGCCGGCGACCGCCCACACGAACAGAATCCACACGGCGCCGAGGATCGTGTCGCCGATGCGGGCGGCCCAGTCGACCCGCCGCCCGTGGCCGAGGAACATCGTGACCGGGAACGCGACGAGCGCCACCGCGAACAGCACGGTCCCGCCGGCCTGCACGGCCGCCGGCCAGTCGTTGCCGGCCATGACGAGCGACCACCACGGCACGCCGAAGAGCAGCCCGAGCACGACCACGAGCGTTCCGGCGAATGCCAGGGGTCGTAGCAGGGAGCGCGGCCGTTCGGCCGCCGCGGGCACCGCATCAGTAGTCGCCATCCGGCAATATTGGCACGCGCTGCGGGGCCCTACCTGAGAGACGCCTGAGAGATCAGTGCGACCCCGCGGCCGCGGGGCGCCGGCATGACGGCGTGCCTGCGGGGGCTGACGCCGGCGCTGGATGTCCGTCGCGGCCCGGGTCCTGTCCGCGGTCCCTACGAGGCCGCCAGCACGTCCACGATGAACCGCAGCGCGCCGGCCGGGCGGCCGCCGCCGGGGTTGTCGCCGTAGGCCATGGAGGACGGGATGTCCAGCTGCACCCGGCTGCCGACCTTGACGCCGACGAGGCCCTGGTCCCAGCCGGGGATGACGCTGCCGGTGCCGAGGGTGAAGGGGAACGCCTGCTGGTGGTTCCAGGAGGCGTCGAACTCCTTGCCGTCGGCGTAGGTCACGCCGACGTAGTTCACCGTGATCTGGTGGCCCGACTGGGTGGCCGGCCCCTTGCCCTCGATGAGCGTCGTCACGTTGAGCTTCGTCAGGGTGCCGCTGCCGGCCTTCGCCTCGGGCTTCGTCGACAGCGCGGGGTCGGCGCCGTCGGGCACGGGCGGGAACTTCGCCGCCGGTGCCGTGGTGGGCGCCTCCGCCGGCGCCGCGGTCGTCGCGGCGGCATTCGCGCTCTGGTTGTCCGTCGTCGAGCCGCCGGACCGGATCGCGAGCACCACGACCAGGGCGATGACGGCGGCAACGGCCACGCCGGCGCCGGTGATCGCGAGGACCCGCCGGCGCCTGGCCGCGGCGGCGGCCCGCGCCCGGGCGGCCTTGGCGGCGGCGCGCTTCTAGGCCTTGGACATCGGCTCGGTAACGTTCACCGGCATACCGTACGGCAAACCCGTCGCCCCCGGCGTTCCCGCTCCGGTTCAGGTCGCGACGATGCCCGTGCGCAGCAGCGACACGAGCCGCCGGGCGTGCGCGGCGTCGGCCGCGAGGGCCGCGCCGGCGGCGAGGACCAGCACGTCGGCGGCGGTGACCCCGGGCCGCAGCGCGTCCCCCGCCCGCGCGGTCAGCCGCTCGGCGACCGAGGTGATCGCCGCGTGCCACCGGTGGAACAGCGCGGTGCGCCGCTCGCTGCCCCCCTCGGTCGCCGCGAGCGCCAGGGACCGGTGCGCGGCGACGTGCACCACGAACTCGTCGAGCCACGTGAACAGCGCGTCCGCCGGGTCGGAGGCCTCCAGCAGCTGCTCGCCGCGCGCGCACAGGGCGGCAACCTCGTCGGCGTAGACGGCGACGAGCAGGTCCGCGCGGGTCGGGAAGTGGCGGTACAGCGTGGCGTTGCCGACCCCGGCCCGCCGCGCGATCACGTCCAGCGCCACGTCCGTGCCGCCGGCCTCGGCCAGCACCTCGCGCGCCGCGGCGAGCAGCCGGGCGGCGTTGCGGGCGGCGTCGGCCCGCGGGCCGCGCTTGCTATCCGGGGACATCCCCGGATACGTTACCCGAACGCAAACCGGGGATGTCCCCAGTTAGGATGGAGGGCTCGTCGTGGCCATGACGGCGGACGACCGGATCGCCATCACCGACCTCATCAACCTGCACGGCCACCTGACCGACCGCGGCGACTTCGACGGCCTGGCGGCCCTGTTCACGCCCGGCGTGGTGTACGACGTGTCGGCCCTCGGCGGCGGCGAGCTGACCGGCCTGGAGGCGCTGCGCGCGGCCGCGCTGGCGCTGGGCGAGGCCAATCCGGTGGCGCACCACGTGACGAACATCGTGCTGCGCGAGACCGCGGACGGCGTGGTCCACGCGCTGTCGAAGGGCCTGGGCATCATGGCCGACGGCTCGGCGGGCAGCGTGACCTACGAGGACACGCTCGAGCGCACGCCGGCCGGCTGGCGCATCACCCACCGCGTCGTGCGCCCCCGTCGCACCCCGCTGCGGGGCTGACGGCGCCGGCGCTACGGCACGAGCAGGACGCGGCCCAGGTTCGCGCGCGACCCCGACCTCGACGCCGACGTCCTGAGCGACGTCCTGCACAGCGGGCCGGTGCTGCATCTGCTGGAGCAGGGCGACGGCCCGCGGCTGGCGGCGACGCTGCGGGCGCTGGTCGCAGCCCTGCTCGACCAGCGCCCGCAGCCGTTGCCGTGAACGATCAGCCCGTGGCGCGCGGGCGGGTGGTCACCGCGGACAGCGGGGTGGCCACTTCCTCGAGGGACTGGCCCTCGGCGTTGACGCCCAGGAATATCTCCACCACGCCGCCGATGACCATGACGGCGGCGCCGATGAGGTAGCCGATGAAGAGCTTGCCCGGGTCCTGGCCCTCGCCGATCAGCCAGCCGTAGAAGATCGGGCCGATGGCGCCGAAGCACTGGGCGATGGCGAAGAAGACCGCGATCGCCTGGGCCCGGATCTCCAGCGGGAAGATCTCCGACACGGTCAGGTACGCCGAGCTGGCCCCGGCCGAGGCGAAGAAGAAGATGACGCACCAGGCCAGGGTCTGCGTGAACGCGTTGAGGATGCCCGCGTCGAACATCCACGCCGAGACGGCCAGCAGCACGCCGGAGAGGATGTACGTCCCGGCGATCATCTTGCGCCGGCCGATCGTGTCGAACAGGTGGCCCAGCACCAGCGGGCCGGCGAGGTTGCCGAGCGCGAACGCGATCAGGTAGATCGGCGTCTTCTCCGCGTCGACGTGGTAGAACTTCGACAGCACCAGCGTGTAGGTGAAGAAGATCGCGTTGTACAGGAACGACTGCGTGATCATCAGGCTCGCCGACAGGGTCGAGCGCGCCGGCATCTGGGTGAACAGGACCCGCAGCAGTGACAGGTAGCCGTGGCCCGAGGACGGGCGCACCTCCAGGGCCCTGGACTCGTCGACCGGGGCGAGGGTCTGGCCGGAGGACTCGACGTCGCGCTCGATCTGGGCGATGGCCTCCTCGGCCTCCCGCTCGCGGCCGTGCATGATGAGCCAGCGGGGGCTCTCCGGCAGGTGCCGGCGCAGGTTCCAGATCAGCAGGCCGATGATCGGGCCGATGAGGAAGCCCAGCCGCCAGGAGATGTTCAGGGAGATGTGGTTGAGCAGCACGTACGTGCCGAGCGTGCCGATGATGGCGCCGGCCCAGTAGGTGCCGTTGACGCCGATGTCGACGCGCCCGCGGTACTTCGCCGGCATCATCTCGTCGATCGCGCTGTTGATCGCGGCGTACTCGCCGCCGATGCCCGCGCCGGCGATGAACCTGGTCAGGTACAGGAACACCAGGGCGGTCGCGCCGTTGCCCCACGTCAGGGCGGTGAGCGCATTGCCGGCGAGGTAGACCCCGAGGGTCACGACGAAGAGATTCTTGCGGCCGAGGGCGTCGGAGAGGCGGCCGAAGAACAGCGCGCCGAAGACCTCGCCGAGCAGGTAGACCGTGGCGATCGCGCCGACCTGCGTGCTGGACAGGCCCAGCGTCTCCTGCTTGTTGAGCACCGCGCCGACGGCGCTGGCGATGGTGATCTCGAGGCCGTCGAGCACCCAGGCGGTGCCGAGCGCGAGCACCATCCGCGTATGGAACGGGGCCCAGGTGAGCCGGTCGATCCGTGCGGGGATCAGGCTGCGGATGATCCCGCCCGTTGACGCGGATGCGGATTGTATTTCAGCCACGTGCACCTCCCAGGCGCTGATGCCGCCTTGGGGGACGCGGCGGCGGGCGTCCATCTGTGACAGGACGTGCCCGAAGCCGCACATATCAAAACCCGCCACTTGACGGAACCGGCGGAATCGATAAGGCTGCTTTCTGAGAGAGCGCTCTCTCATCCCGCCAGCGAACGACGCCCGCCAGCGCCGGTCCACCGCCTGATCCGGCGCATCCCCCGCGGTGCGGCGTCGATCGCCGACGCCCCCAACCCACGTCAGGGAGCAGCCTAAATGCTCGAGAACTCGAGACCACCGACGCCCCAGAACATCGATGAGCGTGCGCCAAAGCGGCGCCGCCGGCGCAAGCCGTTGATCGTGAGCGCGCTCTCCGTGGCGGTCGTGCTCATCGGCTACGCGGCGTTCACGATCGGCAACGCCAGCGCCGCCAGCTCGCTGCTGTCGCAGGGCAAGCCCACCACCGCCTCCTCCTCGGAGAACGCCGGGACGCCCGCCTCGGCCGCCACCGACGGCAACACCGGCACCCGCTGGTCCAGCGCCTTCAGCGACCCGCAGTGGATCCAGGTCGACCTCGGCCAGACGGCGACCATCGACCAGGTCGTGCTCAACTGGGAGGCCGCCTACGCCAAGTCCTTCCAGATCCAGACGTCCGCCAACGGCACGACCTGGACCAACATCTACAGCACGACCACGGGCACAGGCGGGGTGCAGACGCTCGCGGTGTCCGGCTCCGGGCGGTACGTCCGGATGAACGGCACGGCCCGCGCCACCGCATACGGGTACTCGCTGTGGGAGTTCCAGGTGTACGGCTCGTTCGGCGGGACGACGGGCTGCGGCACCGCCAACGCGGCGCAGGGCCGCCCGGCCTCCGCGTCGTCGACGGAGAACGCGGGCACGCCCGCCTCGGCCGCCTTCGACGGCAACACCGGCACCCGCTGGTCCAGCGCGTTCAGTGACCCGCAGTGGATCCAGGTCGACCTGGGCGGCACCGCGAGCATCTGCGGCGTCGACCTGAACTGGGAGGCCGCCTACGCGAAGTCCTTCCAGATCCAGGTGTCCACCAACGGCACGACGTGGACGAACATCTACAGCACCACGACCGGCGCCGGCGGCGTGCAGCAGATCACCGCGTCGGGCTCGGGCCGCTACGTGCGCATGAACGGCACCGCGCGGGCCACCGCCTACGGCTACTCACTGTGGGAGTTCGCGGTCCACGTGACCGGCACCGTGCCGACCACGCCCAACAGCACCCCGCCGAGCAGCCCGCCGCCGCCGGACCAGTTCTGGGGCGACACCAGCAACATCCCGGCCGCGCAGAACGTGGTGATGGTCAAGGTGCTCAACCGCACCAACGGCGCCTACCCGGACAGCCAGGTGTACTGGAGCTACAACGGCTCGGTGCACTCGATCGCCGACCAGCCCTACTTCGACATGCCGGCCAACACCGCGGGCCGCATGTATTTCTACGTCGGCAGCCCGAACAGCCAGTACTACGACTTCATCGAGTTCACCGTCGGCCCGTCGGTGTTCAACGGCAACACCACGCGCGTCGACGCGTTCGGCCTGAAGATCGCGATGCGCCTGCACTCGCACGACGGCAATGACGTGCAGGTCGGCGAGGACTACCAGACCTTCACCGAGTCCCGCACCGCGACGTTCAACAAGTTCATCGCGGAGGTACCGCAGGAGTTCAAGGTCCTGGCGCAGTCCCAGGCGCCGTACCGCATCATCGCCCCCGGCAGCGACCCGACCTTCCGCAGCGGCGGGGTGAACCAGAACTACTTCACCGCGTACGCCCAGCAGTACGGCATCAACGCCCCGACCTCGGACATCTTCGGGTGCGCCGGGGTGCTGGCCAACGACCCGGGCAACTGCGCCGCGCTCAACCGGCACGTGCGCCAGCTGCCGCAGTCGGACTGGTCGACGCCGAGCCTGTACTACCAGGCCGCGCCGGCGAACTACTACGCCAAGTTCTGGCACGACCACGCCATCAACAAGCTGGCGTACGGCTTCCCGTACGACGACTACGCCGGGCAGTCCTCGTTCATCTCGCACGGCAACCCGCAGTACCTGCTCGTGGCCGTCGGCTTCTAAGGAGCGAACGGCGAGGGGTGGCGCGGATCACCGCGCCACCCCTTTCTTCATCCCAGGTTTATCAGTCTACATTTACTATATGGAGATCGAGAGCACCGCCGCGGCGCTGCAGATCGCGGTCGGCCGGCTGGTCCGGCGGCTGCGGCAGACCCACGTGCCGGGCGAGCTGACCCTGTCCGAGGCGTCGGTGCTGTCCCGCCTCGACCGGGAGGGCGCCATGACCCCGGGCGAGCTGGCCGCCTCCGACCGGGTCAAGCCGCAGGCGATGGGCACCACGCTGCAGGCCCTGGAGCAGCGCGGCCTCGTCTCCCGCGCGCCCGACCCGGGCGACGGCCGGCGCGTGCTCATGGCCGCCACCGACGAGGGCAAGCGGCTGCTCACCGACCGCCGCACGCTCAAGACCCACGCCCTCGCCGACGCGATCGGCCGGCTCACCGACGCCGAGCGCGACGCCCTCGTCGAGGCCGCCCGCCTGCTGGACCGACTGGCGGAGGAGCTGTGAGCGCCGCCGTCCTCGACCCGCCGAAGACCGACCGCTACAAGTGGGTCGCGCTGTCGAACACCACGCTCGGCATGCTCATGGCCACGATCGACGGGTCGATCGTCATCATCTCGCTGCCGGCCATCTTCCGCGGCATCGGCCTCGACCCGCTGGCGCCGGGCAACATCGGCTACCTGCTGTGGATGATCATGGGCTACCTGCTCGTGTCCGCGGTCCTGGTGGTCGCCCTGGGCCGTCTGGGCGACATGTTCGGGCGCGTCCGGATGTACAACTCCGGCTTCCTGATCTTCGCGCTCGCCTCGATCGCGCTCTCCTTCGACCCGTTCCACGCCGCCGGCGGCGCCCTGTGGCTCATCGGCTGGCGCATCGTGCAGGCGTTCGGCGGCGCGATGCTCACGGCCAACTCGGCGGCGATCCTCACCGACGCCTTCCCGGCCCGCCAGCGCGGCATGGCGCTGGGGATCAACCAGATGACCGCGCTCGCCGGGCAGTTCCTCGGCCTGCTGCTCGGCGGGCTGCTCGCCGCGTGGGACTGGCGGGCGGTCTTCTGGGTCAGCGTGCCGGTCGGCGTCGTGGGCACCATCTGGTCGTACCGCAGCCTGCGCGAGACCGGCGAGCGCCACCGCGCCCCGGTGGACTGGGCCGGCAACGTGACGTTCGCGGCCGGCACCGCGCTCATCCTGGCGTCGATGACCTACGGGATCCAGCCGTACGGCGGCCACCCCACCGGCTGGACCAGCCCCCGGGTGCTGGGCGGCATCGGCCTGGGCGTGGCGCTGCTGATCGCGTTCGTGGTCATCGAGTCGCGCGTGGCCCACCCGATGTTCCGCCTGGCGCTGTTCAAGGTGCGCGCGTTCGCCGCCGGCAACCTCGCCGCGCTGCTCGTGGCGGTCGCCCGCGGCGGCATGCAGTTCATGCTCATCATCTGGCTGCAGGGCATCTGGCTGCCGCTGCACGGCTACAAGTTCGAGGACACCCCGCTGTGGGCCGGCATCTTCATGCTGCCGCTGACCGCCGGCTTCCTCATCGCCGGCCCCGTATCGGGCTACCTGTCCGACCGCTTCGGCGCCCGCCTGTTCTCCACCACGGGCCTGCTGCTGGTCGCCGCCGCGTTCGCCGGCCTGCTGCTGATCCCGATCGACTTCCCGTACCCGCTGTTCGCGTCCCTGCTGCTGCTCAGCGGCCTGGGCCAGGGCATGTTCTCGGCCCCGAACACGGCGGCCATCATGAGCAGCGTCCCGGCCGGCCAGCGGGGCGTGGCCTCGGGCATGCGCTCGACGTTCCAGAACGCCGGCATGTCGCTGTCGATCGGCGTGTTCTTCTCCCTCATGGTGGCGGGCCTGGCCCGCGCCCTGCCCGAGACGCTCACGTCCGGCCTCACCGCCCAGGGTGTACCGCCGGACGTGGCCGGCCACGTCGCCTCCCTGCCCCCGGTGAGCACCCTGTTCGCGGCGTTCCTGGGCAGCAACCCGGTCGAGCACCTGCTGGGCGGCCCGGTGCTGGCGGCGCTGCCGCCACAGAACGTCGCGACCCTGACCGGCCACGAGTTCTTCCCGCACCTGATCGCCACACCGTTCCACGACGGCCTGGTGGTCGTCTTCGGCGCCGCCACGATCATGACCCTGCTGGCCACGGTCGCCTCCGCCTCCCGCGGCCGCCACGTGCGCCAGCAGTAGCACCGGCACGTCCGCTGCCGCTGGACCCTCACCTCAGGTTGAGGGTGCGGTACTGCCAGCGGGAGCGCAGCCAGCGGTCGTGGCTGGCGATGACGAAGGTGCCGGGGCCGGTGGACAGGGCCTCCTCCAGTTCGTCGCACAGGGCGGGGGAGAGGTGGTTCGTCGGCTCGTCCAGCAGGAGCAGGTCCGGCGGGTCGGCGATCAGCAGGGCCAGCGCCAGGCGGCGGCGCTGGCCGACCGACAGGTCGGCGACCGGGCGGGCGGCGTCGCGCGGGGAGAGCAGGCCGAGGCTGCTCAGCGGTACCGTCGCGGCCAGATCCTCGCCGAGCGACGCCTCGTAGGTCTGTGCGGCGGTGCGGTCCGGGCGGGCGAACGTGGTGTCCTGGGTCAGCAGGGCGACCCGCAGCGCGGGGCGGCGGTGGACGGCGCCCTCGGCCGCGAGGTGGCCGGACAGGACCGCCAGCAGCGTCGACTTGCCGGTGCCGTTCCCGCCGGTGACGAGGAGGCGGTCGCCGGACGGGATGTCCAGGCGGTCCAGGGTGAGGCGGCCGGGGACGTGGACGTCGCGCAGGGAGACGAGCAGGCCGTCCGTCGCCGTGGCCAGCGCGGGGGCGTGGAAGCGCAGCGGCGGCGGGGGCTTGCGGACCTGGTCGCGGGTCAGGGTGTCGAGGCGGCGCGACGCGTTGCGCACGCGGCGGGAGATCTGCTGCTCCACGCGGCCCACCGTGCGGCCGTAGTTCATCTTCTCGTTGTCGCGCTTCGGGCGGTTGTGCGCGACCTGGTGGGCCGTGACCGCCACCGCCTGGCGCAGGCCGGCCAGCTCCTCCTGCTCCTCGGCGAAGCGGCGCTCCCAGCGCTCCCGTTCGGCCCGCCGCTGCGACTGGTACGCCGAGTAGCCCCCGCCGTAGCGCTGAGGGCCGTCGACCGACGGGTCGAGGTCGATCAGGTCGGTGCATACGGCGTCCAGGAAGGCGCGGTCGTGGCTGGCCAGGACGACGACGCCGGGCAGGGCGCGCAGCTGGGCCTCCAGGAACGCGGCGGCGCCGTCGTCGAGGTGGTTCGTCGGCTCGTCCAGCAGCAGCGCGGCCGGGCGCCGCACCAGCAGGGCCGCCAGTGCCAGGCGGCCGCGCTGACCGCCCGACAGCGTCGCCAGGGTCCGGTCATGCGGTACCGCCGAAAGACCCAGGCCCGCGAGGACGATCTCGGCCCTTCGGTCGGCGTCCCAGGCGTCGAGCTCCTGGGCGCGCTCCAGCAGGACCGCGTAGTCGTCGAGGCGGTCCTCGGCCAGGGCCGCGTCCAGGCCGGCCAGGCACGCGCGGGCCTCACGCAGGGCGTCGTCGAGCACGGCCCGGAGCGTGGCCGAGGGGTCGTACGGCATCTCCTGGTGCAGATGGCCGAGGTCGGGCGGGCGCACGACGGTGCCGCCGTCGGGCTCGTCGGCGCCGGCGAGCAGGCGCAGCAGCGTCGACTTGCCGGTGCCGTTCTCGCCGATCAGGCCGATGCGGCGGCCGGGCGCGGCCGTGAGGGACACCCCGTCGAGCACGCGGCGCTGGCCGAACGTGCGCACGAGGTCATGGGCGAGCAGGGGTGCACGAGACAAGAAAGACCACCGGTGGGTAGACGCTTCCACCCGCCGGGCACGAAGCCTCGGACGCGGGCGCGGGAAGAGCCGGTGATCACATCGCCCTCGACGATATCCGGCCCGGCCCGCGCCCGGCAATCCGATTACACCGTGGCGTCGCCCATACCCTTGACCGACTTGCTGATCTTGCGGTTGTGCAGGAAGAAGTAGCAGCGCGAGGAGTGGTCGCCGGCCTTCCAGCCGGTGGCGCCGGACGTGCGCCACCAGACGTAGTAGACGTCGCGCTGCTTGTTGTACGCCGTGCGGGACATGCCCATGTACTCGAGCATCTTCGCCTCGCACGCCTTGCCGAACAGCTTGTCGTTGGCGTCCTGGCCGTTCGGGTACGCGGCGTCGGCCGGCGCGGTGACGTAGCCGGCGTACTCCATGTCGTGCGGGGACGTGCACGCCACCGGGTCGGCCCGCGCGAACAGCGTGTCCTTGGTGCCGCCGGACGTGACCGCGCACGTCTGGGCCAGCGCGCCGCCGTTCTGCACGGCGTTCTTGAAGGACTTGTCGAACTTCTCGAACTTGTCGTCGGGGCCGACGACGGCCGCGTCGCAGTGGTAGGTGCGCAGGCCGCCGAGCCACTGGGCGTACGTGGGCGGCTGCAGGTACAGGTACAGCCGCCCGGCCTGCCAGTCGCCGCCGAGGTACTTCGCCGCGCCCTCCTCGCACGCCGCGTACAGCGGCGCGAACTGGCCGCGGTCCGGCAGCTTCGGCTGCTTGCCGAGGTCGTCGGAGACCTTCCCGACCGCCACGATCTCGATCTGGTGCGGGCCGTCGCACGGCACAACCTCGGGGACGCCGTCCCACGAGGAGGAGTCCTGGTTGCTGAAGCCGGCCGAGTTGCGGCACTCGCCGAGGACCGGCTCGGGGACCTTCGCCGCGGGCATCATCGCCCAGTCGTCGCCGAGGTCGCCGTCGGTGCCGGCCGGGTTGGCGCAGCCGGAAAGGGCGCCGAGCAGCAGCAGCGCCGCCAGCGCGAGCGTGTGTCGTCTCATCGCCGTCAGACGTTGATGTCCCCGGCGCCCTTGAGCGACCGGTTGATCTTCTTCTTGTCGATCATGGCGTAGCAGCGGGCGGTGTGGTTGCCGGCGGTCCACTCGTCCTTGTCGCCGGTCATCCAGTAGCCGTAGTACAGCGCCTTCTGGTTGGCCCAGCTGCTGTGGCTCATGCCGATGTAGCTGAGCATCTTCGCCTCGCACGCCTTGGAGAACGCGGCGTCGACGGCCTTGCCGTCGGCCGGCCAGTCGTTCGTGGAGCTGCTGACCGCGCCGACGTACTCCACGTCGTGCGGGTCGGTGCACCTGGACGGCGTGATGTCGTCCCAGCTGTCCTGGGTCGTGCCCACCTGGGTGCCGCAGGTCAGCTTCAGCTCGCCGCCGGAGGTCAGGGTGCCCTTCATGGTGGTCTTGCGCGGCTCGAGCACGCCCAGCTCGGAGCGCAGCGCGCCCACGTCGCAGCGGTAGAAGCGCGCGTCGCCGCTCCACTGCCGGCTCGTCGGCACGACGACGTTCACCCAGACGCGGCCGCCCTGCCACTCGGCGCCGAGGTAGTCGGTGGCCGCCTTGTCGCAGTCCGACCACGCGTCGGTCAGCTGCGACGGCGACGGCGGCGAGCTCGAGCTCGCGGCGGAGCCGGTGAAGTGGCCGACCTTGACCGTCTCGAACACGTGCGACATGTCACACGTCGTCTGCGTGACCGCCGACGGCGTCACGTCGTTGACCTTGGTGGCGCTGGTCGTCCAGCACGAGTCGACGGCCGGCTCCGGGATCTTGGGCGCGGCCATCATCGCCCAGTCGTCGGTCAGGTCGCCGTCGCCGGCCTTGGTCCCGGCGCAGCCGCCGAGCGCCCCGGTCAGGGCGACGGCGGTAGCGAGCGCCGCAATTCGTTTCACGTTTCCTCCCCCGCGGATGATGCAGGGGGCACTATGTCAACTTCTCGACCAGTGAGGTATCAACCGAACAGTCGAGGTTCTGGATATAGACCGCGCTCACGGGCGGCCAGCCGGGCCAGCCCGAGCAGGGCGTCCAGCGACGGCGTCGGCACGCCCTCGGCCTCCGCGATCTCGCGCACCGCGCTCAGCATCGCGTCGAGCTCGAGCGGCCGGCCCGCCTCGGCGTCCTGCAGCATCGACGTCTTGAACGCGCCCAGGCGGCGGGTCACCGCGTTGCGGTCGGCCGGGCTCTGCTCGATCGGGCAGCCGATGCGCGCCCCGATCGCCGCCGCCTCCCGCATGACCGCGTGGGCGAAGCCGTTGACGAGCGGGTCGTCGAGGATGCGGTCGGCGGTCGCGCCCGTCAGCGCCGAGATCGGGTTGACGGTCATGTTGCCCCACAGCTTGTACCACACGTCGCGCCGCACGTCGGCCGACAGCGTGACGTCGAACCCGGCCAGCAGCCCGGCCACGGCGTCCAGGCGCGCGCTGCTGCCGCCGCCGGGCTCGCCGAGGATCAGGCCGTTGCCCGCGGCCAGGCGCGCCTCGCCGGGCGCGGTCACCGCGGCGCTGAGGTGCACGACGCAGCCGATGACCCGGGACCGGTCGATGACCGCGGCCACCGTCCCGTCCGGGTCGACGCTGCGCAGCGCCCGGTCCGGGAAGAACCACCACGGCACCCCGTTGAGCGCGGGCACGACGATCGTGTCCGGGCCGAGCAGCGGCTTGAGCGCCGGCGCGAGGGCCGGCAGGGCGTGCGCCTTCACGGTCAGGATGACGACGTCCTGCTCGCCCAGGTCGGCCGCCTCGTCGCTCGCGGTCACCGGCCGGGCCGCGCCGTCGAGGGACCAGCCGCGCTCGCGCAGCGCCGCCAGGGTCGCGCCGCGGGCCAGCACCGACAGCGGGCCGGCGATGCGGGCGCCGAAGACGGCGCCGACCGCTCCGGCGCCGACGACGCAGACCCGCTCCAGGCCGGTCACGCCGGGGCCTCCTCCAGCAGGTGGGCCTCGAGGCGGGCGTAGGTGGCGTCGGGCAGACCGAGGTACGCCCGGATGGAGCCGTGCCGGGCCCGCAGGTCGGCCAGGAACAGCAGCATCGCCTCGGCGGGGGAGAGCAGCCAGCGCCGCGGCATCTTCTCGATCTCCGGGTTGAGTCCGCGCAGGAACGCCAGGGTCCGCTCGGTGGCCGCGCTGGTCAGCGCGTAGTCCTCCGCCACGACGTCGTCGGGGACGCCCAGCGCGGCGAGGGTCACCGCCGACACCACACCGGTGCGGTCCTTGCCGGCGACGCAGTGCACGACCACGGGCGCGTTGCCGGCGTCGGCGATCACCTCGACCGCGGCCGAGATCGCCGGGTGGCCTTGCTCGGCGAGCTCGAGGTAGCGGTTGGCGAGCCACCGGGCGTCGCTGGGCTCGTCGTGGTCGGTGGCGTCCTCCCACTCCGCGTGCAGCGGGTTGAGGTGGTGGTACGTCAACCCCTCGAACGCGTGGATCCGCCCGTCGCGGTCGATCTCCCGCGGACGGCGCAGGTCGATGACGGTGCGTACGCCGAGCGCCGTGAACGAGGCGGCGTCCGCGGGGTCGATGCGGCTGAGCGAGTCGGACCGGTACAGCCGCCGCCAGCGCGTGGTGCGGCCCGACTCGGTGCCGTAGCCGCCCAGGTCGCGGAAGTTGAACAGGTTGGGGTGGTCGTAGTTGCGCACGCAGCGACGATAGCGGCTATGCCGGTACTGAAGGCACGGGCATCATCCGGGCCAGCTCGTCGCGCAGCACGGCGGCGGCCGCGTCGAAGTCGCCGGCCGGGGTCTCGGCGCCGTCGCGGGTCACGACCCGCCAGCTGCCGTCGGCCGAGGACGACAGCGTCGCCCGGACCGGCTCGACGCCCCGCGTCACGTCGGCCGCCGACGAGGCGGTGAACGTCGCCACCGCCGGGCGGTGCCGGTGCAGGAACTGGTCGGCCACGGCCAGCAGCGGCTCGCGCGCGTCGACGTCGGCCGGGATCGGCTTGATGTCGTAGCACCGGTACGCCCGGGCCGCGACCAGCACGCGGCTGCGCTCGCCGTGGATGAGCAGGGCCCCGTCGGCGTGGTCGTCGGCGCTGAGCTCGACCTGCACGAAGCCGCGCGGGTGGTGCAGCCCGGCGGCGACCGCGGCCACGGCCGGCGCCATCTCCAGCCGCGCGCCGTCGACCGGCGCGGCCAGGTGGCGCAGCAGCAGCGAACCGAGGCCGGCGCTGAGCACCGCGTCGGTGCGGTCGGCGTCGGTGAGCCCGAGCAGCCGCGGCGTCTCGCCGGCCCGTTCGCCGCTGGCGAGCAGGAACGAAAGTTCCGCAGCGGTCATGCTGAGCTGTTCGGTGGCGGTCCCGTCCATGGCATCCATCCCGTCGCGGCTGTCGTTGCGTCCCACCGCTCAACGCCGCCCGCCGCCCCGGGGTAACGCACCGGATCGTTCCTTCGCTCTTTCTCTCCGGCGTGTTGGCGGACGGCCCGCATCGGGGCTGTAGCATGCCGCATGTCCGGACGGGATGAGGGATTACGATTGACGCAACGCAGCAGGCCTCGGGGGCAGACATGACCGACGGCATCGCGACCTCGACCGTCGGGGGATGCGTCATCGTCGCCCCAACCGGTGCCCTCGACGTCTCGACGTCGCCGCAGCTGCACACGCTGCTGCACCAGACCCTCGACGACGGCGCCACCCGGCTGGTGCTCGACCTGTCGCAGGTCGACTTCATCGACTCCACCGCGCTGCGGACGCTGGTGTCGATCCACAAGCGGCTGCGCGAGAGCGGCGGCTTCGCGATCGTCTGCCCGCACGCCCGGATCAGGCGGATCTTCGACCTGACCGCCCTGGACCGGGTCCTGATCCTGACCGACACGGTGGACGAGGCCCGGGCGGCCCTGGAGTAGCGCTGACGCGGCCCGGCGGCCCTGGAGCAGCGATCACGGTGGACGAGGCCCGGGCGGCCCTGGAGTAGCGCTGACGCGGCCCGGCGGCCCTGGAGCAGCGATCACGGTGGACGAGGCCCGGGCGGCCCTGGAGTAGCGCTGACGCGGCCCGGCGGCCCTGGAGCAGCGATATGTCGGGCGCTGACGCGCCACGACATATCGGACATATCAGCATTTAGTGGCTTTCGGCGGCCTGGAGTGCGCGCGGGTGGCGGAGGCCGGGGTGGTCGGCGGGCAGCGCGCGGCGCAGCACCCACCAGCTCAGCGCCAGGCACGCGGCCACGAGCGGCCAGGTGAGGACCGTCTGCGCGGCGGCCAGCCACAGCACCTTCCCCGCCCACCAGAGCGGGACGAAGACGAGCAGGCGCGCGACGTACTGCAGCACCCACACCCAGCTGGCCCGCTGGTACGCCCGCAGCAGGTCCGGGTCGGCCCGCCAGCGCCGGCGCTGCCCGAGCACCGTGCCGACCACGACGCCGAGCAGCGGCCAGCGCACCAGGATGCTGGCCGCCCAGGCCAGGGCGCTGGCCGCGTTGGTGAGCACCCGCACGGCGAAGAAGTCCTCGGCCCGGCCGGTGCGCAGCGCGACCAGCGCCCCGACGCACACGACGAGCAGGCTGAACACGGTGCCGATCGGGCGCCGGCCGGCGGCGATGCGCCACGCGGCGACGCCGGCGCCGCCGAGCACGGCGACGCCGGCGCCGAGGGGGATGGACCGGCCGCCGGCGAGCCAGCCGGCGGCGAACGCGACGACGGGTACCGCCGTCTCCACCGCCGGCTGCCAGCCGCCGAGCAGCTCCCGCAGCGACTCACCCTCGCGTGCCATCCGTCCCCCTTCTGAATGTAGGCAAGCCTGCCCTACATTCAGGGACGGCTCAACTGTGGCTGACGCTCAGCGAGTAGAACTTCACCTTCGCGCCGTTGGTGGTGCTGTCCGACGAGGACTGGTTGTAGGAGCCGGCCTTGAAGTACATCCCGTACTGGTTGAACGACGACGGGATCGCGTAGCTCGTGGTCGAGCCGTTCACGGTCAGCTTGATCGTGTTGCCGCCGGAGATCGCGATCACGTAGCTCCACTTGGTGCCGAGCGGGACGTTGCCGACCGTGTGCAGGGTCTGGCCGCCGTCCGGGGAGTTCTCGGTGCCGAGGATGATGTCGCCGTTGGGCCGGTAGTACAGCTCCAGCAGCGGCTTCGTCGAGGAGCCGCCGGAGCCCAGGTGTACCTGTCCGACGCACACGTTCTTCGTCACCGACGCGATGCGCAGGTTCGCCGACAGCTTGTGCGAGCCGGCCAGGCGCCAGTCCGCGGCGCTGCCGTTGGCGTTCATCTCGCGCAGCTCCGAGCGCGCGTAGTTGGAGTTCGGCGTGGTCACGCCCTTCTCCGGCGCCCAGAACGTCATCGAGCCGTCGTTCTTGTCGGTGAAGAAGTACGCCGGGTTGGTGTACCCGTTGGGCCCCTTCAGCTGCGCCGGCTGGATCGTGGTGGGCGCGCCCGGGCTGCCGACGGGCAGCTGCAGCTGCCAGATCGACAGGTCGAAGTTGCCGCCCGGCGCGACGTTGGGGTTCAGGCCGGCCGACGGTGTGGTGGGTGTGGTGGTACCCCCGGGCAGGGTCCACGACTGGTTGGCCGCTCCCGTGCAGGTCCAGATCTGCAGGCGGGTGCCGTTGGCCGAGCTCTGGCCGGTGGCGTCGAGGCACTTGCCGGAGCCGGTGTTGACCAGCGCCGCGCCGCTGCTCGTCCACTGCTGGGCGGCGGTGCCGTTGCAGTCGTAAAGCTGGACGGTCGTGCCGTTGGCCGTGCCGGCCGCGGTGACGTCGAGGCACTTGCCCAGGGCGCGGACGGTGTTGTCGCCCGAGCCGACGGTCCAGTTCTGGGCGGCGGTGCCGTTGCAGTCGTACAGCTGGATGGCCGTGCCGTTGGCGGAGCTCGCGGCGGCGACGTCGACGCACTTGCCCCCGATGCCGGTGATCGGCCCTCCGGTGGCGGCGGTGGCGGCGGTGATGCCGAGGACGCCGAGCGCGGCGACGACGGCGGTGGCGGTCAGGGCGATGAGCAGCTTGGATCGGCGTTTCATGGGCGGTGTCCTAGCCGGGTCGGGGATCAGGCAGAGTGGCTGCCAATAAACGCTCCCGTCGATGGCTTGTCAACCGGTTGCCAAGCCCCTTAAATCGCATCGCCCCTGGTCAGCGTCTTGTTAAGACTCTTACATTAAGTTTCGCTTAGTTGTTTGCCCGCTTACTTGCGGGGGAGCCGGTCCACGTCGACCAGGGCCTCCGCCTCCTCGCCGAGGATGTCCTGGCGCAGCTGGTCGAGGCGCCCGAGCAGCGACACCGAGTCCAGCGCGGCCAGCGCGGTGGGGAAGACGGTGTGCACGCGCTCGACGGCGGCGATGAGCCCGGCGCGCAGCGAGTCGTCGTCGTACGGCTCGCCGTCGCAGCGGCGCTGCATGAGGTCGGCCAGGGCGGTGAGCAGGGCGCGCAGGGTGGCGCGGTCGAGGGCCGGCGGCGGCCCCGCCCGGTCGTAGAGCCGGTCGACCGCGAGGGAGATCGCCCGCACCTGCAGGGTGACGCGGACCAGCCAGAGCTGCCGGCGGCGTACCTCGTCGATGTCCTGTCGCAGATGCCGCGCGAACACGTTGTACAGCGAGATCTCCTCGACCCCGGCAACGGCCGCGGCCGCTTCGCTCGCGACCTCGTTGAGCGCCCGCGACTCGGCGATCCACCCGTGCCGCTCGTCCGGCCCGAACAGCTGTTCCTGCTTGAGCTCCGCGCTGATGCTGCGCAGCACGCCGATCGCCCCGCACGCCCAGGCGTCGAGCGTGGCCCGGATCTGCGCCACCCGGGGCCGCTCCGGCACGAGGACGGCGACGGCGAGCCCGACGACCGACCCGATGGCGACGTCGATGTAGCGCCACTGGCCGTACCCCTTGGCAACCGGTGCCAGCACCAGCACGACGAGGGTGGAGATGGTCAGCTGGTTGCGGGCCAGCGGCGTGTTGGTGATCTGCCGCGCCACGGCGAGCGCCCCGAACACGGCGAGCGCCAGCGACCACCACGACAGCCCGACGATCTGCGTCCAGGCGATGGCGAGCGCGGTCCCGACGAGGTTGGCGAACAGCAGCTGCAGCCCGGTGGCGATCGACCCGTACACGCTGGCCTGCAGCGTGAGAATGGCGATGACGGGCGCGAACAGCACGGCCACGTTCTCGCCGAGCTGCCGCGCGAGCGCCCAGGCCAGCGTCCCGGCCACGGTCGTCTTGACGACGGTGAGCCAGCTGGGTTTGCTCTTGGGCACGCTGGCGAGCAGCGCCCCGATCGGCTCGGTCACAACGGCGTGCGGTTTACGCGTGGCCACGCAGTATTTCTAGCTCGCCGCGCTCGCCGCCGGGGGAGCTACGCCCCACCGAGACCCGCTGTGTTTCGGTACCGGGGGAGCTGCGCTCCACCCGAACCCGCTGTGTTTGCGATGCCGGGGGAGTCCTGCTCCACCCGCCCCTTAGTAAAACCCGCGGCGGCGCACCCGGTCGACAAGCGGGTCCTCAATCGCGGCGGACTTCGGCGGGCGGCGTGCGCGGGTGACGGGCAGTTCTCGGCGCAGGCTTCTCAATCGCGGCGGGCGGCGTGCGCGGGTGACGGGCAGTTCTCGGCGCAGGCTTCTCAATCGCGGCGGCCGCCGTGCGGTGCTCAACTTGGCCATCGAGGCGTTTGAGCGCACAAATCCGATTTATGCTGCGCCGGGGTATAAATCGGATAAGTCCGGACGCGCCAGCGTCTGGACTTATCCGCTTCGCGCTTCGAACGACGCGCTCACCGCCGGCCGCGGGCTTGAGCGAAGCGAGCTGGGGATACAGCTATGACCAGCCGTAGCCGGCGCGGAGTTCGGCGGCCACGGCGTCGAAGCGGGCGCGGTCCAGCACGGCGCCCTCGCGGCGGATGCCCGTCGCGTTCACCGTCAGCACGCGGTCCAGGCGGACCCAGCTCGGGCGCTTCTCCCGGTCCCACGAGCCGGGGCCGAGCGCGAACCAGTTGTGCTGGCCGTCGCGCTCCGACTGGCTCGACAGCATCAGGCCCAGGACCGCGGGGCCCTTGCGGCCGACGACCAGGACCGGGCGGTCCTTGCCCTGCGACGGGTCGTCCTCGTACGGGACCCAGGTCCACACGATCTCGCCGGGGTCGGCGTCGCCGTCGAGCTGTGGGGAGTACACCAGCAGCTTCTGCGTCTCGTGGTGCGGCGGCGGGCCGGGGACCGGGTGGGGGGCCCGGGTCGGGGTGGGGGCCGGGGGGCGCCGCATGCCCAGGTGCGTTGCCACCGCCTGAAGAAGTCGTTTCACGCGGACGACCATAGCGGCACCTGTCTTTACGCGCGCCGGGCGGCGCCGTCAGACTGTGGCCCATGTACGACTTCGATGTCCTCGTCCTTGGCTCCGGGCCGGGCGGGCAGAAGGCCGCGATCGCGGCGGCGAAGCTCGACCGGCGGGTCGCCGTCATCGAGCGGCGCAACATGATCGGCGGCGTCTGCATCAACACCGGCACCATCCCGAGCAAGACGCTGCGCGAGGCGGTCATGTACCTGACCGGGCTCAACCAGCGCGAGATGTACGGCTCGAGCTACCGCGTCAAGGAGGACATCACCGTCAGCGACCTCGCGGCCCGCACCACGCACGTCATCGGGCGGGAGATCGAGGTCATCCGCAGCCAGCTGGCCCGCAACCGGGTGCGGCTGCTGTCGGGGACCGGCACGTTCGTCGACCCGCACACGATCGCGATCGAGGACGACCAGGGGCGCGAGTCGCAGGTGTCCGCCGAGAAGATCATCCTGGCGGCGGGCACCCGGCCGGCGCGGCCCGAGAGCGTGGACTTCGACGACGTCACGATCATCGACTCCGACGGGATCCTCAACCTCGACAAGGTGCCCGGCTCGATGGTCGTGGTCGGGGCCGGGGTGATCGGCATCGAGTACGCGTCCATGTTCGCGGCGCTGGGCACCAAGGTGACCGTCGTCGAGCGGCGCGACCGGATGCTGGACTTCTGCGACCTGGAGATCGTCGAGGCGCTGAAGTACCACCTGCGGGATCTTTCGGTCTCCTTCCGCTTCCGCGAGTCCGTCGCGGCCGTCGAGCGCCACGGCCGCACCGCCGTCGCCGTGCTCGCCAGCGGCAAGCGCATCGCCGCCGACACCGTCATGTACTCCGCCGGCCGCCAGGGCGCCGCCGACCTGCTCGGCCTGGACAAGGCGGGGCTGTCCGCCGACGCGCGCGGGCGGATCACCGTCGACGAGCACTTCCGCACCGAGGTCCCGCACGTCTACGCCGTCGGCGACATCATCGGCTTCCCGGCCCTGGCCTCCACGTCGATGGAGCAGGGGCGCCTCGCCGCCCACCACGCCTGCGACGAGCCGGTGCGGGGCATGGGTTCGCTGCAGCCGATCGGCATCTACACCATCCCGGAGATCAGCTTCGTCGGGCGGACCGAGGACGAGCTGACCGACGCGAGCATCCCGTTCGAGGTCGGCATCTCCCGCTACCGGGAGCTGGCCCGCGGGCAGATCATCGGCGACTCCTACGGCATGCTGAAGATCATCGTGTCGCCCGAGGACCGCAAGATCCTGGGTGTGCACGTCTTCGGCACCGGGGCCACCGAGCTCGTCCACATCGGACAGACGGTGATGGGCTGCGGCGGCACCGTGGACTACCTGGTCGACGCGGTGTTCAACTACCCGACGCTCGCGGAGTCCTACAAGGTTGCCGCGCTTGACGCAATGAACAAGATGCGATCGGTGTCGCGGTTCAGCGCGTAGGTGAGTCTATGGTCGGGGTCGTGAGCAAGCTCCGGGGGACCCTGCTTCTGCTCGCGGCCCTGATCGTGGCCGCGCCGGCCATCGCCGCCTGCGACGACGACGGCCCGCCGTCGGTCGACTCGCGCTTCGCCGCGTTCCTCGACGGCTGGCGCAAGGGCGACTTCACCGGCGTCGCCGACCTGCTCACGCCGCAGGGCCGGGCCCTCGACGCGGCCGGGGCCAAGGCCGCCCTCGCGGCCGCCGAGGGCGAGGTCGCCGTCGACCGGCCCACCCTCACCCCGCACGGCCGGGCCGCCGTCGACCACGCCGACGCGACCCTCGGCGTCGGCGTCGCCTGGACGCTGCCGGGCGGGCGCACCTGGACGTACGACACGACGCTCACGGCCCGGCTGCTGAGCGGCCGCTGGCACGTGTACCTCGGGCCGCAGACCGTGCACCCGGGCCTGCAGGCGGGCCAGACGATGACGCTGCGGACCACGGCGGCCCGGCGCGGCACGATCGTCGCCGGCGACGGGACGCCGATCGTCGCCGACACGCCGGTGGTGTACGTCGGCGTCGAACCCCAGCGCGTCCCGGACGTCGACGCCCTCGTCAAGCGGCTCGACCTCGTGTTCCGCTCGGTCAAGGCCGACGTCGACGTGCAGAGCCTGGCCGGGCGGATCAAGGCGGCCAAGCCCGACGCGTTCGTCGACGTCGTCACGCTGCGCCGCACCGACTTCGACGAGATCGCCGCCGACCTCGACGGCACCGAGGGCGTGCGCACGCGCGCGGGCACCCTGTCGCTGACGATGACCCGCACGTTCGCCCGCGGCCTGCTCGGCACGTCCGGCCCGGCCACGAAGGAGCTCATCGACGCGAGCAGGGGCGCGCTGCGGGCCGGCGACATCGCGGGCCTGACCGGGCTGCAGCGGCGGTACGACCCCCAGCTGCGCGGCCGGCCCGGGCTCTCGGTCGTCCCGGTCGACATCCCGCCTGCCGCATCGCCGAGCCCCTCGGCCCCGGTTTCGGCCGCCGGGGGCAAGGCCGGCGACCCGCTCTACACGGCACCGCCCGCGGACGGCATCAGGATCGCCACCACGATCGATGTGCGGGTCCAGCAGGCCGCCGACGCGGCCCTGGCCAGCACCGCCAAGCAGTCGGCGCTGGTCGCCATCCGGGTCAGTGACGGCGCCGTCCTCGCCGTCGCCAACGGGCCCGGCGCCGCCGGCTACGACCTGGCCCTGCTCGGCGAGGTCCCGGCGGCAGCGCTGCCCGCCGCCCCGGCCGGCCTCGGCATCGGCGCGGCCTGGAAGCTCGGTGAGGACGTGTTCACCGGTCGCGCCGACGGCAACGGCGTCGTCGCCGCGCCGATCGGGTACGCCGCCGCGGCCGCCGCCCTGGCCCGCGGCCAGTGGCAGCAGCCGGTCCTGCTGAAGGACCCGGCCCCGGGCGACCCCGCCCCGGCCGGCCCCGCGGTGTCGGGCATGCTGAGCCTCACCGCCCTCAGCGCGGGCGTGCGCGGCGACATCGCCTACTGCGTCTACGTCACCGGTTCGGGTGCGGACGTCACCGGGCCGATCGCCGAGGGGTTCCTCGCCGCCGTTCACGCGTGAATGAATCGTGAAAATGGTTGCCGTGCGTTAAACAACTGGTAGCGCGCCGTAGACATCGGGTGCGTCCGGCAGTACCAACTAAGCCGCTAAATGCGCAGATGGCGGCAAAAACGTCGGGCGGGCCGGTCGGAACGATCCTGCCAGGTACTCCTCATTCGGCCCTGAACTGGGTAGCGTCTGCCTCGCCGCGGGCAAGCGCGGACGCCACAACGGTTACACGGTAAGGGCAGCTGGGAGTGAGCGGGTCGGCACGCGGGGTGCTGGCGGGGTACGTCGGCACGATGGCGATCCTCGTGATCGCCAACTTCGCGCTGCCCGCGTTCCACCCCATCCTGTGGTCCGCGATCGGGTACTCCAGCGTCGCCGCGATCCTGCTCGGCGTACACCTGCACAGGCCGCGGCGCCGCGCACCCTGGCTGCTGCTGGCCGCCGCCGTCGGCTGCTTCATCACCGGCGACCTCGCCGCCGACGTGCTCACCCGCCTGCTGCACCGGCCCGGCTCGCCGTCCGTCGCCGACGGGTTCTACCTCGCGATGTACGGCCTCATCGCCGCCGCCTTCGTCTGGCTCTACCGGCTCGGCGTCGTGCGCCGCGACCCGGCCGGCCTGTTCGACGCCATCACGCTCACGGCCGGCCTCGGCCTGCTGTCGTACATCTTCCTGATCCGCCCGTACGTCGACAACCCGGAGCTCTCGGCACTGGACCGGGCCATCTCCATCGCCTACCCGCTCGCCGACATCGTCGTGCTGCTCGTCGGCGCGCGGCTCATCGCCTCCGTCCGCTTCGACACCGCCGTGGCCCTGCTCGCCGTCGGCGGCGTCGGCCTGCTCAGCTCCGACGTCGGCTACGGCCTGCACCAGCTCGCCGGCGACTGGGCCACCGGCAGCCCCGTCGACATCGGCTGGGCCGCCTTCTACGTGCTGTGGGGCGTCGCCGCGCTGCACCCGTCGATGCGCGAGCTCACCGAGCCGCGCGTCCAGCGGGCCGGCGAGGAGCGGCTCGGCCGGCTGCTGCTGCTCGGTCTCTCGCTGTTCATCGCACCGATCGTGCTGTTCGTCGAGATGCGGGGAGGCCAGGTGCGCGACGCCGCCGCCATCGCCGCCGTGTCCGCGCTGCTGTCCGGCCTGGTCCTGCTGCGGCTGGGCCGGGCCGTGCGCGCGCAGCGGCTCACCGTGCAACGGGAACGGCGCCTGCGCAGCGCCGGCGCCGCACTGCTGCTGGCCACCGACGCCGACGCCGTCGCCCGCACCGTCCGCGAGGCCGTCGCCGAGCTGCTGCCGCCCGGGCGTCCCCACGCCGTCACGCTCGGCCCCGCCCTGGGCGGCCGGGTCTCCATGCCGTACACGTCCACATTGGACCCCGCCGTCGCCGCCGCCCTCGACGACTTCGAGGTCGCGCTGTGCTGCCCCCTGGCCCTGGCCGACGGCAGCGCCGCCGAGCGCGCCCTCTACGTCGCCGCCGACGAGGCCATCCTGGCCGGGCTGCAGGACGCCGCGCAGATCCTCGCCACCCAGGCCGCCATGGCCCTGGAGCGCATCGCGCTCGGCGAGGAGATCGGCCGGCGCAACAACGAGGCGTACTTCCGGACTTTGATCCTCAACACCGCCGACGTCATCCTCATCGTCGGGGCCGACGACGTCGTCAACTACGCCAGCCCCTCCGCGCAGGCCCTCTTCGGCGCCGACCTCGTCGGCACCGCCCTGCCGGCCGCGTTCGCCGGCGAGAGCGCCGCCGAGGTCGGGCGGCGCCTCGCCGAGGTCCGCTCCGGCGCCGCCGACCGGCCCGGCGACGACCTGCAGGTCAGCGGCGCCGACGGCCGCCCCGCCCTGGTCGAGGCGGCGTTCCGCGACCTGCGCGACGAGCCGACCGTCCGCGGCGTCGTCGTCACCCTGCGCGACGTGACCGAGCGCAGCCGCCTGCAGGCCGAGCTGTACGAGCGGGCCACCTTCGACGCCCTCACCAAGCTGCCCAACCGCGAGGTCTTCCTGACCCGGGTCCAGGAGGCGGTCGCCTCCGGCGCGGAGACCGGCGCCACCGTCGGCGTCCTCATCGTCGAGCTCGACGACTTCAAGGTCGTCAACGACACCTTCGGCCACGGCGCCGGCGACGCGCTGCTCGTCGCCGTCGGCCAGCGGCTCACCGAGGCCCTGCGCGCCGTCGACGGCTCCTACGGCGCCGCCGGCACCGTCGCCCGCCTCGGCGGCGACGAGTTCGCCGCCCTCGTGCGCCGCGCCGGCAGCCCCGGCGACGTCGAGCGGGTCGCCGAGCGCGTCCTCGCCAGCTTCAAGGCCCCCTTCGAGCTCGACCACGGCACCGTCACCGCGACCGCCAGCATCGGCGTGGCCACCACCGCCGAGGCCGGCACCGCCCAGGAGCTGCTGCGCCACGCCGACCTCGCCGTGTACGTCGCCAAGGACGCCGGCCGCGACCGCTGGCGCCGCTACGAGTCCTCCCTGCACAGCGCCGTCGTCGAGCGCCACAAGCTGCGCGCCGACCTCGACCGGGCCATCGCCGACAAGGGCTTTCTGCTGCACTTCCAGCCGATCGTCACCCTCGCCGACGACCGCACCCGCGGCTTCGAGGCCCTCGTGCGCTGGAACCACCCGACCCGCGGCATGGTCCCGCCGGAGGAGTTCATCTCCGTCGCCGAGGAGAGCGGCCTCATCGTGCCGCTCGGCGCCTGGGTGCTCAGCAACGCCATGACCGCCGCCGCGCAGTGGCGCATCGCGTACCCCGCCGAGGAGATCTACGTCTCGGTGAACGTCTCCGCGCGGCAGTTCCGCTCGCCCGACTTCGCCCAGTGGGTCCTCGCCGAGGTCGAGCGGCTCGGCCTGCCGCCCGGCGGCCTGCTGCTGGAGATGACCGAGAGCCTGCTGCTGCACGACGACGGCGAGGTCGCCGCCGAGCTCGCCGCGCTGCGCCAGGCCGGCGTCCGCATCGCCATCGACGACTTCGGCACCGGGTTCTCGTCGCTGTCGTACCTGCGCCGGCTCCCCGTCGACGTGCTCAAGCTCGACAAGAGCTTCATCGACACCGTCGTGTCCTCCAGCGAGCAGTACGCCGTCGTCAACATGATCGTCCAGCTCGCCCGGCTGCTGAAACTGCAGGTCGTGGCCGAGGGCATCGAGACCGCCGCCGAGCGGGAACTGCTCGTGGAGATGGGCTGCGACCACGGCCAGGGGTACTTGTTCTCGCGCCCCTTGAGTTACGGTGACGCGAGCCTATGGTTGTCTGACGATTCATCGGGGCCTCAACGGGGAGGTCGCACCGCGGCCTAGCACCGGAGGAATGTGTTGCGCGCCGAGCACCTCGCCACTGAAGTCGACCTTGACCCGCGGTACAGCGGCATCGCCCGCCTCCGCACCGAGACCCGCTTCTACGACGCGGTGATCGACGAGATCGACGGCCGGCGGATCCGCGTCGGCGATCACTGGCTCACCGACTGGGCCTCCTGCAACTACCTCGGCTTCGACCTCGAGCCGCAGATCATCGGCGCCGTCGAGGACCAGCTGCGCGCCTGGGGCACCCACCCGTCGTGGTCTCGGATGCTGGGCAACCCGCGGCTGTACCCCCTGATCGAGGAACGCCTCGCGGACCTCCTCGGCGCCCCCGACACGCTCGTGCTCCCGACCATCACGCAGATCCACCTGTCGGTCATCCCGGTCCTCGCCGCCCAGGGCACCGTGCTCGTCGACGCCCGCGCCCACAAGACCATCTGGGACGGCTGCGTCTTCGCCCGCGCCCAGGGCGCCACCCTGTCGCGGTTCCGGACCCTCGACGAGCTCGCCACGCAGCTGCGCTCGGCCCCCGCCGGCCCGGTCCTGGTCTGCATGGACGGCGTCAACAGCATGACCGGCAACATCCCCGACGTCGGCCGGTACCTCGACCTGTGCCGCGCCCACGGCGCCGTGCTCTACATCGACGACGCGCACGGCTTCGGCGTCATCGGCGAGCGCCGCGACGACGAGACCAGCCCCTACGGCGCCGCCGGCAACAGCATCATCCGGTACGCCGGGGAGTCCTACGACGACGTCGTGCTCGTCGGCGGCTTCTCCAAGGCGTACTCGTCGCTGCTCGCCTTCCTCGCCGTTCCGACCGTGCTCAAGAACCGCCTCAAGGCCTCGGCCGCCCCCTACCTGTACTCCGGCCCGTCCCCGACGGCGTCCCTGGCCACGGTCCTCGCCGGCTTCGACGTCAACGCGGAGCGGGGCGACAAGCTGCGCGCCGAGCTGTACCGGATGTCGATGCGCGTGCTCAACCACGTGCGCGGCCTCGGCCTGTTCACCCCCAACACCGACGACACCCCGATCATCGAGCTGCCCATCGCGCTGGACCGCGACCTCGTCGACGTGTCGTCGCTGCTGTGGGAGCGGGGCCTGTTCGTGACGCTGGCGCCGTACCCCGGCGTCCCTCGCGACCAGGTCGGCTTCCGCGTCCAGGTCACCGCGGCCAACACCGACGAGCAGATCGACGACCTCAACGCCGTGCTGTCCGAGCTCGCCGCCGACGGCGTCTTCCAGGAGGCCCGGGAGGGTAGCGCGAGCTGACAACCCGGGGTGAACCCTTAGTGGTGGCGCCGGACATGTATCACGTACTTATGCGCGAACGATGGTCCCGCCGGCGCTACCGCCGGAACCCTGACTACGGCTACCAGCGCGGCGGCAACAGCTGCCTGCGTGACGCCTGCCTGCTCGAGGCCGGCTGCTGCATCGGCGAGGCGATCGACGGCAGCTGCCTCATGCTGGGCCTGCTGTCCCTGCCCAGCATGCTGTTCACGATGGCCCGCTCCCCGCGGGCGGCGGCGTCGCCGGACGGCCCGATGGTCGGGGCGATCCGCAAGTACCAGCGCGAGATCAGCGCCAAGCGCCCGGCGCCGTGCTGCCGCTTCACGCCGAGCTGCTCGCACTACGCCGCGGAAGCGATCACCCGCCACGGCGCCGTGCGCGGCCTGTGGCTGGCGACCCGCCGCCTGTCGCGCTGCCGCCCCGGCGGCGCCCGCGGCGCGGACCCGGTACCGGCGGTATAGTGCGCGGTGACGCGGGGTGAGATCGGCAAGATCGGTTTGGCGGCGGTGGGTAGGCTAAGGTCTGAATGCTGAGCGCCGCCCCGCCGGTCTCGCCTGATGTTCGCAGCCCGCTTGCGTGTCGCGTCGTCTCGCCGCCCCGCCGCCGGCCCGCCCGGCACGGGTAATTCAGACCGCCCGTGATCGCTGAGCCAGGCGCGCGTGGCGGGGTCGGCGAGGAGGCCGATCAGACGCTGCGGGTCACCAGCACCGGGGATGCGGCATGGTGGACGACCATCTGCGTGACCGGGTTGGGCCGGGGCTGCTCGTACCAGCCGACCCGGTGCGCGCCCACGATCAGCATCAGCGCGCTGCGGGCCGCCTCCGTCAGCGTCTCCAGCACGCCCGTGTCGCGGGAGTCGAAGCGCGTCTCGACCTCGGGGTGGCGGCGCAGCCACGGCTCCATCTCGGCCGCCACCGCCTCGTGCGGGCGGGCGCGGCCGGCGTGGATCGCCAGCAGAGGCACGTGGCGCGAGGACGCCTCCGTGTAGCCGTACGCCAGCGCCCGCTGGCTCGACGGCGAACCGTCCACGCCGACCACGACCGGGGCCTTCGCCGGCAGCGCGGCCATCGGGTCGGCCCAGCGCCAGCCGTTGTTGACGACCAGGACGGGGCAGTGGGCGAACCCCGCCAGATGAGCGCCGACCGAGGCGTCCAGCACGCCGCCGTCGTGGACGCGGCCGCCGATCACCACCAGCGCGGCCGTCCGGGACTGTTCGCGCAGCACCCGGGCGGGAGCGCCGCCCAGCGTCATCGTCTCCACCGCGATGCCGGGCTGCCAGGCCCGCGCCTCGGCCGCGGCATCCAATACAACACCCTGACTGTCCGCCGGGCCCTCCCACGACATCGCGTGCACGACCCGCAGGACGCGGTCGTGGCGGGCGGCCTCGTCGGCGGCCCACCGTACGGCGCCCAGGGAGGCCGTGGAACCGTCGACGCCGACCACGATCGGACTGTGTTCCAGCAGCATGACGCACCCCCTCTTACTCATCCACCGTCCCTCTCCCGGGACGATGGAGCAAGGGCGCTCAGCTGCGGGTTCGCTGCAAGGGGAGATGGGATGTTTTGTTCGCTTTTGTACGAGTACGTCGCGTCCGTGATTGACACCGGGATCGCGGCGACCATACGGTTCGAGCCACCATGACGCACCTCGGCGGATCATCCAAGCTGCTCCGGGCCATGAACGACGCGGCCGCCCTGAGCCACGTGCTGGAACGCGGGCCGCTGACCCGCGGGGAGCTGCGCGACCTCACCGGGCTGTCCAAGCCGACGATCTCCGAGGCGCTGCGGCGGCTGACCGAGGCGAAGCTGGTGAGCGTCGTCGGCTACGTGAGCGCCGGCCCGGGGCCCAACGCCGAGGTGTACGCCGTCAACCCCGACGCCGCCTACGCCGTGGCCCTGTCGGTGCGCGACCGCGGCGACAGCGACACCCCGACCGTGACCGCCGCCGTCACCGACCTGTCCGGCACCGTGCGCGGCCGCCTCGAGTCGACCGTGGACTTCTCCCGCACCGACGCGATCACCGGGGTGGTCGACGCGGTGGAGGCCGTCTGCAAGGAGGCCGGCGTCGCGCGCGACCCGGTCGCCCAGGTGCAGATCGCCGTGGCCGGCTCGTACGACCCGCGCGGCGACGTCCTGCACCACGTCGAGGTGCCCGGCTGGGGGCGGCCGGGGCTCGTGGAGGACCTGCGGCGCCGCCTCGGCGTGCCGGTCGGCGTCGACAACGACGTCAACCTGGCCGCCGTCGCCGAGCGCGCGCATGGCGCCGGGCGCCACGCGGAGAGCTTCGCCCTGCTGTGGCTCGGCGAGGCGGGGCTGGGGCTCGCGATCGACCTCGGCGGGAGCCTCCTGCGCGGGGCCCGCGGCGGCGCGGGCGAGATCGGGTACATGCCGATGAACGTGGCCGCCCAGCGCGTCGCGTTCCAGGACCTCGTCGGCGGGGCCGCGCTGCAGGAGCTGGCGGCGGCGCACGGGATCGCGGTCGAGCCGACGGCGGCCGGGACGATGGCCGCGGCGGCGGACCGGGCCGGCGCCGGCGACCTGTCCTCGAACGCGTTCGTCACCGAGCTGGCCGGCCGGATCGCGATCGGCCTGTCGGCCGTCGTCGCGGTGCTCGACCCGCCGCTGGTCGTCATCGGCGGCGAGGTCGGCCAGGCCGGCGGCGAGCTGCTCGGCTCCGCGGTCGCGACCGCCCTGGCCGAGGCGGCGCCGCTGGACACCACGATCGCCACCACGCTCGTGCACGACGACGCCGCGCTGCTCGGCGCCCAGGAGGCCGGCCGCGCATCGGTCCGCGACACGATCCTCGCGACGCTCGGCCGTCCGTAGCGCGTCAGGCCCGCAAAACCGGGCAGAGCCAGGAGCATGACCACACCAGTCGTACTCATCACCGGAGCGCTCAGCGGCATCGGACGGGCCACGGCCCTCGCCTACGCCGAGCAGCACGCCACCGTCGTGGTCGCCGGGCGGCACGACGACGTGGGCGCGGACCTCGCCGACGACCTGCGCGACGCCGGGGCGCGCTCGGCGTACGTCCACACCGACGTGCGGCGCGACGACGAGATCGGCTCGCTCGTCGACGGGATCGTCGAGCGCTACGGCCGGCTCGACGTGGCCGTGAACAACGCCGGCACCGAGGGCGTCCCGGGGCCGATCGAGGAGCAGACCGAGGAGTTGTACGCCCGGACGTTCGACACCAACGTCCTGGGCACGGTGCTCAGCCTCAAGCACGAGGTGCGCGCGATGCTGCCCCGGCACAGCGGCAGCATCGTCAACGTGTCGTCGGTCTACGGCCACGCCGGCGAGCCGAACATGGCGCTGTACTCGGCGAGCAAGCACGCCGTCGAGGGCCTGACCCGCTCGACGGCGCTCGAGGTCGCCGACGCCGGGGTGCGCATCAACGCGGTCGCGCCCGGCCCGGTGTCCACGCCGATGCTCGAGCGGTTCATCGGCGAGGACGAGAAGGCCCGGGCCGACTTCGCCGCGCGGATCCCGATGGGGCACCTCGGCACGCCCGACGAGATCGCCGACGCCGTGCTGTTTCTCGGCTCCGACCACGCCCGGTTCATGACCGGGCAGGTGCTGACCGTCGACGGCGGCATCACGGCCCGCTGACTGACACCCGTCTCTGCTGCACCGACCTGATCGTGTACGGTCCCGTTCGACCTTCGTATCGCGAGGTCGAAGCGAACGCGAGGGGAGCGCGGGACCATGCACATCAACGACTTCTGGGTCGCCATACCGATCGGCCTGCTCATCGGCGTGCTCGGGCGCCTCGTCCTCCCCGGCAAGCAGGCCATCGGCGTCTTCGTCACGTTCCTGATCGGCGTCGGCGCGGCGCTGCTGGGCACCCTCGTCGCCGAGCTCGTCAACCTCGACGACAAGGCCGTGGTGAAGGTCTGGAAGATCCAGTGGAGCTGGTGGGAGCTGGCCATCCAGGTCTTCTTCGCCGCCGTCGGCATCGGGCTGGCGAACATGCTGACGTACACGAAGCTCGCCTCCGGCGCCCCCCGTCCGCGCAAGCGCACCACCCGCAAGCGGCGCACCAAGCCCGCCGAGGACTGAGCGCCACCGTGACCGCGACCGGGTCGCCCGGGTAACGGGCGTGCGCCGGGCCTCGCCGTGCCCGGCTGGTTCCTGAAACCGTGTCGGCCGAGATCTTGATTCCGTTCGTTCACCTGTCGTTAGCCGTCTAGTTGGCCAAACCTTGCTACCAACGAGGGCGCGTCGGCCTGGGGCCGGCCGAGTCGGACCGGTGGAGTCGGAAACGGAGCGTTCGTGCGGTTCAAGGGGTTCACGGCAGTCGCCCTTGCGGCGTTGATCCTGGTCTCGGGGTGCACCAGCAGTAGCAAGCCGTCGCCGTCCGCGACCGCCGGCTACGACGCCAGCCCCAAGGCGCTCAACATCATCGCGGGCACCGAACAGGAAACGGTCGTCGACACGATCGTCAAGCCCTGGTGCCAGAGCAAGGGCTACCAGTGCAGCATCACGCTGAAGGGCTCCGTCGACCAGGCGCGGCTGCTCGCCGGCGGCAACACCGACTACGACGCGTACTGGTTCGCCTCGAGCGTCTTCGCCCAGATCGGCGACCAGGGCGGCAAGCTGCAGGACGTCAAGACGATGTTCCTGACCCCGGTCGTCTTCGCCGGTTGGCAGAGCGAGATGCAGAAGCTCGGCTTCGCCGGCCGGACCGACGTGGCCATCGGCGACATCCTGCAGGCCGTCGAGTCGGGCAAGACCAAGGTCTGGGTGACCAACCCGACGCAGTCGAACTCCGGCGCCACCGTCCTGTTCGGGTTCATGAACTACTTCGCCGGCAACGGGCCGGGCAAGGCGCTCACCCAGGAGCAGCTGGACTCGGCGCCGGTCGAGGACGGGATCACGCGGTTCATCAAGGCGATGGACCAGACGCCGCCGTCGACCGGCACGCTGATGGCCCAGTGCGTGGACCAGCCCGGCGACTGCCGCACGATGTTCACCTACGAGGACCTGGTGATCGAGAAGAACCAGGAGCTGGCGAAGGCCGGCAAGGAGCCGCTCGTGGTGGCGTACCCGCGCGGGTCGCTCGCGATCAGCGACGCGCCGCTGGGGTTCCTGCCGCACAACAACGGCGCCGACGCCGCCAAGAAGCAGATCCTCAACGAGCTGCAGGACTACCTGCTCAAGGACCGTGACGCGCAGGCCAAGCTGCTGAAGCTGGGCCGGCGCCCGGCCACCAGCGTCGGGCTGACCCTCGACAACCCGGACACCGCGGTCTTCAACCCGGCCTGGGGCATTCAGGCGACGATCAACGAGCAGGGGATCCAGTACCCGTCCGCGCCCGTCATCCAGGCCGCGCTGGACCGGTACCAGACCCGCTACCGGCGCCCGGTCAACGCCTACTACTGCCTCGACGGCAGCGGCTCGATGTCCGGCAACGGCGGGTGGGACGGCGTGAAGGCGGCCGCGCACCAGGTCTTCGACCAGGACCAGGCGGCGCTGAACTTCCTGCAGAGCCACCCGAAGGACGTGACCTCGGTCGCCATCTTCAACAGCAAGGTGACCAGCGGCCCGTGGACCGTCCAGGGCAACGACGCGGGGGCGCTGCACGGCCTCACCACCAACATCAACAACTACCGTCCCGGCGGCGGCACGAACATGTACACCTGCCTCAAGCAGGCCGGCGACGAGCTGGCCAAGCCCCAGGCCGACGACCGCAAGGGGCTGGTCGTGCTGATGACCGACGGCCAGTCGGAGACCGCCGAGCGTGACGCCGCGCTGGCGGCCCTGAAGGGCGCCCACGTGCCGGTCGTCGCGATCGCGTTCGGCAAGGACGCCGACCCCAGCCAGCTCAAGGAGGTCGCCGCGGCCACCGGCGGCGCGTTCGTGCAGCAGAACGACCTGGTGGCGGCGCTGCGCCAGGCGGCGGGGTACAAGTGAGGCGCCGGCTCGCCGCCCCGGTCGCGCTGGTCGCGGCCGTGGTGGTGTTCGGCGTCGTCTACGCGCTGACGCGCAGCCTGCTCTGGGCGCCGATCCTCGCGGTCGTCGCCGCGCTCGGCGTCTACCTGATGCTCGACGACCGCAACCGGGCCCAGGTCAGCAGCGACGACTACGCCGACGAGGCACAGGAGAAGGTCGACGAGGCCCTCAAGCTGATCCGCGGCATCGAGCGCCTCGCCAAGGACGTGCGCACGCCCGGCGCGCGCAAGGCGCTCGAGTCCGCGTGCCACTACGTGCCGGAGCTGTTCACCCGGGTCCGCGCGAAGTCGCCGAACAGCCTGTACTCGACCGCCAGCCAGATCGGCGGGCACCTGCGCAGCCTCGACGGCGCGGTGCGCCAGTACCTCGACATTCAGCGTCAGCCGGTGCTGTACCGCGACCCGGAGGCCCTGCGCGCCAGCGGCGAGCAGGCCTTCCAGCGCTTCGCGGACTTCGCCCTGGAGAGCGTCCGGCTGATCAACCAGGGCGACCTCGCGCAGTATCGCGCCAACCTCGACACCGTCGCGCCACCGAAGCTCCCCGAGCTGGGATGAAGGAGTCACGTTGAGATTGCCGAGCATCCGGTTCCTGATCGGGCTGGCGACGGTGATCGTTGTGTGCATCGCCGCCGTCGTGCTGTGGTCGAAGCTGGGCAAGTCGGGCACCGACCAGCCGGCCGCGACCCCGGACATGACGCTGAACTGCCTGGGCGGATCCGAGAAGTCCGAGCTCATGGCCGATGCGAACGTCAAGCGCGTCCTGCACGACAAGTACCACCTGACGATCAACTTCCAGCCGCTGGGCTCCTACGACCAGGTGCAGCTGAGCGCCGACGACCTGCGCGGGCGCAAGATCGACTGTCTGTGGCCGTCCAGCGCCAGCGCGCAGGCCGTCTTCGAGGCCCAGCACCAGGGCGCCTTCAAGGAGTACCGCGCGGAGAACATCCTGCAGTCGCCGGAGGTGATCTACGCCGGGCCGCGGGGCACCGACGCGCTCGTCGCCAAGGGCATCGTCCAGCTGCGCGACAACCGGTACTACATCGTCAACATGAAGGCGCTGCTGCTGGACTACATCAGCAAGAAGCAGACGTGGGAGGGCATCGGCGCGACCGACCTGCGCGGCCCGATCGCCGTGTCGAGCACCGACCCGGCCCGGTCCAACAGCGGCTTCGTGCTGGCCCAGCTGGAGCTCAACATCCTCGCCACCGACGACGTCTTCTCCGCGCCCAACCTGGACCAGGCGCGCAAGGCGATGCCGACGATGCGGGCGCTGTACGACGCCCAGGGCCTGCAGGCGCGCAGCTCCGACGCCGGGTTCCGGGAGTGGCTCACGCAGGGCGGCGAGTTCAAGTCCCCGTTGTACGCCGGGTACGAGAACCAGCTGATCCAGCAGGTCGTCCAGGCAGGGGCCAACAGCGCCGGCATCCTGAAGAACATCCGGGTGCTGTACCCCGACCCGACCATCTACAGCGACCACCCGGTGCTCGCCCTCAACGCGAACGCCGGCCGCTTCATCGACGCGATGAAGGACACCGACATCCAGACGATCGCGTGGAAGAGCTACGGCTTCCGCTCGGCCGTGCAGGTCGGGGCCAACAACATCGCCGACTTCAAGGACATCAGCCTCGCCGAACAGATCCGCACGACGGCGCCGCCGGCCGCCGACGTGACGTTGGCGCTGCTCAGCTGCATGAAGGACGCCAAGACGTGCCAGTGAGAGGGAACACGAGATGAGCGACGGACTCCAGATCGACTTCGGTAACCTCGTCGGCGGGCCCGCCGAACCGGCCGCCGGCGCCGCCGACAGCGCCATCACGGCCGCGGTCGCCGCGAGCGAGCCGCGCGCGCTCGTCTGCAAGGACCTGCTCAGCCCGGCGCAGCTCGCGCAGGCGGAGGCGGCGGCCAGGCAGCTGTACCCGGTGATGCTCGCCAACACCGACCAGCTCGCCGCGTTCGGCAACAGCGCGATCGACGGCGTCAACGCCCAGGTCAGCCGGATCTTCCGCGAGGTCGGCCGGGTCAACATCCCCGAGCTCACCGGCATCATGCACGAGCTCAACGACCGGATGCGCAACTTCCGCCGCAAGTACGACCCGAGCGACCCCAAGGTCCGCGAGACGTTCAACAAGTTCTCGGACTCCATCAAGGGCCTGTTCCGCAAGGGCCGCGACCTGCTGGAGATGCTGTTCGAGGAGGCCCGGACCGTCGAGCAGCAGCTGGACAAGGTCGCCGGCCAGCTCAGCGACAAGCAGCTGCAGCTCAAGCGCAACGTGGTGCTGTGCGACGAGCTGTACAAGGCCAACGAGGCCGCGGTCGGCCAGCTCGTCGGCGCGATCGCCGTGATGGAGCTGGTCCGTGACGTCGCGCTGGAGGACGCCCGCTCGATCAAGATCACCCCGGGCGCGCCGGACGAGCGCGACCTGCAGGAGCGGCTGTCGCTCGTCACGGAGTTCATCCAGGCCCTCGAGGTGCGCATCAACGAGTTCCAGCAGCGGCTCTTCGTCGCCTGGTCCACCTCGCCGCAGGTGCGCAACATCCGCACCCTCAACTACGGCCTGGGCCAGCGCCTCGCGCTGCTGATGAACCTCACGATCCCGACGATGAAGCTGACCATCGCCCAGTGGGCGCTGATGCTGCAGGCCAACCAGGCGGCCGACATGCAGCAGGCGGTGGCCGACGGCGCCAACGACGTGCTGTCGGCCTACGCGCAGGCGTCGAAGACGGCCGTGCCGCAGATCGCCCGGATCATCCAGACCCCGACCATCCGCCCGGAGACGATCCTGGAGGTCGCGGACTCGATCGACGCGCAGGCCCGCGGCATCGAGGAGGCGGTGAAGTACGGCCAGCAGAGGCGGGCCGAGGTCGTCACCGCGATCGTGACGGCCAACGAGTCGATGTCGCAGACGTCGCAGCGGCTGAGCAAGACCGTGGTCGAGCTCGTCTCCCGGGCCAAGGAGCCGCTCGCCCTGCCGGCCGGCCCGCAGCTGCCGGCGTCGGTCCTCGAGCAGGCCCCGGCGCTGGTACCGCGGACCAACGCCTGACGCCGGACCAGTGGGGCACGGATGAGCGTGCCCCACTGGCGACGCGCCGCTCTTGTCGCGTCGTGGACCGGACGACGCCCGGCCTTGGCGCCGTGCAGGAGACGATGCTCATCACGCTGCACGGGGCCTGACCTTGCGCGAGACGTGGCCGCTGAGCCGCCCCGACTGGCCGGTGCGCCGCGGCCTGACCCGCCGGGCCCGCGCCGCCTTGGCCGCGATCAATCCGGTGGTACCGCGGAAGATGACCAACAGCCGCGTCAACCTCTTCTCGGTCGACGCGCCGTAGCCCCTCGCCGCGGCGGCCCCACGCCGGCCGCCTTGCCGGCTCGGTCGGCAGCGGCGTCAGCGTGTGCCGGACCGGTTCAGCCCGGCGCGGACCGTATCCAGCCTTGCGGCCAGATCGGGGCTCGCCTCCCGCAGCGCGAGGAGGTCTGCGCGGGTCTCGAGCATCTGCGACCACAGCATGCCGCGACCCTGTTCGAGGAGCTCGAGCGGCCGGCCTGGTTGGCCGGCAGCGATGGCGCAGGCCGCCGCGTCGGCGGCGAGCCCGCTCCATTCGGCCAGCCGTAGTTCGCGGCTGGACCGACCCACCCCCCGCCAGGCCAGCAGCGGCAACAGCCCGGTGGTGATGGCGTAACCGTCGACCGAATCCGGCCATCGTTGCAGCGATGCGGCCAATTCGCCCCAGAACTGACCGGCCGCGATCCGTATCGCGACCGGCGCCGTGACCGCCGTGGCCGCACGTTGCCACGCATCCAGCGCCGCCTGCGCTTCGGCCGGTTCCCCGGCTCGCCCGAACCGGGCCCGCAGCGCGATGCCGAGGTTGAACAGGTACATCGCCCGGTCGGGGTGGCCGGCGGGGGCGGCGTCCACCGCGGCGCGCCCGGCCTCGATCGCGGCGTCGAGGTCGGCCGGCTCCCCGGCCCTGTCGAACCGGGCCCGCAGCGCGACGCCGAGGTTGGACAGCCAGCCCGCCTGTTCGCGGTGGCCGACCGGTGTGGCGGCCACCGCGGCGCGGCCGGCCTCGACCGCGGCGTCCAGATCGGCCGGCTCCCCGTACCCGTCGAACCGGGCCTTCAGCATGACGCTGAGGTTCGACAGGTACATCGGCCGGTCGGGGTGGCCGGCGGGGGCGGCGGCGAGCGCGGCCCGGCCGGCCTCGACCGCGCCGTCCACGGCAGCCAGTTCTCCGGTTCGATCGAACTGACGCTGGAGCGCGCCGGCGAGGTTGGCCAGCCGGCCTGGCCGCTCGGGGTGGCCGGCGGGGGTGGCGGCCACCGCGGCCCGGCCGGCCTCGACCGCGGCGCCCAGGTCAGCCAGCTCCCCGACCTGCTCGAACCGTGTCCGCAGCATGAAGCCGAGGTTGGACAGGAACGTCGCCTGGTCGGGGTGGCCGGTGGGGGTGGCGGCCAACGCGGCCCGGCTGGCGGCGACGGCGGCGTCCAGGTCGGCCGGCTCCCCGACCCGGTCGAACCGGATCTGGAGTACGCGGGCGAGGTTGGACAGCCGTCCTGCCCGTTCGGGGTGGCCGGCGGGGGTGGCGGCCACCGCGGCGCGTCCGGTGTCGACCGCGGCGTCGAGCTCGGCCGGGTCCCCGTACCGTTCAAACCGGGCGCCCAACGCGAGGCTGAGGTTGGACAGCCGGAGTGCCAGTTCGGGGTGGGCGGCGGGGGTGGCGGCCACCGCGGCGCGCCCGGCCGCAAACGCGGCGTCGAGGTCGGCCAGTTTCCCGTGCCGCTGAAACCGCCGCTGGAGCGCGGTGGAGAGGTTGGACAGCCGTCCTGCCTGTTCGGGGTGGCCGGCGGGGGTGGCGGCCACCGCGGCGCGGCCGGCCTCGACCGCGGCGTCGAGGTCGGCCACCGCGCCGGCCCGCTCGAAGCGGACCTGCAGCACGAGGCACAGGTTGTGCAGGTAGACCGCCTGGTTGGGGTGGTCGGCGGAAATACTCTGCATGGCCCGGTGGAGCAGCTCGATGCCCCGGTCCAGCGCGGCCGGGTCGTCGACCTGGAGTGCTCGCTCCAGGACCGTGTTGACCTCCTCCGCCCAGGCATCCGGGTCGGCCGCTCGCAGCGTTCTTGTGCCGAGCAACCGCACGGCCAGGCCGCCGACGATTGCCGCCTTGGCCAGCACGGACAGCATCCAGCCGCGCCAGTCCCCGCCGTGGGCGAGATAGGCCCAGCCGGGAACGGCGATGACCGCGAGGGCGATGACCGCGATGAGCACGGCAGGCGCGGTCACGAGGTCGGTGAGCCCCCTGCCTGCCGCTGTGGCCGCGACCAGCCCGGCCCAGGCGGCGATGCCGGCGGCAAGCGTGATCAGCCGGTCGGCCGGCGGCAGGACCGCCGTCGCGGCGACGCCGGCGAGCGCGACGGCACCGCCGATATACACGGCAACGCCACGGGCCCGGCGGCCTCCGCGTCGCGGCGGGCCGGAGGGGATGGTCGATCCTCCTGGAGTCAGATCTCCTCCACGGCTGTGCGGGTGTCGTCACCGTAGCGTCTGCGCCGCGGATCGGGCAGGTGCGCCGCGCGGCGCGGGCCGGCGCGGGCGAGCGTGCCGGTCGGGGACGGTGACAGAATCGGGCACCTATGGATCCCAGCCGCGTCCTCGCCGCCCTCGCCGATCTTGCCCCGGCCGGGCGGGACCGGGTGCTGGACGTGGCCAAGGGGGACCAGCCGCTCGTCTGGCTCGCCGATCCCGAGCGGGCGCCGCGCGGGCGGGACGCCGACCGGCTCGCCGCGCTCGACGCGCTGCACCGCGACGAGCGGATTCTGCGGCGCGGGTGGGCGTGGCTGATCGGGACCGCCGAGGTCGACGGGTCGGCCCGGCGGCTGCGGCTGCCGCTGGTGTCCGAGCCGGTCCGGCTGGAGCGGTCCGGGGGCGGGCTGCGCGGGCACCGGGTCGTCGCCGCCGGGGATCTCGAGGTCACGCCGCTGATCACCGACCGGGAGGTCGCGGCGGCGCTCGAGGCGTCGCCGGGCCTGGGCGGGGCCGCCTGGCTCACCGGGGTCGAGATCATCGCCTGGGTCCGGACCGCGGCGGAGGCGGCCGGGTTCAAGCCGGACCGGATCGCCTACGACGAGGCGCCGGCCGGGCGGGCCGCCGACGGGGAGCTGCTCGGGCAGGCCGCCGCCGCGCTGTACGTGGTGCGCGACGTGTCCTCGGCGGGGCTGCGCGACACGCTGCGGGCCTGGTCGGCGCGGGCCGGGCTGGAGCAGACCGCGCTCGCCGCCGTCTACGCCGATGCCGCCGCGGCGGGGGAGCCGGGCGCCGAGGAGGTGTACTCCCCGCTGCCCCTCAACGCCGCCCAGCGCGACGTCGTGCGGCGGGTGCGGCGCGAGCGCGTCGTCGTCGTGTCCGGGCCGCCGGGCAACGGCAAGAGCCACGCCGTCGTCGCCGCGGCGCTCGACACGGTGTACCGCGGCGGGTCCGTGCTCGTCGCCACCCAGGCCCCGCACGCCGCGCAGGTGCTCGGGGAGCTGCTGAGCCGGTATCCGGGGGCCGAGCCGGTCCTGTTCGGCGACGCCGAGCGCCGCGACCGGTTCGCGCAGCGGCTCGCCGAGGGCCGGCCCGAGGGCGTCGCCGCGCGGGCGCTGCAGCGGCGGCGGGAGGAGGCCGGCGCGGCCGCGGCCGCCGTCCGGGCGCTCGAGGACGGGGTCGGGGCCGCGCTCGAGCTCGAGCGGCGGGCCGCCGCGATGCGGGTGTGGGAGCCGCTGCTGGCCGGGCTGCGGGCCGAGGCGCCGCGGGTGTTCGCCGGAGATTTCGACGTACCGCGGGCAAGAAGGCTTTTGGCTTCTCGTTTTCTGCGGGACTGGCGGGTGCGGCGGATGGCCGGGGTCGGGCCCGACCGGCTGCCGGCGCTGCTCGAGGCGCTCGAGGCCGACCGGGCCGCGGCGACGCTCGCGGTGAACGGCGGCACCGATCTCGCGGCGGTGTGGCCGGCGCTGGAGGCGGCCGAGGAGCGGCTGCGCGACGCGGTCGGCGCGGCGATGCGCGACGACGCCGCGGCCGCGGACCGGTGGGGCGGCGACGCGCGGCGCAGCGCCACGGGCCTCGCCGCCGCACTGCGGGCCGGGCGCAACCGCCGCCGGGAGGCCCTCGCCGCGCTCGACGGGCCCGCGCTCGTGCGGGCCATGCCGCTGTGGGTCGGCACCGTCGCCGACGTCGAGGACCTGCTGCCGCCCACGCCGGGCCTGTTCGACCTGGTCATCCTCGACGAGGCGGCGCACATCGACCAGATCCGGGCCGCGCCCGTCCTCGCCCGGGCCCGCCGCGCCCTCGTCGCCGGCGACCCGAGCCAGCTGCGGTTCGTGTCGTTCGTCGCCGACGTCGACGTGGCCGAGACGCTGCAGCGCCACGGGCTGCCCGACCGGATCGACGTGCGGCGCTCCAGCGCCTTCGACGTGGCCGTCGGCGCCGCGCCCGTCACGTGGCTCAGCGAGCACTACCGGTGCGCGCCACACCTCATCGGCTTCGCCGCCCGCCGCTTCTACGACGGCCGGCTGACGCTCATGACCCGCACCCCGGCGACCGAGCGCCAGGCCGCGATCGACGTCGTGCGCGTGCCCGGCGCGGCCGTGCGCGACGGCGTCAACCGGGCCGAGGTCGACGCCGTCCTCGAGGCCGTCCGCGAGCGGGCGCAGCGGGGCGCGACGAGCATCGGGGTCGTCACGCCGTTTCGCGCCCAGGCCGACGCGATCGAGGCCGAGCTGCTGCGGGTGTACCCCGTGGAGGAGATCGACCGGCTCGGGCTGCGCTCGGGGACGGTGCACGCGTTCCAGGGCGCCGAGGCCGACACGGTCATCGTCTCGCTGGCCCTCACCGACGCCGACACCCCGGCCCGGGTCCGCTTCGCCGCCGACCCCAACCTGTTCAACGTCATGACCACCCGCGCCCGGCGGCGCCTCGTCGTCGTCACGTCCCTGACCCGCGGCAGCGGTCTGATCGGCGACTTCCTCGCGCACGCCGCCGCGCCGCCGGCGCCCGCCGGCCCGGACGGCACGCCGGTGCCGTGGGCGGAGCGGCTGGCCAAGGAGCTGGCGGCGGCCGGGCGCGACGCCCGGGTGGCGTACGCGGTCGGGAACTGGACAGTCGACCTGGTCGTCGACGGCGTCGGCTACGTATGCGCGCCGCACCCGGACGGTGACGCGGCGCACCTGGACCGGCAGCGGGAGCTGCGGCGGGCCGGCTGGACGCTTCGGGAGGCGTTCGCCAGCAGATGGGGTGCGGATGCGGTACGCGCGGCCCTCGACCTGTGATTTCAGGGTCGGTTGACAGGGTTTTCCCTGAAGCCGCGCAGCGGTTTGCGCATCACACTCGACGTATGACCGTACGCCGCATCTTCACCGTCGTCGGGGCCGCGCTCGCCGGCGCCGTGAGCGCCTCCGACGACGCCGTGCCGCCGGCCGACCCGCGCGAGGTGCGCTCGCTGCTCGTCGAGATCGGGCTGCTGCGCCCCGACTCGTTCGCGGCCGCGGTGCCGCTCGCGCTGCGCCGCTTCCAGGCCCGGGCGGGCCTGGTCGTCGACGGGGTGGCCGGGCCGCGCACCACGCAGGCCCTGGCCCGTTCGGCCCGCGAGGCGCGCCACCTGCGCGCCCTGGGCATGGCCGCCTGACGCCCTAGGCGGGCAGCGCGCCGAGGAGGTGCATCAGGCCCTCTTCGGTGCCGATCGCCCCGCGGTCCTCGGGGTGGTTGAGGTAGTGGTTGACGGCGTCGTGCAGGAACTCGCGGTTCACCGCCGAACGCTGCAGCTGCAGCTGGATGCGCTGCAGGTTGCGCCGCCGGCCCAGGCCGTGGCTCTTCACCAGCTCCGGCCACAGGATGCCCAGGCGACCCACGCCGAACACCGTCGGCAGCGGGCCGGTCATGATGGCCTCCCACGGCACGTCGTACGTGACGAACGCGTCGACCACGCTCAGCCCGTCGGGGCGCAGCACCAGCAGGCCCGTGCCGCGCACGAGCATCAGGACCGACACGACCCCGAAGTAGGCGATGGCGAGCGTCACCGCGAACAGCATCCAGGTGAACACGCCCCAGCTGTCGTCGTCGTAGACGATGGACAGCAGCAGCGCGACGAGCGGCGGGAACGTTGCCGCGTTGGTGGCCAGCCCCGAGTACGACGGCGGCGCCACGAACTGCCCCGGCCGGATCGACAGCAGGCGCGGCTTCGGCCGCCGCCCCGCATTGACCAGCACCCCCGCGCCGGCCACGACCACGAGCACCACCGCGACGAGCTCCGTCCAGAGCTCGGCGTGCATCACCACCGCGAACGGCAGCAGCACGATGCCGGCACCGCCCACGAGCGCGTAGTACAGCCAGGCGTTGCGCCGGCCTAAACTGTCTTCCCCGTTCGCATTCTGTGACACCGCCCCACCTCCAATGCACGGAAATGTATCGGCTCGCCGCGACGCCCTGCCGCCACGAATTCGACACAGCCTAAAGGCACCGTGCCACATGGCATGCATGGACCTCCACGTGTCCTGATAACTGGCATTTCCCGCCCCCTCGCCGTCACCATGGTCGGATGTACGACGACGCACCGTGGCGGCTGCTGGCGCGCGATCTCGTGGAGCGCATCGAACACGACGTCCTGGCGGTTCTGGACGGCATCGATCCTTTGCTGCTCAACGTTTCCGCCGAGCCCGGCACCAACGGCATAGGCTGGCTCGTGTGGCATTTGTCCCGCAGCCACGACCGCAACGGCAGCGAACTGCTCGGCGTGGCGCAGCTGTGGATCGCCGAAAATTGGCACACTCGATTCGGCCGCGCCGCCGACCCCGACGAAACCGGATACCGCCACACACCGGCGGAAATGGCGGCGTTTCGCAGCCCGGCCCCTTCGGTGCTCGCCGGCTATCACCGCGCGGTGACGGCCCGCCTGCTGTCCATCGTGGACAATGCACCGGACCTCAGCGCCCCCGCGTTCAGCCCGACCCTGGGCGACACGGCCACCGCCCGCGCCCGCCTCGCCGGCGTCCTGGTCGAGGGCCTGGAGCACGCCGGCCAGGCGGCGCTGCTGCGCGGCGTGCTTGAGCGCCGATAAATCATCCGAACGGCCGACCGATTCCGGCTGATTGCGGGCCGCGGGGCCACCGCCGTCGCCGCGCTGCCGGACCTGCTCGCGCCGGGGCGCCGCGCCGTGCCGGCCGCCGCCGGCCTCATCGTGGAGGTCGCCGCGAAGGAGGCGCACCCGGCGCCACAGGCGTAGCGTCCCTGCCCGTGGATCACGGGTTGGACATCATCCGGAACGGATAGTCAACGCGGTCAGCCGACGCGGTAGGTGATGTGCGTGGCCGACGGGGTGTCGACCGTCTCCACGTGGGTCAGGGCGGCGGGGGCGCCGCCCGCGAAGAGCGGCGTGCCGGCGCCGAGCAGCATCGGGGCCACGTGCAGGCGCAGGCGGTCGGCCAGGCCCGCCGCCAGGACCTGCTGCGCGATCGACGCGCCGCCCATCACGTGCACGTCCTTGCCGCCCGCGGCCGCCTTCGCGGCGGCGATCGCCGGTGCGACGCCGTCGACGAACGTGAACGTGGTGTCGGACTTGCGGACCGGGGGCTCGACGCGGTGGGTGACCACGAAGACCGGCATGTGGTAGAAGCCGTCGTCGCCCCAGCCGGACGTCACGTCGTACACCGTGCGGCTCGTGACGACCGCCCCCGCGGCGGCGAACGTCGCGGCGGACAGCGCGCGGCCGGCGGGGTGCTCCAGCCAGTCGTGCAGGGGCTCGCCGCCGGCGCCCAGGCCCTGGTGGGGGCCGGGGTCCGGGCCGGTGACGAAGCCGTCGACGGACACGGTGATGTTGATTTCGACGTCGCTCATGACCGTACCGACGTGCGGCACGGCATATCTCACCGGTGAAAAACCGGACGGGGTGCGTCCGTACGGGTATGACAGTGGTCGTGGACGCCGACACGTTCGCCGAGCTGAGCCGGCGCTACCGCCGCGAGCTGCAGCTGCACTGCTACCGGATGCTCGGCTCGGCCGAGCTCGCCGAGGAGCACGTCCAGGAGGTGTTCCTGCGCGCATGGCGGGGGCGCGACGGGTTCGAGGAGCGCGCCAGTGCCCGCACGTGGCTGTACCGTATCGCCACCAACGCCTGCCTGGACACCCTGCGACGGGCGGAGCCGAGCCTGCAGCCGTACCCGGACCAGCTCCTCGACGACGCACCCGGGCCCGACGCCGTCGCGGTCGGGCGGGAGACGGTGTCGCTGGCGTTCATGGCGGCGATCCGGCTGCTGCCGCCGCGGCAGCGGGCCGTGTTCGTGCTGCGCGACGTGCTCGCGTTCTCCGCGGCCGAGGCGGCGGGGCTGCTCGGCATCGGGGTCACCGCGGCCAACAGCGCGCTGCAGCGGGCCCGGGAGACGCTGCGCGGGCGGTGGCCGGGCGGGCGCCTGCAGTGGCCGGCCCGCGGCGGCGACGCGGCCGAGCGGGAGATCGTGCGCCGCTACATCGAGGCGCACGAGAGCGCCGACCCGGAGAAGCTCATCGCGCTGCTGAGCCGGGACGTGCGGCTGAGCATCGAGCCGGGCGCCGGCGTGTGGGACGGGCGGGACCCGGTCGCCGCGGGGCTACGCGAAGGCATGAACACGCCCGGGGCGTGGCGGATGGTGCCGACGGCGGCGAACCGGCAGCCGGCCGTCGCCGCGTACGTGCGCGCGGCCGGCGCCGGCACCTACCGGGCGTTCGCGATCATCGTGCTGCGGGTCGAGGACGGCCGGCTCGCCGGCATCGACGCGTGGGAGGAGCCGGCGCTGTTCACGCGGTTCGGGCTGCCGGATTCGTCACAGCCCTGAGCTGCCGGATTCGTCACAGCCCTGAGCTGCCGGATTCGTCACAGCCCGGAGCGTGAGGCGGGCCTACCCTGGCCGGGTGCGGACCCTGCCGAGCACCGACGACCTGCTGCGGGCCATGACCGTCCTGGGAGTTCCGGGCGACCCGCTGTACATCATGAAGGACCACGACGACGACCGCCGCCGCGCGGAGCTGCTCGCCCACATCACCGCGGCGCTCGTCGAGCGGCTCGAGGCCCTCGAGACCCTGGCCGGGCTCGGCGTCGACGACCGCGCCGACCTGCACTGGCAGGCCGACCGCGACGCCGCCGGCCCGGGGCGGGTGGACCGGCTGCAGGCGGCGCGGCTGGCGTGGGTGCAGCAGAGCGTCACCCGGGAGCGCGGCCGCCGGCCCGACGCGCACGCCGACGCCGTCGCCACCACCCTCGGCGTGCTCATCGAGCTGCTCGCCCACCGCGGCACCGCCCGTGCGGCCGGGCCGATGGTCGCCGACGCGGTCGCCGGGCTGTGCGCCGCCGCCGACCACCTCGGCACCGTGCTGCGTGCGGCGCCGGGGGAGTGCGTCTGAGCGTCGCGTTGCCGACAGGTGCGACCATCGATGCGTGGACGGGTTGAAGCCCAACGAGTACTCGCTCGTCGTCCTCGCGCTACTGCCCCCGGCGGCCGGCGCCGCGTTCCGCGGGCCCTGTGGCTCAGCGACGACGTCGCCGACGGCCGGCCCCTCCTCGCGCTGTACGTGGCGCTCGGCGCGCTCGCCGGCGGGCTGCTGGCGCCGTGGGTGCGCACCCGGCCGATGCTCGTGCGCAACCTGCCGCCCGGGATCATCGGCGTGTCGCTGGCCGCGTTCGGGCTGCAGTTCGACAGCGACGACCCCACGATGCCGGCCGCCCTGGCGCTGCCGATCACCGCGGGCATCGCCGGCCTGGCCATCGCCGCCGCGGCGGTCGCGGTGCTGTGGATCTCCGGGCGGTACACCATCGAGCTGCACCACCGCGCGTCGGTCCGGCTGACCTCGGAGCGCGACACCGAGTTCTACCAGGCCCGGTGCGACTGCGGCTGGCGCAGCACCCGCTTCGCGCTCGGCCCGGACGACGACGCCGAGCGCGAGGCGTTCGCCGCCGCGCACGAGCACACCCCGTCCGTCCGCCAGGGCGTCGAGCTGCAGTGGTGACGCCCGGCCTCACGGCTTCGGCGGGGCACCGGCCTTGAGGAAGTCCTCGACGGCCTTCGCCGCCTCGGCGGCGCCGTCGCCGGTCACGGTGAGCAGCGCGGTGCCGTGCAGCTGGCCGGGCACGATCGCGAGGCTGCGCCGGTTGCCGGGGGTGGCGTCGTACAGCTGCTGCGCGGAGCTTGCGAAGGCGCTGTCGCCGCTCGCCGCGACGTACAGCACCGGCACGTCCAGCCGCGGCACCGCCGGCAGGGCGTCCTCCCCGGCGTAGTCGGCCGGGCCGGACAGGCTGATGACGGCGGTGGCCGGCGGCTCGAGGCCGGCGGCGGCGACGAGGGTCGCGGTGGCGCCGCGGGAGGCGCCGATGAGCACGACGTCGCGGCCGCCCTTGGCCCGGGCGAACGCGACGGCGGCGGCGATGTCGCCGGAGGCGCGGCCGGTCTCGGCGCGCTGCGAGCGGCCCTCGCCGTTGAAGTCGAACGCGAGGACCCGGTAGCCGGCGGCGGCCTGCTGCTTCGCCCAGGCGAGCCATGAGCAGCCGGTGGCGGCGGCCTGCGGTGCGAGGACGAGGGTCACGCCGCCCTGGCCGAGCAGGTAGCCGGCGAGGTACGTCCCGGCCTGCCCGGCGAACGCGACCTGCTTGTCGTTGAGCTCCGGGTCGGCGCAGAGCCGGTCCGTCGGGCTCGGCGCCGCCCTGGTCGTCGCGGACGGCGCCGCCGTCGCCGCGGGCTTGTCGGGGCCGGCGCAGGCGGCCAGCAGGAAAAGGCACAGGGTCCCCGTCACGATGCGCATATCGATGCGACTCGCGAGCGGCCGATCCGGTTGCATCAATCGCCGACCTGGGTGCCGGTCCGCTCGGCGCGGGCGGCGCCCCAGTCGTAGAGGGCCTGCAGGACGGGGGCGAGGCTGCGGCCCTCGGCGGTGAGCTCGTACTCCACGTGCGGCGGGTTGGTGCCCAGGCCCCGCCGCGCGACGAGCCCGTCGGCCTCGAGCTCCCGCAGCCGCTGCACGAGCATCTTCTCGCTCACGTGCGGCATCCGCCGGCGCAGCTCGCCGTAGCGGTGCACGCCCTCCTTGAGGTGGGCCAGGATCACCGGGCGCCACTTGCCGCCGACGACGTCCACGGCCAGTTCGACCGGGCAGTGGTACCGCTTGAGCATGCTCGCCTCCGGGGTACTCACCGGAAGGTGCGTACTTGTGGCGCCGCCCGGTGCGTGATCGTGTGCCTGGTGTGAGCCAACCAGAGACTCCGACGTTGTACGAATGGGCCGGCGGGACGGAAGCGTTCGTGCGCCTGTGTGACGCGTTCTACGAGCGCGTCCGCGCCGACGAGGTGCTCGCCCCGATGTTCGCCGGCATGGACGCCGAGCACGCGCGCTACGTGGCGCTGTGGCTGGCCGAGGTCTTCGGCGGCCCCGCCGTGTACACGACCGAGCACGGCGGCTACCCGCACATGCTGAGCAAGCACATTGGCCTGGCCATCACCGAGCCGCAGCGGCGGCGCTGGGTGAACCTCATCATGGACGCCGCCGACGCGGCCGGCCTGCCCGACGACCCCGAGTTCCGGGCCGCGTTCGCCGGCTACATCGAGTGGGGCACCCGGCTGGCCGTGAGCAACTCCCAGCCGGGTGCCGACCCGGTCCGCCAGGCGCCCGTCCCGCGCTGGGGCTGGGGCGTGGCGCCGCCGTACGCGGGCTGAGCTACCAGACCATGTTGATCTCGTTCTGGTAGTTGTCGTAGCCGCCCCGGGCGAACGCCCGGGCCATGGGCCCGTTGCCGACGTCCGTCGTCGCCCGGATCCGCGGCGCGTCCTGCTCGGCCAGGACGCGGGTGCCCTCGGCGAGCACGTCGTCGATGTAGCCGCGGCCGCGGTGCTCGGGAAGGACGCCGATGTAGGCGATGATCGGCCCGTAGCCGTTGCGGGCCGGGAACACGAACCCGACCGGCTCGCCGCCGGGCAGGGTCGCCACCCGCCACCATTCGGCCGGGCTCGGGTACTTGACCAGCTCGCCGTGCAGGTGCTCCTCGGCGACGGCCCGCGGCGGGAGCCGCTCGAGGTCGGACCGGTGGTGGGCGTCGAGGGTGCCCTCGACGGCCTTCGTCATCAGATCCAGGGCTTCTGCGGTACCGCTGAAGCTGCGGAACTGCAGACGACCGGAGGCGGCGGGAATGCCGGCCCCCGGCCGCCACTCCAGCCGGAGGCGCTCGACGAGGGCCCGGGCGCCGAGGCGCTCCAGCACCGCCATGCGCGAGCGCACCGGCTCCGGGTCGTCGCGCCAGTCCGGCGGGATGAAGCGGATGTACTCCGGCGCCGTCGCGCCGGGCGCGATCGCCGCGAGGGCCGTGCGGACGAGCTCCTCGCCCGCGCCGTCGTGTCCCTCGGCGAACTCGAAGTGGTCCATGAGCAGCGGCTCGGCGTCCCCGGCGCGGCTCCACCAGGCGGCCTTGGCGACGACGCGGTCGCCGTCGAGGGCCATCCAGAGCCATTCGGGCCGGCGCCGCCCGGCGTCGAGGTCGCCGTCGAGCTCCGGGTCGAGCACGGACGGCAGGCTGCGGAAGAGGTCGAGCTCGTCACGCCCCGCGATGGGGCGGAAGGTGCGTTGCATGTGAGGCTCCAGTGTTCGTGACGCGTACAGCGGACATTGCTGGCTCCTCCTTCCCGGCGGTCGTTCGCCGCCGGCGCCCGTTGTACCCGCCGCGGCCGCCGCCGCGCAACGCCTTTATCGCCCGCCGCTCACGCCGGGGCCCGCCCAGCGCGATCGGCCGGTATCGCAGGGCACTGCTCCACGGCCATCGCGCGCAGCGAGGAGGTCCCTCACCTGCGCCTGCTGCGCTGCGCGGGCCGCCGCACGCAGGCGCAACGCCCGGTGACCGGGTGGATTCAGCGGCGAAGTGGGTAGTGGAGCCCGGATGAGCCGAATCGTCACCGAGGAGGCGAGCATGCATCTGTCCTTCCTGCGCCCGCTGTACGAGACGGCGGGGCCCTGGGCGTCGGTGTACCTCGACGGCACCCGCAACACCGAGGACGCCGCCACGCAGGTCCGGCTGCGCTGGCGGGCGGCCCGCGCGGCGCTCGAGATGGCCGGCTGCGGCCCGGCCACGGCCGGTGCGCTCGAGGCGACCCTGCTCGAGCGGCCCGCCGGCGAGGGCCCGCAGGGCCTGGTCGCGTTCGCCGCCGGTGGCCGGACCGCGCTGAGCCGCGTCCTGCCCGCGCCGCCGCGGCGCGAGATCGCCGCGTTCGGCCCGCTGCCGCACGTCATGCCGCTGCTGGCCCAGCTCGGCGAGTCCCTCCCGTACGTCCAGGTGCGCGTCGACCGCACCGGCGGCGACATCGAGGCGGTCGACGCCGGCCGGCTCGTGCACACCGCCGAGGTCGAGGGCCGCGAGACGTTCCCGCTGCATCGCGTGAAGCCGGGTGGCTGGTCGCAGCCGCGGTACCAGCGCGCCGCCCACGTCACCTGGCAGCGCAACGCCGGCGACGTGGCCGCCGCGGTCGCCGAGGCCGCCCAGGACTGCGCCGCCGAGGTCATCGTCGTGGCCGGCGACCCGCAGGCCCGCCCGATGCTCGTCGCCCGGCTCCCGGAGTACTGGCAGGAGCGCACGGTGCAGACCGACATCGCCGCCGGCGCCCGCGCGCCCGGCGCCGACCACACCGCCCTCGACGACGTGACGGTCGCCGCGATCGCGCAGCGCGCCGCGGCCAACGCGCGAGTGGCGTTCGACCGCTACCACACCCAGCACGGCAACGACGCCGCCGGCGCCGGCCTGCCCGCGGTCGTCGCCGCGCTGCAGCGCGGCCAGGCCGACACGGTTCTCCTCGTCGACGACCCCACCTCGACGGCCGAGCTGTGGATCGGCCCGGAGCCGCTGCAGGTGTCGTTCGACCGCGCCGAGCTGCTCGCCATGGGCGTCGTCAACCCGCAGCGCGTGCGCGCCGACGCGGCACTGGCCCGCGCGATCGCCTGCTCGGAGGCCGACCTGCTCTTCGCCGCGCCGGAGGAGGTCCCGGCCGCGGGCGGCGTGGCCGCGGTCCTGCGCTACGCCGACGCCGCCACCCGCCGCCGCTGACGCGGTCCGCCCATTCGTCGAGGACCTTGGGGGGACCAGGTCCTGGAGAACGACCCGCATCAGCGTGTGGTGCGGGTCGGCGACACGGTGCGGCCGGGGGCGATGGCCGCTTGCCGTGTCGCCGGCGCGTTACCGGTCAGACGGCGGCGAGCGTCATGGCACGGGAGCACAGTTTGCGTGCCCACGTGATGCGGCGGAGGGCGACGTCGGGGTGGTTGCCGAACTCTTCAGCGGCGCGGGCGTAGCACTCGTCGGCGCCGAGCCGCTCGAGGGTGCGGGTGACGGTGTCGCGAACGGTGCTGTTGTCGAGGTCGGCCGTCTGTGAGGCGTCGGAGACGAACAGCGCCATGCACAGCACCGGGTCGACTGTGGAGGTCGTCATGGCTGATCACCAGTTCGCGAGAGGGTGTGGGCGTTAACTCCACGTTCTCTCGTACCGATGAGGTATGGCCTCGCGGCCACCTGCATTCTCCGGCTGCCGGTTTCCGCACCCGCATATACCTGCTAGCCGCCATGCCCCCGCACCGCCTCCCGGAAGCATGGCGCACGACGTCCGGTTTCGGCTTCGGTGCCCGGTTTCTTCGGCGGCCTCCAGTGCATCGAGGTCGCCGGCCCTCGTGCGTGTCGTAGCCGTCGCCCGATCTGCACGGGATATGCCCCGAGGTCCGCGGCCGAATCCCCGAACCACCATCCGCTCTCACGTCGCATCGCCATATGGCGCCTCTTCAGGTCCCGCCGGCTATCGGCCCGCATACTGCCGCAGCGCGGCCAGTGTGTCGGGCAGCCCCGCCCAGCCCAGCGGCATGAGGGCGTCGTCGCCGGCGAAGATGTCGGGCCGCTCGCAGAGCTGCTCGACCAGCCGGCGCTGCGTGACGTCGAGCGCCTCCAGCGGCACCGGTCCCCGGTCCGGCGCCGCGCCGCTGAGCAGGCCGGCCTGCTCGAGGATGATCAGCAGGTGGTTGTGCCAGTTGGACGAGGGCGTCTCGCCGAGCAGCCGGTCCAGGATCGGCCGCACTCGCTCGTCGTGCCCGTCGGGATCGATCTCCGCCAGCTCCTCGAGCGCCAGGTCCTCCCGGATGCCATACCAGGGCGCGCCGCCGCCCTTCCCATGCACCAGCGCGGCGGCCCACCGGCGCAGCTCCGCGAGCGCCTCGGGCAGCAGGCCCGGCCGGCGCAGCCGGGCCGCGGCGAGCGCCGCCGCCCACCGCACGCCCCCGTCGTCGTCCCGCATCCGCCGCCGCAGGATCTCGTCATACGCGCCCGTCCCGGCCGGCGCGACCGCCCCGAGGCCCAGCAGCGCCATCGTGGCCAGCGCGACGGGCGCCTCGTCGTCGTCGGCGGCGTCCGCGAGCGCCGCCGAGGAGCGCCCCGCATGCTCCGGGAACACCGCCAGCGCCTGCGCCGCCGGCACGGCGATCTCCGCGTCGGCGTCGCCGACCAGCGCGGCGAACAGCGGCACGCCCTCGGCGACCGCGTCATAGGCGGCCAGCGCGGACGACGGCCCGGCCGCCCGCAGCTCGCCGATCGGATATCGCCGCCACGTCGGCTGCCCGTCACCGGTGGCGACGAACTCCAGGAAGTCGACGAGCTGCCCACGGTCGGGAGTGGCCGAGTCGGCGGCCAGCTCCAGCAGGAAGGGCACGGCGGGCGCCGTGGCCGGATATCGCGTGCCCTGGTGTGCGATGCACGAATACAACTCGTGGCGCACCTCGCCGCGCACGTCGGCGTCCGGTGACAGCAGCGCACGAATCAGCGCCGGCACGTCATCCGCCGGGCCGTATGCGTGCGTGAGCCCCGCCCAGTCGACCTCGTCCAACCCCTGCCTCATGCCCGACATCTTGCCGGAGGGGTACGACAGAAAATCGGGTCAGCCGACCCCGGCGAGCTCGCTGGTGCAGTGCGGGCACCGGACCGCGCCCATCGGCAGGTCGGCGAGCTTGCAGCTCGGGCACTGCTTGGTCGGCGGCGGGTCACCGAAGACGGTCTTGCCACGCCGGGCCATGTAGGCCCGGTACGGCACGACGATCAGGAAGTAGATGACCGCCATGAAGATGACGAAGTAGATGACCGCGCCGATGAATGCGCCGAGGTCGATCCGCTGACCGTTGATCGTCCAGCCGACGCCCTTCCCGGTCGTCCCCCCGCCCGCGATCGCGTTGATCAGCGGCGTGATGACGCTGTCGGTGAACGACTTGATCAAGGTGCTGAAGGCCAGGGCGACGACCAGGCCGACCGCGACGACGATCAGGTCGCCTTGCATGAGAAAGTTCTTGAAGCCCTTCAACATCGCGTATTCCCCTGCGGTGAAGCGGGTCGCTGTGCCCGGTCGCCCCATGCAACCACCGCGCGAGCCGGCCAGGGGCGGGAGCGCGCCCGCGTCACCTCGCGATGCGCCGGGGATCACCTCAGGGGCAGCGCGCTGTCGCCGCCGTCCGTCAGTATCGAGCGTGTTCCGGAGAATGCGCATCCAGCGGTTGCAGCGGGCGCTGACGTTGCGCGTACGCAGGTGGCTGGCGGGGGACGACGTCGACGCGGTGCTCGACGAACGCGCCCTCAGCGAGGCGGCGCGGCTCATGCTCCTGTTGGACGCGCGTGACGGCGGCGTGGCGATCCGGGGCATGTACACCATCGGCATGGTGCACCTCGCGCGGTTCGTCGAGGCGCCGCCCGGCGCCGGGGACGAGGACCGGCAGCAGGCGCTCGAGCTGTTCACGATCGTGCGCGAGTTCTGGCACGGACTGCCCGACGACATCCTGCGGCTGCCGTTCGCGCTGCTCGAGCGGCGCGACGACGCCGAGGCCGACGAGCTGGGTCCGGCGCTGCTGCGCCACGCCATCGACGTCGGCGACGTGCGGATACTCAGCAAGAGCATCCGCCTGCTCGACGCCGCGCTTGCCCGGCACCCCGACGGTGACGCCGGTGCGACGCTGCACGAGTCGCTGTGCGTGGCGTTCCAGACGCGCGCAGCGATGCTGCACGACGTGGGCGACGCCCGCCAGGCGATCCGGCACGGCACGATCGCGGCCGATCGCGCGTCGGACCCGCGATGGCAGGGCCGCGCCCGGTCGAGCCTCGCCGGGGCGTACAAGACCGCGTTCGAACTCGGCGGTGACCTCGAGGACCTCGACCGGTGCATCGACGTGGTGCGGCTCGCCGCGCACGACGACGTCAAGGTCGGCGTGAATCTGGGCATGGCGCTGCGCATCCGGTACGACCACGCCGGCCGGGAGGCGGACCTCGTCGAGACGATCGAGGTCTTCCGGGACCTGTACCGGCGTGTCCCGCGCGAGCACGAGCACTGGGCGCGCATCGCCGACGGATACCTGGCCGCGCTGTTCCGCCGGGGCGATGACGACGAGACCGGGCCGGAGTTCGACGAGATGCTCGCGGTCCTGCGGGAGATCGTCGCCGGGACGGCCGCCGACGACCCGGACCGGCCCGACTGGTCGGCCCGGCTGGCGATCATGCTGACCCAGCGGTTGTTCGTGGCGCCCATCGCCAGCGACCTGGCCGAGGCGATCCGCATGATCGATGACGCGGTCGCGGCCATCGGCGCGTACGACCCGCGGCAGGACGACTACCGCAAGATCCGCGACGTGCTGTGGCAGATGCTCGAACGGGCCACGGTCGATCCGCCGTCGGGTGCCGGCGAGCCGGTCCGGGTGATGCACGGCGAGGACGCCGAGCACGCCGTGTCGGACATCCTCGCCGAGGCCAAGGCGCTGCTGGACGGCCAACCGGACGCCGGGGCCGTCGACCGGGCCGTGCAGCTGTGCCGCGACGCCGTGGCGGCCGCCGAGGCCACGCCCGACGGTTCGACGCGCCGCCTCACCGCGCGCGGGGAGCTCGTCGCCGCGCTGCTGGAGCGGTACCTGCTCGCGGAGCGGCTCGACGACCTGCACGAGCTCATCGCGCTGGCCCGGGACGTCGCGGCCACTGCGCGGGCCGACGCCGCCATCCGCGTCGCGATGCTGCCGGCGCTGAGCCAGGGGCTGGTGCTGCTGTACGAGCGGACCGGCGCCGCGGAGCATCTCGATGCCGCGGTGGACGCGGCCCGCGCGGGAGCGGCCGTCGTCGTCGACGACCAGCTGATCCGGGACGGCGCGGTCGTGAACGCGATTTCGGTACTGCGGACCCGGATCATGGCGAGGGACGCCCCCGCCGACCTCGACGAGGCGATCGAGCTGTGCGCGGCCGCGCCGGACCATCCCGACGTCCCGGCGTACCTCGCCGAGCTGCTGTCCGCCCGGTTCGGCCGGACGCGGGCCTACGCCGACGTCGACGGCGCGTGCCGGGCCGCCGCGACGGCCGTCGGCGCGAAGCCCGACGCCCATCGGCACGGGTTGCTGAGCGAGGCGCTGGCCCACCGGTACTCGTTCACCGCCGACCTCGCCGACCTCGACCAGGCCGTCGACAACGCCGAGCGGGGCTTGGCGCTCGCGGCCGGCGACCCGGACCGCACCCGGCTCCTGTGCGCGGCGAGCGACGCCCGGCGCCGGCGCTTCGAGGCCCGCGGCGTCACCGCCGACCTCGACGGCGCGATCGACGCGGCCCGCCGGGCGGTCCGCACCCTGCCCGGCGACGCCACGGCCGTCTTTACGCTCGCCGGCGCGGTCTTCACGGCGGCGCAGCGGCCGGCGGCGAGCCGGGCCGACGTGGACGAGAGCGTGGAGCTGTGCCGGCAGCTCGTGACCGTCGCGCCGGGCGAGGACCGCGCCGCGGCGCGGCAGGCGCTGGCCGCCGCGCTGCGCAACCGGCACGAGCGCGCGGGCGCGGTCGCCGACCTTCGCGAGGCGACCACCCTGGCGCGGGCCGCCGCCGACGAGTCGCCCCGGCCGGAGATGCTGTCCACCCTGGCCGGCTGCCTGTACTCCGAGTACCGGCTCTCCGGCACGGTGCGCGACCTCGACGCCGCGATGGTCGCCGCGCGCCGCGCGCTCGAGCACCCGGAGGTGACCGGCGTGTCCCGGCTCGCGCTCGTCAAGAACCTGGCCCTCCTGCGGCAGGCGACGGGCGCACCGCGCGAGATGCGGGCGGCGATGCGGTCGTGGCGGGAGATCGCCACGTCCCCGCTCGCGTCCGACACCGACCGCATCGAGGCGGCGATGGCCTGGGGCGACCTCGCCGAACGCCACGGCAGCCCGCGCCGCGCGAACGAGGCCTTCGCGACGGCGCTGGACCTGCTGCCCCGGGCCGCCTGGCGGGCCGGCGGCGACCGCGAACGGGTCCTGGCGGACCACTCGGCCGTCGCGAGCCTCGCCGCCGCGCACACCGCCGGGGACGGGCGGCCCGGCCGGGCCGTGGAGCAGCTCGAGCACGGCCGCGCCGTGATGTGGTCGCAGCGGCTCCAGCTGCGCCGCGACCTCATCGCGATCTGGCGGGTCCGCCCCGACCTGGCCGCGCGGATGGAGGAGGCGCAGGCCGGCCTCGCCGACGCCTGACCGGCGCTCCACCGGCGCCGATCGGCCATGAGGCGCGGTCGGCACGGTGGCGCCGCTCGTCCCCGGGCCGACCCGGCCGTTTGCCATGCGGCCGGCGCGTGGCCCGGTCAGACGGTGGTGAGAGTCATCGCCCGGGCACACAGCTCGCGGGCCCACGTGATGCGGGGGAGCGCGACCTCGGGGTGATTGCCGAACTCTTCAGCGGCGCGGGCGTAGCACTCGTTCGGGCCGAGCAGTTCGAGGGTGCGCGCGACGACGTCGCGAATGGTGCAGTTGTCCAGGTCGTACGTCTGAGGGGCGTCGGAGACGAACAGTGCCATGCACAGCACCGGGTCAACCGTGTAGGTCGTCATGGCGGTTCACCTCTTCGCAGGGGGCTGGGGCGGTGTCTCCACGCTCTCTCGTACCGATGAGGGATGGCCTCGCCGCCACCTGCATTCTCCGGCTGCCGGTTTCCGCACCCGCGGATACCTGCTAACCGCCATGCCCGCCCCACCCCGCCTCACCCTCTGCGGAGCAGGCCGGGACTTTCGGCACTGGGCGCTGCCGCGCGGAAAGGAGATCGTGGACTGAAGGAGGGCAGACCCATGCCGGACAGCATCGCGGCCGACCAAGGTGGTCGCTCCGAGCCGCCACTTTCGCGGCTGTGGGCCGCCCGGGGCGTCATCCTGTTCGCTGTCGTGGCCCTGCTGCTGCTCGCCGGGATTGCGGCCGCTGCCGCGGGCGCGGCGCCGTGGGCCTCGGCGGTGTGGGCCGGGGCGACGCTGGTCGGGTTGGCGTACTCGACGGTCACCATCGCGATGGCGCTGCGCCGCCGCCAGCCGTCGGTGGACGTCATCGCGTGGCTCGCGCTGGCCGGTGCGCTGCTGGTCGGCGAGCCGCTCGCGGGGGCCGTGATCGCGGTGATGCTGTTCACGGGCAGCGTCCTGGAGGCGCGCGCGTCGGCGCGGGCCCGCCGGGAGCTCAGCCGCCTGGCCGCCGGCGCGCCGAGGACCGCCCGCCGCGAAGGGCCGGACGGCGTGGACGAGATCCCCGTGGACCGTGTCGCGGTCGGTGACCGGCTGCTGGTCGGCGCCGGTGAGCTGGTGCCGGTCGACGGGAGACTGCTCGCCGGCGGCGTGTTCGACGAGTCGGCGCTGTCGGGTGAGCCGTTGCCGGTCGAGCGTCGCGCCGGCGACGACATCCGCAGCGGTGTCATCAACGCCGGCCCGGTGACGCGGATGCTGGCCACCGAGACCGCCGCCGCGTCGACGTACGCGGGCGTCGTGCGCCTGGTCGAGCAGGCCCAGGCGAGCAGCGCGCCGTTCGTCCGCATCGCCGACCGGTTCGCGGTTGCTTTCGTCCCCCTCACGCTGCTGGTGGCCGGGTTGACGTGGGCGGCGTCGGGCCAGGCCGTACGCGCGGTGGCCGTGCTCGTCGTGGCGACCCCGTGCCCGCTGCTGCTCGCGGCCCCGATCGCGATCATGTCGGGGCTGTCCCGGGCGGCCCGGCACGGCGTGATCCTCAAGGGCGGCGCCGCCCTCGAGCGGCTGGCCGCCGGGCGGGTCCTGCTGTTCGACAAGACCGGGACGCTCACCCGCGGGCGGCCGATGCTGACCGGGGTGATCGCGGCCGGCGAGGTGCCGGCCGACGAGGTGCTGCGGTTGTCCGCCTCGCTCGACCAGTCCTCGGCGCACGTGCTCGCGGCGCCCCTCGTCACGGCCGCCCGCGACCGCCGGCTGCCGCTCTCGCCGGCGTCCGAGGTGCGCGAACGGCACGGCTTCGGCATCGAAGGGACGGTGGACGGCCGGCCGGTACGCCTGGGCAAAGCCGCCTGGATCGTCGACGGCTCGGCGCCGGACTGGGTGCGCCGGGCGCGCCGCCGAGCCGCGCTGGACGGATCGCTGACCGTGTTCGCGGCGGTGGACGGCCGGCCCGCCGGGGTACTGCTGCTCGCCGATCCGCTCCGGCCGGACGCACCGCGGATGATGCGGACCCTGCGGGACGCGGGCATCGAACGCGCGATCCTGGTCACGGGTGACCGGGCCGACATCGCGGAGACCGTGGGGCGCATCGTGGGGCTCGACGCGGTGTACGCCGACCGCGACCCCGCCGACAAGCTCGCCATCGTCCGCGCCGAACAGGACACCGCACCGACGATCATGGTCGGCGACGGGGTCAACGACGCCCCCGCTCTCGCCGCCGCCGGTGTCGGCGTGGCCCTGGCCGCACGCGGCGCCACCGCTTCGGCCGAGGCCGCCGACGTCGTGCTCACGGCGGATCGCGTCGACGGCCTCGCCGATGCGATGCTCATCGCCCGGCGCAGCCACCGCATCGCCCGCCGCGCGGCCGGGCTCGGCATGGCCCTGTCGCTGGCGGCGATGGTCCCGGCCGCGGCCGGGCTGCTGACGCCGGTGGCCGGGGCGATCCTGCAGGAGGTGATCGATGTCGCGGCCATCGGCCTCGCCCTGACGGTCCTGCTGCCAGGCCGCATGCACACCGTCACCCTGCCGGCCGCCGACCTCGAAGCCGCCCGGCAGCTGTACGCGCAGCACGCCGCCATCCGGCCACTCGTGGAGCAGATCCGCGCCGTCGCCGACGACCTCTCCGTCACCGCGGCTGATCTCGGGCCCCTGCGCGAACTGCTGGACCGGCTCGAAGGCGACCTGCTCCCGCACGAGCGGGCCGAGGAGGCCCAGCTGCTGCCGATCGTCGCCCGCGCCCTCGGCGGCCCGGACCCGACCGGGGCGCTCAGCCGGACCCACGCCGAGATCGAGCATCAGGTCCGCCGGCTGCGGCGCGCCGTACGGGATGTCGGCGACGGGCCGCAGCCCGAGGAGGTCAGCGACCTGCGCGCCGGGCTCTACGGCTTGTACGCCATCATGCGCCTGCACAACGCCCAGGAGGAGGAGAACGCATTCAGTCTCATGCCGCCGGCGGCGGTCGAGACCTGATCCGTCTCGGTCGCCGGCCCGGTAGGGCGAATCCGCATGGCGCGGCCAGGAGGTGTGTGGTGCGCCAGCTCAGTGCGTTGGACGCGCAGTTTCTGTCGTTGGAGACCGATGCCGGTGTCGCCAACATCGGGGGCCTTTCGGTGCTTGACGGGGAGTGTTCCCGCAACGACCTGGTGGCGCTGGTGGGGGAGCGCAGCGCACTGGTCGCGCCGCTGCGGCAGCGGATCATGCCGGTGCCGTTCGGCCTGGATCGCCCGTACTGGGTGGAGGCGGAAGCGGTCGACCTGGGCTATCACGTCCGGGAGACGCGGCTGCCCCATCCCGGAAGCGATCGGCAGCTGGCCGCGCAGGTCGCCCGGCTGCACGGGCGCCGGCTGGACCGGCGCCGTCCGCTCTGGGAGATGTACCTCATCCACGGGCTGCGCGGCGGGCGTAGCGCGGTGTACGTGAAGCTGCACCACGCGACGGTCGATGGCGTCGGCGGGGCGCAGATCCTGGCCGCGGTCCTGGACCGGGAGCCTCGTCCCCCGCGCCGGGCGCCCGCGCCGCCGGCGGCGCCCGACTACGCCCCTGGATCGGCTGAGGTGCTGGTGCGTGCTGGGGCCCGGTTGGTCGCCGGTCCAGTGCGTCTGGTGCGATGCCTGCTCGAGACGGTGCCGTACCTCGACGAGATTCCGCTGGTGTCCCGGTTGCCCGGCGCGGCCCGGGTGTCCGGGACGATCCGGTCGGCGACCCGTTGCCTGGCCAAGGGTGAGCAGGTGCCCGTGCTGCCGCGGCTGACTGCGCCTCGGACGCCCTTCAACGGCCCGGTCTCCTCGCGCCGCAGCTTCGCCTTCACCACGCTGCGGCTGGACGAGGTGAAGTGGATCAAAAACGCGTTCGGGGTGACGGTCAACGACGTGGTGATGACGTTGACCGCGGCGGCCGTACGGCGGTGGCTGCTCGACCGTGGCGCGCTGCCGGAGGAGCCGTTGGTGACCGCCGTACCGTTCTCGCTGCGGGAGGCGGACGGGGCCGGGGCCGGCAATCAGGTCACGCTGATGATCACCTCCCTGCCCACCCAGATCGCCGATCCGCGCGAGCGGTTGCAGGCGGTGCACGCCGCGATGCGCAGGATCAAGGACCGACGCAAGTTGGCCCCCGCCCCATGGCTGCAAACGTGGAGCGAAGGCATGCCCACCGCGCTGACCGGCCTGGGCGATCGTGCGGCGTTCAGCCTGATCGCGCACACCTCGCCGGTGATCAATCTTGTCGTCTCCAACGTGCCCGGCCCGCAGCACCCGCTGTACCTGTGCGGCCGGCGAGTCCTCGCGATGTATCCGGTGTCGGCAGTCACGGACGCCAGTGGCGGCCTCGGCATCACCGCGTTGTCCTACGACGGCGGGATCGCCATCGGCATCATCGCCGACCCGACGATGGTCCCGAATATCTGGCACCTCGCCGGTTACCTGCGGGAAGCGTCCCAAGAGCTGAAGTCCTGCGCCAGGGCCGGACTTCGCAGAGCCCCGGTTTGAACGGGAACGGCCTGGGCAAGGAGCGCGCGGTGCTGAGCAGCCCGTTGCAGGCGAGTTGGGGTGCTCGTCGGGATGCGTCGCTGGGGGGGCAATGGCAACGGACGGCACGGCCGAACTCCAGGGTACCGGGTGCGGCATCGCGGTTCCCGGGCCGGCGAGGCGGGCGCGGTTCCCGTCCGCCATGGGGGCGGGCGGTCTGTCGTTCATGGTGGCTCTGGCCGTTGTGGGCGTCGGCAACCTGACGTTCCACGTCGTGGTCAGCCGTATGCTCGGCCCGGCCGCGTACGGTGCGTTCGGCTCGCTGCTGGTGCTGATCACGTTGATGACGGTGCCGGCCGGCGGGTTCCAGGCGCTGGTGACCGCCCGCACCGCGCGGCTCGTTCAGTCGGGTCGTCCGGTCGACGGACGGGTACTGCTCGGCCGCGCCCTCACGATCGGGGCGCTCTGCACGGGTGCGATGCTCCTGGCCGCGCCGCTCGTCCAGCGGCTGCTCCGGCTCACGTCGGTCTGGCCGGCCCTGTGCCTGGCGCTGTACTGCGTGCCGCTGGCCGCGATGGTGGTGCCGTGGGGCCTGCTGTGCGGGCAGGGCCGCTTCGGTACCGTCGGGGCCGTCGCGGTCGCCTCGACGGTGGTACGTGTCGGCGTCGCCGTGCTGTTCATCGAGGCCGGGCTCGGGGTGTCCGGGGCGGTCGCCGCGTCGGTCGTCGCCGACTCGCTCCAGGCGTCCGCGCTGTACCGCGCGAGCCGTCGGCGAGCGGGTGAACGGGCCGGCGCGGTATCGCTGCGGCTGGGCGCCAGAACGGCGGTCGGCGGCGTGGCGGCGTACTCGGGGCTGTGGCTGCTGACCGGCGTGGACACGATCGCCGCCCGCCAACTGCTCGATCCGGTGGTCGCCGGCCGGTACTCGGCGGCGGCGACCGCGCTGCACGCGGCCCTGTACGGGCCGCACGCGATCTCGATGGCGGTGCTGCCCGCGTTCGCCGCCGCGGATGTGGCACGTGCGCGCCGCCTGCTGGGCCGGACGCTGCTCGGTTCGGCGGCCGTCCTCGTCCCCGCGATGATCGTGCTGACCGTGCTGAGCCCGTGGCTGGTGCCGCTGGTATTCGGCAGCACCTTCCAGGTGCCGGTGCACGTGATCGCGGTGATGGCGGGCGCGACGTGCGGCATCGGCCTGCTGTGGGTCCTGGTGCAGTACAACATCGCCCGATCGGGCTCGGGCGCCGGTGTCGCCTGGCTCGGCGTTGCGGTGGCGGCGGTCGGTGTCGCGGTGTGGCACACCGGCCCGCTGGCGCTGGCGATCGTGATGCTTCCCGCGGCAGCGCTGCCGCTTGCCGGCGCGGTCTGGTCGGTCGTGCGACGCACTCCGTCGGCCACGCCGGATCGCGGGCGCCGGCGACTGGCCGAACCGGAGGCTCCGGTCGACCTGACCGTGGTGGTGCCGTACTACAACCCGGGCCCCGCGCTGCGCGCCAACCTGCGGCATCTGCGGGAGGAGCTGAGCGGGTGCGGGGTCAGTTTCGAGATCATCGCGGTCGATGACGGCTCCACGGACGGCAGCGCGGGCAGCATCAGCGACCTGGGGCCGGCCGTGCGGCGCTTGGCGCTGCCCGAACACCAGGGCAAGGGCGCCGCGTTGCGGTGCGGGCTGCTGGCCGGCAACGGCCGCTACCTCGGGTTCATCGACGCCGACGGCGACCTGGATCCGGTGCTGTGGCGATCGTTCGTGCGGCTGATCGAGCTGTACGAACCGGACGGCGTCGTCGGCGACAAGCGCCATCCGCTCACGATGATCGACGCCGATGCCTCGTGGACCCGCAACGTGTGCTCGGCCGGGTACCGGCTCCTGGTCCGGTTGTTGTTCCCGTCCCTGCCGGTCCGCGACACGCAGGTCGGTCTGAAGGTCTTCCGCCGCCAGCTGATCGCCGACATCCTGCCGTACTGCGAGGAGCGGCGGTTCGTGCTGGACGTCGAGATCCTGGCACTGGCCAACCGGCTCGGGTACCGGCGCATCCTCGCCGCGCCGATCAGCCTGTACCGGGTGGACCGCTCGACGGTGACGGCACGCGCGGTGCTGCGGATGTTCGGCGACACCCTCCGGCTCGGCTGGCGGCTGCGGGTGCGCGCCGAGTACCAGTTGCCGGCCGCCGGAACGGCCGACGCACCGGCCGCCGCCCGGCCGGACGTGGTGTACCGCCCCGTGCTGACCGAGGTGCCCTGAGATGCGGATCCTGGTCTGCAACTGGAAGGACCTGCGCCACCCGCAGGCCGGCGGCGCCGAGGTGTACACGCACGAGATCGCCCGGCGCTGGGTCGCCGCCGGACACATGGTGACCCAGTTCTGCGCGGCCGTCGACGGCGCGCCGGCGGTCGAGGACATCGACGGGGTACGCGTGGTGCGGCACGGCGGGCGGCTGGGCGTGTATCCGGCCGCCCGCGACTACTACCGCAGCGCCGGCCGCGGCCGGTTCGACCTGGTGATGGACGAGGTGAACACCCGCCCCTTCGGCTGTCCGCGGTGGGCGGGCGACACCCCGGTGGTCGCCCTGATCCATCAGGTCTGCCGCGAGATCTGGCACTACGAGATGCCGCCGCCGGTGGCCCTGCTCGGCCGGTACGTGCTGGAGCCGGCCTGGCTGCGGCGGTACCGCAAGGTCCGGGTGCTGACCGTGTCACCGTCCAGTCAGGACTCCCTACGGCAGTACGGGCTGCGCGACGTGACCGTGGTGCCGGCGGGGATCGCCCGCCGGCCCCGGCCGGACGTGCCCCGCGAGCCTCACCCGACCGTCGTCTTCGTGGGCCGGCTGGCCAGCAACAAGGGGCCGCTGGCGGCCCTCGCCGCGTACCACCTGCTGCGAGAGCGGGTGCCCACGGCCCAGATGTGGTTCGTCGGAGACGGACCACAGCGGGCCGCTCTCGCCGCTCGCGCGGGGTCCGGGGTGACCCTGTTCGGCCGGGTCAGCCGCGCGGAGCGGGACGAACTGCTGGCCCGGGCGCACGTCCTGGTGGTGACGTCGGTACGGGAAGGGTGGGGGCTGGTCGTGGACGAGGCGGCCGCCATGGGCACCCCGGCGGTCGGCTACGACCGGCCGGGACTGCGGGACTCGATACCGCCGGCCGGCGGCGTACTGGTCGAGCCGACGCCCGCCGCCCTGGCGGCCGCGCTGGCGCACGGGCTGCCGAAATGGACGGCGGCGCCCGCGGCCCGCGGCTGGCGGGGCGGCGCGGCGGACTGGGACACCGTGGCGGACACGGTGCTGACCGAAGCGACCACCCGCAGCCGTCCACAACCCGACAGGGAGCTTCGATGACAACCGGTCCGCTGATCTCCGTGGTCGTCCCGACACTGAACACGCAACGCACGCTGGCGCGCTGCCTGACCAGCATCCGCGCCCAGTCGTATCCCCACGTCGAGCTGGTCGTGGTGGACAACCGTTCCACCGACGCGACGACGGCGATCGCTCGCGACCACGCGGACGTGGTTGCCACCTGCGGACCCGAGCGCAGCGCGCAGCGCAACCACGGCTGGCGGATCAGCTCCGGCGAGTACGTCATCTTCATCGACGCCGACATGGTGCTGGCCGGCGACATCGTCGCCGAGGTGGTCGACGCATTCCGGGCCGGCCCGGACCTCGGCGCGCTGGTCATCCCGGAACTCGCGTTCGGAGACGGCTTCCTGGCCCGGTGCCGGGCGCTGGAGAAGCGGCTGTATCTGGGCGACAGCCGGGTGGAGGCGGCCCGGGCGTTCCCCCGGCAGGTCCTGGACAAGGTCGGCGGCTACGACGAGGACATCACCGGGTTCGAGGACTGGGAGCTGCCCGACCGGGTCCTGGCGGCCGGCTACCGGCTCGGGCGCGTGTCGTCGTTCATCATGCACGACGAGGGCCGGATCAGCCTGCGCAGGGCGTTCCACAAGAAGCGGTACTACGGACGCTGGCTGCCCCGGTACCGCAAGGCACAGCAGGCTGTGCCGCGCCCCCTCGGCCGGCCGGCGCTGCTGTCGCACCCCGGGCTGGTCCTGCGTGCCCCGCACCGGTTCGCCGGACTCCTGCTCCTCAAGACGACGGAGTGGAGCGGCCTGGCGCTCGGCGCGCACGAGGGCAAATGGGCCGCCCGGTTGTGACCAACCAGACGCTCCTGCCCGCCCGTGCGGGCGACCGGCCGCCGCCGCCCGAGAGCGGCAACCGCCCGCTCCTGCGCTGGGCAGCCTGGCGTTTCCCGCTCGTCGCCTACGCGGCCCCGGTCGCGATCACGGCCCTGGCCACCCTGACCTGGTTCTCTTCGGGCCGGTTCGCGGCCGGCGGCGACGTCCCGCCGTTCGTCCGGGACAGCCTCGGCGGCGAGGTGACCGGCTCGTGGAGCCACCAGGCCACCGGCGCGGGCTCCACGTCCACGGCAATCCTCCAGCTCATCGAGGTCCTCCTGATCCGGAGCCTCGGGCTGATCGGCCTGGGCGCACCGGTCGCCCAGTGGCTGCTGTACGTGCTGTGCTTCGGCTTGTGCACCTTCGGCGCCGGCTACCTCGCTGGCGCGTGGGTGCGCCGGCCGGTGGCGGTGGCCGCGGCCGGGCTGCTCGGCAGCTTCAACGTGTATCTCCTGGTGTGGCTGCCGAATCCGCTGCCGCCACTGGCGATCGGGCTGACCGGCCTGCTGGCCGGAATGGCCGCCCGGGCGGCGGCGGGGCGGCCGATCAAGCCGATCGCGTTCGGCGCGGCGACGCTGCCGGCGGCCTACGTCGCGCTCAATCCGCCGTGGCTGCTGATGACGATCCTGACCGTGCTGTTCATCCCGGTCGCGGCCGGGCTGGTGGGCGGCCGGCGGGCGCTGCACCGGGTCTCGCTCCTGCTGATCCGGGCCCTGCCCTGGGTGGTGCTACTCAACCTGTGGTGGGTCGTACCGTTCGCGCAGCACCTGCTGTCCCCGGCCGGCGTGGCGTTCTCGGCGGTGACCGACATCCGGGACTGGGCGTGGACGCACGCCCGCAACAGCGCGGCCAACGTCGTGACGCTGAACGCGAGCTGGGCGTGGAACGTGCCCGGCCTGTTTCCCTTCGCCGCGTCGCTCAGCAGTGGCCTGCGGGCCACGCTGCACTGGCTGTTTCCATTGCTGGCGCTCGCCGGCGTGGTGCTCGCGGGCGGCGGCCGGCGACGGCGGGCCGCGTGGCTGGTCGCGGGCGTCGGGCTGGTGCTGCTGTTCCTGTCGACCGGCATCCGATCGTCCAAAGTGGGCGGGGTCAACCTGTGGCTGTACGACCACGTGCCCGGCATGTGGCTGATCCGCGACCCGGCCAGCAAGCTGGGCGTACCCACGGTGCTGATCTACACATCGCTGGCCGCGCTCGCGATCGACCGTGCGGTCGAACTGGCGCCCCGCCTGGCGACGGCATCCTGGTTGCGTCGGCACCGGACGTTCGGCGGGCTGCCACCGCGCCTGGTGGGAATGGTGCCGCAGGCCGTCGCCGCCGGGGCGGTACTGGGCGCGCTGGCCTTCCCCTCGCCGATGTGGACCGGCTCGGCGCTCCCGGACCGGACGCACGGCGAGACTCCGAGCTCCCGGGTAGCCGTTCCGGCCGGCTGGCACCGGCTGGCCGACGAGGTCAACGCGACTCCCGGCGCGGGCAAGGTCCTCACCCTCCCGGTCAACCTGAACCACTACATGGTGGCCACCGACTGGGGGTACCGCGGTGTCGACGTGATCCCCGCGCAGCTGCTCAAGCGGCCGACGCTGCACCTGCTGCCGGGCGGGTACTACGACGACCTGCCCGCCGTGAAAGATCTGATCATCGAGGCGCAGGAGGCCCTGCTGGACGGCGATCAGCAGTCCTGGCGCGGCGCGCTGCGGGCACTCGGGGTGGACACCGTGATCGTCCGGCACGACCTCATGCCGGCGTCCTTCGACGGTCCCCTCAGCGCTGACCCGGACCGGCTGGACGCCGCGCTGGCCGGCATCGTCGGCGGCGGCCAGGCCGGCCGGTTCGGGGTCGCCACGCTCTATCGCCTGACCGGTCCCGGCCCGGTGTCGGCGCGCGGCCGGCTGACCGGCATCCAGGCGCCCGACCCGGACACGCTGGCCCGGGTGGCGGCCGCGCTGCCCGACGGCGAGGCCGGCAGCGCCGATCCGGGCCAACCGGTCGACGCGTTCACCGGGGTGACTGCCGGCTCCGGCGACCTGAGCTTCACGCTCGCCACGGCCGGACGGTACCGGCTCGAGCGGCCCGGTCCGGACGCCAGCTACCGGGCCGCCCTGAACGACGGCCGGTTGACCTTCACCGACACCGACAGCGTGGCCGTCGACGGACACCCGCTGCCGAGCCGGCCGCCGGTGAGCATGGAGCTGGCCGACCCGAACGTGGTCGGCCTCGAGGTGGCCGGGACCGTGCGGGCGATGCCGGCCGGCGGCGACGTGGTCGCGGCGGGACCCGGCACGACCGTGACGGCTTATGCGACCGCGCGCGGCACCGGGTTGACCGGGCCGTTCCGCAGCGCCGCCGACTGTACCGGTGTTCCCGGCACCCCGGCCGGCGGGAACCCGCTGCGCCTGGCCGTACGCTCGGGACGCGTCTGTGCGGAGGCTGCGGTCCAGCTCACCGACGCGGGCACGTACCGGATCCGGTTCCAGGTCCGCAGCGCGGGCGCCGCCACGCCGGGCCTGTGCCTGTGGCAGGACGGGCCGGCGCGGTGCGCGCCGCTACCCGCCCCGCCGGCCGCGGCCGGATGGTCGCAGTACACCGCCGTCACCCGGCTGCTTCCGGACGTGGTCGCCGCGCGGCTGTACGTCTATGCCGAATCGGGTACCGGATCGGGCGCCGCCGAGTACCGCGACCTCGAGGTGACGCCGCTGCGCGAGGTGGGATCGGCCACGCTGCCGACGGTACCGGCGCCGCCGTCGACGCTCGCCCTGTCGGCCGGCCGGCACACGATGACCGTGCGCCGCCAGGTGTCCACGACCGCCGCCGGCGCTGCCGCATACGGGAACTGCTTCGCTGCCGGCGGCCGTTCGGGCTGGAGCCCGGGCGGCCCGCTTGTCACGCTCCAGCCGGATCGCACCCTGCTGCTGGACGCGCCGAGTCTCGGCCGGTGCGCCCAGCTTGACCCGGTGGCCGCCGTGCCGGGCGCGACGTACCGGTTCGTCGTCGACTACCGCACCGGCTTCGGCCAGACACCCAGAGTCTGCCTGGCGCTGGCCCCGGCCGGGCGGTGCGCCGGCACCACCGGCCTCACCCGCAGCGGTAGCTGGCAGACGATGACCGCCCTGATCCGGGCGCCGGCCGGGACCACCAGCATCACGCCGCAGGTGTTCGCGGACGCGACGAACATGGTGCCGACCAGGATCGCGTACCGCAACGTCAGCCTGACCCGGACCGCACTGGTCACAGTCCGGGCCGTCCCGATCGACGTCACGGCCGCGCGCGTACCGCAGATACAAGCGACCACGGTGTCGCCATCGCGCTACCGGGCCGACGTCCACGGCGCGGCCGGCCGGTTCACCCTGGTCCTGCCCGAGTCGTACGCCCACGGCTGGCAGCTGACCGGCCTCCCGCCCGGCTGGACGGCCCGGCATCTGACCGTGTCCGGGTACGCCAACGCCTGGCAGGTCAGCGGCACCGGCGATGCTGATCTCGCCCTCGTCTACGCGCCCAGCCGGTGGAGCTCGGTCGCGTTGGCGAGCTCGATCCTGACCGCCCTGGCGATGCTCGCGCTCGTCGCCGGCGCGGCGGTGGCGCGCGTCCGGCGACCGGGGGTGCCGGCGTGGCGGGCCTAGGTCTGCGGCACAAGGCACCGATCGCGGTGATCAAGCTGGCCCGCGGCGCACTGGCGAACACGCCGGCGCAGCGGCTGCCACTGGTGGGATGGGCGTACCGCAAGACCGTCCGGGCGGTCTGGGGCGGCCGGGAGCGCACGGTGGACTTCCGGGGCCTGCGGCTGACGCCACCGGCCGACGACCACGTCTTCACAGCGGGCCTGATCGGCGGGTTCTACGAGTCGATCGAGCTGGACCTGTTCGAACGCCTCGCCGCCGCCAGCCGGGACGTCATCGACGTCGGTGCCAACATCGGCATCTACGCCTGCGTGGGCGCCGCGCATCTGCCGCCCGGCGGGCGGCTGACCGCCTTCGAACCGGTACCCGCGAACCTCGCCCTGCTCCAGCGCAATCTCGCGCAGAACGGCCGGTCCGACCGGGTCACGGTGGAGCCCTGCGCGGTGGGCGAGGCACCCGGAGCGACGATGATCCACCTCGCGTCCGGCTCCGGCAACCACTCGCTCGCCGCCGCGGTGACCGGCGGCGGCCGCGGCGCGCTGCCGGTGCGCGTCACCAGCCTGTCCGACCACCTCGGGGCCGGGTCGCCGGTCGATCTGCTGAAGGTCGACGTCGAAGGCTACGACGGTTACGTCCTGCGCGGGGCGGCCCGGCCACTGCACGAGTACCGGCCCACGCTGCTGGTGGAGTTCGTACCGAGGCACCTGCGCAACGCGGGCTTCCCGCCGGGCGAGCTCCTCGACATCGTCTTCGCCGGCTACCGGCACGTCTTCGCGATCGACGAGCCGCGCGGACGGCTGTGGCGCTGCACGCGGGACCAGCTCGCACGGCACGCCGGCCGGAGGGTCAACCTCAACCTGGTCGCGGCGGCGAACCCGGCGCACGTCGAGGTCATCGAGGACTACCGGCGATCCGCCTGACCGTGGCCGCGAGCGGGTGAGCAGGAGAATCACGCGCCGTCCGCACCCGGCCGATGGCTACGCTTCTCGCCATGCTCAAGAGCCGAGCGCCCTGGGTTGTCCTGGCCGGTGCCTATGCGCTGCTCGTCCAGGAGCTGGTGCGCATCTCGCTCACCGGCCACATGCACAGCATGGACAACCGGTTCGTGGTCGACGCGGTGCGCCGGCTGCTCGACGGCGGCTCGCCGTACGAGTCGAACCGGTTCCTGTACCCGCCGTCGAGCGTGCCGTTCGCGCTGGCCCTCACCCCGCTGTCCGACACCCAGCTGGAGCGGCTGTTCCCGTGGGGGCTGGCGGCACTGCTGCTGGTCGGCTGGTGGGCGGCGCTGCGGCTGTTCGACGTCGGCCTGCGCTCCTGGCTCGGGGTCGCCGGCGTCGCCGCGTTCGCGCTGTTCAACCCGACCGTCAGCGTCGTCGAGCTGGGCAACTGGACCGCGCCGGTGGCGGCCCTGATGTCGGTCGCGCTGCTGCTCATGGGGCGCGGGCGATGGCTCGCCGCGGGCGTGGTGATCGGCGTGTCGATCGCGGTCAAGCCGATGCTGGTGCCGATCGGGCTGGTGTTCCTGCTCGCCCGCAAGTGGCGGGGGCTGGCCGCGGCGGCCGGCATCCCGATCGCCGTCTGCGCGGTGGTGACGCCGCTGCTGCCCGAGCCGGGCCTGTTCTTCACCCGGACGCTGCCGTTCCTGCTCGGCGGCCAGGACGAGTTCGCCCGGCCGTACGACTCGTCCCTGCCGGCCATGCTGCCCCGGATCGGCATTGACGGTGCGCTCCTGGCGATCGTGCGGATGGCGGTGCTCGGCCTCACCGTCGCCGCCGCGCTGCTGCGCTGGCGCAACGGCGGCGACCAGCGCCTGCGCCTCGTCGACACGTCGGCGATCCTGATGATCGGCACGTTCCTGGTCAGCACCCCCGCGTTCGGCTACTACCCGCTGGTGGTGCTCCCGCCGCTGGTCGCCGGCGTGGTGGTCCGCGGCTCGACGGCCCGCTCCGTGTGGTTCTGGATCGCCTTGGTACCCCTGGTGCGCTCGCTGCAGTTCATCGGCGTGGACTTCCTCGACGGCGGCCACACCGACTACCGGCAGGCGGCCAAGCCCTTCGCCTGGATGGTCGTCGCGGGCACCCTGCTGCTGGTGCGCACCTTGCGCCGTGAGGCGGCCCCGTCGTGGCTGGAACTGCCGGCCCAGCCGGCCGCGCCCGAGCCGGAGCGCCTCGCGGCTACGTCGTCCTCCGGCTGAGCGGGGCCCCGGCGGCGGTCCAGGCGGTTGCTCGCGCCGGTTCACGGTGCGGTGGACGTCTGCGACGACGTTGCGGTGGACGTCTGCGACGACGTTGTCCCGGCGAGTTCGTGCTCGGCCGCCGCAGTGCTGACCGAGCTGTCCGCCGGCGCCGAGCTGCTGGTCGTCGGCTCACGCGGTCGCGGCGGTTTCACCGGCCTGCTGCTGGGCTCGGTGAGCCAGGCGGCCATTCACTATGCGGCCTGCCCGGTCGTTGTCGTTCGGTGACAGCACGCCGGTAGGCGGCCGTTCCGGCATCAGGATGATCGGCGCGTGTGGATGTTCAGCGATGCCGGGCGACGAGGACCGGCACGGATGCGTGCTCCAGCACCTGCTGCGTCACCGAGCCGAGCCGGAGTCCCTCGAAGCCGCCCTGCCCGCGAGGGCCGAGCACGACCATGAGCGCGTCGATTGCCTCGGAGACCACCACGGGTGCCGCCGTGCCCTGTACGGCGCGCAGCTGGACCTCCACCGTGGGGTATTTGGCCCGCCACGGCTCCACCTGGGCGACCAGGACGTGCTGCGCCGCGCTGGCGAGCCGGGCCGGGTCCACACTGCGGCCCCAGCGGTGCGGCGGCTCCTGCCAGGCACGCACCGCGGTCAGTGCCACGCCGCGTGAGGCGGCCTCCGCGAAGGCCAGCTCCACCGCGAGTTCGGAGGGCGCCGAGCCGTCGGCACCGACGACGATGGGCCCGTGCTGCGGCAGCGGGCCTCCTGGTTCCGCCCAGCGTTCGGCGTGATGGACGACGAGCACCGGGCAGTGTGCGTGTGCGGCCAACTGCAGTCCGACCGAGCCGAGCAGCAGCGACTGGAAGCCGCCCGTTCCGCGGCTGCCCACGACGACGAGGCTCGCGTGCCGGGACTGTTCGACGAGCATCCGGGCCGGGCTGCCGTGCCAGGTGGAGGTGGTGACGTTGCGCAGACAGGGCTGCCAGTTGCGGGCCTCGGCGGCGGCTTGCAGGGCGAGCTCGTGCTCGTCCGCCGCCTGTTCGAAGGGGTCGGCAACGCCCAGGGCGTGCGTGATCTGTAGCGGCTGCCCATGGCGTATCGCCTCGTCGGCGGCCCAGCGAACCGCCCCGAGGCTGGCTGGCGAGCCGTCGACACCCACGATGACCGGGCGGTGGTCGGCGGTCATGACGCGCCCCCTCGTGTCGGCCGGAGTGCCGCCGGAGACGGCCTTCCACCTTCACCATGCCGCGGCGCAGCCGCCGACGGCAGGGCTTTCGGCCCGGCTTGGGACGGGTGGCACGGCCTGACCGGTCGCTGATGCTTGCGAGGCAGCCTCCGGATGAAGCCCCGGTCGGTGATGTTGCGCTCGCATATCGCCACTCGGTTCGGGAAGATGCCGGCCGGATGCCCGCGAGCGTGGGACAGGGCCAGATCCGGTTGCGGACCAGAGGGCATTTCCGGCGCCACGCGATCTGCGCGATATCGCCCGCGTTCGGGGTGGACCAGTCCCACACCGAGCCGAAAAGAGTCTGGTGGGCCATGAAGCACTCCATCCGGGGGCCGGCCGTGCTGGTCGGTGCCGCACTCACCGCCACCGTCACGCTCGCCGGCTGCAGCGACACGGCAAGCAGCGGTCAGGCTCCCGTCTCGCCCGGCAACGGCAGCGTGAGCGTCAACCCGACGTACAACAATGCCGACGCGCTGTTCGTGCAGATGATGATTCCGCACCATGAGCAAGCCGTGGAGATGTCCGCGCTCGCCGCGACGAAGGCGACCGATCCGGGCGTCAAGCAGGTCGCCACGAAGATCGGTACGGAGCAGAGGGCGGAGATCGCGACGATGAAGGGCTGGCTGGCCGCGTGGGGTCGGCCGACCACGATGCCGAGCTGCCCCGGCCCGCAGTGCATGCCGAGCGGCATGCCACATGGCATGAAGCCGAACGGGATGCCCAGTGGGGTGATGCCCAGTGGAATGCCGGCGATGCCGGGCATGATGTCCAGCGCCGACATGGCAAAGCTGAAGGCGGCGACCGGCAGCGACTTCAATCGGCTCTTCGTCCAGATGATGATCGCTCACCACCAGGGCGCGATCATGATGGCCCAGGCCGAGCTCGCCCACGGCACCAACCCGGACGCCAAGGCTCTCGCCGGCCGCATCGTGCAGACGCAGCAGGCCGAGATCGTCGCGATGCAGCCGCTGGCCGGGCAGGGGCACTCATGAGCAGCTGATCCCCGTCACGGCCTCTCATCTGGCCGTCTGGGGGTGGGAAGCGCGGGGTGGGGTCTGCTTGCTCCGGTTGCTGCCGGAAACCGGCCGAGCAACAGTTGGGTAGAAGCCCGGATGCCGACGGGGGTGATCGCGGTGGAGTTCGCCGTCTTCGTGATCGTCCTGGTGGCGTTGGCGTTGTTGTCGTCCTTCAGCGCATGGGTCGCCAGGCGCCGGAGCCGGGAGCCGCTCGGACTGCCCCCGGCTTCGCCGCGAGCCGAGCGGGCCGAGGCCGTGCTCACAGAGTGGCTGCTCGCCGGGTACCTGTCGGCCGAACAGTACCGGCGGGACATGGCCATCCTGGCCGAGCGGGAGGCGCATCGCCATCCTCCGCTCACACCGCTCGACCCGTGACCGCCGACCGTCCACATGGGACGATGTCCCGCGGCGCCGCCCGGTCAGGTCCGGCGGCCGGCCGTGGTCGGCGCTTGGCCCTGGGTCGCGTTGTGTGCGGGGTGCATCCGCCACCACACCGAGCGCCGCCGGTCGACGCGCCGGCGATCGGCGTGCCCGTCGAGCCGGCGGGTCGGGCGCCGCCCGGCAGCGGGCCCCGGCTGTGGGTCGACGCCGTGGTACACCTGGCTGGCGGGCGTGTAGCCGCCGGCGACCATCTGGGACAGGGTGCGTTCCATGCCGATGCAGGTGTCTTCGACGTAGTCCAGGCCGGCCTGCGCGGCGAGCGCCCGGGCGGGCGCGCTGGTGATGCCCAGCTGCAGCCAGACGGCGCTGGCGCCGATCGCCGCGGCCTCCCGCACGATCTCGGGCGCGTCCTGCGCCGGGCGGAAGACGTTCACCACGTCGACGCGGAACGGGATGTCGGCGACGCGGCCGTAGACGTGTTCGTCGAAGAGCCGGTCGGCGTGCAGGGTGACCGGGATGATCCGCCACCCCTGCTCCTGCAGCATCTTCGGCACCCAGAACCCGGCTTTGAGCGGGTCGTGGGACGCTCCCACCACGGCGATCGTCCGCGCATCCGCCAGAATCTCCCGTGCGGTGCGCATCGGACTCATCTCCCCTCGATGCTCGAGCCGGACGTTGCTTCGTACCTCTCCAGCCTTAGCTCGCCGCAGGCCCCCCGTGCAGGGCCGAAGGTCCCGCAACACGGTTGGGGCCGGATCACCGCGACCGGGGGCGTGCGACTCAGCCGCGGCGTAGCAGCCGGCCGACGGCGGCCATCATCTCGGTGGCCATCTCCTCGCCCTTGCCCTCTTCCGCGCCGTGGTGCATGCAGTGCCGCGCGTGGTCGTCGAGCAGGCCGAGCGCGACCTTGTCCAGGGCGGCCTGGATCGCGCTGATCTGGGTGAGGACGTCGATGCAGTACCGATCCTCGTCGACCATCTTCTCCACACCGCGGACCTGGCCCTCGATGCGGCGCAGGCGGCTCTGGAGCTGGTCCTTCGTCGCGGTGTACCCGCGCACGGGCGTCGTCATGGTCCGACTCTAGCGAACCCCTGGGGGGTATCGCCAACGATCGCGCCGGCGGTCGCCGAAGCGATGCACGCCACACGGACGTTGTCTACGCCACGCATGACTGGATACCCCTAGGGGGTAGCGGTATGGTACTAGTGGACGTTGGAACCCGAGAGTGAGGGAGATCGTCGTGACGACGCAGCAGACGTACACCGTGACCGGCATGACCTGCGGCCACTGCGTCCAGTCCGTCAGCGGTGAACTGGGTAAGCTCGACGGCGTCCGGGACATCCGCGTCGACCTGGCCGGCGGGCTCGTCACGCTGACCAGCGATGAGCCGCTCGACCACGCGGCGGTCCGCGCCGCGGTCGACGAGGCCGGATATCAGGTGGTGAGCTAGCCGTGCGCACCCCGCACAAGCTGGGCGCGTACGTGCTGGGTCTGGCGGCGCTGTTCGCCGCCGCGACCGGGGTCGGCAGGATTGCCGGCCCGGCCGCCGCCCCGCCCGCCCACACCGACACCCACGGCGCCGCCGCCGGGCACGCCGAGCACCCCGCCGGCCCGGCGGCGGACCTGCCGGGCGGCCTGCAGGTGACCGAGGACGGCTACCGCCTGCAGCCGCTGACCACCACCCTGAGCACCACGGCGGCGCCGTTCGTGTTCCGCATCCTCGGCCCCGACGCCCACCCGGTCACCGCCTACACGGTCAGCCACGACAAGGAACTGCACCTGATCGTGGTCCGCCGCGACCTGACCGGGTTCCAGCACCTGCACCCGCAGCGCCAGCCCGACGGCACCTGGACGGTTCCTCTCGCGGTGGCCGGCGCCGGGCAGTACCGGGTCTTCGCCGACTTCCGGCCGGCCGGACACGACCGGGGCCTGACCCTCGGCGTCGACGTGCCCGCGCCCGGCGACTACCGGCCGCAGGCGCTGCCGGCGGCCGGGCGGACCGCGGTCGTGGACGGGTACACCGTCACCCTCGACGGCGATCTCACGCCCGGCACCGCCTCGAAGCTGACCCTGACCGTCACGCGCGACGGCCGCCCGGTCACCGACCTGCAGCCGTACCTGGGCGCCTACGGCCACCTCGTCGCGCTGCGCGACGGCGACCTGGCCTACCTGCACGTGCACCCGGAGGGCACGCCCGGCGACGGCACCACCACCGCCGGGCCGCGGGTCACGTTCCTCGCCGAGGTGCCCAGCGCCGGCGCGTACCGCCTGTTCCTGGACTTCCAGCACGACGGCGTCGTCCGCACCGCCGCGTTCACCGCCGTCGCCGGCCCCGCGCACAGCTGAAGGAGGCATCGATGAGCACCCGGAGCCAGCCGCTGATCGCGGTACCGCAGCACCTCGAGCTCGCGATCGGCGGCATGACCTGCGCCTCCTGCGCCATGCGGATCGAGAAGAAGCTCAACCGTCTCGACGGGGTCACCGCCAGCGTCAACTACGCCACCGAGAAGGCCACCGTCACCTACACCGGCCCGGTCACCCCGGCCGACCTCATCGCCACCGTGGAGCAGACCGGCTACACCGCCGCCGTGCCCACCCCCGAACCGCCGGCGACCCCGGACCAGCCGCAGCATGATCCGCTGCGCACCCGGCTGCTGGTCGGCCTGGCGCTCGCCGTGCCCGTCATCGCCCTCGCCATGGTGCCGGCATGGCAGTTCACCTACTGGCAGTGGGCGTCGCTGACCCTGGCCGCGCCGGTCGTCGTCTACGGCGGGTGGCCGTTCCACAAGGCCGCGTGGACGAACCTGCGCCACGGCGCCGCCACCATGGACACCCTCGTCTCCCTCGGTACGCTCGCCGCGTTCGGCTGGTCGCTGTGGGCGCTGTTCCTCGGCACGGCCGGCACCCCCGGCATGACCCACCCGTTCGAACTGTCCATCCAGCGCACCGACGGCGCCGGCAACATCTACCTCGAGGCCGCCGCCGGCGTCACTCTCTTCATCCTCGCCGGTCGCTACTTCGAGTCCCGCGCCAAGCGCCGCGCCGGCGCCGCGCTACGCGCCCTGCTCGAACTCGGCGCCAAGGACGTCGCCATCCTGCGCGACGGCGCCGAGACCCGCATCCCCATCGACCAGCTGACGGTCGGTGACCGGTTCGTGGTGCGGCCGGGGGAGAAGGTCGCCACCGACGGCGTCGTCGAGGACGGCACCTCCGCCGTCGACGCCAGCATGCTCACCGGCGAACCGGTCCCGGTCGAGGTCGGACCCGGCGACGCGGTCGTCGGCGCGACCGTCAACGCCGGCGGCCGGCTCGTCGTGCGCGCCACCCGGATCGGCGCCGACACCCAACTGGCCCAGATGGCGAAGCTGGTCGAGCAGGCCCAGGCGGGCAAGGCCGCCGTGCAACGCCTGGCCGACCGGATCTCCGGCGTGTTCGTGCCGATCGTCATCGCACTCGCCGTGGTCACCCTCGGCTACTGGATCGGCACCGGCACCGGGACGACCGCCGCGTTCACCGCCGCCGTCGCCGTGCTCATCATCGCCTGCCCCTGCGCGCTGGGCCTGGCCACCCCGACCGCGCTGCTCGTCGGCACCGGCCGCGGCGCCCAGCTCGGCATCCTCATCAAGGGCCCCGAGGCCCTGGAGTCCACCCGGCGCGTCGACACCGTCGTGCTGGACAAGACCGGCACCGTCACCACCGGCCACATGACCCTGCACGACGTCATCCCCGCCCCCGGCACCGACCCCGCCGACCTGCTGCGCACCGCCGGAGCGCTCGAGGCCGCCTCCGAACACCCGATCGCGCGGGCCGTCACCGCCGCGGCGACCGACCGGCACGGCCCCCTGCCCGCCGTCACCGGGTTCGGCAACGTCGAAGGACTCGGGGTCCGTGGGGTCGTCGACGGCCGCACCGCCACCGTCGGCCGGGCCCGGCTCCTGCTCGACGACGGCCTGACGGTCCCCGCGGAGCTCCGCGACGCCCAGGCGGCCGCCGAGCAGCGCGGGCTCACCGCGATCCTGGCCGGCTGGGACGGGCAGGCCCGCGGGCTGCTCACCGTCGGCGACGCGGTCAAACCGACCAGCCCGGCCGCGATCGCCGCGCTGCGCCGGCTCGGCCTGACCCCGATCCTGCTCACCGGCGACAACGGCGCCGCCGCCCGCGCCGTCGCCGATCAGGTCGGCATCGACGACGTCATCGCCGAGGTCCTGCCGGCCGACAAGGTCGACGTCGTCAAACGCCTGCAGGCCGACGGCAAGGTCGTCGCCATGGTCGGCGACGGGGTCAACGACGCCGCCGCGCTCGCCCAGGCCGACCTCGGCCTGGCCATGGGCACCGGTACCGACGTGGCGATCGAGGCCGCCGACCTGACCCTCGTCCGCGGCGACCTGACCGCCGCCGCCGACGCGATCCGGCTCTCCCGCCGCACCCTGCGCACCATCCAGAGCAACCTGTTCTGGGCCTTCGCCTACAACGTCGCCGCCCTGCCCCTCGCCGCAGCCGGGCTGCTCAACCCGATGCTCGCCGGCGCGGCGATGGCGTTGTCGTCGGTGTTCGTCGTCACCAACAGCCTGCGGCTGCGCCGCTTCCGGCCCGCCCGCCCGGCGGACCAGGGCGCCGGCCCCGGCACCACCTGACCGCTGGGCCTGCTGTGGGAACCGATGCTCAGCTGAAACGGTGGGCACACGACGGGCAGCGGTGCCACCACACGCCGCCGAGCCGCTCCGCCTGCCAGCCGTCGGCCTGCGCCCGCGCCCACAGCGCCTCCGGTTCGACCCCGGCGAGCCGGAACACGGCGCCGCAGCGGTCACAGGAGACCTCCGCGGCGTCCTGGTCGTCCGTGACGAGCATCGTGCGATCACCTCCCGTGGGTCTGGGGTGGGTCAGCTGCCGGCGGCGACGGTGTAGATCGGCACGGTGCGCCGGCACGGGATGCCGTCCGGCTTGACGGCGGTCGGAAATCCGGCGTCGGGCCGGTCGAGGTCCCGCCGAGTTCGAGGCGGGCCGGGACATCCGGGCGGCCGACGGCGCGCCACACCTCGGCCATGCCACCCGCACCGGCCTCGCTCACCAGCCGGTACCGCCGGGCAACTGTCGACACCGCGGCAACCCTTCCGTGCAACGCCATCACCGGATTTTGCACGCTACTCATCCCCTTCCCCGGTGGCCAGGGTCGCTGACGGTGCGCGAGCGAATGACACACGACCGTCACACCCACGGCCGCCGCACACGCGAAATATTGCACTCGTGCAACATCCCTGGTAATGCCGTGCAGAGGGCCGTCCGGACGGCGATACTTGGATCACGGGTTCAACGACACACCCGGCGGACGAGAAGGGCGCGACGGCGCGATGGAGCTGGAAGGCCGGTACGGCCTGGAGCGGATCATCGGCGTCGGCGCCACGGCCGAGGTGTGGCGCGGTCACGACACGGTGCTGCGCCGGACGGTGGCGGTCCGGCTGCTCCGGGCCGACCGCGACGAACAGCGCACGCGGTTCCTCGCCGCGGGACGGACCGCCGCCGGCCTCAGCCACTCCAGTGTCGCCGCGGTGTACGACGTGGGCGTCACCGAGCTCCCCGGGCGCGGCGCCGTGCCGTTCATGGTGATGGAGTTCGCCGACGGGCTGTCACTGCAGGCCCGGCTCGAGGCTGGACGACTGTCCTGGCAGGAGACCGCGCGCATCGGCGCCGACATCGCCGCCGCCCTCTGCGAGGCACACGGCCGGTGGGTGAGCCACGGCCGGCTGGCCCCGAGCCACGTGATACTCACGGACGTCGGCGCCAAGGTGATCGGGTTCGGCGGCGACATGGCCGAGGACTTTGACGCCGCGGCGCGCGACATCCAAGCGCTGGGTGTGATGCTGACCCGCTGCCTGGCCGCCGGCGCCGCCCGGCGGGCCCCGCAGGCCCTGGTGGCGTTCGTCGACCGCTGCGCATCCGGCGACCCGGCCACCCTGCCCAGCAGTGACGAGGCCGCGGTGATCCTCGCCGGTCTGGCGGACGCGACGGCCGACCTCCCGGTCGCGGCCGGCCGCCGCCTTGCGCCGCGGCGGTCCGGTCGGACGCGATGGACGTTGGGCGCCGCGGTTGCCGTGGCCGGCGTGGCCGCTCTGCTGGTGGGCGGCGCAGCGGCCCTGGGCCAGGTCGGATCGGGCGGCCTGCCGTGGTTCGGCCACCCGCCCGGTGTCGCGGCCGTGCCGCCGGACGACCATCCCTGCGCCGACGCCGCGCTCGACCGGAGCGGCTGCGTGCCCGCCGAGGTTCCCGCGCGCCCGCCGGCGACCACCTCCGTGCCCAGGCCGGTGCCCAGCTCGCACACGGCCCGTCCGCCGGCGGCCGGTCCTTCCACTGCCCCGTCTGCTGCCCCGTCCGCGACACCGTCTGTGTCCAAGACGGCCGGCCCGTCGGCGTCCGGCTCGCCGTCGGCTTCGGCCGTGCCCTCGGCCTCCGCCGAGTCGAGCACCTCGCCCACGCCGTCGGCCTCCGCTGAGCCGAGCACCTCGCCTACGCCGGCGGCGTCCGGCTCGCCGGACACTCGCTGATCGTTCTCCTGGCCAGTTCGTCGTCGGCGAGGCCACGAAATCGATGGCGCAGGCGCCGCGTCCGCGTGGAGATCAGGCGCCCGCGGGTGAGGTCTGGAGGGCGGGCACGTCCAGCTGTGGGCGCGACTGCCACACCGCCCAGTCGGAGCTGATCGCGCTCGCCGCCCGCAGCAGGTGCGGCAGGTGCTGCTTGAGCAGCGTCTTGATGCTCGCCCGCCGCACCGCCCGCGCCGTGGCCTGACCCGGCTGTCCGCCACCTCTCCCCGCCACGCCGCATTCGCACCCACCTGCCCGCAACGGCGCCGGCGGCGGCCCGGGAGTCCCTGGCCGGCCTCTGAGCGTCGCCGACCCGGCCGCCACCGCAACCGCCCGGGCCGCGCGTCCGTCTCCGACGGCCGTGGAGTACTACTCGGCGTGCCGTGATACCGGGCTCGGGCCTTCCGCGGCCGCGTGGTCCAGGACGCGGGCGACGGTGTGCAGGAGCTGGTGCGCACTGACCGGTTTGGTGAGCAGGGTCGAGCCGGCCGGGATGGTACTGCGGGTGGCGAGGATCGTCTCGGTGTACCCGGACAGGTAGATGACGGGCAACCCGGGGTGGGTGCCGTGCAGGGCGGAGGCGAGAGCGGGTCCGTGCATGTCGGGCAGGATCACGTCGGTGAGCAGCAGCGCGAGGCCGGGGTGGGTCCGGGCGAGGTGCTGGGCATCGGCGACCGTCGCGGCGGACAGGACGGTGTAGCCGGCGTTGTGCAGGATGCGCTCGGTGATCGCCCGGAGGCTGTCGTCGTCCTCGACGAGCAGGATCGTCTCGCCGGCGCCGGGCCGGTGGCGCTGCACGGGCGCGGTGTCCGGTTCGGCGAGGTCGTCGGTGGCGGGCAGCAGCGCGGTGATGGTGGTGCCGTGGCCGAGCTCGGAGTAGATCTGCGCGTGCCCGCCGGCCTGGGTGATGATGCCGTAGATGGTCGCCAGGCCGAGGCCGGTGCCGTGACCCTTGGGTTTCGTGGTGAAGAAGGGTTCGAAGGCCCGTTCCAGGGTGGCCTTGTCCATGCCGGTGCCGCTGTCGCTGACCCTCAGCTGCATGTACCGGCCGGTGCGCACGCCGGGGTGCTGGGCCGCGTAGTGCTCGTCGACGGTGACCGGGGCGGTCTCGATGGTGAGGGTGCCGCCGCCGGGCATGGCGTCGCGGGCGTTGACCGCGAGGTTCACCAGCACCTGCTCGAGGCGGCCGGGGTCGGCCTTGATCCGCCACGGCTGGGCGGTGAGGTCGGTGATGAGGGCGATGTCCTCGCCGAGGGAGCGTCGCAGCAGCGTGTCGAGTTCGGTGACGACGGTGTTGAGGTCCAGGGGCCGGGTCTCGGGCGCGGGATCGGCGCGGGCGAAGGACAGCAGTTGCCGGGTGAGCGCGGTCGCGCGGTCGCCGGCGGCGACGATCTCGGTGAGGTCGGCGTGCAGGGTTCGCCAGGCGGGGTCCGCGGCGGCCACCGGTTCCAGGTCGGCGGCGGCCATGCCGGCGTAGCCGTTGATGATGCCGAGGAGGTTGTTGAAGTCGTGTGCGACACCGGCGGCGAGCTGGCCGAGGCTCTCCAGCCGGTCGGACTGGCGCAGCCGCCGTTGCAGGTGCTCGCGCTCGGTGACGTCGGTGATGACGGCGCAGCGGACCTTCCGCCCGGCGAACGACGTCGGGTAGGTGGTCACGCTCACCTCGGCGATCGTGCCGTCGTGCTTGATGTGGCGTTGCGGCCGGTCGCGCTCGACCGGCTCGGCGGCCGCGCCGGCGGCGTTCGCGCTGTCGCCGTCGTCCGGCGCGAGCAGGCCGGTGTAGGTCATGGTGAGGAGGGTGTCGCCGGGCCGGCCGTAGTACGCCACGGCGGCGGGGTTGACGGCGACGATGTCGAGCGTGTCGGCGTCGAAGAGGACGACCGGGTTCGGGCTGGCCTCGAACATCTGCCGGTAGTTGCGTTCGTGTTCCCGGGCGGCCTCCTCCGCCCGGCGCCGCTCCTGCAGTTCCCGGTCGACGGTGGCCAGCAGGGTCGTGAACTCCTCGCCGAGCTCGGCGACCTCCCGGGGGCCGGTGACCGAGACGGTCGTGTCCAGGTTGCCGGACGCGGTGGCGGCGCGCACGGCGGTGCGGAGGTTGCCGATCGGGGTGGTGACGCGCCGCTGCACGACCACCATGGCCAGCAGCCCCGCGAACAGGCCGAGCGCGGCGATCAGGGCCTGGCGCCGCGCGAGCCGGTCGGCGTCGGCCAGCGCCGCCGCCCGGTCCGCGCCGGCGAAGACCTGCCAGCCGGTGTCCTCGACGGCCGCCCGCCCGTACAGCCGGGGCAGCCCGGTCACGTCGACGCCGAGGCCGGTCGTTCTGAGCCGCGTGCCGCTGACCGCCGTGCCGGCCCAGCGCAGCCCGTCGGGCCACCGCGTCAGCACGGTGGCGTGGTCCTTGGTGGTGATGAGGAACTCGAGGTGGCGGGTCCCGCCGAACAGGTCTCCGGCCGCATTGCCCAGTGCGGTCAGGTCGACGAATGCCGCCACCAGTCCGAGCCCGGGGACGACGGCGGTGACCAGGAAGGCGGGTCGTCCGGTGCGGTCGTCGCGGACCGGAGCGACGGCCTGTGGTGTGCGCACCGCGCCGGGCAGCCAGGAGGCGCCGGCGTAGGTGTTCGCCGTCTGGCCGGCGGCCGCCGGCCGGGAGGAGCACGCGACGGTCCCGTCGGGGCGCAGGACGTCCAGGTGCCCGTCATCGGCACCGCCGAGCGAGAACGCCAGCTGGCAGGCGTCCGGATTGGCGAAAACCTGCGCCACGCCCGGGCTTGAAGCGACGGACTCGACGGTGCCGCGCACGGTGGCGAGGTTCTCGCCGATCTGCCGGGCCGCGAGGTCGGCCGCCATGGACGCGTCCGCCCGGGCGGCGGACACGGCATCGTTGCGGGCCTGTACCCAGCCCGCGTAGATGCCGGCCCCGGCGGTGACCACGAACAGCACCAGCAGCGCGACGAGGTATGACCGCAACGGCCACCGGCGGCGCCCGGTCCTCACCGGTCGCTGTGTGCTCACTGCCCTGCCGGGCTCCGGCGTGCTCATGTGGCGGCTACCTTCCCGGCAGGTGTGCCGGCCGCCGCCGAGTCCGGAACGGCAGAGGCACAGCGGAGGCCAGTTCGCGGGGCGGTCACCCACCGCGCCGAGGGTCCACCGACGCGTACTCCTTCAAGACGGTACGCCACCCGCCCCGCCGGCATGGCCCGAATCGGCGGCGGACAGGACGGCCACTGACCTGCGGCTGAACCGTGGCTATGACGCCGGCAATGCAACACGCCTGAGACCGGCACCACGCGTCACGGCATGCAACCAAGCACGGTTGCCCAGCGCCCGGACGGAGATCAAAAACGCGGTTCCCGAATTCGGGAACCGCGTCCTGACCTGCATTTCTTTGTAGCGGAGACAGGATTTGAACCTGTGACCTCTGGGTTATGAGCCCAGCGAGCTACCGAACTGCTCCACCCCGCGTCGCAGGCAGAAATCTAGCGCAGCCGGGCACAGATCCCCAAATCGGCTCCTCATTCGCCGCGCAGGGTGCCGGCCGGCTCGACCCGGCCGGCGGTCCACGCCGGATACATGCCGGCGACGGCTCCAACCAGCAGTCCGACCAGCGGACCGCTGATCAGGACCCGAGGGTCCAGCACCAGCAGCCAGTCCTCGGCGAGTGCCACACCGCTCACCACGTCGATGCCGGCCAGTGTGCCGGCCAGGCCGCCCGTGACGCCCAGGATGCTGGACTCGACGATGAACTGCATCATCACGGCCCGCCGGGATGCACCGACCGCCCGGCGGAGGCCGATCTCGGCGCGCCGCTCGAGCACGGCCACGAACGTCGTGTTCGACACGCTCAGCGCCGCGATGGTGAGTGACACGATCGACAGGCCGAGGAACAGCGCCGCGGTGTCCCGCTCCACGCCCTGCCGAAACGTCCTGAGGTCCGGCGGCACGAGCGCGGCCAGCCGGTCGGGCGCCTCGGGCGCGAGGACCAGGCGCGCCTCGGCGGCGACCTGGTCCGCGGCGCCCAGCCGCGTGCTGATCACCGCGCTCGCCGGGCCGAACCGGTCGAAGCGGTTCCGTTCGTCCAGGCAGGTCTCGTACGGCACCACCACCGCCGCGGTGAGCCGGATGTCGCCGACCGGGGCGGTGAAGACGCCCAGGACCAGCGTCGCCCGGCCGTCGAGGAAGATCATGCGACCGGGCGCCTCGACGTGCAGCCGCCGCGCCGCGACCGTGTCGAGCAGCAGCACCGGGTCGCGACGCACGCCGTGCCCGGCGTCGAACGCCCGGCCGGCGACCATGGTGACGTGCAGCGCCGCCAACGCGTCCGGCTGCGCCGCGATCACGTTGGCCGAACCGCCGCCGGCACCGTCGAGCGTGGCAACCCGGTGGCGGTCGCCGGTCGCCTCGCACAGCAGTCCGGCGCCGACGACGCCGTTCAGCCGCCGCAGGCCGGCGGCCCGGCCGGCCTCGGGTCGTGGCAGGTCCTCGGGCCAGCGGACCGAGACCTGCGTCGCCCGTACCGCGTCGAAGCGGTCGGAGATGGCGGCCGCCGCGGTCGCCGTGACCCCCAGCGTGGCGGTGGTCGCGGCCACCCCGAGGGCGACTCCGGCCGCAGTCAGCAGCGACCGGAACGGCCGGCCGGCCACGGCCAGCCACGCCTGATGCAGCACGTCCAGCACCGCGGTCCGTGGGCGCGGACCCGGCTCAGCCGACACGGCCGTCACGCACTTCCAGCGTCCGGTCGGCGACCTCGCGTACCGCCTGCTCGTGCGTCACCACGACGACGGCGCGCTCGGGCCCGACCGTCTCCCGCAGCAGCGCGAGGATCGCCAGCGTGGCGTTCTGGTCGAGGTTGCCGGTGGGCTCGTCGCAGAGCAGGAGCACCGGCTCGTGCACGATCGCCCGCGCGATGGCGACCCGCTGCCGCTCGCCGCCGGACAGGGTTGCGGGTCGCGCGGCGGTCCGATGGCCCAGACCCACCGACTCCAGCGCGGCCACCGCTCTGGCCCGGCGGCCGGGACGCGACTGCCCGGAGTGCACCATCGGCAGCATCACGTTCTGCACGCAGTCGAGGTGCCCGACCAGGTGAAATGCCTGGAAGACGAAGCCGATCCGGCGCGCCCGCAGCGCCGTGCGGGCGCGCTCCGGCAGTCCGTGCACGGCCCGCCCGGCCAGCCTGAGCTCACCGGCGGTCGGAGTGTCCAGCAGACCGAGCAGGTTGAGCAGCGTAGATTTGCCGGACCCCGAGGGCCCGACGATCGCGACCAGTTCCCCGCCGCGGACGTGCAGGTTGGCCTCGCGCAGGGCGGTGACCGGCGGCGGCCCGGCGAAGGTCCGCGCCACGCCCACGGCCTCCACCAGCGGCTCAGCCATCGCTGACCCGCACCCGATCGCCGGCCCGCAGCGCGCCCGGCGTGACCGGCACCACGGCGGATCGGCCGTTGGCCCGGACCGAGATCGTCACCGGCACCTGGACGCCTGACTCCAGCGTCAGGTTGACGGTCCCGTCGGCCGCGGTCCACAGCGCCGACAACGGCACGATCAGCGAACCGGCCGGGCTGTGCGCCCGCTCGGCGATCACCTGCTGGGCGTCGCCGACGTGCGCGGAGGCGGGCGCCGCGCCGCCCCCGATCGTCATCACGGCCGCCTGGGTCGGCGGCGACGCGGGGTCGCGTCCGGGTACATCGACGACGCCGTCCGGCGTCGCCGGGCGGCCCTCGAACGGCCCGGCGCCCAGCCGCAACGCAACCCCCGCTTCGGCGGGCGCCGGCCGGTCCCCGGCCAGCGGCACGCGCACCTGCCAGGCGCCGGTCACCACTGACAGCAGCGATCCGGTCGCGGTGCCGCCCAGCCGGACCCGTACCGTGCCGATCTCCGCCGGCAGGCCTGGCACGAACGCCAGCTCGCCCGCCGGCACCTGCACGTGCCGGGCGGCCGGGGCGGTGGCGGTCGCCGGGACGTCGATCATGACGGGGGCATATCCGGCCCGCCGGTACATGCGCTCGACGTCCGCCTCCGTCCTGGCCGTGAACGTGCCGGTGACCGGGCTGCCCAGCGCGGCCTGCAGCTGCCGCACGTCGCGCCCGGTGTCGCCGGCGGTCAGGTCGCGGTACGCCGGAAACGCCCCGGACAAGGCGATGACCGGCCGCCCGGACACCTCGACCAGAACCTGGCCGGACCGCACCGGCCCGCCGGCGACCATCGGCGTCGCGGTGACCACGAGGGCCGCCGCACCGGCCACCCGGGCCGGTGCCGGCACGTCGACCTCGAACTCCCGCTGCAGCTGCCCGTCGTAGGCGGTGGCGTCGATCAGCTCGCCCGCCTCGACGGCGACGGTCACCACCGACGGTGGGGGAGGCGCGGCCCGGGCCGCGCTCTGCGCCGGCGTTCTGGCCCGACCGGCCGACTGCACGGCGGCCACGCTGGCGAGCGCGAGGCAGGCGACAAAGCCGGCCAGCGCCCAGCCCCGGCCGCGTCCGGGCCCGTGGTTCCCGGCCCCGCTCATGCGCCGAGCAGCCGCTGGGCGGCGATCACCGCAGCGTGCAGCAGCTCCCGCAGCGCGACGAACTCGGTGTCGTGGTCGCGCAGGTACTGCTGAGCGTGCTCCGTCCACGCCGACCGCAGCACCCGGTCCACCTGCGAGGTCTCGGAACACTTCGCGTCGGCGACGGCCAGCGCGATCTCGTTGCGCTCGGCGTCCTCGAAGCTCGGCGCCGGCGCGTTGCGCGGCCAGTGATAGCTCACGGCGGTCGCTTCCGCGTCGTCGACGGACTCCAGGCCGGGGTAGCCGGCGGCCGCCATGCACGAGGTCCAGCGCTTCGTCGCCGCGACGACCCGCTCGTCGGCCTCGCCGGCCGACCGCAGCCGGCTGCTCATGTCCCCGGCGACGGCGACGAGCCGGAAGTACCGCTGGAGATCCCCGTACATGCTCGTCATGACCTCTTCGTCGCAGCCGCCGCGCCGCATCCGCAGCTTCGACCCGTCGGCGAGCGTGTACTGCGCCCAGGTGCCGAGCGCCGCCTGGTAGCGGTCGCGCTCGGCCTGCGGCAACCGGTCGTACGCCGAGGCCTGGGCCGGCGGAGGCGTTTCGTCCGATGGTTGTCGCTGCAGCCCGTACCCGTTGCGCTGGGCCTGCTCCAGCGTCGGCGCACCGTCGCGGTACGGGTAGGCGTCGGCGGCATGCTGGGTGCCCGCCTTGGCGGGCGAAGCCGGATGCACGGTGAAGCCGCGGAGCTCCATGCACCGCGTGACTGCCTTGCCCTTGGCCGCCTCCGCCTCGTCCAGCAGGGACCACACCTCGGGCAGGACCTTGGCGACAGGGCTCGCCGAGGCGCCCGGGCCGGCCGGGCCGCCGGCCGCCGGCGCACCCGGCGGTGCGGAGCAGGCGGCGGCGCAGCACAGCACGCCGAGCCATGCCGCGCACACCACCCGACCAATACGCATCGACGTCGACCTACGGCCAGACCACGAACTGTTCGCTGAACAGCGTGTACCCGCTGCAGGTACTCGTCCAGACATGCGCCGAAATCAGATCGTTCATGTCGGCTTGGCGCGAGACGCTGTAGCCCTTCTTGAGGCATTTGTTCCGCCCGCTGCCGCCGGCCGCGTCGAAGAAACGCACATTGCCGTACGTGCTCAGGCCGTGGTCCTCCCAGGAGCGGCTGTTGTTGTTGATGTACCGGTAGGCGCTCGGAATGGACGCATAGTCCCAGGCGTCGTTGTAGAAACCGATCGCGTATCCGCTGTAGTCCTCCCACACCCACGCGCATACGTAGCCGCCTTGGCAGTTCGCATTGCCGTAGTGCTCGTAGTACGCGTCGGCCGCCTGAGCGGGTTGCGCCGTGGCGACCAGCGTCGCCGCCGTGGCGACGGCGGTGATCAGGGCCGCCGATCTGTGTCGTTTCACCTGCTGCCTCCTGAGGACGGTCCACCGGCGGCGCGCAGATCGTCGCGCAGGCTCTGTGCCTTGCGCACCGCCTCGGTCTTGATCGCGCGGTACTCCTCGGCGTCGCCGGTCCGCGCACCGGCGAGGCGGGCGAGCTGCGCCTGGTGCAGCCGGTCGCCGGTCGCTCGCAGCCCGCTGCGCTGCGAGCAGCCCGCATCGGCGACGGCGAGTTGCCGTTCGTATTCCTGTGCGTCGCCCGGCGTCGCGGCGCGGTAGTGCGCCAGCGCGGCGGCCCGGGCCGCGTCCGGGTCGGCGAGGTCGAAGCCGTGCCCGGACATGCACCCGCGCCACACGTCGAGCGCCGCCCGGTACGCCGGGTCCGCTCGCACCACCGGCACGATCTGCGCGTCCAGGTCGGACGCCCAGACGTCGAGGGCGACCCAGCGGTCGAGGTCGCCGTAGAGGGCGCGGCGTGCGTCGGCCAGGCAGCCGGTGCGACTGGTCGTGTACCGCAGGCCGTCGGCGGTGTCGGCGCTGGTCGTGTCGTCGCCGGCGCCGAAGAACGTCTCGTCGTACCGCAGCCGGCGCTCGGGGCTCAGCGCCGAACGGTAGGAGCGGTTCGGGTCGTCCTTGTCCAGCCGCATCTCCGCCGTGATGCCGTACCCGTTCGCCGCGGCCGCGGTGGCGTCGTCGCTGCCGTACGGCCGCACGGCCGATACGCCGTCATCGACGGCGGGTGCGGTCCAGTCCACCGTGAACCGGAAGCCGTTGGCCGCCATGCACCGTCCCGCCAGGAGCAGTTCGGCCCACTCGAGGAGCTGATCGGCCGGGGCGCCGACGGCGGGCAACCGGCCGACCCGCAGCGCGACCGGCTCGGCGGTGGGCGGGTGGGCGCATCCCGCCGCCGCCAGCGCGGCCGCGACGAGCGGTACGGCGATCCATGGTCCTCATCACCGATGAACCTCGCCCAAACGAGCAGGGCCCGCCATCCGCCTCCGAGCGGACCGCGATCCATTGACGCCGATATTGCTGGGTCGTAAGCTTCGGCGCTCAAAAGCAGCATGCAGCCCGTCGCCACCGAATGCGTTCTATGGGGGAATCGCATGAAGTCGGGCCTTACAGTCATGACCACCGGAGCGGAAGAAATCGTCGATCTGCCACCCGGCCGGTCCGCCACGTTCGGATCATGCCGTTGTAACAGCTGCACCTTCGACGTCAGGGTGCATCCGGCCATCACCATCGCCGTGCGCATCATCGCGGAGGAGACGATGTGGCGGATCGGAAACCTGCATTCCGAGGTCAGCTGTACCGTTTCGAATTTGGAGGCACCGGCGGAGCACATCGCCGTCCCCAGCGGCCGGATGGCGATGCCCGTGCCGTTCGAGCTCGCCACGGTGATCAGCGGCGGCCGGCCGGCCCTCACCGTGTTCGGCCCCGAACCGCAGCTCGCTCCGGCCACCGTGTCGTGCCCGCAGGTCGCCTACGAACCGGTGCTCGACGAGGGCACGGCCTACTTCCGCGCACTCGTCGCGCTGTGCGCCTCTCGCATGCACGGCGGATCGGACGCCCGGCTGCCGAGCACCGCGACGATCGCCGGGATGCTGACCCGGGCCGGGGTGCCGACCACGCCGAGGGGCGCCCGCGACCATCTGGACCACGTGTTCGGCAAGCTCGCGCTGGCCGGCACCGCCGACCCGGACGGCGAGCGAAGCGGCCCGTGGCGACGCGAGCTGCTGGTGCGCACGACGCTGCGGCGCGGCATCGTGCGCCCCGAACACCTCGATCTGCTCGTCCCCCGCCTCGCCCGGTCCGCCTGACTCACATCTTGAAGTTCTGCTGCACGATCGGCCGCGCCATCTCCAGGCGGGCCGCCTCCGTCGCGCCGGTGACCGCGATGAACCACCGGTGGCCATCGGGCTGCCATGCCTTGAGGTAGAGCGTCGAGCCGTCGTCGGTCAGCAGGAACTGACCGCCCGTGTTCCAGGACGCGGGAAGGTCGAGCGGCACGCCGGGCAGGCCCTGATCCTGTGCGCCGTCCTCGACGACGACAACCCGCCACACGTCGGCCGTCGAACCGCCGGACCGCACGAACGCCGCTCGGCGACCGTCCCTGGGCAGCACCTTGAGCGCCGGCTCGCGCAGGGCCGCGCCGTCCACGTCGGCCACGCCGGTCAGCGCGTCCGCCACGCCGCGCAGCGCGAGCGGCGCCGCCGCCGTGGGCGCCGCCACGGAGCCGGTGGTCCGGGTGGCCGCCGGATCACCGGGCTGCGGCCGGGTGGATCCACCGGGCCGGGCGAGCAGACCGATCGTGACGATGATCGCGGCGGCGACGACCGCCGCGCCGAGCACCGCGCCGGTGCGTTGCATCAGGCGTCCGCGATGCAGTTCACGTTCCACATGCGATATCACCACCTCGGTCGACAACGGCAGCGCCTGGCGGTCGGCGGTGAGCTCGCGGCGCAACCGGCGCTCCAGGTCGTCAGAGCTGTTCACGAATCGCCTCCGCGGCTTCCGACGATGCCAGCGCGGCCCGCAGCCGGCCGAGGGCGCGATGCCGGAGGACCCGGACCGATCCAGGGCTGCGCCGCAGCATCCGTCCGATCGTGACGTCATCGTCGTCGTCGAAGTAGGTCAGCACGAGCACGGCCCGCTGCGACGGCGGCAGGTTGCGCAGCGCCGCCTGCAAGCCGTCCCGCTCGACGATCCGGTCGATCGCCGGGTCCGGGCCGTCCCGGCGCGAGGCGGCCTCGACCGGCATCCACCGTCGCCAGCGCTGGATTCGGCGCAGTCCGGTGACGTGCAGCCGCACCATGGTGGTCTTGGCGTACGCCTGCGGGTTGCTGGCCCGCTCGAGCGTCCGCCAGGCCCGGGCGAGCCGGACCAGCGTGTCCTGGACCAGGTCCTGCGCGTCGTCACGGTCGCCGGTCAGCGCACGGGCGAACGCACCCAGTGCCGGCAGCGTTGCCCGCACGAAGGCGGTGAAGCCGGCCCACTCGCTGTCGTCCACGCCTTCGGCACCTCCCCGGTCACCTGTTACGACGCCCCAGCCCGACACGGCGTTACACCGTCAACGGATCCAGTTCACCGCAATCAGGACCGCCACCGCGAGCGTCGCGGTGAACGCGACGATGAGCGCGGCCGTGATCTGCCGATGGTACGTCTGCCACTGCACGTCCCAGCCGCCTTCCCGGTCGTAGCCGAGGTTGGCCAGCAGCATCAGGGACCGGCCCAGCCCGAAGCCCAGCCCGGCCACGGCCGCGGCGACCGGCGAGGCGACCAGCGCGACGGTGACCGCCAGCGCGTACGGCAGGCCGGTCGGCAGGTACGTCCGGGCTCCGGTGCCCATCTCGAGCCCGAACTGGAACGGACCGATGAACCGGCCGAGGCGGAACACGGTCTCCGGAACCAACCGGCGATTCTCGGGCAGCCGGAACCGCAGCACACCGAGCTCACGCGCCAGCAGCACGAGGTACCACCCGGCCACGATCGCGACCCGGACCCACCCGGGCAGCGGCGCCCGCAGCAGCGAGCCCAGCACGAGCAGGAGCAGGCACATCGCCGTCCCGCCGGCGAGCAGGCCGGCGCAGAAGGCGTAGGTCGGTGCGCCCCGCCAGACCGGCGAGCCCAGCACCGAGGCGGAGTTGCGGCTTCAAGTGGATCCGCTGGCCGCGAAGCCGGCACTCGCCCCGGCCGCCAGCCAGCAGGCGAGCACGGTCCAGCCGGGGGCGAGCCCGGCTGTCCGCGCGATGACCGCCACCACGGCGGCGACGACGACGGCACCCGCGAGGACACGCGGGTGCCAGAACGGTCGCGCCCGGGAGCGGCCCCGCGCGGTGTCGGTCATCTCAGTACCGGCAGATCGTGAAGTAGGTGTAGCTGCTGCCGCCCGCGCTCACCGTCATGTGCCCGTCGGAGCAGCGCCACCAGAGTCCGTTCGACGGCGTGGTCCACCGCCAGGCGTTCTTGTACCGTCCGTTACTGCCGCAGTAGCTCGACGACGGCGCGTAGGTGTAGTGCACGGGCGCGTCGTACACGGTGTCGGACCGGTGCCAGCCCGACGCGCAGTAGGTGCTGCCGCGGTAGTCGCCGCCGAAGCAGGCCGCCTGGTACCCGGTGTAGGCCCCGACGTTGTCCGCCTGTTCACCGTACCCGCCCGGGTAGGCGTCCTGGCAGTCGTTGCGGTCCCAGCCGAGCAGACCGCCCGGGCCGGTCTCGGCGTGGGCCACGCCACCGCCTCCCGGCACGAGGCGGGAGCCGAGGTCGGCCACCACGGCGCCGACCGTCAGCGCGCCGAGCGTCAGCGCGCGCAGGACGACCCGCCGGTTCGAGGTGGCCGGCAGGCCGCTGAGGGCCCGCGTCCGCGGCGCGTCGGCCGGGACGACGTCAGCGAACGGAATCTGTTCCAGCGTGTACGGCATCGGCTTCCACTCCCCGGTTCATCGCTAGGGACCACTCGTTCAGGACCCGGTCGACGCCTGCGACGTCGACCGGGAGAAACAGCCGCTGCACCTCACCGTCGGCGGCGACCAGCAGCAGGACCGGCGGAGACAGATGGGCGATCTCCTGCCACGACACCGGGTCGCTGACCACGGGCAACCGGTCGGTGTCGACCCGGCCCGCCCACGCGTCGGCCTGCTCGTACGTCATGAGCGACAGCGGAGCCGGCAACCGGTCCGCCAGCCGCGACAGCCGTTCGGCGACTGCCCCGCACAGCGCGCAGCCGGAGTCGGCCGCCAGCACGATCCGGGCGGTGCCGGTGCCGGCGATCCGCATCGCGGTCCGCGTCGCGGCGAACTCGGTCGCGTGCCGGTCGACCCGGGCCTGCAGCAGCCGCAGGGAGCGCACGGTCGCGCCGAGCGCCAGGAACAGCAGGGCGATCGTCAGCCAGGTCAACACCAGCAGCGCGGTCGTCGCGGGCATCTGCCGGCCCTCACTTCCCGGCCGGCGCGGCGTCCGCCGCGTCCGTCCAGTCGACCTGGACCTCGTCCAGCCAGGCGAGCAGGGCGGCGTCGGTCACCCCGGCGCCGGGCGCGAAGTGCACCTCGCCGAATCCCCGGGGGAAGCCCATGAAGTAGGTGTAGTCGGTCAGGGCGGAGGGGCTCTGCACGCCCGGGCGCGCCCCCCGCCACACCTCGCCGTAGCGGGTGGCCTGGCCCTGGTGCACGGGGAGCACGGACCGCGCCTGCTGCGGGCTCATCGTGTTGACCGTGCCCCGCCCGGCGACCGAGACGACGATCTGCTCCAGCACCGAGTCGAGCAGCATGCTCGAGGTCGGGCGCACCAGCATGCCTTCCGGGTGATCCTCGATCTCCAGGGCCGAGAACAGGTTGATCACGACCTCACGACGCGGCGCCGGACCACCGAACACGGTCATGAGCTCGTGGTAGTCGCCCATCAGGGTGGCCACCGCCCCGGCGCCGTTCTCCTGCCGTGAGACCACGACCTCGCGGCCGTGCACGACGAAGCGGTCCACGGTCGTCGCCGGCACGACGTAGGTCCCGGCGAACTGGTGGTACCCGCGCGGGCCGATCTGAAATCCGCGGGCGAGCGATCCACCTGCGAAGCGGATGTGCGTCCCGACGGCGCCGACCTTCGGCCCGTCGGCCAGCCCGATGTCGACCTGCTGCCCGCTCGGGGCGAGCAACCGCAGCCGCTGTGCCATCCCTGCCTCCTGTCGCCGTAGCTCACCTGGGCCAGCCCGACAGTACAAGGAATAGCGCTTGCTCTATATCCGCGCCCGCGCGGATGCCGCAAGGTCCGGAGCAACCACAACCGTGATCGACCCCAATCGCGACAAGGCATTGAACCCAAAGGCGAGAGGCCCTCGCCGCGAAGCAGGGGCCTCTCAAGGTTGTAGCGGGGACAGGATTTGAACCTGCGACCTCTGGTCAGGATGACCTCCGAAACGGACTGCAACCATCCGACTCGGCGTCGATCTCCTGCTGGTCGGCCAGCCGCTCCCGGGCCTGGAGCTGTTGTTCCCAGGCGTCCAGCGATTGTTCGCGCCAGTCGAGCCCCGCCTCGCGGCGCTTCAGCCATCGTTCGCGCTCCGCGACGGCGGTTTCCCGCGGCCCAGGTGTCCGGCCCGGACGTCCTGGGCGTGGGCGCGCTGCTGCAGCGTCTCCTGGGTGGCGGCTGCGGCGGCCTCCAGCGCGGCGGCGGGGCGGGCGACCTCGTCCGTCAGGGCGGACTGCGGCTGGATGGAACCGGCGGCCTGGGTCTGTCCGGCGTCGACCGGGCTGTTGCATGGACCTTACCCGGCGGGTTCGCCGTGAACCATTCGATCCGGACGTGACAGCCGATGGCGCGGGTCTTGGGCCGGGCGACCTGCGACGTGCTGAGCGACGTGCGGGCGCGTGCTATGTTGAGCACGTTGAGCTGTGTCGATCGGCCGCTTTCTGGCTGGTTGACCGAGTCTCGACCGCGCGAACGGCGAACCGCCGCGTGCATGGTGTTCGCACCGAATGACCAGCGCCGTGAAGCTTTCTGCGCTCGCCGGCCGGCGCTGCACCCGCCAATGAGAGGTGGGGCATGTCCAACAAGTTCCGTGACGAGATCGTCCACGCCGCGCGCCGGCTGGGCGGTCTTCGCCGATGAGCATCTCCTACGGATTTCTGAGCACCTACCCGCCGACGCAGTGCGGCATCGCCACGTTCACGGCGTCGCTGCTGCACGCACTGGTGCCGCCCGGGGGCCGCGATCGGGCCGGCGTGGTGCGGGTGGTGGAGGCGCCGACGTTTGCCGAACGGCCCGAGGTAGTCGGGCATCTGCCGGTGAACGATCCGGCCGGCGTGGCCGCGGCCGCCGCCGTGCTGAATCGCTTCGACGTCGTGATCGTGCAGCACGAGTACGGCATCTACGGCGGGGTCGACGGCGAGGACCTGCTGCCGGTGCTGCGCCGGCTCTGCACGCCGGTGCTGGTGGTGCTGCACACGGTGATGAGCGAGCCGAGCCCGCACCAGAAGGCGGTGCTCGAGCAGGTGGTGGCCCTGGCCGGGGCGGCCGTCACGATGACGGAGTCGGCCCGGCGGCGGCTGATCGAGCGGTATGACGTCCCGGCGGCGAAGGTGAAGGTCATCCCGCACGGCGCGCCGGAGCGGCCACCGCTGCGGGTGATCGGATCGACCGGCGAGCCGACGGTGCTCACCTGGGGCCTGCTCGGCCCCGGCAAGGGCATCGAGTGGGCCCTCACCGGCCTGCGGATGGTCCGTCACCTGTACCCCAGGCCGCGGTACGTGATCGCCGGGCAGACGCACCCCAAGGTGCTCGCCGAGCAGGGTGAGGCCTACCGGCTCATGCTGTACTCGCGGGTCCGTGCCCTGGGCGTTGCCGGGATGGTCAGTTTCGAGCGGGCGTACCTGGACCAGGGCCGCCTCGACCGGTTGATCGGACGGGCGGATGTCGTGCTCCTGCCGTACGACTCCCCGGACCAGGCCGTCTCGGGCGTGCTAGCAGAGGCGGTGGCGGCGCACAAGCCCGTCATCGCCACCGCCTTCCCGCACGCCGTCGAGTTGCTCGGTGACGGCGCCGGCCTGCTCGTGCCGCACCGGGACGGCCCCGCCATCGGGGCGGCCCTGAGGCGGGTCCTCACCGAGCCGGATCTCGTCGACAGCATGCGCGACCAGGCCGCCCGCGTTGCCCAGGCCGGCCGCTGGAGCGTCGTCGCCGAGCGGTACCGCACCCTGGCCGCGGCGCTGCTGGACCGGGCGCCGGTACCGCTGTGAACGGGCGGTACCCGCCGCCGACCTACCAGCACCTGCTGCGGCTCAGCGACAGCGTCGGCCTGCTGGAACACGCCGACGGCATCGTGCCCCGCCGGGAGCACGGCTACTGCGTCGACGACGTCGCCCGCGGGCTCGTGGTGCTGTGCCGGGAACCGGACCCGCCGGCGGCGCTGCTGCGGCTGCAGGAGCGCTACCTCGCCTTTCTCATCGGCGCGCAGGCCCGCGACGGAGCGTTTCGCAACCGCCTCGGATACGACCGGCGCTGGCGCGACGAGGCCACCGTCGGTGACTGGTGGGGCCGGGCCGTGTGGGCCGCCGGCACCGCCGCGACCCTCAGCCCGCTGCTCGTAGTCCGGCAGCGGGCGGCGGTCATGTTCGCGGCGGCGGTCCGCCTTCGGTCCCGCTCGCGGCGGTCCATGGCCTACGCCGCGCTCGGCGCCGCCGAGATGCTCGCCACCCAACCGGATCACGCCGGGGCGCGCCTGCTGCTCATCGACGCGGCCACGACTATCGGCCGGCCCAGGCGGGATCCCCACTGGCCGTGGCCGGAACCGGCGCTCACGTACGCCAACGCCCTCCTCGCGGAGGCCCTGATCGCCGCGGGCCGGCGGCTCGAACGGCCCGACCTGATCGACGACGGCACCAGCCTGCTGCGCTGGCTGCTCGACACCGAGTCGCACGACGGGCACCTGTCCTGTACGCCTGTCGGCGGCCGCCGGCCCGGCGAGCGGCCACCGGCCTTCGACCAGCAACCGATCGAGGCGGCCGCGATCGGCGAGGCGTGCGCCCGCGCTCTCGACGCGACCGGCGACGAACGTTTCCGGGCCGGACTCACCTCGGCGGTGGACTGGTTCATGGGTGACAACGACGCCGGTGTGAGCCTGCGTGACCCCGACAGCGGCGGCGGCTACGACGGCCTCACCGCCGGCGGCTACAACACCAATCAGGGCGCCGAGTCCACCCTGGCGCTGCTCGCCACTCTGCAGCACGCCCGCCGGCTGGCGTGAGTCGTCCGTCCACGCCCATAGCCCAGGGAGGATGACGATGTTCCGACTACGGCACACGAACCGCGTCAGCAAAGGCGAGGTCGCGGCGCTTCTCCTGCGCATCTCGAGCGCCGACCAGGTCGCCTTCGCCAGCCTGCACGCACGACTCCGCCCGCGCCTGCTCGACCGCCTGGCCGCCGTACCGCTGGAGCCGGCCGACGTCCTGGCCGTCGCGAACGCGACGTTCGTCGAGGTCTGGTGGCTCGCGTCGCGCTGGCCCGGGCGCGAGACCGACGCCGTCGCGTGGGTCTTCGCGATCGCCGCCCGCCGGGGCGCCGAACGCCGCAGCGCCCGTCGCGCACACTCGACGGAGGGCGCCGAACCGGACGACATTTTCACGTCACTCGACCGGCAGGTCGGGATGGAGCTCGACGTGCTGCTGGCCCAGCCGCCGAGCGCCGGTCAAGCCGGGTAACGGCTCCGGGTGCACCGCGGCACCGAGGCGAACCCGCAGTGGGCGCACACGTCCGGGCGGGTCATGGATGGGTGCGAAGCCGGATCCAGACCTGCTTGCCGTCCACGCGTCGGATCGTTCCCCAGGCGGTGCCGAACGATGCGGCGAGGTGCAGTCCGCTGACGCCGTACAGACCGGGTTCGCGTCGCCGTGGTGGGAGCGGTGAGTGGTCGAACACGGCGACCGTGACGGCCGCGTCGATGTCGCTCACCACCACGGCGGTGCAGCCACCGGCGTGCTGCACCGCGTTGAGGACCAGTTCGGTCACGATGAGCGCCGCTTCGTCCAGCCAGTCCGGGTGCCGGAAGCCCCGCATCCGCAGCGCGGCGACGATCCGCTGCCGCGCCACCGCCGTGACACGCGAACCGTCCGGCAGGTTTAGGTGCACATCGATCCAGGTCATGAGTTCCCGACGTAGTGGGGATGTCTGCCGACAAGATGCGGCAGACGCCCTGGCACTACCACCGTGCGGGAACAAGCAAACATTATGACGTCGAGCGACAGCCGATCCCGCCGATGACTGGGAAATCTGTGGAACAGGAGCATGCTTTTGGGAGGTGCTCACAGCAATGCATCCGGCTGAACGTCACAGACCACGTCCGGCGGTGCGCGGCCCACGGCAACAGACGCTGCAGTACCGCATCGAAAATCGTGGCGACGCTGCGGTACTGGTGCTGGCTGGCGTGCTGGATCTGGCCGGACGAGAGCGGTTCGGCGCCGCCGTTGCCCAGCTGCTGCATCCGCCGAGGGCCAGCGGTATCGAGATCGATGTGGCTGAGCGGTGCCTGATGTCGGCCGATGGAATCGCTTTGCTGTACCAGGCGCGCAGCGAGGCCCACGACGTCGGCGTCACCCTGGCGGTGAGCAACGCGCAGGGATTGGTCCGCACGGTACTGCGCATCGTCAACGCGCTGCAGGATCTCACCACACCGTAGCGCTTACGTCACCCCTGCGGGCCGCCATTGCCGGGGACGGCGGGATGAGGCTGGCGATGTCCTCGCAGTCGACGGCACACGTCCGGCGATGAGGTCAGCCAGGTTGCCGCTGTGGGTTCAGGCTTCGGGGATCGGCCGGCCGAAGTTGGCCAGGGTGATGTCGGCCGGTTCTGGACCGCCGCGTTTGCCGGTGTCCAGGGCGTCTATCGCGGCCAGCTGCTCAGCGGTGAGCTCGAAGTCGAAGATGTCGAAGTTTTCGGCGATGCGCTGCGGGCGCACGGACTTCGGGATGGCCGAGCGTCCCTGCTGTGTGTGCCAGCGCAGCATGACCTGGGCCGGGGTCTTGCCGTGGGTGCGGGCGATCTCGCCGATGGCGGGGTCGTCGAGGGTGCTGCGGTGGCCGCTGTCGCGGTAGAAGGTGATGCGGCCGATCGGCGCCCATGCCTGGGTGAGGATGCCGTGCTCGGCGCCGAATTTCTGGTTGTCGAAGCCGTGCAGCGTCTGGTCGTAGCCGTGGTCGCTGATCCAGATCTTGGTTTCGACGAAGATGTCGGTCCGGCCGACGCCGGACGCGGCAATGGCCTCGCCGACTTGGCGTTCGTTGCCGTAGGCGGCGGCTGTGTCGATGTGCCGGTAGCCGGTCTCGAGGGCGGTGGCGACCGCGGCGCGGGTCTCGTCGGGCGGGGTCTGGAAGACGCCGAACCCGAGCGCGGGCATGGCGACGCCGTTGTTCAGCGCCAGCTGCGGGATCGTGGTCATCGCTGGTCTCCTTGCGGGTCGTATTGCTCGTCGGTGAAGTGTTCCAGCCATTGCACGGCCTGGCCGTCGCGGATGACGGTGAGGGCGAGGTGGGTCATGGGCGAGGTCGGGGATGCGCCGTGCCAGTGCTTGACGCCGGGCGGGCACCAGATGACGCGCTGACCCCGTCCAGCAGCGCGACTTCCTCCCGGCGCAGCCCGGCGACCCGGCGCTGTCCGCCCACGGCCGGCAGCGCGGTGCAGTCGGGCGTGATGCGGGCGCGGCGGGTGGTGAGGAAGTCACGGACCTCGGCTCGGCTGTCCATGTTTCCGACGGTACGACGCAGCCGGGGCCCGCGAGGCTGCGCGGACGCTGGGAGGGCTTTGGCAGTACGTGGAAGCACCGCCACTGCTACAACGACACGCGGCGCGGTCTCCTGGAAGCACCGGCTCACAACGTGGACCCGGCCTCGATCGTCACGCTCCGCGATTGCCGGCTCGACGTGCTCGTCAACAACGCCGCTGCCGTTGTCCGCGACGGTCTTGCCGCCTGCGCTACGTGCGTGTGCACGGACCTTGCCGCCACGCCGGCGCCGCCCTCAGCGGTGCGGGTCGCGGGAGCAGGACACTACGCGGGCCCGGCTCGGCCAGCCCGAGCCCGGTGCGGGGGACCTTACCCGGCGGCCCTGGCCCCGGCGCGGATCGCGAAGGGGACCTGGCTCGCGACCGATCGGCGGGATCAGGTTGCGGCTGGTCCCGGCAGGCGCACGGTCGAACCAGAACTGGTTGATCTGCCGGACCACGTCGACGAACTCCTGATAACCGGCCGGTTTCGTGACGTAGGCGTTGCTGTGCGCGTCGTAGCAGGCGGTGACGTCCTCGATCGCGGCGGAGGTGGTGAGGATGACGACGGGGATGCTGGCCACGGCGGGGTCGGCCTTGATGATGCGAAGGACCTGGCGTCCATCGACGCGGGCCAGGTTGAGGTCGAGCAGAATGAAGTCCGGCCGGGGTTCCTGGACGTAGGTGCCGCGCTGGTAGAGGAAGTCGAGGGCCTGCTCGCCGTCGCGGGCGACGTGGATTCGGCTGTCCTGGGCGTCGTCGCCGAACGCCTCCCGGGCCATGAGTTCGTCGCCGAGGTCGTCTTCGACGAGCAGGATCTGCGCGGTCCCTGCGTGACCGATGGTCATGAGTACGTTCCTTCTTCGAGCATGCCGCGGCGGGCGCGTCGGGGGCGCGTCGGACGATGAAGCAACCAGCGTTGTCGCGGCGCCCCCGCGGCGCAGCATGTCGGAATCGGCGCTGTACGCCCGCGGCCGGTCGGCAGCCAACGGCCGGAGCATGCGGCGGCCGCGCCTACCGGTCGGACGCTGGTCGTTGCATCTCCGGCCGTGCCGCGTGTTCGGCACGGGCGGGCGCGCCGACGTCGTGCAGATAGCGCAGGGCCTGACGGTACGACGCGATGAGGCCGGTCTGTTCGTAGGCCACGCCGATCTCGGCGCAGTATGCCTGGACGATCGGCTGCGCCTTGCGCAGATTGGGGGTCGGCATGCCCGGGAACAGGTGGTGCTCGATCTGGTAGTTCAGGCCGCCGAGTGCCGCGTCGGTGAGCCGGCCGCCGCGGACGTTGCGGGAGGTGAGGACCTGCTTGCGCAGGTAGTCCTCGTCGCCGGTCGGGTGCGGCATACCCTTGTGGTTGGGGGCGAAGGTCATGCCGAGGTAGACACCGAACAGCGCCTGGTGGACCAGCAGGAAGGTGAGCGCCTGGAGCGGCGACAGGACGATGAACAGCGCAGACAGGTAGCCGACGGCATGCAGGACCAGCAGGCTGCCTTCCAGGCGCGGCCGCTTCGCTGTGCCGTTGCGCAGCGCCTTCACGCTCGATACCTTGAGGTCGACGGCGAGCAGGGTCAGTAGCGGGAAGAACAGCGCGGCCTGGTGGCGGGTGATGAAGCCCTTCAACCCTCGCCGGCCGAGCGCCGACCGGGTGGCCCAGACGAGCACTTCCGGCGCGACGTCGGGGTCGAGGTCGTCGTGGTTGGGGTTGTTGTGGTGCCGGGTGTGCTTGTCCATCCACCAGCCGTAGCTCATCCCGATGACGAGGTTCCCGGCGATGCGTCCGGCGACCTCGCCGGGGCGTTTGGTGCGGAACACCTGCCGGTGCGCGAGGTCATGGGCGACGAGCGCGACCTGGGTGAACGTCACGGCGAGGAACGAGGCCGTGAGCAGCTGCCACCATGACGGTCCGACGAGGAAGAAGGCGCTCCAGCCGCCGAGCAGCATGAGCGTGACCACACTCAGCCGGACGAGGTAGTAGGCGGGCCGACGCTGCATCAGTCCCTCGGCGCTGATCCGGCGGGACAGGGCCGCGAAGTCACTGCCGGATGTCATCCGGGATCGCGCCGACGTGGTCGTCGGTACCGTGGTGCTCGTCATGCTTCCATCACACCGTCCGCGACGCGGATCGTCAGGAGCGCTAGGTCGTGCGGCCCGGTGGTGCTGGCACCACCATCCGACCGGGTGCCGGCGGGCACTATAGGAGCCGTGGACATGGCTGAGACCGGTGCGCGGGCGGGTGGATGGGCCCGCCGCGGCGTGCGTGGTGGGCTGGACGGCCTGGCCGCCGTCGGGCTGGCGTTCACCAACATTCCGCTGCTGCTCGTCTCGGTCGTCGTGCTGGCCTTGGCGCCCGTGCCGTTCCTCGGCCTGGCGCTGGTGCCGTGGACGATGACGCTGGTCCGGATGCGCACCGACCTGGAGCGCCGCCGCGCGTCCCGGACCGGCGTCCTGGTGACCCGCCCCTACCATCCGGCCCCCGAGGGGGCCGTCGCGGGTGGTTGGCAGCGCTTCCGCTGGACCGTGACCGACGCGGCCACCTGGCGCGACCTCGCGTGGCTCGCACCCGGCGCGATCGTCGGGTCCGCGCTCGGCGCGATCGGTGTGCTCGTGCCGCTGTACGGGCTCGCGGGTGTGTCGCTGACGCCGGTGTGGATCTGGCTCGGCACCGGCTGGTACGGCTACGGCGCCGCCTGGTCGATCGACACGTGGCCCACCGCAGTCCTCTGCCTGCCGCAGGGCGTCGTCATCCTCGCCGCCGGGCTGTTGGCTGCGCCGTGGCTGCGCCGGGTCGATGCCCATTTCGCCAAGCTCTTCCTCGCCCCGACCAGGGCCGCTGAGCTCCGGCTGCGCGTTACGCAGCTCACGGTGACGCGGGCCGACACGGTGGACGCCCAGGCGGCCGAGTTGCGGCGTATCGAACGTGACCTGCACGATGGCGTCCAGGCCCGGCTCGTCTCGCTGAGCATGATGATCGGGCTGGCCGACACCCTCATCGACCGCAAGCCGGCCGAGGCCCACAAGTTGCTGGCCGAAGCTCGGGAGTCCAGCGGTACGGCGCTGGACGAGTTGCGGCACCTCGTCCGCGGCATCCATCCACCGGTGCTCGCCGAACGCGGGCTCGGCGGCGCCGTCCGCGCGCTGGCGCTCAGCCTGCCCGTCCCGATCGCCGTCGATGTTGACCTGCCGGGCCGGCCCGACACTCCGGTGGAGTCCGCGGCGTACTTCGCCATCGCCGAGGCGCTGACCAACATGGTCCGGTACAGCCGCGCCCGCGCCGGATCGGTGTCGCTACATCATGCCGACGGCGCGTTGAGGATCGTGGTGGCCGACGACGGCGCCGGAGGCGCCGACCCCACCGCCGGGACCGGCCTGCGCGGTATCCAGCGCCGCCTCGCCGCGTTCGATGGCACGATCGTGCTGTCGAGCCCCGTCGGAGGGCCCACCGTCATCACCATGGAGGTGCCGTGCGCGTTGTCATCGCCGAGGACCACGCCCTCCTTCGGGACGGACTGACCAGGCTGCTGACGGCGTTCGACTTCGACGTCGTCGCGACGGTCGACAACGGCCCCGCCCTGCTGCCCGCCCTGCTGACGCACAATCCGCAGGTGGCGGTGATCGACGTCCGCCTACCACCGACGTTCACCGACGAGGGACTGCAAGCCGCGATCGCGGCCCGAAACCGCGTGCCGGGGCTGCCGGTCCTCATGCTCTCCCAGCACGTCGAGCCTCTCTACGCGCGCGAACTGCTCAGCACGCCCCACGGTGGCGTCGGCTACCTGCTCAAGGACCGGGTGTCCAACGTCGAGGAGTTCGTGGACGCGGTTCAGCGCGTCGCCGCGGGCGGTACCGCAATGGACCCTGCGGTGATCTCGCAACTCCTCGCCCGCCGAGAGCCACTGGCCGTACTCACCGCCCGGGAACGTGAGGTGCTCGGCCGGATGGCCGAAGGCCGTTCCAACGCCGCCATCGCGACCCAGCTACGCATCACGGAGAAGGCGGTGAGCAAGCACATCAACAACATTCTCGCCAAGCTGAACATGCGACCGTCCGACGACGACAACCGCCGCGTCCTCGCCGTCCTGGCGTACCTCAACGCCTGAGCCGCAGCCGGCGCGGCTCGGCCGGCGCACACGGCGGCCCGGAGATGACGGAGTAACAATCGGCGTGATCGGGGCTAGAATCGGCGCAGGACGGCACACCAGGTACCGCCCGGCACCGAAGATTTCTGCTGAGGCGGTATTGCGTGCGTTATCTCAGTGACGTCAACCTGCGCGCGGTGCTCAGCGTGCTCATCGCCCGCGCCGGCGGGACGATCGAGATCAGCAACCGAGAACTCTACGATGCCATGCTGCCCGACAACGGCCAGGCCGAAGGCTTTGAGATCGAGGAACTGCCCGACGCCCTGCGGCTGACAACGGTGCCGCGTCCGGGCCTGAACGGCGCTCAGCGCTGAACGGATCGGTCGACGGCCGCAGATCCACGTCCGTGCGTCGAGTCGGCACGCCGCAAGGCCGTGGGTGATGGCCGTCATGGGTGTCTCAGGGGAACTGGCGTAGACTCGCAGTGCGGCCCGTTCTCATGCGGCCGCACGTGGCCCGGGCGACTACTCCTTCTCGCCTCTACCCGCCGTGTTTCGGCGCCGGTCCGGAGGTTCGACCCGATGCAGGTCGCACAGTTCAAGCCCAGGCCAGATCGTCGACACGATGCAACCGGCCCGGCCAACGGGAAGCCGGTCGGTGCGATGCCGGTCGGTGCGACGATCCATCCGATCGGGGTCCAGGCGGTGGTGCACGCGCTCCTGGCCGCCGCCAATGCGGCCGGGTTCGCGCCTTCGGTCCTCGACAGCCAGCCGTGGCGGTGGCGGCTGACCGGAAACACCCTGGCCCTGTACCTGGAACGGGGCCGCATCGTCGACGACGTCGACATCGAGGGCCGTCTGGCGATCATCAGTTGCGGAGCGGCCCTGCACCACGCCCGGATCGCGCTCGAGGCCGAGGGCTGGCGGCTCACAACGGACCGCCGACCAGACCCGGCCGACCCGGACCGGCTCGCGTCGCTGCGGCTCGAGGAGCGCTCGACGGCCGAGACGGCTGAGGCACCGCTGATGGGCAGCATCCCCCTGCGCCGCACCGACCGGGCGCCGGTCACCGGCGCTCCGGTCGCGGTCGCGCAGCTCAGGGCCATCACCTCCGCGGTGCGGGCCGAGGAGATTTCGCTACACGTGCTCTACCCGGACGAGGTCCTCGAGCTCGCCCGGGTCGCCGCCGGCGTCAAGCTCCGGGAGGCCGGGGCCGGGGATCGTTCGGCCCCCGTCGGGCCGGTGGTCCTCGCCGAGCATCGGGCAGCTACGTTCGCGCTGCTCTACGGCCATGCCGACGAGCCGGAGGATTGGTTGCGGGCGGGCGAGGCACTCTCCGCCGGCTGGCTGACCGCAACCGCCGCCGGCGTCTCGGTCCTGCCCCTGAGCGCGGCCGTCGAGGTCGTCGCCACGCGGCAGGCGGTCCAGATCATGATCGGTTGCGTCGGCTATCCGTACCTGCTGCTGCGCCTCGGCCGCGCCGCCATGCGGCCGTCCGGCCCGCGCCGCGCACCGACCACCCAGCTTATCGATCGACGTTGATGCCGCCTCGCTCGACCTTTGCCGGAAGCATGGCGCGGATGGCGTGCCGTCCGTCAAAGCGTCTCGTTGTTGGGGTGGCCGGCGCCGGCCTCGGCGGCCCGCTGTCGCGGGGGCAGCGCCGTCGCGAGGATCGCCGTGGCGTGCAGGGCGTTGGTCGGATCGGCGGCCTTGTTAAGGGCCGCCCGAGCGGCGGTGGCGGGGGTGTCGGGCGGGACGATGAGCAGGTTGATCTGGTCACCGGCCTCAGTGATGATGGCGAGCAGCCCCGGGTCGGCGCTGCTGAACCACCGGATATGCACGGTGCCGGTTGCCACCAGGAACCGGTCGAAACACGGATCCCAGGTGTGGCTGCTGAGCATCAGCCGGCGGATGGGTCCGTAGCGTTCGACCACTTCGGCGACCAGCCCGGGAAGTTCGGTCGCCGGATCCCAGGAATGCGGCCACCATCCCCCGTTGAGCACGGCGCGGGGGGCGCGCCCGGGCGCCAGCGCCAGCCGCGGCTGAGCGGAGGGGCCGAACGCGGTGAATGTGTCGCGTCGATCGTTGGTGACCATGGTCGACCGTTCTGTCGGAACCCGGAAAGAATCCGGGTCGAGGCGCTGATGTCAGGGTGGTGCGGACCGGTTCCGTGCTCGAGCCTACGCCCATTCCTCGATCCGGCATCTGTGTCGAGCGGGCCGCGGATACCCGAATGCTGGCCGCGCACACCGGCACGAACGTCCGGAGCCGCGGCGTGAGATTGACGCCGATCTCGAATGCCGCGCCGACCGCAGCGATTCCCGGATGTCCATGCCCACCGCTGTCGGCACCCGGATCCGGAACGCTTCTTGAATCAGCTCCTCTGACCTGGGCTCAGCCCTTCAGCAGCTGCCTGGCCATGACGATGCGCTGGACCTGGTTCGTGCCCTCGTAGATCTGGGTGATCTTGGCGTCCCGCATCATTCGTTCGAGCGGGTAGTCCTTGACGTAGCCGTAACCGCCGAGCAGCTGGACCGCGTCGGTGGTGATCCGCATGGCGACGTCGGAGGCGTAGCACTTGGCGGCCGCACCGAAGAACGACAGGTCGGCGTCGGCCCGCTCGGACCTTGCGGCGGCGGCGTACACCATCAGCCGTGCCGCTTCGAGGGTCATGGCCATGTCCGCGAGCATGAACTGGATGCCCTGGAACTCCGCGATCGCCTTGCCGAACTGCCGGCGTTCCTTGACGTAGTTGACGGCGTAGTCCAGGGCGCCCTGGGCGATGCCGATCGCCTGCGCACCGATGGTGACGCGGGTGTGGTCGAGGGTCCGGAGCGCGATTTTCAGGCCGTCCCCGACCGCGCCGACGCGACGGTCGTCGCCGATGCGGACGTTGTCGAAGAACAGTTCCCGGGTGGGCGAACCCTTGATGCCCAGCTTGCGCTCCGGCTCGCCGCACGAGAAGCCGGCGTCCCCGTCCTCGACGACGAACGCGGTGACGTTGCGGCCGCGCTGCCCGTCCGGATCGGTGACGGCCAGCACCGTGTAGTACTTGGAGACCCCGGCGTTGGTGATCCAGCTCTTCTGGCCGGTCAGGACCCACTCGTCGCCGTCGGCGACCGCACGCGTGCGCATGCTCGCGGTGTCCGAGCCGGCCTCCCGCTCCGACAGGCCGTAGGAGAACAGCGCCTCGCCGCGGGCCACCGGCGGCAGGTAGCGGCGCTTGACCTCGTCCGAGCCGGCCAGGATCAGCGGCATCGTCCCGAGCTTGTTCACCGCCGGGATGAGCGAGGTGGACGCGCACGCCCGGGCGACCTCCTCGATGACGATGCAGGTCGCCAGCGCGTCGGCGCCGACGCCGTCGTACTCCTCGGCGATGTGCGGGGCGTGGAAGTCGGCCGCCCGCAAGGCGTCATAGGCCTCGATCGGGAACCGGGACCGCTCGTCCACGTCGGACGCGTACGGCGCGATCTTGTTCTCCGCCACCGCGCGGACCGCGGCGCGCAGGTCCTGGTGCTCCTCCGGCAGCTGGAACAGGCCGAAGCCGGGCGCGCTCACGCGCGGTTCCGCTCATAGCGGTAGAAGCCGCGGCCGGACTTGCGGCCCAGCAGGCCGGCCTCGACCATCCGGGACAGCAGCGGCGGCGGGGCGTACAGCGGCTCCTTGAACTCCTCGTACAGCGACTCGGCGACGGCCTTCGTGGTGTCCAGGCCGATGAGGTCGACCAGGGCCAGGGGGCCCTGCGGGTGGGCGCAGCCGCGCACCATTCCCTCGTCGATGTCCTCGGCGGTGGCGAAGCCGGACTCGACCATGCGGATCGCGGACAGCAGGAACGGGACCAGCAACGCGTTCACGACAAAACCGGACCGGTCCTTGGACTCGATGACGTGCTTGCCGAGGGTGTCACGCGCGAACGTGCGGGCGCGCTCGGCCACGTCCGGATCGGTGAGCAGGGTCGGTGCCAGCTCGACGAGCGAGAGCACCGGAACCGGGTTGAAGAAGTGCAGGCCGACGACGTGGCTGGGGCGCGAGGTGGCCACCGCGAGCCTGGTGACGGGGATCGAGGAGGTGTTGGAGGCGAAGATCGCGTCGGGGGACGTCACGATCGCGTCCAGCGCCGAGAAGAGCCGGACCTTCGCGCCCTCGTCCTCCACGATCGCCTCGATGACGATCTCCCGATCGGCCAGGGCGTCAAGCTCCGTGATGACGCGTACCCGGTCGAGCACCGCCGCGGCATCGGCGATCTTGCCCTTCGCTTCCGCGCGGCGCAATGACGCGGCCAGGCGCTCACGCCCGGCCGCGGCCGCTTCCGGGCTCGACTCGACGACGAGCACGTCCAGGTCCGCCCGTGCGGCCACCTCGGCTATGCCGGCGCCCATGAGGCCGCAGCCGACAACCCCTATGTTCTTCATGCCAATGCTCCCGATCGATATTGTGCGTAGCTGGGTTGTTGTCAGACGTTTCGCCGGTACTGGCCGCCGACCTCGAAGAACGCCGCGCTGATCTGGCCGAGCGAGCAGCAGCGCACGGCGTCCATGAGCGCGTCGAACACGTTGCCGCCGCCGGTGGCGGCCGCCTTGAGCCGTTCGAGGGCGGCGGGCGCGGCGTCGGCGTGCCGGGCGTGGAAGTCGGCCAGCCGGTCGAGCTGCGACTGCTTCTCGGCCTCGGTGCCGCGGGCCAGCTCGAGGGACTGGACGGGCTTGGCCGCGCCCTCGGCCAGGAACGTGTTGACCCCGATGATGGGCAGCGACCCGTCGTGCTTGCGGTGCTCGTACACCATCGACTCGTCCTGGATACGGCCGCGCTGGTAGCCGGTCTCCATCGCGCCGAGGACGCCGCCGCGATCGGCGAGGCGGTCGAACTCGGCGAGCACGGCCTCTTCGACCAGGTCGGTGAGCTGTTCGACGATGTACGAGCCCTGGAGCGGGTTCTCGTTGTCGGACAGTCCCCACTCGGCGTCGATGATCATCTGGATCGCGAGGGCCCGGCGGACCGACTGCGCGCTCGGGGTGGTGACCGCCTCGTCGTAGGCGTTGGTGTGCAGGCTGTTGGCGTTGTCGTAGATGGCGCACAGGGCCTGCAGCGTGGTGCGGATGTCGTTGAAGTCCATCTCCTGCGCGTGCAGCGACCGGCCCGAGGTCTGGACGTGGTACTTGAGCTTCTGGGCCCGCTCGCCGGCGCCGTACTTGTCGCGCATGGCGGTGGCCCAGATCCGGCGGGCGACCCGGCCGATGACGGTGTACTCGGCGTCCATGCCGTTGGAGAAGAAGAACGAGAGGTTGGGCGCGAAGTCGTCGATCTTCATGCCCCGCGCGAGGTACGCCTCGACGTAGGTGAACCCGTTGGCGAGGGTGAACGCGAGCTGGCTGATCGGGTTGGCCCCGGCCTCCGCGATGTGGTAGCCGCTGATGGACACCGAGTAGAAGTTGCGCACCTGCTGGGCGATGAACCACTCCTGGATGTCGGCCATGCAGCGCAGCGCGAACTCGGTGGAGAAGATGCAGGTGTTCTGGCCCTGGTCCTCCTTGAGGATGTCGGCCTGCACGGTGCCGCGCACCGTGGCCAGCGTCCGCGCCGCGATCTCGCGCCGCTCGGCGTCGCCGGGCTGCCGGCCCTGCTCGGCGGCGAACGCGTCGACCTGCTGGTCGATCGCGGCGTTGAAGAACATCGCCAGGATCGCCGGGGCGGGCCCGTTGATGGTCATCGAGACCGAGGTGGTGGGCGCGCACAGGTCGAATCCGCTGTAGAGCTCGCGCATGTCGTCGACGGTCGCGATCGACACCCCGGAGGTGCCGACCTTGCCGTAGATGTCCGGGCGGCGGTCCGGGTTGCGCCCGTACAGCGTCACCGAGTCGAACGCCGTGGACAGCCGGGTGGCCGGCTGTCCCTCGCTGAGCAGGTGGAAGCGGCGGTTGGTGCGGAACGCGTCGCCCTCGCCGGCGAACATCCGCGCCGGGGCCTCCTCGGTCCGCTTGAACGGGAAGACGCCGGCGGTGAACGGGAAGTACCCGGGCAGGTTCTCGCTGCGCAGGAAGCGCAGCATCTCGCCGTCGTCGGCGGAGCGGGGCAGGGCGACCCGGGGCAGCGTCGTGCCGGACAGGGTGGTGCGGGTCAGCGGCGTGCGGATCTCCTTGCCGCGCACGGTGTACACCTGCTCGTCGCCCTCGTACCGGGCCCGCGTCGCCGGCCACTGCGCCAGCAGCTCGCGGACGTCGCCGCGCAGGTCGGCTTCGGTGCGCTCCAGCAGCGCCTCGACCGCCTTCGCCGCCTCGGGCTCGTGCGTGGCCAGCAGGTCCCGGGTGGCGGCGAGGTGCTGGCGGCGGCGCGCGAGGTCCACCTGCTCGGCGGTGGTGGCGTGGTACTGGCGTACCGTCTCGGCGATCTCGGCCAGGTACCGCTCCCGGCCCGTCGGCAGCACCGACGACAGCCCGGTGGAGGTGCGGCCGGCGACGGCGGGCAGCACGCCCGGGAAGGCGGGCAGGCCGTGCGGGGCGAGCAGTCCCTTGAGGTACTGATACAGCGCGGTCACGCCGTCGTCGTCGAAGCGGGCCGCGCTGGTGCCGAAGACCGGCATGTCCTGCCACGGGGTGCCGAACGCCTCGCGGTTGCGCACGAGCTGGCGGGCCACGTCGCGGCGCGCGTCCTCGGCGCCCCGGCGCTCGAACTTGTTGATGGCCACCGCGTCGGTCAGGTCCAGCATGTCGATCTTTTCGAGCTGGCTGGGCGCGCCGAACTCGGGCGTCATCACGTACAGCGACACGTCGACGAACGGCACGATCGCCGCGTCGCCCTGCCCGATGCCGGGGGTCTCGACGACGACCAGGTCGTAGCCCGCGGCCTTGCAGGCGGCGATGACGTCGTCGAGGTGCTCGGGCAGCTCGGTGCCCGGCGTGCGGGTGGCCAGGGACCGGAAGAAGACCACGCCGGGGGCGATGCTGTTCATCCGGATGCGGTCGCCCAGCAGCGCGCCGCCGCGGCGGCGGGTGGGGTCGACCGCGAGGACGGCCACCCGCACCTTGTCCTCGCTGTCGCGGCGCAGCCGGCGGACCAGCTCGTCGGTCAGCGACGACTTGCCCGCCCCGCCGGTGCCCGTGATGCCCAGGACCGGCACGGTGCGCGCGGCCGCGGCGCGGCGCACCGCATCCGCCAGGGCGTCGTCGGCGCCGGCCGACAGTACGGTGATCGCCCGGGCGAGGGCCGCCTCGTCGCCGGACAGCAGCGCGTCGACGGCGGGCCCGTCGGCGGCCAGGTCGACGTCGCAGTCGCGGATCAGCTCGTTGATCATGCCGGGCAGGCCGAGGCGCTGGCCGTCCTGCGGGCTGAAGATCCGCACGTTGCGCGAGGCCAGCAGGTCGATCTCGGCGGGGACGATCGTCCCGCCGCCGCCGCCGAACACCTTCACGTGCCCGGCGCCGCGCTCGGCGAGCCGCTCGACGAGGTAGCTGAAGTACTCGACGTGGCCGCCCTGGTAGGAGGAGACGGCCACGCCGTTGGCGTCCTCCTGGAGGGCCGCGTTGACCACCTCGTCGACGCTGCGGTCATGGCCGAGGTGGACGACCTCCGCGCCCTGGCTCTGCAGCAGCCGCCGCATGATCGTGATCGCGGCGTCGTGCCCGTCGAACAGGCTGGCCGCGGTTACGAAGCGCACTGGGTGCACCGGCACGTGCAGCTTGGAGGAGGTGGCGGACGGCTTGGGCTGAGTCATGGCACTCCTGGACCGGTGTTCCGGTGATGCGGGCTGAAAAAATAGTAGGATGCCCAACTATGTGATGTCCACGGAATGTGACGACCTTTAGGATTGCTCCCGTGTCCACTCCCGACCGCCTGCCAATGGACCCCATTGCCGAGGCGCGCCGCCAATGGATCGCCCACGGCTGGATCGACGCCGCGGCCGGAATGGCGGCCGTCACCTCGCTCATGCGCGCCCAGCAGATCGTGCTCGCCCGCGTCGAGACGGTCCTCCGGCGCCACGGTGTCACCTTCGCCCGCTACGAAGCGCTCATGCTGCTGCACTTCAGCCGCACCGGCGCGCTGCCGATGGCCACCATCGGCGCGCGCCTGCAGGTGCACCCCACCAGCGTCACCAATGCCGTCGACCGCCTGGAGGCGGCCGGACTCGTCCGCCGGACCTCGCACCCGACCGACCGGCGCGCCACCCTCGTCGAACTCCTCGACCCCGGCCGCGAGCTCGCGGTCAAGGCGACCCAGGAACTCAACGAGGAGGTGTTCTCCGCGCCCGGGATCTCGCCGGCCGCGGTGACGCTGCTGGTTGCGGTGCTCACCGAGATGCGCCGGAGCGCGGGCGACTTCTGACGCGCGGGCCGACGTCCGCAGGCGCGGCGGGTCGCCGCGCCGCCCTTGCCGACCGGTCGACTTTGTCACGAAGTCCACGGCCCTGGCGATCGAAGGACGTAGGAAGTCCTAGCATCGGAGGCGCGAGATCCGGTGAAAGGGGTGGGCATGGACAATCAGGACAGAATCGTGCTGCTGGACGGTGCGCGGACGCCCGTCGGCAGCTTCGGCGGCGTCCTCAAGGACGTCCCGGCGCACGAGCTGGGCGCGGCGGCGGCGCGAGCCGCGCTGGAGCGCGCAGGCGTCGCGCCGGCGGACGTCGACGAGGTGGTGATGGGCTGCATCGGTCAGGTCGGCCCGGACGCGTACAACGCCCGCCGTGTCGCGATCGCGGCGGGACTGCCCAAGAGCACGCCGGCCTACACGGTGAACCGGCTCTGCGGGTCCGGGCTGCAGGCGATCTGGTCCGCGGCCATGCAGATGCGGTGGGGCGGCGTGGACTTCGCGCTCGCCGGCGGGGACGAGTCGATGTCCCGGATGCCGTTCTACGACTTCGGTGCCCGGTCGGGCTACAAGCTGGGTGACCGGACCCTCACCGACGGTACCGTGATGATGCTGACCGATCCGTTCCACGGCGTGCACATGGGCGTGACCGCCGAGAACGTCGCCCGCAAGTACGACGTGTCCCGGCAGGCGCAGGACGAGTTCGCGTTGCTGTCGCAGCAGCGGGCCGCCTCGGCCGCGGCCAGGGCGGCGTTCGCCGAGGAGATCGTCCCCGTCGAGGTGGGCGGCCGCCGGCCGGTCACGGTGCGCGAGGACGAGCACCCCCGGCCGGATACGACGCTGGAGGCGCTGGCGGGCCTGCGGCCGGCGTTCGAGAAGGACGGCACGGTGACGGCGGGGAACGCGTCGGGCATCAACGACGGCGGAGCGGCCGTGGTGCTGGCCCGGGAGTCGGTCGCGGCGCAGCGCGGGCTGACCGGCCTGGTCGCGCTCGAGGCGGTGGCCACCGCGGCGATGGAGCCCGAGCTGATGGGCTACGCCCCGGTGCAGGCGCTGCAGAAGCTGTTCGCCCAGACCGGGACCTCACCGGGCGACATCGGCACGGTCGAGCTGAACGAGGCGTTCGCCGCCCAGGCGGTGGCCGTGATCCGGGACGCGAAGCTGGACCCCGAGAAGACCAACCCCTACGGCGGGGCCATCGCGCTGGGCCACCCGGTCGGCGCCACCGGGGCCATCCTCTCGTTGCGGGTCGCGAAGGACCTGGTCCGCCGCGACCTCGAGCTCGGCGTGGTCACCATGTGCATCGGCGGGGGACAGGCCCTCGCCGCCCTCTTCCGGCGGATCTCGTGACCGCTCCCGGTGTGCTGTTCGAGGCCGCTGCCGGCGTCGGCCGGATCTGTCTGAACCGGCCCGAGGCGTCCAACTCGGTCGACCTCGACACGGCCCGGGCGCTGGGCCGGGCGGTGACCGCCGCGGCCGCGGACGACGTGAAGGCCGTCCTGCTCGTCGGCGCGGGCAAGCGGTTCTGCGCCGGTGGGGACGTGCGCTCGTTCGTTGACGCGGCGCAGCCGTCGGCCTACCTCCATGAGCTCGCGAGCGTCCTCGGGTCTGAGCTGGGGCGGCTGGCGGACCTGCCCAAGCCGGTGGTCGCCGGCGTCCACGGCGCAGTCGCCGGCGCCGGCCTGGCCTTCGTGCTGCATGCGGACATCGTGGTCGCCGGTCGCTCGACGAAGTTCCTGATGGCGTACGCCGGCGTCGGCCTGACACCCGACTGCGGCGTCTCCTACCTGCTGCCCCGTGCCGTCGGCCTGCAGCGGGCGCTGGACCTGGCGCTCACCGGTCGCGTGCTCACGGCCGAGGAGGCCTTGGACTGGGGACTGGTCACCGAGGTCGTCGACGACGACGTCGTACACGAACGGGCGGCCGAGCTGGCCGGCCGGCTCGCGAGCGGACCGGCCCACGCGCTGGGCCAGGCCAAGCGGCTGATCCGGTCGTCCTACGAGGTGACCCGTGAGCGCAGCGTCGCGGACGAGGCATCCACCATCGCGGCCGCGGTGAGCACCGAGGAAGCGCAGCGACTCGTGGGGCAGTTCATCAGCAAGTGATCTAGCAAGGGACGCCGGGGCCCGCCTGGGGCGGGCCGGCGTGGTTGCGGTTTCCGTGCGCCGGACGAGCCGCCCGGTCCGGCCAGGAGTGCCGGACCGGCCCCCGGTGCCACCGCCTCGGCGCCGCCGGCGCGCTCCGATGGCCCGTCGCCGGAGCCTGTTCAGCAGCCATTACGCCAGCTGGACGCCTGCCTGGTATCGGCTCTCAGCTTCCTGATTCCGCGGACGAGATGATTGCTAAACCAGAATCATAGTTGCTAGGGTTCGCAGAGTTTCCAGCAGGTTTCCGGCCGGTGACAGACGCTGCCGGCCCAGCTCCAGACGTTGTGTCCACGAGGATCGCGGAGGAACCGACTGTGGTCAGATCTGCGCGTTATTTGGCCATTGCAGGCATCGCAACGGCGGCACTCGTGCTCGCCGGTTGCGGAAAGGCAGCGGAGTCCGGCTCGTCGACGGGTCTGCCGTCGACGATCGAGCTGCACTCGATCAACGAACTCACCGGTCCGGCCGGCATCGCGGGCGTCGAGATCCAGAAGGGATACGACCTCGCGATCAAGAAGATCAACGAGACCAAGCTGCTCGGCAACACCACGCTGAAGATCAGCTACGACGACACCGGCGGCAAGCCGGCCGTGGGCGCGAGCTTCGCGTCGAAGGCCGTCGCGGCCTCGTACCCGATCGTCTTCGGCTCCCCGGTGGGCGCGGACGCGCTGGCCGAGGCGCCGATCCTCGCCAAGGCGAAGCAGCCCACGATCTTCAACGAGGCCGCCAGCAACGGCGTCATCGCGGGGCCGACGATCTACCGGATGACCCCGGTGCTCAGCGACTACTACAACCTGACGCTCGAGTACCTCAAGTCCAAGAACGTCAAGACGCTCGCCATCCTGACCAACTCGGACCAGCCGTCGCTGCAGCAGATGGCTCAGGAGGCGAAGGACGACGCGGCGAAGTACGGCTACACCGTCGTCTCGTCCGACGTCGTCGTCTCCACGCAGACCGACGTCGCGGCGACGGTCAGCAAGATCGCGGCCGCGAAGCCCGACGCCGTCGCCGCGCTGGTCCAGACCGGCCAGAACTCCACGGTCGTGAAGCAGCTGTCCGAGGCCGGCTACACCGGGCTCATCACCAGCTCGACCTCGGCCGGCGGTGGCGCGCTCAAGGCCGCGGGGGCCGCCGCGAACGGTGTGGTCTGGGCGACCAACTACACCTACCAGCAGACCGGCAACGGCAACGAGGACTTCGTCAAGGCGTTCAACGCCGCCTACGGCACCAACCCGACCAACTGGGCCGCGACCGCCTACGACGCCATGTTCTTCGCCGCGCGCAGCCTCGCGGAGGCGAAGTCGGTGGACAAGGCCGCGGTCGCCGCGGCCCTGCAGAAGGTCGGCACCGAGGGCTTCACCGGCATCCGGGGTGACGTGAAGGTCAAGGACGGCCAGCAGGTCGCGTCCGGCGTGATGGTCCGCTGGCAAGACGGCAACCAGGTTCCGGTCACCGGCTGAGAGGAGTGCGGCGGTGGCTGTACAGTTGGTCAACGCCCTGGTGCTGGGTGGTATCTACGTCCTCTTCGCGCTCGGGCTCAGTCTGACCTGGGGAACGCTGAACATCCTGAACCTGGCCCACGGCGCCGTGTTCATGTTCTCCGCGTTCGCCTGCTACCTGATCACCGAGCGGTGGCACCTCGCGTTCCCCCTGCTCGTGGTGATCGCGATGCTCGTCGGCGGGGCCATGTCGCTCCTGCTCGACGTGGTGGTGTTCCGGGCGATCAGAAGCCGGGTACAGGACGAGGCCAAGGCCGAGCTGGCGATGCTGATCGCCAGCCTCGGCGCGGCCACCATTCCGCTCAGCATCGCGCAGCGCATGACGTCCGACCAGCCCTTCTCGCTCGCGGAGGGCTCGTTCAAGACGCGCATCTTCAGGATCGGCGCCGTCCCGCTCACCAACGACGGACTGGCGATCTTCATCCTGGCGATCGTCCTGGTCGTCGGCCTGGCGGTGTGGGTGCGCAAGTCGCGTAACGGGCGGGCGCTGCGGGCCCTCGCGGCCGACCCCGAGACGTGCGGGCTGATGGGGATCAACCCCCGCGCGCTGACGGCGTTCACGCTGTTCTTCGCCGGGGCGACGGCCGGGCTCGGCGGAATCCTGCTGATGGCCCACCTGGGCAGCATCACCCCGATGACCGGCGAGACGCTGCTGCTCAAGGCGTTCGCCTGCGTGATCCTCGGCGGCGTCGGCAGCGTGTGGGGCACGCTCGCCGGGGCGTACGTCCTCGCGTTCTCCGAGGTGATCATGACGGTGACGACGTCGGGCACCTACACCGACGCCATCTCCTTCGCGATCATCATCGCCATCCTCCTGATCCGTCCGCAGGGGCTGTTCAGCCGGGCAAAGGTCGACAGGGTATGAGTCTCTGGTACGAAGCGAATACCACGGTCATCCAGCAGACCCTCATCTACCTGGTGCTGGCGGCGAGCTTCCAGGTCGTGCTGCGGGCCGGCGTCTCCTCCTTCGCCAGCATCGCGTTCTACGGCGTCGGCGGCTACCTGGCCGCCAACCTGGCGACCTCGGGCTGGCCGCTGCCGGCGACACTGGCGGTCGTCCTGGTCACCGCCGCGGCGATTGGCTGGGCGCTCGCGGTGCCGTTGACCCGGCTGCGCGGGCTCTACCTCGGCATGGCCACGTTCGCCGTCGATCAGATCGTGCTGATCTTCGCGGCCAACGGGGGTGACTTCACCGGGGGCACCGTCGGCCTGTTCGGCATCCCGAGCCAGTTCGACACGCCCCTGCTGGTCGGGCTCGTCGTCGTCGCGATGGTCCTGATCAGCCAGCTCGAACGCGGCTCGCTGGGGCGCGCCTTCGCGTCGCTGCGGGTGGACGAGAACCTCACCCGGGCGATGGGCCTGGAGGCCCGGCGCCTGCGCATCCTCATGATGGTGCTGAGCGCGGTGCTCGGCGCGGTGGCCGGCGCGGCCAACGTGCTCACCTTCACGGTGATCACGCCGGAGTCGTTCGGCTTCGACCTGCTCATCACGGCATTGACCATGGCCGTCGTCGGCGGGGTCCGTTCGTGGGTCGGTGCGGTCATCGGGGCGGTGCTGGTCACCTGGTTCCCGATGGTGTTCACCGTCCTGCAGGGCGGGTGGCGGCAGATCGTCTTCGGCATCGTCGTCGTCGCGGTGATGGTGTTCGAGCCGGACGGGCTGCTGGGGGTCGGACGCCGCATATGGCGCCGGCTGCAGCGCTCACGCCGTCAATCCGTCGAGCCGGACGCGGCGGCGCAGGCCGCCTCCGCGGCCGCCGAGCGTCAGAAGGTGCGGGCATGAAGGCGCTACTCGCGGTGCAGAAGGTCTCCGTCCACTTCGGAGGGACGAAGGCGGTGCACGAGGTCGACCTCGAGTTCGAGGCCGGCCGGCTGTACGGGCTGATCGGCCCCAACGGCTCGGGCAAGAGCACACTGCTGGGCGCGATGTCGCGGCTGACCCGGCTGACCGCCGGCGCGCTCGTGTTCCGCGGCGACGCATACACGCATCTCACCCCGGAGGCGGTCGCGCGCCTCGGCGTGCGCCGCACGTTCCAGACGGTGCGGCTGCTGCCGGAGATGACGGTCCTGGACAACGTCAAGCTCGGCGCCGACGCCCGCCTCGCCGGCCGTTCCATCGCCCGCAACTGGCTTTTCCCGGCGCACACCGCCCGGGTGGAGAAGCAGGGCGCGCGGGCGGCGGCGGAGGCGATCGAGCGACTCGGCCTGACCGCGGTCGCGCGGGAGTTCCCGCTCAACCTCTCGTACGGCACGCAGCGACGGGTGGAGATCGCCCGGGCGCTGGCGGCGCAGCCCAGTGTGCTGATGCTCGACGAGCCCACCGCCGGGATGACGCGCGAGGAGCGCGACGAGGTCGGCAGCCTGCTGCGCGAACTGAGCGCCGACGGGCTCACCCAGATCCTCGTCGAGCACGACGTCCCCCTCATCACCCGCGTCTGCGACCACCTCTACGTGATGAACGCGGGGCAGCTCATCGCCTCCGGTGACGATCCGGCGGCCGTGGTGCAACGCCCCGAGGTCCAGGAGGCCTATCTCGGAAGGCGAGCCCATGCCGTTTCTTGAAGTGCAGGAACTCGGCGTCCATTACGGCGGGATCATGGCGGTGCGGCGGGTGGACCTCGCCGTGGAAGAGGGACAGGTCTTCGTCGTGCTCGGGCCGAACGGCGCGGGCAAGACCTCGACCGTGCGCGCGATCTCCGGGCTCATCCGGGGCAGCGCGGGCCGCGTGGTCTTCAACGGCAAGGACATCTCCCGGGCCCCGTCGCACAGGATCGCCCGGGCCGGTCTGGTGATGGTGCCCGAGGGCCGGCGGATCTTCGCACCGCTCAGCGTCGAGGAGAACCTGCTCATCGGCGGCTATGCGAACAAGGACGCCCGCAACCGGGAGTCGACGCTGGCGAGCTGCTTCGAGATGTTCCCCGTCCTGCGGGAGCGCCGGAACGAGCGGGCCGGGCTGCTCAGCGGCGGCGAGCAGCAGATGCTCGCGTTCGGCCGGGCGCTCATGGCCGATCCGAAGATGATCCTCATGGACGAGCCGTCCATGGGCCTCTCGCCGGCCATGGTCGACCAGATCATGGCCTCGGTCGCCGCCATCGCGGCCCGGGGGATCGCGATCCTCATGGTCGAGCAGAATGCCGCGGCCGCGCTGCCGGTGGCGACCGACGCGGTCGTCCTGGAGCGGGGCGAGATCGTACTGCGCGGCTCGGCCCGCGAGCTGGCGTCGCATCCCGATGTGGTGACGGCCTTCCTCGGTGAGTCCGCGGGCAGCCGATCCGACCACGACCGGACGGAGGTAGCCGGATGACCACCCCGCAACCGGACCAGCTCGCGCTGCTGGTCGACCGGATGGCCGTGCAGGACGTGCTCGTCCGCTACGCGACGGCACTGGACAGCCGTGACTGGCAGCTGCTGCGCACGTGCTTCACCCCCGACGCGGTCGGGGTGTACGAGACGCTCGGCGAGCAGCACGGGTACGAGCGCATCGAAGCACTGTGCCGCGGCGCGCTCGAACCGCTTGCGGCGACGCAGCACATCATCACCAACATCGTGGTCGAGCTCGCCGGAGACCGGGCCCGGACGTCGTGCTACCTGCAGTCGATGCACGTGCGGGAGCGCCCGGACGGCGACAACTTCATCGTCGCCGGCCAGTACCGCGACGAACTCGTCCGCACCGCCGACGGCTGGCGGATCGCCCGCCGGAACCTGCGCCGCATCTGGACCCAGGGCCGGCTGGGTGATCACGGCAGATCCGCGGGCAGTGCCGGTCCGAGCAGCCCCAGCCCGAGCAACCAGGAGTAGACGTGCCGACACTCACCATGCAGGAGAGCTCCGCGCTGGTCGCGCTGGCTCGCGAGTTCGCCACCACGGAAATCGCTCCAAGGGTGGCCGAGTACGACGCGCAGGAGACGCTGCCCCGCGACATCCTGGCCAAGCTGGGCGAGCTCGGCTTCTTCGGCGGGGCCGTTTCCCCCGAGTACGGCGGCCTGGGGCTGGACTACGTGACCTTCGCCCAGGTCATCGAGGAGATCTCGAAGGTCTGCAACGCGATGGGCTGCCTGATCTCGATGCCCTCGGGACTCGTGGGGGCCAGCATCGAACGCTTCGGCACCCCGGAGCAGAAGGAGCGCTGGCTGCGCCCGCTCGCCGAAGGCAAGTTCTTCGGGGCCGCCGGCGTCACCGAGCCGCGCTCGGGAAGCGACGTCGCCGGCATGACGACGAGCTACGTCAAGGACGGCGACCAGTTTGTGATCAATGGCGCCAAGGCGTGGATCACCAACATCGACATCGCCGACTTCTTCGTCACGTTCGCGACCGGCGACCGGTCGAAGCGCCACCGCGGCGTGACCGCCTTCCTGCTCCCGCGCGACACCCCCGGGATCAGCGTCTCCCCGTACCACGGCAAGCTGGGATTCCGGCCGCTGTGCAGCGGGGACCTGGTCCTGCAGGACGTGCGGGTCGGACCGGACGCGGTGCTCGGCGAGGAGGGCGGCGGCTTCGCCGTCGCGATGACGGCGGTGGAGCGGGGGCGGCTGGGAGTCGCGGCGCGGGCGCTGGGCGTGGCCCAGTCCTGCCTGGACGACGCCCGGGCGTTCGCGACCGTGCGCGAGGCGTTCGGCCGTGAGATCGCGAACTTCCAGATCGTGCAGTCCAAGATCACCGACATGGCGGTGGGCGTCGAGACGGCCCGGCTGCTGGTGACCGCGGCGGCCGCGGCGCTCGACCGGGGCGAGCGGGCCCGCCGGCTCACGAGCATGGCGAAGATGTACGCCAGCGACGTCGCCTTCCGATCGGCCGCCGACGCGGTGCAGATCCACGGGGCGTCCGGGGTGTCGCCGGAGTACCGGGTGGGCCGGCTGTTCCGGGACGCCAAGGTGCTGCAGATCGTCGAGGGCAGCAACGACCTGCACCGGGCGCTGATCGCCGAGATGGAACTGGGCCTGCGGCCCGCCTCTTGAAATCTGGACAGGTACCCGAACCGAAGGGGATCGAGATGAGTGAAGCAGAGATCCGCAACGACGTCGTGCTCGCCTGCCGGGGCCTCGCCGCCTCCGGCATGGGCGACATGATCGGCGGCCACGTCAGCATCCGCGTGCCCGGCGAGGAAGCCTACTGGTGCAACGCCTTCGACCGCGCGCTCGCCGAGATCACCCACGACGACGTCGTCAAGGTGGCCTTCGACGGGACGGTCCTGTCGCCGGGGCGCTACGTCAGCGTCGGGCTGACGTTCCACAGTGGAATCTACCAGCTGCGCCCCGACGTCAACGCGATCGTGCACTCGCACGGGCACTGGATCACCGCGCAGACCGCGTTCGGGCGCCCGCCGCAGTGCTGGCACAACCTCGCGACGCTGTTCGAGGACGAGTGCGCGATGAGCCCGGACGACACGCTGGAGGCGATCGCGCCCGCGCTCGGCGACAAGTCGACGATCCTCATTCCGTGGCACGGGGCGATCACCGTGTCCGACACGATCGCGCGCGCCGCGGGCCTGCACCACACCCTGGAGTACGTCGCGCGCCTGGACGTCACGCTGACCCCGACGCCGGCGACCCCGATGCCCGAGGAGATGCGCACGGGCATGCGCGATCTGATCATGAAGGTGGGCTACCTGGAGGAGACCTGGCAGCTCATCCGCCGGCAGGGGCGCCGGGCGCTCGCGGCGGAGGGTGTCCAGCTTCCGGATCTCGCCACGGCGAGCTGATCTCATTCGTCGCCGGCGGTCGGCGACTCCCGCGGTCGAGGAGGGTGGACGATGTTCGAGGGATTTCAGCGAGGTACGGCCGACGTCGGCGACGTCGAGATCAACTATGTTTCGGGCGGAAGCGGGCCGGCGGTGATCCTGCTGCACGGCTACCCGCAGACGCTGACCCAGTGGGCGAAGCTGGCTCCGCTGCTGGCGGACGACTTCACGGTGGTGTGCGCGGACCTGCGGGGCTACGGGGACTCCTCGAAGCCCCGCGACGCCGCCGACCATTCGACCTACTCCTTCCGGGCCATGGCCGCCGACCAGGTCGCGCTCATGGACCACCTCGGCCATGACCGGTTTCATGTGGCGGGCCACGACCGTGGTGGCCGGGTCGCGCACCGCCTGACCCTGGACCGGCCGGACCGGGTCGCCTCGCTGTCGGTCCTCGACATCGTGCCGACCTACGCCATGTACATGGAGACCAATCGTGAGCTCGCCGCGCGGTACTGGCAGTGGTACTTCCTGCCGCTGCCGGCGCCGTTCCCGGAGCGGCTCATCGGCGGGGACCCGGACTACTACTTCGAGAACTGCCTGGTCAGCAACGGCGGGTCGGGCCTGGAGCAGTACGACGCGGAGATGGTCGCGGAGTACCGCCGCTGCTGGAACAACCCCGAGATGATCCACGCGTCGTGCTCGGACTACCGGGCCGGCGCCTCGATCGACCTGGAGCACGACCGCGAGGACCTGCACCTGAGCGTCGACTGCCCGACGCTGGCCCTGTGGGCCGGGGAAGGGCTGGTGCGCAAGCACTTCGACGTCGGCCAGGAGTGGCGGCGGCGCTGCTCGAACGTCCGCTCCGAGTCCGTCCCGGGCGGCCATTTCTTTCCCGAGCTGCAGCCCGGCGAGACCGCTCGGATCATGCGGAGCTTCCTCGGCGCGTGAACCGGCGGCCGCGGCCACCGGTTCAGGAAGGAGTCCAAAGTGGACGATGTAGTGATCGTAGATGCGGTTCGCACTCCGATGGGCAGGGGAAAGCCCGGAGGGGCGCTCAGCGGCGTGCACGCCGTCGACCTGCTCGCTCAGACCATCACCGGCCTGCTCCGGCGGGTCGACCTCGACCCGGCCGTCGTCGACGACGTCATCGTCGGGTGCGTCAGCCAGGCGGGCGAGCAGGCGGGCAACGTGGGACGGATGGCCTGGCTCGCGGCGGGCCTGCCGGAGCACGTGCCCGCGGTGACGGTCGAGCGCAAGTGCGGGTCCAGCCAGCAGTCGCTGCACTTCGCCGCCCAGGGTGTGCTCGCCGGCGCGTACGACGTCGTCGTCGTGGCCGGGGTGGAGTCGATGAGCCGGATCCCGATGGGCGCCGCCCGGCTGGGGATGGACACCGCCGGCCCGTCGGTCACCCGGCGGTACGAGCCGGGCCTGGTGTCGCAGGGCGTGTCCGCCGAGCTCGTGGCGGCGCGGTGGAAGCTCGGCCGTGACGAGCTCGACGAGTACTCGGTCCGCTCGCACCGGCTCGCGGCCGAGGCGGCCGACAGCGGCGCCTTCGCCGGCGAGATCATCCCGGTCCGGGTGCCCGCACCCGACGGGGAGGCCGAGGTCGCCGCCGACGAGACGATCCGCCGGGGTACCACCGTCGAGCGGCTGGCCACCCTGGCACCCGCGTTCGCCGACGACGCGGTGGCCCGCCGGTTCCCGGAGATCACGTGGTCGGTGACCGCGGGGAACTCCTCCCAGATCACCGACGGCGCGAGCGCGCTGCTGGTCATGAGCGCGAGCCGCGCCAAGGCGCTCGGGCTGCGCCCGCGGGCCCGCTTCCACGCGTTCTCCGTCGTCGGTGACGACCCCGTCCTCATGCTGACCGCGCCCATCCCCGCGACCCGCAAGGTGCTCGAGCGCGCCGGTCTGACGATCGGCGACATCGACCACTACGAGGTCAACGAGGCGTTCGCCTCGGTGCCGCTGGCCTGGCAGGCCGAGGTCGGGGCCGACCCCGCCCGGCTGAACCCGCGCGGCGGCGCGATCGCGCTCGGACATCCGCTCGGCGCGTCGGGGGCCCGGCTGATGACGACCATGCTCAACGCGCTCGAAGCCACCGGCGGCCGGTACGGGCTGCAGACGATGTGCGAGGCCGGTGGGATGGCCAACGCCACCGTGATCGAGCGGCTCTGATCCCCGGCATTTCTGAACTTGGAGGTTGTTTCGTGGACCTTGCTGGAATCTCGGCCCTGGTGACCGGGGGCGCATCCGGGCTCGGCCTGGCCACCGCCCGTCGGCTGGTCAAGCAGGGCGCCCGGGTGGTCATCCTCGACCTGCCCGGATCGGCCGGCGCTCAGGTGGCGGACGAGCTCGGTGCGGATGCCAGCTTCGTCGCCGGCGACGTCACCACGGAGGAAGGCGTGTCCGCCGCCCTCGACGCCGCGCAGGAACAGGGCACGCTGCGCGCGGTGGTGCACTGCGCCGGCCGCGGGCACACGATGCGCGTGCTGAACAAGGACGGCAGCCCGGGCTCGCTCGACGACTACTCCGCGATCGTCAAGCTCAACCTGATCGGGTCGTTCAACGTGCTGCGCCTCGCCGCGGCCCGGATCGCGACGACGGAACCGGTCGACGGCGAGCGGGGCGCCATCGTGCTGACCGCCTCGGTCGCGGCGTGGGAGGGGCAGATCGGCCAGATCCCGTACGCGTCGTCGAAGGCGGGCGTCGTGGGCATGACCCTCGTCGCGGCCCGGGATCTGGCATCCCGGTACATCAGGGTCGCCACCATCGCGCCCGGCATCTTCGACACGCCGCTGCTCGCCCGGCTCCCGCAGGCGGTGCGTGACTCGCTCGGCGCCTCGGTCCCGCACCCCAGCCGGCTGGGCGCGCCGGACGAGTTCGGCGCGCTCGCTGTGCACATCCTCGAGAATCCGATGATCAACGGCGAGACGATCCGGCTCGACGGGGCGATCCGGATGGCACCCCGATGACCCAGGTCGTCGACTCCGCCACCTCGCTGCGCGTCGAGTATCGAGGTGCGGTCGCCGTGCTCACGATCGACCGGGCGAGCCGGCGCAACGCCGTCGATCTGCCCACGGCCCGGGCGATCGCCCGCGCGCTCGACGACCTCGACGGGCGGGACGAGCTGCGGGCCGCGGTGCTGACCGGAAGCGGCGGCACGTTCTGCGCCGGCATGGACCTGAAGGCGCTCACCACGACCGGCGAACGCCCCATCGACGAGCAGCGCGGGCCGTTCGGCATCGTCGGCCGCCCGCCCCGCAAGCCCATCATCGCCGCCGTCGAGGGGGCCGCGGTGGGCGGCGGCTTCGAGATCGTGCTGTCGTGCGACCTCGTCGTCGCCGCCGAAGGTGCGACCTTCGGGCTGCCGGAGGTCCGGCGCGGCCTGCTCGCCGCGGGCGGCGGTCTCTTCCGGCTCCCCGCCCGGATCCCGCGCAACATCGCCATGGAGGCGATCCTGACCGGGCGGCCGCTGCCGGCCGCCCGCTGCGCGGAGCTCGGCCTGGTCAACCGGGTCGTCCCGGACGGCGAGGCGCTGGCGGCGGCGGTGGAGCTGGCCGAGGTGATCGCGTCGAACGCGCCGCTGGCGGTCCAGGGGTCGAAGGCGGTCGTCGGGGAGTCGGCCGACTGGCCGCTCGCCGAGCTGTTCGACCGCCAGGAGCCCTTCGCGGACGCCGTGCGGCGCTCGGCCGACGCCCGCGAAGGCGCCGCCGCGTTCCTGGAGAAGCGCGCGCCGCGGTGGCAGGCGCGATGACCGCGGTAACGTCCCCGACCCAGCTGGGAGCGCACCACATGACACCGATCGACATCGAGGACCTCGGCTTCGGCTTCGGCGCGGCGGAGCGCGCGATCCAGGCCGAGGCGCGCGACCTCGCCCGGTCCGTCGCGCACCTCGCCGCGGAGGCCGACGAGAGCAGCGAGATACACCCGGGCGTCCGCGAGGCGCTGCGGGCCAGCGGACTGGCCGCACTGATGGTCCCCGCCGAGTACGGCGGACGGTACCCGCACATCGACCCGGTGGCCGTGTGCCTGGTCCGCGAGGCGCTCATGCCGGCCTCGTCGCACCTGGACTCGATGTTCGCGCTGCAGGGCATCGGGAGCTACGCGATCACCATGGGCGGCAGTGACGAACAGCGCGCCCAGTGGCTGCCCCGGGTCGCCGCCCTGGACAGCCTGGCCGCGCTCGCGCTCACCGAGCCCGACGCGGGCTCGGACCTCAAGGGTGTCTCCACCGCGCTCACCGCCGACAACGGCCGCCTCGTGCTGAACGGCCGCAAGTCGTTCATCTCCAACGCCGGCGCCGCGGACTTCTACGTGACGCTCGCCCGTGAGGACGAGGGACTGTCGCTCGTCCTGGTACCGGCCACGGCGCCCGGCGTGCGGGTGAGCCCGAGCCCCGAGCTCATCGCCCCGCACGTGCTCGGCGAGGTCGACTTCGACGGCGTCGAGCTCGGGCCCGAGGCCAGGCTCGGCACGCCCGGCCGGGCCATGGACCTGGTGCTCGGAACGCTGACGATGTTCCGCGTCTCGGTCGCCGGCGCCGCGGTCGGGCTGGCGGAAGGCGCGCTGGTCGAGGCCGCCCGGCACGCCGGCACCCGCCGGCAGTTCGGCCGGACGCTGGTCCGCCACGGCCCGGTCGCCCAGCTGCTCGCCGACAGCTGGAACGACGTCGAGATGGCCCGGCTGATCACCTACCAGGCCGCGGCCGCGGCCCGGCGGGACCCCGCCGCGGCGCTGAACCGCTCGTCGATGGCCAAGGTCGCGGCCACCGAGGCGGCGTCCCGGGTGGTCGACCGGTGCGTGCAGGTCATGGGCCGCTGGGGTCTGGTGCACAACAGCCCGATCGAGCGGTACTACCGCCAGGCCCGTCCGATGCGGATCTACGAGGGCGCCTCCGAGGTGCTCAAGCTCGGCATCGCGCGGACGCTGTGCAACGACGTCGCGGAGCGCGCACATGGCTGAGACCGATCTGCAGACCGTGATGTACACCAGTCCCCGCGGCAGCGTCGTGGCGATCGACTCCGCCTACCATGTCGACGCGCGCAACAGCGGGCGCGACATCATGGTCAGCGCGTCGTACTCCGGGGTGCTCCCGGCCCGCTTCGTGGCCGACCACAAGCCCCGCGGGGCGATCGGGCTGGACTGCGCGATCGGCCCGGACGGCGCCGGCATCGCCGGCCTGTGGTACTACGAGGCGCTCGGTATCCCGGCGGCGGCCGTCGACGTGGCCACCGTGCTGCTCGGCGACGGCGTCGACGTCTACCGCAACGGGGTGATCAGCCGCTGCAACGCGGTCGCCGCCGACTGCGGCGTCCGGCCGGGGATGCCGGTTGCGCAGGCCGCCGAGCTGCTGCTCGCCATCGATCCGCAGACCCGCGCACCCGACGAGATCACCAACCGCACGGTGATGGAGACCGGCCCGGACGGGCGGCAGGTGATCTGCACGGACTCGATCGCGTTCGGCACCGGCGCGGACCGGGACCGCAACGTCCTGGTCACCGCCGGCCACACCGGGCGCAGCGCGGTGCCCTATCTGCGCTCCGTGCGGCCGTGGGGGTTCATCTGCTCCGACGGCGGCCGCGGGCGGGACGACTCCGGCGTGGCCGGACTGTCCATCGTGGATGCTGAGGGGCTCGCCGGTGCGACCGTCGATGCCCGCACGGCCCGGATGGGCGACGGCCTGTCCACCTATCACGACGGCGTGATCAGCGCGCGTAACGCGGCGGCCGCGAAACGAGGCGTGGAGGTCGGGATGTCGGCCCGGGAGGCAGCGCACCTGCTCCTCGGCGACGCCGGCGCCTGACCCGGAATCTACTCGACCAGGAGACGAACTCGTATGGACATCGATCTCGCCGGCCGCGTGGCCGTCGTCACGGGTGCGAGCCGGGGCCTCGGCCTGGCCGCGGCCGAGGCGCTGGCCCGGGAGGGCGCCTCGGTCCTCGCGGTGGCTCGTTCGGCCCCGGAGCTTGAGAAGCTGCGTGCGAGCGCGCCGGAGCGCATCGCCGTGCAGGTGGTCGACATGCGCTCGCTCGACGAGGTCACGGCGCTGGCGGACCTCGCGGTCGAGCGCTTCGGCCGGCTCGACATCGTGGTGAACAACGCCGGCATCGCGCCCGCCGGCCCCTTCGCCGAGCAGTCGCAGGAACAGTGGGACGAGGTGTTCGCGGTCAACGTCCGCGCCCCGGCGGCGCTGGCGCGCGCCGCCGGCCGGCACTTCCTCGCGCAGCGCTCCGGGAAGGTCATCAACGTCGCCAGCACCTCGGGGATCAACGGAAAGCCGATCCTGGTGTCGTACTCCGCGTCGAAGGGCGCGCTCGTGCAGTTCACCAAGGCGCTGGCCGCCGAGTGGGGCCGGTTCGGCGTGCAGGTCAACGCGATCGCCCCCGGGGCGTTCGAAACCGACGCCCAGGCCGCTGTCCTGGAGTCGCCGGAGACGCTCACCCGGCGGCTGCGCAAGATCCCGGCCGGGCGGATGGGGCACCCCGACGAGTTCGGCCCGCTGGTCTGCTACCTGGCCTCGCCGCTGTCGGACTTCGTCAACGGTGCCGTCGTGGTCATCGACGGGGGCGAGGTCAGCAAGCTGTGAGCGGTACGGAGCGCAGCGGAGTGGCCGCTCACCATGAGCACAGGGTTTCGTCGGCGCCGGAGCGGAGCGGAGGTGACGGCGGGCTGGTCATCGACGGGCACACGCACGTCTATCCGGATCGGGTCGCGAAGAAGGCGCTCGCCGGTTCGGTATCGGACCTGAAGCGCTTCGGCGACGGGACGGTCGCCGGCCTGGCCGAGGTCATGGCGGCGGCCGGCGTCGACCGGTCGGTCTGCCTCGGCGTGGCCAACACCCCGGACCGGGTGGACAACGCCAACCGCTTCGCCGGGTCGTTGGACCCCGGCCTGTTCATCGGATTCGGTTCGGTACACCCGGGGCTCAGTCCCGAGGAGAACGTCGCGAGCCTGCGGGCGCACGGACTGCGCGGCGCCAAGATCCATCCGATGTTCCAGAACGTCCGCCTCGACGACCCGCGGCTGCACGCCACGCTCGACGCGATGCAGGGGGAGTTCGCCGTCGTCATCCACGTCGGCGCCGCCGGGGACGACCCGGGCGAACGGTGCAGCCCGGTGATGCTGGCCGAGCTGGCGCGGTTGTTTCCCCGCCTGGACCTGATCGCCTGTCACTTCGGCGGGTACCGGCACTTCGAGCAGGCCGCCGAGGTCGTGTGCGGCCTGCCGGTGTACCTGGACACATCCTGGCCGCCGAGCCTGGCGGCGCTGCAGCCCGAGCGGGTGCGCGCCGTCGTCGAGCGGCACGGCCCCGACCGGGTCGTGTTCGCCTCGGACTGGCCGATGGCCGACCCGGCGGCCGAGATCGAGGCCATCCGGGCGCTGGGCCTGTCCGCCGACGACACCGCGGCCGTGCTGGGGGGCAACCTGGCCCGGCTGCTCAGCATCGAGGCCTGAACCGCGCCGTGCGCGCGGGTCACCGGGCCGACAGCAAGAGGGGATACACATGACAGACGTTGTCGCCGAACGCCGCGGAGACGTGGCCTGGATTCGGCTGAACCGGGCCGACCGGATGAACGCCTACGACAAGGCGATGGGGGAGGAGCTCAACCGAGCCATCCGCGACGCCGCGGACGCCGGGGTCATCGTCCTCACCGGCACCGGCCGGGCCTTCTGCGCCGGTGGCTACCTCGCGAACCTGGCCGACCCCGACCCGGTGCAGCTGCGCGGGATGTTCTACGCGTCGCTGGAGCTGTTCGAAACCATCCGGACGTCGCCGCGGCCGGTGATCGCCGCGGTCAACGGGGCCGCGGCGGGCGGCGGTAACGAGCTCGTGGTGGCCTGCGACCTTGCGATCGCCGCGCGCAGCGCGACGTTCGGCCAGACCGGGGTGCGGGTCGGCAGCGCACCGGTCCTCGGCGGCACGAACCTGCTGGCCATGTCGATCGGGGAGAAGCGGGCCAAGGAGGTGGCGATGCTCTGCCGCCGGTACACCGCCGAGCAGGCCCTCGAGCTGGGCTGGATCAACGCCGTCGTCGACGACGAGGACCTGGAGGCCGAGGTGGGGCGATGGGCGGATGACCTGCTGGGCATGAGCGCGCGCTACCTCGAGATCGCGAAGATCAGCTCCAACGTCTGGTGGAACGCCTGCCGGGACAACTACATAGCCGGCCTCGGCATGCTGGTGCAGGCCATCGGTTCGGAGGACATGCGAGAGGGCGCCACGGCGTTCATGGAGAAGCGCCGGCCACGGTTCCCGAGCCGCGCCCAGCGGAGGGTTGACGAGCAATGATGTACTACCGCGACCTCAAACTGACCTACCCCGACCGGCGTGACTGGACGCTGCCCGCGGTCCTGCGCGACCGGTCCCGCACCCACGGCGACCGCGTCTACGTCCAGGTGCCCGATCAGGGCGTGGAGCTGACGTACGCGCAGACCCTCGACGTCGCCGAGCGCATCGGCGGCGGCCTGCTGGCCGGCGGCTGCGTGCCGGGCGACCGCGTGCTGATCATGGCGCCGAACCGGCTGGAGTACCTCACGGCGTGGTTCGGGGCCAGTGTGGCCGGCCTCGTCGAGGTGCCGATCAACAACGCCTACAGCGGGTCATTCCTGGAGCACCAGGTGGGCACCGTCGACCCGCGGGCCGCGGTGGTGCACACGGACTTCGTCGACCGGTTCCTCGAGCTCGACGCCGCGCGGCGGTCGATCCGGACCTTCTACGTCGTCGGCGACGGGCCCTCGGTCGAGACCGCCGTCTCCGTGCTGCGCGACGCGGGCTGGCAGGCCGCGCCGTTCACCGCACTGGCGGACTCGCCCCGCCCGGCCACGCTGCCGGCCGTCGGCATGTCCGATCTGGCGGCCATCCTGTTCACGTCGGGCACGACGGGGCTGTCCAAGGGCGTGATGATGCCCCACGCCCACATGTACTTCTTCGCCGACGAGTGCGTCTCGCTGACGCGGCTGACCGAGACCGACGTCTACATGTCGGTCGGGCCGCTGTTCCACGGCAACGCCCAGTTCCTGGCGGCCTATCCGGCGCTGATCGCCGGTGCCCGGTTCGTGCTGCAGACGAAGTTCAGCGCCAGCCGGTGGGTCGACCAGCTGCGCGCCTCGCAGGCCACGGTGACCAACTTCGTCGGCGTGATGATGGACTGGGTGTACAAGCAGCCACGCCGCGCGGACGATGCCGACAACCAGCTGCGCTGCCTCTACGCCGTGCCCGCCGCCACGTCGATCCTCGCCGATTTCCGGGAGCGGTTCGCCATCGAGGCGTTCGTGGAGAACTTCGGGCTCACCGAGATCGCGATGCCGATCCTCACCCCGTACGGGCTGGAGCGCCCGCCCGGCGCGGCCGGCCTGCTCGTGGACGACTACTTCGACGTCCGGCTGGTCGATCCCGAGACCGACGAGGAGGTGCCGGTCGGCGAGGTCGGCGAGCTCGTCGTGCGCGCGAAACTGCCGTGGACCATGTGCTCCGGGTACTACAACATGCCGGACCGGACCCTCGAGGCGCAGCGCAACCTGTGGTTCCACACCGGAGACGGACTGCGCCGCGACGCCGACGGCTGGTACTACTTCGTCGACCGGCTCAAGGACTCACTGCGCCGGCGCGGCGAGAACATCAGCTCGTTCGAGGTCGAGCAGCCGATCCTGGCTCACCCCGCCGTCGCCGAGTGCACGGTGGTCGCCGTCCCCGCCGACGCCGAGGCGGGCGAGGACGAGCTCCTGCTCGTCGTGGTCCGCCAGGATGGTCTCGAGCTCACGGCCGAGGAGCTGTGGGATTGGTGCGCGCTGAAGCTGCCCGCGTTCACGGTGCCGCGTTACATCCGCTTCGCCGACGAGCTTCCGCTCACGCCGTCCGGCAAGGTTCGCAAGGGTGAGCTGCGCCGGGCCGGGGTTGACGCACTGACCGCGGACCGCGAGTCTCGTCCATGATCGACAGTCGGTGCTGGACAATCGTGCACGGTCCACCGATACTGCTGCACGAGCGTTATTCTGATAATAGTAAGCAGATAATGACGATGCTGCTGTTCGAGCGCGGCGGGACAGGGTGAGCCAGATGGCGGGACGGCTCTCGTCATCCGCGACCCTAGCAGCTCCGACGCCGCTTCGGCGGACATCTAGTGGCTGGGGGCCGGGCATATGCTTGACATGACGCCAAGATCGGTTGAGCCTGGTATGCCGCCGAAGCGGGCGACCGTCGTCGCCCAGCGAATCGTGCGCCAGATCCAGAAGCAGAAGCTGGCACCTGGCACGATGCTACCGGCCGAACACGAGATGATCGAGCAGTACGGCGTGGGGCGCAGCACCGTGCGCGAGGCCCTGCGGGTGCTGGAGCTGCAGGGCGTGGTCACCATCCGGCCCGGGCGAGGCGGCGGGCCGATCGTCTCGACACCGGACTCCCGGCACCTGGCGAGCACCCTCGCCCTGCTCATGCAGTTCGCGGAGACGCCCTTCCGCGCGGCGGTCGAGGCCCGCGCGTGGATGGAACCGATCACCGCCGCGCTCTGCGCCGAGCGGGCCGACGCGCAGCTGCGGGCCGAGCTGCAGGAGTCGATCAACCGGATGCGGGCAGGGCTGGCCGACAGCGACGTCTTCCTCGATGAGAACCACCGGTTCCACGAGCTCATCGCCCAGGGCGCGGCCAACCCGGTGTTCAGCTACTTCCTCAACTCGCTGCACTGGATCACCGACGGCACCCCGCTCGGCGTCGAGTACCCGCCACGCAGCCGCAAGGCCGTGCTGGCCGCGCACGAACGCGTGTGGAAGGCGGTCGAGGCGGGCGACGCCAGCGCCGCGCACGAGGCGATGCGTGAGCACATGGAGGAGACGCTGACGTACTTCGAGCGCAAGTACGGCTCGGTGATGGACGAAGTGCTGACCTGGGAGATGTACGGGACATGACGACGGCCTGCAGTCCGGCTACCCCGGCGGCGACGCGGTTCAGCGGCCGCGTCCTGCTCGTCACCGGCGGGGCGGGCGGTCTCGCCGCCGCGACCGCCCGCCGCTACGCGGGCGAGGGCGGGCGGGTGGTCGTCACCGACGTCGAGGCCGAGCGGGCGGAGGCGGTCGCGGCCGAGCTGCCCGGCTCGATCGGGATCGGCTGCGACGTGGCCGACGAGGACGCGGTCCGCGGCGCGGTCGCCATGGCACGCAACCGCATGGGGCGTATCGACGCAGTGCTCAACGCCGCCGGGTACGCCGAGCACTGCCCCATCGAGGACTTCTCGCTCGCCAGGTGGAACCGCATGCTCGCGGTGCACGTCACCGGCACGTTTCTGGTGTGCCGCGAGGCCCTGCCGCTGCTGCGGGAGGCCGGCGGCGGCTCGATCGTGAACCTGGCGTCCGTCGCCGCGCTCGTGGCCCGCCCGCACCTGGCGGCGTACTCCGCCGCGAAGGGCGCGATCGTGTCCTTCTCCCGGCAGCTCGCGCTCGACGTGGGCGCCGACGGCATCCGCGTCAACGTCCTGGCGCCCGGCACGGTGCGCACCCCCATGACCCAGCGGCTGATCGAGGCCGACGACGACGCCGAGGGACGCATGGCCGAGGTGACCATGCTCGGACGGATCGGCGAGGCCGACGAGGTATCCGCCGCGGCCTGCTTCCTGCTGTCCGGCGAGTCGAGCTTCTTCACGGGCTCGGTGCTGGTCCCGGACGGCGGCATGACCTCCCGCTGACGACGGATCGGATGGTCGTACGGCAGCAACCGCCGCGGTGCGGGGCCCAGTAGCCCTGCCCCGCGGCCGGCTGACCGCCTGATCACGCGTGCGGGCCCCGCCGGACGATGCCGGCGGGGCCCTGAAGGGTGTTGCCTACTGCTCCGGCGTGATGTTGCCGCTGGAGCCGAAGACCTGCACCTCGGCGATGCGGACCTCGTTGCGGTACGGGCTGTTGGTAGCACAGTCCGTGTTCGCCCGCGGGTCGTTGTCCTGCTCACCGGCGTAGAACGGGTTGCCGGTGCACTGGCTGGACAGCACGACCACGCGGACGTGCGTGGCCAGCGTCGGGTGGATGTTGAAGGTGCGCAGGTTCAGCTGCGGCGCCACCGGGCGCCAGGCGCCGCCCGGGAAGGCGTCGTCGGTGCTGCGGTAGGCCTCCTTGTAGCTCGAGTCCTGGCTGCAGTCGGCCTTCGTGGCGTCGCAGGTGAGGACCGCGAACGAGCGCAGGGCGCTGAACCGGTTCTGGTTCGCTGTCGGGGAGTCGACGTCGCCCTTGAGGGCCGGGCGCAGCAGGGCGCTGACGTTGAGCGACTGGACGTTGACCGGCTTGTTACCGGCCAGGGCGATCGTGACCGTCTTGCCGGCCACGCCGTTCTGCGACGCCCAGTTCGTGGCCTCGGTCTCGTCGTTGATCTTGTCGAGGTTGACGCCGTCACCCGTCGCCACGGCGCCCAGAGCCGAAGATGCCATGTTCTGCGGCAGCTTGAGCTTCAGGTCCTGCTTGCCGGGCTTGAAGGTGGCGGTGAACTTCTGGCTGCCCCAGCCCTTGCCGTTGACCACGAAGTGGAACTCGGTGTTGGGCAGGATCTGGAACGTGTCGGGCAGCGGGGTCGACGGGTCGGTGTCGGCCACGGGGGTCGCCCGGGCCTCGTAGTCGCCGACGTACAGCGTGACGTTCGCGCCGGCGGAACCGGCCATCGGCCGCAGGGTCACGGTCGCGTTGTTGGCGTACGGCGAGTGGAAGCTCGGCGTCGGGTCGGTGTCCGACGGCGCGCCCGTCGCACCCTCACCCAGGCCGGACTCGGCGAAGCCCTTCCAGATGATGTCCTGGTTGGCCCCGCCGAAGCGGACCAGGTCGGCGGCCAGCATGTTGTCGCGCATGCTGGTCATCGTGGCCCCGCTGGACGCCTGCAGCAGGAACGAGTCGAACATCAGCTGGATCCAGCGCCGGTTACCGGCGCAGGACGCGACGTCGACGAGGCCGTCGGCGCACTTCTGCTGCAGCTCCGGGGTGCCGAGGCCGTAGCGGCTGACGAACTCCTTGCGCACTCGCAGGTTCGTGGCGACCCAGATCTCGCCGTCTGCGTGGACCTCGGGGCCGACCAGGTCGAAGCCGAAGTCCGAGTAGTTCAGCGGGCTCTTGCTGGCGTCGTAGTCGCGGATGCCCTCGTGGACGTTGCCCGTGACGTAGGCGCCGGTGACGAACTCGGTGTCGCCCGGAGCGCGCAGGCCGTTCTCGTACAGGTACTCGGCGGCGACCAGGTCGCTCCACGCCTCGCCCATCGAGCCGCCCTGCGCGCCGGAGATGCCGCTGTTCGGGCCGGCGATCATGCGGTTGGTGATCGCATGGGTGTACTCGTGCCCGATGACGGTCATGTCGTAGTCGCCGTCCACGCACGGCGGGTACGCCGAGCCGGCAACCGGCTGCCAAAGGTACATGTTGGTGGTCGACGTCGCGCCGTCGCGGCCCGTGCTCTGGTTGGCGTTGTTCCGGCTGCCGCTCAGGGCGCCGGACTGCGCGCGACCCTGCTCGGGGTCGTTGCCCAGGCCGCCCGGGTGGTTGTTGACGACCTGCATGTTCCACGCGGCCTCGGTGAAGCCCAGGTGGTAGCTGAAGTCGTGCATCGCGTTGTGCATGCCGAAGAGGTTCGACACCGCCGCGTCCGCGTCGTTGCGCGTCGCCGAGGTGAACACGTCCGGGTTGCACTTGGACTCGTGCCACTGGTCGGTGAACGCGTAGTTGTAGTTGCGGTCCGTCTTGGTGGCCGCCGGGAAGGCCGCCACGCCACCGCCCCACGAGACCAGGTTGTTGGCCGAGTTGCCCGTCGAGGTGAGCGTCGGCTGACCGGTGAGCTGGTTGACGTCCCAGGCCTTGCCCGAGGAGGCGTCGCTCACGGTCTTCGCACAGTTGATCATCGGGGTGAAGCACCAGGTCACACGCGAGTCGGTGCCCGGGGTGACCTGCTGCGGCGCGGTCGTCGGGAAGACGGCCCAGCTCGGGTTGTCGGAGTCGAAGTCGACCATGTCCTCACGGATGAGGATGCCGCCGGTGCGCGCGTCGACGAACGTCGAGTACGCCGTGGGGTTGTCGGCGTCGGTCGAGACCAGGGTCACCTGGTAGGCGGCCCGCACCCCGTCCTCCGGGGTGGGCACGGCCACCTCGAGCACGTCGGGCGCGCTGATCTGACCGGCCGTGAGTCCGGCGTCGGCCAGGGCCGCGGCGACGGCATCGGCCGCCGACAGCGTCGCCGGCTCCGGCGCGGCGGTGTCACGGGTGAGCGACGACGTGACCCGAACGACGTTGCCGTTGTTGAGCAGGATCGACACGAGCCCGTCGTGGCCGGCCGGCAGGTCGCCGAAGCGCTGCTGCAGCTGCACGACGGTGCCGGTGCCGAGCGGCTGGACGAAAATCGGCTGCATCGCGTCGACCGCCGGGGCGTCCAGCGCGTACAGATCCTGGTTGTCCAGCAGGTACTTGCGGGCGGCGGCGACCGGGTCGCCGGTCAGGCCGGTGGCCAGGGCCTTGTCCGGGCCGACGGCCTCGGGCTCGCCGAGGGAGTTCCAGCGGACCTTCGCGGCACCGACACGGTCGGCGGCCGCCTTCTGCTTCGCGGTCGGCGCCTTGCCGCCGCGACGGTTGTCGACGTCATTCGGGCCGTGCCCGTCGACGTCATGGGCCTTTCCGGGGTTCGGCTTGGGATCGGCAGCGGCGGGCGCGGCGGTCACCGCGCTCGTCGCCACGACGGCGGCGGCTGTGAACGCGGCTAGCGTCCTGCCCCGCCAGCGCCTGGGGTTCAACCCAGATGTGCGCACGATCGGTTCTCCTCTGGTTGATGGGGGCGCGTGTTGCTTCATGGGGGCGCCAAGTGGATCTCATAGGGCCTATCACGGCCCGGCGCAGGGACACCAGGTTTCGCAGTTTGTGGTCCACAATGGACAGCAAGGCGACGGTTCGGCCCGGCCCGGGCGGCGTAACGGCGCTTCGGGTGACAACGGGCAAATCGATCAAGGTGCCTGCCCGGCGATGTACCGGCACTTCCGGACACGCCGCGATTTGCGCGAATGTTCACCAACTGCGATGACGGACATTCGGCCCACAGACCCGATGGTGGACCCGCGCCGGCGTCTCAGTTCATGTTGCCAGATGGCTGATCGACAGCTGTCGTCCGACGGGCGTCGGCCCGTCGCAGTCGGCACCTTCCAGGGGTGCGCTGACCGTTGACATGACTCCGATCACATAGTTACGGTGGCATACCGACTGGATGGAATGTAATCCGCAATCTTCCGTCCGTGGGCCCCTGGCCTGCGGAAAGCGCGTACTCCCACCCCCCACCCCGCCGCCTCTGTTCACCGGGAGCGTCATGCAATCTCTTCGACCTCGTATTTGGAAGGTCCGGCTCGTTGCCGCGTTGGCCGTGGGCTTAGCGTTCCTCTCAGGCTGTTCCGGCGCCGATCCCGCCGCATCGAGCTCGGGCGAGCTGTCAACCAAGCCGCTCCGGGTGGTGTTGCCGGCGGAGCCGCCCACCTTCAATCCGGTCTACAGCAACTACAGCAATCTCCGCATCGTCGGCGGACTGTTCGATCCGCTGGTCGGCTTCAACAAGCAGACCCTCGAGCCCAACGACACCGGGCTCTTCGTGTCGTGGGAGCGCAAAAGCCCGACGGAGTGGAGGTTCAAGCTGCGTTCCGGCGTGAAGTTCCACAACGGTGAGCCGTGGAACCCGGCCGCGGCGATCTTCACGCTCGAGAAGTACCGGGACGAGCCGAAGTCCGGCTTCCGGCCGTACCACACCCGGGTCGTCGGGTTGAAGGCCGACGGCGACGACGCGATCATCGTGACGACGAAGCTGCCGTACATCGCGCTCCCCAAGGTCTTCACCAATGTCATGGGCGTCGATCCGAAGGCGTACGGCACCGACGGCGACGCCTTCGGGCGGGCGCCGGTGGGCACCGGTCCCTTCAAGTTCGCCGAGCTGCGCTCCGGTCAGAGCTTCTCGATCGTCGCGAATCCGGACTACTGGGGCGGCAAGCCGAAGCTGGCCGGCATCACCTACAGCTGGGCGGCCGACGCGGCGACCCGCACGGCCCTGCTGCGCAGCGGCGGTGCGGACATGGCCTTCGACCTGCCGAACGAGCTGGTCAAGGAGGTCGACGCAACGCCCAGCCTGAAGGTGGTCTCCATGCCCACCCTCTACAAGATGATGGTCAGCATGAACGCGAACGCCGCGCCGCTGCAGGACGTCCGGCTGCGGGAGGCGATCCAGGCGGCCATCGACTACGACGGCATCGCGAAGGCGATCTTCGGGGGCACCGGAGCCCGGGTGAACCCGCTGTTCGCCGGCGACATCATGGGCAAGAAGCCGGACCTGACGTACCAGAAGTTCGACCTGGCCAAGGCGAAGGCGCTGGTGGCCGAGGTGGGCGGCAAGCCGAAGCTGCGCTACCTGTACACCACCGGCTTCTACCCCAAGGACAAGCAGGTCGGTGAGGCCGTGTCGGCGATGCTGGAGGCCGCGGGCTTCGAGGTGCAGCAGGTGCCGCTGGAGAACGCCGAACTGCGCAAGGAGCGCAGCACCGGCAACTACGCGATCTTCTCGGTCCAGAACTTCCCGGTGTTCGCGCACCCGGACTCGTTCTACGCGTACTTCTCCGGCAGCGCCGCGGCGGTGAAGTACTGCAACGACCCGCAGGGGTACGACAAGCTGCAGAACGAGGCGCTGTCGACCACCGACCAGGCGCGCAGCGACGAGCTGTACGTGCAGATCGAGAAGAAGTTCATGGACGAGGACCGGTGCAGCGCGGTGCTCTACGACCAGGTCGCGTTCTATGGCATGACCAAGAAGGTCGAGGGCTTCCAGACCGCTCTGGACGCCGTGCCGGACGTCCGGCTCTGGTCCCTGAAGGCGTAGCGCGCCGGGCCGGGGCCCGCCGAACGGCGGGCCCCGGCCGGGCCGTGCGAGGTCTTGACCTCGTGTTCAGCGCCCGGTTACGGTACAACATACCGACCGGCCGTTATCTAAATGCACAACACTCGCCCCGTCCGGGGACCGAGAGCCTAGCGGCGTCGACCACTTCCCGAAAGACGCCCGGCTCGGCTCCGCCATCTTGTTCCGTCGCCCAGGGATCGCCGATCCGTCAGGGGAGGTTTGCATGTCCCAGCACCACCGGGTCCTGGAGGTGGATCGCCTCTCGGTGATCCATCGGGCCAGGGGCCGCCGCGGTTTGCCGGTCGTCGCCTGCGACGAGGTCTCCCTGTCCATCGCCCAGGGCGAGATCGTCGGCGTCGTGGGGGAGTCCGGTTCCGGGAAGACTTCACTGGCGATGGCCGTCGCCGGGCTCGGCCGGATCACCAGCGGCACCGCGACCGTGTCTGGCGTCCAGATCGGACGGCGTCTGCCCCGGGAGTCGCGGGCCGAGATCCAGGTCGTCTTCCAGGACCCGCACGGCAGCCTCGATCCGCGGCAGACCGTCCAGCGTGGCCTCAAGGAGCTGCGCCGGATCCATCCCCGCCGTACCTCGTGGATCGGCGACGAGGAACTGCTCGCCAAGGTGGGCCTGGACCCGCTGCTGCTCGGCCGTCTCCCGCATCAGATGAGCGGCGGGCAGGCCCAGCGGATCTCCATTGCCCGGGCGCTGCTGCTGCGGCCGAGCCTGCTGCTCGCCGACGAGCCGACCTCCGCCCTGGACGTCTCGGTCCAGGCACAGATCCTCCGGCTGCTGCTCAGCCTGCGCGAAGAGGAAGGGCTCACGATCTTGTTCATCAGCCACGACCTTGCCGTGGTACGGGCGATCTGCGACCGGGTGCACGTCATGTTGCGCGGCAAGGTCGTCGAGGAGGGAGTCACCTCCGAAGTGTTCGACCGGCCCCAGCATGAGTACACGAAGCGGTTGCTGGCCGCCATTCCGGGCCATTCGACCCCCGACTCGACGGGCGACAAAGCCGGCGCGAGTGCATCGGTCGGCGCGACGGTCGCGAGGGAGGCGTCGTGATCAGGTTCCTGCTCGGGAAGGTCGCCAACGCACTGGCGACACTGCTCATCGCCGTGTCCATCGCCTTCTTCCTCGCCCGCAGCACCGGCGATCCCGTCCGGCAGATGCTGGGCGACTTCGCCACCGACGACCAGGTCGCGCAGCTGAAGGCCCAGCTCGGGCTGGACCGGCCGCTGGGCGTGCAGTACCTCAGCTTCCTCGGTCACCTCGTGACCGGCAACCTGGGCGACTCGCTGCGCTACGGCGCGAGCAATCTCGAGCTCATTCTGGGCCGCCTGCCCGCCTCGCTGGAGCTGGTCGCCGGCGCAATGGTGATCGCCGTACTGTTCGGTGTGCCGCTCGGCATCTGGGCGGCGATGCGCGAGGGCCGCCTGGTCGACCGGCTGGCCTCGACGGTGGCCCTGGCCGGGCAGTCCGTTCCGCTCTTCTGGCTCGGCCTGATGCTCATCCTGATCTTCGCCGTGAGCCTCGGCTGGCTGCCGGCCGGCCAGGCCACCGGCTTCAGCTCGCTGGTCCTGCCGGCGCTCACCCTGTCGATGCTCCCGATGGCCCAGATAGCGCGGCTGACCCGCTCGGGCATGTCCGAGGTCCTCGGCGAGACGTTCATCTCCGCCACGCACGCCCGGGGCATCAAGCCCTGGCGGACCAATCTCATCCACGGGTTCCGCAACGCCTCCCTGCCGGTCATCACCATTGTCGGGCTGCAGGCCGGCGCGCTGCTGTCCAGCGCCGTCACGGTGGAGTTCGTCTTCGCCTGGCCGGGCCTCGGCTCCCTGGCCACGCAGGCCGTCCAGACCCGGGACTTCCCGCTCATCCAGGCGATCGTCGTCGTCGGCGCCGTCGTCTTCGTCGTGATCAACCTGATCGTGGACGTGCTCTACGGCGCCCTCGATCCACGCATCCGGGACGGTGCCGCGTGACCATGCTGTCGAAGGCTCCCCGGCTGAGCAGGTCGACGGGCGCCGTCCGGGCCCGCGGAATCGGCTCCGTCCTGGCGTTCGGCATCCCGCTGGCCGTGATCGGCCTGCTCTGCCTCTTCGCGCCCCTGCTGCCGCTGCACGACCCCGGCCGGCAGGTGATCTCCGACGCGCTCCAGCCGCCCGCCTGGATGGCCGGTGGCGCCTGGTCGCATCCGCTGGGTACCGACCATCTCGGCCGGGACGTCCTGGCCAGGGTCGCCTACGGCGGACAGCTGACGTTCATCATCGCCCTGGCCGGCATGCTGACCGGCGCGATTCCGGGTACGGCGCTCGGCCTGATCAGCGGCTTCTACCGGGGCTGGCCGGACGCCGTCATCTCGCGCCTCGTCGAGGCCCAGCTGGCCCTGCCGTTCATCCTGCTGGCCATCGCCGTCATCGCCAGCCGCGGGCGGTCGCTCGGCGTACTCATCGCCGTCCTGGCCCTCATCGGCTGGGCGCAGTACGCGCGGGTCGTGCGGGCGGAGACCCTCTCGCTGCGCGAGCGCCCCTTCGTCCTCGGACTGCGCTGCGCCGGCGTGCCGACCTGGCGGATCCTGACCAACCACATGGTCCCCAACCTGGTCGGAACCGTGCTGGTCCTCACCACCCTGCAGATGGGCATGGTGATCCTGGCGGAGAGCGCGCTGAGCTTCCTCGGGCTGGGTGTGGTGGCACCGCAGATCAGCTGGGGGGCCATGCTCGCCGACGGCCGGGACCAGCTCACCACCGCCTGGTGGATCGCCGCCTTCCCCGGCCTGGCCATCACCGTTGTCGTGCTGCTGGTAAATCTGCTCGGGGACGCGATGCGTTCCTGGCTCGACCCGCGGAAGCGCAGGTACTGATATGGAGCCAGTTCTGCGGATGTCCGACCTCACGATCGAGGCGGCCACCTCCGCCGGCACCCTCACGCTGGTCGACGGGGTCGAGCTCACGGTCGGGCCGGGCGAGATCCTCGGACTCATCGGCGAGTCGGGCAGCGGGAAGACCACCACGGTGCGCGCGGTCCTCGGGCTGCTGGACCGCAACGTGTCCGTGGTCCGCGGCGAGGTATCGGTGCTCGGCGACGTGGTCTGCGCGCCCGGCAAGGCGGACTTCAAGCGCATCCGGGGCCGGCATGCCGGGATGGTCTTCCAAGGGGCCTCGTCCTCCCTCGACCCGCTGATGAAGGTCCGCGGCCAGCTGCGGGAGGTCGTGGCCACCCATCTGCCCGCGCTGTCGAGGAAGGAGCGGGACGCGCGGATCGCCCAGGTGATCCGGCGGATGGGCTTCGCCGACGTCGAGCGCGTCCTCGACGCCTATCCTCACCAGCTCTCCGGCGGCATGCGGCAACGGGTGGCGATCGCCCTGGCGGTGGTCACCGGGCCGGAGCTGCTGATCGCCGACGAGTGCACCTCCGCGCTCGACGTGACCACGCAGGCCGAGGTGGTCGACCTTCTCCGCTCGCTCACCCAGGGCGACAGCAGGATGGCGATGGTCTTCGTCACTCATGACCTGATGCTCGCCAAGGAGCTCTGCACCCGCATCGCCGTGATGTACAAGGGCGAGATCGTCGAGCAGGGGCCGGCGGCCGAGGTGGTCGGGGAGCCGAAGCACGGCTACACGAAGGCCCTGCTGGACGCCATTCCCCGGTGGGAAGGGGGGATCGGCACCGGCGAGTACCGCGCGGAGGACCCGGCCCCGCAACCGGCGGCGACCGGCGGCCCGGCCGTGTCACCGGGCCGGCGGTGAACATGCCTGTCTCGGACGAGGACGGGGTCCGGCTCTGCGCCGACGGCCCGGTCGCCACCCTCCGCTGGTCGCGGCCGGAGCGCCGCAACGCCATCGGCCGCCGGGTCTGCGACGCGCTGAGCGCGGCGCTGGAGTCGCTCGCGGCCCGCGACGATGTCCGGGTCGTCGTGCTGTCGTCGGACGCCCCGCCGTTCTGCGCCGGCTGGGACGTGAACGACTTCACGGAGCTCGCCGGAGCGGACCGCGACGTCCTGCGGGAGTTCTTCCGGCACGGCCGGCGCATGCTGGCCGCCCTCGCCGCGCTGCCACAGGTGACGCTGGCCGCGCCGAAGGGCCTGGTGCTGGGCTTCGGCTGCGCGCTGGCGGCCCGCGCGGATCTGGTGTACGCCGCCGACGACGCCGTGTTCGGCATCCCGGAGATCCGCCTGGGGATACCGCCGGCCACCGTGCTGCCCGAGCTGCTGGCCGTCATGCCCGACCGGACGGTGACCGCGTGGGCGCTCGACGGCGCCCGCCGCCCGGCGAGCGAGGCGAAGGCCGCCGGGCTCGTCACCCACGTGGTCCCGGCGGATCGACTCGACGACGAGGTCCGCGCCGCCGCGGAGCTTCTGGCCGGATACCCGGACGACGTCCTGCGCCGCACCAAGGCCCTGCTGCGGCGGGTGATCCAGACCCCGCCCGCCGAGCGGACGGCCGTGGCGGTGGACGCGGCGATCGAGCGGTTTGCCACGAGGTGAGGCCGTGATGCGAGAGGAGCCCAGCTTGACCGAACCGAACACCCCCCGCCGGCTGCGGGTCGGGATGTCCCTGTCCGCTCACTACAACCCGGGTGAGTCCGTCTCCGACGGGCTGCGGGACACGATGGAGCAGGTGGCGGTCGCCGAGGAGGAGGGCCTGGACAGCATCCTGCTCGGGCACCACTACCTCACCCGCTCGCAGTTCCTGCAGCCGATGTCCACGGTCGGCTATCTGGCGGCGCGGACCGAGCGGATCCGGCTCGGGTTCGGCGTCTATCTCGTGCCGTTGCACAACCCGCTGGCCCTGGCCGAGGAGTTCCTCACGCTCGACCAGCTGTCCGGCGGCCGGCTGATCCTCGGCCTGGGCTCGGGGTATCGAAGCGTCGAGTTCAGGGCCTTCGGGATCCCGGTGGAGGAGCGTTTCAAGCGCTTCGAGGAGCACGTGCGGGTGCTGCGCGACCTGCTCCGCGGGCGCGAGGTGACCGCGTCGGGTGCCTTCGGCGAGCTGGACGGGGCCCGGATCCTGCTGCCGCCGGTCGATCCGGCCGGCCCGCCCATCTGGCTCGGCGCCTTCGGTGCCGTCGGCGTGCGGCGGGTGGCCCGGCTGGACGCTTCGTGGGCGGTGGCGCCGAACGGCGATCTCGCCGAGGTCGGCAACCGGATGGCCCTGATGCGGTCGTTGCTCGCGGAGTACGGCCGGTCGCCGGTGCGCGACTACCCCCTGCTGCGCGAGGGCTGCGTCGCCCCCACCCGTCAGGAGGCGGTGGACGCCGCCGCGCCGTACCTGGCCGAGCAGTACGAGAACTACCGGGGATGGAAGCACGGTGCATCCGTGGCGGACATGGTGGCCGGGCAGATGGTGATCGGCTCGCCGCAGGACGCGATCGAGCGGCTGAGCGCCTACGCCCGGATGGGCTACACCGACGTGGTCATGCGCCTGCAGTGGAGCAACATGCCGCAGAAGGACGTGCTGCGCTCGCTCCGGCTGCTCGGGCGGGAGGTGCTGCCGGCGCTGGCCGAGGTTGAGGTGCCCGAGGCGCAGGTGGGCGTGGATCTCGGCGAGATGAGGGAGGAACTGGCCTGATGGGCGCACAGAACTACGGCAGGGTCGTCGACGTCCAGCGGGTACGGCGTGAGCAGGAACCGGCTCTGATCACCGAGGGCGAGGTCTGGACCTACGGACGGCTCGCCGACTCGGTCGGTTCCTTCGCCGCGTATCTCGCCGAACACGGCGTCGGCAAGGGCGATCGGGTCGCCATCGAGGGCATGAACTCACCGGAGTTCGTCTGCGCGGTCCTGGCGATCTACCGGCTCGGTGCGGTCGCGGTCCCGTTGAACTACCGCCTGCAGGAAGAGGAGCTCGGCTACCTGCTGAAGAACTCCGGGTCGGTGGCGCTGTTGGCCGACCGCGAGTTCGTCGCGGTGCTGGCCCGGGCGACGGACGGTTTCCCGCTGCGGGCGAAGGTGAGCCTCGACGGCGAGGAGGCCGGCTGGGACTCTTTCGCCGACATCATGGTGCGCTACGAGGGCCGCAGCACGCCGGTCGCCGAGGTGGCCGCCGGCGATCCGCAACGGATCATGTACACCAGCGGGACCACGAGCCGGCCCAAGGGCGTGACCGTGACCCACGGCATGGCCGCCCTCAACGCCCTCGTGCAGCTGAGCGAGCTGGGGCTGACCTCCGCCGACCGGGTGCTGGTCTCCTCGCCGCTCTACCACGTGGCGGCCTGGGACGCTCCCGGCGTCGCCGTGCTCTTCGCCGGTGGCGCGATGGTGCTGATGCGCAAGTTCGAACCCGCCACCGCCCTGGACATGATGGAGCGCCACGGGGTCACCGGCGGGATCTTCGTCCAGGCGATGCTGCACGGCCTGCGTTCGGCGTCCGGGGACGGCCGCGATCTGTCCAGGCTTCGCTGGGTGATCTTCGGCGCGGCGGCCGGCGAGCTGTACCGCGAGATCCGCGAGATGCTGCCCACGACCAGGCTGGTCCAGGCGTACGGCATGACCGAGGCGTGCAGTGCCATCGCCTACATGGACGAGGCGCACGCGGTGAGCAAGCTCGGCTCGGCCGGCAGCGCGGTGCCGTTCGTGGAGTACCGGGTCGTCGACGAGAACGACGACGAGGTCCCGGCCGGCGTCGTCGGCGAGATCGTCATGCGCGGCCCGAAGGTGACACCGGGGTACTGGGCCGACGAGGAGCTGACGGCCCAGGCGTGGCGCGGCGGCTGGTTCCACACCGGCGACGTGGGCATGGTGGACGCCGACGGATTCGTCACCATCACCGACCGCCTCAAGGACATGATCCGATCGGGCGGGGAGAACGTGGCCGGGCAGGAGATCGAGCGGGTCCTCTACAGCCATCCCGCGATCTCCGAGGCGGCGGTCATCGGCGTCCCCGATCCGCGGTGGCAGGAAGTGCCGAAGGCGTTCGTCGTGCGCAAGGCGGGCTCGGCGATCACCGAGGCGGAGGTCATCGCCCATTGCCGGGCGAGTCTGGCCTCGTTCAAGACGCCGAAGTACGTCGAATTTCGTGAGTCGTTGCCGAGGAATCCGTCCGGCAAGGTGCTGAAGCGCGTGCTCCGGGAAGAGGGCTGAGGGATGCCAGGCTCGCCGTGGTGGCAAATGGGTATGCTGCGATCATCGTATTCGCCGCGGTGTGCGGGATCAGGGGGCTGAAATGGCACGGGCCGCTCGTGAAGGCACCACTCGGGGGACCTACGCCCCGGCGGAGACGCGTAAGGCACTGCTGGACAGCGCGCTGCGCCTCTTCGACGTCCGTGGATACCACGAGACGTCGGTCGAGGACATCGTGTCTGAGGCCGGCGTCACGAAGGGTGCGCTGTACCACCACTTCTCCGGCAAGGAAGAGATCCTTCAGCAGCTGCAAGAGGACTACATCAACAACCGCCTGAACAACTGCCTGCGGATTCTCGAGAACCACTCCTCGGCGAAAGACCGGCTCTACCATCTCATCCTCGAGTCCCTGGTCGCCATCGACCAGTTCCGGTCGTACGTCACGGTCTACGTGCAGGAGAAGCGGTTCCTCGCCGAGGAGCGGTTCGCCACCATCAAGGAGAAGCGGGACCAGGTCGACGCCATCTATGAGTCGGTGATCCGGCAGGGGATGGACAATGGCGAGTTCGACCCGTCCCTGGAACCGAGGATCACCAGCTTCGCCATCCTGGGCATGCTGGCCTGGGCGTACAACTGGTACAGCTCGTCCGGGCGGCTGCGGGTGGAGGAGATCGCCGGTCTGCTGACCGATCTGGTGCTGCGCGGTGTCGGGGCGCCGCCGAATCCTGGGTTGTTGCCGGGGTGAGCCGCCGCGCCGACCCGCCGGACCACGCCGGGCTTCCGGTCGTCCCCGGCGCCCCGGACGGATCCTCGTGGGGCGTCTGGGGCGCCGACGACGTACACGGGGCGCTGAACCGGCTGAGCCCCGACGCGGTCCTGGGCGGGGTCGCCGAGGTTCGGCGAGGGCTGGTGTTCCCGCTCGACGTGCCCCTGTCTGAGTTCTCGCCGCCCCTGTTCTCCCGGGCCGCCGTCGAGCACCGGGTGCTCGGCGACGACAACAGCCTGGGCCGCGACGACCTGATCTCGAACTGGAACACCCAGGCCTCGAGCCAATGGGACGGCTTCCGGCACGTCCGGGATCCCGAGCACGGGTACTACAACGGCCTGCCCGGCGACCGCCACGAGATCGCGGCCTGGGCGCGCCGCGGCCTCGCGGGCCGCGCACTGCTGCTGGACGTGCCGCGGTCGCGGGAACGGGCCGGCCTGCCGTGGGATGCCGGCGCTGCCACGCCCATCGACGTCGACGAGCTGCAACGGGTCGTCCTGTCCCAGGGCACGCCGCCCCGCGCGGGTGACGTACTCCTGGTGCGCACCGGCTGGCTGGCCCACTACCGCGGCCTCGACGAGCCCGGCCGGCGAGCCGCCGCCGAGCGGAAGTCGCTGCGCGCCCCGGGGCTGCTGGCCGATCGTTCGGTCGCCGAATGGCTGTGGGACCACCGCATCGCGGCGGTGGCGGCGGACAACCCGTCGCTGGAGACCTATCCCCTGGGGACCGGGGCGGCGCCCGGCGAGCCGATCCTGCATGTACGGCTGCTGGCCCGGCTCGGCATACCGATCGGCGAGCTGTGGGACTTGGAGGCGCTGGCGGCCGACTGCGCCGCCGAGCGCACGTACTGCTCCCTGTTGGTGTCGGCGCCGCTCGCGCTCGCGGGCGGATGTGGCTCCCCGGCCAACGCCGTCGCCCTCAGGTAACTCCTGCTCAGCTCGGTCGCTGATCCAGGTCAATCGTTCCTTGACTGTCGGTGTCGCAGGCCGGTAACGTACCTACCGGTCGGAATGTTTGAAGGGTTGAGACATGAAGTTCGGTGTGATGAACCTGTTCCCGGCCGAGGGCGGCGACGACGCCGACGTCCTGCGGGACACTCTCCAGGAGATCCAGCTCGCCGACGAACTCGGCTTCGACTCCTGCTGGCTGGCCGAGCACCACTTCTCCCGCTACGGCATCCTCGGCAATCCACTCATGCTCGGCACCGCGCTGGCGGAGCGGACGAAGAACATCACCATCGGCACCGCCGTGCTGGTGCTTCCTCTGCACGACCCGCTCCGGGTCGCCGAGGACGCGGCATTGCTGGACATCCTGTCCGGCGGCCGGCTGGTGCTCGGAGTGGGCCGCGGCTACCAGCCGCAGGAGTTCAGCGGTTTCAAGAAGGACCGCAATGCCAACAAGGAGCTCTACAAGGAAACCGTCGACATCCTGAAGCTGGCGTGGAACGACAGCGACTGGTCGTACGAGGGCAAGCACTTCCAGTACTCGAACATGAACATCTACCCCAAGCCGGTCACTCCCGGCGGGCCGCCGATCCTGCACGGCACCTCCTCGCCCGACACGTTCCGCCAGCGCGGCCTCGCCGGCGACCGGATCATCGTGTCGTCGAGCTTCACGCCGATGCAGCGCATCAAGGAGAACTACGACTCCTACCGCAGCGCGCTCGCCGAGGGTGGGCACAGCGCCGAGGGCTTCGACCTGCCGTTCATGCAGCAGATCTGGGTCGGTGAGAGCGCGGCCGGCCTCAACGCGGCCGCGGAGTCGGCGCTGAACTACTACCGCAGCGTCGGCAAAGTGATCCCCGGTTCGGACGAGGCGATCGAGTCCGAGCGCGAGTACTACGAGAAGGTCAAGCGGAACATCAACCTGCTGACCGTCGAGAAGACCCTCACCCACGGCGGGAACTTCGGCTCTGTCGATCGCGTGGTCGACACGATCGGCCGGATCGGCCAGGAGCTCGGCGTCACCCACTACATCGGTTGGTTCCACATCCCGTCCCTGGACCGCAAGATCGCGATGGACTCGATGGAGACCTTCGCCACGAAGGTGATCCCGCAGCTCCAGTCGAGCTGACGCCACGAACTGGAGAGTGTCGATGAAGAAGAACGAGTACGAACTCCTCGCCTCGCAGTGGGACGCCGCCGGCATGACCGTCGACGACGATGCGTTGGAAAGCGCGGTCCTGTACGAGACGGACAAGGAGAAGTCCGTCGCGTACATCACCTTCAACGTTCCCGAGAAGCTCAACGCGATCCCGGTGGCGGCCTTCGAGCGCGTCGGTGACCTGGTGCGGGAGGCCGAGTACGACGACGAGGTCAAGACCATCGTCTTCAGGGGCAACGGCGACGCGTTCGGCACCGGGGCCGACGCCGCCGAACTCGGCCACTACATCGGCTACCAGCGCAACAAGAGCGGCGACCGCAGCCGCCCCTCGCAGCGCCAGCGCATCCTGCCCGACCGCAACCTGCTGTCCGAGAGCCTCGGCAACCGCATCTCCAACTGCCTCAAGGCGACCATCTGCCAGGTCCAGGGCTACTGCTACGGCGGGCACATCAAGATCGCGCTGGGCGCGGACATCGTGATCGCGTCACCGGACGCGCAGTTCACCCACCCGGCCTTTCGCTATCTGGGCTGCGCCCCGCAGGACATGTACCTGTGGATCGAGAACCTCGGCATGAAGAAGATGCGCGAGATCATGCTGACCATGCGCCCGCTCACCGCCGAGGAGGGGGAGAAGGCCGGCTTCATCAACCAGGTCGTCCCCAAGGAGGAGCTCGCCGCCACGGTCGACGAATTTGTCACAGCGATCTCGTTCATGCCGCTGGACGGCCTCATGATGGGCAAGTCGATGATGCGCATCGCGATGGAGGCGCGCGGCAAGGGCGTCGGCGAGGTCGGCAACTGGATCGGGCACGCCTGGGCCACGAACCTTTCGCTGCGCGAGGGTGAGTACAACTTCGTCAAGGAGCGCCGGGACAAGGGCCTGGCCCAGGCGCTCAAGGACCGGGACGCCGCGGTTGCGCCGCGCTTCCGGCTCGGCGGAAAGCTCGGCTGAGACCGTGCCGGGCCGGGCTGTGGCCATGGAACCGAAAGGTGTGCTGCGATGGTGAGCGAGATCCACCACGTCGCTGTGAGCGTCACCGACCTCGAGAAGTCCATCCCCTTCTACCGGGACGGGCTGGGTCTGCGGATGACGCTGGACATGCGGGTGGGCAACGAGACGATGCCGGCACGGCTGCGGGTTCCGCCCGGCACCACCGGCCGGGCCGTGTACTTCCAGGGGCCGAGCCGGATCGGTCAGCTGGAGCTGATCCAGTGGGACGTTCCGGCCGCCCCGGCGCAATGGCGGCCGAAGCGCCCGGGTGAGCCGGGCGTGTTCTCCCTGTCGTTCCAGGTCGGCCAGGACGAGATCCACGAGGTGTACGACCGGCTGATGGGCATGGGCGTCGACTGCTACCAGCCGCCCGCCGCCAGCGTCCTCGACAACTACGGCGAGATCACCATGTTCATGTGTGAAGATCCCGACCAGATCATGATCGAGTTCGTCAGCCTGCCGACGGTCGAGCAGGTACGGGCCTTCCGAGCCGCCGCCCGCGAGAACGCGGGCGACTCGAGCCAAGCACAGGAGTACAAGCCAAGCATCAGGAGTAACGGATGAAGTTCGGCATCCTGGCGTCGCACCAGTATCTGCCCGAGGACGACCTGCGGCAGCGGCTCAACGAGCTCTGGGACCTGACCGAGGTCGCCGCGGGCCTGGGCTTCAAGTCCATCTTCGCCATCAACCACTTCATGGCGAACCTGACCACACCACAGCCGATCTCCGTGGTGGCCAAGCTGATCCAGCACTCGGGCGACATGCTCGTCGGCACCTCGCTGGTCATCCTTCCGGCCTTCCACGCCGTGCACATCGCCGAAGAGTTCGCCACGCTGGACCACATGGCCAACGGCCGCCTCGTGCTCGGCATCGGCGCCGGCTACCGCAACAACGAGTTCGTGGCGATGAACATCGACAAGCCCAACCGGTTCCGCAAGATGCACGAGCAGATCCACGTCATCCGCTCGCTGTGGAGCGGCGAGCGGGTGGACTTCGACGGCGAGTTCCACAGCGTCCACGGCGAGATCTGCGTCAAGCCGCTGCAGAAGGACGGCCCGCCGATCTGGATCGGCGCCGGGGGCCAGGTATCGGTCCGCAAGGCGGCCCAGCTCGGCGACGCCTGGATCATCCCGGGCAACTCCCCGATCCCCGACTGGCACGTCAACGCCATGAAGAACCACGACGACGCGCTGGCCAAGGCCGGAAAGCCCAAAGAGGGCCGCGAGTACCCGATGGTCGTCAACGTCTACGTCGCGCCCTCGCTGGAGCAGGCGCGCGAGACGGTCCGGCCGAACGTCGAGCGCGAGTACTTCAACTACGCCGAGTACCCGCAGCTGGCCTTTCAGAAGGACAGGTTCGAGTACATGTGGGAGAACCTGTTCATCGTCGGCGATCCCGACTTCGCCGCCGCCCGGATCCAGCGGTTGCGGGACATGGGCGTCAACCACCTCATCATGAGGCCGTACTGGCTCGGCATGGACCACCGCAAGACGCTCGAGTCGGTGCAGCTCTTCGCCCGCGAGGTCATGCCGCGCTTCGCCTGAGATCGACCCCGGGAGTCGGCATGAACTATGCGATGCTGCTCGATCAGCAGGCGGCGCGACGGCCGGCGGACGAGGCGCTGGTGTGCGACGGCCGCCGGTGGAATTTCGCCGAGGCCGCGGCGGAGACCCGTGCTCTGGCCGGTGCCCTGGCCGCACGGGGCGTACGGACGGGTGACCGGGTCGCCGTGATCGCGCCCAACCGGGCCGAGTACGTGCTCCTGGCCTTCGCCGTCTACCGGCTGGGCGCCGTGCTGGTGCCGCTCAACTTCCGGTTGGGCGGCGCCGAGCTCGCCGAGCTGCTGGCCCGCACCCGTCCGGTCGTGCTCGCCAGCGGCCCCGCCTTCGTCGAGCGCGCCGCGACGGCCGCGGCGGGGGTCGCTTCGGTGACCACCCGCATCGTGCTGGACGCCTCGCCGGCGAGCGTGCCGGCGCAGGCCGCCGGGGCCTGGCTGGCGTACGCGGATCTGCTCGAGGCGACGGGCGCGGATGCCGATCCGGTCGCCCTGCCGTCCGGGGCGCTGCAACGCATCATGTTCACCTCGGGGACCTCCGGTCGCCCCAAGGGGGTGATGATCTCCCACGGCATGGCGATGACGAACGCGATGACCCAGGTCATGACCCTGGATGTCCGGGCCGGGGACCGGATCCTGATCACCGCGCCGCTGCATCACGTCGGCGGCGCCGATCTTCCGGGTCTGGGCGCGTGGTGCCGCGGCGCCGCGCTCGTCCTGCAGCCGCGGTTCGATCCCGACGAGGCGCTGGAGATCATCCGGCGGGAGCGGATCACCGGGACGACCATGGTCGCGACGATGCTGCACGCGCTGCGCGCCCGGGCGGGCGGCCGGCCGTGGTCGGGCCTCGCGCTGCGCTGGGTGCTGTTCGGCGTGCTGCCGGTCGAGGTCTGCCGGGAGCTGGCGACCGTGCTCCCCGGCGTCCGGCTCGTCCGCGGTTACGGCATGACCGAGACCATGGGCGGTGTGTCCTATCTGGACGACGTCGCGGCGGATCCGCAGCGTGCGGCGACCGTGGGCTGGCGGGTGCCCTTCGTGGAGGTGCGCACCGTCGACGCGGACGGCCGGGCGACACCGGCCGGCGTCCAGGGCGAGATCGTGGTGCGGGGCGACAAGGTCACCGCCGGGTACTGGGAGTCGCCGGACGACACCGCGGCGACCATTCGCGACGGGTGGCTGCACACCGGCGACGTCGGGGTGATCGCCGCCGACGGCACGCTGTGCATCACCGATCGGATCAAGGACCTGATCCGCAGCGGCGGGGAGAGCATCTCCTCCGCGGAGATCGAGGAGGTGCTGTACCGGCACCCGGCGGTCGCCGAGGCCGCGGTGGTGGCGATGCCGCACGAGCGCTGGGTCGAGGTACCGAAGGCCTTCGTCGTGCGCAAGGAGTTGCCGGTGAGCGGCGACGACCTGATCGCGCACTGCCGGTCGGCGCTGGCCGGCTTCAAGGTGCCCGCGGTCGTCGAGTTCATCGACGCCATACCGCGCAACTCGACCGGGAAGATCGACAAGGCGTCGCTGCGAAGGAGGGCCGGTTCACACCAGCCGATCTGGACATCGTCGCGAGCGGGCTCGAGGTTCCGGAGGGGCCGGTCGTCTGCCCGGACGGCGGCGTGCTGTTCACACAGCTCAAGTCCGGCCTGCTGTCCAAGTGGGAGCCGGCGACCGGGGTCCGGACCATCGCCGACTGCGGCGGCGGTCCCAACGGTGCCGCGTTCGGCCCGGACGGCAGGGTCTACGTCTGCAACAACGGGGGAGCCGAGTGGGAGCACCTGGGCGGCGCCCTGTACCTGCCGCGGGTACACGAGCCGTCCGCGCCGACGGGGTGCATCCAGGTGGTGGAGCCGGCCGGCGGCTCGCTTTCGGTGCTGTACACCGAGTGCGACGGCCGGCCGCTGATCGCCCCCAACGATCTGGTCTTCGACGCCTCGGGCGGGTTCTACTTCACCGACTTCGGCCGGGTCGGGGAGCGGGCGATCCTGCGCGGCGCCCTGTACTACGCCCGCATCGACGGTTCCCGGATCGAGCGCGTGGTCGCCGGGCTGGATCGGCCGAATGGCGTGGGTCTGTCGCCCGACGGCGGCCGGGTCTACGTGAGTGAGACCGCCACCGGGCGGATCTGGTGGTGGGAGGTCCGCTCCGAGGGGCGGTTGTCGGGCGGTCGGACCTACCGGGGATCGGGTGGGGGCAACCTGCTCTACGCCGCGCCGGGGGCCGACCGGTTCGACTCGCTCGCCATCGAAGAGGACGGGAACGTCTGCGTTGCGACGTATTTCGATCGCGGCGTCACCGTTGTCTCGCCCTCCGGCGAACTGGTGGAAGTGGTGGAGTTTCCCGGCGACCGGTTGCTGACGAATCTCTGCTTCGCCGGCGGTGGGGAACGAACTGCCTTCGTGACCTCTCCGGGCCTCGGCGTCCTCTACCGCTGCACGTGGCCCCGGCCGGGCCTGCGCACGATCTTCTGAGGCCGCCGTTCATACACCCTGTAAATGCACGTTGACAATCTTGACCATATACCAACCGGATGGTACGAATGTGCCGATCCGGTCCCGGGTCCAGGAATCACACCCCACCTGACCGCGGGCCGGATCGCGCGTACAGGAGGAATTCGATGAGGATGCGACTCGTCGCCGCTCTCGTGGGAGCGGCTCTCACTGTTACGGCCTGTTCACAACCCAGCGGCTCCGGAGGCGGCGGCGCGGGAGGCGACGCGACGACCTTCAAGGTGGGCGCGCTGGTCGACCTCTCCGGCAGCTTCGCGACCGTTGGCAAGCAGGGCGAGGCCGGCATCCAGCTGGCGGTCGACGAGATCAACGAGACCGGGTTCCTGGGCCAGGGCAAGAAGATCGAGGTCGACATCCAGGACACCGGGGGCGACCCGGCCCGGTCGATCGGCGTGGCCACCCGCTGGGTGCAGCAGCCGGACATCCTCGGGGCCTCGTGCTGCATCTTCTCCAACTCCGCGGTGGCCGTGGCGCCGATCCTGCCCAAGGCGGGCATGCCCATGGTGCTGAACGGTTCCATCAGCACCGCGCTGGTGAAGACCGAGAACGTCTACCGCGGTTTCCCGCTGGTGCAGGCTGGTGACACCGAGGTCACCGAGGCGGCCATCAAGGCGATCGCGCCGAAGACCGCGGACGTGGTCTTCGCCCAGGACAACGAGGGCATGGTCGACGCCAAGACCAACATCGTCAACGTGCTCAACGCCGGCGGGGTCAAGACCAAAGTCGTGGGCACGATGCTCGCCGACACCAGCTACTCCGGGCCCGCCAGCCAGATCGCCAACGAGAAGCCCGACATGGTCGTCGTCCTGGTCGTCGGCAACGCCAACGGGCAGGTGGTCAAGGAGCTGCGCGACCGGGGCTACCAGGGCACCATCATCGCGGACACCGTCGCCTCCGCCAAGGACGTCTACAAGGTGGGTGGCAAGGCGCTGGACGGCTCGCTCATGGCGGTCGCGTTCGACGTCAACGGGACCGACGAGCGGACGAAGAACTTCGTCGACCGCTGGCGCAAGAAGTTCCCGGACCGCGAGCCGGACCAGGTCGGCGCGATCAACTACCAGTCCATCTGGCTGCTGGCGCGAGCGATCAAGCAGGGCGGCGGCAAGGCGGACCGGGCCGCGGTGCTGCAGGGGATGAAGGCGCTCACGGAGGTGCCGACGCCGATGGGGCAGCTGCAGTACGGAGGCTCCCAGGAACCGAAGAAGACCGACAAGTTCGCGCTGGTCCAGTGGTCCGGCGACAACGGTGGCACCGTCGTGGCCTGGGACGGGACCAAGGCCGGGATGCTCCGGCAGCCGGTCGTCGGCTGATGTCGCTCTTCCTCCAGCAACTGGCCAACGGCGTCGCGCTCGGTTCGGCGTACGCGATCTTCGCGGTGGGGTTCGGTCTCCTCTTCGCGAACCTGGGGCTGTTGAACGTGGCGATGGGATCCTTCGCCACGATCGGCGCCGTGGCCGGCCACTGGGTCGTCGAGAGCTGGGGCGTCCCGTGGCCGGTCGCGATCCCGGCGGCCTGCCTCGCGGGCGCCGTGGTCGGCCTGGTCGTGGACCGGGTCGCCTTCGAGCCGCTGCGCCGCCGGCGCGAGGCGTCGGCGCTGAGCCCGATCATCTCCAGCATCGCCGTGTGGATCATTCTCGACGGGCTGGTCGTGCTGCTGACGGACGCGCAGCCGGTGTACTTCCGGCTCGACGAGCTCCCCACCGGGGCGGTACGGCTGGGCTCGGTCACCGTTGCGCAGATCGAGCTCCTCACGATCGTGCTGGCCGCGCTGCTGACCGCCGGGCTCTACGTCTTCCTGCACCGTAACGCGTTCGGCATGGCGATCCGGGCGGTGAGCTACCGGCCGCGCTCGGCGGTCCTGTCCGGTGTCCGCCCGCAGTCGGTCATCATCGCAACCACGCTCGTGGCCGGCGCCATGGTGGGCCTGTCCGGAGCGCTGGTCGGCTTGACCAGCAACAACATCACCCTCGGCCTGGGCCAGGGCCTGTTCCTCAAGGGCTTCGTGGCGGTGATCGTCGGTGGATACGGCGACGTGCGGGGCGCGGCCCTCGGCGGCCTGCTGATCGGGGTTACCGAGGTGCTGGCCGCACAGTACGTCTCGAACAGCTTCCGGGACGTCATCAGCATGGGACTGCTGATCGTCATCCTGGTGCTCCGGCCGCAGGGGATCCTCGGTAGCCGTGAAGCGATTGTGAGGGCTTGAACGTGCAGTTCTGGAACCTGTACGCGACGACCATCCAGTTCGGACTGATCGCCGGGCTGTTCGCCCTCTCCGCGCACGTGACGCTGTGGCGGGGGATTCTCAGCCTGGCCAGCGCCCCGGTGGCCGCCGTCGCCGGGTACAGCAGCCTCGCGTTCGTCGAACGGACCTCGGCCCCGTACGAGCTGGCCGTCGTGCTCGGCGGCGTGGTCGGCGCGGCCTGCGGCGTCGCCGTCGGCGTGGTCCTCATGCGGCTGGACAGCCACTGGTTCGCGCTCGGCACGGTGGCGCTCATCATCATCGTCCGCGTGCTCGCCGTGAACCTCGGCGACGTGACCGGCGGTACGGCCGGAAAGCTCGTCCCGGAGGGTGTGCTGCCCTGGCACGTGTTCCTCTGCTTCGGCCTGGCCTGCCTCGTCTTCGCCCGGATCCGGCGCTCGTCGTACGGGCTGGCCGCGGAGGCCATCCGGCGCGACCCGGACGTCGCCGCCGGCCTGGGCGTGCCGCTGCGCCGGCACGGCCTGCAGGCGCTCGCGCTGGCCGGGGCCATCGCCGGGGTGGCCGGCGTGCTGTTCGCCGGCCTGACCCGCTTCCTGTCGCCGGACACCTTCTCCGTCAACATCGGGTTCACGATGCTCGCGGGGGTGGTGCTCGGCGGGGCGTACTACTGGCTGGGCTCCGTCGTCGGCGGCTTCGTCTTCGCGGTCCTGCCCGAGCTGCTGCAGAGCGCGTTCCCGCACGGCGTCCAGCTCGTCAACGGCGCGTTGCTGCTGCTGGTCGTGCTCTTCATGCCCAACGGGCTGGTCGACCCGGTGCGATGGCGCCGCTGGCGGCAGCGGGGCACCGGGTCGCGGCCGTCGCCCGGCGACGGCGGCGTTCCGGCGGTCGAATCATGACCGGGGTCGAGGCGGGGACCGGGACCGCTCCGACGGCCGCGGCGCTCTCGCTCGCCGCGGTCACCAAGCGGTTCGGTGGCGTCCTCGCGCTGGACGACCTGTCGTTCGACATCGAGCCGCAGACGGTGTTCGGCATCATCGGTCCCAACGGCGCCGGCAAGACCACCCTGCTCAACGTCATCTCGGGATTCGGCGTCGCGGACTCGGGATCGGTGACGGTGTTCGGCGAGCGGCTGGCCGGGGGGTCACCCCGCGAGGCGGCCCGGGCCGGCATCGCCCGGACCTACCAGAACGTCCGGCTCTTCGCCGGACTGACCGTGGTCGAGAACATCATCGCGGGCATGTATCTGCGGCGTCGCCGGGGCGCCTGGGCCGCTCTGCGCTTCTCGCCGGCCGAGCGCCGCGACCGGCGGGAGTGCCTGGAGCGGGCGCACGCCCTGATGCGGCGGGCCGGTCTCGCCGACGACCTCGCCGAGCGACCGGCCGAGATGCTCTCGTACGGCGACCAGCGCCGCTGCGAGCTGGCACGGGCGCTGGCGACCGATCCGCGGGTCCTGCTCCTGGACGAGCCGACGGCGGGCATGAACGCCGCCGAGTCCCGGGCCATGGGCGATCTGGTCCTCCGGCTGCGAGAGGAGGGCATCACCGTCGTCCTGGTCGAGCACAACATGGAGATGGTGCTGCGCTACTGCCGTGCGGCAGTGGTGGTCAACTTCGGAAAACTGCTGGCCGCCGGGCCTCCGGTGGAGTGCCTGCAGCGCGACGACGTCCGGGAGGCCTACTTTGGAAAGCGCAACGACGCTGAGCGTGTCCGGACTCTGCTCGGGCTACGGTAGCGTCCAGGTCCTGCACGGGATCGATCTCACCGTCGCGCGGGGCGGGCTCGTCGCCGTGATCGGCGCCAACGGCGCGGGCAAGACGACGCTGATGAACACGGTCGCCGGACACCACCGGCCGTCGGCCGGCCGGATCGTGTTCCGCGAGCGCGACATCACCGGCCTGCCCGGCCACCGCGCGGTGCGCGCCGGCATCGCGCTCGTCCCGGAGGGCCGGCACGTCGCCGCGCCGCTGACGGTGCTGGAGAACCTCACGATCAGCCGATACGCGCGGCGCGGACGCATCGCCGAGCTGCGCGCGTGGGTCTTCGAGCTCTTCCCGCGCCTGGCCGAGCGGCAGGGCCAGCAGGCCGGGCTGCTCAGCGGTGGCGAACAGCAGATGCTGGCCATGGGCCGGGCGCTGATGACGAACCCCGACCTGCTCCTGCTGGACGAGCCGACGATGGGGCTCGCCCCGTCCGTGGCCGACCAGGTCTACGAGGCACTGGTGCAGGTGCACAAGGACAGCGGGATGTCGATCCTGCTGGTCGAGCAGAACGCCGAGCTCGCGCTGACCCTCGCCGACTACGCCTACGTCATCCGCCGGGGCGAGGTGGCGGTGGCCGGAGCGCCGGCCGAGGTCCGCGCCACGCGGGAGTTCGAGCAGGCGTACCTCGGCTGAGGTGCGCCCGCTCGCGACGTCCCGCGGATTCAGCATACCAACTAGACGGTACGTTAGGAGCTGGATGGACGCCGTGACGATGGTCCTCGATGGGTTCTTCGCTCCCCGCAGCGTGGCGCTGATCGGGGCGAGCGAGTCCTCGGGGTGGACGAAGATGGTGCTCGACGGCATCGACCTGTCCGCCGGGCTGCGAGACGTCCATCTGGTCAACCCGCGGCGCAGCGCGGTCCACGGCCGTAGGACGGTCCCGGAGCTGTCCGCGCTGGACGAGGCGCCGGACCTCGCCTTCGTGATGGTCGGCCCGGACCGGGTGCCGGAAGTCGTCGACGAGGCGCTCGCGCTCGGCACGCGCGACTTCGTCGTCCTGTCGGCCGGGCTCGGCGAGGCCGGGCACGAGGGCGCGGCGCTGCAGCGGCAGGTGGCCGAGCTCTGCGCCCGGCGCGGCGCCCGCCTGCTGGGGCCGAACGTGAGCGGCTACGTCAACGCCGCCGGCGGGGTACGCCTGTTCGGGCTTCCCGTGCCCGCGGATCTTCCCGGCGGCCGGGTCGGCGTGGTCCTGCAGTCCGGCGGCCTGGCCACGCATGTCCTGGCGCTGGCCCGGTCGTGGGGCGTCGGGCTGAGTCTGCTGGCGACCACCGGCAACGAGGCGATGCTCACGGCCACCGACGTGCTCGGCCACCTCGTCGACGACCCGGGCACCGACGTGCTCGCGGTGTTCCTCGAGTCCGTGCGGGACACCGCCGCGTTCCGCGAGGTCGCGTTGCGGGCGGCGCGGGCCGCAAAGCCCGTCGTCGCGCTGCATGTCGGGCGCTCGTCGCTCGGCCGGGCCGCGGCCCTGTCGCACACCGGTGCCCTGGTCGGCGACCACCGCTCCGCGATGGCGGCGCTCGCCGACCTCGGCGTCGTCACCGTCAACACGCTCGAGGACCTGGTGGCGACCGCGGCGCTGCTGTCCCGGCAGCGCCGCGGCCTGCGCGGGCGGCGGGTGGCCGTGGTGGCCGCCTCCGGTGGCGCCTGCGAGCTGATCGCCGACGCCGCGGAGCCGCTGGGCTTCACGCTCCCACCGTTCTCGCCGGCGCTGACGCAGAGCATGGCCGCCGCGATGCCCGAGTTCGCCGACGTGCGCAATCCCCTGGACGTGACCGGGTTCGTCGTCAAGACCGCCGATCTGCCGTTCATCGCCACGCAACGGGTCGGCGCGGACGCGGCCGACGACTACGACGTGCTGATCCTGCAGTCCGTGGTGCTTCCCGCCGCGCCGGGACCGGACGAGGCGGCGGTGCGCGCCCGCTTCGCCCGGCTGGCCGCCGCCGTGCGGGAGTGCCCCATCCCGGTGGTCCTGCAGACCGGGGCGACGTTCGCGCTGAGCCCCTTCGGCCTCGAGCTGGTCCGCGACAACGACCTGACCGTGCTGCCCGGTATCGCGGCCGGCATGCGCGCGCTCGACGGCGCGGCCCGGTACGCCGAGCTGCGGCCCCGCGCCCTGCGCGACCGGACCGCGGCGCTCGCTCAGGTGCGGGACATCGGCACCGCCACCGGCCTGCCGGAGCTGGCCCCGCTGCTCGTCGAGTGCGGTGTCCCGGTGCCGCCGAGCCGGTTGGTCCGGTCGGCGCCGGAGGCGGTCGGCGCCGCGGCGGAGATCGGGTACCCGGTCGTGCTGAAGATCGTCGCGGACGACATCGCGCACAAGTCGGATGTGGGCGGCGTGATCCTGGACCTGCACGACGCGGACCAGGTCGCCGCCGCGTACGGGCGCATCCTGGCCGACGTCGCGGCCGCGGTTCCCCGGGCCCGCGTCGACGGGGTGCTGGTGGCGGCCATGCGGCCGTCCGACGTCGAGCTCCTGGTCGGGGTGGTCGTCGATCCGAGCTGGGGCCCGATGCTGACCGTCGGCTCCGGCGGGGTGCTCGCCGAACTGCTCGGCGAGGTCGCCGTACGGCCGCTGCCGGTGCTCGAGCAGGACGTGGCCGGGATGCTCGCCGAGCTGCGCGTCTCGCGCCTGCTCGACGGCTACCGGGGTGGCGCGCCGGCGGACCGGGCCGCGGTGGCGCGGGCCGTCGTCGGCGTGGCCCGGGTGGCCGAGGCGATCGGGCCCAGCCTGCGGGCGATCGAGGTGAACCCGCTGGGGGTGTCGGGCCACCGGGTGGAGGCCCTGGACCTGCTCGTGGTGCGAGCGGAGGGGTAGGGGGACGTGGACCTGCGACTGAACGGCACGCGCGCCGTCCTCACGGGCGCGAGCGAGGGCATCGGCCGGGAGACGGCGAAGTGGCTGGCCCGGGAGGGCGTCCGGCTGCTGCTCGTGGCGCGCGGCGCCGAGCGCCTGCACGAGCTGGTCGCCGAGCTCGCGGAGGAAGGCCTGACCGACGTGCGCGTCGCCGCGCTGGACGTGACGCGGCCGGAGGCGCCCGAGGCGGTACGGCGCGCCGTGCTGGACGCGTTCGGCGGGGTCGAGGTGTTGATCAACAATGCCGGCATGAGCGACCCGCCCGGGATGGCGCTCGACGACGCGTACTGGGACCTCTCGATGAACCTGAACTTCCACGCCAAGCGCCGGTTGACCGAGGCGCTGCTGCCGGAGCTGAAAGCCTCGGGGCGGGGACGGGTGGTGACCTTCATCGGCTCGTTCGAACCCCTCGGCGTCTCGGCGGGGTTTCCGGCCGTCGCCGCGGCCCGGGTGTGGTCGAAGGGGCTGTCCCGGGTGGTCGCGGCCGACGGCGTCACGGTGAACTGCGTCTCGCCCGGGCGGGTCTTCAGCCGCCAGACCACGGCGAACTACTCGCCGGAGGCCCGGGCGCGGTTCGTCGGGCAGAACGTCCCGGCGGGGCGGTTCGGGGAGCCGGCCGAGGTCGCGGCCCTGGTGACGTTCCTCGTGTCGCCGCTGGCCGGCTACATCACGGGCGAGGTCGTGCACGTCGACGGCGGCCTGCACCGGCATGCCTGAGCCCGGGGCGGGCGAGCGGGGGAACGGCCCCGCCGCGGCCCCAGGGATAGACGGGCGGCCAGCGGGCGGGTAATATTCCGACCAGTCGGTATCTTTGGAGGTGAGTCGCATGACACGACTGCACGTGAGCTGGGACGCTCAGGCGCGACGGGTGGCCGAGGCGGTCGAGGCGCTGCGCAGCGGTCGGTTCGTGGTCGTCCTGGACGACCCGGCGCGCGAGGGCGAGGGCGATCTGATCATGGCCGCCGAGCACGTGACCCCCGAGCGCATGGCCTACCTGCTGCGGCACTCCTCGGGCATCGTCTGCGTGGCGGCCGACGGCGAGCTGCTGGACCGGCTGGGTCTGCCGCCCATGACCACCCACTCCCAGGACCGGCACGGCACGGCGTTCACCGTGTCCGTCGACGCGGCGGTCGGCGTGACCACCGGCATCTCGGCCACCGACCGGGCGCGCACGGTGCGGCTGCTCGCCTCGCCCGACGCGACGCCGGCCGACCTCGCCCGTCCCGGGCACGTCTTCCCGCTGCGGGCCCGGCCCGGCGGCGTCCTCGCCCGGCGCGGGCACACCGAGGCCGGGGTCGACCTCATGCGCCTGGCCGGCCTGCGCCACGCCGCGGTGCTCTGCGAGCTGACCGAGGACGACGGCAGCGTCGCCAACCGCGAGGGCGTGCTGGCCCTCGCCGAACGGGACGGACTGCCCGTGGTCACCGTCGAGGACCTGGTGGCCGTCCGGCGCCGGTCCGGGCGGCTGGTCGAGCGCCGTTGCGAGGCGCGCCTGCCCACCGCGCACGGCCCCTTCCGCGCGGTCAGCTACGTCTCGACGCTCACCGGCATCGAGCACCTCGCGCTGGTGCTGGGCGACGTCGAGGCCGGTGACGGCGTCCTGGCGCGGCTGCACTCCGAGTGCCTGACCGGCGACGTGCTCGGCTCCAGCCGCTGCGACTGCGGCTCACAGCTGGACGCGGCCCTGCAACGGATCCAGGCGGCGGGCCGCGGGGTCCTGGTGTACCAGCGCGGGCACGAGGGCCGGGGGATCGGCCTCGCCGGCAAGATCGCCGCCTACGCGCTGCAGGACGGGGGCATGGACACCGTCGAGGCCAACATCGCGCTGGGCCACCCGGCCGACGTGCGCGACTTCGCCGAGGGGGTGCAGATCCTGGCCGACCTCGGTGTCCGTTCGGTACGCCTGATGACCAACAGCCCGGACAAGATCGCCGCGTTCGAAGGGCATCCGGTCGCCGTCGAGGAGCGGGTGCCGCTGACCGTGGGCGTCAACCCCGACAACCTCGCCTACCTGCTGACCAAGCAGACCCGGATGGGGCACCTCGGCGAGGTCCGGGCCGACGGGACGGCGCCCCTGCAGTGGGTCGCCGTCGGCGCCGCCGGTTGAGGAGGACGCGTGGGACGCAATCTTGTCAGGGATCTCGAGCAGCGGGCGGCGTCGTCGCCGGACCGCCTCGCACTGATCCACGAGGACGGCCGGCAGTGGACGTACGCCGAACTGGACCGCGCGGCGGCGCTGGTCGGCGAGCGACTGACGGACGCCGGAATCCCGGCCGGTGCGCGGGTTGGCATCCACCTCGCGAACGGGCCTGAGCTCGTCCTCGGCCTCGCCGGCTGCTGGAAGGCGGGCCTGGTCCCGGTCGCCATGAGCGGCCTCTACAACGCCGACGAGGTGCGCGGCTGCATCGAGAAGACGCGGCCGGCCGCGCTGATCGCCGATCCGGCGGCGCTCGCCCGCCTCGACGGCGAAGTACAGCCGCTGCCCGTGTCGATCCTGACCCACGCCGGCGAGCAGGCCCGGCGCATCGCGCCGCCCGGCGGCGCCCGGCCCGCTCCCGTCCCGGCCGACGACGACGAGGGACTGGTCCTGTTCACCGGCGGCTCGACCGGGCGGCCGAAGGCGGTCGCGGTGACCCATGACGGCACCTACCGGTCGATGGCGAACCTCGCCCGGGCCCAGAAGACCCGGGGCGAGCCCGTCGACGGCCTGTACGAGATCGTCGCCGAGGACGTCCCGCCCAACCTGGTCCTCCTCCCGCTGTTCCACGGCGGTGGCATCCAGTCGCTGCTGTTCGGCTGGCACGTCGGGCGCACCATCCTGCTGGTGGAGAGGTTCTCGGTGGACCGGGTCGCCCGGCTGGTTCCGCGGTACGCGGTCGACAACCTGTTCCTGCTGCCGACGATGGTGTACGACCTGGCGTACGCCCCGGACCGCCCCGACCTGACGCCGGTGCGGAAGGTCCTGGTGGCCGGGCAGCGCCTCGATCCCGGTCTCAAGGCGCTCTTCGAGCAGCGCTTCGGCGTCATCATCATGTCCAACTACGGTTCGGCCGAGCTCGGGCACGTGGCCGGCTGGAACTCCCGCGACGTCCGCGAGGGGCGATGGCGCCCCGGTTCGGTCGGCCGGGTGTACGACGGCGTCGAGGTGGAGATCCGCGACCCGGGCGGAGCCGCGCTGCCGGTCGGCGAGCCCGGCGAAATCTGGGTGAAGTCGAGCCGCACCAAGGGATACGTGGACTCCGGGGTGGGCGACCAGGCCGACCTGGTCCGCGACGGCTGGGTGCGCTCCGGCGACATGGGATACCTGGACGCCGATCGCGTGCTCTTCCTGGTCGGCCGGCTCCGCGAACTGATCAAGACCGGCGGCTTCCAGGTCTGGCCGGGCGAGATCGAGGAGGCCCTCCGCCAGCACCCGGCGGTGGCCGACGTCGCGGTCGTCGGCGTCGCGGACGAGCGGCTGGGGGAGATCCCCAAGGCGTTCGTGGTGGTGGCGCCGGACCGGGCCGTCACGGCCGAGGAGCTGATCGCCTGGTGCCGCGACCGGCTCGCCCACTTCAAGGCGGTTCGCCAGGTCGAGTTCCGTGACCACCTGCCCCGCAGTGAGGCCGGCAAGGTCCAGCGGGGGGTCCTGACCGGCCACCCCGCCGCATCTGACGACGAGGGGAGAATCTCGTGATGGTCGGAGCCGAGGCGGAGGAGACGCCGATCTCCGGAACCGAGCTCCGGTCGGTGCTCGGCCGGGTGCCGACGAGCGTCGGCGTGGTGGCCGGCACCGGCCCCGACGGCACACCGGTCGGCCTGACGATCGGGACCTTCACGTCGGTGTCGCTCAGCCCGCCGCTGATCGCGTTCTGCCCCGGCGGGAACTCGACGAGCTGGCCGAAGATCCGGCCGATGGGCCGCTTCTGCGTGAGCCTGCTCGCGGCCGACCAGGACGGCGTCTGCGCCGTGTTCGCGAGCAAGCAGCCGGACAAGTTCGCCGGGCTGAGGTGGGACCTCGGCCGCAACGGCGCCCCCCGCCTCGACGGCGCGGTGGCCTGGGTGGAGTGCGACATCCAGCACGAGTACGACGCCGGCGATCACACGCTGGTCATCGGCCGGGTCACGGCCCTGGAGGCCGGGACGGGCTGTGCGCCCATGGTGTTCCTCGGCGGGCGGTATCTCGGTGTCCACTGACCGCGGTCGTTGCGCGCACGGCACCGGCCCGGCGGGCCGTCCCGCGCCGGCCATGTCCGACTGGGAGGTCGCCGACCTCGCGTCGGCCGCCCGCCGGGCGATCGACGAGGCACCGGTCGAGGTCCGCCCCGGGCTCTGGTCCATCCCGGTGGACATCCCGATCGCCTCGCTGAAGATCGTGAACGTCTACGTCTTCGAGCACCCGGGCGGCGGGGTGACGCTGCTCGACGCGGGCTGGGACGACCACCGGTCGCTGACGTCGCTGACCGAGGGCCTGGAGCGGACCGGGCACGACCTCGACGACGTACGGTCGGTGATCGTCACGCACGCCCACCCGGACCACCTGGGACTGGCCCACGTCATCCGGGCGCGCACCGGCGCCACGGTCGTGGTGCAGCAGCGGGAGGCCGAGCGGCTGGGCGGCCCGCGGTCGATGCCCGTCCGGTTCCGCAGGGCGGTGGCGGATCGGTTCCCGCACTGGGGCGTGCCGCACGCGAAGATCGCGGACATGGTCGATCCGTCGGCGCCCGTGTCCGAGGAGTCCTGGCAGGTCCCGGTGACCGGCGTCGCCGACGGGGAGCTGCTCGACATCCCCGGCTGGTCGGTGCGGGCGGTCTGGACGCCGGGACACACCGGCGGCCACCTGTGCCTGCACGACCCGCAGCACCGCCTGCTCTTCACCGGCGACCACGTCCTGCCCCGGATCACGCCGGGCGTCGGCAGTCACCCGGACGAGGCGAACGATGCGCTGGGCGAGTTCCTGGCGTCGCTGCGCAAGGTCGCGGCCCTGGACGTGGAGTGGGTGATGCCCGGCCACGAGTACCGGTTCACCGACCTGCCGGGGCGTGTGGCGGACCTGCTCGCGCACCACGACCGGCGGCTGGACGAGGTCGAGTCCGTGGTGCGGGCCGAGCCGGGCGCGACCGGCTGGCGGGTGACCGAGCGCATCTCCTGGTCCCGGCCGCTCGAGCGGTTCGGCGCCCAGATGGTGCGGGCGGCGGTGGCCGAGACGGTCGCGCATCTGGTGCACCTGGAGCTGCTGGGCCGGGTGCGGCACACGGCCGCGGCCGGCGTCGAGCGGTGGGTCCCCGCCTGAGGCGGGGTGGCCCCCTACGCGGCCGGCACCGACCGGTAGACCGACAGCGCCACGCAACCGCCCAGGAGCACGGCCGCGCGCTCCTCGTGCGGGCCGAGCGCCGGTGCGCTGAGCGACTGCGCGCCGGCGGCGAGCAGCGTCTCGTAGGCGGCGGCGACGTCGGCGACCCGGACGTTGATGCTCACGGACGCCCCGGCGGGCAGCTCCGCCGCGGTCGTGAGCGCGAGGGTGAGGCCGCCGGCGTCGAGGGCGGTCCAGCGGTGCCCGTCCCGCACGGTCACGGGAAGGTCGACCAGCGTCGCCAGGAGCTGTTCGGCGGCGGCCGTGTCGTCGACCGCGACGGCGATGCTGCGCAGCGCGGCGGTGGGGGCGTGGGTGTCGGTCAAGGTGTCCTCCGTTGACGGCTGTCTCGGCAGATCATACCATCCAGTCGGTATCTTAGGAGTGTGGTGACCATCATCGAGCGACCGCCGTACGACGAGTTCCGCGGCTGGATGCACCAGATCGGGCGGGAGGCGGTCGAGCCGCGGGCCGCCGAGATCGACAGGACCGGCGAATACCCGCACGACGTCTTCGACCGCTTCGCCGCCGAGGGACTGCTGGCCCTGACCCTGCCGCCCGACCTCGGCGGCCCGCCCGACGCCGCGGCGCCAAAAGGCGTCATGGCGCTCACGCTGGCGACCGAGGTCCTCTCGCAGTACTCCAGCGCCGCCGGCCTGATGCTGCTGCTGTCCCGCCTTCCCGCGGCGCCGCTGCTGCTCGCCGGCACCACCGAGCAGCGGCGCGAGCGGCTGATCCCACTGGGCAAGGGCGAGACGCGCGGGGCCTTCTGCATGTCCGAGCCCCAGGCCGGCAGCGACGTCCTGGCCCTGACGACCCACGCCGAGCGGATCGGCGACTCCTGGCGCATCAACGGCCGCAAGAGCTGGATCTCCGGCGCCGGCGAGGCGGACTGGTTCGTGGTCGTGGCCACCACCGCCCCCGGCGAGCGCCGCTCGGACGGCCTGCGGGCCTTCGTCGTGGACCGCGACGCCCCGGGAGTCCGGCTCGCCACCCTCCACGACCGCCCGGCCGTGCGCGGCATGAGCCTCGGCGATCTCGAGCTCGCCGACGTGGTCGTGCCCGAGGAGGCGCGGCTGCCCGGCATCACCGGCCTGGGACCGCTGCTGCGCGGCCTGTCCACCATGCGGCCGATCGTCGCGGCCCGCGGCCTCGGCCTGGCCGAGGCGGCCCTGATGGCGGCCGTCGAGTACGCCGAGACCCGGTCGGTCGGCGACGCACCGGTGTTCCGGCAGCAGGGCGTCCAGTGGCGGCTGGCCCAGGCCGCCGCCGACATCGAGGCGGCGCGGCTGCTCGTGTACCGGGCCGCCCGGCTCGTCGAGGCCGGCCGGTCCGGCGCCGAGTCCGCCGGGCTGCTCGCGATGGCGAAACTCCAGGCCACCGAGTGCGCCGTGCGGGTGTCCGGGCTGGCCACCCAGGTCTTCGGCGCGGTCGGCAGCGTGGCCGGTCATCCGGTCGAGCGCATGTACCGCGACGCCCGGACCCTCACCGTCGTCGAGGGCACCTCGGAGATCCAGCTCGGCATCGTCGCCCGCGCGCTCGCCGACCGGACCGTCTGGTGGCGGCCGCGCCCGGGAGGCGACGGGTGACCGGCGGGGCGCAGCGGTGGTCATCGGACACGCCGCTGCCGATCACCGACTTCGAGACCGTCCTGACGACCACGCGGGCCGTACGCCGGCGGCTCGACCTCGACCGCCCGGTACCGCGCGGCGAGGTCCTGGACTGCCTCCGCCTGGCGCTGCAGGCACCCACCGGGGCCGACGCGGAGGACTGGCGGTTCATCCTCATCGGCGATCCCGGGGTCAAGCTGGCGGTCGGCGACGAGTACCGCCGGGCCTTCGACCGTGAGGTGCGGCCCCGCCTTCCCGGGCTGCTCGCCGGCGCCGGCCCGGCGGACGCGGCCGGGGCGGGACCGGAGGCGGCCGAGCGCCGCCGGAAGGCCAGGGTCTACGGCGGCGCGGAGTACCTCGCCGACAACATCCACCGCGTGCCGTGGCTCGTCCTGGCCTGCGCGACCCGGCCGTACCCCGGGCCGCACATGGCCCCCTCGGTCTTCGGCTCCGTCTTCCCGGCGGTGTGGTCGTTCCAGCTGGCCCTGCGCTCGCGGGGCCTGGGCTCGCTCATCACCACGCTGCACCTGCGCCGGCCGGAGGGTCTCGCCGCGCTCCTCGGCATCCCGGCCGGGGTCACCCAGTGCGCGCTGCTGCCGGTGGCGTACACGCTGGGCACCGACTTCCGCCCGGCGGCCCGGCGCCCCGTGGCCGACGTGGTCTTCGCCGACGTGTGGGGCCGCCCGCTCGACGGCACCGGGGAGGAGGACGACCGATGAGAGTGATGCTGACCCTCGCGCCGGACCGCCTCGACGTGCTGCGCGACCGCGTGGCGGCGTGCGAGGCGGCCGGCATCGACGCGATCGGCATCGGCGACTCGCCGGGCTACCACGACCCGTACGTGGCGCTGACCGTCGCGGCCCAGGCCCCCGGCCGGGCGCGGCTGGGTCCGATGGTGACGAACGTGGTGACCAGGGCGCCCCAGGTCACCGCCCGGGCGCTGCGGTCGGTCGAGGAACTCGCCCCGGGCCGGGTCTTCGCGGGAATGGGCGCCGGGGACAGCGCGCTCGCCGGCGCCCGGGCCGCGCCGGCCGGGCTGGCGGGGTTCCGGGCCGGCCTGCGGGACCTGCGGGAGGCGTGGCCGGCGGCGGCTGCCCCGGCGGTGCAGCCCTGGCGGGTGGTGGTCGTCGCGAACGGCCCGCGCACCCTGGCCCTCGGCGGCGCCGAGGCCGACCTGGTCGTGTCGGGGGCCGGCATCGCGCCCGACGCGGTCCACCGCGCGCGGCAGGCGGTCGCGACCGGCGCGGCGGCCGCGGGCCGCGCCGCGGACTCCGTACCCGTGTGGGTGGTCGCCCGAGTGTCGATCGCCGACGATGCGCGGGCGGCGGTCGACGAACTGCTGCCCCTCCTGGCGTCCGGGGCGAACCACGTGTTCGCGGTCCGGGCCGAGCGGGACGCACTGGCGCCGGACGTCGCCGAGCGGGTCGACCGGCTTCGCCGCGGCTACGACTACGGCACCCACGGCCGCCGGACCGGCAACCCCAACGCCGGGCTGGTGGACGACCTGGGCCTGCGCGATGTCCTCGCCGCGCGGTTCGCGCTGGCCGGCCCGGCCGACCGGGTCGCCGACGGTCTGCGTGGCCTGGCCGCCGAAGGGGTGGCGGGGGTGGTGATCCCGGCCGTCGGGCTCGACGTGGACCGGCTGATCGGGCGCCTCGGCGACGAGGTGCTGCCGCGGCTGCGTGGGCGTATCGCCCCATGACCGGGGTCCAACCGCCGCCGGGGCGCCGTTCGCCGCTGGCGGCGCTGGCCGTCCGGGACTACCGGTACTTCATGGTCGCCCAGGTCACCGGCAACTGTGGCATGTGGATGCACCGCACCGCGCACGTGTGGCTGGTCGTCCAGCTCTCCGGGGCCGACGGGCTGGCGGTGGGTGTCGTGACGAGCCTGCAGTACCTCTCGATGATCGTGCTGAGCGTCGGCGGCGGTTCGCTGGGGGACCGGTTCGACAAGCGCCGGCTCATGCTGGTCACGCAGGTGGCGTCGGTCCTCGCCTGCCTCGCGCTGGCCCTGCTCATCTTCAGGGGCCTGGTGACGCTCCCGATCGCCTACGTGTTCGCGGTTCTGCTGGGCATCCCGAACGCGATCGACGCCCCGGTGCGGCTGGCCTATCCGCGCCAGCTGGTACCGCGGGAGGTCCTCGCCCCCGCGGTGGGTCTCAACGGCGCGGTGTTCCAGTTCGCGCGGGTGGTGGGTCCGGCCCTGGCCGGCGGCGTGCTCGCCCTGCTCGGAACGGGCCAGGCGTTCCTGGTGGTCGCGGCGCTGGGCGCGGTGTCGTGCACGGCGCTGCTCGGGATCCGGCCGCCGGTCCGAGGCAACCGGGTCGAGCGCGGCCGGGTGGCCGGCTGGCGGCGCACCCTGCGCGAGCTGCGGAACCCGGCGTACCTGGTGCCCCTGTTCGGCGGCCTGGTCCTGGGCATCGGGATGACGAACCTGCAGCTGGTCCTGCCCCTGCTGGTGCACTCCTCCGACTCGGCGGCCCGCAGCTTCGGCGTCTACCTCGCCATGATCGGCGCCGGTGGCGTGGTGGGCTCCGCGCTGACCTCCGTGGTCGTCTCGGTGCCCCGCAACCGGCACTTGCACCTGTGGTCGGCCGTCTTCGCCGCGGTCACGATCGTCGTGGCGCTCCTGCCGAGCGGGGTCTGGCTGGCGGTGGCGTTGTTCGTGGCCGGCGCGGTGATGCAGGCGTTCGGCACGACGGCGATCTCGGCGTTGCAGCTGCGCGGGTCGGCCGATCTGCAGAGCAAGCTGATGGCGTTGTACGTCATCGTGTTCTTCGTCTGGGCACCCCTCGGCGCGCCGCTCTTCGGCGGGCTGGCCGACCTGCTCGGCGCCCGGTCGGCGCTGACCGCCTCCGGGGTGCTCTGCCTGGTCCTGATCGGCCTGTCGGTGGTGGTGCTCCGGCGCGGCCGGGGCCCGGCGTCGTCACTGTGATCGCAGCGAGACCGTTGCGGCTCCGCCGGCGGTGAAGTGCCGGCGGAAGTGCCGCCACTCCTCGTCCAGGGACGCCGCACGGTCGCGGCCCCGGATGCTGCGCAGCAGGCCGACCAGCTGGGCGAGGACGGCCGGCGAGTGCGCCGCCAGCGTCGCCACGTGCCGGTCGACGGTCTCCTCCAGCGCCGCGCCCGGCACGACCTCCGAGCACAGCCCGAGCCGCAGGAGCTCCGCCGCGCCGAGGCGCTCGCCGAGCAGCAGGATGCGAGTGGCCGCCGCCTCGCCCACGGCCCGGGTCAGCCGCGTCGCGCCGCCCCACCCGGGCAGCCGGCCGTGCGGCAGGTGGAGGTCGCCGGCCACCGCGTCCTCGGCGGCGACGACGAGGTGGCAGGCGAGCAGCAGTTCGAGCCCGCCGGCGAACGCGGCACCGTTCACCGCCGCGATCACCGGCTTCCCGGCGTCCTCGATCTCGTGCATGAGCCGCCGTCCCGCATCGAGGTAGGCGAGGCGGGACTGGGCGTCGCCGAGCGCGGCGGACGCCTTGACGTCGGCGCCCGGGCAGAACGTGCGCCCCGTGCCGGTGATGACCAGCGCGGCGACGTCCGGCTCCGCGCCGTGCTCCCGGACGAACGCGCGCAGCGCGTCCACCATGTCCGGCCCCAGCGCGTTGGCCCGCTCCGGGCGGTCGAGGCGGGCCCACGCGGCGGCGCCCCGCCGCTCGACCCGCACCCCGTTCGCGGCTCGATCGCCCCCGTTCACGGTTCGATCACCAGCTTCCCGAACGCGGTGCCGCTCGCCAGCCGAGCGAACTGGTCGCGCGCCGCGCTGAGCGGCGCCACCGAGTCGATGACGGGCCTCACCTTGGCGGCCACGACGAAGCGCAGCAGCGACCGGAGGTCGTCGATCGTGCCCAGGGTGGATCCCCTGACCGTGATCTGGCGGGAGAACAGCCGGGCGAGGTTGGTCCGGACGCCGAAGCCCGCGGTCGCTCCGGAGACGACGATCGTTCCGCCCGGGCGGACGGCGGCCAGCGACGTGGACCAGGTCGATCCGCCGACGGTGTCGAGCACGATGTCCGCGTCGCCGGGCACTGTCGCGCCGGTGAGCAGAACCCGGTCGGCGCCGAGCGCCTCGGCGCGCTCGCCCCGCGCCGCGTCGCGGGTCATCACCTGCACGTCCAGCCCTGCCCCCTTGGCCAGCAGGATCGCCGCGGTCGAGACGCCGCCGCCGGCGCCGTGGACGAGCACCCGGTCGCCGGGGCGCGCCCCGGCCTTGGTGAACAGCATCCGGTAGGCGGTGAGCCAGGCCGTGGGCAGGCAGGCCGCCTCGGCCCAGCCGAGCTCGGGTGGCTTGGGCACCAGGTTGCGCCGCGGCACGGTGATCCGGCCGCGCAGCGCGCCGAGCCCGGCGTCGGAGAGGATCAGCCGGCCGGGGTCGAGGGTCTCGTCGCCGTGGCCGCGGCTCGGGTCGCCGAGCACGCTGTGCACGACGTACTCGCCGCCGGCGTCGTCCACCACCGCCGCGTCGGTGCCGAGCACACAGGGCAGGCCGTGCGCCGGTACGACCGATCCCTTGAGCGTCCACAGGTCGTGATGGTTCAACGCGGCGGCCCGCACGGTCACCGTGACGGGGTCGCCCGGCACCGTGCCCGGGCCCGGAGGGTCGGGGAGGTCGCCGACGGCGAGGGCGGCCAGTGGATCGTCGGACGAGGTCGACGCGGCGTAGGCGCAGAGCATTGGCCCTCCAGGGGAGCAGACGGACTCTCGACAACATACCAACTAGACGGTACGGTCGGGAGACCCCGAGGCGCCCGATCAAGTCGAGGCGGTCTCGGGAGTTCCAGGCCGGGCGCCGATGCTCACCGTTGCCTCGCGCGAGCGGACCGGCCGCTTCCACTCAGGGGAGGATGCGTGGCGACCGACTTCGGCGATGCCCGGCTCGACGAGTTCCGTGGCGAGATCCGGGACTGGCTCCGGGTCCACCGGCGGCCCGCCCTGGCCGGGATGGGGGAGTACGACCTCGAGCGGGAGGCGTGGCGGAACCCGGCCTCCCCGCTCTTCGACGATTTCACCGCGTGGGAGAACGCCTCGCTGGAAGCCCGGCTCGTCTGCCCGCACTGGCCGGAGGAGTACGGCGGGCGCGGCCTGGACGACCTGCAGATGGCGGTGCTCGCCGAGGAGTTCGCCGCCGCCGACATGCCCCGCATCACCCGGGGCATGGGCGAGCGGCTGGCCGGCCCGGCGATCGTCGCCCACGGCACCCCCGAGCAGAAGGCGTACTTCCTGCCCCGCGTGGTCAACGGCGACGACCGCTACTGCCAGGGCTTCTCCGAGCCCGGCGCGGGCTCGGACCTCGCCTCCCTCACGACCCGGGGCGTGGTCGAAGGCGACGAGATCGTCATCACCGGCCAGAAGATCTGGACCTCGCGCGCGCACCTCGCCGACACCATGTTCCTGTTGTGCCGGACCGATCCCACCGCGCCGAAGCACCGCGGCATCTCCTACGTCCTCGTGCCGATGCGGGACAACGGCATCACGATCAGCCCCCTGATCACCATGTCCGGGGAGAACGCGTTCTGCCAGGAGTACATCGACGGCGCCCGCGCCCCGCTGTTCAACGTGATCGGCGGGCTGAACAACGGGTGGCGCTCGGCCATGACCACGCTCGGCAGCGAGCGGGGCGCGGTCGCCGCGGTCCAGCACCTCGAGTACGAGAAGGAATGGTCGGCCCTCGTCGAGCGGGCCCGGGAGCTCGGGCGGTCCGACGACCCGCTGGTGCGCCAGCGCCTCGCCTGGGCCTACTGCCAGGTGCACGTGATGAAGGCGACCGGGCAGCGGGTGCTGGCGACCCTGGCCCGCGGCGGCGAGCTCGGCGCCGAGGCGTCGCTGACCAAGCTGGTCTGGAGCGAGTACCACCGGCGGCTCGGCGAGATCGCGGTCGACATCGAAGGCGCCGAAGCCCTGATCCGGCCCGAGGGCGAGGGTTACCCGATCACGAGGTGGCAGAAGGCGTACCTCACCAGCCGCGCCGAGACGATCTTCGCCGGCACGAGCGAGGTGCAGCGGCGCATCGTCGCCGAGCGGGCCCTCGGTCTGCCCAAGTCGGGCTAGGCGTGGTCGCGTTGGATCTGTCGCCGCTGTTCCGCCCGCGCTCGGTGGCCCTCGTCGGGGCGACCGAACGGTCCAACTGGTCGGTCAACACCTTCAACAACCTGCGCCGGTACTCGCCGGACGTGACCGTGCACTGCGTCAGCCCGAGCCGGCAGAGCGTGCACGGGATGCTCGCGGCGCCGACGCTGACCGCGCTCGGCGAGCCCGTCGACCTCGCGTACATCATGGCGCCCCGGCAGTACGTGCCGGACCTGGTGCGCGAGGCCGGGACGCTGGGCATCCGGGGCGCCGTCGTGCTCACCGCCGGCTTCGGGGAGACCGAGGACGGCAAGGCACTGCAACGCGAACTGGTCGCGGCGGCGGCGGAGACCGGCGTCCGGGTGCTCGGCCCCAACGTCAGCGGCTACATCGACGTCGGCCGGTCGATCGTGCCGTTCGGGCTGGCCCTGCCGGCGCTGGCCGATCCGGGGGGCGCGTCGTTCGTCCTGCAGTCCGGCGGGCTCATGAAGCCGGTGCTGTCCCTCGCCAACGCGTGGGGCATCGGGGTCGGCTCGATCATCGGCACGGGCAACGAGGCCGCCCTGTCGACCACCGACGTCGCCGCCCACCTCCTGGACGATCCGCAGACCCGGGCGATCGGGCTGTTCGTGGAGGGGTTCCGCGATCCCGGCGCGTTCCGGGCGCTGGCGCGGCGGGCCGACGAGCTCGACCGCCCGATCGTGGCGCTCGCCGTCGGGCGCAGCGACGTGGCCCGGCGGGCCGCGCTGTCCCACACCGGCTCCCTCGCCGGCGACTCGCTCGTCACCTCCGCGGTCCTCGCCGACCTCGGGGTCGTCGAGGTGCACTCCATGGAGGAGCTTGTCGCCACCACCGGGCTGCTCGCCGCCGGGGTCCGCCCCGCCGGCGACCGTGTCGCGGTCGTCGGCGCGTCCGGCGGCGGGTGCGAGCTCATCGCCGACAAGGCCGCCGACGTCGGGCTCCGGCTCCCGGACCTGCCCGAGCCGGCGATGGCCGGCCTGAAGGAACTGCTGCCGGACTTCTCCGACGTCCACAATCCGCTCGACGTCACCGGGTACGCCACCGTGGACATCGAGCTCCCGATCAAGGCGGCCGAGGTGATCGCCGGTACGGCCGCCGACGACTACGACGTGGTGCTGTTCCAGGCGTTCGTCACGCCGCCCGACGATCCGCCCGACCCCGGCGGCGTGCGCCGGCACTTCACCGCGATCGCCGAGACCGCGCACGCCCTGGGCATACCGCTGCTCCTGCAGGACGAGGTGGCCGCCGGGATGGGCTCGTTCGCCCGCGGCCTCTTCCGCGAGCTCGGCCTGATCCGGCTGCCCGGGGTCGAGGTCGGGCTGCGGGCCCTCGCCCACGCGGTGCGGTACACCGGCCGCCGAAGCCGGCCCCGGAACCCGGCACCGCCGCTCGCCGCGCCGCGCGAGCCGCTGCCCGCCGGCAACGGTCGATGGTCCGAGGCCCAGGCGCTGGCGGCACTGCGCGAGTTCGGCCTGCCGGCCGTGCCGTTCCGGATCGCCGGCGACGAGGGTTCGGCGGTGGCGTATGCGCGGGAGTTCGGTGGCCCGGTGGCGCTCAAGGTCGTCTCACCCGACATCGCGCACAAGACCGAGGCGGGCGGCGTGGAGCTGGGCATCCACGGCGACGCGGAGGTGGCGGCCGCGTACCGGCGCATGCACGACACCGTCGCGCGGCGGGCACCGGGCGCCGCGGTGGACGGCGTCCTGGTCGCGCCGATGCGCGCCGGCGGCGTCGAGCTGATCATCGGGGTGAACCGGGACCCGACCTGGGGGCCGATCCTGCTGGTCGGCCTCGGCGGAGTCCTGGTGGAGGTGCTGCAGGACGTGGCGCTGCGGCCGCTGCCGGTGACCGCCGACGACGTGCACACCATGCTCGCCGGGCTCAAGGGGGCCGCGCTGCTCGACGGCCCGCGGGGCACGGCGCCGGTGGACCACGACGCGCTGGCCCGGGCCGTCGCGTCCGTGGCCGCGGCCGCGCAGGCGTGGGGCGACCGGTGGGAGTCCATCGAGGTCAACCCGCTTCGCGTGGACGGATCGCTGGTCGAGGCGCTCGACGCCCTCGTGCAGTGGCGCTCGACCGGGACGGATGCGACGAAGTGACACGAACGAACCTCGACGGCGGAAGGAGAACGCGGTGAGGCTGGCTTTCACGGATGAGCAGGAGGAGCTGCGTACCTCTGTGCGTCGCCTGCTGGCCGAACACTGGAGCCCGGAAAAGCGCCGGGCGGCGCTGGACTCGGCCGAGCCCTACGACGCGCGACTGTGGAAGACCATGGCCGAGGGCCTGGGCCTGCACGGCATGGCCATCCCCGAGGAGTACGGCGGCGCCGGCTACGGCTTCGTCGAGCAGTCGGTCGTGCTGGAGGAGATCGGCCGCGCGCTGCTGCGCGCCCCGTACCTGTCCACCGTAACGGTGGCCGCGACCGCCCTGCAGGCCGGTCAGGACGAGGCGCTGCGGGCCGACTGGCTGCCGCGCATCGCCGCGGGCCAGGCCGTGGCGGCGCTGGCACACGACGAGCGCCGTGGCGCCCGGCCGGCCGCGGCGGTCCGCGACGGCGCCGGCTGGCGGGTGAGCGGGACGAAGGCGTACGTCGTCGACGGCGCCCAGGCGGACCTGTTCGTCGTAACGGCGACGGGCGACGACGGCCCGGTGCTGCTCGCCGTGGAGGGCTCGGCCGACGGCGTCGCCACGCTCGAGCACCCGACGCTCGACCTGACCCGGCGCCTGGCCACGGTGACCTTCACCGAGGCCCAGGGGCGCGCCATCGCCGTGGGCGACCAGGCCCGGGACGTCCTGGACCGGACCCTCGACGTGGCCGCCGTGGCCCTCGCCTGTGAGCAGGTCGGCGGCGCGGCGGCGGCGCTGGAGATGACGGTCGAGTACGCGAAGATCCGCGAGCAGTTCGGCGCGCCGATCGGCAGCTTCCAGGCGATCAAGTTCAAGTGCGCCGACATGCTCCTCGACCTGGAGGCGGCCCGCTCGGCCGCGTACTACGCCGCGGCGTCCGTCAACGACAACGCCGCCGACCTGCCGATCGCCGCGTCCGTCGCCAAGGCCGTGTGCTCCGACGCGTACACGGCCATCACCGCCGAGATGATCCAGATCCACGGCGGCATCGGGTACACCTGGGAGCACGACGCCCACCTGTACTTCAAGCGGGCCAAGGCCGCCCAGCACCTGTTCGGCGACGCCGACCGGCACCGGGCCCGGCTGGCCGACCTGGTGGGCATCTGAGATGGGGGACAACAGCGGCAAGGCGGTACCGCAGCCCACTCCCGACACCGAACCGTACTGGGCCGGCGCGGCCGAGGGCGAGCTGCGGCTGCCGCGCTGCGCCGAGTGCGACCACGTCTTCTTCTACCCGCGGTCGATCTGCCCGCGCTGCTCCTCCTCGAAGATCGAATGGTTCGCCGCAAGCGGGCGCGGCACGCTGCACTCGTACCTGATCAGCCACCGCCCGGCCCGGGGCTTCGAGGGCGAGGAGCCGTACGCGGTGGCCGTCGTCGAGCTGCGGGAGGGGCCGCGGCTGATGTCGAACATCGTGGACGTACCCAACGACCCCGGGCACCTCGTGCTCGACATGGAGCTGGAGGTCGTGTTCGAGATGCACGGCGACGTGGCGGTACCGAAGTTCCGGCCCGTGGCCGGTGCGCGGTGAGCATCCGGGGCAAGGTGGCGATCGTCGGCGCCGCCGAAAGCGAGCAACTGGGCCGGATCACCGACAAGTCGGCCCTGCAGCTGCACGCCGAGAGCGCAGCCGCCGCGATCCGGGACGCCGGGCTGAGCATCGACGACATCGACGGCGTCGCGTGCGCCGGCGAGAGCCCGCTCGACGTCGCACACTACCTCGGCATCCGTCCGTCCTATCTGGACGGCACGATGGTCGGCGGCTCGTCGTTCATGCTCCACGTCCGCCACGCCGCGGCCGCCATCGTCGCCGGCCTGGCCACCAACGTCCTCATCACGCACGGCGAGTCCGGCCGGTCCCGCATCGGCATGCAGCCGTGGGCGCCCGCGCCCCAGTCCATGCGCGGGCAGTTCGAGGTGCCCTACGGCGGGGTGCTCGCGCCCTCGACGTTCCCGATCGGCGTGCTGCGGTACATGAAGGACTACGGCATGACGGCCGAGGAGCTCGCCATGGTGCCGGTGGTCCAGCGCCGGTGGGCGGCTCGCAACCCGCGCGCGAAGCTGCGCCAGGCGATCACGGTCGACGACGTCCTGAACTCCAAGATGATCGCCTACCCGCTGCACCTGCTGGAGTGCTGCCTGGTGACCGACGGGGGCGGGGCGCTGGTGGTGACCTCGGCGCAGCGCGCCACGGCCGGGCCCCGGCCGCCGGTGTACCTGCTGGGTGCCGGCGAGTCCGGCGAGTCCACCGCCATCTCCGCGATGGCCGACCTCACGTACTCGCGGGCGTTCCACGACGCCGGCCGGGCCGCGTTCGCCGAGTCCGGGATCGGCCACGACGACGTCGACCACCTCATGATCTACGACGCCTTCGCGCACACGCCGCTGTACGGGCTGGAGGCGCTCGGGTTCGTCGAGCGGGGCGAGGCGTTCCGGTTCGTGGCGGAGGGGCACACCGCGCCGGGCGGCCGGCTGCCGCTGAACACCAACGGCGGCGGTCTGGCGTACACGCACACCGGCATGTACGGGATGTTCGCCATCCAGGAGTCGGTACGCCAGATCCGGGGCGAGGCGGCCGCGCAGGTCGACGGCGTGGAGGTCGGTGTGGTGCTGGGCAACGGCGGCTCGTTCATGAGCGCCGGCGTCCTGGTGTTGGGAGGGGCGGCGACGCTGTGACGGAAGGAAGCGAGATGTCGGGAATCCTGGAGGGACGGGTCGCCGTCATCACCGGCGCCGGCAACGGGATCGGGCGGTTCCACGCCCTGGAGTACGGCCGGCAGGGCGCCAGGGTCGTGGTCAACGACCGGGGCGGCGCCCGCGACGGATCGGGTACGTCGTCCACGCCGGCCGACGAGGTGGTCGCCGAGATCATCGCGCTGGGCGGCGAGGCGGTGGCCGACCATGCCGACGTGTCGGACATGGCGGGCGCCGAGGCGATGATCCGGAAGGCGGTCGACACGTTCGGCACGCTCGACGTGCTGGTCAACAACGCCGGGATCATCCGCGACCGGACCATCACCAACATGTCCGAGGACGAGTGGGACGACGTCATCCGGGTCCACCTGAAGGGCACCTTCGCCCCCACGCGGGCCGCGGCCCGGTACTGGAAGGACAGGGCGAAGGCCGGCGAGCCGGTCGCCGCCCGGATCATCAACACGTCTTCTTCTTCGGGCCTGCTCGGCAACGTGGGCCAGAGCAACTACGGCGCGGCCAAGGCCGGCATCGCCGGGTTCACCGTCATCGCCGCGATGGAGCTGTACCGCTACGGCGTGACGGTCAACGCCGTCGCGCCCGGCGCCCGGACGCGCATGACCGAAGGGCTGATCGACGCGCCCGAGGGCGACTTCGACCCGTACGACCCCGCGGCGATCTCGCCGCTGGTGGCGTGGCTCGGGAGCCTGAAGTCGGCCGACGTCACCGGTCAGGTGTTCGGCTCGCACGGCGGTTTCCTGTCGGTCTACGAGGGCTGGCGGCACGGACCGTCGCTCGACGTGGGGCGCCTGTACCGGGCCGAGGAGCTCAACGACGTGGTCCGCGACCTGCTGGGCCGGTCGGCACACAACGAGCGCCTGCCGGTCGCGTACGGTCAGGGGACCTGATGGCCCTGGACCTGAGCGCGGTGGGTGCCCGAAGCGCCCCGGTCGAGCACGCCTGGACGTCCGACGACGCGTTGCTCTACGCGCTGGCGGTGGGCGCCGGCCAGGACCCGCTCGCGGAGCTCGACCTCACGACGGAGCACACCGAGGGCGTACCGCAGCGCGTGCTGCCCACCTTCGGCGCGCTGCTGAGCCAGAAGGTGCAGCGGCCCGACATCGGCGACTTCGACCGCTCGAAGCTCGTGCACGCCGAGCAGCACCTGACCCTCGCCGCGCCGCTGCCGACCGCCGGCGCGGTCCGGCTGGTCGCCGAGGTGGAGGCGATCCACGACAAGGGCGGCGGCGCGCTGGTCTGGACCGCCACGCACGCCGAGGATCTGGACACCGGCGCCCGGGTCTTCTCCACCCGGTCGGCCGCGTTCATCCGCGGCGAGGGCGGCTTCGGCGGCGAGCGGGGCGGCGCCGAGCCGTGGCAACGGCCCGACCGTTCCCCGGACGAGGTCGTACGGTATCGGACCCGGCCCGAGCAGGCGCTGCTCTACCGGCTCACCGGCGACCGCAACCCGCTGCACTCCGACCCCGCGTTCGCCGCCCGCGGCGGGTTCGACCGGCCCATCCTCCACGGGATGTGCACGTTCGGGTTCACCGGGCGTGCCCTTGTCCGGGCCGCCGGCGGCGACCCGGACCTCCTCGCGTCAGTCGGCGGCCGGTTCACCGCGCCGGTCGTGCCCGGCGAGGAGCTGGAGATCCGGATGTGGGTCGACGGCGACGAGGTCCTGTTCCAGACGCTGCGCGGCGACGGCACGGTCGTCATCGACCGGGGCCGGGCCGTCGTGGATTCCGCGCGAGCCGAGCGACGAGAGGTTTCCCCATGAACGTGAACCCGAAGGACTTCCTCGGGCTGGAGTCATCCCTGGACCCCGTCGACCGGCAGGTCGTCGACACCGTGCGGTCCTTCGTCCGGGACCGGGTGCTGCCCGATGCCGGCGGCTGGTACGACCGCGCCGAGTTCCCTCGCCACCTGGTCGGGGAGATGGCCAAGATCGGCCTGCTCGGCATGCACCTCGAGGGCTACGGCTGCGCCGGCACCACCGCCACGCAGTACGGCCTGGCCTGCCTGGAGCTGGAGGCGGGGGACAGCGGGATCCGCAGTTTCGTCTCGGTCCAGGGCTCGCTCGCGATGTTCCCGATCCACGCCTACGGCTCGCAGGAGCAGAAGAACGAGTGGCTGCCGCGGATGGCCGCGGGTGAGGCGATCGGCTGCTTCGGGCTGACCGAGCCGGATTCGGGCAGCGACCCGGCGAGCATGCGAACGCACGCGCGGCGCGACGGCACGGACTGGATTCTCAACGGATCGAAGATGTGGATCACCAACGGCCCGATCGCCGACGTCGCGGTGGTCTGGGCGCAGACCACTGAGGGCGTACGGGGCTTCCTCGTGCCGCGCGGCGTCGCCGGCTTCCAGGCCCATGAGATCCGGCAGAAGATGTCACTGCGCGCGTCGTACACGGGCGAGCTGGTGTTCCAGGACGTGCGGCTGCCGGGCGACGCGGTACTGCCCGGCGTCGTCGGCATGCGCGGACCGCTGTCGTGCCTCTCGGAGGCGCGGTTCGGCATCCTCTTCGGCGTGGTCGGCGCGGCCCGGGCGTGCTATGAGGCCGCCCTGGACTACACCATCGGCCGTACCCAGTTCGGCCGCCCCCTTGCCGCAAACCAGCTGGTGCAGCGGGCCCTGGTGGAGCTCATGGTCCGGGTGAACCGCTCGTACCTGCTGGCCCGTCACCTCGGCGCGCTGAAGGACGCCGGCGGCCTGGCGCCGGCGCTGGTCAGCTACGGCAAGATGGAGAACGTCAGGGCGGCCATCGAGGTCGCCCGGGAGGCCCGCGGGTTGCTCGGCGCCAACGGCATCTCGCTGGAGTACCCGGTGATCCGGCACATGACCAACCTGGAGTCGGTCTACACCTACGAAGGCACCCACGAGATCCACACCCTGGTCCTCGGACAGGCGCTGACCGGTCTGGCGGCGTTCCGTGGCTGAGGATGCATCGACCCCGCTGCCCCGCACGATCGCCATCCTGGGCGGGACGGGCCCGCAAGGGCGCGGCCTGGCCCGGCGCCTGGCCCTGGCCGGCTTCGACGTCGCCGTCGGCAGCCGATCCGCGCAGCGCGCACGGGAGACGGCGGCGGCGATCGGGCCGGACCTGACCGGCGGCACCAATGCCGAGGTGGTGGCCGGCGCCGACGTCGTCATCGTCGCCGTCCCGTGGGACGGGCACGCCGAGCTCCTCAAGAGCCTGGCCGGGGAGCTGGCGGGAAAGGTCGTCGTCGACTGCGTCAACCCGCTCGGCTTCGACAAGCAGGGCCCCTACGCCCTGGACGTACCGGAGGGCAGCGCCGCGCAACAGGCGGCCGCCCTGCTGCCGGACAGTCTGGTGACGGCGGCGTTTCATCACGTGAGCGCCGAGCTGCTTGAGGATGAGGCGATCGCCACCTGCGACGTCGACGTCCTGGTGCTCGGCGACGACCGGCACGCCACGGACGTCGTCCAGGGCATTGCCGCCCGCATTCCCGGCATGCGCGGCATCTACGCGGGCCGGCTGCGAAACGCGCGGCAGGTCGAGGCCCTGACCGCCAACCTGATTGCCATCAACCGGCGCTACAAGACCCACGCCGGCATCCGCGTGACGGACGTGTGACGGCGCGGATCACCCCCCGCAGAGGAGACGACGTGAGCAACACCAATGGACGTACCGCGATCGTGACCGGCGGCGCGCGCGGCATCGGCGCGGCCACGGCCCGGCGGCTCGCCGAGGACGGCTTCGCCGTGGCGGTGCTCGACCTCGACGAGGGCGACTGCCGGCCGGTCGTCGACGCGATCGAGTCGGCGGGCGGCCGCGGCCTGGCCGTTGGTGTTGACGTGTCCGCCGAGGCCGGCGTCGAGGCCGCGGTGACCCGGGTCGCCGCGGAGCTCGGCGACCCCACGGTCCTGGTCAACAACGCCGGCGTCCTGCGCGACAACCTGCTGTTCAAGATGAGCGCCGGCGACTGGGACTCGGTGATGCACGTCCACCTGCGCGGGGCGTTCCTCATGAGCCGCGCCGTGCAGCGGTACATGACCGCGCAGCAGTGGGGTCGCATCGTCAACCTGTCCAGCACCTCCGCGCTCGGCAACCGCGGTCAGGCCAACTACGCGGCGGCCAAGGCCGGCATCCAGGGGTTCACCAAGACGCTCGCCATCGAACTGGGCAGGTTCGGCATCACCGCGAACGCGATCGCGCCCGGCTTCATCGAGACGGACATGACCGCCGCGACCGCCGCACGCATCGGCGTGCCGTTCGAGGAGCTGAAGGCCCAGCGCGCCGCCCAGATCCCGGTCGGGCGCACCGGCAAGCCGGAGGACGTCGCCCACACGGTCTCGTTCTTCGTCAGCGACGGGGCGGGTTTCGTGTCCGGGCAGGTCGTCTACGTCGCCGGCGGCCCCCGCGGCTAGGGGCGCGACGGCGCAACGACAGGTTGCGCCGCGCCAGGCCCGCGGTGCAGACGCCAGGCGTGGCGCGGGTGGCGGGACAATCCCTCGATCCGGGTGAGTCTGCCGCAAACCCCGTGGATATTGGTTTGTACGGAGGGGCCTGGGACTGCGATGTGCCGAGCCCGACGACGCCCGCCAGGATCCACGATCCATGGAGGTCATCTTGACCACCACGACCATCGATCTGGACACGCTCTCCGTCAACACCATCCGCGGCCTGTGCATGGACGCGATCCAGCGGGCGGAGTCCGGGCATCCGGGCACGCCGATGGGGATCGCGCCGGTCGCCTACACGCTGTGGCAGCGGTTCCTGCGCTTCGATCCGGCCGATCCGATCTGGCCGAACCGGGACCGGTTCGTGCTGTCCGAGGGCCACGCCTCGGCGCTGCTGTGGTCGCTGCTGTACCTCAGCGGGGTGCGCGCGGTCGACCCGGACTACGAGGTGCTCGGCCGTCCCTCGGTCACCCTCGAGGACCTCAAGACGTTCCGGCAGCTCGACTCGCGCGCTCCCGGCCACCCCGAGTACCGGTGGACGAGCGGGGTCGAGACCACCACCGGCCCGCTCGGCCAGGGTGACGCGACCTCGGTCGGGATGGCCATCGCCGGCCGGTGGCTGGCGGCGCGGTACAACCGGGACGACTTCCCGCTGTTCGACTTCGACGTGTACTCGATCACCGGCGACGGCGACCTGATGGAGGGCGTCGCGTCGGAGGCGGCCTCGCTCGCCGGTCACCTGCGGCTGTCCAACCTGTGCTGGATCTACGACTCGAACCGGGTGACGATCGAGGGCTCCACCGACCTGGCGTTCACCGAGGACGTGGCCGAACGCTTCCTGGCGTACGGCTGGAACGTGACGACCGTCGCGGACGCCAACGACCTCGACGCCGTTGATCGGGCGCTGCACAACTTCCGGGCCGAACACGCGCGCCCGACGCTGATCGTGGTGCACAGCCACATCGGGTACGGCTCCCCGGTCGAAGGCACCGCGCAGGCACACGGCGAGCCGCTCGGCCCGCAGGCCGTACGGGAGACCAAACGGTTCCTCGGCATGCCCGAGGACGTCGACTTCTACGTCCCCGACGAGGTGCAGGAGTGGTTCGCCCGGGGCATCGGCACCCGCGGCGGCACGGCCCGCGCCGCCTGGCGGTCGAGCTTCGAGGGGTACCGGGCGCGGTATCCGGAGCTGGCCGACGAGATCGAGCGGATGCAGCGACGCGCACTTCCGGATGGCTGGCAGGATGCGCTGCCGACCTTCCCGGCCGATGCGAAGGGGGTCGCCACCCGCGACTCCTCGGGCAAGGTGCTCAACGCGCTGGCGCAGGCGGTGCCATGGCTGCTGGGCGGATCGGCCGACCTCGCCCCGTCCACCAAGACGCGCCTCACGTTCCCCGGCTCCGGAGACTTCCAGGCCGGCGATCCGTCCGGACGCAACTTCCATCTCGGCATCCGCGAGCACGCCGCGGCGGCGATCGCCAACGGGATGGCGCTTTCCAAGCTGCGCCCGTACTGGTCGACCTTCCTGATCTTCTCCGACTACGCCCGCGCCGCGATCCGGCTGTCGGCGCTGATGGAGATCCCGACGGTGCACATCTTCAGCCATGACTCGATCGGCGTCGGCGAGGACGGGCCGACCCATCAGCCCGTCGAGCAGCTCGCCTCGCTGCGGGCCACGCCGGGGCTGCTGGTGTTCCGCCCGGCCGACGCCAACGAGGTGGTCGAATCGTGGCGGGTCATCGCCGGACTGCGACGCGCACCGGCGGCGCTCGTGCTCACCCGGCAGCCGGTGCCCACGTTCGACCGCACCCGGCTGGCCGCTGCCGCCGGGGTCGCGAAGGGCGCGTACGTGCTGGCCGACCCGCCCTCGGGCGAGCCGGACGTGATCCTGCTGGCGACCGGCTCGGAGGTGGCGCTGGCGCTCGCGGCACGCGACGAGCTCGCCGTCGGCGGGATCGGCGCCCGGGTGGTGAGCATGCCGTGCTGGGAGCTGTTCGACCGGCAGCCGCGCGAGTACCGCGACGAGGTGCTGCCCCCGTCGGTCCGTGCCCGGGTCGCGATCGAGCAGGCGTCCACGCTCGGCTGGGAACGGTACGTGGGGGACTCCGGCGCGATCGTCGGCATGCACACGTTCGGCGCCTCCGCGCCGCTCAAGCAGCTGCTGAGCAAATTCGGGTTCACGCCCGAGCGGGTAACACAGGTCGCCCGGGAGCAGGTGGCCGCGAACACCTGAGCGCCGAGGCGGCCGCGCCCGGAGCCGGTGCTCGACTCCGGCCAGATCCAGACGTACATCGACAAGTATTGGTCGCCGCCTGGAACGACCTGCTGATCCCGGTCACGCGTTGTCTGGCAGGTACCAGTGGTGCGGCGAGATGAGCTGGTGAATGGAGTCCGGGCCCCACGATCCGGGCTCGTACGACTGCACGGGTGGCGGATCGTCGAGCAGCGGGCCGGACAGCTCCCAGAGCCGTTCGATGCCGTCGGCGCGGGTGAACAGCGACTGGTTGCCCAGCATCGCGTCGAGGAGGAGCCGTTCGTAGCCGGCCAGTGCGTGCCGGGTGCAGAACGAGTCGGCGTACCGGAAGGTCATGCTGCCCTCGCCCAGGCGCATGGTGGCGCCGGGCTCCTTGGCCAGGAAGCGGGCCGCGATCCAGCCGGGATCGTCGAAGTCGATCACCAGCTTGTTGGTGGGCGTGACGGTCGTGTCCGGATCGAGGGCGAACATTCGCATCACCGGCTGCTTGAGGGCGAGGGTGACGACCTGCCGCCGCTGCGCGAGCAATTTGCCGGAGCGCAGGTAGAACGGCACCCCCGACCAGCGCCAGTTGTCCACCTCGACGCGCGCGGCGATGAAGGTCTCGGTCTGCGAGCCGGGGTCGACGCCGCGCTCGTCGCGGTAGCCGCGGTACTGGCCGCGGACCACGCGGCCGGCGTCCAGGGGCGGCATGGCCGCGAAGACCTTGGCGGTCTCGTCGCGCAGCTGCTTGGCGGCCAGGGCGGTCGGTGGCTCCATCGCCACGAAGCCCAGCACCTGGAACAGGTGGGTGACGATCATGTCGCGGAAGGTGCCGGTCTGTTCGAAGAACCCGGCGCGGCCCTCGAGCCCGAGCGTCTCGGGCACGTCGATCTGGACGTGGCTGATGTGGTCGCGGTTCCAGATCGGCTCGAACAGCCCGTTGGCGAAGCGCAGGGCGAGGATGTTGTCGACCGACTCCTTGCCCAGGAAGTGGTCGATGCGGAACACCTGGGACTCGTCGAAGGTGGCGTGGATGGTGTCGTCGAGCGCGCGGGCCGAGGCCAGGTCCGTGCCGAAGGGCTTCTCGATGATGACGCGCGAGATGCTGCTGGCCAGCCCGGTGGCGCCGAGCATGCCGATGGTGGGTGTGAAGCCCTGCGGCGGCACGGCCAGGTGGAACAGCCGGCGTGGGTTGCCGCCGATCGACCTCTCGGCCGCCGCCACCGCGTCGAGCAGCGGCTGCGGATCCTCCGGCGCGGCCGCGCCGAAGGACAGCGACTCGGCGAACTCGTGCCAGGCCGCGCCGGTCGGCTCCGCCAGCCCGAACTCGGCCACGGCGTCCCTGGCCTGCCGGCGGAACTCGTCGTCGGTGTGTGCGGACCGCGCCGAGCCGACGATCCGATACCTGGCCGGCAGCAGACCGGCCTTCGCCAGGCTGAACAGCCCGGGCAGCAACTTGCGCCGGGCGAGGTCCCCGGTGGCGCCGAACAGCACGATCACGTGATCGTCGCGGGGCGCGCCCTCCCGCTGCGGCGTGACGGACTCCCTGGTACCAGGCGCGGCATATTGAACGCTCATGATCCCTGGACACTCCGAGGTTCCGGTGTTCCCCTGTGTTTCGTGGGCCCATACCCGGCTCGGCCGGGCATACACCGATGACCCGCGCCGGTGGATCGAGGCACGTCCGTCCTGGTTGCTGCCGGATCAACCCCGGTACCGTGAGAGAGGTGCTGAGCCTGCCTGCAGGCGTGCGCGCCTGCCTCTTCGACCTCGACGGTGTCCTGACGCCGACCGCGGCGGTGCACGCGGCGGCGTGGAAGGAGACCTTCGACGGCTTCCTGCGCCAGCGCGCCGCGCGCGTCGGGGAGGAGTTCAGGCCGTTCGACCTTGCGGCCGATTACGACGAGTACGTGGACGGCAAGCCCCGCCTCGACGGCACGCGGTCGTTCCTGGCGTCCCGCGACATCACGCTGCCGGAGGGCCAACCGGATGACCCGCCCACCCGGGAAACGGTCCAAGGGCTGAGCGCGCGTAAGGACACGGCGTTCTCGCGGAGGCTGGGCGACGGGGTCGAGCCGTTCGAGGGTTCGGTGCGGTATCTGCGCGCGGCACGCGACGCCGGGCTGCGGCGTGCGGTGGTGTCGTCGAGCAAGCACTGCGCCGCGGTCCTCGCGGCCGCCGGCATCGACGGCTTCGTCGAGGCCAGGGTCGACGGGATCGTCGCCGAGCGGGAACGACTGCATGGCAAGCCGACCCCCGACACGTACCTGTGCGCGGCCCGCATGCTCGGTGTCGAACCGGAAGCGGCGGCGGTGTTCGAGGACGCGCTGGCCGGCGTCGCCGCCGGCCACGCCGGCGGATTCGGATACGTCGTGGGCGTGGACCGGGTGGGCCAGGCCGACGAGCTCCGCACGCACGGCGCCGACACCGTGGTGCAGGATCTCGCCGAGCTCCTGGACCGGCCCGAACCGGGCGCATGATGGGACGTGGATGTCCACCGGCCCATACGAGTGCGGTCAGTCGGGGAGTACTGCCATGGCCAAGAAGATCACATACCGCAGGATCTACGAGGAGTCCTCGCCCGAGGACGGCAAGCGGGTGCTCGTCGATCGCGTCTGGCCGCGGGGGATGCGCAAGGCGGACGCACATGTCGACGAGTGGCTGCGTGACGTCGCCCCGTCCACCGAGCTGCGGCGCTGGTACGGCCACGAACCCGGCCGCTTCGACGAGTTCCGCCGCCGCTACCTCACCGAACTGCGCGAGCCCGCCCGGCAGCAGGCCGCAGACCATCTGCGCGACATCGCCAAGCACGACAAGGTCACCCTGCTGACCGCGACCCACGACGTCGACCACAGCCAGGCCGCGGTCCTCACCGAGTGGCTGAGCAGCGCCCGTCGATCCAAGGCCTGATCCGCCGCGGGCCGCAGCACCTTCGACGTACGCGTGGCCATCCCGGCGGGGTGGCCACGCGGTCTCTGGTCAAAAGAATAAGAAGCGAATTGGCATGGCTGGGCGTTACTGCGGCCCGGGCCGTCGGCGCATAGCGCCGAAATGGCCATGTGGCGTTGTGCGGGCTATCGACGGCACTCGCCGCTGCGGGTGGGCGCAATTGACACGGCAAAAAGTCCTGCGGCCTCGTTCGGGCGCGCAGGACCAGCGATCTTTGGTGAACGAAAAATAGGTGTTTCTTACCGATGGGGACTATCGGCCGTACAGACGAGTGAACTTCTACCGGGGGCGCTAATAGGCTCACCTGGCCCCAATCAGATCGTGGGGTGACCCCCCATTTCGCAGGAGGCCAGGATTTGAACTCCCGGTTGCCCCGGTACGCCTTATTCGCCGCGACAGCGGCGACGACCGTCGTGGCGGGCGCTGCACTTGCGCCGCTGCCCGCGATGGCCGAAACGACCGGACCCAATCTCAGCTACGTCGTCAACGCGGTGAGCAAGGAGCGGACGGCGGACGCCGCCGCTGCTGTCACCGCGGCCGGCGGCACGGTGACGGTGTCGTACGCCCAGATCGGCGTCGTCATCGCTCGCTCCACCAATCCCTCGTTCGTCCAGGCGGTGAAGGGCAACACCCACGGTGACGCCGTCCTGTCGGTGGGCGCCACCCGGACCGCGGCGCTGCCCGCCATGACCGAGGACACCGAGGCCGTCGACGACTACGCGCCGGACGCGATGGAGAACGCGACGCGTCAGAGCGACATGGTCCTCATCGGCGCCCGTGCGGCGCACGAGGTCAACCTCGGCAGCTCCACCGTCACGGTCGGTGTGCTCGACGACGGCATCGACGCCAACCACCAGGACCTCGCGCCGGTCGTCGACCAGTCGAAGTCCGTCAACTGCGTGGGAACGGGCGCTCCCGACACCACGCCGGGGGCGTGGCGGCCCACCAGCATCACCGCCGACTACCACGGCACCCACGTGGCCGGGACCATCGCCTCGGCCAAGAACGGCGTCGGCATCGTCGGCGTCGCGCCCGGCGTCAAGCTGGCCTCCATCAAGGTGGTCAACTCCGACGGGTTCATCTACCCCGAGTACGCGATCTGCGGCTTCGTCTGGGCGGCGGAGCACGGCATCCAGGTCACGAACAACAGCTACTACATCGACCCCTGGCTGTACTGGTGCGAGAGCCAGGCCGACCAGGCGCCGGTCGTCGAGGCTGTCCGCCGGGCGGTGGACTACACCACCGCGCACGGCATCCTCAACGTGGCGGCGGCGGGCAACGAGAACCAGGACCTCGCCAACAAGACGGTGGACACGACGAGCCCCGACGACACCAACCCGGTGCGCCGCACGCTCGACCCGAGCTGCCTCGACCTGCCGAGCGAGCTGCCCGGCGTGGTGACGGTCTCCTCCACGACCCAGCCGACCGTCCCCGCGACGGCCGTCGGGCCGTGGGCGCCCGGGCTGACCACGCAGCCGGCGCGGTCGTCCTTCTCCAGCTTCGGCCTCGGGGCGGTGGATGTGGCCGCACCCGGCTCGAGCATCTACTCCACCTCCCCGTCGACCGGGGTCAGCAGCTACCGGACGCTGTCGGGTACCTCGATGGCGTCGCCGCACGTGGCGGGCGTCGCCGCCCTGCTGGTGTCCAAGCACCCGGGGGCAACCCCCGACTACATTGCGGAGCTGCTGCGCAAGCAGGCGATCCCGCTTGCCTGCCCCACCTCGGGCACCGACTACACCCAGGGCCGGTGCAAGGTGGACCCCGCGAACCCGAAGGTCAACGGCTTCTTCGGGTACGGCCTGGTCAACGCCTACAAGGCCGTCACCGAGGCCGAGGACGTGACCGCGCCGAGCGTGGCGGTCACGGGCGTCACCCAGGGCCAGCAGGTCACGCTGGGCGTGCCGGTCACGCCCGGCTGCACGACGACCGACGCCGACAGCGGCGTGGCGAAGGCCGCGACCCTGGCCGTCACCGGCGGTCCGAAGGTCGGCTACTTCACCGCCACCTGCTCGGGTGGCCGTGACCGCGCCGGCAACACGGCCGCTCCGGTCAGCGTCACCTACCAGGTGGTGTACGGCTGGCACGACTTCGGCTCGCCGATCAACGTCGGCAAGCTCAACGTCGTGAAGGCCGGCAGCGCAGTCCCGGTGAAGTTCAGCCTGTCGGGCAACCAGGGCCTGGACATCTTCTCGGGCGGTGCTCCTTCGGTGCGGGCGGTCGCGTGCGACACGTCGGCCCCGCAGGACCTGGTGGAGACGACGGTCACGGCCGGGTCGAGCTCGTTGACCTATGACGCGGCAACCGACCAGTACAACTACGTCTGGAAGACGCAGAAGAACCAGGCGAAGACGTGCGGGCAGCTGGTTGTCACGCTGATCGACGGCACCATTCACACCGCGGATTTCATGTTCAACTGATAACCGCGGTCGTCATGAAACTGTCATTTTTGCTGGTTTTATGACGACGGTATGACAATGGCAAATAGGAGGGGCCCCCGACATGTCGGGGGCCCCTTCGGGTTATGCCGGTGGTGTAGGTACCGCGCGGCCGGGTAGATCGCGGCGATGGCTGTGTTGCGCTGGCTGCGCGAGGAGAAACTGGCCGGGGAGCTGTCGGCGGAATTCGCCGGGACGATGATTCTCATCCTGTTCGGGTGTGGCTCGGTCGCACAGGTCCTCGCCGCCGGGCTCGGCGGCCACGACAGCATCGCGTGGGGGTGGGGGTTCGGCGTGACGTTCGGCGTGTACGTCGCCGGGCGGCTCAGCGGCGGCCACCTCAACCCGGCCGTGAGCGTGGCGCTCGCCGTGTTCAGCGGCTTCGAGTGGCGCAAGGTGCTGCCGTACTCCCTGGCGCAGACCCTCGGCGCCTTCGTCGGCGCCCTGCTGGTGCGCTGGAACTACGGGTCGATGCTGCACGCCGTCGACCCGGGGCACACCGTCAAGACGCAGATCGTGTTCTCCACCTTGCCGGGCAACGGCACCCTGCCGGTCGACGTGCGCGACGCGTTCCTCGACCAGATCATCGGCACGGCGATCCTGCTGTTCCTCATCATGGCCGTCACCGACGTCCTCAACGTCGCGCCGCGGGCCAACCTGATGGCGCTGGTCGTCGGGCTCATCGTCGTCGCGATCGGCATGTCGTGGGGCTCCGCCGCCGGGTACGCCATCAACCCGGCACGCGACTTCGGGCCGCGGGTCGCCTCGTTCCTCACCGGCTACGGGGGCGCCTTCGTGGACCAGACCGGCTACCCGTACTTCTGGGTGCCGATCGTCGCGCCCTTCATCGGCGGCCTCATCGGCGCCGGGGCATACCGCCTCGCTGTCTCGCGGTACCTGCCGGCCGAGCAGCGCGAGCCGGGAAGGGTGGACCAGACCAGTGGCTGACTACGTCGGGGCGATCGACCAGGGCACCACCAGCACGCGGGCGATGGTGTTCGACCACGACGGCGGCGTCGTGGCCCAGCGTCAGGTCGAGCACCGCCAGATTCTGCCGCGGGCCGGCTGGGTGGAGCACGACCCGGCCGAGATCCTGCGCAACGCGCGGCTGGTCGCCGGCGAGGCCTTCCAGGGGTACCAGATCCGCGCTCTCGGCATCACCAACCAGCGTGAGACCACCGTGGTGTGGGACCGGCGCACCGGCACGCCCTTCGGCAACGCGATCGTGTGGCAGGACACCCGCACCGACCGGATCGCCGAGGCCCTCAACCGCGACGGGCGCGGCGAGCTCATCCGGCGCAAGAGCGGCCTGCGCCCGGCCACGTACTTCTCCGGCGGCAAGCTGCAGTGGATCCTCGAGCACGTCGACGGCGCCCGGGACGCGGCCGAGCGCGGCGACGCGCTCTTCGGCACCATCGACACCTGGCTGATCTGGAACTTCACCGGCGGCCGGGTCCACGCGACCGACGTGACCAACGCCAGCCGGACCATGCTCATGGACCTGGAGACGCTGGACTGGGACGACGAGCTGCTGGCGTGCTTCGGCGTGCCCCGCGCGATGCTGCCGCGGATCTGCCCGTCGTGCGATCCCAGCAGCTACGGCCGCACGGACGAGGGGATCGCGCTCGCCGCCGCGCTCGGCGATCAGCACGCCGCCACCGTCGGGCAGGTCTGCTTCGCGCCCGGCGAGGCCAAGAACACCTACGGCACCGGCAACTTCCTGCTGCTCAACACCGGCACCCGGCCGGTCCGCTCGGAGCACGGCCTGCTCACCACGGTCGCGTACCGGTTCGGCTCCGCGCCGCCGGTCTACGCCCTGGAGGGCTCGATCGCCGTCACCGGCGCCGCGGTGCAGTGGCTGCGCGACCGCCTGCACATCATCGGCACCGCGGCCGAGAGCGAAACCCTCGCGGCCCGGGTGCCGGACAACGGCGGCATGTACTTCGTGCCCGCCTTCTCCGGCCTGTTCGCGCCCTACTGGCGCTCCGACGCGCGCGGCGCGATCGTCGGGCTGTCGCAGTACGACACCGACGCGCACCTCGCCCGCGCCACCCTGGAGGCGATCTGCTACCAGTCCCGCGACGTCGTCGAGGCGATGCAGCAGGACTCCGGCGTGACCCTCGACGTGCTGAAGGTCGACGGCGGCGTCACCGCCAACGACCTGTGCATGCAGCTGCAGGCCGACATCCTCGGCGTGCCGGTGAGCCGGCCCGTGGTCGCCGAGACCACCGCCCTGGGCGCCGCCTACGCCGCCGGGCTCGCGACCGGCTACTGGAACGACACGGACGAGCTGCGGGCCAACTGGCACGAGTCGCACCGCTGGACGCCGACCTGGTCCCCTCAGCAGCGCGCCGAGGGGTACCAGCACTGGCACGACGCCGTCCGCCGAACCCTGGACTGGATCGAGATCGGGGCCTGACCATGGACCACACCGGCACCATGTCACCGACCGCCAGGAACGAGGCCCTCGCGGCCCTCGCCGGCGCCGAGCTCGACGTCGTCGTCATCGGCGGCGGCGTGGTCGGGGCCGGCTGCGCCCTCGATGCCACCACCCGTGGCCTGTCCACGGGCCTGCTGGAGATGCGCGACTTCGCCAGCGGCACCTCGAGCCGGTCGAGCAAGCTCATCCACGGCGGGCTGCGCTACCTCGAGATGCTCGACTTCCGGCTGGTCCGCGAGGCGCTGCGCGAGCGGAACCTCCTCCTGCGCCGGCTGGCCCCGCACCTCGTCCGGCCGGTGCGCTTCGTGTACCCGCTCACGCATCACGTGTGGGAGCGCGCCTACGTCGGCGCCGGCGTCACGCTGTACGACATCATGGCCGGCCGCGGCCCCGGCGCCCTGCCGCGCCACCGCCAGCTGACCCGGCGCGCCGCGCTGCGGATCTGCCCGGCGCTGCGCCCGGACAGTTTCGTCGGCGCCATCCAGTACTGGGACGCGCAGGTCGACGACGCCCGGCACACGGTGTTCGTGGCCCGCACCGCCGCCGCCTACGGCGCGCACGTGCTGACCCGCGCGCAGGTCATCGGGTTCCTGCGCGAGGGCGGCCGGATCACCGGCGTGCGGGTGCGCGACCTGGAGGACGACCGGGAGTTCCAGGTCCGCGCCCGGCAGGTCGTCAACGCGACCGGGGTCTGGACCGACGACACCCAGGCGATGATCGGCGAACGCGGCCAGTTCCGCGTCCGCGCCTCCAAGGGCATCCACCTGGTCGTGCCGCGCGACCGCATCCGCTCCGCCGCCGGCCTGATCCTGCGCACCGCGACCAGCGTGCTGTTCGTCATCCCGTGGGGCCGGCACTGGATCGTCGGCACCACCGACACCGACTGGACCCTCGACAAGGCGCACCCGGCCGCGACCAGCACCGACATCGACTACCTGCTGCGCGAGGTCAACAAGGTCCTCGCCACGCCGCTGCGCCGCGACGACGTCGAGGGCATCTACGCCGGCCTGCGCCCGCTGCTGGCCGGCGAGTCCGAGCTCACGTCGAAGCTGTCCCGCGAGCACCTCGTCGCCACGCCGGTCCCCGGGGTCGTCGCGGTCGCGGGCGGCAAGTACACCACGTACCGGGTGATGGCCGCCGACGCCGTCGACGCCGCCGTCCACAACCTGGGCGGGGCGGTACCCCCGTCGTGCACCGACCAGATCCCGCTCGTCGGCGCCGACGGGTACGCGGCCCTGTGGAACCGGCGCGCGACGCTCGCCGCCGAGAGCGGCCTGCACGTCGCCCGGATCGAGCACCTGCTCGGCCGGTACGGCAGCCTCGTCCCCGAGGTGCTGGACCTGATCCGCGACGACCCGGGCCTGGCGTGGCCCGTGCCCGGTGCCGACGACTACCTGCAGGCGGAGGTGCGCTACGCCGTCGAGGCCGAGGGCGCCCGCCACGTCGAGGACGTGCTCACCCGCCGGACCCGCATCTCGATCGAGACGTTCGACCGGGGCATGACCGCGGTACGCCCCGTCGCCGGCCTCATGGCCGAAGCGCTCGGCTGGACCGCCGAGCAGATCGACCGCGAGGTGGACAGCTACCGGCTGCGCGTGGAGGCGGAGCGGGCCTCCCAGGACCAGCCGGACGACTGCACCGCCGAGCTGATCCGCAGCGAGGCCCCCGACGTGGTCCCGGTGGTGCACGCCGTCTGACTAGGATCGTTGCGTGCACACGGAACGGGTCCGGTTGCGGCGCTGGGAAGACGGCGACCTGGCCGCGTACTTCGACATCTACTCGCGCTGGGAGGTCATGCGCTGGCTCGGCGCACCGCCGCGGCGGGCCGTGCGTGACCTGGCGGAGGCGCGTGAACGCCTCGCCCGGTGGCACGAGCGCGAGGCGGGCCTCGAGGCTCCGCTGGGGCTCTGGGCGCTCGTGCCGGTCGAGGACGCGGCGCCGCGGCCCGTGGGGACGGTGCTGCTCCTGCCGCTGCACGACGCCGACGGCCCCACCGATGAGATCGAGATCGGCTGGCATCTGCACCCCGATCACCAGAAGCGCGGACTGGTCACCGAGGCCGCGGAGGTCCTGCTCGGTGCCGCCGCCGCGGCCGGTATCAGGCGCGTGCTCGCCGTGACCGATCCCGACAACGCCGCGTCGCAGGCGGTGGCGGGCCGCCTCGGCATGGCCGACGAGGGCCTGACCGATCGCTGGTTCGGCACGACGACCCGCCAGTTCGCCTGGACGGCCAGCGCCTGAGGGGCCGCGCGGGCTCGACGTCAGGATCCGCAGCCCTCCTCGCCGGAGGCCGTGACGATCGCCTGCACCACCGGCTGCGCCGTCGCGCCGATCTGGCCGCGGCTGGGTAGCGTCGGTGGGCGTGGGCTGCGACAGATGCCCACGCCCACCCGTCTTGTCGGCTACCCCCTTGGCCGACTTCTGCTGGCCGGGCCTGCGACGAACGGCAGGAAACGGTTCGGCCCGGCGATGTTGAGATACCCGCCGCCGCGAGGTGAAACCGACCTCGTAGGGTTCGCCCGCACCGCGGTGGTGCGGCATGCGCCAACGGGTGGATCAAGAGCCAATGATCGGCGGCGGGTGCCGCCCGGTCCACTGATCCATTCCGGGGTACCGCCGAAGCATGATCCGGCTGTGACCATCCGCCGACTCACCGCCATCGCCGTGACCGCGCTCGTCCTGACCGGCTGCGGCCCCGACAAGACACCGACCGAACCGGACAACCTGGTCGGTATCGCCCCGTCCGCCAGCGCCAGCCCCAGCCCCAGCGACTCGCCGAGCCCGACGCCGGCGGCCACCACCGCGGCCGCGCCGACGACCGTGCCCGCGGTGCCGACGCCGGCCGCGACGACGAAGAACCCGGCGCCGGTCAGGACGACGACGAAACCGCCGGCGCCGAAGACGACACCGCCCGCGGCCGTCTACTACAAGAACTGCGACGACGTCCGCGCGCACGGAGCGGCGCCGCTGTACCGCGGGCAGCCCGGCTACCGGGCCGGCCTGGACCGCGACGGCGACGGCGTGGCCTGCGAATGACGAGCGGTCATCATTCGCAGCTGTCACCGGCCCGGCCGGACGGCGCTCGCGGCGCGACCGGTGTCAGGTCGCCCACGTCGAGGCCGTGCCGGTGCAGCAGTTCCTGCAGCTGGCTGGTCGTGCACCAGTGCTCAGCACCCCAGGGGTCGGTGGCGCGGTGCCACATGCGGTCGCCCGTGCCGTCGCGGTCGCACCAGACGGCCTCGACCCGCCATCCGTCGGCGTGCAGTACCGCCTCCGCCATGACCCCATGATCGCTCGGAGTTTTGGCAGGTCAAAGGCCTGACGGAACTACATCCCGGTCATTCAAGTGTTTCCTATTGAATCGATCGGAAAAGACAACTATGGTCACGGGCGTGCACTCATCGAAGCCCATGTCTCGCCGCGCCCTGCTGGCGACCGCCGCCGGTGCGGGCGCGGCCACCGTGTTGATCCCGTCGCCGGCCGGCGCCGCCGCGCCCCGGCTCGACACGCTGCTCGAGTGGTACGACCGCACCGCCACCACCATCGGGGTCATCACCGGGCCACAGCAGGTGACCAACAGCCGTACGTGGGCCGTCGCCTGGATCGCCGCCTGGCGCGCGGTGTCCGCCGTGCGTCCGGGCGCCGACGCCGAACTCGCGCTGGCCGCCGCGGTCCACGAGACCCTCATCACCACCAATCCCGCCGCCGCGCCGGCGCTGGACGCCGCGCTCGCGACCACCCTGGCCCGGCTGAGCGTCCGGCGCCCGGAGCGAGCCGTCGCCGCCGGCGTCGACGCCGCCCGTGCGGTGCTCGCCGAGCGGGCCGGCGACGGGCTCGACCCGGCCTCGGTCAACCGGCCGTTCACGCCGCCGGCGGCCGCGCCCGGCGTGTGGCAGCCGACGCCACCCGCCTTCGCCGCCGCCGTACAGTCCGGGCAGGGCGACGGGCGGCCGTTCCTGGTGCCCAGCGTGGAGCCGCTGCAGCCGGGACCGCCGCCGGCCCTCGGCAGCGCCGTCTACCTGCGCGACCTCGCGGAGTCGCGGGCGGTCGGGGCCGTGGACAGCGCCGTGCGCACGGCGCAGCAGACGGCCGTGGCCCGATTCTGGTCGCAGAGCTCGCTCAACGGCTTCACCGGTGCGCTGCGCACGACCGTCGCGCCGCACGGCTCGCACGCCGCGGACCGGCGCCCGCTCGGGCAGCGGATCGCGCTCGTCGCGCTGTTCCACGCGGCGACGATCGACGCACAGATCACGACGTACAGGGCGAAGTACCGCTTCCTGTTCTGGCGGCCGGTCACCGCGATCCGGACCGGTTCCGTCGCACCGGATCCGTCGTGGACGCCGCTGCTCGCCACGCCAGCCCACCCGGAGTACCCGTCGGGGCACACCACCTACGCGGGCGCGGCGCAGGCGGTGCTGGAGACGCTCGCCGGGCCGCCGCGGGCGGCGTTCTCGCTGACGAGCGCGGTGGCGACCGACGTGACGCTGACGTACCGGCGCTGGTCGGACCTGACCCGCGACAACATCGATGCGCGCGTCTGGGAGGGCGTGCACTTCCGCAACACGGACGAGGTGGGGGCGGCCGTCGGGCGGCGGGCGGCCCTGGCCGCGCTCGCCCGCTGGACGGGGCGGCCGCTGTAGCGCCGGCTGGGCTTCGACGAGCTGCACCTCGACCGTTGGTGATCGCCGAGGTCCGTGGTTTGATGACGGCCCATGAGGACTCGGCGGGCGTTGCTCGGTGTGGTTGCGGTGGTCGCGGCGGCCCTGGCCGGAGGCTGCGACTCGTCGTCGCAGACCACCGGTGATGCGTGCACCGATGTGCGCAACACGATGACGCACTACACGACGGACGCGCCCGAGTACAAGGCGATGACGGACGAGGTGCAGAAGAGCTACAAGGGAACGGGCGACCCCGGCAAGCTCGAGGCCGCCAAGGCCACCTACTACAAGGCGTTCGGCAACGCGTTGCGGCCGATCGCGGACGAGGCGAAGGCGCCCGAGCTGAAGACGGCGATCGCGAAGGTGGCGGACGCGTACAGCGCGGGCAACGGCGACGTCAGTGCGCTGCAGGACGTCGTCAAGCTGTGTCCGCAGCAACCGTAGACGGCTTGCCTCATCGACGATTCCGCACGCTCGGGCCTTGATCCCGCTGCGGTCCTGTCTGGCCAGGCGATTGACCCGGGTGCGGGTGGGCGCGAAGATCAGCGGCGACGGGCTGGTCGGCGGCATCGGTCCGCCGGCGCTCGAGCCGTTCGATGAAAGAGCTGGCATGTTGGTCAAGGCGCCGCGCGCAGTCATCGCGGCACTGGTGCTGGTGGCGGCCGTCGCTTCCGGCTGTAGCGGGCCCGGCCTCGGGCCGCGCGATGGTGCCGCCGCCCGGAACGCCTCGCCGCCGCCGAAAGTCACCCTCAGCGCGCCGGCAGCGCTCGGGTCGTGGAAGCAGGCCACCGACCAGTCATCGGCCCGCGCGCTGGTCGCCGTGTTCACGGACGCCACCAACGCGTTCGCGGTGCGGTACGAGCAGCCCGGCAAACCGCCCAGGACGCTGATCGTCCTGGGCGCGACCGCCGCACGCTTCCATCCCGGCGACGCGACAATCCAGCAGGACGCCTTCTATACGGCGCTGAACAGCAGCTCAGCGCCAGTCGCCCCAAGGCCCCGACCTGGGTCAGCGGCCATATCGGCGGCGAGTCGGCGTGCGCGGACACGGACTCCTTGGGCACCGGGTACGCCGCCTGCACCTGGATCGGCCCCGGCGTCCTGATCGCGTTTCTGGTGCAGAACACTGACACCGACACCGCCAGCCGGGAAGTCGAGCCGTTGGTCGGCGACTTCATCACCATCCAGTAACCGCGGGGGACCAGGGGCAACTCGCGCGGGTCAGGTGGCGTGGCGATCGGACCTGGTGTCCTGGTCCAGTTGCGGGAGCAGGTCGTTGATCGCATGGACGATGTCCGTCAGGCCGGCTTCGGCCGCGGCGTCGGCGCTGGCCGTGAGTACTTCGGCGGCTTCGGCGTGTCCTGCTGCAAGCAGCAGTTGGCCGAGGGTGTAGCCGACGACGGCGATGCCGTCGGGTTGTTGGAGTTGGGTGACGATCTGGAGCGCGTCGGCCAGTCGCGGTATGGCGGATGGATGGTCGTCGCGGTCGAGGTCGATTCGGGCGAGGCCACAGCTGGCGTTGGCGATGCCGTCGAGGTCGCCGAGATGTTGGTAGAGCTCGAGACTTCGCTGGCGTAGCGTGGCGGCTGTGTCATGGTCGCCGCGCTGGTGGGCGATGTCGGCGATTTTGCCCCAGGTGATGGCGGTGGAGCGGGTGTCGCCGAGCCGCTCGTACACCGGCAGCTGCACTTCGCGGCGGATGCGGAGTGCTTCGTCGAGTTCGCCGCGTCGGTGGGCGATGTCGGCGATGTTGCCCCAGGCGATGGCGGCGGCGCGGATGTCGCCGAGCCGCTCGTACACCGGCAGCTGCACCTCGCGGCGAATGCGGAGTGCCTCGTCGAGTTCGCCGCGCTGGTAGGCGATGTCGGCGATGTTGCCCCAGGCGATGGCGGCGGCGCGGATGTCGCCGAGCCGCTCGTACACCGGCAGCTGCACTTCGCGGCGGATGCGGAATGCTTCGTCGAGTTCGCCGCGGTCGTAGGCGATGTCGCCGATCTGCCCCCAGGATCGCCGCCTCCTCCGCCTCATAGTCCAGGTCGTCACGCCCCTGCGGCGACGACGCCATGAACGCCAGCCCCAGTCGGTACGCGTCCAGCGCTGACGCCGCGACCGGCGCACCAAGCCGACGGGCCACCCGGCCTCCGACGGCGATCCCACTGTCCGGACCTCGAACACCACCGGCCGCCGGGCCCGGCTCAACAGCATCGCGAACTGGCCGCCGTCGCCGTCCAACCAGGCGTACAACTCGCGACCCAGCACGAGGAACGCCGACATGTCCCCGCCCCGGTACACCGCCTGCGCATACCGGGCGGCCACGTCGTGCAGGAACGCCACATCGGCCGGCGACAGGACCCGGCGGCGGCCCACCCGCGTACCGTCCGCCAGCAGCTCGAAGCCGGAGGCGTCCAGCACCACACCGGTCGTCACCCAGCACCTCCGCACGATCGACAGGAGCCCGCACAGCAACCTGACGGACAGCGGCTGGCAGTGCGAAGCGTTCGGCCGGTGGCGCTGATCAACCAGTGCGATCTGCCAACAAAGTTAAACAATTCGCTGTTGGACATTGTTCGGTGGCGGCGAAGTGGAACACACTGGGCATTCCTGACCCGTCCGCCAGCGGGAGATGCCCATGTTTCGATTGCAGTTCAGGCCGCGGCCCAAGGTTCTCGCCATAGTGGCGGGGGCCTTGCTCGTCGTCGGCCTCGGTACGGCGCCCGCGTGGGCGCAGCAACAGCGTCAGGGGCCGCCGGACCCGTCGATTCCGGCCAACGACAGTGCGCGTGGTCTCGTGTACGACGGGTTCAAGGTCGGTACCGGGCGCTGCAAAGGGCTGTTCGAGCTCAAATCCGTCCCGGGCGCGTGCACCCACGGACCCGACGCATCCTTCGCCGGGACCGATGTGAAGCGGTCCGTGGCGCCCCTCGCGGAGTCGACGAACGCGGCGCAGGCCGCGGCCGCGGCGAACATCGTGTGTGACGGTGACGGGCAGTCCGGCAACCGGGTCCAGGTGCTGTACATCCACGGCTCCGGCAACGCCGACCGCTACAGCCAGTATCTCGCCTCGATCCGCACCTGGACCCAGGGCGTGGACGACATCTACAGCGCCAGCGCGGCCCAGACCGGCGGGGTGCGGCACATCCGGTTCGTCACCGACGGCTCGTGCAACATCTCGGTGACCGACGTGGCCATCGACAACGGGTCGCTGTCCGACTTCGGCAACTCGGTCAACGCGATCAAGGCGCAGGGGTACAACCGCACGGATCGCAAGTACCTCATGTACGTCGACGCGACCGCGCTGTGCGGCGTGGCCTACGTGACGCTCGACGATCGGCCCGGGCAGGACAACGCCAACAACTCCGGGGCCAGTTTCAGCCGGGTCGACTCCGGGTGCTGGGGTTCCGGGCCGGCGGCGCACGAGCTCACCCACGCCATGGGCGCGGTCATGAGCAGCTCGCCGAACCACACCGCCTACGGGCACTGCACCGACGACTACGACATCATGTGCTACAACGACGGGCCGGGCACCGTCCTGCGCGTCGTGTGCACCGACCAGGCCCAGGACAACCGCCTGGACTGCAACAAGGACGACTACTTCAACACCAACCCGCCGGCCGGCTCCTACCTGGCCACGCACTGGAACACCGCCAACAACCGCTTCCTGCTCACCAGCGGCGGCTCCGGTGGCGGCGGCATTCCGGCGGCGGCCGGGACGGTCACCGGTCCGGGCGGCAAGTGCGTGGACGTGAGCGGCGACGACACCGGCGGCAACGGGGCCGCGGTCCAGTTGTGGGACTGCCAGTCCTACGCGGTGGACCAGCACTGGACACACAACGCGGACGGTTCGCTGCAGACGCTGGGCCGGTGCCTGGACATCGTGGGGAACGGGACCGCGCTCGGCGCGCTGGTCGAGCTGTGGGACTGCAACGGCGTCGGTGGGCAGAAGTGGGTGCAGCAGGCCGACGGGTCGCTGCGCAATCCGCAGTCCGGCCGGTGCCTGGACTCGCCCAACGGGGCGACCGGCAACGGCACCCGGCTGCAGATCTGGGACTGCAACGGCAGCGGCGCGCAGAAGTTCGCCGTCAACGGCGGCGGCACGATCAACGGCCCGGGCGGCAAGTGCGTGGACGTGAGCGGCGACGACACCGCCGGCAACGGGGGCGCGGTCCAGTTGTGGGACTGCCAGTCCAACGCCGTCGACCAGCACTGGTACCACAACACGAACAACTCGCTGCGGACGCTGGGCCGGTGCCTCGACATCGTGGGCAACGGGACGGCGCTCGGCACGCAGGTCCAGTTGTGGGACTGCAACGGGGTCGGGGGCCAGGCGTGGGTGCAGCAGGCCGACGGGTCGCTGCGCAATCCGCAGTCCGGCCGGTGCCTGGACTCGCCCAACGGGGCCACCGGCAACGGCACCCGGCTGCAGATCTGGGACTGCAACGGCAGCGGCGCACAGAAGTTCGCCCTCGTCTAGAGGTCCGGCACGAGGATGGCCGTCCCGCCGGGCGGCCATCCCGCGTATCAGGACCCGGCAGGGTCACGCGCCGCTCGGCGAGGGGACAGCGGGCCGGCGGCGAGGTCGCTAGTATCCGGCGCCGTGAAGGAACTCATCGGACGGCTCGTGCTGCCCGTCATCTGTGCGCTGCTCGGGCTCGGGGTGTACTGGTTCGGCGGGATCGGCGACAACAGCGACGTCACGTGCGGCGGGCGGGTCATGCGGCCCGCCGACTCGTGCGACCACGTCACCAACGGCGCGACCCGCACCAACGACTACGACCAGGAAAAGGCCGAGCACGCGCGGCTGTCCAACGGGATCAAGTACGCCGGGCTGGGCATCGTCGGGCTCAGCGGGCTCGCCGTGGTGTACGTCGGCGTCTCCGGCGGCATCCGGGCGGCCCGCCGCAAGCGGGCCGCCGCGTAGCCGGCTCAGGCGGCGACGGCCGTCATCGGCAGGCTCGTCGGGCTGACCATCACCCACGGGTTGCGGAACTCGGCGGGCTCGGCGTGGTCGACGGCGAGGTCGGCGTACCGGCGCAGGAGGATCTCCATGGCGATCCGGGCCTCCAGGCGGGCCAGCGGCGCGCCCAGGCAGAAGTGCAGGCCGTGGCCGAAGCCCAGGTGCGGGTTCGGGGCGCGACGCGGGTCGAAGCGCTCCGGGTCGGCGAAGACGCGCGGGTCGCGGTTGGCGGCGGCGAGCCACGGCACGACCAGCGCGCCGGCCGGGATCGCGACGCCGGCGAGCTCGGTGTCGGTGGTGGCGCGGCGGATCAGGCGCGGGAACGGGGTGCGCAGCCGCACGACCTCCTCGATCGCGCCGGGCAGCAGGGCCGGGTCGGCCCGCAGATCCGCGGCGGCGTCCGGGTGCTCGTCGAGGCAGAGCATCATGTTGCCCAGCGTCGCCGTGGTGGTGATGTGCCCGGCGATCAGCAGCAGGCCGACGAACCCGACGATCTCCTCGTCGGACAGGCTAGCGCCCTCGGTCTCGGCGAGCACGAGCCGGCTGGTCAGGTCGTCGCCGGGGGCCGCCCGCCGCGCCCGGATCCGCTCCAGCAGATAGGCGTTCATCTGGTGTACCGCGGGAGCCGCCGCGGCCACCGCCTCCCCGTTCGCCAGGCGTGACACGGGCTGGTCGGGGCCGGCCTCGGCACGCTCGAAGATGCGGTCCGCCCACTCGCGGAACAGCGGCCGGTCCTCGGCGGGGATGCCGAGCAGCTCGGCGATGACGATGACCGGCAGCGGGTACGCCAGGTCCTCCACCAGGTCGAACCCGTCCGTCCCGGCCCGGGCGTCCAGCAGCGTGGTGGTCACCTCGGCGATGCGCGGTTCGAGGCCGGCCACCACCCGCGGCGTGAACGCCTGGCTGACTAGCCGGCGCAGCGCGTCGTGCCGCGGCGGGTCCATGCGCACGAAGTTGCCCCGCTGGAACAGCTCGAAGTCCTCTTGTTGGGGGAGGAGGTCGCCGAGGTCGGAGGAGTATGTTGCGGCGTCGGCCAGGACGGCGACGGTTTCCGGGTGCCCGAGCACGTTGGTGCAGCGCTGCGCACCGTCGTAGGAGACGGGACCGTCGCGGCGGGACCGCTCCAGCCAGGCGTGCAGGTCGGTGAGGGTGAGGGTCGGCATCGCCGGGGCCTACCCGGCCGGCCCGCCGCCAAACGCCCGGGCCGCCGGCGCACTACGGGCATCGCCCGTCGCGGCGGAGCTAACGGTGTGGCCGGCGCGCGGGCTGGGCAACCGGACGGGCGTTGCGGCGGGCCGCTCGCGGCCGGATCGTCAGCTGGGCGGCCAGCGCGGTGACGGCCAGCGCGGCACCGGCGGCCAGGACCGTCCACAGCGGAGCCGGCGACGGGCGGGGCGCATCGATGGACAGCGACGGCAGGAACAGACCGATCGTCGCCCACGCGACGAGTGCGGCCAGCAGGCCCGCGACGACGCCGGCGGCCACGACGCCGAGCGCGGTGGCGGCGTCGGTCCGCGCGGTCACCCGGCGCGGCATGCCCTGGATGCGCAGCGGGCCGTACGCGTCGGCGGAGGACGCCGCGACCACCACGGTCCCGGCGGCGCCGAGCAGCGCGGCCAGGGCGCCGGCGACGAGGAAGAACCGCAGGGCGAGCGGAGCGCCGCGGTGGCCCAGGGCGGCGCGCTCGTCGGCGACCGTGTGGCGGGCGACGACGGTGAGGCCGTGCGCGGCCAGCTCGCTCTCGACCGTGGCCGGCGCGCCCGCGGCGAGCCACACCTGGCCTTCCTTGACCACGCCGGAGTCGGTCGAGAGCAGGTCGGCGCGCTCCAGGTCGACGAGCGTGCCGTGCCGGCCGAGGCCGGGCACGGCGTGCAACGGGGCGGCCACGCCGGCGGTCACCGCGACACCGTCGAACAGGCCGAACGCGCCGTCGGGCGGCAGCGGACCCGTCGACAGCACCGGCAGCGCAACGGTGAGGTCGGCGGGGCGCACGGTACCGGCGCTGCTGCGGCCGGTGCTGGGCAGCGTCAGCGCGAGCCCGTCGGCGGTCGTGGCGGCCGTCGCGGACGGGGGCGCCTCCCAGTGCCGGGCCAGGTCGGCCGGGGTGCCGTCGGCGTCCAGGCGGTGCACGGTCAGCCGGCAGACCGGGCCGACGGCTGTCGCGACTCCGACCCGCAGCGCGACGAGCCGGCAGCCGGCGGCACAGGACGGGTCGTGGGCCTGGTAGGTGTGCCGCCCGGCGAAGAGGGCGCCGAACCCGAGCGCCACCGCCGGGCCGCCGTTGTCCGGCGCGAGCACGGCGTACAGCGAAGTCGCCACCGTGCCGGCGTCGGCCAGGGTCAGCTCGACGGTGAGCGTCGTGCCGCGCAGGCGTACCGGCTCGGGCACCGTCATGGCCTGCAGGCGCGCGGCCAGGTCGCGCGGCGGCAACGCGGCGTAGTCGGGGTGCCAGATCGCGACCGCGGGCAGCCGTGCCGAGTCGACGGCGAGCACGGGCGGGGCGCCCGTGGACAGGACGGGCAGCGGTACCGCGGCCATCGCGAACTTCCCGCCGGGATCCACGGCACGGGTCGCCGCCAGCAGCGCGGACCGGGTGGTGTCGCGCACGGTCAGCACCGTGGGGGCGCCGGTGGCCAGGTCGGCGGCGCGGGCCACGGTCGCGGCGGACACGTCCGTCGCGGTGGCCGCAAAGCCCAGCAACCCGAACGCGACAACGAGCAGCGCCAGCAGCCGCTGGCCGGTCGGCTGGCGGGCCAGCCGGGTCGCGGTCAGGGCGGTGACCAGCCGTCCGCGGTGCAGCGCCCGGCCGGCGATCCGGGCGGCGAGCGGCCCGGCCAGTCGCGCGGCGAGCAGGCCGATGGCCAGCATGACCAGCGGCGGGGCGAGCAGCGCGACGCCGGACAGCGTGCCGCCGCGAGCCTGCACCTGGACCACGGCGGCCACGGCGAGCACCACCACGAGGATCTCGACGGTGAGCGAGCGCCAGAGGCCGGGCCGCCGCTCGGTCTCGCGCAGCAGCTCGGCGACGGGGCGGCCGGCCGAGCGCAGCTGGGCGGCGACGGCGACCACGAGCGCGCCGGCCGTCGTCACGCCGGCCGCGAGGAGCATGAGCGGGTCGGCGTACCGTCCACTGAGGACGGCCACGGCCAGGTAGCCGATCGGCGCGCCGACCAGCACCGCCAGCGCGGTCTCGGCGGCGGCGAACCATCCGCGGCGCACTCCGGTGACGCCGCGCAGCGCGACGACGCCGAGCTCCTGGCGGCGGGCGCGGGCCGCGGCGGCGGCCGCGAAGACGATCAGCGCCCAGCTGAGCGCGGCCAGCGGCACCGCGGCCACCGCAGCGGTGGCGCGGGCCTGCGCCAGGTCGGCGTCGATGCCGGCGATCAGGTCGGGCAGGCGGGTGCCCAGTGCCGGGCTGCCGTCCGCCTGCACGCCGGCGGCGGCCAGCCAGGCGCGCAGCGCCGGCAGCGCGGCGACAGTGATGCCGCCCGGCCCGAAGTACCCGGCGAGGTGCTGCTCCTCGTCGGGATGGTCAATGGCGTTGAGCGTGACCCGGGAGACGTAGAAGGGCACACCGGCGCGGTCGGCGCCCGCGGCGTCGGCGACGGTGCCGCACCAGTACGGCTCGGCGGCGTCGCGGGCCCGCACCACCCCGACGACGGTGAGCCGGGCCGGGTCGCCGGCGGGCCGGTAGATCTCCTCGCCGCCGATGTACGCCCCGGCGGCCAGGTCGAGCGCGTCGCCGAGGCGCACGCCGAGGCCGGCCGCGGCGCGCTCGTTGACCACCACCTCCATGGCGCCCATCAGGCAGCGGCCGGCCACGACGACGACGTGGTCGCAGAGGTCCTGCCGGTAGCCGACCCGCCGGGAGTCGGCGGGCGGGGCCTTCTCCGGCCCGGCCGGGATCATCGTGATCTCGGAGCTGAACACCTGGGTGAGGCCGGGCCCGGCCAGGCGCGGCGTCGCGGACTGTTCGAACCCGACGTCCAGGCGGGGCACGGTCGCGGCGAGCTCGACCGTGCGCTCGACCGTCGACGCGGCGGCGAGGTGCCCGGCGACGATCTGCTCCTCGACGGTGCCCAGACAGGCCGGGGTGGCCACGGCGGCCGCGGTGGCCAGCGCGGCCAGGACCAGGGACAGCGCGAACTGCGCGCGCCGGCCCCGCACCATGTCCCACAGCAGGCCGATCATGCCGCCCCCGCGCTCCGCTGCGAGCCGGTCATACCTTTGCCCGGGCGGTGAGCAGGGCCACGGCGGCGAGACCGAGCGCGGCGGCCGCCGCGCCGGCCACGAGCGGTACCGCGGCCGGACCGGTCGGTGGCGGCAGCACGGACCAGCCGTCGGCGAACGGGTCCACGGGCGCGTCGGCGAGCAGCCGCGCGACCACGGCGGACAGCAGCCCGATCAGCACCCCGGCGACGGCCGGCACGGTCGCCGCCACGAACCCGGCGGCCCGCACCACCCGGCGCGGCGCCCCCTGGACGCGAAGCGCCAGCAGCTGCGCATCGGTGTCGGGGCGCTGCGTGGCGCCGGCGACGCCGAAGGCGCCGGCCACGAGCAGCAGCGCCAGCACCCCGGCCAGCAGGCCGTAGCGCAGGGCCGCGGCCGGGCCGTAGCCGTCCAGCCGGCGGTGCGCGGCCGCCGTGGAGTCCTCGGCGACGACCCGCAGCCCGGCGGCGCCCAGGTCGTCCACAATGGACGGCCGCGCGCCCGGGGCCAGCCACACCTGTTGCAGGTCGCCGGGGACCGCGGTGCCGGCGAGCCGGGCGGCGTACTCGAGGTCGACGATCGTGCCGTCCGCGCCCACCCGCGGCAGCACGCCGCACGGGTCCGGCGAGATCGGCACCGCCACGTCGCCGAAGGGGCTGACGGACGCCAGGTTGTGCTCGTCGCCGGCGGCGACGAAATGCCCGGTGACGAGCGCGGGCAGGGGCACCGGGGTGTCCACGACGTACACCCTCGGGTCGGTCGAGCCCGCCTTCCCCGGCGGGAGCGCGGTCAGCACGAGCGCCCCGTCGCGGTGGGTCGGGCTGACCGACGGCAAGGTGTCGCCGAGGGAGGTGCGCCAGCGGGCGGGGTCGCCGAAGACGCCGGCGGGCACGGCGACGGCACCGTCGGCGAGCAGCTGCCGGATCGTCACGGTCGTGCGGGCACCCTGGAGTTCGACGGTGGTCATCCGGCATCCGCGCCGGCACTGAGGAACATCCACTGTGGACGATCCGGCCGGGAAGACGGCGTTGAGGATTTCGCCGGTACCCCCGGCCACGAACCCGACCACGACGGACACGCCGGGCGCATCGGCGGTGGCGTCGAGCCGCAGCGCCGTGCCGGTCACGATCAGCGGCGCCGGCGCGGGCGGGTGCAGCCGGGCCGCGACGGCCGGACTGGTGCCGGTGACGGCGGCGAAGCGGTCCGAGTCGACGGCGAGCACGAGCCGGCGGTCCCGCCCCGCGCTCTGCACGACCGCCATGGCGGCGGTCCCGGCCGGGTCGGCGGCGCGCACCGCGGCGAGGAACCGCTCCTGGTCGCCGGTTTCGACGGTGAGCACGCGCTCGGCACCGATCGCGATCGCAGCCCGGTCGGCCCGGGCCTCGTCGGCGGCGATCCAGTCCTGCACGGCGACGACGAACAGGCACGCGCCGGCGGCGAGCAGCGGCACGAGCCGGTGCACGGCGCCGCGCCGGGCGAGCAGCAGCATACCGATCCCGGCGCCGAGCCGGCCGTTGTTGTCGCTCGCCACGGCGGCGGCGTGCCCGGCCCGGGCGGCGAGCGGCAGCAGCAGCCGGGACAGCAGGACCGCGGCGGCCAGCGCGAGCAGCACCGGTACGAACGCCTCGAGGCCGAACCCGGCGTCCGGCCTCCCGTGCCGGCTGACCGCCTGGAACACCGCCGCGCAGGCCAGGGCGAGCGCCGCGATGTCGGCGGTGGCACCGCCGCGCCGCGAGCCGTGCGGGGCGCCGGTCTGCAGCAGCCGCTGCACGGGCGTGGTGATGGTGCGCCAGTCGGCCATGATGATCGCGCCGAGCCCGCCGGCGGCGACCGCCCCGACGGCCGGCGGCGGGTACCGCCACGCGAACCCGCCGAGCGCAATGCCCGCCAGCAGCGGCAGGGCGCCCTCCCCGGCGGCGAGGATGAGCATCCGTGAGCGCGCGGTGCCGTGCAGCGCCATGCGGGCGACGTCGAGCCGGCGCGCCTCGGCCGCGTAGCGCGCGGTGACCGCGAACGCCAGCAGCGCGACCACGAACAGCTGAGCGGTGGCGAGCTGTACCCCGCGGCGCACTGCCCGCCCGTCGTCGGCGAGGTGCGCATACAGTTCGGCGGCGCCGGACGAGTACGCGAACTGCTGGCCGCGCAGCCGGTTCAGGGCGGCGTCGATGCGGCCGGGATCGGCGAACAGCTCGGCGGGCAGCAGCGCGTCGAGCGCTGCGTCGGCGAATCCGCTGCCGGCGAGGACGGTTTCGGCGGTGCCGTAGAGCGCGGTGCCGCCCTGTGCGAACCAGTACCAGTCGGTGGGGTTGCGGGCCCGGTACGTGCCGACGACGGTGAGCGCAAGCGGGGCGGTGCCGGACCCGGAGGAGTACCGGGCGCTGTCGCCGACGGCGATGCCGAGCGGCAGCCGCTCGCTGACGACGACCTCGCCGCGCGCGGCCGGGCAGCGCCCGGTGACGAGGACGGCGTCGCAGAAGTTGTCGCGGTACCGCAGCTCGCCCGCGACCGGCCTGGTGCCCAGCAGGAGCGTCCCGGAGCGCCGGAGCCCGACGGCGGCCCGCTGCGCGGGCAGCTCCAGCCCGACGCTGTCGCGGAACCGTTGCAGCGCCGCCGCCGCGACATCGGGGCGGTCGTCGCCGCCGGCGGTGACGCGGCCCTGCACGGTCAGCGTCCGCTGCGCCGGGGTGGCCTCGCGGACCAGGGCGGCCGCGCTGTCGCGGGCCGCCGCGGCGGAGTATGCGGGAGCGGCCGCGATCGCCGCCACGGCCAGCGCCGCGAGCAGTCCGAGGGCAAGCGACGACATGCGCCGCGCACGCACCGCGTCCCAGATCAGCTCCAGCACCGGGCAAGGATACGACGAATCATCGCAAGACAATGACCCGCTTGGATGGTGTGGGCGTTCATTGCGGTTGTGTGACCTGGAAGGCGCCTGCCGCACGCCTTCCAGGTCGGTTGGGCAGCTATCGACCTATGCCTTCTTCGTGCATGTGAGCACGATCAGGGTGTCCGTCGTGATCTGAGTTCCCGCCGGGTGGGACTGCTTCGTCACCGTCCAGTTCGCCGCCAGGATCACCACCGTGTCGCCCGGGTCCTGCGAACCGAGCTGGACCCTGGTCAGCCCGAGGTGCTTGAGCTCGTCCTGGGCCACGGCGGCGTTCTTGCCGACCAGGTTGGGCATCGTGACGGTGGCCGGGACGGGCGACGGTGACGCCGACGGTGAGGCGGCCGGCAGCGGCGCGGTGGTGGAAGGTGCTGCCGCGGCCACTGCCGCCGCCGTTGTCGCGGCGGCGCTGGCGTTTCCGCCCGGTGCGGCGTTCTTCTTGTCCTTGCCGATGACGGCGTTCACCGCGGCGGCGCAGCAGCACAACAGCAGCAGCGCAGCGGCGACGGATATGCCGATGATGACAGCCTTGGACGGCCGGCGACGTCCCGGCGGATTCGGCTGGTTGGTTGTGAACTGGGGGCCGGTAGGCGGGAATTGCTGGTTGTTCTGATATGCCACCGGGCGATTGTTCCGTTGCAAGGATCTATGGCCATCGGGAGTGTGGTCAGCGACTTCCATCCGATCGACTTGATCACAATGAAGCCGCGTCGGTGGGCGCGAGGGTCGCATTGCCGGTGGTCGGCAATGTGCGTGACGCGAGGTTGCCGACCGGTGCCGGTGCGTCGCCTGCGGTCGTCGGCGGATGCTGAAAGTCCTTTCGGTCCGCGTGCGGGGGTGATGACCATGACGACTGGCGTGTTGTACAGCAAGCGACCTGCCGTCCCGGTCGCCGCCTGCCCCCTGCAGAGCGGTTCGCCCGGCATCGGACCGGCGTGGCCGGATGCCGCCGGGGAGCGAGTCGGGCTCGAGCCGGTGCGCCGGCGGCAGTCGCCGCCCGGCCGGCCCGGCCGGTCGACCAGCATCCGCTGACCGTCGGACCGACGACGCGCGCGGTGTCCAGGGCCGGGTAGGCCCGGCCCGTCGACTGCGCCCGCTGTCCCGGACCGTGCTTGTCTTGGGGCCGGCAGCCGGATCTCCCGCCATCGCCAGGGACCGCGTTCGCGTACCCGAAAGGAGAACCAATGCTCACCAGACCAAGCGGCAACGCCGTTCTTGAAGGCCCGGACGACTTCAGGCGCCGTCACGTGGACGAGACCGCGCCGTACGAGCCCGCGGCCGTCGGGGTCGACCTGGGCAGTGCCAACACCAGGATTTGGGCGTCCGGCCGCGGTACCGTGCTCACCGCCAGCTCCGCGTCGGCCACCGCGCGGCTGTCCGGCCCGATGGTTCGGGGCCGAATCACCGACCCCGAGGCGATGCGGACGTTGCTGTCCGGTCTGCTGTCTGGCCGGCGGCGGCCGCTGCCGGCCGGTGTCGTGGTCGTGGCGTGCCGGCCGGTGGGCGGCGGCTCCGGTGCGGAGCTGGCCTTGCGCGAGGTCATGACGACCGTGTTCGAACCGGCGCGGCTGCTGTTCATCGACACCCTGCGGGCCGCGGCGATCGGTGCCGGCGCGGCGCCCGGCCCGTTGCTGATCGCCGATGTGGGCGCGCACCTGACCGAGGTCGCCGTGCTGGCGGGTGGCGTGACCGTCGCCGCCGGGCGGCGCGACATCGGGCTGCACGACCACGCCGACGGGCTGGACCCGGATGCGGCGGTCATCGCCGCCGTCACCGACCTGATCGATCAGGTTCGCCGGCAGCCTCGCCAGCGCCAGGCCGTTGCGGCGGCGCTCCGCGGTGGTCTGCTCCTCGTCGGCGGCGGCGCGGCCCGCCCGCGGCTGGCCGCCCGTATCGCCGGCGCCGCCGGCGCCCCGGTCCGCCGCCCCGCCGCACCGCACCTTGTCGCGGTGCGCGGCGCGGGCCTGGCCGCCCTGGCCGCGCTGCGTCGCCGTGCCATGCGTCCCTGACCGGCGGCCCGTGCGGCACACCGCAATCCGCTATCCGACGACCGTTGACGGGAGACCCGTATGGACATCGACACCGCTCCGAGCATCGACACGCTGCGGCAGATGCTGCAGGCCCAGCTGCGCCAGCACTCCGCGGACCTCACCGTGCTCACCGCCGCGGGCACCGATCCGGGGAGCACCGGCGAGGACCCGCAGACAATCACCGCGCGTACGGCCGCCGCCCGCCACGCGGTCGAGGAGACCACCGCCGCGCTGGCGCGTATCACCGCGGGCGTCTACGGGCGCTGCGAACGCTGTGCCGGCTCAATTCCCGGCGCGCGGCTGGAAATCCTGCCGCACGCCCGGTTCTGCGTGCCCTGCCAGGCGCGCGGACGATGACCGGCTAGCCCCGACAGTGCACCCGCGGGAAGGAGTAACCGTCGCCGTGACGCACATCAGCAGCACCATCGTCGCAGCGCTGCACGAACAGCTGGAGTCGCAGTTCGCGCAGCACATGGCACGGTTGATCACCTTGACGTGCCGTGCGGGCCGGACGGCCGAGGACGAAGCCGCGGTGGCGGTGCTTCGCCAGGCGGTCGCCGAGACGGCCGGAGCCCTGCAACGCATGGCCGACGGCAGCTACGGCCGGTGTGAACACTGCCGGCTGCCCATCCCGGCCGCGCAGCTGCAACGCCGCCCGGCCGCCCGCACCTGCCGTCGCTGCCAGCTCCTTCCCGGCAGCCCGGCGCGGCCGCGCATGGCGACCGCGGCGCCGCGCGCTCGCAGCGCACGCCGACCGAGGCCCGTCCCGTCGGACGGGCGACAAGCACCGAGGAGCCTTGACCGTGTACATCTTCAGCAGGCAGCGAGAACTCGACGTTCTGCGCGTCCTGTTGCAGGAGCATCGCGGCCGGTACCGCACGCAGCTTCGTCTGCTTGACCAACCGCCGTCGCAGCAGCATGCCGGGGCCGGCGACCAGATGACGATGGCGGCGGTCACCCTGCGCCGGCTCGACGAGATCGAACGTGCGCTGCAGGCCCTCGAGCACGGTCGTTACGGCGTCTGCTCGAGCTGCGTGATCGATATCCCGATCGATCATCTGGTCCGGCATCCGGCCGCGAAGCACTGTCCCGCATGCAGCCGGTTTAGACTGCCGGGGACCGGCAAACAAGGGCCGTATGGTCCGCGGTGAGGCGGCCACCGCCCGTATTGCCAGTGAAAGGTGAGGGGCGTGGCCGACAACAGCCGCCGGCGGCGACAGCCCGCCGCGACCGAACTGCCGCAAGCGCAGCTGGCGTGGCTGGCCGACGTCGCCACCGCCGCCGCCTCCGACGCCGGCGGTGTCCCGGTCGAGCTGCTCGGTGACTACCTGCCGATGCTGGCCGACGCGGCCCTCAGCGGACGCCGCCCCAGGCGCGCCGAGCTCGACGCGGTGGGCCGGCTCGGCCGCCAGGCCGCCGAGCAGGGTATCTCGGCCGGACGGGTGGTCCAGCTGTACCTGTCCTCGGCCCGGCGGCTGTGGCAGGACCTGCCCATGGTGGTGCGCTCCCGCGACAGCGAGGTCGTTCGCGCCGCGGCGGCGGCGGTGCTGCACGTCATCGACGACGCGGTCGCCACCCTCGCCGACGGCTACGCGGTGGCCCGCCGCGACCTGGTCCGCCGGGAGGAGGCGCTACGCCGGGAACTCGTCGACGACCTGCTGCGCGGCGACTCCGACCTCGGCAGCGTGGTCGAGCGGGCGGAGCCGTTCGGGCTCGACCTCGCCCGGGTGCACCAGGTGGCGCTCGCCGCCCCGAGCCGGCGGCTGCCCGACACCGACACGGCGATCAGCGCCCTGGAGGCGGTCATCTTCGACCGGCTCGGTGACCGCGACGTCCTCGTCGCCACGAAAGAGGGCCTGCTCGTCGTCCTCGCCCCGGCCGAGGCCAACGCGGCCGGCCGGGCCGCACGCGCCGACCGCAACGACGACCTCGGGCGGCTGATGCACGGCGAGCTCAACCGGCTCCGGCACGGGCGACCCTGGCGGGTTGCCGTCGGCCGTCCCCACCCCGGCCTGTACGGCATCGCCCGGTCCTACGAGGAGGCCCGCGAGGCGCTGACCATGGCCGGGCGCCTGCACGCCGACAAGACGGTCGTCACCGCCACCGATCTGCTGGTGTACCGGGTTCTGCTGCGCGACCAACCCGCCATGGTCGACCTGGTCTCCGCGGTGCTCACGCCGCTGAACCAGGCCCGCGGCGGCGCGGCGCCGCTGCTGGACACGCTGGACGCCTACTTCACCACCGGCGGGGTGGCCACCGAAGCCGCCAAGCAGCTGCACGTCGCGGTGCGCACGGTGACGTACCGCCTCGACCGGATCAAGGCCCTGACCGGCTACGACGCGGCCGACCCGGCGGACCGGTTCACCCTGCAGGCCGCGGTGCTCGGCGCCAAGGTCCTCAACTGGCCCGCCGAGGCGTTGCCGAGCACCGCGTAACCGCCGTCAGATCAGGCCTTGCGCCAGCATCGCCTCGGCCACCAGCCGGAACCCGTCGATGTTGGCGCCGGCGACATAGTTGCCCGGCATGCCGTACTCCTCCGCGGTGGCGTGGCAGCGCGCATGGATGTCACGCATGATGCCGCGCAGCCGCTGCTCGGAGTAGTCGAACGTCCACGAGTCGCGGCTGGCGTTCTGCTGCATCTCCAGCGCGCTGGCCGCCACCCCGCCCGCGTTGGCGGCCTTGCCGGGAGCGAACTGCACACCGGCCTCGGTGAACAGGCGTACCGCCGCCGGCGTCGTCGGCATGTTCGCCCCCTCCACCACGACCGTGCAACCCCCGGCGATCAGGGCGGCCGCATCGTCGGCGTCGATCTCGTTCTGCGTGGCACACGGAATGGCGACCAGGCACGGCACGTCCCGCCACACGCGCCCGCCGGGGACGAAGGTCGCGTGAGGGCGGTGGCGGACGTACTCCCCGATGCGCTCCCGCTGCACCTCCTTGAGCTCCTTGAGGACCGACAGGTCGATGCCCCGGTCATCGCGCACATAGCCGGTCGAGTCGGAGCAGGCGACCACCGTGCCGCCGAGCTCGTGCACCTTCTCGATCGCGTAGATCGCCACGTTGCCCGAGCCGGACACCACGACCCGCTTGCCGTCGATGCTGTCGCCGGCGGTGCGCAGCATCTCCTCGGCGAAGAACACCGCGCCGTAGCCGGTCGCCTCGCGCCGCACCTGGGCGCCGCCGTAGACAAGGCCCTTGCCGGTGAGCACCCCGGACTCGTACCGGTTCGTGATGCGCTTGTACTGCCCGAACAGGTAGCCGATCTCCCGGGCGCCGACGCCGATGTCGCCGGCCGGCACGTCGGTGTACTCGCCGATGTGGCGGTACAGCTCGGTCATGAACGACTGGCAGAACCGCATCACCTCGCGGTCGGAGCGGCCCTTCGGGTCGAAGTCCGACCCGCCCTTGCCGCCCCCGATCGGCATGCCGGTCAGGGCGTTCTTGAACAACTGCTCAAACCCGAGGAACTTCACGATCCCGAGGTAGACCGACGGGTGGAACCGCAGGCCGCCCTTGTAGGGGCCGAGCGCGGAGTTGAACTCGACGCGGAACCCGCGGTTGATGTGGACCTCGCCCCGGTCGTCCTCCCACGGCACCCGGAAAATGATCTGCCGCTCCGGCTCGCAGATCCGCTCGATGATCTTGGCGTGCGCGTACTCGGGGTGCTTGTCCAGCGCGGGGGCGACGCTGTCGAGCACCTCCCGGACCGCCTGATGGAACTCGTGCTCGCCGGGGTTGCGGTGCATCACCGTATCGAAAATCGAATCAAGCTTCTCCCGTGTTGACACGGTCATCCCTCCGGTGTGGTCGTCCGGGCATCGGCAATGCCAGTAGCGAGACGTCCACGCCGTTGTGGATAGGTATCAGGCTGTTCGAGGCGGCGCCGGCGGTTCGTGGGGGTTACAACGATATTTCCAAGGTGTTACGCGTCGGTACATCATGATCGCACCTGCGGCGGCTGCGGCGCGACCGGGCCCGGTCCGGCGTGTCGCACAACGCGTCGTGCGCGCCGCAGCGTGACGGGTGGCCGGCCGATCAGTGTCGTTCTGACTACCGCGAGACCGGAGGGGTGAATCAACGGGTGGTCCGCGGCGACCCGACTGTCAAGGGGGCCGGCCTTCGGCGAGCGTCGCCATAGCGTTGAGTGGTCGCGTTCGCTCGATCGGCGCTGCCTGCCCCGATACGGCGGAACCGAGGTGCTCAGGAAGTCAGCCCATGATGCAGGGACGCTTGGCGGCGTGGCTGGTACGGCCGAGCCCGCCGCCAGCCACCACTGGGATCGCAGTCGGCGCAGGGTTCGTCGTCGTGGAGACCCTGCTGGTGTACCCGCTCCGGCAGACCGCCCCGGTCGGCGCCCTGGCCGTCGTCTACCTGCTCGGTGTGGTGGTCGTCTCCACGGTATGGGGGTTGTGGCTGGGCGTGGCGACGTCGATCCTCAGCGCGATCGCATTCGACTACTTCCACACCCCACCGGTCGGGCGCTTCGAAACGGAGGACTGGCGCGACTGGCTCGGGCTCTCGGTGTACCTCATGGTCGCCGGGGTCGCCAGCTCGGTGGCGCAGCTGGCCCGGGCCAGGGCGGTCGAGACCGTCGAACGACGACGGGAGACCGACACGGTCGCCGAGCTGACCCGGCTGATCCTCGGCGCCGACGATGTGGCAGCGGTACTCCCGGAAGCCTCCGACCGGATCGCGCATGCCATGCAGCTGCCGTGGGCGCAGATCGAGCTCGGCACGGTCCCGCACAGCGATGGCCGGATCCAGCTGCCGTTACAGCCGGGCGCGCTCGTCGTCCCCGCGGACCTGCCGGACCGTACCTTGCGCCGCCTGCGGGACGGGGTGGTGCCCGGGCTGGCGACGGTGCTGCGGGCCGGCAGATCGCTGCAGGCCAGTCGCGCCGAGTCGGCGGCGCTGCTCAACGAACAGGCGGTGCTGCGGCGGGTGGCGGTGCTCGTGGCGACCGGCGTCGCTCCCGCCGAGATCGTCGCCGCGGTCGCCGCCGAGGCGGCCGAGCTGTTCAATGCGGATGCCACGGCGGTCGTGCGCTGGGAAGGTGGCCGGACGGTGGCCGTCGTCGCCGAGTACACCAGGAAGCCAGGAGCCGAGTCCATGCTGGGCAAACGGCTCGACTCCGCCGGCGGTGTCTCGGAGATGGTGCTGCGCGACTCCCGTCCGGCCCGCATGGACGCGTACGACGGCCGCAGCGGCCAGCTCGCCGACCTCGCCCGCGCCATGGGCTTCTACGCCTCCGTCGGCGCGCCGATCGTCGTCGACGGCAAGGTCTGGGGTGTCCTCGTCGCCCTGTGGGGCCGGGGCGGCGCACCGCCACCGGATATCGAGCAGGAGCTCGCGCAGTTCACCGATCTCGTCGCAACCGCGATCGCCAACACCGAAAGCCGCGCGGAGCTCAACGCGTCACGTACGCGGCTCGTCTTCGCCGCGGACGAGGCCCGCCGGGGCATCGAACGCGACCTGCACGACAGCGTGCAGCAGCGGCTCGTCTCGCTCGGGCTCGAGCTGCGCGCCGCCGAGGAGCTGGTTCCTCCGGACGCCGGCGAGCTGCGGTCCCGGCTGTCGAGCACCGCCGCGGGGCTCTCCGGCGTCTTCGACGACCTGCAGCGCATCGTCCGTGGCATCCATCCGGCGATCCTTTCGCAGGGCGGGCTGGGCCCCGCGATCAAGGCGCTCGCCCGCCGCTGCCCGGTGCCGACGGTGGTCAGTCCGGGGCCGAACCGCCGCCTGCCCAGTTACGTCGAGGTCGCCGCCTACTACGTGGTGTCGGAGGCGCTGGCCAACTCGGTCAAGCACGCCGGCGCCACGGCGATCGACGTGGAGCTCGACATCGTTCCCGCCGAGCCGGCGGTGGACGGAGCGGCGCAGGGCGAGGTTGTCCGCGTGACCGTCCGCGACGACGGCGCCGGCGGCGCCGACCCGCGCCACGGCTCCGGCCTGGCCGGCCTGCGCGACCGCGTCGAGGCGCTCGGTGGCACGCTGACGGTGAGCAGCCCGGCCGGCCGCGGTACGTCCCTCAGCGCGCAACTGCCGGTGGACGGCCAGTGCCGGCAGCGCGAGGCAGCCGAGCTGGCCCGCCCGCGTTGATCAGCGGGCCGGCTCGGCTAACCTTGCAGCACCATGGCGACCGAATTCATACATGAGGCCTACATCCTGCTGCTCGAAGGCCGGGTCCTGGAGATCTTCCACCGGGGCAACGAGGACTCGAGGCGCGTCCACGTGGCGTTCCTGGGCGTCTCCGTCAAGCCCAAGGGCGATCGGGTCAAGGTCCAGATCGGGCCGGCGTACGGCGACCAGGTCCTCTCCGGCGCCTGGCTCACCATGGACGCGGCCGAGTACGAGCGCTTCCGCGCGTTCCTCGCACTGGCCATCGCGGCTCGCGACAGCGCGCCCAACCCGGCCTAGCGATCCGGCGTCAGGTGGCGGGTGGCCGCCACACCGTGACCAGGTTGCCGCCGGTCTCAGGTGCGCGGGCGCTGCGCCGGTGAGGACGCGGCGCCGGTGCGGGGGTGGTCGGCGCCGCGGGACAGGGTCTCGTTCGCGCGGATGTCGGCCAGGGCCGCCTCCAGGGTGCCGGTGACCGCGTCGAACGCGTCCGCGCCGAGGACCAGCCGGTGCGGCGGCGGGTCCTGGCGCATCGCCGCCAGCACGGCGCGTACGCCGCGGCGCGGGTCGCCCGGCTGGCGCCCGTCCTGGGCGATCATCGCGGCGCGGACCCCCTCCAGCAGCGGCGCGTAGTCGGCGATCGGCTCGCGGACGGGCTCGCCGGCGAAGCCCGCGTACGCCCGGGTGCGAAACGCGCCCGGCTCGACCGCCAGCACGCGGATGCCGAGGCCGGCCACCTCCTCGCGCAGCGTGGCGGTGAGGCCCTCGATCGCGTGCTTGGCGGCGGCGTAGTAGCCGAAGCCGGGCACACCCCGCAGCCCGGCCGCCGACGACATGTTCACGATCCAGCCGGTACCGCGGGCGCGCATCCCCGGCAGCACCGCGCGCGTGACGGTCAGCACCGCGAAGAAGTTCAGCTCGAACAGATCGCGGACCGCGGCGCCGGGCATGCCCTCGACCGACCCCACCCAGCCGCGGCCGGCGTTGTTCACCAGCACGTCGATGCCGCCGAAGCGCGCCTCCGCGGCCGCCACCGCCTCCTCCACCTGGGCGGGGTCGGTGACGTCGAGGGGCACTACGAGTACCGAATCCGGATTGGCTTCGGCCCATGCGCGCAGCGGCTCGGTCCGGCGGGCGGTGAGCACGACGCGGTCCCCGGCCTCGAGCGCCGCCTCGGCGTAGGCCATCCCGAACCCGCCCGGGGTGCCGCCGGTGATGAACCAGGTCCTCACGGCTCGATCACCAGCCGGGCGATCCGGCCGTCGCGCAGCGCGAAGCGGAAGTGCAGGTCCACGACGCCACCCGGGAAGTCACCCTCCAGGTGGTGCACCACGTCGAAGGTCCGTTCGTCCGAGCGGTACGCCCCGACGAGCTCGATCGTGTACGAGTATTCGCTCGCCGCGCGGGAAAGCCAGTCGCGGATCTGGTCGGGGCCGCGATACGTGTGTCCCTCGTCGGTCACCGCCGCGTCCGGCGTGAGGTGCGCGACGGCGGCGTCGAGGTCGCGGGCCCGGTGGGCGTCGAGGTACGTGCGGATCACGTCGGGGAGTTCGTCCGGTGCGATGGGTTGCATGTGCCCACCGTCCGCTCTCGCCCCGGGGGAGGGTCAAGGGCGTGGACCCTCCCCCGGGGAGAGGGTGCAGAGTGAGGACATGCGTGCAGGCCTGACGATCGGCGAGTTCGCCACGGTGACCCACCTCAGCGTGCGGACGCTGCGCCGCTACCACGAGGCCGGCCTCCTGGAGCCGGCGGCGGTCGACCCGCACACCGGGTACCGCTACTACTCCCCGGAGCAGATCCCGCCCGCGCAGGTCATCCACCGGCTGCGCGAGCTCGACGTGCCGCTGGCCGACGTCAAGGCGATCCTCGCCACCGACGACCCGCGGGCGCGGACCGAGCTGGTCGCGGAGCACCTGCGCCGGCTGGAGGACGCGCTGGATCGCACCCGCGGCGCCGTCGCCGCCCTGCGCCAGCTGCTGCGCCCCGCCGACCCGCAGCTGCGCGTCGAGCTGCGCTCGGTGCCGGCGCGCACGGTCGCCGCCGTCAGCGCCGAGGTGCGGCTGGAGGAGTCCGTGCCGTGGTACGACGGGGCGATGGCCGAGCTGGACGCGGCGTATCCGGCGCCGGAGCGCACCGGCCCGCCGGGCGGCCGCTACGCCAACGAGCTGTTCACCGAGGGAGCGGGCGCGATGACGGTGTACCGCCCGGTGCGCACGCCCCGCCCGTCCGGCCGCATTCAGGTGCTGGAGCTGCCCGCGGCCGAGCTGGCCGTCACGGTGCACCCGGGTCCGCACGACGACATCGACGTCACCTACGGGCGGCTGGGCGCCTGGGTCGTCGAGCATGCGCTGACGGTCGACGGACCGATCCACGAGACGTACACGGTCGGGCCGCGCGACACCGCCGACCCGGCCCGCTGGCGCACCGAGATCGGCTGGCCGATCTTCCGTCTGGCCCCGGCATGACGCCCGGATTGCCGTGCCCGCCCCGGGTGCCACGTTCGTCGACGTACCATCGGCGGATCCCGGTATCGGTTCGAGGTAGTCAGCGGCGGCGGGCCGATGCGAGCGACGCCCCCGCCCACGCCTCGTGCGTCGCCCGGTCGAACGCGCCCCACAGCGCCGAGCGGAGGCCCAGCCGGGCGGCGGTGAACGTGACCCGGCGCGACGGCTCGTGCCGCGCGTACGCGTCTTCGGCGCTGCGCACGAACGCCGGGTCGGTGCTGCCGAGCACGCCGCCGAGCACGACCACGTCCGGGTCAACGAACGTGGCGACCTGCGCCAGCGCGGCCCCGACCGCCCGGCCGGCGGCCCGCATGCCGGACGGGGTGCCGTCGCGGGCCACGCTGACGAGCGCGTCGAGGCACCCGGTACGCCCGCAGCGGCAGCGCAGCCGGCACCCGGGCACCGGCACGTGCCCGATCTCGCCGCTGACGCCGTGCGTGCCCACAAAAATCCGCCCGTCGATGACCAGGCCGCCGCCGACCCCGTCGCCGGCGCTGACGTAGATCAGGCTGCGCACCGGCGGGGCGGCGGCGTGCACGTACTCGCCCCACGCGCCGAGGTCCGAACTGTTGTGCACGATGACCGTCGTCGCCGGCGGCAGGCGCAGCAGCTCCGCGGGGCGTACGCCGTCCCACCCGGGGACGCTGCCGATCGGCCGGACGGTCCGGTCGACGACCGGGAACGGTACGGTCACGCCGATCGCCCACAGGTCGCGGCGGCTGCGGCCGTGCCTGGAGAGGGCCTCGGTGAGCATGGTCCGGGCGAGCGCGAGCGCGTCCGAGGCCGAACCGTCGACCCGCCAGCTCACCCGCCGCTCGTCGACGACGTCGTGGTGCATGTCGCCGACCGCCACGCCGACGTGCCGGTGCCCGAGGTCGATGGCGCCCACCCAGCCGCGGTGCGGTACCAGCCTCAGCTGCGTCGAGGGGCGGCCCCGGCGCGGCGGGCGGTCCGCCGCGTGCTCGGCGAGCAGCCCCTCGGCGACGAGCTCCGCGACCGTCTGGGCGACGGCGCTGCGGGACAGCCCGATCAGCCGGGACAGGTCGTGGCGGGTGCGGGCGTGGCCACGATGGACCAGCTCGAGCACGGTTCGCCGGGTGGTGGACTGCATCCGCGGCTCCTTTCGTGCATGGAGTCTCGGCAGCTTACGTGCCCGCGGCAATCGGCTGTTCATTTCGTCCTGCCGGTGGACGAAAGGTCGGCCTACCGTCGACGGCGCGACCCCGGGCTCCCCGCCGTCCCGCAGTGCCGGTGCCGCGCAATCCGTGATTCACGAGCTCTCGCGGGTGTTCGGAGCGCGGTCGCGAGAGCGCTCTCAACAAGGGAGAGGCACGCGAGTGTTCCCGCCGCTTTCCCGCGCCAGGCCCCGAACCAGGCGCGTCACACGAACCGGGCTCGTCGCCGCCGTGGCGCTGGCCGGGTCGGCGCTCGTGGCGGTACCCGCCGCCGCGGCGCCCGACGAGCCGGACTTCGGCCCGAACGTGACCATCATCGATCAATCCATGTCCGTCGACGCCATCAACGCCGTGCTGGCCGCCGCCTCGGGGGAGTCCGAGTTCAGCACCGCCCGGCACGCCATCTTCTTCAAGCCCGGCACGTACGGCTCGGACGCCGGCGCGGCGAATCCGCTCACCGCCACCGGCATCGTGCTGGGCACCGTCGGCTACTACGAGACGGTCGGCGGTCTCGGCGCCAATCCGGGCGACGTGCTCATCAACGGGGCGCTGCACGTCGACGCGGTGCACGGCGCCGAGACCGACCCGTGGAATCACCAGTCGCCCGGCTCGCTCACCCGGTTCTGGCGGTCGATGAGCAACCTCGCGATCAACCCGATCCAGCGGCCGATCGACCCCAACGCGCCGGCCATCGACCCGGCCCGCGCCGACCCGCACCAGCTGCGCTGGGCGGTGTCGCAGGCCGCACCGCTGCGCCAGGTCGACATCCGCGGCAACCTCACGCTGATGGGACGGTACGGCGAGTACGCCAGCGGCGGCTACCTCGCCGACTCACGCGTCTCCGGCACGATCCTGTCCGGCTCCCAGCAGCAGTGGTACACCCGCGACAGCTCGATCGGCACCTGGAACGGCGGCGTGTGGAACATGGTGTTCTCCGGCGTCCAGGGCGCCCCCGCCCAGGACTTCCCGGACAGCCCGTCCGGCGACCTCGCGCACAGCAAGTTCACCACGCTGGCGACCACCCCGGTCTCCCGGCCGGCGCCCTACCTGACCTGGAACCAGTCCGACGGGTACGCCGTGTTCGTACCCGACGCCAAGCCGAACACCGCCGGGGCCGGCTGGCAGACCGGCACGCAGACCGGCAGCTCGCTGCCGATCGGCACGTTCTACCTGGCCAAGCCGGCCGACAGCGCGGCGACCATCAACGCGCAGCTGCAGGCGGGCAAGAACCTCATCCTCACCCCCGGCGTCTACGCCCTGAACCAGGCCATCGCCGTGAACCGGCCCGGAACCGTCGTCCTGGGCCTCGGCATGGCGACCCTGGCGCCGACCGCCGGCAACGCCGCGATCACCGTCGGGGACGTGGCCGGCGTGAAGCTCGCCGGGATCACCGTCGACGCGGGCGCGACGCCCTCGCCGGTACTGGTGCGTGTCGGCCCCGCCGGCGCCAAGCAGTCCAGCGCCACCGACCCGACGACCCTCTCCGACGTGTTCGTCCGCGTCGGCGGGCCGCAGGTCGGCCGGGCCGGTACCGCGATCGAGGTCAACTCCGCCAACGTCCTCCTCGACGACATCTGGGCGTGGCGGGCCGACCACGGTACCGGCGCCGCCTGGACGGTCAACACCGCCGCGCACGGCCTCGTCGTCAACGGCGACAACGTGACCGCCACCGGGCTGTTCGTCGAGCACTTCCAGCACAACCAGGTCGTGTGGAACGGCAACGGGGGCAGGACCGTGTTCTACCAGAGCGAGACGCCGTACGACCCGCCGAGCCAGGACGCCTGGACCGACGCCACGCAGCCGGGCTTCGCCTCGTACAAGGTCGGCGCCGGCGTGACGAGCCACCAGGCGTACGGCCTCGGCGTCTACTCGTTCTTCAACCAGGGCGCCGACATCCACCTGCACGCCGCGATCGAGGCGCCGAAGTGGAGCACCGTGCGCTTCAACAACACCGTCACCCGGTTCCTCAACGGCAGCGGCGGAATCGACAATATCGTCAACAACGTCGGCGGCGCGGTCCTGAAGGGCAACGACGCGACGGCGACGAAGTACCTGCGGTCCTACCCGCCCGCCGGTACGCCCGACCCGCCGGCCCCCGGCGGCGGACCGGACCAGCAGACGATCACCGCGACCATCGTCGAGGCGCCGGGCGAGTTCTCCTGGACGATCGATGCCGTCGACCACTCCGTCGTGCTGTCCAACGCCGCGAACATGGGCACCTTCCTGCAGTCCAGCGGCCAGCTCAAGCCGGTGAAGGTGACCGACACCCGCGCCGGCGGACCCGCCTGGTCGCTCTCCGGCCAGGTCGGCGACTTCACGGGCGGGCTGCCCGGCCGGTACCTCGGCTGGACCCCGCGCCTCGTCACCGGCGGCGCCGGTGCGGTGCCCGGCGGTGCCGTGGCCGCGGGCCTCACCAGCGGCAACGGCCTGGCCGACGCGTCGCTGCTCGGCTCCGCGGTCGACGGCCACGCCAAGGGCACCGCGACCCTCGGCGCCGACCTCGACCTGCGGGTGCCCGTCGACACCGCACCCGGCACGTACACCGCCACGCTCACCCTGACCGCGCTCAGCTGACCGCACCACCCGCGGCGCCCCCCGGTTCGCGGGGGCGCCGCGGGACCCTATCGGAGGCACCGATGAGAAGAGCCCTCGCGTCCGCCGTCGCCGCGCTCGCCGCCGTGGCGCTGCCGCTCGTACTGCCCGCCGCACCGGCCGTGGCGCAGCCCGCCGGCGGCGTGGTGTCCTGGGGCGTCGCGCCCGCCGCCAACGCGTTCGGCACCGGCCGGGCCCGTTTCGAGTACGGGCTGGATCCGGGCACGAGGATCGCCGACGGCATCGTCGTGGCCAACCACGGCGCCGCGCCGATCACCCTGCGCGTCTACGCCGGCGACGCCTTCACCACCCGTACCGGCGGGATCGACCTGCAGCCGACCGGCACGACGCCGAAGGACGTCGGCGCCTGGATCAAAGTCTCTGCCGACACCGTCACCGTCGCGGCCGGCGCGGCGGTCACTGTCCCGTTCACCCTGACCGTCCCGGCCGACGCCACCCCCGGTGACCACGTCGGCGGCCTGGTCACGACCCTCGTGGACGAGGCGGCGGCCGGCGGCGTGCGGGTCGAGCACCGGCTGGGCTCGCGGGTGTACGCCCGGGTGAGCGGCACGCTGCGCCCGGCGCTCACGGTCACCGATGTCCACGCCGAGTACGCCGGCACCGTCAACCCCCTCGGCACCGGCCCGGTCCGGATCACGTACACGGTCCGCAACACCGGCAACGTCCGGCTCGCCGGGCGAGAACAGGCGACCGTCGCCGGCCCGTTCGGCCTGCTGTCCCGCGACGCCGCCGACGAACTGCCGGAGATCCTGCCCGGCAACGCCCTCACCCGAACCGTCACCGTGCGCGGGGTGTGGCCCGCCACCCGGCTGACCGCCCGGATCGACCTCGTCCCGACCGGCGCGACCACCGACCCGGTGCCGCGCGCGAGCGCCACGACGGCGCTATGGACCGTACCGTGGGGCCAGCTGCTGGTACTCGCGGGCATCGCCGCCGCAGCGGCTGGCGTCCTCGCGCTGCGGCGACGGTCGAAGCGGCGCGTCGCGGCGGCCATCTCCGCCGCGGTCGAGGCGGCCCTCGCCGGCGAGCCCACGCCGATCGACGCGAGGTAACGTTCGGCTTCTGGATCTTTCCAACGAACTGCTGCGGCTGCTCGAGCTCCCGTTCGGGCAGCCGCTCGCAGGCCCGCCGCACGGCCGCCATCCGGCGCTGCGCGTCCACCCGCGCACGTCGACCCGCCAGGGTACGGGCCGTCCAGCAACTTGCTGCTGGGCTGCGCCGTCGAGTTTCGTCGCCGACGGGGGTGTGAGCCGGCTGAGCGGGATTCTTACGACTTAAGCCAACTCATATATTGACCGCTGGCGAAGTCCGCCCTAACCTCAAGCTGATCGATGGGTAGCGACGTGTCCGGTGGTGCCGGGCACGTCGTTGCCATGTCCGCGTCACGAGCCAGGAAAACGCTCTCCTCAACAGAATCAGCCCTTGACGCGGCCGGGGGAGAGGTTGGTAGCGTTCCCAAGAGAGCGCTCTCTAACCCCACCAGAGATCCATCACTGCCCGCCCCGCCGAACCGCCCTCGACGGCCAGACCGTCATGCGGCCGGGCGGGCACACGCTCCCGAGGAGATCCATGCACACCCCCGAACAACAGGACCCGCGCCCGCCGCGCCGGGTCAAGAGCTGGGCCGCCGGTGTCACCGCCGCGGCGACGCTGGCCCTGGTCGCCGTCACGGCCGTCGCGTATGCCGGTACCGGCAGTGGTGCGAAGGCCGGCGCCGGGACGCAGGTGGCGCAGCTGGCGGCCGCGGCCGCGCCCGTTCCGCCGGCCGGGTTCACGCTGACCTGGAGCGATGAGTTCAACGGCGCTGCGGGCACCGGCGTGAACACGGGTACGTGGAAGTACGACACCGGGCCGGGCAGTACGTTCGGCACGGGCGAGATCGAGACGATGACCAACAGCACGGCCAATGTGTTCCAGGACGGCAACGGGCACCTGGTGCTGCGGGCCCTGCACTCGGGCACCGACCCGCGGGCCGGCTGGACCTCGGGCCGCATCGAGACGCAGGCCGCCACCTTCGGTGCCAACGCCGGCGAGGTGGTGCGGATGGAGTCGTCGATTCAGCAGCCCAATGTGACGACGGCGAACGGGGCGGGGTACTGGCCGGCGTTCTGGATGCTCGGTTCGACGCTGCGGACCGGCACGCCGTGGCCGACCAGTGGTGAGGTCGACATTCTGGAGGACATCAACGGGCGTAGCTCGGTGTTCGGGACGCTGCACTGCGGGACGAACCCGGGTGGTCCGTGCAACGAGTCGACCGGTCTGGGCAGTGGTGAGCGTGCGTGTGCCGGGTGTCAGACCGGGTATCACACGTATGCGGTGGAGATCGACCGGTCGAAGTCGCCGGAGGAGATCCGGTGGTACCTCGACGGTGCCAACTACTTCACGCTGCCGGCGACGCGGGTGGACGCGACGACGTGGAACAACGCGGTGCACCACCCGTTCTTCATCATCTACGACCTTGCGATGGGCGGCGGCTTCCCCGACGCGTTCGGTGGCGGCCCCAACGCCAGCACCATCTCCGGCGGCCAGATGAACATCGACTGGGTCGCCGTCTACAACAAGAAGGGCGGCACCACCACGCCGCCGGCGGGCAACCTCTCGCAGGGCAGGCCGACCACCGCCTCCTCGCAGGAGAACGCCGGCACCGCCGCGGGCAACGCCACCGACGGCAACACCGGCACCCGCTGGTCGAGCGCGTTCAGCGACCCGCAGTGGCTGCGCGTCGACCTCGGCGGGACCCACACCATCAACAAGGTCACGCTCAACTGGGAGGCCGCCTACGCCAAGGCGTTCCAGATCCAGACCTCCAACGACGGCACCAACTGGACCACGATCTACAGCACGACCACCGGCACCGGGGGAGTGCAGACCCTGAACGTCTCCGGCTCCGGCCGGTACGTCCGGATGAACGGCACCCAGCGGGCCACGCAGTACGGCTACTCGCTCTGGGAGTTCCAGGTGTTCGGTAGCTGAGTCCACCACGCCCGACCGGGGCGCCGGGCCGACCGCCCGGCGCCCCGGCCGTTGCGGGGCCCCGTGCCGCCCGGGTGCCGGCGCGTCAGGGCAGCGTTCCGTGGGTCAGGACGCCGCGGGCCACCACGGCGTGGATGTCGAGCTGCTCGCCGAGCACGACGAGGTCGGCGTCCTTGCCGGGGTGCAGGCTGCCGGTCCGCTGACCCAGGCCGAGCACGGTGGCCGGCGTCGTGGCGGCGGCGATCGCGGCCTGCTGGATCGGCAGGCCCAGGCACCGCACGGCGTGGCGGACGGCGGCGTCCATGGTCAGGGTGCTGCCCGCGAGGGTGCCGTCGGCGAGCGTGACCCGGCCGTCGCGGGCGAAGATCGGGACCGGGCCGAGATGGAAGTCGCCGTTGGTACCCCCACAATGGGACCCGGCCCCGTGCCGCGCATGATCCCGGCGACGGTCCTCGTCGCCGCGGCCATCCGGTCGAGCTCGTCGGTGACCAGGCTCGCCAGGGTGCGGGTCGTGCCGTGCCGCTGGTGGAACGCGATCGCGGCGAGGATCTCGTCCGGGTCGTCGGTGGTGATCTGGGCCCCGCCGCCGCCGTGCATGTGCAGGTCGACGAAGCCCGGCAGCACGTAGCGGCGCTCGAGGTCGTGCCGCTCGCCGTCGGCCGCGGGCGGGTCGCCGGCGCCGACCCCGGCGATCGTCGCGCCGTCGATGACCAGCCACCCCGGATCGAGCACCCGCCGCGGCGTCACGACCCGCGCGTTCGCCAACACGATCATCCACGCGAGTCTAGTCAGCGGGCGCCGGCGCGGGTGGACACCGCTGCGGGCGGTCCGGCAGGTCGTCGGCCGGTCGCTGCGCCGGGCGCCGGTCCGGCTCAGTGACGTGCTGCCGCACCGCGCCGGCCGCCGCCCGGGTGCTCAGCGCCCGCGCCGGGCGCGGATGCGGTCGCGCAGCCAGTGGTAGCTGGCCTTCGGCGTGCGGGTGCCGGTGGCGTAGTCGACGTGCGCGAGGCCGAAGCGCGGCCCGTACCCGCGGGCCCACTCGAAGTTGTCGATGAGCGACCAGTAGAAGTAGCCGCGCAGGTCGAGCCGGTCGTCGGCGGCCGCCGCCCGGGCCGCCGCGCTCAGGTGCTCCGCGATGAACGCGATCCGTTCGGGGTCCGGGTCCGGATTGTCGCGCAGTTCGGCGCAGCCGTTCTCGGTGATGTACACCGGGGGCAGCTTCGGGAAGCGGCCGGCGAGGCCGGTCAGCGTGTCGAACAGCCCCGCCGGCTCGATCGGCCAGCCGAGCCCGGTGGTGGCCACGCCGCCCGGCTGCACCTGCCGCACGCCGATGTCGGCGGCGCTGCGCCGGGCCGGGTCGGGCTGCGCGTGCGGGGCGTCGGCGGCGTGCAGCCGGTAGTAGTAGTTCACGCCGAGGAAGTCCAGGGGCACCGAGATGCGCTCCAGGTCGCCGTCGCGCCGGAACGACAGGTCGCTGACGCCGGCGTACAGCCGCTCGAAGCCGTCGGGGTAGGCGCCGCCGAGGACCGGGTCGGTGAACTGGCGGTTGAGCATCAGGTCCAGCCGGTGCGCGGCCGCGCGGTCGGCGTCGCTGTCGGTGGCCGGCACGACGGGGGAGAGGTTGAGCGTGATGCCGACGCGGGCCCGCGCGCCGGCGGCCGCCCGGATCGCGGCGACCGCCCGGCCGTGCCCGAGCAGCAGGTGGTGCGCGGCGGCCAGCGCGCCGTGCCCCTCGGTGGCGCCGGGGGCGTGGCGGCCCTCGGCGTAGCCGACGATCGAGGAGCAGTACGGCTCGTTGAGCGTGATCCAGTCCCGGACCCGGTCCTGCAGGGCGCCGGCGACCAGGCTGGCGTACTCGGCGAACCGGTCGGCGGTGTCCCGCGTCCGCCAGCCGCCGCCGTCCTCGAGCGCCTGCGGCAGGTCCCAGTGGTAGAGGGTGACGAACGGCCGGATACCGCGTTCGCACAGGGCGTCGACGAGCCGGTCGTAGTAGTCCAGGCCCGCCGGGCTGATCTCGCCGCGCCCGGCGGGCAGGATGCGTGGCCAGGCGACGGAGAACCGGTAGGCGTCGACGCCGAGGCCGGCCAGCAGGTCCACGTCGTCGCGCCAGCGGTGGTAGCTGTCGCAGGCCACCGCGCCGGACGCGGCGCCGGCGACGGCGCCCGGGCGGCGGCAGAACACGTCCCAGATCGACTCGCCGCGGCCGTCGACGTCGACCGCGCCTTCGATCTGGTACGCCGCCGTGGCCGTACCCCACACGAAACCGGCCGGGACCTCGGGCAGGGTGGCCGGCGCGTGGGCGGCGCTCGTGTCGTCGTAGGTGAGGCTCATCCCTTGACCGCTCCCTGCATGATGCCGCCGACGATCTGGCGGCCGAGGACCATGAACACGACGAGGATCGGCAGCGTGGCCAGCAGCGTGCCGGTCAGCGTCAGCGTGTAGTCGGTGGTGTAGCCGCTGGCCAGGGCCGACAGGGCGACCTGCACGGTCGGGTTGTCCTGCAGTACCACCAAAGGCCAGAAGAAGTCGTTCCACGCCTGCATGAACGTGAACAGGCCCAGCACCGCCGCCGCGGGGCGGGCGGCGGGCAGCACCACGTGCCAGTACAGGCGGAAGGTGCCGCAGCCGTCGACGCGGCCGGCCTCGAGCAGCTCGTCGGGCACCGCGCGGCCGAGGTACTGCGTCATGAAGAACACGCCGAACGCGGTGACGAGGCCCGGGACGATGACGGCGGCGAGGTGCCCGGTCCAGCCCAGATCGGCCATCATGATGTACAGCGGGATGACGCCCAGCTGGTGCGGCACCATCGAGGTGCCGACGGCCAGCGCGAGCAGCCACCGGCGGCCGCGGAAGCGCAGCTTGGCGAAGGCGAACCCGGCCAGGGTGGAGAAGAACACCACCGACACGGTGACCGAGCCGCTGACGATGAACGAGTTGAGCAGCGCGAGGCCGAAGTCGGTCGTGTCGAAGACCCGGGCGATGTTGTCGAACAGGTGGCCGCCGGGCACGAGCGCCGGCGGCACCTGCGTGACCGCGTCGGGGGTCTGCGAGGACACCACGAGGGACCAGTACAGCGGGAAGACCGACCCGGCGACGACGGCCAGCAGGGCGGCGTACGTCCAGATCGAGCCTTTGCGGGGGTACCCGAACCCGCGCCGGCGCCGGGCCGGCCGGGGTGGCGGCGCGGCGACCGGCGTCTGCGGGTCCGCGAGGGTGGTCATGGCCATCTCCTCACTCCTCGTCGTTGGCGATGCGCCGGGTCAGCACGAGGTTGACGGCCGCGACGACGACGATCAGCAGGCACAGCGTCCAGGCGACCGCGGAGGCGTAGCCGAAGCGGAACTCCCGGAACCCCTGCTCGTACATGAACAGCGCGACCGTCTGGAACTGCCGGTCGGAGCCGCCGGTCGGGGTCTGAGAGCTGGCGAACAGCAGCGGCTCGGCCATGATCTGCAGGCCGCCGATGGTCGAGATCAGGGTGGTGAAGATGATCGTCGGGCGCAGCATCGGCACGGTGATGCGGCGCAACTGCTGGGCCTGCGTCGCACCGTCGAGGTCGGCGGCCTCGTAGAGGTGGTTGGGGATCGCCTGCATCGAGGCGAGGAAGATCAGCGCGTTGTACCCGGTCCACCGCCAGGCCACGATGACGGCGATGGCCAGGTGGGAGCTCCAGGTGTCGGCCTGCCAGTCGATCGGCCCGGCGCCGAGCAGGCCCAGGGCCCAGTTGACCATCCCGAAGTCGCGGCCGAACAGCTGGGTGAACACGATCGTCACCGCGACGATCGAGGTGACGTTGGGCAGCAGGATGCCCATGCGCAGCGCGGTGCGCGCCCGCAGCCGGTGGTTGAGCAGGTGGGCGATCCACAGCGCGGCGGCCAGCTGCGGCACCGTGGACAGCAGCCAGATGCTCAGCGTGTTGCCCAGCGCGTTCCAGAAGTACGGGTCCCGGATCAGCTCGGCGTAGTTGGCCAGGCCGACCCAGTGGTGGGCGCCGGAGTCCAGCAGGTCCCAGTCGTTGAACGACACGTAGGCCGTGTAGAGCAGCGGGAACAGCCCGAACGCGGCGAAGAGCAGGAAGAACGGCAGGATGTACAGGTAGGGGGAGCCCTTCGTGTCGAGCCGGCTCAGGCCGGCCCGGCGGGCCTGGTGCAGATAGGTGGCCATCGTCGATCCTTCGTCGCCGGGGCCGGCGGCGGCACGGGCGGCCGCCGCCGGCGGGGATGGTGCGGCTACTTGGCGAGGCGTTCCACGTCGCCGACCATCTGCTTCCACGACTCGTCGGGCGTCTGCTTCCCCTGCTCGATGCGGACCAGGGCGTCGCGGATCGTCGTCTGGATGTCGCCGGCCCGGGGGCCCTGGTACTGCGGCTTGAGCTGCTTCGCGGCCGTGGTGAACAGCTGGCCGACCGGGGCGTTGTTGAAGAAGTCGCTCTTGAACCCGGCGATTTCGGGCTTGTCGTACAGCGCCGGGGTCGAGGGCAGGTTGCCCTGCGAGGTGAACACCTTGCCCTGCTGCTCGGGCGCGGTCAGCCAGGCGGCCAGCGTCTTGGCCTCGGCGATGTGCTTGCCCTGCTTGGGCACGGCGAGGTAGGAGCCGCCCCAGTTGCCGCCGCCGCCCGGCACCGCCGCCACGTCCCACTTGCCGGCGGCCTGCTTCGACTGGTCCTTGATCTTCGTCATCATCCAGGCCGGGCACGCGATCGTGGCGAACTGGTCCTTGGCGAAGCCGTTGTTCCACTCCTGGGAGCTGCCGATCAGCTTCGCCGACAGGTTGCTCTGGATCGCCTGCACCGTCAGGTTCCAGGCCGAGCGGACCTCCGGGTTGGTGGCCACGACGACGCTGTTGTCGTCGCTGTAGTAGCCCACCGACGCCTGGCCGATGATCGCGTTGAACAGCTGGCCGCCGCCGTCGAAGAAGGCGCTGCCGGCCGGGGCCTTCTGCGCGTACTGCTTGCCGAACTCGATGTACCTGTCCCAGCCGCCGCGCCAGGCGGCCGACACCTGGTCGCGGTCGGTGGGCATGCCCGCCTTCTCGAACAGGTCGCGGCGGTAGCAGATGGCCAGGCCGCCGACGTCGGTGCCGTAGGCGATCTGCTTGCCGTCCTTGGTCAGCGACGCCTTCCACTTCCAGTCGAGGTACTCCGATTGGCGGTCCGTGCCCAGGTCGACGAAGAGGTTGCCCCGCTCGCGCATCTGGGCGATGAACCCGGTGTCGATGCCCTCGATGTCCCCGGCACCGGAGCCGGCGGCCAGGTGGGTGGCCAGGTCGCGGTGGTGGTCGTTGTACGCGGCGGTGCGCTCCTGGATCTTGACGTTCGGGTGGTCCTTCTCGTACTGCGCGTAGAGGTCCTTGTACCCGAAGTTGCCGAACAGGTTGACCGTCAGGGTGATCGGGCCGTTGCTGCCGCCGGTGCCGCTGTTCGTGCCGCACGCGGCCAGCACGGTGGCCGTGGCCGCGACAGCGGTCACGGCCACGGTCACCGTGCGCACCAGTCTGAAGCGGGGCATGCGCCTGCGTCCTTTCCGGCAGGGATGTAACCGGTTACATGTAACCGGTTACATCGCCGTGCCACTTGAGGTGTGTGGGGTGCAACGCTGATTGATCGAAGCGCGCGCCGGCTCAGGCGGTTGCCGCATGGGAGCGCTTCCGTTCCCAGTCTGGCCCGGTCCGGAGGGGCATTGTCAAGTCTCGAAACGATAACGGCGAATGCCTGCTTGACCGGTCGGCGCCGACGCTGCTACGGTCCTGAAACCGGTTACAAGAAAGCGCGCCATGGCCACCATCAGAGAGCTGGCGCGGCACTGCGGCGTCTCCGTCGCCACCGTGTCGCGCGTCTTCAACACCCCGGAAGTCGTCAGCCAGGAGACCCGGCAGCGCATCCTCGACGTCGCCGTGCAGATCGGCTACCTGCCCAACGAGTCGGCCCGCACCCTCGCCACGAAGAAGTCCCACCTCGTCGGCCTGGTCTGGGACACCGACCACCGCCGGCCCGGCTGGCGGCACCCGTTCCTGCAGGAGATCCTGGTCGCGCTCAAGACGGCGCTGAGCGGCCACGGGCTGCACCTGCTCATGCTCGCCGCCGCCACCGACGCGGCCGGACCGGACGCCCGGCAGCGCTACCTGCGCGCCGTGCGCCGGCACAACCTCGACGGCCTCGTCATCATCGACAACGGCGACCGCGACCCCGCCGTGCTCGACCTCGCCGACGCCGGCGTGCCGTGCGTCGCCCTCGACCTGCGGGTGGACGGCCCCACGGCCACCTACGTCACGTCCGACAACGCCGGCGGCGCCGCGCTCGCGGCGCGCCACCTCATCGAGCGCGGCCACCGCCGCATCGCCACCATCACCGGCCCGCAGCGCACCTGGCCGGCGGCCGAGCGGCTCACCGGCTTCCGCGCCGCACTGGCGGGAGCCGGCCTCGCGCTGCCCGAGCAGTACGTCGTCGAGGGCGACTTCTACCTCGACGGCGGCCACGCCGGGATGCGCCGGCTGCTCGCGCTCGCCGAACCGCCGACCGCCGTGTTCGCCGCCGGCGACGAGATGGCGATCGGCGCCATGCGCGCCATCGCCGAGGCCGGCCTGCGGGTGCCCGACGACGTCGCGGTCGTCGGCTTCGACGACATCGACGTCGCTGCGCTCATCCCGCCCGGCCTCACGACCGTCGCCCAGGACAAGGCCGGCTTCGGTACCGCGGCCGCCGAATCCCTCGTCGCCATGCTCCGCGGCGCCGACGAGCCCTGCGAACCCACGGCGCTGCCCACCACGCTGGTCGTGCGCGGCTCTACCTGACCGGGGCCCTGAGGACATGTGTCTCCGGGCCCCGGGCCGTCCGGGCCGTGCGCTCCCGGGCAGGGTCAGTGGCGGCCGCCGTCGCGGCGCGGACGGACGAGCGTGAACGAGTCCACGGCCGTCAGCGCGCCGAACGGGCCGGACACCGAGTAGTAGGTGACCTCCATGCGGGTGGCGTCGCCGGGGTGGTTGCCCGGGTCGACGGTGAACGCCGCGGAGACCGACGTCGGCGTCGTCACGACACGACCATCTCGCGCGACGGGTCCGCGCCGAACGTCAGGTGCACGCCGTGCACCTCCGGCGCCCCGGTCCGCCCCGGCTGGTGCCAGAACAGCGGCGTGCCGTCGTGCGCGAACGCGGTGCCGCCGGGCAGCAGCGCGCTGCCGCCCGCCGCCAGGGCCGCGGCCCCGCCGGTACCGGCGAAGAGCCCCCGCCGCGACAGCTGGCCGGACTTCTCGCCGGACTCGGACGACGTCTGTTGATCTGAAGTCATGTCGCCATGCTGTCGATGCCCGGGTGAAACCCGCCCCGGGCTCCGGGTAAACAACCGGTGACCCGTCGATGCTCAGGGCTGGATGTTCTCCAGGTCCGCCAGCAGGCTGGGGTGCTTCGGCGTCCAGCCGAGCGCCTGGCGGGTGTGGGCGCTGGACGAGGGCTGGTCGGTCGCGAAGATCTGGCCGAGGGGGCCGTAGGTCTCCGCGGGCACCGACTGGACCGGCAGGCCCAGGCGCCGCCCGATGACGGCGGCGATGTCGCGCACCTGGTCACCCTCGTCGGCCACCGCGTGCCAGGCGGTGCCGGCCGGCGCCTGCTCCAGGGCGAGCCGGAACAGCACCGCCGCGTCGAGCGCGTGCACGGCCGGCCAGCGCTGGGTGCCGTCGCCGGGGTAGCCGGACACGCCGCTGCTGCGGGCGATGTTGGTCAGCAGGCCGGCGAACCCGCCGGTGCCCTCGTTGTGGACGGTGCGCGGCAGGCGGACGGCCGTGCTGCGCACGCCGCGCGAGGCGAGGTCCAGCACCGCCGTGACCGAGCGGCCGCGGCCGCCGACCAGCCCGTCGGTCGGCACCGGGTCGGACTCGGTGGACGCGCGGCCCGGCGCGTACGGCGTTCCGGAGGCCGTGACCAGTGGACGGTCGCTGCCCACGAGCTCCTGGCCCAAGGCCGCGAGGGCGGCGCCCTCCTCGGCGACGGACCGGGCGACGGCCTCGGCGCTGCTGAAGTCGTTGCTGAACGCCAGGTGGATCACCCCGTCGGCCTGCGCCGCGCCGGCGCGCAGGACGTCGAGGTCGCCGAGGCCGCCCCGGATCGTCTCGGCGCCGGCCTGCTCGGCGGCCAGCGCGGAGGCGTCGGAGCGGGCGAGGGCGAGGACGGTGTGGCCGTTGCCGAGCAGCTCGGCGACGACGGCGGAGCCGATCAGGCCGGTGCCTCCGGTGATGAAGACGCGCATGGAACACCCCTTGCAAGTGACGGGACCTTTGTCCCATCACAGTAGCAGGGTGACGGGACAGAAGTCTCATCACTATGATGTGGCCCATGGCTCGGTGGGAACCAGGCGCGCGCGAGCGCCTCGTCGTGGCCGCCGTCGACCTGTTCACCGAGCAGGGGTACGACGCCACGACCGTCGCGCAGATCGCCGAGCGCGCCGGGGTCACGAAGAGCACCTTCTTCCGGCACTTCGCCGACAAGCGCGAGCTGCTGGTCGCCGGGCAGGAGACGCTGGGCCGGCTGCTGGCCGAGGGGATCGCCGAGGCGCCCGCGGACGCCACCCCGCTGCAGGCGGTCGCCGCCGGTCTCGAGCGCGCCTCGGCGGCGATGGGCCCGATGAACCGCGAGCTCGGCCCGCGCCTGAAGGCGGCCGTCGCCGCGAGCGCGGAGCTGCAGGAGCGCGACGCTCTCAAGAGCGTCAGCCTCGCGGCCGCGATGACCGCCGCGCTGGCCGCGCGCGGCGTGCCCGGCCCGACCGCGGCGCTCGCCGGTGAGCTGGGCGTCCTCGCGTTCAAGCGGGGGTACGCCGAATGGTCCGAGGGCGACCGCGAAGCCGACGACGACCTCGCCGGCTACGCCCTGGCGGCCCTCGAGGAGCTGCGCGCGGCGAGCGCGTCGCTGGGCTGACCGGTCGTCAGCCCGACGTCGTCGCGCTCGGCGGCGACCGCGCCCGCCGCGTGCCGCAGGGCGTCGCGCACGGCGACGATGCCGGGGACTCCGGCCGCGGTGGCACGGGCGGCGGTGAAGACCCGACGATCGGTGCGGTGATCGCGACGATGTGCTGCAGCCAGCCCAGGCCGGCTTGCTGCGCTGCTGGGATCAGCGCGGTGCTGTGCTGGACGAAGGTCTGCTGGGGCGGCAGCCCGGCCAGGGCGACGATGGTGCAGCCGCCCGGGTTCATGAGCCGCCGGCAGGCACCGAACACGGCGATCAGGTCCTCGCGCCACCTTCCACGCAGGGGGAGCTTCTATATCAACGCCGTTGCGTTAGGCGGCTGCCGAATTGGTCAAGGGGCCAGCGACGGAAGGCGGCATCGACCATCGGACAGACTTCCACGCTCTACCCCCAAAACTGGTGGGTCACATCAGCCCGTGCCCGCAGCCGGGAGTTGCAGCTGCCCGGTGCGCGCTCATGTTCGATATGCCGGTGATCGTGAGGGTCGACCACCGATGCCCCGATGCGCCGATAACCGCACGTCGCCGGTGTGGGGCGGATTTCCCTGGGGCAGTTGATCGCGGCGGCGACAATCGACGGTGTGGACGTGGTGGGTGTGCGGCCAGGTCGTGGTCTTGTCGGGACACTGGAGGGTGCGTACCGGCGGGCGGTCCGTCATGGGCAGACCGTGGTCAGCTCAGCGGAAGTGCTGCGGCGCGGTGTGCTGCGGGTGCCGGAACTGCGCCAGTTCCCGCCACCGTGGTCTCGTGACTGGCGGCAGCGCGGGGATCTGATCGACGACGACCCACCTTGGCAGCGGTCCCGGTTGTTTCCCGCCTTCGATCAGCAGGTGGCGGTGTTCGCCGACGGGGCGCTGCGAGAGGCGGCCCACCTCGGCGGTCCCGGCGTCGCCGTGTTCTCCCCACTGGTCCGTCACGCGGTCTACGAGGCCGTCCACGAGGCCAGCCGCCGTGACGGCGTACCGGCCGGCGTACGTCACCTGCTTGCCGCGATCTTCGCCGAGCCGGGCAACGCTGCAGCCCAACTCGCCAGGCAAATGTGGGTGGTCGGTCACGACGGCCTCGCTCTCGACCGTCAGGCACCCAAGTACCGCGCCGGCGACGACCCACCGGACTGGGCACCACAGGCGCTCAAGGCGCTGTGCGTCCTGCCGTCGAACGCGCCCCGCATGCTGCAACCGCCCTGGAGTGCCGCCGTAGCGGCCGGCCTGTACGTGGCGATGCGTCGACCCTTCCTTCGGCACGGAGCACGCTACGGCCACCCCATCCTCGCACTGGTCGAACACGACGCCGGCATACAGGCCATCCGCCTCGGGCACGCCCACACCGGGACCGTCGAACTGCTCCTGAGCGTGCTGGACCTGCACGAACAGCTGCACACTGCGGGCGCGGTGCTGCCGGAACCGGTCGCCCGCCACAACACCGCCGGTCAGATCCTGCGCGAGCACGGCGTCACCCTGCTCGCCGCCACCATGGCCGCGGCCCAGTCAGCGCCCGCGCTGCAACCTGTCCCAGACCCGGCAGCGGTCCCGACAAAAGGCTGGCCGCGGGAACGGAAGACCCGCCGCCCCACGCCGCCGCTGGACGCAGGCGCATTGCGCGCGCTGCGCTCGGCCAGCACGGCAGCGCGGCAGGCACGTGATCCCTTCGCCGGCACAACACACCTCTTGGTGACCATGCTTCGTGACGGCGACGACCCAGCCGCCGGCCTGCTCCGCAGGATCGGCGCGAACCCCGAAACAATCGCCGGACACGCATCCACCAGCCAGGGTTGACACGCCACCCCCGGCGCCTCCGCCGTCGAGACCGCAACCTCGATCATGTACCCACTCACCGACGATCGACCCAACCGCCGCTAGGCTCGGGCCAGAAAAGACCGTCCTGGCCCTGCTGCACGCCGTTCCACCGCCGAACCGGCAGCCGAACCTGCTGCTCGGCGTGGTTCGTCTGCTCGGCGGTCCGGTTGATGATCCGGCCGCGTTCCGTGACTTCACGGTGGAGAACTGGCCCGTGATCGAGGCGGAACTGCTCACGCGGGCGACGCAGACCAATGAGATTGGTCGGTGCGCGCTGCTGCTGCCGGTGCTTGCCTCTTTGCCCCAGCCGCTGGCGTTGCTGGAGGTCGGCACCGCCGCCGGGTTGAGTCTCTATCCCGACCGCTACGCCTACCGCTATGGCGATCATGAGATTGGCTCGAGCGGGCCGATCCTCGACTGCGCCCTCACCGGTACGGCACCGCCAACCCGCCTGCCCGAGGTGGTGTGGCGGGCCGGCCTGGACCTGAACCCGCTCGACGTCACCAACCCGGCCGACGTCGCTTGGCTGGAGGCGCTGATCTGGCCGGAACACCACCACCGACGGGATCGGCTGCGGGCCGCGGCCGCGATCGCTGCCGCTGACCCACCGTTGCTGGCCCGTGGTGACCTTGTGGATGATCTGCGGGGCCTGGCCGCCCAGGCTCCCGCCGGTGCGACTCTGGTGGTGTTCCCTACGACCTATGGAGCCGAGTCGACTGAACCCGCACCACGCCAACAGCCCATGGGAGGTCCCCAGGTGCACACCGAGGTGGTTCTGGTTCGTCACGCTGCATCCATCCCCCCGACGGCAGAGGGCCCCGACGAGCTGACCCGCCCTCTCGCCGACAACGGCCTTCAACAGGCGCTCGTTCTCACGCCGCACGTGCCAGACTCCCGCGCATCACCGCCTGACCGACACCGCTCTGCCCCGGCACACGACGCAGCGCGGACAACACCCGTCACGGCAACGCCACCGTTGTCCCGTCTCAGTCCAGTTGGCATCCGACCTGGCGTCTACCTGGCGTGGACAACATGGATGAGACGAAGATGGGGCCGCGTCTCATTGGAGTTGGCTCGTCGCTGCTGGTTGCCCCAAGTTGTTTCGATGCATGTGGCGTGGAACGGGTCTCGGCGAGTTCACGCTCCCACCAGCAGGTCGCCGAGCGGCGTGCGATGGTAGAGCACCGAGCGACCGGACCGGCCTGCGTCGAGTAGGCCAGCGCGGCGCAGGGCGCGCAGGTGGTCCCCGGCTGAGCCGGTCGGGATGCCGAGCGAGCGGGCGAGCTGGGTGGTGCTCGCCGGATCCCGCAGCGCCACGAGGACCCGGGCGCGGGTACGGCCGATGAGCTCTTCAAGGGCCGCCGACGGCGGTGCGGGCACCGCGGCCCACCAATCGGCAATCCCCCGCGCCGGGTAGATGATCGCCCGCGACCACGGGTCGTCCGTGTGGGCGGCGAGTCCGGGCCAGATGAACACCGACGGGATAAACATCATGCCCTCGCCGCCGACGGTGATGGTGTTGTCGGCCATCCGGGTCACCTCGATACCCCCGTCGCGCCAGTGAACACGAGCGTGGAGCCCTTCGATCGCCGCTGCCCAGCCTTGTCGTGCGAGCAGACCCGATCGATAGACGATGTCGCGTTCGCAGATCGCGCGCAGGTGGAGCCAGTCAGCGGCGAGCAACGCGTCCCAGGCGCGGCGCAGGCCGTCGGCAAGGACGTGGGTGACATCGGGGTCGGCGAGGACGGCGCGAGCGGCCGGGTCGTGGGTCGGTCGGGCGGCCAGGGACACGGCGATCTCGCCGCGGGCGACGTTGAGTGGCACGGCGCGGATCGCCACGAGGTCGTCGTCGATCGTCTGCAACGTGCCACGGGTCGGCGGTGGGGCGACGAACCCGGCACCGCCGCGTGGGTGGTGCAGTGCGAGCAGCGCCCGCAACGCCGGGTCGTCGCGGCGCAGCTCGTCGAACGCCGGCCGGTACCGGGCGATCGCCGGCGCGGGCCGCGAGTGGTGGCGGTCGACCCCGTCGAGCACCCGCAGGAGGTTCTCCAGCTCGAAGCTGGGCGAAAGCGCGAACCGGCTGTGCAGCAGGTCGGCCGAGTCGACGAGGTAGCGCAGCACCCTACGACTTTACGGTCACCACCGTAACTTTGGCTACACGACCGGGCACGGGGGCACGCTCATCGGGTGACACTGACCGATGTTGTGCCCCGGGCGACCTACCGCGACGTCTTCGCCGTGCCGGCGTTCCGGGTCCTGTTCCTGAGCCGCTCGTTGGCGATCGGCGCCGATACCCTGCGGATCGTCGCGCTGTCGGTGCTCGTCTTTACCGCGACCGGGTCGGCGTGGCTGTCGGCGGTGACATTCGGCATCGGCTTCCTGCCCCAGGTGCTCGGTGGTTTTCTGCTCGGCTCGCTCGCCGACCGGCTGCGCCCGCGTCCGCTGATCGTCACCGGCTACCTGGTCGAGTGCGCCGTAGCGCTGGCGCTGGCCACTCTGCCGCTGCCGATCTGGCTCAGCCTCGTGCTGGTCGCGGCCGTCGCGGTCGGCACACCGATCTTCGGCGGCGCCTCCAGCCGCCTCGTCGCCGATGTACTCACTGGCGATGCCTACGTGCTCGGTCGCTCGGTGAGCACCATGGCGTCGGGCGGCGCACAGCTGCTTGGGCTCGCGATCGGCGGCGCGGCGGTCGCCGCGCTGGGCGTCCACCACACACTTCTCGTCACCGCCGGCTGCCACCTCGTCGCCGGGTTCATCGTGCGGTTCGGGCTTTCAGACCTGTCGGCGCCGCCTGCGGCGGGCCCTTCGGCGGTCCGCCAAAGCTGGTCGACCAACGCGGGGCTGCTCGCCGATGCGTGGGTACGGCGGTTGCTGCTCGTGCACTGGCTCCCGTGCGCGTTCGCGGTGGGCGCCGAGGCGCTACTGGTCGCGTACTCCGCGGAGCGTGGTTTCCCGCCGGCGACGGTCGGGCTGCTGCTCGCCTGCTCACCCGCCGGCATGCTGGTCGGGCAGTTCGCGATCGGGCGCCTGATGCCGCCGGCGCTGCGTACCACATTGGTCAGGCCGCTGATCCTGCTCCTCGGGTTGCCGCCGGCGATGTTCGCCTTCAATCCGCCACTCATGGTCTGTGCGGCGCTGATGGCGGCCAGCGGCGCGGGCTTCTCGTACTCGCTGGGGCTGCAGCGTGCCTTCGTCGACGCCGTGCCCGAGGCCAACCGGGGGCAGGCGTTCGGATTGCTGTCCACCGGACTGATGACTTTGCAGGGCGTCGGGCCCGTCCTGTTCGGCGCGGTCGCACAGGTAAGCCAGATCCACTGGGCCATCGCGCTCGCCGGCGTCACGACCGTGGCGACCGCGCTGATCGCGCCCCGCAACCGCGACCACTTTCCAAGCCAGATTCAGTGAGACGACCCGTCCGGCGCCCCAACTTCGACGAGACGGGATACGGCCGAGTACCCCACCCGCGACAGACTCGATGAGATCCAGCGCCGAAGATCGCCGGCTACAACGAGACAGACGCCAGGTCGCCTGAGACGGGACAGCCGTCAACGCCGTCAAGCCAACATGGGGCCTGCAGCGGACGCTGCCTGAGGAAAACGACATCTTCGATGAGAGATCCCACACCTCTACGTGTAGGTTCTCATCCGCGATGGCGGATTCTTACGATCATGGTGGATGAGTTGACGGATCCGCCATGATGGTAAGAAACGGTTCGGCGCGACGACGAATCGTTGACGCTCTCGAGGTCGGACGCTACCGGTATCTCACCGTGGGGCGTCAGACCGCCTTGCCCGGCGGGGATTTGAACAGCGGGGTCGCCTCGGTCGGGTAGCCGCCACGCCCGGTGCGCCGTGCGCCGGCAGCGATGCGGACGAGGTCGATGTTGACGCCGGCAGCCCCGCTCGGGTCGTGGACCTTGAGCTTCACGTCGAGGCTCAACGTGGTACCCGCCCAGCCCTGCGCCTCGAGGTTGAGGTGTGCGACCCGACAGCCGGCCTGGACCGCGGTCAACCGTGGTCTGCGACAGCCCGGAGTGCTGTAGCTGCCATACAGCCGCTCCGATGGTCCTCATCCGCAATCAACTGAGCGGCCGGTGTCCTGGCCGGTGGTGTGTTGGCGGAGGAGTTTCAGGCTGATGGCGGAGGCCCAGGTCCAGGTGACCGCTCCGCCGAGAAGCAGCCACCGGAAGTCGCCGGTCGTCGCAGCGATTCCCGCGGCGGCGAGGTCGGCGGCGACGGCGGCGATGCTGTACGCCGCCCACGCGTGCTGGCCTCGGCTGAGGAACCGCCGGGCGAACACGATGCTGGCGGCGTCCAGCGCGAGTCCGGAGACAAGGGCCGCCGTGTTGTGCGCCTGCCCCCGCCAGGACGGCGTCGCCGCGCCGGTGCCGGCGGCGGGAAAGCCGGACACCGGGTCGGTGACGAAGGCGGCGGCTACGACGAGGGCGAGGCCGAACACGCCGAGTAGGCGAGGCCCCCAGGTCCGGGCGGGGCCGGAGCCGAGCACCCGTCGCGCGCCGACGGCGCCAGCCGCGGCGAGCAGCCCGGTGACGACGAAGTTCGTGGTCTGGATCCAGCCGAAGTCGCCGAGGCTGAGAGCGCTGAGCGGGTGTCGGGACGGGTCGAAGCCGGCTCGGGTGGACTCCTGGACGAGGACCGTCGTGAGGAACAACGGACCGGCGACGGCACCGCAGCCGAGCAAGAAGCGGACGCGGTTCGAGCGGCCTTGGTCGGGCGCTGCGGCAATGGTGAAGCGGCTGGTAGAGGTGGACATGATGATCACGCCTTCGAGTCGGGCTGTCGGAACCTATTGGTGGTGGTGGTGTTCATCGCGCGATCCTGTGCATCGTGGAGGTGTAGCCGCCGCCGGGGAAGGTCCACTGTCCGACGTTGGTGTCCTCGTCGACGAAGGTGCCCTTGTAGTAGGACAAGGACGCGGGCTCGCCGCCCCAGATGGTCAGGCTGTCCTGGCCGCCTTCCATCCACTCGTAGGTGACGGTGCCAGTGCTGTCACCGGAGAGTTGCCAGGTGCCGACCAGTCGGTCCAGAGACTGCATGGCAGGGCTGGGTGTCGGGGTTGGGGTGGTGCCGTTCATCGTGGTCCTCTCGTGTCGGTGGTGTCCTTACGGTAGGAAGGGGAAGTGGCCGAGATATCTCAGAAATCCGCAGGCTCGCCCGACCGAAACAGGGTCTTGCTGCAGAGCGGGCTGCTGGAGCCGGAGATGTTCGACCGGTACTTCGCGGTCCGCGGTTTCGAGCCGGCCGCCGATGTGGCGGCGTGTGTGTCGCACTACTGGGTCATGCGGTGGCGGCTGCCCTACAACGTGACCTACCGACCGACCGAAGTGCTCCCGACTCCGATGGTGCACGCCTTCTTCACCGCACAGGGCGGGTTCGTGCACGGGATCAGCGACGGCGCCCTCAGCTACGACACGGCCGGTGCCGGCGCCATCGCCGGCATCGCCTTCAAGCCTGGCGGTTTCGCGCCGTACTGGGGTGGACGCATCAACGAGCTGCGCGGCGGACGCATCAACCTGGCAACTGTGTTCCCCGACGCCGGCACCCGCTTCTGTAGTGAGCTGCTGCTGCAGCCCGAGGAGCAGATTGCGGAGGCCTTTGACAGTCTTCTGCGCTCAAGACCAGCCCAGCCTCCCATCCAGCACCTGGAGCTCATCGCGGACTCCGTGGCGGCCATGATGCGAGAGGACGGCCCTACCACGGTAAGCGCCCTCGCCGCAGAGCTCTTCCGCAGCGAGCGGAGCCTGCAGGCGGCCTTCACCGAGTACGTCGGAGTCGGCCCCAAGTGGCTCCTGAAACGGCAACGCCTGTTGAGGGCGATCGGCAGGACCGCCGACACAGCACGTCCCGATTGGGCCAGGGTGGCTGCCGAGATGGGGTACAGCAGCCAGACGCACCTGCTGAACGACTTCAAGGACGTCGTCGGAGTCACACCCACCGTCTACCTTAGGCAACTACGCCGACAGCGCTAACCCGGGCCATTCAGTAGCCGGATAGGTGTGAGCGCCCATTTGAGGAAGGACGCATTGGTGATGCCGCCGATCATGCTGACGGCCGTCGGTACGGCGGTGTCCTGGCCGCCGAGGCCGGCGATCGGGGCGATGGTGCCGGCCATGACCCATGGGGCGAACCCGAGCAGCGCGGAGCCGGTCCCGGCGTGGTCGGGAACCTCGGCGGAGGCGAGTGCTCCGCTGTCCGCGCCGATGCAGCCCTGCGCGGTCATCAGGACGAGGAAGCACGCGATGGCAAGGTAGAGCGGGGTGCCGAACCAGACGGCGCCGATGAGCATCGCGGTGCCGGCGGCGAGGGCCGAGCTGGCCGGTGAGGAGGACGGTGCGGGTGGCGACGCGTCCGGCGAGGCGGGCGGCGGTCAATGCGGCGAGGGTCATGCCGGCGGCGTTGGCGGCGAAGTCGATGGAGTAGCCGATCGGGGAGAGGTGGTTCATCGACTGCAGCACGAGCGCGGAGGTGGCGACGTACGCGAACAGGGCGCTTGTCGCCGAGCCGGTGACGATGAGGTAGCCGGCGGCGCCGGGCCAGGACGTACCGGCGGGCGCGGGCTATGGCGCGCAGACCACCGTGACGTCGGGGTGTGGCCGTGATGTGCTGAGTGGTCACGGCCGCAGCAGCACTTTGATGGCGCGGCGCTGGTCCATGGCCGTGTAGCCGTCGGCGGCTTGCTCGATCGGCAGGGTGAGGTCGAAGACCCGGCCGGGTTCGATCTGCCGGTCGAAGGTGCGGTCGATGAGGTCGGGCAGGAACCGGCGGACGGGGGCAGGGACGCCGTGCAGGTGTACGTGGGTGAAGAAGAGGTCCAGGCCGTCGAGGCGCACGTCGTGGGTCACGCCGACGTAGCCGACGTGCACCGGCACCACGCCGGGGGCTGACCGCGCTCGCGGACGGTGTCGTGTGGAGCGTCACCGCGACCGACCCGCCGCCCGGCGCGACCGTCGTGTCGGCGCTGCCCGAGGGCGCCCGGACCCGTTACCGCCTCCTGTCCCGCACCGCACCGGCCGAGGGGGCCGAGCCGGTCGAGCCGACCATCGAGGACGGCTACCTCGTCCTTACCGGTGCGCTGACACCGCGCGACGTCCGACCCTAGCGGTACGGCGCCGCCGACGTACTACCTCAGCAGTACGGCCGGATGAGTGCTTGGCGTCAATGTCCGGCGGCCACGCCGCGCCTAGCGTCAGGATGCAGTGGCCTGATCACGAGGGGATGCGCCATGGCATTAACAACAGAGGCTCCGCCGCGACGGTGGGCGGTGCAGACGACCGATCTGGTGAAGGTGTACGGCTCCGGGGACACCGAGGTCCGGGCGTTGGACGGAGTGACTGTCCGGTTCGAGCGCGGCCGGTTCACCGCGATCATGGGACCGTCCGGGTCGGGCAAGTCGACCCTGCTGCATTGCGCGGCCGGTCTCGATGCCGTCACCGCCGGTGCGGTACACATCGGCGACATCGAGCTCGGCGGGCTGTCCGACCGGGCGTTGACCCGGCTGCGGCGGGTGAGCGTCGGGTTCGTGTTCCAGTCGTTCAACCTGCTGCCGACGCTGACCGCCGAGCAGAACATCCGGCTGCCGCTCGACCTGGCCGGGGTCCGGGCCGACGCGGCGTGGTTCGCGCACATCGTCGAGGTGCTGGGGCTGGCCGACCGGCTGCGCCACACGCCGTCGCAGCTGTCCGGCGGCCAGCAGCAGCGGGTCGCCTGCGCGCGGGCGCTGCTGCCCCGGCCGGAGGTGGTGTTCGCCGACGAGCCGACCGGCAACCTGGATTCGCGCAGCGGCGCCGAGCTGCTGGACCTGCTGCGCCGCAGCGTGCACGAGCTGGGGCAGACGGTCGTCATGGTGACCCACGACCCGGTCGCGGCCGGGCATGCCGACCGGGCGCTGCTGCTGGCCGACGGGCGGGTCGCGGCCGACCTGGCCGGCCCGACCGCGGACGCGGTGCTGGACCGGCTCAAGCAGCTGGGGGGCTGAGATGGTGCGGACCACGATGGCGGGCCTGCGGGCCCGGCGCTGGCGGATGATCGCGACCGCGCTGGCGATCGTGCTCGGCGTCGGCTTCGTCGCCGGCGCGCTGGTGTTCGGCGACACGGCCAAGGCCGCGCTGTACGACGAGTACGCGCGGGCCGCGCAGCACATCGACCTGAGCGTGCAGCCGCCGCCCGCGCACGGCGGCGAGAAGTCCCGGGTGGACCCGGTGCTGCCGACGTCCACAGTGGACCGTCTGCGGTCGGTCGCCGGGGTCGGCGTCGTCGCCGGCCGGATGAGTGAGCCGCTGCCGCTGCTGGACCGCAACGGGCGGCTGGTCACCAACTTCGGGCAGTCGGGCGTGGCGCTGTCGGCGGGTGACGATCCGCGGCTGCGCGGATACGACGTGACCGCCGGCCGGGCCCCGGCCGAGGCCGGCGAGGCGGCGCTGGACGAGGCGAGCGCGCGGCGGCTGCGCTTTGCCGTCGGCGACCGGATCGTCGTGCTCGACACCGCGCAGCAGCGCCACGAGCTGCGGCTGGTGGGCGTGGTCGGGTTCGGCGCGGCCAAGGAGTACGCCGACCGCTCGGTCGTCGTGCTCACCGAGGCGGACATGACGGCGATCGCCGGGGCACGGGGCTACCGCGAGGTGGTCGCGACCACCGCCGGCGCCACCCCGGCCGACCTGCTCGGCCGCTCCCGGGCGGTGCTGCCGGCCGACGCGGTGGTGCAGAGCGGCGACCAGCGCCGCCACGACATCGCCTCCAACGCCGTCCACGAGGTCGACACGTTCCTGACCGTGCTGCAGATCTTCGCCGCGATCGCCGTCGTCGTGGCGGCGTTCGTGATCGCGAACACCTTCAACATCCTCATCGCGCAACGGCTGCGGGAGCTGGCGCTGCTGCGCTGCATCGGCGGGTCACGCGGCCAGGTGCTCGCCTCGGTGCTGTTCGAGGCCGCCGCGGTCGGGCTCGTCGGCGGGATCGCCGGACTCGCCTTGGGACTCGCCGTGGCGTACGGCATGTTCAGCGGGGCCAACGCGCTCGGCGCCGCCCTGCCCAGCCATGCCCTGGTGCTGACGGCCACCCCGGTCGTCGTCGCCGTCGTCGTCGGCCTGGTCGTCACCGTCGCCGCCGCGCTCGTGCCGGCGGTGCGGGCCGGGCGGGTGCCGCCGCTGGCGGCGTTGCGGGCGGTCCCGGCGGCGCGGGTCGGCTCGCGCGGAAACCGGATCCTGCTGACCGTCGTGGTCGGGCTGACCTCGGCGGTCGGCGTCGTGCTGACCGTCCGGGGCGAGCAGAGCACCGATCCGAAGACCGGCACGCTGCAGGTGGTGGCCGGCGGGGTCGTCGCGTTCCTGGCGGTCGTGCTGCTGTCGCCGCTGTACGTCGGGCCGCTGATCACCGTGCTGGGCTGGCTGCCCGGCCGGATCCTCGGTACCCCCGCCCGGCTCGCCGCCGCGAACGCCCGCCGCAGCCCAGGCCGGACCGCCGCCACGACGGCGGCGCTGATGATCGGCATCGGGCTGATGGCCGGCGCGGTCGTACTCACCGCGACCATCCAGGCCACGGCGACCGCGCAGCTCGTCTCGCACTATCCGGTCGACTTCATCCTGCAACCGGCCGACACCGGCCAGCACGACGTCAGCGTGCCGCCCGGCGCCGTGGCCAGGCTCCGCGCCGACCGCCTGCTCGGCGCGGTCGGCGAGGTGCGCCTCGACGCTGCGACCAGCAATGGCAGCCGCACCGAACTGGGCAGCTTCGACCCGGCCGCGCTGCGGACGCTGGCGACCTTCCCGATGGCCGCCGGCTCCCTCGACGACCTTCGGCCGGGCACCGCGATCCTGTTCACCGGCGCGCCCGAGAACCGGACCCACCGCCTCGGCGACCACATCGCGGTGGTCAGCTCGGCCGGCAAGCGGCTGGACCTGACCGTCGTGGGGCTGATCGCCGGGACCGCGCGCACCGGCGACACACTCGTCTCGTGGGACGACTTCACCACCCTGCGGCCGACCGGGGGCGACGACATGGTGCTCATCAAGGCGGCCGCCGGTGTCCCGCCAGACGCCTCCCGCAACGCCGTGGAGGCCGACCTGGCCGACTACCCTGCGGTCGCGATGAACAGCATCGCCGGCTGGCGCGACGAGATCACCACCACCGTCGACCAGCTCATCGGGGTGGTCGCCGCGCTGCTCGCGTTCGCGATGCTCATCGCGCTCGTCGGGATCGTGAACACCATGTCGTTGTCGGTGTTCGAACGCACCCGGGAATCCGCGCTCGCCCGCGCGCTCGGGCTGACCCGGGGGCAGCTGCGGGCCACACTGCTGTACGAGGCATGCCTGATCGCGCTGGTCGGCGCGGTCGTCGGGATCGCGTTCGGGGTCACCTACGGATGGCTGACCGGCCGGATCATGTTCGCCACTGTGCAGCCGCTGATCCAGGTTCCGTACGGGCAACTGCTCCTGCTGCTCGCCGTGGCCGCCCTGGCGGCGATCGTGGCCGCGGTCCTGCCGGCCCGCCGAGCGGCGAGCGCGTCGATCGTGGCGGCGATGGCCGAGACGTAGGCCGTGCGCCGGGCTGGGCGGCGCTTGCGCTCAGCCCGGCGCCGCGGGCCGGACCAGGCCTGTCTCGTACGCCATGACCACCAGCTGTACCCGGTCGCGCAGGTCGAGCTTGGTCAGGATCCGCCCGACGTGTGTCTTGACCGTCGTGTCGACGATGTGCAGCCGGACCGCGATCTCGGCGTTGGACAGCCCCTGCGCCACCAGCAGCAGCACCTCCTGCTCGCGCTCCGTCAGCCCGGCCAGCGCCGCGCCGGCCGGCCGGGGCGGCGCGAACTGGCCGGCGAAGCGGTCCAGGAGCCGGCGCGTCATCCGCGGCGCGACCACGGCGTCACCGGCGGCTACGATCCGGATCGCGGCCAGCAGCTCCTCGGGCGGCCCGGTCTTGAGCAGGAACGCGCTCGCACCGGCCTGCAGCGCCGCAAACGCCTCTGCGTCGGTGTCGAATGTGGTCAGTACCAGCACTCGCGGACCGCCGGGCTCGGCGCACAGCCGACGGGTCGCGTCGATGCCGTTCATCACCGGCATGCGGATGTCCATCACCACCACGTCGGCCGGAATGCGCTGCAGCACCCGCAGCGCCTCGGCACCGTCGCCGGCCTCCGCGGTGAGCGTCATGTCCGGCTGCGCGTTGAGCACCATCCGGAAACCGGCCCGGACCAGCGGCTGATCATCGACGACCATCACCCGGATCGTGGTCCCCGCCGAGGTCATGTCGCCCCCTTCACCGGCAGCGACGCGTCCACGTGCCAGCCGCCGCCGAACCGTGGCCCAGCGCTGAACTGTCCGTCGTGCACCGCGATGCGCTCCCGCATCCCGATCAGCCCGTGCCCGACCGCGCCGTTGGCGCTCGCGAGCCGACCGCCGCCGTCGTCTACGACGCTGATCGTCACCAGCTGGGGACTGTACTCCAGCCGGACCGTCACGTTGGCCTCCGCACCGGCATGGCGGATCGCATTCGTCAGCGCCTCCTGCACGACCCGGAACACCGTCAGCTCCTCCGCCGCCGACATGGCCGGCGGGTCGCCCACGCACTCGTGCGTGACCGCCAGCCCGGTCGTGCGCGCCCGCTCGATCAGCACGAGCACCTGCCCGATCGTCGCCACACCCCGATCGGCCCCGTCGCCGACCGGTTCGTCGCCGCGCAGCACCCCGACGATGCGATGCATGTCGCCCAGCGCGTCCCGGCCCGTCGCCGCGATGGTCCGCAGCGCCTCCTCGACCTGGGACGGGTCGTCCGCGAGCGCGTATCTGGCCCCTTCGGCCTGCACGACCATGACCGCGAGGGTGTGCGCGACGACGTCGTGCAGCTCCCGCGCGATCCCCGCCCGCTCGCCGGCCAGCGCCAGCTGCGCCAGGTGGTCGCGCTCCCGCTCGGCGGTGGCCGCCCGCTCCTCCAGGCTGCGCAGATACCGCCGGCGGGTGCGCAAGGTGTACGCCACCAGCCACACCGCCGTGCAGAACCCGAACAGCAGCAGTGCCGAGTACCACCACCGGAACGTCAGATGCCGCACCTGCTCGATGATCAGCCCGACAGCGACGATGCCCGCGGCCACGAACCCGTGCCACAGCACCGGCGCGTACTTCACCACCGAGTACATCGCGATCAGCACGGCAATGTCGAAACTCGTCGGATCGGGCCGCCCGAGGATCACCAGATGCCCCAGGGCGAGGGCCGACACGACCAGCATCACCGTCAGCGGGCGAATCCGGCGGAAGCCGACCGCGACCGCCATCGCCGCCCCGAACAGGACATGGAGCCGGTACACGTACGGCACCGTCAGCATCGCCACGCCCCCGGCCACCGCCAGATCGAACAGCACCGACCGGACGGTGACCCGCTCCGCCCCGGCCACCATGCACACAGCCTAGCCAGCAGATGCTGGGCCTGCCCCGCACGGACCGCTACGCGTGGGACGGCAGCGGTACACCGGCGCGGCGCGAGAACGCGACGGCGCGCTGATCCCGGAGTACTCCTGCACGGGAGACCCGTCGTGCGACTCGTTGTTGCCATGACCGGCGCCACCGGCGCGATCATCGGTATCCGCCTGCTGGACGCACTGCACGAGATGAAGGTCGAGACCCACCTCGTGATCAGCCGCTGGGCCCGGGCCACCATCAAGGAGGAGACCTCGTTCACGGCGGCCCAGGTGGCCGCGCTCGCGTCGGCCAGCTACGCACCTGATGACCAGAGCGCCGCCATCTCCAGCGGCTCGTTCAAGACCGACGGCATGGTGGTCGTGCCGTGCAGCGCGAAGGCCGTCGCGGGCATCCGCGCCGGCTACGGCGAGGGTCTGATCGTGCGGGCGGCCGACGTGACGATCAAGGAACGCCGCCGACTGGTCCTGGTGGTACGCGAGACCCCGCTCTCGCCGATCCACCTGGAGAACATGCTCGCGCTGGCCCGGATCGGGGCGACGATCCTGCCCCCCGGTGCCCGCGTTCTACAACCATCCCACGACCCTCGAGGACATCGTCGAACACATCGTGGTCCGCGTCGCCGACCAGTTCGGTCTGGACCTGCCGACCGCGCGCCGGTGGACCGGCATGGCTCGGGCACCCGCCGGCGACTAGCACCCGCCGGTGACCAGCACCCGCCGGCGATTGAGGAACAGCGATCATGGCTCATGAAGACCTGCGGGAATTCCTCGCGACCCTGGACGAGAACGGTCAGCTTCTCCGCTTCTGCGACCCGCTGTCCCCGGAGCCCCATCTGGGGGCCGCGGCCCGGGCCGTCTCCAACCTCACCGACCGCGGCCCGGCGCTGCTGTTCGACAACCTCGACGGGTACGAGCGAGGCCGGGTCGTCCTCAACGTGGTCGGCTCGTGGCCCAACCACGCCCTGATGCTGGGCCTGGACTCCGACACCCCGGTCAAGGAGCAGTTCTTCGAGTTCGCCCGGCGCTGGGACGCGTTCCCGGTCGAGGTCGAGCGCCGCGAGGACGCCCCGTGGCGGGAACACACGGTCGAAGGCGACGACATCGACCTGTTCCACCTGCTGCCGCTGTTCCGGCTCAACCGCTACGACGCCGGCACCTACATCGACAAGGCGCCGGTGATCAGCCGCGACCCCGATGACTGGGACAACTTCGACGCGCAGAACGTCGGCATCTACCGCATCCAGGTCAAGGGCAAGGCCCGGCTCGGGATCCAGCCTCTGCCAACGCACGACATCGGCCTGCACCTGCGCAAGGCCGAGGAGCGCGGCGAGAACCTGCCAGTGGCGATCGCGGTCGGCAACGAGCCGGTGATCACCACGGTGGCCGGGATGCCGCTGCTGTACGACCAGTCGGAGTACGAGATGGCCGGCGCGATCCGGGGCGCCCCGTACCGGATCGCCAAGGCCCCGCTGACGGGCATGGACGTCCCGTGGGGCGCCGAGGCGGTCCTCGAGGGCGAGATCATCGCGGGTATCCGCGAAGTGGAGGGCCCGTTCGGCGAGTTCACCGGCTACTACTCCGGGGCTCGCCGCCAGCCCGTCATCGCGATCCATCGCGTCTCACACCGGACCGATCCGATCTTCGAGCACCTGTACCTGGGGCGGCCGTGGACGGAGATGGACTACACGCTGGCGCTCAACACCAGCGTGCCGCTGTACCAGCAGCTCAAGAACGACTTCCCGGAGGTCGTCGCGGTCAACGCGATGTACACCCAGGGCCTGCTCGGCATCGTCTCGCTGCGGCCCCGCTACGGCGGCTTCGCCAAGGCGGTCGGGGTGAGGGCGATGACCACCCCGCACGGCCTCGGCTACTGCAAGGTGATCATCGTCGTGGACGAGAGCGTCGACCCGTTCAACCTCGCCCAGGTGATGTGGGCACTGTCGGTGAAGGTCCACCCCGCCCACGACGTCGTCTCCATCCCGGACCTGTCGATCCTGCCACTGGACCCCAGCTCCGAACCACCGGGCATCACCCACAAGCTCGTCATCGACGCGACCACGCCCATCGCGCCCGAGCAGCGCGGCCACTTCTCGCAGGAGGTCGAAGCGCCCGCCGGGACCGAAGCCTGGGAGAACCGCATCAAGGAGCTACTGAGGTGAGTACGACCACGATTCCGGACACCTGTCCCCGCTGCGACACCCACGAGGTCAGCCTGCTAACCGAATCACCCGTACCGGGCCGCTGGTCCATGTACCTGTGCGGGGTCTGCTTCTACAGTTGGCGCTCCACGGAGCCCGGGTACGCCACCGACCCGGCGACATACCCGGCCGCCTTCAAGATCGACCCCGCCGACATCCCGAAGATGCCCGTGGTGCCGTCGGCCTACAGTCCCCAGAGGTCATGTTCGGTGGCCGCCGTGGTCAGCGCAGGATGCCGGTGTGGCCGAGCGAGTACCGGCCGGGCTGCGGCCAGAAGCACAGCCCGTGCGGCTGGGTGCCGACCTTGATCCGGGCGAGCAGGTGCCCGTCGTCGGTGGAGATGGCGTAGACCTCGCTGTCGTACCGGCCGGAGAGCCACAGGACCTTGCCGTCCGCCGAGACGCCGCCCATGTCCGGGCTGCCGCCGCCGGGGATCTGCCACTTGGTGACGAGGGTGCCGGTGGCGAAGTCGAGGACCGACACCGAACCCTCGCCCCGGTTGGCGATGTACAGGCGCTTCGAGTCGCGGCTGACGTACAGCCCGTGCGCGCCGGCACCGGTCGGCAGGAACACCCGCACGGTGAACGCGTCCCCGTCGAGGATCCACACACCGGAGGTGTGCATGTCGGCGACGTACCAGGTCCGTCCGTCCGGGGTGATCTTGACGTCCTGCGGCATCGCCCCGTCGCGTGGCAGGTGCAGCTGGCCGACCACCTCTTGACGCTGGACGTCCACCTTGATCAGGTCGCCGGAGAACTCGCAGGTCGCGATGAAGTAGCGGCCGTCGGCCGAGAAGTCGGCGTGGTTCACCCCGGAGCAGTTGACCGGCACCGATCGCACGATCGCCATCGTGTGCGGGTCCCGGAAGTCGATGCGGTGCAACAGCTCCGCCATGACCATCGCGAACCTGCCGTCAGGGGTGAAGTACAGGTTGTACGGGTTTTCGACCGGGACGGGGGTGCCGAACGTGCCGGTCGCCGGGTCGATCGGGGTCAGTGTGTTGCCGTCGTTGTTGTTCACCCACAGCGTGCGCAGGTCCCAGGCCGGCACGACGTGCTGCGGTGCCTTGCCGACCTTGACTGTCTGGATGACCTTGTACGTCGCCGGGTCGATGACGGAGACGGTGTCGCTGCCGAGGTTCGGCACGTACACCCGGACGGGGTCGTTCCTGACCGTGTCGGCGAGCGCGCCGGGCCGGTCCGCGGCGTAGACGTCATGTGAGTCGAGCAGCGGCGGCATGCCGGGCAGCGCGGCGCCCGGCGCGGTGGTCCTGCCCGCACTCCCGGGCGGCTGGGAGGTGGCCGTGCTGGGCATGCTCATCCCGGGCATGGCCTCTGGCGTGTGGTGGTCGCCACGGCCCGCGCTGTTCGGTGCCGGCTTGGAGGAACACGCACCCAGCAGCAGTGCGGCGACGGTGAGTGCGGCGAGCGCACCGGAGCGAAGGTACTCGGGCGCCATCAGCAGACCAGCTCGGCCATTGTGACGGGACGCGGACCCCGCATGCTGGCGGTGACAGTCGCGAAATGCCAGAAATAGAGACCCACGATTGATCCGTTCTGTATGCCTTGCAGGGTATTGCGTACCACGGCAGCCGCCACCGGATCCGGGTAATCGAGCGAGTTGACGCCACATGCGCAACGATCGCGACCACCGCAGCGGAGTCTCCCCATATGCGGTCGGCCACCCTCTGCGGGAGCGGGGCGGCGCCGGGTGGGGGCCGGTATCTGCCTCGGGCGATCAGCGGGAGGTCACGAAGGCCGCATCTGTTGGCCACCTCGCTCTCGACTCGATGACGGCGCCTGGGACTACTAGGTGGGTGCCGTGTCCGATCCGGTCCGCTCACCCTGCTGGACGTTGTCGGTGTCGGCGCCGGGCTTCGCGTGGTCGGTGGCGTTGTCCTCGACGCCGCCGGGAGCTTCCTGCTCGTTGTGGTTGCCCTCTCGTACGTTGTCGGCGTCTGGGCCGTTTGTGACCTCGTTGTCCGGTCCGCCGGACGTTTCGGTGTCCGGGTGCCGATCTGTGCGGGCTACAGGGCCAACCGGCCTGACCCGCCTGCGACATCGGTCAGGAGACTGTGCGGCTGAGCGTAGCTGCTGGTCTTGCTCGCGCGGCACGCTTGCTGAGGTCGAGGCGAACCGGGGTGGTGACGTGGGCGCGTTGCGGCGGCGGGCTGAACGGACGCCGGCGTCGCGTGAGCGGTATGTGGATCTGCTGCGCGCGGTGGCGATCGCCGCGGTGGTGCTCGGCCATTGGCTCGTCAGCGTGGTCGACTACGACGCCCACGGCCACCTGACCGGGCGATCGGCATTGGATTCACTGCCGTGGGCGTACCCGATCACCTGGCTGGCACAGGTCATGCCGCTGTTCTTCATCGTCGGCGGGTACGCCAACGCCGCGTCGCTGGCCTCGCATCGCCGCCGCGGTGATGATGCGATCACCTGGCTGCAGGATCGCAGCGGCCGTCTCGTCCGCCCGACCACCACGCTGCTGCTCGTGCTCGCCGCCGGTGCGCTGATCGCCCGTGCGGCGGGCGTTGATCCCGACCTCACGCGCCAGGCGGTGTGGGTCGCCTCGATCCCTCTGTGGTTCCTGTCCGCGTACCTCGTCGTGGTGCTGCTGACCCCGCTCATGTATCGCCTGCATCAACGCTTCGGCTGGCGGGTGCCGCTGGTGCTGGTCGCCCTGGTCGCACTCGGCGACCTGGCTCGGCTGTCCGGGCCGGCTGTCCTTGGCGCCGGCAATTTCCTGTTCGGCTGGCTGGTGATCCATCAGATCGGATTCGCCTGGCGAGACGGCCGCCTGCCGTTCCGGCCGTTCGTGTGGGTACCGTTGCTCGTCGGCGGCCTGGCCGTGCTGCTGCTGCTGACGGTGGCCGGACCTTATGCGGTCAGCATGATCGACGTGCCGGGGCAGCGGCTGCACAATGCATCGCCACCATCGCTGGCGCTGCTTGCCGCCGCCGCTGTTCAGCTGGGCCTGGTGCTGATGCTGCACGATCCGGCCGGGCGCTGGCTGCGCCGTACGCGCCCCTGGCAGGCGGTGGTCGGGGTGAACGCGGTGGTGCTCACCATCTTCCTGTGGCACATGAGCGCCCTGCTCGTGCTCGTCGGTGCGCTCAACGTCCTGCACGCGCTGCCGGTGCCGCCCTTCGCCACCCGCGCGTGGTGGCTGTGGCGGCCGGCATGGTTGATCATGTTGACGGGGACGCTGACCGCGCTGGTCGCGGTGTTCGGCCGGATCGAGATGCGCAGCCCGGAGCGGCCGGCGGCTCCCGGCCGGCTGACGCGCTCCATCGCCGGCGGGGCGATGCGCGCCGGGCTGACAGTGGCCGCCTTCACGGCGGTCGTCGCCGGACTGCTCAGCAACAACCTGGCCCCCAGGACCGGCCACTACCTCGCCGGCCTGCCCGCCGCCGGCCTGCTCGCCTACCTGATCGGCGCGGCCGCGCTGCGACTCCTGCGCTCGGCGCCCCACGCCAGAGGCCGTTCCGCGGGGCCCGGCCGCGACACCGTGACCCGGCCGCCCGGTGAGGCCCCTGGCGGCGCCACCGCGTGAGGCTTGGGTCGCACGCACGGCGGAGGTGAGGTACTGCAGAGCTGCTGCTGCCCGGGCGCAGTTCCTAACCCCGCCCGCCTCGTTCGGACGCTGCCGCGCGACGCCTGGACGAGGCGGGCTCGTCGTCTCTACGGAGAGGCCGGCGGCCGCGACTCGGCCGAAGCGTGCGGTTCCTCCGGCCCAGCGCCGGCAAAGTCGTCGTGGCATTCGCGACCAAGCGTGCAAGCTGGCTGGAGTAGGCCCGGCGGCACGCATGCATCAGCGCACCGCCGCGGCAGATGCCGGGCTGATCGAATCGGTCAGGGCCGCCAGTGCGGTTGGGATGGCGTCGGCGAGGCGGTCGAGGTCCGGCACGGCGTGGTGGTCGGCGTGTAGTCCGATGTGGACCGATGCTCGGTAGGTCGACAGTGCGATGCCGAGTGTCTGGCCGTGGGCCAGGGGCGCGACGGGGTAGACGTGTTGGAGCGGGGCTCCTGCGAGTGTCAACGGTCGTGAGGGGATCGGGACGTTCGTGATCATCGTGTCGAACAGCAGCGGGCCTGCTCGGCGCAGCAGCGGGATGGTGAGATGCTGCGCCGGGGCCGGGATCCTCTCGGCGAGTACCGGGAATGCGCCTGGGCCGCGGGCGAATCCTGCGGCCTTGTTGCGATCCATCGCGGCGCGGACGTGGTGCAGCATGGTGATCGGGTCCTCCTGTTGGATCGGGAGATCGCACAGGTACCCGGACAGCACGTTGTGACGTTGGGGCTGGTTGGTGCGGCTGCGTCGGCTGACGGGGATGAACGCACGGATGGTGAGGTCCTGTGGGCGCTGGTCGTTGGCGAGAAGCCAGCGCCGTAGAGCGCCGGTGATGATTGCCAGTAGGACGTCGTGGTCGGTGCCGCCGCATCGCTGGCGTATCTGTTTGACATCTTGGGCGTCCAGCCGGACGAGGGCGAGACGCCGCGCCGTAGCGGGCGGCTGTTTGGCGGTGGCGGCGGTGCGGACGGCGTTGCGTGCGGAGTTGCCGGGGGCTGATGGCAGCAGCGCGGCGATGCGCGCGTGCAAGAGGACGGACGCGGCGATGCTCACCGTGCTGGTGGCCACGCCGAGCACGTGAGGAAGCTCCATCATGTTGCGGGCGGCGGCCGCGATGCCGTGTGCCGGCCGAGGCGGCCGGGCAGCGGTCGAGTCCGGCTCGGGCCGGCCGGGGCCGTGGTCGATGTACCCGTCGAACAGGCGAAGGCCGAGTTCGACCGTGCGGAGTCCGTCGGCCATGGCGTGGTGCAGCTTGATCAGCAGCGCGAATCGGCGCTCGGGCAGACCGGTCATCAGGTGGATTTGCCACAGGGGGCGGCTTAGGTCGAGGGGTTCGGCCATCAGCTCGCTGGCGAGCATGGTCATCGCGTCCTTGCCACGCTGCAGCCTGTGGAGGTGAACGTGTCGGGACAGGTCGAACGTCGTGTCGGGTGTCCATGCCGCGCCGCCGGGCGGCAACCAGGTGGTGCGTACGCGCTGGCGCAGCGCCGGTATCCGTGCGATGCGTTCGCCGAGTACCGCGAGGAGCCGAGCGGGTGGAATCCGTTGCCGTGGCTGGAAGGTGACCAGCGCGCCCAGGTGCATTGGCGCCTGCGGGGACTCCAGACGTAGAAAGGCAGTATCGAGGGGGCTCAACCGCTCGTGGTCCACCGACCGCACTCTCCATGCGATGTTCACCGGGTGTGGCGCCTCCATCAGACAGGCATGACGCGCGCTGCTCATCAATGCTGGCGATTTCTTGCGCCCATTCGACGTGGGTGTACGAATGTCACCCTTGTCAACGGCTCGAACCACCCGAGGTGAGAACGGCCATAGCAGGGGGGTGTCGCGACATCCTCGAGACGGGCGCTGAACACTGCGGTGGCCCGACTACCCGACGTTCAGATCGTCGCACCGCTTGACGCCAGGGCTGGGCGGGGGACGTGGCCGACGACGTGCCCACCGATCGCGGTGGTCGATATGAACGTGCGCCGGGCCGGGCGGCGAACCGCTCGGCGCCGGTGACCGCGCATCGCCTGGCGAACCTTGACGCCACCGCCGGTCCGCAGCGTCACGTCGTCCGCTGCGAGCAGCTGCTGCAGGCTTGGGATGGCGAGGTAGGAACGGTTGGCGAGCACGAAGCTGTCCCGCGGTGCGGTGGCGAACTCCGTGATGACGCCGGCGACGTGGAACGGCACCGTGCTGTAGTCGCCGGTCGAGTTCTTCAGCCGGAGCTGCACGAGGTCGCCGGTGTGCAGCTGGTAGCCGTTCAGCCCGGGCAACATCATGTCGAGCACCACCGCGTCATACGCGGTCGTCTTCGTCGCCCACAACCCGTCGGTACCGGAGAAAGGCCAGATCCACCGCGAACCCGTCGGCGTGCAACACCTGACGGATCGTTTCGGCCAGGACCTCTTCATCCTCCACGAGCAGCACCCGCACGCGATCACCCCCGACCGACTACTCAAGCCTGCTGCACACCGATGAGAGAGCGCTGAGAGCAGGCCAGCCGTTCAGTAATTCCTTATCCGGCTTGGAGTAGGTTTGCCCAAATTTGCCCGCTGTCGCCTGGGCCTGGCGACCCGACCGGCGCAAGGAGCTCTCGTGAAGCAGTCCGAGAACGCCACCGAGGCCGCGCTCACCAGCGGCGGCCGGTACGTCATCAAGAAACTGCCTGAGGTCACCCTCGCGTTCTGGATCATGAAGGTCGCGGCTACGACCCTGGGTGAGACCGCCGGAGACCTGTTCGCCCAGACCCTCAAATTGGGGTACTTCCTGACCACAATCGCCCTGTTCGGCATGTTCGTGATCACGTTGCTGGTGCAGTTGCGCTCCCGCAGGTACAACCCCTGCTTCTACTGGACGGTCATTCTGTCCACGAGCATGGCCGGCACGACCATGTCGGATTTCATGAACCGTGACGCGGCCCCGAAATACCTCCCCGACGGCGCGCACGCACTCGGCTGGGGGCCGCAGGGACTGGGACTGGGCTACCCGACCGGCGCGGCGATCCTCGTCGCGCTGCTGATCGCCATCTTCGTGGCGTGGCGGTACACCGGGCTGACGTTCGCCATCCGCGACATCGACACGTTCCGCGGCGAGGCGCTGTTCTGGGCGGCGATCCTGGTGTCCAACACGCTGGGCACCTCGATGGGCGACTTCCTGTCCGACAGCTCCGGTCTGGGCTACGGCGGCGGGGCCCTGCTCATCACCGCGGCCCTCGCCGTCCTGCTCGCGCTCAAGTACGTTCCCGCCGTGCCGGATGTGGCGTTGTTCTGGGCCGCGTTCGTGCTGACCCGGCCGCTGGGCGCCACCGCCGGCGACTTCCTCACTAAACCAACCGCCAAGGGCGGCTTGGACCTGGGCACGCTCGGCTCATCCGCGGTCCTGCTCACGGTCCTGTTCGCGCTCATGGCCTACGCCCATGTCAAGGACCGCAAACACGGGCCCCGTCTGCACGAACACAGAGCCGTCGCCGGCGACGCTTAGGCGTGCAAGGGTGACGGCAGGAGGCAGGCTAGCGACCGTACGCTGCAGGTGGCCGATTGGGCGCTGTGCAGAGCCGGACCGCGACAACGGCGTTTGTGCCCTATCGTTTGGACTCGCATGGCTGAGCCGAGGTCCGGTTTCCGACCCGCGGGGCGCGCCGTGCCCGCCATGTCATGGTTACCGGACCTCGCCAACTGGGCGCAGTGTGACGCGGGTCGCGGCGGGTAGCCAGTGGGGTGTCGGTGCACATGCGCCGCTCGCGCGGCTGTCCCTGCCGGAGCAGCGATGCGAACACCTCTCGTTATCATCGGCGCACTCCTGCTGCCGGTGGCGCTGACGTTGTCCGCCGTGGTCGGCGCCGTGCTTGTCGCCGGTCACGGCGCCTGCCCGCGCCTGTCCCGGCCGTACCTGCCCGGCGCGCGGATCCTCGCGATGACCACGGTCGCCCGCCCAGGCGCGATGGGCACCCGGGCCTCCCGTCTCGGCCGGTCCACGGTCACCGGGGTTCCGGCGTTCTGCGACGTCACGGTCGTCCTGACGCACCCGCCGCTTCGTGACCAGGTCCGGATCGAGGTGTGGCTGCCCCGATCGACGTGGAACGGCCGATTCCAGGCCACCGGCGGCGGAGCGTTTGCCGCGGGCGAGTTTGAGCGCGCCCTCGTCCCGGCGGTTCAGCGGGGCTACGCGGCGGCGTCCACCGACGCCGGCGTACCAGGCATTCTCAAGAGCCCGCCGGTCTGGGCGCTGCGCCATGACCGGACGATCAACGAGGGGCTGTTGGCCAACTTCGCCTACCGCTCAGTGCACGAGATGAGCCGGATCGGCAGACAGGTGATCGCGGGGTTCTACGGCCGGCCGCCCGCCTACTCCTATTTCACCGGCTGCTCCACCGGCGGCCGGCAGGGCCTGACCGAGGCACGGCGCTACCCCGATGACTTCGACGGCATCCTCGCCGACGCGCCCGCCATCGACTGGAACCGCCTGACCCTGGCTCAGTTCTGGCCGCAGGTCGTCATGAACGAGGCGGGTGTCTACCCGGCCGCATGCGAGTTCGCCGCCTTCAACCGCGCCGCGATCGCCGCGTGCGACGGCGACGACGGCCGCCTCGACGGGATCATCGAGCGGCCCGACGCCTGCCGGTTCGACCCCGGCCGGCTCGTCGGCACAAGCGTGCGCTGTCACGGCCGGACGATCCGGATCAGCCAGGCCGTCGCCGACATCGTCCGCAGAATCTGGGACGGCCCGACCACCCGCACCGGCAAGCGGCTCTGGTACGGCCTGCCCCGCGGCGCGTCCTTCAGCTGGCTGGCCGGCACAGCCAAGCCCCTGCTCGGCGCGCGGCACGGCGCACCGTTCCCCGTCGCCGCGGACTGGATCCGCTACTTCCTGCTGCGGCAACCCCACCTCGACGTCTCCACCATCGGCTACGCCGAGTTCGAGCGCCTGTTCGACGAGTCCCAGGCCCGCTACGCCGCGGTCATCGGCTCCGACGATCCCAACCTGTCCGCCTTCCGCGCTGCCGGCGGCAAAATGATCACCTGGCATGGCCTGGCCGACCCGGCGATCTTCCCGCAGGGCACGGTCGACTACCGCCGCCGCGTCGAATCCGCCATGGGCGGCGGCGAGGCCACCGACCGGTTCTACCGCGTCTTCCTCGCCCCGGGCGTGGGGCACTGCTCCGGCGGGGCCGGACCCGTCCCGACCGACCCGCTCGCTGCGCTGGTGGACTGGGTCGAACACGGCCGCGCGCCCGACACATTGCCGGCCGCCACCACCGGCGCTCATCCAAACATCAGCGGATTCCTGTGCCGCTACCCGCAGCAGGCAACCCCCGACCGCCCCTGTCACTGACGGACCGGCCGACCGCCTACGAATGCTCATCCTGCCGGAGGCAGGAGCGTTGCTGCAGGGCGTGTAGCACCGCCAGGGAGGAGGCGACGACGAGCGCGGCGGCGATCGAACACCGCAACTGCTCTGCGACGGTCCGGCGGGTCAGGGCACTCCTTGCGCCGCCGTCCGGTCGCGCACTGCCGCTCCTGGCGGTCGCCGCCGCGGGGCTCGCCCTGGCCACGACCGGAGCCTCGCTCATCGAGTTCGCCGACGGGTGGCCGGCATCACGCAGGCGCAGAGGCACAGCGCCGGCCGAGGTGGCGGAGCTGCTGCCGTGCCGGACGGGAGCCGTAGGGCCGCTGCCCGGGTAGGTCAGGCCAGATGCGGTGGCGTCGCCTGAGCTGCCGCGCCGAGCGGTAACCTATGAGATCCGGGCTATGCGCCGGCCACATGGTCAACCCGAGCAACCGCAGGCCGGATCGAAAACGCCCAGGCCGGAGGGTTACTCGCCTACGCCTGCCGACACGGGCACGCCCTGATCGACCGTCGTGCCTCGCTCGCCGATTCCTGGAGTATCTGCGAAAGACTCCGGAATGTGATCAGATGGGCCGCGGTCATTCGCCACCGGTTAGGTGTTCCGCCGACGATGTCTCGGTCCGCGTCGTGTCGGACTGAAGTTGCTTCAGGTGCTCGCCGAGACGCTCGAAGAACTCGATCCACCCGGCCTTGGCGCCTGCGGCATGCGCTTCGTCGGTGTTCACTCCCGCCTGGTGAAAACGCATCCGGGTGCCTTCGTCGATCGCATCGAAGTCAATCGTGACGACAGAAGCAACCGCTCCCTCGGTATTGTTCGGATCGCCGGTTGTCAGGACCAGCCGGCTTGGAACGTTCACCTCACGATAGGTGCCGTTGAGCGGATGTGCGGTTCCGTCCGGGGTCACGATGCTGGCCTCCCAGACGCCGCCGGGTCGGACGTCCATCGTGATCAGGTCCACCGGCGTCTCGAGCGCGCGCGGGCCGAACCACCGGGAAAAGTGCTCCGGCGTGGTCCAACTCGCGAACACCATCTCCGGCGGAGCGTCGTAGGTTCGGACGAGCGTGTACTCCTGCGTGAACGTGGGACCGTCGGTCATCGCCGGTCCTCCTTTCGCGGTTGATGTTTCGCTCGGTAATGGTTCATCCCATCGGGCAAGATCGCCGGCGCCGTCGAATATATTCGAGGGGCCCGTTGTCGGTGGCGTCGTCGCTGCTGGACCGGTTGCGGCTGCTGCCCGCCGCGGCGATTGACGGGAGACTGTTGCACGGCACCCGGACTGAGACCGGGCAGGTGTTCCTGGTAGCTGCGGTCACCCACGAGGGCGGGGCGGTCCTGGGTCAACGCGAGGTCCCCGGCAAGCGGGGCGAGAACGCGGTGATCGCCGACCTGTTGGCACCCCTGAACGTGGCCGGGAAGATGCTTACCCTCGACCGCTTGCACACCACGAAGAAGACCGCCCGACTGAACACCGCGCCGCTGAGCGCCCAATTCACGCTGATTTGAAGGGGAAGCAGCCCCTCGCGCTGCAGGCCGCCCAAGCATTGCTGTCCGTACCGACGCCGAGTTCATCGACCACACCGACGTCGACGACGACTGGGGGCACAGCCGTACCGAACGCCGGACGCTGCGCGCCGAGCCCTGCGACGACACGGTGTTTCCCGGGGCTCCGCAAGTCTTCCGGCTGCGCCGTGACACCGGCGGTCTGGACGGTGTGCGCACCAGTAAGGAAATCATCCGTGCACCCCTCCGGTAAACCACAGGGGGAACCCCACGAAGGGTTTCCCTGGCCAGCCGCAGCACCAAAGCGCGGATCGCGTGCACGGTCCGCGGCCGGCCCCGCCGGCGCGGGCCGCGACACCGCCGCGTCGCGGCGAGCATACAGGTCACGATGCCAGCGCAGGATCGTGTCGGGCAGAACCAGCGGCCTGGAGCGTGTCGCGCTGCCGTGGGCGAAGATCGACAAGGCGTTCCCGGCCCGGGTCAACAAGGAGCTGCACCTGGCGGTGCGGACGAAGGCCAGTCCCGTCGAAGGCGCGGCGCTGACCAGCCGGCGCTACCAGAAGGACATCTCCGGGTTCCTGCTGCGCTCGCTCGCCGAGGTCGATGCGCCGGCCGGCCAACTGCTCACCGCGATCGCCGCTCATGCCACCGTCACCGGTGAAACACCTGGCGGTACGTCGTCAACGTGACGCTCGCGTCTGTGGCGTTCGCCGACCTTGCCCTGGCGATCTGACCTTGGACCCGAGGCCGGTTGGACCGCGTCCCTCGATCCCACAACGCAACAGCGCCGCCGGGCCCGGTGCGGGCCGGGCGCATCGCCTGGCGGGATCGCTCGACGAACTGTTCCCGGCCGGCGACGGCGACCCGGATGCGACCAGCGACGATGATCATTCCGTCAGGCTGGTGCGCGGCACGTCGATCGGCCCGATGACGCGGCCGGGGTTCACCGTCCCGGCCGGACTCGCGGTGGCCGGATCCGGATTTGCGGGCTTGATGTCGCCGGAGAGCCAGGCCAGCAGCAGCGGCCGCACGTTCTGGCCCGCGAGCTGCCCGGCAAGGGCGAAGAACTGCTCGGTCGAGCCGTTGCCGTAGCGGTGCCGCGCCGCCCAGGTGCGCAGGATGGCGAAGAAGACCGGGTCGCCGACCTGCCGGCGCAGCGCGTGCAGGGTCATCGCGCCGCGGGAGTAGTTGGAGACGAGCATCGGCGCGCCGCCCTGCGGGTTGTAGGGTGCCGGCGACCAGATCGGCGAGCTCAGCGGGAGCGAGTAGAAGAGGTTGAACTGGTCGCGGACGGTCGCGCCGCCGTCGTGCTCGTCCCAGAGCCACGAGGCGTAGGTCGCGAAGCCTTCGTTCAGCCACAGGTCGTACCAGTAATCCGGGGAGACACTGTCGCCGAACCACTGGTGGGCCGTCTCGTGCGCCACCGTCTCCACGGCCCACGGTGCGCTGGCGCCTTCGAGGAAGCTGCTGGGATAGATCGGGCGGGTCTGCGTTTCCAGGGCGAACTGCAGGCCTTCGTCGCGTTCGACGATCGCCCCGGCGGACTCGAATGGATACGGCCCGAAGAGTCCCTCGAAATAGTCGATGATGTCGTCGGTACGTCCAATCGCCGCGTCCGCCGGACCGGGCGGAATGGCGGCGTCAACGGCGAGGATCGTCGGCCGGCCGTGGTGCAGGTGCTCGTCCACGCGCCAGCGGCCGATCGCGATCGTGCTGGTGTAGCTGACCATCGGCAGCGCGCTCGCCCAGCGCCAGGTCGTCCAGCCGTCCCGGGTCGAGTGGCCCAGCGGCAGCCCGTTGCCGATCGCGCCGAGCCCCTCGGGCACGGTCACGCGCACCGTGTAGGACGCCTTGTCGCTGGGGTGGTCGTTCACCGGGTACCAGTTCGCCGCCGACCTGGGCTCGCCCATTGCGATCGCCCCGTCGTCGGTGGCCACGAAGCCGTACTTCGTCGGCGGGAACTCGCCGGTCTCGTCGGGGATGACCCACTCGTAGGGCACGCCGTGGTACCGCACATCCACGGTGAACGGCCGCCCTCGCGGCAGCCCGCGGTCCGGGGTGACAACCAGCTCCCAGCCGTCGCGGGCCCAGCTCGCCGCCCGCCCGTCGACCTGGATCGCGTCCACGGTCAGCCCGAGCAGGTCGAGGTCGAACCGGGACAGGTTCTGGGTGGCCGTGGCCAGGATCGTTGCGTGGCCGGTCAGCTCGTCGGTTTCCGGGTTGTAGCGCACGTCGAGGTCGTAGTGCCCGACGTCGTAGCCGCCGTTGCCGTAGGTCGGGAAGTCGGGATCGCCAACCCCGGCGGACCCGGGCGTGAACACCGGCGCGGCGCCGGCCACCCCGCCGGTCGCGGTCACCAACGCGACGGTCGCCGCCGCGGCGACCAGCACTGTGCGTGTGCGCGTTCCCATGCAAACTTCCCCCGTTCGTCGAGTGGTACCTCGTGGCTGCGCTCAACTGGACGGACTATCGGGATATGTAGATGGTTGCCCCCGACCACCGGAAGTTCGCGCCGCGCATGATCGTCGCGTACTGGCGGCGTGAATCTTGCGGAGGCACTCGCGCTGCGCCTCGACCCGGCTGTTGGCATGGCGTCGGTATCCAGGTGCCCCGCATGAACGCGATCATCGAACGCTGGGTGCGGACCAGCCGCCGCGAGCTGCTGGACCGCGTGCTGATCTGGAACCAGCGGCAGCTGCCGCATGCGCTGCGGGAGTACGAGCGGTTCTCCAACCTGCACCGACCGCATCAGGGGATCGCGAACGTCCGGCCGCTGAAGCCGCTGCCCGAACCCATCACCGACCCGGACCAGCTCGCCCGGCCGAACATCCATCGGCGTGACCGCCTCGGTGGCGTCCTTCACGAATACGAGCACGCCGCCTGAACTGCCCGGATGGCATTCTCGGCAGGTACAGTGCGAGCAACCGCTCGGATACGCTGTGATCGGCCCGTGACGGGTTGCAGATATCAACTACCTTTGACGTCGTGACCAACTCGGCGGATCTCGCCTCGTGGGCCAACGTGGTCGCGACGGCCCTCGGTTCGATCGGCAGCACGGGCGCTCTGATCGTGGCGTACCGCCTGCTGCGGCGCGAGTCCGAGCGTGACCGGCTGCGCGATGTGGAGTCCCAGCTGAGCCAGGCGAACGCGGTGGCCGCCTGGACGTCGCGGTCGACCCTGACGTTGAAGAACGGCGGCGACCTGCCGGTGTACGACGTGCTCCTGGAGTTCCGGCACGCCGGCCCGGCGACCTACGAGGTCCAGGTGGACTACCTCGTCGCGCTGCCGCCGGGCGCCACGGTGACCCGGCGGCTCCCCGGCGCCGCCAGCAGGCGGTACCTATTCGTGTCGATGATGTTCCGGGACGCCTCGGGCCGGCGCTGGACCCGGACGAGCAAGGGCGAAATCCACCCGGCGATGCTCCCGGGCATCACGGACGAGCCCGATCGCCGCGGGGCCCGCTCGCGGCTGTCCCGGTTCCGGCGCCGCTTCAGCGAGCCTACCGGCGTAGAGGGCCTCCCTTCGGCCGTCGCCGACCCTACAGGCGCGCCGTTGAACACGATCGCCTGAAGTGTGGGTACCGCCGACGGCGGGCAACCCACGATCAACGACGAGGCCGACGGCGTGCGCTTCCTTCGTACGGCATCGTCGAGTACCGGCTGTCGGAGCGATACCCGGAGCTCTATGTAGCGCACATCGCCGACCGCGGCCACGTCATGCTCGCGCCGAGTCGGGTGACCGCCTCAAACTCCCGGTTCGGCCCGGCGCTCGTCCGGCTGGCCGCCGCGGGGCAGTTGATCAAGACGGCAGGCACGGCTACCGGCGCCTGGCGTTACAACGGGACGATCAGCTACTGGGCCAGGCCGGGAACGCCGTCGGCTCCCCTCCGTACCTGGACCGACTACTCCACCGCGATCGGACGCACTGCGGCGTGGACTGACGCAGATCGGGCCTGCGCCGCCGGCCCGATGGTTGAACTGTGAAGGCCGGGCATTCCCACCGGACGGCGACCACACCCGGTCGATTCCGCTGCACCTGAACTGAGTCTGAGGCTGCCCGCGATTTGGGTGCCATGTCGGTCGCCTGGTTGGCTGCTTGCGCGGCCGGTCCCGCTCGTAAGGCGCACGGCTCGGTGGTCCCGGCAGGCGCCGCCTTGCGGTCGTATCGTCAAGCTTCATGTGAACCGAGGTGGCCCGCTATGCCGCTCAGCGCGACAGGAGACCTCAGCGTCTCGCGGATCGCCTTCGGGCCGTCGGCGGGGAGTCCCCAAGGTGTGCTCCGCGGGTGGACCCGGGCCAGCCTGATTCCCTCCGGCGGCGCCGCCAGCAGCGACCGAAGGTCGCTTGTTTCCCCGGGTACTACCCGCACGCCGATCCCTATCCGCCGTTCGTGCTACGTCGATTCTCGTATTTCCCGCGTGGTCGGACGGCGCCGACCATGGCAGATATGCCCAGTGCGCAGATGTTCCGGGTGCATCTCAAGACGGCGTACCTCGATCTGGAGATCCGCGAGGTCCTGCAGTCGCCGCCCTCCGTCCTGCTCGGGGTGACCGACGCAGCCGAGGCAACGCTCGCCCAGCTGGCGGTCGGGACCGTCTACGACCTCGCCCTCGCTGGCGCGTTCCGCGACGCGATACGCCTGGTCGAGGCGGCCGCCGACCCCGGCACGATCCTCGCGAGGCATGGTGTCCCGCCGTCCGATCTGATCGTCGTGCCCACGCCAGCCCCGTCGCTGGCCGACCTGCCCGGCGCCGCCGCGGCGACACTCGTCGCCGTTCCGGATGCCCTGGGCGGGGCACTGCAGACCACCATGTCGGTGACGTCGGTCCGGGATCTGGCGCAGTGGCCGCCCTATTTGGCTGCGGTCAAGATCCTCATCGAGGCGCTGGCACCCGGTCGCAGCAAGCGGTACGACGTCGACGCACCGGCCGACCTGATCGCGCGGAGCGGGGAATTCGCCGCGCATCAGGTCCGCTATACCAGCACGGTGCTGATCGAGAGCAAGCCGTCGTCCGCGCTCCAGTGGCACGGCGGCCCGATCGACGTCACGTCGCTCGACGAGGCCGGATTCAACGGCGTCGCCTACGGCGCGGTGCTGCGTTTTACTCAGTCCTGGGCGCCGCGGGCGGTGGCGCTCGGCCAGCTGCTGCACAGCCTTCCGCTTGGCCCCGGGGAGAGCACCCGGCTCACCGTCGTGGACTGGCTGCGCCGGGTGGCCGCCTCCACCGAGGAGGATGTCGCCCAGGCGGAGCAGCTGTCGAACGCGCTGAGCAATTCGACCGCGATCTCCGAGGTCACCCGGGCCGTCGCGCGCGAGTTCCAGAGCGGCGACTCGGTGGCCACCTCGGCTTCCACCACCACGAGTGCGTCCACCCCGGGCATCCTGAGTCTGCTCGGCGGCCAAGCGTCCGCTGGGTTCAGCGCCGGCGTCGCGGCAACCTACTCGACGTCGACCGGAATCCGCTCGGTCAGCGCATCCGCCCTGCAGAGCATCACCGCGCGTACTCAGCAGAACGCGGCCCTGTCGCGGACCCGACGCGCGGCCATCGTCAGCGAGGTCAGCGAGAGTGACAGTGAGACGATCAACACCCGCGTGGTGGTGAACAACAACCACATGCATGCCATGTCGGTGCAGTACTACGAGGTCGTCCAGATGTGGGAGGCCACGAGCCGGCTGGAGCGGGTGGAACGCTGCATCTTCATTCCCATGCGGCTCGTCAACTTCCGCAACGAGCAGGTCGTCCGCCGGTACCTCAACATCCTGATCGGCGCCGCCCTGGATCGGTCCACTCAAGAGCTGCTGACCCGGCTGCGGCACACCGTGGTGCTCGAGTTTGCGTTCGAACGCTTCGCCACCGCCAATCTGGCCCAGATCCAGGCCGACGCGGACGCGCCACTTCCGACCGCTGATGCCGCTGGGCTGCTGGCCGCACTGGCGGGGGCCGCGGAGAAACGGGTCCGGATCCGGCAGTTGCGCGACCGCATCGCGGCCTGGCGGCGTGGGCTCGCCGGCGACGTGGCCGAGGCGGTCCGTTCCCGGTTGCTGGCCGACGCGGACCGGACCAGCCAGCGCTGGTACGAGGTGGACCGCGAGGCGATCATTGAGAGGATCAGCTGGGACTCCGCCGAGATCGGCGGCGTCACGGTGCAGATGGTCGACGGGTACACCATGGTTCGGACGCAACCGGCCAACCGCGGGCTGGATGCCGGAAGCGACCAGCCGTCCACCACCACGCCCGCCGAGGCGATCCGGCTCGACCGGCTGGCGTCGTTGCAGGTACGGCTTCTGCCGGCCAACGGGGCGGCGGCGTCCGACTACGGGCTCATCCGGTTGTGGCTGCTGGTCAATCTGCGCGGCAGGCGGCGCTGGGTGGACATCGGTTTCGTGGCCTCCCGGGGAGCGGACACGACGGTGACTCTGCTGCAGGCGCATCCGCCGGTCGACGTCCGCGACGTTGCCGCCCGGCTGATGAACGCGCAGCTGCACTACAGCCAGGCAATCTGGATGAACGCTGACCGCCAGTCCCTGATCATGCAGCTCACGCCGTACGCCTGTGACGTCGGCGGGGTCGACGTTCGGGTCGTCGAGTGGATCGACCCGGTGCCGATCACGGTGGCCGGCAACTATGTCGCCTTCCCGTTCACGTACGAGCGCGACGACGCCTGGAAGAAGTGGAAGCAGCGCGAACAGGACGAGTCCGTGCCAAGCGTGTCGCTGGTCCCGCTGCCGACCGGCGGCGTCTTCGCCGAGGCGGTGCTGGGCGAGTTCAACTCGGCCGAGAAGCTCGACCTGACGCGTTTCTGGAAGTGGCAAGAGTCGCCGATCCCCAACCTGGCGCCGGACATCGCTCCGGCGCAGCAGGGGCGGCAGACCCGGATCGGTGCGCCTGCGGTCACCGGCCTGCCCGCCTCACCGCTCAGCATCCAGCCGCCGCTGGCTCTCCCGGCCACGCTCGGCAACAGCGAGACGCTGCTCAAGACGCTGATGGTGTCCAAGCTGTTCAACGACATGAGCGGCATCGAGATCACCCGCGGTCTGCTCAAGGCCAGCCTCGAGGCGTCCCGGGACGGCGACGCGGCGGTGCAGAAGCAGGCCAACGACACGCTCAACGCGATCACCGGTGCGTTCGGCAAGCTGTTGCAGTCGGGCACTGATGGCGGCGAAAACCTCACCAAGACCGCCAAGGGCATCGGCTCGCTGTTCAACCTTAACGACAAGGGTGACAAGAAACAGCCGGGTGGCGGGATCGACCCCGGCATCATTCCGAAGAACGGTCAGAACCAGCAGTGGATGGCCAACTACGCCGGTTCGGCGATCGACATCGGCACCGCCGTTGACGGTGGCACCGCGCTCGACGGCCTGGTCGCCGGCGGCGGCGCCGACGCGCTGGCGTCGATCGGCGGCGAGATTGGACCCATCCTCGAAGCCCTCGGGCCGGCCGCGGCCGCCCTGCTCGCCTGACCTGTAAAGGACCCGATGTGCGATGGGATACCAGACGTTCATCAAGTCGCAGTACGGCGCGCTGAGCATCGGCGACGTCCTGCGGGGTGCGCCGACCGTACTGCTCGGGGTGCACGACGTGGCGGCCGCCGCGCTCGCCGGCGTCGGCGTCAAGACGGTGTTCGACCTGTCGGTTTCGGCGGTGTTCGACGGCGCCGCCCGGGTGGTCGCGTCGGCCGCGAACCCACGGTCGGTGCTGCGCCGCTACGGCCGTGGGCCGGCCTCGCTGATCGACGACGGTGCCCTGCTGACCGACACCGCCGAGTTGCCGTACGCCGGCATCGTCAAGCTTGCCGGAATCGACGCCGCCACGGCCGCCGCGCTGGAGCAGGCGCTGGCCGTGGCGACGATCCGCGACCTGGCGCTGTGGCCGCCGTTCCTGGCCGCCAAGTCCATCGTGCTCGAGGCCTACAACCCGGATCTGGGTCTGGAGATCGATCCGGAGGCGCCGGTCGAGCTCATCCCGCGCAGCGGTGAGTTCGGCACCGAACGGCACCTGTACTCCACGCTGGTCATGTTCCCCGGACCGTTCGAGGCCCCGCCACAGAGTCTCGACGGCATGCTCTTCGACATGACCGCGAATCCGGCCCATGGCTTCGAGCTGGTCCGGTACGGGGCCCGCCTCACCTACGCCCACACGTGGAACCCGATCGCCGTGGCCAAGGGTCACCTGCTGCACAGCCTGCCGCTCGCGCCGGGCGAGAGCACCAGCGTCGCGGTAATCGACTGGAGCAGCAAGTCGTCTGCCGCCACCAGCCAGTCCCTATCCGAATCCGAGCGTCTGAGCAGCAGCAACGACCGCGCACGGACGGTGTCGCAGATCGCCTCCAGCGTGGCTAGTGAGTTCACCCGCGGCGCCTCGGTCACCGCCACCGAGTCCACGTCGGTGGCCGGCGGGGTCGGCGGCATTCTCGGCTTCTTCGCCGGGTCGGCGTCCGGGGCGGCCAACCAGCAGACCGCGGTCACCCATACCGTGTCCACCGGCGACCGCAACATCGCCACAAACCTGCAGGACAACATCCGGGACTCCACCCAGCAGGTATCCTCCGCGCTGCGCAACCAGCGCGCCGCCTCGGTCAGCGAGGTGAACCAGACGCAGTCCGAGCACCTGTCCACCCGGTCGGTAACCAACTACAACCACATGCACGCGCTGACCGTGCAGTACTACGAGGTCGTCCAGGTCTACGAGACCCAGACCCGGCTGCAGGACGCCGAGCGGTGCATCTTCCTGCCGATGCGGCCGATCGACTTCACCGACGAGCGCAACATTCTGCGGTACCTTCCCATCCTCAAGGACGCGGCGCTGGACGGCACCACCCGCAACCTGCTGGCCGAGCTGGAGGAAGAGACGGCCAGCGGGTTCAGCCTGACCTTCCCGCACGACCGCCTCCCCCAGGTCCTGCTCGGACCGTTCTTTCCGCTGCGGCTGGACTTCGTGTACGGCCCGCGACTGCAGGCGAACGCGCGGAGCCTGGCCCGAGACGGGTTCATCGTCTTCAACGGCTCTGTCAACGCGTTCACCATCGACTATCGTCTCCAGCTCGATGCGATCCGCTGGCCAGCGGTGCGGCCCGGACAGCCGATCACCACGCCGATCCTCGGCGTCTCGATCACGCTGGAGGACGGAACCGTCATCGACGTCAGCCAGTCGGCCGCGGACGACGCCGATCCCGGCGACGTCGACCCCGTGCTGGGCAACGGCTCCCCGCTGTCGTTCGGCCGGATCGCCCGTATCGGTCTGAAGATCCACCCGGACTACATGGCCGGCCAGCAGCCGCAGGAGCACTTCATCCACTTCGAACTGGCCGTCCGGCTCGGCTCCGATGCCCGGTGGCTGGATTGCGGCTTCCTGATCGACTCGTCCGCCGCCGATCTGGCGGGCAGTCCGCTGATCACCGTGACCGCGCCGAGCGGCCTAGCCGAACTCGGCGCGGTCCTGAACGAGGACAGGCTGTACTACAGCCGCCAGATCTGGCTGCGCGAGGACCCGCAGACCCGGATCATGCAGCTGGCACCGTTCCGGCTGGACGTCGGCGGCGGCACCACCATCAACCTGGTCGACCATCTATCCCCGCAGCCGCTGGAGGTCGTCGGCAACTACCTCGTCTACCGATTCACCTATGAGCAGAACCATGAGTGGCAGGAGTGGAAGAAGCGGTACGCCGATCGCAGCGCAGCCACCGACGTGGACGTGGTGGCCGTACCCACCGGCGGCGTGTTCGCCGAGGCGGTCCTGGGCCGCGCCAACTCGGCCGAGAAGCTCGACCTGACGCGGTTCTTCGACTGGGCCGACTCGCCGCCCCCGGCACCGCCGGCCATCCAGGCGCTGCAGGCGGGGACGCACACCCCAGCCGAAGCACCGAATCTGGGCACGTTCGACACCCCGCTGGTCAGCATTCAGCAGCCGGTCGCCCTGCCCGATCCGGTCGGGCTGTCCAGCGTGCTCACCGCGATCACGACCAGCGACGCGTTCCGCAACATGAGCGGGCTGGCCGCCACGGGCGATGCCGCGAACGAGGCGCTGGACGCGTCGGGCAAGGCCTCCATCGGTGCGCTACAGGCGGCCGGTACGGCCTTGGCCACCACCTTGGACGCGTTCGCCCAAGCGCTGAGTGCCAAGAAGCCCGAGGACAAGACCCTGTCCGAAGCCGGTGCCGCGGCCAACCAGAAGGCCGCGGCAACCAAGGCAGCGGCGACCAACGGCGGCTCGCCAGCCGATCTGGTCCGCACCGGTCTGGTGCAGAAGGTGCTCGCCGACATGGGCCTGGCCACCGACGGTGGGACACCGGACGGCGGAACGGACGATGGAGGCACCCCGGACGCCGGGCTGCTCAACTCCACCCTGGTGACCGACCCGATGTTCGCCGACGTCGGCGGATTCGTCACCCTGCTGCAACTACTCTCCGACGACGATCTGATCAGCGGGATGGTCAAGCGGTTCACCGGGCTGGACAAGTCCGTTGACCCGCTGACGAAGTACCGGGAACTGGTCGACGAGATCACCACCCGGAGCGCGACCCTGCGCAACCCGTCCCGGTTCCTGTACGCGGCGGCGTTCGTCAAGACCGGCGTGCTGCCCGCAGACACCGACTTCGGTGCCGCCGACGTCACTGGCGTGCGGGCCAGCGCCCTGCGGGCCGCGGTGGCCCGCATCCTGGACACCGCAAAGACCATCAATAAGGCCGGCAATGCGAGCACCGCGCTAACCGCGATCCTCGAGGCCTGCGCGTCCGGCGGAGTGACCAACCTCAACCACGTGAGCTACGTGCTCGCCACGGCCCACCACGAGTCCCGGATGGGCGCGGCGATGACCGAGATCGGCAACGGCTTGTCCACCGCTACCGTGTTCACCGCTGACGCCTACTTCTTTGAGGCCGTCCCCGGCGGCAAGTCGAGCTACAACACGCTGGCCGGGAACGTCCGGGCCGGCGACCGGCTGAAGGCGGACGGGGTGATCCAGGCGTCGCCCGACGTCCAGGCGTGGAACGGCACGACCTACCCGGCCGGCCAGCCGGTGGCCATCAAAATTGCGGCGCGGCGCTGCGACTTCCTCACCTTCATCGGACGCGGGTATGCCCAGATCACCGGCCGGGCCAACTACGCCAAGTTCAGCAAGCGGGCATCGCTCGGCAACATCGACTTCGTCGCCGAGCCGCTCCGGGTGCTCGAGCCGCCTGCGGCGGCCGGGATCATGGTGCAGGGCATGCGCGGCGGAGAGTTCCGCGGCAATCACAAGCTCGCCGACTACGACGTCGCCGCGGGATTCGACGCGACCAACGCCCGGGACATCATCAACGGCGACAAGGCCACGTACGGCGCGTCGATCCGCGACATCGCCAAGAAGTACAAGGCGGCGCTGGTGTTCTTCCCGAAGTTGGACGAGTCCAGCACGATCGTGTGACGCCGCGTGTCGCGTAATAGGCAACGGACGATACCCGACTGCGAACGGGCCCAGCCAGCGCCACTATGAGCGCATGCCCGGGTTGTCGGCACGCGACCACCAGCGGCTGCTCGGCCTCGTCATCGACGCGATGCGCGATGTCGGCGCCGGGCGGACGATCTGGCCAACGGTCCTCGGCGAGCTGGCCGGGTCACTGGGTGTCACGCTCGGCGGCGCGATGGACGTGCAGTGGCCGGCTGGCACGGTGGCGACGTTGGCGGTGTGGCCCGGCTGGCCTGGCGGCACGCTGCCGACCCCGGCCGAGAATCGGGCGTACCCGCTGATCAGGCACTACGGCAACCACGCCGATACGGTGCCGCACACGCTGCGCGAGGTCGCGGATCGGTACCGCTGGCTGACCTCCCCGCGCTATGCACCGATGCGGGCCTGGTTCGGCGGGGCCCGGGAGCAGATTATGGTGCCGCTGGGCCGATCGGGCGGCGCGGTCCGGCTGCTAGGCGCGGCCCGGCCGGACGTACCGTTCACCGACCGGGAGCGGGCGTTCCTAAACCTGTTACAGCCGGCGCTCATCGAGCTAGATCGTCATACCGAGACGATCGAGAGGTGGCGACGGACGGCCACAGCCGGTGGCGGTGGTTCGATGTCCGACTGCCTCGCCGGACATCACATCACGCCGCGCGAGTTGGCCGTCCTGGCTCTGCTGGCCGAGGGGCAGTCGGTGGTCGCGGTCGGGCACCGGCTCGGCATCTCCCCGCGCACGGTGACCAAGCATCAGGAGAACCTGCAGCGGAAGTTGCGCACTGTGGACCGGCTGAGCACCGTGTTGCGCGCACAGCAGCTGGGCATCGTCGCCCCCCGGGCAGCGTCCCGCATCGAAGGCTTGTACACCCTGGAGCCCCAGGCTGGCACCCTAGGGCCGCCGCGGGTAGGTCTGGGTGAACCGCAGCGAGCTCCACCTAGAGCGTGGTGACGACCGGCTACCCGACGCCGAACGGCATCTCCGGCAGGCTCTTGCGATCGAGCCGCCAACAACCCGATCGAGGCCCATTCCCGCCAACTCCGGCCTGCCGGGGTGATCCCCGCGCAGCGGACGCACATCTCGGGGTACGAGCTGGCGGAGGGGAGTGCCGTCTGGTGGCGGGAGGTTCTGAGCGGCGGGATATGGCAGATGTTCGCGGGGGTGCACCGATCCGGAGGGCCGGCAGAGTGCCGCACCGCTCGACGCCGGGGTACACGCCGCGCGTGCTCTCGGCGGGCGCGGCGGCCGACCACCTCGCCGCCGCGGAGTCGCTGCGGCGCCGGCGTGAAGGGCGTACCGCTGACGCCGGGGCTCGCGAGGACGGTCGGCCGGATGCCGTCAGGCTTTGATCTCATTGCGGCCGGCCGGTGGCCGAGATGGAGATCTTGCACGGCTTGGCGTGTTCGGCGAGGGGTGGGCAGGGCTGATTTGTCCGAGATGTTCAGCGCATGCCAGGTCAGCGGCGGCTGTTGAACTGGAATCGGATCGTACGAGTGGTTGATGGAGCCTGCTGGAGTGTCCGGATGGCGTCGGATATCGATGGATGCCGGTGCCGGCCCCGCCCCTCGTCCGGCAGAATCTGAGTGACCGCGGAAGGGGTGGGCTGGTGGTGATCGAGGCTGGATTGGTGGCTGGCTATGTGATCGCATGGGCGGTGGGCAAGGCCCGCCGCGCCGCGGGCCGCCTCGATGCCGTGGTCGACGCGGCAATCGATGGTGGGTTGGACCAGCTGCACCAGGTTGTGGCGGCGAAGCTGGGTCCGCATCCGGTGCTTGAGGATCTGGCAGACGAGTTGGGCGAGGCCGACGGGCAGGTCAGTGACCTGACGCGGCGGCAGGTCGAGCTGGCGGTGACAGCGGCGGCGCGCAAGGACGACGCGTTCGGGCGGGCGGTGACCGCGCTTGTGGCGCAGTTACGGGCGGCCGAGCGGGCTGCGGGCGTGTCGGTGGTCGCGGGGAGCGGGTCGACGATTCTCACCGGGGCCGCGCACGCCGAAGCGCGGGACGGTGGTGTCGCGTTCGGTCAGGTCGGCGGGGATGTACACATCGACAAGGGCGGGGAGCGGCCGGGCCCTCCCGGGCCGGGCCGGTAGCGCCACCCACCGGGCCCGGTGTCGTCGACGCTGCGGCGCAGCAAGACCGATTCGATCGCGCCGGCCAGGGGCGTTCGGACAAGCACTATGCGCGGGGCGGCGCGGCCTTCAACTACGTCGCGGGAGACGCCATCGTCAACATGGCGCCCGCGCCGGGTGGCGTGGCCGGTGCGGTCGGCCTATCTGCAGCAGGTCGCCAGGATAGCTCCGCCGCACCTGCTGGACCGTGATACGGAGTTGGCCGAACTCGCGGCGTTCTGTCTGCAGGAAGGCCGTGGCCCGTACGTGTGGTGGCAGGCCGAGCGATGGGCGGGTAAGTCCGCGTTGATGTCGACCTTTGTGCTGCACCCGCCCGAACAGTTGGCCGGGAGGGTGCGGTTGGTGTCGTTCTTCGTCACCGCGCGCTTGGCTGCTCAGGACACCCGCGAGGCGTTCACGCAGTTCGTGACAGAGCAGCTGTGCGAGTTGCTGGGGCAGGAGCTGCCGACGAGCACGGGCGAGGCGGCCCGGGAAATGGCCATGTTGGACCTGCTCGGGCAGGCCGCTGCCCGCTGCCAGCAGGCGGATGGTCGGCTGGTTCTGGTTGTCGACGGTTTGGACGAGGACCGGGGCGTGACGACCGGCTCGTACGCGCACAGCATTGCCGCGCTGTTGCCCGCCCGGCCGCCCGCCGGGCTGCGGATCATCGTCGCCGGACGGCCGAACCCGCCGATCCCAGACGACGTGCCTGACTGGCACCCGCTGCGGGATCCCGGCATTATCCGCCCGCTCGACGAATCATCGGTTGCCATGGATGTGCAGCGGCTCGGACGGGAGGAACTCGGCCGCCTGCTCAAAGGCAGCCCGGCTGAACAAGACCTGCTCGGCCTGCTCACCGCCGCCGATGGCGGCCTGACCGGTCCCGACTTGCAACAGCTGACCGGAGCCGACCTGATCGACATCGAAGAGGTCCTGCACACGGTAACCGGGCGGACCTTCACCCGCCGCCCCAGCAGCCTAGCGATCGACACCCGGCCGGAGGTGTACCTGCTCGGTCACGAAGGCCTCCACGAGGTCGCCGTCCGCTACTTGGGCGACGAGCGGCTGGCCGGCTACCGCCGCCGGCTGCACGCCTGGGCCGACACGTACCGTGCCCCGGCCGACGCCGGGCCGGCGTGGCCGGCGCACACCCCGGAATACCTCGTAAGCGACTATCCGCGCATGCTCGAGTCCACAGGTGACATCGACCGGCTCGTCATGTTGGCCATCGACCCGCTCCGCCACCACCGGATGCTGGACGTGACCGGGGGCGACGCGGCCGCCCTCGCCGAAATCCGAAGCTGCCAAAACCTCCTGCTGGCCAGTCCTGATCTAGACCTACGCCGCCTCGTCCGCCTTTCGATCCACCGCGACGAGCTGGAAAACCGCAACAGCTCTCTCCCCACCGACCTGCCCGCAGCCTGGGCACTGCTTGGTCAGCCGGCCCGCGCAGAAGCCCTCGCCCGCAGCATCATTGACCTCGACCTGCAGGCCCGGGTTCTAGCCGACCTGGCCCGGGCGGTTGCCGAGCACGGCGAGCACGAGCGCGCCGAGCACCTCGCCGACAGCATCACCGACCGAGCCCAGCAAGCATCGGCGCTGTCCGCCGTAGCCCGGGCCGCGGCCGAGGCCGGCCGGCACGACCGCGCAGAACGACTCGCGCGTAGTATCAACGACCGGTACGAACAAGCACGGGCATTGGCTGGCCTGGCCCAGGCGGCAGCCGAGGCTGGCGAGCACGAACGCGCCGAGCAACTCGCCGGCAGCGTCGCTGACCCCGGCCTGCAGGCGCGGGCGTTGGCTACTCTGGCCGGCGCGGCGGCCACGGCCGGCGAGCACGAACGCGCCCGGCGGTTGGCCAGCCAGGCTGAGCAACTCGCTCGCAGGATCGCCGACCGACACCAGCAGACGCGCGTGTTGGCCGACCTGGCCCGGGCCGCGGCCACGATCGGCGAGCACGAGCGCGCCGAGCAACTCGCCCACAGCATGACCCACTCAGACACGCAAGCGCAGACGCTGGCAGACCTGAGCCAGGCGGCCGCCGCGATCGGTGAGGATGAACGGGCCCGACGGTTGGTCGGCCAGGCTGAGCAATCCGCCCGTCGCGTCACGAACCCGGGCCGGCGGGCGCGGGCATTGGCCGGCCTCGCCCAGGCCGCGGCCGAGGCCGGCGAGCACGAACGGGCCCGCTGGCTGGCCGGCCAGGCTGAGCAAACCGCTCGTGACCTCACCGAGCCAGACCGGCGGGCACAGTCGTTGGCCGGCCTGGCCCGCACTGAGGCCGAGGCCGGCGACCACGAGCGGGCCGAGCGGCTCGCCCGCAGCATCGCCGATCCAGGCCAGCACGCGTGGGCGCTGGCCCAACTGAGCCGAGCAGCGGCCGAGGCCGGTGAGCACGAGCGGGCCGAGCGGCTCGCCCACAGCATCGCCGATCCAGGCCAGCAGACGTGGGCGCTGGCCGAGCTGAGCCGAGAAGCGGCCAGAGCCGGGCAGGACGACCGAGCCGTGCGGCTCGCCAGCAGCATCCCCGACCCAGGTCAGCAGGCGCAAGCGCTGGCCAGCGCGGCGCGCGCGGCGGCGCGAGCCCGCAAGCATCAGCAGGCCCGACGGTTGGCCAACCAGCCAGAGCAACTCGCCCGCAGCATTCACGGGCCGTACCTGCAAGGGCAAGCGCTCGCCACCCTGGCCCAAGCAACCGCAGCGGCCGGCGAACACCGCCGTGCCGAGCAACTCGCCCGCAGCATCACCAACCCAGACAAACAGGCGTCAGCGCTAGCTGACCTGGCCCGGGCCGCGGCCGAGGCCGGCGACCACGTTCGGGCCGAGCAACTCGCCCGTAGCATCGCTGATCCCGGCCGGCGGGTGGCGGCGCTGACCGGTGTGGTCCGGGCGATGAGCGCAGCCGGTGAGCAGCAGCGAGCTCGGCAGCTGGCAGACGAAGCCGAGGAACTCGCCCGTAGCATCGCTGATCCGGGCCGGCGGGTGGCGGCGCTGGCCGGTGTGGTCCGGGCGATGAGCGCAGCCGGTGAGCAGCAGCGAGCTCGGCAGCTGGCAAACGAAGCCGAGGAACTCGCCCGTAGCATCGCTGATCCGGGCCGGCGGACGTCGGCGGTGGAAGATCTGGCCCGGGCGCTGGCCCGCGCCGGCGATCAGGAGCGCGCCGAGCGACTTACCGGCAGCATCGCTGATGCGGGCCGGCGGGCGTCCGTGCTGGCGGACCTGGCCCGGGCGCTGGCCGAGGCCGGCGAGCACGACCGTGCCGAGGAACTCGCCCGCAGCATCCCCGACCTAGGCCAGCTGGCATGGACGCTGGCCGGTGTAGCCCAGGCGGCGGCTGAAGCCGGCGAGCATGAGCTGGCCCTTCGGCTGGCCCACCAGGCCGAGCAACTCGCCCGCAGCTCCACCAACCCGTACCAAAGAGCGCAAGTGCTGGCCGACGTGGTCTGGGCAGTGGCCCGAAGCGGAGAACACAAGCGTGCAAAGCTGCTTGCCCGCAGCATCACCAACCCGGACCTTCAGGCGCGGGCATTGGTCGGCCTGGCGAAGGTCGTTGGTCCGCCCGATGCCGGTCGGTTGTTGGGCGAGGCGCTCGCTGTAGGGTTCTGGCTTACATCGCTGCCAGTGCTGGCGAAGTTGTATCCGCACGTCGTAACTGGCATCGCCGACGACGTCTACAGCGCCCAGCGCTCGCGGGACCAATAGTTCGACCTGCGACCCGGTCGTCAGGTGGTCGGCGGTCGGGGCCTGTTGCGTTTGCTGATCGGAGGGCGCTTTGGAGCGAGTTCGGCCGGTCGTCAGATTGCGGCGGCGAGTTCGGTGAAGGCCGCGGCAACGCGGAGCCCGCGCGGGGCGTCAAGCCCGAGTTCGTAGTGGCCGCGGCGCAGGTTCTGCATGAACGCGTGTCCGGCGATGATCGTCTGGTCGGTAGGCAGGCCGCGCATCGGTCTGAGCCGCTGTTTGAGCTGGCCGTGGTCGGCCTCGACCCGGTTGTTGGCATGCCGTTCGACGTGGTGCAACGCCGAGGGAACCAGCTCATCGAGCACCGCCGGGTACACCGGCGCCGCGTCGGTGATGACCTCGGTGGGTCGCACCTGCAACGTGGCCATCGCCCGGCGGAAGAACCGGCGTGCCGCGGCGGCGTCACGGTGGGCGGAGACGAGCACGTCGATGACCTGCCCGTCCTGGTCCACGGCGCGGTACACGTACCGCCAGACACCCTTGACGTTGACGTAGGTCTCGTCGGTGAACCACCTGTCGCCGGGTGCGCGCCGGCAGAACCGGGCCGCGTCGGCGAGTAGCGGGGTGAAGCGTTGGACCCAGCGGAAGATGGCGACGTGGTCGACCTCGACGCTCCGCTCGAGGAGGAGTTCTTCGACGTCGCGGTAGGAGAGGTTGTACCGCAGGTAGAGCCGGACGGCGACCACGATGACGTCGGGTGGGAACCGGAACCCGGCGAACGCCGACCGCAGTGGCAGGGCCGGACGCCAGCGGTTCGAGTCCTTCACCGTTCAAGCCTGCCTGACCGGGACAACGCTCAATGCAACGGACCCGCGGCAGATCTTTCGGCAACCAACGAGAACGGGGGAGGTGTCGCAGCGTGACGGATCAGCCGTCCGCATTCGTGCCGAAGTGGCGGTCGCCGGCTCAGGTGGCGCTGCTGCTCGGCTTCGGAATCTCCAAGGTGAAGATGAAGATCGCGACTGGCGAACTGCGATCGATCAAGGACGGCAAGTACCGCCGGATTCTGCCCGAGTGGGTGGACGAGTACATCCGGGACCAGATCGAGCGGCAGGAGGCGGCCTGATGGCGAGTCGTGCGCGAGCCAACGGAGAGGGCTCGATCTACCCGTAGCGCAACGGTTTCGCGGCGTACGTGTGGGTGACGAAGCCGGACGGCAAGCGGGGCCGCAAGTACGTCTACGGCAAGACCCGCGACGAGGTGCACGAGAAGTGGGTCAAGCTGCACGCCAAGGCGAACGACGGGCCGGTGGCGACGAAGACGCCCACCATCGGCTCTTACGCGGCGTACTGGCTGGAGGAGGTCGTCAAGCCGAACTTGTCGCCCGGGACGTACGTCGCGTTCGAGGTGGCCTGTCGGCTGTACATCGTCCCGGGCCTGGGCAAGAAGAAGCTCAACCTGCCCTCTCGGGACGCGCAGACCTGGATCAACGAGGTTGCCCGCACCTGCCAGTGCTGTGCGCAGGGCCGCGACGCTCGCCGGCCGAAGGCCAAACGCCGCTGCTGCGCGGTCGGGCGGTGCTGCCGGTCCTTGCTGTCGCCGGCGTCGCTCGGGCACATCCGGCGGACGCTGCGCTCGATGCTCGGCCAGGCGATGGTGGAGGACTCGGCCGCCCGCAACGTGGCCAAGCACCTGCGGCTACCGGCGGCGCGGCCTGCTCGGCGCAGCTCGTGGAGCACGGATGAGGCGCGCCGGTTCCTGGAGTCCGCGCGGGAGGACGGCGATCCGCTGTACGCCGCGTACGTCCTGGTCCTGGTCCTCGGGCTCCGCAAGGGTGAGATGCTGGGCCTGACCGACGACGCGATCGACTGGGCCGGCTGGGACCGGCGGTGCAAGCCGCACCGTGAGGCGTTCTGCGTGGAGTGCGTCGCCGAGTACGAGGTGACCCTGCAGATTGATCGGCAACTGCAGCGGGTCGGCACCGTGCTCCTGCACCGCGAGACGAAGACGCCCTTGTCCGACGCCGGCCTCCCGTTGCCGCCGATCTGCGCGGTGGATCTTCGGCAACGGCACCTCGACACCGAGCGGGACAGCGCGGAGGCCGGGGAGCTGTGGCACGGGCTGCGGCTGCTGTTCACGAACCGGTTCGGGACGCCCATAGAGCCGCGGAACTTCAACCGTTACTGGGCCGGCGCTGCTACGCGGCCGGCGTCCCGCGCATCACCGTTCGTGACGCTCGCCGGACGTGCGGGTCACTGCTGGCGGACCTGGACGTTCACCCCCGAGTGGCGATGCAGATCCTCCGACACGCGAAGTTCTCGATCACGATGGAGATCTACACGCAGGTTTCCTCGAAGAAGACCCGCGACGCCTTGAAGCGCGTCGGCGCGAGCCTCGGATAGGGCCATCCATTGACTCGCATTGCGACGCTTGGGTCGGCGGGACACTCCGCTCGGACCAGACGCCCCATCGGTTGTTGATCGGAGGCACCATGAGCGCCTTCCTCGGCCAACTTGGCACTCTCGTCGGTGTGGCACTCGGCGCCCTGGGGTCGTATCTCGTGTCGAGCGCTGGAGAACGCACTCGCTGGCGTCGTCAGCAGGCCACCCGATGGGACGACAAGCGCGGCGCCGCATATGCCCGGTATGCGCATCTCTTGAAGCAGACCCTTCGGGCCGCTCTGTGGCTCGCGGCGAGCAATGGCCTCAAGTGCCGGGCGCCAATCCTTTCGATCGGCGACATGGAAGCGGCCCTCGCGAAAATCGAATCCGAGCGTAGCGCCGCCTGGGAGGACGTACTTCTGCTTGGCGACACGGAGACCATCCGTGCTGCTCGGCAGTACACACTGGAAGCCTTGAGGCTAGAGCGGGCAGCACACGAGCAGCCCGTCGACCCCGAGACGTGGTCAGCGCAGTTGCGCAAGGTGGAAGAGACGCGAGCGGCCTTCCATGCGGCCGCCCGGAACGATCTTGGCGTACCAGCGCAGGACTTCGTGGACGAGATGTGGTCCTGGTATCCCACGTCGGAGCCTGAGCGACTGTGAGCGAGGCGAGGACCACTGCTGTACTTCGCTGCTGTACGGGCCTCGAAACGGCTGAGCCGGCGCCTGGGGCACCGGCTCTGGCCTGCGGGAACTGTGGGCCGCCAGGGACTCAACCCTGAACCTATGGATAAAGGGGAAGAGTGATTCGGCAGGTTTTGGCCCCACCTTGCGTTGGGACGGTGAGGCGATCGGCGTACTTCGTGAGGAGCCTGCCGTGGCGCCGAAGTCGAAGGTTGAGCTGTGCGCGGCGATCCGGTGGGACTCGCCTAGCGCGGGCTCGCCGAGGCGCTCTTGGCCGCTTTGTCGGAGGCGATGGCGGCCGCGTCGAACACGGCGCACGCGTCCTTGATCTCCGGCGCGCCGTCGCCGCCCCAGCGGGGTGTCCGCTTCTGCCGCTGTCCGGTGCTCGCCGGCCCAGCTGCACGATCTTCGCCTACGCATCCGTGCCGGCCTGCTTGGTGGTCGTGGTTGTTCCGTGGTTGCTCGGATGTCCACCAACCTGGACGGACGCACACGGACGGAAAAGGACAAGCCCCCGGGGTGCCACCTCGGGGCTTGCTACGCAGCGTCGACAGCGCCTGGACCAGCTGAGCGCCAGTAGTTGCGCCACGACGTCCGGGTCGATGGCGGTGCCGCCCACGGCGACCCGCTCGAGCGCCCGGAGGAGCCGCGCCTGCAGGACCGGTTCGGGGCGGTCACCGGCACCGTCGTCCTCGGCGTGCTGGGGGGCTGGCACCTCCCGCTGTTCCTCACCGAGTGGGGCGGCTGGCCCGGCGCGTCGTGGGTGTCGCCGATCGAGTTCGTGGCCTGCTGCGTGCCGCTCAGCGCTACCCGCTGCACGCCCAGCTCATCGCCTCGACCGCGATCGCCGTGCCGCTCATCGCGGCCACCCGCGGCCGGCTCGGCCTGCGCGGCGACCCTGATCGACCGGGCCGTCGCCGCCGAAGACCGACGGGCAGGAATGGCACCCAGCCGGCGTGCGGCGTGTTAATGTCGGCGAGCCGCCCGCCATCGGACTGAGCGCGGTCGCGGTTGAGCGCGAATATCTGCTCGAAGCGTCGGCCGTCGCCGAGCGCCCGCACCGCCACCTGCCACAGCCGCACGGGCTGGGCGTGGGCGTCGGCCCGAACGATCGCGAACTTCACACAGCCGTCCGGCGGTGCCGCCCCCCGCCGGACCGGCTCACGGCTGAACCATTTGCCGCCGTCGTTGTCGAGGCCGACGACTGGGAGGAAAGCAATGCTGCGTGGGGCGTGGTACCTGCTCGGCCTGGCCGCGCTGCTCGGCGTGGTGTTCTCGGCCGTGCCGGCGCGGGCCGAGACGGGCACCGACCGCTACTACGTCGTCGGGCCGCCCGTCGACGGGCAGGGCGAGTACCTCTTCGGCATCGCGGCGCAGACCCTCGGCGACGGCAACCGGTACCCGGAGATCTTCGCCCTCAACGAGGGGCGCCCGCAGCCCGGCGGCGGGCGGCTGACCGATCCCATGGACGTGGAGCCGGGCTGGATCCTGGTGCTGCCCGCCGACGCCTCCGGGCCTGGCGTCCACATCGGTGAGCCCCCGCCGATCGCCATGCCGGCGAGTTCGGGTCCGGCGAGCCCGGGTCCGGCGCCGGTGCGTGCTCACGCGGCCGTGGTGCTGTACCCGGCCGGGATCGCCGTCGTGCTCGCGGGCGCCGGCCTGGCCCTGTGGGCGCGCCGCCGCCTGGCCGCTGCGCCCGCCCCGGTGCCGGCGTCGGCCGATCCCGGACATTCGCCGGCGGGGCCCGAGATCTATCCCGCGGAGGTCGTCGCGCTGCTCGACACGGGGGCGGTGCGGCTCAGCGGCCGTGCGGGCCGGGGAGGGGACGCGTTCGGGTGGCGGGCGGCGCACGAGCCGCCACTGGACGGGGCGCTGCCCGTGGTGCTCGGGGAGCGGGACGGCTGGCTGCTGTGGGCCGACCTCGCCCGGGTGCCCGACCTGCTCGCCGTGTCGGGGGCGCCGGACGCCCGCCGCCGGTACGCGGCCGGCCTCGCGGCCCAGCTGGACGCGGCCGGGCGTGGCGTCGCCGTCGTGGACGGTGCGCTCGGCGCCGACGCGCCGGCCGGGGCGCGGGTGCTGGACGGCTTCCCGGCCGCCGGCGGGGTCGGCGGCCCGGGTGTGGTGATCAGCGGCGAGCTGCCGCCCGGGCAGCTGGTCGACGCCCGCAGCCTCGCCGAGCGCACCGGGCGGGACGTGGTCGCCGTCGTCGTCGGCGACGTACCGCGGGCCAGCTGGTCGGTGGCGGCCGCAGATCTTCCCAAGGCGCGCTGAGCCGGGCGGGCCGGTCACTCCGACGCTTCGCCGAGCGCCTCCCCGACACTGGTCCAGTACCCGCCCAGAACCAGTCGGTCACCGCACCACCGTAGGGCTGCTCACCCCAGGGGCGCCGGGACTGGGGTGTTTCCAGGGTTCGAACGGCCCGGCCGGTGTGATGCCCTGTGTCCGGCCGGCGGCGCGACACGGCGCCCGGCCCGATCAAGGAGGCCCGACCGTGACCACGCACCCGCCCGTCATCTTTATCCACGGACTCTGGCTGCACGCCACGTCGTGGGGCCCGTGGATCGACCTGTTCGAGCAGGCCGGCTATGCGGCCTCGGCGCCCGGCTGGCCGGGCGACCCGGACACCGTCGCCGAGGCGCGCGCCAACCCGGAGAGCATCGCCGATCACGGCATCGACGACGTCGTCGCGCACTACGCGAAGATCATCGAGGGGCTGGACGAGAAGCCGATCCTGGTGGGGCACTCGTTCGGCGGCATGATCGCCCAGAAGCTGCTCGGGCAGGACCTCGCCGCCGCCGCGGTGGCGATCGACGCCGCGCAGATCAAGGGCGTGCTGCCGCTGCCGCTGTCGGCGCTGCGGGCCACGCTGCCGGTGTTCAAGAATCCCGCCAACCGGCACCGGTCCGTCTCGCTGACGGCCGAGCAGTTCCGGTACGCCTTCGGCAACGCCATCTCGCCGGAGGAGTCCGACGAGCTGTTCGAGCGCTGGACGATCCCCGCGCCCGGCAAGCCGCTGTTCGAGGCGGCCGCGGCGAACTTCGACCCGCACTCGCCGGCCGCGGTGAACACCGCCAACGAGATGCGCGGGCCGCTGCTGCTCATGATGGGCGGCCGCGACCACACCGTCCCCGAGGCGGTCACCCGGGCCACGCTGAAGCAGTACCGCCACTCCAGCGCGGTCACCGAGATCATGGACTTCCCGGACCGGGCGCACTCCCTGACCATCGACCACGGCTGGCGCGACGTGGCCGACGCCGCGCTGTCCTGGCTGGGCGCGCACGCCACCGCGATCGCGCGGCCGGCGTCCTGATCCCTATCCGGAGGTCACCATGGAACTGCACCTGACCGGCAAGGTCGCGGTCGTGACCGGCGCGAGCCGGGGCATCGGCCTCGCCGTCGTCCGGGCCCTGGCCGCCGAAGGCGTGCGCGTGGTGGCCGGCGCCCGGACCCTCACCGGCGAGCTGGCCGAGCTCGCCGGCGACGGCGCCGTGCGGCCCGTCGCCGTCGACCTGTCCACCGCCGACGGGCCGGGCCGGCTCGTGGAAACCGCCATGGCCACGTTCGGCCGCATCGACCTGCTCGTCAACAACGTCGGCGCCGTCCGTCCGCGCCCGGCCGGCTTCCTGGCCGTGCCGGACGAGGAGTGGATCGCCACGCTGAACGTCAACTTCCTCGCGCACGTCCGCGCCGTCCGGGCGGCCCTGCCGCATCTTTACGCCGCCGGTACCGCGGCCATCGTGACGATCGCGTCGGTCAACGCGGCACTGCCCGACCCGCTCGTCATCGACTACAGCGCGGCCAAGGCAGCGCTGGTCAACTTCTCGAAGGCGCTGTCGAAGGAGGCCGGCCCCAAGGGGGTCCGGGTCAACACGATCAGCCCCGGCCCGGTCAGCACCGACCTGTGGCTCGGCGCCGGCGGCGTCGCCGAGACCCTGGCCCGCGTCGGCGGCGGCGACCCCGCCGCGATCGCCGACCGGGCGGCGCACGAGTCCGTCACCGGTCGGTTCACCGAGCCGGAGGAGGTCGCCGGCCTCGTGCTGTACCTCGCCTCCGGCCTGGCCGCCAACGTCACCGGCGCCAACCTGGCCGTGGACGGGGGCCTCGTCACCAGCCTGTGAGGTCGCCGACGATCGTGTGCAGCTGCGACCGCGCCGTGATCCCCAGCTTCGGGAAGATGTTGTGCAGGTGGGTGCTGACGGTGCGGTGTGAGAGGTACAGGGCCTGACCGATCTCCCGGTTGGTCAGGCCCTGGGCCGCCAGCTGGGCGATCTGCAGCTCCTGCGGGGTGAGCTCGTCGCGCCCGGTGGTGGGCCGCACCCGGCTGGCCTCGCCGGCGGCGCGCAGCTCCTGCCGCGCCCGGTCCGCCCACGGCGCGGTGCCGAGCGCGTCGAAGGTGTTACGGGCCGCCCGCAGCGGTGCCCGCGACTCGACGGGGCGGCGCTGCCGGCGCAGCCACTGGCCGTACGCGAGCTGGGTCCTGGCCCGCGAGAACGGCCACCGGCTGGTCTCGGCGTTGAGCGCCGCGCGGAAGAGCGCCTCCGCCCCGGTGTCGTCGGCCAGCACCGCCCGCGCGTAGCGCAGCCCGGCGTGCAGGGCCGGCGACGACGTCCGGCGGCCCTCCGCCTCCAGCTCGGACACCACCTCGGCGACCTCGTCGCGCCGGCCGCTGTGCGAGGCCGCCTCCACCAGGTCCGTCAGGGCGAAGCAGCGCATCGCGACGTGGAACGACGGGTCGGCCGGGTCGTGCATCCGGCGCAGCTCGCCGTACGCGTCGGCGTAGCGGCCCTCCGCGAGCGCGCTGCGCCCCCGGGACAGCTGGGCGGTGGCCAGCACCGGCCGGACGCCGGCGGCGACGCCGCGCTGTTCCGCCTCGGCCGCCAGCGCCGCCGCCCGGTCCGGGTGGCCGCCGAGTGCGGCCATCACGGCGGCGGCCGCCCGGGCGATGCCGAAGAACAGCGGCTGCGACGTCTCCAGGGCGAGCCGGGCGGCCTCCTCGGCGGCGGGGATGCCCGCGTTCAGGTCGCCCTGGTGGGCCGCGCACCACGCCAGCGCGGCCAGCGCCCGGGTCAGCGAGCCGAGCCGGGCCTGGGCCCGCAGGCCGGGGATCGACGCCGCGCAGTACGCCTCGGCCTGGTCGAAGGCGCCGATGATGACCGCCGCGCTGCCGAGCAGGCGCAGGGTCTGCGCGTCCGCGCCCGCGCGGGCGGAGACGCCGCGCAGCCCGTCGATGACGGCCGAGCCCCGTCCGACCGGCGCCGCGAACGCGAGGATGGCGAGCCGGTCGGGGTCGTCCGCGGCGGTGGGCAGCGACTCGGCCACGGCGACGACCCGGCGCCCGGCCGTTTCGTCGGCCTCGGCCCAGAAGCAGCGCAGCGCCGCGCTGTTGAGCAGCCGCATGGCCAGCGGGACGCGCTCGCCCTCGGAGGCGACCCGCTCGGCGACCTCGGCCAGCGCGGATGGCGCGGTCTTCGGGTCGCGCAGCCCGTCGCCGAAGCTCGACTCGATCCACAGCCGCTGGGCCTGCTGCGTGAACGACAGCCCCCGGCCCTCCGCCTCCCGCAGCAGCCCGCCGACGACGTCGTGGCGGCCGAGCTCGACGGCGAGCCCGGCGGCCCGCAGCAGCCGGTCGGCCGAGCGCTCCGGGTCGACGGTGAGCTGCCCGGACCGCTGCAAAGCGGCGAGCACGGTGACCATGGCGCCGCGGCTCCGCGCGTGCCGGGCCGCCGCCTCGAGCTCGTCGGCGACGTCGTCGTCGGGCCCGACACAGGCGCCGGCACGGTGCCACACCCGGCGATCGGCCTGCCCGCGCACGACACCCGCCAGCGCGGCGTGGGCGGCGAGGCGCTGCGCCAGCGGTGCCCGCTGCCGGATCGCCGAGCGCATCAGCGGGTGCCGGAAGCGGATCGTGGCCCGGCCCAAGTCGACGAGCTGGGCGGCGACGGCCGGAGTCAGGTCGTCGACCGTCACCGCGGCGCCGGCACCGCCGGCGGCGTCGAGGACCTCGGCCAGCGCGTCGCCGTCGTTGACCGCCGCGACCAGCAGCAGGGCCTGGGCGGGCTCCGGCAGCCGTGACACCCGCGCCGCGAACGCCTCCTCCAGGCGCGCGGTCAGGGGCCGCCACTGCGGCTCCAGCGGGTCGGGGCCGGGCCGCCGTGCCGCGATCGGCAGCTCGACGAGGGCAAGCGGGTTGCCGGCCGCCTCGGCGAGCAGGCGCCGGCGCACCGCGGCGTCGAGGCCCGGCGCGCGGACGTCGAGCAGGGCGTCCGCCGCGGCCTCGTCCAGGCGCTCCACGCGCAGCTGCTCGAGGTCGCCGAGCCCGTCGGCGTAGCCGTCCCGCGCCGCCGCCAGCAGCACGATCGGGTCGGAGTCCAGCCGGCGGGCGACGAACGCCAGCGCGCCGGCGCTGGGCGCGTCCAGCCAGTGCGCGTCCTCGACGAGCAGCAGCGCGCCGGTTGCGGCGGCCGCCTCCGACAGCAGGTTCAGCACCGCCAGCGCGATGAGGAACAGATCCGGCGCGGCGTCCTGCTCCATCCCGAAGGCCGCCAGCAGCGCCGCGCGCTGCGGGCCGGGCAGGTCCTCGGCCCGGCCGAGGACGGGCCGCAGGAGCTGGTGCAGGGCGGCGAACGGCAGCTGCGCCTCCGCCTCCGTCCCGGTGGCGGCCAGCACGAGCAGCCCGTGGCCCACCGCGTCCCGGCGGGCCTGACGCAGGAGCGACGACTTGCCGATGCCGGCCTCCCCGCGCACCACGAGCGCGCCCCCGCGATGGCGGCCCGATTCCACGAGGGCGGCCAGGCGACGCAGCTCGTGCTCACGCCCGAAGAGCGTCGTGCCGGTACCGTCGACCGTCATCGCCATCCGTTCCCCGCTGCGGCAACCGGGATCATCCTGCCCAACCCACCCGGCCGGCGCCAGGCCCGGACCCGTCACGTGACGTATGGAGGCCGCCCGTCGCGCCGTCCTACGCTACGGACCGTGATCGCACGGTCTTCGGTGCCGGCCGATACCCGGCAACTGCCGCTGCACGGCCGACACGACGAATGCCAGGCCATCGAGGAGTTCACGACCACCGTCCGCACGGGCCTGAGCGCCGCGCTCGTGCTCGTCGGCGAGGCCGGGATCGGCAAGACCCGGCTGCTGCAGTACGCCACCGGCGCCGCCGCGGACCTGCAGGTCGCCCGGGTGGCCGGGGTGGAGCCGGAGCACCGGCTGGCCTACGCCGCCCTGCACCGGCTGCTGCGGCCGTTCACGGACCGGATCGATCAGCTGCCCGGCCCCCAGCGCGACGCGCTGGCCGGGGCGTTCGGCCTCGCCGAGGGCGTGACCGCGGACCGCTTCCTGGTCGGCCTGGCCGTCCTGACCCTGCTGGCGGATGTCGCCCGGAGCCTGCCGCTGGTCTGTCTCGTCGACGACGCCCAGTGGCTGGACCCGGAGACCGTGGCCGCCCTGGCCTTCGCGGCCCGGCGGCTGCACGCGGACAGCCTCGGCCTGCTTATCGCCACGCGCGACGAGCCGGCCCTGGCGCGGGCGCTGGACGGCCTGCCGACGCTGCCCGTCGCCGGCCTTCCGGACGGGGCCGCGCGCGACCTGCTGGCGCTGGCCGCCGCCGGCCGGGTTGCGCCGTTCGTCGCCGGCCGGATGGTCGCCGAGACGCGGGGCAACCCGCTCGCGCTGATCGAGCTGACCGCGGAGCTGTCCGCGGACCAGCTGGCGGGCGGGGCCTCGCTGCCCGACCGGCTGCCGCTGAGCCACCGCATGGAGGCGCACTTCCTGCGCCACGTCCGCACGATGCCGGCCGCCACGCGGTCGCTGCTGCTCATTGCCGCGGTGGCGCCACCGGACGACGTCGCAGTGATCTGGCGTACCGCAGCAATGCTGGGCCTGCCGGCGGAAGCGCTCGACCCGGCGGTCGCCGAGGGCATCCTCATGGCAGCGCCGGCGTGCACCTTCCGCCACCCGCTGATCCGCTCGGCCGTCTACTCCGCGGCCCCCGCGGCCGAGCGGCGCCGGGTGCACGCCGCGCTGGCCGAGGCGATCGACCGCGACGCCGACCCGGACCGCCGGGCCTGGCACCTGGCCGAGGCCACCGCCGGGCTGGACGAGGACGTCGCCGCCGAACTGGATCGGGCCTCGCTGCGGGCCCGCACCCGCGGCGGGTACGCGACGCTGGCGATGTTCCTGTCCCGTGCGGCGGACCTGACCCCGGATCCGCGGCGGCGGGCCGGGCGCCTGCTCGGCGCCGCCCGGGCGCACCTCGCCGCCGGTGACCCGGTCGCGGCCGGCCTGCGCCTCGAGCAGGCGGAGCCAGCGCTGCACACGCCCACGATGCGCGCGGCCGCCCAGCAGACCAGGGCCACCCTCGCCTGGTTCGGCGGCGGGGTGGCGACGGTGGTGTCGGCGATGATGCTGGAGGCCGCCACCGATCCCGGGCTGCCCGCCGAGCTGAGCAACGGCATGCTGTTCGAGGCCCTCACGGCCGCGATGCTGTCCGGGCAGCACACGGCGGGCACCACGATCGCCGACGTGGCCCGCGCCGCGCGGCGGGCACCCGGCCGCGGCCAGGCCCCGGCGTCCACCACGCGCCTGCTGCTGGACGCCTTCGCCACCCGGATCCTCGACGGGTTCGGGCCGGCGGTACCGCACCTGCGCGCGGCCGCGGCGGCGCTGCGCACCGAACGGGACCTGGCCCACGGCAGCATCCCTTCGCCATGATCGGCAACTGGGTGGCGGAGGAGCTGCTCGACGACGCGGGATACGAGGCCCTCCTGCGCCACGCCGTGCCGCTGGCCCGCGAGCGCGGGGCCCTCCACGCGCTCGACGCCGCGCTGCACGGGCTGGCCGCGGCGGCGACGTGGGCCGGCGACTTCGCGCAGGCCGACGCCATCTACGCCGAGGCGGCCGACGTCGGCAGCATGACCGGAACCGGCGACGACGGCACGGCGGGCCGGCAGATCGAGCTGCTGGCCTGGCGCGGGCACGAGGCGCCGGCGCGCGCGGCCGCCGACTCCGCGTTCAACGTCTGGGAGGCGCGGCGAGGCTACGCCGTGGTCGGCAACCACGCCCGCTATTCGCTGGCCATCCTGGAGCTCGGCCTCGGCCGGTATCGGGAGGCGCTGGCCTGGACGCTGCCCGGCTTCCGGGACGACGTGGTCGGCCAGGGCAATCGCATGCTGCCCAACCTCATCGAGGCGGCCGTGCGCGCCGGGGACCGGCCGAGCGCGCGGGCCGCGCTCGACCGGCTGGCCGAGCGGGCGAGCGCGAGCGGCACCCCGTGGGCGCTGGGGGTGCTGGCGCGCAGCCGCGCACTGCTGAGCGAGGAAGACGGGGCGGACGCCCTGTACCGCGAGGCGGCCGAGCACCTCGCCGGCAGCCGGATGGTCACCGAGCTCGCCCGCACCCACCTGCTGTACGGCGAATGGCTGCGCCGCCGCAAGCGCCGGACGGAGGCACGGGGGCAGCTGCGCCTCGCGCACGACGCCTTCACCGACATGGGCGCCGCCGCGTTCGCCGAACGCGCCCGCGTCGAGCTGCTGGCCTCGGGCCAGCAGGCCCGTCCCCGCACCGTCCCGGCCGGCCCCGACCTCACGCCCCAGGAGGCCCGGGTCGCCGGGCTCGCCGCGGCGGGTGCCACGAACACGGAGATCGCCACGCAGCTCTTCGTCACCGGCTCGACGGTGGAGTACCACCTCAACAAGATCTTCCGGAAGCTCGGCATCACCTCACGGCGGCAACTCCCGCGCGTCCTCCGAACGCCGCCGGAGTGACCGGCGCTAGGCGTTGGCGTACCCGGGGATCCGGTCGCGGATCCTCTGCAGTTCGGCCTCGTCGGAGACGCCCTGGAAGTCGTGACGCGGCGTGTACCGGCGTTCGAGCTCGGCGATCTCGCCGGATGTCAGGTCGAGGTCGAGGGCGGCGACGGCGTCGTCGATCTGGGCGGTCGTGCCGGCGCCGACCAGCGGGGCGGTCACGGCCGGCTTGCTGCGCAGCCAGGCGAGCGCGACCTGCGCCCGGGACACGCCGCGGGCCTGCGCGACCCGGCCGACCGATTCCACGATCGCCTGGTCGCTGCCGGCGGTGAGGGCCGGGTACAGCAGGTCGGCGTACCACCCGTCGGTCTCGGACCGCACGGTCGACCGGGCGTCCTGCCACGCGCGGGCGAGCCGGCCGCGCGCGAGGGGGCTCCAGATGATCGTGCCGACGCCCTCGTCGAGGCAGAGCGGGATCATCTCCCGTTCCTCTTCGCGGGCGAGCAGGTTGTAGTGGTGCTGCATCGATATGAACCGGGCCCAGCCGTGCCGGGCCTGCAGGTGCAGGGCCTTGGCGAACTCCCAGGCGGGCATGGACGACGCGCCGAGCTTGATGTACCGCATAGTGCTCCTCGATCTCTCCGGAGAGATCTCCATTTAACGTAGTGGAGACATCTCCGGATAGCAATCGGGCTGAGCGGGGCGGCCGTTGCTGTGCGACGCTCTGTTGCGTGAGTGGATCGATGTTCAGCGCGCACGGCCCCACCCCGGCCCGGGCGGCCATCGCGGCCGCGGTCGGGATCGCCGGCGCATGCGTGATCGGGCCCGTGTTCGGCTGGCCCTATGCGCCCGCGGCCGGTTGGAGCCTGGCGGCGTTCTTCTACGCCGGGCACACCTGGATCGTGATCGGCCGCATGTCTGCGGAGCAGACCGCGTCGCACGCCACCCGCGAGGACCCCGGCCGGCGGGCCTCCAGCATCGTGGCCGTGCTGGCCAGCGTGGCCAGCCTCGCCGGCGTGCTCTACGTGCTCGCGGCCGGCGCGTCCAAGGGTGTGGGCGCGGACATCTCGGCGTCGCTGGGCATCGCCGACGTCGTCGCGTCCTGGCTGCTGCTGCACACCGTCTTCACCTTGCGCTACGCCGAGCTGTACTACACCGGAACGCCGGGCGGTGTCGACTTCAACCAGGAGGAGCCCCCCGCGTACGCCGACTTCGCCTACCTGGCCTTCACGCTCGGCATGACGTACCAGGTCTCGGACACCGACCTGAAGACCCGCCCGATCCGGGTGACCGCGTTGCAGCAGGGCCTGCTGTCGTACCTCTTCGGCTCAGTCATCCTCGCGACGACCATCAACCTCGTCGCCGGCCTGCGCTGATCGGCGGTTGACGTGACGGATCACCAGGTGCTCCAGGATGACCCGCATCGGCGGGTGGAACGTATCGGCGACACGGTGCGGCGCCCTCTGCACCCGTGGTCTGCGACCATCCACGAGCTGTTGTGGCATCTGGAGAGCGTCGGGTTCCCGTACGCACCCCGGCTACTCGGCGTCGATGCGGAAGGCCGCGAGGTCCTCACCTACATCGACGGCGAGTCCGGCGGTGCCGCATGGGCCAAGGTCGTCGACGACGCCGGCCTGGTCGCGATGGCCCGTCTGCTGCGCGACTACCACGAGGCGGTACGCGGCTTCCGTCCGACGGCCGAGGCGGGGTGGGCCGCGTACACCGGCACCCTCGATGCCGGCGAGGTGGTCTGTCACGGAGACTTCGGACCGTGGAACCTGGTGTGGCGGGGCACGCAGCCGGTGGGCATCCTGGACTGGGACTACGCCTGGCCGGCTCGGCCCATCCACGATGTCGCCTACGCCCTGGAGTACGTGGCACCGTTCCGCGACGACGGCGTCTGCATCGGGTGGTTGCGCTATCCCGCGCCCCCGGACCGGCGGCGCAGACTGGAGCGATTCGCCGATGCGTACGGCCTCACGACGACCACCGGTCTCGTCGACGAGGTCATCGGCCAGCAACAGCAGGTGTGGCGGCGCGCCCGGCAGCTCGCCGCCGAGGGACGCCAGCCACAGGCCGCCTGGGAGGAGGCCGGCGTCCTCGATGAGGTAGCTGAACGGATTCGCTGGAGCCGCGCCCACCGGCACCTGTTCGAGTGACCTACAGCTCGAAGGACGCGCCGTCCGCGGGCACCTCGGCGGCCGATCGGGGGGTGGTGCCCGCCACCGCGGCCGGGTTGGTGTTGTTGAGGTGGGTGTACATGTACCGCGTTGCGGGCCGGCGCGGCAGGAGCGGCTCGGAGACCTCGATCGGCAGGTGGCCCATCGAGGTCGCGGTGCCGCCCCCGCCGGTCGAGCGGCGCAGCTCGTCGTCGTGCAGGAACGTGCCGTCGAGCACGACGCAGCCCGCGTCCGCGGTCAGCTCCTCGAACGCCGAGGACCACGCCGGCAGGCAGGGCGCGTAGACGAGGACGCCGCCGGTGTGCGGGTCGTGCACGCGGTATGCCAGCACCCAGTCGTCGCCGGGGAGGCCCTCGGCGTACCGCGGCCGCTTCGAACCGACGGTCAGCGCGCGCGCCCGCAGGCCGCCGTCCAGGTCGATCTCGCCGCCCCCGACGGCCGCGCAGTGCAGGGTGGTGTAACGGGCCAGGAGCGGCCGCACCGGGAAGGGCCCGGCCAGCGCGTCGAGCACGCAGCTGCTGCCGTACAGCGTCAGCGCGCTCGCCTCGCGCAGCGTCAGCAGCCCCAGGGTGTGGTCGAGCTCGGCCGTCGACAGCAGCACGCCCCGCAGCGGCGTGTCCCGCCGGCCCGGGCCCGGCGCCAGCTCGGGCGCGGCGGCGAGCTGCGTGCGCAGGTCGGGGGAGGCGTTGAGCAGGAACCAGGCCCGGCCGTCGCCGCTGACCGCCACGCAGTCCTGGGTGCGGTTCACGCCGGCGGCGCGGGCGCGGGCGCAGCCGTCGCAGGCGCAGTTCCACTGCGGCAGGCCGCCGCCCGCGGCGGTGCCGAGCAGCCGGACCCTCACGCCATCCGCCGGGGCACCGGCGCCGCCGCGGTGCCGGCCGCCGCCGCGACCCGCGTCAGCCGCTCGTGGTGCGCAGACAGGCTGCAGGCGGGATCGGTCGCCGCCGGATCGCCGGTGATCTGGTACGCCTGGCAGCGGCAGCCGCCGAAGTCGACCTCGCGCAGCGCGCACGAGCGGCACGGGTCGGGCATCCAGCCGGTACCGCGGAACCGGTTGAAGGACGCCGACGAGTACCAGATCTCGCCGAGCGGGCGCGAGCGGACGTTCTCGATGCCGAGGTCCGGTAGCTGCCCGGCGGCCAGGCAGGGCAGCGCGTCGCCGTTGGGCGCGACGACGAGCTGGCGGGCGCCCCAGCCGGACATGCACGGCTTCGGCCGGTCGGCGTGGTAGTCGGCCGCCACGTACACCAGCTCCAGCGCGTCGCCGTACCAGGCCCGGGCCGTCTCGGCGTCCCGCTGCGCCGTCGCGACCTGCTCCGGGGTCGGCATCAGCGCGGCCCGGTTGCGCAGCCCCCAGCCGTAGAACTGGGTGTGCGCGAGCTCCAGCCGGTCGGCGCCCAGGCCGGCGGCCAGCTCGGCGATCGCGAGCAGCCGGCCGACGTTGCCGCGGTGCAGGACCACGTTGACGGTGAGCGGCAGCCCGTGCGCGCGTGCCCGGCGGGCCGCGTCCAGCTTGCGGCCGTGCGCCCGCAGGCCGGCCACTTCGTCCGCCGCCGCCGGCTCGGCGTCCTGGATCGACAGCTGCAGATGGTCCAGCCCCGCGCCGGCCAGCGCCGCCAGGCCGGCCTCGGAGAGCGGGATGCCGCTCGTGACGAGGTTGCTGTACAGGCCGAGCGCGCGGGCGTGGGCGACGAGGTCCACCAGATCGGGGCGCAGCATCGGCTCGCCGCCGGAGAGGTGCACCTGCAGCACGCCGAGGTCGCGGGCCTCGTCGAGCACCCGGCACCACTCGGCGGTGGTGAGCTCCTCGCGGTACGCCGACAGCTCGACCGGATTCGAGCAGTACGTGCAGTGCAGCGGGCACCGGTAGGTCAGTTCGGCGAGCAGCCCGAGCGGCGCCGGCTCGCGGGGCGGCGGCGTGGGTGCATCGCCCGCGGTGTCGAGGCCGGCGGTCCCGGCCGGGCGGCCGGTGCCGTCGAGTGCGACGAGCCGCCGGCCGGCCAGGTCGCCGAGGAGCGCGCCGACCTCTTCGACGGACACGCCGTCATAGTCGCGCGCGAGATCCTCCGCGATGTCAGCGGCCGTGTGCACGCCGTCGCACCGGCTCACGACCTGCCCGGCCGTGTCGTTGAGCAGCAGGACACCCTCGGGATACAGCAGGGCCGGCCGGGCACGCACCCGGTCGTACGCGAGCCGCACCCCGGCGCGCAGGCCGGCCCCGCTCACCGCCGCAGCCCTGCGTAGTCGACGGCGTCGAGGATCGTCCGCAGCACGTCGCACTTGAACGACAGCGCCGCGACGGCCGCGTCCTGCTGCTCCCGAGTGCGGCAATGGTCGAGCACGAGCGAGAGGGTGTACTCGCTGTCGCGCCGCACGACGGGGATGCGGTTCTCGAAGTACGCGAAGCCGTGGGGCTTGATCCAGTCGTAGTGCCGCTGCCAGGCACGAACCCGCTCCGCCATCAGATCCGGCGCGAAGAGCTCGGTGAGCGCCGCCGCGGCGCCCTCGATCCACGGCCTCGTGCGGCAGAAGTTCACGTAGCCGTCGACGGCGAACCGGACCCCGGGCAGCACATGGCGCTCGTCGCGAACCTCGGCGGGGTCGAGCCCCACCGCCTCGGCGAGGACGAGCCAGTCCGCCAGCCCGCCCTCGCCGTCGCCGCTGCCGTCCTGGAAGGCGATGCGCTCGACCCAGCGCCGGCGTACCTCCGGGAGCGGGCAGCCGGCGATGATGGCGGCGTTCTTCTGGGACAGGCACCGCTGGTAGTACCAGCGGTTGGCCACCCACGCCCGGACCTCGTCCGGCGAGCAGTCCCCGGCGTGCAGGCGGACGTGGAACGGGTGCTTGTCCCAGTAGCGCGCCGAGAGTCCGCGCAGCGCCGCGGCGAGCTCCTCGCGACTCAGCGGGTCGTCGGCCACGGATCGCCGGCTCCGGAGTACGCGGTGATCTCGGGCCGGGTCTCCAGGCACTCGACGCGCGGCGACGTCCAGCGCCGACGCGCCGGCGCCGCGGGCGGGGTCTGTTGCGTTGCGGCCGGCATGGCCTCACCTCCGAGTAGCAGCATCGGAACTCCTGGGTGCGCGGTACATCGAGGCGGCTGCCTCGCGAGCCACCGCACTACCCGCGGCGGCGGTGGACATGCACCGGCGAGCCGAGGGCCCGCCGGCGGCCGAAGGATCAGACCGGGACCGGCGCGCGCGATGGGCGGCCTCGACGCGCTGGCCGTAGTAGGTGCCGCCGAGGACGAGTGCGATGCCGGCGACGCCGGCCGCGGCCAGGTGCTCGCCCGCGAGGCCCACCCCGATCAGCACCGCCCACACCGGTTCGGTGCCCAGCAGCAGGCTGGCGCGCGCTGCCGATGTGCGGCGGATCGCCCACAGCTGCACCAGGAACGCGAACACGCTGCAGCCCATCGCGAGATACAGGACGCCGAGCCAGTGCACCGGTCCGAAGGCGCGTCCCGCCGAGGGCAGTGCGGGCGCCGCGACGATCGTGAACAGGACGGCGCCGACCGCGGTCTGCAACCAGGTGAGCGTCACCGTGTCGTACCGCCGGCCGTCCGTCAGCCGCCCGGACAGCGTGACGTGGCCCGCGCGAACGACGGCGGCGGCGAGCATCAGGGCATCACCGGCCGTCGGCGCGTGCAGGCCCGGGCCGGCGACGAGCAGCATCACGCCGGCCACCGCGACCGCCGCGGCCACGAAAAATCGGCCCGGCAGCCACCGCCGGCGAACCCCGCCCTCGAGCGCCGGCGTCAGCAGAATCGTGAGGCTGATCAGCACCCCGGCGTTGGTCGCGCTGGTCAGGGACACCCCGTACGTCTCCAGCACCAGCACCGAAGCCTGGGTGAGGCCCAGCAGCGCCCCGACCCGCAGCTCCGGCCGGCTGGGCCGCCGCCTGGCCATGGCGGGCGCCAGCGCGATCGCCGAGACGAGGAAGCGCAGCGCCAGCACGGCCAGCACCCCGCCGACCAGGACGAGGGTCCGGGCGGCCAGATAACTGCTGCCCCACACCACCGCCACGGCCAGCAGCAACAGATCACTTCGACGTACCGACATGGTCGGAGCCTGAACGCGGCCTATCGTGAAGACAAGACCCGTACCGCTGAATCCATAGTGTAGTGAGACCTCATGGATCTGCACCACCTGCGCCTGCTCAGGGAACTCGGCGACCGGGGCAGCCTCGCCGCCGTCGCCCGGGCGATGCACATCACGCCGTCAGCGGTCTCCCAGCAGCTGCGGTCGCTGCAACGCTCGGCACGAGTCCCGCTGACCGAGCGCCGCGGCCGCCGTCTCGTGCTGACCGAGGCGGGCCGCGCCCTCGCCGCCGCGGCGATCGAGGTCTCCACCGCACTTGACCGGGCCGGCCGGGCCGTGGACGCCTACCTCGACGACCCGGGCGCGCCGGTCACGGTGGCCGCCTTCCACAGCGCCGCGCTCACCTACTTCGGCCCGCTGCTCGGCCGGCCCGGCCTGCCGCCGGTGCGGTGCTGCGACGAGGACGTGGCGCAGGCCGACTTCCCGGCGCTGGTCGCCGACTACGACCTGGTCCTGGCGCACCGGCTGGCGCACAGCCCGCCCTGGCCGTCCGACCGGCTCACGATCGTGCCGCTGGTCCACGAGCCGCTGTACGTCGCGATGCCCGCCGGCCACCGGCTGGCCTCGAAGCCGTCACTCACCGCCGCCGACGTCAGCGACGAGCCGTGGATCTGCGTCCACGAAGGATTCCCGCTGGAGGGCATCCTGACGGCGATCGCGGCGGCCGCCGGCGGGCCCCTCGAGATCGTCCACCGGGTCAACGACTTCACTGTCGTGGCCGCGATCGTGGCCGCCGGCGGCGGGCTCGCCCTGCTGCCCGGCTACACCAGCCGGCCCGGCTCCGCCGTGGTGCTGCGCCCGCTGGCCGACCTGCCGGCCGGGCGGCACATCGACGTCCTCGCCCGTCCGGAGAGCCTGCACCGGGTCGCGGTGCGCACGGTCCTCGGGGCACTCCACGAGATAGCCGCCAGGCCCGCGCGCCCGCTCCTGCGGCCACCGGCTTAGACGCGCGGCGCGAGGTCGTACACGTAGTAGCCGCGGCCCGGATACGCGTACGGCGAGTCGTCGCGTTGCTCGTCCACCACCCGGAAATGCTGTCCGAGCGCGGCGTCGAGCTGTGCCTTGCGGCTCAACCAGTACGGCCGGCCGTACGGCAGCGTCACCTCCCGGAGCCTGGTGAGCAACAGGCTGGTGCGGTGGTTCGGGTGGACGAAGCGGTCACCGTCCCAGTAGCGGTCCATGGCTTCGCCGAGCGCCGCGTACGACAGGAAGCCGCTGGCCGGATCCCAGTGCCGCAGGCCCGCCACACTGCGCAGCTCGCAGACGTCCTCCGGGGTGGGATCGGACAGCCGCGAATAGTGTTCGAGCAGCGTGTCCAGATCCTCGAAGACGCTGTACTCGTCGACACAGTCCATTCTGGACACCCAGTGGCCGCCCGGTTTGAGGATCGACCGTACGCGTGACATCAGGCCCCGCTGGTCGTCAGGATTGAGGTTGCCGAGCACGAGATCGCTGACCACCAGGTCGAAGTACCGGGGCGGCAGCGGCGCCGTCAGCCAGTCGCCACAGATCCACACCTCGTTCAATGACTCGGCCTCGATGAGCGTTGTCATGGCCTGCATCATGGGCAGCACGCGGTCGAGGATCGTGACCCTGAGCCGGGGAATTCCGGCGAGCATCGCACGCAGTTCCGGTGTCGAGCCGAGCACCAGTACCTCGACCTGGTCGCCCTCCTCGTCCAGGCGGATCCGCGACCGGATCCGCGCGACGTCGTCCGCCGATGGTCTGGCTGGTGGCGCGTACTTCGTCCACCGCGGAACGATGTCCTCCCACGCAAGGGGTGCGGTGATGCTGGCTGCGGCCATGACGATCCAACCAATCAATCAAGCAAATGGACGGGGTGCTCGCACAAAGCGCGACGGACCCGAATGTAGGCCCGTTCACCCTGCGCTGCGTATCGACCGAACGAGATATTGAGATCAATGTCGGCCTGTGGTTGCGTGAGGGCCGATCCGCAACGATGAGGGAGCCGTGAAGGTGATGCGCGCCCGGGCAACGCACGCGCTGGTGGGGTTCAGCAAGGGTCTGGTCGCCGACCTCGACCGGCTGCTGCCCCCCGCCTCGGTCGTCGTGCTCGAGGAGGCCGACGTCATCGTGGCCCGCGACGTGCGGCGCCGGCTGTCGCCGTTTCGCTGCGTCGCCTCGCTGCTGGAAATGCCCATCCACGACGAGGTGGACACCACGCGCCTGCTGCGCGCGGCCGGCGGGCCCGGTGACATCGGGATCGTCCTGCCCGCGGTCGAGTACGGCGTCGTAGCCGCCGCCGCACTCGCCGAGGCGTGGCAGCTGCGCGGCGCGGGTACCGAGGCGGCCCGGATCCTTCGCGACAAGGAGGCGCTGCGCCGGCACGCCGGCACCGCCGGTCTTCCGCAGCCGCGCTGGCGGGTTGCCACCGGGCCGGCCGACGTCACCGCGTTCCGCGCGTCACACGGCCGCTGCGTGCTCAAGCCGACCGGTCGCCAGGCGAGCCTGGGCGTGCGGGTCGTGTCGGAGCACGACGATGTGGCGGCCGCGTGGTCGCAGAGCGCCGGCGTCGACGAGTCGCGCATGCGCGCGCGTTTCACCACTCCCGTGCGCTACCTGGTCGAGGAGTACCTCGAAGGCCCCGAGGTCAGCGTGGAATGCCTGGTCGACGACGGCGCCGTCCGGTTCGTCAACGTCACCGCCAAGGTCGTCCACACTGGACCGTGGCCGGTGGAGCTCGGCCACGTGGTGCCGGCCGCGCTGCCGGCGGACGTCACCGCGACCGTCGTCGAGCTCACGACGCGCCTGGCCACCACTGTCGGGTTCGGCAGCGGAGTCCTGCACGCCGAGTGGATCCTCGTCGGCGGCGTCGACCCGCACCTGGTCGAGTGCGCCGCCCGGCTGCCCGGCGACAGCATCGACGAGCTCATCGACCTGGCCTACGGCGGCTCGATCACCGCCGACCTGGTGGGCCTGCTCGGCGGGGCCGGCGTCGCCGACCGGAGCTCACCGTCCCGCGGCGCCGCGATCCGGTTCCTGACCTGCCCGCCGGGCGTCGTCGCCGACGTGAGCGGCATCGACGTCGCCGAGCGGTCCGAGGGCGTCCACCAGGTCGCCGTGACCGCCAAACCGGGGAGCACGGTCGCGCCGCTGACCAGTTCCTGGGAGCGGGTCGGTCACGTCATCGCCACCGGGCCCACCGGGCCGGACGCCGAGGACCGGGCCGCGCGCGCCGCCGCGCTGATCGCGGTCAGCACAAGATGAGCCCTCGTCGTGCGCTCGTGGTCGTCGCGCTGGTCGACTCGGCCGGGACCGGGCTGTACCTGGCCGGATCGACGGTGTTCCTGATCCGGTCCGCGGGGTTGAGCGCCGCGGCGATCGGGACAGGTCTCGCCGTGTCCGGCGCGGCCGGCCTGCTCGCGTCCGTGCCGCTCGGCACCCTCACCGACCGCTGGGGTGCCCGGCGGATGCTCGCCGGCGTGCAGGCATGGCGGGCCCTGTGGTTCACGGCGCTCGCCTTCGTCGACGGCCCGACGACCTTCGTCCTGGTGTCGTTGTTGCTGGGCCTGGTGGAGCGGACGGCGTCGCCGGCCACCCAGGCGGTCGTGGCGGCAGCCGTACCAGGGCACGAGCGCACCCGCACCCTGGCGCTGATGCGTTCCGTGCGCAACGCCGGGTTCTCGCTGGGCGCCCTCGCGGCCGCGCCGCTGCTCGCCGCGCACTCGGTTGCCGCGTACCGCACCGTCATCCTCGCCGACGCCGCGTCCTTCGCCGCGGTGGTCTTCCTGCTGGCGCGGCTGCGCGTCGACACCGCACCGTCGCCGGTGCGCCGCGGCCCCCTCACGTTCCTCGCCGACTTCCGGGACTGGCGCTACCTGCGGCTGGCCGGGCTCAACGGCCTGCTGTACCTGCACACGACGATCCTGACGGTGGCGCTGCCGATGTGGACACTGCTGGCCACCCCGGCGCCGGTTGCGGTGGTACCGCTCCTGGTCGGCCTCAACACCGTGCTGACCGTCGCGTTCCAGGTGCCGTTCAGCTCCGGCGTGGACAGCGCCGCGGGGACGACTCGCGCGTTGCGTCGCGCCGGCCTCGCCCTCGCCTTGTGCTGTGCGGCGTTCGCCGCAGCCGCCCAGGTGGGGCGAACCGCGTCGGTCGCGCTGCTGGTCCTCGGAACCGTCCTGCTCACCGCGGGGGAGTTGTGGCAGTCGGCCGCCGCCTGGGAGGCGTCGTACCGGTACGCTCCGGAGCACCGCAAGGCGGAGTACCTTGCCGTGTTCGGGCTCGGCCCCGCGGCGCAGGAGATCGTGGGGCCGCCGCTGGTTACGCTCCTGGTGATGGGTCTGGCCGGGCCCGGCTGGGTGGTGCTGGCCGGGCTGCTGGCGGCGGTGGTGCCCGTCGTGCCCCGCGCGGTCGGCGATCTGGCGCTCCAGGAGGGGTGATCCCGGTGCACGTGGTTGTGTTGCAACGGCCCGGCTCGGCGGCACCGTGCGACCGCTGGATCCTGCAGGAGGCACCCGGGACGCGCGTCACGGTCGTCAGCTCGCACGGCACCGTCCGCCCGGACTCCGACCTCGGGCCGGGTGTACGGCGGGTCCTGGTCGACGACTACGACTCCGACGCCGCCGTGCTCGGCGAGCTGTTCCGGATCTGCCGCGAGGACCGGCCGGACCGGCTGTTCGCCAACTCCGAGGACGACGTCCTGCGGGCCGCCGAGGTCCGGACGCTGTTCGACATCGAGGGCCAGCGGTCCGCCTCCGCCCTGGCGTTCCGCGACAAGGTCGCCATGAAGGCGCTGTTCGCCGGCCTGGCCACGCCCGCGGTACCGTACCGGCCGCTCGGCTGTCTCGAGGACGTCTTCGCCGCACGGCGGCAGTTCGGTGCGGTCGTGGTGAAGCCGCGGGACGGCGCAGGAGCGGTCCAGGTGCGCGTGTTCCACGACGACGACGCGATACGGTACGCCTGCATCGCCGACCCGGCCTGGGTGACGAGCGTCCACACCGGACGGCTCATGGCGGAGCGGTACGTGCCCGGCGCGGTGTACCACGTCGACGTCGTGGTGGACGGTTCGGCCGCCCTGCTCGTGTCCGCGTCGCGGTACCGGTGTCCGCCGCACCGGTACGCCACCGACAACTCCGGGTCGATCATGCTGGACGAATCGTCGCCGGCGCGCCGGGTGCTGACCGGCGCGGCGCGGGAGTTCGTGCGGCGGCTGCCGGCCGGCCACGGCGTCAGCATCCTGCACCTGGAGTTCCTCGCGGACGAGCCGGGCCTGTTCTTCGCCGGCGAGGTGGCCTGCCGCAGCGGCGGAGCACTGATCAGGAACAGCATCCGGTACACCTACGGCGTCGACACGTCGCGACTGGCGTGCCTCATCGCCGTCGGGTTGTGGCGGGACACTCGTGAGCTGACGCCGGTGGCCGCCCCCACCGGCTGGCTGCTGTGGACCGGCGGCCGGCGCCTGGCGGCCCCGGCGGACCATCCGGACTGGCTGCTCGAGCATGTCGTGAGCGACCGGCCGGGCAAGGCGACCAGCGCCGTCGACGGCAAGGCGGCGTTCCTCGTCCGCGGCGCGAACGAGGACGAGATCGCCCGGCGGTTCGCCGCGCTGTCGGCCGGTGATCCGGTCGCCGTACCGCGGGCCGCGGGCTGATGGCACCGGGCCTGACCCGCGGCGGGCCGCGGGTCCTGCTGGTCAACTCGGGGAAGACCGAGGCGGTCGACCGTCTGCGCGTCGTCGCGCCGGACGCCGAGCTGGACGTCATCACCGAGGCGCCGTATGCCGTGCAGTACGCCGCCGACGTCCGGCTGCACTTCGTGACCGACATCGGCGACCTGTCGGCGGTCCAGCGCACAGCACTGGCGTTGCAGGCCGCCGCGCCGATCGACTACGTGGTCGCGCCGTCCGAGCGCAGCCAGCAGGCCGGCGGCTATCTGCGGTCGTTCCTCGGGCTGCCGGGGATACGCTTCGACACGGCGAACCTGTTCTCCAACAAACCGGTGATGAAGGCCGCCCTGGCCGCGCAGGGAATCGCGGTGGCGCCCCATCGCGTCGTGGCGGACCTGTCCGCAGTTCCCGCCGCGGCGGCCGGCCTGGGCTGGCCCGTCGTCGTCAAGCCCGCGCTGGGAACCGGGTCGATGAACACGTTCGCGGTGCCGTCGCCGGCCGCGTGGGCGGCCATCCGGGACTCGGCCGCCTGCGACGGTCTCCGGCATGCGAATTGCCCGCTGGTGGTCGAACGGTTCGTCGACATGGAGGGTGAGTACCACTGCGACGGCGTCGTCCACAATGGTCGCGTCGAGTTCGCTGCCGCGTCGCGGTACTTCATGCCACTGCTCGGAAACATCGATGCCTTCACGGGCTCCTACCTGCTGCCCGACTGGCATCCCGACGCCCACCCGATCGTCGCGCTGCACGAGCGCGTCGTGCGCGCGCTCGGACTGCGCAGCGGTGTCACCCATCTCGAGCTGTTCAAGACCGCCGACGGATTCCTGGTGGGTGAGATCGCCTGCCGGCCCGCGGGAGGCGGCATCGTCGAGGCGATCGAGCTGCAGTACGGGGTGGACCTGTGGCGGGTCTTCATGGAGACCGCCCTCGGCCGGCGCCCGTCGATGCCGACGCCGGCCCGCCGGTTGCGCGACGACATCATCGTCAACTGTGACCTGCCGGTGCGCCCCGGCCGGGTGGTCCGGATCTCCGGTCCGGATGAGCTGGCGCGGGTCCCGGACGTCGTGCGGCTGTCGATGACCGTCGGACCGGGCGACGTCATCGGCACCCGGCTGCACTCGGCGTCGACCACCGGCCTGGTGTACCTCGCGGTGGCCGACGAGGAACTGGTGTACAAACGGGTGCAGGAACTGGCGCAGGCGTACGTGCTCGATGTGGATCCGACCTAGCACAGGAGTGGAGCGGATGCCCGCAGCGTCCCGCGGTCACGGCGACGTGACCAAGATGCAGAAGTACGACCGGCTGGCCGCCGGCAGGTTCTTCACACCCGTCGTCGAGGTCGCCGCCGCCTACGTTGCCGCGGCCATTACCGACGCCGCCGCCACCGAGGGCGAGTTCTGGGCGCTGTCGTGCCTGCCGGGCACGACACCGGGCCGGCTGTCGGCGCTGACCATGCGGGCCACCGACATCCTGGTGATCTACCGCGTCCTGCCGAAGGTCGCCGCGTCGCCGGTCGACGCGCTGATGATCGTCGAACGCTCCACGCTGGAGGAGGGGTTCGGCGAGCGCGAGGTCGCCCAGCAGCGGTACCCGCACCTGCAGTTCGTCGACTCGGACTTCTACGGCGCGGGCGACGACCAGATGATGGTGCGCGGGCCGTACGACGAGATGGTCGCGGTGCTGGGCGACAGCGTGGTGGCCGGCGCGGCCCGCGCGTTGGCGCAGCGGATGATGGGCCAGGGCAGGGTGCTGTTCTGGCGCGGGCACAACCGGATGCTCGCCGACCACGCGCTCGGGCGCGCCTGAGCGGCATGATTGATCGTCATTGATTGGATTCCGGTCGCGCGACGCCGAAAACCGCACTGTCCCTTGTAGAGTCCGCCATATGTTCAGCGCAGCGGCGTGGACCTCGGGACGGGACCGATGATGGTAGCTGAGTATCAGGCGCGCCGGCAGAGGCTTCTGCCGCCGGGGGAGCGGTCCGCGCCGGTGTTGCTGGTCGGGACGCACAACGCGGCGGTTGCCCGGATCGCCGAGGAGGCGGGCTTCGACGGATGCTGGGTCAGCAGCCTGGAGATCTCGGCGACCAAGGGCATCCCGGACCGCAACCTGCTCGGCGCCAAGGAGATGATCGACGTCGCGCAGACGATCCGGTCCGCGACCACGCTGCCCGTCGTCGTGGACTGCGACAACGGATACGGCACCGACCTCGCCGCCGCCCGGGTCGCGCGCGAGCTCCACCTCGGCGGCGTGACCGGCATGTGCATCGAGGACAGCGCCTTCCCGAAGCGCAACAGCCTCATCAAGTCCGTCGACCGGTCGCTGGAGAGCCGCGAGGCCTTCGCGGGCCGGGTGGCACGGGCCCGAGCGGCCACCGGCGACGACTTCGTGATCGTCGCGCGGACCGAAGCGCTGATCGCCGGACTCCCGCTCGACGACGCGATCGAGCGGGCCCAGTCGTACGCGGAGGCCGGTGCGGACATCGTCGTCGTGCATTCCAACGGGGGCGAGGTCACCGAGCTGTGGGAGATCGCGAAGAAGTGGACCGGCCCGGCCCGGTTGGCGTCGATCCCGACCGCCTACACCAACGTCACCCTCGACGAGCTCGGGGACGCCGGATACGGCATGGTGGTCTACGCGAACCACCTCCTGCGCGGCGCGCTCGCCACCATGACCCGGCTCGCCGCGCAGCTGCGGCGCGGCGGTCAGCTGTCGGCGCTGACCGGTCTCGTCCCGATCCAGGAGATCCTTCGCCTGTCGGGTGAGCCGGGCGTCGTGGCGGCCTGAAGACGCCACGAGCGACCGGGACCGCGACATGGATACGAGGGTCGCGCTGCACGAGTTGCCGGCGGCGCTGGGACTCGATGTTGCCGTCGGCGTGCCGGACTCCCACCTTTCGAGGCTCATGGCCGCAGTGGGGTCCTCGATGCCGGTGTACACGGCGCCCCGCGAGGACGCCGCGGTGGGAGTCGCATGTGGACTTGCGCTCGGCGGGCGGAACCCGTTCGTGTACCTGAAGAACGCCGGGCTGTTCACGTGTGGCGACGCGCTGCTCTCGCTGGCGCGGGACATCGGCGTCGCCGTGTTCCTCGTGGTCGGCTGGGCGGGAACCGGGGACGACCGGCTGAGCCATCACGTCGTCACCGGTGAACGGACGGTCCAGTTCATGCTCGCGCTGGGCATCTCGTACCAGATCGTCGAGCACGACGCGAAGGTCGACCCCACCGCCATGCGACGGTGGTACGACGACTGCGTCGCGGCCGGCCGGCACCGCGCCCTCCTCGTCCGGCCGGGTCACGCATGATGTACCGCGGCGAGATCGCCTCGCGGATCGTGACCTGTGCGCGCGCCCGCGGCTGGCCCCTGTTCGTGGGCAACGGCTACCTCGCCCGCGAGGTGATGGCCATGGTGGAGCCGGGCGAGGCCCGGGCGCTGCCGCTGCAGGGCGGAATGGGCCTTGCCGGCGCGGTCGCGGCCGGGTTCGTGCTCGCCGGCGCGTCGTCCCGGGCGGTTGTCCTGGAGGGCGACGGCAACCACCTCATGGGGTGGTCGTGTGCGCAGTTCATCGCCTTCCAGCAGCTGCCCATCATCCACGTGGTGAGCGCCAACGGCGTGTACGCCAGCACCGGCGGCCAGACGGTTCCCAGGCGTGGCGGGCCGCAGGACGTGTCTGCCTGCGCCGCGGCGCTCGGCTACGGCCAGGGGTTCGCCGTCGAGTCTGCGGAGGAGCTCGAGGACGCGCTCGCCACCGCGACGGACACGGCACTGCCGGTACTGGTGTACGTGGCGGAGGACCCGCGCAGCGTGGCGCCCCGGCGCAGCCCCGAGACCAGCGCGAGGTACGCCGCAGCGTTGCGGACGTGAACGTCAGCCGTGCAGGCCGTGCAGCATCTGCCGGCAGGCCTCGGCGCACCTGAGGGTTGCCTGCGAGCAGATCCGGCAGTGCTCGTGATGGTGGGCGTGCTTGGCGCAGAGTTCGGCGCTGTGCTCGCAGGCGATCACGCAGGCCTCCAGTTGCGCGCTGAGCAGCGCCACGTCGCTGCCGCGGCTGATCAGGCGGCGGGTCGTCGCAACCGTGTCCGAGCAGTTCAGGTCGCGGATGATTGCGTCCTGCAGGTCGCGTACGTCGTCCTCGCCGACCATCGCCGCCGCGCAGGCGGTGACGGCCTCCTCACACTCCAGCATGGCGTCGATCGCCGAGGCCAGGCGCTCGCTGGTCACTTCGGGCCGGAAGCTCATCGCGACGCTGTTGAGGAGTTCCCGGGTCTGCGGCATGGCGATCCTCCCGGTTGCCGGGTACTGGGACCGTACGCCTCTACCACGAAACGGCCACCCCAAACCGGCCGCCGGGGGTCTTCGAGTGCTCGCCCGACGACGCCGGGCGGGCCCCATCCGACCCCGGCCGAGGCGGGCTGGTTGGCTGACAGAACCCTGGTGTCACCGCCAGTCGATGGACGTGACCTCAACCGGGCCGGACACCCCGGCCAGCTCGATTGGCTGGAGGGCCGATGCGGCGAAAGCGTCGGTGGCGGCTTCGATCGCGGGTCGGGTGGCCAGGACTTCGCCGTTGGCCGCTTCCGCGCCGATCTGCGTGGCGAGGCGGGTGGCGGCGTCGGCCTGTTCGGGGCCGCGTGCGGTGTGTACGGCGATGCGGACCCGGGGTGCGAAGCCGTGGTCTCGACGGTGATCGGCCAAGGCGCGCTGGACGTGGCACGCGCAGTTGAGTGCGACAGCGGCGTCCGCGAAGGTCGCGAGGTAGGTCTCGCCCTGTTGGTTGATCCCGTCCGCTCCGTGCTCGCCGCAGATCGACCGCAGGGTGCGGTCAAGCCATCGGGTCAAGGCGTCGGCTGCCGCGACGTCGAGCAGCGCGGCCAGTGCGGCGGGGTCGGCGCTGGCGATGTACACGACGGTGGGCGCGGTCCGTCTCGACGGCGGCCCGGCCGGGGTGGCGGTGCCGACCGGGGCTGCGCGCTGCGCTTGGATGAGGTCCTCCAGGTTGGCGTCGGCTCCGCGCCGGGTGGCCCGCTGGAGTTCCTCGGCGCCCAGGCCGGCGAGCAGCCGGGTCCAAACCGTTTCCTGGGTCTGTCGCTTCGCGGCCGGCGGCGACTCGCCGAGCAGGTTGCGTTGTGCGGCTGCCGCCCCGACCAAGACCGCGGCCTGCACGTCCTCGCCGCCGGCGAGTGCGGTGCGCGCCAGACCGTCCAGGCTGGCGGCGATCCCACCACGGTGCCCGAAGCGCATGCAGAGCTCGAGCGCATTGCAGAAGGTGTGCCGGGCGGCGTCCCGGTCGCCGCGGTCCAGCAGCAGCCGGCCGGCCGCCTGCAGGGCCGATGCCTCACCTTCCCGGTAGCCGATCGCGCGGTAGCGGGCGAGGGCCTCCTCGGCGAGATCTCCCGCCCGGTCGGGTCGGCCGCGTTGCTGCATGATGGAGCCGAGGATGTCGAGGGAGAAGCCGAGCGCGGTGTCTTCGCCGACGCGCCGCGCGACGGCCAGCGCCGCCTCCGCGGCCGACTGTGCGGCGGGCAGTTGGGGCGCATCGCGTCGTACTCGGGCCAGGTGCGCCAGCGCGATGGCCTCGCGCCACCGGTCCCGTGCTGCGCGCAGCGCGTCGACGGCGTGTTCGAGATGGGCGGTAGCCGCTGGCAGGTCGCCTCGCGTCCAGGCGATCATCCCCAGCCGGGTCAGCGCGTCGCCTTCCCATTGCCGGTCGGCGTGGCTGCGGGCGAGCCGGAGTTGCTCGGCGGCGAGTGCGTGAGCGGTGTCGATCTCGCCCAGCCCGAGGCGGAGCAGGGTTGCCGCCGCCAGCAGCCGCATTCGTCGCCCGGGCTCGGAGCCGGACACCACGCCCAGCCCGGCGTCGATCCAGTGCAGTCCCTCGGTGCGAGCGCCTGCTAGGTCCCACGGGTGCCAGAGCAGCGCCGCCATCCGAGCGCCGAGCTGCGCGTCGCCGTCCGGGCCGAACGCCCACTGCAGGGCGGCGCGCAGGTTCTCGTTCTCCTCACGGATCTGTTCGAGCCATGGCATGGAGCCGGCCTGGTACAAGTACGGCTCGGTCTGCTCGATCCAGGCAAGGTAGTGCCGCGCGTGGCGTTCGGCTGTCGTCGCGACCTCGCCTTTGTCGCGCCGGGCCTGCGCGTATTCGCGCAGCGGCTCCAGCATCCGGTAGCGGCTGCGCTCGGACGCGATCTGCTCCAGCTGGACCAGTGACCGCGACACGAGCCGGGACAGCAGCGCGGCGATGCTGCGCCTCGGCAGGTGTACATCGTCCACGATCATTTCGGCGGTGCCCAGCGTGAACCCGCCGGCGAACACCGACAGCCGCTCGAACAGCAACTGCTCGGGCTCGCTGAGCAGGTCGTAGCTCCACCGCAGGGCGGTGTCCAGACCGCGATGCCGGTCGGTGGCGTCCTCATGTCGGGCGTCCAGGAGCCGGAACTGGTGGTCGAGCCGGTCGGCGATCTGGCGCAGGGGAAGCGTCGCGACCCGGCTCGCCGCCAGCTCGATGGCCAGTGGCATCCCGTCGAGCCGGTGGCAGATGTCGCGTATCAGACCGACGTTGGCCTCGGTCACCCGGAAGCCCGGCCGGGCGGTCGCGGCTCGCGCGCCGAACAGCCACACCGCCGGGCTGGCGGCTGCACGCTCCCACGTGGTATCCCGACCGGGCACCGGCAGTGGAGACAGCGGCACGATTGCCTCGCCGGGTATGCCGAGGCTTTCCCGGCTGGTTGCCAGCACGCGCAGATCTGCGCCGGCCGCCACTACGGCGGTGGCGAAGCTGCTGCTGGCGGGTAGCAGATGCTCGCAGTTGTCCAGAATCAGCAGCGCTTTACGGCGTCCCAGCGCCGCGGTGACGGTGTCCAGGAGGAGTACACCCGGCTCGGCCCGAACCCCGAGCGCGTCGGCCACCGCCTGCGCCACGAGCTCCGGCGCCGTGAGCGGTGCCAGGTCGACGAACCAGATCCCGGCGGGGTACCGCTGGGTCATCGAGCGTGCGACCTCGATGGCGAGGCGGCTCTTCCCGACGCCTGCCGCGCCGACCAAGGTCACCAGCCGGTGGCCGTCGAGGGCGGCGGCGAGCTGCTCGCGCTCCCGTTCCCGGGCGACGAAGACGCCGAGCGGGCGCGGCAGCGGCGGTCGCGCCCGGGCCGCGCCCGGCGGGTCGAGGGAAGGGTGATGTTGCAGTACCGCGCGGTGCAGATCGTCCAGCTCCGGTCCCGGCATGACACCGAGCTGCTCGCCGAGGAGACGACGCACCGCCTGGTAGGCGGCCAGCGCGTCGGCCTGCCGGCCGCACCGGTAGAGCGCGACCATGAGCTGGGCCCACAGGCGCTCCCGTAACGGGTACTGCCGTACCAGAGCCGCGAGCTCGCCGACGAGGTCGGCGTGCGCGCCGAGGGCGAGATCAGCGTCTGCCCGCGCCGCCAGGGCGTCGAGACGAAGCTCCTCGAGCCGGTGAGCGGCGTTGGGCACGAAGGGTGCGTCGACCCCGGCCAGGGCGGGTCCGCGCCACAACGACAGGGCCTGCGCCAGCAGCGGCGAGGCGCGCCGGGGATCGTCTCGGAGGTGGCTGCGGCCCTCCGCCACCAGCCGTTCGAAGCGCATGGCGTCGACCTGCTCGGGCCCTGCCTGCAGCGTGTAGCCGCCCGCTCCGGTCACCAGCACGCGTGGTTGGTTCGCCCCGGAATCCTGCTCCAGAGCCCGCCGAAGGCCGGCCACCGAACCATGCACGATGGTCGCCGCGGAGGCGGGCGCATGCTCTCCCCACAGCAGGCCGATCAGCCGGTCGACCGGCAGCGGGTCGCCGGGATGGAGCAGCAGCGCCGCGAGGAGCGCGTGTTGCCGCGGCGGCCCGAGCGGCACGGTCGTCCCCGCGTCGTCGATCACCGTAACGGACCCGAGGATCTGGAACTCCACGTTCAGAACCTCCTCGACGTCTAGTCCATGTTTAGCCGACCGGCCAAGACTGTGTCCGTGCCTCGGCTACGGAAAGGAGCAGGCCGGTGGACCCTGTGACGGACAATGCCCGGGCGGCGAACGAGGCGGCCCGGGAGCTTCGCGGCACCTTCCGCGGAGACCTCATCCTGCCGCAGCACGAACGATACGAGACCGCGCGCAGGGTGTGGAACGCCAGCATCGACCGGTATCCGGGGCTCATCGCCCGCTGCGCCGACACGGGCGACGTCATTGCCGCGCTCCGCGCCGCGCGCCGGCACGGCCTGGAAGTGGCGGTGCGCGGTGGCGGGCACAGCATCGCGGGTCTTGGTGTCGCCGACGGGGCCGTCACCATTGACCTGTCGCGAATGGCGGCCGTACAGGTCGACCCGGATGCCCGGCGGGCCACGGTGCAGGCGGGCAGCCTGCTCTCCGGGCTCGATCGGGAGACCCAGCGGCACGGGCTGGCCGTCACCAGCGGCTTTGTCTCGCACACCGGGGTCGCCGGCCTGACCTTGGGCGGCGGGTTCGGCTGGACCGCCCGCAAGCACGGCCTCGCCTGCGACAATCTCCGCTCAGCCCGGGTCGTCCTGGCCGACGGCAGCTCGCGGGTCGCCGGCGAGGAGCAGGACGCGGACCTGCTGTGGGCCTTGCGCGGCGGCGGCGGGAACTTCGGCATTGTCACCTCGTTCGAGTTCGATCTCCACGCGGTCGGGCCGATGGTGACCACCGGCGCCGCCTTCTACGACCTCGGCAACGGCCGGACGGTGCTGGAAGCGTTTCGCGAACTCGCCACCGAGGCGACCGATGAGACGACCTGGGCCGCGTCCGTCTGGGACGTCGAACCCGGCTCGTCGCTCCCCGAGGAGTACCACGGCAAGCCCGTCGTGTCCCTCGTATTCGTGCACATCGGTGACGTCGAGCAGGGCGTGGCGCTCGGCCGTCAGCTGCGGCGCCTGGCACGACCGCTCGCCGAAACGGTCGGCCCGGTGCCGTACCTGGAAGTGCAGAGCAGCAACGACACCGCCTGGAGCCATGGGGTGCGCCGGTACTGGAAGTCCCACTACCTGTGGGAGCTGCCGGACGCCGCGATCGAGACCTTCCTTGCTCGCGGCGCCGCAACGCCCGCCGACCGCCCAGCTGTCGCCGGGTCGCTGCAGGCCCGGGGCGGCGCCATCGGCCGGACCGGGGAAGACGACTCCGCGGTGGGCCATCGCGGTGCCCCGTTCGAGTTCATGGCCTCCACCGGCTGGAACGATCCGGGTGAGGACGACTCCCGCCGCAGCGGCGTCCGAACCTTCGCCGACCAGATGGCCCGCTTCGGCCGGGGCGTGTACGTCAACAACCTCGACCTCGAGGGCGAAGATCGTGTCCGCGACGCCTACGGCGCGCAGAAGTACCGGCGGCTCGCCGCCCTCAAAGCCCGTTTCGACCCCGACAACGTCTTCCACCTCAACCAGAACATCCGCCCCGCCACATAACCAGGCCGGCCGCCGGCGGCGGCGTGACGACGCGGTTCAGGGTCTGGATCGCAGGCCGTCCATCAGGATGTTCAGCAGGCGGCTTGCCCTGGCGTCGTGCTCGGGCGGGCGGGCTACGGTGAAGATGCCGATGAGGCTGGCGGCGATGTCCTCGGCGGTGACGTCGGCGCGCAGTTCGCCCGTCACACGGCCGGCGTCGAGGAGCTCGTCGATGGCCGCGAGGAGCTCGGTCTGGGTCTGGGCATGGGCGATTTCGCCCGATTCGATCATCGCGAGCAGCGTGTCGAGCATGCCGTTCTTGGTTGCGATCCAGTCCCCGAACAGCTCCATCCAGCGGCGCAGCGCCGCGGGCGGGGGAAGCTGGGTGAGGAGCTCGCGGGCGCCGTCGGTGAGCCGCGCGACCTGATCGCGGTAGACCGCGTCGACGAGAGACTCGCGGGTGGGGAAGTGCCGGTAGAGCGTGGCGATGCCGACCCCGGCCTCGCGTGCGATCGCGCGCATTGACGGTTCGGTGCCGGTGGACACGAACACGCGGGTCGCGGCTTCGAGGAGTTGGCTGCGGTTGCGTGTCGCATCCGCTCGCAGCACACGAGTTTCTGACTCTGCCAAAACGGATCACGCTCCGGTTATGGTACGGTGCTCTTGTAAACGGAGCATAGTCCGGTTCTCGTTGCCCTCGTTCGCCGCCAAGGAGACAAGTGAGCATGCAACACCCGAGCGTCAACACGTCGGCGACCACGAGCCGAGCGGTCCTGCTCGAGTCATTCGGCGGCCCCGAGGTCCTGGACCTCCGCGAGGTACCCGCACCGCAGGCCGGCCCGGGGCAGATCCGCGTGCGAGTCACCGCGGCCGGACTGAACCCGATGGACTGGTTCATGACCTCCGACGCGGAGACCGCCGCTCGATTCGGCTTGCGCCTGCCGTCCGGTTTCGGAACCGACTATGCCGGGGTCGTGGACCAGGTCGGTGACGGCGTGACCGGGTTCGCGGCCGGCGACCGGGTGTTCGGCGGCGCCCTCTCCCGCGCGGTCGCCGACTACGTCGTCATCGACGTGGCCGGGACCATCGCGGCGGGCGGCGACGCGCACCATACCCCCGACGGCGTCGACGACCGCACGGCCGCCGTCCTCGCCATTGGGGGCTGCACGGCCGCCGCCGCGCTCGCCGTCGTCAAACCCGGCCCGGGCGACACGCTGCTCATCGGCGGCGCGGGAGGCGGGGTCGGCGTGTTCGCCGTGCAGCTCGCCCGCCTTGCGGGCGCACGAGTGATCGGGACGGGATCGGCGACGTCGGCCGATGCCCTGCGTGCCCTCGGGGCCGAGCCGGTCGCTTACGGCGACGGCCTGGTCGACCGGCTGCGCGCCCTGGCTCCCGCCGGCGTCACCGCGGCCATCGACCTGTACGGGACGGAGACGGCGCAGGCGGCACGAGAACTCGGCGTTCCGGACGGGCGCATCACCACCATCGCCGCACAGATCGACGGCATCACACCGGCAAACGGCGCCAACGCCGCGCCCGGCGCCATCGAGGACATTGCTCGCCTGGTCGCAGCGGGCCGGGTCCGTGTGCCCATCGCGGCAAGCTTCCCGGTCGAGCAGATCCGCGCCGCCGTCGAGCTTCAAGCCGCCCGCCACGTACACGGCAAGGTCGTCATCGACCTCTAGCTCTCGCCCGCTGCGTCAATCTTGATCTTGGAGGCTCACGCGCGGCCATGTCTGCGGTCCCAGCCGGCCGGTGGTGTGGTCGCGAGCGGCTGCACTGCCGGTTCGAGTAGGGAAAATGTCAGCTGCTGCGCATCAAGGCCGACGCGGATGCCGACCGGCATCGGCAGATTCAGGCCGGCATGACCGACTTCAACGTTGCCCAGGACCGGGATGTCACGGTCGCCGAGGACGTCGAGGACGATCTCGGCAAGCGTCGGGGACGGGTTGGGCCCCTCAAGTCCAATGATCTCGCGCGGAACGCCCACGACCATGCCGGAGATCCGATCGAGAATGCCGCAGTGCCGCAGGACCTGCAGATAGCTCCAGACGTAGGAAGCCTGGCCGCCCATCTCCTCCCAGAACAGCACCGCACCGTCGAACCATTCGAGCGGCACCGCGAACCGCGTAGCCTGCACCAGCGCGATGCGATTGATCACCCCGCCGATCAGCCGGCCCTCGGCGCGACCGGCGCGCCAGCACTCCCACGACGGGCTCGCCGGCAGCGCACCGATCGCCTCGGTGCCGGTCAGTAGCCTGGAGTAGAGTTCCTCGAATTCCGCTCGGCGTGTCGCCGGCACGGCCTGCCAGTGCCCGCCGAAGCCAGGCACGGCCATGTCAGCATGGAACCCGACCAGACCCGTGCGTGCGTAGAGCGCCAGATGCAGCAGCGAGATGTCGCTGTAGCCGAGGATCGGCTTGGGGTCGGCCTTGATCGCCTCAACGTCGATCAGGTCGAGGTAGCCGAACGCCGTCTGGCCGCCGTCATTGGCGATGATCGCGCGCACCTCGGCATCCCGCAGCAGACCGTTGAGCTCCGCGGCGATCTCCGCCGGCGTGGCCGCGCTCCACCAATGGTGGCGCCCTACTTCCAGGAGCGGTGCCCGACGCACGCGGAATCCCATCCGCTCGAGCACAACCACCGCCTGCTCGACATTGGGCTCGTAAGCGGCAGGGAGCGGCCCGGACAGCGCTGCGATAACGACGAGATCACCGGGCCTCAGGGCACGGGGTCGAAGCAGTTGAGGCGGTGCTGAACCGGTCATCGGTGCAGTGTCCACACACGCGCACCAACTCGCTACGTATTTGCCGATCGACGCAATGGGCGGCCGCGAACCCCGACCTGGCGCTGTCCCTGCTCCGCTACGCCACCCACTGGGATCCGTTTGCGCCGTGACGGTGGCGGACCGGGACGTGGTGGCGCTGCTCCGCCGCAGCGTCGATGCCGGCGGCGAGCGTAAGGTGTGGAGCGCTTCGAGGCGGCCCTGCAGGATCTGACCGAAGCAACGCGAATGCGCAGCGGTGACTGCCAGGTTTGAGGCTCGGGGGTCGACGATGTTCCTGCTGGAGTGCCTGTACCGGGCGGGGATGGACGACGTTGTCACGGTGGAGCCGGCCACCGGTGGGTTCGCGGCGCTCGCCGGCATAGCCGTCCGCCGCGATGCGCCGCCGGTGTTCGTCAAGGCCTTCACCGAGCCGCCGGCCGACGACGTCTTCGTCGCGGAGGCCGAAGGGCTGGCCGCGCTGCGCGAGCTCGGCGGCATGGCGACGCCCGAGGTGATCCTGGCGAACCGGGAACTGCTGGTGCTGCAGGTGCTGCGGCCGAGGCCGTCCAGCGAGACCTTCTGGGAACAGCTCGCGCACGCGCTTGCGGGCCTGCATACGAGTACGACCCATCCGCGCTTCGGCTGGCACCGCGACAACTGGCTGGGCCGCCGCCGGCAGCGCAACACCTGGGAGGACGACGGCTTCGCGTTCTTCGCACAGCACCGGCTGCTGCGGTGGCTCGGGCAGCCCCGCGTCGATGCGGCACTCGACGCCGATGACCGCCGGGCGCTGGAGCGACTGTGTGACCGGCTGCCCGACCTGCTGCCGGACCGGCCGGCCTGCCTGACCCACGGCGATCTGTGGGCCTCGAACGTCCTGGCCGCCGCGAACGGCCGGCCCGCGCTGATCGACCCGGCCGTGTCGTACATGTGGGCGGAGGTCGACCTCGCCCACGTCTGGTCCACCGCGCCACCGCCCGAGGCGCAACGGTTCTTCGCGGTCTATGCGGAGCTGACCTCGCTCGATGCCGGCTGGCAGTCCCGCATGCCGATCGTGCAGTTACGCCAGCACCTCGCCGTGCTGGCCCAGCTCGACGACGACTGGGGCGCGGGCGACCAGGTCCGCGCTACCCTCGCGCCATTCCGGCCGCGGCGACAAGGCATATGAGGGTACGAACGGCACATTGGTCGATGCGCGTCATCGCGGCCCCGCCGCCGTGACCGAAGGCTGTTCCCGGGCTCGTGCGGCCTTACATCCGGGATCTCAGCACGTCGACCTCGCAGCCCGGCGAGAACGGGTCGAAGCCGTGCTCGACCAGCCACCGGACCGCCTGCAGGCTTCGCAGCGACCACCACGCGCGGATCACGTCGAGGTCGACGTCGGTGCCGTAGCCGGCGACGACGTCGTCAAGGTGCTCCTCGTGTCCGAGCGTCAGGATGGCGAGATCGAACAGGGCGTCGCCCTGGGCCGCCTCGGACCAGTCGACCACGCCGGTGATCTCGTCACCGTCGACGAAGACGTGGCTGAGCTGCAGGTCGCCGTGCACGAACACCGGTGTCCACGGCCGGAGCGCCGCCTCGGCGATCCGGCGGTTGCGCGAGACCAGGTCAGCCGGAAGGACGCCGTTCGTGACGAGCCACTCGCATTCGCTGTCGAGGTCCGATGCGATCTCGTCGACGCTCCGGCCGGGCCATGGCGGCAGCGGCGCGTCGTGCAGCATCCGTGCGGCGGCACCCGCCGCGGCCCACGCCGCCGGCGACGCGGTCGACGGCTCGCCGAGGCGGCCGAGTGCGGTCCCTGGGAGGGCGGCGAGCGCGAGCGCGGGCGGCTTGCGCCACAGGACCTCCGGAGTCGGGATCGGCGCCATGGCCATCGCCTCGACCTCGACGTCGGTGCGCGTCTGATCGGCGTCGATCTTCAGGAACACGTCACCGACGCGCAGGGTCGCGCGCTCGTTATGGGCGACGACGACCTCGACCTCCTCCACGTCGGCCATTATCGCGGCGGACGACCGCCGATGTCGCCGGGTTTCTTGCCGATCACGTCCTTGTGTACGTCAGGACGGCGGCCCCGCTCGCGAAGGTCCGGCTGCCCGTCAGCGTGAACGGGGTTGGCCGGAACGCGCCGGCAAGCATCGGGATGCCGGCACCGGCGACGATGGGGTACTGCTTGATCACCAGCTCGTCGATCTCGGGCAGGAGCGCGCCCGCGAGTTGTCCGCCGCCGCACAGCCAGATGCCGAGGCCGTCCTCCTTTTTCAGGCGCCGGACCAGGCCGACCGGGTCGTCCGGCACCAGTGCCACCTCGGGGTCGGCGATCTCCGCGATGGTCCCGGACACCACGTACTGCCGGAGGTGCCGGTACGGGCTGGTCGCGCCGATCGCCAGGCCCGGCTCGTAGGTGCCGCGGCCCATCACCACGGTGTCGAAGCGCCGGTTCGGTGCGTCGGCGAGCCCGAAGTGCCCGCGTGCGTGGGTGGGCAGGGTCTCCGGGTACTCCTCGCCGATGTAGGCCAGGACGTCCTCGGCGAGCGGGAGGAAGTCGAACTCGCCGCCCGGACCGGCGATGAAGCCGTCGATGGTGGTGCCGATGTAGTAGGTGAGGCTTCGCATTCCAAAAACTCCATCTGTAGTGCTATATCTGTAGTGATCTGAAGGTAGTACTACACTTGCAGTGGTGTCAAGAGGGGGTTGCTGTGGTGCGGCAGAATCCGGAGCGGCGCGCGGCGCTGCTCGACGCGGCCATCGAGGTCCTCGCGCGGGAGGGCTCACGTGGCCTCACGTTCCGGGCGGTCGACGCGGAGGCGGGCGTGCCGAACGGCACGGCGTCGAACTACTTCGCCAGCCGCGACGATCTGATCAACCAGGTCGGCGGCCGGGTCTACGAGCGGCTGCGGCCCAGCGACGAGCAGTTCGCCGAGGCGCAGGCGGGCCCGGCCGACCGGGCCAAGCTCGCCGCGCTGATGCGGGAGCTGGTCCAGCGCATGTCGGCCTTCCCGAGCGGCTACCTCGCGCTCGTGGAACTGCGGCTGGAGGCCATCCGCCGCCCGCAGCTGCGCAGCGTCCTCACCGGCATGATCCGCTCCGACCTGGACGGCAACATCGCGTTCCACCGGGCGGCCGGGCACCCCGGCGACGCGACCACGGTCAGGCTGCTGTACCTGGCGCTGAACTGGCTGATCCTGGAGCGGCTGACGCTGCCGGGCGTGTTCTCCGACAAGGAGACCGAGACGCTGATCGCTGAGGCGGTGGACCGCCTGGCCGCGGCCGGCTGACGGTGCGGCTTCCCGGCAGGTCCGCCGAGTAACGCATCGACGCCTGCGCGTGATCGGTGCGTAATGCCGATCGCCGAGGATTCCACCATGACGCGTTCGCTCGCCGTGGCGGTGGCGGTGCTCATGGCAATGATATCGACGGGCGCCTGTTACCTTGCACCCTTTGGCCCGGATCCCGTGCAGTACGCGGCCTTGGCCGTGATCGATGGCCGCCCGACGGCGGTCGTCGCCGCGTGCGGGCGATCAACAGTTGACGTCAAGGTGTACCTCGGCGGCAACACCATGGACGATGACTTTCACGTGTGGTCCGTCACGGTCACGCTGCCGGACCAGACGCAGGACGTCGAGGTGGAGCTGCTCGGAGCCGAGCGACCCGGCTGGAAGATCACCTCCAGCCAGGAGGAGGTCGTCGGCGCCAGCCCGTACAGCTTCAAGGTCGTACCGCTGACGTCGATCGAACCCGGCCACCACTACACCCTCGACTCATCGGACGGTGGCCCCGAAGGTTCGAGCGCGCCCGCGGTCAGCTTCACCACCGAGGACCTGACCAAGATCGGCCCGGGCCAGGTGCTGTCCGCGGTTGACTACGACCGCTCCAAGGTCGTGTCACGCGACTCGTTCGTCAACGACCGCTGTGGCTGACACTCACGCGGCGCGGCGCACGCCGGGAGTGGTTCGCGAGCATCGAGCCACTCGCCGGGTACCAGCCGATCATCGATCGGGAGCCGTTGGGTACGCGACGAGTACTGTCCGCCTCAGTCAGGTCGGCCTGCCGGATGACAGGGCCTACAAGCCTGCTCCGGTGGTGAACATCGCGGCCATGGCGGCGAACATCCGGGTGTGTGCTTGTTCGGCTTCGGTGGCCACGAACCGCCGCAGCGGCCATGGCGCATGGATGGTCAGCGTTTCCTGGATGGTGGTCGCGTCGCCGGTCGGGATGAACGTCACCTGTCCGACCAGCCGGATTCGCGGCGCCTGACGCGCGAGCGTGGCGATCGGACCGTCGGGTGACGCGGAAATCCGTACCCGGTAGGTGAATCGGATCCGCAGGCCCGCCACGACCATCCGGTCGGTGACGAGGTAGTCGGTGATCGCGGTACCGTCCGCTGCGAGGGTGGTGCCGACCTGGCGCACTGCGACGATCAGCGGGTGGACCCGGCGCAGGTTGGTCAGGTCGAGGTACCAGGCACGGACGACCGCTGGCCGGGCCGGGATGGTGGCGGTGATGACACGAGACACGATGCGCGACATGGCGCTTACACTGCCATCGAGGGGCCTGGCGGTGGAACCTTCTCCGGACGCAGCACACGGTCACTCCACGAGGACTGAAACCCACGCGGAGTGACCATGTGCGGTCGGGCCAGCGCGCGCGGACAGCGGCATGAGCGTGCAGCTGATCAGGCTTGCCGCTGCATCGAAGCCGTCGCCGGCCGCGCTGAGGGTGAAGGCTGCAAGGGACATTCCGCGTGCTGACAGTGCAGTGGGGTTCGATCCGGCCGATTGTGATGTGGTCGAGCCGGACAGCGGTGGCGGTGGGCGTGCATAAGGGGCATCGTCGTGGTTATGCGATCTTCTCACCGTGTGCGGGTGGCGGCGCTGCTGGTCGGTCTTGGTCTCGGGTTGACGGCGTGCGGCGGGAGCTCCGCGCCGCAGGCCTCGTGGTCGGCGGCGCCGTCGTCGGGTCAGCAGCCGGCCGGGGGCGCGTCGCCGTCGGTGTCGCCGGCGCCGAGCGGTAAGCCGGTGCACGTGCGGTTGTACGAGAAGGACGGGGCGACGTACGGGGTGGGCATGCCGATCATCGCGTACCTGTCGGCGTCGATCACCAGCGCCAAGGACTTCGACGCGGCGACCCAGGTCACCGTCAACGGGGCGCCGGCCCAGGGCGCGTGGTACTTCCAGAAGTCCACGATCTACGCCGGCTACCCGATCGAGGCGCACTACCGCCCGGCCGAGTTCTGGCCGGCGCACGCCGAGGTCGCCATGAACCTCGACACGAAGGGTAAGTCGGGCGGGGCCGGGCTGGTGTACGACAACAGCCTGACCCTCGACATGAAGACCGGGCCGGCGAACGTCGGCAAGGTCGACGGCAAGACCCTGCGGATGGTCGTGACCTCCGACGGCAAGCAGGTCTTCGACTTCCCGGTGTCGCTGGGCAAGGCGAGTACCCCCACGTTCAACGGCACGAAGGTCGTCATGGAGAAGAAGGCGGTCGAACACATGGTCGGCGACGGCTATGACGAGCAGGTGCCGTGGTCGGTACGGGTCACCAACTCCGGCGAGTACGTCCACTCGGCCAGCTGGAACGGCGGCAACATCGGCCAGCGCAGCACCTCCCACGGCTGCACCAATCTGACCGAGGCAAATGCCAAGGCGTACTTCGACTTCGCCCAGGTCGGCGACCCGATTACCTACACCAACACCGGCGGCCCGACGATGCCGACCTGGGACGGGTACGGCGACTGGAACGTGCCCTGGAACACCTGGCAGGCGGGCGGCGCGGTGCCGGCCAACTGACGCACCTCCGGGCGAACGCCGACATCGCAGACGGCCGCGATGCCTTTCAGTACGCGGGCCGCGGCAAATCCGCGCACCTGATCAAGGGATGTGCCGGCTGCGCCGCGGCAGCCGGCGCACGAGATGCGCGGGCGCCACGCCAGTTCGGCACTGCCCTTTTGCGCGCGTTGGCCCGACGCCGAGGGGGTCCTGGGAGGCGCGCATCGGGGCGGCATGCGTCCCGGGGTGCGGTGGAGCCGATGCGCTACCGCGTGCCGCAAACCGGCGACGGTGGCACAGTGGCCGCGGGTAACCCCGGAGGTCGACAGGGCTATCGTGTCCGGCGTGAGTCTCGCGGACCTGGTGACCGACGCCGCGACGGTGGGCTTCCGGGGTGTGGACGCATCGATGCTGCCGGGGCTGCGCGTGATCCGCCGCCGCGGTCCCGCGCGCGCTCGGCGGGCCGCGCTGCTCGCGTTGCTGCACCTCGGTGGCGAGAAGGCGCTCGAACCCGCCGATCTGGCCGTCCTGCGGCGGCTCATCAGGATCAAGATGCCCAGCGACCGGCCGCACACACTCGACGGCTGCTTCAACGCGTGGTTGGCGGTCCGTGGCGGCGACCAGCAGGGGATCATGCGGATCCTCGGGCTGAGCCGGTCGGTGCCCGCCACGTACGGCTTGGGCGAGACGCTTGTCGCCCACCTGGGGCACGGCGGGCCCGACCGCTCGCGCACCTGGCGGCACGTGTTCATCTCACCTCGGCTCAACGGCTGGACCGTGGTATCCGGCCCGAGTTGCGACCCCGACAACGAGCCCCGGGTCGAAACGTGGATTCAAGACCTGAGTTCGGTGTACGGCGACGCGCAGGCCTACTTCTACGGCAGCCAAGGCGACGGCGACGCCTGGCTGGTCGGCTCACGGGGGCGGATCGTGCGCCGTTTCAGCAGCGAGAAACCGGAAACGGCGAGCGGTGAGCCGCTGCCGATCGAACTGCGCACCCTGCGGCGGCTCGGCTTCACCGGCCCGCCGGAGCGACTCGATGCCGAGAACGCCGATGACTTCTGGGACTTCGTCGGCGAATGCGGTGCGCCGCAGGTCGCGGCCGAGCTGAGCATCGACCCGGTGTGGACCGGCTGGCCCGCCGACCTCGACGTGGACGCTCATCCGCTGATCGCCTGGCCCGAGTCCGACGATGAGGTCAGCATCCTGCGCGGCTGCTACACCTTCAACATTTAAGCGGATCCGCGCACAACCCGGGCTGTTCTGCAGCACAGTGACCCTCACCGCTATGGCCGCCGTGCAGCTGGATAACCGGTGCTGGGCCTGGCCGGCGTGGCGGAGGCGCCGGGCGACCTTGCCGGCGTGGGGGGAACTCGCGGCTGGTGGCCCTACCAGCGGTGCCGGATGATCAATGGCACCACCATCGCCGAGCCTGGCCAGCCGTCCGGCACTGCGCTGTCATCGGCCACGAGAGTGAGCCGACCCTCGACGGCGTGGAGACACGGAGCGTGCCGATCTTTAGGGGCGACCGCCGCGCGAGACTCGCGGCAGATCGGTGAACGTGATCTTGACCGAGCTGGTTATCCACTGTGGACAATCGGTGTCGGCGGCGAGCGTCGGGGCGTGGACTGCGAAGGCGGACGGATCAGGGGCGGCGAGCGTACGTGCCGAGGGACGGTTCCAGCGCTGTGAAGGCTTTCTCGGCCGCGGTCGACAGGGAACGGCGGATGGCGGGGGGCTTGGCGCCGCGCAGGAGAAGGGTGACGCTGTACTCGAACAGGACGCGGTGAATCGACGCCAGTTGGGCTGCGACTATGCGGGGGTACGGGTCGTTGGCGGTGGACTCGCTGGCCAGGGCGTCGGCGAGGGCCTGTTCGCGACGGTCGGTTATGTCGCGGCCGCGGGCAGTCAGGGAGTGGCTGGAGTGGACCAGGCGGGCGAACGACTCCGTCGGGGGGCCGAGGGTGACGTCGCCCGCGGCCAGGCGGGTGGCGTAGTCGCGGCGGAGAGCGGCGAGGGGCGTTTCGCCGCGTGGGCGGGTGATGACGGCCTCGGCGAGGCTGTTGATGGTGGCCTCGGCGTGGTCGAAGACGAGGTCCTCCTTGCGCGGGAAGTAGTTCGTGACCGTCATTTTGGACACACCCGCGGCAGCGGCAATCTGCGGGATGGTCACCTTGTCGAAGCCTTCCACCTCGAACAGAGCCATGGCCGCGGCGGCGATAGCGAGGCGGGTGGCCTCCTTGCGGCGCTCGCGCAGTCCCTTCGTCACGGGTCACAGCCTACACCGACTTATGCTTGACATAAGTTTAGGCGAAGCATAAGAATGGCGATGACGGGGAGGTGGCACGTGTACGACGAACGGGCAGTACGTCAGGTCGGCGGGGCGGTGCGGGACGCCTGGAACCGTGGGGACGCGACCGCGTACGCGGCGTTGTTCACGCACGACGCGAGTTTCGTGGCCTGGAACGGCGAATACGGGTACGGGCGGCGGGCCATCGAGGCGGCGCATCGGCACCTGTTCGCCGGTCCGCTGGCGGGTTCCCGCATGACCGTCGACATGAGCGAGCCGGTGCGGTTTCTCCAGGCCGACGTCGCCGTAATGGTCACCACTGGAGCCGTCACCCCGGGCGCAGAAGCCACCGGAGCGGTCGACACGACGGGCCGCGAGGGGCACGTGGCGGTGCAGACGTATGTCCTGGTGAACGGCGACGACGGGTGGCGGATCGCCGCATTTCATAATACGCGCCGCCCCTAATCCGCGCCGGCCGCGAGGACAGAGGAGCGGCGCGACGTGTGCGTACGAGATCGGGACGGCCGGCGCCGACACCATGCCGGTGTGGTGCCGCATGTGATCTCTCGTGCTCCGACTGGAAACGTTGGCCGGGTTGCTCAGGCTGCCTTGGCAGTGGTCTGACCGCAGCGGCGTTGCGGTTGGCCTTGGGCCCACCGGATGCGGTACTGCCCGGCTTGGTGCAGTCGGCGTGTCGCGTCGATCCCCCTCGCTGTCTCACATCAGCGTGGCAGGGAACGCGCCCGAGTCCACTTCGAACCCACTGCTCGACGAACGTAGCCAGTGACCTGAACAATCCCCGAGCGGTATCGGTGCGATCGGCCGGCTTCACCAGGCGACGGGACAACGCGAGCGGAGCGACCCCGCTATGCTCCCGGGAGCGCTCCCAAGGAGGCCCTCATGCGCCGAGTCGCGGCACTCTGCCTGACCCTGATGCTCACCGCCTGCTCGGGCGGCTCCCCCGACCCGGCGCCGCCGTCGGAGGGCCCGCAGGCCGGGTCCCATTGCGCCGACGCCGCGGACCGCGGCAAGCGGGTCGGGTTCGCCACCCCGGCGGGCACCCGGCTGGCGGGCGTCGAGCTCGGGACCGGTTCGAAGGGCATCGTGCTCGCTCACCAGAACGGCTCGAACCTGTGCGAGTGGCTGCCGTTCGGCCAACGCCTCGCCACCCTCGGGTATCGGGTGCTCGCGTTCGACTTCGGCGGCGACGGCGACTCCGGCCCGCACCAGGGCGACGACCGCCTGGACGACGACGTAGTGGCCGCGGCCACCCACCTGCGCACGAGCGGGGTCGCCGACGTGGTGCTGATGGGCGCCTCAAAGGGCGCGGCCGCGTCGCTCGCCGCCGCCGTCACGCTGACCCCCAAGCCGGTAGCGGTCGTGTCGCTGTCGGCGCCGGTGGTGTTCGGCGGTGTCTCGGCCGAGGACGCGGTGCCGCGCCTCGCCTCGCCTGCACTCTTTCTGGCCGCCGAGAACGACCACCCGTTCGCCGACGCCGCGCAGCAGTTCGATGCGGCTGCGCCGAAGGCGGTACCGCATCAGGTCTTCATCGCCATCGGCGCCGAGCACGGGACGGGTCTGCTGGCCGGAGGTCAGGCGACGAAAGTCACCGAGCTGATCGAGGCGTTCCTCAAGCAGCACGCGCCGGCGTGACGACCAGCCTGCTGCACGGCAGTCTGGCGCGCCCGGCGGCCGGTACGGAGCCACCCGGACCGCGGCATGAGCGAGTACCCCTTCGTCAGCCCTTGTCGTCGGGGGTGCGGTCCGGATGCTTCACCCAGGGACCGAGCAGCCGAGGCACGATGTCGGTCATGCTCAACGCATGTCTGTCGTGTCGATCACCATGACGGGGTTTTTGGGACTCCCCGAACCCAGGGGCGACGTTCAGGCGCTGTAGCGCAAAGGTTTCGACCGCCATGGTCGGCGCGGTCGCCGCGTAGCAGCGGGGCAGTGCGGTGCGCGGTCGGTGGTTATGGTTCGGGCATGACCACCTTTCCGGTCGATGATGTGACGCCCGCTGGCGCGCCGCTGCCGACGCGGCCGCTTGGCGGGCTGTTTCCTGATGCCCTGGCGTTCGGTGGTGACCCGGCGCTGCCGCTGCTCGAACCAGACGGTGTACACCCGCTGCTCAGCGCTGTCGCCCGGGCGTTCGCCGACCATCGGCCGCTGGTGCTGTCACCCGACGCGGTGTGGCTGACCATCGCGCACGGCGTCGCCCAGCACGTCCGGCTGCACGCCGAGCAGCTGCGCCCGCGGCTGGTCCGCCACACCGGCAAGAAGCGACTTACCGTGACCATCGACGGGGCGGTGCCGCACGACACCGCCTCATGGGCGCACACGACCGAGTTGTTCACCAAGCTGCTCGCCGCCGAGATCATCGACCCCGACCGACGCTATCGCCGGCTTTGGCCCGGAGACGTGGTGCCGATCGCTCGCGCCGATCGCTGACGAATTCGTCCGGGCCTCGGCCGGTGGTGGCCCTGTACGCCGGCCTCGTCGGCGTCGCCCAGGACCCCGACGGCGCGCTGCGGCCGGTCGCCGCGTGGCACGTGGCGCCCGCGGTCATCGAGATCGACGACGTGATCGACCGGATCGTGCGTGAGCACGACACCACCCCGGCGCAGGACGTGCCCGGTGAAGCGCCCGCCGAGGTCGTCGCGCTCTACCATCGCGGCGGCTCCGCGACCCTGTTCGGCGGCCGCTGGCGGCTGGTGCCGGCAAACGAGCGCCGCTACATCGACACCGACATCCTGGACCTGTGGACCGAGACGCTCATTGAGCTGGCCGACGGCCGGACCATCGCCTCGGCGACCGACGTGTCCACAATGATCACCTACTGGGTGCTGTGCCGGGTGGTGGAGATCGGCGAGCCCGGACGGTCCACGCCCCGGTTCCGCCTGGCCGACGATCCGGCCGATGTCCCGTTGCTCGGCACTTCCTTCGTCATGCTGCTCGACGCCGCTATGGACTCCGGCGGCAACATCGCACACCTGGAGACCGGGCGCCTCGACCAACTCGACGCAGTGGTCGGCTAAACCGCTGCTATGACCCGAACTTCTTCCATTGCCCTTCGGAGACCACCTCGACCGAGCCGTCGACGACCTTGATGGCCGTCTGTTCGTCGATGGCGTAGGCCGGGACACCGATTTCGGCGGCCCACCGCTCGGCGTCGGCCAGGGTGTTTGTTGGAAAAGCGTCCAGGTGCGGAAAGATCGAGAAGTCGACGACTCCCAGGGTGCGGTCGTCCGGCGCGGACGGCCACTCGACGAAGTACGTTCCGATCCGGGGCGTCATCACCATGCTTCCGGCACTCACTCCCACCCAGACCGTGTCGGGCAGCGATGGCAGCAGATCGGCCAGCCCAGACTCCCGCATCCAGTGGCACAGGTACGTCGCGTCTCCGCCGTCGACCAGGAGAACGTCGGCATCCCGGACCCAGGGGCCCCATCGCTCCGCGCCGATGGTGGGCAGTGCGGTGAGCTCGAGGACACCGAGCGACGCCCAACCCAGGCCGGACAGGTACTGAAACACGGGCTCGGCGGCTACGAAGCCCCGCACCGATTTCGGACCGCACATCGGGTGACCCCACTGTGCTGTCGGGACGCAGAGGGCGTGGCACTCGGCGATCGGCTTGCCGAGGAGCTGCACGAGCGCCGAGTGGATGCTTGGGTTCGTGACGCCGCCTGACGTAAGCAAGAGCTTCAAGGTGCCTCCAGATTCGCGCGCGGAGGGTGGATGTGCCTGAAGACCTGGGACCGTGCTGGAACTCATCGTAGGTCGAGCAACCTCTTCAGAGGTCCCTCAGGTCGCCGGGTGCGATTGCCACTAATCCTCCACCCCGTCCTACCCGCACAGCACGTGCACCGTAGGCACACCTCCGGCAGCATCGACTTCCACAACGACGGTTGGATGTTCCGCGTCCGCAGCGTGGCCGCAATCCTCTGCGCGCCAACGACTTCCTGTCACCCGTCATCGTGATGACCAGGCGTGTCCGGCACAGCCGGACACGCCTGCAACCCTCGGTCTACTTTTTCAGGTCGAAGTAGCTAGCACGGAGCGGCCCTGGTCACAGGTTGTACACGAGCCGGCCCCGGGGCGGCAGTACCCCGAAGGGGGAACCGGCGCTTCCACTCGACGGTGATGTGGTCGCGGCGGCCCGCTGGGAGTGTTGGCGCCGTGATTTCCAATAGACGAAAGCACCAGCTCGCGGCCATGCTGTGCACCGCGGTCATCGGCCTTGCCGGGTGCTCCGGCAAGGGCGCGGCGAACGCGGGGGCGTCGCCGACGCCGTCCCTGTCCGATGCGCAGATTCAGGCCGTCGTCAACGAACTGGTCCAATGCATTCGTGAGAACGGTGCTCCGGGCATGCCGGACGTACGGGTCGAGAACGGCAAGGTCATCCAGCCGGACGAGAACTCGGTCGACGAGACGACCAAGCAGAACGCCAAGTCGGCGATGGATGCGTGCGCCTCCATCCGCGACCGGCTGCCACCGTCGGTGTTCCAACAGGGCCAGGCGAATGGCGGTGGGCCCGGGCCGCAGGACGTGCCGGCGCTGCGCAAGTTCGGCGAGTGCATGCGCCAGAACGGGGTGCCGGAGTGGCCCGACCCGAAGGCCGACGGCTCGTTCCCGTCCGGGAGCGTCCTGGAGACCGAGGGCAAGTCGCCGCGCATCGTCGCCGGCTTCGAAGCCTGCCGGCAGTACTACGACGGCGGTTTCCGGACGTCGTCATGAGCGGACGCAGCAGAGCCCGGCGGGTGGGGATGGCCGCGGCGGTGTCCGCGCTCGGCGTGGCGGCCGTCGGCGCCGGCGCGGCGGTGCTCGGCCGGCCGCATCCGGCGGCACCGGTGGCGCAGGTGAGCACGAACACCGCGGCCGTGACGCGTGGGCCGGTGGCCGAGCGCACGCGGTTCACCGGCACGCTCGGCTTCGACGGCGCTTACCAGGTCGCGCACCAGGGCGAGCCCGGGATCGTGACGGCGATGGCCGAGGCCGGCACGACGCTCGCCCGCGGTGGGATCGTCTACGCGGTCGCGAACCACCCGGTCCGGCTGCTCTACGGGGCGGTGCCGGCGTACCGCGACCTGGCCGCCGGGGTGACCAACGGCCCCGACGTCAGGGAGCTGGAGGAGAACCTCGTCGCGCTCGGCATGGACCCGGGTCGGCAGATCGTGGTCGACGAGAAGTTCACGGCGGCGACCGCGGCGGCGATCCGGCGGTGGCAGACGAGCTGGGGGCTGCCGGCGGCGCAGCGTACCGGCCGGCTGCCGCAGGGGTCGGTGGTATTCGCGCCGGGTCCGCTGCGCATCGCACAGGTCCAGGCGCCGATGGGGGCCGCGGCCGCACCGGGCCAGCCGGTGCTCTCCGCGACCTCGACCAACCGGGTGGTCACCTCGGAGATCCCGGTCGCGCGGCAGTCGCAGGTACACGTCGGCGACCAGGTGCAGGTCACCGTGACCGGGCTCGGCGGGCCGGCCACCGGGACCGTCGTGCGCATCGGGCGCACGGCCACCGCCCAGCAGTCCGGCCAGCAACAGCAGGGCGGCGGGAACGGCCCGCTGACCGTGACGATCACGATCCAGGTCAGCCTGCCCGCCGTCACCGCGGAGCTCGACCAGGCCCCGGTCGCGGTGCTGATCACCGCCGCCAGCAAGCGGGACGTCCTGCAGGTGCCGGTGGTGGCCCTGCTGCCCCGCACCGGCGGCGGGTACCAGGTCCGGCTGCCGGACAACACGCTCGTTGAGGTGAAGCCGGGACTGTTCGACGAGGTCACCGGCCGGATCGAGGTCACCGGCGATCTCACCGCCGGCCAGCTCGTGCAGGTGCCGGTCTCATGACCGCTGTGCTGGAGCTCGACGCCGTGCACAAGGTGTACCCGGGTACCCCACCGGTCGCCTCCGTCGCGGGCATCACGCTGACCGTCCACAGTGGAGAGCTGGTGTCCGTGGTCGGCCCCTCCGGGTCGGGCAAGACGACCCTGCTGAACCTCGCGGCGGGCCTCGACCGGCCCAGCTCCGGCTCGGTACGCATCGCCGGGCAGGCCATCGAGGGCCTGTCGGACCGGCAGGTGTCGGGGCTGCGGGCGCACCGCCTGGGTGTGGTGTTCCAGCAGTTCTTCCTGCTGGAACACCTCACCGCGCTGGACAACGTGGCCACCGGGCTGCTCTATCGGGGGGTACCGGCTGCCGAGCGACGCCGGGCGGCCGGCGCGGCGCTGGAACGGGTCGGGCTGCGCCACCGGGCCGGGCACCGCGCCCGGCAGCTGTCCGGTGGGGAGCGTCAACGGGTGGCGATCGCCCGGGCCCTGGTCGGCCGCCCGGCGGTGGTACTCGCCGACGAGCCGACCGGGAACCTCGACAGTGCGACCGGCGCCGGCATCCTCGCGCTGCTGCGCGAACTCAACGCCGCCGGCACCACGATCGTCGTCATCACCCACGACCCGGGCGTGGCCGCGGCCACCCACCGGCGCATCGAGCTGCGCGACGGCGTGGTCGTCCACGACACCGGAGGCGGCTCATGAGCGACGTGGCGCAGCGGTCCCGGGTGCGGGCCTCCGACCTGCTCCCGGTCGGCACCGTCGGGCTGCGCAGCCGGCGGGTCCGGGCCGCGCTGTCGATGCTCGGCGTCGCCGTCGGCATCGCCGCGGTCGTCGCGGTGCTCGGCATCACCCGTTCGAGCCAGGCCGACCTGCTTGCCCGGATCGACCGGCTCGGCACCAACCTGCTCACCGTCGCCAACGGCCGCACCTTCGGCGGCGGGCAGGAGGTACCGCTGCCGCCGACCGCGGCCGCCACCATCGCGCGGGTCGACGGCGTCCTCGGCACCGCGCCCACCGCGGCCCTGCCGGGCGTCACCGCCACCCGCTCGGACCTGATCCAGGCGCAGCGCGGCGGCGGCGCGTCGGTCCGCGCGACCGACCCGACACTGCTGCCCACGCTCGACGGTCACCTGGTCAGCGGCGTCTTCCTCAACGAGGCGACGATGCGGTACCCGACCGCCGTGCTCGGCTACCGGGCCGCGGAGACGCTCGGCATCGCGGACCTCACCGGCGATCCGCGCATCGCGATCAACGGGCGCACGTACGCCGTCATCGGCATCCTCGAGCACCTCGAGCTGGCGCCGGAGATCGACGGCTCCGTTCTGATCGGCTTTCCGGCGGCCGCGGCCCAGTTCGACTACGACGGGCACCCGACGCGGATCTACGTGCGGGCGCAGACCGACCGCACGGTCGAGGTACGTGGCCTGCTCGCGCGGGCGACCAGCCCGACGGCGCCGGAACAGGTGGACGTCAGCCGCCCGTCGGAGACGCTCACCGCTCGGCTGGCCGCGGCCGACGCCGGTACCGCGCTGTTCCTGGGCCTCGGGGCGGTCGCGCTGTTCGTCGGCGGCATCGGCATCGCCAACGTCATGGTGATCTCGGTGCTCGAACGGCGCGGCGAGATCGGCCTGCGCCGAGCCCTGGGGGCGACCCGGGCGCACGTCGCCGTGCAGTTCCTCATCGAGTCGGTGCTGCTCGGCGCCGCCGGTGGGCTGCTCGGCCTGCTCGCCGGCGCGGCGATCACGCGCGGCCTCGCGTACCAGCGGGGCTGGCAACCGCTGATCCCGCCGGAGGCGATAGGCCTCGCGCTGGCCGGCGCGGTCGTCATCGGCGCGCTGGCCGGGCTCTACCCGGCCGTGCGCGCCGCCCGGCTCGCACCTACCGACGCGCTGCGCAGCACGTAATGTGGACTGGCGATGACACACCTCGGGCTGCGAGCCAAGATGGCCGCGTCGTACGTGCTGGTGACCGCCGCCGCCGTCGCGGTCGTGGAGATCGTCGTGCTGGTACTCGTGATGCCCGGGCTGCTGGGCGGTACCTCGTCCGCCGACCGGTCGGTGATCGTGTTCGTCACCGCGAAGGGCTACGCCGACCGGGTCGGCGAGGCGGTGCAACGGCTGGGCCACCTGCCCGGGCCCGCCGAGCTGCAACTCGGCGAGGAGGGGCTGCGGCTGGCCCCCGGCGAGGCGATGGTCACCCCGGACCGCAGCGCCGTGCGGATCCCCTACACGCCGAGCGCCCAGGACGCCGCGCGGCCGATGTCGCTCGCGCTGCTGCTCGACAATGACCGGCGGATCGTGGACAGCTCCTACCCCGCGCGCTACCCGGTCGGCCAGCCCTACGGCGGTGCCGGTGTCGCCGACCTTCCGGCCGACACGAGCGAAAAGCTCCTGAGCCTCGGCAAGGGCGGCGCCGAACGGACCAAGACCGCCGGAGGCGCCATCCTCTGGGCCGCCGTACCGATCGCTGCCACAGCGAAGCAATCGACCGATATGATCGGCCTGCTGTACGTGCAGGTGCCGGACGACCCCGCGCTGCCCACGCTCGTCAAGACTCCCGACCGGCATTCCGACGTCTGGAACAACGTCGCTGCGCAGTTCGGCGTCGGGCTGCTGGTCCTGCTGGCCGCGCTGCCGGTCGGCGCGGTCTTCGGCCTGTACTCGACCCGGCGGCTCATCGGCCGGCTCCGACGGCTCGCGGCCAGCACCGTGGCCGTCGCCGACGGCGACTACCAGCACCGCGTCCCGGTGTCCGGCTCCGACGAGGTGACCCAGCTGGAGACCAACTTCAACCGGATGGCGGCCCGGCTCGCCGAGGCGATCGCCGCCGAGCGGCAGCTGGCCAGCGCCGGCGAGCGCGCCCGCATCGCCCGCGAGCTGCACGACTCGATCTCGCAAGACCTCTTCTCGCTGCGGCTGCTGGCCGGCGGGCTGCGCCGGGCACTGCCCGCGGACTCGCCGCTGTACCCGCGGGTCGAGGCGATGGAGCACACCGCGACCAGCACGATGCACGAGATGCAGGCCCTGCTGCTGGAACTGCGCCCGGTCGCCCTGCAGGACGCCGGGCTCATCCCGGCCCTGCAGGAACTGTGCCAGGCGTACCGCGACCGTATCGGCGTCGCCGTCGACGCCGACCTGGAGCCGGTCGACCTGCAGCCCGCGGTCGAGCACGCCGTCCTGCGGGTGATCCAGGAGGCCCTGGCCAACGCGGTCAAGCACGCCCACCCCAACCGCATCGCGCTGCGGGTACGCCCCGACGACCTGCAGGTCGAGGTGTCCGTCAGCGACGACGGCAGCGGCTTCGACCCCCTCCACGCGGCGGGCCGGCACGGCATGGGCCTCGACCTCATGCGCGAGCGGGTCGCCGAGCTCGGCGGAATCTTCCACCTCGAGTCCACACCCGGCACCGGCACCACGATCCGGGTCCTGCTCCCGCGAGGATGGCCGACATGATCCGGGTGCTGATCGTCGATGATCATAAAGTGGTACGGCAGGGACTGCGTTACCTGCTCGAGCAGGAGGACGGCATCGAGGTCGTCGGCGAGTGCGCCGACGGTGCCAGCGCACTCCAGGCCGTGCGCAGCCTAGAGCCGACCGTCGTCCTGCTCGACCTGTTCCTGCCCGGCCTCGCCCCGGGCGAGAACGGGCTCAGCGTGCTCACACACATCAAACGCGACCGGCCGGCGACCGAGGTGCTCATGCTCACCTCGTCGAACGCCGATGAGCACCTGCTGGCCGCGGTACGGGCCGGCGCGCTCGCATACCTGCCCAAGACCGCGGGCGTCGACCAGGTTGTCGCCTCGGTCCGCGCGGCCGCCCGCGGCGAGAGCCTCCTCGAACCGAGGATCGCCGCCCGGCTGGTCCGGGAGATACGCGAGGGTACCACCCGGCGCGGCCGGCTCGACCAGCTCTCGCCCCGCGAGGTGGAGGTGCTCGGCGTACTCGCCCGCGGCCGGTCCAACCGGGAGATCGCCCGCACGCTCGCCATCAGCGAGGAGACCGTGAAGGCCCACGTGTCGAGCATCCTGGCCAAACTGCAACTGGCCGACCGGACGCAGGCCGCCATCTTCGGCCTCCAGCAACGCCTGGTACCGCTGGACGACGCCCTGAACGAGACCGACTCGTCGCCCGGCGGCGAATGAGCGCGACCGGCTACAGGTCGTACAGGAGCCGGCCGGTCAGCGGATCCTGGCCGTAGCGGTGGCACAGCTCCGCGAGCACGTCCTCGTGGGCGAGGCCGACGTTCATGACCGTGTCGTTGCCGGCGTAATAGATCACGATCGTGCCGTCGGGACGGCGCGTGAGGCCGCAGGAGAAGACGACGTTCGGCTCGTGCACGTAGTCGGTGTCGCCGACGCGGCAGTCGGCTCGCGACGCCGGCTCCACCGAATAAACCCACGTCCTGGCGGATCGCCGCCGACCGGCGGCGATCCGCGGCTGCCATCGCTTGCAGCTGACGTACGGCCATCCGTTGCCAGCTGGACCAACATCGAGGTCCATCCCAGCCAACTCCTGGGCGTTGGCCGCGAAGTAGTCCATCATGACGCCCACGTCGCAGACGGTATCGCGGACACGGGCGCGCCCGAAGACGACACCGAGCAGGACGGGCACATGGCCCATCCCCGGCTCGCAAGTCCCCGATGAGCAGGACTCTCAAGACACCCCGTTCTCGTTCCCGTTACGACGTCGAAGGGCCAGACGCGGCATCAACCAAAAGTCACCGGCAAGATCAGGTGCGCACACATCGGCAATGACAGGAAGCCTCCGCCACATCGGGATGGCTACCGTCCGTATCGATCACTAGGACGCAGGCCTTGCGCGCCACCGCGGCAGAGGTGGAATGGACTGCCCGGCTCGTCCAACGCTGTCGGGCGGTTGCGGTGCTCAGCGCTGGGGCTGTCGATCTCGCGCCATTGGCCGTCTGGCGTCAGTTGGTAGCGGCGGGGCGGTTTCATGCACCGTTGCGTTATTCCACGTCGTCCTGGCGTCGACGGTGTAGGTCTTGTTGAGGTTGGCCTCGGTGTCGGTCGTGGGCGGCCGCGACGAAGAGCAGCGCTCGTCTCGGCCCTGGTCGATCACGCGGGGCAGCGCATCAGTTCGTCGACTGCGATGCGCGCGGATGACGGGCAGCCCTTAGTAAAACCGTAGAAGGGGCCGAAGTCGCGGGTGGAGGCGAAGCCGATCACGTAGAGACCCGTCAGTGATGTTTCGAAGCCCTCGGTCAGGTCGGGGAAACCATCTGTCGTGCTCACCTGGTGCGAGACGCTGCGCAGGTAGGGGATGCGAGACAGATCTGCCTTGTAGCCGCATGCGAAGATCACATGGTCCGCGATCAACGTGGTCTGGTCGGAGAGCTGAAGTCGCACATCTTGATCACCGGGCGTCACGTCGATGACTGCGCAGTGGGGATGGCTGGTGACAACGTCCGTGGCGAGGCGTGGGACGAGCCAGGGCTCGAGGGTGAGGCGGCCAGCTCGCCAGAATTCGCCGGCGATCCTCTGTTGTTCCTCGGCGGAGAGCCGGCGCCACCATCCTCGCTGTGCCAGCGTTTGATCGATGTATGGGTCCATGAAGGCCCAGCTGACCTTGGCGAACTCCGGATTGGGATGGCGATGCACCATGTGTACCTGCTCGGCGTGCCGGTCGCACAGCAGTGCTGCCCACTCGTAGGCGCTCTGCCGCCCTCCGACAATGGCGACACGGGCGGCGGCGAGATCCTCGAAGGTGACGAGTTCGCTGGTATGTGATCGGAGTGTCGGCGGTACGTCCTCGTGCCAGTGCGGGAGGTTGGCGAAGTAGCACATGCCCGGGACGGCAATAACCTTCTCCGCTGTGATTGTCGAGCCGTCGTCCAGGTGTGCGAGAAAGATCCCGCTCGGTTTGGTGAGGTCGGTGACCATCCGTTCGTCGACTTCGAGCGACGTGCGCTGACGGAACCACTCGGCGTAGTCGATGAAGATAGCGATCGGAATTGGGTCGAAGTCCTCGGGTCGCATCCCTCGGTCCTCGAAGAAGGCATTGAAGGTGTAGTTGCCGCCTGCGTCGAGGTGCCAGTCAGGACCCGAGCGCAAAAACATGTCAGCCGGCATCTGCTCACGCCAGAAGGCCATCGAGTGGCCGACGATGTGAGTGTCGATTCCGTTGTCACGAGCAAAGGCGGCGGCCGAGTACGCGTACGGCCCCGCACCGATTACCAGGAGTTCTGTCCGCTTCGGCATGGGTCCTCCGGTCAACGGCGGATTAGAACGAGTCTCAGGCCGCCCTCGAAACCTCCCGAAAGATCTGATACTTCGAGGCTACCTCGAGCCCTGTGCCTGCCAACAAAGCCGTCCGCGCAGGTCAGGCGGTATGTTCGTACTCGCGTAGCACACCGCCGAGGCGGTCACGTCGATGGACGTTCACGTGGGCGAGTCGGTGTGGATCGCTGATCGGCTCGGGCAGCGGCGCGAGTGGTCGGGCGTTGGCGATGCCCTGGTGCGACCCGCGCTCGTTGTAGAAGACCTCGAACTCACGCAACGCGTGCAGCAGATGGCGCCGGTTCCAGATCAGGGTACGGTCGAGCAGCTCGCGCCGGCAGGTCCGCAGGCTCAGTCCGGCAGGAACGCCAGGCGCCACGGCACGTCGAGGTGCCTCGCCACGGTCGTCACGGACACGAGCCCGTCGCCCCCGCCGGACGGGTCGGCCGCCCCGTGCCGGGTCAGCGCCCGCCGCGGCGCGCGTTAGTCCAGCGACAGCATCACCTTGCGTAGCAGTCCGTTGAGCTGCACCAAGTCGTCGTGCGAGAGTGCACCGAGCAGTTGCTGGTCGCGCGCCAGGGCCTCGAAGATGTACTTGCTCCAGGCCGCGCGGCCGTCTGCGGTTGGCCGGATGATCACTCGCCGCCGGTCGGTCGCGTCCACCTCGCGATGCACGAGCCCAGCGGCCACCAGCCTGTCGAGTCGGCTAGTCATTGCAGCCCGGGTCACGTGGGTCGCCTCGGCCAGTTGCGCCGGGCTCGCCTCGGTCGGGTATGGCTGGACCATCAGCGCGTGCAGCGTCCTGTAGTCCTCCATCGTGAAATCTTCGGCATCTGCGAACGCCACTGCGTCCGCCCGCCGCAGATACCGCAGGATCTGACTTATCCGGACCAACGCGCCCTCCACCTCCGGCACGAACGCGGGGTCGTCCTTCCAGAACGCCGCCCAGCGTGCCACGTGGTGGTCGACGTCGTCCCTTGCCTCCGTCATACCGCTATTCTGCCATCATCTGATTATAAGATTGTGAATAGTTAGACAGTGAACTAACGTCCGGTCCATGACACGGATCTCCGACTTCCGCCTGCTCGCCACCGGCCAGACCCTCTCCTGGATCGGCAACGGCTTCCAGACGGTGGCGCTCGCCGTCGCCGTCGTCCAGGCGGGAGGCGGCGCCCGCGATCTCGGCCTGGTCATGGCCTGCTCAGTCACAGCCATGCTGGCCTGCACGCTGTTCGGCGGCGTCTGGGCCGACCGGTTGCAACCGCAGCGCGTCATGGTCGTGTCCGACCTGGTCCGCCTGCTCGGCGCGGCGGCGATGGCAGTCATGTTCGCCGTAGATGACTACCACCTGCTTCTGCTCTGCGCGCTCGCCACGATCTCGGCGGGCGCCGGCAGTTTCTTCAGCCCGGCGATGATCTCACTCAAGCCGCTACTCGTCCCGGTCGACAAGCGGCAAGCGGCGAACGCGACGCTCAGCATGCTCCAGACCGGCAGTTCGGTGGCAGGCCCCGCGCTCGGCGGTCTTACGGTCGCCGCCCTCGGCGCACCGGCCGGATTCGCCGTCAACGCAGCCAGCTTCCTCGCCTCGATGGCCGCGGCGCTGCTGCTACGCGTGCGCGCCGAGCGCGGCCCGCGCGCGTCGATGCTCCGCGAGCTCGCCGACGGATGGCGCGAGGTCAGCAGCCGCGACTGGCTGGTCGGCGGCCTTTTCGGCGCCACGGTCTACCACATCGCCAACGGCGTCATCCTCGTCCTGGTCCAAGTGGTCGCCATCGAACGCCTCGGCGGCGCCGCGGCCGCCGGCTTTGTCGCCTCGGCCGAAGGCCTCGGCGGGGTGATCGGCGCGGCCGTCGCGATGCGCCTCAAGCCCAAGCGCCTGCTACGGGCCGGCTGGCTCACCCTGATGCTGATGCCGCTATGGGCGCTGGCGTATGTCTGGCCCGCCCAGCTCACCGCTGTGCTGGCCGGTGCGATCATCGGCTACGCCGGCCTGATCTACTTCGATGTCGCCTGGGAGACCGCCATCCAGGACAACGTGCCGCACCGCGCCCTCGGACGCGTGGGCTCGTGGGACACCCTGACCTCGTTCATCGCCATGCCTGCCGGCAACGTACTGGCGGGACCGCTTTCACAAGCGTATGGCACTGACCGGGTCCTCACGGTGTGCGCGGGAGTCCTCCTCACGTCTGCCTTGTCCCAGCTATTCATCCCCGGCTCCCGGCGGCTCACCCGAGCGACACCCGAGCAGACCGAGCCGCCGACTCCCCTTCCGACCGGAATAGCCACATCAACAAAAGCCTGACAGAACAGAGCTTCGCCTTGGTCTGTGTTGCCACCTTGATCAGCTGCGCGCTCATGGCCGCGATCCGCGCTCCACGCATCGTGGTGGCCCAGCAGCTGCTCGGCGTGCGGATCTGCCGAACAGCGGATGCGGGAACTGATCAATGCCTCAGGTCGGTATCCGGCTTCCGTCCAGGCCGCGGGATAACGCCGAATGGGGCCGCCCCGACGGGCGGCCCCATTCTGTCAAGCGGTCGGTCAGGCCTTGGGCACCTTGGTCACGAACTCGGTCGTGTAGCCCTTCGTCACATCGATCGACGCCTTGTTGCTCGCGACGTCCGGGTTGCCGGCGGCGAGGACCTCGACGACGTTGCGAGCGCCGTCGGCGTCGATCACGCCGTCGGGAGTGAACCCTTCCTTGGTCTCCTTGATCGAGGCAACGTACAGCTGCTGGTTGCTACCGGCGTAGTCGGCCGGCATCTTGGCGGCGATCTCCTCCGCCGAGTGGCCGGCGATGAACTGCAGCGTTTTGACGAACGCGTTGGCCAGCTTCTGGGACTCCCGCGGGTGTGCCTTGACCCACTCGCAGGGCATGTACAGCGAGCTTGCCGGGTAAAGGCCGCCGAGCGCCTGCTTGGTGCTGTCCACTGTGGACAGGTCGACCAGCGTGGTCGCGGTCTTCTTGTCCAGCAGGGTGGTCGACGTGGGCGGCGTCGTGATGCCGGCGGTGATGCCGCCGTTCTCGATCGAGGCGATGAACGTGGAGCCCGCGCCGGCCGCGACACCGGTGAACTCGCTCTCCTTGACACCGGCCTTCGCCATCAGGGAGTTGATCAGGGCGTTCGTGGAGGAGCCCTTGCTGGTGAACCCGACCTTCTTGCCCTTCAGGTCCGCCATCGTCTTCACCGTCGACGCCTCTTTCGACGACAGCATGACCTTCTCCAGCGGCGTGTTGGCGAACTGCACGACGCTCTGGACGCACTTGCCCTTGAGCTGCAGGGTGTAGGCGTGGTCCATGAACCCGACCACCCCCTCGAGGTGGCCGGCGAGCATCTCGTTCTCCTGGTTGACGCCGTTCTGCTCGTCGGAGAGCTCGACCTCCAGCCCCTCGGCCTTGAAGTAGTCCAGCCTCTCGGTGAGCATGGCCGGCATGTAGATCACTTTGTTGATGCCGCCGACGCCGATCCGGACCTTCGACAGCGGACCTTCGGTGTTCGGGGCGGCCGGCGGCTGAGCCGTGCTACAGGCCGCGAGACCGGCCACCAGGCCGACGGCGACGAACGTCTTCAGGACGCTTCGCATTGATGCCTTCTCCTTTGGGGTGTCGGATCCGTCGGGGGTGCCGGATCCTTGGGGGGTGGGGTGTCAGATGTGGACTGTCTCGCTGGCCGACGGTGGGCGCCAGCGCAGCAGGCGCTTCTCCAGGGCGGTGAGGAGCCACTCGGCACCGAGGGCCATGACCGTGATGATGATCATTCCCGCGTAGATGCCGGCCGCGTCGAACGTGCCCTGGGAGTGGGCGATCAGCAGGCCAAGGCCGCGCTTGGCGCCGATGACCTCGCCGACGACCGCGCCGATCAGCGCGAAGCCGAAGGCGACGTGCAGCGAGGCGAGGATCCAGGAGGTCGCGCTCGGAATGACGATGGAGGTGAGGACCTTCATCCGGCTCGCCCCGAGAATGCGGGCATTGTTGACGACGTTGCGATCGACCTCGCGGGCGCCCTGGAACGCGTTGAAGAAGACCGCGAAGAAGACCAGCACCACGGCGGTGGCGATCTTCGAGCTCAGACCGAGACCGAACCAGATGACGAACAGCGAAGCGAGCACGATCCGCGGGATGGCGTTGGCCGCCTTGATGAACGGCGCGAGCACCTCGGCGAAGAAGCGTGCCCGCCCCAGCAGGACGCCGAACACGACCCCGCCGATCGAACCGATGACGAAGCCCGCCACCGCCTCCCACAGGGTGACCCCGATGTGTTCCCAGATCGGGCCGCTGCTCGGCCCAACGGTGAACCAGTCGTACAGGCGCTGCCAGATCTGCGAGGGCTGCGAGTAGAAGAACTGGTCGATGCCCCAGCGCTGAGCGTGGTCCTTCCAGTCCAGCGGTTTGCTGAAGTGGGTGTTCCCGTCGAAGTCGACCCAGTAGCGGGCGGCGAACTCCCACGCACCCAGACCGACGGTGACGAGCAGAATCCGGACACCCCAGACCATGGCGCGACGGCGATACTGCGCGACGGCCGCCGCCCGGATCACCGCACGGTCAGCGTCGGCCTGCGACGCCTGCTCCGGGCGTCGCGGTGTTTTCGTCTCAGGCAGCACTGAGGGTCGCTCCCTTCCTTGCTCGGGCTACCTCTTCGCGCAGCGAGTCCCAGACCTCGCGGTAGATCTCGAGGAATGCCGTGGTGAGTCGGATCTCCTCGACGTCGCGAGGGCGGGGCAGGTTGACCTCGAATTCGGCCTTCATCGTGGCCGGCACGGCGGTCAGCACGACGACCCTGTCGGCGAGTGCGATCGCCTCCTCCAGGTCGTGCGTCACGAAGATCACGGCCGCACCGGTGCCGGACCACAGCCGCAGCAGTTCGTCCTGCATCAGCCCGCGCGTCTGGACGTCCAGTGCGCTGAACGGCTCGTCCATCAGCAGGATCTTCGGCTTGTTGACGAGCGTCTGCGCGAGTGCCACCCGTTTGCGCATGCCGCCGGAGAGCTGGTGCGGGTAGTACGACTCGAAACCGGCAAGGCCGACCCGCTCGACCCAGGTGGCCGCTTCGGCACGCGCGGCGGACTTGCTCACGCCGCGGAATTGAGGTCCGGCGGCGACGTTGTCCAGGACGTTCTTCCAGGGCAGGATCGCGTCCTGCTGGAACATGTAGCCGATGCCTTCCGGGATCCCCCGGACCGGCTTGCCGTACACCAGAACCTCGCCCGAGGACGCCGGGTCGAGGCCGGACACCAGCGACAGCGTGGTGGATTTGCCACACCCGGTCGGGCCGACGACCGCCACGAACTCACCGGGGCGGATGCTGATGGTGAGGTCCTGGACGGCCGTCATGATGCCGGACGAGCCGCGGAAGCGCTTGGTCGCCCCCCGCAGCTCGATCACGGGTTGGGTCACGTCTCCTCCTCATGTTGCCCGGCCGTTTCGGGACGGTTATCGCCGGGTGTTGCGCAGGAGGGTATGGAACCGATTGGGCCGCTCCTAGCCTTGAAGCCGTTGCGATCGCAAATGACGTTCTGGAGGTTTCGCGCGTTTTGCTCACCACAGATGGTGACGCTGGCCGCACGGTGTCGTACCGTGCGTGGCATGCTTCGCCCGCGCATGAGCTTCACCCGGCAGACCCTCGTGCTGCAGGTCGTCGTGATCACCGTCGTGGTCGGCCTGGGGCTGCTGGTGTTCGGCTGGCTGCTGGATCGCGAGCTGACCACCCAGTACGGTGAGCGGGCCCGCGGCGTCGCCCACTCGGTCGCCGCCGACCCGACCATCGTGGAGGCCGCGACGCGGTTCGACCCCGGCACCGGCCGGCACGACCCGGACGGCGTGGTCCAGGCGCGGGCCGAGGCCGTGCGCCAGGCCACCGGCGTGCTCTTTGTCGTGGTCACCGACCGTGACGGCCTGCGCCTGTCGCATCCGAACGCCAGCGAGGTGGGACGCCTGGTGAGCACCGACCCGTCCGAGGCACTCGCGGGACGCGACGTGGTGACGGTCCAGCGCGGCACCCTCGGCGACTCGGCCCGGGCCAAGGTGCCGCTGCGCGACCAGGCCGGTCAGGTGGTCGGCATCGTCAGCGTGGGCATCGACCTGAACGACATCGAGACGCGTTGGTGGGGCATTGTCGCGGTCGCCGGCCTGTTCGCCGTCGGCTCGTTCGCCATCGGTGCGGCGGGGGCGGCCCTGCTGACCTGGCGGCTGCGACGGCTGACCCTCGGCCTGGAGCCGCGCGAGCTGGCCGAACTCATGCAGGAACGAGAGGCGGTACTGCACGGCATCCGCGAAGGCGTGCTTGCCGTGGACGCCGCCGACCGCATATCCGTCTACAACGGTGAGGCAGAACGGCTGCTCGGCAGCCGGCCCCCGGTCGGTACCGCGCCCGCCGAGATCGACCTGCCCGCGGGCATCCGGTCGGCCCTGTCCGACGACAGCGACGCGGACAACCTCGTCATCGTCGCCGCCGATCGGGTGCTGATCGCCAACCGCCGGCAGGTGCGGCGCGACGGGCGCAACCTCGGTCGCGTACTGACGTTGCGCGACCGCACCGATCTCGAGACATTGACCAGCGATCTCGGCGCTGTCCGGGCGTTGACGGAAGGCCTGCGAGCCCAGCAGCACGAGTTCTCCAACCGGCTGCACCTGATCGCCGGGCTCTTCGAGACCGGGCACCACACGGAGGCGATGGAGTACCTGCGGATGTTGTCACCTTCGTCGGTCTCCGTGACGGACACGGACAACCACGCCATCCGCGACCCTTACCTGCGCGCGTTTCTGGCGGCCAAGACGGCCCTCGCCACGGAGAAAGGGGTGCGCCTGGACATCGGCGAGGAGAGCTGGGTGGCCGGACGTGTAACCGCCCCGGTCGACGTGATCACCATTGTGGGAAACCTGCTGGACAACGCGATCGACGCCGCCCGGCTGGGCTCGGCGCGCCCCGCGTGGGTGGAGGTCGTGCTCGCCGCCGAACGGGACACCCTCCACGTAAGCGTTGCCGACTCCGGCGACGGCATCGCCGCGTCGATGGCGCTTCGCGTCTTTGCGCAGGGCGTGTCGACCAGAGCCGGCGACAGCCGAGGGCTCGGCCTGGCCCTCTCCCGGCAGGCGGCTCGCAGTCTCGGAGGAGAGGTGTGGCTGGCTCAGCCCGGCGGCGACGGCCAGGGCGCTGTCTTCGCCGCCCGCCTGCCGGCCGTGCTGGCCGTCGCCGCGGAGGTCGAGTCATGACCATCCGCGTACTGGTCGTGGAAGACGACTTCCGGGTCGCCAACGTCCACACGGCCTTCACCCACCGAGTGCCCGGCTTCCAGGTCATCGGGACGGCCCTGACCGCGGCCGACGCGCGCCGGGCGCTCGCCGAGGAACGGCCCGACCTAATGCTGCTCGACACCTACCTGCCCGACGACTCCGGACTCGCGGTACTCGCCGAGACCGACGTGGACACGATCATGCTCACGGCGGCATCCGATCCCGCCGCGATACGCAGCGCCCTCGCGCACGGGGCGCTCAACTACCTGCTCAAGCCGTTCACGGCGGAGCAGTTCGTGGATCGCCTCACCGCGTACAGCCGATACCGCAACGCGCTCACCGCAGCGACCGGCACCCAGATCAGCCAGGAAGACATCGATCGCTCCCTGCGCCACCTGCACGCCGGCGATCGCTTGACCCCGCCCAAAGGCCAGTCGAGCGTCACCGCGCGGCTCGTGGCCGAACGGCTCAGTGCCCCGCCGCGGACACCGCGCACCGCCGCCGAGATCGCGGCCGAACTCGGCATCACACGCGCTACCGCACAGCGCTACCTCGCCGCCCTCGAGCAGGAGGGCTCAGCAACCATGAGCCTCCGCTACGGCACCACCGGCCGACCCGAGCACCTGTACCGCTGGACAGGTTCATCCGCCCCGGGCACCGACTGAGAGTCCTGCCGAGCAAACGCGGCGCCGGCCGATCAGGGCGCTACGACCTGCCACCGAGATTGCCGCACGGACCCCCGGTCAGCCGCCGGCGAGGTCGGGGAGGCGACGAGATGTCGAATGATAGTCGAAATCAAGTGATCGAGGCCGCGAACGCCACCATGGGTCAAGTCATACCGCTACATGCGTACGGCGCTCGTCCTTCTGCTCGTGGCGTTGGCGGCAGCGGTGATCTGGCAGTCGTACAGTGTGGCAACGTTCCTGCCGTCCGTCAGCGCCTACTACTACACGGCGGCCCAGCCGATCTTCGTGGGCGCCCTCATCGGGCTGGCGGCCTGCGTGATCGCGCTGCGCGGCACGAGCGCCGTCGAAGACGTCGGGCCTGGAACTCGCCAGCAAGGTCAACGCGCCCGAGACGCCCGTGGTCGGTCCGACCTTCGCCGAGCGGTTCGTGTTCAACCTGCACCTGAACTTCACCGACGGAACAGGAGAGACCCGCTACGTCCCGGTTGTTCAGCCGGGCTCGGACGTGAGGCCGGCGTCGCGGGCCAGGACGATGGCCTGGGCCCGGTCCGCGACCCGCAGCTTCGCGAAGATGTTCGACACGTGGTTGCGCACGGTCTTCTGGCTCACGCCCAGCCGCTCGGCGATCTGGGGGTTGGTGAGGTGGCGCGCGACCAGGGCCAGGATCTGCCGCTCCCGCTGGGTCAGGTCTGGGAACGGGTCGGGGGCGGCGCGGTCCAGGCCGGCGAAGTACCCCATCAGGCGGGTGGCGATGGCCGGGCCGAAGATGGCCTCGCCGTCGGCGACCGCGCGCACGGCGCGGAGGATCTCGACCCGGCGGGCGCCCTTGAGCACGTAGCCGCGGGCACCCGCGCGGACGGCGGCGAAGATCGAGTCGTCGTCGTCCGCCATGCTCAGAACCAGCACGCGGGCGTGGGGCGCGGTGGCGACGATGCGCTCGGTCGCCGCGATCCCGCCCATGCCGGGCATCGCCAGGTCCAGCAGGACCACGTCGGGGTGCGTGCGGGCGACGGCGGTCAGCGCCTCCTCGCCGGTCGCGGCCTCGCCGCAGACCTCGACCTCGGGCGCGGTGTCCAGCAGCGCGCGCAGGCCGGCCCGGAAGTGGTCGTGGTCGTCGACGACGAGCACGCGCACGGGGTCGCTCATCGCCCGGCCGCCAGGGGCAGGCGGGCGGACACGGTCGTGCCGTGCGGCGACGACGCGACGGTGAGCTCGCCGCCCAGCTCGGCGGCGCGTTCGCGCATCGAGTGCATGCCGACCCCGCCTCCTTCGTCGCGTTCCGCTGGGATCATTGTGCCGTGACCGTCGTCGGTCACGGTGACGGTCAGGGCGCCGGCGTCCAGACGGAGCCGCAGGTGTACCGCGGTCGCCCCCGCGTGCCGCCGGGCGTTCGCGAGGGCCTCGACCGCGATCCGGTACGCGGCCACCTCCGTCGCCGCCGGCAGTGCGGCCGCGGCGGGCAGCCCGGCGAGCTCCTCGGGGGCGTCGAGGGTGACGCCGGGGCCGCCGGCGGCGGGCCAGCCCGCCAGGTGCGCGCGGAGCGCCCCGACGAGGCCGAGGGTGTCCAGCGCGGGCGGGCGCAGGCCCTCCACGAGGCGGCGCACGTCGCCGACCGCGGCCTGCGCGTCGGCGACGATCTCCTCCAGCAGCCGCCGCGCGGCCTCGCCCTGCACCTCCTGCGCCGCCTCGGCGCGCATGGTGAGCCCCGCGAGCACCGGGCCGAGGCCGTCGTGCAGGTCGCGGCGCAGCCGGCGGCGCTCCTCCTCGCGCGCCACGACCAGCTGCTCGCGGGAGCGCTGCAGGTCGGCGGCGAAGCGCACCGCCTGTACGGCGACGCCGATGTGCCGGGCCAGGTCCGCCAGCAGGCGCCGGTCGCGCGGGCCGAGCGCCGCCTCGCCCGGGCGCGGGCCGAGGCGCAGCGTGCCGACCGGCTCGCCGCCGGCCACGAGCGGCAGCGTCGCCGGTGCCTCCGGGCGCTCGCCCAGCTCGTAGACGGGGCCGCCGTCGACCTCGATCCCGACGTACGACAGCTGCAACGCCTCCCGGACGGTGGCGGTGGCGGCGGCCAGGAGCGCGCCCGGGTCCGGGACCGCGGCCAGGCGCTCGCCGAGCCGGGCGAGCACGGTGTACGGGTCGTCGCGTTCGCCGTACACCAGCAGGTTCACCCGTCGCTGCAGCCGCTGCCGCAGCGCGCCGAACACGAGCGCGCCGGCCACGGCGGCGAGCACGGACGAGGCGCCGACCACGCCGACCACGAACAGGTAGGCGCCGGCCACGCATGCGGACAGGGCGACGAACACCGCGGTACGGCTGATGAGCAGGTCGATGTCGAAGAGCTGGTGGCGCAGGACGGCGACGCCGACGCCCACCGGCAGGACCGCGATCGACAGCCCGCCGGCCACGTCCCACGGCGCGCCGGCCGGTGGCCACGCCCGGTCGGGGTACCCGTCGAGGAGCCCGGCGGCCAGGCGCGCCAGCACCACGAGGGCGACCAGCCCGGCCGCGAAGGCCAGCCACCGCGCCTGCTGGCGCCGGACCCCGTCGAGGGCCCGCGTGTGTACGGCCACGAGTGCCGCGCCGGCCACGAAGGCGAGGCCGGCCGCGACCGTGAACGCCGTCTCGGCGACGGGCGCGATGTGGGCGAACGCCGCCACGCCGAGCGGGTTGGCCGGCGCCGCCGGGCGGACCTGCTCGTTGACGCCGGGCCGCAGCGCGCCGGTCACGGCGGCGGCCGCGGCCAGCCCGAGCAGCACCAGCAAGGCCGGGCGCCCGCCGCGGGGGAGCCGCCCGGCGGGGAAGTACGCGGGCAGCAGCGCGAGGCCGAGGTTCGCCGGCACCCACAGCCACGTCTGCGGCCAGGCCAGCGCCGTGACGCCGGCGACCGCCGCCTGCCCGCACGCCTCCAGCAGGGCGAAGCACAGCGCGCTGCCGAGCAGCAGCGGCCCGACCCGGTTCCCGGGCCGGCGGCGCGCGATCAGGCCGCCGACGACCGCGCAGGCGGCGACCGGCGGGAGGTACGCGACCTCGGCCGCCGGCGCGCCGTTGCGCAGCGCGAGCCCGCCGGCCGCCACGACCAGGACGAGGGTCGCGGCGGTCAGGGGCCATGCGCTGCGCTCGGCGTTCATATGCTGCGACCCTATGCGGCGCGGCGCCGGCCGGTGAGCGCGAACGCCAGCCCGGCCGCGAAGACCCACAGGCCGCCGGGGAAGAGGGCGGCGTACTGTGCCGGAAACGCCTGCGTGGCGAACACCAGCACGGCGGCGAGCGCGCTGAACCCGGCCAGCCATCGCCCGGCCGATCCGTGCCGGAACCCGCCGACCGCGACGGCGGCCGCGGCGATGCCCGCGCCGAGCCACAGCCACGAGACGGTGTTGTACACCTCGACGAGCGCCGCGATCGTGTCCGGGTCCCAGCGCTGCGGCTCGCCGAGCGCCCAGTACAGCTCGGTGCAGATGCCGCCGCCGACGAGTAGCGCCACGGCGACCAGCCCGAGCCCGGCGGCGGCGACCGCGGGGACGAGGCTGCCGACCGGCTCCTGCGCGGCCAGGTGGCGGCGCAGCCCGGCGGCGAAGACGACCAGCAGGGCGGCGGCGAGGGCACAGACGACCTGGGTCAGCCAGACGAGCCCGCGGTGCTCGGCGATGGCGGCGACGACGAGCGCGTTGTCCCGGATGCCGTCGCCGACGCCGTCGGTGAGCGTGGCGCCGATGAAGAGCCCGACGAGTCCGGTGAGGCCGCCGAGCGTCCCGGCGAGCGCCCAGCCGCGGCCGGCGGGGCGGCTGTTGATGATGGGTTCGGTCATGGCTCGGACGATCCCGCGCAGCCGCCCCGGGCCGGACCGGTCGCGGGTCCCGGCCGGACCGGGAGGATTGTCCCGGGCGGCCCGGGCGGGCTAGCGTGCCGGTGGCTGGACGACAGCCCGGCACAGCTCGAGCAGCCGCTCGTCCTCGGTGACCTGGACGCTCGACCACGAGTGGGGCGAGACGTTGAACCTCCGGTCTGCCGCGAGCTCGGCCCGGAACAGCGGCTGCAGAGCGGCCGCCGGCGCACCCGTGGCCGCCTCGGCGATCTTCGTGCGGGTCTGCGGATTCCCGTGCCAGGCGGCGGTCAGGACCGGCGCCACCCGTTCCGCGTCGCCGGTGAGCCGCCACAGCGTGAGAGCGGCGTGCGTGGGTGTCCACCAGTGCCGGCCCGGCGGCGCGTCGAGGTACGACGCGACCAGCGGCGCGGCCGGGGCGGCGGCGGAGCCCATTGCGGCGATCTCCTCGAACGCCGCGTTGGCGGCGGGGCCGTCCAACTGGGCGGTCAGCAGGGTCAGGACGTCCGGCGACCGGTCGATGCGCCACAGCGCCCCGGCCGCGGCGACGGCCAGGCGTGGATCGTCGCCCGCCGCCGCCACCCGGAGGGCGGGCAGGGCCTCCGCCGCGGCCGGGCCGACCCGGCCGAGGGTGGCCGCGGACCAGTCGCGCAGCGGCGAGGCGAGCAGGCGCGGCACGGCCGGGGCGGCGGCCGGGCCGAAGGCGCGCAGCGCGACCTGCAACGCGTACCACTCGGTGGGCGCCCGGTCGCCGGCCGCCAGAAGCGGGAAGACGGGCACGATCTCGGCGGTGATCCGGTCGGCGTGCGCGGCATAGTGGGCGAGCTTGTAGCCGGTGTCCTTCGGGCGCTGCGGCAGCCGCAGCGCGGTCAGCAGGAGCGGCAGGGCCCGTTCGTCGCGGAGCCCGGCGAGGGTCTCGATGTACGGATGCAGGCCCGGAAGATCTTGCGTGTACCTGATGGTCCACTCGGGCAGCCCGTCCCGCCACGGATGGGCGTCGATGGCGGCCAGCCGCCGGGCGATCGTCTCCGCGGCGGGTGCGGCGAGCGGGCCCCAGTGGTTCAGCATGCCGGCGGCCTGCCCGGCCAGCCGCCGTGACCGGTCGAGGAGCCCGGCGATCCGGGTCACCGCCTCGCGGTAGTCGCCACGCCAGCCCTCGATCAGCTTGTTCGCGGCGAACAGCGCGTCACCGGCAAGATCGTCGTGGGGCGAGGCGAGCAGCGGGGTGACGATCGCGATCCTCTCCGGCACGCGCGGGCCGAGCGCGTCGGTCAGGTTCTCGACCATGCGCGTGCAGTGCGGCGCACGGCGCCCCTCGTCCAGCTCCTCCCGCATCACCCGCAGCGACCCGATCAGCGTGTCCGTCTGGAAGCCGGCCGGCTCGGCGGCGGGGCCTTCCTCGGCGTAGGCACGGCCGATGAGATCCGGTACGCCGTCGAGGGGAACCCGGTGCGGGTCATTGCGGGCCACCGCGATCAGGGCGGTCAGCGCGGTGGAGGCGGGCGCGGACCGGGCCAGGCCGAGCAGGTGGCCGATCGCGTCGTCACCGAGTTCGAGGCTGCCCAGGGCGTCGAACAGCCCCCTTCGTACTCCGGCGTCGTCCTCGGTGCCGAGCAGCCCGATGAGCAGGCCGGTGAGGTCGGGAACCTTCGCGGCCACGACGATGAGCAGCTTCGGCGCCGCGGCCCGTACCGCGGGGTCGGGGTCGTCGGCGAGGCGGATCAGGGCCGGTGCCGCGGCCAGGGCGAGCGCGTTCGCCCGCGCGGCCTGGCGGAGCATCTCGGCGTCGTCCTCGTCCAGTTCGGTCTCGTCCGGCCATTCGCTGAGCTCGGCGATGCTGGCGAGCAGCTCCGCGATCCCGTCCCGGCCGGGCAGGCCGGGCGCGGTCAGAGCCTCGATGAGGTACGGCACCGCGGCAACCGTGGAGTCGTAGACGTCGCCCTGGTGGTGGACCGCGCCGTACATGGCGTCGAGGGACCGCTCGCGCACCGCCGGATCGGGATCGACAAGGCCGCGCACCCATCCCGGCACGTCCCGCGCCGAGCCGTAGGCGTGCTCCAGCGATGCCCAGTCGATGTCATCCAGTCCCGTGAACACGGGCGGAAGCCTAGACGAGCAGTCAACCCATCGCGGCGTCGAGCTGCAGCCACACGCTCCACGGCTGCGGGGACGTCCCGACGGCGGCCACGTGTACGGCGTCGCTGTCCAGCACGCGGCCGAGCAGCACCGGGACTCCGGTCGCGGCACTCGGTGACGAGGCGGTGCGGATCACCCTTCGCGGCGGCCCCGAGTGGATCCGCCGGGTGTTCGTGTTGAGGCGCGCATGGCTCGTTTCGGGATCGAGCTCGACGAGGCCGACCGGCAGTATGCCGTGGACCTGCTCCGGGAGGCGATGAGCTGCGCGACCGCGCTGACCGCCCTGCGCGTCGACGCCGCACGGGCATGCGGGGCCATCACCGCCGGTCCCGGCCGGTGGCAGGAGGCCGCCGAGGCCTACCGATACGCCGTGGAGCTGCTCCCGCTGGTGGCGATGCGCGGCCTCGACCGGGCCGACAAGGAGCGGCTGCTTGTTGTCGCAGCGGCTCGACACCGGGACGGACCTGTCGCTGCTGCAGTCGTCGCATCCCGCGCTGGCGGACGAGCTTGCCGGCATTCGCCGCGAGCGCAACCGCGACCCCGGGCCGGCCGGGTTGCACCCTCGGCCGGTGAGGCTGACAGGATGACGCCGCTGACGGCCAGGGCCCAGAGCGGAAATGCCAGCTCGGACCAGGGAACGCAGGTCACGACGAGGATCAGGACCGCGCCGGCGAGGTAGCCCAGCGGCCGGGGCGGTGACGTTGACACCAACAGGCAACTTTGTTTACTGTTTCTCGGCATCCCCCTAGAGAGGATCGTCGATGCGTACGCTGGTCGCGCTCTTCGTGCTCGCCGCCACCGCCGGCAGCGCCGCCGCCGGGCCGGCGCCGCTGGCCCCGGCCGACCTGACCGGCTCGGTCGCCGACACCGGCATCGCGCTGTCCTGGCGCCAGCCGGCGGGCGGGCCGGCGGTCGCGTCGTTCCGCGTCTACGAGAACGGCGCGGTCGTGCGGCGCACGGCGACGACGTCGGCCCCGATGCAGTACATCGGCGTCAACACCACCCACACCTACACGGTGACCGCGGTGTCCGCCACCGGGGTCGAGTCGCCCGCGTCGGCGCCGTTCACCGGCACCACGTGGACGCCCGGCATGGCGCCCCAGTGCGACGAGCCCGCGCCGCTCACCGTCTTCGACGTGACCTCCTCCGGCCTGTCGGTGCGCTGGTCGGTGGGGCGCTCCTCGCCGCAGCTCGACCTGACGGTCAACGGCCGCGACTACGGCATCGTGCCCGGCACGAGCCTGCGCGTCGGCGGCCTGACCCCCGACACCTCCTACGCGGTCGCCCTGCGCCGCGTCAACTGCGACCCCCGCAACCCGACGGTCGGCTACGCCACGACCCGTACGCTGCCGGGCGCGACCAACGCGGCCGCCGCGCCGCGCAACGTGGCGGTCACCGGCCAGACCGACCGCGCGATCGGGCTGGCCTGGTCGTTCCCGTCCGACGGCTCGTACGTCCACCAGTACGCGGTCTACGACGGCGCCTACCGCGTCGCCACCACCTGGACCCCGTCGGCGACGGTCACCAACCTGTTCCACAACACCGTGCACCGCTTCACCGTGGCGGCGCTGGACGTGGCCGGCAACGAGTCGGAGCACAGCCCCGTGCTGTCCCCGTCGACCGCCGCCTGCCCGGCCGGCCCGCCGTCGCCGTCGCGGCCGGCCGCCACCGCCGTCACCGCGTCGACGCTGCGCCTGGACTGGGCCCTCGAGTCGACCGCCGCCTCCTACACGGTGCTGGACGGCGGCCGGGCCGTCGCCACCGTCACCGAACCGGCCGCGGTCCTCACCGGCCTGGCGCCGTCCTCGCCGCACAGCCTGCAGGTGGTCGGCTCGCTGCCCGGCTGCCCCGACACGCCCGCGTCGGCGCCGATGAGCGTGACCACGCTCCCGGGCCCAGCCGACCGCCCGGCCGCCCCGCTCGGCTTCCACGCGGGCCAGCCGACGGTCGCCGGCGCCTACGACGCCGACGTCCCGCTGTCGTGGACCCCGGTCCCGGGGCTGGCGTACCGGCTCTACGACGGCGCCACCGTCGTCGGCACGTACGCGGGCGGCGCGGTCACCCTGCGCACCCGCGGCGCAACGCGGCACCAGTACCGGCTGACCGCGGTGAACGCGAGCGGCGACGAGTCGGCCGCGACCGCCCCGCTCGACGTGATCACCCCGTTCCTGCCCGCCCCCTGACCTCGCCGGAACCGCTCGCAGCCCTTAGTACTGCAACGACAGGTTGTGACATAGAGAGTCGTTGTGGCGATGGCGGCTGGTTTTGTGGCGGGGTTCGTGGCGTTCGTTGGTCGGTTCGCGGGGTTGTTTCCGCGGGTGGAGTCCCGGCGCCAGATGCGGGTCTATGTGCGGGGTCTGCTCAGCGAGGTGGAGCGCAGGAACGGGTGGACGTTGGCGGAGGCGGCGGCAGACGTCGGCCCGCAACGGATGCAGCGGTTGCTGAACTTTTACGCGTGGGACACCGACGGGGTGCGTGACGAGGTGCGCGCCGCGGTCGTGGAAGCGATCGGTGACGCCAGGCATGGCGTGCTGCCTCAGGTTCGTTGACACGGGACACTTGTCCTGGATCGACGATGGCCGCGAGTGTCAGACTTGCCTTGTGAGTGATCTTGCGGGCGTCAGAGCTACCTGCGTTCAACTGCGCCCTGTGCGGCGTCGTGGTTCAGGCACCGCCCGCCGAATGGCGGACCGGATCTGCGCAACGGTGTCGGAGGGGCCCAGTTCATGGCGCAGGTCCAACAGATAGCCGGCGGGATGGCCGGCGATAATCTGCCTTCGCTGGTCGAGGGCACTGCTTACCGCCCCGACCAGGCACCCCGCGATAACGCCTGCGCTGGTGACGACCGGTGGCAGGTGGACAGCGTTGGCCAGCACCCCCAACGCCGCTGGCGGTGCGAGCGTCTGAAGGCTGAGTACGGCTCGGACCGGTTTCAAGCCGAGCCGACCGAGCGTACGTTCCATCTCTTCGAGGGGTTGTGCGACCTTGCTCTCCACATGATTGCGCAGTTTGGCTCCTCGCACGTCTGGATCCCGGACCTGGCTGATCGCCACGAAGTCCGGTGTGAGTGAGTCGAGGAACTCGCGATAGCGTATGAGCTGCGGCAGCAGCCTCCGGCGCGCCTCGATGATCCGCTCGACCGGTACATCGGCCAGGTCGCGCGGAAGTACCGTCTGCAAAGCCAGCACCGCGAATACCTGGCCGTAGTCCGTCCGGCCCTCCCGCGCCATTTCGGTGTCGTCCGCAAGCAGGACCTGTGCCATCGCCTCGATCGTCCAGCCCGAGGCGACGGCTGAGACCAGCGGCTGATCGGTGACCAGCGTCATCCCGTTCTCACGGGCGACAACGTCCGCCAAGATCGCCAAATAGACCCCTGCCAAGCGGGAGTGCATCGCCAGGTCGCTGACGTCGAGCAACTTCCCGTCGGACGCGCGGCGCCACGGGTACCTCCGGGACACCAGCAACCCGTCCTTCGCCAGCCGTTGAGCCAACCCGTAGGACATCTTGTCCGGATGAACCTTTTCCAGACGGGAATCGAGCGGCAGGAGTTCGTCGCACACCTCCCGGGTGTGCAGGGATTCGAAACCAAGTGCCTTGGCCCCGTACCGAGGTGTCAGCTCGTCCTTGTACCGGTCGAGGAAGTCGTAGAACAACGCATCGACCTGGTCGTTGGTGTCAAACAGCCAGCCGTGCCTCTCCCTCGCGAGGTCGTCGTCGACCCAACGGCTTCCATGGCCGGGTCGCACCTCGATGAGGAAGTCGAGCTCACCCCGGAGCCGCTTGACCGTGTCGGAGTCGCGCAGGCCGTAGTAGCCACGTGGACGGATCCGGCCGAGCTGGGGCCAGTGCAGGGCTGCAGCCTTCACCCAACTATCGTCCGGCAGGTTGACGTACGGGAAGTAGAGGGCGACGTCACTCACAGGGACCACAATGCCCTATTGACGCTGCAACCGGGAGGCGGCCAGGTACTGCGTACCCACGATGTGCACGTGCGGCTGACCCCGCGGAGCACGCCATGCCTGAGACCGCGTCTCATTTGGGGCTGACATCGGCGTGTGCATGATGCTCAATCTTCGGCGTGTCCGATGTGGAGCGTTGGTGTCCTGATGCTCTGTGGGAGCTCGCAGCCCCGTTGATCCCGCCCGCGCCGGTACGGCCGCAAGGTGGCGGGCGGCGGGTCGACGACCGGGCGGTGCTGGCCGCGATCTGCTATCTGACCCAGGCTGGATGCTCGTGGTGGAAGCTGCCCGAGGCGATGTTCGGCGTCACCCGCGCCACGGCGCACCGCCGCTTCGCCGAGTGGACGGAGGCCGGGTTGTGGCCGGCGCTGCACCTGGCGGTGCTGCAGCAGTTGCAGGCCCGCGGGGACCTGGACTGGTCCCGGGCGGTGATCGACTCGATCCAGGTACGGGCTGAAAAGGGGGCGATCTGACCGGGCCGAGCCCGGTCGATCGTGGCAAGCCCGGCAGCAAGATCCATGCCATGGTCGAGCGTGGTGGTCTGCCGCTGACCACGGCCGTGTCGGCGGCGAACACCCCCGACGCGGCGGTGCTGCTGCCGCTGCTGGACGGCGTGCCCGCGGTGTCGGGCCGGGTCGGCCGCCCTCGCCGCCGGCCCGACAAGCTGCACGCCGACAAGGCCTACGACCACAAGAAGCTTCGGGCTGAGGTCCGCAGACGCGGCATCACCGTGCGGATCGCCCGCAAGAAGGTCGAGTCCTCACAACGCCTCGGCCGTCACCGTTGGGTCATCGAGCGCACCATGTCGTGGTTGATGCGCTACCGGCGCCTGGTACGCCGCTACGACCGCTACGCCGAACACTTCGCCGCGTTCACCACCATCGCCTGCGCCCTCATCTGCTACCACAAACTGGCAAAACACCCCAAATGAGACACGGTCTTAGGTTGGGGCGATGGGTGTGGTACAACCCGAACTCGCCCGGGTCCTGCGGGACGGGCCGTTCGCGACCGCGTTCGCGGTGGCGGTCGAACGCTCCGGGCTCACCCTCGACCGGCTGCGGGACCGGCTGGCCGAGCGGGGCGTCGCGGTGTCGCGCACGACGCTGTCGTACTGGCGCAGCGGCCGCTCCCGGCCGGAGCGCGCCGGCCGCGACGACGACCTCGGGGCGGTCACCGACGCCGATGGGACGAGCCGCGGGTAGTACTTCGGAACGGCTCCGCTCCGGCCCGCGCTCCGATGTCCCCCGGCCCCGCCGTCGCGACGATCGGGGGCATGACCTCGTCGATCGCGCCGGTCCGCCGGCGGCAGTGGCTCGTCCCGACCGGCCTGATCCTGCTCAGCGCGGTGCCGGTGATCGCCGGTGGCGTCCGCGTCGGGCAGCTGGCCGGCGGCGCGAGCGTCACGCCGGACAACGCCCGGTTCTTCGCCATGCCGATCCCGGTGCTGCTGCACATCTTCGGCGCCACCATCTTCTGCTGGCTCGGCGCGCTGCAGTTCGTGCCCGGCCTGCGCCGCCGGGCGTGGCACCGCTACGCCGGCCGCGTCCTGGTCCCGAGCGGGATCGTCGCCGCCCTGTCGGGGATGTGGATGACGCTGTGGTACCCGCTGCCGGCCCACGACGGCCCGCCGCTGGGCCCGCTCGGCATCCTCCGGCTCCTCTTCGGCGCGGCGATGGCCGCCGCGCTCGTGCTCGGCCTGCTGGCCGCCCGCCGCCGCGACTTCACCCGGCACCGGGCCTGGATGATGCGGGGGTACGCGATCGGGCTGGGCGCCGGCACCCAGGCGTTCACCCACGCGGCGTGGGCCGTGGTGGTCGGCACCCCCACCACCGAGATCCCGCGGATCTTCCTCGTCGGCGGCGGCTGGGTGATCAACCTGATCGTCGCCGAGTGGTTCATCCGCCGCCGGCGATGAAGCGGCTCAGGCCCGCTCGGCGCCGGTCGCCGCCCAGCTGGCCAGCAGCCGCAGCCCGTCCTGGGACGGGCTGCCGGGTTCGGCGTGGTAGGCGGTCATCGTCAGGCCGGGGTCGGCCGGCAGCGGCATGGCCTCGAAGCCGAGGCTGAGCGGCCCGACGACGGGGTGCCGGAACTGTTTGACGCCGGTGTGGTGCAGCCGCACGTTGTGCGCCGCCCACAGCGTCCGGAAGTCCTCGCTGCGGGTGACGAGCTCGCCGACGAGGTCGGTCAGCGCCTTGTCGTACGGGTCGCGACCGGCCTCGGTGCGCAGCAGCGCGACGGTGGTGTTGGCGGCGTCGTCCCAGTTCGGGTAGAAGTCCTCGGCGGCCGGGTCGAGGAAGCAGAACCGGGCCAGGTTCACCGGCCGCTGCGGGCCGGCGAAGGCGGGCGCGTAGAGGGCCTGCCCGAGCGGGTTGCTCGCGAGAACGTCGAGCCGGCCGTTGCGCACGAAGGTGGGGGCGTCGGTCATCGCGTCGAGCAGCTGCTGCACCGCCGGGCGGACCTGCTGCCGGCCCGGGCGGCGGCGGGCGCGGGCGGTGGTGTTCGCGGCCCGGGCCAGGTCGTGCAGGTGGGAGCGTTCGGCGTCGTCGAGCCGCAGGGCCCGGGCGATGGCCTCCAGCACGCCGTCGGAGACGCCGGTGAGGTTGCCCCGCTCGAGGCGGACGTAGTAGTCGGGGCTGACCCCGGCCAGCAGCGCGACCTCGGCCCGGCGCAGGCCCGGCACGCGGCGGGTGCCCCCGTACTGCGGCAGCCCCGCCTGCTCGGGCGAGATCCTCGCGCGCCGGGACGCCAGGAACTGCCGCACCTCGTCCCGGTTGTCCACGCCCTCACGCTACGGCGCGCCGCCGGCGGGTGAGGGGTTCTGCTGTTACCTGCTTCGGCAAACCCTCCCGCCCGCCCGGCGGCGGCGGTTGTATGGGAGGCGCGAGCACCGCGCGACGAGCCTGTTTCCGAGGAGATCAGCAATGCGCAGCACCATTTTGTACGCACCCGGCGACGTCCGGCTCGAGGACCGCCCCGAACCGGCGATCACCGCGCCGACCGACGCGATCATCCGCCTGGCCGCGACCTGCGTGTGCGGGTCGGACCTGTGGGACTACCGCGGCATCAACGCCGTGACCGAGCCGCACCCGATGGGCCACGAGTACGTCGGCGTCGTCGAGGAGGTCGGCTCCGGCGTCGCCACGATCCGGCCGGGCCAGTTCGTCGTCGGCTCGTTCTTCGCATCCGACAACACGTGCGAGATCTGCCGCGCCGGCTACCAGTCCAGCTGCGTGCACCGCGAGCCGATCGGGGCGCTCGGCGCCCAGGCGGAACGGCTGCGGGTGCCGCTCGCCGACGGCACCCTCGTCGCCACGCCCGAGCCGCCGGCCGACGACCTGGTCCCGAGCCTGCTGGCCGCCTCCGACGTGCTCGGCACCGGCTGGTTCGGGGCCGTCGCCGCCGACGTCCGGCCCGGCAAGAGCGTCGCCGTCGTCGGGGACGGCGCGGTCGGCCTGCTCGCCGTACTCGCCGCCAGGCACTTCGGCGCCGAGCGGATCATTGCCATGAGCCGGCACGCCGACCGGCAGAAGCTCGCCCTCGAGTACGGCGCCACCGACATCGTCACCGAACGCGGCGACGACGGCGTCGCCCGCGTGAAGGACCTGACCGGCGGCCTCGGTGCCCACTCGGTCATCGAGGCGGTCGGCACCCAGGAGTCGATGCTGCAGGCGATCCGCTCCGCCCGCCCCGGCGGGCACGTCGGCTTCGTCGGCGTCGCCCACGGCGTGGCGCTGCCGGGCGAGGAGCTCTTCTACGCCCATGTTCACCTGCACGGCGGCCCCGCACCGGTGCGCCGGTTCCTGCCCGAGCTCATCGACCTCATCACCGACCGGACCATCGACCCCGGCAAGGTGTTCGACCTCACCCTGCCGCTCGACGAGGTCGCCGAGGGGTACCGGGCGATGGACGAGCGGCGGGCCGTCAAGACCCTGCTGCGTCCCTGAGGAGGTCATCATGCAGCTGCAGCCCGTCCGGCCCACCGCCAGGACGCCGGCCCGGAACTTCACCGGCGACGTGTACCTGACGCCGATCTACAGCGGCACCGGGCCGTCGCGGATGACGGTCGCGCTCGTCCGCTTCACGCCCGGCGCCCGCACCAACTGGCACGTCCACGCCGTCGGCCAGACCCTCCACGTCACCGAGGGCGTCGGGCTGGTCGGCACCCGCGACGGCGCCGTGCTGCGCATCCGCGCCGGCGACACCGTCATCTGCCCGCCCGGCGAGGAGCACTGGCACGGCGCCGGCGCCGACACCTTCATGAGCCACCTCGCCATGCTGGAGGCCGAGGCCGAGGCCGACGGCGGCGACCCCACGACCTGGCTCGAACCCGTTCCCGACGAGCTGTACCGGTCGGCGAACGAGCCCTGAGGCCCGGCACGGTGACCGCGGCACGTCCGTGATGGCGATCGGCGCGGACCTGGCGGCGGTCTCGGCGCATCGGCCGCTCGCCCTGGCCGAGGCCGTCAGGATCCGGCGGGGGCGGGTTCGTAGTCGAACCAGTCGCAGTGCACGGTGCCCGCGTCGGCGTACACGCCGAGGACCCGGCCCGTGAAGCCGCCGGCGACCTCGGTGGACAGGTAGCGGCCGTCGAGGGTGGCGAGCACGTCGAAGGCGCCGTCCGGGGTCTCGATGCCCAGCGAGAGCGAGTCCGGCCCGCTGCGTGAGTCGGCCGGGCCCCGGTACGCCACCGTGTCGATCCTGAGCACCACCGGGCCGGGCGGCGCCGGGCGGGTCGCGACCACGGCGCGCAGCGGGCCGATGCGGGCCAGCACGCGGACCTCGCCGGTGCCGGCCTCGATCTCGTAGTGGTGGCGGTCGTCGAGGCGGGCGACGAGCCCGCCGCGCCCGCCGGCGGCGTCGATCGCGGCGCGGACCCTGCAGTACGGGTCCTGCTGGCGCCGGGCGACCAGGATGACGTCGAGGTCGTCGAGGGAGCCGCCGCGCGCGTGCAGCGTCAGCCAGCCGGGCCGTTGCGCGGTCGTGCAGTGCTCGGCCGGCCGGTCGCGCAGCGAGATCCAGCGCGGGTGCAGCTCGGCGCCGTCGAAGTCGTCGCGGACCGGGTCGGGGACCGGGCCGACGTCGAGGACGACCGGGTCGACGACCGGCCAGTCGTCGACCCAGCGCACCCGGGTCAGGAACGTCTCGCGGCCCAGGACGTGCCAGCCGGGGCTGCCGCCGCCCGGGCGGACGCCGAGCAGCAGCATCCACCAGGTGCCGTCGGGCTTCTGGACGAGGTCGGCGTGGCCGGTGTTCTGGATCGGGTGGTCGGTGCCGCGGTGGGTCAGGATCGGGTTGGCGGGGCACGGCTCGAACGGGCCGCCGGGGTGGCGGCCGCGGGCGATCGAGACCGCGTGGCCGCGCTCGGTGCCTCCCTCGGCGAGCATCAGGTACCAGTAGGCGCCGATGCGGTACAGGTGCGGGGCCTCCGGCGCCTTGGCGCCCGGCGTGCCGGACCAGATCCGGCGGGGCTCCTCCAGCGTCCGCCCGGTGTGCGGATCGATGCGCACCTGCGACACGCCGGCCACCGTGCACCAGCAGGTGCCGTCGTCGTCCCAGGCGAGGTCGGGGTCGATGCCGGCGACGCCGGGCAGCGCGACCGGGTCCGACCAGGGGCCGGCCGGGTCGGTGGCCGTGAACAGCAGGTTGCCGCCGCCGCTGACGTTGGTGGTGACGAGCCAGAACCGGCCGTCGTGGTGGCGCAGCGTCGGTGCGTAGACGCCGCCCGAGGACGCGGTGCCGGCGGGCAGGTGCAGCTGGCCGGGCCGGTCGAGCGCGTTGCCGATCTGCGTCCAGTGCACGAGGTCGCGGCTGTGGAAGAGGGGTACACCGGGGAAGTACTCGAAGCTGGAGCAGGCGAGGTAGTAGTCCTCGCCCACCCGGCAGACGGTCGGGTCGGGGTGGAACCCGCCGAGCACGGGGTTGGGCGTCATACGCCGGTACCGTACCCGCTGCGGATGTCCCGGCTCGGCGATGTTCATGCCGTGGAACAGCGGGCGCACCGCGTGCCCTGGGCGGCCGGCGCCCGCCCAGGGGCGCCTCGTTGCGAAACGTTCAGCGCTCCGGCGCGGCGGTGCGGGCGGCGACGACCGCCTCGGTGAACCGGCGCACGACGGCGGTCGTGCGGGCGAGCTCGTCCTCGCTGAACTCCTGCGCGGCGTCGTGCATGAGCCGGCCGAGCGGGACGAAGAACGCGCTGGCTAGCTGCCGCGCGCGGTCGTTCATGCGCAGGTGGACCCGGCGGCGGTTGCCCGGGTCGCGGTCGCGGCTGATGTGGCCGGCGGCCTCGAGGCGGTCCACGAGGGCGGTCGCGGCGGCCGGGCTCAGCCCGATGCGCTGGGCGAGCTCGCCGATGGTGATCGGGTGGTTGGAGGAGGTGCCGGCGCTGATCCACATGATCGCGTTGAGGTCGCTGCGGCCGAGCCCGTGTGCTCGCGCGAAGCCGTCGACGAAGACGTCGGACTCCACGGTGAAGACGCGCAGGGCGTCGATCAGGTCCTCGACGGCGGCGTCGCGTTGCGGTTGCGCTGGCACGACCCACATCCTATCGTTTCCATCATCGAAATGTTCGATGATGGAAACGTGGAGGGCGTCATGGCGCGCAGCGCCGCCTCATGGATCACCAGCCGTACCGGTGTCGTCGTCGTGCTGCTGGCCACCGTCGTGCTGGCCGGGCTCGCGTTCGCGCTGTCACCCGGGCAGCCGGCGGCCGGGCCGACCGACGGGCTGCCGGCCGGCGCGCCGTCCACCCGCGTGACGGAGCTGGCCGGGCGCTTCTCCAGCGGCCGAGCGCAGACGGCCATCGTGGTCCTCGAGCGCGGCGACGGGCCGCTCACCGCCGACGACCAGGCCGCGATCGACCGGCTCGCCCCGCGCCTGGCCGCCGTCCCGGGCGCGCGGCCCGGCCCGCCGCGGACCGTCTCCGACGACGGCCGGGCGGCGCTGCTCGTCGTGCCGCTGCGCGAGGGCCTCGACGACGAAGCCGCGCACGCCGCCGTCGACGACCTGCGGGCGGCGCTGCGCGGCGCCGCCCTGCCCGCCGGCGTCACCGCCCAGGTCACCGGCGGCGCCGCCTTCGGCCGGGACATCGCCGCCGCGTTCGACGGCGCCGACGTGACGCTGCTGCTGACCACCGCCGCGGTCGTCGCCGTGCTGCTGCTCATCACCTACCGCAGCCCGATCCTGTGGATCGTGCCGCTGGTCGTCATCGGCCTGGCCGACCAGACGGTGGCGCAGCTGCTGCCGTGGGTCGCCCGGCTGGCCGGCGAACGCACCGACGGCGAGGTGTCGGGCATCGTGTCCGTGCTCGTGTTCGGCGCCGGCACCGACTACGCCCTGCTGCTCATCGCCCGCTACCGCGAGCACCTGCGCACCACCGAATCGCGCCGTGACGCGATGGTCGCCGCCCTGCGCGGGGCCGGCCCGGCGATCGTGGCCAGCGCCGGCACCGTCGTGCTCGCCCTGCTGACGCTGCTGGCCGCCACGCTGACCGGCAACCGCACCCTCGGCGTCTCCGCCGCGCTCGGCGTCGTCGTCGCGCTCGTGTTCGGCCTGGTGGTCCTGCCGGCGGCCCTCGTCGGCCTGCCGCGGGCGGTGTTCTGGCCCCGCATCCCGCGCGTCGGCTCGGCCGACCCGACCGAGTCCGGCGTGTGGGCCCGCGTCGCCGCCGCGGTCGGCCGCCGCCCGGCCGCGGTGCTCGCCGGCGCCGTCGTCGTGCTGGCCCTCCTCGCCGGCGGCCTGTTCAAGACCGACATCGGCCTGGCGCAGACCGACAAGTTCCGCACCAGGGTCGAGTCCGTCACCGCCCAGGAGGCCCTCGCCCGCCACTTCCCGGCCGGCGCGTCGCAGCCCGTCACCGTCGTGGCCGCCGCCGCGGCCGCCGACCCGGTCGCCGCCACCGCCCGCCGGGTCGAGGGCGTCGCCGCCGTCGGCATGCCGGAACGCTCCGACGACGGCACCCTCGTGCAGTTCAGCGTCCAGCTCACCGACGGCTCGGGCACACCCGCGGCGGACGGTGCCGTGCAGCGGCTGCGTACCGCCCTGGCCGCCGTGCCCGGCGCGGCCGCGCTGGTCGGCGGCGCCCCGGCGGCCGACCTCGACCAGCGGGCCGCCAACGTGCGCGACGACCGCGTCGTCGGCCCGATGATCCTGGCCGTCGTCCTGCTCGTGCTCATCGCGCTGCTGCGCTCGCTGCTGGCCCCGGTCCTGCTGCTGGCCACCGTCGTGGCCAGCTTCGCCGCCAGCCTCGGCGCCGCCACGCTCGTGCTGCGCAGCGGGTTCGGCCTGCCCGGGCTGGATCCTGCGGTACCGCTGCTGAGCTTCTTGTTCCTGGTCGCCCTTGGCGTGGACTACAACATTTTCCTCGTCACCCGCGCCCGCGACGAGGCCGCCGAGCGCGGCGACACCCGGGCCGGCACGCTGCGCGCCCTGGCCGCGACCGGCGGCGTCATCACCTCCGCCGGCATCCTGCTCGCCGCGGTGTTCACCGTGCTCGGCGTCCTGCCGGTCATCGTGCTCACCCAGATCGGCGTCGTCGTCGGCATCGGCGTACTCCTGGACACCCTGCTGGTCCGCACCGTCGTCGTGCCGGCGATCGCCCTGCTGCTGGGCGAGCGCTTCTGGTGGCCGGCCCGCCCGGCCACTCCCGCCGGCCCCGCCCACCACGCCGAGACGTCCACGGCCGCCGCATAGCGCCACGGCGCGACGGCGCCTCAGGCCGGGGGCGCGGAGTCCGCGGCGGGCGTCGCCCTCCCACCGTGCCATGAGCGCCACTGCGGGCGGCGGGCGCCCAGGTCACGCCGTACGGCGACGGCCTGGCCCAGCGGGTGACGGCACTGGCCGGCGGCCTCGTCGACCGCGCGCTGGACACGGCCCCGGTCAGCAACGCGCTGCCGGAGCTCATCCGCACCGTCACCTCGCCCGACCGGGTACTGACCGTCAGCGACTTCGCCGCCGCCCGCGGGCTCGGGGTGCGCTTCCACTTCGGCGACGACGCCGGCGCCGAGCTGCGCACCGACGTCCTCGGCGAGTTCGCCGAGCTGGCCGCCGCGGGCCGCCTCGGCGTGCCGGCGTCCCGGCACCTTCCCGCTGGAGGACTGCCGTACCGCGGCCGAGCTGAGCCTGTCGGGCCACGCGCGCGGCAAGCTCATCCTGCTGCCCGGCTGACGGCGCCCGCCGCCCGTCACGCTTACGCGCCTCCGCGCCGGGTACGTGCATCGGCATGCAGAGTGACGTTCTCGTACGGGCCGCGCTGCTCGGTGCGTCCGCCGGTGCGCGCAGCGCGACGCCGCTGGCCGCGGTCGCCGCGCCGCGGGGCGGATGGCTGCGCGGGCTGACCGGCGCGGCCGCGCTGGCCGAGCTGGTGGTCGACAAGCTGCCGCGGACGCCGAGCCGCCTGGCGCCGGGCCCGCTCGCCGGGCGCGTGGTCTCGGGGGCCCTTGCCGGCGGGGCGTACGCGCGGCGGCGCAAGGCGGGGCTCGTCGCCCCGGTGCTCGTCGCGGCCGCGGCCGCTCTCGTCGCCAGCCATGCCGGGGCGCGCTGGCGCGCCGCCGCCGCCCGGCGGTCCCTCGCCGGCCCCGCCGCCGTGATCGAGGACTCGGCGGCCGTGGCCCTGGCCTGGGCCGGCGCGGGCGGCGACGCCTCCACACCGCAATGACCGCCGATTTGCCGGGAGCCGCTACGGTTCGGCCATGCGCCGCCGTGTCCCCTTCTCCCCACGCCTCATCATGCTGCTCATCGTGTGCGGCCCGATGCTCCTGGTGCTGGGATTCGCCCTGAGAGACCAACCGGGCGCCTGGGTCCCGGTCGTGATCGGCGCGGTCCTGACCTGCGCGGGCATCGCGTACATCCGGCTGACGCGGCCACACTCCTACTCGCGGTGGACGCACGCCTGGATCGCGAGCCAGTGGGGCTACAAACCGCCGGCCGCTCGCGCACCGCACCACCGCGATGACGACGACGGCGAGCGCAGCGGCCCTCGTCGGCAGCAGCCCCCACGCCGGACCGGAATGTCAAGGCGCCGCCGCCGTCGTCGCTAGCCGCCGGCGGGTCGCGCGTCGACGCCGGTGGCCCGCCGCCCGGCCTGTCCCGGAAGGGGCGGCTCGTTCGGCGGATGTCTCCGTGACGGGCCGTTTGGTAGGTTCCGCCCGATGAACGGGCTGCACTTCGCCGTGGTGGTCGGCATCAACCGATACCCGGCGATCAGCGACCTCAGGGCGGCGGTCGGCGACGCCGAGCGCTTCGTGGAGTGGCTCGCCGACCCCGGCGGCGGCGCGGTCCCCGTCGGCAACATCGAGCTGGTGCCGGCGTCCGGCGCGGCCGTGAACCCGCTCCTGCTCGACGCGGCCGAGCCCGCCGTGCACCACATCAACCGGGCCCTGACCAAGGTCAACGGCCTGGCCGCGCGGCGGCTCGAGGTCGAGCCCGAGCGGTGGGACGCGACCCGCCTGTACCTTTTCGTGGCCGGGCACGGCATCGCGCCGCGCGGCGGCGACGGCGCGCTGCTGGCCGCCAACGCCAGCTCCGAGGAGCTCGGCCACAACATCGAGCTGTCGCTGTACCGCCGCTGGTACCAGCTGTCCGGCTGCTTCCACGAGCTGGTCGTCTTCGCCGACTGCTGCCGCAGCGTCGCCGAGGGCGCGCCGTCCAACGGGCCGCCGTTCACCTTCCGCGGGCGGACGGGCCGGCCCGTGCGGGTCACCGTCGGCTACGCCAGCGAGCTGGGCGGCGCGGCTTTGGAGGGCCGCGACGGGGACGACCCGAACCTGCGCCGGGGGTACTTCACCGAGGCGCTGCTGCGCGGCCTGCGCGAGGCCCGCGACGAGCAGTTCGGCGGGCGGGTCTCCTCGGCGACCCTGCCCGGGTTCGTCAGCAGCCGCGTGGACCAGCTGGCCACGGGCCACGGCCGCCGGCAGGGCGTGGAGTTCCTCGGCGTGCCCGACATGACGTTCGGGCCGCCGGCCGCGGCGGCGCACGACTCGCCGGTGCACCACGTCGTCGTGCACTTCCCGGCGTCGGTCGCCGGCGCCGTCGAGCTGCTCGACCACGACTTCACCGTGCGCGAGACGTGGGACCCCGCGGCCGGCCCGCTGTCGGCGGACCTCCCGTCGGGGCTGTACTGGGTGGTCCGGCAGGGCCACCGCGACCGGGCCGGCTCCGTCGGCGCCGGAACGTTCGCCGTCGCCGGGGCCGACTGTGAAGTCCGGCTCTGACGGCGGCCCGCCGAGCCGCATCCGGCTCGTCGCGGCCTGGCCCGGCACCGAACTGCTCGTCCGCGACAGCCACTTCCGGCCGGTCGCCTCGGCCGTCGGGCATCTCGACGTCGCGGTCGCGCCCGGCCTGTACCAGGTCGAACGCCGCCTCGGCGACGCGCACGACAGCTCCATCGTGGTGGTACGCCCCGGTGCCGAGCACGTCGAGCCGCGCATCGAGCTCAACCTGAGCGCCGCCGCCCCCGTCGCCGCCGCGCGCCACCACGCCGAGGAGCACCGCGCGGCCGCCGAGCGGGCCAGCCGCGCCGCCGCCGCGGCCGCCGACCCGTCCGCCGGCATGCTGGTGCTCGTCGCCGACGGGCCGGCGGCCGCGTCGCGCGACCGCCTCGAGCTGCGCGACGCCGCGCTGCGCCCGGTCGACGCATGGCAGCGGCCGTGGAGCGCGGGCGAGCACGGGGCGACGTGGCACGCGAACCTGACCGCCGGCGGCTACCTGCTGCGCCTCGGCGGGATGGACGTCCCGCTGTGGGCGCCGGCGGGCTGGCAGACCATCGTGTTCCTGCACGGCGGCGGGCTCGGGCACAGCGTGCACCTGGTGCCGTACGACCGCCCGTGGAGTGCGTGGGACCCCGCCAACACGGCCGTCGAGGTCGCGCTGTCCGCCCTGCCACGGCGCAGCGCGGTGTTCCGCCGGGACGTCGTCGACGTGCTGCTGCGCGACCGGGTCGACCTCAACCCGATGGTCGGCATCCTGGCCGCGCACGCGCTGCGCCTCGAGTCGCCGCCCGACGGCACCACCCACGACCTCATCGCCGACCGGCTCGCCCAGCTGCTGCCCGGCTGCCCCGACGTCGTCGCGCTGTCGCTGTGGCGCGACGGCGCGCTCGCCCCGGCCGGCCGGCGCATCGCCTGGCCGCCGATGGTCGCCACCGCCTACCGGGACCTCGTCGTGCCGGCGGACATCGAGGCGCCGGGCGTCCTGGAGCCGGGGTCGCTGGCGTACCAGATCGCGGGCAACATCGGCGCCGGCGGCCCGCTGCTGCGGTTCGTCCCGCTGGAGCCGGCCGAGCGGCCCGGCGCCGAGCCGGACCCGGCCCGGGCGCCGACCGCCCGCGCGGCCGCCCGGGTCCGCCGGTTTCTCGCGGACGTCTCCGCCGTCGACGGCACCGATCTCGCCGGTGCGGCGGCCACGTGGGCGGCCGCGCCCGTGGCCCGGTCCACCGGCGTACCGCTCGCCGTCGCCGCCGCCGTGCTCACCGGGATCCGCGGCGCCGCGGCCGGCGAGCCCGCCGGGGAGGAGTCCGTCGCGCCCGCGGGCGATGCGCCCGCCGCGCGCCCGTCGCGGACGCCCCGCCGCGCTCGTCGCCTGTGGATCCTGGCGCCGCTCGCCGTCCGCCGGGTCGTCCGCCGCCTGCGCCGGCTCCCGGCCGGCCAGGACAACCGGATCGACAGCGAGCGGGTAAGCGGCGAGCTGCGTGAGCTCGTCACCGCAACGGCGCCGGAGCATGTCGAGGACATGTATGCCGTGATCGACCAGCACGTCGACTCGTACGCGTCGCAGTGGCGACGCGAGATGTACGAGCGATACAGCAACGACCTCGTCGAGCTCGATCTGCTCGAAACCAGACTGGAGCCGTACCTGGACCACGAGCGCGGCGACCTCGAACACCGCGAGGGCCGGGTCATCCACGGCGACGTCGCTCAGGTCGCCGGCCGGACCATGTCCGGCATGCTGCTGTGGGTGGTGGTGCTCGTCGCGTTCAGCGTCGACATCGTCGCCTTCCACCAGGCCCTCGGTCCCCTGCTCGCCGTCCCCGATGCCCTCGTCTGGGTCTCGGTGTTCGGGTGGACCGCAGTCGCGCTGAGCATGGCGCACTCTGCCGGCCTGCAGACCCGGCGGGCCACCAGCGGGCGCGACATTCCGCACGCGGCGACGGGGGCCTGGGTCTCCTTCGCGATCTGGCTCTTGCTCGGCGTGACGGCGTTCCTCACGGATTACATGATCAGCGGGCCGCCCGGCACGCAGGAGACGTTGAGACATCTGAGCGCGCTGCTCTTCCTGGTGCTGTATGTGGCAACGGGCGCGGTGGCGGCGCTGCAGGGCTTCTACCGGCAGGACCCGGCCGCCCGCCAGCACGGCGTTGTGCTTCGCGGTCACGCGCACGCACGTGCGCGGCTCGGGCCGGCCGAGCAGGCTCAGCTGGCGATCGAGCGTGCCCGGGAGCGCCGGGAAGAGCTGTGGGAGCTGTCGCAGCAGCAGTGCACGGACACCGCCGTCCGGCTCAAGCAGCAGGCGCGGCTGTGGATGGCCACCGCCCACCGGACCGCCGAGCGGGAGCGACGCCGGCCGCACGAGTAGCGCAGCGGCCGGCTCCGTCACACCGGGCGGACGCGCAGGACGCCGGTGAGCATGGGGAGGGTGAACTCGCCGGCGGCGGTCTCCGGGCGGGCGGCGAGGAAGGCGCAGATGCGGCCGAGCACGGCCTGCCGGTCCGGTTCCGGCATGACCAGCAGGCCCGCGCGCGTGGCCAGCGTCGCGACCAGCGAGTCGGCGGTGCGGTGCTGGCCGTGCGGGAACTCGGCCTGCTCCGGCGCGCCGAACCGGGCCGGCGAACCGGCTCCGGGCAGAAGCAGGCCGGCCGTCGCGGCGCGCCAGCTGCTCAGCGTGTCGCGCGGGCCGATGGCGGCGGCCCCGGCGACCCGCGCGAGCCCGGCGACCCAGTCGACCCGGTCGTCCAGGACGTTCCACAGGCCGGCCAGGACGCCGCCGGGGGCGAGCACCCGGGCGATCTCCGGTCCGGCGACGGCCATGTCGAACCAGTGCAGAGCATTTCCCGCCAGTACGGCATCGACGGACGCGTCCGGCAGCGGTACCGCCTCGGCGCCGCCCTGGTGGGCGCGGACGGCCGGCAACGAGCGACGCAGCTCGGCCAGCATGGCCGGGTCGGGCTCGACCGCGATGACGTCGGCGCCCAGCGCGGCCAGCGTGCCGGTCAGCTTGCCGGTGCCGGCGCCCAGGTCGAGCACGCGCGGGCCGGGGGCGGGCTCGAGCGCCCAGCGGGCGGCGGCCGGGGCGTAGTCCGGGCGGTGCTCGGCGTAGGCGAGCGCCGCGGCGCCGAACGACGAGGCGTGCCGCGGCCCTTCGTCATGTCCCATGCGGTCAGCCTATGTCGGCTACGATCGCCGCGTGACTGCCGGCAGTGTCACGCGGGCCCGCGTGGGCGTGGCCGTCGAGGTGGTCGGGCTGCTGCTGTGGTTCCTGCTCTTCTCGTTCCTGCAGGCCGCCGCCGGCAAGGACGTCGTCGCCGCCACCGCCAACGCGCTGGCGCTGCAGGACGCCGAGCGGGCCGTACACCTCGACATCGAGCTGCGCGCGAACCACTGGCTCGCCGGGCACCTGGTGCTGAGCCATCTCGCGGTGTACATCTACCGGCTCTACTACGCGGCGATCCTCGGCGTGCTGGTGTGGGTCGCCGTCCGGCACGCCGAGGTGTACCGCAAGGTCCGCCGGACGATGGTCGCCATGATGGCCCTGGTCCTCGCGGTCTACTGGACCGTGCCGATGTCGCCGCCGCGTTTCGCGCTGCCCGGCACCGTGGACATCGTGGCGCTGTACGACACGCTGCTGCCGTGGCTGTTCCCCGCGCTCATGGTGGCGGTCGTCTTCGGCACCGCCAACCACTACGTCCTCGACGTGGTGGGCAGCGTCGTGCTGCTGCTGGCCGGCATCGCCTGCGCGGCCGCGTGGGGCCGCTTCGCCGAGCGCCGGCCCGTCATGACGGGGAGAGCGTCTTCATCGTGACGTAGCTGGTCACCGCGGCCACGCCGGGCAGGCCGGCCAGCCGGTTGGCGTGGAAGTCCTCGTAGGCGGCCAGGTCGGCGACCTCGACGTGCAGCAGGTAGTCGTAGTGGCCGGTGACGTGGTGGGTGTGCACCACTTCGGGCAGCCGCAGGACCGCACGCTCGAACGCGACCACGTCGGCGCGGGCGTGGCGCACCAGCCGGACCCCGGCGAACACGCGCAGGCCGCGGCCGAGCGCCGCGGGATCGATCACCGCCCGGTAGCCGCGGATCACCCCGGTCTCCTCCAGCCGGCGTACGCGCCGCAGGCAGGGCGACGGCGACAGCCCGACCCGGTCGGCGAGCTCGGCGTTGCTGATCCGGCCGTGCTGCTCGAGCACGGCCAGGATTGACCGGTCCACATCGTCCACGGTGGCAGATTATTGCGTCATTGCCCGGTGTACCACATGAGAGACCCCGGTCCGGTGCGCAATCTGCTGCCAAAGTTGCCCGGATCGGGCCGTGTCGACGCGCCCGTGGGCCAGGCTGGTGGCGCCACATCCGGTGGTTCATGGGAGGCAACCATGTCGGGCATCAGCACGGCGGCGATCCACGCCGACCGCGACGTCGATCGCGGCCGGGCGCTGGCGCCGCCCATCTACCAGACGGCGGCGTTCTGGGCCGAGGACGCCGAGCAGTTCGCGCGGGCCGCCGTCGACCGGCGGGGCCGGGGCTTCTACACCCGCTACGGCAACCCGAACCACGCGCAGGTCGCGGCGGTGCTCGCGGAGCTGGAGCACACCGAGGCGGCCATGGTCACCGCGTCCGGGATGGCCGCGCTCACCAGCGCCGTGCTGGCCCTGGTGTCGTCCGGCGACCACGTGATCGGGCAGCGGTCCACCTACGGGGGCACCGCGTCGGTGCTGCTCAACCTGCTGCCGCGGCTCGGCGTGTCGACCACCGTCGTGGACCAGGCCGACCCGGCGGCGTTCGAGCGGGCGCTGACCCCGCGGACCCGCCTGATGCTGCTGGAGTCGCCGAGCAACCCGCTGCTGCAGATCACCGACCTGCGCGCCGTCGCGGACCTGGCCCGCGCGCACCACGTGCTGACCATGGCCGACAACACCTTCGCCACGCCGGTGAACCAGCGGCCCGTCGACCTCGGGATCGACCTGGTCTGGCACAGCGCGACGAAGTACCTCAACGGCCACTCCGACGTGTCCGCCGGAGTCCTGGCCGGGCCGGCCGGGCTCCTGGACCGGGTCTGGGACGTCGCCGTGCTCACCGGCGCCGTGCTCGGGCCGCTCGATGCGTGGCTGCTGCTGCGGGGCCTGCGCACCCTGCCGCTGCGCATGGCCCGGCACAACGCCAACGGCCAGGCGCTCGCGGAGGCGCTGCACGAGCACCCGGCCGTGGCCCGGGTGCATTACCCCGGGCTGCCGGCCCATCCGCAGCACGCCCTGGCGAGCCGCCAGATGAGCGGTTTCGGCGGGGTGCTCGGCATCGAGCTCGCCGGCGGTTTCGAGGCGGCCGACGCGTTCCTCGGGCGCCTGCGCTACGCCCGCCGGTCGGCCAGTCTCGGCGGCGTGGAGTCGCTGGCCGTGCACCCGGCGTCCATGTGGCGCGGGATGCTCAGCGCCGAGCAGATCGCCGCGTCCGGCGTTGCGCCGGGCCTGGTCCGGTTGTCCGCGGGCACCGAGGACACGGCCGACCTGGTCGCCGATGCCCTGGCCGCCGCCGGACCGGCTGCGGGGGAGCGTACGCGATGAGGACCCTGCTCACCGGCGGCACCGTGGTCAGCCTGGACCCGTCCGTCGGCGATCTCAAGCGCGCGGACGTGCTGCTCGAAGCCGGCGTGATCGTCGCGGTGGCCGAGCGGATCGACGCGCCGGACGCCGCGGTGATCGACGCGACCGACCGGATCGTGATGCCCGGCTTCGTCGACACCCACCGCCACACCTGGCAGACGGCGTTGCGGGGCGCCGGCGCGGACTGGACCTTCGCCGAGTACCTGGCGGCGATACACGGCAGGCTGCGGCCCTGCTACCGGCCCGAGGACGTCTACCTGGGCAACCTGCTCGGCCGGTTGGAGGCCCTGCACTCCGGCGTGACGACGATGCTCGACTGGTTCCACTGCGCGCAGAGCCCGGAGCACGCCGACGCCGCCGTCGCGGCGCTGCGGGACGTGCCGGGACGGTCGATCTTCTGCTACGGCGCCGGGTGGGGCACCACCGACCCGATCGGCGCGGAGGTCCGCCGGGTGCGATCCGGCCTGTCCGGGGACGGCCTGGTCACGATGGCCCTGGGGCTGCGCGGGCCGGAACTGACCACAATGGACACCGTCGCCGAGGAGCTGCGGCTGGCGGCCGAGCTGCGGCTGCGCACCAGCGTGCACATCGAGTCCGGCGGCACTCGCCGCCCGATCGCCGAGCTGCGCGCGCACGGCCTCCTGCGCGACACCACGACCTTCGTGCACGCCAACCGGATCGGCGACGACGAGCTGCGGATGCTCGCCGACGCCGGCGCTTCGGTGTCGATCAGCCCGGACGTCGAGCTGAAGATGGGCATGGGCTGGCCGGAGACGGGCCGGATGCTCGCCGCCGGCCTGCGCCCGACGCTGTCCGTCGACGACTGCCCGTCGAACGGGGGTGACATGTTCGCGACCATGCGGACCGCCTACGCGGTGCAGCGCGGCCTGGACGGCGGCCTGCGGTCGCGGGACCTGCTGGAGTTCGCCACCGTCGACGGCGCCCGGGCGTGCGGCCTGGCCGCCCGGACGGGCAGCATCACGCCCGGCAAGGACGCCGACATCATCCTGCTGCGCGCCGACGACCTGACCGTGTTCCCGGTCAACCACCCGGCCGGCACAATCGTCACCGCCGGCCACCCCGGCCTGGTCGACACGGTGATCGTCGCCGGCCGGGTGGTCAAGCGCGACGGCGTCCTGGTGGACGTGGACCTGCCGGCGCTGCGGTCCCGGCTGGTGGCGTCGCGCGACCGGATCGCGGCCGCCGCCGGCGTCGCGCTCGACGGGGCGTAGGGACGAGCCGCTGCTCACGGCCGACGAGCTGGGGCGGGTTCCTGCCGGGTGCGCTGCGGTGCGCGTCCGAGCAGGTGCCGGCGCAGGAACGCCAGCTCGACCGCGGCGGCGTGCTTGTGGCCGTCCAGGAACGGCTCGTAGTGCCCGCCGGGCATCCGCACCACCTCGGCGTGCGGCGCGCGCCGCGCCGCCGCGATCGTGGGCCCGGCGGCCGTGCTCTGGTCGTCGTCGCAGACGAGGACCAGCATGGGGGAGCGGACCTGGGCCATGAAGCGGCCGGGCCGGTAGAACACCATGCCCAGCGCGGAGCGCGCCGCCACCTTCCGCGGCCAGTCCGGGTACCGGTCGGCTTCGAGCGCCCGGTCGCCGTTGAGTGCGTCGGGCGTCGTGAGCATGGCGACGGTCCCGGGCGGGCCGGCCAGGGCGACCAGCCGCGGGCGGAGGCCGACGAGACCGCCGAGCGCGTCCAGGATGCCCCGGGCGGTGAAGCGCAGCATCGCCGCCGGCCGCTGATGCCGTGAGACGACGCGGGTCGGGGCCACGCCGCCGACGTACGGCGTCTGCGCGACGACTGCCGCGAGCCGAGGGTCGCCCGCGGCCACGCGGACGGCGTGACCGGCGGAGGCCGAGAAGGCCCAGAGCGCGATCCTCGCCGGGTCGACCCCGGGCAGCGCCCGGGCGAAGCCGATCGCGGCCCGCCAGTCGGCCGCCTGGTCCCGGGCGGACAGGACCAGCCGGGGCCGGCCACCGCTCTCGCCGAGGCGGCGGTAGTCGAACGCGAGCACGGAGAACCCGGCCGCGTGGAACCGCTCGGCGAACCGGTCGGTGGCCGGCTCCTTGGGCACCGCGAGGCCGCCGGCCATGACCACGCAGGCGCCGTTGGTCCCCGGGTAGTGCCAGGCGGCGCACTCCGCACCGCCGCTGATGAAGCGAACCTTCTCGCGCTGTACCGACATGGTGAAAGTGAACCACGCGGTTCACATCGTTGTCGACACCGTTCTTATGGTTTTCGTATTAACTCGGCACAGCGACGGCAGGCGTCGATGCCGGCCTCGGCGCGCCGTCGGCGCGGTCCCGGCACGACCTCGTCTTTCCCGGGGTCAGCCGCAGAGCTCCCGCTCCCCGGTCAGCGGCCGGAACGTGACCTGCAGGCCCTCGGCGGGGGCGTCGAACCGGGCCTCGCCGGGGCCGGTCAGCGTCATCGTGCCCAGCACATAGTTCAGGCCCCGGTAGACCGACTTCGGGTGATAGTTCTCCTGAACCGGGTCGGCCTGCCATACCGACCCGGCGAAGTCGGCATACCGGATGCCGCAGTGGACGAACAGGTCAAACGCGTACGGCGTGCCGATCGTCGCCTGTTTCGGGCCGCGCTCGATGCCGTCGCCGCCGCTGTCGTGCACCACCGGCAACGGGGACGGATCGGTGGCCGGCGTGCGGGAGCCGGTCGCCGCGGCCGGCCCGCCGGCGCCGGCCGACGATGCCGGCCGGTTCAGCAGCGCGATCGCGGCGACCGCGAGGACGGCCAGCCCGGCGAGCAGCACGATGACCCCGCGACGGCGCCGCCGGCGGCGACCGGCCCCGACCACGGCGGCTGCCTCGTTCATCGTCTCCCCGTTCGGTTGCCCCGGACCTACCGGCGGCTTCAAACGCGCTCCGCCTCGGCGTGCCACCACGCGGGCGGCGACGGGCCGACGACGCGTGACGTCGGCTGGTCGGGGTGCAGGCCGAGGCGGCGCAGGGCGTCGGCGTCGATGCGGATGTTGAAGTGCCCGTGCCACCGGCCGGTCTCGTCGGGGCCGCACATGAGGTCGATGCGCACCTCGTCGTCGCCGAACGGCATCCAGTCGATGCCGCGCTCGCGCAGTCAGGCGCGCACGGCCGCCGGCGGGTGCGGGTTGCCCGGAAGGTTTTCGTAGCCGAGGATGACGACCCAATCCATGACGCTCATTGTGCCAGAGCGGCCCGCTTGCGGTCGGCGAATTCCCGCTCGTCCAGCCGGCCCTCGGCGCGGTCGTTGGCCAGCCGCTGCAGCGCGTCGAGGCGTTCGGCGGTTGCGGCCTCGTCGATCGCCTCGCGCAGCCGATCGAACTCGTCGCGGGTCAGCGTGCCGGCGCTGCGCAGGCGCTGCAGCCGCTCCCAGGTCTCGTCGGACGCCGCGCGCCGGACCGGGCGGACGCCGGCCCGGCGCTCCCCGCGCAGCTGCAGGAGCCCGGCGACGCCGGCCGCGAGACCCATCGGGATGAAGACGCCGGCGATGATGTACGCGCCGAGCCGCGCGTCGGCGGGCACGTCGTCCTGCACCAGCGCCTTGATGAGCACCGCGGTGCCGAGGCCGGCGAAGCCGAGGGTCCACAGCAGCTGGCCGGTGCCGGGGCGGACCAGACCCTGCCGGCTGAGGAAGATGCCGGCGAGCCAGACGAGCAGGCCGAAGATGAGCAGCAGGGTCCAGTAGATCTCGTCGCTCGGGCACTGGCGGGCGCTGACGTACGGGCCGCCGGATACGCAGCTGCCGGTGTTGAGCATCTGGTTCAGCCCGATGCCGAGCGCGGCGAGCCCGACCAGGCCGACAACGATGCTCAGCGCGTCACGAACGCTCGCTCGCATGCGGCGAGGGTTGCATACCGCCCACCGGACCGCACTGTCCGATTGGCGACCGGTCAGGGCCGCAGGCGTTGCGGCATCCACCCCGTGTCCGTGCGGGCGATGGCCCGCTCGGCGGCGAGGAGGTCGGCGGCGGCGCGGCGCAGTGCCGCGCCGGCGACCCGAGTCGGCGGCGTCGCCGGGCACGAGCATCGGGTGGTGCGACTGGCCGCTGACCGCGAGCACCTCCGGGTCGGTGATCTCCGTCCGTGATCTTGCCATCCGCGCCGGGCGCCCGGTTTCGGCGGTGGTTTCGTGGCGTACCGGTGCGGAACGTCACGGGGTCGACATCTTCCGGGCACGAAGGTCTGGCAAAGTGGACGCCGACCCGCCGATGGCGCGGCCCGGGAGGTGAGCGCACGTGACCCGCCTGCTACTGGTCCAGGACGAGCCGAGGGGTGCCCCGGCGCTGGCCGGCCGCCTGCGCGACGAGGGGTTCAGCGTCGAGGTCACCGCCGGGCGGCTGGTCGCCGGGATCGGCCCGCGCCCCGCCGACCTGCTGCTGCTCGACCTGCCGCTGCCCGGCGTGGCGGGCGCCGAGCTGTGCCGGGACCTGCGCACCCGCTCGGCCGCCGGGATCATCGTGCTCGGCGCCGCCCGGGCCGAGCCCGATGCGACCCTCGCCCTCGACTGCGGCGCCGACGACTACCTCCCCAAGCCCTACGGCCTGCGCGAGCTCGTCGCGCGCATCCGGGCCGTCCTGCGCCGCCGCGGGGGTCCCGTGGCGGGCCCGGCGCAGCGGCTGCTGGACGGCGGCCGGATCCAGCTCGACACGGCCGCGCACACCGCGACGCTGGAGGGGCGTCCGATCGAGCTGTCGCTCAAGGAGTTCCAGCTTCTGGAGACCCTGCTGCGCCGCCCCGGGCACACGGTCGCCCGCGACCAGCTCGTGCGCGCGCTGTGGGGCGAGGCCGGCGGCAGCAACGCGCTCAGCGTGCACATCAAGCGCCTCCGGGCCCGGATCGAGCCCGACCCGGCGGTCCCCCGCCATATCGTCACCGTGCGCGGCGTCGGGTACAAGTACCTCGCCTGGCCGCCGGCGCACGACGACCCGGCGGGCGCCGTGCCGCCCGACCTCGACGGCACGCTGCGCGCCGCGCTCGGCTGGCACCTGCCGCCCTCCGGCTGGATGCTCGTCGACGCCCTGGCCCGCGAGATCGCCCGCGCCCTCGACGACGGCCCCGGCGGGGTGCCGCTGGCCGGCCAGCGCCTCGGGCTGCTCGAGCCGGGCCGCGCGATCCCGGCCGGCGCGCCCGCGGCGCAGCCCTGCCCGCCGGACGTGCGGGAACGCCTCCTGGCACTCATCGAAGCGGTCGCGCCGTCCGGGACCACCTGACCAGCGGGTCGCGGCCGGCCGGCTCGGTCCGCCCCGGCCGGTCCGGTGCGCGCACCGGAAGCACTGTGACCAGGTTGAAGATGAGCAGCGCGGCGGTCGGCAGCAGACGGCGAGCGGACCCGCCGCGGCGCGACTCGGCGATGCCGATCGGCGGCGATGCCGAGACCCACGAGGGCGACGGCGAGGCCGGCGCTCGGCGGGATCGGGGGATGCATTCGCGCGACAGACCGCCTAGCCGCCGCAGGGGCCGTCCGGCAGGCTGGGCGGCCGGACGCCCCAGCGGACCAGATACCACGGGTTCTTGCCGTCGACGGTGGCGATGATCCGGTCGCCCGCCACGTCGAGGTCGTTGACCTGGCCGACCGGAAGCCAGTTGACGGTGGACCGCTCGACGACCGCGACCAGGTGGCCCCCCGTCGCGGTGATGCGCAGGGTCGCCTCGCCGGTTCGTCCCGGCGAGCCGGTGTAGGCCGCGGTGCCGTCGGCGGTGATCGTCAGGCTGTCGTCCTGCGCCGCGCAGGTCGACCACCTACCCGCGATCGCCGCCGCCGGGGTGGCCGGCGCCGGCGCGGCGGACGCCGGCGTTACGGCCGGCACGGGCGGCGCGGCCGCCGACGGGCCCGGGTCGCGCGTGATGAGCAGCCCGATGGCCAGGCCGACCGCGACGGCGGGCGGCGTGGCGAACACCGGCAGCGCCCAGGTGCGCCACCACGGTGGACGCGTCTCGTTCGGCACCATGACGACCTCCGCCCCGCAGTATGAACCGGCTGAATCCGGTGTACGGGGTCCGAACGGTTCGATCCGGGCGACGTTCGACCCGGTGGCGCCGTATCGGCCGGGTTATCGGGTCGTGGAGGCGCGGACCCGCAGTTCGCAGGGGACCCGGATCAGCTCGTGGCGCTGCGGCTCGCCGTTGACCGCCGCGAGCAGGCGCTGCCCGGCGACCCGGCCCATCTCCAGCAGGGGGAGGGCGACCGTCGTCAGGGGCGGGCGCTGGTGCACGGCCAGGGCGCCGGTGGCGAGGTCGTCGCTGGCGCAGAAGACGGCGTCGGGCGGGTCGGGGCGGGTCAGCATCGCGTGGGTCAGGCGGTGGCCGTCCTCGGGCGACCAGGACGTCGCGTGGTGTACCAGGGACGGGTCGAGCACCGATCCGGCGGCGCGCAGGGTGGCGGTCACGCCGTCGAGGCGGTCGGCGGTGGCCTCCCAGGAGGCCGGGCCGTTGATGAACCCGATCCGGCGCCGGCCGATGTCCAGCAGGTGCTGCGCGGCCAGGGCGGCGCCGCCGCGGTCGTCGGGCAGGATGCTCGGCACCGGTTCGGACATGCCGTATTCGTACAGGAACACGTACGGCGTGTCCGGCATCGGCAGCGCCGGCCCGGAGCGGGGCCGGACCCGGTTGCCGGACATGATGATGAGCCCGTCGACCTGCCGGTCGAGCAGCCGGCGCAGGTGCTTGCGCTCCTTCTCCGGGTCGCCGTAACTGTTGGCCAGCAGCACTGAGATGTCGTACTCGGAGGCGGCCTCCTCCACGCCGCGCATGAGCGCGGTGGTGAAGATTCCCTCGAGGTCGTCGGTCAGGATCGCGATCGTGTCGGTGGTGCGGGAGCGCAGCCCGCGCGCGACCGTGTTGACCCGGTAGCCGAGCCGGCTGATCGTCTCCAGCACCCGCTGGCGCACCTCCGGGCCCACGTCGGGCCGGTCGTTGAGCACCTTCGACACGGTCGCGGTCGACACCCCGGCGACGGTGGCCACGTCGCGCATGGTGACGCGGGCCGGCGAGCTTCGTGCGGCGGTCACATCGCTCACTCCGCCGCGATGTCGATCGCCCTCATGGTCATCCTGCTGCTGCTCACCACCGTGCAGCTGCTGCTCACGCGGTCCCGGGAGGACTCATGAAAGGCCGCGCCGCGGTGTTCTGGACCGTCGGCGGCCTGCTCGCCCTGCTGTTCGTGGCGCCGCTGGGCCGGCTGGTGCTCGCCTCCTTCAAGAGCAGCGCCGAGTTCGCGCAGACGCCGCCGACGCTGCTGCCCGGGCGCGTCAGCCTGGAGAACTACCGCCGCCTGCCCACCATCACGGTCGTCGACGACACGCTCGACGCCGCGCCCGAGCGGGTCGCGCTGATCGTGCGGGACGCCCACGAGTACGCCGGGAAGTACCTCCAGTAGGAACGCCGTCCCCGGGCGCTTGAGCAACGCCCGGGGACGGACCCCCGGCTATCCCGGCGGCGATTCCCTGATCGGCAGGTCGGCGTGCATGAGCCGGTACATGCCGACGCGGTCGGGCCTGGTCAGCAGGGCCGGGTCCTCCTCGGGCAGCAACTGGGTCGACATGATCGCGCGGATCGCCTCGTGCAGGGCGTCGGCCGTCTCGGCGAGCGACACGACCGTCACCGCGTTGTCGGGCGCGCGCAGCCGCAGCGCCCACACGATGCCGGCGACGTCGCGGACCGCCGGCCACAGCCGCCGCGTGGACGCGAACTGCTCGGCCGCCGCCCACTGCGCCGAGCGCGGCCCGTCGAACGCGGTGACCTGCATGTAGCGCGCCGGTGCGGTACCGCCGCCGGGCCGGGCGTCGATGAGCTGGAACCGGCCGGCGGCCGGGTCCGGCCAGCCGGCGATCATGATGCCGTCGCCGCTGCCGAGCGGGCAGCCGACGAGCGCGCCGAGCGGGTCGCCCGCGGCGGACAGGGCCCGGTCGACCCAGCCGGTGTCCACCGGATGGGCGTCGGGGATCGGGTGCGTGGTGAGATACATACCGCAGAGGCTGCCGGTGTACGCCGGGACGGGCATCGGTACCGCCACTGACACCGGCACTGAATCGCGCGGGCCATACTGACCAGGTGTCCACGACGGATGCCGGCTTCGTCGGCCGGGGACCCGAGCTCGCCGCCCTCGCCGGCCGCCTCGGCACGGACGCGGGCGGCGTCGTGCTGGTCGAAGGGCCCGCCGGCGTCGGCAAGACCGCGCTCGTCGACCACGCGCTGCGCCGGGCCGGCGCCGCGCCGGTGCGCGGGCACTGCCCGGCCGAGCCGGCCCCGCCGCTGTGGCCGTGGCGGGCGGCCCTGCGCCGGGTGGGCCTCGAGGTCGCCGGCGAGGCCGACGTCGAGCCCGGGGCGGCGGCGTCCGCGCGGTTCGCGGCGCTGGCCCGGATGGGCGACGCGCTGCTGGCCGCCGGGCCGGCGGTGGTCGTGCTCGAGGACCTGCACTGGGCCGACGCCGCCTCCTTGGACCTGCTGCACCAGATCGCGCCGGGCGCGGCCGACGCGGGCCTGACGCTCATCGGCACCGTGCGCAGCCCGGCGCCGGAGGAGGCGGCGCTGCGGCTGGCCGCCCTGGCCCGCTACGGCGCCGTCACCGTCGCGCTGGCCCCGTTCACCGTCGACGAGGTGGCCGAGCTGGTCGACCCCGCGGCGGCCGCCGACGTGTACGCGCGCACCGCCGGCCTGCCGCTGCTGGTGTCCGCGGTCCGGGCCGGGCACGGCGCCGGCGACCTGCCGACCGTGGTCCGCACGCTGCTGGCCGCACTGAGCACCGGCCAGCGCGCCGTGATCGAGGCCGCCGCGGTGCTGGGGGAGGAGGTCGACGACGCGCCGCTCGCCGCGGCCCTCGCCGAGGCGGGCACCGCGCCGCCCGGCGCCGTCGCGGACGGCCTGAGCGCCGCCTGGCACGCCGGGCTGCTGGTCGCGGCCGGGCACGGCGGCGGGTACCGCTTCGCCCATGCGCTCGTGCGCGACGGCATCGTCGCGCGGCTGGAGCCCGCGGCCCGCCGGCGCCTGGCCCGGTCGGCCGCGCTGGCGCTCGAGGCCGGCGGCGACGACCATGCGGCCCGCGTCGCCGCGCTGTGGCGGCAGGCCGGCCTCGACGCCGGCTCCCGGCGGGCCGCCGCGGCGTGGTCACGCACGGCCGCGGCGCAGGCCCGGGCCGCGCACGCCTACGACGACGCGGCCGGCCACCTCGCCGACGCCCTCGCCGACCTGTCCAATGTGGATACCGGCCCGGCCGCGCGGGCGGAGCTGCTCATCGAGCTCGGGTGGGCGCAGTACCGCGCCGGGAGGTACGACCGCTGCCTGGAGCACTGCGCCGCGGCGGCCGACGCGGCGGACGAGGCCGGGCGCGGCGACCTCGTGGCGGCCGCCGCGCTGGTGCTGCAGGGCGTGACGTTCGCGCAGGCCGGCAGCGTCATCACCCGGCTGTGCCACCGGGCGCTGGCCTACCCCGGGCTGGCCGACGGGCTGCGCGCCCGCGTCCTGGCCCAGCTGGCCGTGATGACCGCCATCTCCGGCCGGGTCGGCGAGGCCGAGGCGCCGGCCCGCGAGTCGATCGCCCTCGCCACCGCCAGCGGCGACCCGCACGCCGAGATCGACGCCGCCCGCGCCCGCGAGCTCACCCTCCGGCAGGCCGACGCCGGGGAACGCCTGCGCCTCGGCGACCTCGTGGTCGACCGCGCCGAGGCGCTCGGGCAGCCCCTGGCCGCACTCATCGGCCACGAGTGGCGGATGCAGGCGGCGTACCTCGCCGGCCGCCTCGACGTCGTCGAGTCCGCCGCGGCCGCCATCGAGGAGGTCGCCGACCGCTCGCCACTGCCGGTCCTGCGGTGGCACCGCCACCGGGTGCTCGCCAGCCGCGCCGCGCTCGCCGGCCGCTTCCCCGACGCGGCGCGCCACAACCACCGCGCCCTGGCGATCGCCCAGGCGTCCGGCGACCCGACCGCCGTCGGGATGCATTTCGCCCACGGCGTCCACGTCGCCGTGCTGCGCGGCGACCCGGCCGCCCTGCCGGACGGGTACGCCGAAGCCGTCGAGGCCGCCCCGCCGTCGCCGCTCATCGACGTCGGCCGGGCCAACGCGCTGGCGCTGACCGGTGCGCTGCCGGAGGCGCGGGAGGTGTACGACGGGCTGCGCACCCTGCTGTCGGCCCCGGCCGACCACCCCGCCTGGGTCGCCATCCCGATGCAGCTCGTCGACCTCGTCGAGCGCTTCGACGACGCGGCGGCCGCCGAGATGGCCTACCGCCAGCTGCTGCCGTTCCGGGAGTCCCCCGGCGCCATCGGCACCCCGACCGCGTTCTTCCACGGCACCGTGAGCCGCCACCTCGGCCAGTTCGCCGCCGTCTTCGGCGACACCGCCGGCGCGATCGCGCTGCTGCGCGAGGCGCGGGAGCGCAACCGGGCCGTCGGCGCCCGCCCCGACACCGCCCTGACCTGCCTCGCCCTGGCCCGCCTGCTGCGCGGCCGGGGCGGCCCCGACCTGCCCGAGGCGGCGCGCCTCGCGCACGAGGCCCTCGACATCGCGACCCGCCTCGGCATGCCCGGCCCCGCCTCGGCCGCCGGCCGCCTGGCCGCCGGCATCGCCGAGGACCGCGACGGCGCCGACCCGCTGACGGCCCGCGAGCGCGAGATCGCGGCACTGCTGGCCGAGGCGCTCACCAACCGGCAGATCGCGGCCCGCCTGGTGCTGTCGGAGCGCACGATCGAGTCCCACGTGCGCAGCATCCTGGCGAAGACCCGCTGCGCGAACCGCACCGAGTTCGTCGCCCGCTGGTCCGCGTCCCAGCCCTAGCCGGCCGTCGTTGCCGTTGGTGCCCACGACGACCCTGCCGGTCGCCGGCCCGGGCGCGTTCGCGCTGGTTCAGCTCGCGCTGGTGCTCATCCTGACCGGGGCGGCTCTGCGGCGCTCGGCCCGGCCTAGCCCTCCTTGATTGCCGGGCAGTACTTCGACGCCTCCTCGCCGGCCGCGTCCAGCTTGTTCTCGAAGTCCGGGTCGGTGACGCTCTCGACGGTGAGCAGCTTCGCGACGGCGGCGACGAACCCGTCGAGCGCGGCGCGCGCCTTCGGGTCCGCGGCCTTGGCGGTCTCGGCGTTGACGGCCTTGGTGAGCCGCCCGACGAGCGCGTCGGCGTCGGCCTTCGCCTTGTTCTTGGCGGCCTGGTCGCCCTGCATGTTGGCGGTGGTCAGCTCGACGATGACGGTGGCGAGGTTCGTCTTCTCGGCGTCGAGGGCCGCGACGACCTTGGCGCACACCTGCTCGGTACTGGCCCCGCCGGCGCCGCCGCCGGACGTGCCGCCGGACGCGTTCCCGCCCGCGGCCGCGGACGAACCACCGCCCGCGCCGGCCGACGACCCCTGGGACCCGGCCGCCGCGGTGGCGCCGCCGGCGGCCGGCGCGGAGCTCCTGCCGCCCGCGTCGTCCGATCCGCACGCCGCGCCCAGGCCCGCCACCGCGGACAGGGTCAGGACCAGCACCAACCGTCGCACCAGCATGGAGCTCCCCATCTCCTCGCGATCAAGTCAGGCGAGCATAGAGACGCGGCGCGGGGCGGACAACCCGGCCGGCGCCGGGTCACGGGCCGCGCGGGGTGATGAGGCCCGACTCGTACGCGACGATGACGAGCTGCGCGCGGTCGCGGGCGTGCAGCTTCGTCATGGCGCGGTTGATGTGCGTCTTCGCGGTGATCGGGCTGATCGCCATGCGGGCGGCGATCCCGGCGTTGGACAGCCCCTGCGCGGCGAGGACGACGGCCTCGCGTTCGCGGGCGGTCAGGTCGGCCAGCGCGGCGGCGGGCCGGGGGAGCGGGGGCTGGGTGACGTACCGGTCGATGAGCCGGCGGGTGATCGACGGCGCGAGGAGCGCGTCGCCGCGGGCCGCGACCCGCACGGCGTGCAGGAAGTCCTCCGGCCGGATGTCCTTGACGAGGAACCCGGCGGCGCCGGCCCGCAGCGCGTCGAAGACGTACTCGTCCAGCCCGTAGTTGGTCAGCACCACGACGTGCACCGCGGCGAGGTCCGGGTCGGCGGCGATGCGCCGGGTCGCCTCGATGCCGTCGACCACGGGCATCCGCACGTCGATGAGGACCACGTCGGGCCGGTGCCGCCGGGCCAGGGCGACCCCGTCGCCGCCGTCGCCGGCCTCGGCCACGACCTCGATGTCGTCCTCGGCGTCGAGCAGCGCGCGGAACCCGCTGCGGATGAGCGGCTGGTCGTCGACCAGCAGGACGCGGATCACGACCCGAGGGCCACGGGCAGCTCGGCGCGGACCGTGAAGCCGCGCTCCCGGCCGGGCCCGGCCTGCAGCCGGCCGCCCAGGGCGCTGACCCGCTCGCGCATCCCGAGCAGCCCGACGCCGGGCGTCGGCGGCGACTGCGGCGCGGCCCGGCCGTCGTCGTCGACCTGGACGACCACGGCGTCGGCGCGGTACTCGATGCGGACCGCCGCGCTGGTCGCCGCGGCGTGCCGGGCGACGTTGGTCAGCGACTCCTGGACGATCCGGTAGGCGGTGCGCGCCACCGTCGCCGGCACGCCGGCCCGGTCGCCCTCGATCGTCAGGGACGCCTCGAGGCCGCCCGCGCGGGCCCGCTCGACGAGGTCGGGGATGTCGCCGAGCCCGTACGGCGGCTCGCGGTCGTCGTCGCGCAGCGCCTCGAGGGTCGCGCGCAGCTCACGGGACGCCTCGCGGCCGGCATCGCGGATCGCCAGGAGCGCATCGGGCACCGGTTCGCCGCGTTTGCGGGCCACGTGTACCGCGGCCTCGGCCTGGACCTTGATCACCGAGATCTGGTGGGTGAGCGAGTCGTGCAGCTCCCGGGCGATGTGCAGCCGCTCCTCGTCGGCGCGGCGCCGCGCGACCTCCTCGCGGGTGCGCTCGGCCTCCTCGGCGCGGCGTTCGGCCTGGCGCAGCGCCTCCCCGGCCGCCGCGGCGGCGATCAGCCAGGCCAGCTCGAGCACGCCCCGGGCCTCGGTGAGCGCCGCGCCGACCGGCAGCCCCGAGGCCATCGCCGCCAGCGGCAGCGCGACCAGCACCGCGACGCTCGCCACCACGGTGACCGCGCGCCGACCGGCGCGCATCGCGGCGTACACGGCGACGAGATAGGCGACGGCGAACACGTTGAACCCGGCCGCCCGGTAGCCGACGGCGCACGCCCCGGTGACGACCAGGACTGCCACGGGTGCCCGGCGCCGCGCGGCCAGCGCCAGGCCGCCGGCGGCCAGCAGCGCGTAGCCGACCGGCGCGGGGGCGGCGGCGCCCTCGCCGGACAGCCCGGCGACGACCAGGATCGCCGCCGCGCCGGCGGCGATCAGCCAGTCCCCGAGCCCGGTCCGCGCAGCACCCATGCGGGCACCTTAACCGGGTAGGCGGCCCGGCGACTCGTGCGCGCGGACCGCATCCGCCTACTGCGTCCGCAGTAGGTTCCGGCCCGCTGCCACGCCCGCGGCAGCGCGAAATGCCGACGCCGGCACGATGCGCCCGGCCCGGTGCGGCGGTGAGGATCGGCGCCATGACCGATTCCCTGCTGTACGCCGCATCCACCGTCGGTGCGCACACCCTCACCGCCGATCGGCTCCTGGCCACCGCCGGATGGCTGGTGGCGATGGCCGGGGCCGTCGTCGGCGGCCTGGCGCTCGCGGGCCGCCTGGGCCGCTTCACGGCTTACGGGCCGATCGTCGCCCTGGTGGCGGGCGCGGCCGGCGCGGCCGTCGGCGCCGTGGTGCTGCTCACCGCGGACGGCGGCCCGGGCACCGGCAACGGCGTCGTCGGCGGCGCCGCCGCGATCGTCGTCGGGCTCGCCGCCGTCGTCATGGGCGCGCTGGCGCGGGCCCGCTCCCGCCGGGCCGCCTGACGGGCGCGGTTTTGCATCAAATGGATTTGATGTAATGTCGGGGCATGGGGCGCGACCAGCGCGGCGACGCCGCCGAGCCGCCGGCGTTCGTGCAGGCCGCCGGGCATCCGGTGCGATGGCGGCTGCTGGGCGAGCTGGCCCGCAGCGACCGGCAGGTGCACGAGCTCACCGCGTTGCTGGGTGAGCAGCAGAGCCTCGTCTCCTACCACCTCGGCCTGCTGCGCAAGGCGGAGCTGGTCCGGGCCCGCCGCAGCGCCGCCGACGGCCGGGACATCTACTACCGCCTCGATCTCGCCCGCTGCGGCCGGGCGCTCGCCACGGCCGGGGGTGCGCTGCACCCCGGGCTGCGCTACACGCCGCCCGGCGCACCCGCGCCGCGCCCGGCGCGGGTGCTGTTCCTGTGCACGGGCAACAGCTCCCGCTCGCAGATGGCCGAGGCGCTGCTGCGCGCGCGGTCCGGCGGGGTCGTGGCGGCCTGCAGCGCCGGCAGCCGGCCCAAGCCGGTCCATCCCGGCGCGGTGGCGGCGATGGCCGAGCGCGGCGTCGACCTGCGCGGGGCCCGGCCGAAGCACCTCGACGAGTTCGCCGGGGAGCGCTTCACCCACGTGATCACGCTGTGCGACCGGGTCCGGGAGGTCTGCCCCGAGTTTCCCGGGCAGCCGGCGACGGCGCACTGGAGCGTCCCCGACCCGGCCGCCGACCCCGCCGGCCGGCCGGCCTTCGACGCCGTGGCGGACGAGCTCGCCGAGCGGATCGCGTTCCTGCTGCACACCATCGCCGCCGAACCTGCGCTGGAGACGCCATGACCGACGACACCGTCCACGTCCGCTACCTGGTCGACGACGTCCGGGCCGCGATCGACTTCTACACGACGCACCTGGGCTTCACGGCCGGCACCGTGTTCCTGCCGGCGTTCGCCGACGTCCGCCGCGGTCACCTGCGGCTGCTGCTGTCCGGCCCGGCCAGCTCGGCCGGCCGGTCGATGCCCGACGGCCGGACCCCGCACCCGGGCGGCTGGAACCGCATCCACCTGCTCGTCCAGGACATCGACGCCGAGGTGGCCCGGCTGCGCGCCGCCGGCGTGGTGTTCCGCAGCGACGTGATCACCGGCCCCGGCGGCCGGCAGATCGTCCTGGACGACCCGGCCGGCAACCCGGTCGAGCTGTTCCAGCCCGCCGGCGCCTGAATGGCCGGCGACCGGCCCCGCGTGCGTACCGCGACGGGGCCGGGCCGGCCGCCGTCGGCGCGATCCTCGGCTCCGCCGGGACGCTCATCGTGCTCGCCGGTGCCGCCCGGCCCGCGTTGACCGGCGGGGTCAGGGCAGGTCGCCGAAGCAGCGGGCGGCCGTGGCCAGCAGCGCGGCGATCTCCGGGTCGACGAGCCGGTAGATGACGCTGCGGCCGTCCTGGATCCGGTCCACCAGCTGCGCCGCCCGCAGCACCCGCAGGTGCTGCGACGTGAGCGTCTGCGGCGCGCCGGTCGCCTCGACGATCTCGTGGACGTGCAGCTGGTGGTGGGCGATGAGCAGCTCGACGATGGCCAGCCGCAGCGGCGCCGCGAGGGCGCGGAACAGGGCGCTGATTCGTTCGTGGCGATCCGCGTACGGCATCGGCGCTCCTCGACGGCCGGGGTCCGACGCCGACGTTACTCGCTTTGGTTTCCGGCAACGAGTTCCGGTCGGGCAATGTACGGATGCCCGGGCGGACCGGCGGCGCAGGTGGGCGATCAGGCCCCGGCGCGGTGCGGCGATCGCGGACACCGCGAAGCCGGCCGCGGCGAGCAGGCTGATCGCGCCGCCGGCGGCGACGTCCAGGGTGCGGGACAGCAGCAGGCCGCCGATCGCGCTGCCGACCGCGACGAGCACGGCGAACGCGCTCATCGGGGCGATCCGGCCGGTCCACAGCCGGGCGGCGCCGGCCGGGGCCACGACGAGCGCCAGGGTCAGGATGGTGCCGACCGCGGGCGCGGCCGTGGCGACGACGGCCTCGATGAGGACCAGCACGAGCAGGTCGATCGCGCCGGTGCGGTAGCCGGCCGCCCGCGCGCCGGCCGGGTCGAACGCCGTGAACAGCAGCTCCTTGTGCAGGGCGGCGAGCACGAGCCCGACGGCCGCGGTCACGGCGCCCGCGACCGCCAGGTCCCGGCCGTCGACGGTGAGGATGGAGCCGGTGAGGTACGCCGTGAGGTCCTTGGTGAAGCCGTTCTGCGCCGACACCAGGGCGACCCCCAGCGCGAACCCGGCGGCGAGGGCGACCGCGGTGGCGGTGCTCGCGTCGTGGCCGCGCCGGCGGGCGAGTGCGGTGACCGCCAGTGCGGCGAGCACTCCCGCGGCGGCGCCGCCCAGGTACAGGCTGAAGCCGGTGACGGCGGCGATGACGACCCCGGGGAAGGTCGCGTGGGTCATCGCCATGGTGAAGAACGCCTGCCGCCGCAGCACGACCTGCACGCCGATGAGGCCGCAGACGGTACCGACGAGAACGGCCTCGAGCAGGGCGCGGTGGAACGCGAGGGCCTGGTGGCCGTACGTGGCGCGCAGCCGGTCCGGGGTCAGCGTCGAGCCCGTCGGGCCGAAGCCGAACATCTGCCGGTTGAGCAGGCAGGCGTGGTCGGCCACGTGCCGGGCGAGGGTCAGGTCGTGGGTGGAGATGAGCACGGCGGTGCCCTCCTGCTTGCGCTCGGCCAGCACCCGCAGCAGCGCGTCCTGGCTGACCAGGTCGACGCCGTTGAACGGCTCGTCGAGCAGCAGCAGCCGGGGCCGCTGGGCGATCGCCCGGGCGAGCAGCACCCGCTGGCGCTGCCCGCCCGAGAGCGCGCCGAACGTGGCCCGGGCCCGGTCACCCAGCCCGACCTGCTCGAGCGCCTCGGCGGCGATGCGCCGGTCCGCCCGGCCCGGCCGGCGCAGCCAGCCGACCCGCCGGTAGCGGCCCATGAGCACGACCTGGGCGACGGAGACCGGGAACTGCGCGTCGAGGGTGTCGGCCTGCGGCACGTACGCGACGTCGCGCCGGGCCGCGGCGGGCGGGCGCCCGAGCACGGTGACCGTGCCGCCGACGACCGGGACGAGCCCGAGGACCGCCTTGATGAGCGTGGACTTCCCGGCGCCGTTGGGGCCGATGAGCGCGACCACCTCGCCGGCGCCGACGCGGCCGGTGACGCCGGTGAGCACCGGCCCGGCGTCGTAGGCGACGGCCGCGTTCTCGATGCGCAGGGCGTCCACCGCGGGACCGGCCGGCTCAGCCACCGAGGGCCTGCACGATGACGTCGGTGTTGTGCTCCTCCATCTTCAGGTACGTGTCGCCGGCCGAGCCCTCGGGGCCGAGGGTGTCGCCGTAGAGCGCGTCCTCGCCGGCGACGACCTTCACGCCGGCCTGGCGGGCGATCGCCTCCGCGGTCTTCGGCGGCAGCGAGCTCTCCGAGAAGACCGCCTTCGTGCCCGTCTGCTTGATCTTGGCGACGATGTCGTCGACGTCGTGCGCGGACAGCTCGGCCGACGTGTCGAAGCTCGGGATGATCGAGCCGACGAACTCCAGCCGGTAGCGGTCGATGTAGTACCCGAACGCATCGTGGTTGGTGACCAGCTTGCGGTCGCCGGCCGGCAGCTTGCCGATCTTCGCCTGGATGTCGGCGTCGAGCTGGTCCAGCTTCGCGGAGTAGGCGGCGAGGTTCCGCTCGTACACCGCGGCATCGGGGGGGTCGGCGGCCGCGAACGCCTGCTCGATGTTCTGCGCCATGACCTTGGCGTTGCGGGGGTTGTGCCAGATGTGCGGGTCGCCGGCGGCCTGGTCCTCCTCGCCGTTGCCCTGCCGGATCGGCACGCCGGTGCTGGCGTCGACGGTGGCGCCCTTGAAGCCGGCCGAGGCGATGGTCTCGTCGAGCCACTTCTCCAGCCCGACGCCGCTCTTCACCACGACCTTGGCCGCGCCGATCGCGGTGATGTCGGCCGGGGTCGGCTCGTAGTCGTGCGGATCGATGTTGGGCTTGAGGATCTGGGTGACGGTGACGTGGTCGCCGCCGATGTTGCGGGCGAAGTCGGCGACCTGGGTCGTGGTCGCCACGACCGCGAGCCGGCCGCCCGCCCCCGCGGCGGGTGTCGATGCGGCGTCGCCGCATGCGGCGAGGCCCGCTGCGAGGGCGGCGGTGAGGGCGAGCGTCGTGATGAGGCGCCGGAATCGAGGCATGGGCTAGACGGTACTCGTTTTCATTTTCAATACGAGCCATCGCATCGCGATGTACGCATGCCTCCCGGGCTCAGCAGTCGCGCAGCTGCGGCGATTGGTTGAGCAGTTGCCCGCGCGCGGAGACGAACGCCCGGTGCCGCCGGCCGCCGACGGCGGACGGGGCGAAGGCGGCGACGCGGTGGCAGTTCTGGAAGGCGAGCGTCACGCCGAAGTGCCGCTCGAGGCCGCCGCGGATGGCGTCGCTGGCCAGGGCCCGCAGCAGCTGGCCGCGCTCGGCCTCGCTCGGCGGGGGCACGCTGTGGTCGGCGAAGTCGCCGCCGCCCGCGTGCAGGCCGGCCGCCACGGCGCTGATGACTTCCCAGGCGTACGGCAGCGAATCCCGGATGCAGGCGACGAACTCGGCGTCGTCGACCTCGCCGGTCTCGGCCCGTTGCAGCAGGGCGGTGGGGACGTTCAGGGACATGCGTTCCTCCTCGGGTGCGGTGCTCAGCGCGCGGCGGTCGCCGGCGCCATGGTGTATCCGGGCTCGATCTGGGTGGTCAGGTCGGCCCCGGCCCGGGCGTTGCCCCAGGCGAGGGCGTTGCGGGTGTGGAACTCGGCGGCCTGCTCGGCGTACCGCGCCCAGTCCGGCTCGCAGCCGTCGAGCGCGGTGCGCAGCTCGGCCAGGGCCCGCGCGTTGGCCGGCTCCAGCTCGTCGATCGGCAGGAAGCGGCCGCGCTCGGCGGCCCGGACGAACGCGGAGCGGCCGAACCAGCACAGCAGGTCCGCGCCCACCTGCTCGCGCAGGAAGGCCACGTCCTCGGCGTCCTCGACCTTGTTGCCCACGACGGCGAGGCGCACGCCGTAGTCGAGGGCGTAATCGATGTACTGCCGGTAGACGGCGACGCTGCGCACCGTCGGCTCGCACACCAGGAAGGTCAGGTCGAACCGGGTGAACAGCCCTGACGCGAACGAGTCGGCACCGGCGGTCATGTCGACCACGGCGTACTCCCCGGGGCCGCCCGGCATGTGGTTGAGCAGCAGCTCGACCGCGCCGACCTTGGAGTGGTAACAGGCCACCCCGAGGTCGTCGGCGGCGAACGGCCCGGTCACCGCCAGCCGCACCCCGCCGGCGGTGGTGACGAGCCGGTCCCAGAGCGGGTTGGCCTCGCCCACGCGCACGAGCCGCGAGCCCGGGCCGGGCGGCGTCGTCTTGAGCATCGCCGCGGCCGACGCGATGCGCGGGTTGTCCCCGCGGAGGTACTCCTTGATCTCCTCCAGGTGGTCGCCGAGCGCGGGCCGGCGCTCGCTCTCCCCGGGGTCGGCGCCCAGCGCGACCGCCAGGTGCTGGTTGATGTCGGCGTCGAAGGCCAGGACCCGGTCGGCGTCCCGGGTCGCGAGGTATCGGCAGAAGAGGGCGGACAGGGTGGTCTTGCCGCTACCGCCCTTGCCCACGAAGGCAGCTTTCACGCCTTGTTGGTATCGGTTTTCATTTCCAGAGTCAAGCGGACCCGCCGGGGTCGCCACCGCGCGCGACGACGGTCAGCCACGACGGACAACCTTCGATATCATCGGGCTTCACGGACGCGGGGGCGGAGATGGCAGGCGAGTCAACGACCGAATCGATCATCGAGTCGAGGCACGGATCCGGGCCGGGCGGCCGGCGTGCGGCACTGGCGGCGGCGGTCGTCGTGGTGGTCGCCGCCGTCGTGGGCATCGTGCTCTGGCGCTCCTCCGGGGACGCGGCCGAGCCCGGCGCATCGGCGTCACCCGGGCCGAGGCCCTCGGAGCTGTATGCGACCGACGGCACGACGCTCATCGCGCGGTTCGGCACCGACGATCCCCGCGACACCTGCCTGCGGGTGCCGGTCAACGACTGGGGCTACTACTGCGACTACGTCGTCACGTGGTGGCAGGCGCAGGACGCCTTCGGCACCGGCCCGGCCCAGCGCCTCGATCGGCTGCGCCACGGCGGGTACCGCATCACCGGCTCCCTCGACGCGCGGCTGCAGGCCGGGGCGAAGCAGCGGGTCGACCAGGCCGTGCCGGTCAGCGACCCGAAGGTGTTCTCGCTGGCCACGATCGAGCCCGGCACCGGCCTGGTCCGGGCGATGGCCGTGAACCGCAACTTCCGCCGGCCGCCGTCGCCGAGCTCGGCCGGCCCGGACCAGCCGGTGCGGCGGCCGGCCGGCCCCGACCTGGTGGACCCGCTCGTCGCCGGCGACGCCGATACGCCCGGCGACGAGGCCGGCGCCCCCTTCATGATGTTCACGCTGGCCGCGGCGCTGGAGTCCGGTCTGACGCTGGACCACGCGATCGACACGCAGCGGGTGTACGAGTCGAAGTACGTCATCGACCCACAGAGCCCGGCCGCCTGCCACGGCGGCCATTGGTGTCCCGCCAACACCGGCGACCCGGCGTACCTGTCGGGCCGCCGCACCATGTGGGACGCGTTCGGCCACGCGGTGGTGACGTACTTCGTGGCGCTGCAGGAGCGCATCGGCGCCGACAAGGCGGTCGCCATGGCCGGGCGGCTGGGCATCGCCTTCCGCAGCCAGGCGGACCAGCACCTCAGCGAGCCCCAGGTCAGCGCGCAGTGGGGCGCGTTCACCCTCGGCGTCTCGTCGACCACCGCCCTGGACCTCGCCAACGCCTACGCCACCCTGGCCGCCGACGGCACCCGCTGCGACCCGCTCCCCGTCGCCGGGGTCACCGACGCCGCCGGCCGCCCGGCGCCCGGCATCGCCCCGCACTGCGAGCCGGTCCTGCGCCCCGAGCTGGCCCGTGCCGCGATCGACGCCGGCCGCTGCCCGCTCGGCGACCTCTCGGCGTTCGGCGACCGCTGCGGCGCCGGTGCCGTCCCGGCCGCGACGGTGCGCGACGCCGTGGGGCGCCCGGTGTCCGGCCAGTCCGGCAGCACCCGCCGAACCTTCTCGGTGGTGGTCGCCGCGCCGCAGCTGGCCACGGCGGGCATGATCGCGCCGGCGCCGGGAACGAACAGCGGCGAGGTCCAGATCGCCGCCGGCGTGCCGGCTGCCGCCGTCGGCACGGTCGCCGGTGTCGAACGCGACGGCCTGGCCCCACTGCCGTCCCGCGACTTCACCGCCCCGCCGCGCGAGGTCGCCATCGCGCCCTGACGACCGGCCAGGTATCGACGAACGAGGTACACCGCGCTGGATCGCCGTCGGCCGGTATGGAGCGGACCGTCAGGGCTGTCCCGTGCGCAGCGTGACGAAGAGCGCGTCGCCCTCGGCGCACAGTGTGTCCTCGTCGCGCAGCTCGGCGCGCAGGAAGCGCTTGCGGCCCTCAACCCGGTCGGTCCAGGCGGTGAAGGTCAGCGGCCGGTCGATGCGCACGACCGAGCGGTAGTTCGTCGTGAGGTACGCCGTGCGCGACGGCGGCATGCCCTCGGCGTTGGCCAGCCAGCCGAACAGCTCGTCGAAGAGCAGCGGGATCGTGCCCCCGTGGGCGGCACCGCGGCCGCCGAGGAAGAAGTTGCTGAAGGACGCCCGGCCGGCCAGCCGCTCCGGCGGCGCCGCCTCGTCGACCACGTACCACGGCGTGGTCGCCTGGCCCGCCGCCGCGAGCGCGGGGGAGCGGCCGTAGTGGCGGCGGCTCTCCTCGACCGCGTCCTGGCGCAGGTCCTCGGTCCACCGGGCGAGGTCGTGCTGCAGGCGCTCGCTGGACCGCTCGTCGGGTGCGGCGCCGGCGAGGGCGTCCAGGAAGTCCCGGAGCCGGCTGACGACAGCGTCGTGCTGCGCCAACGAGGCCCTAGCGTTCACGGTCACGACGCCTCCTCGAAGTCATGCCGGCGGCCCCGGCGAGGGCGTCCAGGAAGTCCCGGAGCCGGCTGACGACAGCGTCGTGCTGCGCCAACGAGGCTCTAGCGTTCACGGTCACGACGCCTCCTCGAAGTCATGCCGGAAGTCTATCAAGCGTTTGCTTGACCGCGGTCCGGCCCGCGCCCTAGGGTCCAGTGATCGGCGGGCGGTCTTCCGGGCCGCTGCGCGCCCGGAAGGGGTGAGGCATCGATGATCGATCCAGGTCTGGCGGCCGTCGGCGCGGTCGTCACGGGCGCCGGTGCGGGGATCGGGCGGGCGGTCGCCGAGGACCTCGCCCGCCACGGCGCCCGGCTGCTGCTCGTAGCGCGCCGCACGGGCCCGCTCGAGGAGACCGCCGAACGCATCGTGGCCGCGGGCGGGGCTCCTCCGGTGGTGCTGTCGAGCGACCTTGCCGCACCGGACGCCGCGCGCCACATCGCGGACGCCGCGCGGTCCGAGCTGGGCAGTATCGGGATCCTGGTGAACAATGCCGGTCAGGCCGACCCGCCCGGCGCCGAGCTCGACGAGGCGGGCTGGCACCGCTCCTTCGAGCTGAACTTCCACGTCAAGCGCCGCCTCGCCGAGCAGCTACGGCCCGCCCTCGAGGCCAGCGGCCGTGGGCGCGTGGTGAACCTTGTCGGTCTGCTCGAACCCACCGTCGTCTCCGCCGCGCAGGCCGCGATCGCCGCCTGCCGGCTGTGGTCCAAGGCGTACTCGCGCGAGGTGGCCGCGGCCGGCGTGACCGTCAACTGCGTGGCGCCGGGGCGCATCGACAGCGAGCAGCTGCGTCGGCACTTCCCGACCCCGGACTCCCGCGAGCAGTACGCCGCCGCCTATGTCCCGGCGCGCCGGTTCGGCGAGCCGGGGGAGGCGGCGGCGCTGGTCACGTTCCTCTGCTCGGCGGGGGCGTCCTACCTCACCGGCCAGACCATCGCGGTCGACGGCGGGCTGCAGCGCCAAGCCTGATCGCGAAGCGCCTCAGCCGCGGGCGTACCGCTCGAACCGCTCCGGAACCTCCTCGGCGCCGACCGACTTCACGCCGGCGACTCGCACGCGCCGCTCACGGATGCGCCAGCGGTCTCCCTCGTCCACGAGGGAGTCCTCGTAGTTGCCCCACACGTGGAACTGCAGATCCGAGTTGGTGTTCTGGTGGAACGCGTAGACGTAGGTGATCGTCTGCGCGCGACCCGGCCCGAGCTCGAGGTAGCTGATCGTGGAGCAGTGGTGGTTGGTCGCGGTGTAGCGGCCGGTCGCCGCCCGGAACAGGTCGGCGAGGGCGGCCCGGCCACGGGTGACGTTGCCGTGCCCGTAGTCGAAGGCGGCGTCCTCGGTGAACAGGTCCAGCAGCAGGTCGATGTCGACGCGGTCCACCCCGCGGCTGTAGGCGTGCAGGGTGTCCGCGATCCGCGCGCGGTCGCGCAGCTCCGCGAGTACGGCGTCGGTCATGGCTCCTCCATCGGGTCGTTGCTCAGGACTGGGGTGGTGCGGGCGGCTCGGCGAAGCCGGCGAGGATGCCGCGGATGCGGTCGGGGTCGCCGCTCGGCCAGCCGTAGTACGACGAGACGCGGTCGAGGCGTCCGGCGAACCGCTCGCGGCACAGCCGGGGCATGTCTTCCGGGGTGCCGACGAGGGCGATGTGCCCCAGCAGCGTGTCGTCGACGAGGTCGCCCATCTCGGCCCAGCGGCCCGCGCGCGACATCGTCTGCAGCTCGCCCTGCAGATCGCCGTACCCGACGCTGTCGAGCACGGCCCGGTAGGCGGGGGTGGAGGCGTAGAACGCGATCTGCTCGCGGGTCTTGCCGGTGTACTCGGCGATCTCTTCCTCGGTGTCCCCCATGACCATGAACAGCGGCGCGTAGAGCTCCACGTCCGTGCGGGACCGGCCGGCCGCCGACAGGCCCTTGTCCAGGGCGGGCAGGGTCACCCCGTCGAGGTACGCGATGGTGGTCATGCCGTGCAGCAGCAGGCCGTCGCACAGCTCGCCGCCGAGCTCGGTCATCTTCCCCCCGACCGCGGCGATCATCTTCGGGATGCGGTACTCGTGGTGGTGCGGCGTGAAGACCGGCGTCATCAGCGTGTGCTCGTAGTGCGGTCCCCGGTAGTCGAGCCGGGAGCCGTCCCGCCAGGCGGTGAAGATCGCGTCGAGCGCCTGCAGGAAGTCGCGCATGCGGGCCACCGGGGCGCTCCACGGCATCGAGAACCGGCGCTCGATGTGCGCCTGGATCTGGCTGCCGAGCCCGAGGATGAACCGGCCCTCCGACATGGCGGCCAGGTCCCACGCGAGGTACGCCGTGGACATGGGATTGCGGGCGAAGGCGACCGCGATCGCGGTGCCGACGGTCACCTCGCGGGTCGTCAGCAGGGCCGCCTGGGACTGCAGGAAGGCGTCGGTGACGCTCTCGCTGGCCCACACGCCGTCGAAGCCCTGGGCCTCCGCCTCGGCGGCCACCGGTCCGCACGCGGCGGCCGAGGCCCCGATCATTCCCATGTCGATCTTCATCGTGCGTCCTTCGGTAGGTGGAGAACCCGTTCGCCGATGGCGTTCTTGAGGATCTCGTCGGTGCCGCCGCCGACCCGCAGGCCCGGAAGGCCCAGGGTCAGCTCCGACCATGCGTAGGTGCCCCACTCGCCGGTGTCGGCGACGTGCGCGGCGCCGAGCAGGTCTGCGGCCACGTCGCTCATCGTGCGCAGCAGGTCGGTGGCGAGCAGCTTGCTCAGGGCCAGCTCCGGGCCGGGGGGTCCGCCTCCTTCGAGGAACCTCGCCGTCGTCAGCCGCGCCGCCCAGGCGCGTACGACCACCTGGGCGACGGCGTCGCGGGTCCGCTCGTCGGCCGGATCGCCGGCGTGGCGGGCGAGGTCGATCAGCCGCTGCACGAGGGCCTCGTCCACGCCGACCTCGGTGCCGATGGCGGACCGCTCGTTGAGCAGCGAGGTCACGACGACCGGCCAGCCCTCGTCGACACCGCCGATCCGCCGCTCGTCGGGTACGAAGACGTCGGTCAGGAACACCTCGTCGAACGATGCGCCGCCCGTGAGCTGGCGGATGGGCCGGATCTCGATGCCGGGGCTGTCGAGGTCGACCAGGAAGGTGGTGAGGCCCGCGTGCTTGGGCTTGTCCGGCGACGTGCGGGCGATGCACAGCCCGACGTCGCTGTAGTGCGCCCCGGAGCTCCAGACCTTCTGCCCGGTGAGGCGCCAGCCGCCGCCGTCACGCACCGCCCGGGTGGACAGGCCGGCCAGGTCGGAGCCGGCGCCGGGCTCCGAGTAGAGCTGGCAGGCGATCATCTCGGCCGAGCGCAGCCGGGCGAGCCACGCCCGCTGGTGCTCGGGGGTGCCGTGCACGAGCAGCGTGGGGGTGAGCGTGGAGACGCTGAACCGGACGTAGGCGTCGTCGGGGAGCTCGAACTGCGACTCGAGCTCGCGCAGCGCCGCGGCGTACTCGGGCGGCAGCCCACGCCCACCGAACTCGGTGGGGCCGTCGACCCAGCCCAGGCCGTGCTCGACGAGGTGAGCCCGGTATCGGCGCAGCGCCGCCAACTCCTCCGCTTCGCCCTCGGAGCGCTCGGCGACGACCGAGACCCGGTCCTCGCCGACCTCCCACCGCGCGCCTTCCCCGGTCCTGCGGCGCGCGAAAGCGCTCAGCACGTCGATCGCCTCGGCGCGGAACTCCTCGATGCTGGGAGCCGCTCTCTGCTCGGCCATGACCCTCCCTCACGCGTGCCACCCGAAGTCTCTTCACGCACTTTTTCGGCCGCTGGCAGACGGTTGCAGCTCCGGCCCGGGGCGCCCTAGACTAGCAAAGCAAGTGCTTGATTGAAATAACTCGCGGCTGCCGCGGGCAGAACGGAGGGGCCGCGTGGTCGGCATTGATTCCTACGCCGTCTACATCCCGATCGGCCGCCTGGGCCGGGCGGCGATCGCCGCGACGCTGGGGGCCGGCCGGGGCCGCGGCGCCCGGCCGGTCGCCTCGTACGACGAGGACAGCACCACGCTCGCCGTCGCGGCCGCGCGTCACGCCCTCGGGCAGCGTCAGGTCTCGGGCTCGCTGTGGTTCGCCACCTCGCGACCGGTGTACCAGGAGAAGTCCAATGCCGTCACGGTCGCCGCGGCGGCGGGCCTGGACGAGCAGTGCGCGGCGTACGACGTCGGGGCCGCGTTGCGCGGCGGCGCGGGTGCCCTGCGCGCCGGGCTCGCCGAGGGCAGCGCGCTGGTGGTCGCCGCGGACCTGCGATACGCCCTGCCCGGCTCGGCCGACGAGGCCGATGGCGCCGACGCCGCGGCCGCGTTCGTCGTCGGTGGCGAACCGGTCGCCGAGCTGGTCGGCATGGCGTCGCTGACGCGCGAGTTCCTGGACCGGTGGCGCGAGCCCGGTGCGGTGCGGACCCGGACCTGGGAGGAGCGCTTCGGCGTCGAGGAGTATGTCCCGCTCGCGCAGCGCGCGGTCGACGACGTCCTCGGTCGCTGCGACGTCAAGCGCCAGGACCTCGCCCACGTCGTCGTCAGCACGCCGCACGCCCGCGCCCGCGCGACGGTGCTGCGCGCCTTCCCCGCCGAGGCGACCGGCCGCGGCGCGGTGGGCGAGCTGGGGTACGCCGGCGCCGCGGACCTCGGCCTCGGGCTGGTCGCGGCCTTCGAGCAGGCGCGCCCCGGCGACCTCGTGCTGGCCGTCAGCGTCACCGACGGCGCCGACGCCTTCCTGTTCCGCATGACCGAGCGGCACCGCCCGGGCGGCCGCGGCCTGGAGGCGCTCACCGGGTCGACCGCGGAGGTGTCCTACGCCGACTTCCTGACGTGGCGGGGCCTGCTGCCGCGGGAGCCCGCCCGGCGTCCCGACGTCAAGCCGCCCGTGCCGCCGGCGTCTCGGCGTACGACGGGGTGGAAGTTCGGCTTCGTTGCCGGCCGGTGCCGCGAGTGCGGGTACCGCAACCTCCCGCCGCGGCGGGTCTGCCTGCGGTGCAACGCCCGGGACGCGTTCGATCCCGAGCCGATGGTCGACGTCCCGGCGCGGGTGGCCACCTTCACCGACGACTGGCTCTCGGAGTCGGTGCAGCTGCCGGCCAAGGTCGTGGCCGTCGACTTCGAAGGCGGGGGCCGCTTCGAGTTCGAGATGGCCGATGCCGTCGGGCACCAGCCGAGCATCGGCGACCGGGTCGTGCCCACGTTCCGGGTCGCCAGCGTCGCGGCGAACGGCGTACGCAACTACATCTGGAAGGTGCGACCGCACCGGGAGGAGGACCGCTGATGGGCGCGCACCCGCTGAAGAACCCCGTCGCCATCGTCGGCATGGCCTGTACGACGTTCGGCGAGCACTGGGACCGCTCGGTGGACGACCTTCTGGTCGAGGCGACCCACGGCGCCGTCGACAGCGTGCCGGGCCTGCGGCTGGAGCAGGTCGACGCGTTCTGGCTCGGCTCCATGATCTCCGGGGTCTCCGGCCTGACCCTGACGCGACCGCTCGGCCTGGCGCACAAGCCGGTCACCCGGGTGGAGAACATGTGCGCCACCGGCTCGGAGGCCTTCCGCAACGCCTGCTACGCCGTCTCCTCCGGGGCGTACGACGTGGTGATGGCGGTGGGCGGGGAGAAGCTCAAGGACGCCGGCTACTCGGGCCTGGAGATGCCGAGCGTGCCCAACGACGGCACGCCGCCGGTGCTGAGCGCGCCCGCCATGTACTCGATGATCGTGCCCGCGTACGCCCGCCGGTACGGCGTGAGCCCGCAGCAGATCAAGGAGGCGATGACCCACATCGCCTGGAAGAACCACGCCAACGGCGCCTTGAACCCGCGAGCGCAGTTCCGCAAGGCCGTGTCCAAGGAGACGATCGCGGCGGCCTCCGCGCTGGCCGGCAACCTCAGCGTCTTCGACTGCTCCGGGGTCGCCGACGGCGGCGCGGCCGCGGTGATCGTGCGGGCCGAGGACGCCCTGCAGTACACCGACCGTCCGCTGTACGTGCACGCCCTGGCGCTGGACGCGGGCGCCGGCACCGGCCGCAACGACAGCGACTACGACTACTCCGACCTGGCGGAGTCGCGGGCCTCGGCCCGGGTGGCGTACGCGCAGGCGGGGATCACCGACCCGGCCAGCGAGATCTCCCTGGCCGAGGTGCACGACTGCTTCACGCCGACCGAGATGGTGCTGATGGAGGAGCTCGGCTTCTCCGCTCCCGGCGAGGCCTGGCGCGACGTGCTCGAGGGGCGCTACGACCGCGACGGGGCGCTGCCGGTCAACATCGACGGCGGGCTCAAGAGCTTCGGGCACCCCATCGGGGCCAGTGGCCTTCGGATGCTGTTCGAGATGTGGCTGCAGTTCCGCGGCGAGGCCGGTGAACGTCAGGTGCCCACTCCGGGCTTCGGTCTGGTGCAGAACCAGGGCGGCAGCCCCGGCGACCTGGTGTCCGCCGTCACGATCGTCTCGTCGCGCCCCCCGGCGACGTGAGCCTGGGGCCCGTCGTCACTCCAGCAAGCACTTGATATGAAATCATGTTGGACCATGCCAGAAAGTGGAAAGCATGTGAGCACGAGACGGCGATCGACCGGTTCGCCGACGGGGCTGGCGCGCAAGGAGGTCATTGTCCGCGCGGCGGCGAAGGTGTTTGCCGAGAAGGGATTCTCCAACGCCACCGTCCGCGACATCGCGGACGAGGCCGACATGCTCTCCGGCAGCCTCTACTACTACTTCGACTCGAAGGAAGCGATGGTCGAGGAGGTCCTTGCGGGCTACCTCGACGTCACGGTGAGGGGCTACCAGCGTGCCGCCGACGAGCTGGAGGACCCGGTCGAGGCGCTGCGCGAGCTGATCTCGCTGGCGCTGCACGGCCTCGTGCAGTACCGGGCGGAGGTCACGATCCTGCAGAACGACTGGCACAACATCCGTCCGATCGAGAGCATCGGCCGGCGCCAGCGCGACGTCGAGAAGATCTGGCTGTCGACCCTCGAGCGCGGGATCGCGGCCAATGTGTTCCGGTCCGACCTGGACGTCCGCATGGTCTATCGGACACTCATGGGCGCCATTCAGGCGGTGATCCGCTGGTTCGACCCGCGCGGCAAGGTCAGCGTGGACGACGTCATCGAGGTGCAGAGCTCGATCCTGCTCGACGGGATCCGCAACAGCCGCTGAGCACGGGCCTCCGGCCCGGTCGCGCTCTGTCTCCTCTACTAAGCAAGCACTTGCTCTATTCGAGGAGGCGGCGTGTCTGATCGGTTCGTGCTGGGTGCCGAGTTCGATCCGGTGATCGCCCGGTACCTGCGGCAGCGGGCGCCGGTGGAGAGCAACCGGACCCAGGGCGCGGATCTGCCCGGCCTGTGGCCCGGCCTCGTCGAGGAGATCGGCGTGGCCGGCCTGCTGGTGCCGGAGCACCTGGGCGGGCAGGGTGCGGGCCTGATGGAGCTCGGCAGCGCGCTGCGCGAAGCCGGTCGCCAGGGCTGGTCCGGCCCGTTGGCGGCCACGGCCGGCGTGGCCGTGCACCTCCTGGCCGCCGTCGACCCCGACGACGACGGCGGCCTGCGCTCCGCGATCGCGCAGGGACGCGTCGTCGTGCCCGCCCTCACGGAGGACGGGCGCGGGGAGAGCCTTGAGACCACGGTGCGGTACGAGGACGGGACGGTCCGCGGGCGCCGCACCTTCGTCGACAGCGGGACGCACGCGGCCGAGTTCCTCCTGCCGGCCCGCGCGGGTGACGAGACGGCGCTGGTCGTGGTGGAGCGCACGGCCGCAGGCGTGGCGGTGCGCCCCCAGGACGCCGTGGACCCGGGCCGGGGCCTGGCGATGCTTGAGCTGGCCGGGGCCCCGGCGCGGGTGCTCGCGCGCGGGCCGCAGGTCGGCTCCGCCGTCGCGGAGGCCTGGAGCCTCGGCGCGCTGCTGGTCGCCGCCGACGCGGTCGGTGCCGCGGAGCGGGCCTTCGAGCTGGCCCGCGCGTACGCCGGCACCCGCGAGCAGTTCGGCCGCCCGATCGGCAGCTTCCAGGTCGTCAAGCACAAGCTCGTCGAGATGTACGCCGAACTGGAGCTCTCGCGCAGCGCACTGCGGGAGGCGCTGCGGATGGCCGACGCCCGGCTGCCGGGCTGGCAGAGTGCCGCCGCCGCGGCGAAGTCCGTGGTGGGCGACGGCTCGACCCACGTCCTTCGCGAGGCGATCCAGGTCCACGGCGGCATCGGCTTCACCTGGGAGCACGAGCTGACCCACCACTTCCGCCGGGTCATGGCCTGCCGCGCCCTCTACGGGACGCCGGCCTCCCACCGGCGCAACGTCGCCGCCGCGAGGGGGCTGGCATGAGTGACATCCCGGCGCGCGTGGTGCTGCGCGAGGTGGGTCCGCGTGACGGGCTGCAGAACGAGCCGCCCGTCCCCACCAGCGAGAAGATCGCGCTGATCGACGCACTGGCGCAGACCGGTGTCGGCGAGATCGAGGCGGTCTCGTACGTCCACCCTCGCGCGATCCCGCAGATGGCCGACGCGGCCGACGTCTGGGCGGGGATCGCCCGGGATCCGTCCATCGCCTACTCGGCGCTCGTGCCGAACCTCGTCGGCGCCCGCCGGGCGCTCGAGGCGGGGTTCGCCGACATCGAGGTCGTCGTCTCCGCCTCACGCACCCACAACCTGCGCAACATCAACCGCACCCCGGAGGAGTCCCTGGACGCGATCGCCGAGGTGATCGCGGCGGCGCACGCGCAGGGCGTGCGGTGCCAGGTGATCGTGGCCACCGCGTTCGGCTGCCCGTACGAGGGAGAGGTACCCGAGGAGCAGGTGGTCGGCCTGGCCAGGCGCGCCGTGGCGCTCGGCGCCGACAGCATCTGCTTCGGTGACACCACGGGGATGGGCTCGCCGCCCCGGGTGGGCCGCCTGGTCGGCCGGTTTCGGGATGCCTGTCCGGACGCCGTGCTCGCCCTGCACTTCCACAACACGCGGGGCACGGGGATGGCCAACCTCGCGGCGGCGCTGGCGCTCGGCGTGGACCGGTTCGACGCCAGCGTCGGCGGGCTGGGCGGCTGCCCCTACGCGCCGGGAGCCAGCGGCAACATCGCAACGGAGGAGGCCGTCTACCTCCTGCAGGAGTTCGGCGTCGAGACCGGCGTCGACCTCGACCGCCTGCTCGAGGTCGCCGAGTTCGCCCAGCGGATCGTCGGCCACGAGCTGCCGTCCGGGCTGCTGAAGGCCGGTCCGCGCACCCGTCTCGCGGGCTGAGCCGCGCCGCCGGCCCGGCGCCCGCCGAGGAGCAGTTACCACGCGCGGCCCCGCCGCGCCCTCAAGGAGGTCAGTCATGCCTGTGGATCCCGCACGCGTCGGGACGACCATCGGACCCTGGACCGTCGGCTGGACCGAGCGCGACTCGCTGCTCTACGCCCTCGCCGTCGGGGCCGGCCAGCAGGACCCGCTGGCCGAGCTCGCGTTCACGACGGAGAACTCCGGGGGAGTGCCGCAACAGGTCGTCCCGAGCTTCGCCGTGGTGCTCGGGTTCGGGCCGGGCATTCCGGACGTCGGGGAGTACGACCCGACCCGGGCGGTCCACGCGGAGCAGGAGATGTTCCTGACCGGCCCGCTGCCGGCGGCGGGGCAGGCGCAGGCGACGGTCACGGTCACCGACATCTGGGACAAGGGCCGGGACGCGATCGTGTGGACCGAGACGACGCTGGTCGAGGCCGAAACCGGCCGGCTGCTGGCGCGGTGCCGCACCGGTGCGTTCCTCGGCGGTGCCGGCGGCTTCGGCGGTGCGCGCGGCAGCAGCCCGTCGTGGGAGCTGCCCGGCCGGGCGCCCGACGTGGAGGTGAGCGCGCCGACCCGGCCCGAGCAGGCGCTGCTGTACCGCCTGACCGGTGACCGCAACCCGCTGCACTCCGACCCGGCGTTCGCGGCGCGCGGCGGGTTTCCCCGTCCGATCCTGCACGGGCTCTGCACGTACGGCTACACCACCAGGATTCTGCTCAACGAGCTCGCCGGCGGCGATGCGGCCCGGCTGGCGTCCATCCGTGGCCGGTTCACCCGCCCGGTTCTGCCCGGCGACGACCTGGTGATTCGCGCCTGGCGAACGCAGGACGACTCGGAAGTGCTGTTCCAGACCACGAACGGCGCGGGTGAGCCGGTGCTCGACCGCGGCGTCGCCGTCCTGCGGCCCGGCTCCGGCGGCGGTGGCCGGTAGCCGGTAGGGGGTCGACGAGCCGCCTGAGCGGCCCTGCGGACTTCGGCGCGGGTGAACCGGTGCTCGACCGCGGCGTCGCCGTCCTGCGGCCCGGCACCGGCCGCGGTGGCCGGTAGCCGGTAGGAGGTCGGCGACCCGCCGCTGAACGGTTCGCGGGCTTCGGCGCGGCTCTGCGAGAACGACCCGCACCGCCGTTGACGAGCCAGGTGACCCGCGTCATACTCGCTTAATCAATCGCTTGCTTTACACCCCGAACTGATCCCCCATCGAGGGCCCGACGGCGAGCCGGACATGTTCGCCGCATGAAGACACAGCCGCACAGACGATCGCGGCGCGAGCGCGACATCTCGTATGACCTGCCGCCTCATCCACTGTGGGAAGAAGGGAAAGCTATGTTCACCAATCGTCGAGGAGGGGTGCGTCGTCGCATCCTCGTCGCCGGTGTCGCGATGCTGACCGCAGTCATGGCAGCCGCCTGCAGCAGTGATAAGAGCGCTGGCCAGGGTTCGAACTACCTGATCGGCTTCCCCGCGCTGACCTCGGGTCCGGCCGCCTTCGCCGGCGTGCCGATCGTCGACGGCGCGAAGCTCGCGGTCAAGGAGATCAACGACTCCAAGTTCCTGGGCGGGGACGCCAAGATCGAGCTCAAGTCCGGGGACATCAAGAGCGACCCGGCGCAGGCGATCGCGCAGTACAAGCAGTACGTCGCCGACGGTGCGAGCGCCGTGCTGTGCTGCGGGCTGTCGTCGGAGGCCGGCGCGCTCGCTCCGGTGATCAAGCAGTCCAAGGTGCCCGGCATCGTGACGTCGGCGATCCTGCCCGGGCTCGCCGAGCCGCCGTACGTCTTCCGGCCCGTGATCATCCCCTCGGAGGCCGGCGGGCTGTACGACCAGTTCATCGACGATGTCGTCCCGGCGGCCGGGATCAAGACCGCGGTGCTCGTGGTCACCGCGGACAACGACGGCATGGTCAAGGACGCCACCGTCTGGGAGGCGGCCCTCAAGCGCAACGGCGTCAACGTGGTGAAGCGGATCAACACCCAGTCCGCCGACACCAACTTCACGCAGGCGGCCACCGAGATCCAGTCGTTGAACCCGGACGCGGTGGTCAGCTCCCTGCTCGGCACGCCGTCGGCGCTGACGGCGCGGGCGCTGCGGGAGCGCGGTTACGAGAAGCCGATCCTGGCCACCTACGGCGTCGACAGCACGGAGCTGTACAAGACCTCGGCCGGCGGCCTGCGCAACACGATCTTCTTCGCGCCGTTCCACGCCGAGCTGACCGACAACCCGGTCGCGCAGCGGTTCGTCAAGCTCTACCAGCAGGAGTACGGGAAGCTCCCGGACATGTACGGCGCGCAGGGCTACACCGCGATGTGGCTCGTCGCCGAGGCCCTCAAGAAGGCCGGCAGCGGCGACCCGCAGGCGGTGTCGAAGGCGCTCGCCGGGATCACGCAGCTCGACACCGTGTACGGGCCGGTGACCTATGAGGGCGGCCAGGCGCGGATGAAGTCGAAGGCCACCTACCTGCAGTGGAGCAAGGACGGAACCATCGTCAGCTGGAAGCAGGGCTGACGGCAGGTCACGTGACGGTGGGTCCGGCCACCTCCGGCCGGGCCCGCCCCACGACGATGCGGCGGCGGCCGCCCACCCTGATCGCGGATGTCCACCCCGCGGTCGGTCGACGAAGGAGACGGGATGGACATCGGCATAGCCTGCGCTTTCGAGTCGCAACAGGCCGGCTCGTTGCCGGAGGCGATCCGTACCGCGGCGGTCGCCGCCGAGGATGAGGGCCTCGCCTCCTGGTGGGGCCTGGGCGACCGCGAGGTCGCGCAGACCTCCTCGCACGACGCGACCCTGGGCCTGTACTGCGTCGCTCGTGCTACCCGGCGGATCCGGCTCGGCCTGGCCGGGGAGATGCTCGCCGCGCGCGGCGCGGCCGTGCGCGCCAAGCAACTGGCGAGCCTCGACTGGTTCGCCGGCGGCCGGTTGGAGCTCGGCATCGACGTCGGCGCCCCGCCCGCCGGCCTCCTCGAGCCGGGTGCGGATGTCGCCGACCCGGTCGGGCGTTCGCTGGACCGCCTGGCCGCGATGGAGGCGCTGTGGACCAAGCGCCGGGCGGAGGTCAGCTCGCCGACCGTCAGCTTCTCCGGCGCCATCGCCAACCCGAAGCCGGTGGGCGAGCGCTGCCTGACGGTGCATCTGCGCAGCGCGGGTACACCGGTCATGCGCCGGGTCGTCGAGACCCGCGGCCGTGTCGACGGGTGGGCGGCGTGGAAGGTGGACCCGGCCGCGCTCGACGGAGCGTTGGCCGACCTGCGGGATGCGCTGGGGGCCGATCCGGGACCGGTGCGCCGCACCTGGTTCGTCGACGCCCGCTTGATGCCGATGAGCCGCGAGGTGGCGGCGGAGGCCGGGATCGACGAGCTGGTGGCCGTCTTCGACCGGATTCCCGAGTTCGCCGAGCTGCGAGCAGTGGCCGCATGAGCGACAGCGGCACCCGCGGCGGCGTCATGGGCGCGCGAGGGCGGGTCGAGATCGGGTTGGTCGACCTGTTCGACGGCAGCCCGGAGCGAGACCTCGCCTTCATGGCGGGGTTCGCCCGCGCCGCGGAGAAGACCGGGTTCGACAGCATCTGGATGCCCGAGCACATCCTCTTCTTCGAGCGGTACGACTCCGAATATCCGTATCCGGAGGCGCCGCTGGCGGCCAATCCGGACGTCAAGGAGCAGCACAACAAGGTCGTCGAGGGCAAGGCCCAGGTGGAGTCGGCCCCCGACCAGGGCCTGCTGGACCTCTTCCAGGCCGCGGTCGAGGTGTGCGCCGCCACGACGCGGCTGCGGTTCGGCAGCTCGGTGCTGCTGCTCCCGCTGCGCAACCCGCGCATCCTCGCCCGCGAGGTGCTCACCGTCGCCGCGCTGACCGGCGGCCGGTTCGACCTCGGCGTCGGGCTGGGCTGGTCGGCCGAGGAGTACGCGGCCTGCGAGTCCGACTTCAAGACGCGCGGGAAGCGTTGCGAAGATCTGGTGCACGCCCTGACCGAGGCGTGGGACAGCGGCCGCGAGGGCGGGCCCCCGCTGCCCGCCGGTATCCGGGCGCCCAGGGTGGTCATCGGTGGGCACTCGCCCGCGGCGATCCGCCGGGCGGGAACCGCGGCGGACGGCTGGTACCCCTGGAACCTGACGCCCGCGGAGCTGGCCGACGGCCTGCGCGCGCTGGAGGGGCATCTCGAAGCGTCCGGGCGCAGCCGTGACGACGTGCACGTGGTCGCGGGCTTCCGCGGCGTCGGCGAGCTGTCCGACCTGTCGGAGATCGTCCGGCGCTACGCCGAGCTCGGCGTCGACGGGATCAACATCTCGCTCCGGATGACGGTGGACAACTACGGCGAGGTCATGGCCGAGCTGGCCGAGGTGCTCGGACTGGACGGAGAAGATCCGCGATGAGTGTGCAGACGACGATCGACCACACCAGCTCGGCCGACGAGTTCCGGACGCAGGTGCGGCAGTGGCTCGCCGGGAACGTCCCCGCGGAGCCGCTGCTGCCGTGGACGACCCGCGAGGGCTTCGACCAGCACCGGCAGTGGGAGCGCACGCTGTTCGAGGGCGGTTACGCCGCCGTCGACTGGCCGGTCGAGTACGGCGGGCGCGGTGCCGGGTTGCGGCACACGATCGCGTTCGCGGAGGAGTACTACCGCGCGCGGGCCCCGGAGCGGGTCAACATGGGCGGCCTCTACCTGCTGGGACCGGTACTGATGCAGTACGGGACCGAGGAGCAGCGGCGCCGCTGGATCCCCGACCTGCTCTCGTGCCGGACCATCTGGTGCCAGGGCTTCTCCGAGCCGGGCTCCGGCTCGGACCTGGCCTCGCTGCGCACGCAGGCGGTCCGCGACGGCGAGCACTTCGTGGTCAACGGCCAGAAGATCTGGACCTCGATGGGCGGGTTCGCCGACTGGATCTTCGCGCTCGTGCGGACCGATCCGGAGGCGGCCAAACAGCGCAAGCACGCCGGCATCACCTTCCTGTGCATCGACCTGCGCTCGCCCGGCGTGACGGTCCGCCCGCTGGCCATGGTCGACGGGACGAAGGGCTTCGCCGAGGTGTTCTTCACCGACGTGCGGGTGCCGGTCGAGAACGTCGTGGGCGGAATCGACCAGGGCTGGAAGGTGGCCATGTCCACCCTCGGGTTCGAGCGCGGCGCCGTCTTCGGCGACCACGCCAAGTTCTCCAACGACGTCGCGGCCCTGGCCGGCCTGATCCGGCACCGGGGCCTGGCGCAGGACTCGCTCGCGCTCGACGAGCTCGGCCGGGTGCTGGTCGAGACCGAGGTCTACCGGGCCAACGTCTACCGGCTGGCCGCGCTCGCCGAGAGCGGTGGTGACCTCGACCGGACGGCCAGCATCAACAAGCTGTACTGGACGGAGATGCAGCACGACATCTTCGCGACCGGTCTGCGCCTGATGGGCGAGGACGGCGCGATCGTCGCGGACCCGTCGGCGGTCGCCGGCGTCGACCCGGTGACCGCCCACGCGTGGCGGCACTGGCATCACCGTTACTGGTACGCCCGCGCCGCCCTGATCTTCGGCGGCACCTCGGAGATTCAGCGCAACATCATCAGCGAGCGTGTGCTCGGACTGCCCATGGAGCCCCGACCGTCGTGACCGAGACATTGAACGAAGCATTGGACGAAGCATTGGACGAAGACCGCCGTCAGCTCGACGAGGTCACCACCGAGCTTCTGCAACGCCACTGCGGACTTGACCACCTGCGCGAGCGCCTCGATGCCGGGGCCGCACACAGTGCCGCACTCTGGGGCCGCCTGGCCGAGACCGGACTCGTCTCGGCGCTCGTCGCCGACGCATGGGGCGGGGCGGGACTGAGCCCCCGCCACCTGCCGGGTGTCCTGCGCGCGACCGGCTACCACGCGCTGCCCGAGCCCTATCTGGAGACCGCGGTGCTCGCGGCGACCGTGCTGACCGCCTTCGCCGGCGACCCGGAGGTGGAACGGCGGCTCGCCTCGCTGGCCGAGGGCTCGCTGCTGGTCGCCGTGCGGATCGGCGGCCTGGACCCGTACGTGGCCTTCGCGGCGGAGGCGGACCTGGTCCTCGACGTCGCGCCGGACGGCACCATCACGGTGTACCGGCCCGAGGAGGTCGAGGTCGAGCCCCTCGAGGCCGTCGACCCGCTTCGTCCCGTGGCACGGGTGAAACCGCGCGGCGGGGGTACGGTCCTCGGTGTCTCGCCCGAGCTGGCGGCGCGCGTGCGCACGCTGGCCGTTGCCGGAGCGGCCTGCCAGCTGGCGGGAGCGGCGCGACGGCTGCTGGACATGACGGTGGAGTACGTCGGCGTGCGCCAGCAGTTCGGCCGGCCGGTCGGCTCGTTCCAGGCGGTGAAGCACAAGATCGCCGACGTCGCCGTCGGCGTCGACATGGCCGAGGCCGCCGCGTTGAGCGCGTTGGACGCGATCGACGACCCCGATGCGGCGCATCGCGCGGCCGCGGCCAAGGCCTACGCCGGGCAGGCCGCCGACCGCGCCAACGTCGAGGCGCTCCAACTGCACGGGGGCATCGGATTCACCTGGGAGTACCACCTGCATTTCTGGCTCAAGCGGGTCATGAGCCTGTCGGCGGCGTACGGTACGACCGCAGCGCACCGCCGGGACCTCGCCACCGGCCTGCTGGCCCGGGTTCACGGCAGGGAGGGGACCGGACATGAGTGAGCAGCTGGGCTTCTGGCGGCTGGCCGCGGCCCGCCCCGAGGCATGCGCGGTCGTCGAGGCCGACGGCAGCAGGGTCACTCGCGGGGCCCTGCTCGGCCGGGCGAACGCGATCGCCCGGCTGCTGCGCGCGCAGGGACTGCAGCGCGGCGACCGGGTCGTCGGCGTGGTGGCGAACGAGGGCGCGGCGCTGGCCCTGGTGCTCGCCTGCCAGCAGATCGGTGCCTACTACGTCCCCATCAACACCGCCCTCACGACGGGCGAGGTCGCCTACATTCTCGGCGACGCGGCTCCGGTCGTGGCCGTCGCCTCGGTCAGGTGCGCCGAGATGCTCACCGCCGCGGCCGACGAGGCGGGACTGCCGGCCCAGCGCCGGTTCGCGCTGGGCGAGACCTCCGGACTGCGCGACCTCCTCGCCGAGAGTGCCGCCCGCCCGCACGGCCCGGTCGAGGACCGCAGTCCCGGGTCCTACCTCGGGTACACCTCCGGGACCACCGGCCGCCCCAAGGGCGTCCTGCGCAAGCTTCCGGAGGGCGACCCCGACGACGTCTTCGCCGCCGGCGCCCGGTGGCAGCTGGGGATGTTCGGGGTCGAGCCGCTCGGCGACGGCGTCCATCTGGTGACCTCGCCGCTGAGCCACACCGCGGTGAGCGGCCTGGCGGTCACCTCGCTGCACTTCGGCCACACGATCGTGCTGATGGAGCGCTTCGACGCCGAGACGGTGCTGCGGCTGGTCGAGGCCGAGCGCGTCACCACCACGCACATGGTGCCGACGCAGATGCACCGCCTGCTGCGGCTTCCCCGGGAGGTCCGCGAGCAGTACGACGTGAGCAGCATGCGCAACCTCATCCACGGCGCGGGTCCCTGCAGCGAGGAGGTCAAGCGGGGAGTCATCGACTGGTTCGGTGAGGTGGTGTGGGAGTACTACGGCGCCACGGAGGCCGCCGGCACCGCCATCTCCGCGCGTGAGTGGCTCGAACGGCCCGGCAGCGTCGGCCGCCCCCAGCCGGGGGCGGAGGTCAGGATCGTCGATGCGGCCGGCCAGGTCGTCCCGACCGGTGAGTCCGGGGCGGTCTACCTCCGGATGGGGGCGCACGCCTTCGAGTACCGCGGCGACGAGGAGAAGACCCGCGCCCGGCGGCTCGGCGACTTCATCACCGTCGGGGACCTCGGCTGGCTGGACGAGGACGGTTACCTGTACCTCCTCGGCCGGTCGGCGGAGGTGATCGTCTCGGGCGGGGTCAACGTCTACCCGGCCGAGGTCGAGGCCGCGATCCTGACCCATCCCGACGTCGAGGACGTCGGCGTGATCGGCGTGCCCGACCCGGAGTGGGGGGAGCGCGTCGCGGCGGTCGTCCAGGCCCGGGCCGACTCGGGACTGGCCGGCGACGAGCGCGGGCCGACGCAGGCCCTGCAGGACTACCTTGCCGGTCGCGTGGCCCGCTACAAGGTGCCGCGCGTGGTCACGGTCGTGGCCGCGCTGCCGCGCTCGGCGAACGGGAAGCTGCGCAAGCACCTGCTGCCCGCGCTCACCCAACGCTGATCACCGCCGGCCACCCTTTGAGAGGAACGTTGTGAGACCCGTCGCCAACCCGACCCCGGACACCCAGGCGTGGTTCGACCTCATCGACCAGGGCCGGTTGACCGTGCCGCGCTGCCTCGACTGCGGGGACGCCTTTCTCTACCCGCGGATGTGCTGTCCCGCGTGCGGATCACGGTCGGTCGAGCTCACCCCCGCGAGCGGCCGCGGCATCGTCGACTCGTTCGTCGTCAACCATCGGGGGCCGGCCGCCTTCGCCGAGGAGGTGCCGTACGTGCTGGCCCTGATCCGGCTCGAGGAGGGCCCGCGGATGATGGCGAACGTGCTCGTCGACGACCCGGCACACGTGCGGGTCGATCTGCCCGTGGCGGTGACGTTCGAGGAGCGCGGCGAGCGCAAGGTCGTGCAGTTCGTGCCGGCGGGGGAGCAGTGATGAGCCTGCGTGGCGCGATCGCGATCGTCGGGGCGGCCGAGAGCACCGACCTCGGCCGGATCCCGGACAAGTCGGCGCTGCAGCTGCACGTGGACGCCGCCCTCAACGCGCTGGCCGACGCGGGGCTCAAGCCGTCGGACGTGAACGGGGTGGCGTCGGCCGGGGAGCTGCCCAACGACGTCGCCGACTACCTCGGCATCGTCCCGGACTATCTCGACGCCACGAATGTCGGCGGCTGCTCGTACATGCTCCACGTGCGCCACGCGATGGCGGCGATCTCCACCGGGCTGTGCGACGTCGTGCTCGTGACCCACGGGGAGTCCGGCCGGTCCCGCGTCGGGATGCAGCCGTGGGCGCCGGCCGCCCAGTCGATGATGGGGCAGCTCGAGGTCCCCTACGGGCCCATGGGCGCGCCGTCGCTGTTCCCCATCGGCGTGCGCCGCTACATGGACGAGTACGGCATGACCGAGGAGCAGTTCGCGATGGTCCCGGTCGTCCAGCGGGAGTGGGCCGCGCGCAACCCGAGGGCGAAGCTGCGCGACCCCATCACCGTCGACGACGTGCTCGCCTCGCCGGTCATCGCCGACCCGGTCCATCTGCTGCACTGCTGCCTGGTCACGGACGGCGGCGGAGCCCTGGTGCTGACCTCGGCGGAGCGGGCGAGGGACCTGAGCCCACAGGCGCCGCCGGTCTACGTCCTGGGCGCCGGGGAGTCGAGCGAGTCCTCGGTCGTGTCGGGGCTGCAGAGCCTGACCTCGTCGCGCGCCATCGAGCGCGGCGGCCGGGCGGCCATGCGCCAGGCCGGGGTCGGCCACGCCGACGTCGACCATCTGATGATCTACGACGCCTTCGCGCACGTCCCGCTCTACGGCCTCGAGGACCTGGGATTCGTGGGCCGCGGCGAGGCCCCCGCGTTCGTCGCGGAGGGCAACACCGCTCCCGGTGGCCGGTTGCCGCTGAACACCAACGGCGGCGGGCTGGCGTACACGCACACCGGTATGTACGGGATGTTCGCCATCCAGGAGTCGGTCCGGCAGGTGCGCGGCACGGCGGCGGCGCAGGTCGGCGGCGTCGACGTCAGCGTCGTCACCGGGGTCGGCGGCATGTTCATGACGTCGGGGACCCTCGTCCTGGGAAGCGGGTCGACCCTCTGATCGAACACGGCTCACGATCTGGCGCCGCGGCGTCAGATCGTGAGCGCGCCCGCCAGCTCGCGCCACGCATCGAGCGGGATCGCGTGGTCCGACCAGCTTCCCTCCGGGTCGAGCAGCTGGATGCAGACGTGATCGGCGCCGGCGTCGAGATGCGCGCCGGCGCGCCGGACGACCTGGGCGGGATCTCCCCAGGCGACCAGGGCGTCGACGAGGCGGTCCGAGCCGCCGTCGTCCAGGTCGGCGGGCGTGAAGCCCTGGCGCAGCCAGCTGTTGCGATAGTTCGGCTGGGCGAGGTACGGCGCCAGGTAGCGGCGCGCCGCCTGCCGCGCCGGGCCGGGGTGGGGCAGCAGGAGCGCCATCTGCGTGGGCGCCAGGAACGCTTCGCCGAGGCAACTGCGCGCGGCGCGGGTGTGCGCCGGCGTGGTCAGGTACGGATGAGCTCCCGCCGCCCGTTTCGCCGCCAGATCGAGCATCCGGGGCCCGAGCGCGGCGAGCACCCGTTCCTGCGGATGCGATCCCGGGGCCCCGGTCCGGTCGAGCTCGTCGAGGAACTCCCGCATCCGGGTCAGCGGCCGGTCGTACCGGCCCGGGGTCCGGTGGTCGACCAGCTGCTGGTGGCTGACCCCGAGGCCCAGCAGGAACCGGGACCGGCCGGCCGCCGGCAGCGCGGTCAGCCGGGCGGCCAGCTGCGCCGGGGTCAGCTCCCAGATGCTGAGGATCCCGGTTGCCACGGTGACGGTGCCGGTCGCCTCCAGAAGTGCGGCGATCCGGCCGAAGGGGTCGCCGGTGCCCCCGGTCATCCACACCGCGGAGACGCCCATCTCCTCCAGCGCCGCGGCGGCGCCGCAGGCCTCGGCGCGAGGCCGGGCCCGCAGCCCGGTCGCCCAGGCTCCCCAGGGGCTTGCGGGCCGGCTCATCGCGGCGCCTCGCCCTCGGCGCCCAGCACGGAGCCGTGCGCGAGGCCGGCGATCCAGGACACGAACCGCCAGCCCTGCGGGGTACGCCGGAACCGGCCGGAGTAGGTGCCGACGACGATGTGCGCGCCGCCGTCGCGGCGGTAGTACGCGATGCCCTTGAACTCCCCGGACGCTTCGTCGCCGTGCACCGCGACATCGCTGTTGGTGAAGGTGTGGAAGATCCACGGCATGGAGGTCCGCAGGCGCCTGAACTGTTCGCGGATCTCCGCGTGCCCCTGGCACGGTGGGCGCCGCGGATTGATGCTGTAGACGCCGTCGGGGACCCAGAGCGCGACCAGCCCGTCGAGGTCCTCGTGGCTCGGGCCGTTCCATCCGCCGTCGCAGAGGCGGTGGTAGCGGGCCGCGAGGGCCTCGATCGCGCGAATGTCCTCGAGCCGGCGCACCTGCTCGGCGAGCTGCTCGTAGGTCGGGCCCGCGGTCATGCCGGCTTCTCGTCCTCGGGCAGGAAACGCACGAGCGCGGTGCGGACGGCCTTGCACACCAGGACGCCGTGCTGGTTCAGGCCGCGGTGCTCGAAGGTCACGATGCCCTGGCCGGGGCGGCTCGCCGAGGGACGCTTGGGCCCGATCTCGGTCTCGCAGCACAGCGTGTCGCCGATGAAGACCGGCGCGGGGAAGGTGATCTCCTGGAACCCCAGGTTGGCGATGGTGGTCTTCTGGGTCAGGTCCGGCACGCCGACGCTGCACACGATGCTCAGGGTGAGGAGGCTGTTGACCAGCCGCTGCCCGAACTCCGTCTCGGCGGACTTCGCCGCGTCGAGGTGCAGCGTCTGGGTGTTGAGGGTCATGCCGCAGAAGAGCACGTTGTCGGCCTCGGTGATCGTCCGGCCGGGCTCGTGCCGGTAGATGTCCCCGGGGATCATCTCCTCGTAGTAGCGGCCGCGGCGGGTATGGATGGTCACGGGGTCTCCTCGGGAATGTCCGTGGTCGCGGCGGCGAGCCGCGACCGGTGGTCCGGGTGGGCCACGGCGGCGAGAGCCGCGGCTCGCTCCGCGACGGTGCGCCCGCGGAGCCAGGCGACCCCGTACTCGGTCGCGACGGCGTCGGGCGTGTGGCGGGCCAGGGAGATCAGGGGCGAGCCCAGCCGGTTCACGATCCGGCTGCGCCGGCCGTCGGGGGTGGTGGACGGCAGCGCGATGATCGACAGGCCGCCGTCGGACCCGAAGCCGGCCTCCACGAAGTCCGCGCTGCCACCGATGCCGGAGACCTGGCGGTCCCCGACCATCTCGGCGCTCACCTGGCCGGCGAGGTCCACCTCGATCGCCGAGTTGACCACGACGAGGCGCGGGATCTGCGCAAGGACGCGCGGGGCGTGGGAGACGCGGCTGTCGCGCAGCACGATGGCCGGGTTGCCATCGGCGAAGGTCATGAGCGAGGCGGTGCCCATCAGCTCGGCGGCGAGTACCGCCGGGCGCGGGTCCGTGCTCCACGGCACGACGCCGGCCGAGAACAACGGCACCATCGCGTCGTTGGCCATCCCCACGAACCGCACCCCGCGCAGGTCGCTGTCGAGCAGGAACGCCGTGAGCGCCTCGGGGACCGCCCCGATCCCCAGCTGCAGGGTCGGCTCCGCCGGGAGCAGCTCGAGCACCTTCGCGGCGATGCGGTCGCTCACCTCGTCGCGGGCCGCGGCCGGGAAGACGCACATCGGGTGCTCGGCCTCCACCAGCCGGTCGATGCGGCTGACATGCACCATGGTCTCGCCGCAGGTGCGCGGGACGTCGTGGCTGACCTCGGCGAGCACCAGGGAGGCCCGCTCGACGGCGTGGTGGACGTAGCTCGAGGAAGGGCCGAGGCTGCACCAGCCGTTGCGGTCCGGCGGCGAGACGCGGACCAGGGCGACCGAGCTGTTCCAGTCGTCCAGGAGGCCCGGCACCGCCGACGCCCTGGCCGGCACGTAGTCCACGTGCCCGGGGCGCAGCGCGGCCCGGGCCGGTCCGTAGGGGTGCCAGGTGCGGTAGGGCAGGTGGCCCGCCGCCGAGGCGTCGAGGAAGGGGTAGGACCCGAGCTGGAGGCCCGAGCACAGCCGGGGGGAGTCGAGCCGGTCGGCGAGCCGGCCGAGGGCCGAGAGCAGGGTCTCGGGCGTGCCGCAGCCGGGCGCGGCCACGATCGTGCTCCCGGACGGGATGCTCCGGATCGCCTCGTCCGGCGACACCGTCGTCAGGAGCTTCATCGCGCCTCCAGAAGGGGCTCCAGCGGATGCGCGGCGAGATGAGGCCGCAGGGGCGAGGCAGCCGACACTAGTGTTCCGAAGGAAGTTAAGCAAGTGCTTGATTGAGTGTTGACAGGGGAACTGTGACGCGGCTTACGATGCCGTAAAGCGATCGCTTGATTCAGGCGCCGCGAACACCCCTTCCTTCAGAGGAGAGTGCCCAGTGCAACTCCTGGCACAACAGCTCGTCAACGGGATCGCACTGGGATCCGTGTACGCGCTGTTCGCGATCGGCTTCTCCTTGATCCTGGCGCGGATGGGCATCCTCAACGTGGCCCATGGGACCTTCGCCACCTGGGGTGCGTTGTCGTCGTACTGGCTGGTCGCCGAGCAGAACGTCAACTTCTGGGTCGCCGCCGTGGTGGGGATCCTCTTCGCGGGAGTGCTCGGGGTCCTCGCCGACACGCTGGCCTTCGCGCCGCTGCGCACCCGCAACGCCGGCATGTTCGGGCCGATCATTGCCAGCATCGGCATCTGGATCGTGCTGCTGACCGTCGCCGAGGGCTTCGCGGGGCCGACCACGAAGGCCTACCCGGCCCACGCGGTGCCGGCGACGCCGATCCACGTCGCGGGGCTGATCGTGCTGCCCGCGCACCTGCTGAGCATCGCGGCCCTGGCCATCACGGTCACCGTCGTCCACCTCCTGCTCAACCGCTCGCGCTTCGGCGCGGCGGTGCGGGCGGTCTCGGTGGACGCGCGCTCCGCCACGATCGTGGGCGTCAACGCCCGTCGCACGCTGGTCGCCGTGGCGTTCATGGCGGCCGCGATCGCGGGCCTGGCGGGCGTGCTGGCCGCCCTGTCCGACAACAACGTCTCCTACGGCGTCGGCGAGGCGTTGCTGCTCAAGGGCTTCGCGGCCGTCGTCGTCGGCGGTTACGGCGACATCCGCGGCGCCGCGGCGGTCGGTGTCGCGATCGGTGTGCTGGAGGTGCTCAGCTCGCAGTACATCTCCTCCGGCTTCCGCGACGCGATCACCTTCGGAGTGCTGTTGCTCGTGCTCGTCGTCCGGCCTCAGGGCATCTTCGGCGAGCGCCAACTCATCCGCGCCTGACCGCATCTAGCAAAGGGTCCTCCATGAGCACTACCGCTTGGATCACCACGCTCCAGTTCGCGTGCGTGAACGCGCTGTTCGCGCTCAGCATCTACGCCACCCTCTGGACCGGCGTGCTCAGCCTCGCGCCGATCTTCTTCGGGGCCGTGAGTGCGTTCACCTTCGGCTACCTCGCCGGGGCGATGGGGCTGTCCCCCGTCCTCAGCCTGCTGCTGGGTGTCGTCCTCGGTGCGGGCCTGGGAGCCGTCACCGCCGCGCTGGTCATCCGCCTGCACAGCCACTACCTCGCCATGGCCACCATCGCGATGGTCCTCATCGGGCGGGTCCTGATCGTCAACTTCCCGAAGTTCACCGGCGGAGCGGCCGGCACCCTCATACCGGGGGACCTGGGCACCTGGACGTCGCTGATCGGCTGCCTGGCCGTCGCGGGCTTCGTCCTGTCGCGCCTGGCCAAGTCCCGCTTCGGCCTCGCCGCGGACACGGTGCGTGAGGACGCGGCGGTCGCGCAGACCCTGGGCGTCTCGCCGCGGCGCATCCAGCTGGTCGGCTTCATCATCTCCGGCGCCTTCGGCGGGGCCGCGGGCGTGATGCAGGGCAGCTTCCTGCAGTACATCGGGCCCGACACCTTCTACACCCACCTGGGCTTCGTCACGCTCGCCGCGGTGGTCCTGGGCGGCGCGTTCCACTGGTCCGGGTCGATCGTCGGCGCCATCGCGTTCACGATCCTGCCCGAGTTCCTCAGGGACGCCCTGGGCGACTACGACCGCGTGGTGACCGGCGTGCTGCTCGTCGTGATCATCATCTACCTGCCCCGTGGCCTCGTCGACGTGCGCCGCCTGCGGCTGCTGCGCGCGCGGTCGCGCCGGGATACGCCGGCCGGCGCCGGCGGTTCCCGCGACACCGTCCAGCCGGAGGTGGCATCGTGAGCTCCCCGTCCCCCGCGGCCGTCGACATCGTCGGCCTGACGAAGGCGTTCGGCGGGTTGAAGGCGGTCTCCGACATCACGATCCAGGTGCCGCCCCGGCGCATCCACGGCATCCTCGGTCCCAACGGTGCCGGCAAGACCACGGTGCTGAACATGATCACCGGGTTCATCGGCCCCGACGCCGGCACCATCTCCGTGTTCGGCGTCGAGGTGACCCATCTGCCGCCGTATCAGATCGCCCGGCGCGGGGTGGCGCGGACCTACCAGAACATCCGGCTGTTCGCCGGGATGACGGTCCTGGAGACCGTCATCGCGGGCGCGTACCTGCGCCGCTCGTCGACCATTGCCGGTGCCCTCTTCCTCAGCCCCGGCGAGCGGCGGGAGCGCCGCGAGGTCCGGGCGCGGGCAGGCGAGCTGCTCGACCGGGTGGGGGTCCGCGCCGACCACGACGCCCTGGCCGAGACGTTGTCCTACGGCGACCAGCGGCGGGTCGAGATCGCCCGCGCCCTGGCCGCCGATCCACGCGTCCTGCTCCTCGACGAGCCGACCGCGGGCATGAACGACGCCGAGTCGCAACAGATCGGCGAGCTCCTGGTGGAGCTGCGCGACGGCGGGCTGACGCTCATCCTCATCGAGCACAACATGCGGCTCGTGGAGGAGTTCTGCGAGACCGTTTCGGTGATGAACTCCGGCGCGATGCTGTCGCAGGGTGCGCCCAGGTGGTGCCTGGAACAGGACGAGGTGAAGGAGGCCTACTTTGGCAAGCGCTCCGATGCTGCGCGTATCGCGACTCTGCGCCGCGCACGGCGCGGTCCAGGCGGTTCGTGAGGTCGACCTCCGCGTCGACCAGGGATCACTGGTCGCGCTGATCGGCTCCAACGGCGCAGGGAAGACCACGACGCTGCACAGCATCGCCGGTCTGCACCGCCCGTCCGGGGGCACGGTCACGGTCGGCGGCCGCGACATCACCGGGTGGACCTGTCACAAGGTGGTCCGGGCCGGCGTGGCGCTGGTCGCCGAGGGCCGGCGGATCGCTCCGCCGCTCACCGTGGAGGAGAACCTCGACCTCGCCGCGTACAGCGGGCGCAGCGACAAGGCGACACTCCGCGAGCGTCGCAACGAGGTGTTCGAGCTGTTCCCACGCCTGGCCGAGCGACGCCAGCAGCTCGCCGGGCTGATGAGCGGCGGGGAGCAGCAGATGCTCGCGTTCGGCCGGGCGCTGATGACCGGGCCGGACGTCCTGCTCCTCGACGAGCCGTCCATGGGGCTGGCGCCCTCGATCGTCGACGTGCTGTTCGAGACCATCGCGCGCCTGCACACGTCGGGCGCGACCATCCTGCTCGTCGAGCAGAACGCCGAGCTCGCGCTTGCGGTGAGCGACCACGTGTACGTGATGCAGCGAGGTCAGATCGTCGCCTCGGGCGCGCCCGACGAGGTGCGCGACCGCACCGAGGTCATGTCAGCCCTGTTCGGCTGACGCCGCATGAATCGGCCGGTGACGCCGGCCCCGACTGACAGGAGTTCCATGAGCGAGATCAGGCTCGACGGGCGGGTCGCGATCGTGACCGGTGCCGGGCGTGGCCTCGGCCGAGAGCACGCCCTGCTCCTCGCGGCGCGCGGCGCCCAGGTGGTGGTCAACGACGTCGGCGGCGGGGACGCCGCCGACGCCTCGCCCGCCCAGCAGGTCGTCGACGAGATCCGGGCGGCCGGTGGCGCCGCCGTCGCCGACGACACCGACATCAGCGCCCCCGAGGGTGCCGCTCGGATCGTCGAGCTGGCCACCTCGACGTACGGCCGGCTCGACATCCTGGTCAACAACGCGGGCATCCTCCGCGACCGGTCCTTCGCCAAGATGTCGGCGGAGGAGTACGAGGCCGTCATGCGGGTGCACCTGGGCGGAACCTTCTGGATGTCCAAGGCCGCCTGGCCGGTGATGACCGGCCAGGGGTACGGGCGGATCATCAACACCACGTCCGCCGCCGGGCTGTTCGGCAACTTCGGTCAGGTCAACTACGCCGGCGCGAAGGCCGGGATCATCGGCATCACCAAGACCCTCGCGATCGAGGGTGCCCGCAGCGGCATCCAGGTGAACGCGATCGAGCCCGGTGCCCGCACCCGCATGACCGAGAACCTGCTCGGGGACCTGGCCGGCAGCCTCAACCCGTCGCTGGTCGCGCCGCTGGTGCTGTGGCTGGGCGCGCAGGAGTGCGAGTCCACCGGTGAGGTCTACAACGTCGGCGGTGGGCGCGTCGCCCGGGTCGTGGTGGCGCAGACTCCGGGACTGTTCGCGCGCGACCTCACTGCGGAGCAGGTGCGCGACGCCTGGAAGGAGATCAACGACGCGTCCACGGCGACGGTGGTCGGAGACTTCAGGCAGGAGCTGGGGATCCTCACCGACCTGTTGGGTCGCTGAGGCGGGGAACCGCGCGGCACTGGGCCTTCGGAAAAGCAAGCACTTGCTCAACAATCAAGCAATTGCTTTACTGATGCCGGTGCCCGCACTCCCCGTGGACAGCAGCAGAGCGAGCAAGTGTGTCCCGCGGGCCGGCCGCGGGCGTGCAAGGAGGAGCCGTGCCCGAACTACGAGATCCCGACCACGAGCTGATCGCGCGCGCGGTCAGGGAGCGGCTGGCCGACTTCGACGACGACTACTGGCTGGCCTGCGACCGTGAGCACCGGTTCCCCTGGGAGTTCTTCTCCGCCATGGCGACGGACGGCTGGGTGGGCATCGCGGTGCCCGAGCAGTACGGCGGCGGCGGCCGGGGCGTGACGGAGGCGGCGATCCTGCTGCGTGAGGTGGCCGCCTCGGGTGCCGCGATGAACGGCTGCACCGCGCTGCACATGAACGTCTTCGGGCTTCAGCCGGTGATCAAGTACGGCAACGAGCGGCTCAAGGAGACCTTCCTGCCCCGGGCCGCCACCGGCGACCTGCACATCGCCTTCGCCGTCACCGAGCCCGACGCCGGGACCGACACCTCACAGATCAAGACCCGGGCCGTGCGCGACGGGGAGAACTGGCGCATCACCGGCCAGAAGATCTGGACCAGCAAGGCGCTGGAGTCCTCCGTGGCGCTGATGCTGGCGCGGACCGCCCCGGCACCCCCGGAGCCCGAGCGGCGCTTCGACGGCCTGAGCCTGTTCCTCATCGACCTCGACCCGGACTACGTGGACATCCGTCCCATCCCGAAGGCCGGCCGCAACGCCGTGGCCACCTGCGAGACCTTCTACGACAACCTGCCGGTCGAGGGCTGGCGACTGGTCGGCGAGGAGGGCAAGGGCTTCAAGCACATCCTGGCCGGCCTGAACCCCGAGCGCGTGCTCATCGCCGCGGAGGCCGTCGGGATCGGACAGGCCGCCGTGCGCCGCGCCACCGAGTACGCCAAGGTCCGGCGGGTCTTCGACCGGCCGATCGGCAGCAACCAGGCGCTGAGCCACCCGCTGGCGGACGCCTACGCGCGGCTCGAGGCGGCGTGGGAGATGACGCTCATCGCCGCGACCAAGTACGACGCCGGACAGTCCTGCGCGGCCGAGGCCAACATCGCGAAGTACCTCGCCGCCGACGCGGGGTACCAGGCGGCCGACCGGGCGATCCAGACCCACGGCGGCCTCGGGTACGCGCAGGAGTACCACGTGGAGCGCTACTGGCGGGAGGCGCGGATCATGCGCCTGGCGCCGGTCAGCCAGGAGATGTCGCTGAACTTCATCGCCCAGCAGGTGCTGGGCCTGCCGCGGAGTTACTGAGATGCGCCGCTTCGAGAATCAGGTCGCCTACGTGCTGGGCGGCGGCAGTGACGGCCCGGTGCGCCCCGGCGAGAAGCTGCCCATGGGCAACGGCCGGGCGATCGCGCTTCGGCTCGCGGCCGAGGGGGCGCGCGTCGTCGTCGGGGACAAGGACCTCGACCGGGCACGCCTGACGGTGGAGCACCTGGAGACCCCGGGCCTGGCGGTCCGGGTCGATGCCGCGGACCCGGCCGACTGCGCGGCGGCCGTGGCGCGGGCGGCCGAGTTCGGCGACGGGCACCTCGATGTCGTCGTGTGCAACGTCGGCATCTCGGGTCGCGAGCCGGTCAAGGTGCAGAGCCTGGAGGACTGGGACCTCGCCACCGAGGTGAACGTCCGCTCGCACTGGCTCACCGCCCAGGCGGCGCTCGGCGGCATGCTGGAGCGCCGGCGCGGCGTGTTCGTCTTCGTCGGCTCCACCGCCGGCGTGTTCAGCAGCCGCCGGTCCCTGTCGTACGAGGCCACGAAGGCGGCCCAGCTCGGCGTGATGCGGCACGTGGCCGTCCGGTATGCCGACCGCGGCATCCGCGCCAACGCGGTGGTGCTCGGCAACATCGACTCCGCGCTGGTCCGGCGGGAGTTCGGCGACGCCGGGAAGGCGCGGGGGAGCGTCGTGCCGATGCGCCGGGAGGGCCGGCCCGAGGAGGTGGCGGGGGCGGTCGCGTTCCTCGCCAGCGAGGACGCCGGTTACGTGACCGGCCAGAGCTTGTTGGTCGACGGCGGAGTGAGCGCGGCCTGGCCGGTCCCGCCCGCATCGCCGGCCGAGGCGGAGGAGCAGCGATGAACGGGCACGTGGTGGTCAGCGGCGTCGGGATGAGCCCATTCGGCAAGTTCCTCGACACCTCGATGAAGGACCTGGCGCGCGTCGCCGTCGACGCCGCGCTCGCCGACGCGGGGATCGGCGTCGGCGATGTCCAGGCAATGGTCTTCTCCAACGCGCTGGCCGGTCTCATCACCGGTCAGGAGTGCATCCGGGGCGAGGTGGTCGGCTATCCGCTCGGTCTCGCGGGCATCCCGATCCACAACGTCGAGAACGCCTGCGCGTCGGGCGGCAACGCCCTGCACCTGGCGTGGATGGCGGTCGCCTCCGGCCTGTACGACACGGTGCTCGCGCTGGGCGTGGAGAAGGCCAACCACGAGGACCGCCAGCGCATGTTCAGCGCGTACTCCGCCGGCGCCGACGTCGAGGAGGCGTTCAAGACCGGCGACGGTGCCGGGGTCGACCGCAGCCCCTTCGTCGACCGCCAGGCCGCGCTCGCCGCGGCGCTGTTCGACGAGCGGGGCGTGACCCTGGAGGGCCTCGCCCGGGTCGCCTCCCGTTCCCTGCAGAGCGCCCGGCTCAACCCCTTCGCCCACCGCCGGTTCGGCGCGACCCCGGAGGCGGTCCTCGCCGCCCGGACCGTGGTCGCGCCGCTGACGGTGCTGATGAGCTCGCCGGTGAGCGACGGTGCGGCCGCGGTCGTGGTGACGAGCCGGCCGGAGGCGGTGGCCTCGGGCCGGTCGGTCCGGATCCTCGCCTCCCAGCTGCGCACCCGGCCGCCGAAGGACCGGCCCGACGCGCCCAACGCCGTGGAGGCGTCGTCGCGGGCCGCGTTCGAGCAGGCCGGCCTCGGGCCCGAGGACATGGACTTCGCCGAGGTGCACGACGCCTCGGTCGCCTACGAGCTGATGGCCTGGACCGACGTCGGACTGTGCGCGCACGGCGAGGAGCAGCGCTGGATCGACGAGGGCGTCACGGAGGCCGGGGGACGGATGCCGGTCAACCGGTCCGGCGGGCTGGTGGGGCGAGGGCACGCGCTCGGCGCCAGCGGCCTGGCGCAGATCCACGACGCGGTGGCACAGCTGCGCGGAGAGGCCGGGCCGCTGCAGCTGCCCGGGGCGAACCGGCACGCGGTCGTCCAGATCGGCGGCGGCGTCGTCGACTGGCTGACCGCCGCCTCGACCGTGCACGTGCTGGGACACGACTGACATGGCCGCCCCCGTCATCGACGCGCACATGCACGTCTGGGACGCGTCCTGGTTGCCGGAGGGGCTGCGCCGGGCCTGGGCCCGGCAGGGCGCGGGGCGTCGCCTGCCCGAGCGCGACCCCGACGACATCCTCGGTCACGTCGCCGTCGGTCAGAGCGACCCCGACGCCGCGCTGACGATGGCCGCCTTCGACCGCGCCGGGGTGGCGGCGGGACTCGTGCCGGTCGTCGACTGGACGATCGTCGGCGCGCCCGCCGGGACACACCTCCCGATCGCGGAACTCAACGCGCGCTACGAGCAGCTGTCCCGGGCTCATGAGGGCCGGCTGTACTTCTGCGCCGGCCTGGACCCCCGCCACCCGGACGCCCGGGAGCTGTTCTCGGCGGCGCTCGCACACGAGCACTGCAAAGGCTTCAAGCTCTACCCGGCGGCCGGATGGGACCTTCAGGACCCCGCCTACGCGTGGCTGTTCGCCGAGCTCCAGGCGCGCCGGCTCGCCGTCGTGCTGCACTCCAGCCCGCTCGGCGGCGACCCGTTGCAGGTCGAGCGCTGCCGGCCCTCGCGGGTCGCGGCTCTGCTCGCGAGCTACCCGGGGCTGCGCCTGGTCTTCGCCCACGCCGGGCTGGAGGCGTGGTGGGCCGAGGCGCTCGACTGCGCGACCGGCTGGCAGCACGCCTACCTCGAGCTGTCGCTGTGGCAGCGCTGCGCGGCGGAGGACTACGCACAGTTCCGCCGCCGCGTACGCCGGATGCGCTCGCAGCTGGGCGCCCACCGGCTCATCTTCGGCTCGGACATCATCCGCGGTCCGCGCGAGGACCCGGACGGAGCGCATCTCGAGCGATGGATCGGCATGGTGCGTGACCTGGCGGCGCCGTACGCCGGCGACAAGCCCGTGCTCAGCGCGGAGGAGCTCGACCTCTTCCTGGGAAGCAACGCAGTTCGTCTTTACGACCTGAAGGAGTACGCATGAGCGAGGAGACACTTGGCGAGGTCTTCCGCAAGGCGGGCCGGCGCTTCGCCGGCAACGTCGCGGTCACATCGCTGGGGGAGCAGCGCACCTTCGCCGAGGTGATCGAGAACGGCTGGCGCCTCGCCCACGCGCTTCGGGACCGTGGTCTCGCGCCCGGCGCCTCGGTCGCCGCGATGCTGGGCAACCGCGTCGAGTCCATGGAGGTCTACGTCGGCCTCGCGCTGGGGGGCTACACCGCGGTACACGTCAACGACCGGCTGACGGCTCCCGAGGTCGACTACATCCTGAAGCAGTCCGGGGCGGTGGCCCTCGTGCACACCGACGGGGTGAGCGCGGTCGCGGCGCAGCTGAGCGGAGCCGAGGGGATGGCCGCCTGGTTCGCGATCGACGACCGGCCGCCGGCCGGGGCGACCGGGTTCGCCGACGCACTCGCCGCGGCAAGCGCCGCCCCGATGCCGATCGACCGCACGCTGGATGACATCGCGTTGGTGGGCTACACCAGCGGCACGACCGGGTTCCCCAAGGGGGTCCTGGTCAGCCACCGTGCGGTGGTCAACTGCATCAAGCTCGTTCCGGCCGCCTACCGGCTTCCGCTGCAGGGGCACGCCGCCTTCCCGGGTGGGTGGTCGTTCGTCTCCGGCCTGTGGGGCGTGATCTTCCCGCACTTCTACACCGGGGGTACCGTCGCCTTCATCCCCGGCGCCAGCCCGCAGGACTGGGGCCGCCACATGGTGGAGCACAAGGCGACCTTCACGCTGGGGCTCACGCCGCTGATCCCGGGCCTCCTCGCGGCGCTCGAGGCCCACCCGGAGGCGCTGTCGACGCTGCAGACGGTGCTGCACTCCGGCGGCCCGCTGCCTCCCGAGCTCGCACGCCGCCTGGTCGACGTGATCGACGACCGGCTGGTCGAGACCTGGGGCATGACCGAGGTGGTCGGTCCGATCACGATCACCAACCGCAGCGACTGGACGGGGCACTCGAAGGCCCGCGACATCTTTGCCTCCGTCGGCCGGCCGTTGCCGACGTCGTCGGTCCGGGTGGCCGACCCGGAGGGCCGCACCGTCCCGGACGGTGAGGCCGGCGAGCTGGTCATCGAGGCCGACACGATGTTCTCCGGCTACCACAACGAGCCGGAGAAGACCGCGGCCGTGCTGCGCGACGGCGAGTACTTCACCGGGGACCTGGGCTACCGCGACGACGCCGGCTACTTCTACCTGACCGGCCGGGCCCAGGACCTGATCATCAGCGGCGGCGCGAACGTGTACCCCGCCGAGGTCGAGCGGGTGCTGCTGATGATGGACGACGTCGCGGACGCGGCGGTCTTCGGCCTGGCCGACGAGCAGTGGGGCGAGGCCGTGTCCGCCGCGATCGTCCGGGTGCCCGGCTCGGCGGTGACCGAGGACGACGTCCGGCAGTTCGCGCGTACGCAGCTGGCCGGCTACAAGAAGCCCGTCCACATTTTCTTCACCGACGAGCTGCCGCGCAACGTGAGCATGAAGGTCATGAAGCACGTCCTGAAGGAGCAGTTCGCTCCCCGGGCGAAGACCGCAACGGAAGGAGCGCCGGCGTGAGGAAGCTGGGCATCAGCGAGTTGTTCCCCGGAGCCGGCCCGCGCTGCGGATCGTGGTCGAACGACGCCGCGCAGCTCATCGAGGAACTGGGGTACAACTCCGTCTGGCTGCCGGAGCACGTGGTCTTCTTCCCGTCGTACCGGTCGCAGTACCCCTACGAGTCGGGCGGCGCCACGGAGGTGCACCGCACGCTGGGCGTGCACGACCCGCTGGTGCTGGCCGCGTCGATCGCGGCGAGCACCAGCACGCTGCGCATCGGTACGTACGTCTTCGTGGTTCCCCAGCGCAACCCGATCGTCACGGCGCGGCAGGTCGCGAGCGTGGACCAGCTCAGCGGCGGGCGGTTCGAGTTCGGCGTGGGCGTCGGGTGGTCCGAGGAGGAGTACGCGGCGCTCGACGTCCCGTTCGAGCGCCGTGGCGCCAGGATGAACGACTACCTTGCCGCGATGCGTGAGCTGTGGGCGCCGGGGGAGATCAGCGAGTACCGCGGCGAGTTCGTCGAGTTCGAGCCGCTCTACTGCTTCCCGAAGCCGGCGCAGGCGCGGCTCCCGATCATCGTCGGCGGCAACTCGGACTCCACGCTGCGGCGCATCGTCAAGTATGGCGACGGGTGGGCGGGCTACAGCCGGACCCACGACGACATCCGGATCTTCATCGAGCGGCTCGGCGAAGCGATGGAGGCGGCCGGGCGCGACCTGTCCGAGCTCTCGCTCAAGGTGGGCCGGCGCAGCAAGGGGGCCACGGAGCAGGACTGGGAGGACGACCGCGCCTACATCGACGAGGCCTTCCGCCTGGGCATCGACGAGGTCGTGGTGTCCCCCCGCATCGGGGACGAGCACTACGAGCGGGACATGCGGCGGTACGCCGAGATCGTCGTTCGCTGACCTCCTCGCCACCTGGCTCGGTGCAGTACACTACGAAAAATGCAGCAAGCGCTTGATTGATTGGAGTGGGGCATGGCAACGAAGGTGGACGGGGCAGGCGACGCCTCCGATGTCGACTACCTGATCATCGGCGCGGGGATGTGCGGGCTGTACCAGCTCCACCAGCTGCTGGAGATCGGCGCCGACGTCCGCGTCGTCGACGCCAACGCCGGCCTCGGGGGCACGTGGTACAAGAACCGCTATCCCGGGTGCCGCTTCGACTCGGAGTCCTACACGTACCAGTACTCCTTCTCGGAGGAGCTGCTGCGCGAGTGGGACTGGCGCGAGCGGTTCGCCGCCCAGCCCGAGACGCTGTCGTACCTGGAGTACGTCGCCGACAAGTTCGACCTGCGACGGCACATCACCTTCAACGCGAAGGCGGTGCGCGCCGAGTGGTCCGAGGCGGACTGGCGGTGGACGGTCTCGTTCGAGGACGGGACGCAGATCCGCGCGAGGTTCGTGCTCTACGCGATGGGGCTGCTCTCCGTCCCGACCTATCCGCGCGTGCCGGGCCGCGGCTCGTTCGCGGGCCTGGAGACCCACACGTTCGACTGGCCGGATGACTACGACGTCACGGGCAAGCGGGTCGCCGTCGTCGGGACCGGCGCCAGCGGCGTCCAGGTCATCACCGACGTCGCCGACAAGGTTGAAAAGCTGTACGTGCTCCAGCGGGACGCCAACTGGTGCGCCCCCCTCGGCAACGCGCCGATCACCCCCGAGGAGATGGCGGACCTGAGAGCCAGGTACGACGAGATCTTCGCCTGGTGCCGGGAGACGCCCGCCGGTTTCATCCACCGTCCCGACCGGACGCTGTCGACCGACGTGACCAGGCAGGAGCGCCTGCGTCACTGGGAGGAGCTCTACAACGGCCAGGGCGCCGGGCTGTACATGGGCAACTATCGCGACTGCATCATGGAGCCCGGCCCGAACCGCGAGCTGTCGGAGTTCGTCGCCGGCAAGATCCGTCAGCGCGTCAAGGACCCGGAGGTGGCCGAGCTGCTGATCCCCAAGGACCACGGCTTCGGCACCAAGCGGGTCGCGGGCGAGTCGGGGTTCTACGAGGTCTTCAACCAGCCCAACGTCGAGCTGATCGACCTGATGGCCCACCCGATCCAGGCGGTGACCGAGAGCGGCGTCCGGCTGGACATGGGTGCCGGCCAGGTCCGCGACCTCGAGCTGGACGTGATCGTCTACGCGACCGGCTTCGACGCGGTGACGGGGCCGTTCGACCGGATCGACATCATCGGTACCGGCGGCGTCCGGTTGAAGGAACGCTGGAAGGACGGCCCGGAGACCTGCATCGGTGTCCAGGTCTCCGGCTTCCCCAACATGTTCATCCTCGTCGGGCCCCAGTCGGGCTCGGCCACCGCAAACTTCCCGCGGGGCATCGAGGACGTGGTGAACTGGATGACCACGACCGCACGGCACATGCAGGAGAACCGGATCGGACGCTTCGAAGGCCGTCGCGATGCCGAGCTGGACTGGCTCGAGCACGTGCGCGAGGTGAACTCCAAACTCCTGTTGTCGCAGACCAAGTCGTGGTTCAACGGTCACAACATCAACCTGGACCGCGACGAGCGCCCGCGCGTCATGGTCTATCTCGGCGGGGCGCCTCGCTACCGCCGCCGCCTGCAGGCCGAGGTGGAGGGCGGATACCCGAGCTTCCGGCTGACGGTGTCACAGTAACGGCCGGCGCTCGGCGGCGGCTTCAGCCCGCGCTGAGGCTGGTTCGCCGGACAATCAGCCAGACGGCGGCGAGGGCAACCGCGGCAAGGCCCAGGTAGCCGCCGGCGACGATGCCGTGGAACTCGGGGATCCGGCTGCTCGGCTGGTAGGTCACCAGGGTCATCAGCTGGTTGCGGGCGATGCAGTCGGGGATCATGGTTCCGGATGGATGGTCGCTGAGCTCGGGGCACATGCGGAACAGGTCGGTCGCCGTGACCTCGCGCCCGGAGGCGTAGAACAGGTTCGAGACCGAGTCGGGTGCGATGTCGAAGTCGCCGTTGACGACCAGGGCATTGGGGTCCGAGGCGAGGGGGCCCGGCTGGTCGGGGTGCAGGTAGAAGGACGCCGGCGTCATCAGGGTGGGGTAGCGCCACTGGATGCCCAGGAGCAGGCCGACGTAGCCCGCGATGACGCCGAAGATGGCGGGCAGCGTGCGCCTGATGACGGCGCCGAGCGCGACGCCGACCGCGAACCAGCAGACGCTGCCGGCCAGCGGCAGCATTCCGGTGATCGGGAACACCTTGTCGCCGAACAGGCTGGCGCCGGTGATGTCGGCGTGCACATGGGCCAGGTGGTCGGTGACGGCGGCGACCGCGGCGGTGAGCGTCACCACGAACAGGCCGAGCAGGGTCAGCTTGGTCCACAGCCAGCGCACCGGGGAGACGTCCTGGCTCCAGGCCAGCAGCAGGGTCCGCTGCTCGTGCTCGCGGGACAGGACCGGAACGCCGATGAACACGCCGATCAGCAGCGGCATGTACTGCACCACGAGCCCCAGGATCTCGGACTGCAGGACCGGGCCCCAACCGTTGAACAGCGCCGCGTGCTGCGTGGAGTACGGCGGGCACTGCATGTCGTGGCACTGGTGGTACAGCCTCGTCATGTCGATGGAGAGGTACACCATCCAGCCCACGAGTACGGCCGTCATGGCGAGGCAGCTGAGCAGGGCCCAGCGGTGCTGGCGCCAGGTCAGCCAGACCATGCCGGAGAGGCCGCCGGCGCGCCCGGTGGCGGATTCGCGGCTGTCCGCGCTCATGCTGCTGCCTCCAGGTCCTTTCGCGCCCGATGCGACGCCTTGAGGTGGGTGACGATCAGCTCGTCCAGGGAGATCGGCTGGGCGGTCCAGCCGGGCGCGACGATGGCGGGCGCGACCGCTGCGTCGGGCAGCTGGACGACGAAGGCCGACTGCCGGTCGGCGTGCTGCGCCTGCACGATCGTGCCGGGGGCCGGCGGCCGGTCCGCCCGGGGCCCGGTGAGGCGGAGGTGGCGGGCGAGCAGGTGCTCGACGTCGCCGGTCAGCACGGGACGGCCCGCGTCGAGCAGCAGCAGGTAGTCGCCGACGCCGCTGAGCTCGGCCACGATGTGGGTCGAGAGCATCACCGTCATGTCGCTGTCGGCCGTTTCGGCCAGCAGCTCGGCCGTGACCTCGGTTCGGGCGACCGGGTCGAGGTTGGCCAGCGGTTCGTCCAGCAGCAGCACGGTGGGGCGGGACCCGAGGGCGACCGCGAGCGCGACCTGGGCCTTCTGACCTCCGGACAGCTTGCCGCAGCGGCGGCCCAGCGGCACGCCGAAGCGCTCCAGCCAGGACAGCGCCCGCGGCTGGTCCCACACGCGGTTGGTGGACCGCCCGAAGCGCAGCATGTCGGCCACGGTGAAGTCCCGGTACAGGGGCTTGTCCTGCGCCAGGATCGCGACCCGGCTGCCGGCGCCGGCCGTTGCGCCGGTCCTGCCTTGCACCACGGCCTGCCCGTTGACGAGCAGTGTGCCGGAGGTGGCCGGCAGTACGCCGCTGATGATGCTCATCAACGTCGACTTGCCCGCGCCGTTGGCGCCGACCAGCGCGATGATGCGGTTGGCGGGCAGCTGGAAGCTGCACTCGCGCAGCGCCCACACGTTGCCGTACCGCTTGCTCACGTCGCGGGCCTGCACGGCGATGGCCTCGTCGGTCATGCGGCGTCCCCCTTCTTGCCGAATGCGGCGCGCGCCGCCGGTTCCGCCTGCGGCGCGCCGTCCCCGGCCTGCGCCCGGCGCAGCGAGTCCTCGGCGATCACCGAGGCGATCAGCGCCTGGACGTCCTCGGCCTCGAGCCCCGCCTCGCGGGCCTGGCTGAGCCACCGGGCCAGGCCGCTGCGCAGCCGGGCCATCACGTGGGGATCCGCGTCGCCCAGCGTCCCGCTGACGAAGGTGCCCGCCCCCTGCCGCGCCTCGACCAGGCCGGCCAGCTCCAGCTCGCGGTAGGCCTTCAGCACCGTGCTCGGGTTGACGGTGCACGAGGTCACCACGCTGCGCACGGTGGGCAGCTGGTCCCCGGGATGCAGCAGCCCCATCCGCAGCGCCTCGCGCACCTGCCGGATCAGCTGCGCATACGCCGGGACGCTGTCGGCCCGGTCGACATGGAAGGTGATCACGTCCGGTATCCCTCCGTCTGTGATTGTGTCGGTATAGTAGAACACCGACTAACCAGCACAGCAAGACCGCCGCGGAGTCGTCCCTGACCCCGGACCACCGACCGTGACCGGCGTTGATCGCGGCGCTGTCCCGCAGGTGGCCGGTGGTCATCCGCGTCGCGCGCGTCGCCGTCCCTGCGCTCGCGGTGGCGACCATCGCGCTCCGCGCCCGGGCGCTGCTGCGTGGCCCGGAAGGGTCCTGACCACGCGGGCATGGGGTTGACTCTCCCATTGTGGGAGACCCGATGGTTGGCGACGTGACCGACGATGACGCCGTTCTGTTGAGTATCGGGGAGCTGGCGGAGCGGACCGGTCTGTCCGTGAAGCTGATCCGTCACTGGTCCGACATCGGCGTCGTGCCGCCGACCGGGCGGAGCGCGGCCGGCTACCGGCGCTACGACGCGCGAGCGTTGGGGCGCCTCGAGCTCGCCCGGACCCTGCGCGAGCTCGGGCTGGGCATGGCCGCGATCCGTGACGTCCTCGACGGCCGGCACAGCGTCGCCGACGTGGCCGCGCTGCACGCGGACGCGCTGGAGGTGCAGATGCGCACGCTGCGGGTGCAGTGTGCGGTACTGCGTTCGGTCGCCACCCGTGGTTCCACAACCGAGGAGCTTGCTGTCATGACGAAGCTGGCGCGGCTGTCCGCCGTGCAGCGGAACGCGATCATTCGCCGGTTCATATCCGACGTGCTGGGCGACCTGGACGACTCGGGGTACCGGGAAGGACTGCTGGCGGCCACCCCGAGTCTGCCCGACGAACCCACCGACGAGCAGGTCGACGCCTGGATCGAGCTGGCCGACATGCTCGACGATCCGCAGTTGCGTGCCGCGATGCGCAGAATGGGCGAGTACGCGGCGCGGCATGCGCCCGGGCCGTATGACGAACGCGATGTGCGGGCGGTCCAGGAGGTGACCGATTTCTGGGTCCAGCGGGTCACCGGGGCGATCGACGCCGGCGTCCCCGCGGACTCGCCGGCGGCCGACTCGATCGTGGCCGAGATCGTCGGTGCCTGGCTACCCATGCAGGAAGGCAGCGACCTGCGGCGGGGCGGTGACGGTGAGGACGCGCGGGGCCGGCTGCTCGAGCAGCTGGAGATCGCCGCTGACCCGCGCGCCGAGCGGTACTGGCAGCTCCTGTGCATCATCAACGGCTGGCCCGTGCGACCGAGCCTGGCCGCGGCGGGGGAGTGGCTCATGACCGCGCTGCGCGCCAACCCCGCACCGGGCGTCCGAGCGGAGCGCATCGCCGCCGCGCTCGAGGAGGCCGGCCAGCCCGATCCGGGAGAGGTGCTGCGGGCGTACGCCCGGGTCCTGGCCGAGGTGGACGCGATCGTGGCCGCCGTCGCCGCCGAACGTTTCGACGACCCCACACCCTGCGCCGGCTGGGACGTGCGCACCCTGCTCAACCACCTGGTCTACGAGAACCTGATGTGGGCCGGCCTGGCCGACGGCGACCCCCGGGCCGACTTCGCCGCCGACCACCTCGGCGACGATCATGTGGCGGCGTTCCGGGCCTCGGCCGAAGCCGCGCTGACCGCCTTCCGCCGGCCCGGCATGCTGGTGCAACGGTACGGACCGGCGCCGGGGTGGCGACTCGTCGAGCAGGTCGTCATCGAGATGCTCGTCCACGGCTGGGACCTGGCCAAAGCCACCGGCCGGCCTACGGATCTCGCCCCCGGCGTCGCCGCGACGACCCTCGCCACGGTCCGCGAGATCTACGGGGACCTGCCGCGAACGCCTGGCGGCTCGTTCGCCCCCGCCGAGCCGGTCCCGGACGGGGCGAGCGCCGCCGACCAGCTCGCCGCGTACCTGGGGCGGAACGTCGGCTGGACGGCGGGCGGGGGTCACCAGACGTAGGGAATGAGGCGGGCGCGAGTGGCGGCGAAGTCTCGGTAGCGCTCGCCGAGCGCGGCGATCAGGGCCCGCTCCTCGATCCGGAGGCGGTAGACGAGGGCGGCCGAGATCACGGCCACCCCGGCGGCAGTGCCGGCCCAGTTGCCCAGCATCAGGCCGCACCCGGCGAAGGCGAGGAGCAGGCCCGTGTAACTCGGGTGCCGCAGCACCCGGTACGGACCGCGGTCCACGACGGGCTGGTCCTTGCTGGTCTGCACCACGACGGTGAAGTACTTCCCCAGGGTCACGAAGGACCACCAGCGCAGCAGCAGGCCGAGCCAGGCGATCACCGCCCCGGGCACGAACAGCCATGGGCTGTCGATCGTGGCGGCGGGTATGGCGGCCCGTCCGAGCGGCAACAGCAGGATGCCACCGAAGAACATCGCCCGGAACAGGATCTCCGCGCGCAGATTGGTGCGGGTCGCACCCCGGCGGACGCGGAGCGCCTGCAGGACCTCGCCCGCCGCGAATGCGCCGAGGCTCGCCTCCAGGACGATGCGGGCCGCGAACACACGGGAATTATCCCTCGGTACCCGCCGTAGCGACCGGTTATGTCAACGCTTTACTGAACCGCGCCAATGGTGCTACCGTGAAACCGTTCGGATTGAAAGGTTTCAATCCCTTCGGACGGATAGGACACCGCCATGTTCTTGCACATCCGTACCGTCGCGCTCGGGCTGGCCGCCGCGCTGCTCGTGACCGTGGCCGCCGCCACGGCCGCGCGGGCCGCCGGGCCCGAGGTCGCCGTCGGCGACCTGCGCGTCAACAACACCACCGACCCGCTCGGCACCGACAACGTCAAACCCAGCCTCAGCTGGCGGCTGACGTCGGCGGTCAACGGCGAGCGGCAGACCGCCTACCGAGTCCTGGTCGCCAGCAGCCCGGGCAAGGTCGTCCCGGGTGCCGCCGACGTCTGGGACAGCGGCAAGGTCGCGACCGGCAACTCGATCGCCGTGGCCTACGGCGGGCCGGCCCTCCAGCCCGCGCGGACCTACTACTGGGCCGCGCAGGCCTGGGACGCCAACGACCAGCCGTCGGCCTGGAGCGCCACGGCCCGCTGGGAGACCGGGCTGTTCTCCGGCGCCGACTGGAAGGGCGCGCAGTGGGTCAGCCCCGACACCGCGACGACGGCCGCGCCGATGCTGCGCGCCGGGTTCACGCTGCCGTCGAAGGCGATCGCCTCGGCCCGGGCGTACGTCGACGGGCTCGGCTTCTACGAGCTGCGGCTCAACGGGGCCAAGGTCGGCGACCAGGTCCTCGCGCCCGCCAGCACGCCCTACGCGCAGCGCGACCTGTACAGCACGTACGACGTGACCGGCGCGGTCCACGCGGGCGCGAACGCCGTCGGGCTGTGGCTCGGCGACGGCTACGGCGCGCGGTTCAGCCCGTACGGGTTCCGCTGGACCGGGCCGCGGCAGGCGATCCTGCTGCTCGACGTCGCCTTCACCGACGGCACCCACCAGAGCGTCGTCACCGACCCGTCGTGGAAGTGGTCGACGGGGGCGATCACCGCCAACGACATCTACGCCGGCGAGACCTACGACGCTCGCCTCGACCAGCCGGGCTGGGACCAGGCCGGCTTCAACGACGGCGGCTGGCGCGCCACGCGAAGCGTCGCCGCGCCATCGGGGTCGCTCACCGCGGCCACGCTGCCGCCGATGCGCGTCGTGGCCACGCGGGCGCCGGTCAAGGTGAGCCAGCCGCAGGCGGGCGTGTGGGTGTACGACTTCGGGCAGAACGTCGCCGGGTGGGCGCGGCTGCGCGTGCAAGGGCCGGCCGGCACCACCGTGCGTCTGCGCACCGGCGAGGAGGTCCAGGCGGGCGGCATGCTCGACACGACCACCAACCGCGGCGCCGCCTCGACCGACACGTACACCCTGGCCGGGACCGGGGGCGTCGAGACGTACGAGCCGCGGTTCACCTACCACGGCTTCCGGTACGTCGAGGTCACCGGCTTTCCCGGCACACCCGCTGCGAGCAGTCTCGACGCCCGCGTCGTGCACGCCGACGTGCGCTCCACCGGCACGTTCGCGTCCTCCGACCCGCTGCTGAACCAGATCTGGCAGAACAACCGCTGGACGATCCTCAACAACTCGATGAGCATCCCGACCGACAACCCGGTCCGCGACGAGCGCACCCCGCCCGGCATGGACGTGCAGGCCTACCACGAGGCGTCGATCCGCGAGTTCGGCATGAACGGCTTCTACGCCAACTACCTGGCCGACCTGCCGCCCGGCACCGCGCTGCCCAGCGACGCCGGCAACGCGCAGCAGCCGGACATGGGCGGCGACCAGGTCATCCTGGCGTGGTCGCTGTTCGAGCAGTACGGCGACCGCGACACCCTCGCCGCGATGTACCCGGCGATGAAGCGGTTCGTCGACACCAACGCGAGCAACGTGCCCGGCTACATCTGGACGACCGGGTTCGGCGACTGGTGCCCGCCCGACCTCGGCCCCGACGCGAACGGCGGCCAGGGCAACCCGAGCGCCGGCGCCTGCCAGAGCGAAGTGTCCATTGTGAACACCGCGCTGTCGTACCGCCAGGCGCTCACCGTCGCCAAGGCGGCCACGGCCCTGGGTCAGAGCGCCGACGCCACGCACTACAACCAGCTCGCCGAGAACATCCGGCAGGCGTTCAACGCGCGGTTCCTCAACGCCGACGGCGCGAGCTACGGCAGCGGCCGCCAGACGACCAGCGTGCTGCCCCTGGCCTTCGGCATGGTGCCGGACGCGAACGTCGCGGCGGTCGGCGCCCGGCTCGTCGACACGATCCTCAACCGCAACGGCGGCCACCTCGACACCGGGATCTTCGGCACCCGGTACCTCGTGGACGCCCTGGCCCGCATCGGCCGCGTCGACGTCGCGATGACGATCCTGGACTCCACGTCGTACCCCGGCTTCGGCTACGAGATCACGCGGGGCGCGACGACGGCGTGGGAGGAGTGGACGTACGCCTCCTCGATGGAGACCCACGACCACGCCATGTTCGCCGGCATCAACGCGTCGCTGTACACGCAGCTGGCCGGCATCCAGCCGGCGAGCGCGGGCTACGCGACCCTGACCGTCGACCCGCGGGTGCCGCCCGGCCTGTCGCACGTCGCGGCGAGCATCGACACGGTCCGCGGCCCGGTCGCGTCGTCGTGGACGGTCACGGGCCAGCAGATCACGCTCGACGTCACCGTCCCGGTCGGCGCCACGGCGACCGTCCACGTGCCGAACTTCGGCCGCGGCGACGCCACCGCGAGCCCGTCCGGCGCGACGCAGCTGTCGGCCACGGGGACCGGGACGGTGTACAGCGTCGGCTCCGGCGCCTGGCACTTCACCGGCTCGGTGGTCCCGGCCGGATCGGCGACCCCGCCCGGCGCCTGGCCGAAGTGCGCGGCCGAGACCGGCACGTGCGCGTTCTCGGGCACCCAGACGGTGGCGTACGGGGCCGCGGGGCACTACGCCTACGCGACCCTGACGGGCGGCACCGCGTGCGGCAACGGCGTGTTCGGCGACCCCGTCCCCAACGTGTCCAAGTCGTGCTACCTGGCGGGCGCGGCGGCGACGTGGACGCCGTGCGCGACCGAGACCGGCACGTGCGCGTTCACCGGATCGGCCGCGGTCGCGTACGGCGCCAACGGCCAGTTCCGGTTCGCGACCCTGAGCGGCGGCACGGCGTGCGGCAACGCGGTGTTCGGCGACCCGATCCCCGGCACCGGCAAGGCCTGCTACGTCGCCGCGCCGGCGCCGGGCACGACGACGTGGACGCCCTGCGCCGCCGAGACGAGGACGTGCGCCTTCACCGGCACGCGGGAGGTCGCCTACGGGGCGTCGGGGCAGTACGTGTACCGCCGGATCACCAACGGCACCCCGTGCGACAACGCGACGTTCGGCGACCCCATCCCGGGCACCGGCAAGGCGTGCTACGTGCAGGAGTCCTAGAGGCCGTAGGTCTTGCCGATGATGTCGCGCTGGATCTCGCTCGTGCCGCCGTACACGGTCGAGACCAGCGCGGATCGCACGATGCGCTCCATGTCGTACTCCGTGGCGTACCCGTAGCCGCCCATCATCTGCATCGCATCGAGGGCGACCCGCCGCGCGGTCTCGGTGGCCTTGAGCTTGGCCATCGACGACTCGCGCGGCCGGATCGCCGCCGGGTCGCGGTCGACCAGCGCCGCCGTGTCGTAGACGAGCAGCCGGGCGCACTCGATCTCGGTGGCCAGGTCGGCCATCCGGTGGCGCAGCACCTGGAAGCTGCCGATCGGGCGGCCGAACTGGCGGCGCTGGCGGATGTAGGCCAGCACGTCGTCGAAGGCGCGCCGGCCGGTGCCGAGCATCATCGCGGCGAGGATCAGCCGCTCGACGTTGAGCCCGGCCATGAGCTGCTTCCAGCCCTCGTCCGGCGTGCCGACGACGGCGGTGGCCGGCACCCGGCAATCGGTGAAGTACAGGTCGTTGACCTCGCGGCCGCCCATCGTGTCGATGGCGCTGATGCGCAGGCCGGGGGCGTCGGCGGGGACCTGGAACATGGTCAGCCCGGCGTGGTCGCCCGGCTTGCCGGAGGTGCGGGCGACGAGCAGGATCCCGTGCGCGATGTGGGCGTTGGAGCACCACGTCTTCTGGCCGTTGATGACGTATGCGTCGCCGTCGCGGACGGCCCGGCAGGCCAGCGCCGCGACGTCGGAGCCGGCGTCGGGCTCCGACATCGAGATCGCCTCGACCCGGCCGGCGGCGATCCCGCCGAGCACGTCGCGGCGCTGCTGCGGCGAGCCGAAGCGCTCGTAGGCGCCGGCGACGATGACCGACGTGGCGTAGCCGCCGATCGGGGCGAGGGCCCGCGCGGTCGCCTCAAGGAACAGGCAGGTCTCGACCATGCCGCCGCCGGCGCCGCCGTACTCCTCGGGGATCGACACGCCGAGCCAGCCCAGCTCGGCGAGCTTGGCGTAGAGCTCCGGGCTGTGTGCGTCGCGGCCGCCGTTGGTCAGGGCGTCGCGCCGCTCGCGGGTGCCGGCCTCGCGGCGGCAGAACTCCTCGACGGCGCTCGCGAAGGCCCGCTGTTCGTCGTTGAACTCCACCACGGTCAGAGCTTAGCATATCAAATATCAAATCTGCGGGCCGCCTCGACGAGGGAGCCGGCATGGGCGAGGACACCGTTGCGGGCACTGCCGGCCGGGCCCGCGAGGCGGCCGGCTGGTGGGCCGGGCAGGCTGGGAGCCGGCCGCGCGGTGGGCCGAGGCGGTGCCGGGCGCGCCGGTCCTGCCGGCGGTCGCCGGCGGGCCGGAGGCGGGCGCGGCGCTGTGCCGGTCAGCCGGCTGAGCCGCCCCACACCCCGAGGCCGTCGAGGTGCTTGACGATGCGGTCGGCGCCGTCGGTGAAGTGCCGGGCCATCGCCTCCCGCGCCGCCCGCGGATCGTGCGCGGTCAGCGCGGCCAGCAGCGCCTCGTGATCGGCGAGCATGCCGTTGCGCCACGCCGGGTCGGAGGACAGGAAGCGAGCCGGGGTGTACCGCGTCGCCGCATGCAGCAGCCACGACAGCTTGCGCGCCGAGGCGATGCGGTTGAGCGCCCGGTGGAACTCGAACTCGCCCCGCTCCAGCTCGGCGACCCGGCGGCCCTGGGCGGCGCGCTGGATGCCCTTGTGCGTCGCGGCGAGCTCGGCCAGCTCCGCCTCGCCGGCCCGCCCGGCGACCCGGGCCGCGAGCTCGCCGGCGATGTGCGCCTGCACCTCGAAGACGTCCACGATGTCCTGCCGGGACAGCGGCGCGACAACGTAGCCACGGCGGGGCTGCAGCTCCACCATGTCGAAGCCGCGCAGCGTCAGCAGCGCCTCGCGGACCGGGGTGATGCTCACGCCGAGCTGCTCGGCGACGTCCTCGAGGCGGATCCGCTCGCCGGGGCGCAGCTGGCCGGACATGATCCGGTCGCGGAGGTGGGCGACCACCTCGTCGGAGAGCTGGGGCCGTTCGACCGTTGCCATGGCCTACCGTATCAAATATCAGATACGCGAGGAGGTTCGCCGTATGACGGGACCGCTGCACGGACTGCGGGTGCTCGAGCTGGCCGGGATCGGGCCCGGCCCGTTCGCCGCGATGCTGCTGGCCGACCTCGGCGCCGACGTGGTGCGGGTCGACCGGATGGGGCCGGGCTCGCCGCTGGCCGGCGACCCGGCCGCCGACCTGCTCAACCGCGGCAAGCGCTCGATCGCCGTGGACCTCAAGCACCCGGCCGGCGTGGCCGCCGTGCTGGGCCTCGCCGAGCGCGCCCAGGTCCTCGTCGAGGGCTGGCGCCCGGGCGTGGCGGAGCGGCTCGGCGTCGGCCCGGACGCGGTCCTGGCCCGCAACCCGGCGCTCGTCTACGGCCGGATGACCGGCTGGGGCCAGGACGGCCCGCTCGCCGCCACCGCCGGCCACGACGTCGACTACATCGCCCTCGCCGGCGCGCTCGACCCGATCGGCCCGGCCGGCGGCCCGCCGCAGATCCCCGTCAACTTCGTCGGGGACTTCGGCGGCGGCTCGCTGTACCTGGTCGTGGGCCTCCTCGCCGCGCTGCGCGAGGCCGAGCGCACCGGCCGCGGCCAGGTCGTCGACGCCGCGATCGTCGACGGCGCCGCCCACCTCACGATGATGCTGCACGGCCTGCGGGCCACCGGCCATTGGCAGGACCACCGCGGCGGCAACCTGCTCGACGGCGGCGCCCCGTTCTACGCGATCTACGAGACCGCCGACGGCCGGCACGTGGCGGTCGGGGCGCTGGAGCCGCAGTTCTTCGCCGAGCTGCTGCGCCGCCTCGACCTCGCCGATGACCCGGACCTACCCGGCCAGTTCGACCTGCCCCGCTGGCCCGAGCTGCGCCGCCGGTTCGCGCAGCGCTTCGCCGGACGCACCCGCGACGAGTGGGCCGCCCACTTCGCCGGCTCCGACGCCTGCGTCACGCCCGTCCTCGCCCTCGGCGAGGCACCTCGCGACCCGCACCTGCGGGCCCGGGGCACGTTCGTCGAGCGGCACGGCACGGTGCAGCCCGCGCCCGCGCCGCGCTTCTCCGCCACCCCCGCCGAGCTCGGCGGCCCGCCGCCACGGCCCGGCGCGCACACCCGCGCGATCCTGGCCGACTGGGGCATCCCCGGCGCCGACGCCCTGCTGGCCTCCGAAGGCGTCTCCGACGGCAGTGAGGGGTACTGATGCTGACCAGCCTCATCGGCTCCGAGGGCTACGTGCCCGACCCGCGCCGGGACCGCGCCGGGCTGCGGGTGCGCGCGGACGTGGTGCGGGTCGTGCTGCCGCCGAGGGGGACGAACCGCCTCGGCGTCTCGCCGCGCAACCGCACGTATCCCGGCTATGCGGAGGGGTACCGGCCGGCCGACCTCGGCGCCCCGAGCATCCGCCGTCAGGCATAGAGGGCGTCGATGGCCTCGGCGTAGCGCTCGACGATCACCCGCCGGCGCAGCTTCAGCGTCGGCGTCACCTCGCCCGTCTCCGGCCGCCAGGTCGACGGCAGCACCCGGAACGCCTTGACCTGCTCCGGCCGGGACAGCCGGGCGTTCGCCGCGTCGACGGCCGCGCCGATCTCGGCCAGCAGCGCCGGATCGCCGGCGAGCGCCGCCAGGTCCTCGGCCAGGCCGCGGGCCCGCGCCCAGGCCGGTGCCGCGTCCTCGTCGAGCACGATGAGCGCGGTGACGAACGGCCGGCGGTCCCCGATCGCGACCGCCTGCCCGATGAGCGGGTGGGCCCGTAGCAGGTTCTCGATCTGGGCGGGCGCGATGTTCTTGCCGCCCGAGGTGATGATGAGCTCCTTCTTGCGGTCGGTGATCGTCACGAACCCGTCGGCGTCGAGGGTGCCGACGTCGCCGGTGGCGAGCCAGCCGTCGGCGTCCGCGGCCGGCTCCACGCCGCCGTCGGGGCGCAGGTAGCCCAGGCACACCAGCGGGCCGCGGACCTGCAGCTCGCCGTCCTCGCCGATGCGCAGCTGCATGCCCGGGTTGATCCGCCCGACGGTGCCGGTGCGGAACGCGTCCGGCGTGTTGACCGTGGCCGTGCCGGTGGTCTCGGTCATGCCCCAGACCTCGAGCACGTGCAGCCCGGCGCCGGCCAGGAACCGCAGCACCGCCACCGGGATCGGGGCCGCGCCGCTGCCGGCCCAGGCGACGCGGTCCAGGCCGAGGCGGGCCCGGACCGGCTGCAGCACCCGCTCGTCGAGCGCGGCGACGCGGGCGGCGAGCTCCGCCGGGATCGGCTCGCCGGCCTCGCGCAGGTCGAACGCCTCCAGCGTGGCCGCGGAGGCCGCCTCGAACGCGGCCCGCACGGCGGGGTCGGCCGCGGCGAGGAACGCCTGCAGGCCGGCGACCATCTTCTCCCATACCCGCGGCACGCCGAAGAAGGTCAGCGGGCGCACGGCGGCGAGCCCGGCGGCCAGCTGCGCGGCGTCGGGGCAGGTGGTCACGTGCCCGGCGCGGTACACGGCGTTGTAGACGCTCAGCATCCGCTCCGCGATGTGCGCCAGGGGCAGGTACGCCAGCGTCGGGCTGTGGTCGGGCACCGGCACCGTCACCTCGAGCACCTCGGCCTGCGCGACGACGTTGGCGTGGCTGAGCAGCACGCCCTTCGGGTCGCCGGTGGTGCCGGAGGTGTACAGCAGCGTGACCGGCTGCTCGGGCCGTACCGCCCGCCACAGCTCGTCGAAGCGGGCCGGCTCGGCGGCGAGGGCGGCCGCGCCGGCGGCCTCGACCTCCGCGAGGGAGACGACCGCGGGGTCGGCGTCGCCGTCGACGATCACGATCCGGGGCGGCTGCGGAAGGTCGGCCACCGCCTTGCGGATCCGGTCGAGTTCGGCGGCGTTCTCGGCCACGACCAGCCGCGCCCGGCTGTGCGCGGCCAGGTAGCGCAGCTGCTCGACGCTGAGGGTGGCGTAGGCGGTGGCCGGCACCGCGCCGAGGTGCACGGCGGCCAGGTCGGCCAGCCAGTGCTCGGGCCGGTTGGCCATGAGGATGAGCATGCGATCGCCGGTGCGCAGGCCGGTCGCGTGCAGGCCGAGGGCGAGCGCGGCGACCCGGTCGCGCAGCTGCGCCCAGGTGAGGGTGTCGGGGGAGCCCAGGGCGGTAAGGGCGGGCAGGTCGCCGTGGTCGCGGGCGTTGCGGTCGAGCAGGGCAGGAATCGTCATCGTCGTGCCTCCTCGCTTTGTCGGCACTGTAAATGACGGTTACGCCACCGCGTGGTAGCCCTGCCGGTGGAACAGCCGGATGGCCTCGGTGAGCAGGATCTCGCGGCGCGAGCCGCGCCCGATCGCCGGCTTCGCGGCGTCGGGCCGGCGCCGCGGCGGCAGGCGCAGCGCGGCCGGCGGCGGGTCGGCGTCGAGCGGTGGAGGGGGCGGCGATGACCGCGTTCGTGCGCGAGGCGCTGCGCACACCGCGCGGCCGGGGCGGCCCGCTACGGCGAGCGCTTCACCCCGCCGCCGTCCCTGATCGCCCGGGCCGGGCGGGGCGAGCCCTTCGGCTGACCTCGAGCCGGCGCAGCGCCGGGAGCAGCACCGGCGCCATGATCGCGACCGCCGCCACCGCCCCGCCGGCGACCGCGGTGCCCGCCGCGCCGAACGCCGCGGCGAGCAGCGGCGCGGACAGCTGCCCCAGCGGCGCCGGCGCGCTGGACCAGAACTCGTCGTGCGAGCCGACCCGCGACAGCAGCCGCTCCGGGATGTGGGTGTTGCACACGGTGGTCCACACGACGGTGAAGAACTCGGTGGCCACCCCGGCGGCGAACGCCGAGGCGACCAGCCAGACCGTGGGCACGCCGGCACCGAGCAGGATCAGCGGCAGCGCGGCCAGCGACATCGACAGCAGCGCCGGCGCCATCGGCCGCCGCAGCGTCAGCCTCAGCATCGCCGCCCCGCCCAGCAGCGCCCCGACGCCGCGGGCGCTCAGGACCAGCCCCCAGCCCGCGGCGCCGATCGTGTCGCTGGCGATGACCGGCCCGAGGATCTGCCAGACGCCCCGGCTGAGGGCGTTGAACACGGCGAACGCCAGCGTCACGGTCCAGATCCACGGGTTGCCGCGGAAGTAGTCCCAGCCCTCCCGCAGCCCACCGTCCCCGCGCCGCGACCCGCCCGGCAGCGACATCCGGGCGAAGCAGGCCGCCGCCACCAGGAACGACGCGGCGTCCACGGCGATCGCCCAGCCCCCGCCGACCGAGGCGGTCAGCAGCCCGGCCGCGGCCGGGCCCAGGATCTGCGCGGCGTTGCCCACCGACGACAGCAGCGAGCCGGCCGACTGCAGCTCCCGCCCGGTCGCCAGGTTGGACACGATGCCGCGCATGGCGGGCCGGGTGAGCCCCTGGAAGACACCGTTGAGGGCGGACAGCGGCAGCAGGAGCGCGGGATGCTGGTGGGCCAGCAGGAGCACGGCGACGGCGGCCTGCGTGAGCCCGGCGCCGAGGCTGGTCAGGCCGAGCACGGTGTCGCGCCGGTAGCGGTCGGCGATGCCGCCGCCGAACAGGAGCGTCGCCACCATCGGCACCGCCGCCGCCGTGGTGACCGCGGAGAGCCAGGCGGCGCTGCCGGTGAGCTCGAGAACGCCGAAGGCCAGGGCGACCGGCGACATGGCGCTGCCGGCCATCGTGACCGCCTGACCAACCAGGAACCACCGGAAGGCGGGGGAGCGCAGCGGCACGAGCAACTACCGTGCCAGCCCCCGCCCGGCCGCTCAAGCGGTTTACACCTGGAGGAGGCCTACCATGTCGGCGAGGTTGCGGGACGGCTGACGGGGTAGGGGGAGGCCATGGCATTGCGATGGATCGCGCCGGACTTCGGCGGCCCGGAGGTCCTCACGCTCGTCGAGACCGAGGTGCGGCCCCCGGGGCCCGGCGAGGTGACGATCGACGTGCGGGCGGCCGGGGTGAACCCGGCCGACTACAAGCACATCGCCGCCGCGCGCGGCGACGAGGTCGAGCTGCCGCTACCGATCGGGTACGAGGTCGCCGGGGTGCTCAGCGCGCTCGGGTCCGGCACCGAGATCGCCTCCGGGGGTGGTGCGGCCGGCGACGCGGTCGTCGCGTTCCGGATCAGCGGGGGGTACGCCACCCGCGTCACCGTCCCCGCCAAGGACGTCTTCGCCAAGCCCGAGGCGCTGGACTTCCCGGCCGCGGCGAACCTGCTGCTGGCCGGCACCACCGCCGCCGAGGCCCTGCACGTCACCCGGGTGGCGCCCGGCGAGACGATCCTCGTGCACGGCGCGTCCGGCGCGGTCGGCATGAGCGTGCTGCAGCAGGCCCGGATCAACGGCGTCTCCGTCATCGGCACCGCGAGCGAGCACAACTTCGACCTGCTGCGCGGGTTCGGCGCCCAGCCGATCGCCTACGGGCCGGGGCTCGTCGAGCGGGTGCGCGCGGCCGCGCCGGACGGCATCGGCGCGATCATCGACACCGTCGGCACCGACGAGGCGGTCGACTCGGTGGCACAGCTGCTGCCCGACGCGAGCCGCGCCGTCACGATCGTCGCCTCGGACCGCTCGCGGGCGGCCGGCATCACCGCCATCGGCGGGGCCATGCCGGCCAGCGCCGCGTACCGCGACAGCGTCCGCGGCCGCCTGCTGACCTGGGCCGCCGAGGGCCGGCTGGAGGTCCCGGTCGCCCGCACGTTCCCGCTGTCCGAGGCGCGCGCGGCGATCGACCTGGTGCGCACCGGCCACCCGGGCGGCAAGGTCGCCCTCACGACCTGAGCGCTCGCCGGCCGCGACCGGGTGGACGGCCCACCGGCGCGGCGCTGCCGGCGGCCGGCCGATCGGCGAACCAGAATGGCATCGGGCGGCCGGCGAGGCCGGCCGCGGCGGCGATCGACAGCGAGGCGGCCCGGGATGACGGACGAGCGGATCGAGGACCTGCTGCGGGGCATGACGCCGGCGCAGAAGGCCGGGCAGCTCACGCAGTACTTCTACTTCCAGCTCCCGGGCGAGGCCGACCCGGCGCTCGGCGTCGACGCCGGCGAGCAGCCGCGCGCGGTCGAGGCGGCGCTCGGGCGCGGCGAGGCCGGGTCGCTGCTGTTCGTCACCGACCCCGACGAGATCAACCGGCTGCAGCGCCTCGCGGTCGAGGGCAACCCGCACGGCATCCCGCTGCTGTTCGGCTACGACGTCATCCACGGCCTGCGCACCATCCTGCCCGTGCCGATCGCGATGGCCGCGTCCTGGGACCCGGAGACGATCGAGCGCGGCCAGGCGGTCGCGGCCCGCGAGGCGCGTGCCGTCGGCATCCACTGGACGTTCGCGCCGATGGTCGACATCGCCCGCGACCCGCGCTGGGGCCGCATCATCGAGGGCGCCGGCGAGGACCCGTTCCTCGGCGCCGCGGTGGCCGCGGCCCAGGTGCGCGGCTTCCAGGGCGGCGGGATCATCGCCGGTCCGAAGCACTTCGCGGCGTACGGCGCGGCGCTGGGCGGGCGCGACTACGACGAGGCGAACGTCTCGGAGTACGAACTCTGGAACGTCTACTTCCCGCCGTTCCGCGCCGCCGTCGAGGCCGGGGCCGGCAACATCATGACCGCCTACATGGACCTCAACGGCGTCCCCGCCTCCGGCAGCCACTGGCTGCTCACCAAGGTGCTGCGCGAGACCTGGGGCTTCGAGGGGTTCGTGGTCAGCGACGCCAACGCGGTCAAGAACCTCGAGACGCACGGGTTCGCGGCCGGCCCGGCCGACGCCGCCGCCCGCGCGGTCGTCGCGGGCGTCGACCTCGAGATGGCCGTGTCCGAGCCGGCCTACGCGCACCTGCCCGCGGCGCCGCAGACCGGCGACGCGGTCGACGCGAGCGTGCGGCGCATCCTCGAGGCGAAGCTGCGGCTGGGGCTGCTCGACCGGCCGTACGTCGACGCGGACCGCGCACGGGAGATCCTGGCCGACCCGCAGCACCGCGAGGTCGCCCGCGAGGCCGCCCGGCGCGGCGCCGTGCTGCTGCGCAACGAGGGTGACCTGCTGCCGCTGGACGCCGGGCGGCTCGGCTCGATCGCCGTGCTCGGGCCGCTGGCGGACTCCAAGCGCGACACCATCGGCCCGTGGGTGTTCGACTTCGACCTCGACGAGACCGTCACCGTCCTCGACGGCATCCGCGGCGCGGCCGGCGACAAGGTCCGAGTGGAGTACGCGCCCGGCGTCCAGGTGTCGCAGCGCGTCTTCCCGTCGCTGTTCGACATGTTCGGCGGCAACACCCCGCTCGACCCCGAGGGCTTCGACGAGGAGGCCGAGTTCGCGCGGGCGGTGCGGCTCGCGGCCGCGTCCGACGTCGCGGTCGTCGTCGCCGGCGAGTGGCAGAACATGATCGGCGAGGCGGCGTCGCGCTCGTCGCTGGAGCTGCCCGGCCGGCAGCTCGAGCTGCTGCAGGCCGTCGCGGCGACCGGCACGCCGACGGTCCTGCTGGTGATGAACGGCCGCCCGCTCGACCTGCGCTGGGCGGCCGAGCACGTGCCGGCGATCCTGGACATCTGGTACCCCGGCAGCCAGGGCGGAGCCGCCGTGGCCGACCTGCTCTTCGGCGCCGCCTCGCCGGGCGGGAAGCTGCTGTTCACCTGGCCGCGGACCGTCGGCCAGGTGCCGATCCACTACGCGCACACGCGCTCGCACGAGCCGCAGAACCAGGGCCGCCGCTACTGGGACGAGCAGAGCACGCCGCTGTACGCGTTCGGCCACGGCCTGAGCTACGGCCGGTTCACCTACGACGGCCTGACCGTCGAGCCCGCCGCCGTGGCGCCGGACGGCGTCGTCACCGTGTCGGTGGAGGTCACGAACACCGGCGGGCGGGAGGCCCCGGAGGTCGTCCAGCTGTACCTGCACCAGCGCCACGGCCGCGCCTCGCGCCCGGTGCGGGAGCTGAAGGGCTTCGAGCGCGTGGTGCTCGCCCCGGGCGAGACCCGCCGCGTGCAGTTCACGATCGGGCCGGCGCAGCGGCAGTACTGGCACCCGGCCGAGCGCGACTGGGTCCTCGACGCCGCGACCTTCGACGTCTGGGTCGGCGGCAGCTCGACGGCCGAGCTGGGGACCACCTTCGAGGTCGAAGATCGATAAGCTCGACCCGCAGCTCGGCTTCCACCCGGTCGAGCTCGCCACGGCGTGCCGCGGCCGGCGGCGAGCCTAGGGGATGCGGGCGACCGCGCAGTCCGTCGAGGACTCCGACACGTCCGGGCGGGGCTGCACCTCGTCCTCGGCCCGCCACTCGGAGATCGACACCACGCCCGGGTCGAGCACGTCGAGGCCGTCGAAGAACCGGACGATCTCGTCGTGCGTGCGCAGGTACACCGGGATCGCGCCGGTGCGGAAGGCCTGCACCGCCTCCGGGGCCAGGAAGTCGCCGGTCGAGTGCGACAGCACCAGGTAGCTGCCCGGCGGCAGCGCGGCGACCAGCCGGCGGACGATGCCGTGCGGGTCCTCCTCGTCGGCGATGAAGTGCAGGACCGCGATGAGCATCAGCCCGATCGGCCGGCTGAAGTCCAGGATCTTGGCCGCTTCCCGCAGGATGTGCTCCGGCGAGCGGACGTCGGCCTCGATGTAGTCGGTCGGGCCGGCCCCGGGCGCCGCGGTGAGCAGCGCGCGGGCGTGGACCATGACCAGCGGGTCGTTGTCGACGTACACCACGCTCGACTCCGGCACCAGCCGCTGGGCGACCTCGTGGGTGTTGTCCGCCGTCGGCAGCCCCGTTCCGATGTCCAGGAACTGCCGGATGCCCAGCTCACCGACGAGCAGCGTGACCGCGCGGCGCAGGAAGTAGCGGTTCTCGATGGCGGCGGTGCGGATCGAGGGGAAGATCTTGACGACCGCGTCGCCGGACTCCCGGTCGGCGGCGAAGTTGTCCTTGCCGCCGAGCCAGTAGTTGTAGCGGCGGGCGGGATGGGGCACGGACGTGTCCAGCCGCGATGCCATCGCCTGCTCGTCTGCCACCAAGGCCCCCTCGATCGAGTTCGGCCCTCATACTACGGCGGGCACCGAGCCGCCGACCGCCCCGCCGCGCAGGCCCGGATCGTCGCGCAGCGTAGTGCCCTCGTACTCGGTGCGCAGTGAGCCGCGTTCCCGCAGCAGCGGCCCGACGCGAGCGACGAACTCGTCCAGGCCGGTCGGGGTCAGGTGCGAGCCGATGATGAAGCCGTCCGAGCCGTGTGCTGCACGAAGCCGTCGACGCGCTGGGCCACCTGGGCCGGGGTACCGACGAACTCGGTCCGGCCGAAGACGTGGGGTCATGCGTGACCCCGCCGGGCCCACTCATCGGCCAGCCGACGGGCGGAACGCGGCCCGGTACGCCTCGACCGCGTCGATGACGGTGCTCGGGCTGTGGTGGTAGGAGGCCGCGAACCGCAGCCCCCGCTCGCCGGCGACGGTGGCGCTGGAGCCGCCCGACGCGCCGAGGATCCACACCTGGAGCGCGGCGCCCTCGCCCGGGTAGGCGCGCACCGCCACGCCGTCGGGGGAGACGTACGTGCCGGCTATGAACGCCAGGATGTCGCTGACCTGCGAGTCGTAGTCCGGGGTGTAGGCGCCGGGCTGCTGCAGCAGGTGCAGGATGGTGGCCACCTTCGTCGCCGACGTGGCGAGCAGGCGGCCGAAGTCGTACTGCTTGGGCAGCAGCAGCCCGTTGCCGGTGCGCTGCTCGGTGGCGTGCGCGCCGCCACCCCGGCCGGCCGCGTACGCCGACACGGCCGCGGCCGTCGCCGGGCCGGCGCCGTTGGCCCGCTCGGGGGCGGGCTTCGGCCGGCCGATCGAGCGGCCCAGGCCGAGGTCGAGCCGTCCCGGGTACACCGCGTCGAGCAGCCCGAACTCCTCGACGGTGGCCAGCGGCTGGCGGTGGCCGAGCTGGACGCCGGCCGAGCCGATGCGGATGGTGCTGGTGGCGCCCGCGACCAGCGCGATGGAGACGGCCGGGGAAGCGCCGAGCACGCCGGGGTTGAGGTGGTGCTCGGCGAACCAGTATCGCCGGTAGCCGAAGCGCTCGGCCTGCCGGGCCAGGTCCACGGCGTTGCCGACCGCGGTGGCGGTGCTGTCGCCGCTGCTGCGCGGTATCAGGTCCAGGACGGCCGCTGCGCCGCCTCGCGCGGGGTCAGCCAGCGGTGCGGCACGCGCGCGGCGGCGAGCCCGGCGGCCAGCTCGCGCAGGTGCGGGTGGTCGCCGTGGTCGACGCCGCCGGTGACGGTGAGCAGCCGTTCGCCGGTGACGTGCTCCAGTTCCCGCCACAGCCGCTCGGCCTCCCTGGCCAGGCCGATGTACACCGGGTCGGCGTAGGACAGGCGGAAGATGCGGGACGCGCCGTGCGAGGCGCCGTTGGTGTGGCCGGCGGCGAACCGTTCCAGCAGGACCACCGAGGCGCCGCGCCGGGCCAGCTGCCACGCCGCCGCCGAGCCCATCGCCCCGCCGCCCACGACCACCACGTCGACGTCGTCAGTACTCATGGGCCGCACCTCCGCCGGCGTCAGCCGGTGGGCCGACGCCAGCAACGATAGAGGCGCGGAGGCCGTATGTCTACTAATCCCATAGGATTACAACGACTTACAGCATGCGTTCGGCGATGGCGTCGGCGATCTCCGGGTCCTCGGTGAAGACCGGGTCGCCCGGGCGCGGGTCGTGGAAGACGATGTCGGTGAAGCCGAGGCTCTCGTAGCGGCCGGCGAAGTCCTCGAACGCCGCCACGCTCGCCAGGGGGCGCTCGTCGGTGTTGCCGACGAGGAAGTACCGGTCCAGTGCGGCCGGGTCCCGCCCGAGCGCGGCGCACCGCTCGTCGAGGATCGCGGCCTGGGCGCGGACCGCCGCCTCCGTCGCCGCCGCGGGGCGGTCGGTGGCGTTGGGGTCCCCGTAGGTGATCCACGCGTCGCCCACGCGAGCCGTCAGGTCCAGGGCCCGCGGGCCGGCGGCGGCGATCGCCAGGGGCAGGCGCGGCCGCTGCACGCAGCCGGGGATCATCCGGGCCTCGTCGGCCGTGTAGTACTCGCCGCGGCGGCTGTACGCGGGCTCGCGCAGCAGGCCGTCGAGCATCTCGGTGAACTCGACGAAGCGCGCCGTGCGCTCCCGCGGCGCCGGGGGCTCGCCGCCGAGGACGGTGGCGTCGAAGCCGGTGCCGCCGGCCCCGACGCCGAGGGTGAGGCGCCCCTCGCTGATGTGGTCGAGGGTCATCGCGTCCTTGGCCAGCGTGACCGGGTGGCGGAAGTTGGGCGAGGTGACCATCGTGCCGAGCCGCACGCGCGTGGTCGCCGCGGCCAGCCCCGTCAGCCAGGGGATCGTGGCGTGCCAGGGCAGGTCGCGGTACCGCCGCCAGGAAAGATGGTCGTAGGTCCACAGGTGCGCGTAGCCGAGCGATTCCAGGTGCCGGGCCCGGGCGAGCGTCTGCGGCCAGGGGTCGGCGGGGAACAGCAGGACTCCGATGCGCACCGGGCGATCCTATGCCGGGCCGCGGCCGCGCCTCGCGGAGCCGGGGCGGTCAGGCGAGCGGCGGTGGGCCGAGCAGCTCGATGGCGCGCCGGGCCGCGGCGTGCCCGAGTGCCACCGGGTCGATCGGTCCCGGGTCGGGCAGCCGTCGCTCGCCGGCCGGCGCGCCGGCCTCCCGCGCGAAGTGTTCGAAGCCCGACGGCGTGGTGATCTGCAGCGTGCGCAACGGCTCGTCGGTGCCCACCACGAACGAGTGCGGCAACCGCGCCGGCAGCAGGACGAAGTCGCCGGGCCCGGCCGGGATGACCTCGCCGTCGCAGTGGAAGCGTGCGGTGCCCGACAGCACGTAGAACATCTCGTCCTCCTCGAGATGCCGGTGCAGCGGTGGTGCGAATCCGGGCGGGTTGGCGAACTCGACGACGGTCAGCCGGCCGCCGGTGTCGGCGCCCGACGCCTTGACCGTCACCAGGCTGCCGAGGAACCACAGCGCTTCGCCGTCGTCGCGGCCGCGGATGTACGGCCGGAGGGGTGCGGTTTCGGTCATCGCCCTCAGCTCCATTTCGATATGACGGTGTCTATTGAATATTCTGCTAGTATGGTCAGCTCCATGGGTGATGTCAACGACAAGCCACGACGGCGGTACAGCTCGGCGACGCGCAGCGAAGGAGCCCGCCGCACCCGGCAGGCGATCGTGGCCACGGCCGGCGCGCTGTTCGTCGAACGGGGCTACGCCGCCACCTCGCTGGCCGACATCGCCACCGCGGCCGGCGTCGCCCGGCCGACGGTCTTCGCCGCGTTCGGCTCCAAGGGCGCCCTGCTGGGGCAGGTCCTGGACCAGGGCCTCGCCGGCGACGACGCCCCCGTGCCGGTCGCCGAGCGGCCCTGGTTCCAGCCGGTCTGGAGCGCGACCACGCCGGCGGCCGTCTTCGCCGCCTATGCCGAGGTCTGCCTGGTCATCGGCCGCCGGGCCGCGCCGCTGTTCGAGGCGGTCCGCCGGGCCGCCGACGACGCGCCCGAAGCGGCGCAGCTGTGGGCGACCCTGCAGGACAACCGCCGGGCCGGCGCGCGGATGGTCGTCGCGCATGCGCAGCGACTCGGGCCGCTCGCGCCGCACCTCGACGCGGACACCGCGACCGACATCGTGTGGATCTACAACGACCCGGCCCACTACGCGGCGCTGGTGTCCGAGCGGGGCTGGGCCGAGGACCGCTTCCGGCAGTGGCTGGCCGATACGATGTGCCAAACGTTGCTGGGCGGCCCGTCCTGAGGCCTCAGCCGTTGCGGTGGTGCTTCTTCACGAAGGTGTACCCCGGCGCGAGCTCCTCGCTGAACTGCTCGTTCTCGACCGCCTGCTGATACAGCGACAGCGACCGCGGCGACGGCTGCGCGCCGGGCGGCAGCTTGCGGATGAACCCGCTCACCCAGTGCTCGCGCCGCTCGGAGGCCTCGCCGCCCTCCTCCTCGCCGGGCCGGGCCGCCGGCTCGATCAGCGGCGCGTAGAACAGCATCGCCGCGCGCTCCTCGCCGTCCACCGGCGGGTACGACGGCGTGGCGTCGGCGCCCAGGCTGCCCTCGACCCGGGTGACGAACCCCTCGCGGATCAGCTGCTCGACGGCGTTGCGCAGCAGGAACGTGCCCTTGGTCCCGCGGCCGAGCCCCGCCCGGGCGGTCAGCTGGTCCTCGGGGAAGACGGCGCTGCCGTCGTCGAACACGCGGCCGAGGCGGCGTACCGCATGCATGACCTTCCCCCGGTTGGACACCCCCGGCGCGACCTCGCGGGTGACGACGACCGGGTCGTACTCGTGGAAGTAGCCGACGCCGTCGATGCGCATCGGCTCGTCGAGCACCGCGGTGCGCACCACGATCTCCCCGCGCGCGGCGTGGCGCACCACGGCCACGACCGAGCCGGGGTGCAGGTCGTCCGGCCAGGTGACGCCGGCGAGGCGGCCGTCGTCGTCCCACTGCGCCGCGAACGTCTCGCGGGCCGGCGTGACGCCCCTCGCCCGATGGTCGAGCACGACCGTGACGGACTCCCCGGCCCAATCGGACGCCCCGGCCCATTCGGGCGGGACGGGACAGAAGCCACCGTCGAGGTGGGCCCGCCGCAGCGCGAATCGCCTTGTCGCCGCCGCCATGCCCACCTCCCTGCCCGCCCGTCAAGATACTCGCTCGCGCCGCCGGCCGGGGCTGCGGCAGCATCTCGCCCATGGGGCACCGGGCGAACTACGTCGTCATCGAGCGGGGCGAGACGTCCATCGGGTGGTCGCGGTGGGGCGGCCAGCGCATCGTGGCCGACCTCCTGGGCGGGCCCGAGGCGGCGGCCGAGGCGCTGCGGCCGTCCGAGCCGCCGCCGCCCAACACCGTCGAGGCGCTGCAGTGGCGGGGCGTCGTGCGCGACGACGAGCTCATGAGCGACGTGTACTGCGAGGGCGCCGCCGTCATCGACCACGACCGGCGGGTGCTGCTGGCCTTCGAGCGGCCCGACGACTACGGCACGTTCGTCGACGGGCTCGCCGGGCTCGTCGAGGCGTGGCCGGGCTGGCGGGTGCGGTGGGCCTTCGACGGGATTCTCGACGTCGCCGAGTACCTCGGGCTGGACGCCGGCCCGCTGCGCCGCGAGGTCCCCGACCCGGCCAAGCTCCCGGACGTCTCGGCGCTGTTCCGCGGCCCGGGCCGGCTCGCCGACTGGCCCGACGATCCGGAGGAGGGCGCACTGAGCATCCGGCGCCCCGACGGCTCGCTGGAGCTGTATCTGGCCGGCTACGACCCGACGGCGATCGCGTACACCACGGCCGAGCAGGTCGCGTCGCTCGGCCCCGGGTTCGCCGGCCTGGAGCGCACGCAGCTGCCGCGCTGGGGCGTGCACCTCGACCCGGCCGCCCGCGCCGCCGCCCTGTGGTGCATCGACCGGCTCGAGGGCGCCCTGCGGGACCGGTCGGTGCACTGGCCCGGCTGGACCTGGACGCTCTGGGGCGGCGACATCCGCCGGCAGCTCGACGCGTGCGGCGGCGCGCTGCGGGTGCCGCCGCTGCCCAGCCGCCTGCGTCACATGAAAGCGGTCGGCGTGGAAACGATCGCCGTGATATGAACGGCACCGTGTCCGAACCCGAACCGCTCGAAGACGACGACGAGGAGCCCGCGCCGCCCGCCGGGCGGTCGTTTCCCATCCTGGCCGTGGCCGGCGCCGTCGCCGGCGCAATCCTGGTGGCCGCCGCCATCTACATCGGCCTGCAGCTGCGCTCGGCCAACCAGGCCCAGGCCGACCGGGAGGCCGAGGACGCCGCGCCGCGCCCGAGCCGCCCGGCCTGCCTGGCGCTGCGCGCCGACGGCTGCGACCCGGCCCACCAGCTGCCGGTCGCGCTGGACCCGTGGCTGGCCGGACTGGGCCTGACGATGCCCGATGACAACGTCACGGTCGACGGCGCCGACCACGTCACCGTCGTCCTCGCCGACGCCAACGCCGGCGCGCGGCTCTCCGTCGTGCATGCGCGGCAGGTGGTGTACGAGATCAGGTGTGAGGTCAACTCGACCGGCACGACGCCGATGACGGCCGAGGACCTCGCCTTCCTGGCCCGGTGCGGCCGCGCCGCCCTGCCCGCGGCCGACACCTCGGTCGACGCCGCGGTCCAGTGGCTTTCGGCCAACGTCCACCCGGCCCCGGGCGGCCTCACCGAGCGCTTCCAGTGCGGCGGCGTCGCGTTCTCGCTGCAGATCAAACCGCTGCAGTCGGCGCTGGACATCACCGTGCCGGCCGACCGCACGTACTGCGGCACGTGGTGACGCGCCCGGATGCGGTCGACGCGCTAGCCTGCGTGCCCGTGTGGGCGGCGCGGCTACCGTAGCGGTTGTGGTGTGGGGCCGGCCGAAGTGTCCCGTGCGCGACGTCGAGCGGGACTGGATCGAGCGCAACCTGGACTGGTTCGTCGGCGAGTTCGGGCAGCCGCGGCTGCGCGGCACCGTGCTGCTGCCGACCGAGGAGCACTTCCCCGGCGCCTACGAGGGCTCCCGCCACGACGTGGAGGCGCTGGTGTACCGCCTCTGCCACCACATGGGCGTGGACCCCGGGCGGCTGGAGATCGAGCACGACGAGCCCGACGAGGACCCGCAGCTCGCGGCGCACGTGCCCGTCATCCACGCCTGGAAGGGCGCCGCGGGGCATTACCGGGAGCGGGGCGGGCGGGCCGTCGTCGCCATCCGGCGCGACGTCGCCGCGCGGCCGATGGCGCTCGTCGCCACCGTCGCCCACGAGCTCGGGCACGTGCTGCTGCTCGGCGACGGGCGGGTCGACCCGGGCCGGGAGGACCAGGAGCCGCTCACCGACCTGCTGACGGTGTTCTTCGGGCTGGGCGTGTTCTCGGCCAACGCCTCGTTCGACTACTCGCGGGAGGCGCGCGGCGAGTACGCCCGCACCAGCCGGACCCGCCTCGGCTACCTCACCGAGCCCATGTACGGCTACGCGCTGGCCCGCTACGCCTGGCTGCGGGACGAGGCGGCGCCGGCGTGGGCCCGCCACGTCGAGCCCAACCCGCGATCGTTCCTCCGGCGCGGCCTGCGCTACCTCGCCGCGGGCTGACTACTCGGGGCCCAGCCGCACGCGGGCGCGGACCTCGTAGCCGTTCGGGCGGCCCTCGAAGGTGTCCAGCAGCCGCTCCTCGATGTGGGGCATGTCCCACACCGCCGCCCGCTCGAGCCCCACGCACTCCTGCGGCGTGGCCGCGCGCTCCAGGCCGGCGGTGTCGAAGATGGTGCACTTGCGCCAGTCGGCGCGGTCCTGCGTGAACTGCACGACCGGCTCGGCGGCGGCGCCGGTGAGGTCGCGCCGGCCGATGACCGGCCAGGCGTCCCCGCGGCGGCGCACCGCCTGCCGGAACAGGATCGGCCGGGCCTCGACGGCGTCGAGGTCGGACGACGGCTCCGCGGTCCGCAGGTCGTAGAAGGCCATGTACGGGTGCTCGAGCACCCGGCCGTAGCCGAACGAACCGTCGGACAGCGGAATCCGCACGAACGTCCCGGCGGGCTCTGTCGCCATGTGTGCTCCAGCTTCATCGGTCACTGCAGGTACGCCTTCACGGCGTCCTTGAGCTTCATCCCGGTGTACGGCGCGAGCGGGCCGAACGCCAGGTCGGACGCGGCGTGGAACGCCTCGCCGAGCAGGCTGTCCTTGGCCACGCCGCGGACCTTGTTCTCGGTGAGGATGGGGCCGGGAAGGGTGTCGGTCCGGGCGCCGCCCTTGAAGTCGGTGACGCCGAGATCCTTGGCCTTGCTGAGCCCGTAGTCGTCGATGAGCTGCTGTTCGCGGCCGCGGATGGCATGGTAGCCGAAGTCGCGGTAGCGCTCCGCATAGTCCTGCGCGAAGCCGACGGCGTACATGTCGAGCTGAGCGGGGTCGAAGTCGGCGCCCTTGGGCTCGATCGCCTCGTCCTCGATGTGGTGGTTGGCGTCCCGGTTCTCCATCGCCGCGATCGCCTGCGGCCGCCACGGCTTGTTGAGGTCGATCTCGGCGCTGGTGCGGCCCGAGTAGTAGCGCCCGGTGGCGTGGTTGTACTTCGTGTAGGTCACGTAGATCCGGCCCATCCGCGGCTTGCGCTGCTGCCGGTCGTCGGGCGCCGGCTCCGGCAGCGGATAGGGCGACTCCCGCAGCTGCTGCGCCTGGCTCAGCACCGGGAACGCGGCGTTCTGCGGTGCGATGTTGTAGGGGTTGCCGTAGCGGGCGATCGAGGTGGACCGGTACATGTGCAGGGCGACGGCGCCCGCCATCGCCAGGGAGGCGGCCACCTGGGACGCCACGAACCCCCCGCCCGCGATACCGCCGGCACTGCCACCGAGACCCGTGCCCCCCACGGCCCGCGGCACCTTGGAGAGCTCGTTCACGACCTCGACACCCTTGGCCGCGCCCGTCACCGCCCGCGCGGCCGACGCCGCGTCCGCCGCCTGCTTCAGCGTCGCGGCGGAGAGCAGGATCCGCGCCACCTCCTGCTCCGAGCCGGACAGGGTGCCGGTGGGGTCGAGCAGCACGGACGGGCGGCAGCGGGCGTAGCAGTACAGGTTGAGGCCGTCGACCAGGCCGGCCGGGTCGGCGCTCGTCCAGCGGCCCAGCCACGGCGCGTAGTAGCGGGCGCCGTGGTACGACAGGCCGCTCTCCTCGTCGCGCTCGCGGCCGGTGTAACGGTACCGCTTGGCGGTCTCGGTGCGCGAGCGGACCGCCTGGTACGTGGTGTCGCCGTACGGCGAGTACTCCTCGTACGACACGATCCGGGCCTGCTCGTCGAGCTCCAGCGCCGAGGACTCGAGGTGGTTGACGTACTGGTAGCGCACGAGCCGCCGCGGCGCCCGGTCGGTGCCGGCCGCGTCCGCCGTCCGGGTCTCCACGAGCGCGACCCGGTGCCCGGCGAGCGTCACGTGCACCGTCTCGCGCTCGAACGCCGGCGCCGCCGGGTCGATCGCGCCGGAGTGGCGGCGGAACAGCTCGAACCCGTCGAGGTAGATGCGTTCCTCGATCAGGCCGGGCGCCTTCTCCCAGACCTTGCGCACCCGCTGCCCGGCGGAGTCGTAGGCGTAGAACGCCGTGCCGCCGCCGCCCCGGTCGACCTGCCGCAGCGCGTCGCCGTAGTCCCAGTGCAGGTTGGGGTCCGGCCCGCCGGTGCCGAGGTGCGGCAGGCGCAGCAGGTTGCCGTGCGGGTCGTGGGCGTACGCCTCGGTGGTCGCGCCGACCGTGGTGCGGGTCAGCCGGTTGCTGACGGCGGCCTCGAGGGCGCTCGGCTCCTCGTAGTCGTAGGCGCGGGTCCAGCCGGGGTGGGCGGGGTCGCTGCCCCGGTGCTGGAGCAGGCGGATGTTGCCGGCGTTGTCGTAGACGTACCGCTCGAGGTAGGTGCCCATCGCCGCGCCGTCGCCGGGGTGGTCGAGGCCGGTGTGGAAGGCGTCGAAGCCGCCGGGCGGCGTCGGCGGGCGCGGGGCGCCGCCGTCGAGCTGGCCCAGGTGCTCGCGGCCGCCGGCCTGGATCAGCCGGTACAGCGCGTCGTACACGTAGTCGTTGCCCGGCTCGACGCGGCGGTTGTTGAAGAAGACGGCCTGCTGGGCGTCGTCGCGCACGTGGGTGATGTTGCCGGCGGGGTCGTAGGTGTAGCGCAGGCTCTGCAGCGGGTCCGCGCCGCGGGTGGTGACGAGGCCGGTGAGCCGGAACGTCGCCGGGTCGTGGTCGTAGTCGGTGTGCACGCCGTTGCCGTGCTCGACGCGGACGCGCTGGCCCCGGGCGTTGTACTGCACGCCGGTCACCCCGACCGGCGACGGCGCCTCGGCCGCCCGGTCCAGCAGGTCGGCGGGCTCGGCGGCGCGCTCCAGCCACACGTCGATCCGGTCGACGCGGCCGGCCTCGGTGTACCGCGGCTGCGACACCTGCACCGTCGCGCCGGCCCGGTCGCTGTGCGGCGCGACGGTCTGCACCGCGCGGTTGAGCGCGTCGTAGCGGTTCGCGGCCGCGAACGACTCCGGCGATAGCGCCGGGGCGGCCGACCAGTCGGCGACGGCCCGGTGGCCGGCGACGAGCCGCCGGGTGACGCGCAGCGGGTTGCCCTTGAAGTCGTACGCCTCGACCGGCGCCCCGGCCGCGTCGAGGCGCGCGTGGGTGAGCACCCCGGCGCCGTCGAACTGCCGGTAGATGCGGGTGCGCAGGTTCAGCCCCTCGGCCCCGGCGACGGACTCGCCGTACTCGATGCGCTCGAACACGACGTCGCGGTTCAGGGTGCGCGGGTCGGAGTCGGCGGTGGAGCCGCGCACGGTCCGCTCGACCGGCCGGCGCAGGGCGTCGTAGGCGGTGCGCACCGCGTGCCCGCGCCCGTCCCAGCCGCGGACCGGCCGGCCGGCGACGTCGCCGAGCACCCACCGCGGCCCGGCCTCCATGCTGGCCTGGTGGATGCGGTTGCGCAGCAGGTCGTGGGCGTGGCGCATGACGACCCGGCCGGCGTCGTGCACGGCCGTCTGGTTGCCGTCGATGTCGAGGTCGACCCGGCTGACGACGACGGTCTCCTCGCGCCCGTCGAGGTCGTGGCCGGGGCAGGCGACGCGGTTGCCGGCCACGGTCAGGAACGTCCGGCCGAGCGGGTCGACGTGCGCGACGGCGGGCGTGTCGGCGTGCGCCGCCGCCCGCTCGGCCGCCGTCTGCTCGTCGGGGCCGAGCGCGCCGCCGGCCCGCTGGGCGTGCCACGTCGCCCAGTCCGCCGGCTGCCCGCGGAAGTAGCCGGCCATGACGCCGGAGACGTCGGGGTCGTTGCGCGGGTCGCCGGTCTCGCGGCCCCGGGCCGCGCAGGTGTCGTTGGGGTCGTAGGTGGCGTGGCGCCACGGGCCGTACACCACCTTGTCGTAGCTGTGGTCGGGGTGCAGGGTGGCGACGACCCGATTGGCGGGGTCGTAGAAGAGCACGGCGCTCACGCCGGCCTCGACGCCGAACTGGAAGCGGTGGTCGCCGAAGAACGGCTCGTACCGGCGGGTCGGCCGGCCCTTGTTGTCGAAGATCGTCCAGCCGGTGGCGACGAAGCGCCCGAGCTCGGCCTGCTCCTTGCGCTGGATCTCCCGTCCGAGGCCGTCGGAGTAGGCGAAGGCGAGCCGGATGCGGGCGGCCGGGCCGTCGGCGGCGTGGGTCTCGCGGGCGAGGGTCGCCGAGCACGCCGGCTGCCACTGCGCCGGGTCGTCCGGGTGCGCGGCGCGGGTGCGGGCGAAGCGGTGCAGGTCGTACACGGACCGGCTGGTGGCGTCGCCCAGCAGCCCGGCCGCGGCCGGGCGCGGGTCGGCGGTGTCCAGGAAGGCGTCGACGGCGGCCTGGTCCGGGTCGGTGACGAAGCCGGCGAGGGAGTCGCCCTCGACCGGCGCCGGCGCGGCCTTGCCCATCACGGCCGTCCCGGCGACGTGGCCGAGGATGTCGTACGCCAGCTCGGTCCGGTTGCCGTTGGCGTCGCGCACCAGGCGGGGCTCCAGGACCCGGTAGTCGTTGCCGAGCACGGTGACGGTGTTGCCGAGCGCGTCGCGGGTCTGGGCCAGTAGCAGCTCGTCGGCGTCGTAGTCGACGAAGGCGTCGTTGCCGAACGGGTCGCGGTAGCGGCGGGGCCGGAAGAAGTGCGCGCGGGCGTGCGCGAGCTCGTCGCCGGGGCCCGGGCTCAGCAACGCCCGGCCCGACGGCCGCCACCAGGTGCCGTCGGGGTCGGTGACGTACCCGCCCTCGGTGAGCGCGGCGGCGACGTCGGCCGGCGGCTGCGGGTACACCTTCGTCAGCAGGCCGGGCGTGAACGCGAGCTTGTAGGTGTCCCCGGCCAGGGCGAGGGTCTCCTGCGTGCCGAGCGGCAGCAGCCCGGCGAGGTCGTCGCGGCGGTACACCGTGCGCAGGTGCTCGACCCGGCGCCGGCACGGCCCGGCGGCCGGCTCGGCCTCGAACGGCACCTCGACCGGGGCGGCCCCGAGCAGGTCGGCCGCCCGGAACCGCCCGTCCGGCCCGGTCGGCGTGAAGCCGGTCAGCTCGTAGACGGTCGACTCGGCCTCGGCCGGCGTGCGGTACGTGTCCGGCGTCGCGACGGCGTTGGTGAACCGGTGCTCGGTGTAGGTGACCAGCGTCGTGGTCTGCCGGGCCCGGTCGGGCGGGTCGAGCGCGGCCAGGCCCGCAGCGGCCGGGCGGCGGCCGTAGGCGGCGACCGCCCGCTTGAGGACGTTGCCGAACTCGTCGACCTCGAGCGTCAGCGTGTGCTCGACCCTTGGGTCGTCGGCGTCGCGGTCGTGGTGGTGGGTGAGCGCCTCGCGCGGGTGGGTGAGGAACACCGCGTGCCGGTTCGCGCCCCGCGGCCGGACGAGCCGGACGGTGAAGCGCTGCTCGGTGACGGTGTACGGCACCGCCGCCACCGGCGAGCCGTCCTCGCCGTACACCTCCTGGCGCAGCATCGATCCCCGCAGCGCCCGGCGGGCCTCGCGCTCCTCGTCGAGGCTGAGCCCGTCGGGCAGCACCGCGTCCGGTAGCGGCCCGGCCCCGGTCTCGAACCGGGTGACCGTGCGCGTCGGCGGGGCGCCGGCCCCTTCGTCGGCGTCCCACTGCTCGACGAGGCCGAAGCCGCGGAACTCGCGCTCGGCGGCGTCGTAGTGGCCGTGGTGGTAGGCGTAGCGGGTGACGTACCGGCCGCGGTTGACGTGGTCGAGGGTGGTGACCCGCTCGACGACGTGCACGGGGAACGGCAGCCGGGTGGGCCACGGCCGGCCCTCGTCGCGGTCGCGCAGGGCGAAGCGGGTCGACGGGGCGTAGTCGATGCGGGTCTCGGCGCCGAGGTTGTTGTCGAGGCTGACCAGCAGGTGCGGCTTGCCGGCCGCCATGAGGTCGACGTACTGCACCTGCCGGCCGGCGTCGCCGGGCAGCGGCGAGGACCAGACCAGGCAGGCCGTGCCGGCGCCGAGCAGGTCGAACACGGCGATGTCGGCGGTGTCGTCGACCCGCGGCGCGGGCAGCGTGCGCGGCGGCCCCCAGCTGTTGCCGGAGCGGTTGACGTAGAGCCGGATGCCGTCGGCGTGCAGGTAGACGAGGTCGACCGGGCCGCTGCCGTCGACGTCGGCGAGGCGCAGCCGGCCGGGGTCGAAGTGGTCGGCGGCGTCGAACACCGGCGCGTCGTCCATCGCCACCTTCGCCCCGAACCGGCCGTGGCCGAGGTTGGGCCAGTAGCAGACGTCGCCGTTGCGCACGCGCACGATGTCGGCGAGGCCGTCGCCGGTGCAGTCGGCGATGTGGATGGACTGCGCCGGGTCGGCGAAGACGACGCGGGGACCGTGTTCCTCGTCGAGGGCCCAGCCGACCCGGCGGGCGGGGCCGAAGCCGTCGGCGGCCAGCGAGGGGTACCAGACGAACGCCTCGTCCTCGGTCACCAGCAGGTCGGGGTGGCCGTCGCCGTCGAGGTCGACGAGGCGGGTGCCCGGGTCCCGCAGGCCGTGCCCGGGCGCCGACGGGAAGGGCCGGAACGGCGCCCAGCCCTCGCCGTCGTCGTGCTCGTAGACCCCGGGCGCCGGCGCGCCGATGACGATGACGTCGAGCTGCCCGTCGCCGCCGACGTCCAGCAGCGCGGCGCCCGCGCCGAGCCCGGCGAGGGGCTGCGGGTCGACCCGCTCGAACGCCGCGAGCCGGGCGCCGGTCCCGATCGGGCTCAGATTGCGCTTGTACCACCACGCGCCGGCCTGCTCGCTCAGCAGCCCGGGCGCGCCGTCGCCGTGAAGGTCCACCCACTGCCAGCCGGACCCGGCCGGCAGGTCGGCGAGGCTGCCGGGCTCCAGGGTCTGCACGCGCTCGCCGATGCGGGCCGGCGTGTAGCCCAGCTCGGTCGGCGGGGTGCTGCGCCGGTCGTAGCCGCCGGCGGGGGAGCGGCGGTAGCCGGTCTGGGCCACCGCGGCGAGCCGGGCGTAGGGCTCGCCGTCGTCGGCGTAGGCGAGGTCGGTGGAGCGCACGAGGCAGTCGCGGCCGACCCCTTCCTCGGCCGGGAAGTGGTGGAACATGAGCACGCGCCGGCACAGCCGGGTGGTGCGCACCTCGAAGCCGGCGCGGGCGGAGGAGAACGGGTCGCCGCGGTACGCCCACGGGCCCGCCTCGCCCGGCGCCGGCGCGGCGGGGTCGTGCTCGCCGTAGTCGAACACCACCTCGAACATCCAGCCGTCGCCGGCGAGCTGCCGCTCGATCTGGGCAGGGTCGAGGAAGCGGGGCCGCCGGCCGTCGGCGTCCAGCAGCGGGGTGCGGTTGCCGTAGTGGATGCGTTTGAGGTACCGGTTGGCGGTGCGGCGAAGGTCATCGGGGCGGCCGCGGTTGCGCTCGCTGGCCCGGCCGGGGTCGACGCCGGCGCCGTCCTCGGCCTTGTAGCGGTACAGGATCGCGTTGCCCAGGTCGTCGCGGGTCTCGCTGATGAGCCAGGAGAAGATCCGGCCCGGGTCGAGGGGGTCGGCGATGCGGGCGGCGTCGTCGAGGCCGTAGATCGTGAGCCGGTTGTCGGCGGTGACGGCCCGCCAGTGCACGTCGGCCGGTGTGCCGATGCGGCTCCAGCGCTCGATGCGGTTGGCGCCGCTGTCGGTGCGCGGCCGGTAGCGGCGCACCGCGTAACCGTCGAGCACCGCGTCCGGCCCGTCGGGGACGAGGTCCTCGGTGCCGGACAGGACGAAGACGTCGTACTCCTCGGCGTCGAGGTACCGCGGCAGGCCCCGGTCGGTCTTGCGGGTGACGGCCGGCAGCGACAGGCTCCAGCCGAGGCCGAACGGGCCGTTGCCGGTCCCGGAGTCGTAGCCCAGCGCCAGCTGCGGGCCGAAGCCGGCGCGGCCGGGGCTGGTGGCGATCGGCATGGTGAGCGAGCCGGTGCCGGTGGCGGCGTTGGCGGTGAACTGCTCGCCGATGCCGCGCAGCGCGCCGCCGCCCTTGGGCAGCGCGATCGACGGCGCCGCAACGGCCGGCGCCGGCGGTTCGCCCTGCGGCTTTGCCTCATCCGGTGCAGCCATCGCGTGCCCCGTCCGTGCTGGATGCCGCCGCCGGAGAGCCGTCGCTCAACCCGGAACGGGGCAGAAATGGAAAAGGCCCCGGTTCAACCCGAGTGCCTTTTCAGCAAACTGAGAGCTTTTTTAGACGAAGTAAAATTTCTGGAACAGACGATTCAGAACCCATACAATACAACGACATTAAGTCCTCTCAGCATCTTCCATGCTATCGCCGGATCCCAGTCCGGGCAAGGATTCCGTCCGTCGGGTATAGAGCACTACGGCGCTGCTCAGCACCGATGCCTGGATGCCGTGCGGGTCGCGCCGGGCCAGGTCGAGATCGCGGTCCGTCCAGATCAGCAAATCCACCCGCATCGGGACGCACCGCAGTGCGTCGAGCATTTCGGCGCGCAGCGCCGGCGACGGCGGGGCGTCCAGCACCGCGACGAGGTCGACGTCGCTGTGCACCGTCGCCGTGCCCTTGGCCCACGAGCCGAACAGCAGCACCATCCGCGGGTCGCAGATCGGCCGGAGCCGGTGCACGAACGTCCGGCCGAACGCGGGGATCATGCGGGCGCCTCGAACTGCAGCAGCAGCCACGCGTGGCGCAGCGCGTCGTCGGGCAGCGCCGTCCACTCGGCCGCGGTGCGCTGCTTGAGCTGGACGGTCCACGTGCCCAGCAGCGGCTGGCGGCCGCGGTCCCACGTCTGCACCGCGTGCGGCAGCGTCCCGAACGGCGCGCCGGGCGCCGCCGGCAGCTCCGAGCGGGCCCCGCCGGGCGGGGTCAGCCGCGCGTCGAACGGGCCGCCGTCGCCGTCGAGGACCAGGTCGGCCCGCACCACCGAGAGCGTCTTGTGCCGGGCCAGTTCCCGGTGCCGGTACTGCAGCGCCGTCGCGTCCAGGTCGAAGGCCAGGGTCTGCTCGCCGGTCGCGGGGTGCAGGAACCGCGCCCACGCCGGCGCGTACGCCGACTCCAGCGGCAGCAGCACCGCCCCGCGCCCGGGCAGCGCCGCCACGACCGCCTCGCGGGCCAGGCGCACCAGCTCGGCCGAGCCGGGGTCGCCCTCGTACTCGACGGTGAGCACCACGTCGGAGACGGTGGTGACGTCGAAGGCGTTGTCGCGCGGGTCGAGCTCGACCGTCCACCGGCTGATGACGCCGGCCCCCTCGAACGGCTCGTAGCGGTCGTCCGGCCGCGATCCGGCGATGCGGCCGCGGTCGTTGGAGCCGCTGCTGGTCCGGATCGCGTTGACGACGGGCGGGGCGGCGCTGAAGCGCGGATCGCCGGCGAACGCGTCGCCGAACCCGCCGGCGGTGTCGGGCCGGGTGCGCACCATGGCCGCGGTGAGCGTCAGCCCGGCGTGCACGCCCGAGTAGGGCCCGGTCACGCACGGCACGGTGACCGCGACGGAGACGATGCGCTGGTTGATCCAGCCCGGGTTCTCCCGCGCGAACATCCACTCCGCCAGCTCGACGTTCGTCGTCCCGGTCGCCTTGAGCTCCAGCAGCTTGTCCGGCATCAGCGCGGCGAAGGAGATGTGCGTCGTGGCCTGCAGCCGCCGCCGGTTGCGCTCCAGCGCCGTGGCCTCCAGCCGGCGCAGGTCGTTGACGAGCCGGTCGCCGGCCAGCAGCCCCTGCTTGAGGCTGTCCCAGTAGCCGAACTGGATGATCGGCGGTCCGGCCGCGTCGCCCGTCTCGAAGCGCAGCGCCCGCTCGGCCCGCCGGGCCAGGTCGTAGGCGAGCTGGTAGGCCTGGAAGTACGCGGTCGACAGCTGGGCGACCATCCAGTCGAACAGCTCCGCGTTGGTGTAGCGGGTGCGCAGCTGCTCCACGACCGCCCGCGCGTTGTCCACCGACTGCACGTGGGCGTCGAGCTCGTACTGCGCCACCGCCTCCCGCACCTGCGCGGCCACGATCTGCTTGCCGATCTGGGCCAGCTCCTTGCGGGCCAGCTCGGCCTGGAACTGCCCCTCGTCGTAGCGGCGCCGGTAGCCGCCCTGCGTTTCGAGCATGCCGCCGCTGCTGTGCAGGATCGAGGCGAGCCCGTCGAACAGCCGCGCGAACGCGCCCACCGAGTCGGCGACGTTCTGGCCGCCGAACTTGACGGTGACCACGGGGGAGCCGCCGAAGCCCGACGCGCCGGCCTCGAACGCCGGAACGAGGTGCGCCGCCCCGGCGGTCGTGTTCAGCACCGTGGCCACGATCTGCGACACGACGCCGGCGCCGTGCACGATCGTCGCCGCGGTCTCCCACTCGTTCATGTACGGCAGCCCGGCGTGGTAGTCGATGCGGGCGCGCACGCCCTCCTGGCTCTGCTCGAGCGCCTCCCGGACCCGCTGGGCCTCCAGCACCTGCTCCTCGCGGACGCGCTGGACCAGCGACGAGACCGCCACCTCGTTGCCGGCCCGCAGCCGCTCCAGCCCGTCGCCGTCGCGGCGCTCCAGCGCGGCCAGCATCCGCTCGCCGAGGGCCCGCACGTCGCCGGCCGCGGCCAGCGCGGTACTGATGAGCGTGGCGTAGCGGTACGGCGAGCCGCCGGCCGGCGTGTCGTTGAGCACGGTGGTGAGGTCGACGCCGCCGGCCACCGCGCGGACCAGCAGCGCCGGGTCGATCGGCGGCTCGAACAGCGGCAGCGCCCGCACCTGCCCGCCGATGTCCATGCAGTGGCGGATCTTGAACAGGCGGTCGGCGACGGTGTCCCAGTAGCCCAGCAGGGCGTCGTTGGCGGGCAGGCCGAAGTACGTCAGGCTCACCACCGGCAGCGAGCCCGGCTCGTCGGGGGCCACCACCATCGTCGGGCGCTGGGTCAGGTTCTCCAGCCGCACCTCGACCTGCGCGTCGCCGAACGCGTCGAGCGCCCGGTCGGCGGTCAGCTCCGCGTAGGACTTCGGGTCGCGCGGCACCATCGGCACGTGCTCGGGCCGCCGGCCGAGCAGCTCCCCGGCGAGCACGTAGAGCAGCGTCGCCTCGTTGACCGACTCGATCGTGTCACGCCGGAACAGCTGGTCGCCCCAGGCGACGAGCGTGTCGATGTACTTCATCACGACGGCCTTCTGGTAGGCCACCGGCCGGAAGCGCGCGATGACGTCCGGCACGAACGGATGGTTGCGCCACTCCGTGATCTGCCGGCTGGTCTCCTTCCCGTCGGCGTCGTCGAGCAGGTCGGCGATGCGCTGCTCCTGGTAGTCCTGCGCGGTCTGCTCGAAGAACGGCCGGGTGATCCAGTACCGCTGCGGCGCGTCGAACGGGTCGGTGTTGGACGGGTCGAAGATGCGGTGGAACCACTCCAGCGCCTCGTCGAAGCGCTGGTTCACGGCCAGCTTCGCGGCGATGAGGAACGGGATGTGGAAGAACAGCTCCCAGTTGTACTGCGACATCGCGCCCGAGCGGCCGAAGTCCAGGGTGTCCTTCGCGGCCGACGGGTCGGGCGCGGCGACGCCGCCCACCGGGGCGTAGGCGTTGAAGTCGAACGTGTTGCCCGGGGGGTACTGCTGCGGGAAACGCTGCATCGTGCGGTTGATGACGCCGTCGGGTCCGGAGCGGTTCAGCTCGCGCACGAACAGCGCGGCGTACGGGTGGTGGAACGGCCAGAAGGTGTACGCCAGGCGCTGCACCGAACCCGTCGTCGAGTCGACGTACACCTGATGCCCGGCCGAGGTGACGAAGTACGAGCGGGCGAGGTCGGTGTAGAAGAACGGGCTGAGCTCCAGCGCCGTGTCCGGCTGGATGCGGTGCAGGCTCTGCACCGTGGCCAGCGGCCCGCGGGCCTGGGTCAGCAGCGTGACCGACGCGCCGTTCTCCAGCAGCGTCAGCGGCCCGGTGTCGCCGGTCCAGGTGTTGCGCATCCGGCCCGACTCCAGCATCATCCCGGTCGGCTGGACGACGCGGGCCGAGATCTGCTTGGTCGTCGTCAGCGTCTTGTAGAGCCGGTAGTCCGGGTCGGCGACCTTGCGCACGAGGTCGAACGAGCTGTAGACGAGGTTGCCGTCCGGGGCCGTGTACCGCCCGGCCATCGGCTTGATCCGCACGTCGCTGACGTGGCCGTCGAAGACGAACGACGAGGAGTGCCAGGCCCGCGCGGTCTGGTCGTAGGGCATCCGCGTCAGCCGCTCGAAGCCGCCGCCGAACGGGTCCCAGAACGTCGCCGCGTTGAACTCGACGGTCATCGAGATGTACACGTCGAGCCAGAGCTGGTTCTCCGCGGTGTGGTAGCGCGGCTTGATGCTGTAGGCGCGCCGGGGCCGCGGCCACGGGTGCACCAGCACCTGCGGCGCCGTCTGCTTCGCCGTCCAGGCCGCCGAGCGGCGCACCGTCCACGACAGCTGCAGCTCCACCTGCGCCGGCGGCTCCGGCGCCGGCTGCGTGCCGCCCGAGGGCTGCGCCGCCGGCTGCCGCTTGCTCTTCTGCGGCTTCTCGCTGATCTGCAGCCAGAACAGGTGCAGGGCGCGGTTGTACACCACCGGCAGCACCTGCTCGGCGTTGATGTCCACGCCGATCGGCTCCCACGCCGACCAGCGGGCCGCGTTGAGGTCGAAGGCGCGGTAGAAGTACTTGTGCGGCTCCCCGCGCGTGCGCCCGACCACGTGCAGCCGGTTGATCGACGGGCCGAGGTCGTCGCCCGGGTGCTCGTCGTCGATCTCGTGGTGCACGCCGACGACCTCGAGGTTGGCGACCTCGTCGAGCTTGGCCAGGTAGCCGCGCAGCGCCGTCTCGCACGCCTCGGCGGTGATGTCGCCGCGCAGGATCTCCTGCTCCAACTCGACGAAGAACGGCGTCTTGTCGTCGCGCAGCTGCGGGTCGATCCAGTTCTCGGGGTACAGGAAAATCTTGCGGTTGGCCTCCCACAGCGGGTAGCTCTTGAGCCACTTCCACTGCCGCCACGAGTTCGGCGCGGCCAGGTCGGCCCGCTCGTCGCCGGCGATCACCACCCGCGGCTTCTCGAGGTTGAGCAGCGCCCGCTGCACGAACATCTGCACGCTGCCGATCGCCTGCTTCACCCGCGACGTCAGCGCGCACGAGGACATCTCGACGTCGATGAGGAAGTACCGCATCAGGTCGTCGGCCGACGTCCACCGCCTGAGGTTCGGCTGGGCCTTCCCGTCGACCGGCACGGTCTCGGGTTCGGTGCGCGCCGCGTGCTCCATGAGGAACGCCATGAGCGCGTCGCGCTTGCGCTCCCGCCACGTGTCCTGCATCGGCGTGAGCACCGCGAGCCACGCGTCTCGGTCATACTTCGCCTTCACCGCCGCGGTCACCTCGTCGGCGATGGTCTTCTCGTCCTCGCCGGCGTTGGTGTCGCGCTGCGACCACTCCTGCAGCGTCTGCGCCGGCACGCCGACGCGCCGCACGAGCCTGGCCACCTCGGCGATGCTCAGCAGGAGCCCCATGTCGAGGTACGACCCGGCGTCGTTGTGGTCCAGGGCCGCCAGCTGGGGCCGGTCGATGCCGGTCAGCCGGGTCGCGATCGCGCGGAGGCGGTCCACGTCCGCGCCGGCGCCCCGGCCGGCCTCCGTCAGCAGGTCCTGGACGGTCGCGTCCGGCACCGCGGCCGGCGTCCCCGGCTGTGCGGCGGCCGCGGTCGCCACCGCCGTCAGCTCCTGCCGGGCGCGCACCCAGCGCAGCAGCTGGATCCAGCCGGGCACCGGCGAGGCGGCCGCGCCGGCCGTCACCGGCAGCAGCGCCAGGCGCAGCCCGAAGACCTTCTCCTGGAAGCCGTCCTTGACCAGCCACGCCAGGTCCCTGGTGTCCAGGCCGAGCGCGCGCACGACCGCGGCCATCTTCAGCACCCGGCGGTACACCTCGAACAGCCGCGGGAACGCGTCCGGGGTGAGCGCGGCGAACCCGTCGCCGGCGCCCCGGGCCAGGATCGCCGCGTCGGTGAACGCCGCCAGCAGCGGCCCCGTCGCGTCCGCCTGGTCCAGCAGCAGCCGCACCTGGGCCGCCTCCAGCCGGGTCGCCGCGGCCAGGCCGGCGTAGACCTGGCCGGCGCCGCCGTCGCCCGGCGCCGTGCGCAGGCTCTCGCGCAGCTGCTCCAGCGCCAGGCGCACGGCGTCGTCGTCCGGCGCGAACGGCGACAGCGGCCGGGCGTTGAACAGGTAGTCCTGCTCGGCGAGGCTCGGACCGGCGGCGCGCACGTCGGCGAGGCGGTCCAGGAATCGCAGCATCTGCGCCGGGCCCGCGAACGGGTCGGCGACGACGGGCCCGATCAGGTCGGCGGCGAGCAGCAGCTCGGCGATGTCCATGCGCAGCGCCCGGGCGAGCCCGGCCCAGCCCAGCAGCGCCGACAGCGTCTGCGGCCGGTTCTGCGTGCCGGTGCGCCGCAGCAGCGCGCTCAGCGCGTCGTCGGACACGGCCAGCGCGGCCAGCAGCGCCGGCCGATGGTTGACGAGGTCGCTGTTGTCCGGCTGCGGGTCGAATCCCGGATCGGTCCGGCCGGCCACGACCCGCACCAGGAAGGCCGTCGCGTAGGCCGACGGCGCCGCGGCGGACAGATCGGTCGGGTCGGCGGCGCTCGGCCGCCCGGTCGTCGGCACCAGGCCGAACCACGTCGCCAGCTCCTCCGCGCCGACGCCGAGCCGCTCGCGCAGCTGCACCGCCGCCCGCAGCCGGGTGAGCGCCGTGACGTCCAGGGTGCCGTTGCCGATGCGCTCGGCCCGCAGCAGCAGGTCGAGCTCCCAGAAGTCCCACGGGGTGTACCGCTGCAGGCGCAGCAGGCGGTGGACGCGGTCCAGCACGACGGGCGTCACCGCGTCCAGTGTCTGGCGGCGCAGGTCGGCGCTGTCGGCCGGGCGGGTGATGTGGACCCGCGCCGCGCCGGCCGGGGTGATCCACTGCGCCTGCAGCAGCAGCTGCAGCCGGTTGTACGTGAGCTTCGTGCGCTCCATGACCTCCAGCACGGGGATGGAGGTGCGGGTCGCGTCGAAGCCCCACAGCGTGGACTGGTCGGCGGCGGCCTCGCGCTTGCCGATGATCAGGCTGCCCTCGTGGTCGGAGATGCCGAGGTGCTCGGCGCAGACGTCGGCCGACGGCTCGCCGTCGGCCCCGGTGCCGAACAGCTCCATGATGCGCCAGCGCGGGGCGCCCACGTGCTCCAGCAGCGTCCGGCTCTGGTCGTTCCACAGGTCGTACGCCGAGGAGATCGGCACGTCGGACATGCGCAGGATGTCGTACACGTGCTCGTCGACGTGCTCGGGCGCGGCCCGCAGCTCGTCGGCCGGCCGGGTCGTCTGCAGGTCGGTGCGCCCGGCCGAGCCCGGGACGGCCGCCTCCAGGATCTCGTTGGTCAGGTCGATGAACGGCAGCGCCGTCTCCGTGTTGGCGCAGTCGAGCCGGGTCCGGGTGATGTCGGGCCGCCGCTGCGACAGCACCTCCCGCACCGTCCCGCCGCCCGCGGCCGCCGCCTGGTGGTCCAGGAAGCGCAGCAGGTCGGCCAGGTAGGCGGCCGGCCCGTAGACGGAGGCGCAGTGCGGGCAGTCGCAGGCGTCGAGGGCGCCGAAGAGCAGCTCGAGGTCGGGCACGTCGGCGAGCAGCCGGGTGCGCACCTCCTCGCTGACCATCATCGGCGACAGCGCCGCCGGCAGCGTCGACTGGACCTCGGCGCGGAACTCGCCGAGGCGCTGCAGCACCTGTGCGTACTGCAACTCGGCGTGCCCGAGCAGCGACCCGGCGGTCGCCTCGTCCACGCCCGCGTCGCGCATCGTGCCCACGAACGCGTCGCGGCCCATCGACACGATCTGCGCCGAGCTGTGGATGCCGTTGTCCAGCAGCGCCACGGCCGGCTCGATCGCGGGGGAGATGCGCTGCACGCGCTGCATGACCCGCAGCTGCGCGGGCGTCTGCGCCGACACGTCGTTGCGGGCCAGGAACGTCTCCACATTGGACGTTCGCAGGTCGAAGTCCGGGTTGTCGTCGACCAGCGTGCTGATCTCGTCGATCATGTCGAGCCCGCCGGCGCCGGACCGCTTCACCGCCGCGGTCAGCGCCACGGTCGGGAACAGCCGGTTCGCCTGCGCCTGCATCGTGCGCGCGTACGTCGCCCGGCGGGCCGCGTCGTCGGCGCCGTCGGTCCCCGGCGGGACGGCGCCCACCGTGGACACCAGCGCCGTCCAGTCCTGCGGCGCCAGCTTCGCCAGGTCCCGCGGCGTCGCGAGGTCGGCGCGCCCCGGGTCGGCCAGCAGCCCGTCGAGGTGGTCCAGCATCGGCTCGAAGTTCTTCGCCACGAGGCCGACCTCGACCCCGCGCTCCAGCGACCCGACGGCGGCCGGTCCGCCGAGCCGGTCCGGCTCCGCGCGGGCCGTCTCCCAGAACCGCGGCCCCAGCCCGCCGGCGCTGGTGAACAGGTCGGCGACGGCGCCGTACCGCTCGGGCGGCACCGTGGTGCGCTCCAGCGTCGCCCGCAGCGTGCCGTTGCCGACCAGCAGCGGCCGGTCCAGGGCGTGCGTGCGGCGGGTCGCGGCCAGCGCGTCGAGGATGGCGGCGCGGCGCGCGGCCAGCGTCACCGGCACCAGGTTCTGGCCCACCGCGGCGTCGAACGCCATCGCCGCGACGCCGGGCTCCAGCCCCGCGATGCCGGCCGCGGTGAGGTCGGTGAGCTGGTCGATGAGCGTCCACTCGTGCGTCTGCGCGAGCAGGTTGTCCGGCAGGTTCGACGGCAGGCACTGGGCCAGGAACGCGAAGCACACGGCCGCGTCCAGCTCGCCGCCGAGCAGCCGCGCCGCCCGCTGGGCCAGGATCAGCCGCATCAGGTCGTCCTGGGCCATCCCGACGGCCTGCGCCACGCGGCTCACCTGGGGCCGGTCGGCGGTCTCCACGAGCGTGCCCACGTCGCCGACGCCGGCCCCGCGCAGCGCCTGCAGCTGGGCGTCGTGCAGGCAGGTCCCGCGGTACGGGTACGGCCCCTCGGTGAAGTTCACCCACGCGATCTGCGTCGGGTTGCTGACCTGCTTCGTCCCGATGGCCTCGCCGGCCGGGTCGAGGAAGCGCACCCGCAGGTCCAGCGGCTTGAACGGCGACCCGGTGCGCGGGTCGACCGGCGGGGAGTACGGCAGGTCGTAGAATCCGTTGCCGAGCGTGTGCCGGGTCGCGAGCACCACCGGCTCCCCGACGGCCGGCGCGTAGGCGAGCTCCACCACGATGTCGCTTCGCCCCTGCCAGGCCGTGTCGCGGACGCTGCCCCGGATGCGGTACGGATGCTCGAGCCCCGGTGCCGCGGCCCGGATCGTCCGGTTCAGCGCCCGCAGCGTCGCCCCGTCGGCCGCGCCGCTCTGCGGCAGCCCGCTCGCCCGCTGGAACGCCAGCACCGCGGCCCGCGTGCTCCCCCCGAAGCGGGCCGCCTTGAGCTCGGCCGCCACCGGCGCGTGCCCCACGAACGCCAGCGCCCGCTGCAGGCCCGGCACGTCCTTGTTCGTCATGTTGAGCCGCAGCACCCGGTTCACCGGCCGCACGTCGGCCGGATCGGGCCGCGCCACCGTCGCCGCGGGGGCTCGCCGGCTCGCCGCCACCGACGAGATCCGCTCGAACGTGAGCGTGTCGACGGTCCCCGTCACCGGCAGCCCGAACGAGGCCTGCAACGCCGCGACCGCCGCCTGGGTCGTCGCCCCCGCCTCCCGCGCGCGCAGCTCCTGCTGGTCGATCGCGATGTCCAGCCCGCGGATCTTCGCCGCCCGCAGGAGCTTGCGCTGCAGCATCCCCTGCTGCCGCTTCGACGACAGCGTCACCGCCAGCGCCGCGTCCTTGAGCCGCTTGAGCGTCTTGTCCCCGATGAGCCCGTCGACGGCCAGCCCGTGCGCCTCCTGGAACTGCCGCACCGCCGCGGTCGTGCTCTCCCCGACGGTCCGCGCCGCCCGCTCGTCCTCCGCCGGCGCCGCCCCGATCCTGTCCAGCAGCGCCTGCACCTTCGCGGTCCGGCTCTTGCTCGAGGCGACCCGGTGATGCACGACCTCGGCCGCCACCCGCGCCACGGTCGCGTCGTCGGCCGTCCCGGTCGCGGCCAGCCCGCGGCTACGCTGGAAGTCCAGCAGCGCCTCGATGGCCGTCGCCGTCGTCAACGCGGACTGCTGCTCCTCGCCCATGCCCCGCAGCGCCCGGGCCGCGGCCATCGTGCGCCGCCGCCCGACCGGCATACCGTGCAAGGCTTTGAGGGCATCGGCGATCTGCGCACCAGGCATTGGCTCCACCCGTTTCCGTCACGACCGTTTCCGCGGGGTTCCCTCTGGTGATGCTGCTCCGTCACGCCCCGTGAGTAAATGCGCTGTACCCCCTGCTCGACGGTCGGATAGTTGCCACTTGCCGTATCCGGCCGGCGCTTTCCGCCTCAACGGTCAGGTATGTCCACCTCGGCGCGCCCGGCTCGGTAGTGCCGAGCAGGTGAAGGTCCGGTACCTCATCACCGGCGAGGACACGTACCTGGCGCCGTACAACCAGGCGCTGAACGACCTGTCCGCCGAGCAGCAGGCGCTGCGCACGCTCACCGCCGACAACGCCAAGCAGCAGCAGCGCCTGGACGCGCTGGCCCCGCTGGTGGCCTCGAAGCTCGACGAGCTCAGGCAGACCATCGACCTGCGCCGCGCGCAGGGCTTCGACGCCGCGCAGAAGGTCGTGCTCACCAACGCCGGCAAGGCGGTGATGGACCAGATCCGCGGGGTCACGCAGGAGATGTACGACGAGGAGGCCAGCCTGCTGGGGGTGCGGGCCGCCGCCGCGCACTCCGCGGAGCGCCGGACGAAGGTCTCGATCGTGGTCGGCGTGCTGGTGCTGCTGGCCGGCATGGCGATCGCCGGCACCATGATCACCCGGCAGACGAGCCGCCGGGTCAACCGGGTCCGCGACACCATCGCGGCCCTGGCCGGCGGCAACCTCACCACCGGCACGGGCCTCACCTCGAACGACGAGTTCGGCCGGATGGGGCAGGACCTGGACACCGCGATCGCCGCCGTCCGCACCACCGTGCGGGACCTCGCCGGCACCGCCGGGACGCTGTCGTCGGCCGCCAACGAGCTGTCGAAGGTCAGCGGCGACCTCAACCTGGGCGCCGACGAGGCCTCCGGCAAGGCCACCCTGGCCGCCCGCGCGGCCGACGACGTCCACGTCAACGTGCAGTCGGCGGCGGCCGGCGCCGAGCAGATGACCGCCTCGATCCAGGAGATCGCCAGCACGTCGGCGCGCGCCGCCGACGTGGCCAACCAGTCGATGGAGATCGCCCGGTCCACCACCGAGCAGCTGACCACCCTCGGCCAGGCCAGCGCCCAGATCGGCGAGGTGGTGCGGCTCATCACGTCGATCGCCGAGCAGACCAACCTGCTCGCCCTCAACGCCACCATCGAGGCCGCCCGGGCCGGCGACGCGGGCAAGGGCTTCGCGGTGGTGGCGAGCGAGGTCAAGGACCTGGCCCAGGAGACGGCCCGGGCCACCGAGGACATCACCAAGCGGATCGGGGCCATCCAGGACGGCAGCGACGGCGCGAGCACGGCGATGCAGCGCATCGAGGAGGTGATCGGGCAGCTCACCGAGTTCAGTCACACCATCGCCGCCGCCGTGGAGGAGCAGTCGGCGACGACGAACGAGATGACCCGCTCGATCAGCGACGCGGCCCGCGGCGCCGGCGACGTGCAGGCGAACTTCTCGGCCGTCGCGGAGGTCACCACCGCCACGTCGACCTCGGCCCGTTCGAGCCAGCACGCCGGCGACGACCTGGCCGGGCTCGCCGCGCGGCTCAACGGCATGGTCGCCAAGTTCACCTACTGACCACCGGCCCCGGCCGAGCGACTGCGGAGGCAGCAGTGACCGTTGTGCATCGCGGACCGTACGAGATGGCCCGCCCCGATCTCGGCGAGGCCCGCGCGGCCCTGCACCGGCTCTACGGTGCCCGCACCGACCAGCTCTGGGACGACCTGCTGCGGGCCGCCCAGCTCACCGGGCGCGAGACCGAGCCGGCGGCGCTGGAGCGGCTCGTCGCCGCCATGCTCGCCGCCGACCCGGTGACCGCGCTGTGCGGTCGCAGCCTCGCCATCCGCGCGTCGACGTTCGTACGGCTGTCCGCCGTGCACGACCTGATCCGCGAGCGCGAGCGCCACCTGGAAGCGCCGGAGCCCTCAGCGCGCGCTGCGTGAGGGACGGTCGTCCTACGCCGCCGCGCTGGCCCCGTCGAGCAGCATCCTCGCCGCCACGGCCGCGCCGTCGGGCCGGATCGTGGTGGCCACGGCCTCGGCCCGCGCCCGCATCTGCGGGTCCAGGGCCGTCGCCAGGGCGGCGGACAGCGAGTCGACGGTCGGCGTCGAGCCCTCGTGGGCCACGCCGATGCCCAGCTCCGCCGTTCGCGCGGCCCAGCTCGGCTGGTCGGCGATCTGCGGTACCACCACCTGCGCCACCCCGGCCCGCGCGGACGTGGTGGTGGTGCCCGCGCCTCCGTGGTGCACGACGGCGGCCACCCGGCGGAACAGCGCCTGCTGGTTGACCTCGCCGACGACGAAGCAGTCGCCGCCGTCGTCGATCGCCGACAGGCCGGCCCAGCCGCTCGCCAGGACCACGCGGCGGCCGTGCTTGCGGGCCGCCTCGATCGCCACCCCGGCGATATCTTTCGGGGCATACGCGGCCATGCTGCCGAAGCCGACATACACCGGCGGCGCACCCGCGTCCAGGAACGCCTCCAGACCGTCTGGCAGCGGGCGGTCGTCGGGCAGGATCCACGCACCCGTCTGCACGACGTCGAGGTCCGTCATGCCCTCCGACGGCAGCAGCACCGGGTCCGCCGCCAGCCACGGCGAGCCGGTGAACACGTAGTCGCGGACGTTGTCCACCGGCGGCAGCCCGATCGCCGCCCGGTGCTCGTTGAGCGCGGGCCCGTACAGCGCGTTCACCCGCTCCGCGTCCTGCTGCCACAGCTTCCGGTTGTCGGTCTCGCCCTCCGGCGACGGCGTGCCGGGCCGCCGCCCGGGGGCGGAGAACTGCGACGGCAGCCCCAGGAGGTGGAAGCACGCGAGCACGTACCGCACGCCGAGCTTGTCGGCCACGTCGCGCGCACCGGCCGGCATCAGCCCGGTCGCCAGGATCGCGTCGCAGCCGTCCTCGGCCGCCCTGGCGAGCGTTTCGAACCGCGCGGCAACCAGCTCGGGCGCGAGCTTGAACGCCGCCGCCGCGCCCGGCGGCTTCGGCCCGGCGACCACCGAGCGCACGGTCGGCCCGAGCGGCATGTGCGCCACGCCGGCCCGCGCCAGCAGCTCCACGAAGTCGTCGTCGCCGGGCGCGCACACGACCGTCTCCGCGCCGAGCCCCCGCAGCGCCACGGCGAGCCCGGCCAGCGGCTCGACGTCCCCGCGCGACCCCCACGTCGTCAACACCACACGCATCCCTGAATCCCCCAATTCCCCGCGTTCCTGGCGTACGGTCGGCCATTCTGCGCCCTGACCCGGGGCTTGCCGCAAGCCCCGGATACCGGTATATGTTGAAGTGGGAGAGAGTGCGGACTAGACAGCCATCTTCTGCTCGTCCAGCACCGCCGTGAGGGCTCCGAAGCTCTCGGCGTCCAACACCCGGGTAGCCACGTCGGCGAAGGCCGCCGCGCCGAGCTGTGCCCGGACCATCGTCAGGGCCCGAATCGTGTCGGCCATACCGGGACCGCCGATGGCCAGCGCCTGAAGGTACAGCTCGACGGCTTCGGCGAGCCGGCCCGAAGCGGCGCGCAGCGCACCGAGCCGGCCGAAGACGGATGCCACGCCCGACCGGTCGCCGAGTCGTTCGAAGATGGTGAGCGCCTGCCGATAGCAGCGCTCGGCCTCGGCCTGGTCGCCTCGCTGCTGGGCGAGCATGCCGAGCCGGCCGTGGGTGTTGGCCAGGCCGGGTAGGTCGCCGAGCTGTTCCCGGATGGCGCGTGACCTGTGGTAGCTGCTCTCGGCCGCGGCATAGTCGCCCTGGTCCTGGGCGAGCATGCCGAGCAGATGGTAGGTCGACGCGAGATCGGGTCGATTGCCGAGATGATCGAAGATCGCCAGGGCCTGCCGGTATCGGCGGGCGGCCTCGGCGTAGTCGCCGCGTTCGCGGGCGATCGACCCGAGCTGGCCATGGACGCTTGCGATCCCGGCCTGGTCCCGCACCTGTTCGAAGGCGGCCAGCGCCTGCTCGTACTGGCTCTCGGCCTCGGTGTGGTCGCGGCGGACCTGGGCGAGCACGCCGAGTTGCAGCCGGCTGGTGGCGACGCCGGCGACGTTGCCTTGCCGCTGTTCGATCGTCAACGACCGCTGAAAGCGAGCCTCCGCCTCGACATAGTCGCGCCGGGCCATGGCGAGCATGCCGAGCTGGTGCTCGATGGCGGCGACGCCGATCTCGTCGCCGAGCGGCCCGAGCATGGCCAGCGCCTGCCGGTAGAGGCGTTCGGCCTCGGCGTAGTCGCCGCGGCCGTAGGCGAGGTTGCCGAGGCCTTGGATGTAGCCGGGGTACTGGGGGAAGCCGGCCGGCAGCCATTGCAGCGTCTGGTGAATCAGGTTTGTGGCCTGGTCCCACCCCCCGATCTCGACCAGGCGCCGTACGAGGGTTCCGGTCACGGAGTCCGCGCCCTCCAGGTCGGCGGCGGCAAGCAGGTGGTAGCGAGCCTCGAACAGGTCGTGAAGAGCCGTCGCCGTGCCCGCCGCCCGAGATTCGGCCCGCCACCGCCAGTAGGCGGCCGCGGTGCGATGGGCCTGCCGCAGCGGGCTCTCGTCCGGGCCGGGGTTACGTGTGCCCTCCCAGCGCCGGTGCAGCTCGGTGGCGGTCCAGCGGTGCATGAACACCATTGCCTGATCGCCGTCGTGGTGGATCAGACTGGTGGCGGCCAGGTCGCCAAGGAGGCAGGACAGGTGGCCGGGTTCGACGAAGGGCGGCTTCGGGGGCTGCCGGGCGGCTTCGACAAGCTCCCGCAGCCTCGCCTGGTCGGCCGGCGTCAGCTGTGCCTCCTCGCCGGTGATCCCGGTGCGGACGATCATGGTTTCGAGCTCTTCGTAGACGGCGCGCCGTCGGGCCTGCTCGGCGCCGATCTCCTCGGCGGCTCTCGGCGTTCCGACGTGAAACGTCAGCGCGACGGCGGGAACCGGCTCGCGGTACACGCTGATCGCCGTCAGCAGGTCGATCGCGCCGGGCACGGACTCGAGCCGGGCGAGGTGGTCGTGGAGGAGCACGTCGTCGGCGGCGAGCGTCACGGTGTCGGCCAGCGCCGTGTCAAGCGTGCGGTCCTGGGCGAGCCAGGTCGCGGACCGGTCCGGACCGAGCCGAGCGGCGACCGCGGTCGAGAGCCGTTCGGTGATGTCGTTGAACCGGCCGTCTCCCAGCCCCAGCAGGGCATCCAGATACTCGAGCGAACGCGGATGGCCCCCGACGATCCGCCAGATCCGGTCGGTGGCGGCGTCGCTGACGGCGTACCTGTCCACATGCGGCAGCGACCACAGCAGTTTCGCCGTCTCCGCCGCCGTGAGCGGTCCGACCGGCACCGGCAGCACGCCCTCGCCGAGCATGATCGGGTGCCGTGAGGTGATCACCAGCCGGCTGCGGGCCGGGGCGGACGCCCAGGCGGTCAGGAGGCCGGCGAGATCGGGGTCGGTGATGGCGCGCGTGTCCGGATCGAGGTTGTCCTCGAAGTTGTCCAGCACCAGCAGCACCGGCACCTCGGTGAGCACATGGTCGCGTAGTACGGCCAGCCGGTCCGGCCACGGCACATCCCGGCGCGCGGCGGCCTCGGCCGCGACGGTCGCGGGGCCGGCCACGCTCTGCCGGACGAGCAGCTCCTGCCGGGCAACCCCACCGACCGCCGCCAGGACACCGTCGACGTCGACCGCCCCGAACAGTGCCGCCACCCGCCATTGCGGGTCGGCCTGCAGCGTCCGGCGCAGCACCTCGGCCGCGAGCGTGGTCTTGCCGACGCCCCCGATCCCGTGCAGCATCAACCCCGCGGACTCGTCGCCGGCGAGCACCTTGGGCAGATCGCGCTGCAGCGCCCGGCGGCCGACGAAATGCCCGACCGGCCGGGCTCGCACCGATCCCCACGTCGCCGCCCGCTCCGCCGGCATCGGGATCCGCGGCGCCGCCCGGTCGATGACCGGGATCTCCGGGGCGTTGGCGAGCAGCGTGACCACGCCCCATTCGTCCATCCCGGCCAGCGTCCGCGCCGCCCGGTCCCGGCCGTGGAGCAGATCGTGCTGGACGAGCCGGCGTGCGTCGGTCACCGCGCGCACGACGTCGGGGTCGGGCCTGGCCGCCAGCTCGGCGTACACCTTGGTGAACAGCAGCGTCGCGTACCGGTCGGTGACGGTGGTCTGGGTGCCGATCACCGCACCGGCGCCCCGCGCCGCCAGCTGGGCGGCGAACGAGGAGCCCTGCTGCTCGCCGTCGACGTCGGTGTAGCAGGCCGCCAATGCGATGACCGGCGGCATCCGGCCCGGCGGGATCGCCTCGTCCAGCAGCTGGTCCGCGGTGACCTCGTGTGCGTCGCCGTGCTCGTCCTCCAGCAGGAGCACGCCCGGCCGGCCGTGGGCCGAGATGTGCAGCACATGGGCGCCGCCGGGGACGTCCAGCGCTGCCCGGATCGCCGCTGTGGTGGCGAACGGCACGACCTCGACCCGGGCCTGGTGCTGCCGGGCGTCCCGTACCGCGGCGAGCACCGCCCGCAGCTCGTGCTCGTAGTCAAGCAGCGCTCCGCCGCCGGTGGCAGGTGAGGCGATCGCCACCACGATTCGCAACGGCCCCGCGAGCGGGCCGGGCACCGGCGCGGCGCCGCGTCGATACACGACCACCAGCGGATGCAGCGCCAGGGGCCGTCCGGACAGCGGATCGGGCAGTGCCTCCCACGGCAGCGCCGTCAGTGCCGGTGCATCCACGCCGATGCGCAGCGGCACGTGGCGGGCCGTTGCGTGCTCGAGCAGGCCGCGCAGCGCGTGCGCGACCGGCTCGGGCAGGAACGACTCGGCCAGCAGCTCGCCGGCCCGGCGCAGCGACACCAGGCCCGGTCGCGGATCCTCCTGCGGGGCCACGTCCCGCGCGGCAAAGGCGCCGCGCCGGCTGCGTTCGAGGCGCACGTCGTACAGCGCGTTGCTCAGCCCCGGGCGCACGCCGCCGTGCCCGGCCGAAACGTCCACGCCGGCGCCGAACAGGCGGACCGTCGAGCCGGACACCATCAGCGACACATCCAACGCGGCCATACCCGCTTCTGACGGACGGGCGGGTGATCACCTCCTGGATGTCGCTGATCGCGCTCGCCGCCGCCACGTGCGCGGTCGGGGTCAGCGGGTCCAGCCGGCCGAGCTCAGCAGGTCGTCGAGCAGCGCGCCGGCCTCGCCGGCCATCGAGATGTGCCCGGCGTCCGGGTCCAGCCGGGCGCGGGCGCCGGGCACGTGTGTTGCCAGCCACTCGCCGTGCCCGGGCGGGACCATCCGGTCCTGGCCGCCCTGCCACACCACGACCGGCACCGCGATCGCGGACGGGTCGAAGCCCCACGGGCGCACGAACGCGAGGTCGTCGTCGCGCCATCCCGCAGTACCACTGGAAACCGCCGACCGGAAGCCCGCCGCCAGCGACTCGGCGAACGCCCCGGTGAGCGCGGCGGCGTCCACCGGCGAGGCCAGGCCGCCCAGCGCGGCCGCCACCTCGTCGCCGCTCACCGCGGCCAGCCCGGCCGCCGCCCGGTCCAGGAACGCCTCGAGCGCCTCGGGCCCGGCGGCGGCCGCGCCGAACTCCTCGACGTTCTCCGGGCCCATCCCGGCCAGCCAGTCCAGCCCGGCGGCGCCGTACGGGGCCACCCCGGCGAGCGTGGCGGCCGCGGCGCAGCGGCCCGGCAGCAGCGCGGCGCAGGCGAGCGCGTGCGGCCCGCCGCCGGACCAGCCGAGCGTCACGAACCGGTCGGCGCCGAGCCGGTCGAGCACGGCGGTGACGTCCTCGGCCACGTCCGCGACGGTGCGCCCGGGCCGCGGCGTCGATCCGGCGTAGCCCGGCCGCGCGCAGATCACGGTCCGCAGCCCGCGCTCGGCGGCCGGCCCGGTGATCACGGGCGTGTCGACGGGCCCGGCGGGGGTGCCGAGGTGCAGCACGAGCACCGGCCCGCCGTCGGGCCCGGCCACCAGCACTTCCAGGCGGCGCCCGCCGACGTCGATGAACATGCCCCAACCTTACGGTCAGCGGCCGGGCGTCAGGCATTCACGGCGGCGAGTTCCACGTGCTGTCTGCGGGCGGCGGTGACCGCCGTGGCCGCCGCGGCGAGGGCGAGCACCGCGACCGCGCCGAACGCGAGCAGGGTCGGCGCGTCGGGGTGCAGCACGGACTGGCCGCGCCCGGCCTGCCAGGTGAGCACGGTGAACACGCCGGCGTATCCGAGCACGGCGGCCCCGACGAGGCGGGCCCGGACCCGTTCGGCGCGCAGCCACGCACGCCGGGTCGCGAGCAGGTTCAGGATCGCGGTGAGCGCCAGCAGCACCTGGATGGCGTGCAGGCCGACGAAGTGCGGCACGCGGAGATCACCGCCGGTCGTGCTCCAGTTCGTCAGGAACATCCCGTGCCCGTCCGGGTCGCCGATGCCGTGCGCGCCGACCAGGGACACCACCTGCCCGTTCGCGTCGGTCTCCGTGCGCGGCGCCGACCCGGCGGACATGCTGAGCCAGAGCGCGACGACCATGCTGGCGAACGCGAGCCCGAGCCCGGCGCGCAGGGCGCGGGTGAGGGCGCGGTCGCCGGTCCGCTGGATCAGCAGCAGGATCGCGATCACCAGCGTGGCCACCATCAACGGCAGGATGCCGAAGGAGAACACCGTCTGCACGGTCCGGGCCACGTCGTCGGTGTTCTCGTTGAAGTGGCTGAACGTTCCGTGCGCCGCGGCCCAGACCACGGCACCGACGTCCAGCACCCCGGCGACCGCGAACACGGTGCCGACCCACCATCCGGCACGCCGCCCCTTCGTCAGCCGGGTGAGCAGCCACGCCAGCGTCAGGCTGTAGACGCCCATGGCCACGCCGAACTTCATCGGCTTCGCCCACACGGGCTCGCCCAGCAGCAGCCGGTCGTCGGCGAACACCGCCACCGCGCAGAAGGCCGCCAACCCGAACATGAGTGCCGCGTGCAGCACCAACGGCCGGTGCCAACCGCGCACCGCGTGGACCGACCTCGTGAGGACGTTCATCGGACGCTCCAGACAGGGGACGAGCGGACGGTCCCGAACCGGCCGCCGCGATGAGGATGAATGCCTCCTCAGCCTCGGCGAACCGCCCGCCGGGAACCATCCGACCGCCCCCCGGAAGCAGGCGGGGGCTAACCCCCCATCGGCATCCGCTGGATCGCCCGCGCGCCGGTCGCCTGCTGGATGTCGCACCCGGCCGCCCGCTCGCCGGGATTCAGAACGCCTGCGCGACACGAGATTGCGCCGGAAATGGCCGGAGCGCCGCATGCTGGGCATGCGGCGCTCCGGCGGCGCTCAGGTCTTCTTGCCAGGATCGAGTCAGAGACCGCGGACGTTCTCCGCCTGGGGACCCTTCTGGCCCTGGGTCACCTCGTACTCCACCTTCTGGCCTTCCGCGAGCTCGCGGTATCCAGAGCTGTTGATGGCGGAGTAGTGGACGAAGACGTCCGCGCCGCCGTCATCCTGCTGGATGAAGCCGAAGCCCTTTTCAGAGTTGAACCACTTGACAGTACCGCTGGCCACACTTTCCTCCTGTTAGCGGAAACGGAGTCCCGCGCCGATTGTCGGCGCCGAACCGCCGCCCCGCCGGATCATACCTGCTGGCGGCACGATCCCGTTACCAGGGTGTTCGCGGCCGGATTTGCAAAATCTTGGCGATACTATTTTGCGCCGGCAAATGTAACGGCTGCGTTGATTTCCGGATCGCCGCAGCCGCCCCGCGGTGAGCCCCGGCGCGCGCCGGAACCCGTGGCGGGTGAACGCCGCCAGCTCAGCCACCGAGCGCGTGATGTCGCTGGTGGCCGGACCGCCGGATGGTTCATACGGCCAGGTCGCCTACCTGCACGAGGCCGGCACCGCGTAGCCGGTTGCGGCTCAGCAGTACGGCTCCAGCAGGGTCATGCACCGCTCCGGGTCTTCGACGTGGGCGTTGTGGCCGAGCCCGGGCAGCGTGACGGCCGGGACGCCGAGCCGCGCGAGCTGTTCGTCCGTGTTCATCGGGTCGTGCTCGCCCCGGGCCAGCAGGATCGGCGCCGGCGAGCGCGCCACCAGGCCGGCCATGTCCGGCGCGCCGACCCCGAACGCGTGCGGGTCGAGGGCGAGGCGCCATCGGCCGTCCTCTTCACGCAGCGCCGCCGGATCGTCGTCGGTGGCGAGGCCGGTCAGCCCGGACACCCGCCGGTGGCGGGCGAGGGCCTCCTCCCGGGAGGCGTACCAGGCGACCGGGCGCCGGGCCAGGGCCTGGGCGCGGTCCAGTTCCTCGTCGCTCCAGGCGACCTTGATGCCCAGCCCGACGACCGCCGCCACCGGGGTCCGGGCGGCCAGGGCCAGGGCGACCACGCCGCCGAGCGAGTGTCCCAGCACGATGGTGCGGCCGGCCGGCTCCGTCAGCGGGCGCACCGCCTCGGCGAGGGCATCGAACGTGTACTGCGGCAGCGGCGCCGACCGGCCGTGGCCGGGCAGATCGGGGGCCAGCCAGCGGCCGGGCCAGCGGCGCGCCAGCGTCGGGGCCCACCCGGACCACACCGCACCGGTGGCGCCCAGCCCGTGCAGCAACAGCAGCAGCGGGTCACCTTCGCCGCCGTACACCCGGAAGTCCTGATCCATCCCCGGAGTCTGCCATCCCGGCTCGGCCGGTGAGCGAGGCGAGGACATCGGCGTACGCGGTGGGAACCTCGACGTCGAGGATGAGCGCGTCCCCTTCGGGCAGCGGCGTGACGGTGAAGGTGAAGAACGAGCAGCACGCGGTCTCGCGGGCGGCGAGGTCGCGCACCGTCGCCTCGAGGCCGGCCGGGCCGGCCAGGCGCATCCGGGCGTGGGTCGGGCTCACCGTCTCCACCGCGCGGACCGCGGTGGCGAACAGCGCGTCGAACTCGGCCAGCCGCAGCGGCCGCTGCGCGGTCGGCAGGGTGCACGCGTCGGGGACGTCGAAGGCCATCACAGGCTCCTTGAGCTGGTACTCCGGGCGCCGCCGCGGCGCCGGTCCCTCGACGGTAAGCCTGTACCCGAGTACCGGATGCAACCCGCTAGTCCGCGTGGAGGTACACGATCTGCCGGTTGCCGGCGACGACCTTCAGCAGCATCGTGAGGTGGCGGCCGGCGAGGCTGCCGGGGCCCAGGGTCACGTCCGGCACGGCCGCACGTACGCCACGAGGTGCTCGTCCACCGTGAAACCGACGCGGGCGTACACCCCGGCGGCCCCGGTCGGGTTGGCGGCGTCGGTGTCGAGCGACGCGGCGGTGTACCCGGCCGCGTTCGCGGCGCCGAGGACGTCGGCCAGCAGCGCGGCGGCGATGCCCCGGCGGCGCCAGGCGGGCTCGGTGCCGACCTGGCCGATGTAGAGCCGGCCGGCGCCGTCCTCGTCGTACGGCAGCACGAAGCCGACGACGGCGTCCCCGGCGAGCGCGACCCGCGCCAGCTCCGGGCGGAACGTCGCGGACCGCACGGTCTGCGCGGCCCACGCCTCCAGGTCGCGCTCCTGATAGCCCCAGAGGCCGCGGAAGGCCGACGAGTGCAGGGCGTGCACGGCGCTTTCGAGGCTTTGGGTGTACCCCATGAGGCGCACCGGACCCGGAGGCCCGACGGCCGGCGTGGACGCGGTCGGGGCCGTCATCTTCAGGAAGTGGCGCTCGGCGGCGAAGCCGAGCCGCTCGTACAGCCGGATCGCGGACGTGTCCGGCCGGCCGGCGACGACCTGGCCGAGCCAGCGCGCGTCCGGCGCGACCTCGGCGTGCAGCGCCGCCGCCCGCTCCAGCTGCCAGGCGAGCAGC